>NZ_NESM01000001.1:0-1260000 GCF_002778285.1 Limnohabitans sp. 15K
CAAAGTTCCCACGTTGATCACTCCCGGCCACCCTTGCTCAAAAAATGAGCAGGATAGGCCAATGAAGTGGCTCAAATTTGGATGCAAATTCCTCTCAAAGTGGCTCAGTTTTTAAGGCCAATCAACATTCAACGGTCATTTCAGCGTGGGCCAGATTCACGGTTTTTCGCACACAGTCCATGAAGCTTTTCAAGGCAGGTGTCAAAGGATTGTGGCGATTCCATGTCATGCCGATAGGCCGTTGGGGATCTGGAAGGCTCAAAGGCAGTTGAGCCAAAACCCCTGCGTTGATGTAGTGTTGTGCAACCACTTCGGACAGCAAGCCGATGGCTTGAGAGTGCTGCACATAACCGGTGATGACATGAATGGACAAGGTCTCCAAATGATCAGAGGGCAAACTACCGCCGTTTTGTTGCAAGGCGTTTTCAAGGGGTTCACGCGAAAGTGACCCGATCGGGGGCAGCACCCAAGGGTAGTCTGCAAGGTCAGACCAAATGAGCCCATGCTTGTGAATCAAGGGATGACCTTTAGCCACCACCATCACGTTTTTACCCTCGTAAAGCATCTCTTCAGCCAAATCGTCTTGACCCCTGCGGTTGACCAAGCGACCCACCACCAAATCCAAGGTTCCTCGGCGCAGCTCGGGCAAGAGGGAATCCATGGCACCTTCTTGCACGATCACACTGGTCAAAGGCGTTTGTTGCTTCAAGAGAATCAAGGCTTGAGGCAACAAACTCGGTGTCATGGCAGGCAAGGCTCCTACATGCACTTTGCCTGACGCCCCTGATTGCAATGCATGAAGTTCGTGCCGCATCTGCGTCAAGTTGCCCAAAATGAGCCGCGCATGCTGGATGAGACTTTCTCCATAGGCATTGGGCACCACACCCTTGGGCGTTCGGTCAAACAGTTTGAAACCAAGCCCTTTTTCAAGTTCCCCCAAGGCCAAAGAGACCGCAGGTTGGGAAACATGCAGGCTTTGTGCGACCCTTCCCAAATGTCGCAAATCATCCAGCGCCACCATCATTTGCAAATGACGGGGTTTCAGGTTGGCACGGATAAACCAATCCAGTTGAGACATGGGCGTTCCAGCGTTTTTTCATAAGTAAAAGCTTATGTTAATCCCAATTTATTTGAGTTACATACTTATGAAGATTGACGCATGATCCAAACTTTAAAAAGTTACTTTGACCATGAACCAACTAGCTGCTGACACCGCATTCCATTTGCCCATCGTTGATTTGCACAGCCATGTGATTGCGGACGATGCCGCCCGTTACCCCCTGGCCCCCATGGGGGGTAAGCAGTCCGATTGGTCCAAAGAACGACCGGTCAATGACACCGACATGTTGACGGCCATGAAGCAAGCGGGTGTCGCCAAGTCAGTGTTGGTGCAAGCATCCACTTGTTATGGGCACGACAACAGCTATGTGCAAGCCTGCGTCGCAGCGCATCCCGCTACTTTTGCAGGTGTGTTCTCCGTGGACATGATGGCAGACAACGCAATTGACAAAATCCAGCACTGGATCGGCGCGGGCCTCAGTGGTGCGCGTGTTTTCATTGCAGGCCACACGGCGGCAGACCATTCCGTGCGGCTGGATGACCCACGGGCTTTTCATGCGTGGGGCTACATTGAAGAGCAGGGCATCCCTATTTGTGTCCAGTTGCGTGCCGATGGGTTGCCTCAACTGGAAACATTGTTGAAGCAGTTTCCCAAGGCTGTCGTCCTTCTTGACCATTTCGCTCGCCCAGAACTGGAGGGCGGCGCACCCTACGTTGCAGCCAATGCCTTGTTTGCATTGTCTCGATTTGAAAATTTGCATTTCAAGTTCACGACACACAATGTGCGTGAATCAAAGCAAGGTCAATCCACGCAGGCCCAGTTTGCACGCCAGGTGGTCGACACGTTTGGTGCAAAGAGAATTGCATGGGGCTCCAACTTTCCTGCATCTGCCGGCACATTAAAAGACCATTTGACAGAAGCCTTTGAGGCGACTGCAGCCTTAACTGCTCAAGAGCAGGAATGGATTTTTTCCCGCACGGCGCATGCGCTGTATCCGATTTTGGGTACTCTGGCCTGATGGACTGAACCTCGAGAGACGTATGACCACCTTGAAGCTGAAAACCCTGTTGGGCGATTACGACAACACGCGCGCCCTCAAAAGCGGCGTGCTGGTGCCCAAATTGTTCGAGTTTGATTTTGCCGATGTCAAAACCCCCAACCGCGCTTTCAAACGTGTCGTGCGAAATTTGGAGTTTGATGTGGCCGAGTTGGCACTCGTGACTTTTTTGCAAGCCAAGGCTTATGGCAAACCGCTGACACTGATGCCGGCTGTGGTGGGTGCTGGGCGCTTTCAACACCACTGCTTGGTCTACAACGCAGAGCGTCCACGCGTCACGGTCGCGCAATTGCAAGGCAAACGCATTGGTATCCGTGCGCATGCACAAACCACGGTCACTTGGGTGCGGGGCGTGTTGGCCGACGACTATGGCGTGTCATTGCGCGACATCGATTGGGTCACGTTTGAAGACGGCCATCTGGCCGAATTCCCTGACCCACCAGGCTTCATTCGCGCCCCAGAGGGCCGCAGTGCCGTCGACATGTTGTTGGCTGGTGAGTTGGATGCGGCCATCATCGGCACCGACTTGCCTGATGACCCCCGCTTGAAGCCTGTGCTGCCTGACCCTCACGAAGCAGCCAAGGCTTGGAGCACACGCCATCAAATGTTGCCCATCAACCACATGATGGCCATTGATGTGAAACTGTGCCGTGAGAGGCCAGATGTGGTGCGTGAAATCTACAGCGTTTTGCAAGAAAGCAAAGCCATGGCACCGAACAAGTCCAGCGCGATCGATTTAACGCCTTTTGGCATTGAACCCAATCGCCGTGCTTTGGAGGTGTTGATCCGCAATTCGTATGAACAAGGGTTGATTCCACGCGCCTACGCAGTGGATGAGCTCTTTGAAGAATTCACCCGTTTGATTTGAAGCTCCCTGAGTCGTCAAAGAAAATTACTTATGAATGACCAATACATGAACCGCCGAAAACTCATTTTGGCCGCTTTGGCGGCAGCTGCAACGGATACAGCCATGGCACAAGCGGTCGCTGGTGTCAGCCGCATCATTGTTCCCTTTGGTGCGGGCGGTGCCCGGGAAATGCCTGCTCGTGCCATTCAACAAGAGCTTGGGAAAGAGCTGGATCAGAATTGGATCATTGAAGCCAAGCCCGGGGCAGGTGGTGCCATTGGAACAGTGGGTGTGGCCCGATCTGCACCCGATGGCAAAACCCTGTTGATGGCAGCCTCCAGCCATTTTGTGACGGCAGCCATGGGTGCCAGGCCTTTTTACGATCCGGTCAAAGAGTTCATCCCTGTGGCCAACATTGGCAACCAAAGCTACATCTTGATGGTCAATGCCAATCTACCCGTCAAGACAGCGGCAGATTTTGTACGTTATGCCAAAGCCAACCAGGGTGCCTTGAATTACAACTCGGCCGGTGTGGGCAGCTCGACGCATTTGGCCATGGCCTACTTTGCCAAGTTCGCGGGTTTAGACATGCAGCATGTGCCTTACAAAGGCACACAAGAGGCTGTAACCGATGTCATGGGCGGGCGAGGGCACGCCGTGATCGTGCCGACCGCAGGTATTGGCGTCTACCTGCAAGAGTCTCGTTTAAGGGTCATTGGCTTGACTGCAAACAAGCGCTCGACTTTGTTGCCCAACATCCCAACCCTGACGGAATCAGGCGTACCCGGTTTCACTTTTGAATCTTGGTTCGGCTTGCTGGCGCCCGCTGGAACGCCAGCAGCCGTGGTTGAAAAAATCAACTCTGCCGTGAACAAAGTCATTGCCATCAAAGAGGTTCGGGACCGCTTGAACCAATTGGGCATCGATTCGGGCTACCTCAACGTAGAAGGTTTTAACAAACTTTTCTTGGCGGACCGAGAGCTGATGAACCGGATTGTGAAAGAGTCAGGCATCACTCGGGATTGAGTAAAAGGATCTTCGTTACAAAGGACCGGTGCCAGCCAAGGCACTGGTCCATCCGTCGCGCCAAGACTCAGTCGGCATAACCCGGGTTCACCCGGTCAATCACCCGCATCATGGCTTCAAAAAACAGGCGCTCGCGTTCGCTTCGGGGGTGGCGGTCTTGCGGGCTGGGGTATTTGATGCGCTGGATCACGGATTCGGTCAGCACGTTCAGGGGCTGCCCAGTGCCCATGGCCAGCACTTGGGTGCGGCAGGCTTTTTCGAGTTTGTAGAGCCTGCGGTAGGCTTGCGCCACGGTGTCACCAATCGTCATCACGCCGTGGTTTTTCATGAAGAGGACCGTCTTGCCGCCAGTCATCAGCTGCGACAAGCGCTCACCCTCCGACAATTCTGCGGCCAGCCCGGTGTAGTGGTCATCGTAGGCGATGGCGCCATCAAAGAATGCCGCAGTTTGGGTGGCGGGCAGCAAACGGTTGGCTTTGAGCATGTTCAACGCCAGTGCCCAGGGCTGGTGGGTGTGCAGCACCACTTTCGCTCCGGTCAGGCGGTGCACCGGGGCGTGGATGGACTGCGCTGACAGTTCCACCACGCCATTGCCTTCCAGTGTTTCACCCGCTTCGTTGAAAACCATCATGGTGCTTGCTTTGGCTTCGGACCAGTGGACGCCAAAAGGCGAGATCAGGTATTGGTCTTCACGACCCGGCACGACGACAGTGAAATGGTTGTCGATGCCTTCGTCAAAATCGTGCATCACCGCCATGCGCAAAGCGGCGGCCAAGTGCACCTTGGCTTGCCAAACGGGGTCTTCATCCTTGTGTGATGGGGCTGGCGCTGCGTTAGATGCGGGCAACATGGGGAGTCTTTCGATGGTTGAACTTGCATGCACTCTATGCAGGTGCCGCCTGCTGAGCTGTCACTTTTGCGGCACGGAGACAGGCTCTGAACAGCCGCTCAATGCGCCCCGAGGTAACACTCCTCTGCGCGCTCCACTTCATCACCTTCTTCGCTGCACAGCGCGGCGATCAAGGCATGGTCCACCACCTGACCGGGCAGCAACAGTTCTTCATTCGTCCAGCGCTTGACCAAGTGGCCATTGGCAACGCCTCCCGTGTGTGCGGTTTGGTAGGCGCGGCGGTGTTGCAGGGTCACACCACTGTTGGCATTGGCGATGAAGCGGCTTTCGCCCAAGGCCCAAGGTTCAAAGTAGGCATTGGCTGCGGCATCCACTTGGCGAAAGTAGCTACGAGCGCCTTCGGCGTTGAGTTTTTTGCGCACGGTGCGGGTGATAAGGCCTTGCAAGTGCTCAAGCGCTTCATAGTCCATCTGCTGGATGGTGGCGAGGCTCATGTCAAGTTCTGCCAGCGCAGCCGTGGCAGCCAACTCGGCGGGCAACACTTGCACCATGGCTTTGACCACATCGTGGTGCGGCGCCACAGCGGTGGCCACACCACGGGTTTGCGGCTGTATGGGGCAGCGAATCTCCACAATGCGCGGTTTAACGGGGCCTGTGCAGCCGTCGTGGTGGTAGTACTCGCCTTGGCTCAGACGCCCTTTGCTGGAGCGCCCACGCACATCACGGTAGGTGGGGTGTTGGGTGTGCGAATTCAGGCAGATGACCAAGCCTGTGGCATCGACCAATTTGTAAAACGCCTCGCGCCACTCGGGCAAGAGCAATTTGTCGTGCAGGTAGTCGCTGAGCTCTGTGCCTTCACGTCCGACTTCACCTTCAATCACCAACACAAAGGGCTTGGGGCGACGCACGCGCCAGAAAGCGTTGGCAAACTCCAGCACCGAGCTTGCGGAGTGTGAGTGAGTCGCGTCGTTGGGGACCGTGTTTTCGGACATGTTGCAGGTTCAGGTGGGTCGTGCTGGAACAGCCAGCTTGAAGCATTACCGATTTTAGGGGGCTTGGCGTGCAAGGCCATCATCACGTCCGCGTGCAGAGGGCGTCGGTTTTCTCTTGGGCCAGCGCTGTATTGCGAAGTCCCCCACAAGACATGGCATTCTTGATGGATGGCAAATCTGTCGACACACTGAACGGACCGACCCAGCTTGAACATGGAAATTTGACATGCTGTTTACCTTCATCCTGATCGACAAACCCAACCACGCAGAGATGCGCCAGCGTGTGCGCCCTGAACACAAGGCCTATTTGGCCGCTGCGGCCGACCGCATGGCCATTGCGGGGCCATTCACCCACGACGACGGCCAAACCATGCTGGGCAGTTTGTTGGTAATCGACTTCCCCAGCCGTGATGCCGCGCACGCCTGGCTGGCGGAGGAGCCTTTCACCAAAGCGGGTTTGTACGGCAGCACCACGGTTCACGCGTTCGTGAATCTGTGGCCCCAAAAAGTCGGCTTTCCGCCCGCAGTCTGAGGTGATTTCCATGAACAACGCCATCCATGACGAACCCTTGATCCAGCAAACCGTCGAAAACTGGGCCGTGCGTCGAAGGCTTATCTTGCGTGCTTTGCCTGCTGCCAGTCTGGTTGCCATGGCACCTGCAACATGGGGGCAGGCCGCTTACCCCAACCGTGCACTTCGGGTCATCGTGCCTCAGCCGGCCGGTGGTGGTTTTGACTTTGTAGCCCGTGCACTGGCCGAGCGCTTGGGCAGATCTTTAGGACAAAGCATCGTGGTGGAAAACAAACCCGGCTCGGGCACATTGGTGGGCACCGACGCTGCAGCTAAAGCCGACCCAGATGGCTACACACTGCTTGTGGGCTCAGTCTCCAACATGGCACTGAACATGGGGCTTTACGACAAGCCGTCCTATGACAGCTTAAGAGATTTCGAAGCTGTGGGTTTGGCTGTCAGTTACGGTTACACCCTGATGTCCCGAAAGGATCTGCCCTTCAACTCATTGAAAGACGTGGTGACTTATGCCAAGGTTAACCCTGGCAAGCTGAACTATGCCTCTGCAGGTAATGGCTCAGGCCAACACGTGCTGGCCGCAGCCCTTTGGCATTTGGCGGGTGTCAACCTCATTCATGTCCCTTACCGAGGTGCCCAAGCGGCTTATCAGGATTTGCTAGGCGCTCGTGTGGACCTTTTCTTCGATCTCTCTTCGACGGCCAGGGTGCAGGTCAATGCAGGAACTGTTAAGCCTCTGGCGGTATCAAGTACCGAGCGCAATCCCATGCACCCAGATGTGCCAACCATTTTGGAAAGCGGGGTAGCACAACTGGATCTGGAGTCATGGTTTGGCTATTTCGTGCCTAAGAAGACACCGATGGATGTGCAAGAGCGCTTGCGCATCGAGTTGGCCAAAGTGATGGCTCAAGCCGACTTGCAAGACACCTTCCGCAAAGCAGGCGGCAAGCCTTTGGCATTGAACCCCGAACAAACCAGAGCGCTGGTTCGCCGTGATGTGGAGCGCTGGACCAAGCTTGTCCGAGAAATCGGCATCAAAGCAGAATAAGTTTGGTCTGTGGCGACAAATACTTGCATTTCTAAATGCATTTCCTGTGTGAGGCTTGGTCGGACCTTCTCAAGGTTTACTGACGGTTTTCAAATTTTCAAGGCTTCCCAAACCCGAATGGCCGCATACGCGTCGTTGGCGGCGTAAACCAGTTGTGCCTCGCTCAAGTGGACGTTGGCCCAGTTGCTGGTGGCGGCTTTTTTGGACTTGATAAAGCGCTGATTGAACAGCACCGCCACCGCACCTTTGACGCCCATGTCTTTGCGGTAACCACGTTGGTGGAACACCGTGTTGAGTTCCAGAATGCCTTGGGGCTCAATGCCCAGCTTGTGGATGATGCGTTTGCGGTCATCGCCCAGACCAAAACCGGCTTTGGCAATGCCGCCCAAAGCCAGCAACTTGGCCGCCACAGCCCGGCAATCGGTGTCGTGAAGCTGGAAAACCCAAGCGCGCTCGGCTGTAGACAACTGGAGGATGTGCGGTCCGTCAGATTGCTCGCCAACCTTGAAGGTGGGCTTCGACTCGGTGTCAAAACCCCAAGCCCGTGCCTGGGTCAGTTGGTCGTAGGCATGACTGGCCTGTGCGCCTGTGCAGACCAAGGTGATTCGATCCAACCCAAGTCGCTCAAAAGGTGGTAGGAGGGCGATGGCGTCTTTGTCTGGCGTGGGCAGGCGTTCGTTCATGAGGAGGCTTCGTGGTGTCAGGCACGCACTGTAGCGCTTCCCCCGAGCACTTGGGTCAGTACGGCCTGTGCTTGAAGCCCGTTGTGACCACGCCAGGCCACGATTTGGTCGGGCCGAATCAAGACCATGGGTGCTTCGTAGAGCGCCAAAATTTCGCTGCTGGGCTGATGCACCACTTTCAAATCCACGCCCATAGACATGGCCACGCTTTCAAACGCGCTGGTGTCGGCACGGTCGGGGCCCAACACCAGCAAGGTCCATTCGGTGTGGAAAGTGTCAAACAGCGATCGGCAGTCGGGCAGCCAAGCGTGGGGTGGCCTGCCTCCCGGTGTGGCGCAAGGGGTGTAGCTGTTGGCGGAATCGGGCGGGGCCGTGGTGCCGTCACCCACGATGAGGGGGCTGCCGTCGTAGCGCCCGCCAAAGGTCACGCCGGGGATGTTGAACTCGCGGCGCACATGGCCATTCAAGTAGTCCGAGGCCACAGCGCGGGCTTGCTCGCCTTGTGGGCTGGAATCTTCGAGCTCGGGTGCGGCTTCAAAGAGGCCAATGGAGTCGGCAAACTGACGTGCGTAGCCCGTGTTGCGTACGGCCAGCGCATGGCGCTCGAGGTGGTAACTGTCCAGCAAGGCTGGAGGGGCCTGGCCCTTGAGCACACTGGCGAGCTTCCAGCTGAGGTTGACCGCGTCTTCGACAGCGGTGTTGTAACCCAAGCCGCCCGTGGGGGTGAACAGGTGCGCTGCATCGCCGCCCAAAAACACGCGGCCGTGTTGGAAGGACTCAACCACCAGAGCGTGGCCTGCCATCCAGGTGGCCATCGACAGGATCTCGATGTCGATGGGCTGCCCGAAGGCTTGCGCAAACAAGCGCCGCGCATCGGCTTCGGTCAGCGCTTCGGTGGCCGCGTCGTCGGCCATTTGGATGTGGAAGGCGAACTCGCTCACGCCGTCCACCGACATGATGAAGGCGCGCAACTCGGGGTTGACCACCACGTACATCCAAGCGCGGTCGTTGGGGTTGCGGGCATAAAAGTCGGGGGCCTTGAGGTAGACCGCCAACATTTTGCCGCCCATGAACTTGCGCTTGAAGCCCGTGGCTCCGCCCCAGGTGATGCCCAACTGATGGCGCACCATGCTGCGCGCCCCGTCGGCACCCACCATGTAGTCGGCTTTCACGTTCAGGGTTTGCCCATCGTTGACCGAGGCCACAACGGCCTCGATGCCGACGCCCGTGTCGGTGAACTCCTGCAACTGCCAGCCGTAGCGCATCTCAACGCTGGCTTGCTGCTGCGCATGTCGGTGTAGGCAGACCTCGACGTATTTTTGCGAGACCCGGTGCGGCAGCTCGGCCGCGCTCCACGAGCCTGACATGTTCTTGATGGCCTGCGGCGCAGCAGCGGCTGTGGGCAGGCGCAGACGGGCCAGTTCGGTGCCTGTAAAACGTGTCAGGTAAGTGATGTCTGTCGGATGGTCAGCCGGCAGGCCCATGCTGCGGATCTCGTGCGCAAAGCCCAAACGGCGGAAATGCTCCATGGTTCGCGCCTGCGTGGCGTTGGCCTGCGGGTTGAAGGCAGTGCCGGGTTTGGCATCGACCAACAGGCACGAGATGTTGCGCCGCCCTAGCTCGTTGGCCAGCATGAGTCCGAAGGGACCACCGCCCACAATGAGCACTTGGACGGTCAGTGAATTCGCCATGTATACGGTGCTTTCAGGAGGGCGCGTTGTACTTCAGTTCTCGCGTGCCAGCCGGATTGGCAGGTCCACGCTCAGGTAATGGTCGGGCAGACCCATGCGCTGGGCCGTGGCGGCGTCGGACGCGGGTGTGAACGGGCGAACCAGCGAGGCGCGCACGCCAAACACGGCATCGTTGTTCACCCAGGGGTCGGCTTCGTCAAAGACCTCGGTGATCAGGCTGCGGTGGCCGGGTGCTTCGACAATGATGTGGAAGTGCGCCGGACGCCAGGCGTCGCGGTGCGACACGCGCAGCAACTCGCCCACCGGGCCATCCGTGGGCACCAAGTAGGGGCGAGGGCGGATGGTGGCCAGCTCAAAGGAACCATCGGCCTGGACTTTGACTTGGCAGCGAAGGTTGTCCTGGGGCTGGGTGTCGTCGATTTGCCAGTACATGCCGTTGTCGGCGTTTTGCCAGAAGTCGATCGTGGCGTTGCCTAGAGGCTGGCCTTCGGTGTTGGTCACGCGGCCCTGAATCAGGACAGGTTCGCCAGCGTTGTCACGGATCAAGTTGCTGCCGTTGTCCACCCATGGCGAGCCCCGGGTGTGAAAAGGTCCGAGCACGCTGCCTTCGGTGGCGCCGGGCCTTGCAGCCAAAAGATCCACCAGCGAGGACAAACCCAACACGTCAGAGAGCAGAGTGAATTCGCTGCGCGAGGGTGTGCTGATGTCGGCCATGCGGTGCAGAAAAGCAATGCCTTCGCGCCACTCTTCGTGGCTCAGACCGGTTTCAGTGGCAAAAGCGTGCAGGTGGTGCACCAGTCGGTTGACCAAGTGACGTTGGCGTTCATCGTCGATGTGGGCAAAACTGCTTTTGACGGTCTCGCTCAGGTTGTCGCGTGTGATGTTTTTCATGGAAATTTTCGTCAGGATGCTGCGGTTGGGATCAGTCCACTTTGGCGCCAGTCTGCTGTACGACCTGACCCCATTTTTTGGCTTCGGCAGCGATGTAGGCGTCCAAAGTGACACGGTCCATGCGCACGGTTTCAAGTGATTGCGCCGCAAAGCCTTCGTTCAAGGCTTTGTTTTGCAAGATCTTGTTGACCTCGGTGTTGAGACGGTCAAGCACTTCACGCGGTGTACCCGCGGGGGCCAACATGGCGAACCAGGTGTTGGCTTCAAAGCCAGGGTAGCCCAATTCGGCCACGGTGGGCACATCGGGCAGGGCGCTGCTGCGCTTGCTGCTGGTCACGGCCAAGGGCCGCACTTTGCCCGCTTTGGCCAGTTGCACCACGGGTGGGATGGAAGTGGAGCCCACCGGCACCTGGCCGCTGACCACGGCGTTGGCCGCCGAGGCTGGGGCGTGAGGGACGTGCAGGATGTCGACTTTGGCCAAATTGCGGAACAGCAACTCGGCCCCAAGGTGGGTGGTGGTGCCATTGCCCGAAGAAGCGTAGCTGAGCTTTTCGGTCGGGGCCAGCGTCAGCAACTCCTTCAGGTTGTTGGCCTTGACCGAGGGGTGCACATAGATGATGTTGGGCGAGACGGCGGCCATGGCCACGCCTGTCAGTTCTTTGCCGACGTCGTAACCGGCCTTGCTGTAGAGCGATGGATTGACCGAGTAGGCCACGCTGTGCATGAGGAAGGTGTAGCCGTCAGGGGCCGAGCGCGCCACGGCTTGCGTGCCGATGTTGCCGCCAGCACCTGGGCGGTTTTCGATCACCACCGGCTGGCCCATGGCCTCTGACAATGGTTGCCCCAGAGCTCGGGCCACGATGTCGGTAGAACTTCCGGGCGGGAAGGCCACCACGATCTTGATCGGTTTGTCTGGGTAGGCGGCCTGTGCAGCACCGAGTGCCAAAAACAGTCCTGCGACACAGCATTTGATCGTCTTCATCACGGTACGTCTCCTTCGCAAATCATCGGTTCATGGATGTTAGGGGAGATCACCTGGCGGCCGTGTCACTTGTGCTGCTAGGGTTGACCCCAGCCATTCATACCGATGACTTGGGCCGTGTCTTTTTGGGCTTGACTGTGGCTTCTTTGCGCACGGCCCGTTCTGCATCTGCTTTTTTACCTTCTGCCAACCAAAGGGCAAACTGCTCAGGTGTTTCCAATGTGATTCTGCCCATTGCTGCGGCTCTGAAGTCATGGATCACCAAGTGAGCGGCCTTGGTCGTGTTGACACGCCCACCACTTTGGATGGCGCCGCGTTGTCGGCCAATGACTTCGAGCAAGGTTTCATCGGTATGGCCGGGAATGTTGTCGATTTTGTAGCGTTCAGCCAGCGCTTGTGGGTAGTGGGGAATCAGGTAATTCAACAATTCCAACGCCACGACTTCTTGATCAAAAGCGTTCACGCCAATGGCCCCGCTGGCCGCCAAGTTGTAGCCACTTTGCTCGACGATGATGCGTGGCCAAAGCACGCCTGGCGTGTCGTAGAGGTAGAAATCATCTTCCAGCGCGATGCGCAATTCTTGTTTGGTCACACCCGCTTCGTCACCGGTCTTGGCCGCACGCTTGCCTTTGAGGGTGTTGATGAGGGTGGATTTGCCCACATTGGGAATACCGCAAATGAGCACCCTCATGGGTTTGACCATGCCACCCCGGTTGGGCGCGAGTTGCCTGCAGGCATCGATGAGTGCCTTGGCGGGCGAGGTGTTGCTGGTGTCAAGGCCCAAAGCACTCACACCGGGCAGGGCGTTGTAATGCGCGAGCCAAAGGGCTGTGCGGCTGGGGTCTGCCAAGTCCTGTTTGCTGAGGATTTTCAGCGCGGGCTTACCTTTGATCAGCTCAGCCAGCATGGGGTTGGCGCTGGAGCCGGGCAAGCGCGCGTCGAGCATTTCAATGACGACATCAATCTCTTTGATGCGCTCCCCAATCGCTTTGCGCGTGAGGTGCATGTGCCCGGGAAACCATTGAATCGCCATAAAAACCGCTGTCAGCAGGGATGTGTGAAAGAGGGTGATTGTCGTTCACTTCGTTTCGCCCAAGAAAAAAGGCAGCTGGGTGATGACCACCCAGGCTGCCTTTTGCAGAAGCAATAGAAAATTACTTCTTCTTGTTAACGGCGGCTTTGAAAGCGGCACCAGCGCTGAAACGTGGCACGGTAGCGGCTGCAATTTTCAGCTTCTCACCTGTGCGTGGGTTTTTGCCAACGCGAGCAGCGCGCTTAGCAGCTTTGAACGTACCGAAACCAATCAGTTGCACGTCTTGTTTTTTGGCAACGGTTTTGGTGATGATGTCCACCAGTGCGCTCACGGCACGGCCTGCAGCGGCTTTGGACATGTCTGTTTCTTTGGCCAATGCCTCAATCAGTTCTGCTTTGTTCAAGATATTTCTCCAAGTGAATAGAACGGCGTGATTCTGCCACGCATCTTTGATAGTTGCATTGCGGTGTCGCTGATTTGGAACAACTTATTCAATAGAACCACAACAGAATCCGGAAGAACCCTGTGTTTGACTTAACATAATATACATCGTACGCACTTAACTGTGAGGACATGTGAGAAAGAAAACGAAAAAACAGCGACTGATACAGAAACAGATGGTGTCTTACCCATCAAGACTTGGCTTTACGGGCCGCCAAGCGAGCCAGACCCGTTTCAATCAACTCCTTGGCGTTTTGTCGATTGCCGCGCACCGCGAAATCAAGCGCAGTCAATCCCAATTGGTTTTTGATGTTCAGATCAGCACCGGCTTGGATCAAAACTTTGACGGATTCGGGACTGCCATACATGGCGGCCATCATCAAAGGCGTGCTGCCGTTGGGCGACTCGGCATCGATGTAGGCGCTGTTTTCCAAAAGAAACTCAACGATAGAAACATGACCGCCCGAAGCCGCGTAATGCAAAGGCGTCCAACCGGTTTTGTTCACGTCAGCATTGTTCTCGACCAACTGCTTCACCAAGGGCAAATAGCCCTTGAGCGCAGCCAGCATCAAAACGCTTTCGTCCTTGTCGTTGCGAACCTCGGTTTTGACCTTGGGCCAACTGGCCAGCAATTGAGCGACCTTGAGCGAGGGCTCGCGCACCGCGATCATCAAACCCGGCATACCTGCGGGATTGACGGTGTTGGGGTCAAAACCGCGCTGCAGCAAGGACTGCACCGTCCTCACATCGTCAAACTGAACGGCTTTGAAAAAGTCTTCGTATGAGCCCGCGAATGAGTACAGGTGAGATGATAAAAAACCAATAAAAACAAGGTACTTTTTAATATATCGAATGTATTGCATGAACTTTTAAACTGCAGTTTTAGCGAAGAGTTTCAAGAAATTTTGCGTGGTCAATTCACCAATCGCCTCTGAAGTACTGCCGCGCAACTCACCCAACAACTTGGCCACCAGGGGTACAAAAGACGGGTTATTGAGCTTGCCGCGATGAGGCACTGGGGCCAAATACGGGCTGTCGGTCTCAATCAACAAGCGGTCATCGGGCACGAATTTGGCCACTTCGCGCAAATCGGCAGCGGTCTTGAAAGTCAAAATGCCCGACAGGGAAATGTAAAAACCCAAATCCAAAGCCGCTCTGGCCACGGCCTGGCTTTCGGTGAAGCAGTGAAAAACCCCGCCCGCGCACCCTGCTCCGCCCGTTTCGCCCTCTTCTTTCAAAATGGCAATCGTGTCGTCTGAAGCTTGGCGTGTGTGGATCACCAGCGGCAAACCCGTCTGGCGAGCTGCACGGATGTGGGTGCGAAAACGCTCGCGCTGCCATTCCATGTCGGCCACGGTGCGCCCGCCTTTGCGTTCGTCCATTTGGTAATAGTCCAAGCCGGTCTCGCCAATGGCCACCACTTTGGGTCGTGCGGCGCCGTCCAGCAGATCTTGCAAACTGGGCTCGCGAACGCCTTCGTTGTCCGGGTGCACACCCACCGTCGCCCACATGTTGTCGTTGGCCATGGCCAAGTTGTACACTTCGTCAAACTTTTCCATGGTGGTGCAAATGACCATGGCTCGGGTCACATGGGCGGCCACCATGGCTTGCTGGATGCTGTCCAGCTGACTCATCAGTTCAGGAAAATTCAAATGGCAATGGGAATCGGTGTACATGGCTCAGCCCTTGGACAGCAGGGTTTGTTGGGCATCGGCGGTCAGCGCTTCCAGCATCAGACCGGCATTAAAGGGGTGCTCGGCAGTTCGCGCCGATTGCATCAAGCGCTTGAACCAATCGGTCAACACCGATACCGACGCTAAAGTCGCTGGCAATTGGGTGGCCTCGAAAAAGCGCGGCACAGCGCCCGACTGGCGCAACACCAAATCATGGCAAAGCTTTTCCAAAGCGTCGATGGCCTGTGCCGGGCTCAAATCGGCCAAGTGACGGGCATCGCCTTGGCGCATGGCCTTGGGCAAAGCAGCCCACCAGTCGGGGGACAAACCGGCTTCGGCTTGGCGCAGCACATCGGTAGGGCGGCCGCCCGCGCTGCGCAGCAAGGCCTGCGCCACGGGCGCGGGCACGCCCTGCCCGCTCAGCCAAGTCAATGCTTCGTCGGCCTCGGGCCACTTCATGGTGTGGGCCAGACAGCGGCTGCGGATGGTGGGCAGCAACATGTGCGCCGCCTCGGTGGCCAGCACAAAACGCACATCGCCCGGCGGCTCTTCGAGGGTTTTGAGCAAGGCGTTGGCTGTGATGGTGTTCATGCGCTCGGCCGGAAACACCAGCACCGCCTTGCCGCGCCCGCGTGCATCGGTGCGCTGCGAAAACTCCACCGCGTCCCGCATCGCATCCACCCGGATCTCTTTGCTGGGCTTGCGGGTTTTCTTGTCGATTTCGTCTTGGGCCTTTTCGGACAAAGGCCAACCCAGCTCGATCATCACGGTCTCGGGCATCAGCACGGCCAAGTCGGCATGGGTGTGCACCGCCACCGCATGGCAGCTCGCGCATTCGCCGCAAGCGCCTTGCGCTGTGGGCTTTTCGCACAACCAAGCCGAGGCCATGGCCAGCGCCAATTCGTATTGACCCAGACCCGACGGACCTTGCAACAACCAAGCGTGACCGCGCTGGGCCAGCAAATCGGTGGCTTGGCGGGCAATCCAGGGGGCGTTCAAAACGGCGCTCATGCAGTGACCTTCTTCAGCCAGTCGCTTACCACGCGGCCCACGTCAGCGCCCACGGCTTCCATGCTTTGGGCGGCGTCGATGCGTGCAAAACGCTCGGGCATTTCGCCCTGGCGTTTGGCATAGCCAGCGCGCACAGCGGCAAAAAAGTTGGCAGGCTGCGATTCAAACTTGTCCGGTACACGGGCCGAAGCCAGGCGCTGCGCAGCGATTTGAGGGTCCAAATCGAACCACACGGTCAGCTCCGGCTGGCGCAAAGTGCCATCGGGCAAGGCCTGCACCATCCGCTCCAGCTGGGCCAACACCTGCCAGTCAAAACCGCGACCACCGCCCTGGTAAGCAAAAGTGGCATCGGTAAAACGGTCGCACAACACCACATCGCCCCGAGCCAGTGCGGGCTCGATCACCTGCACCAAATGCTCACGACGTGCCGCGAACATCAACAGCGCTTCGGTCAGTGCGTCCATGGCCTCGTGCAGCACCAGCTCGCGCAGCTTTTCAGACAAAGGGGTGCCACCAGGCTCGCGTGTGAGCACCACCGCCCTGCCCGCTTCACGGAACAGTTGGGCCACGCGATCGATGTGCGTGGACTTGCCCGCACCGTCGATGCCTTCAAAACTGATGAACAAACCGCGTGTCATGGTGTGTGAAATTGGGAAAACCCGATTGTCGCAGGCTCAGGCCTGCCCTCAATCCTTGGCTGATTTGATGCCGCGCTGGTAACGGTTGACTGCCCGGTTGTGCTCGTCCAGCGAGGCACTGAAGTGGCTGCTGCCGTCGCCTTTGGCCACAAAGTACAGCGCTGGGGTCTTGGCGGGTTGCACTGCCGCCCACAAAGCCGCCTTGCCCGGCATGGCAATCGGCGTGGGGGGCAAGCCAGCACGGGTGTAAGTGTTCCAGGGGTTGTCGGTCTGCAGGTGGATGCGGCGCAGGTTGCCGTCAAAGGCCTCACCCAGGCCATAAATCACCGTCGGGTCGGTTTGCAAGCGCATGCCAATCCGCAGCCGATTGTTGAACACGCCTGAAATCATGGGTCGGTCAGAGCCCTTGCCGGTTTCCTTTTCCACAATGCTCGCCAAAATCAAGACCTCTTCAGCTGATTTGACCGACACGCCCGGTTGACGGGCCTCCCAAGCCTGCTGAACCTGCTTGTCCATGGCCTTCAGGGCCCGCGTCAAAACAGCCAAATCGCTGGAGCCTTTGGCATAAGAATAAGTGTCTGGGTAAAAGCGCCCTTCCGGGGCCACGCCAGGTCGCCCCAGCTGCGCCATCAAGGCGTCGTCGGTCAAGGCCCGGCTGTCGGGTTTGAGGTTTTCAGCCTTGGCCAAGGCCTGGCGCACTTGCCGCCAGTTCCAACCCTCCACAATCGTCACAACACGCAGGCTTTCTTCTCCCCGGACCAGCATGTTGAGCAGGTGCTGAGGCGATGTGCCGGGGGCAATTTCATAGCTTCCGGCGCGCATCTGGCGGGACTGACCCGACAGGCGAAACCAGGCGTACAGCAAGGTGGGCGAAGTCTGTGCCCCCGCATCGGCAACCGCTTGGGCAATGGCTTTGGGCGAAGTGCCGGGCTCAATGGCCAAATCCAGCGCATCTCGGCCGGTGTCCATCGGCTGGGTCACCCACCACAAAGCAGCGCCCACCATCAGCAAGGCGGCCACCATCAGGCTTGTTATTAACTTCATCAAGCCTTTGAGCACGGCCATGTCCTTATTCAGGTGTTGAAAACGTTCAGGGGATGATAATTCACGCCTTGCCAGAAGACAGAGACGCCCCATGAACACCCCTGCCCAATTCAGCCCTCAACGCCAGACCCTTTTAAATGGGGTCAGCCCCCTGCCCCACTTGGGCGTCATTCAGGCCCAAGGGGAGGACGCAGCCAACTTTTTGCACAACCAGCTGAGCAACGATGTGCTGCTCTTGCCTGTCGGCCAATCGCGCTTGGGGGTGTTTTGCAATGCCAAGGGACGCATGCAGGCCAGCTTTGTGGTCATCAAAACCGCGCCCGACACGGTGCTGCTGGTCGTGAGCCTCGATTTGCTGGCCCAGACCCTCAAACGGCTGTCCATGTTTGTGTTGCGGGCCAAAGTCAAAATGACGGACGCGACGGGCCAATGGCAGTTGCGCGGATTGCTGGGCAACAGCGCCAAGGCTTTGGTGGGTGATGCCGCACCCTGGCAGACCGTGGCCCAGGACGGGGCGCACACCGTGGCGTTTTATCCTGCCGTGTTGGGCGAGTCCAAAATTCCCCGAGCTTTGTGGATCGCCCCAACGGACCAAGCCCTGCCTGCCGGGGACGAGGTTTCCACCGAAGTTTGGGCATGGACCGAAGTCATGAGCGGCGTGACGCTGGTCACCCAGCCGCTGTTTGAGGCTTTTGTGCCCCAAATGATGAATTACGAATCTGTGGGTGGCGTGAACTTCAAAAAGGGCTGCTACCCCGGCCAGGAAGTGGTGGCCCGCAGCCAATTTCGCGGCACCTTGAAGCGCCGCACGGCGCTCGTGCACAGCCCGTTGGCCCTTGCTGCTGGGCAAGATGTATTCACCCCCACAGACCCTGAGCAGCCCTGCGCCACCGTGGTGCTGAGTGCCGCTCGCCCGGACGGCCATGGCTTTGATGCATTGGTCAGCGGCACCTTGGAGAGCCAGGCAAACGGCTGGCGGGTGGACAGTGCCCAAGGCCAGGCGCTGGAATTGCTGCCGCTGCCTTACGCTTTGCTCGAAGACATCTGACCTGTAGGAGCCCCGCCCTCGGGGCGAATGTCTTGGGGGTGAAAGCACTCCTTCGCGGCGGGGGCGTCGCTCCTACAGAGATGCCATTGGTTTTTTGTGGGGGCGCTGTTCCTACAGGGCACGCACCATCTCGATGTGCGCAATCCCCGCTTCTTCAAAAACAGCCCCATGCGCCTCAAAACCTGAGCGTTTGTAAAAGCCTTCGGCGCTGCATTGGGCGTGGAGAATGACTTGGGTATCACCCCGGTTTTGGGCGGCGTCCATCAGAGAGTGCAACACGCGGCGGCCCAGATCGCTGCCGCGCATCTGCTTTTTCACAGCCATGCGGCCGATGCGGGACACGCCCGGGGCATGCTGAATCAAGCGGCCTGTGGCCAGGGGCATGCCCATGCGGTTCAGGGCCACGGCGTGCAAGGCGGTTTCGTCTTCGTGGTCCCACTCCATCTCGGCGGGCACTTTTTGCTCGTGCACAAACACCTCAGTGCGCAGCGGGCTGGCCAGCTTTTGAAAGTCGTGCCACGAGCCCAGGTGCAACTGCACCATGTCTTCATCGCGCTCAAAGCCTTCGAGCATGTCGCGCAAGGGCGCGGGGATGGGCTGGCTCTTTTTGGCCACAGGGTCGGCGTACACATAGACCAGCTCGCTGGTGATCAGCAGCTCATCACCCCGGAAAATCGCGCCCACAAAAGTCATGGACGAGTTGCCCACGCGTTCGCAGCGCATGCACACCTCCAGAAAATCGTCCATTTCGGCGCTGGCGTGGTACTCGACGCTGGCCTTTTTGACGAATAAATCGCCGCCCAACTGGTGCATGGTCTCCGCATAGGGCATGGCCAGATTTCGCCAATAGTCTGTCACTGCGGTGTCGAAGTACATCAGGTAATGGCCGTTGAAGACGATTTTCTGCATGTCCACCTCGACCCAGCGCACGCGCATGCGGTGAGAAAAACGGAAGTCTTGGCGTTTCATCTTGTTCCTTATGAGAGCTTTCGCGGCGAGGGCGCCGCTCCTACAGAAAAGCGTGTTTCAAGGCCCGGCCTGCATCGGCATGCGCTTGCAGGGCATCGGGAATGGCGCGGCCCATGGTGATGAATCCATGCACAACGCCTTTGTAGATTTCGAGGTCAACGTGCACGCCTGCCATGCGCAGCGTGTCGGCGTAGCGCACGCCTTCGTCCACCAAGGGGTCGCATTCGGCCAAACCGATCCAAGCCGGGGCCAGGCCGCTGTGGTCGGGGGCGTTGCCTGGGGCAAAGCGCCAGTCGTCGCGGTCTGCTGGGTCGATGTAGCCCTTAAAAAACCAGTCGATGGTGGCTTTGTCGAGCATGAAGCCCTCGGCAAAGGTGTGGTGCGAGGCGGTGTCTTGCCGGGCGCCACAGCCCGGGTAAAACAACAATTGCAAAGCCAACTTCAAGCCCGCATCACGCGCCATCAAGGCGCACACGGCGCTGAGCGTACCGCCTGCGCTGTCGCCGCCCACCGCCAAACGGCCGGTGTCAAAGCCCAAAGTCTGCCCGTTTTGGTGCAACCAATTCAGCGCGTCCCAGCTGTCGTGCACGGCGGTCGGAAAGCGGTGCTCGGGTGCCAATCGGTAGTCCAGCGATACCACAGCGCAATGGCCGTGGCGTGAGAGCTGGCGGCACAGCACATCATGGGTGGTGAGGCTGCCCACCGTGAATCCCCCGCCATGGATGTAGAGCAGCACGGGCAAAGCCGTGTCGCTTTGGGGCGCGTACAAACGGGCAGGCATGGCGTGGCCGTCGCGTGCGGGAATGGTGAAGTTGTGCACCCGGTCCACATGCGGCTCAGGCTGCAGGTCGAGCATGGGGCCGCCAATGTCATAAAAAGCACGCGCTTGGGGCCCGGTCATGGCGGCCATGGGTGGGCGGCCTGCGCGCTCAACGCGCTCAATCAGGCTGCGCGTGGCGTCGTTCAAAAGCGAACGGGGGTTGGTGTGGTGGCTGCTCATGGGGCTCTGAAAAGGTCACAGGGTTGTGCGTTCGGTGTTGCCAACGTGACGTGCATCGTGGTCAATCAAGGTGGTCCCACACGATTCCTGCATCAAAATGGACTTTGATCGTACAACGCCCTGCTCGGCGGGTCTGTCACCTGTTGCGCATTCCTTGTTCACCCTTTAGCCACTCAGTTTGGAGTTTTTGCATGTCTTTCATCAATTACGTCACCCAGATCCAGATCGACTTTGGGGCCGTCAAGCTTCTGCAGGCCGAATGTGAGCGCGTGGGCATCCACAAACCGCTGATCGTGACCGATGCGGGAGTGAAAGCTGCGGGCGTGCTGCAAAAAGCGCTCGACGCCCTGCCCGGCTTGCCCGTCACCGTGTTTGACCAAACCCCCTCTAACCCGACTGAGTCGGCCGTGCGCGCCGCAGCGGCCATGTACAAGCAACACGGCTGCGACGGCTTGATCGCCGTGGGCGGTGGCTCGGCGATTGACTGCGCCAAGGGCGTGGCGATTGCCGTCAGCCACGAAGGCCCGCTCAAAACCTACGCCACCATCGAAGGCGGCTCGCTCAAAATCACCGACCGTGTGGCCCCCATCATCGCCGTGCCCACCACCAGCGGCACCGGCAGCGAGGTGGCGCGAGGCGCGATTTTGATCTTGGACGATGGCCGCAAGGTGGGTTTTCACAGCTGGTTCATCGTGCCCAAAGCGGCCATTTGTGACCCCGAACTGACCTTCGGCCTGCCGCCCATGCTCACAGCCGCCACCGGTATGGACGCGGTGGCGCACTGCATGGAAACCTTCATGGCCGCGCCCTTCAACCCGCCCGCCGACGGCATCGCGCTGGACGGCTTGGCCCGTGGCTGGGCACACATCGAGCGCGCCACCACCCACGGCCAAGACCGTGAAGCGCGCCTGAACATGATGAGCGCCAGCATGCAAGGCGCCATGGCCTTCCAAAAAGGCTTGGGTTGCGTGCACTCGCTCAGCCACAGCCTGGGCGGCGTCAACCCGCGCCTGCACCACGGCACTTTGAACGCCATGTTTTTGCCTGCGGTCGTCAACTTCAACGCCGTGGCCGAAACCGTGCAAAAAGAAAACCGCCTGAACCGCATGGCCCAGGCCATGGGCTTGCAAAGCGGCTCTGACATTCCTGACGCCATCAAAGACATGTGCGCCCGCTTGGGCCTGCCCACAGGGCTGGGGGCCATGGGCGTGACCGAAAGCTTGTTTGATGAGGTGATCACTGGCGCGTTGGCCGACCATTGCCACAAAACCAACCCCCGCATCGCCTCAGCGGACGAATACCGGGACATGCTGCTGACGAGCATGTAAGACTGAGCGAAAGCCTTGATTTGGCAGGCGCTCACCCCTGTGAGCAAATGCCAGCCTGTCAATGTGAGCCTGCTGACCGTGTGGGCGCAGGACGCTTTTTCAAACGGGCTTTGGCCTTCTCGCGTGCCTGTGCTTTGGCCACATGCCCCCGCGCAGCCGCAGCCCACGCCGATTGAGCCCAGCGCACGGCCTCTTCGGATTCGTCAAAAATCACGTCTGGTGCAGACCAGTAAGACAAAGCCACTTGCCTGCCCTTCATGGGGTAGGTGAAAGGTGAAAGGCCCAGCGCCTCAAAATCGTAGCGGTTTTGTTCGTCCACCTTCAGGTACAGCTGCTGGTTCATGACGATGGCGAACATCAGCCCCTCGTGGTAAAGGCCATGGCCACCAAACATACGGCGGGCCGTGACCTCTCCCCACTTTTCAAGGAGTTCCTGCAGGAACCCGATGAACTCGCTCAAAGGCTGCCCCGCCCGTTTTCTGCGTGGTACTTCTGGGCAGTTTCCCAAGCCACTGCTTGAAGATGAGCCGCCACGTCAGCAGGCAGGCCTGCGGTGTACTTGCTGCCGACTGGGTTGATTTTGAACACCGAAGCCAACACCGTGCAGGCCCCCAAATACGTGCCTTGCAAGGTGGGGTGGCGCTTGTCGCCAATGATGAGCGGAATGTCAGGGCGTTTGGCCAGCGAGTTGGCGAACGCCAAACCTGCGGGCACCACCAGAGCGTTGTTGGCCTTGCCCACTTTGGTGTACTCCGCAGCCAGCGGCGTGGTCATGTCAGGCTTGTCGGAATAGGCCCAGGACATGAACAGCACAGGTTCGGCCCCGTGCTTGCGCACGGTGTCGCTGTGCTTCTTGGCAAATTCGTGGAAAACGGATTGCAGCTTCGGGTGGATGGGGCATTGGCTGCAGTCCATCATCATGACCGCATCAAACGGCTTATCGAAGGTGTTGAAGCGCACCTCGTTGTCGCCCACGAAGGAATAGCTCGACACGCCACCGGGCTTGAAATACGCCTCCATGTCGTGCCAGTTGATGCCCGAACCGCTGATGGTGGCCGACACGTTGCGGGCGCTGCGTTTGGCGTTGTCAGCCGCTCCGGCCATCAATTGGCCCAAGTGGCCGTGCATCGAGTTGTTGTAATAAAAGAAGCTGTTGCCCACCCAAAGCATGCTGCTGATCTGGCCCGGTGCGGCGGCTTTTTTGGCCTCTGGGGCGGCAGGTGCCTGGCCCGTGGTGCCGCAAGCGGCCAGACCCACGGCGATCAGCAAAAACGCAGCGGGGCGAACGATGTGACGCATCCAGTTCATGAAAAATCCTTGGTGTTGAAATGACAAAACACACTTTGCCCCAAGGCCAGGAAAGGGTCAGTCACCTGCGTGCGGGTGGCTGTGGTCAGGCATCTTGGCCCCCACATGCAACTCACCCCTCGCCTCGGCCAGCTCCACCTGACGCTGGCGCTCGGCCAGCTTTTCTTTTTGCTCAGGCGTGCGCTGGTCGTGGCAGTGAGCGCAGCTCACGCCCAACACGTAATGCGGGGATTGCTTGTCTTGCGCGCTCAGAGGCCAGCGGCACGAGCGGCACAGCTCATGGTGGCCCAAACCCAGGCCGTGGCCCACGCTCACACGCTCGTCGAACACAAAGCAATCGCCTTCCCAAGTGCTTTGCTCGGGCGGGATTTCTTCGAGGTACTTGAGGATGCCGCCTTCGAGGTGGTAGACCTCGTCAAAGCCGCGCATTTTCATGAGTGCGGTGGATTTTTCGCAGCGGATGCCGCCTGTGCAGAACATGGCGACCTTCGGTTTTTTGGACGCGTCCGTTTTCAGGTTCTCCTGCGCGTCCAGCCAAGCGGGCAACTGCACAAAGGTCTTGATGTTCGGGTTGATCGCGCCCTTGAAGGTGCCAATGGCCACTTCGTAGTCGTTGCGCGTGTCAATCACCACCACATCCGGGTCGGCCAGCAAGGCGTTCCAGTCGGCGGGCTTGACGTATTGGCCCACGGTTTTATTTGGGTCCAGCTCGGGCACGCGCAAAGTCACGATCTCTTTCTTAAGCTTGACCTTCATACGGGTGAACGGCGGCTTGGGGCTCCACGACTCCTTGTGCGGCAAGCTGGCCAGGCGCGGGTCGGCATGCAAAAACGCCAGCACAGCGCGGATGCCGTTTTCTGGCCCGGCAATCGTGCCGTTGATCCCCTCATGCGCCAAAAGCAGCGTGCCTTTGACGTCGTTGGCTTCACAACAGGCTTGCAATGGCGCTTGCAGATCGGCGAAGTCGGGCAGATCGACGAATTTGTAGAGGGCGGCGGTGAGGTAAAGGCTGGGCTCGGACATGGCGTGATTATCCCAGCCTGTTCACAAAGGTTGAATGCGCTCAACGTCAGGCCGAGCAAGCCATTGTGCAAACTCATGTGCCAACTGCTGACTGGCCTGGGTTGCCGCAGACCAGACCTTGACCCGCCCCGCCAAATCGCGGTCGTAGGTCATGAAATCCGTGCGGTCGGGCAATTTGCCGCCCGGCAAAGTTTTGACCCACTCGGGGTTGGGGGCCAGAACGATGGTGTTGCCCAAGAACGCTGTAGCGCCGTGCCGCCACTTGAGCGCTTTGTCGAGCCAGCCAGGCACCACGTTTTGCTGGAAGTGCGGGTACAGCACGATGGAACGGTCAGGGCCCTTTGACGGTGCAGTCCAGTTCAGGTGCAGGTGGTAGTCGGTGATGCCACCGTCCCAATACGCTCCAGCAGGTGCGCCGGGGATGTCGTGCACAGCTTTCAGGGCAAACGGGATCGAGCAACTGGCCTGCAAGGCGGGCATGAAGTTGCCCTCGTTCAAGGCCACCGTTTGGGTGCGAAAGTCTTGTGCGTCAAAAGGCAAGGCCGCGCCTTGCGCGGAAAACACCACCCGCTCCAGCCAGCCGCCCAGTGCTCGGCGACTGACGGCGTTGCTGAGGTAGGCCCCGGCGTAGCCCAGTGGCGTGGCCACGGGGTGCTCGCGGTGCAAGATGTGCCGCCCGCGTGAGGTGACGATGTGCAGGCGGTAACGCGGGTGGTTCAGCGCTTGGTCGATGCGGCCACCGTAAAAGGCTTGCAGGCTTTGGCCAAAGGCCTCGCTCACCTGCTCGGCGGTCACGCGCTTTTGGCCCGGCAGCGGTTCGTAGTGCTGGTGAATGTAGTCGTGCTCCAACCGCTCAAACGCCGCCACGGGGTTGTTCAGGCAGGCGGTGGACATGCGCCACGCGCCAATCGATGCGCCCACCAGGTCCACGGGCTGCTGGCTTTGGGCCAGCCACTCGCCGAAAATGAAGCGGTCCAAGGGGCCAAGAATCAACCCTTTGGGCCCCCCGGCGGCTGCAGGTATGACACCTATGTGCTCAGGCCGCAGTCCGTGTTCACGGATGTGGGCCAGCGCCTTGGGGCCTGCATGGATGTGGAGGGCTTGCATGGGTTTATTTTTTGAGGCCTTGCAGTTTGGCAAAGGCGCTGGCCATGGCCGAGCCCGAACCGGCTGCGGGGGGCGAGGTGTAACCTCCGCCACCACCACGCTGGCGGTTGTCCCGCCCTGCCCCTTCAAACTTGTTGTCTCTTGGGCCATCGCGTCTGGCGGGCGCAGCGTCGAGCTTCATGGTCAAGCTGATGCGCTTGCGGGCCACATCGACTTCGAGCACCTTGACCTTGACGATGTCGCCGGTTTTGACCACTTCACGGGCATCGGTCACGAATTTGTTGGCCAGCTGGCTCACATGCACCAAGCCGTCCTGGTGCACGCCCAGGTCCACAAACGCGCCAAACTGGGCCACGTTGCTCACGGTGCCTTCGAGCGTCATGCCTTCTTTCAGGTCCTTGATGTCTTCCACGCCATCGGTCAGGCGTGCGACTTTGAAGTCGGGGCGCGGGTCACGGCCGGGTTTTTCCAGCTCGCCCAGGATGTCTTGGATGGTGATGGCACCGAACTTGTCGTTGGCAAACAGCTCAGGCTTGAGTGTTTTGAGCACATCCGATCGACCCATGATCTCTTGGATCGGCTTGGCAGTTTTGACGATGATCTGCTCGACCACGGGGTAGGTCTCGGGGTGTACACCCGTCATGTCCAGCGGGTTGTCGCCGCCGCGAATGCGCAAAAAGCCTGCGCTTTGTTCGAAGGTCTTGGCACCCAGGCCCGTGACTTTGAGCAAGTCCTGACGGGTTTTGAACACGCCATTGGCATCGCGCCAGCGCACCACGGCCTTGGCCACGCTGCCCGACAAGCCGGACACGCGGGTGAGCAAAGGCACACTCGCCGTGTTCAGGTCCACGCCCACCGAGTTCACGCAGTCTTCGACCACGGCGTCCAGCGTTTTGGCCAGCTCGCTTTGGTTCACGTCGTGCTGGTACTGGCCCACACCAATGGCTTTGGGGTCGATCTTGACCAACTCCGCCAAGGGGTCTTGCAAGCGCCGGGCAATCGACGCCGCACCGCGCAGGCTCACGTCCACATCGGGCATTTCTTGTGAGGCGAATTCGCTGGCGCTGTACACCGAAGCGCCGGCCTCGCTGACCACGGCTTTTTGAATTTCCACGCCATCGCGCAAACGAGCCAGTTGCTTGATCAGGTCGCCCGCCAGCTTGTCGGTCTCGCGGCTGGCGGTGCCGTTGCCAATGGCGATCAGGTTGACGTTGTGCTTCTCGCACAACTTGGCAAGCGTAAAGAGCGAGCCCTCCCAGTCCTTGCGGGGCTCGTGCGGGTACACGGTGGAGGTGTCGACCAGCTTGCCGGTGGCATCGACCACGGCCACTTTCACGCCCGTACGGATGCCTGGGTCCAAGCCCATGACCACGCGGGGGCCTGCGGGCGCGGCCAGCAGCAAATCGCGCAGGTTGTCTGAGAAGACCTTGATGGCGACTTTTTCGGCCTCTTCACGCAAGCGGGTGAACAGGTCACGCTCGGTCGACAGGCTCAGTTTCACGCGCCAGGTCCAGGCCACGCATTTGCGGATCAGGTCGTCCGAGGGGCGGGCCGCATGGCTCCAGCCCAAATGCATGGCAATCTTGCCTTCGGCGATGCTGGGTTTGCCGGGTTCTGGCTTGGAACTGGAACTCGCCTCCGGCTCGGGCAACACCAATTTGGCGTCCAGCATTTCCAGCGCACGGCCACGGAACACGGCCAAAGCCCGGTGCGAGGGCACACGGCCAATCGGCTCGTCGTAGTCAAAGTAGTCACGGAACTTGGCCACGTCGGCGTTGTTCTCGTCCTTGCCGTCGGCCAGTTTGCTTTTGAACAGGCCTTCGTTCCACAGCCATTCGCGCAGGGCCTGCACGAGTGACGCGTCCTCGGCCCAGCGTTCGCTGAGCAAATCGCGCACGCCATCCAGCACGGCGGCGGTGGTGGTGAAGTCAGCGCCTTCAATCGCGCCTGCAGCCAGCACAAAAGCGGTGGCTTCGGCATGCGGGTCCAGCGTAGGGTCGGCAAACAGCTTGTCGGCCAGCGGCTCCAACCCAGCCTCGCGGGCAATCATGCCCTTGGTGCGGCGCTTGGGTTTAAAGGGCAAATACAGGTCTTCGAGCTCTTGCTTGGTGGGGGCGGCATCGATGGCAGCCAGCAACTCGGGCGTCATCTTGCTCTGCTCCTGGATGCTCTTGATGACTGCAGTGCGGCGGTCTTCGAGTTCGCGCAGATAGCCCAAGCGGGATTCGAGCTCGCGCAGCTGGATGTCGTCCAGCCCGTCGGTCACTTCTTTGCGGTAACGGGCGATGAAGGGGACGGTGGCACCGCCATCGAGCAAGTCCACAGCAGTTTTGACCTGGTCAGGTCGGATACGGATTTCAGCGGCCAGTTGGGCCAGGATTTTCGACATGGAGTTGGACTTCTTTCAAGCAAGCGGGCGAGTTTGCCATAAGGCAGGGCACGCATGCCTGGGCTGTGCAGGGCTTGTCAGCCGCCGCAAAACAACAAAATCATCATTTACTGCGCAACCAACTGATAGAACTTACATATTAAGACGTTAAAAACTGTAAAATAATTACAAATTAACAGTTTTGCCATTAAAAGTAGTTTCGAGGGACCGTGTCAATGAATGCCATGAATCACCAACGCAAAGCCGCATGGATGCTGCTGTCGCTGGTTTTTACCCTGCTGGCCGGCTGCCAGACCCTGCCCGGCAACTTGCCCGCGCATGAATACGAACCCTTCAAGCCCTTGGCCGTTGAAAAACGCCTCATGAACGAAGTGCGCATCCGCTGGGAAGTGCGTGAAGACGTGGCCCAAGTCTGTGCCAAAGCCATCCAGATGGGCAAGGAACAGGCCTACATCACCCCACCCATGGCCTGCGCCGTTTGGGGGGTGCCCAAACAAGAATGCACCGTGATCACCGGCCCCAAGCCCACGCATGTGGCCTTAGGGCATGAAGTCCGGCACTGCTTTGAGGGGCGGTTTCACCGCTGATTCCCCCAAAAACCTGCCTGTTTAAGCGTTGGCCTCGCGCAAGGCCTTGCGCAAACCCTCACCCACCTCGGGTTTGGCTGCAAACGGATCGGGCGGGTTTTGGCCCATCACAATCGCTTCCATGCGGCTTTGCACGTTGCCCAAAGCTTGTGGGTGGCTGTAAATGTAGAACTGGTCATTGGCGACCGCATCAAACACCTTTTGCGCCACATCGGCGGCCGACACTTTGCCGCTGCCCACGGCTTTGTCGCTCTGCGCTTGGCCGATCAACTGGCTGGCGGTGGGCTTGTCTGCCGCCAATTCGGTTGGGCGGTTGCGGTGGCTTTGGCTGATGCCTGTGGGCACAAAGTAAGGGCACAGCACGCTCGCGCTGATCTGGTCAGACACCAAATGCAGGTCTTGGTAAAGCGTTTCGGTCAGCGACACCACCGCGTGTTTGCTCACGTTGTAGATGCCCATGTTGGGGGGCGTCAGCAACCCGGCCATGCTGGCGGTGTTGACGATGTGGCCTTGGTAAGCCGGGTCGGCCTTGGCGGCTTCGAGCATCATGGGGGTGAACAGGCGCACCCCGTGCACCACGCCCCACAGGTTGACGCCCAGCACCCATTCCCAGTCGGCGACCGAGTTTTCCCAAACCAAGCCCCCTGCCCCCACGCCTGCGTTGTTGAACACGAAATTCGGTGCGCCAAAACGGGCTTTGACATCAGCGGCCAACTGCTCCATGGCCTGGGCATTGGACACGTCGACCTTGCGGGCCAAGACCTGAGCGCCCTGCGCGGTCATCTCGGCGGCAGCTTTGTCAAGGGCGTCTTGTTGCACGTCCACCAGCACCAGGTTCATGCCCAACTTGGCGCCGATGCGGGCGCATTCCAGACCGAAGCCGGAGCCTGCGCCGGTCAAGACGGCGGTTTTGCCTTTGAAGTTCTCGATCATGGGGAAACCTTTTTCAATGTGAACCCGACACGCGGGAAATGAACATGGACAGTGCCCGCACGGTCATCTGTGCGGCGCAGCGTATAGCGGGTACGGGTCGCGGCCACCAGTTCGCCTTCGGTGGGCTCCAGACCAAAGTTGTCGGCGGCGATCACCACCTGGCTGCCCAGCGCGATGCCGTGCTCGTCTTGGAAGACCTCGCCCTGCACAGAAACGGGCGTTGAGCTGTGGGCCACTTGCAAGGCTTCTTCGGCGTTGCATTTGCCGGGTGTGCCGTGACCGATGGACTTCATGCGGGCCATCCAGGTTTTGACTTCGGGCGTGGCGTCCAGAATGCCCGCCAAGGCTGGCGTGCGTTCTTGGGTGAACCACAGCGGGTGGTAAGCCGCAAAGTCGGCCACGCAGGGCTGCGCGCCCAACACAAAGTCTTGGCCGTGCAGCATGTTGGCGATGCGCCGCAGGTAGCTTTTATAAGTGGCGGCAGCGTCGGTGGACGACATGCGCGCCGCGCCACTGCGCATGGCGGTGCGATCAGCCACAAAGGCCTGCACGCCCTCAGCGGGTGCGCCCGCAAAGACTTGCGCCACGCCCGCAGGCTGGAAGTTGTAGGCCATGGCCGCGGTGAACAAGGCCGTGTCGGCCCACTGCGTCACGATGCGGGCTGCGCCATTGACAGCGTCCGGGTAGAGCGTTGACATGGGTGCCAATTGCTCCAGCACATCACAAATCAAAGCGGTGTCGCAGTAGATGTCCGCGCCGATCTGCAGCACCGGGGTTTTGCGGTAACCGCCTGTGAGCGCGGTCAAATCGGGCTTGGGCATGATCATCGGGATAAACACGCTCTTCCAGGCCAGTTGCTTGTGGCCCAGAATCAGCCGGACCTTCTCGGCAAATGGCGAAGTCGGGTAGTGGTGGAGGATCAGATCGGACATGGGGCCTGGCCTCAGATCAGCTTGACCAGCTGCTTGCCGAAGTTCTTGCCTTTGAGCAAACCCAAGAAAGCCTCAGGCGCTGCCGCCAGGCCTTGGGCCACGGATTCACGGGGGCGCAGCTTGCCAGTGCCGATCAGGGTGCCAAGTTCTTGCAAAGCCTCAGGCCAGACTTCCATGTGCTCGCTGACGATGAAGCCTTCGATCTTCATGCGGTTGACCAAAATCAGCGCTGGGTTGCTCATGGGCAGTGGCGCGCCATCGTAGCCGGCAATCATGCCGCACACCGCAATGCGGGCAAACGCGTTGGTGCGCAGCATCACCGCGTCGAGCACCATGCCGCCCACGTTTTCAAAGTGGCCGTCGATGCCGTTCGGGCAGGCTTCGCGCAGCGCTTTGGACAGGCTCAGGTAGTCTTTGTGTTCTTTGTAGTCGATGCAGGCGTCAAAGCCCAGCTCATTGACCACGTAATCGCACTTGTCTTTGCCGCCCGCAATGCCGACCACGCGGCAACCACGGGCCTTGGCCAATGCGCCGTAAGCGCTGCCCACCGCGCCGCTGGCGGCGCTCACGGTCACGGTCTCGCCTGCTTTGGGGTTGATGATTTTGACCAAGCCATACCAAGCGGTCACGCCGGGCATGCCGACGGCGCCCAGGTAATGCGACAAGGGCACATGGGTGGTGTCGACTTTGCGCAGTGCGCCCAAAACATTGGCATCGACCACGCTGTACTCTTGCCAGCCGCCCATGCCGACCACTTGGTCACCGGCTTTGAACTTGGGGTGCTGGCTGTCCAGCACTTCGCCCACGGTGCCGCCAATCATGACTTGCCCCAGGGGTTGTGGCACGGCGTAGCTTTTGCTCTCGTTCATGCGGCCGCGCATGTAAGGGTCCAAGCTCATGAAGTGGTGCTTGACCAGCACTTGGCCATCTTGCAAGGCAGGAATGGGGGCTTCAACCAACTTGAAGTTGGCCACGGTGGCTTCGCCTTGGGGGCGGTTGTCGAGCACGATTTGGTGGTTGATGGTCATGGGTAAGTCTCCGTGTGTGTAAAGGTTCGAAAAATAAGTCGCGGTTAATCGGTGGACGGGCTTGGGGTGTCACGCCTTGCCACGTATTTGAAGGTGCCTGTGGCGGTGGCGCACAGCTGGCCTTCGGTGTCGTAGATGCGGCCTTCGGTGAAAGCCATGCTGCGGGTGCGGTGCACCAAATGGCCTTTGCCCACCAGCTTTTGCCCTGCAGGCACTTTGGCGGGTCGCATGAAGTTGGTTTTCATCTCGATGGTGACAACACCCATTTCTTGGTCCACGCTGCGCGCAGCCGTGGCCATGATCACGTCCAGAAAGGTCATGACCGCGCCGCCGTGCGTGACATCAAAAGAATTGAAGTGCTCGGGGCGTGGCGCGAAATGCAACTCGGACTCACCACCTTCGAACTTCTCGAGGGTGAAGCCCAAGTGGTCAACAAAGGGAATGTGGGCGCCGAAGGGGATGCTCATGTTCAAACTCAAGGCGAATTCAACCGCCGATGATGGCGCTCACGCCACCGTCGACCGCCATCCATTGGCCCGTGATGTGTTTGCCCGCATCGGATGCATACAACAGAGCCAGGCCCTTGAGGTCTTCGTCGTCGCCCAAACGGCGCAAAGGTGCGCCTTGGGCCAATTTGTCTGCGCCCATTTTTTCGAGCAAACCATAGGTCATCTTGCTGGGGAAAAAGCCTGGGCAAATCGCGTTCACGGTGATGCCATGCTCGCCCCACTCACCGGCCAGGGCGCGGGTGAAGTTGATCACCGCGCCTTTGGAGGTGTTGTAAGCGATGGTCTTCATCTCAGACGGGTTGCCTGCCAGGCCTGCGATGGACGCCACATTCAAGATGCGTCCTTTTCCACGCGGGATCATGCTCAGTTTGGCGACTTCTTGCGACAGGATGAAGTAGCCACGGACATTGAGGTTCATCACCTTGTCCCAGGCTTCAACCGGATGCTCTTCGGCCGCAGCGCCCCAAGATGCGCCCGCGTTGTTGACCAGAATGTCGATGGGCCCCATGCGCTCGATGGTCTCAGCAGCCAGGCGGCGGATGTCTTCTTCTTTGCCGCAGTCGGCAGCGATCCAGCGGGCATCAATGCCTGCGGCCTGCAACTCGGCAGCGGCTTCTTCGAGGTCTGCCGCTTTGCGCGAACTGAGCATGATCTTGGCACCGGCTTCGCCGAGGGCGTGGGCCATTTGCAGACCGAGACCGCGAGAGCCGCCGGTGACCAAGGCCACTTGGCCGGTCAGATCAAAAAGTTGTTGTGTGGTGCGTGCCATGAGGGATTCCTTTACTTCATCAAATGCTTGGCCAATGCCATGTAGGCGGGCAGCGAGGTGGGGTCATTGAACGGGTTGTTGGGCATGGGGAAGGACGCGAAACGGGCGATGACCATCTCAGCCTTAGGGTCCACATAGATGGCCTGGCCGTGGATGCCACGGGCCGAGTAAGCGCCATGTTCGTTGCCCGAGACCCACCACATGTTGCGGTAAGACCAGCCAGGCAAGGTGGGGTAAGTTGCTTGCGGGAAAGCGCTCTTGTCACCGCCTTTGGCGATGTCTTGCACCACAGCCGCCGGGATGATCTGCTGGCCGTTGAATCGGCCTTGGTTGCGCATCATCTCGCCAAAGCGGGCCATGTCGCGCAGGCTGGCATTGAGGCCACCGCCAGCAAACTCGGTGCCCAAGGAGTCGACGGCAAAGTAAGCGTCCTGCTCCGTGCCCAGCTTGCTCCAGATGCGTTCGGTCAGGTTTTGGCCCACGCTCTTGCCCGTGACGCGGCTGATGACCCAACCCAACACATCGGTGTTGACGGTCTTGTAGGCGAACTCGCCACCGTGCTCGCCTTGCTTCTTGATCGTGGGCATGAAGGCGTAGAAATTGTCAGGCCCTTGGTAACCCGGTGGCCGCGGGAACACACGCCCTGCGAACATGTGGGTCCAAATTTCGGACTTGGGGTCCATATAGCCTTCGGTGTACTGAATGCCCGTGCGCATGTCCAGCAGGTTGCGGATGGTGGCGTCACCAAAACCGCTGTCTTTGAGTTCGGGCACGTACTGGGCCACTTTGGCGTTTTCATCGAGTTTGCCTTCAGCCACCAAGATGGCACCAATCAAACCAAAGAAGGACTTGGTGACGGACATGGATATGTGCTGTTTGTCAGCACTCAAGGCTCCGGCATAACGCTCGTACACGACTTTGCCTTTGTGCATGACCAGCACACCATCGGTGTAGTTGGCATCAAAGGCCTGGCCCCAGGTCATGGGCTCGGTCTTGCCCAGGGGTGTGAAGCTCACGGCGTCCAAGTCTTTGCGCTCGTCCCCGGGCAAGGCCACGGCAGGTGTTGTGCCCCTGCTCACGTTGGTGGTGGGCGCGAGCTGACGGTAGTTGGAAAAGCTCCAGCGAAACTGAGGGAATTTGTAAAAAGAGCCGTCGTAGAACTGAATGACCTTGTTGGCAGGTGGCGGGGAGCCCTGCATCCAGCCCAAAGTGACCGGATCGGTCTGAGCCGCTGTGGGCAAAGCTGGCGCCTGGGCCATCAAGCCAGTGCTGAAGACCCATAAAGTCGAAGCAATGGCGCTGTGCAGAAGAGGTGTTTTTTTCATGTGTTGTCTCCAGTCAATGGTGAGGTCTGATGACCTTCTTTCAGAAGTTGTCATGCATACAGTCGCGGTCTCTGACATCCGCTTTCAGGAAAGGCTTCATGCCCACATATTGCGGGCGATTTGGACAGGCCGCTAGCACCTGCGCGTCATCCCGCAGCATGTGGCGGCCCCCAGGAATCGTGCAGGCCGCGCCCGAAGTGGGTCGGATCATCAGAAAGCATCTTCAGCCAATTCGGCGCAAGTCGGGTCGCGGCTGCTGACCACATTCAACCAAGCGCCGATCTTGGGCAATTCGTAGCGGAAGAAGTAACGGCAGGCCGCGCGACGGCCCTGCGCGGCAGGCGTACCGTTGCCCTCCAAGCTGGCCGCGACATCGAGCCAGATCCAGGCGATCACGGTGTGGCCAAAGGCCTGCAAATACGGCACGGCGTTGGCCAGGGCCTGCGCAGGCTCGGCACCGGCCCAAGCTTGTTGGGTGGCTTGACCGACTTGCTTCACAGCGTCACGCAAAGCGGCAGCTTCAGGGCCCCAATGGGTTTCTGCCTTGGCTGCGGTGGCCAGCATGCGCTCGGCCAGCAGCTGCAGGCCCCGGCCGTTTTCCATCAGCACCTTGCGGCCCAACAGGTCCATGGCTTGGATGCCGTGGGTGCCCTCGTGGATCATGTTGAGGCGGTTATCGCGCCAATATTGTTCGACCGGAAAGTCGCGGGTGTAGCCGTAGCCGCCGTGGATTTGAATGGCCAAACTGTTGGCCTCCAGACACCATTCGCTCGGGAAACTTTTGGCAATCGGCGTGAGCACTTCAAGCAGCAAGCGCGAAACATCGGCGTCTTCCGCCGTGCCCGTGTGTTGCTCGTCCACCAAACGGGCGCAATACAGGGCAAGCGCCAAGGCACCTTCAGAATAGGATTTTTGAGCCAAGAGCATGCGCTTGACGTCGGCGTGTTCAATGATGCGCACCTGCGGACGGCTGGCGTCTTTGCCCCCTGCTCCACTGGGTCGGCCTTGCGGGCGGTTCTTGGCGTAATCCAGGCTGGCGTAGTAACCCGCCATGCCCAGCATCGTTGCGGCCATGCCCACGCCGATGCGTGCTTCGTTCATCATGTGGAACATGCAGCGCAGGCCTTCGCCGGGCTTGCCGACCAGGTAACCCACGGCCCCGGATTCTCCGCGCACCGGGTACTTGCCCTCGCCAAAGTTCAGCAGCGTGTTGGTCGTGCCGCGCCAACCACATTTGTGGTTCAGGCCAGCCAGCGCCACGTCGTTGCGCTCACCGGTCAGTTGGCCATTCGTGTCCACCAGCTTTTTGGGCACGATGAACAATGAAATGCCTTTGACGCCCGGCACCAACTGGCCATTCGCATACGGGATCTTGGCCAGCACCAAATGAATGATGTTCTCGGAGAGTTCGTGCTCGCCCGAGGAGATCCACATCTTGTTGCCCTTGAGGCGGTAACGCGCGCCCAAAGCATCAGTTTCAAATCCTTCGCCATCGGGTGTGGCGCGGGTGGTGACGTCGCTCAATGAAGAGCCCGCTTGGGGCTCACTCAGGCACATGGTGCCCGAGAAACGACCCGAAAATTCGTTGAGGGCAAACACCTGCTTTTGCAAGTCGGTGCCGTGCACCATCAGCAAATTGGCATTGCCACTGGTCAGCATGCCCGAGCCGATGCTGACCGAGGCCATGGCAAAAAAGGCATTGGCAGCCGCCTCCACGGTATAGGGCAGCTGCATGCCGCCGATCTCATAGTCTTGCGCAGCACTGAGCATGCCGGACTCGGCATAGGCCTTGTAGGCGTCGTGCGTGGCTTGAGGCAGCGTGACTTTTTCGCCGTCAAAGTGCGGCTCTTGTGTGTCCACCAGGCGGTTGAAAGGCGCGTATTTTTCGCGGGCGATGCGCTCACAGGTGTCGAGCACCGCGTCAAAAGTTTCACGCGAGTGGTCGGCAAAGCGCTCCCGGCTTTGAAGGCTTTCGACTTTCAGCCAGTCGTGCAGCAAAAAATCAACAGTGGGACGCAAACTCATGGCAGAGGGCTTTCATCAGGTCAATGCTTGTGGGAGCGAGCCCCTGCTCGCGAAGCATACGGCCGCAGGGGCGGCCTCCCACACAAAAAAAGGGCAGAAGACATCGTGCCTTCTGCCCTGAATCACGTCAGCCATCTGAGCGACAGCCGGTGTCTTTTACAGCACTTCAAAAATGCCGCAAGCGCCCATGCCGCCACCAATGCACATGGTCACGGCCACACGCTTGGCACCACGGCGTTTGCCTTCGATCAGAGCGTGACCTGTCAGGCGTTGGCCCGACACGCCGTAAGGGTGACCCACTGCGATCGCGCCGCCATTCACGTTCAGTCGATCAGCCGGGATGCCCAGCTTGTCGCGGCAGTACAGCACCTGAACAGCAAACGCTTCGTTCAGTTCCCACAAGTCGATGTCTTGCACTGTCAGGCCCAGACGCGCCAGCGCTTTGGGCACGGCGTACACGGGGCCAATGCCCATCTCGTCAGGCTCGCAACCGGCCACGGCAAAACCGAGGAATCGGCCCAGAGGCTTCAAACCGCGTTGCTCGGCCAGCTTTTCGTCCATCAGCACACAAGCGCCTGCACCGTCAGAAAACTGGCTGGCATTGCCTGCGGACACCAAACCACCTGGCAAAGCCGAGCGCAGACCGCTGATGGCTTCCACGGTGGTGCCTTCGCGCAGACCTTCGTCAACACTCACGGTCACTTGTTTGGTGGTCATGCCCATGACCTTGTCGATCACGCCTTGCGTGACGGTGATGGGGGCGATCTCATCACTGAACTTGCCAGCGGCTTGCGCGGCACAGGCTTTTTGCTGGCTGGCCGCACCGTAGGCGTCCATCACATCGCGGCCGATCTTGTAGCGCTTGGCCACTTGCTCAGCGGTTTGCAGCATGTTCCAGTAAATCTCGGGCTTTTGCTTGGCCAGCGCCAAGTCTTGCATCATGTGGGTGTTCATTTCCTGCTGGACGCAAGAGATGCTTTCCACACCACCGGCCACATACACCTGACCCTCGCCTGCGATGATGCGTTGGGCTGCCAAAGCAATGGTTTGCAGACCGGATGAGCAAAACCGGTTCACGGTCATGCCGGACACCGAGATCGGCAGGCCCGCCTTGAGGGCCACTTGACGAGCGATGTTGGCACCGGTCGCACCTTCAGGTGTGGCGCAACCCATGATCACGTCTTCGACTTCGGCGGCATCAATGCCAGCACGGGCCACGGCGTGTTGCACCGCGTGGCCACCCAAGGTCGCGCCATGGGTCATGTTGAAAGCGCCCTTCCAGCTCTTGGCCAGAGGGGTGCGTGCGGTAGAAACGATGACTACATTCGTCATGATGAAAACCTTTCATGTGGAGAACCAGCCAAAAAACCGGTTCTCCGAAAATTAAAAAATCAGTTGAATGTTTTGCCTTCGGCCACCAAGCGTGCCAACAAAGGCGCGGGTTGCCAGAACTGGGCGTCGTCGTGGGGGTTCTTGGCAAAGCGCTTCATGGCTTCGGCCACGTTGAACAAACCAATCGTGTCGGCATAAACCATGGGGCCACCGCGCCACAGCGGGAAGCCATAACCGGTCAGGTAAACCATGTCGATGTCGCTGGCCTTGCTGGCAATGCCTTCTTCCAGAATGTGTGCAGCTTCGTTGACCAAAGAGAACACCAGACGTTGCACGATTTCTTCGTCTGAAATCTTGCGGGGCGTGATGCCCAAAGCGGCACGGTGCTTTTCGATCATCTCCACAACGACAGCGCTGGGGATCGCATCGCGCTTGCCGGTTTGGTAGTCGTACCAGCCTGCGCCCGTCTTTTGACCGTAACGGCCCATTTCACACAACAAGTCAGCGGTTTTGCTGTACTTGAGGTTGGGCTTTTCGGTGTAGCGACGCTTGCGGATAGCCCAACCAATGTCATTGCCCGCCAAGTCGCCCATGCGGAATGGGCCCATGGCAAAACCGAACTTCTCGACGGCCTTGTCCACCTGTGCGGGTGTGCAACCTTCTTCGATCAAGAAACCGGCTTGGCGGCTGTACTGTTCGATCATGCGGTTGCCGATGAAACCATCACACACGCCAGACACCACCGAAGTCTTCTTGATTTTTTTACCGATGGCCATCACGGTGGCCAGCACGTCTTTGCCCGTCTGAGCGCCGCGCACCACTTCCAGCAATCGCATCACGTTGGCGGGGCTGAAAAAGTGCATGCCCACCACGTCTTGTGGACGCTTGGTGAAGCTGGCGATCTTGTTCACGTCGAGTGTGGAGGTGTTGGACGCCAAAATAGCGCCAGGCTTCATCACGCGGTCGAGTTCTTTGAAGACGGCTTCTTTCACGCCCATTTCTTCAAACACCGCTTCGATCACCAGATCGGCTTGGCCAATGTCGTCATAGCTCAGCGTGGTGGTCAACAGCGCCATGCGCTCGTCGTACTTCTCTTGCTTGAGCTTGCCTTTTTTGACCTGGGCTTCGTAGTTCTTGCGGATGGTGGCCACGCCACGGTCCAGCGCGTCTTGCTTCATCTCCAGCATCTTGACCGGGATGCCCGCGTTCAGGAAGTTCATGGAAATGCCGCCACCCATGGTGCCTGCACCAATGACGGCGATGCTCTTGATGTCACGTTTTGGCGTGTCATCGGGCACATCCGGGATCTTGCTGGCAGCGCGGTCGGCGATGAAGATGTGACGCAGCGCGCGGCTTTCGGGCGTCAACATCAGGTTCATGAAAATCTCACGCTCAAAGACCATACCGTCTTCAAACTTCTTCTTGGTCGCAGCTTCGACCGCGTCCACGCATTTGGCTGGCGCTGGCAGGTTTTTGGCCATGCCCTTGACCATGTTTCGGGTGAACTGGAAGTACGCATCGCCTTGCACATGCTTGCAGGGCAAGTTGCGCACCAGAGGCAATGGCGAACCATCGGCATGGCCAGCAGCCACTTTGCGGGCCAGGGCCAAGGCCTCTTCAGGCAAGCTCTCAGCCGATTGGGCCATGGCATCAAAGAGCTTTTGACCAGGCAACATGGCCAGCATTTCGCTCTTGATGGCTTCGCCACTGACGATCATGTTCAGCGCCGCTTCCACGCCAATCACACGCGGCAAGCGCTGCGTGCCACCTGCACCGGGGATCAAGCCCAGCTTGACTTCGGGCAAGGCAATCGAAGTGCCTGGTGCTGCAATGCGGTAATGGCAACCCAAAGCCAGCTCCAAGCCGCCGCCCATGGCGACCGAGTGGATGGCCGCCACAACGGGCTTGGCCGATTTTTCGCAAGCGGTGATCACGCTCAGCAAATTGGGTTCTTGAATCGCTTTGGGCGAGCCAAATTCACGGATGTCGGCCCCCCCCGAAAAGGCTTTGCCACCGCCTGTGATGACGATGGCTTTGACAGCCGCGTCGTTGTTGGCTTTTTCCAGCCCGTCGGTGATGCCGACGCGGGTGGACAGACCCAAACCGTTGACGGGCGGGTTCATCAGGGTGATGACCGCGACATCGCCATGCACTTTGTATTCAGCTGTCATGCTGGACTTCCTTTGCGTGAAAAGTTAAAAAAGAACGACCGTTCGTTTTTTGGCATTGTAGACACAAAAAACACAGCCCAAACAAAATTTTGTCGCTCTTGAGACGGCCTAAAAGGTCGGCACAAACAGGGCGACAGGGTCCTGAAAAATCAAACCTCCAGCCACTCTTTGCGGATGTAAGTGTTGGCCCGCAACTCTTCAGGGGTGCCTTGAAAAACGATGGCCCCATGGCCCATGACAAGCGCTCGGTCAGAAATGCTCATGGCAATGGTCAACTTTTGCTCGATCAACAAAACCGACACCCCTTTGGCTTTCAAGCTTTGGAGGTATTGCCCCACCAACTCGACGATTTTGGGGGCCAGGCCCTCGGTGGGCTCGTCGATGATGATCAAGTCAGGATCACCCATGAGGGTGCGGCATAGGGTCAGCATTTGCTGCTCACCCCCCGACAACACGCCGGCTTCGGTGTGCTCACGCTCTTTCAGACGCGGGAACATGGCAAACATGTCGTCAAACGACCAGCGGCCATTTTGACCGCTGCGTTTTTGCCCCAATTGCAGGTTTTGGTGCACCGTCAGTTTAGGAAAGATGTCTCTGTTTTCAGGCACATAGCCCAAACCCAAGTGGGCGATTTCATAGGCCTTTTTGCCTTGTATCGGCTGGCCTTTCCAGTCGATGCGCCCCTGGCACTCCACCAAACCCATGATGGCCTTGGCGGTGGTGGATCGGCCAGAGCCATTGCGCCCAAGCAGCGCCACAATCTCGCCTTTCCCGACCTCGAATCCGACGCCATGCAAGACATGGCTTTTGCCGTAATAAGCGTGAAGGTTGTCTATCTGCAGCATCAATGGCCTCCTGCTTGGCTGTCTGCAACCGGTGAGCCCAGGTAGGCTTCTTGAACTTTGGCATTGGCCCGAACGGCTTCCGGCGTGTCAAAAGCGATCACTTCGCCATACACCACCACCGCGATCTTGTCGGCCAAGCCGAACACCACACCCATGTCGTGCTCCACCGTGAGCAAGGTTTTGCCCACCGTGACTTCTTTGATGAGTTGGATGAAACGCGAGGTTTCGCTCTTGCTCATGCCCGCCGTGGGTTCGTCCAGCAAGATGACATCGGAACCACCGGCGATGGTCACGCCGATTTCCAGCGCCCTTTGCTCGGCGTACGTCAGGTTCACCGCCAGAACGTCGCGTTTCTTGTCCAAACGAATCATCTCCAGCAGCTGGTCGGTGCGTTCGTTGGCATCTTTCAGACCCGACAAAAACTTGAAGAAGCTGTACTTGTAGCCCAAGCTCCACAGCACAGCGCAACGCAGGTTCTCAAACACGCTCAACTTGGGAAAGATGTTGGTGATTTGAAAACTGCGCGACAAACCCATGCGGTTGATCTCGTAGGGGGTTTTGTATTGGATGGCTTGGCCATTCAGCAAAATATCCCCGCTGGTCGGGCCAAAGCGCCCGCTGATCAGGTTGAACAAGGTCGACTTGCCAGCCCCGTTGGGGCCAATCACAGCCACACGCTCACCGGGCGCAACCGCCAGGTTCACACCCCGGATGATTTCGGTCTTGCCAAAGTTCTTGCGAAGATCTTTGAGTTCAAGGGCGTAGGTACTCATACTGCGGTCTCCCGGCGCTTGATTTCTTTTTCAATGTCCGTTTGGATCTCGCCCCAGTCGCGCGCAAACTGACGACGCGCCAACTCGAACAGGCCCAAGCCTGTGAGCATCACAAAAGCCGATCCAAACCAGCTGTCCAAACTCTTGGCGTTCAAGGTGGCGCCCATGAATTTGACTGTGTCACCCAAGGCCGTGTTGAGTTGCAGGTGGTAGACCATCTCGATCATGGCCCCTGCGCCCGCCAGCATGACGATCGCGGTGAGGCCCAGACCCAGGTAACTGGCCCAGATTTGTCGCAGCTTGCCAAACTTGGCCACCCGCAGGTTCATCATGATCAAGCTGGCAATGCCGCCTGGGGCATACATCACCATGAACAAGAAGACCAGACCCAGGTACAACAACCAAGCCTTGGTCAGCTCAGACAGCAGCACAAAGGCGATGATCATCAAAATCGCACCGATGATGGGGCCAAAAAAGAAGGTCGCACCGCCCAAAAAGGTGAACAGCAAATAAGCGCCTGAGCGCCCTGCCCCGACCACCTCGGCTGTCACGATCTCAAAGTTGAGTGCGCCCAAGCCGCCAGCAATGCCGGCAAAAAAACCCGCAATGATGAACGCCATGTAACGCACACGCTGGGTGTTGTAACCAATGAACTCCACGCGCTCAGGGTTGTCGCGCACCGCATTCAAAATGCGGCCCAGCGGCGTTTGTGTAAAGGCGTACATCAGCGCCACACTCACGAAGGTGTAAGCGGCGATCAGGTAGTACACCTGAATTTGGGGGCCATAATTGATGCCAAAAAAGGCCTCACCCGCCACCCGGTTGCCCGAGACGCCCGCCTCGCCGCCAAAAAACTCCGAGAACATGAGCGACATGGCAAACACCAACTCGGCCACGCCCAGCGTGATCATGGCAAAAGGGGTGCCCGATTTGCGGGTGGTCACCCAGCCCAGCAAGATGGCAAAGCCCATGCCTGCCAAGCCACCCACAATCGGCAAGAGACTGACAGGAATGTGAAGCTTTCCTCCACTCACGGCATTGAGAGCATGAATGGCCATGTAAGAGCCCAGCCCGGTATAAACCGCGTGGCCGAAACTCAGCATGCCGCCCTGGCCCAGCAAAATGTTGTAGGACAGGCAGGCAATGATGGCAATGCCCATTTGCGCCAACATGGTCACTGACAGGTTGCTGGTGAATACCAGCGGCGCAGCCAACAGAACCAAGGCAAACAGGCCCCAAATGACCCAGCGGCCCACGTTGTATGGTTTAAATTTGTAAACAGCAGCCATGTCTTAACCCTCGCGTGTGCCCAAAAGACCCTTTGGCCGGAAAATCAAAATCAACACCAGGAACAAATAGGGCAGGATAGGTGCCACTTGAGACAGCGTGAGCTTGGCAAACGAGTTTTCCTGCGTGGCAGCTGACAAGGCCCATCCCATATCTTTGGCGAGGGTCAGGAAGGAGTAGTCAATGGCGACTGCAAAGGTCTGGATGACACCAATCAGCACCGAAGCCAAAAACGCGCCAGAGAGGGAACCCATGCCGCCTACAACGACCACCACAAATATGACCGATCCCACTGTGGCCGCCATGGCGGGCTCCGTCACAAAGGTGCTGCCGCCAATAACGCCTGCCAAACCGGCCAGGCCCGTTCCGGCACCAAACACCAACATGAACACACGAGGGACGTTGTGGCCGAGAGACTCCACCATTTCGGGGTGTGTCAAGGCGGCCTGAATGACCAATCCAATCCGTGTGCGCGTGAGCAAGAGCCACAAAGACACAAGCATGAGAAGAGCCACCAGCATCATGAACCCGCGTGTGGCCGGAAACGGCGAACAAACCACGCGAATGGTGGCATCGGCTGCGCTGCACATTTCTGCAGGTGCAGCACCCCAAACGAGTGACAAACCCTGAACAGAATGGTTGATCAATGTGAATGCTGAACTTCGCAATATCTCGGGCGGTGGGAAATCCACCGCAGTTCGTCCCCAGACGAGTTGAACCAACTCGAGGGCCACATAAGACAAGCCAAAAGTCACCAGCAGTTCGGGCACATGGCCAAATGGGTGCACTTTGCGCAAAGTGACTCGCTCAAACAATGCACCACAAGCCCCAACCAGCAAGGGGGCCACAACCAAAGCGGGCCAAAACCCGATCCACCCGGTGAGGGTGTAACCGAAATAGGCCCCAATCATGTAAAAGCTGGCGTGCGCAAAGTTGAGCACACCCATCATGCTGAAAATCAGCGTCAACCCGGAGCTGAGCATGAAGAGCAACAGTCCGTAACTGAGACCGTTGAGCATGGAGATGATGAAAAACTCCATAAGAAACTTTCCAGGCCTTTTCTTGGCCTAACTGCGTTACCGAAAGTGGGCCGACATGTCAGTCGCCCCGCACCACAAAATCGAGCCCAAAGCCCACAAAAAAGCCCGACGAACCTTGGGTTGATCGGGCCTTGACCCTGAGTGGGGCGGTCTTGGAAGACCGCCCGCTACAAAACCGGTTTTATCCCGGACGCTTCATCTGGCAGCTGGTCGGCGTGCTCGACACATACGATGGGAATTCTTTGACAGGCGCCAAAGTCATGCCGGTGTTTTCAGGGCTGTAGGGATACTTCTTGTCTGCTTTTTGCCAAACAGTCATGTAGAGAGGCTGCTGCAACTGGTGGTCGGCCTTGCGGATTTCCACTTCACCGTTGAAGTTTTTGTACTTCAGTCCGCCCATGGCAGCCGCCACTTTTGCAGGCTCAGTTGACTTGGCCTTGGCCATGGCTTCGCCAAGCGCGCCGAAGATGCTGATGACAGAACCCGTGTAGAAGTCATCGTTAAACTTGGTCTTGAATTCGCCCATCCATTTGCCAATATCACCACCCATGTTGTAGTGGTTGTAGGCAATTTGGTAGACCCGGCCAGCGCCACTTTGTCCCAAAGCAGTGGGGGTTCCTGTGACGCCCGTGTAGTAGGTGTAGAACTTACCGGTGTAACCCGCTTCATTGGCTGCTTTTACGAGCAATGACAAATCAGAGCCCCAGTTTCCCGTGATCACGGTGTCAGCGCCAGAAGCTTTGATCTTGGCGATGTAAGGGGAAAAATCGCGAACTTGGGCCAAGGGATGCAGGTCTTCGCCGACGATCTGAACATCGCTGCGCTTGCGTGCAAGGTTTTCTTTGGCAAATTTAGCAACCTGCTGACCGTGAGAGTAATTCTGGTTAAACAGGTAGACCTTCTTGACGTCCTTGTCGTCTTTCATGAAGGTCGTCATGGCTTCGATCTTCATGGAGGTATCGGCATCAAAGCGGAAGTGCCAATAGCTGCACTTGCTGTTGGTGAAATCAGGATCCACCGCAGCGTAATTCAAGAAAATGATTTCCTTTCCAGGATTACGCTCGTTGTGCTTATTGACCGCTTCAATCAAAGCGCCTGCCACAGAAGAACCATTGCCCTGTGCGATGTAACGCACGCCTTGGTCCATCGCCGCTTTCAAAGCGTTCAAACTTTCAGCTGGACTGAGTTTGTTGTCGAAAGAAACCATTTCGAACTTGACACCTGCCGGGTTGTTGGCCCCACTGAATTTCTCAGCAAAAAACTGAAAACTCTTGAGCTGGTTGCTGCCCACTGGCCCCATCAGACCCGAAAGAGGATCGATGTGGGCAATTTTGACGGTCTCACCTTTTTGGGCAAAAGCGCCCATGGAACATGCGGCCAAAGCGGCTGCAGCGATCAAACGGGTTGCGGTTTTCATTCAAAGTCTCCTGCTTAGTAAATCTGAACACCATCAGCGTAACCGCTGATCCGACAAATGCGCTCGGGGTTTGCACCTAAGCCATATCGCCCACGCGACTCAAGAGCCGCGCGAACGGGCCTTGATTCAGAGGCCGGGCAGCACGTAATCGGCCAATTGCTCACGCAAACGCGTCTTGAGCATCTTGCCAGTGCCACCTAAGGGAATGGCATCCACAAAGACCACGTCGTCCGGAATTTGCCACTTGGCGGTTTTGCCTTCGTAAAAAGCAATCAAGGCGTCGCGGCTGACCTCAGCGCCCGGTTTTTTGACCACACACACAATGGGCCTTTCGTCCCATTTGGGGTGGCGCATGCCGATGCAAGCCGCCATGGCCACGGCTGGGTGGGCCATGGCGATGTTTTCAATGTCGATCGAGCTGATCCACTCACCACCCGACTTGATGACGTCTTTGCTGCGGTCGGTGATTTGCATGAACCCATCGGCATCGATGGTGGCCACATCGCCTGTGGGGAACCAGCCATCGACCAAGGGGCTTGAGCCTTCTTGTTTGTAATAGGCAGCAATCACCCAAGGACCTTTGACCATCAAATCGCCCGCGGCCTTGCCGTCGTGCGGCAAATCACGGCCTTCGGCATCCACGATCTTCATGTCAATGCCAAAAATGCAGCGGCCCTGTTTCAAGCGCAGCTTCATTTGCGCTTCAGCCGGCAACTTCAGGTGCTTGTTTTTCAGGGTACACACCGTGCCCAGCGGGCTCATTTCGGTCATCCCCCAAGCGTGCAGCACATCCACTTGGTAGTCCTCGCGGAAGGCGTCGATCATGGCAGGCGGGCAGGCCGAACCACCGATCACGGTGCGGTTGAGCTGGCTGAATTTCAAGCCTGCAGGTTTCATGTGGCCCAGCAGCATTTGCCAAACCGTAGGCACGCCTGCAGCAAAGGTCACGCCCTCGGCTTCGATCAGTTCATAGACCGATTTGCCGTCCAAGGCGGGGCCCGGGAACACCAACTTTGAGCCCGCCATGGCCGCGCTGTAGGGAATGCCCCAGGCATTGACGTGGAACATGGGGACCACGGGCAAGATGGCATCGCGGGCCGAAATGCACATGGAGTCGGGTAATGCGGCCGCATAAGCGTGCAGTACTGTGGAGCGGTGGCTGTACAAAGCGCCCTTGGGGTTGCCCGTGGTGCCGCTGGTGTAACAAAGGCTGCAGGCCGTGTTCTCGTCGAGTTGGGGCCAGGTGTAAGTGGTCGGCTGGCTGCCCATCCATGCCTCGTAACTGACCAAGTTGGGAATGCCCGTGTCTTGCGGCAACTTGTCGGCATCGCACAAGGCCACATAGTGGGTCACCGTCTTGCAATGCGGATGCAAGGCTTGAACCAGAGGCAAAAATGTCATGTCGAAGCACAAGACTTGGTCTTCTGCATGGTTGGCGATCCAAGCCATTTGTTCGGGGTGCAAACGCGGGTTGATGGTGTGCAACACGCGACCAGAGCCGCTCACGCCAAAGTACAACTCCAAATGCCGATAGCCGTTCCAAGCCAGGGTGGCGATGCGCGCACCTTGCGGCACGTTTTGGCCATCCAAGGCGTTGGCCACTTGGCGCGAACGCTTGGCCACTTGGGCCCAGTCGCTGCGGTGGATGTCGCCCTCCACCCGGCGCGAAATGACTTCGCTGTCCCCGTGGTGCTTTTCAGCAAAATCAATCAAGGTAGAAATCAGCAGCGATGGCTGTTGCATCAGTCCCAGCATGGGTTGGTCTCCAGTTTGTAAGGGGTCAAGCGGGTCATTGTGCACCGCGTGGCCAAGCGCAGACTGCCCCCCAATCCCCCTAAAACCCGCAAAACCCCGGGTCCTTGTCAAGGACGTGACAATCAAGACATGTCACTTGCCCCATCGCAATCCCCTGCCAACGCCCCCCAAGACCCGTCTGTGCTGAACTGGACAAACCGCTTGACCCAATTGGGGCCTCGGTTTTTCACACACCTGCAACCCTCTCCCGTGGCGGCGCCCCGCTGGGCTGCTTGCAACGAAGCCTTGCGTACTGAGCTGGGTTGGCCAGCCCAAATCTTTGACGAAGAACACCTGCAAGCCTTGGCGGGCAATGCGCTGATGCGGGGCTCTCAGCCATTGGCCACCGTCTACAGCGGTCACCAGTTTGGCCAATGGGCCGGGCAATTGGGGGATGGCCGTGCCATCTGGCTGGGCGAAGCGCAGTCATCCCAAGGCCCACAAGAAATTCAACTCAAAGGCGCAGGCCGCACACCCTATTCGCGTGGCGGTGATGGTCGGGCGGTGTTGCGCTCCAGCATCCGCGAGTATTTGTGCAGCGAAGCGATGCACGGCCTGGGCATTCCCACCACCAGGGCGTTGAGCTTGGTGGCTTCGCCCGAGCCCGTTCGGCGCGAAACCCTCGAAACCGCGGCCATCGTGGCCCGGGTAGCCCCGAGCTTTTTGCGCTTTGGGCACTTCGAGCACTTTGCTGCGCAAGGCGATACGGAAAGCCTTCGGCTTTTGGCTGACCACGCCCTGCTGCATCACCTGCCCGAATGCCAAGAACGCGCTGAGCGGTGGCAAGGCAATCTCTACGCGGCTTTGCTCGATGTGGTTCAAGAACGCACCGCCCGGCTGATCGCTCAATGGCAAGCCGTGGGCTTTTGCCACGGCGTGATGAACACCGACAACATGAGCCTGTTGGGCCTGACGATTGACTATGGACCTTTCCAGTTCATGGACGGCTTTGACCCCGCCCACATTTGCAACCACTCCGACCACCAAGGCCGCTACGCCTATGGACGCCAACCCAATGTGGCGTATTGGAATCTGTATTGCCTAGGCCAAGCTTTGTCGCCCTTGATCGACGACCAAGACATGACCCTGCAGGTTTTGGAGGGCTACAAGAGCCTGTTCCCCAGAGCCATGGGCGACGCCATGCGGGCCAAGCTGGGGCTGGTGGGCGATTGGGCCCCCGAATCTGACAGAGAAGCCGACTGGACCTTGGTGGAAGACCTGATGCAGCTCATGGCGGCCGAAAAAGTGGATTTCACCCTGTTTTGGCGGCAATTGAGCCAAGCGGTGGTGCAGAAATCGACCGCATCGACTTTGACCGATGCGGGCTGGAGCTTGGTCACCGACCTGGTGCTGGACCGCCCTCGCCTGCTGGCTTGGCTGGCACGCTACACCACCCGCGCAGGCCAGCCCAATTTTGCGGCCATGGGGCAGCACATGGTAAAAACCAACCCCAAATTTGTGCTGCGTAACCACTTGGCCGAAGTGGCGATACGACAAGCCCAAACGGGCGACTTCTCTGAAATCGACACACTTTACAACTTGTTAAAGTCACCTTTCGAAGAGCACCCGGGCTTTGAAGCCTATGCCGACCTGCCGCCCGACTGGGCGGGTCAACTGGAAATCAGCTGTTCATCATGACCAAAATTCACAAAACCGACTCTGAGTGGCGCGAGCTGCTCGCCGCCAAAGGCGCGGAACCCGTGGCCTATGCCGTGACACGCCAAGCCGCCACCGAGCGCCCCTTCACCGGCAAATACGAGGGCCACTGGTCCAGCGGCATTTACCGATGCATCTGCTGCGACGCCGAACTCTTCAAATCGGACACCAAATTTGACGCGGGTTGTGGCTGGCCCAGCTTTTCGCAAGCCTCAAACGATGGCGCAATCGAAGAACGTGTGGACACCAGCCATGGCATGCGCCGGGTCGAAACCGTCTGCGCCCAATGTGGCGCACACCTGGGCCATGTGTTCGAAGATGGCCCAGCCCCAACAGGTTTGCGCTACTGCATGAACTCCGCTTCGTTAGACTTCGAGGCCTCTTGACCGAACACGGTGGCCCACCAAGCGGTGCCGCCTTTGCCAGAATCCCATGAAATTCATCCTCGACTTTTTCCCCATCCTGCTGTTTTTCGGCGCTTACAAGCTGGGCGACATCTACACCGCCACCGCCGTGCTGATGGGGGCCACTGTGATCCAAACCGCCCTGATTTATAAGATGGACGGCAAGTTGCAGACCATGCACAAGATCACGCTGGTTTTGGTCTTGGGCTTTGGCGCACTCACTTTGGGCTTGCACGACGAGCGCTTCATCAAGTGGAAACCGACGCTCTTGTATTCGGGGCTGGCCATCGCATTGGCTGTGGCCCATTGGTTTTTGAAAAAGAACTTTTTACACATGTTGCTGGGCCAGCAGTTGCAGCTGCCCCAAGCCGTGTGGAACCGGCTCAATCTGTCATGGATGCTCTACTGCGTGTTCATGGCCGCCATCAACGGTTATGTGGCGCACTACTTCAGCACCGAAGACTGGGTGAACTTTAAGCTCTGGGGCTATGCGTTCCCGGTGGTCTTTATTTTGGGGCAAGGCCTGTACATCTCGCGTTTTTTACCCAAAGACGAGGACAAGCAGCCATGAACACGAACGCTAACACCATCGCCTTACCCTTGAGCGCCCAAATCCACGCCCGCCTGACCGAGCGCCTGCAACCCACCGCGCTGCGCGTGGTGGACGAAAGCGCCGCACATGCTGGCCACATGGGCGCCAACGACAGCGGTGTCGGCACCCACATGCGGGTGTCGATTGCTTCCCCTTTGTTTACCGGTATCTCCCGCGTACAGCGTCATCGCCTTGTGTATGATGCGCTGCAAGATTTCATTGACCAAGGCTTGCATGCCTTGGCCATCGAACTGATCTGAATCGGGTTGTCACCCCTTGGTGACAACCCCTTTTTTTGAACCTTTCTTTACCCTTCACTTGAACCTGACTCCACGTCATTGAGGAAATAACGATGAAAAAGCAAATGCTCAGCGCCGCCTTGGTGGCCTTGCTCGCAGTCCCCGCCCTGGCGCAAAACTTGGCCGTGGTCAACGGCAAACCGGTGCCTTCTTCCCGCGTCAAAGCCCTGCAGCAACAAGTGGAAGCTTCCGGCCGCCCAGTGACGCCTGAAGTGCTGGCCCAGATCAAAGAAGAGCTGATCGCCCGCGAAATCTTCATGCAAGAAGCCAAAAAGCGCGGCTTGGATGCTTCTGACGACTTCAAAGTCCAGATCGAATTGGCCCGCCAGACCATCTTGATTCGCCAGTTGTTTGCGGACTTCCAAAAGAAGAGCCCCGTGACGGATGCCGACATCCAAGCCGAATACGACAAATTTGTCGCAGCCAACGGTGGCAAGGAATACCGTGCCCGCCACATCTTGGTGGAAAAGGAAGACGAAGCCCAAGCCCTGATCGCCGAGATCAACAAGGGTGCCAAGTTCGAAGACTTGGCCAAGAAGGCTTCCAAGGACCCCGGTTCTGGCGCCAACGGGGGTGACCTCGATTGGGCCGCGGCAGGCAGCTACGTGCCAGAGTTTTCCGGTGCCATGGTGAAATTGGCCAAGGGCCAAATGACCGACACGCCCGTCAAGAGTCAGTTTGGCTTCCACATCATCCGTGTGGACGACGTGCGTGAAGCGCAATTGCCTAAGTTGGAAGAAGTCAAACCTCAGATTTCTCAGCAGCTGCAACAACAAAAGCTCAGCACCTTCCAAGAAGGTCTGCGCGCCAAAGCCAAGATCCAGTGATCTGGTCTTTGACCCTTTGAAAAACGCGACTTCGGTCGCGTTTTTTGTTTTCTAGTGATCTGTGGTTCTGTAGTCAAAAGGCATGGGTGCGGGCTGGGGTTCAGAGGCGCTTCGCTTTGCCACATCACCCCACCCCGCACCCAAGCCTTATGTTAAGCGTCTCTGGAGGGCGCACCCCCAAATGCCGGAGCCCTCAGCCCCGGCATGTCTTGGATAACTACCACCCGAAGGCAGCGCTGCAGGTCACACCTGCACCAGAACCACGAACACCCACGCCCTGAAGCGGTGGGCACTGGGCGGGGCGATGTGGCAAAGCGAAGCGCCTCTGAGCCCCGGCCAGTGCCCGCCGATTCAGGGCTCCCCCGATGCTGAAGGGTGTCCCATGAGATAAATGACACAAGCTGGGATAATCCCAGCCCATGCAGCCTCACCACCTCGAACTCCTCGCCCCAGCCCGCACCTTTGACATCGGCATCAAAGCCATCAACCATGGCGCCGATGCGGTCTACATTGGTGGCCCGTCTTTTGGGGCACGCTCCACGGCGGACAACAGCATTCAGGACATTGCCAAGCTGGTGCAATACGCCCACCGTTTTCACAGCCGCATTTTTGTCACGCTCAACACCATCTTGCGCGACGATGAGTTGGAAGGCGCACGCAAACTGGCTTGGCAGCTGTACGACGCGGGTGTGGACGCGCTGATCGTCCAGGACATGGGGCTGCTGGAGATCGACATGCCACCGATCCAGCTGCACGCCAGCACCCAAACCGACATCCGCACGCCCGAAAAAGCCAAGTTCTTGCAAGACGCGGGTTTGAGCCAGATCGTGTTGGCCCGCGAGCTGACACTGCCACAAATCGCAGCCATCCGCGATGTGATCGACACCGAGCGCACCGTGATCGAGTTTTTTGTACACGGTGCTTTGTGCGTGGCCTACAGCGGGCAGTGCTTCATCAGCCACGCCCACACGGGCCGCAGCGCCAACCGGGGTGACTGTTCACAAGCCTGTCGCCTTCCCTACGAAGTGAAAGACGCACAAGGCCGCATCGTGGCGCACGACAAGCATGTGCTGAGCATGAAGGACAACAACCAGAGCGAGAACCTGCGCGATCTGGTGGATGCGGGCATCCGCAGTTTCAAGATCGAAGGCCGCTACAAGGACATGGCCTATGTGAAAAACATCACGGCCCATTACCGCAAGCTGTTTGATGAAGTGCTGACCGAGCGCCCCGAGCTGGCTGCCTCTTCGCATGGCCGCAGTACCTTTAGCTTCGAACCCGATCCGAACCAGAACTTCAACCGCGAGTTCACCGACTACTTTGTGCAAGGCCGCAAAGAAGACATTGGCGCGTTCGACACGCCTAAAAACCCCGGCCAACCCATTGGCTGGGTCAGCAAGGTCACGGCTGAGCACGTTGAGATCACCACCGACGACCCGGGCACCGAGCTGCACAACGGTGATGGCCTGTGCTACTACGATCTGCAAAAGGAGCTGGTGGGCCTTCAGATCAACCGGGCCGAAGCAGCCAAGGCCAAAGGAGTGTGGAAGCTTTTCCCTAAAGACCCAATGGACGGCTTCAAGGACTTGCGCCCAGGTGTTCAGGTCAACCGAAACCGTGACATGAGCTGGGTGCGCACCCTGGACAAAAAATCCTCCGAGCGCCGCATGGGTGTGTGGATGCAACTGGCAGAAAACAACGATGGCCTGCAACTGACCCTGACCGACGAGGTCGGCCTCAGCGGCACGGCGCACATGGCCATCGCCTGGCAAGCCCCCAAAGATCCGGCCCAAGCCGAGGACAAACTCAAAACCGCCTTGGGCAAATTGGGCGACACCCTTTTTGAGCCGCTGGATGTGCAAGTGGCCCTGCCCCGCCCTTGGTTTGTGCCGCCTTCACAACTCAACGCCTTGCGCCGCGATGCCGTGCAAGCCCTGGAAGCCGCCCGCTCGGCAGGCCTGCACCGCCTGCCGCGTGCAGTGCCTGTGGAACCACCCGTGGCCTACCCCGAAGACACACTCACCTATTTGGCCAATGTGTTCAACCAAAAAGCCCGCGACTTTTACGCCAAACACGGCGTGAAAGTGATTGATGCGGCCTATGAAAGCCAGGAAGAGTTGGGTGAAGTCAGCCTCATGATCACCAAGCACTGCGTGCGTTTCAGCTTGAGCCTGTGCCCCAAACAGGCCAAAGGCGTGACCGGCGTGCAAGGCACGGTGAAAGCCGAGCCCATGCAACTCATCAACGGCAAAGAAAAACTCACCCTGCGCTTTGACTGCAAACCCTGCGAAATGCATGTGGTGGGCAAGATCAAGAAGTCGGTGCTGAACGCTGTGCCTGAAAGCCCGGTTCAGTTTTACAAGTCACGGCCTGTGGTGGGCTTGCACTGATCAGCGCAACAAATTGACCAAGGCTTGCCCTTTGGCATCCCGGTAAACATCGAAGTCTTGGTCGATCGACACCACATGCCGAATGCCCAAACGTTCGGCGGCTTCCGCGATCGAGGCGTCAGCCAAGTCCAGCGGCAAAGTGGCAAAGCGTTGGCAAATGGCCAACACGCTGGTCAAGCTCCACTCGGCAGGACTGTCCAACTGCACCGCGCCGCGCTGCACCCACTGCAAAAAGTCAAGCGCGGCGTCGTTGTGGATGCGCCTTGCCAACAGGGCGCACACCTCGGTCAAAACGGGCCAAGTGCTGTGCAGACGCAACTGCGGCTGTGCTTGGAGTAAGGCCAAAGTAGGCGCATGCCATTTGTCACTGCGATTGAACAAGGCCAGCAAAGGGCCGCTGTCGATGAGGGCGTCTTGCACGGGTAAATTGCGCAAGTAAAGCGCATGGGGCTCTTGGACAGCAAGCGGTCGTTTTTCCACGCGGGTCATGAACGCCGTCCCTGCTTGCCTTCCCACACATCCACCAGCTGGGTTTTACGGGTTTCGGCCAAATCCTCTTTTCCTGCAAATCGCCCAAAAACGCCCTCGCCCAAGGCAAAAGCCGATGCGGTGACTGCAGGCTGCGCTAAATATGCGGTAAGGGCATCGCGCATGACTTCACTGATGCTGCGGCCTTCTTGCGCGCATCGCTGGCGAAGGGATTTTTCTAAAGGGTCGGGCAGTTTGACGGTGGTGGTCATGGCATTTTCTCGCGTAATAAATTTATTATTACCGATCAAATCACCCATGTAAAGCCCACCATCAGTCCAGCCAATCCCAAGACTGCAAACGGTAGTCCCCGTCGAGCTGTCGCCACACGGTCACGTTGACGTTTTTAGGGACGCCGTCCAGTGTCACTTGAAGCTGTAACTGAAAGTTGAGGCCAGCCACCACCTGCTGGCGGGCTTGGGTCACTTCTTTGAAAAGCACACGCGCCTTGTGTTGAACTGCAAAAGTTTGCACCGCAAAGCGGGCAGCTTCTTGCACATCGGGGTTGAAAGCGTCGGCTGGGGCCCATACACCCACCTTGGCTTGAGCGAGAGGAACATCCGCAGTCTTGTCGGGGCTGCACGCACTGACGCAAGCCAAAGCCAAGAAAAACAAGACTTTCAGCAAAGTCGATTCCAATCTCTCAGCCCAGCGGTTTGAAAAGTTCGTTCAAATCCGACTCGCCAAACAGCGGCTCTTTGCGTTGCACTGCGCCCGAATACATGTTTTGCGCCAGTTGGGCTTTGCGCTCTTGCAGGGCCAACATGCGTTCTTCAATTGTGCCTTGGGCCACCAGTTTGAGCACCCAGACACTTTGCGTTTGACCAATACGGTGGGCACGGTCAGTGGCTTGGTTTTCCACGGCGGGGTTCCACCATGGGTCGTAATGGATGACGGTGTCGGCCTGAGGCAGGTTCAGACCCACACCACCCGCCTTCAGGCTGATCAGGAACAGCGGAACTTGCCCGCTGGTGAACTGGTCAATGATGGCGTCGCGGTTTTTGCTTTGGCCCGTGAGCTTGACCCAAGGGATGCCCAGGCGCGGCAGCTCTTGCTCGATCAAGCCCAGCATTTGGGTGAACTGCGAGAACAGCAAAATTTTGCGGCCCTCGGCCACCATCTCGGGCAGCATGTCGAGCAACTGCTCCAGCTTGGCCGATTGCTGCACCTGACTGGCCGCGCCCAATTTGAGCAGGCGCGGGTCGCAACACACTTGGCGCAGCTTGAGCAGCGCATCCAGAATCGTGATTTGCGATTTGGCCAAGCCCTGCGCGTTCAGCGCGTCGCGCACGGTTTTTTCCATGCCCAAACGGATGGTTTCGTACAGGTCCGCCTGTTGGCCTTGCAGCGGCACAGGCATGAGCGTTTCGATTTTGGGTGGCAACTCGCTGGCCACCACGTCTTTGGTGCGGCGCAGCATGAAGGGCGTGATGCGCTTGCGCAGCTGGTCCATTTTTTCGCTGTTGCCTTGGCGCTCGATGGGGTTGCGAAACAACTCACCAAAGCGTTTTTGGCTGCCCAAAAAGCCCGGCATCAAAAAGTGGAAAAGGCTCCACAGCTCACCCAAGTGGTTTTCCATGGGCGTGCCCGACAGGCACAGGCGGTGGCGTGCTGGAATGTCGCCCACGGTTTGCGCGGCGTAGGTGTTGGCGTTTTTGATGTTTTGCGCTTCGTCCAGAACCAACAAGTGCCAGTCGATGGCCAGCCAAAGATCACGGTCGCGGTGCAGCAAAGAGTAAGGCGTGAGCACGATGTCAAAACCAATGAGGTCTTGCGCGGTCTCATGCCGCAAGAGGCCGTGGTGAATGTGGGTGCGCAGACTGGGGCAAAAGCGAGCCGCTTCACGTTGCCAATTGCCCAGCAAGCTCACAGGGGCCACGATCAGCGCAGGCTGCGTGAGGCGACCGGCTTCCTTTTCGGTCAGGATGTGCGCCAGCGTCTGCAGGGTTTTACCGAGGCCCATGTCGTCGGCCAAAATGCCGGCCAATTGGTGGGTGCGCAAAAACTGCAACCAATTCAAACCCTGCTGCTGGTAGGGACGCAAAGTGGCTTGCAAGCTGGCAGGCACACTGACTTCGGGCAAGCTTTCCAGGCCCCGCATTTGTTGCACCAGACCCATCAGGCTTTGGGCACCAGCCCAGGCCACACCTTCACCCAAAGAGGCGGCGGTGCGCAGGGCTTCAAGTCGGGACAGGCGCAGCTCGTCACCGCTCCAATCATGGCCGCGCTCGGAGACCAACTCCATGAGCGTGGTCAGCCAAGGCTCGATCTTGGCGGTGGGCAGCTTAACAAAGCCGTCTCCCTGCAAGTCGGGCAGGTACAAAAAAGGCGGCAAGGCGGCCTTCTCACCCTCGGCCGTCGCGCTGCTGATTTTCGCGAGCGTCGTCAAAATGCTGGGCACCCAAGGCAAGATGTTCACGCGTTTGCCGTCGATGTCCATGCCCAAAGACAGGTCAAACCAGGGCGAAGTTTCTGGCGCTTCATCGTCACTCGACAAATCGATGTGCACGTCGTCAGCCTGGCGCAACCAGGGGGTAGCGCCCGATATGAAATTCACGTCCAGACCCGCTTGGCGCAACGACGCAAAGTCGTTTTCGATCCACTCCAGCCAGGGCTGCTGCGATTGCTCGGGCGGCAACACCAGCATGTTGGCGTCGAAAGCGACCAGCCCCAGAGCAGCGAGCGTATCCCCAACTTTTCGCTCAGCGGGTATGTCCCGCAGCAACATGCGCGCCTGTAGGCCCTGCCCCACCAAGACGCGGTGTTGGGAACCCGGCCAAAAGCCGCGGTGTCCGTCGTAATCAAAGGTCAACTCAGCCATAAACAGGCCTTGCAAACCACGGTCTGCGGGGTGCACGGGTGCGATGTCGAGGATGGCACGGGGCTTGACGTCCCGGATTTCGGGCATCTTCTGGATCACGGGCGGCAAAGGCACGGGACCCAAACGCTCCAGCAACTGGTTTTGAAACTTGAACGCCACGCTTTCGGGCAAAACCGGTGAATTGGACAAAACCTGCAACTCGTTCGCCGAGAGGCCTTGTGTGTCCAAGGGGCCGCAAAGGCCTTGCACCGTGTCCATGAAAAATGGCGGCTGGTTCAACCCGTACACCACGCCTGGGCGCAGTGCTTGCATGCTCAACTGCCAGCCATCGGGCAAGTTGTCTTGGCCCTTGACCTCGCGCCACGTCCCCACCAAAGCTTCGGGCGTTTCTTGCCAGCGCAAGGCGATGCCATCGTCGGACACCAATCGTCCGGTTTGGCTGCACAGCTGCAACAACAACTGGCCCGGCATGCCGTGCAGCTTGACCTCGCTTTGAAAACCGTAAGAGCTGAAACTGCTGGCTGCGGGACAGGCCTTCAACAGGTCAAAAATATCGCGGTCCAGCGGACTGCTGGTTTGCCAGATCGGGTCGTGCGGCGAAGGTTCGTTGCTCAGCTTTTTGGCTTTGCCCCATTCGCCGTTGCGCTTTTGCGCGGCCCGTTTCACAGCCAAGTGAAACAAAGGCTTGTACGCGGTTTGAACGACCGACAGGCTGTAGACAAACTGGTCATGGGTGCTGCCGGGCAACGCATAAGCAGCCGGTCCATTGGCGTTTTCCAAGCGGGTCAGCCAATCACGCACCTGGTATTCGGCTTGGCTCAGGGCCCGCTCTTTTTCCATTTGCGATCGGCGCTCGAGGACCTCGGCCGAAGGACCGTCCGGCCCCCAATCGTTGAGCAGGGCCACGCCTTGCATGGAGGCCAAGATGCCCAAAGCCGCACCGTGTTTGCAGTAACGCCCCACCGGACAGGTGCAGCCGCTGCGCCACTCGCTCAGGTTACCGCCCGCGCTCACGCGCAGTTCGGCATTGACCGAATAGGGGTGTGCATCGTTGCCTTGCACTTGGCCCTGCAAACGCCAGCCGTCGCCGTCCGGGGTCAGCTGAGAAGACAAGACTTTGTCTTGCAAATACAAAGTGGTGCCGCGTGACCAGGCACCCTGGTCAAAGTAAAAGGCCAGTTGCGAAGGCGGAAACCACTGAGCCGGGTTGGTGGACTTCATGCTTGACAGATCAGCCCACCCACTTGCGGGCGTTTTGCCACAAGCGCAGCCAAGGGCTGGTGGAAGCGATGTCACCACTCGTCCAGCTCATCTGCACATTGCGGAACACGCGCTCGGGGTGCGGCATCATGGCCGTGAAACGTCCGTCGGCGGTGGTCACCGCAGTCAAACCGCCAGCGCTGCCGTTGGGGTTAAAGGGATACTGTTCGGTGGCTTGGCCATGGTTGTCCACAAAGCGCATCGCGCCAAGTGCCTGCGCTGCGTTACCCCGGTGCTTGAAGTTGGCAAAGCCCTCGCCGTGTGCCACGGCAATCGGCAAGCGGCTGCCCGCCATGCCTTGCAAGAACAGACTTGGCGACTTCAGCACTTCGACCATCGACAGACGCGCTTCGAAGCGCTCGCTCTGGTTGGTGGTGAAGCGCGGCCAAGCTTCGGCGCCGGGGATGATGTCGGCCAGCTCGGCAAACATCTGGCAGCCGTTGCACACGCCCAGACCAAAGGTGTCAGTGCGGCCAAAGAAGCCTTTGAACTGATCCGCCAGCGCGGGGTTGAAAGTGATGCTGCGCGCCCAGCCGATGCCCGCGCCCAGCGTGTCGCCGTAGCTGAAACCGCCACAAGCGACCAGGCCCTGGAAGTCGGCCAAGTTGGCGCGGCCCGATTGCAGGTCGGTCATGTGCACGTCGTGCGACTCGAAGCCTGCTTTGTGGAAGGCGTAGGCCATTTCCACATGCGAGTTGACGCCCTGCTCACGCAGGATCGCCACTTTGGGGCGCGACAAATTCAAGAACGGCGCGGCCACGTTGTCAGTCGGGTCAAAACTCAACGCCACATGCATGCCGGGGTCATCAGCGCGGCCAGCGGCAGCATGTTCGGCGTCGGCGCAAGCGGGGTTGTCGCGCTGCTGGCAAATCTTCCAGCTCACGCTGTCCCAAACCTGGTGCAGGTCTTCCAGCTTGGCGGCAAACACCTCTTTGGTGTCGCGCCAGATGCTGAGTTCGCCCACGCCTTTTTGGATGGTCGATTGCACGGGACGGGTCTTGCCGATCACATGCGTGTGCTTGGACAGGCCATGTTCACGCAGGGTTTGAATCACCGCGTTGCGCTCGGACGTGCGCACTTGCAGCACCACGCCCAGCTCTTCATTGAACAAGGCTTTGAGGGTGAGTTCATCGCGGCGGGCGCTGACCTGGCCTGCCCAGTTCTTGGCGTCGCCGTGATCAGCGCGGCTGTCGGTGATGCCGTCGCCTTCGGTGACCAGCATGTCCACATTGAGCGCCACGCCCACATGACCGGCAAAAGCCATTTCGGCCACAGCGGCCAGCAAGCCGCCATCGCTGCGGTCGTGGTAAGCCAGGATCTGGCCCTGACTGCGCAAGGTGTTGATGGCCTTGACCAAATTCACCAGGGCTTGCGGCTCTTCCAGATCGGGCACGCTGTCGCCAAACTGGCCCAGCACTTGGCCCAGCACGCTGCCGCCCATGCGGTTACGGCCTTGGCCCAGATCGATCAGCAGCAGGCTGGTGTCATCGGTTTTTGCGTCCAGCTGCGGCGTGAAAGTGCCCCGCACGTCAGGCAGGCTGGCGAAGGCGGTGATGATCAGGCTGACGGGCGAGGTGACTTTGCGGGTCTCACCGTCGGAACTTGAATCGCCCTTCGGTACGGTCCACTGCGTGCGCATCGACAAGCTGTCTTTGCCCACCGGGATCGAGATGTCGAGCGCCGGGCACAGCTCCATGCCCACGGCTTTGACGGTTTCATAGAGTGCCGCGTCTTCGCCCGGCTCGCCGCAAGCGGCCATCCAGTTGGCAGACATCTTGACGCGGGGCAGCTCGATCGGTGCCGCCAGCAAATTGGTGATGGCCTCGGCCACAGCCATGCGTCCGGACGCTGCGGCGTTGAGCGAGGCCAGCGGTGTGCGCTCGCCCATGCTCATCGCTTCGCCCGCAAAGCCTTGGTAATCGGCCAGGGTAACGGCCACATCGGCCACGGGCACTTGCCAAGGGCCGACCATTTGGTCGCGGTGCGTTAGGCCACCCACGGCGCGGTCGCCGATGGTGATCAAAAAGCGCTTGGATGCCACGGTGGGGTGGCTCAGCACGTCGATCACGGCCTTTTGCAAACTCACGGCCGTCAGGTCCATCGCGGGCGACTTGCGCTCCACGGTGGTCACGTCGCGGTGCATCTTGGGCGGCTTGCCCAGCAGCACGTCCATGGGCATGTCCACGGGCGACTCATGGCCTTGGTCTTCCAGCACCAATTGGCGCTCATCGGTCGCCACGCCAATCACCGCAAACGGGCAGCGCTCGCGCTCGCAAAAAGCGGTGAACTGCGCCAAAGACTCGGGCGCGATCGCCATCACATAGCGTTCCTGGCTCTCGTTGGACCAAATTTCTTTGGGCGACAGGCCAGACTCTTCGAGTTTGACGGCGCGCAAATCGAAGCGTGCGCCCCGGCCTGCGTCGTTGGTCAGTTCAGGGAAGGCGTTGGACAAACCACCCGCGCCCACGTCGTGGATAGCGAGGATCGGGTTGTGGGCACCCTGCGCCCAGCAGTGGTTGATGACCTCTTGCGCCCGGCGCTCGATCTCGGGGTTGCCGCGCTGCACCGAGTCAAAGTCGAGGTTGGCGGCGTTGGTGCCGGTGGCCATGGAACTGGCCGCGCTGCCGCCCATGCCGATGCGCATGCCGGGGCCGCCCAGCTGGATCAGCAAGCTGCCCGCAGGGAATTCGATCTTTTTCGTTTGCCCGGCGTCGATCTGTCCCAGACCGCCCGCGATCATGATGGGCTTGTGGTAGCCACGTACCACGCCGTCCACCGTTTGTTCGTATTCGCGGAAATAGCCCAACAAGTTGGGGCGACCAAACTCGTTGTTGAAGGCCGCGCCACCCAAAGGGCCTTCGGTCATGATCTGCAGCGGGCTGGCGATGTGTTCGGGCTTGCCGCCCGCTTGGTCGGACATGCCGCCCCAAAGCTTGGAAACGGTAAAACCGGACAAACCCGCTTTGGGCTTGGAGCCGCGACCGGTCGCGCCTTCGTCACGGATTTCGCCGCCCGCGCCGGTCGATGCGCCGGGGAAAGGGGAAATCGCGGTCGGGTGGTTGTGGGTCTCGACCTTCATCAGCACATGGTGAAAGGCCTCTTCGGCTTGGTAAGCAGCGCCCTGCTCCCCCGTGCGAGCGACAAAGCGCTCAACCGTGTGGCCTTCCATCACCGAAGCGTTGTCCGAATAGGCCACCACCGTGTGCTGGGGGCTCAGCTGGTGCGTGTTGCGGATCATGCCGAACAGACTCTTAGGCTGGGCCACGCCGTCGATGGTGAACTCGGCGTTGAAAATCTTGTGGCGGCAGTGCTCGCTGTTGGCCTGCGCGAACATCATCAGCTCCACATCAGTGGGGTTGCGTTGGAGGCCCGTGAAGGCTTTGACCAAGTAATCGATTTCGTCATCGGCCAGCGCCAGACCCCAATCCTTATTAGCGTCCACCAGTGCCGCGCGACCTCCGACCAACACGTCTACATGCGCCATGGGTGCAGGTTCGAGAGCCGTGAACAAGGCCGCCGCATCGTCCCGACTGGGCATGGCCGACTCGGTCATGCGGTCGTGCAGCACAGCGGCCACCTGACCCAGTTGCTCGGCGCTCAATTTGGCGGTGCCCAGCAAGCCAGATTTCATCACCAAGCGGTATTCGGTCAGGCGCTCCACGCGGCGCACCTCAAAACCGCAGTTGTGGGCAATGTCGGTGGCTTTGGAGGCCCAAGGTGAAACCGTTCCGATGCGGGGACTCACGACGATCAAGGGGCCATCGATCGGGCCTGTGTAAGGCTCGCCGTACGTCAGCAATGCCGCAAGCGTCTGCTTTTGAGAATCAGCCAAAGGGGCAACAGTCGCCACCAAATGCACAAAACGGGCCGAAATGCCCAAGATTTGTGGCGAAATGGCCGCCAATCGCGGCAAAAGTTGGGCAATGCGAAAGTCGCTGAGGGCGCTGGCGCCTTCAAAAGTCGTGATGTGCAGGGACACGGGGTGGCCTTGTAAAGAGACGGAAAACCGTAACGCCGGGGCCGCTGACTGGGGCTGGCCGACAAAGGCGATATTTTAACGGGGGAAACCCTGATTTGGAGGCGAGATGGACAGATCGCTGCGCTGCCTTTTATCGCTGATAAAGAGCGAGAGCAAGAGGTGGCGCAAAGCCACCGGGGGCGATGGTGTCTTTGTAGGAGCCCCGCCCCCGGGGCGATAGGCTGCGTTCCAAAAAGCCCATCGCGGCGAGGTCGCCGCTCCTACAAAAAAATGGCCTTGCATTTCGCCATGGGCTGCATCAACCCAAAACCGAAGTCGCCTCCATCTCGCGCCGGATTTTGTAGGCGTGGGTGCTGGTGTCCATGGCCACGTCGTCCCAGGTCAGGCTTTGGCCTTTGGCCACGGGGCGAATGACTTTCACGCCGTGCGCCAGGCCCAGCGGCACGCCGCCCATGCGCTTGGAAGTGGCCGCTGGCAGCAGCTTGCCCCACACGGTGTAACCGCCCTCGCCGTCCAGCATGTCGCCAGGTTTCAAGTCGCGCTTGGCCGTGGCCACCACGTCGGCGTTCCAGCCGATGGCCACACCCGTGGGTTCGTTGCGCAAGGCCACACTCGCCACGCTCACGCCCACTTCGAGGCCAATCAGGTGCCAACGCTTGTAAAGCGTAAAGTAACGGCCCGAGGGGTCGGTGTGCGCGTTGTACTCTTCAAAGCAGTTCTTGATGTAGTCGGTCTCTGCCTCCACCGTGACCCACACGCCCATGCGGATGTCGTAGGGGATTTTTCGGCCATCGGTCTCTAAACTGGAGATCACCTCCACCATGCCCTTGCGCTCCAGCACACCGCCTTCCGAGATCGGGCGGGTGACGTAGGGAATGTCTTCCACGCTGGCCGGTGGGTAGAGCAAACCGTTGCTGGGCACACCCAAACCAGTGGCGTTGGACACTGCCGTGCTTTCAATCGAGGGCTTGGAGCCATCCAGAAAGCTGTTGAACATTTTGGGGTTGAGGCCGCCACGCTCGGCCTGCTCGGGCGTGAGGCCGTAATAGCCCCACACGGTTTCGGGCGTGGATTCGCTGAAGTGCGGCAGCCACTTGTGGCCCCGGCCTGCGGCCACGACCGGAAAGCCGCAGGTGCGCGCCCAGTCCACCAAATCGCAAATGAGCGCAGGCTGGTCACCAAAGGCCAGCGAATACACCACGCCCGCCAGTTGGGCGCGGGTGGCCAGCAAGGGGCCACAAAACGCGTCGGCCTCCACTGTGACGTTGACCACATGTTTGCGGTTTGCAAAGGCTTCCAAAATGTGGTCCACCGCGTGCAGGGGCGAGCCTGTGCACTCGACGACCACGTCCACCGCCGGGTGGCGCACCAAGCTTTGCCAATCGTCGCCCACATGGGTGGTGCCGTTTTTGACCGCGTCATCCAGGCTGCTGGCGGTCAGGCGCTCGGGGTTCCAGCCCACGCGGGCCAAGTTGGCGCGGGCGCCGTCGGGCGACAGATCGGCAATGCCCACCAAATGCACGCCGGGGGTGCGCGGAATTTGCGCCAAATACATGGAGCCGAATTTGCCCGCACCGATCAGGCCGATGCGGATGGGGCGGTTTTCTGCCGCACGTTGCAGGAGTTTGGCGTGCAGATTCATGCGGCTTCTTTCAGTTTGTCGAGTGAGGTTTGCAAAGCGCTTTCGGGCATGCCGCTTTTCCAAGGCAGATCGACCGGGTAGCTGTTCACCAAGCAGTCGTCAGGCAGGCAGCTGATGGGGGTGAAATCGCGGTGCGCGATGTATTCGGGGCGCTTGTGGCGACGGATGTGGTTCGACACGGCGCACAGGCTCAGGTAAACGCTCACGCGGTTCCAGGGCGAGAGGTTGCTGGCCGAAGCGTGCACCAGGCAGCTGTGGAACAAGATCATCGAGCCCGCAGGGCCCGTGGGGCTGACGATGCCGCCTTCTTTGCCACCGGCTCGCTCAACCAGTTGGCTGATCAGGTCGTTGTCCACCGTCCACAGGGGGTAGCTGGTGGTGGAGAGGTCGTGTTTGGCCTCGACCACGCCTTTTTTGTGGCTGCCGGGGATGAACATCAGCGGCCCATTGAAGGGGTTCACGTCGTCCAGAAAAATGGCCACGTTCATGGCCCGCTCGGTGGGCATCAGATCGTCGTTCAGCCAAGTGCCGTAATCTTGGTGCCACTGCCACACATCGCCTTCAAAGGCCATCTTGCCGTTGATCTTGAATTGGTGCATGTACAGCTCTTCGCCAAACAGGTCTTGCACGGGCTCGATCATGCGGGGGTGGCGTGCCAGCTTGGCAAAGGGCTCGCTGTACATGTGGGCGGCAAAGTTGGTGCGCACGGCGTCGCTGCCTTTTTCGCGCACGTTGTAGGCCTCACGGCGGCTGTACAACTCGGGCACCGCGTCGGTCAGATTTTTGGTTTCTTCGGGCGTGAAAAGTCCTGGGAAGAACAAATAACCGTCACGGTCAAATTGTTCGATTTGTTCGGGGGTCAGTTTCATGCTTGTGCTCCTGTTTTGAGGTGTTGAATTTGTTCGGAAAGTCGGGCTGTGAGTTGCACACTGGCCTCGTAGGCGTGTTGTTGCACCAGGCGCACGGCCAAGTTGGCATCACCAGCGGCAATGGCGTGCGCAATGGCTTCGTGTTCATCCCACACGGTTTGGCGTTGATGAGAAGACTGCAGCACGGCACCCATGACGCGCTTGAGGTGGTGCCAGTGCAAGTCGATGCTTTGCGCGATCAAAGGGTTGCCAGAGGCTTGGTAAATGGCGCGGTGAAAGGCCAGGTCGGCTTGGATCATGGCCTGCACGTCGCGTGTTTGGTTGGCCTGACGGCCTCGGCTCATCACTGCCGGTTCGAGCTGAACTCGCCGTTCGGCAGCCAATCGCACAGCCAGTGCGTCCAGACTCCCGCGCACTTGGTAAACCTGCGCAATCCAGTTCACATCGAGTTGCGTGACCTGCACACCTCGACCAGGAGCGTCTTCGACAAAGCCGTCCTTTTTGAGCAAACGCAGGGCCTGCAACACCGGTTGGCGCGAAACGGCAAAGCGCTGCGCCAAGTCGTCTTGCGTCAATCGCTCTCCAGGCGCCAAGCTGCCCTCGCTGATGGCATCGAGCAAACGGGCATAGATCTGCTCAACGAGATCGGGTGCTGTGGTCAGTTGAAGGGGTGATGGGCTCATGTCTGTATACAGAATACAAACATTCAAAAGTGGCATGAATGGGTGTTTACCCTGGATCCTTCAAGCCCCTCACAAAGATCATTGACACCAGTGACACGCCCGCAACGGCCCCAATGGGATAATCTGCCTCCTATGACGATCACCCTCAAAACCGCCCAAGACATCGAAGGCATGCGCGTGGCTTGCCGCCTGGCCTCCGAAGTCCTCGACTTCATCACCCCCTTTGTCAAACCGGGCGTCACCACCAACGAACTTGACAAACTGTGTCACGACTACATGGTCGACGTTCAGGGCTGCATCCCAGCCCCCTTGAATTACGCACCGGGGGGTTACAAGCCCTACCCCAAATCGATCTGCACCTCGATCAACCACCAGGTCTGCCACGGCATCCCGAACGACAAACCGCTCAAAAAAGGCGACTCGGTCAACATCGACATCACCACCATCAAGGACGGTTGGCACGGTGACACCAGCCGCATGTTCCATGTCGGCGAAGCCTCGATTGCGTCCAAACGCCTGGCCGCCGTCACCTACGAAGCCATGTGGAAAGGCATTGAGCAGGTCAAACCCGGAGCCCACTTGGGTGACATCGGCCACGCCATTCAGAAATTTGCCGAAGGACTGGGCTTTTCGGTGGTGCGCGAGTTTTGTGGCCACGGCATTGGCCGGGTCTTTCACGAAGAGCCCCAAGTGCTGCATTACGGCAAACCCGGCACACTCGTTGAGTTGGTCCCAGGCATGGTGTTCACCATCGAGCCCATGATCAATGCAGGCAAACGCGACATCAAGGAAATGGGCGATGGCTGGACCATCGTGACCAAAGACCATTCGCTTTCGGCCCAGTGGGAGCACACCGTGGTGGTGACCGAAACCGGCTACGAGGTCTTGACCTTGTCGGCGGGCAGTCCAGACATCCCGTCCTTCATTCAGCCCCTCAGCACCGACAAAGCCGCCGCCTGAGATGAACGCTCAGGCCCCATCTGCCCATCCAGCGGTTCATGTGCCCATGGCCGACCTGGCCCAGCTGCGCGAGACTTACAAATACGACAAGGCCACGGTTTTGACCAACCTGGCCCAAAGCGGTGCGGTGGCAAGGGGCCTCAAGCAAACGCTAAGGCAACTGTCCATCCTGGCCGATGGTTTGCTGATCGAGCTATGGCACAACGCAGGTTTTGCGCCGGATGTGTGTTTGGTGGCCGTAGGGGGTTTCGGTCGCGCCGAGCTGTTTCCTTACTCTGACGTCGATGTGCTGGTGCTTTTGCCCGACGGCCAGTCGCCCGAAAACTCGCACGCGTTGCAGGCGCAGCTTGAACGCTTCATCGGCAGCTGCTGGGACACGGGTCTGGAAATCGGCTCCAGCGTCCGCACGTTGAGCGAATGCCTGTCCGAATCGGCCAAAGACATCACGGTGCAGACTTCGCTGCTCGAGTCGCGGCGCGTCACGGGCAACACCCGCTTGTTCACCGAGTTTCAAAAGCAATACCAAGCGGCCATGGACCCGCAAGCATTTTTGGTGGCCAAGACGCTGGAAATGCGCCAGCGCCACACCAAATTTGAAGACACGCCTTATGCCTTGGAACCCAACTGCAAAGAATCGCCCGGCGGGCTTCGTGACTTGCAGGTGATTTTGTGGGTGGCGCGCGCCGCAGGGCTCGGCCACAGCTGGGATGAGCTGGCCCGGAAAGGCCTGGCCACCCCTTTGGAAGCGCGGCAAATCAAGCGCAATGAAGCCCTGCTGGGCCTGATTCGCGCACGTCTGCATTTGCAAGCCAAACGCCGCGAAGACCGTTTGGTGTTCGACCTTCAAACCAATGTGGCCGAGTCGTTCGGCTATGCGTCTGACGTGACACCTGAAGGCCGCTTGGCCCTGCGTGCCAGCGAAAAGCTGATGCGCCAATACTATTGGGCGGCCAAAGCGGTCACGCAGCTGAATCAAATTTTGCTGCTCAACATCGAAGACCGCATGCAAGCCGATCGTGGCGAGTCGGTCAGCGATTTCCGTCCTCTGAACGAACGGTTTTTTGAGAAAGCCGGTCTGATCGAAGTGGCCAGCGACGACCTGTACCAAAAGCACCCGCACGCCATCCTTGAAACCTTTTTGCTGTACCAGGCCACGCCCGGCGTGAAGGGCTTTTCGGCGCGAACCCTCAGGGCACTTTACAACGTGCGGGCCATCATGAACGGGCGCTTTCGGGCCGACCCGGTCAACCGCCAAACCTTTTTGCAAATCTTGCAGCAGCCCCAAGGCATCACACACGCCCTGCGTTTGATGAACGAAACCTCGGTGCTGGGGCGCTACCTGTGGGTTTTCCGGCGCATCGTGGGCCAGATGCAGCACGACCTGTTTCACGCCTACACGGTCGACCAGCACATCTTGATGGTCCTGCGCAATGTGCGGCGCTTTTTCATGGCCGAGCACACACACGAGTACCCGTTTTGCTCGCAGTTGGCGAGTGGTTGGGACAAGCCTTGGATCTTGTACACCTCGGCCCTGTTCCATGACATTGCCAAAGGTCGTGGCGGTGACCACTCCAAACTCGGCATCGCCGAAGTGCGCACCTTTTGCCGGCAACACGGCGTGGACAAGAGCGATGCCCAATTGATCGAATTTTTGGTGGGCGAACACCTGACCATGAGCCATGTGGCCCAAAAAGAAGACCTGAGCGATCCGGAAGTCATTGCACGTTTTGCCCTGCGCGTGGGGGATGAACGCCGCCTGACAGCGCTGTACTTGTTGACCGTGGCCGACATCCGTGGCACCAGCCCCAAAGTGTGGAACGCCTGGAAAGGCAAACTGCTGGAAGATCTGTACAAATCCACCTTGCGCGTGCTGGGTGGCCGTGCGCCCGACGCCAACGCCGAGGTGGAAGCCCGAAAGCGCGATGCCCTGATCGAACTGGCACGCCACAGCGAACCCTATGAGGGCCAAAAAGCCCTGTGGGACACGCTGGACGTGAGCTACTTCATGCGCAACGACGCATCGGACATCGCGTGGCATGCGCGCCAGTTGTCGCGGCATGTGGCCAAGCCCGCCGAAGGCGCACCCAAACCCATCGTGCGAGCGCGCATTTCACCCGTGGGTGAAGGCCTGCAAGTGCTGGTCTTCACGCCCGACCAACCCGATTTGTTTGCCCGCATTTGCGGTCACTTTGACCAATCGGGCTTCAGCATCCAAGACGCCAAGATCCACACCACCCGCACGGGCTGGGCGCTGGACACCTTCCAGATCGTCACACACATGTTGCCTGAGCATTACCGTGAGCTGCTCAGCATGGTCGAGTCGGGACTGACGCAAACCCTGGAAAAGCAAGGCCCCCTGCCCCCGGCTACCCGAGGCCGGGTGTCACGCCGCGTGAAAAGCTTCCCGATCACCCCCCGAGTGAGCTTGGAGCCCGACGACAAAGCCCAAAACTGGTTGCTCACCATCTCGGCCAGCGACCGCATTGGCCTGCTCTACAGCATCGCCAGTGTCTTGGCTCACCACGGCCTTCATTTGCGACTGGCCAAAATCAGCACCTTGGGTGAACGCGTGGAAGACAGCTTCTTGATCAGCGGTGCCGAGCTGCAGCAAAACAAAGCGCAAATCGAAATCGAGACGGAGTTGCTGGCGGCGCTGCAGGCGGGGTGATAACCAGTAACCCTCACCGAGCCCATGCTTTCAACTGTCGACGGGTTGGATTTTTTTGACCCAAGCCGGTGGCCGCGCTACCTGCCAATGCCACACCCCATGACGCCAACGGGCCACCAACTTGGGTCCAGAAATGCCGTGTCGGCCCACGCCTGAGGTGTCGTACATCAAAGCCAAATCGGCCAAGGGGATCGCGTCCTGCAAATTCTGCAAAGTCCGTGGATAACGCGCCAAAATGCGCTCAGACGGCACATCGTGGCCGCCCTCGGCCACACGCTGCGCAACTCGGCCCAGCAACTGACGCGGGTCATTCACACATACCACCAACAGCACCACGGCAAAACCCGCCGCTCGCGCATCCCGCATCAAAGCCAATTTGGACGGGTGCGAAAACACCGTCTCGCTCACAAACGACTGGCCCTGCGCCAGACAAGCTGCGCGACGCGCATCGGCCCAAGCCCGGGCTTGGGCCGAACGCAGTTCGGGATCGGTGATGTGCTGCAGGGCATGGGCTTCGTGCAGGTCCGCATTCACAAATTCCGCATCAGACGGCAACAAGCCCGAAGCAAGCGCTGAGCGGTACAAAGTCGATTTGCCAGCCCCATTGGGGCCAGCGAGCAAAAAGAAAACGGGTTTCAAAAACGGCAATCGCTCAGGCGGCGACACTCACGCGGCATGACTCAGGCGGCCTTCACCACCTGACGGCGATTACTCTGCACGGTCTGGCGCACGGCCTGGGCCAGACGGCCGGAGCTCTCGGCGGTCAAAAAGTCTGCTTCCAGAGCGTCCAGCGGGTCGGCATCCGCAGGGGCGGCCTGGCGGACATCGTAGAGCGCGATGGCCTCGCGCGCCTCAGTGACCGTCAAGCCCGAAGCCTCGGCAATACGGCCCAAAGTTGCCCAATATTCGATCTGCCCGGCTACCGAACGGCGCATGGGCGATGCCGCATCACGGGCTTGACTGACCAAACCTGAAGACAACTTGACGGATGAGAACGAAGACGAAGACGACGATGCGGACATGAGACTCTCCTTTTGGCGCATTTTGCGCCACAAAATCCAAAACGGGCAAGCATCGCTCAAAAACCATTACGGAGACAGTGAAAAGAAGCATCCACACCACCCGTGCCCAAGCCTGTGGATAAGCCCTAGGACAACTGCGCCAAGGCGCATGCCGACTGGGTTGCCGCCATGCGCTCAAAAAATGAGCAGCACATCTACGGACTGTCGATTAAAGAATCATCATATGGCTGCAGGGGAAATATTGGATGGACAAGCCCAAGGACCGCCATATTTGAGAACTATAGAATTTAAATTTACGCTTGCGGAATTGTTCGAAATTTTTATACCTGAGTGTTTGAGCAGATGTGGGCCTGCAAGCCAGACTATGAGCCAGATTCAGGAGGAAATCGTGTCGAGAATATTCCGCAACATCCAACTTATTCCGCAAGGTTTGCGGAATACATTAAGTTGGACCTTCACGCTGAAGGGAGTTTCATGATCACCGATTGGAAGCAAGTCTCCCCGGCGTTGTTCGAAAAGCTCTGTGCTGCCGTTCTTCAGAAAACAGGTTTCACGAATATCAAATGGTATGGTGAGGCGGGGAGCGACAAAGGTCGGGACATCATCGCTGAAAGATTAGACACACCTGTTCCAGGCATACAACGCTACGAAGGATGGATGGTTCAGTGCAAGCGATATACAAAATCCTCGCTATCAAAGTCAGAGCTAAAGGAATTGTTAGATGCGGCTCTGGAACACAAGATCGATTCACTTCTGATAATTGTCACATCAACAGTCTCAGCGAATTTGCGAGACTGGTTGACTACAGCATCTGAGACATACCCTTTTAAGGAGTACATATGGGAAGAATTGGACTTCCGGCGCCAGGTTAATGCTCACAAGCTTGAGTTGCTAGAGTCAATACCAGAGCTTGCGGGTGGAAAAGAACCGTTGTGGATGTATCCAAGGAACCACAATGAAATTCGTCTTGCATGCAACGAATTTGATGAGGTTGAAATTGTGGTGACTAACGTTGATAACGTTGAGGCCGCAAAGGCGAAAGCTACGGAGTTTTTGAAACATTTAGAGGCGAATGGCTTCGAGTGGTGGGACTAAGGGCCAACCCAGCAATCAACCAGACCTGCGCGAGAAGCCGCGCAGGCAGATTATTTTTTCGTTACTCCCCACAAAGATACCCATTGTCAAAATCGACGTCATCGATCAAGTTAAAAATTATCCTGATCTTTGGCGGTGGTGCTATATCCGTATTTCTTATATGGCTGACGAGATCGCCGCTCTTCTTGCTAACGCCCTGTGCAATTGCACTGGCCGGAGCTATATGGCACTGACAACCAATCAGTACGCCATTTAAAACTCAAGACTTCCTAGGCGGCAACCCCGTGTGCTGCGTCAGCAACTGGCCCTTCTTCGGCTGCCCCATGCGCTTAGGCGCCGTCGACAAAGACACAGACGACTTGGCCCCCACACCCGTGCTGTTTTTGCGCCGAGCGCTTTGGTAACCCTCTTCGGCCAGCGGCTGCCAGCTCGGGATCAGGTGGTGTTTGCCGTTGCCAATCAGATCTGAGCGGCCCATGGCTTTGAGTGCTTCGCGCAGCAGGGGCCAGTTGGTGGCGTCGTGGTAGCGCAAAAACGCCTTGTGCAAACGGCGGCGTCTGTCACCTTTGACCACGTCCACTTTTTCGCTGTCGCGGGTGATTTTGCGCAGCGGGTTGCGGGTGGAGTGGTACATGGCCGTGGCCGTGGCCATGGGGCTGGGGTAGAAGGTCTGCACCTGGTCGGCGCGGAATCCGTTCTTTTTGAGCCAGATGGCCAAGTTCATCATGTCTTCATCGCTGGTGCCCGGGTGGGCGGCGATGAAGTACGGGATGAGGAACTGCTTTTTGCCCGCTTCTTCGCTGTACTTGTCGAACATCGACTTGAAGCGGTCGTAGGTGCCGATGCCCGGCTTCATCATCTTGGACAGCGGGCCGCCCTCGGTGTGCTCGGGCGCAATCTTGAGATACCCGCCCACATGGTGCTGCACCAGTTCTTTCACATACTCGGGCGACTGCACGGCCAGATCGTAACGCAATCCGGAGCCGATCAAGATCTTCTTGATGCCCTTGAGGTTGCGCGCCCGGCGGTACATGTTGATCAGCGGGCCGTGGTCGGTAGTCAGGTTCTGGCAGATGCCAGGAAACACGCAGCTCGGTTTGCGGCAAGCAGACTCAATCTCGGGCGTGCGGCAACCCAGGCGGTACATGTTGGCCGTGGGGCCACCCAAGTCAGAGATGACACCGGTGAAGCCTTTGACCTTGTCGCGGATGTCTTCCACCTCGCGGATGACGGATTCTTCGGAGCGGCTCTGGATGATGCGGCCTTCGTGCTCAGTGATGGAGCAAAAGGTGCAGCCGCCAAAGCAGCCGCGCATGATGTTGACCGAGAACCGGATCATCTCCCAGGCTGGGATTTTGGTCGAGTGGTCGTGGCTGCCGTTTTCGTCGGCATAGCGCGGGTGCGGGCTGCGGGCGTAGGGCAAATCAAACACATGGTCCATCTCAGCGGTGGTGAGTGGGATGGGCGGCGGCGTGATCCACACGTCGCGGGCGGTGTGACCTTCGCCATGCGCTTGCACCAAGCAGCGGGCGTTGCCGGGGTTGGTTTCCAGGTGCAGCACGCGGTTGGCATGGGCATACAAGACGGCATCCGACTTGACCTGCTCGTAGCTGGGCAGGCGGATGACGCTTTTGTCGCGGGGCGGGACTTTGTGGGTGCCTTTGCCACGAAGCGCAGGGTTGGGCACAAAAGTCAGCGGTTGTGTGGCGGTTTGTGCGCTGCGGGCTTGGGCCACGGCGGCAGACAAGTCGGCTTCGACATTTTTGGCGTTGTGGCCCTCAGCCACTTCTTTGGCTTCTTCCTCGCGGGCGCAAGTGGCGCCCTGCTCCCGCGCTTGGTCCGAGATCATCAAATACGGGTTGATGTGCGCCTCCACATGCCCGGGCGTGTCCACGCTGGTGGAGTCGATTTCGAACCAGCCTTCGGGGGTTTCGCGTCGCACAAAGGCGGTGCCGCGCACGTCGGTGATTTGCTGCACCGGCTCGCGGGCAGCCAGGCGGTGCACGATCTCGACAATCGCCCGCTCGGCGTTGCCGTACAAGAGCAGGTCGCATTTGCTGTCCACCACCACCGAGCGGCGGACTTTGTCAGACCAGTAGTCGTAATGCGCGATGCGGCGCAAACTGCCTTCGATGCCACCGAGCACGATGGGCACTTCGGGGAAGGCTTCACGGCAGCGCTGGCTGTAGACGATGGCCGCACGGTCTGGCCGCTTGCCGCCCACGTCGCCCGCAGTGTAAGCGTCGTCGGTGCGGATTTTGCGGTCCGCCGTGTAGCGGTTGATCATGGAGTCCATGTTGCCGCTGGTCACGCCCCAAAACAGGTTGGGTTGGCCCAATTCTTTGAAGGCGTCGGCGCTCGTCCAGTCAGGCTGGGCGATGATGCCCACCCGAAAACCCTGGTTTTCCAGCATGCGGCCGATCACGGCCATGCCGAAACTGGGGTGGTCCACGTAAGCGTCACCTGTCACCAACACGATGTCGCAGCTGTCCCAGCCCAGTTGGGTCATTTCGGCGCGGCTCATCGGCAAAAATGGGGCCGTGCCAAAGCGCTGCGCCCAGAATTTGCGGTAACTGGTCAGCGGTTTGGCGTCACGCGGGAAAAAAGAGACGTCGACAAAGGCGTTCATGGGCTGTGCACTCGGGATAACCCGCTAGTGTAGGGGTTTGGGGGTGAACAGTCAGACTCAAGGGACTTTGTGACCCACATGGGCACTTGGCCTGTGCTCAAACGCGCTGAAACGAGGGTTTGCTCAAATCAGGGCGTTTAGAAAGGTGTCAGTGTTACCCCAAGTGACAGCTTCTTCTGCAGCCGCCGGTCAAAATGGTTTTTTTTTGAGGGGGTCGGTATGTGGATCAAATGGCTTTCAGTGGGTATTTTTTTCGTTTTACAGACCACGGGCGGCGCCGTTCACGCGCAAGTCTTCCCCCAAAAACCCATCAAACTGATTGTGCCGTTTGCCGCGGGCGGGTCGACCGACATGGTGGCACGCTTGCTGGCCGAACGCATGGGCCCCTTGCTGGGTCAAAGCGTGGTGGTTGAGAACAGGGCGGGTGTTGGCGGTGTGCTGGGGGCCGATGCGGTGGCCAAAGCTGCGCCAGACGGTTACACACTGTTGATGGGCACGGTCAGCACGCATGGTGCCAGCCCGGCGATTTACAAAAAAATACCTTATGACGCGGCCAAGGACTTTGAACCCATCACCAACGTGATGTCGGTGCCCAGTGTGCTGACCATTCACCCAAAAGTGCCCGCCAAAACATTGCAAGAATTCGTGGCGTTGGCCAAAGCAGCCCCAGGCAAGTATTCGTACGGCTCACCCGGGAATGGCTCTTTGGGCCACGCCAACGTCGAAAACCTGTTGCAGTTGGCTGGGATTCAAGTTTTGCATGTGCCCTACAAAGGTGGTGGCCCTGCCCTGAACGACGCGGTTGCGGGTCAGATTGACGCACTCACCGACAACTTGCCCTCCACATACCCCCATATTCAGGCGGGCAGGTTGCGCCCCCTGGCGCTTTTGTCGCCACAACGCAGCAAACTTTTGCCTGATTTGCCCACGTACAAAGAAGCGGGCTACCCGGAGATGGACGAAGGGGGCTGGTTTGGCTTGCTCGCACCAGCCAAAACACCTCGGGCCGTGGTGCTCAAAATCAACGCAGCAGCCCATCAAGCGATGCAAGACCCGGCTTTCAAGGCGCGCAGTGATGCCATCGACGGCATCGCCATGGCCAACACACCCGAGCAATTTGGCGAGCAAATCAAAAAAGCTTTGGCGCGTTACCAACGCATTGCCAAATCGGCCAACATCCAACTCGACTGAAAGCACAAGCCATGTCAGATGCCCCTGTGCTGGTGACCCGGCCTGAAGAAGCGTTGCGTTTGCCTTTGGTGTGCGATTCGCCCCACAGCGGCACGCATTACCCCAGCGATTTCGGATCGGTGCTCCCTTTGCTGCAACTGCGGCAGACGGAAGACACCGACATCGACGCCTTGTGGGCCGCTACACCCCAAGTGGGCGGCACCTTGCTGGCCGCTCGTTTTCCGCGCTGCTACATCGACCCTAACCGCGACTTGAGTGACTTGGACCCAGCCATCTTGGCCGAGGCTTGGCCAACGCCATTGTCACCAGGTCCCAAATCGCAACTGGGTTATGGCTTGGTGTTTAGCAAGGTCAATGCCAACACCTTGATCTATGACCGCGCCTTGACCGTTCAAGAAGTGCAGCAAAGGATTGCACACTTCTGGCAACCCTACCGAAACGCACTGGACCGAGAGATCCAATGGGCTTGTAAGACTTTTGGAGGCGTTTGGCACTTGAATCTTCACTCCATGCCGCAAAACGCCTACGAACGCCTGGGAATGGGCACCGACAAGGTTTTGGCGGATTTTGTGCTCGGTGACCGGGACGGCAGCACTTGCGAGCCCGAATTTGTGGACATGGTCGAGCACAGCCTGCGGCGCTGGGGTTACAGCGTGGCTCGCAACGACCCTTACAAAGGAGTGGCCCTGTTGGCGCAAGTCGGTCAACCGAGCTTGAACCGACACAGCTTGCAAATTGAGATTCGGCGTCCGCTTTACATGAAAGAAGCAACACGAGAACGGAACTCGGATTTCGAAACCCTTCAAAACAACCTGTCGCAAACTTTGGAGGATGTCGCCGCTTACGTGAAATCCAAAATCAAGGGTCAACGGCCAAGCGCTTGAGTGGTCACAGGGGACTGGGTTAGGGTCCATCACGGTGGACCATCGTGGACAATCCCTGCATGTCTTTCACCCTCGCCCGCCCAGCCCGCCACGAACTGGTCATCAAGAAAAGCCGCTTCATCGCCTGCATTGAAGCGGTCACCGGGCGTGAAGAGGCGCAAGCCCGAGTGGCCCAACTCAAGGCAGAACACCCGGATGCCGCCCATGTGTGTTGGGCACTGGTGGCGGGAGGCCAATCGGCGGCCAACGACGATGGCGAACCCGGCGGTACCGCAGGCCGGCCCATGCTCGAAGTGCTGCGGCACCAACATTTGGAAGGGGTCATGGCCTCGGTGGTGCGCTATTTTGGTGGGGTCAAGCTCGGTGCGGGTGGCTTGGTTCGGGCCTATACGGATGCAGTGGCACAGGCTTTGCTGACCACCGACAAAGTGGCTCTGGTCAAAAAAACACAGTTGGCCTGCAGCGTGCCTTACGCGCTGGAGGGCTTGGTGCGTCGCGAGTTGGAAACCGGTCAGGCCCAATTAACGGGGGTCAAGCACGGCACGCTGGTGTCCTTGTATTTTGAATTGCCCGAGACCCAAGCCAGCACATTGTTGGAGCGGCTGAGTGAGAGTGGTCGCGGTCAATTGGTTTGGATCGACGAAGATCAATCTGCATGAGTTTGGGGCGAGCCCATTCAGACCATGACAAAGGGATAATGCACGCATGTCTGAAGAACTTCCTCTGAACAGCCCACGTTCAAAAACCGACCTGTTTGTCTCTTTCACCTTGTTGGCTTTACAAGGTTTTGGCGGTGTGTTGACCGTGGTTCAGCGCGAGGTGGTGGAGCGCAAACGGTGGATGACGCCCACCCAATTTCTGGAGGATTGGGCAGTCGCACAAATCTTGCCCGGCCCCAATGTGATCAATTTTTGCCTGATGCTGGGTGGACGCCATTTTGGCTTGATGGGTGCTTTTGCGGCCTTGGCGGGCATGTTGACGGCGCCCACAGCCGTGCTGATTGTGATTGCGCTTTTCTTCAGTGGCGTCTCCGATCAGACCTGGGCGCAAGGGGCTTTGCGGGGCATGGGGGCTGTGGCAGCGGGCATGTTTGCGGCCACGGGCATCAAACTCATCCCGGCCTTGAAGCTCAACCCCATGGGTTGGACAGTTTGCACGCTTGTCGTGGTCACCACGTTCATCTGCGTCAGTCTCTTGCGTTGGCCCCTGATTTGGGTCTTGCTGGGCATTGGCAGTTTGGCTTGCAGCTGGGCTTACCTGCAACTGGCTCGCGTCGAAGCCGCCAAACTCGCTGCAGGAGACCGGGCATGACTTTGTCTTTGCAACTGAGCGTTTCGGATTGGCTGGCCTTTTTTCAGCATTTTTTATCGCTGTCCTTGTTGGCCGTTGGTGGTGCCATCATCACAGCACCGGACATGCACCGTTTTTTGGTGGATGAGAACCATTGGCTCACCGAGCAGCAATTCAGCTCCTCCATTGCCCTGGCGCAAGCGGCCCCCGGACCCAATGTTTTGTTTGTGGGATTGATGGGTTGGAACGTGGGCCTGAATGCTGGCGCGGGTTTGGGCGGTGGCTGGATCAGCGTGGGCCTGTCGGCGATGGGGCTGGTACTTAGCCTGCTCGGCGTCATGCTGCCCTCCTCGATACTGACCTACACCACGACACGCTGGGCGCACAGACACCGCGACAACCGCGCGGTGAAAGCCTTCAAGTTGGGCATGGCCCCGGTGGTGATTGCGCTGTTGGTTTCAACAGGTTGGTTGCTGACTGCGAGCCACAACCAGATTGCAAGGGACTTGCCACTGTGGTTGCTGACCTTGACGTCGGTGGGGCTGGTGTGGCGGACCCGAATTCATTTGCTGTGGCTCATCGGCGGTGGTGCCGTCATCGGGGCACTGGGCTGGGTCTAGCCTGCCCACTGAACACAACCGTGCAAGTCTGAAGTTTCAGTGCGGGTTCTCGAAGAACACCGTGTTCGAGAAATCGCTGACCTCAAAATAGACCTTTTTCTCGCCCGGGTCTGCCTGCATGTTCAGGTTTTCATCGAGCACGCCATAGCCGTAACGGTAGGCACGGGGCTTGCCGTCCTCCGTACCCAAGGCCGTGCTGATTTTGTCCACCTTCAGAAAACGGCGCACCACCTTGTCACCTGCATAGACCTCGAGCACACCGTTGGTACCGGTCCAATTCTGGATGTCTCGGCTGATCTTGTTTTGTTGCTCTTGCGTGCACGCACTGAGCAGCGTCAAACCCATGAGGGTTGCGACAAAGACCGCGCGGGTGAACCTGTTTTCCATGGTGTTGTCCTTGGGTTTAACTGCGTTGGCGCAAAGCTTCGTACAAACACACGCCGCTGGCCACCGAGACGTTCAAGCTTTCGACCGCACCACGCATAGGAATGCTGACCAGCTCGTCGCAGTTTTTACGGGTCAACTGGCGCATGCCGTCACCTTCAGCGCCCAGCACCAAAGCAGTGGGCACCTTCAAATCGGCTTGGTAAATGTTGCGCGGTGCATCGCCGCTGGTGCCAATCACCCAGATGCTGCGCTCTTTGAGTTCACCCAAAGTGCGCGCGAGGTTGGTGACCATGAAGTAAGGCACGGTTTCGGCGGCGCCACTGGCCACCTTGGCCACCGTGGCATTGATGCCCGCTGCGTGGTCTTTGGGTGCAATGACCGCGTGCGCGCCCGCGCCATCGGCCACGCGCAGGCACGCGCCAAGGTTGTGCGGATCGGTCACACCGTCCAGCACCAAGAGCAAGGGCGGGCCTTGCACGGTGTCGAGCAGGTCGTCCAGCGAATGGTTTTGGGGCATGGGCGCGACCATGGCGACCACACCCTGGTGGCCATGGCCACCGGCCAGCTTGGCCAGGCGCTCACCGTCGGATTCGACCATGCGCATGCCCGAGTCACGGGCCTTGTCGATGAACTGGCGCATCCGCGCATCGCGACGGGTGACCTCGTAGTGGATTTCAACAACGGATTGGGGCGCGATCTTGAGGCGAACGCCCACGGCATGGAAGCCGAACAGCACTTTATGGGATGACATGCGGTGATTATCGTTGGTCTGCCGCCTTAAACGGATGGAGCGGCCGCCTCCGACAAACGACCGGCCTGAATCACCAAGCTGCGCTCGCAACGGGCGGCCAGTTGGCGGTCGTGCGTGACCAAGACCAAAGTGGTGCCTTGTTCTCGGTTGAGTGCGAACATCAAATCCATGATGGCCTCTCCCGTGGCGTGGTCCAAGCTCCCCGTGGGCTCGTCGGCCAACAAAACATCCGGTTGAACGACAAAAGCACGGGCCAAAGCGACACGCTGCTGCTCTCCGCCAGAAAGGACTTTGGGCAGGTGCTTGAGCCGCTCGCCCAGACCCACGCGTTGCAGCATGGCCGTGGCGGTTTTGCGGGCATCAGGGCGGTCCGCCAACTCCAGCGGCAGCATGACGTTTTCGAGTGCCGTGAGGTTGGGCATCAGCTGAAAGTTTTGGAACACAAAACCGACATGCTGAGCACGCAGTGCGGCGCGGTCGTCCTCGGACAAATCGAACAAAGATTGCCCTGCCAGCACCACCTGCCCGGCGGTGGGTGTGTCCAGGCCTGCCAAGATCGCCAGCAGTGTGCTTTTGCCAGAGCCAGAAGCACCGACAATGGCGGCTGTTTCGCCGGCGTTCAATGAGAAATCGATATCGCGCAAAATGTTCAGCTGACCGCTGGCATCCTGCACACTTTTAGAGACGCCACGAACGGCAATGATGGATTCAGGCATGCACACACCTTTGTTAAGACGTCGCCACTTTAACTGGACCCTGCTGGCCCTTGTCGGCTGGGGCCTTGCAGCGTCCGCCCTCGCCTCGCCATCCACGACAACGCAACGCGTTTTGGTGCTGGGGGATTCGCTGAGCGCCGAGTACGGACTGGTCCGGGGTACGGGCTGGGTGGCGCTGCTGCAAAAGCAACTGGCTCAAGAAAAACCCGGCGTGGAAGTCATCAACGCCAGCATCAGTGGCGACACCACCTCGGGCGGTCGCTCGCGCCTGCCAGCCTTGCTCAAAAACCACCAACCCAGCCATGTGATCATTGAGCTGGGGGGCAACGATGCACTGCGCGGCTTGCCCATGGCCATGACACAAGGCAATTTGCTGGACATGGCGCAAAAAGCCAAAAGCGCAGGTGCGCAGGTGATGCTTTTGGGCATGCAAATGCCGCCCAATTACGGGCCTGAAATGGCGCGACAATTTGAAGCAGCCTATGTCCAAGTGGCCAAGAGCCAAAAAGCCGCCCTGGTGCCTTTCTTTTTGAAAGGTGTGGGCGATGATTCCGAGCCGCTCAAATGGTTCCAGAGCGACCGCATCCACCCCAATGAAGCCGCGCAACCGCGCCTCCTCGCCAATGTTTGGCCCACTTTGAAGAAACAACTGAAATGAGCGTTCACCTGATATCTGCCGAACAGGCCATGGCCCAACTGAACCAGTTTGACGCCATCCTAGACGCGCGCTCTGAAGGCGAACACGCCGAAGACCACCTGCCCGGCGCCCTGAGCTGGCCATCCCTGAACAACGAAGAGCGCATCCAAGTGGGCACGCTGTACAAAAAGGTCAACCCCTTCGAGGCCCAAAAAGTCGGTGCGGCGCTGGTCGCTAAAAACATCGCCCGCCACATCGAAACCCATGTGATGGACAAGCCGCGCACCTGGCAACCGCTGATTTACTGCTGGCGCGGTGGCAAGCGCAGCAACTCGCTGGCACTTATCTTGGGTCAAATCGGCTTCAAGGTGCACCTGATCGAAGGCGGCTACAAGGCCTACCGCAAAGCCGTTGTGGAAGACACGCCACGCCAAGCGCAGCGCCTGCAGTTTCAGGTCCTGTGCGGCCCAACGGGTTCGGGCAAAACACGCTTGCTTCAGGCTTTGGCCCAAGAAGGCGCGCAGGTGCTCGACCTGGAGGCCATAGCCTGCCACCGCAGCTCGGTGTTGGGTTTGATTCCGGGCACGCCACAGCCCACACAAAAAGCCTTCGACACACAGGTGTGGGATGCGCTGCGGTCTTTCAGCCCTGACCGCCCCGTGTTTGTGGAAGCGGAGAGCAAAAAGGTGGGTAACTTGACAGTGCCTGCCGAGCTGATGGTGGCCATGCGGGCCAGCCCCTGCCTGCGGGTGGACTTGACGCTGGACAACCGGGTAAATTTGCTGCTCGAAGACTATGCGTTTTTCACACAAGACCGTGCCTTGTTTGCCGACCGACTGGAACGTTTGGTGGCACTGCGCGGCAAGGCCGTGGTGCAAGGCTGGCAAGAAAGAATAGAGCGGGGAGAAATGCGCGAGGTCGTGACCGAGCTGCTGTCAGGCCATTACGACCCGGGCTACGAGACTTCGACGGGCAACAATTTTGTGCACTACGCCAAAGCCCCCCTGATCACACCGGCCAGTCACAGCATGGCCGACATGCTGCGACTTGCGAGAGAACTGGTGCAGACCGCCTGAGCACAGGACTTTTGCAGGAGCCCCGCCCTCGGGGCGATGGGTGTTTTAGGCAGCGGGCGTGGGGAACTCGGTCTCACCTGGCGCTGCAGTGTCTGCTTCGCCCTCATCAGCCTCTACGCCCTCGATTTCAGAGCCGTCTTCAGCCAACAAGCCCGATTTACGGTCGGACTTGGCTTTGAGCTTGTCTTCTTTTTTGCGCTTCTTGGCCAGTTCTTTCTGGCGCTTTTCGAATCCGTAGTTGGGTGTGGCCAAGATGGCTCCTTTAATTTGAGCTGCCCAATGTAACAGCTTCTTCGTGCCTTTCTGACACGAACACGCTCACACGGTGAGCATGACCGTGCTCATGGCCAAGGCAAGTGCGCCCGCAAGGATTGACCCAAGTCAGAAATCAAGTCTTTGGCAAACTCCAGGCCCGTGGAAAAACGCACCAAAGTGCCCGGCTTCAAATGGACTGGCCAAGATTGGCGCATCGAGGCGATGTCATAAGGCACCACCAAGCTCACCGGGCCGCCCCAGCTGTAGCCGATCTTGAAAAGCTGCAGGCCGTCGCAAAAAGCGTCGACCTGGGCTTGGCTGAAACGGGCGTCGATCATCACGCTGAACAAACCAGCCGCCAAGCCCGTGCCAGGCTCACGTTCACACAAGGCTTGCCAATGGGCGTGGCCCGGCGCGCCCGCGAAGGCCGGATGCATCAGCTGTGCGCATTGGGGCTGCGCTTGCCACCAAGCGGCCAAAGCGCGGGCCGTTTGGTCGTGCGCTTTGTAACGCAGGTCCATGCTGGGCAGTGAACGCAGCACCGCCTCGGCGTCGTTGGCGGCCACACCCAAGCCCAAACGCATGTGGCACAACTTGATTTGGAGGTGCAATGCCGGGTCGCGTGTGATGACGCTGCCCATGAGCACGTCGCCGCCGCCACTGGGGTATTTGGTCAACGCATGGGCGCTGATGTCCACGGCCAGGCTGCCCTCTCCCCCGGCACCATCGGCCAACAAATCAAAAGGCTTAAAAGCCAAACCGGCGCCCCAGGTATTGTCCAAGGCGCACAAGACACCACGCTCGCGGCAGCGGCGCACCATCTCGGGCAAATCGGGAAACTCCATGCTCACCGAGCCTGGCGCTTCCAGCCAAACCAAGCGGGTGCGTGGCGTGATTTGGCTGGACAAATCGTCGGGATTCATCGGGTCGTAATACCGGTGCGTGATGCCAAAGTGGCGCAACTCACCTTCAGCCAAAGCTTTGTTGGGACCGTAAGCGTTGTCCGGAATCAGCACCTCGTCGCCCGTTTTGAGCACCGCCAAAGCCACCAAAGCCAAAGCGGCCAAACCGCTGGGCACCAACACGCACTGCAAGCCCCCTTCGAGGCTGCACAAACGCTCTTCGAGCATGTAAGTTGTAGGCGTGCCGTGCAAGCCGTAGGTATAGGCCGATTTGTCTTTCCACTCGCGCCTGCGCATATCGGCCACGGTGGGAAAGTAAACCGTGGAAGCCTTGAAAACGCCGGGCTGAGGGGCTTGAAAGTCACCGGGTGGCTTGTAAGGGTGGTGAATCAGGCCTGTGGTGTGGGGGTGTGGCGCATCGCGCTGAGTGTCGTATTGCATGCCCACATCCTAATGCAAACAGCCTCCACAAGGGAGGCTGGTGTCGGTCAGAAAAACGCTGACGCTGTCATGGGCGCTTTGGGCTCAGACGCTCCATTTTTCCAACAACTTTTCGGGGCGCATGTTGTCATACGGCTCGAAGGGCTGGTGAATCCAAGGGTTGGTCGGCAGGTCGTCGACCGAGTAATCGGCCTTGAAACTGGACACACCTTTGGTCCAGATCACAGCGGTGCGCAATTCGGTCACAGGCTTGTAGTTGTTCTTCAGCTGGTCCACCACCGCACGCAAGGTGTGGCCGGTGTCGGCCAAATCGTCGACCAACAACACTTTGCCAGCGATCTCGCCTTTGGGTGTGGTGATGTAGCGGGCGATGTCCAGGTGACCTTGCACCGTGCCGGCTTCGGCGCGGTAAGAGCTGGTGGACATGATGGCCAGCGGTTTGTCGAAAATGCGCGACAAGATGTCGCCTGGGCGCATGCCACCTCGGGCCAGGCACAGGATGTTGTCGAATTCCCAGCCGGACTGGTGGATTTTGATGGCGAGTTTTTCGATGAGGTTGTGGTACTCGTCGTAGCTCACGTACAGGTGCTTGCCGTCTTCGGTCAACATGGGGTCACTCCAATAAAACAGGGTTGAAATCGATGCGTTTTCGGGGCTTGATACTCAAGCCGCAAAGGGGTTGTGCAGCAAGATCGTGTGGTCACGGTCTGGGCTGGTCGACACCACATGCACAGGCACGCCGGTCACTTGGGCAATGCGATCGAGGTAATAGCGGGCTGTGGCGGGCAATTTGTCCAACTCGGTCACACCCACGGTGGTCTCGGTCCAGCCGGGAATCACTTCGTAAATCGGCTTGCAACGGGCGATCTCGTCCGCGCCCATGGGCAAGATATCAATCGTTTCGCCGTCCAACTCGTAACCGGTGCACAGCAGCAATTCTTTCAGGCCATCGAGCACATCGAGCTTGGTGATGCACAAGCCCGACAAGCCATTGACCTGCGCACTGCGTTTGAGCAAGGCAGCATCGAACCAGCCACAACGGCGTGAACGACCGGTGGTCACGCCTTTTTCAGCGCCCACGGTGGACATGTGATAACCGGGTGTGCCGGGGGTTTCCCAGTCGAGTTCGGTGGGGAATGGGCCGCCGCCCACGCGGGTGCAGTAAGCCTTGGTGATGCCCAGAATGTAGTGCAGCATGCCCGGGCCCACACCCGCACCGGCTGCGGCATTGCCCGCCACGCAGTTGCTCGACGTCACAAACGGGTAAGTGCCGTGGTCCACGTCTAGCAAGGTGCCTTGCGCGCCTTCGAATAGCAAATTGGCACCAGCCTTGTGGGCGTCGTTCAACTCGCGCGAAACGTCAGCGACCATGGGCAACAAATCCTTGGCGTAGGCCATGGCTTCGTTGTAAGTGGTGTCAAAGTCAACGGGCGCAGCGCCCAAGATGTTGACCAAAATTTCATTGTGCAATGCCAAGTTCTCGCGCAGCTTGGTGGCGAAACGCTCAGGGTACTTGAGGTCTTGCACGCGCAGAGCGCGGCGGGCCACTTTGTCTTCGTAAGCGGGGCCGATGCCGCGGCCGGTGGTGCCAATCTTGGCGGTGCCGGCTTTTTCTTTGGCAGCTTCGCGGCCCACGTCCAAGGCAACGTGGTAAGGCAAGATCAAGGGGCAAGCTTCGCTCACACGCAGGCGCGAACGCACCTCGACACCGGCTTTTTCAAGACCTGCAATTTCTTCGAGCAGTTTGGGCACCGACAAGACCACACCGTTGCCGATGTAGCACTTGACGCCAGCGCGCATGATGCCGCTGGGGATCAGGTGCAAGGCGGTTTTCACGCCGTTGATCACCAAGGTGTGGCCGGCATTGTGGCCTCCCTGGAAACGAACCACGCCCTGGGCGCTTTCGGTCAACCAGTCGACCAGTTTGCCTTTGCCCTCGTCGCCCCATTGAGTGCCGACGACGACCACATTACGGCCTTGCAACTTGTTCATGCTTGAAATGTTCTTTCTCAAAGAGCCTGTACCAACCATTGCCCAGCCGCTTCAACCAGTTCGCGGTCGCAATGGAATTCGTCTATTTCGCTTTCGTGCCCGGGCAACACACACACCACGGTTTCACCACGGCTGCGCAAATCGGCAATGGCCGAACGCAAGCTGACCGAGTTGCCCCAAGGTGCACGAATCACTGCACGCAGCGCCAAAGGCGTCACGGCCGACACCAATTCTTTCAAATCGAGGCTAAAGCCGACCGCGGGACGGTCACGGTCGATGCGGTGGCCAAACACAGCCCCCACACCGTCGTAGCGGCCACCGCGCGCCAAGGCATCGGATGCACCTTTGGCATAAATGGCAAAGCGCATGCCGCTGTAGTAGGCATAACCACGGGAATCGCCCAGATCAAAACTGATGGCCGCACCCGAAATTTGGGACGCCAACCAGCGCAACTGGCCCAAGGCTTCCGTGATGGCGGGGGTTGCAGGCAATTGCTGAGCGGCTTGCTCAAGCACGCTCGCATCGCCATACAAATTCACCAAAGCACACAAACCGTCGCGGTTGGCAGGCACAAAACCGGCCGTCAGGCGGGCGATGGCGCTGCCGTCTTTGGTCGCCAAAGCGGCGTGGATGTCGTGGCGCAAGCTTTCAGAAATCTGTTCGGCCTGCAACAAGCTGTTGACGATGCGGGCATCGGCCAAGTCCACCTGCAAATCGCCCACACGGGCGGCGCGCAGGCTGTCCAGCGCCAATTGCAAAATTTCCTGATCCGCCTCAGGACCGGCATGGCCATAAATTTCGGCCCCCAGCTGTAATGGCTCGCGGGTGGCGTGCGGACGCGCAGGACGGGTGTGCAGCACAGGGCCGCAGTAGCAAAGGCGCGTCAGGCCAGCGCGACCGAGCAAGTGGGCATCGATGCGGGCGACCTGAGGTGTGGTGTCGGCACGCAAACCCAAGGTGCGGCCAGACAATTGGTCCACCAACTTGAAAGTCTGCAAATCCAACGCTTCGCCCGTGCCGGTGAGCAGGGACTCCAAATGCTCCAGCAGCGGCGGCATGACCAACTCGTAGCCATAGCCACGGGCGGTGTCAAGCAGTTCGCGACGGAGTTCTTCGATGTGGCGTGCCTCAGAAGGCAGGACATCGGCAATGTGATCCGGGAGGACCCAAGCAGACATGTGAATGGAGGGGGACTGTTAAAAACGAGATTTTACCGGCTTGCAGGCCGGTTTCCGGGATTCAGTTCAGGAAACAAGCCAGAACATCACCAATCCCGAGAGGACCATGAACATGCCGAAGAAACGGATTTGCCCTTCTTCGAGTTTCAAAAGCTTTTCGAAGAGACTGCGCCATTGGGATGGCGCGATCATGGGCATCAGCCCCTCCAAGATGAGCATCAAGCCCAATGCCATCAGGAGGGTTTCGAGCAAAGCTTACTTTCGGGCAGGCGTGTTACTTGCCGAACCGCGCATGCCTTTGAAAAACTCGGAGCTGCCCGGATCGAGCACCATCACATCGCTTTTGCTGTTGAAGCTGGCTTTATAGGCTTCAAGGCTGCGGTAAAACTGCGCGAATTGGGGATCGCGACCAAACGACTCGGCATACAAACGCGCGGCTTGAGCGTCGCCCTGCCCTTTGATCTTCTGGGCCTCGCGGTAAGCGTTGGCCACAGTCACTTCACGCTGCCGGTCGGCATCGGCGCGGATTTTTTCGCCTTCTGCACCGCCGGTGGATCGCAATTCATTGGCCACGCGCTTGCGCTCGGCTTCCATACGGCGGTAAACCGACTCGGTGATGGTGTCCACATAGTCGGCCCGCGTGATGCGCACATCGACCACGTCAATGCCCCAGGGCTTGGCACCCTTGACCACCAACAACACGGCCGCCTTGACGTCGTCCATCAACTCTTCGCGCTTCAAGGACAACAATTCCTTCACGGTGCGCTTGTTGATTTCTTCCTGAAAAGCGTTACGCACCACACGGTTGAGCTGGCTGGTGCCTGACTTCTCATCCAAACCCACGTTGCGGATGTAGGCCTGTGGGTCGGCAATGCGCCAACGCACATACCAGTCGATCACCACACGCTGCTTTTCAGCCGTCAACATGGGTTCGTTGTCTGGGCTGTCCAGCGTCAACAAACGCTTGTCGATGTAATTGACGTTTTGCAGCGGGGGCGGCAGCTTGAAGTGCAAACCGGGTTCGGTGATCACTTCCTTGATTTGGCCCAAGGCATACACCACGCCAAATTGGCGCTGATCGACCACAAAGACGGTTGAGCTGAACAGCACAAAGGCCAACAGCAAGGTTGAAATCCACAATCCAATGCGATTCATTTTCTTTGTCCTTATCGTGGATCACGGTCACGCGAGCGCTGCAGGTCGCGTGAACGCGTGTCCACGGCCCCATTGACAACTGGCGTTGCGGCGGCAGGAACATCTGCTGCCGGCGGTGTCACAGCCGAAACCTGCTGCATGATTTTGTCGAGTGGCAAATAGAGCATGTTGGAGCCCTGCTTGCTGTCCACCAGCACCTTGGTCACGTTGCCGTAGATTTGCTGCATGGTGTCGGTGTACATGCGGTCGCGCATGACTTGCGGGGCCTTTTGGTACTCCGGCAAGATGGTCTTGAAGCGCTGGGCATCACCTTCGGCTTGCGCGACGATGCGCTCGCGGTAAGCGTCGGCCTCTTCTTTCAGGCGCGATGCGGCACCCACGGCACGGGGCACCACGTCGTTGGCGTAGGCTTGCGCTTCATTCTTGGCGCGCTCGCGCTCTTGACCGGCTTTCAGTACATCGTCAAAAGCGGCTTGAACCTGCTCAGGAGGGCGCACACCGCCTTGCTGCAAGTTGATGCCCACCACCTCAATACCCACTTTGTAGCGGTCCAGGATGGATTGCATTTTTTCGCGCACACGGGGGGCAATTTGGTCGCGCTCTTCGGCCAGGGCCGAATCCATCTTCATCTTGCCCACCACCTCACGCACAGCAGTCTCAGCCGATTGCACCACCGCTTCGGTGGGGTTGCGGCTTTCGAACAGATAAGCGCGTGCATCGTTCAGGCGGTACTGCACCGCGAACTTGATTTCAACGATGTTTTCGTCTTCGGTCAGCATGGCCGACTCACGCAGGCCTGTGGCTTTGATGATGGTGTCGCGGCCGATGTCCACCGAGCGGATTTGGGTCACAAACACCAACTCTTGGCGTTGAATCGGATAGGGCATGCGCCAGTTGAAACCGGCACCGACCGTCGAGTGGTATTTGCCAAACTGGGTGATGACCGCTTGTTGACCTTCTTGCACGATGAAAAACCCCGTGCCCAACCAGACCAACAAAGCGGCCGCCAAGACGACGCCCAATCCGAGGTTTTTGAAGAACACCGGAATTTTGGGACCACCGGAACCACCACCCGAACCGCCAGAGCCTTGTGGGCCGCCCTGACCGCCAAAGAACTGACCCAGTTTGCGGTTGAAGTCACGCCACAGTTCATCCAAGTCGGGGGGGCCACTTTGTTGTGACTGAGGACTGCGGGGCTTTTGCCAAGCATCTGGCTTGGGGCCAGGCGGTGGAGGCGGCACATCACCGCTGGGCTTGTTGCCATTGTCGGTGTTGGATTTGTCGTCATCCCGACCCCAACGGGGGTCGTTCAGATTGAACATGCCTCGGATCTTGGCGGGAAGCAAAGACCAACGCAGGGCTGGGAGTTGAAAATTCATAGTCAAGTGTTTTTTCTGAATGACGAACCCGCATTGTGCCGAATTCGATTGAACTTCAATTCAGATCTCCCAGATATTCCCCGGTCATGTCACGGGGATCTGAGGGTTCTGGCACAAGGGGTGGCAAAGCGGTTTTGACGATGTCCGCCAGAGCCGAGCGCAGCAAATCCAGGCCTTTGCCCGATTGGGCGCTCAAAAAAACACGCGGCACGGGCTGGCCGTCCATCTCGTACTGGTCTTGCAGCTGCAAAGGGTATCGTTCTGCTTCCAGGGCATCCAGTTTGTTGAAGACCAAAAGCTGTGGCACGGTTTCGGCCCCAATTTCGGTCAACACCTTTTGCACTTCGGCCATTTGCTCTGGCCAATCGAGGTTGGCAGCGTCCACCACATGGAGCAGCAAATCGGCATCGGTGGCTTCTTGCAAGGTGGCCTGAAAGGCCTCGACCAAGCCGTGCGGCAAATCGCGGATGAAACCAACAGTGTCTGACAAAGACACCGAACGCCCTGCCTCACCGAGGTAAAGCTGGCGGGTGGTGGTGTCCAAAGTCGCAAACAACTGATCGGCCGCGTAAGCACGCGCCTTGACCAGGGCATTAAAAAGGGTCGATTTGCCCGCGTTGGTGTAACCCACCAAAGAGATGTTGAAGGTGTCGCGGCGATCGCGCTGACGTCGCTGGGTGTTGCGCTGGCGCTTGACCTTAACCAAACGCTCTTTGATGCGTTTGATCGAATCGTTGATCATCCGGCGATCCAACTCGATTTGGGTTTCACCCGGGCCGCCGCGCATGCCGATACCGCCGCTTTGCCGTTCCAAGTGCGACCAACGCCGCACCAAACGCGTGCTGAGGTATTGCTGACGGGCCAGGTCCACTTGCAACTTGCCTTCGTGGCTGCGGGCCCGTTGGCCAAAAATTTCCAGAATCAGCAAAGTGCGGTCGTTCACCGGCAAGCCAATGTGCCGCTCCAAATTGCGTTGCTGCGCTGGGCTCAAAGCTTGGTCAAACAAGACCTCGACAGCGCCATGCATCAGGGCCAGTTCTTTGATCTCGTCGGCCTTGCCGCTGCCCACAAACAGCGCCGGATCTGGCGCTTTGCGTTTGCAGGTCAAGCGGGCAACCGGTTTCAAACCGCCCGATTCGGCCAGAAGACCCAGCTCTTGCAGGTCCGAGTCGAAATGCGCTCGCCCAAAGTCAACGCCGACCAAAAGGGTCGGCGCGGGGGTATTTGAATATGTTTCAGACAATGTCAGCACCCTTGGACTTTGGTGTCAAAACCAAAGCCACAAGAAACCCGCGTTAAGCGGTGATTTCACCCGTTTCGGGTGTGCTGAACGTCACGGAACGACCGGGGACAATGGTCGAAATGGCGTGTTTGTAAACCATTTGCGTCACGGTGTTGCGCAAGAGCACCACATACTGGTCGAAAGACTCGATCTGGCCTTGCAACTTGATGCCGTTGACGAGGTAAATCGAGACGGGTACATGCTCTTTGCGAAGTGCGTTCAGGAAGGGGTCTTGCAAAAGTTGACCTTTGTTGCTCACGATATGCTCCGTGTTGTGAAGTGATGAAGCTTTGACCTTACCACAGGCAAACTCAGGCGCTTTTGACGTTTCAGCATGTCCTCAAAGATCAACTGGCATCTTTGTCAGCAAAGGGGTTGGTCGACGTTTTCATCTCAATCCGCAGAGGCGTACCCGACAGGTTGAAGGCTTTGCGAAAACGCCCTTCCAAAAACCGTTTGTAGGTGTCGGTGACGTGTTCCAAAGAGTTACCGTGCACCACGATCACCGGCGGATTCATACCGCCTTGGTGCGCATAACGCAGCTTGGGCCGGAACATCCCGCCGCGCTGCGGACTTTGGAACTGCACGGCTTCAAGCAACAAGCGGGTCAAAATCGGGGTGCTCATTTTGCACATGGCCGCTTTGTGCGCTTGCACAATCGACGCCCAAACGGGACCCAAGCCTTGTCGCTTCTTGGCCGAGATGAAGTGCATATTGGCAAAGCTCAAAAACGGCAAACGTGTCTCAATGGAGCGCTGCACCAACTGGCGTTGGTATTCGTCCACCGAATCCCATTTGTTGACCGCCAACACCATGGCTCGGCCGCTTTCCAGCGCATAGCCCGCAATGTGGGCGTCTTGGTCGGTCACGCCCTGCTCTGCGTCGAGCAGCAGCAAAACCACATTGGCCGATTCGATGGCTTGCAGGGTTTTAACGACCGAGAACTTCTCGATGGCTTCAAACACTTTGCCCTTGCGGCGCAAACCCGCAGTGTCGATCAACTCGAACTTTTGACCCTGCTTTTCAAACGGCACCGAAATCGCGTCACGCGTGGTGCCCGGCATGTCAAAAGCGACCAAGCGCTCTTCACCCAACCAGGTGTTGATCAAGGTGGACTTGCCCACGTTGGGGCGCCCTGCCACAGCCAGCTTGATGACCGATGGATCGTCTTCGGTTTCTTCCGGTTCGTCGGGCAGGTTCAGCGATTCAAATGCCAACTCCACCAATCCGCGCGTGCCTTGGCCGTGGGCGGCCGAAATGGCAATGACCTCGCCCAGGCCCAGCTCGTAAAACTCGGTCAGTTGGATGCCTTCCAGCATGCCTTCGGCTTTGTTGGCAACGAGCAAAGTGGGTTTGCCAATTTTGCGCAGGTACTTGGCAATGTCGTGGTCTTGTGCGGACAAACCACCGCGTGCATCGACCACAAAAATCACGATGTCGGCTTCGGCCACCGCTTGCTGCGTTTGCTTGGCCATCTCTTTGTAGATGCCGGCGCTGGCATCGGGCTCAAAACCACCCGTGTCGATGACGATGAATTCTTGACGGCCTTGTTTGCCATTGCCGTAATGGCGGTCACGGGTCAAGCCCGCAAAGTCGGCCACGATGGCATCCCGGCTCTTGGTGAGTCGGTTGAACAGCGTGGATTTGCCCACATTGGGGCGGCCAACGAGGGCCAGTACAGGTTTCACTTAAAAATTTTCCGATCCATCATTCAGGGCGAAATCCGAAGACGCCCCCGGTGCGTGTCACCACCACCAAAGTTGGGCCAGCGGCCACAGGCTTGCCTGTGATGGCGCTGCCATCTGTGCTCAAACGCTGCAAAGCTTGGCCATCCTGTCGCGACAGAAAGTGAACCAAGCCCTTGTCATCTCCCAGCACCAAGAAGCGACCCATCACCAAGGGCGCACTCAAACCGCGAAAGCGCAGCGCCTCTTGACTCCAAGCGGGCTGCCCGCTTTGACGTTGCCAAGCCAGCACTTTGCTGTCGGACTCCACGCCAAACACAAAACTCTCGTCGCCATCCAAACCTTCATGTCCTTGCGCAGGGCGCGTCCACACCGTGCTGCCTCGGGTCGCATCCACACAGGTCACCGAGGCTTGGAAAGCACGAACACAGAGGGTATTGCCCATGCGGCTGACCCCATTGACCACGTCCACCAAGCGCTCAACTTCGTTGGTGCCGCGCGAAGAACCCACCAGGGTTTCCCAACGCACAGCGCCTGTGTTGGGGTTCAAAGCAGCCAAACGGCCGCCCCAGCCTGCCAACAGGGTGTCACCAAACGGAATCAGCAAACCCGCTTGTTGCAGCACCAAAGGGTCACCGGTACGTTGTTGCGTCCAGAGTTTTTGGCCGGATGCCCCATCAAGCGCAGTCACAGCACGGTCAGCGGTCAAGACAAAAATCCGACCACCCGCCACCAAGGGTGCGGTGTAAGACATGGCGGGCAAGCGAAAGCGCCAAAGCACTTTGCCCGCTTCGATCGCGACAACTTCGTTGTTTCGGGTGATCACCGCGAAACGCTGACCGTCCCCCCCAACACCGGCCTGAATGAGACTGTCGAGCTGCAAACGCCAAACATCTTGACCGTTGGCGGCATTGATCAAGGCCACTTGGCCAGGGGTAGACGCCACCGCGACCAACCCACCATGCACCGAAGCAAACAAGGGTGTCGTGACGGGTCCAATGTTAGCCGTCCACGCTTTTTGAACCGCCATTTGGCCGCTCACGCTAGGCAAAGCAGCGGGTTGTGGTTTTTCGGGTGAACTGGAGCAGCCCGCAATCGCCAGCAACAAAACGCCCAAGCAGGTCCAACGGGTCCCAGCGCGTGCAAGAACAGTCATCACTTTGCTGTCTCCGAAACGAGGGCTGGCTCAGGATCGATGCCCAAGGCATTGAGCTTGGCTTTCACCAGACGACGGTAATCGGGGGTGTCGGCCAATTTCTTCCAGGCTTGTTGGTAAGCGGAAACAGCTTCGGCGCTCTGGCCTTTGGCTTGCAGCACATCACCCCGCAAGTCAGCGGCCAGGCCGGACATCTCGGGGGTGAAATCCGAGCCCAATGACTTCAAAGCATCGTCGTACGCCTTGGCGTCCAACTGCAAAGCTGCCAAACGCAAACGTGCGATGTCACGGTACGCCGGGTCCGTTGCACCATTAGCCACCCAGTTCAATGCATCGCGAGCGGCATCGGCCTTGCCCTGGGCTTGCAGTGTTTTAGCGGCCAAGAGCGCGGATTGCTGAGCAAACTGGGTCCGGCCAAATTTGTCTTTCATGTCGGCCAAGCTGCGTTCCACACGAACGAGGTCGCCCGAACTCGCTGCGCGCTCAAGCTCGTCGTACAGCGCAGCAGCCTTGCCTGCTTGACTTCGTTCCCAGTATTGGTAACCGTTCCAAGCGGCGTAGCTGCCCAAAGCGGCAATCAAGACCCAGGAAATCAGGTTACCCCAGGTCTTCCAGAAGTGCTTGATCTGGTCAAGTTGTTCTTGTTCGTCAAGGTCGAGTGCTTGGGCCATGGTGACTTTGTATTTAAAAACGCTTCAAAGCGGGGATTGTAGGCTGTGGGCCCATTCGGCCACGGTGCTCAAGGACTCGGTGCGCTGGGCCCCCGCGCCGTCTCGCAAGGATTTGACAGCGACCAGGCCTTGGGCCAATTCTTCGGGGCCAAAAATCAGGGCGAAGCGCGCACCCGAGCTGTCGGCTTTCTTGAATTGGGACTTGATGCTGCCCATGCCTTCGCCCCCAGCCCCAGTTGAACCGGCATGCATCTGGGCTGACACGCCACAGGCGCGCAAAGTCTGCAACACCTGCATGGCCACAGGCAATGCGGTGGCCTCGGGAATGATCGCGTAAACATCCGGTGCCAGATCGGACAAGGCCTCGCCCTGCTCTTTGATGAGCTCAAGCACGCGCTCGACACCCAAGGCCCAGCCCACAGCAGGCGATGGCTTGCCACCAATTTGCTCAATCAGGTAGTCATACCGGCCACCGCCGCAAATGGTGCCCTGCGAGCCCAAGCGCGTGGTGATGAACTCGAACACCGTGAGGTTGTAGTAATCCATGCCACGTACCAGGCGCGGGTTGATGCTGTAGGCCACGCCATTGGCGTCCAAAATGGCTTTGACCGCAGTGAAGTGGGCCAGCGAAGCCTCACCCAAAAAGTCGAGCAAGCGCGGCGCGGCCTCGACCACGCTTTGCATGGCCGGGTTTTTGGTGTCCAAAATGCGCAGCGGATTGGTGTGCAAACGCCGTTTGGCTTCGTCGTCCAGCACGTCGCTGTGCTTTTCAAGGTGGGCAATCAAGGCAGCGCGGTGGGCTTGGCGCTCTGCGGGCTGGCCCAAGCTGTTGAGTTCCAAGCGTACGTCTTGCAGGCCCAACACCTTCCACAGGTCATTGGCCAACAAAATCAGTTCGGCATCCACCTCGGCGCCACCAAAGCCCAGCACCTCTGCACCGATCTGGTGGAACTGGCGGTAACGGCCGCGTTGTGGACGCTCGTGGCGGAACATCGGGCCCATGTAATACAGGCGCTTGCCGCCTTCGTACAACAGGTTGTGTTCGACCACCGCGCGCACCAAGCCTGCCGTGCCCTCGGGGCGCAAGGTGAGCTGCTCACCATTCAATCGGTCTTCAAAGGAGTACATCTCCTTTTCAACAATGTCCGTCACCTCACCCAAGCCACGCACAAACAGCGCCGTGGGCTCGACGATCGGCAGGCGTACATTGCGGTAGGCATAACGGGCCATCAAACTGCGGACTTGGCCTTCGAGCCACTCCCAGCGGGCAGAGTCTGGGGGCAAGATGTCGTTCATGCCCTTGACGCCGACCAACTTCTGGGCCTTGACCGTCTTTGCGACTGGGGGGGTCTTTGCTTCTAGCGATTCGCTCATTTTTGTTCTGCTGATCCGGAACCAAAACGGTTCTCAATGTAGTTTTCAACCAGCACCTGGAACTCTTGCGCAATGCCTTCACCACGCAAAGTCAGGCGCTTTTCGCCGTCGATGAAGACGGGTGCTGCAGGCGCTTCGCCGGTACCCGGCAGGCTGATGCCGATGTCGGCATGCTTGCTCTCGCCGGGGCCATTCACGATGCAGCCCATCACCGCCACCTTGAGGTTTTCCACACCGGGGTAACGGGCACGCCACACGGGCATCTGGGCACGCAAGAAATCGTCAATTTGTTTGGCGAGTTCTTGGAAGGTGCTGCTGGTCGTGCGGCCGCAGCCAGGGCAAGCCGTCACGCTGGGCACAAATATGCGCAAGCCCAGCGACTGCAAAATCTCGGACGCGATCACCACCTCTTGGGTGCGGGCTTCGCCCGGCTGAGGGGTGAGCGAGACACGGATGGTGTCACCAATGCCTTCTTGCAGCAGCACCGACAAGGCTGCAGCCGAGGCCACCGTGCCCTTGGTGCCCATGCCCGCTTCGGTCAGGCCAAGGTGCAGGGCGTAGTCGGTGCGACGGCCGAGTTCACGGTAAACAGCGATCAAATCTTGCACGCCCGAAACCTTGCAGGACAAGGCAATCTGCGCACCGTCAAGTCCCATGGCCTCGGCACGTTGGGCCGATGAGATGGCCGACGAGATCAGCGCCTCGTACATGACCTGACGGGCTTCCCAAGGCTGGGCACGCTGGCTGTTGGTGTCCATCAAATCGGCCAGCAACTCTTGGTCGAGGCTGCCCCAGTTCACACCAATGCGGATGGCCTTGTTGAAGCGCATGGCCGCTTCGATCATTTGACCGAACTGCACATCACGCTTGTCGCCCTTGCCCACGTTGCCGGGGTTGATGCGGTATTTGGACAGCGCCTCGGCACACGCCGGGTAGTCGGTCAGCAAGCGATGGCCGTTGTAATGGAAGTCGCCGATCAGGGGCACATCGATGCCCATTTTGTCGAGTTGGTCACGGATGTGCGGCACAGCCTGAGCAGCCTCAGGGGTGTTGACCGTGATGCGCACCATCTCGGAGCCCGCGATGGCCAATTCTTTGACCTGGATGGCGGTGCCGATGACGTCCACCGTGTCGGTGTTGGTCATGGACTGCACACGCACAGGCGCGCCGCCCCCGACGGTGACCACGCGCGAGCCCCAGACCACTTGGGACTGACGGCTGTGGCGCTTGGCAGGCGCGGCAATGGCGATGGCACTGGGCGCTGAGATGGGGGTGTCTTTGCTCATGGTTTCACCTCAAAACGGGCTGTATTGACTTGTGTGTGCGGCTTGAGGTCAAAAGCTTGGCCATTGACACTCAATTGAACGGCATCTGAGCGACCCACCACCACAGAAACGGGCAGTGAAAAAGGCAGACGTTTGGTATCGCCTGCGTTCAAAACGCCGTTCCAGATCAACTGCTTTTGGACATCTCGAACCTCGATCCAACTCATGTTTTGCGCTACAAACACCAACTCTGGCGAGACGGCGATCGAAGTTGGCAGACCTGGCTGAGCCACCGGTGCCGCCGTCGGCGCAGGTTCTTGCGATGGGTTGCTCAACCCAGCCTCGGTCAAAGTGACGGGTTCAACCAGCGCCACGGGAGCCAACGCGGGTGCCGTTGGCTCAGGTGCTGACAAAGTGGCGCGCAGGCTGTCAAACCCAGTCCATTGCGTGAGGTTGGGCAACCAAATCAAAGCGGCGATCAACAACAGCATGCCCAAGGCAATCCAAGCAATTTTGGAGGGAAAACCAGAGGATGGGCGACGCATGCTGCCCAAATCGGCGGGGGCAATGGTTGCTTGGCGCACAGCACCGTTCGACTCGAGGTAATTGGCCGACATGGGCATCAAGGCCAGGATGGGGGCTGGGTCCACGCGCAATTGTCGGCACACACTCGCAGCCAAACCGCGGGCAAATACGGGGCTTTGATCCAACAGGTATTGATCGGCCTCCAAGGCTTCGAGTTGGCGCACAGGCACCTTCAGGTTCACCGACAAAACCGCCAAATGCAGGCCCACCCTTTGGCGAGCGGCCTTCAAAAGTCCACCCGCCGTTGCAGGCGCAGAGACGTCGTCAGGCTGTGTGTTTTCAGTCATCACCAGACTCCTGGTCTTGAACATGTGAGACGGCAAGCGGTGTTGACACAGGCACCAGCCGAATGGTGCGCTGCTGCGCCATGCGGCTTTGCACTTGGGTGCGGTCTTTCACATCACCTGCCAGCTGGCCACAGGCCGCATCGATGTCATCCCCGCGGGTTTTGCGCACCGTGGTCACCAAACCCGCGTCTTGCAGTTGTTTGGCAAAAGCCTGCACGCGGGCGTGGGGCGAGCGCAGCAAGCCCGAGGCCGGGAAAGGATTGAAGGGAATCAGGTTGAACTTGCAACGCAAACCTTGACGGGCGTGCTTTTGCACCAAGTCCACCAATTGGCTAGCATGCTCAGGCTGGTCGTTCACGCCGTCCAGCATGCAGTATTCGAAAGTGATGAAGTCGCGCGGGGCATGGGCCAAGTAGCCGATACACGCTTGCATGAGTTCATCCAATGGGTATTTGCGGTTGAGCGGCACCAAGTTTTCACGCAGCGCGTCATTGGGCGCATGCAGTGACACCGCCAAAGCCACCGGGCAATCGGCCGAGAGGCGCTCGATCATGGGCACCACGCCCGATGTGGACACCGTGACGCGGCGGCGCGACAGGCCATAGCCGTGGTCGTCCAGCATGGCGCGCAAAGCGGGCACCAAGGCTGAATAGTTTTGCAGCGGCTCGCCCATGCCCATCATCACCACGTTGGAGATGACGCGATCGGGCGTGTTCAAGTGCTTGCGCAAGAAATGTTCGGCAAACCACAACTGAGCGAGGATCTCACCCGTGGTGAGGTTGCGGCTGAAACCTTGGTGACCGGTGGAGCAAAAACGGCAACCCACCGCACAACCGGCTTGGGAAGAAATGCACAGGGTGCCCCGATCGTCTTCAGGAATGAAGACCGATTCGATGGCATTGCCATCGCCGACATCGAACAGCCACTTGATGGTGCCGTCGGTCGAGATGTGTTGACTGATGACAGGCAGCGCCGAGATGTGCGCATGACCCTGGAGCTTTTGGCGCAAAGACTTGGCCAAGTCACTCATTTGATCGAAATCCGCAGCGCCCCGCTGGTGAATCCAGCGGAACAACTGGGTGGCCCTGAACCGCTTTTCGCCCAGCCCCTCGCAAAAAACGGCCAAACCATCCAGATCAAATTCGAGAAGGTTGGCCGTCATGGGGCGCTGGGACGGGCTAGGGCCGCAACGCGATCAGCGCGCGTAAACGTTCAAACCAGCGAAGAAGAAAGCGATTTCCACAGCCGCTGTTTCAGGAGCGTCAGAGCCGTGAACGGCGTTGGCGTCGATGCTGTCAGCAAAGTCAGCGCGGATGGTGCCAGCGTCGGCTTTCTTCGGGTCGGTAGCGCCCATCAGGTCACGGTTTTTGGCGATGGCGTTCTCGCCTTCCAAGGCTTGGATCATCACGGGGCCGGAGATCATGAAGTCGACCAGGTCCTTGAAGAAAGGACGTGCGCTGTGCACAGCATAGAACTGCTCGGCTTCGCCGCGCGACAGGTGCGCCATACGGGCGGCAACCACTTTCAGGCCAGCGGCTTCGAAACGGGCGTAGATCTGACCGATGACGTTCTTGGCGACGGCGTCTGGCTTGATGATGGAGAGAGTGCGTTCGATGGCCATGATTTTTCCTATTACAAAGTATTTTGATCAATTTTGCCCTGCGGCAAAGCTGCTTATTCTAACCGCTGCACAGCGGTTTTTATGCCCCAGCCAGCGATGAACCCACTGGGAAAAAGGCCAGAACGCTCACGCTCTGGCCAGGTCCGATTCAACGGCTGCGGCCGCCCCGGCCTGTACCGCCCGGGGCTTTTTTCAGGCGGTTGAAGCTTTCAGCCCCGATGTACTTGGCTTCGCTTTTCGGCGCATCCGACTTGGCATGCAAGCCAGAGCCGCCTGCGGCTTGGTTGGGTTTGGCCGCCGGTTTGGCACGCGGCAAAGCGGTGCCCGCCCTGCCCTGGCCACCGGTTCGGGGGCGTCGGTCGTTGCGATCGGTCCTGGACACCGGGCGCGGCACGGGGGTGCGCGTGCGGTCCAAGGTGCCTGCAGCGCGCATCAAAGCGCGGATGTCGGACTCGTCCAACTCCAGCCAAGCGCCCCGGCGCAAGCCGTGCGGCAAGACCATGGCGCCGTAACGGATGCGGATCAGGCGGCTGACCGCGTGGCCCACCGACTCCATCATGCGGCGCACTTCGCGGTTGCGGCCTTCGGAAATCGTCACGCGGTACCAGCAGTTCGACCCCTCACCGCCGCCGTCTTCGATCGAACCGAACTGGGCCGGACCGTCGTCGAGGTTGACACCATCGAGCAGTTTTTGCTTTTCGTCTTTACTGAGCGCCCCGAGAACGCGAACAGCGTACTCACGCTCCAGGCCAAAACGGGGGTGCATCAATTGGTTGGCCAATTCACCGGAGCTGGTGAACAACAGCAAGCCTTCGGTGTTCAAGTCCAAGCGGCCCACCGATTGCCATTTGCCGTTTTGCAGGCGCGGCAATTTGCGGAACACCGAGGGACGGTTTTGCGGGTCGTCGTGGCTGACGATCTCGCCTGCGGGCTTGTGGTAAGCGATCACGCGCGCTGGCGGTGGGTCAATCCGAATATGGATCGACTTGCCGTTGACCTTGATCTGGTCGCCGTATTGCACGCGTTGGCCGACGTGGGCGGGCTCGTTGTTGACCATGATGCGGCCTTCAGCGATCAGCTTTTCCATCTCCAGGCGCGAGCCCATGCCCGCTTGGGCCAGCACTTTGTGCAGTTTGGGCGAATCGGTCTGGGGCGCAAGGACGCGCTTGCCCAAATCGACGGTCACGTCTTCGGAGGCCTCTTCGTCGTCAAACTGGCCCGACACGACATCGGCCAAGGCAATGGCTTTGTAAATGGATTCACCGGGTGCCACCGACTGTGCGGCTCGAGCTTCCGGTGCGGTACGGGGGGTCGTTTGGGTTTTGGACGAACGGTTGTCGTCTTTTGGGGTGTTGTTCATTGCGGGGCGGACTCTTCGCCTTGCAGCGGACGGTCTAAAGGGTTAAGAGGGTCTTCGGAGTCCGCCACGATGGGCATTTCAAAAGGCAAAGCGTTGATCGCATCTTCAAGGGACAAGGACGGCTGGACGGGCAAGGCTTCCACCAAACCCGACAAAGCAGAACTTTGACCGTCCACTTGAGACAACATCGGCAACTGGTCGAGGGCGGCCAAGCCCAAATCATCAAGAAACTGTCGCGTCGTGGCGTACAGGCCAGGTCGGCCCACCGTTTCACGGTGGCCAATGACCTCCACCCAACCGCGGTCTTCCAATTGCTTGAGGATTTGCGAGTTGATGGTCACACCCCGAATGTCTTCCATGTCACCCCGCGTCACGGGCTGGCGGTAGGCGATGATGGCCAGCGTTTCCAGAACGGCACGGGTGTACTTGGGGGGCTTTTCGGGGTGCAGGCGGTCGAGGTAAGTGCGGAGTTCTGGGCGGCTTTGAAAGCGCCATCCGCTGGCCACGCGGGTCAACTCCAGGCCCTTTTGAGCCCACTCGAGTTGCAGGTCTTGCAGCATTTGCCGCAAGGTGTCGGCCCCGAGCGCATCGTCAAACAGCACGCGCATGTCGCGCATTGACAAAGGCTGGCCTGCAGTGAGCAAGGCCGTTTCCAGGACACGTTGGGCTTGCGCCGTGTTCATGTGTCGATCTTTCGGAAGAAGACGCCTCACGGCGTCGAAAAATGATGCCTCACGGCGTCGAAGGTCCAGCGGCTCAAGGGCCGTCAGAGCGTTACATTGTAGCTGAGGCCCCAATCGTCAAGGGCTTGCGCCATGTCGGCGGGCAATGCAGACCGAAGGTCGATCGATTCGCCGGTGATCGGGTGAACAAAGGCCAAGTGCCAGGCGTGCAAAGCCTGACGGTCCATTCCAGCGGCCTTGGCCCCACCATATACGGTGTCGGCCAACAAAGAATGGCCAATGTGCGCCATGTGGACACGAATTTGGTGGGTTCGGCCCGTGTGCAAAGTGCACTGAACCAAGCAGCCCTTGTTGTTTTGGTCCAGCACCTCGATGGTCGTCGCGGCCGTTTTGCCCGACTGGTACGTCAAGTCCACCACCGCCATGCGCAAACGGTTGGCCGGATCACGCCCAATCGCCGCCTCCACGGTCGTGGGCGACGGTGCCGTCCAGGGTTTGTGGGCGATGGCCAGGTATTGGCGCTTCACGTCACGGGCGGCAATCAGTTGCACCAGCGCGTCCATGGTTTGGCGGGTGCGGGCCACCACCATCAGGCCACTGGTGTCTTTGTCCAAGCGGTGAACAATGCCTGCCCGTGGCACATCCTTGGTCAAAGGGTCCAGTGCCAACAAGCCGTTCAGCAAAGTGCCGCGCCAATTGCCGGGGGCTGGATGCACCACCAAGCCCGCGGGTTTGTTGATGACGCGCAAATGCGCGTCTTCGTAGACCACGTCGATGGGCATGGCTTCCGGCACAAAAGCCTGAGACTGGGGAGTGGCGCGCAAGGTGACCTGAACCTTGTGTCCAAGACGAACCTTGGACGAGACCTTGGTCACCACACGACCGTCAATCAAGGCATCGCCCTGCTCAATCAGTTGCTGCAAATAGCTGCGCGAAAACTCGGGCACCATTTGAGCCAGCGCTTTGTCCAAGCGCTGGCCGTGTAAATCCATGGGCACTTGGCTGATCCGTACTTCCTCATCTGCAGCCTCAAGCACGCGCTCAAGTTCGCCCTCGTCCATCAAGGTCGAGGGGTCATGCATTTCGGGGTCGGTCGATATAATCAAAGCGTTCAACAGTTCAAGGGTGTCACAGATGCGAAGCTTCAGATTATCGGCGGTTCCTACTGGCCTGGTTTTGGCATTGGGACTGCTCCTGTCAGGCTGCGCCAACAACCCCAAAGATGTGACCGCTGGCTGGACACCTGAGAAAATTTACACCGAAGCCCGTGACGAGGCCAACTCCGGCGCTTGGGACAAGGCCATCGGGTATTACGACAAGCTGGAAGGTCGCGCCGCGGGCACGGTTTTGGCCCAGCAGGCTCAGATTGACAAGGCTTACGCCCAATACAAAACCGGCGACAAGATTCAGGCCATTGCCACTTTGGACCGGTTCATCCGCCTGCATCCCGCAAGCCCGGCTTTGGATTACGCGATCTACCTCAAAGGCTTGGTCAACTTCAACGACAACTTGGGGCTGTTCGCTTTCTTGACCCGACAAGACTTGTCTGAGCGTGACCAAATGGCGGCGAAAGAATCGTTCGAAGCTTTCAAAGAATTGACGACCCGTTTTCCTGATTCCAAATACACCCCTGAAGCACGCCAGCGCATGATGTACATCGTGAACGCACTGGCCTCTTATGAGGTGCATGTGGCACGCTACTACGCCAGCCGAGGTGCCCATGTGGCCGCGGTCAACCGCGCCCAGCAAGCGATTTCCGAATACCAGGGCGTTCCCGCCGTTGAAGAGGCTTTGGCCATTTTGATCGGCTCTTACGACGCCTTGGGCATGACCGATTTGCGCGACGATGCCAAACGCGTCTTGGAAAAAAACTTTCCCCGTTCAGACTACCTGACGGTCGGTGGGGTCAAAAAATCGAGCCCTTGGTGGCGTCTGTGGTGAGCTGACGCAAAGTTTCTAAAAACTCGGGATGCCCATTCAAGCGGCGCATCTCGGGCAAACCCCGAACCAACCTGCGGCCATAAGACATGGTGGCCAATCGGGTATCACACACCACCAGAACACCCCGGTCGGTTTCACTGCGGATCAAGCGCCCTGCACCCTGCTTGAGGGACACCGCGGCTTCAGGCAGCGCATGGTCGGCAAAGGCGCTGCGGCCTTCGCGGGTGATGCGTTGGCTTCTGGCCTCAAACAACGGGTCTCCGGGCGGTGGAAACGGCAGCTTGTCGATGACCACCAGCTGCAAAGCCTCGCCGGGCACATCAAAGCCCTCCCAAAATGAGGCAGAAGCCACCAGAACACAACCCGCACGGCCGTCTCCGCCGCCTTCCCGAAAGCGTTCCATCAAACGCCGTTTCGGGCTTTGGCCTTGCACCAAGACCTCCACATTCGCCGCCGGATCCAAGCGGGTCTGCAAATACTCACCAATGCTGCGCATGGCGTTCAGGGTGGTGGTCAACACCAAGGTTCTGCCACCCAGCAACGCCACGGCCTCCACCACCAGCTGCGCCACATGCCCCGCGTGACCGGGGTCACCCGGTTTGGGCAGGTGCTCGGGCACATACAGGGCCGCTTGTTGGGCGTAATCAAACGGACTGGTGACCTGCATCACCTGCGCAGACGTCAAGCCGCAAGGCTCGGTGAACCAGCGCAAACTCGGCTCATCGCCCAAGGTGGCCGATGTGAAAATCCAGGCGCGTTGGCCGACACCCGCACCCACGCCTGCGGCAGCCCCTGCGGGGTCCTCTGCCCCATGACGGGGATCACCCGCCATCAAGGCCTCTAGAGAATCGGGATCGGAATCGGAATTAGGCTGAGCCTCATTGGACAGCCTGACCGGTGCTGGACGCGTCAGCGTCGAAAAGGCTTGGGCAATGTCCAAAGGCGACTCGATCAATCGAAGCTGCGCACTGACTTCTGCCCAACGCACCCCTTCCGGGTCGGGGGCTTGCGAGAACAAATGCGCTTTTTGGGCCAACTCGCTTGCCCGTTCGTGCAAGCGCTGAAAGTCCGGGGCCAACTCGGTGACCATCTCCAAACCCGTTTGCAACTGCCCCAAAGCCTGAACCAACTGGGCCAAAGCGGCCGTCCAATCTTCGGCCTCAACGCCCTCGGGTATGGCCTCGGTCCAGCGCAAACGCACCGAGCCCCGGTGCATGCCCGCTGACAAGCGCAAATCGCGAGATGTTTTTTCCAGCCGATCGGCCAGGGCATGCCAATCCACCAAACCCCGCGCCAATTGCAAACCGGTGGCCAGCACGTCGCGGGACAATTCCAGCAACTGAACCGTCGAAAACTGCTTGCCCAAGAAGTTCACACCGATCTCGTTAAGCTGGTGCGCTTCGTCGAAAACGGTCACACGCACCGTGGGCAGCAACTCGGCCACACCGGATTCGCGCACCGCCATGTCGGCAAAAAACAGGTGGTGGTTGATGACCACCACATCCGAGGCCATGGCCTCTTTGCGGGCCAGGTTCACATGGCATGCGCGGTAACTGGGACAGCTCGAGCCCAAACAGTTGTCGCGTGTGGAGGTGACGAGAGGCCACAAAGACGAACGCTCGTCCAGGCCCGTCAACTCGGCCATGTCCCCCGTGCGGGTGGACTGGGACCAGGTTTCGATCTTGGCCAGTGCCTTCTGCGCACCCGGTTGGGCCGACTCGGCACTGTGCCTGGCTTGCTGCATGCGGTGCAAGCACAGGTAATTAGAACGCCCCTTGAGCAAGGCCACGCGGATCGGAAGCCCCAAGACCTCGACCAGGCGCGGGATGTCCCGGGAAAACAATTGGTCTTGCAGCGCCTTGGTGGCCGTAGACACCAGTGCTCTCTGGCCGCTCAGCAAAACCGGTACCAAATAGGCATAGGTTTTGCCCACACCCGTGCCCGCTTCCACCACCAGTTGACCGCCCTGCTCCAGAGTCTGGGTCACCGCCATGGCCATGTCGGTCTGGCCTTCGCGGGGCTGAAACCCATTCACGGCATGGGCCAGCGCCCCGTGGTTGGACAAGGTTTCGGCCACCCTTTGCTGTAACAAGCTCAAGCGGGCTCCTTGGGGTTGAGCATCCAATGCAGTTGGGCGATTTGGTCTTTCAAAGCCAAGCGCCGTTTTTTCAAGCGACGGAGGCTCAACTCGTCCAGCGGCAAGGGGGCCAGCACCGCTTGGTCAATCAACGCATCCAAGTCTGCATGCGCCATTTGGCATTCGATCAACAAGCGCTGCGGTGAGCGAAGGTCTTGCGACGTGTTGTCCGTCATGGTTGGCTAGGCTCATCGGGCTGCTTGCCTTGCAAACGCTGGTCGCGTTGCTCGGTGCGCCACAAACGCTCTTGGGTGTTCAACACCAGGTCTTGTTGGCGCAAAGGCTCCAGCGCCGTGCGACGGGCTTTGCGCGCCTCGCTCAAGCACGCGTTGACGGCAAATTGCTGCCAACAGGCTTTGGCTGCCCGCTCATAAGCGCTCATGACGACCTGGCGGTCTTGAGCAATGGCGTCTCTTTGCTCGCGAATGAATTCGGGCTCACCCACCAAACTCTGAGCGCTCAGCAGCGTGCTGGTCAGCGTGAACAAAAACGTCAAAGTGGCGAGCGCAAAGTGTTTCATGTCAGATGGGTGTCCACCGTGCGGTGCTCCAGCGCCAAAAATTCGCTCGATTGCATCTCGTGCAAGCGCGAGACTGTGCGTGGGAACTCGTGTGACATGGGCCCAGCGGTGTAAAGGCCTTCAGGAGGAACAGCCGCCGACATGATCAGCTTGACCCGGCGGTCGTACAGCACGTCGATCAACCAAGTGAAGCGCCGTGCCTCAGAAGCCATGCTCACGGGCATGTGGGGCACGTTGCTGAGCAAGACCGTGTGGTACTGCGTGGCAATTTCCAGGTAATCGTTTTGCGAGCGCGGACCGCCGCAAATGGCCCGGAAGTCAAACCAAACCACATCCCCTGCACGGCGTTTGGCGCTGATGTCACGCGCCTCAATGCGCAGCACCGGGTCTTCGTCTGGGCCGGTGGCGAGGCGGTTGAAGGCATCGTTCATCTCGGCGTCGGCCTGCTCGCCCAAAGGCGAGTGGTAAAGCTTGACCCGCTCCAAGGTGCGGCGGCGGTAATCGGTGCCGTTGTCCACATTGAGCACCTGCATGCGCTGGTTCAGCAAAGCAATCGCCGGCAAGATGCGGTCACGGTGCAGGCCATCGGGGTACAAGCCATCGGGTTCAAAGTTGGAGGTGGTGACAAAGCCCACGCCGTTGTCAAACAATGCCACCAAGAGGCGGTGCAAGATCATCGCGTCGGTGATGTCGGCCACATGGAATTCGTCAAAACAAATCAACTGGTAACGCTTGGCCATGCGTTTGCCCAATTCGTCCAGCGGGTTCACGGTGCCCTGGATGACCGCCAGCTCACGGTGGACTTCGCGCATGAACTCGTGAAAGTGCAAACGGGTTTTGCGTTCGACCGGTACAGCGGCAAAAAAGCAGTCCATCAAAAAGCTTTTGCCGCGCCCCACCCCACCAAACATGTAAACCCCCTTGGGGATTTCAGGTCGGCTGAAAAATTTGCCGAGCAAGCCTGAACGCTTGGATTGGTAAGCGGTCCACTCACTGGCGCAGCGCTCCAGCGCCTCAATGGCCCGCAGTTGAGCCGGGTCACTTTGGTAAGCGCGTTTTTCGAGCTCTTCTTCGTAAACTTCACGAACGGACATGGGGGGCTTGCTCTTCAATTCAAATGACAAAACCCGGGACCAGGCCCGGGTTTTCAGGGATGCAGAACTTTAACCCAACTCACCCCCAACAGCTGTCCGGGGGGAGGCATGGGCTTAGAAGTTCAAGCTGCGCTTGTCAACCGCCAAAGCAGCCTCTTTGGTGGACTCGCTCAAAGACGGGTGGGCATGGCAAATGCGGGCAATGTCCTCTGCGCTGGCGCGGAATTCCATGGCCACCACAGCTTCGGCGATCAGCTCGGAAGCTTGTGGGCCCACGATGTGCACGCCCAAGATTTCGTCGGTGGTCGCATCGGCCAGCATTTTCACCATGCCGGTCGTGTCGCCCAAGGCACGGGCACGGCCATTGGCCAAAAATGGGAACGAACCTGCTTTGTAAGCCACGCCGTCGGCCTTGAGCTGCTGCTCGGTGCGGCCGACCCAAGCGATCTCGGGGCTGGTGTAAATGACCCAAGGGATGGTGTTGAAGTTGACATGACCGTGTTGGCCCGCAATGCGCTCGGCCACGGCAACGCCCTCTTCTTCGGCTTTGTGCGCGAGCATCGGGCCACGCACCACGTCACCCACCGCCCACACACCCGGCAGGTTGGTTTTGCAATCCGCATCCACCACCACCGCACCGCGCTCGTCCAACTGCAGACCCACGGCTTCAGTGTTCAAGCCAATGGTGTTGGGCACGCGGCCGATCGAAATGATCAGCTTATCGGCATCCAAAACCACCGCTTCGCCTTTGGCGTTGGTGTAATTGACGGTCACGCCCTTCTTGCCGTTGACGATCTCGCCGACTTTCACGCCCAGCTCAATCTTCAAGCCTTGCTTGTCGAATGCCTTCTTGGCTTCCTTGGCGATTTGTTCGTCCACAGCGCCCAAGAATGTCGGCAGACCTTCGAGGATGGTCACCTCAGCGCCCAAACGACGCCAAACCGAGCCCATCTCCAAGCCAATCACGCCCGAGCCGATCAAGACCAGCTTCTTGGGCACGGCGCCTACGCGCAATGCCCCATCGTTCGACAACACGTTGACTTCGTCAAACGGTGTGCCGGGCAAAGCACGGGCGTTGGAGCCGGTGGCGATGATGATGTTTTTGCCGGTGATCGACTCTTCGGTCTTGCCTGCCACCTTGATCTCGTAGCCGCCTTCGGCCTTGCTTGCAAAGCTGCCGCGACCGTGGAAAAACGTGACCTTGTTCTTTTTCAGCAAATACAAGATGCCGTCGTTGTTTTGTTTCACCACAGTGTCTTTGCGCGCCAACATCTTGGCCACGTCCATCTTCACGTCTTTGGCACTGATGCCATGCTCGGCGAAGTGGTGGTTGGCGTGCTCAAAGTGCTCGCTCGATTGCAGCAAAGCCTTGGATGGGATGCAACCCACGTTGGTGCAGGTGCCGCCAGGGGCTGGGCCACCAGCTGCGTTTTTCCATTCGTCGATACAGGCGACTTGGAAACCGAGTTGGGCCGCGCGGATGGCTGCAATGTAGCCACCGGGGCCACCGCCGATGACAACGACGTCGAATTGTTTGCTCATGGGATAGGTCTTCTGGATGAAAAACGCCCCCTGGGCAGGGGGCATTCAAAACAAGGGGATTTAGATGTCGAACAGCAAGCGGGCTGGGTCTTCCAGCGCCTCTTTCATCGCCACCAAGCCCAAGACAGCTTCGCGGCCGTCGATGATGCGGTGGTCGTACGACATGGCGAAGTAGTTCATAGGGCGAACCACGACTTGGCCGTTTTCCACCATGGCACGGTCTTTGGTCGCGTGCACGCCCAAAATCGCCGACTGGGGTGGGTTGATGATGGGGGTGGACATCATCGAGCCGAAGGTACCGCCGTTGGAGATGGAGAAGGTGCCGCCGGTCATCTCTTCGATGCCCAGCTTGCCGTCTTTGGCTTTTTGGCCAAATTCAGCGATCTTCTTCTCGATCTCGGCAAAGCTCATTTGGTCAGCATTGCGCAAAATAGGCACCACCAAACCGCGTGGCGAACCGACAGCGATACCAATGTCGAAGTAGCCATGGTAAACGATGTCGTTGCCGTCAACGGAAGCGTTCAAAACGGGGAACTTCTTCAGGGCATGCACAGCGGCCTTGACGAAAAAGCTCATGAAACCCAACTTGCAGCCGTGTTCCTTCTCGAAACGGTCTTGCATGCGCTTGCGCATGTCCATGACCGGGGCCATGTTGATTTCGTTGAACGTCGTCAAGATGGCGTTGGTCGACTGCGATTGCAGCAGACGCTCGGCCACGCGGGCACGCAGACGGGTCATGGGCACGCGCTGCTCAGGGCGGTCGCCCAGGTTCACAGCAGGTGCAGCCACTTGGGCCAGAGTTTTGGTCGGCACACCTGTGGGGATCACAGCCGCAGTCGACTTGACACCGCCAGCCACGGCCGACAAAACGTCGCCCTTGGTCACGCGGCCGTCTTTGCCAGAACCGGCCAAAGAACCAGCGGCCAGGCTGTTGTCGGCCATCAACTTGGCAGCAGCAGGCATGGCCACACCGGCCATGCTGCCACCTGTGGCGGCGGCTGCAGCCACGGGTACTGCGGCAACGGGCGCTGCGGCGGCAGCGGCTGGGGCTGCAGCAGCACCGACTTTGCCGTCGGTGTCGATGCGGGCAATCAATTGCTCGGCTGCCACGGTGCCGCCGTCGGCAACCAAGATTTCACAGATCACGCCGGCAGCAGGTGCTGGCACTTCGAGCACGACTTTGTCGGTCTCGATGTCGATCAGGATTTCGTCGGCTGCAACCGATTCGCCGACTTTCTTTTTCCACTGCAGCATGGTGGCTTCAGCCACGGACTCGGACAGTTGGGGGACTTTGACTTCTACGATGGCCATGATGTTTCCGTTATGCGTTGGTCGTTTGACTTGGGGTTCACTTGGACAGCACGAAGCCCTTGAGCTTCGCAAAGGCCGCTTCGATCAGTGCTTTTTGCTGGTCTTGGTGCAGGTGTGAGTAACCCACAGCTGGCGATGCGGACGCTGCGCGACCCGCATAACCGAGCTTTTGACCTTCAAGCATGTTCTCGTGGATGTTGTGCTGAATGAAGAACCAGGCGCCCTGGTTCTGTGGCTCGTCCTGGCACCACACGATGTCGGTGGCGTTCGGGTACTTTTTCAGCTCGGCCGCAAACGCTTTGTGCGGGAAGGGGTAGAGCTGCTCGACACGGATGATCGCAGTATCGTCTGCGCCCTTGGCTTCGCGTTGTTTGACCAAGTCGTAATAGACCTTGCCCGAGCAAGCGATGACGCGCTTGACCTTGTCGGCCTTGAGCGCCTTGTTCTCGGGAATCACGGTCTGGAAGCTACCCTTGGTGAACTCAGACACAGGCGATGTGGCGTCTTTGTTGCGCAAGAGCGACTTGGGCGTGAAGATGACCAGAGGCTTGCGCAGGTCACGCACCATTTGGCGACGCAGCACATGGAAGATCTGGCTGGCCGTGGTCGGCTGCACCAGTTGCATGTTGGTGTCTGCAGCCAACTGCATGAAACGCTCCACGCGGGCCGAGCTGTGCTCTGGGCCTTGACCTTCGTAGCCGTGAGGCAGCATCAAAGTCAGGCCGTTCACACGGCCCCACTTGACTTCGCCCGAGGCGATGAACTGGTCAATCACCACCTGAGCGCCGTTGGCAAAATCGCCAAACTGGGCTTCCCAGACCACCAAAGTGTTGGGGTCGTTCGAGGCATAACCGTACTCGAAGCCAAGAACAGCTTCTTCGGACAGGATGGAGTCGATGACCACAAACGGGGCTTGCTTGTCTGAGACGTTTTGCAAAGCCACATAGGTGCCCGTGTCCCACTTCTCTCGCTTTTGATCGTGAATCACAGCGTGGCGGTGTGTGAAGGTGCCACGGCCGCTGTCTTCACCCGACAAGCGCACGGGGTAACCACTGGCCACCAAAGAGGCAAAAGCCATGTGCTCGCCCATGCCCCAGTCCACTGGCGTGTCACCACGACCCATGGCGGCGCGATCGTCGTACACCTTTTTGACCAACTGGTGCGGCGTGACCGACTCCGGAATGGTGGTGATCTTCTCGGCCAAACGCTTCCATTCGGCCAAAGGGATCGAGGTGTCGCCCGCATCGGTCCACTTCTTGCCCATGAAGGGCGCCCAGTCCACGGTGAACTGGGTTTTGAAGTTGGTCAAGACGGGTTCGGTCGTGTTTTTGCCTGCGTCCAAGGCGGCGCGGTAGGCTTTGACCATGTCGTCGCCAATGGTCTCGCCCAAGCCTTGTGTGGTCAGCTTGTCGGCAAACAGCTTGCGTGTGCCCGGATGGGACGCAATCTTTTTGTACATCAGCGGCTGGGTCAGCGCAGGGGTGTCTTGCTCGTTGTGGCCGAGTTTGCGGAAACACACCACGTCCAGGACCACGTCCTTTTGGAACGTCATGCGGTATTCCAGCGCCAGCTGGGTGGCCAAAACCACCGCCTCTGGGTCGTCACCGTTGACGTGCAACACAGGGGCCTCGACCATCTTGACGATGTCGGTGCAAAACACGCTCGAGCGCATGTCGCGCGGGTCAGAGGTGGTGAAACCGATCTGGTTGTTGATGATGATGTGGACCGTGCCGCCTGTGGAATAACCACGGGTCTGCGCCAGCGCCAGGGTTTCCTGGTTCACACCCTGGCCGCCGAAAGCGGAGTCACCGTGCACCAGCACGGGCAACACTTGCTTGCCCAAGGGATCGCCACGGCGGTCCATGCGGGCACGCACCGAACCTTCAACCACGGGGTTGACGATTTCCAGGTGCGAAGGGTTAAACGCCAGCGACAGGTGAACGGGGCCACCGGCAGTGGTGACGTCTGAGCTGAAGCCTTGGTGGTACTTCACGTCGCCGGCAGGCAATTCTTCAGGGGCGGTGTGGTCGAACTCGGCAAACAGGTCGGCGGGCAACTTGCCCATGGTGTTGACCAAAACGTTCAAGCGGCCACGGTGAGCCATGCCAATCACGACTTCCTGCACGCCTTGCACGCCCGCTTGCTGGATCAGCTCGTCCATGGCGGCGATGAAACTTTCACCACCTTCCAGCGAGAAGCGCTTTTGGCCCACGTATTTGGTGTGCAAATAGCGCTCCAGACCTTCGGCTGCGGTCAGGCGGTCGAGGATCTGCTTTTTCTTGTCCGATGTGAAATTGGGCTTGCTGCGGATGCTTTCGAGCTTTTGCTGCCACCAGCGCTTTTCAGCCTGCTCGGTGGTGTACATGTACTCGGCACCCAGGGTGCCGCAATAGGTCTCGCGCAGTGCATTGAGCAACTCGCGCAAGGACATGCGGTTTTTACCGAAGAAGGTGTTGCTGGTGTCGAACACGGTTTCTTGGTCGGCGTCGGTGAAACCGAAGAAAGCGGGATCGAGGTCAGGAATGTTGGGGCGCTCGGTGCGCTTGAGGGGGTCCAGATCTGCCCAGCGTTGGCCCACGTTGCGGTAGGCGGCGATCAGCTGCTGAACGGCGGTGCGCTTGCGGCCCATTTCGACGTCGGCACTGGCCAAAACGACTTTGGTGCCGCCGGCTTTGGCGCGTTCGGCAAAAGCGTTGATCACGGGCTGGTGTGGCACATCTTTGGCGTTGGAGCCATCAACGGCGGGAACGTGCTGGAGTGCATCGAAATAGTCGCGCCAAGAATCGGGCACGCTGCCTGGGTTGGCCAGGTAGTTTTCGTACATCTCTTCGACGTAGGGGGTATTGCCCCCGAAGAGATGGGTATTGCCTGAATAGGCAGAGTAGACGGAATTAGTCTCGCTCATTTTTCGCTGACCTCCGTTTCCCTCGGGGAAACATTAGTTGGTGGATTGTTACCTTCCGCGACACGGCTGGACCGGTTGGCGGATGCGACTGTGGCAGGGGAAGGGCCGGAGTACAAAGCACATTGTGCCATGGCTTGGGTATCAGCCTTTGATCTGGTCCACGATCTGCTGTAAGGCGGCGGGGTCGTCCATGGTGGTCAGGTCGCCCGGGTCACGCCCTTCGGCAACCGCCTGAATGGCCCGGCGCAACAGTTTGCCGCTGCGCGTCTTGGGCAAGGCCGAGACGAAAAACACGCGAGATGGCCTCGCCACCGCGCCCAGTTGAGCATCCACCACCTTCATGACTTCGCCTTCGAGCTTGAGACGCGCCGCCGCATCGGTCAGGCCAGAAGTGTCCTTGGCGATGGCAAACGCCATGGCCACCTGACCTTTGAGCTGATCGGCCACACCGACCACCGCCACTTCGGCGATGTTGGGGTGGCTGGAAATGCTTTCCTCGATCTCGCGGGTGCCCAGGCGGTGCCCTGCGACGTTGATCACGTCGTCGGTGCGGCCCAAAATGAAGAAGTAGCCGTCCTCGTCGCGCACCGCCCAGTCGAAGGTGCTGTAGACCAGTTTGTTGGGGACGGTTTTCCAATAGGTTTTGACGAAACGCTCATCGTCGCCCCAAATGGTTTGCAGGTTGCCGGGGGGCAAGGGGCCCTCGATGGTCAACACGCCCTTTTGGTTGGCGCCGGTCAACTCTTCGCCAGTCTGGTCGTCGACCAACTTGACGTTGTAGCCGTAAATCGCTTTGCCGGGCGAGCCGAACTTGCTGGGCGCTTTTTCCACGCCATTGCAAATGCTCAGGATCGGCCAGCCGGTTTCGGTCTGCCAGTAGTTGTCGATGATGGCCTTGCCGCTCAGGCCTTCCGAAATCCATTTGGCGGTCGGCTCGTCCAGCGGCTCGCCCGCCAGGAAGAGTGCCTGCAGGCTCGACAAGTCGTACTTGGACAGCAGCGCAGGGTCTTGCTTTTTGAGCACACGAATCGCCGTGGGCGCGCTGAACATGACCTGCACCTTGTACTTCTCGACCAAGCTCCACCAAATGCCGCCGTCTGGGCGAATCGGCAGGCCTTCGTACAAGATGGTGGCCATGCCGCCGATCAGCGGGCCGTAGATGATGTAGCTGTGGCCCACCACCCAGCCGATGTCGCTGGTGCAAAAGAAGGTGCCGCCGGGTTTGCCTTCAAACACGTTGGGGATGCTGGCGGCGAGGGCCACGGTGTAACCCCCAGTATCGCGTTGCACGCCTTTCGGTTTGCCGGTGGTTCCTGATGTGTAAAGCGTGTAACTGGGGTGCGTGGACTCCACCCACTCGCAAGGCACCACGGTATCCATCTGCTTGGTACGCTCGGTGGCGTAATCCAGATCACGTCCAGCCACGGGCGTGAAAGCGGCGAGATGGCGGTCCACCATGACCACCTTGGCTGGTTTGTGGGCAGACAACTGAATGGCTTCGTCGAGCAGTGGCTTGTAGGCCACCACCTTGCCACCGCGAGAACCGGCGTCGGCACTGATGATGACTTTTGGCGAGGCGTCTTCAATGCGGGTGGCCAGCGAGTGCGAGGCAAAACCGCCAAACACCACCGAATGGATGGCCCCCAAGCGCACACAAGCGAGCATGGCGAATGCGGCTTCGGCGATCATGGGCATGTAAATCAGCACACGATCGCCTTTGACGACGCCCAAATCCTGGAGGATGGCGGCCATGCGCTGCACTTCGGCGTGCAGCTCACGGTAGGTGTAGGTTATTTCGGTGTCGGTTTCGGTCGACACAAAGATCAAGGCAGGCTGATCGGCGCGCTCGGCCAAATGGCGGTCCACCGCGTTGTGGCACAGGTTGGTTTCCCCCCCCACAAACCACTTGGCAAAAGGTGGATTGCTGTAATCGCAGATTTGCTGGGGCTGGACTTTCCAGTCCACCAGCTTGGCCTGCTCGGCCCAGAAAGCGTCGCGGTCGTTGATCGAACGTGCGTGAAAGTCAGCAAAGCTGCCCATGAGAGTCTCCTGAATGCCTACCAAGTTGAAGCCTGAGAAGCGGGCGATGGCGTGGCATCACCCTGCACTTCTGAATTCATAATTATGGTGAGGGGACTTGCAAGAAGCTGACTTGTGTGGGCGTGTACCCACGCATCACGTCATTTGAAAAGCGATTGAAGCAACTTGAAGTCGGGATGCTCGGCGGTGCGAACCCACTCAAACGCCACCATTTCGGCGGTGACCAACTCGGCCCCTGCCCCGGCCAAGCGGTCGTAGGCGGCATCGCGGTTGCGTTCGGTGCGCGAGCTGCAGGCATCGGTCACCACCCACACCTCAAACTCGTCTTCAAGCAAATCCAAGGCGGTTTGCATCAGGCAAATGTGCGCCTCGCAGCCGGCCAGCACAATGGTTTTGCGCTCCTCGGCACCGGGCTGGGTTTTTTGCAGGTGGCGAGGCAAACTGCGTGCGTTGCCCTTTGGCGCTTGAGGCGGCTCGGGTTGCAGCCATTCGCCCAGACCTTCTTCCACGGCGCTGAACTGCATCTTGGCCAACACCTGACGGCAGTGGCTGCGAATTTCAGGGGGCATCTCGCCCAGGCGAGACGGGTTTTGTTCCGTGCCCCAAGTGGGCACATGGAGGGCTTGGGCCAAAGTGGCCAAGCGGGCGGCATTGGCCCACACCGCGTCGGCGTCCAACATCACGGGCTTGAGACTGGCCTGAAAATCCACCAACACCAATTGGCTTTCGTCTGCATCGATCAACATAAGGGCTCCATTGAGAGTAGCCGTGATTGTCGCAGGCCCGCACTGGTACAAAGGGATGGGCATCCGTTATGCTCAGCGCCAACAATCAGCCTCTAAAAAAATGAAAACACAAATTGACCACCTGGTGGTGATGGCCTCCTCCTTGGACGAAGGCGTTCAGTGGTGCGAAGAGACGCTGGGCATCACGCCAGGCCCTGGCGGCGAACACGAAAAATACGGCACCCACAACCGCCTGTTCAAAATCGCCTCGCCCAAATTCCCATTGGCTTATCTTGAAATCATCGCCATCAACCCCGCGGCCGTGATCCCCAAGCGCTCCCAAGTGCCGCGCTGGTTCGACATGGACAACGCCGCTTTGCAAAAAGCCATCGCACAAGGCCCTCGGCTCATCCACTTTGTCAGCAGCACCGACGACGTGAAAGCCGCCCGCCATGTGCTGCGCACCCAAGGCATTGAGCGCGGACAAGTCGTGCACGCCAGCCGCAAGTCGGGCAAAGGCACCCTGAACTGGCAAATCACCGTGCGCGAAGACGGTGAACGCCTGTTCGACGGCACCTTGCCCACCTTGATCCAATGGGGCAAACCCGACGCCACCGACCCGCTGCGCCTGCACCCTCGCAACAGCCTGCCGCGCTCAGGCGTGACGCTGCAAAGCCTGAGCGTGAGCCACCCGAGTGCGGCCAAGTTGCAAGCCGCTTACCAATCCATTGGGCTGGAAGGCATCGCCATTGAGGCGGGCGAAGCCAATTTGGTGGCCACGCTGCAAACCCCCAAAGGCCTGGTGCAACTGCAAAGCTTGGGGCTTTGAAGAAGACGCCTCAGGCCACAATGCCTTGCTCTCGCAGCGCCTTGATTTGCGCCGCACTCAAGCCCATGCCTGCCAGCACCGCATCGCTGTCCTGACCGACAGCCGGCGCATTGCGGCGGTGACCACCCGGGGTGCGTGACAGCTTGGGCACGATGCCCGGCACCAGCAAATCACTCCCGTCGTCCATGTGCACCGTTTGCAGCATGTCCCGCGCTTGGTAGTGGGCGTCTTGCGCGATGTCGGCCACGGTGTAGATGCGCCCAGCCGGCACGCTGGCGCGGTCCAGCGCGGCCAATACCTCGTCCACCGTGTGTTGCGCGGCCCAGTGTCCAATCACCCCATCGATTTCAGCAACCCGTGCCACGCGGCCGGTGTTGTCCTTCAGGCCAGGGTCTTGCGCCAAATCGTCGCGGCCAATCTCGGCCATCAGGCGTTTGAAAATGCTGTCACCATTGCCCGCAATCAGGGCATAACCGCCGTCCTTGCACAGGTAAGCGTTGCTCGGCGCAATGCCCGGCAAGGCGCTGCCAGCGGGTCCGCGCACTGCGCCAAAAGCGCTGTACTCGGGCAGTAGGCTTTCCATGCAATTGAACATGGCTTCGTACAAAGCCACGTCGATCACCTGCCCCCTGCCTGAGGTCTTGCGCTCGTGCAGCGCCAGCAAAATGCCAATCACGCCGTGCAAAGCCGCCAGCGTGTCGCCCAAGCTGATGCCCACACGCACTGGCACGCGTCCCGGCTCTGCAGTCAGGTGGCGAATGCCGCCCATGGCCTCACCCACCACGCCAAAACCCGGACGGTCGCGGTAAGGGCCAGTCTGGCCGTAGCCGCTCACTCGCAGCATGATCAAGCGCGGGTTGAGGGCCAGCAAATCGTCAGGCCCCAAACCCCATTTTTCCATCGCACCCGGTCGAAAATTCTCAATCAGCACGTCGCTCTCGGCGGCCAGTTGGCGCACGATGTCTTGGGCAGCGGACTGCTTCAAGTCCAGCGCCAAAGACTGTTTGTTGCGCGACTGCACCTGCCACCAGACCGATGTGCCGTCCTTGATCAAACGCCATTGGCGCAAGGGGTCACCCGCACCGGGCGGCTCGATCTTGACCACATCGGCCCCGAAGTCGGCCAAGGTTTTGGCGGCAAAGGGACCGGCAATCAGCTGACCCAGTTCAAGAACTTTGAGACCAGCCAGCGGTCCAGTGGAAGGTAAAAAAGCTTTGGCGGTGGTCATGGTTTGGCAAATTCAGCATCCACCCAGGCTTGGGCGGTCTGACGGTTGAGTTTGAAGCTGGCGGCGACCTTGACCTCGGCCAAAGCATCGCCGCTTTCGTCCTGCGCACTCAGCATGGCGTAGGGGTTGTCCTCGTCGGGCACGATGCGCAACAACACCGTGATGCGACTGTCTTGGCCATTGACGGTGACGCTTTGGTTCAGCTGCGCATGCAACTGCTGCTCGCTGCGGCGCACAAATTCGCTGGCGGTTTTCACCAAGGTGATGAAGGCCGAGCCGTCAAGCGGCTTGGGGTTCTTTTTGTCGCGGCCCATGGTCCAAGGCCCCACGAGCGCTGGTTCGCTCTCGCCATCTTTGTACATGGCCACGGCCCAACCGTCGTCATCGTCGTTTTTGATGACCTGGGCAGTCCACTTCTCGTTTTGCCAACGGCGTGGCTCTTGCACCAGGGGCTGGTCTTGCATCTCTTGCAGGTCTGGGGGGTTGTCGTTCATCATTTTCTTCACATCAAGCGCCAATCATGCCTCAAGGCCGACCTCAAGGTCGCAGGTGCAAAGCCAGCAAAAGCACCTGGCTGGCCCCCTGCTCGCGCAAGAGCGCTGCCGCCACCGTCGCCGTCCAGCGTGTGCGCACATCGGTGACCACCAGCAGCACCGGCCCAGCGGGCATGGCGGCATCGGGTGCCAAGCCAATGGCAGACTCCAGATGCATCACCACGGGGGTGGAAGCCGCGTCGTCCGGCGTAGGCCCGCCCGACCAGCTGAACACGTCGTGCAAAGGCAGACGGCCCTTTTGGGCGATGAACTCGGCCAAGCGCCGGTTAGAAGCCATGTCGGGTGCAGGCATGGGCACCACACACACCGGGCGGCCAGGCCAGGTCTTGGCCCAGCGCCCGAGCAAGGCCACGGCCCCCGCCAAGATTTCAGCAGGCACATCCCCGGGCGCAGCGGTGCGCAAAGCCTGCAGCTCGGCCACCCAAGCCGGGTCGTCGGCAAAAGCGACAGCGCGACCCACATCAAAACCTCGGATCGTCCCCTTGCGCCCCACCCCACTGGGCCAACGTTTGCGTGGCTCGATGTCCACGTCCATGCCGCGCAAAAAGTCTCGGGCGGCGATCATTTTTTCGGGTGAAGGCGCAAGGCCCGGAAACGGCACATGCCCGGTGCACACCGAGCAGCGCCCGCAGGGCGCTGGCGAAGGGTCGTCCAGCGCGGTTTGCAAATAGGCCATTAGGCAACCTTGGCCATGGGCGTACTGGCGCATGATGCTGGCCTCTTGCTGGCGCACTTGAGCCAACGCCGTCCATTTGGCGGTGTCGTGCACATAGGGCACGCCCGTGAAACGCCAATACGTTCCCGACTTTTCGACCACGCCTTCCACCGCCAGAATTTTCAGCAGCGCCTCCAGCCGCCCCCGGCGCACGCCCGTGTCGGCTTCGATCTCGATCAGGCTGCATTCGTCACTGCCCAGGCTTTGCAAGACCTTGTCAGCGGTCTGCGGGTCTGGAATCGACGCAGTGGCAAAGTAATCCCAAATGCGCTCATCGGCATCCGACGGCAACAACACCCCTTCGGCATGCGCCACCGCCCTGCCCGCCCGCCCCACCTGCTGGTAATAGGCCACCGGGGTCGAGGGCGAACCCACATGCACACAAAAGCCCAAATCCGGTTTGTCGTAACCCATACCCAGCGCCGAGGTGGCCACCACCGCCTTGACCTGGTTGTGGCGCAAACGGTCCTCCACCTTCAGGCGGGTGTCGGCGTCGATCTGCCCGCTGTAGGCATCCACCGCATGACCGCAACTGCGCAAAAAAGCCGTCAGCCGATCGGCCTCGGCCACCGTCAGCACATACACAATGCCCGAACCGGGCAACTGCTCCAAGGCGTCGGCAATCCAGGCGTAGCGCTGCAAAGGCGACAAACCGGGTACCACCGACAGCGTGAGCGAAGTGCGGGCCAGCGTGCCGCGAAAAGTGACTGTGCCAGCGCCGAGTTGCTTGCCAATGTCCAAAGTCACCCGCTCGTTGGCCGTGGCCGTGGTGGCCAGCACGCTGGCGGTGGGCGTGGACAAGAGCGCCCGCGCCAGCCGCTGGTAGTCGGGCCGAAAGTCAAAACCCCAGTCGCTGATGCAATGCGCCTCGTCGATCACGATCAGTCCCACCCGCGCCAGCAAAGCGCCCAGCCGCGCCGCAAAGCGCGGGTTGCCCAGCCGCTCGGGCGAAACCAGCAGCACGTCAATCGCGTCGTCGTCCAGCCGCTGAAACACCTCGTCCCAGTCGTCGATGTTGGTGGAGTTCACGGTGGCCGCCTTCAGCCCCGCCCTCTCGGCCGCACTGACCTGATCGCGCATGAGTGCCAGCAGCGGCGACACGACCAACGTGGGCCCCGCGCCCTTGCTGCGGATGGCGTGCGTGGCCGCCCAATACAACGCCGACTTGCCCCAGCCCGTGGCCTGCACCACCAGCACGCGCGACGCCAGTTGGAGCACAGCGTGCACGGCATCTACCTGGTCGGCACGCGGCACCGCACCTGGCCCGGCCAGGCGAGCCAGGATGGTGTGCATGTGGTGTTCTGCAAATGTGCGTTGCACAGTGTTCAAGGTTGTCATGCCTGCGCGTCCGTTGGGGCCTCTTCAGGCAAAGTGGCCAACAAAGCCATGCCCAGCAGCATCACCCCGGCGGTCAACCACAGCGCTCCCTTAAAGGTGCCGGTGGCCTGCGCCATGGCCCCGGCCACCACGGGCGCGATCACCTGCGCTGCGCCATAACTCAAGGTCAATCGGGCCATGGCTTTGCCGGGGTTGTACGGTGCTCGCCGCCCCACCAGGGCCAGCGTCAAGCTCACAATGCCAATGAAAGTGCCGCCATAGCCCAAGGCACCGCACAAAGCAGCGGCCAAAGAGCCCGACAGCGCGGGCAAGATGACGGACACGGTTTGCAAGCCAAAGGCCAACAACAAAGCCCGTGTGTCGCCCACACGCCGGGCCACCTTGTCCCACAGAAAAACGGTGGGCATGGCTGCCAAACCCACCAAAGCCCAGGCCAGTGCGCCCTGCCCGGCCAAAGCCGGTTCGCGCTCGACAATGGCCACGGTGAAGGTGGCGCTGATCACAAAACCCCAACCCGCCGCAAAGTAGCTGCCCGCCATGGTCAGCATCCAGCGGCGAGAGACTTTGTGAACCGCCTGTGCTGCCGTTGCTGCAGACGTTGCAGGCGGGACGGGTGGCCGCCACAACCAAGCCGGCACAAAAAACACCAGCCCGATCGCCGCCATGGCCAGCCACTGCTGCGACCACAGCGTCCAGATTTGCGACACGCCCCATGCCCCAAGCGCCGACACCACAATGCCCAAGCCCAGACCAATGAAATGCACGCCCAGCTCGGGCCGTCGACCTTGCCGCATCAGCCAACCCAAGACCAAACCGGCGCCCAACAGCATGCCGGTGGCCCCACACAAGCCGCCCAGATAGCGCCACAGTGCCCAAGCAGGCATCCAAGTGGACAGCGCCATCCCCGCCACAGTGAGCAGCGACAGCCAAAGCCCCATACCGTAGAGGCGGTGCCGCCAGCGGACATCGTCGATCCAGGCTGCGGCCAAAGCGCCGGAGATGTAACCCGCGTAATGGATGGCTGCCAAGCCCCCGGCTGCGGCATCGCTCAGGCCGGTTTGCAATTGAAGCTGGGGCAACAAGGGGGTGAAGGCAAAACGGGCCAGTCCGATGCTCAGGACCAAGCCACAAATACCGCCGACGATGACTTGCCAGGGTTGCAGGGTGGCGGAAGAAGCTTTGAACATGTTCGGGGCATGTTAACGGTGCGTGTCGCCAAGATGCGTCACTTTCGCGGCCCCAGAGACGCCGAAAAATCGAGAAATACTTTTAATTTCGAGGATTTTTATGGATTTTCATCAAAATCGTCTGAAACATCCCCAATTGGGGGTGTTCTAGGGATTTGGTTTTATCGAAAATAAAAAAATCAATATAAAAATCAATCAGATGTCCGAAACCCTGAACCGCGAAATCGACAACGCCACCACCAGCGCTGAATTTTTGACCAGTTCCCAAGCCGCCAAGCGTTTGGGTTTGTCCATGGCAACGATCCAAAAGTTGGTCGACAACAATGTCTTACAAGCTTGGAAGACCTTTGGCGGACACCGCCGCATCTCGCTCGCTTCCATCCTGAACTACCAAAGTGCCAACAATTTTTTGGATGTACCACGCCAGAGCACCGATCGCCGAGCCAAGGTGATGATGGTGATCGAGTCGCCCGAGATGACCGCCCGACTGAAAAAAGACATCCCTCAGTGGCATCTGCCTTTGCAAGCCGCGTTTCAAGAATCCTTGACCGAAGCCCTGCTGGAACTTCTGAACGACAAGCACGATCTCTTGGTCATACAGATGAGTGGTCTGAAGAAGCAGCAAGAAAAAGTCTTGGAAATCTTGCAAAAGTTCATGAGCTCTCGGCACACCGTGGCCCACACCCTGGTTCTGACCCAAGAAAATGAGCTCTTGCCCAGCAGCACGTCGGGCGCGCCTGTGAGCATCCAGGTGCTCAACAAAGACCTCTCACCGATGTGGCTGTCGGCCTATTTGTCAGGCTTTGTGGCGCAGCGACGGCTCTGAGTACATCTGCCACTCAGATGTGGCCCCAAACCATCAAGGCGTCACGCCCTTCGGTGACCAGGTCCACCTTGGCGCCCACGGGCAGCAGCACCTTGGTTTCGACATGGCCGAAGGGCAAACCGGTGAGCACTGGCGCTTTGATCTGGCTGCGCAGCCGCTCGACCACGGTGGCCAGCTTGAAGCCCTTGTCGTGCGTGGGCACCAGCTTGTATTTGCTGAATTGCCCGATCAACACCGCCTTTTGCTGGGCCAACACACCCGCAAGCAAAAGCTGCGTGAGCATGCGTTCAACGCGGTAAGGGTGCTCGCCCACGTCTTCTAAAAAAAGCACGCCGCCTTTAATTTGCGGAAAGTACGGTGTGCCCAGCAAGGACACCAACACCGACAAGTTGCCGCCCCACAGGGGCGCGTCTTTCACCAGCACGCGGCGCTCGGCCTCGGCTTTGGGCAGTTGCCAGCCTGTGCCTTCGCCTTGCTCCAACAGCAGGTCGTCAAAACAGGCTTGCATGATGTCGTCGGGCTCCTCTTCTGAGCCAAAGTCTTCACCCAGCGCAGGGCCTTGCCAGCTGATGCGGCCAGTCTTGGCGTACACCGCTTGGTTGAAGGCGGTGAAATCACTCAAGCCCACAAACTGCATGCCGCCATCAATCGCTTTGGCGATCTGTTTGTAGGGCAGCGCGGGCAGGATGCGCGTGAGGCCGTAGCCGCCGCGCGAGATGAGGGCCACATCTGCACCGCTGGCGGCAGCGCGGGTGATGGCAGCGATGCGCGTGGCGTCGTCGCCTGCAAAGCGCATGTGGGTGTCCAAAGCCGATTCGTCCACTTCCACTTCGTGGCCTTGGGCTTTGAGGCGTTTGATGCCGCGACGAAAAGCGGCTTTGTCGCGCACAGCGCTGGAAGGAGAAAAAATGTAGATGTGGGCCATGCGGGTGTTCTTGATCAGGGCTTGAAGTGTCGCACAGCGGCCTCGGCAATCGCCCCGCCCTGTTCCTGCACAAAATGCCCCGCATCGGGCAACAGCATCGGCTCGTGGCAGCCCTTGATCTGAGTTTGTAATTGGCGCATCACCGGCTCGCCCAACACCGGGTCTTGCTGGCCAATGGCCATGAAACTCTGGCCTTGCCAATCGTTGCGCCAAAAGTCACGCGCTAGGCGCGAGATGGCGGCGCCCGGGGAATCGGCAAACTCCGGCACCATGGGGGGAAAGGCCCGAAGCGCGGCGCGAAATCCTTTGTCCGGGAACGGTGCGTTGTAGGCGGCCGTCTCGGCAGGCGTCATGCTGCGGTTGCCGCGAGCGAACAGCTTGCCCACATCGAACAGCGGCTGGCTTTGGCACCAATCGCGCCAAGCCAAAAATCCCGCACTCAGCGGCTGCTCGCCAGTGGCGAGGGTGGTGTTCATGACCAGCAGACCTTTGTAACGCTCGGGTGCGACCATGGGCAAAGTCAGTCCCAAAATACCGCCCCAGTCCTGAACTACCAGCACCACGCGCTGCAGATCGAGCCGCTCGATCAAATCCAGCAAGGACTGGCGATGGGTTTCAAACTGGTGAAAACTGTCCTTTTTGGGCTTGTCGCTCTTGCCAAAGCCGATCAGGTCGGGCGCTACCACGCGGTGCCCCGCCGCCAGCCAAACCGGGATCATCTTGCGGTACAGATAACTCCAAGCCGGGTTGCCGTGCAGGCACAGCCAGGTCAATGGCGCATTTGCATCGCCCTCGTCCAAATAGTGCATGCGCAGGCCCGCGATGCTGGGCAGGTCGTTCACGTAATGTGGCTGCCAAGGGTAATCGGGCAATGCTGCAAACGCGTCGTCGGGGGTGCGCAGCGCGTCTTCTCTGAGGGGTTGGGCGTTCATTCTTTTGGGCCTGAAAAAATCCTTGAGCAACTGGCCACATTCTTCGGCCAGCACACCGCCCATCACTTGGGTCTGGTGGTTCAACTGGGTGTGGCCAAACAGGTTGAGCACAGATCCCGCCACACCGGTGCGCGGGTCCGGCGCACCAAACACCACGCGGTCCACCCGCGCGTGCAGCATGGCGCCGCTGCACATGGCGCAGGGCTCCAGCGTCACATACAAGGTGCAGCCGTCGAGCCGGTAATTGCCCAAGACCCGGGCCGCTTCGCGCAACGCCACCACTTCGGCATGGGCCGTCGGGTCGTGACTGGCAATCGGGGCGTTGCAGCCCGTGGCAATCACCCGGCCGTCTTTCACGACCACTGCGCCCACGGGCACTTCACCCGCTTCGGCGGCCTGGCGGGCTTGCTCCAGGGCCAAGCCCATCCAGTGCGCGTCTTGGCTTGGCGTGTCCACGGTCACGCCACCATGCCCAGACGCTGCATCCACTGGGCGAGTGCTTGCTCTTGTTCGCCGCCTTGGGCGTAAGCGGCGTGCATGGCCGCATGCGACTCGGGGCGGTGCTGGTTGATCTTGACCTTGGTTTTTAGGTCCAGAATCTTCAACTCAAACGCCACAATGCCATTCAACATGCCGTGGGCGTAACTCTCGGGCAGTGCTCGCCACTGGTCGGCGTAAGCGGGCTCGTGGTCGGCAATCATCTGCTTGAGCATGGCGTCTTTGGCATCGTCGCCATCCAACATGCGGGCCTCAACCCTGGCATGTACCGCCAGATAAGTCCAGGTCGGCACGCGCAGCAAATCGGGGTAAACGGCGGGCGACATGTAGGCCTGCGGCCCCATGAACGTCACCAGCGCCTGTGGCTGCGCCTGTAAATACCCAGCATGAGGGTTGGCGCGGGCACAATGCCCGAGCAACGCTAACGGCTGACCACCCTCTTCGATCAGTTTGAGCGGCAAATGCGTGACAAACGGAAAACCATCACCGTCGGTAGACACCAAGCTGGCAAACGGGTGCTCGCGCATGATGGCAGCAGCGTGCTGGGGGTGGTTGAATTGTTGGGGCAAGTACATGGCGATGAATGTACCAAACCAAGGTTGTGCGAGTTGGTACACGAACGGTTGAATGGATCGAAAATCACTTGACGTTTAACGCATGTCGTTATACGCTTCGCAACATGATCCAGTCGTTTCGATGCAAAGACACCCATGCATTGTTTGCAGGTCAAACAGTTGCTCGGTTCGTCAACTTCGGCAAAGTGGCCGAACGCAAACTGGTCATGTTGCACCGATCGGTTCGACTAGAAGATTTGAGAATACCCCCGAACAACCGGCTCGAAGCGCTCAAAGGCAATCGCAGTGGTCAATTCAGCATCCGCATCAATGACCAGTGGCGCATTTGCTTCCGATTTGAAAACGGCCATACGTTCGATGTTGAGATAGTGGACTATCACTGAAAGGAGTTGAGATGAAAGTTGAAGATGCCACCCCAGCCTACCTCGTTCCAGTCAACGGCATGCGCCCCATTCATCCTGGCGAAGTGCTGCGGGAAGAGTTTTTGACGCCCTACCAACTCACGGCACATGCCCTCTCAATGGCGCTGCAAATACCCGCCCCGCGAATCAACGACATCGTGCGCGAAAAACGCGCCATCACCGTGGACACCGCCTTACGTTTAGCCAAGTTTTTTGGCAACAGCGCCGAATTCTGGATGGGCTTGCAAACCGACTTTGACATGGCCGTGGCGCGTCAGTCGATGCAAGATGCACTGGACAGGATTCGGGAATATCAGCCCGCACAAGCACAATAAAACAAAGGCACCCGAGGGTGCCTTTTTTGTCATTCCCACTCAATACATACACAGGCAAAAACCCTAATAAAATCAACAACTTGCATCTACTGATTTTGTGCGTGTAAGTTTTGTGTGAGTTTCGCAGTTAATCAGACACTCAACAAGGCATGCTTAAAGTGTTGAAAATCATTGCTTAAGCAGGAATATGGATACACGTCGTGTAGCAATTATAGAAGTCAAATTCGCCTCACATCACAAAACCAAATTTTTGACTCATAACCATTCCAAGTTCCATACTGGATAGTATCACCTGATTTTAATAAAAATAAATTTTTCAGGGTTAGAGGATATGAATTTTCCCAATTAGTTAAGTTCATTTTCCTGTAACTTCCGTCATCAAGCAACAAGATAATTTCATTGTCTCTGATGTAAAAACCATAAAAAATTGCTTTATTCCATGTGACGTCACCTAAAATATGTGTCATAGTAAATCAAAATAAAATTTTCTTTGAGTCTTTAACACACTTGCCTTCAACCTCAAGATTCACATACATATCACGAACTCTAGTAGGCAGCAAATCGTTAAGCCAACTACTAAAGCCGTATATTGTATGACTCCAAGAAAAACTTCCATCAACCCTATCGAGCACTATAAACCTGCGTGTATAAGAATATAAGCTTCGTTCAATGGGGTATTTTTCATCATCTTTGAAATTTTTATAGCGTTCACGAGTGTAGCTACCACGATAATATGTATCCTTTACCTCTAAACCACCATACTCAAACAAATGGTCATTGCTTGGATCAGAATAAACAGAAGGTATGTTTTTAAACTCGTAATCATTATTAACCGTGATAATTCCGTCAGCTATTGTAACAACTAACGTCATGGGCTTGATTTTTACGAACTTATCAAGCTCATTTTTAGGGATGTTTATATTAATAGATGGACCAACCTTAGCAGCACCTTCACAACGAAGGTAAATTTTATCTTGTCCTAGTACGGAGGTACTTGCCAAAGTACAAAGAGAGACAATGAGAAGGGTTAGATGAGACTTAAATTTGAGCATAACAGCAGCCGTTTTGACATGTAGGTTGGTTGCTTATATGATATGGAGGGAGTTACCAATTGTCAATCTCAGCACCTAAGGAGCCCCTCAATGATGTCACGTGTAGACGAAATCAACGCACAAATCGCCAAGCTGGAAGCTGAACGCACCTCTGCTATGAAAGCAGAACGTGCAAACGTGCTTGCGAAGATGAAAGCTGACATCAAGCTGTATGGCTTCAAAACAACAGACTTCAAAGGTGTCTTGTTGACACGTGCTAAACGTAGCCCCAACGGTACACGTGCGGCTAAGAAGGCTGCGACTAAGAAGTCAACAAAGTGAATTTTTCCATTTACTGTTGTTGTTGAGGGATATTATGCAAAGCTACTATTCAGCACAAGTTTGGAATAAACAATCAGTAAAGTTGCCTTACACCTGTAAAACTGCAAAGCCCTCTGACTGGGAACAGGTATCAAATGTACCTGTAATTCACGTCATAGACGCGATGTATAGAAATTCAACCGTAAGCGGAACTTTTGTAATTTCCCCCTTTGTTTTAGTTCCCATATCACTAAATCAATCAGGAAAAATTGATGTTTTATGCAGATGGTTTAATCACAGATTGGTTTCAACTGGATTATCTTTAATTATCAATCTAACAACCACAAAATTCGATCACAACTTTACAGGAAATGTGATTTCAAATATTGAAAAATGAGAGATTTGGAATGGTTTTTCATCAATCTTGATCATCAACAGCGGAAAAAGCAATCCAATTCATTTAAATTAGATCGAGTTCAATTCAATTTTGATGTTGCTTTTTTTACTTTTCAATCAGTTAATAAAGGACTTTAAATGTCAAATTTCTGCTCTCAGTGTGGTACAGCAGTTTCAGAAAATAACTCTGCAAATTGTGTTAACTGCGGAAAGCCCCTAAGCGTAAACTCTGAAAGCTCAAAAAATGATTCAATAAATGAGGCAAAAGATAAATTATTTAATTTTGCAAAGAGTATCAAAGATGCATCAATTAAAGCAAGCCAAGACTTAAAATCTGATGAAACTAAATCAAAGATAAAAAATTTTACAGATCGAGCTCAGAGTTTTGCGTCAGAAAAAACAAAAACTATTAAAGAAGATTTTAACAAAATCAACGAAGCAAGAAAGGCAGCTATAATTGAAGTCAACGATATAGATTCAAAATCGAAGATTGAGACAACCAAAAAATTCACATTTTCTTTCTGGTCTAAATTAACTGGAAATCAAAAAGGAATATTAATTGGATCTTGTGCGGTATTAATTTTATTAATAACGCAATTTGGAGATGATATAAATTCAGATGCCAGAAAGACTGCCAGCTATATTTGTGTTATAGATAATTATAAAAAAATGGATGAATTATCATTAGGGAAATATATGGACGAGGCAAGTGAATGGATGAAAAAAATGCGAATCAAATACTCGGACCCGAGAAAATTTAGCGAATACTCATCTGCCGTTGTTAATGCCCAGAAAAAAACTTGCGGCTTCTAATATTTACAAGGGAATATATGTTTGATGTATTTTTTGGAATTATTCTTGCGTTTGGTTTCATTTATTTAGTTGGAAATTTTAAAAACTTCTCACCAGCAACAAGAGCACTAATTGGAGCAATAGCTGGTGCTTCATTTATGATATATATGCTTAAGAGTTTTACATGATATTTCTTTAAGCCAACTCAATCGCTTTGCGTTTCATTGCGTCATTGACGTCAATGTATGCCTGTGTAGTTGAGATATTCGCGTGCCTTGCGATGCTTTGTAACACTCTAACGCTATCACCTATTTACAACACCAAACTGTCTTGCCTTTGAGTCATAACAAAAAACTTATAACGCAGCCTTATCTTCGTATTGCCATGAAATATTTTCGAATCACATCAATATGTTTTTTTATTACATATCTTTTATGCGCTTCACATATTGCCAATGCATTTTGGGGCAGTGATTATGACGAACCTCCTCCGATAATTCGCACTGAACCACCAAACGCTCAAGAAATTAAAAATTTGAAATTTGGCAATAAAGCACTCAATGAACAAGTAATAAGGTTTGGGTTAGCGATTCATACACCTTTAATTCCAGATTGGAGTGAAAAAAAATCTGGAAAGCTTCTTGCAAGCTGGAATCCTAATAATCAAAATGGGAAAAACCCAACACTTGTTATACAGCATGGCGGTGTTGGTGGACCAGGCGCAACAGACTACGGGCATGCGCGATGGTTCCTTGCTCAAGGTTTTAATGTTCTAGTTCTTGATAGCTTTTGGAGTCGAGGTTTTATAGCAAACTGGCGAAGAATTGAAGCAAGTGTCAGCGAACATGGTAATGCGTTTTCGACACTGGGAGCCAATACTCGTGCTAGGGACGCATTTGCGGCAGCTCGATGGCTACGGGAGCAACCGCAAGTTGATACAAATCGTATATTTCTAATAGGCGGGAGTCAAGGCGGCTGGAGCGTTTTACGAGCATTTACAGACGAAAAATCAATTACAGAAAATTATAAAGAATTATTTCGTGCTGGAATTTCAATATATCCTGCTTGTTGGAGCTGGCAACGCACTCCAGGCAATCACGGCAAAAACGCCACTCAGAATTTAAATCCAAAATTAGGTCCATTTTATGCTCCAGTTTTTTTGATTTCAGCAGAACTAGAGCCGCCAGGTACTGCCACTGACATTAATTCTTGCAACCCAAATATCGTTAATTGGGCACACAAGCATTTAAGACTAGCAGAAACCACTCATGCATTTGACTCAGAAACACCTCCAGAAAAACCAGTTAACAGTTGCTGGTACAGCAACAATCCACATTGGTGTACAGCATCTGGTGGGCGCGATGCATTAACAAGAAATTGCATTGGTGCACCTAAAGCTGACTTCTGCTCAGATATTGAAGTAACAAAAAAAGTAAGAAGCGAAATGCTTAATTTCTTAAATTCATTTAAATAATATTTAAACTAACTCAATTGCCTTGCGTTTCATAGCGTCATTGACGTCAATGTAGGCTTGGGTTGTACTGATATTCGCGTGCCTCGCGATGCTTTGCAACACCCTAACGCTTACGCCTTTATCTGCCAAATTGGTTATTAGCGTACGTCTTGGGCTGTGACTGGAAGCACCCTCAATACCTACGCTCTTAAACAAGTGATGGAAGAATTGGCAAAGCGTGTTGCTGTTCCAGCCATCTTGTGGACGCTTCTGTGAATAGAACAGTTTGTCTGTGAGTGCTTTTGGCGGTATTGATTTGACGTAAGCTTGTAGCTCTTTGCGTAGCTTGTCGCTGACAAATACAGTGCCTGCTTTGCTGCCCTTTGTCTGTTCTGGCGTTAAGCGTATTTCAGCCCTAATCTTGCCCTCCCCGTCAATCACGTCCTCATAACGCAAAGCCGCGCACTCCTTAACACGAAGTCCTGCGTAGTACATCGTCAACAACATCGCACGATTACGCAGGCTGTGCTTGCGTGTAGCTACGTAATCCAGCACACGACGAATTTCTTGGGCAGTTAGTGTTTTTGCTTGCTTGGACATCAATGCTCTCCTAAATGTAAGCTTTTCAATGTCTAAAGCATAAATTCTTTGTTTCTTAATTCCTACCTGTTTTTGGCTTTGTTGGTTCAAGTTGTTTTCCTTAATGATTTCAACGACTTAGCGTTTGAATGCGAAAAACCAAAGCTAATAGTAAAAAGCTTTGGTTCTTTATTTATGGAAAATATTGTGGGATTTAAGCGACTAAGCTTGCTTACGCTATACAAGCTCTACACGCTGTTTTTCACTGTGCCAGCTACCCAATGCTTCGCTCAGTGCTTTCAAGCGTTTGTAGCTTGTTTTTGCGTATCAGTTCTGCCCTACTGCTTTTGATTTGCTTTGTAGCCAAACAAATATGATGCGTACTGCTCATTATTTGAGTGTTTACTATAGTACTTTAGTTAAGTTTCATTGTTTGTTTGTGTGTTTGATTGCTTGTTTGATGTTTGTTTTAGACATAGCTACGCCATTAAGCACATTGCTGTGCTTTCAACCATCAACCGCAAGCGTCACTTTGGACAGGAATGCTTAACTACGGTAGGTAAAGATTTTTCATATCTTTACCGTCAAGTTTTTTTGTAATGTATGTGAGCCAACCCTCGTCAATCAAGTCGAGTTTGTATCTGTATTTTTCAGCCAAACTATTTGCTTCAGCGTCATAGTTTGGATTTGCAATTTCAAAGTCACCGCTCAATTCAAGTGCTTTTTTTACTGCTCTAACGAAATCTTTAAGCGGAACTTTTTCTGGCCTACGAATGGCAAAGTGAGCGTGTAAATCAATCAATTCTTGTTCACCCTCTGTCACCATCACAATGTCCAAACGCTTGTTAAAACGCTTGTAAGCTTGCTTGAATGTGAGCCTGTTTAGAAGCTCTACAAACCTATTGCTGGCGCTGACAAGCTCACTGCTGTTTAAGTGACGTAGTACCTGCGGGTTTTTCATCTCATAGCGAACTGATTTCTGCTTGTGATGCACCTTTTTGGGCATCAGCGTCAAACCCATATCAAAACGCTGTTCGCAGCCCTTGCCAAGCCAATCTGCAAGCACCTGCCTGCGTGACAGCCTGTCATAGCCCTTTTGCTGGCATCTCTCCTGTAGTTCCTGTAATTTGCTCATACGTTTATTTATACAAACCAAAGAAAAGGAGATAGTTTTTTCAGGTTGTCCTATAGACATTTTGGTTATATAGTTTAGTTTTAACAACCAAAAAGGTGATATATGACAGCCATTGCAAAGCTTAAGCTGGTATCCAGCAAGAAAGAGCGTAACGTTAGTCCAGTCGTAGCTCGCAGAAACAAACTTGCAGGAAAAATTGATGAGCAATTGCTGTTTGCTACTGCACAGCGAGATGGACAGATTTATGCTCCAAAACGGCTAAAGAACGTCATTGACAAAGCAACTGGTGAACGAAAAACAGTTGAAGCGACAAAGCGTATTAAAGAATGGTACTGGACGAACAGTACAGGCAAAATCCATCTGTCTGTTCGCTACGGAAGCAAAACACTTGAGTTGGCTAAAGGCAAGAACGCTATTGAATTGAACTCTGGTGATGAATTGCTTGCGACACTGGCAACGCTGAAAGAAGCTGTTATTGCAGGCGAATTAGATGATGCCATCGCTCAAGCAAGCGACAAACTGAAAGCAGGATTCACCAAATAAAGAGATTTTAAAATTACAAATAGCTCCATTTGAGATTACTGATAAGTAATTTTGAATGGAGCTTTCTTATGACTATAAATGAACTTAAAGGTATCAAACCAATTGGACCTATGTCGCCTGAAAAGGCACGAATTGAAGCACTCAAAAGAACGAAAGATACGGCAGCTAAAAACTTAAAGGCAGAGAGAGAACGTCAAAAACTCGCAAAAGCGAGAGACACCGTTTCTGCTCTCGCTTTTAAGTCAATCAAGCTTTGATGTAGGCACCATACAAGCTGTCGTTTTGTTTTCCGTTTGCGACACGGTTTGTCTGCCTATTTTAACGCCGCTGTAGGGCTGCTTTGACGTGTTTATTGGTGCCATTAAGCGATTACTTAAGTGGAATTTTAAGGAAACCACCCCAGTCTGATATGAGCGCGCCTTCAGACTCAATCATCCATCGCATAGATGTAAATTTATAACTTTTTCGAGTTGGGTCCACCCAATCTTTATTCTCGTAAATTACTTCAGAATTTTTACCACATATCTTTTGGATGAAAACACCTCTGTACCAAATTGCTCTATTGCCTTTTTCTCCGCCAGTCCGCATTACATACAAACAGTTGTCATTTTTCGACAGTATAAAATCCAAAACATTGCCAGCGCCAGATACGGGCGGGATAGTTAACCCGCCAAAATTTGCGAACTCATTTTTACCATTATTAAAATATATTGTTGTGGGCGTTTCCCACTCATGTGCGCCAGATATAACGTCGAACTTTCCATCACTGTTCACATCTATTAGTTCAATTGAAAATGCACGTTTAATTTGACTTAATGTCCTGTCATATTTGAACTTTCCATCTCCCAAGTTAATATAGAGTTTGGGGCTATTCATTGTACCTACTAGCAAATCAGGAAATCCATCTCCGTTAAAATCCTCACTTGCACCCCCATGATAAAAATCTACATCGTCGTGCAAAACTTGAAAATCATATTCATTGGAAGATTTACTCAATAAAATCTTCATCTTTTCACCTGGAAATGGCATTGCATCATATCCCTGACACATAAATGCAAAATCAATTACATTGTCATTATTAAAATCAGCGGAAACTATTTTTCGAGCATGGATACATGTCTCTGCTTTGTAATTTATTTTCACATCTGCTTTTACCCACTCTGAATTATTCATTACATAAAAATTTACTATTCCAGATTTTGCTTGTTGCAATGTGTGATTATGCGTTTGATACCCATGCTCATTTGCAAGTAAGCCATTATTGCCATCTGCATATTTAAAAAAGGCTCTTGCCTCCGCCAATAATGGAGTACGCCCCCATGAATCAAGAGGAAATGTTTCAGAATAAAAAGGTGGATGTTTGGCGTTCTGATAGGAGCTTATTTTGTCGAATGAATTAGCATTCGTACAATTCAAATAAACCACCAAAAACAAGAAAATCAACTTTGTAAAATTAGTCATTGTTTGCCTCTTTCATTGATTGACGTTTACTTGGGAATCAACATCCCGTCTTTGTACTCATAATCTGCCAAAGCATTGCTAATCATCTTCGCTTCTGTTGTATGGTAATAAGTCTTCTCAATTTGCGAGATGCTTGTACCGCACATCTCTGCTACTGCCGCAGGTGGCAAGTTACTGTTGACACGTTTGGTAATGAAGTAATGCCTAAAGCTGTATGGCACTAAGTCTCTATTTTCTGTGTGTTTAATTTCTGCCAGCTCAATAATTTTGTCAAAGTGGTAGCCAATTGAGCGTGGCGTAATACAGCTTTCACCATTAAGCCTAAAAATTAAAGAGTTTGCAAATTTAGCTTTTTTGTCCTCGCCTTCGTATTCATCTGCAAAGCGTTTGTATTGAAGCTTAAATAGTCTGTCAAAGTAATCCAAATCTTTAATTACAAATCTTCGTGTCTTTAAGACTTTGCTTGTTTCCGCACGTACAGTTATTCTTACTAAATTGAAGTCAACTCCGTCTTTTCCACCAACGTTGTGCTCGAATTCTGTAATGTCTTTCCAGCGTAGTTGTAATTGCTCGCCTCTGCGTAATCCACTAAGTAAGCTAATCATCAAATAGTAGCCAGTAATTGCCTTTATTAGATTTCCGCTTTCATCGATTTGCTTCTCTGCTTCATCAATGTACTTGTCAAGCTCGTTACTAATGTCGCGCACTTCATCGTCTGTAAACGTTGCACGTCGATTTTCATCAAGTCCTTTGTCGATACGCTTTAATTTCTTAAAGTCGAAGCCATCAATGTTTGTTTCTTTGTGCTTATGAAGCCAAGCAATCATTGCATTTATGGTGCTTTGTTCATTCTCAACAGTAGTCTGACTAATCTTTATGTTTTTCTTTGTCTTTGTTCTTTTGTAGCCGTAATCTTCGCAATCCGTTCGCTCTAATTCCTTAAGCTTTACGTCTTTGCCAATAAAGTTAAGCCAATGATTTAGATGTGTGCTGATTGTTTTGTATCTGCCAACGACAATGTGTGTGCCAATTTCTTTCTTTTTGTATTCCAAAAACATCTCAACACCCATCTTAGTGGTGATTGAAAAATAGCTTTTGCCTTGCTTCTCCATCACCTTAAGCTCGTAGTAATGGCTCTCAGCTTTGTCGATAGCTGTGCTTTTGCTTCGTGTTTTTAGACTGAAACGGGCGTATTTGTGTTCGTTGGGCAGCCACATACGCATCTGCCAAAACTCGCCTCGTTTGTACAGAACGGCGTTGTCAAACAGCGGAATTTCGTCGTCGCTAAATTGCTTTTTTTTGAGCGTCATAAAGCTTTGGGTAACTACAGTTTTGAGTAGCCGCAACGCTGTGCGACTCTTTGTGTAACTGTAAACCCAAAAGCGTTTAAAAGCAACGACTTAGCGTGTCGCGTGAAACTTTTGTGTAAGCTGAAAACCTATATAAATCAACAACTTAGCTCAAAAAAGTCACTCCCACTCGATCGTTGCCGGTGGTTTTGAGCTCACGTCGTATGTGACTCGGTTGATGCCGCGCACCTCGTTGATGATACGCCCCGACACTTTCTTGAGCAGCGCATAAGGCAACTCAGCCCAGTCGGCGGTCATGAAGTCGCTGGTTTGCACAGCGCGCAGGGCCACGACGTAGTCGTAGGTGCGCCCGTCGCCCATCACGCCCACGCTTTTCACGGGCAAGAACACCGTGAAAGCCTGGCTGGTCAGGTCGTACCAGGTCTTGCCCGATTCGTCCGTGAAGTTGCGCAGCTCTTCGATGAAGATCGCGTCGGCACGGCGCAGCAAGTCGGCGTATTCTTTTTTCACTTCGCCCAAAATGCGCACGCCCAAACCGGGGCCTGGGAAGGGATGGCGGTAAACCATCTCGCGGGGCAAACCCAGCGCCACGCCGAGTTCGCGCACTTCGTCTTTGAAGAGTTCGCGCAGCGGCTCCAGCAGTTTCAAGCCCAATTGCTCGGGCAAACCGCCCACGTTGTGGTGGCTCTTGATGGTGACGGCTTTCTTGCTCTTGGCGCCGCCCGACTCGATCACGTCGGGGTAAATCGTGCCTTGGGCCAGGAATGTCGCGCCTTTGTGGCCGCCGTCGCCTGCTTTCAATTTCGCAGCCTGCTCTTTGAACACGTCCACAAACAAGCCGCCAATGATCTTGCGCTTGGCTTCAGGCTCGCTCACGCCCGCCAGTTTGCCGAGGAACAAGTCGCTGGCATCGACGCGGATGACTTTCGCGTGCAGCTTGCCCACGAACATCTCCATGACCATGTCACCTTCATTGAGCCGCAGCAGACCGTGGTCCACAAACACGCAGGTCAGCTTGTCGCCGATAGCGCGGTGGATCAAAGCAGCAGCCACCGACGAATCGACGCCGCCCGACAAGCCGAGGATGACTTCTTCGTCACCCACTTGCTCTCGGATTTTGGCCACGGCTTCTTCGATGTAGTCGCCCATGATCCAGTCTTGGCGGGCCTGGCATATGTCGAGCACAAAACGGTTGAGCAGCGCCTGGCCTTGCACGGTGTGTGTGACTTCGGGGTGGAACTGCACCGCATAAAAACGGCGGGCCTCGTCGGCCATGCCTGCAATCGGGCAAGCCGGGGTCGAGGCCATGACCTTGAAACCGTCTGGCATCTGGGTGACCTTGTCGCCGTGGCTCATCCAGACCTTGAGCATGCCGTGGCCTTCGGCCGTGGCGAAGTCTTCAATGCCTTTGAGCAGTTCAGTGTGGCCGTGGGCGCGGACTTCGGCGTAGCCAAACTCGCGCGTGGTGCCTGCCTCGACCTTGCCGCCGAGTTGCTGGGCCATGGTTTGCATGCCGTAGCAAATGCCCAGCACGGGAATGTCCAGTTCAAACACAGCATCGGGGGCTCGGTCGTCAACTTCGTAGACGCTGGCATGGCTGCCCGACAGGATCACGCCTTTGAGGTTGCCGTCCTTGGCGTATTCACGCACCCAATCGCTGCTCACATCGCAGGGATGAACTTCGCAGAACACATGGGCCTCACGCACACGACGGGCGATGAGCTGGGTGACTTGCGAGCCGAAGTCGAGAATCAGGATCTTGGAGTGCTGCATGGCAGGCGCCGTTCTAAAGAAATGAAAAGGCGTCTGGGTTGCAGACGCCTTGAAGGTCAGTTGAAGATTTTATTCGGCCCGGTAATTCGGCGCTTCTTTGGTGATCTGCACGTCGTGGACGTGGCTTTCACGAATACCGGCAGCGGTGATTTCCACAAACTGCGAGTCGTTGTGCATGGCCTCAATGGTGGCGCAGCCACAGTAACCCATGCTAGCGCGCAAGCCGCCTGCCATTTGGTAAATGATGGAGACGACCGAACCTTTGTAGGGCACGCGGCCTTCAATGCCTTCGGGCACCAGTTTGTCGGCGTTCGGGTTACCCGTGCTGGACTCTTGAAAGTATCGGTCGGCACTGCCTTGCTGCATGGCGCCAATCGAGCCCATGCCGCGGTAGCTCTTGTAGCTACGGCCTTGGAACAACACGATTTCGCCGGGCGCTTCTTCGGTGCCCGCAAACATGCCGCCCATCATCACAGTGCCCGCGCCTGCGGCGATGGCCTTGGCGATGTCGCCGCTGTAGCGGATGCCGCCGTCAGCGATCAAGGGCACACCTGTACCCAAGAGGGCCGTGGCCACGCTGTCCACCGCCATGATTTGCGGCACACCCACGCCTGCCACGATGCGGGTGGTGCAAATGGATCCAGGGCCGATGCCCACCTTGACGCCGTCGGCACCAGCTTCAACCAAGGCCAAAGCCGCAGCGCCCGTGGCGATGTTGCCGCCAATGACTTCAATGTGCGGGTAGTTTTGTTTGACCCAGCGCACGCGGTCGATCACGCCTTTGCTGTGGCCGTGCGCGGTGTCCACCACGATGGCGTCCACACCGGCACGCGACAAGGCCTCCACACGTTCTTCGGTGCCCTCGCCCACGCCCACAGCCGCGCCCACGCGCAGTTTGCCCGCGGCGTCGCGTGCGGCATTAGGGAAGTTCAGCTGTTTGGTGATGTCCTTGACGGTGATCAAGCCCTTGAGTTCAAAGGCGTCGTTGATGACCAGCAGGCGTTCGAGTTTGTGTTTGTTGAGCAGGTGCTTGGCTTGCTCGGGGGTGGTGCCTTCGGGCACGGTGATCAGGCGCTCACGCGGCGTCATGATCTCGCTGACTTTTTGGTCGTAGCGGGTTTCAAAGCGCAAATCGCGACCCGTGACGATGCCCACCACTTGGCGACCATCGCAGACCGGAAAGCCCGACACACCCAATTCCTCTGACAAGGCCATGACTTGGCGCACGGTGGTGTCGGGGGTGATGACCACCGGGTCGCGCAGAACGCCGGACTCGTAGCGCTTGACCTTGGCCACTTGAGCGGCTTGCTCTTGCGGGGTCAGGTTTTTGTGCACGATGCCGATGCCGCCTTCTTGTGCGATGGCGATGGCCAAACGGGCTTCGGTCACGGTGTCCATGGCGGCAGACACCAGGGGCAGGTTCAGGCGGATGTTGCGGGTGAATTGCGTCGCGAGGGACGTGTCCTTGGGCAGGACTTGGGAATAAGCAGGGACGAGGAGAACGTCGTCAAAAGTAAGGGCTTTACCGAGTAGGCGCATAAGCTAAGGCTCCAAAAAATGGATTGTACCCGTGCATGCCAAGGGATTTCCCTGATTTTTTAGCAAAAACAGGGCCCACCAAGGCCCTCCCCTCGCGAGCTCAGGCGTTTTGGTAATGCAGCACCTTGAGCGACTTTTCTGGGTCGATGTCGGCAAAAGCCGCGGGATTGGTCAAGCGTTCCACAAAGCGCAAGCCGGGTGCCGCTTCGGCCACCTGGGCGTGCAAAAAAGCCGTGTCCAATTCGGGCGCGTTCAAGCACAGCAACACATGACCTTGCGGCTCCAGCAAATCGGGCAAGCGCCTGATCAGCTTGATGTAGTCCTTGGTGGCGATGAAACTGCCCTTTTGGTAGCTGGGCGGATCGATCACGATCACGCCATAAGGCCCCATCTTGCTGATCTTGCCCCAGGTCTTGAAGATGTCATGGCCCAGAAAGCGGGCTTTGGCGGGCAGGTCGTTGAGGCGGTGGTTTTGCTGCCCTACGGCCAGAGCGGCCTGGCTCATGTCCAAGTTCACCACTTGCGCCGCGCCGCCTTGCAAGGCGACCACCGAAAACGCGCAGGTGTAGGCAAACAGGTTGAGGATGTTTTCGTGTTGGGCGTGGTTCTTCAGCCATTCGCGGCCGTTGGCCATGTCCAGAAACAAGCCATGGTTCTGACCACGCAGAACATGCACCAGGTACTTGGCGCCCTGCTCTGTCACCACATGGGGTTCAGGCACAGCGCCAGACATCAGGCGCGTTTCGGCTTCACCAGCAGCGCGGCATTGGAACACCCAATTCAAGGGCTCACCGGGTGCCAGCGTTTGCCAACGGGTTTGCAGCGCACTTTGGCAAAGGGCCAGTTCTTCTTCGGTCACCGGCTTGAAGCTGGTCAGCACCCAGACGGGGGCAAACCAGTCCAATGACCATTGCTCAGATACGGGGTAAAGCCCCCCACGTCCGTGAAAGACCCTCTGCGCATCCGTGGTGATGTGCATCTGAGCGATGGCATTCAAAAGGTCTTGCATGACGGCTTTCAATAACCCGCAGCCGAGCCGCTTTTGCGGTTGGCAAACAAACCTGTGCGCCCCTTGCCTTGGCGCTTGAAGCGCTGGCGGCGGGCCACTTTGGGATCGACTTTGAGAGGACGATAAAGCTCGATGCGGTCGCCCGCCTGCACCTCTTGCGTCCAAGGCACCTGACGGCCCCAAATGCCGGGCTGATGAAATTTCAGCGATGACAAAATTGACGCATCGGCGGCCACTTGGCTTTGCCCCCAATGCACCATGCACTGCTCCAGCGCCGCCTCGACCGTGCTGCGCTCGGGCACCGCAAGGCTGATCTCTTGAACGTGGCGCGGCCCAAGGCTCCAGCAGAGTGTGACCTGAACCGTCAGCTCAGCCATAAACAACTTCGGCGCGCTTCACAAAGGCATCAACCATACTGGCTGCAATTTTGTCGAACACAGGGCCAACAATGGCGGCCAATGTTTTGCTGGAAAAACCATATTGCAGTTCCAGCTCAACTTTGCAGGCGCGCTGAGTCCCATCCCCGACAGGTGAGAAGCGCCAGACGCCGCTGAGGTTGGAAAACGGACCTTTGACCAGGCTCATGGCGATCGATCGGCCCTCTTCGTGGTCGTTGCGGGTGATGAAGGTTTGTTGAATGCCGCCCAAGCTGATGCCGACTTCGGCCACCATGCCTTGGGCATCGGTTTCCAACACGCTGGCGCGGTCACACCAGGGTAAGAACTCGGGGTATCGGGCGACGTCGGTCACGAGGCGAAACATTTCCTCGGGGGTGTACCAGATCAGAACGGACTTGTGGATATTCTTCATACAATGGTGCGATTGTAGTTTTTCATTTCTTCTCTGGGCTTGCAGCCACTTTGCTCGCCCTTGTGAACGGCCAGCCCGTCCTCATTTGCTCACCATGGCCACTCCCAAGAAATCCACAGCACCCGTTTTTGCCAAGATCGCCGAGAACAAAAAAGCGTCCTTCGACTATTTTTTTGAAGAGCGCTACGAGGCAGGTATGGTGCTGGAAGGTTGGGAGGTCAAGGCGATTCGCGAAGGCAAGGTGCAACTGACCGACGGTTACGTGGTGATCCGCAACGGCGAGCTCTACATCATTGGCTGCCTGATCAACCCCCTCAAAACCGCGTCCACCCACATCAACCCCGAAGCCGCACGCACGCGCAAGTTGCTGCTGAACAAGGAAGAGATCAAGCGGCTGATCAGCAAGATCGAGCAAAAGGGTTACACCCTGGTACCCATCAACCTGCACTGGAAAGCGGGCAAAGTGAAGTGCGACATTGCACTGGCCAAAGGCAAGGCCGAGCACGACAAACGCGACACCATCAAGGACCGCGAAGGCAAACGCGAGGTGGAACGCGCCATGAAGAGCCGGCACCGCTGAATTGAATGTGGGAGCCCCGCCCTCGGGGCGATGAAGCACCTGAGCGGAGCACACGCCTATCGCGAAGAGGGCGCCGCTCCTACAGCAAATCGCGCAGCGGGTGGTGCTCGGTTGGCCAAGGGCTAGCAAAGAAACGGGCTGCTTCGGTAGCGTCCACTTCTTCCACGCGAGCAGGCTTCCAGTTGGGTGTGTGGTCTTTGTCCACCGCCAAGGCCCGGATGCCTTCAACCGTGTCGCTGTCACCCACAGCGCGCAAATGGAAACAGTGGTGCACCATGTCGCGCTCCATGCGCAAATCGTCGGCCAAGCTCATTTGACGGGCGCGGCGAATTTGTTCCAGCACCACCTGCAGCATCAAAGGCGAGCGCTGACGCAAAGCATGGGCAGTCTTCTGGCTCCATTCGTCGCTGGCAGACTCCAGTTTTTGCAGCATGTCGGCCACCGTGGGCAGGCCAAAAACCTCGTCAATTTGGGGCTGGGGCGTGAGCTTTTCAGGCGTGAAAGCACCCGCCTGAGCCATCACCCAACGCTCCACAGACTCCGCATTTTCAAAGGGGCTGCTGATCAGTTTTTGCCAGATGGGCTCGAGCATGCCGCTCGTCAAACCGATGTCGGCCAACTTGGCCGCCACGGCTTGTGCACCCGTGAGCATTTGGCCAGTCAGGCCCAAATATTCACCCAAACGGCCTGGGCAACGGCTTAAGAAATAACCACCGCCAACGTCGGGGAACAAACCAATGAGGGTTTCGGGCATGGCCATCTTGGTGCGCTCGGTCACCACGCGCACACTCGCGCCTTGGCTGATGCCCATGCCACCGCCCATGACAATGCCATCCATGAAGGCGATGTAGGGCTTGCTGTAGGTGTGAATCAGGTGGTTGAGACGGTACTCTTCCGTGAAGAAGTCCCCCAGAGAGGCGTCACCCGCATGGGCGGCTTGGTGAAAAAACCGAATGTCGCCACCTGCGCAAAATGCGCCAAATGGACCTTCCTTGCCCGTGCCCCGCACGGCCACGGCCAAGACCTGGGGGTCGTCTCGCCAAGCCAGCAGCGCCTGGGTCAATGAACGCACCATTTCCAGCGACAAGGCGTTCAGAGCCTTGGGGCGGTTCAAGGTGATGCAGCCGATGCGGCCTTCGATTTGCGCGATGACATCAGACATTGTTTTGTCTCCAGCCTAAGCATTCATTGAAAAGCAAGGCACCCAAGACGAGGGCACCTCCCAAAAGCACGCTCAGTTGCGGCGCTTCGTTTGCGCCCCACCAAGCCAAAGCGATGCCGAAAACGATTTCAAGCAATGCCAGCAAAGCCACCTCGGGTGCTTTGAGCACTCGGGCACACACCACCGACAAAGCGCAGGGAATGGCCAATTGGAACAAGCCCAGCATGGCCAGCAAACCCACATCATGCGCCGAAGCCTGAAACGGCATGGACAAAGGCAAAGTCAGCAAGGTCGACATGAGCGCCCCCAGCATGACGCTGGGCACCAGGTCGAGGTTTTGCCCCTCGCTTTGGCTTTTTTGCGTCAGCGTCCACTGCACAGAGCCTGCAATGGGGACGCACAGAGCGACCAATGAACCGATCAAGAAATTGGGATCGCCCAAGCTCAGTTGTGAGCCATACATCCAGGAAATGCCCATGCCTGCCAGCACAATCGCCAGCCAGGTCCGAGTTGGCAAACGGTGCCCCAAAAACACCCGAGTGATCAAAGCGGTGAGCAAAGGCCCCACCGCCATGGTGATCAACACGTTGGCCACCGCGGTCAGGGTGAGCGCCACCATGAAGGCTGTGAACATGACACTCCAGCAAATGCCGGAGTACCAAAAGTAACGGCTGCGCAAAGGCAGCCGTGACCAAACACCTCGGCCCTGCCACAGGGGCAGGATGATCAGCAATGACACAACGGTGAAGAAGCTGCGCCAGAAGGTGACTTCAAAGCTGCGTGCTTGCTCCAGGTGGCGTGTCACCACCCCGGCCATGGACCACAGGGCGGTAACACCCACCATGGTCCATACAGCCAAACCGTGCGTTAAACGCATGATCGTCAACCGATCACTTGTTGCGCTTGCGATCGCTTTCCTTCAGGAAACGCTTGCGCAGACGCACGCTCTTGGGCGTGATTTCGACCAGCTCGTCGTCCTCGATGAACTCAACGCCGTATTCCAGGGTCAGGTCAATCGGGGGCGTGATCTTGATCGCGTCTTCCTTGCCGGACACGCGGAAGTTGGTCAGCTGCTTGGTACGTGTAGCGTTGACCACCAGGTCGTTGTCACGGCTGTGGATACCCACAATCATGCCTTCGTACACCGGATCGTTCGCCTTGACGAACATGCGGCCGCGGTCGTCCAATTTGCCCAAGGCGTAGGTGAAGATTTCACCGTCATCCATGGAAATCAACACACCGTTTTTACGACCACCGATGTCACCCTTGTGCAGCTCGTAGCTGTCAAAGATGTTGGAGATCAGGCCAGAACCACGGGTCAAGTTCAGGAATTCGTTGGTGAAACCAATCAGGCCACGGGCGGGAATGCGGTATTCCAAACGGACACGGCCACGGCCATCGGGTTCCATGTTGACCAGCTCGCCCTTGCGCTCGCCCAAGGCTTGCATCACGCCGCCCTGGTGGGTTTCTTCGATGTCGGCGGTCACCAACTCGATAGGCTCATGGCGCTCGCCATTCACATCGCGGAACACCACGCGTGGCTTGGAAACCGCCATCTCGTAGCCTTCGCGGCGCATGTTTTCCAACAAGATGGTCAGGTGCAATTCACCACGGCCCATGACTTCAAAGATACCTTCTTCGTCGGTTTCTTTCACGCGCAGGGCGACGTTGTGTTGCAGTTCTTTTTGCAGACGGTCCCAGATTTGGCGGCTGGTCACAAACTTGCCTTCACGACCGGCCAAGGGGCTGGTGTTCACGCAGAAGTTCATGGTCAGCGTAGGCTCGTCCACCTTCAGCATGGGCAGAGGCGCTGGGTTGGCGTTGTCGGTGACCGTCACGCCAATGTTGAGGTCGGCAATGCCGTTGATCAACACGATGTCGCCAGGACCGGCTTCGGTCACTTGCACGCGGTCCAGGCCTTGGAATTTCAGCACTTGGTTGACACGGCCTTTGATGGCTTTGCCGTCCGCGCCTTCCATAACGACCACATCCATTTGAGGCTTGATGGTGCCTTGGCTGATGCGGCCCACGCCGATACGCCCCACGAATGTGGAGAAGTCGAGCGCAGAAATTTGCAGCTGCAATGGTGCTGCAGGGTCACCCTTTTGAGGTGGAACGTGCTTGAGCACGGTGTTGAACAGGGCCGACATGTCGGGGCCCCACTGCTCACCGGGTGCGCCTTCTTCGAGCGATGTCCAACCGTTGATACCGGAGGCGTACACCACGGGGAAGTCGAGTTGCTCGTCGTTCGCGCCGAGTTTGTCAAACAAGTCAAAAGCGGCGTTGACCACTTTGTCGGGGTTGGCACCGGGCTTGTCGACCTTGTTGACCACCACGATGGGCTTGAGGCCCAAGGCCAAAGCTTTCTTGGTCACGAAGCGGGTTTGAGGCATGGGGCCTTCTTGCGCATCGATCAGCAAAACCACACCGTCCACCATGGACAAGGCGCGCTCCACTTCACCGCCGAAGTCCGCGTGACCGGGGGTGTCAACGATGTTGATGTGGGTGCCTTCCCAGCTCACGGCGCAGTTCTTGGCCAGAATGGTGATGCCACGCTCGCGTTCGATGGCGTTGTTGTCCATCACGGTGTCCACGATTTTCTCGTGGTCAGCGAAGGTGCCCGACTGACGCAGCAGTTGGTCCACCATGGTGGTTTTGCCATGGTCAACGTGGGCGATGATGGCGATGTTGCGAATTTGCTTGGTCATGCTTTCTCTTCCTTTAAACCTGCTCGGCCAGCAACGGCTCGGTGGCAGGTGAACTTTCTAAAATCTGTTGAATTTCCATCGGGCTCAACAATCGACCCGGAATCAATTCGCCGCCATGCACAACCGCTGTTCCCAGCAAGGCACGAGGATGTTCTCCATACACGGCGACTTGATCACAATCAACCCAGGGGCCGCGTCTGCGCACCCCATTCAAAAAACGATCCGTACTGTCTTTGTCCAGCTGCACCTCGGTGTAACCGGGCAGCAGCACATGCACCGGCTGCAAAGCAGCCAAGCGCTGGACTTCGTCCATGGCTTCCAGTTGCACCAGCGACACGCACTGGGCTTCTTCAAAAGGACCTGTCACCACGCGGCGCAAAGCGCTCAAGTGGCCACCACAACCCAATGCTTCGGCAATGTCTTCGCCCAGCGTGCGGATGTAAGTGCCTTTGCTGCAACGCACACGCAAACGCAAAAATGGCGCGTCGGCTTGCAGTTGCATGTCCAGCAAATCCAGATCATGAATCACCACGTTGCGCGCTTCGCGCTCAACGGTTTCGCCCTCTCGGGCATATTCGTACAAGGCCTTGCCGTCCTTTTTCAAGGCACTGTGCATCGGCGGCACTTGGCTGATCGGTCCCATGAACCGATCCAATACTTCAACCACCATACCTGCTGAACATGACACTTCTCGGACAGAGATCACATCACCTTCGGCATCGCCCGTGCTGGTTTTCAAACCCAACCGGACCGTGGTCTCATAAGTCTTGTCGGCATCCAGATGCTGCTGGCTGAACTTGGTGGCAGCGCCAAAACACAAAGGCAAGACCCCTGTTGCCAAAGGATCCAGAGTGCCGGTGTGCCCTGCTTTTTCAGCACGAAGCAACCATTTGGCTTTTTGCAAAGCCTGGTTGCTGGAAAGACCCAGCGGTTTGTCGAGCAAAAGCACCCCGTGCACAGGGCGCCGCTGCACCCTGGTGCGTGGCGCGTTCATGCTCAGTCCTCCTGGGCGCGAGACGACACGGCCTTGGCGATCAATGCGTTCATGTCCGATGCACGTTCGGTGGTGCGGTCAAACAAGAAATGCAGTGTCGGCACGGTGTGGATGTGCAAACGCTTGAACAAACCATTGCGCAAGAAACCTGCGGCCGCATTCAAGCCTTCTGTCGCTTCATCGGGGTTACCCGTCAAAACACTGAAGTAGACCTTGGCATGTGCGTAGTCGGGCGTGACCTCGATCGCATTGATCGTGACCATGCCCACCCGTGGATCTTTCAACTCGCGCGCAATCAACTCGGCCAGATCCCGCTGGATCTGGTCGGCCACGCGGAAACCGCGGTTGGGCACAGAGGACTGCTTTTTGCGCGCCATTTACAGCGTTCTCGCAATTTCCTTGACGTCGAAGAATTCGAGGTAATCGCCTTCTTTGATGTCGTTGTAGTTCTTGAGCTTGATACCGCACTCGAAGCCTTCTTTGACTTCACGCACGTCGTCCTTGAGGCGTTTGAGAGAGTCGAGCTCGCCGGTGTAAATGACGACGTTCTCGCGCAGCAGACGGAATTTGGCGCTGCGGGTGACTTGACCCGAAGTGACCATACAACCGGCAACGGTACCGATCTTGGAAGCCACGAACACGGTCCGAATTTCGGCCATACCCATGATTTCTTCGCGCTGCTCGGGCGCCAACATGCCCGACATGGCGGCTTTGAGTTCATCCACAGCGTCATAAATGATGTTGTAGTAATGAAGGTCAACACCATTGCCTTCGGCCAATTTGCGCGCACCGGCATCGGCACGCACGTTGAAACCGATCACGATGGCCTTGGAGGCGATCGCCAGGTTGATGTCCGACTCGCTGATGCCGCCCACGCCGGAGTAAACCAACTGGACTTTGACTTCTTCGGTCGACAGCTTGAGCAAGGACGCGCCCAAGGCTTCTTGCGAACCCTGCACATCGGCCTTGATGATGATCGGCAGCATCTTGACTTCGCCCGCGGACATGTCGGTGAACATGTTCTCGAGCTTGGCCGCTTGTTGCTTGGCCAGCTTGGTGTTACGGAACTTGCCTGCACGGTACGTGGCGATTTCGCGGGCACGGCGTTCGTCGCCCATGACCATGAATTCATCACCAGCTTGAGGCACTTCGGTCAAGCCTTGGATCTCGACCGGGATCGATGGTCCAGCAGACTTGATGGCCGCGCCGTTTTCGTCCAGCATGGCACGCACGCGGCCAAAAGTCTGACCGGCCAACACCACGTCGCCTGTATTCAAAGTACCGGACTGCACGAGGATCGTGGCCACAGGACCGCGGCCTTTGTCCAGACGCGCTTCGATGACCAGACCCTTGGCAGCGGCTTGCACCGGGGCTTTGAGTTCCAACACTTCAGCTTGCAAGAGCACTTGCTCGAGCAAGTCGTCGATGCCCATGCCTGTTTTGGCGGAAACGGACACAAAAGGCGCATCGCCACCAAATTCTTCGGGCACGACTTCTTCGGCAATCAGTTCACTGCGCACGCGCTCGATGTTGGCGTCGGGCTTGTCCATCTTGTTGATGGCGACCACGATCGGCACACCGGCTGCTTTGGCGTGCTTGATGGCTTCTTTGGTCTGTGGCATCACGCCGTCGTCACCGGCCACCACCAAGATGACGATGTCAGTGGCTTGAGCACCACGGGCACGCATGGCCGTGAAGGCCTCGTGACCGGGCGTGTCCAAGAAAGAGATCATGCCGCGAGGCGTTTCGACGTGGTATGCACCAATGTGCTGGGTGATGCCACCGGCTTCGCCCGAAGCCACTTTGGCTCGGCGAATGTAGTCGAGCAGCGACGTTTTACCGTGGTCAACGTGGCCCATGACGGTGACCACAGGGGCACGCGGCAAAGACTCTGCGTGCTGATCCAAAACTTCGTCATCGGTAAAGGCTTCTGGATCGTCCAGAGCAGCGATCACCGCTTTGTGACCCATTTCTTCCACCACGATCATGGCGGTGTCTTGGTCCAAAGGCTGGTTCATGGTGGCCATTTGGCCGAGCTTCATCAAATGCTTGATGACCTCTGAGGCCTTGATCGCCATCTTGTGGGCCAATTCGGCCACGGTGATGGTTTCGGGCACATGGACTTCGAGCACGCGCACTTCAACAGGCGCCTGCTGGCTGTGGCCATCGTCACGGTCGCGTTCGTTGCCACGACGGCCACGGGGACCGGTGCGCCAGTTGTTACGACCCACACCACCGCTGCTGTCGCCGCGGGTTGGAATGGCTTTCTTCTTGGCAGGATCTCCAGCCCAGCTGGAAGACAGCTTGGCGGATTTGACTTCTTTGTTGCCACCAGGCGCAGCAGGGGCTGCAGCTTGAGCGGCGGCTGCACGCGTACCTGGTGCGGGTGTGCCAGCAGGTTTGTGCAAGGTGCCTTTGACCGCGGCTTTGGCCTCGACCTTGGGCTCTTCTTTCTTGGCGACCAACACCTTTTTAGGGGCGTTCATCATGGTGCGAATGGCCTCGGCCTCGGCCAAAGCCTTGCGGCGACGCGAATCCAAATCGGCAGCGCGGGCGGTGTCCTCGTCGGCTTTCGCCTTCGAGTCAGCCGCCGCCTTCAAGGCCAGGGCTTCACGGGCTTCTTGCTCGGATTTGGCTTTGGCTACAGCGGCTTGTGCAGCTTCTGCGGCCTTGGCAGCCGCTACATTTTCCGCAGAAATGGTGGGCGCAGCAGCAGGAGCGGCCTTCGCTTGCGAGGCCGCGTTGATGCTGGCCGCTTCTGCGCGGGCCAACTCCTGACGCTCGTCGCGGCTCAATTGAGGTTTGGCGGGCGCGGCTTGGCCTGCAGCCAATGCGGCTGCGTCGGCAAGAGATTGGACCTCGGCGCGCGCTTGCGCTTCTTGGGCTTGCAACTCACTGCGCTGCTTGGCCTCGTGCTCTTCACGCACGCGGCGTTTTTCTGCCAACTCTTCTTCTTGACGGCGAATCAGCTCGGCTTGTCGACGGGCTTCTTCTTCACGTCGGGCCAAGTCAGCATGGTCGATCACGGGCTCTTGTGGCTCTTCGACTGGCGCTTCTTGAACCGGCTCGTCGTCACGCTTGATCAAGGTGCGTTTTTTGCGAACTTCCACCTGGATGGTGCGGGCTTTGCCCGAAGCATCGGCTTGCTTGATCTCGCTGGTGGACTTTTTGACCAGGGTGATTTTTTTGCGGTCTGCGGTCACCGTGCCGTGACTGGCTTGCAGGAAACTGAGCAATTTTTGCTTGTCAGCGTCGTTCAGCGTATCGCTGTCCGAGGTCTTAGCGACGCCCGCCGATCGCAACTGATCGAGCAAGACATCGGCAGATTTTTTGAGTTCGTTTGCGAACTCGGCAACAGTGGTACTGGACATATTGTGTTCAAGCCTCCATAGCTTCAGGCCTGGCCTGCGAACCAATGTTCGCGGGCTTTCATGATCAGGGCGGTCGCCTCTTCAGCAGTCTGAGCAGTGATGTCAGTCAGTTCGTCGGTGGCCAAGTCAGCCAAATCGTCACGGGTCTGAATACCCGCTTCAACCAGCTTGGAAATCAGCTCAGGCGTCAAGCCTGGCAGGTCACGCAGATCTTGAGACACGTCTTCGACGCTCTCTTCTCGTGCAATTTCGAGGGTCAACAAAGCGTCTTTGGCGCGCGTGCGCAGCTCGTTGATGGTGTCTTCGTCGAAGCTTTCGATCTCCAACATTTCCTGGATCGGGACGTAAGCCACTTCTTCCAAACTGGTGAAACCTTCACCGATCAGGATGTCGGCAATTTCTTGGTCGACGTCCAGTTTTTCCATGAACAACTGGCGGATGCCGGTGGTTTCTTCGGCCTGCTTCTGGGCAGACTCGGCGGCGTCCATGATGTTGATCTTCCAGCCGGTGAGGTCAGAAGCCAAGCGCACGTTTTGGCCACCACGGCCAATCGCAATCGCCAGGTTTTCTTCGTCCACCACCACGTCCATGGCGTGCTTTTCTTCGTCCACCACGATGGACTGCACGTTGGCCGGAGCCAAAGCGCCAATCACGAACTGGGCGGGGTCTTCGCTCCACAACACGATGTCGACACGCTCGCCAGCCAACTCGTTGGTGACGGCGTTGACTCGGGTGCCACGCACACCAACGCAAGTCCCAATAGGATCGACGCGCTTGTCGTGCGAAAGCACAGCAATCTTGGCGCGCGAACCGGGGTCACGGGCGCAAGTTTTGATTTCGAGCAGGCCTTGCTCAATCTCGGGCACTTCCTGGCGGAAGAGTTCGATCATGAACTCGGGGGCCGAACGCGACAACAAGATCGGGGCACCCCGCAAGGTCAAGTCCACTTCCATGATCATGGCGCGCACACGGTCGCCACTGCGCAGGTTTTCCTTGGGGATCATCTCGCTGCGACGCAGGCGGCCTTCAATGCGGCCCGACTCACAGATGATGTCGCCCTTGTCCATGCGCTTGACGGTGCCGACAAAAATCTTTTCGCCACGCGACATGAAGTCGTTGAGCAACATTTCGCGCTCTGCGTCACGGATTTTTTGCAAAATGACTTGCTTGGCGGCCATGGCACCAATACGGCCAATGGGCAAAGACTCGATCGGCTCTTCGATGTACTCATCGACTTCGATGTCGGGGATTTGCTCTTTGGCTTCGAACAAGAGAATTTCTTGCTCGGGCAACTGCAGACCGGCCTCATCGGGAACCACATGCCAGCGGCGGAAGGTTTCGTAGTTGCCATGGTCGCGGTCAACAGACACGCGGATGTCCACTTCGCCTGAATACAACTTTTTGGTGGCTTGGGCCAAAGCGGCCTCAACAGCACCAAACACCACGTCGCGCTCCACGTTCTTTTCACGTGAGATGGCTTCGACCAGCATCAGCATTTCGCGATTCATGACTTGACTCTCCTGTTCCACTGGGCCTGCAGATCAGACCCGATATAAATGCTCAAAACCCGACACCCGGTCAGGCTTCAACCTTTGGCTTGCGCCCTTTGAAATCCACCACGGGGGCCAAACGGGCCTCGCGCAATTCGTCCAATGTGAAGCCCAGCGCATTCAAAGGCGCAGGGACTCGTTTTTTACTGATTCTTTGACCGGGCTTGCCCACAGGCTCATCGCTCCAGACGATTTGCCAGCCATCATTGTTGGCTGTTCGCTCCAGGGTGCCGCGAAATTTTTTGCGGCTGGCACTGACCAGACCCACAGCGTTGTCACCCATAGGCGCTTTGAGCGTGATGTCGATCAACTCGCCCGCAAAGCGTTCAAAATCTTTTTCATGCCGAAGGGGGCGATCAATGCCGGGAGAAGAAACCTCCAGCCGGTTGTAGGTGACGCCATCCACTTCGAGGGCAAACTGCAGTTGCCGGTTGACTTTTTCGCAGTCTTCCACGTTGATGAACAGCTCAGCGCCTGGCTGCCAGGGAAAATCGATGGTGATGCGCAACAAACCGCCCGCTGTGCGGTCAATCTCAACCAGGTCATAGCCCAGGCCGGTCACGGTTTCTTGAACAATTTGCTGCAATGCCACAGAGCTTCGAAATTTCAACGTTAAAAAAGAAAGACCCAAAAAAAACGGGCGGTGAAAACCCGCCCGTTTGGTCGTGAAGCTAGTATTCTAGCCGAAAAACGCGCTAAGTGCGTGATTTTGAAGGAAAACGGCGTGACGTTTCAAGGGCTGCAGCACCAAATCATGGAAAGGCTTCGAGCAAACTGCGGGTGTAAGCATGCTCCGGATTGTTCAAGACCTGAATGGCCTCACCGGCCTCCACGACCTGCCCTGCCCGCAGCACCAACACCTGATGCGCCATGGCCCTCAACACATCGATGTCATGGGTGATCAGCAGGTAAGCCATGCCCCGTTTGGCTTGCAAACTCTGCAGCAATTGGAGGATTTGCTTTTGTACGGTGACATCCAAAGCACTGGTCGGCTCGTCTAAAACGAGCAAATCGGGTTGGATCACCAGTGCCCTGGCCAGGGCGATGCGCTGCCTTTGACCACCCGAAAAGGCATGGGGGTAGCGGTTCAGCAAGTCCGGAAAGTCGGCAACAGAAAGCCCCACCTCTGCCAAAGTGCTCAGCACTTGCGCCTCAATTTGAGGTTCTGGCGTTTGGGGCGCATGCCAACGCAAGCCCTCCGAAACGATCTCACCCACCGTCATGCGGGGAGACAAACTGCCATACGGGTCTTGGAACACCACTTGCACACGCCGCCTCAAGGCTTTGTCTTTGGCCGGCACGTTTTGCCAGGTATGACCGCCAAAGGACAGTTGGCCGGAATGGGGGATCAAGCCCAAAACGGCTTGGGCCAAACTCGATTTGCCAGAACCTGACTCGCCCATCACGCCCAAAGTGGTGCCAGCCCTGATGCTGAAATCGGCACCCTGCAAAGCGGTGAAATGGTGTTTTTGAAACCAATACCGAAAACCTGTCTTGTGGATGGGGTAGCGCACCTGCAGGTTTTTGGCCTCCAGGAGAGTCATCTCTTGAGACCTTGCGTCCAGCTGAGCTTCGGCCAAACCCTCTCGACTGGGACGGCTGTCCAGTAACTTCTGGGTATAGGCATGCTGAGGCTTAGAAAAAACATCCGCCAAAGCGCCCTGCTCCACCAATTGACCTTTTTCCATCACCGCCACACGGTCGGCGAAGTGACGCACCAAAGCCAAGTCGTGGGTGATCAAAAGCACCGCCATGCCGGTTTTTTGCTGCAAATCGGACAAAAGTTGCAGCATTTGAAGTCGCAAACTGGCGTCCAGCGCTGTGGTCGGTTCATCGGCCAGCAACAACCGAGGCTCCGATGAAAGGGCCATGGCCATCATGGCGCGTTGGCGTTGGCCACCCGACAACTGGTGTGGATAAGCCATAAATCGGCGCTTCGGGTCATCGATGCCAGTGTCAGCCAGCCATTCAACAGCGCGCGCGTCGGCATCGCGACGAGACATGCCTTTTTTGAGCTGTAAAACTTCCGAAATTTGCTGACCCACGGTCATCAGCGGGTTGAGCGCCGTCATCGGCTCTTGAAAAATCATGGCGATCTCGTCACCCCGGATGCTTTGCATTTGTGCAGGCGAGCGAAGCAACAGGTCTTCACCTTGCCACAAGACTTGACCGGTCAATTGCGCCGACTCCAGCAAACGCAGCACGGACAAAGCCGTGACCGACTTGCCCGACCCCGATTCGCCCACCAAAGCCAAGCGTTCGCCAGCGTGGATGTGAAGGTTCAGGCCATGCACCACAAGCTGTTCGCCAAAAGCGATGCGCAGGCCTTTGATTTCCAACAAGGCGTGTGGCGCGTTCATGTTTGCGCCTTCCGGGGGTCCAGCGCATCGCGCAGGGCATCACCCATGAATGTCAACAAAAGCAACGTCACCACCAACACGGCGAATGTGGACAGGGAGATCCACCACGCATCGATGTTGTTTTTGCCTTGGGCCAACAACTCGCCCAAGGACGGCGTGCCGGGCGGTACGCCCAGACCCAAAAAATCGAGCGAGGTCAAGGCCAAAATAGCACCGCTCATTCGGAATGGCAAAAAAGTGACCACGGGGTTCATGCTGTTGGGCAAGACATGCCGCCAGATGATTTGCCAATGACCCAAACCCAGCGCACGGGCCGACTTGACGTAATCGAGTTGGCGGTTGCGTAAAAACTCGGCACGGACATAGTCCGACAAGCCCATCCAGCCAAATAAACTGAGCAGCACCAACAACAAGCCCACGCTGGGTTCAAACACCGCTGAAAAAATGATGAGCAAATACAGCTCAGGCATGGCACTCCAAATTTCAATAAAACGCTGAAACACCAAATCGGTCTTGCCCACGAAAAAGCCTTGCACAGCCCCGGTCAGCACCCCCAGCAACACCCCAAACAGCGTCAGCGCCATCGCAAACAAGACCGACACCCGAAAGCCATAAATCAAACGCGCCAAGACATCGCGCCCTCGGTCATCGGTGCCCAGCCAGTTGCGGCTTGTGGGAGGTGCGGGGTTGGGCAAAGGCGCAAAGTAATCGAGTGTGCTGTGGTGGTAAGGGTTAGGCGCTTGCAAGGCCCAATTGCCATTTTTTTTCAGTTGCTGCTGGATAAAAGGGTCGAGGTAATCGGCAGGCGTTTCAAAGTCGCCGCCAAACACTTTCTCTGGCAAGGTTTGCACAACGGGGAAATACCACTGCCCTTCAAATCGAACGAGCAAGGGCTTGTCGTTGGACAAAAATTCAGCGCCCAGACTCAGCAAAAAAAGTGTGACAAAAACGATCAGACTGCCAAACCCCAAACGGTTGTGCCGAAAACGCTGCCAGCCTCGCGCCGATGGCGAAAGTTGCGCTGGTGAGATGGACTTAGACGGTGTCACCACAGAGGACATGCCAGATGGGCTCAAGGAGGGAGTGTTCATGCGTCAAACTTCACGCGGGGGTCCACCCACAAGTAACAAAGATCGCTGATCAATTTGGTGACCAAGCCGATCAGCGTGAACAGATACAAAGTGCCCAGCACCACCGGGTAGTCCCGCCGAATGACGGCTTCGTAACTGAGCAAGCCCAAACCATCCAGCGAAAAGAGGGTTTCAATCAGCAAAGAGCCGGTGAAAAAAGCGCCGATGAAAGCCGCCGGAAATCCCGTGACCAAAGGTATCAGGGCATTGCGCATGACATGGCGGTACAACACGCGGTTTTCACTCAAACCTTTGGCACGAGCGGTCAGCACGTACTGCTTGCGAATCTCTTCCAGAAAAGCATTTTTGGTCAGCATGGTGATGACCGCAAAAGAGCCCAAAACACTGGCTGTGACGGGCAAAGCAATGTGCCATAAATAGTCCACCACCTTGCTGCCCCAGCTCAGCTGCTCCCAGTTGGACGAGGTCAGGCCGCGCAAGGGGAACCATTGCAGTTGACCGCCGAACACCACCAGCAAAGCCACGCCCAGCACAAAGCCCGGAATGGCATAACCCACCAACACCAGCAAGCTGGTGAGGGTGTCAAAGCGCGTGCCAGCACGCACCGCCTTGGCAATGCCCAAGGGCACCGATATCAGGTAACTCAGAAAAAATGTCCACAAGCCCAAACTGATGGACACGGGCAGTTTTTCTTGAATCAGGCTCCAAACATCCTTGGGGTAAAAAAAGCTTTGCCCCAAATCGAATTGCACAAACTGTTTGAGCATCATCCAAAACCGCTCAACGGGTGGTTTGTCAAAGCCGTAAAGTGTTTTGATTTCGGCAATGCGAGCGGCGTCCACGCCTTGACGGCCGCGGTAACCGCTGCCCGCTGCCGCAGCACCCTCACCGCCTGTGTCGCGCCCCTGCAACTGCGCCACCATTTGCTCCACCGGGCCACCGGGCACAAACTGAATCACCACAAAGGTCATCAACAAGACCCCCAACAAGGTCGGGACCATCAGCAGCAAACGTTTGAAGATGTAGGCCAACATGGGTCAAGGGGCTTTCAGAGCGTCTGGAGTTGCCACTTTGGGCGATGCCGCAGCTGGCGACCACCACACCGTGGTCACCAGTTTTTCTGGCTGGTAAAAACGCGGCAAATCGGCCGGACGTGCAAAGGCGGCCGCACGCCAAGACACCCTGTGAACCGCACCGTACCAATGCGGTACCACATAGTGGCCATGCCGCAGCACCCGGTCGAGTGCTTGCAGGCGAGTGACCAGTTCTGGCCTCGTGGTGGCGCTCACAGCCTTGTCGAGCAATGCGTCCACCGCAGGATCTTTGAGGCCCAGAATATTGCCGGAGCCCTCCACATCAGCCGACTTGGAGCCAAAGCGCTCGAGCAATTCCGTGCCCGGTGCCTCGCTGCCCACGGTGCGGTTGCTCACGATGTCAAAGTCAAACACGTCCATGCGCTTTTGCAGCAAGGCAAAGTCAATCACTTTGTAGCGAACCTGAATGCCCAGTTTTTCCAGGTTCTTGGCAAAGGGCGTGACCACGCGCCCCATGGAGCCAGAACTGTCCAAAAACTCGATGGTCAAGGGCTGCCCCTTCGCATTGCGCAACGCGCCATCGCGGTAGGTCCAACCAGCGGCTTGCAGCAAATCGCGCGCTTGGCGCAAATGCTCGCGCAGCGTGTGGCCCGATGTGGGGTCGAGCGCGGTTTGCGGCGGCTGAGGCACGGCTTGGTCAAACACGGCGGCAGGCAGTTGCTCGCGCAAGGGCTCCAACAGTGCCAACTCATTCGGGCCTGGCAAGGCCTTGGCCTCGAAATCGCTGGCCACAAAAAAACCGCGCACCCGGCTGTAAGCGTTGTAGAACAATTGGCGGTTCAGCCATTCAAAATCCATGGCCAAGGCAATCGCTTGGCGCACCCGAACATCTTTGAACTGTTCGCGCCTCAGATTGAACTGAAAGCCCTGAAAGTCACCGGCATTGCCATGCGGCAACTCGGCCTTGATCAAGGCTCCGCGGTCAAACGCCCTGCCCGTAAAAGCCCTGGCCCATTCACGCGCCACAAAGGACTGCATGTAATCGAACTCGCCCGCTTTGAAGGCTTCGAGCTGGGCGGTGCTGTCCTTGTAAATTTTGTAGGTGATGCGGTCAAAGTTGAACTGGCCTTTGCGCACATTCAGGTCTTGGGCCCAGTACGCCGGATCGCGCACATAGGTGATGTCTTTGCCAAACTGCACTGGGCCGATGCGGTAAGGACCGGATGCGATCGGGATCTCCATGACCATTTGGTCGAAGGCTTTGTGCATGTTCCCCTGCAAACCCCACTTGCGGCTGAACACGGGCATGGCCCCCACAATCAAGGGCAGTTCGGTGTTGGGCCGCACAAAATCAAAACGGATGCTGCGCTCGGCCAATACCGTGGCGGTTTTGACCTCGCCGAAATAAGTGCGGTACTGAGGAGCGGCCTGTTTGCTGGTCAGACGTTCAAAGCTGTGGCGAACATCGGCGGCCAACACCGGGTCACCGTTGTGGAAACGCGCTTGTGGGTGAATTTGAAAAACCACCGACATGCGGTCGGCGGCCACCTGAATGTCGGAGGCCAGCAAGCCATAGGCCGTGGTCGGCTCGTCCATATTGCCCACCAGCAAGGTGTCGAACAACATGTTCAACATGGACGGTGGTGCGCTGCCTTTGAGCGTGAAGGGGTTGTACTTGTCGAAGTTGGTCTGCCGCGTGGGCGGGACTAAAACAATTTCGCCGCCTTTGGGGGCAACAGGGTTGACATAGGCGAAATGAGTAAAGCCAGCGGGATAGCGGATGTCGCCAAACTGCGCATAAGCATGTGCAGCCCACACATGACCCGTGATGCAAAACCCAAGGGCCAGCAAGCAGAGTGTCCAGATTCGGGCCATGGGTCTTCGCATGCGACAATTCTGCACACATTTTTGAGGAGTTGAGGACATGACAACAAAAACAGGATTTCTGTCGGGGAAAAAGCTGCTGATCACAGGCGTGCTGTCCAACCGCTCGATCGCCTACGGCATTGCCAAGGCCTGTCACGCACAAGGGGCCGAGCTGGCTTTCAGTTATGTAGGTGAGCGCTTCAAAGACCGCATCACGGAGTTTGCGGCCGACTTTGACTCCAAACTGATCTTTGACTGCGACGTGGGCAGCGACGAGCAGATTGAAAAATTGTTCACCGACCTTTCAGCCACTTGGCCCAAGATCGACGGCTTTGTGCATGCCATCGGCTACGCACCGCGCGAAGCCATTGCAGGCGACTTCTTGGATGGCTTATCGCGTGAAGGCTTCAAAATTGCCCACGACATCAGCGCCTACAGCTTCCCGGCCATGGCCAAAGCGGCCCTGCCCTACCTGAACGACAAATCGGCTGTGCTGACATTGACCTATCTGGGCGCGATCCGCACGGTCCCCAACTACAACACCATGGGTCTTGCCAAAGCCAGCTTGGAAGCCTCTGTGCGTTACCTGGCCGAATCACTGGGCAGCCAAAACCGTGGCCTGCGTGCCAACGGCATCTCGGCTGGCCCCATCAAAACCTTGGCCGCCAGCGGCATCAAAGGCTTCGGCAAAATTTTGTCGGTGGTGGCCGAAGCCTCGCCCATTCGCCGCAACGTGACCATTGAAGATGTGGGCAATGTGGCGGCCTTCTTGCTCAGCGACTTGGCTGCGGGCGTGACCGCCGAGATCACGTATGTGGATGGTGGTTTCAGCCAAGTGGTAGGCGGTATTGCGGAGCCAGCGGCTGCGGCTTGAGTTGATCCAGTCTAGACATGAAAAAAGCGGCCAAGGCCGCTTTTTTCATGTGCCCCCGCAGGTGAGGCAGGGCCCTGTGCAGGGGCGATGTGGCAAAGCGAAGCGCCTCTGAGCCCCGGCACAGGGCCCTGCCTCACCTGCCAAACACAAGGACTCACGCAAAAAGCGTTAAGCCTTCACGCAATCCGCAAAATAACGCTTCTTGCCTTCGTCGTCCACGATCTCCACCAAACCATGGATGTCTGTTTCAAAGCCAGGGCACTTCTCATTGAACTCGCGGGCGAACTTGAGGTAATCCACGATCTTCTTGTTGAAGACTTCGCCTGGAATCAACAAAGGAATGCCCGGTGGGTAAGGCGTGACCAAGCCCACGGTGATGCGGCCTTCCAAGTGGTCGATTTCTACACGCTCGGTTTTGCGTTGGGCAATGTGGGCGTAGGCGTCAGATGGACGCATGGCTGGCGCCAAGTCGGACAAATACATGTCAGTCGTCAAAATGGCGATGTCGTACTTGGCGTACATCTCGTGCACATGCTGGCACAAATCGCGCAGGCCCATGCGTTCGTAGCGCGGGTGCTTCTGGCAGAACTCCGGCATGATTTTCCACATCGGCTGGTTCTTGGCGTACTCGTCTTTGAATTGCTGCAAAGCCGTCAGCAAGCTGTTCCAGCGGCCCTTGGTGATGCCGATGGTGAACATGATGAAGAAACTGTACAGGCCCGTCTTCTCCACCACCACACCGTGCTCGGTCAAAAACTTGCTGACAATCGATGCGGGAATACCGGTCTTGTCGAACTTGCCATCCAGGTCCAGTCCCGGCGTGACGATGGTCGACTTGATCGGGTCCAGCATATTGAAGCCATCGGCCAACTGCTGACCGAAACCGTGCCACTTGCTGGCTTTTTTGCGCGGGTCGTTGCGCAAGATCCAGTCATCCGCGCGGCCAATGCCTTCTTCGGCAAACTTCTCTGGGCCCCAAACCTTGAACCACCAGTCTTTGCCGTACTCGGCATCGATCTTGCGCATGGCGCGGCGGAAATCCAGGGCTTCGGCAATGCTCTCTTCCACCAAGGCGGTGCCACCGGGCGGCTCCATCATCGCAGCCGCCACGTCGCAACTGGCAATGATGCTGTACTGCGGCGAGGTGGAGGTGTGCATCAAATACGCCTCGTTGAAAAGCGGCCTGTCGAGTTTGACGCTTTGCGCATCTTGCACCAACACATGGCTGGCTTGGCTGATACCGGCCAGCAGCTTGTGGATGGATTGGGTGGCATACACCATCGACTCTTTGGGTCGTGCGCGCTTTTTCCCCATGGCATGGTAAGGACCATAAAACGGGTGAAATGCCGCATGTGGCAACCAGGCCTCGTCAAAGTGCAGGTTTTCCACGTAACCATCGAGCATGCTTTTGATGGTTTCGGTGTTGTACAGCACGCCGTCGTAGGTGGATTGCGTGAGCGTCATCACGCGGGGTTTGACCTTCTTGGGGTCAACACCCTTGAGCAAGGGGTTGGCCTTGATCTTGGCCATGATGGCCGCAGGCTCAAACTCGCTTTTGGGGATGGGGCCGATGATGCCAAAGTGGTTGCGCGTGGGCTTCATGAACACGGGCACAGCGCCGGTCATGATGATCGCGTGCAAGATGGACTTGTGGCAATTGCGGTCCACCACCACCACATCGCCCGGCGCCACGGTGTGGTGCCAAACGATCTTGTTGGAAGTGCTGGTGCCGTTGGTCACAAAGAAACAATGGTCGGCATTAAAAATGCGCGCTGCATTGCGCTCGCTCTCGCCAATGGCGCCGTTGTGGTCCAGCAATTGGCCCAACTCTTCCACCGCATTGCACACGTCGGCGCGCAGCATGTTTTCACCATAAAACTGGTGGTACATCTGGCCCACAGGACTCTTCAAAAAGGCCACGCCACCCGAGTGACCCGGGCAATGCCATGAATAGGAGCCATCTTCGGCGTAATCCAGCAAGGCTTTGAAGAATGGCGGCTGCACGCCCTCCAAGTAACTCTTGGCTTCGCGAATGATGTGACGCGCCACAAACTCGGGCGTATCTTCAAACATGTGGATAAAGCCGTGCAACTCGCGAAGGATGTCGTTGGGCAGATGGCGCGAGGTTTTGGTCTCGCCATAAATATAGATGGGCACGTCGGCGTTTTTACGGCGAACTTCGTCAATGAAAGCACGCAAGTTGATCACGGCCGGGTCCAGATCGGGACCGGGCGTGAACTCTTCGTCATCGATAGAGAGAATGAACGCACTGGCGCGGCTTTGCTGTTGCGCAAATTGCGACAAGTCCCCGTAACTGGTCACACCCAAAACCTCCAGTCCCTCGCTGACGATGGCATCTGCCAAAGCGCGAATGCCCAGACCCGAAGTATTTTCGGAGCGGTAGTCTTCGTCGATGATGACGATGGGGAAGCGAAATTTCATGGGCTTGTCGGGCAGTGCGCCAAATAAGGGTCAAAGGAATTCAAACAGAGGCGAAGTTTAAGGACAAAAAGACACGCTGAGGCAGCAAGGATCAGAATTCATCAAAAAACCATGGTGGGCAGCATACGGCAGCCCTGTGACAAGAATTGCGCTGCAGCCCAAGTTCTGTGTTTTTCCCCTGCTACAATTGTTGACTTCGGAGCGGTGGATGAGTGGTTTAAGTCGCACGCCTGGAAAGCGTGTGTGGGTTAATAGCCCACCGCGGGTTCGAATCCCGCCTGCTCCGCCAAAACCAAAAAAAGCCTGCACATGTGCAGGCTTTTTTTCGTCTGGTGATTCCAAAAGGTGTTCAGAACACCCTTTGAAAATCAGCCCCCGTCATGCGGGGGCCGTCAGATCAGCGAACCACAGCGATCTGTGCACGCTCGCCACCTTTGTAGGTGTACAAAGTCAAAGCGCCATTCTTGATGTCGCCTTTTTCATCAAACGCGATGTTGCCTGTCACACCCTTGTAGTTGATGGCTTTCAATACAGGCAGGTACTTGGCTGGGTCGGCAGAACCGGCTGTCACCATGGCAGTGGCCATGACTTTGACCGCGTCGTAAACGTAAGGGGCATACACCTGCACGTCAGCGTTGTATTTGGCCTTGAAGTCGGTGCGGAACTTGTCCATGCCGACTTTTTGTTCGCCTTCGACGCCACCGGCTTCAGCACACACCACGGCCTCGTCTTTCATGGCGTCACCAGCCAACTTGGCCAACTCGGCAGTACAGATACCGTCGCCACCCATGAATTTGGCGGTAATGCCCAAAGATTTCATTTGACGCAACATCGGGCCAGCGACAGCGTCCATGCCGCCGAAGAACACAACGTCAGGCTTCTTGGCTTTCAAGGTGGTCAAGATGGCGTTGAAGTCAGATGCTTTGTCGGTGGTGAACTCGTGGCCCACGATGGTGCCGCCTGCAGCGGTTGCGCCCTTCTTGAACTCTTCAGCCACGCCTTGGCCGTAAGCGGTACGGTCGTCGATCACAGCGATATTTTTGCCCTTGAGGGTTTCCACCGCGTATTTGCCCAATGTGCCGCCCAAGTGAACGTCGTCAGCCACCACGCGGAACGCGCCAGCGTAACCCTGGCGGGTGTACTTCGGGTTTGTTGCCGATGGGGAAATTTGAGGAATGCCAGCAGCGTTGTACAACTGCGAAGCAGGAATGGTGGTGCCGGAGTTCAGGTGACCGATCACGCCGTTCACTTTGGCGTCGACCAGCTTTTGCGCAGCCGCAGTGCCTTGCTTGGGGTCGGCAGCATCGTCTTCAGCCAGCAATTCGAATTTCACGGCTTTGTCGCCAAATTTCAGGCCAGCAGCATTGAGTTCCTCAATGGCCATGCGGGCGCCGTTTTCGTTGTCCTTGCCCAAGTGGGCGATGGCACCGCTGACAGGACCGACGTGACCGATTTTGATCACTTGGGCATCAGAGGCGGCGTCTTTTTTGCCGCAGGCTGCCAGAACCACTGCAGCAACAGCCACAGACACCAAGGTCAAATTGCGCGAACCAGAAAATTTCATGGAAACTCCGAAAAAAAAATTGCTTCAATCAAGCAAGCTGCAAAGATACTGCAAAACAAGACATTTTGCAGCTAGGGAAAACCAAAATTTGAGCCAAGGCATGCGCCCATGCATGGCCACATCTCAATTCTTCAATTGAGAACGTTGGAGCCAAACCTCTCGGAGGGTTTTGCGCACCAGTTCGGTGGTCAAGCGCTCCACTTCAGGGCGCAAGGTTTGGAGGATTTGAGTCTCCAAAGCCATCCAATCGAGCTTGTCTTGCATACGCCCATCCAGAGCATGCTGCAGGGCTTGGGAAACCGCGTCGTCCGTCAAAACCGTTGACAAAACAGGAATGGCGCCAGCTGGCATTTCTGAGGGCAAAGGCCCAGCCCATGTTGAGGCGTCCTTGGCGGTCATCCCGCTGCCACCTTGGACAAATCATGCTGTTTCAAGGCGTAGCCCTGGGCACTGTATTGACGCCAGCGCTGGCGTGCCGTCATGCGGCCGTGGTCATCGGTGGCCACGATCTCGATGAGGCGAGCGAAAGACTCAAAACCTTGGGGCACCTCATCACCCAGATTGACCAGCACATCCATGCCGGACAACTGAAAGGGGTCTACATGCAGGCGAATGGGTGATGCAGCCTGCACTTGCGCTTCATCGGCAGCATTGCTGTGCGGCAAAAAATCAGACTCCGAAAACGACCAAAGGGCTGCATCGAGTTGTCTCAAACTGGCCTCAGAACCCACCACGCCGACACGAAGCGCGCGCGCATGGGCTTTGCGCAAAAGTCTGCAGGTGTACTGCAGACGCTCCGGGGTGTTGAAGTGAAACTCGATCTGGGTCATAAGGGCCCATCACACTCGCCGGCTGGCAGGCATCTTGAGGGATTTCTGTTCCGCCTGGATCAACAAATATTGCAACAGCAAGGCCACAGGTCTGCCCGTGGCCCCTTTGGCCGCGCCGCTGCGCCAAGCCGTGCCAGCGATGTCCAGGTGTGCCCAAGGGAAACGTGAAGCAAAGCGCTGCAAAAATTTGGCCGCAGTGACGGCACCCGCTTGACGACCCGCCACGTTGGCCACGTCGGCAAAACGGGACTTCAGACCTTCCGCATAGTCCTCGTCCAAAGGCATCCGCCAGCACGTATCACCAGAAGCTTCACCGGCCAATTGGATCGTCTGGGCCAGGGCATCGTCGTTCGAGAAAAGTCCGGAACGAACGCCACCCAAGGCAATCACGCAAGCGCCGGTCAAGGTGGCGATGTCAATCACGGCCTGGGGCTTGAAGCGTTCGGCATAGGTCAATGCATCACACAGCACCAAACGCCCTTCGGCATCGGTGTTCAAAATTTCAATGGTTTGACCACTCATGCTGGTGACCACATCGCCCGGTTTCACGGCCGCAGCATCGGGCATGTTTTCGGTTGCAGGAATCAAACCCACCACATTGAGGGCAGGCTTGAGCTCACCCAGTGCTTTGAAAACGCCCAAAACGCTGGCGGCGCCGCACATGTCGAACTTCATCTCGTCCATTTCGGGCGCTGGCTTCATGGAAATGCCACCGGTATCAAACGTGATGCCCTTGCCCACCAGCACCACAGGTGCTTGAGATGAAGGTGCGCCGTTGTAGCGCATGACGATGAAGCGCAAGGGCTCTACAGAGCCACGCGCCACAGCCAGGAAAGCGCCCATGCCCAACTTGGTGACTTCTTTGGGGCCCATGACCTCGCATTTGAAAGAGCCGCCTTTGGCGATCGACTTGGCTGCATCGGCCAGCATGGATGGGGTGGCATGGTTGGCGGGTCGATTGGCCCACTCTTTGGCCACCTCAACACCCGACACAAGGGCCTGCGCGTAAACCACCGCTCTGCGCTGCTCAGCGTTGACCGTTGGGGTACTGAAAGTGACCCACTTGAGCGCCCGAGGTTTGGGTTGGCTAAAAGTGTGCGTGTAGCTGTAGCTGGCATCGGCCAAAGCCGTGGCCGCCACCTGAAGAATTTTGGCCGACACGTCAAATGCTGCATGCACCCCCAATCGTTTGATTTTGACGGACTTCAAAGCCACCCAAGCCGCGTTCACCGCGGTGCGAACTTGGGCCGGCATGCCATCGGCCACAGAGACGATCACCAAGTGTCTGGTTTTCACGCCAGCTTGTGCATACAGAGACAGCAAAGCACCCGGCTTGTGGTCAAAGTCACCGTGCAGGGTGGCCGACTTGACCAGGGCCGCAATGGGTTCTTTGCTCTGAGTCAGCTCGGCGTCTTGGGCAGGCCACAAGACGACCAGAGCATCCAGATCGTCACGAATCACCGTGGTCAGAGCGCGCTTTTGGATTTCGAGGTTCATAATTCAGTTTTTCCTTGGTATCCATGTTATTCCATTCTTCATTACGCAAAGATCTGGGCCGCAATTTTTGGTCAAGCTTGGTGGTTTTGATCTCGATTTTGATCACGATCACCTTGATTCGGACTTTGGGCCAAGCCAGCAAAGGCAGGGTCAACCCCTCTGAGGTTTTGCAGGTCATGGGTTTCAGCGTGATGAGTCAAATGACGACCATCATGGCTTTGTGCCTGTTCATTGCGGTGGTGGCCACACTTTCGCGCATGTACAGCGACAGCGAAATGGTGATTTGGTTCTCCAGCGGCCAAGGTTTGGGGCACTTTGTGCGGCCCTTGTTTGGCTTTGCATGGCCTTTCTTGCTGGTCGTTTTTTTTCTGGCCTTGTTTGCCTGGCCTTGGAGCAACCAGCAAATTCATGAACTGACCCAGCGTTTCGAGCAAAGGAATGACTTTGAACGCATTGCACCGGGTCAATTCCAGGAGTCTGCGGGTGGCCAACGTGTGTTTTTCATTGACAAAGACAGCCCCGACAACCAGGTGGGCAAACACGTTTTTATCTCGACCCTCGAAGGTTCGATGGAAAGTGTGACCACGGCGCAAACAGGCCGCATCAACCTGCTGGGCAATGACCGATTTTTGATCCTCGACAAAGGTCAGCAATGGTTGACCAACCGTGACACTGGCGAAATGCGGTTGACGCAATTCGAGCATTACGAATTGCTGATCGATGACGATGTCCAACGGTCTTTGGCCGATTTGACAACCCGCCACGCCTCCACATGGAAGTTGCTCCAGCTGCCCTCCAAGGAAAACTTGGGCGAGTTTTCATGGCGCTTAGGTCAAGGCTTGGCCTGCTTCAATTTGATCTTGATGGCATTGGCCGTGTCGGCTGTTAACCCACGGGCGGGTCGAAGCTACCACTTGGCGATGGCACTTTTTGTATTTGTCGCTTATTTCAACCTGTTGAACGTGGGGCAGAGCTGGATCAGCTCGGGACGTGTCGCGTTTGCACCCTTCATGCTGGCTCTGCATGGCGGATTCTTTATGTTGGCATGTGCATGGCTTGCGGTTCGGCATTTCAATGGCTCTTTGCAAATGCTGCGCTTGTTCACATTTTCTAACCGGGTGCGCACACCATGAAAACGGTGCGCAAACTCTTACACGGCGAAATCATCCGGGGTGTTGCTTTTGTGACGCTCGCTTTCTTGGCCTTGTTCCTTTTCTTTGACATTGTCGAAGAGTTGCAACATCTGTCACGGTTGGCCAGTCAGGGCTATTCGCTTCAGCACGCTTTGTTGTATGCCCTGCTCAAAACCCCGGCCCACATTTATGAGTTGCTACCGATTTCGGTGTTGATTGGCGGCATTTTCATCATGGCCAGGTTGGCGCAAAGTTCAGAATTCACCATCTTGCGAACGGGCGGGTTGGAGCCTCTGACGGCATTGGGGACGCTGCTTCAATTGGGCATGGTCTTTGTGGCTTTGACTTTTTGGGTGGGCGACTATGCCGCGCCTTGGGCCGACCGACAAGGTTTGCAACTGAAAGCGAAATTCCAAGGCCAGTTAACGGTCGGCCAGACGGGCGCTTGGTTGAAAGAAACACAAGATAAACGCCACTTTGCCGTCAACGTCCGCAGTTTTGATGGCATCAGTCAGATGCAAAACATCCGAATTCACGAGTTCAATGAGTCGGGGCAATTGTTGGCCATCACCACGGCGCCCGAGGCAGAGTTGACACAAGGCAAGTGGCAGCTACGGCAAGCAGAGGAAAAATCGATCCAAATAGCAGGCCCCACGCAGGCCATGCGCTACCAAGCTGTGCAACATGCCACCCTCGATTGGTCCACAGACATCAGTGCCGACATGGTGGCTGCCGCGGTGCTCAGTCCTGACCGCATGCGAACCTGGGAGCTGTTGAAATACATCCGCCATTTGTCCGCCAACAACCAAAACGTGCAGCGCTACGAAATCGAATTTTGGCGCAAAGTGTTTTACCCCCTGAGCTGCTTGGTGATGTTGGTCATGGCTTTGCCTTTTGCTTATTTGCACTTTCGCTCAGGACAAATTGCCGGCTACGTCTTTGGCGGCGTGTTGGCGGGCATCAGTTTTTCGCTCTTGAACAACTTGTTTGGGCATGCCGGCAATTTACAAAACTGGCAACCCTGGTTGACCGCAGCAGCCCCGTCTTTGATCTACAGCGCGATTTCTTTATTGGGTTTTTGGTGGATGGTGTTACGACGATGACAACTGGTTTGAACCCCGAGACGGGCGTGATTTTGTTCGCACATGGCTCACGCGATCCGCTTTGGCGATTGCCCATTGACGCCGTGGCCCAAGAAATGACCAGGCAATGGCCCGGCTTATCCGTAGCCTGTGCTTTTTTAGAACTGACCACGCCCGACCTGCCCACCACGGTGAAGACGCTGATGATGCAAGGCAAGACCCATTTGCGCATCGTGCCCATGTTTTTGGGTGTTGGGCGGCATGCTCGCGAAGATTTGCCCCAATTGGTGAACGACTTGGTCAAAGCCTATCCCCAGGTGCAATTTGAGCTGGTGCCCTCCATCGGCGAACACACGGCCATGACCCAGCTCATGGCCCAAATTGCCGCCAATGCCGTGACCTCTGCATAGACCACTTAAAGCATAATGACGCAAGTCAATATGGCATTTAATGTATGAACCTGCACCAGTTTCGTTTTGTCCAAGAGGCTGCCCGCCGCAACCTGAACCTCACAGAAACGGCCAAAGCGCTGCACACGTCACAACCGGGCGTATCCAAAGCCATCATTGAGCTGGAAGAAGAACTGGGCATCGAAATTTTTGCGCGCCACGGGAAACGCCTGAAACGCATCACCGAGCCAGGCCAGCATGTGCTGCAAAGCATTGAGCTGATCCTGCGAGAAGTGGGCAATCTGCGCAAAATCGGCGAGCAATACAGCGCACAAGACAACGGCACTTTGTCGATTGCCACCACACACACCCAAGCGCGTTATGTGCTGCCCCTACCGGTGGCCAAACTGCGCGAAAAATACCCCAAGGTGAACATCAGCCTGCACCAGGGCGCACCCGACCAAGTGGCCAAGATGCTGCTCGACGACACCGCCGAAATCGGCATCGCCACCGAATCACTGTCGGCCTACGAAGAGCTGGTCACCCTGCCCTGTTATGAGTGGCAACATGTGTTGGTGCTGCCACTTGATCACCCCTTGGCCAAAATGGCGCACCTGTCGCTCGAGGACATCGCCCAAGAGCCGATCATCACTTACCACCCCTCCTTCACAGGTCGGGGTCGCATCGATCAGGCTTTTGCCGCCAAAAAACTGCACCCACGCATTGCGCTGGAAGCCATCGACTCGGACGTCATCAAAACCTATGTCCGCTTGGGATTGGGCATCGGCATCGTGGCCGAGATGGCCGTCAAGGACGACCCCGTCAAGGACCTCGCGATTCGCCCTTTGGGTCACTTGCTGGGCAACAATGTGGCGCGCGTCGCCTTCAAACGGGGTGCCTATTTGCGACAGTTTGTTTATCAATTCGCCGAATTGCTGAGTGACCGACTGACCACCCCACTGATCACCAAGGCCATGACAGGCCATGTCAACGATTACGAACTTTGAGCGTAAACCCCTCACACTTTGCTCTGTTTTTGCCCTGTCTTTGATTTCACTTCTCTTTACACGCCATGAACGCTCGCACGCCCCACCTCGTCTCCAAAGCGCCCCAAATGGGCACCACGATTTTCACCGTCATGTCGGCCTTGGCTACCGAAAAAAATGCGGTCAACTTGGGCCAAGGTTTCCCCGACTTTCCTTGTGACACTCAACTGCTTGATTTGGTCAACGACGCCATGCGCGAAGGCCTGAACCAATACCCGCCCATGACCGGTGTGGCGCCGCTGCGCGAAGTGGTGTCTCGCAAAATTGAAACCCTGTACGGCCGCCACTATGACCCGGTGAGCGAGATCACCGTCACCGCAGGCGCCACCCAAGCGATTTTGACCATCGTGCTGGCCATCGTGCACCCTGGGGACGAAGTCATCGTGCTCGAACCCTGCTACGACAGCTATGTGCCCAACATCGAGTTGGCGGGCGGCATTGTGGTGCGTGTGCCCCTCACACCAGGTGCCTTCCGCCCTGACTTCGACAAAATTCGCGCAGCCATCAGCCCCAAAACCCGTGCCATCTTGATCAACTCACCGCACAACCCCAGCGGCATGATTTGGTCCCAACAAGACATGTTGACCTTGCAAGAGATTTTGGCTCCGACCAACATCGTGCTCATCAGCGACGAGGTTTACGAGCACATGGTCTACGCGCCTAACCAGCACTGGAGTGCCGCCCACTTTGACGGACTGGCCGCACGCGCCTTCGTTGTCTCGAGTTTTGGCAAAAGCTTTCATGTGACGGGCTGGAAAATTGGCACCGTGGCCGCACCTGCCGCCTACACCTCCGAGTTCCGCAAAGTGCACCAATTCAACGTGTTCACCGTGAACACCCCTATGCAGCATGCCCTGGCGCGCTTCATGGCGAACCCGGCGCCGTATTTGGAACTGCCCGCGTTTTACCAACGCAAGCGGGATCTGTTTCGCCAAGGTCTGGCGCAAACCCATTTCAAGCTCTTGCCTGGCGAGGGCACTTACTTTCAGTGTGTCGATATTTCGGGGCTGCAAGTGCCCGAGAAAAACCTGAGCGATGCCGACTTTTGCAAATGGCTCACCACCGACATCGGTGTCGCGGCGATCCCGCTTTCTGCCTTTTACGGCAATGGCTTTGACCAGAAAGTCATCCGGTTCTGCTTCGCCAAAAAGGACGAAACGTTGAACATGGCGCTGCAGAAACTGGCCAAGCTGTGACTTTTGGGGTGCTGTGAGTTTGTGGGAGCCGCGCCCTCGCGGCGATGGACTCCCGTCCAACACCTATGGCCAGAGCGACCTCAATCGTCTTCAGCCGCGCTGATCCCCGGAAACAGCACTTCGGTAAAACCAAAATGCGTGAAGTCGCGCACCCGCATCGGGAAGAGCTTGCCAATCAGGTGGTCGCATTCGTGCTGCACCACCAAGGCGTGAAAGCCTTCCACGGTGCGGTCAATGGCCTGGCCTTTTTCGTCAAAGCCCGTGTAGCGCACGCGAGAACAGCGGGGCACCAAGGCACGCAGCCCTGGCACCGACAGGCAACCTTCCCAGGCTTGCGCTTCATCGCTGACGAGAGGCGTGATGACCGGGTTGATGAGCACCGTGGGCGGCACCAGTTCTCTGTCCGGGTAACGCGGGTTGACTGTGGTGCTGCCAAAAATCACCACCTGCAGGTTCACCCCGATTTGTGGCGCGGCGATGCCCGCGCCATTGGCCGCGGCCATGGTGTCGCGCAGGTCGGCCAGCAGCGCCTGCAGCTCGGGCGTGTCAAACGCCTGCACAGGCTCGGCCATGCGCAGCAGTCGGGCATCGCCCATTTTCAAAATTTCACGAACCGTCATGGTTTTTCTCCGTTGAGCAACACAGCCAAGCCGGCATCGTCCAACACCGGGACACCGAGCGATTGTGCTTTGTCGAGTTTGCTGCCCGCCTCGGTGCCAGCCACGACGTAGCTGGTTTTTTTGCTGACCGAGCCGGCCACCTTGGCGCCCAGGGCTTCGAGTTTGTCTTTGGCTTCGTCGCGGCCCATGCTTTGCAAGGTGCCAGTCAGCACAACCGTGAGGCCGGCCAGCGGCATTTCGGTGGGGGCCAAGGCGTCGCCTTCGGCCCAGGTGACGCCCGCATCGCGCAGGGCTTGCACCACCTCGCGGTTGTGGGCCTGGTCAAAAAACGTGCGGATGCTGTGCGCAACGATGGGCCCCACATCGGCCACTTGCAAGAGCGCGTCTTCGCTGGCGACCATGATGGCGTCGAGTTGGCCAAAGTGACGCGCCAGTTCTTTGGCGGTGGCCTCGCCCACATGGCGGATGCCTAGCGCAAACACAAAGCGTGCCAGTGTGGCTTGTTTGGATTTTTCAAGCGCGTCCAGCAAATTGACCGCCGATTTCTCAGCCATGCGGTCCATGCTGGCCAGGTTCTCGAGCTTCAGGTGATACAGGTCTGCCAGGGTGTTCACCTGACCGGAATCCACCAACTGGTCCACCAGTTTGTCGCCCAAACCATCGACGTCCATGGCGCGGCGGTGCGCAAAGTGCCAGACGGCTTGCTTGCGCTGGGCGCTGCAAAACAGCCCGCCCGTGCAGCGGTGGTCGGCTTCGCCCTCTTCGCGTTCGGCCAAGCTACCGCACACGGGGCAGTGGCTCATCATGGTGAATTGCGGCGCATCGGGCGGACGGCGGTCCAGCACCACCGACACCACCTCGGGAATGACATCGCCTGCTCGGCGCACGATCACGGTGTCGCCCACCCGCACGTCTTTGCGGCGGGCCTCGAGTTCGTTGTGCAGCGTGGCGTTGGTCACGGTGACACCGCCCACAAAAACTGGAAAGAGCTTGGCCACAGGCGTGAGTTTGCCGGTACGGCCCACCTGCACATCAATGGCCTGCACGGTGGTCATCTCTTCTTGCGCAGGGTATTTGTGCGCGACGGCCCAACGCGGCTCGCGGGTCACAAAACCCAACTGCTGCTGCAGAGTCAGGTCGTTGACCTTGTAAACCACACCGTCAATGTCGTAGGGCAAGGCGTCGCGCTCAGTGGCCATGCGCTGGTGAAATGCCACCAAGCCCGTTGCGCCTTGAACACACGCCGTTTGCTCGGCCACCGGGAAACCCCAAGCCTTGAGCTGCATGAGCAGGTCATGGTGCGTTGCCCAAGCCGGGCCGCCCTCGTTTGCCGGGGTGATGTCGCCCAGACCATAGGCAAAAAAGCTCAAGGGCCGCTCGGCAGCAATGCCCGAGTCCAGCTGTCTCACGGCACCGGCTGCGGCGTTGCGCGGGTTGACAAAGGTTTTTTCGCCCTTGGTGCCTGCGGCAATGCGTTGGCGTTGGCGCTCATTGAGTGCTTCAAAATCGTCCCGGCGCATGTACACCTCGCCGCGTACCTCCAGCACGTCGGGCGCATCGGGCGGTAAACGCAAAGGGATTTGACCAATGGTGCGAATGTTGGCGGTGACCTCTTCGCCCGTTTCGCCATCGCCCCGGGTGGCCGCTTGCATCAGCAAACCGCCCTCATAGCGCAGGCTCATCGCCAGGCCGTCAAACTTCAACTCGCCCACATAAGCCACCGCCGGGTCGGCTTCGGTCAGGCCCAGCTCCTTACGGATGCGGGTGTCAAAGGCCTCTGCCCCGCTGGCTTCGGTGTCGGTTTCGGTGCGGATGCTGAGCATGGGCACACGGTGCGTGACCTGCGCAAAAGCATCCAGCACAGCCCCACCCACACGCTGCGTGGGCGAATCGGCCGTCAGCAGCTCGGGGTGGGCTGCTTCCAGCGCTTGCAGCTCGCGAAACAAGCGGTCGTATTCGGCATCCGGCACCTCCGGCGCGTCGAGCGTGTAGTAGGCGTGCGCATAACGGTGCAAGCTGGTACGGAGTTCAGCGGCTTGCTCGGCAGGCGAGCGTTCAGGAATAGAAGGTGGAGGCTTTAGGGGCGCTGCAGCCGCAGACTCGCCCGGTGGCAGTTCGCCAAACAAGTCCGGATGCTGCATGGTGCACGAGCCGGATCAAGAAAACAAACGGCGGGCCTGGGCCGTGCCGGCCGACAACTCGCGTGCAGACAGTGCGTCGTACAGCTGCTGCAGGTCTGTGGCAATTTGGTCCAAGACCTCGTCGCCCAAAATTTGGCCATTGCCGTCGGTTACCACCCCATCCATGTGCTCGGCCAGCAAACGTGCCGTCTCACGCAAACGCTCAAAAGGCTGATCTTCGCGGTCAATTTGCGGCACATCTAAGCTGAGCGAAAACTCGCGGATGGCGGACAAGGCCGGGTCGTCGGCCATGGCCGCTTGCGTGTCGAAGGTCAAGGACAAAATGGGCGGTAAGCCCACCACGGCAGCAGGGATCACCATGCGGCCGGGGATGACGCCCGCCACAAAGCCCAAACGCGCCGCATGTTGCTGGATGTAGCCAGGGCTCCAAGCCGAAGCACGGGCGCACACCGTGAAGCTGAGCTGTGCATCGTGCGCGCTGGCAAATTGGTCCAATTCCTTGGCACGAGCCACCTCTTCGAGCATGTCGCTGAAATTGGCACTGCCACCCACCGCGTCCGTAAACGCTTGGGTTTTGACCACAAATTCAGAAAATTCGATGTTGTTCAGTGCGCCCACCCGGTTGGCCAGTTGCACACCTGCCTGAAAAGCGGAATAGCGCCGGCCAGCGGCCAAGGCTTCCCACTCCCCGCTTTCGTCGCTGCAGCCTTCCACATGGAAGGGTTTGGTGCCCACTCGGCGCGTCGAGGGCAAAGAAGCCAGCGCGGCATCACCCGAAACAGGGTGGTCCACCTCGATGGTGGCGATCACATCGATCAAAGCGTCCAACTGGGGCTTGCGCTCGGGTTGCGGAAGCGTTGCGAAATCGTCGGTCAACACCGGTTCGGTCTGCTCCATCGGGTCTTGCAAGTTGCCCGCAGGTTCACCCAAAGGTTCAATTTGTGGCTCGGCTTGCTTCGGCGCGTTTTTGCGCGATGTCCAGTAATTGAACAGCACCACAGCACCCAGGGTGAGTGCGCCGATGGCGGCCAAACTCAACTGCAAAGAACTCATTGATTCCAACATAAGGACCTCAGGCCACGTCGGCCATAGAAACAGCAGACTCCATGTCCACCGCCACAATGCGTGAAACGCCCTGCTCCTGCATGGTCACGCCGATCAACTGCTCGGCCATTTCCATGGCGATCTTGTTGTGGCTGATGAACAGGAACTGGGTTTCTTTGCCCATACCGGCCACCAGCTTGGCATAACGTTCGGTGTTGGCGTCGTCCAGCGGCGCGTCCACCTCGTCCAGCAAGCAAAACGGGGCCGGGTTGAGCTGAAAAATCGCGAAAACCAGCGCGATCGCCGTCAGGGCTTTTTCGCCACCGGACAGCAAATGGATCGTCTGGTTCTTCTTGCCTGGAGGCTGCGCCAGCACCTGCACGCCCGCGTCTAAAATCTCGTCGCCCGTCATGACCAAACGGGCATTACCGCCCCCAAACAACTCAGGGAACATGCGGCTGAAGTGCTCGTTGACGATCTTGAAGGTGCCGCCCAGCAGCTCGCGGGTTTCGGCATCGATCTTGCGGATCGCGTCTTCGAGCGTGTTCATCGCATCGGTCAGGTCAGCGCACTGGGCATCCAGGAAAGTCTTGCGCTCACGCGATGTGGTCAGCTCTTCCAGAGCGGCCAGGTTGACCGGGCCCAAAGCGGTGATTTCGCGGTGGATGCGGTCGATCTCGCCTTGCAGGCCCGTCACGCGCACCTGACCCGCCTCAATCGAGGCGGCCACGGCCTCCAGATCGGCTTGGGCATCGGCCAGCAGCTGGGTGTACTGCTCCAGGCCCAGACGGGCGGCTTGCTCTTTGAGCTGCAAATCGGTGATGCGCTGGCGCAATGGATCGAGTTCACGCTCGAAGCTCACACGGCGCTCATCGCTGGCGCGCAATTTGGCCGTCAGGTCGTCGTAGGCACTGCGGCAAGCACCCAAGGCTTGCTCGCGCTCGAGTTTGAGGGCCAGCACGTTTTGCAAACCCGCTTGGGCCGCGGCATCGGTCAGGCGACTGAGTTCGTCACGCGCACGCTGGGTTTCGGCCTCGATGCTGGCCACTTGTTGCTGCGCCGTCTCGATGGTGCGGTTGAGTTCGGCGCGGCGGGCGTCCAGGCTGCGCTGCGAGAACTGGGCTTCCTGGGCGCGGCGCTCCAAGCTGCGCTGCTGCTCGCGGCATTCGGCCAGCTTGCGCTCGGCCTCGATCACGCGCTCGTCCAACTGGGCGTGGCGCTCTTGCGTATCGGCCAGCTGCATGTCCAGCTCTTCAAAGCGTGCTTCGGCCGTCACGCGGCGTTCTTGCAACTCGTCCAGCAAAGCTTCGACTTCGGCCAGGTCGTTGTTGATCTGCTCGCTGCGAGCTCGGGTTTGCGCCACCAGCTGTGACAGGCGAAGGGTTTCGACCTGGAGCTCGTGCGTGCGCGACTGGCTGTCGCTGGCTTCGCGGCGCACGCTGATCAGGCGCTGCGAGGCGTCGGCATAGGCCGCTTCGGCGCGCACCAGGGCGCTGCGGCTTTCTTCAGCAATCAGGGTTTGGGCGCGCTGTTGCTTGTCGAGGTTGTCGATCTCTTGAGCGCGGCCAAGCATTCCGGCTTGTTCGGAGTCTTGGGCATAGAACACCACACTGTTCAAATCGACCGCATGGCCGGCCTGCACAAACAGGGTTTCACCCGCTTGCAACTGGCTGCGCCAGGCCAACGCGTCTTCGATGTTGGGCGCGGTGTAGCAGCCCTGCAGCCAATCGGTCAACAGCGCCGAAAGACCCGCATCGTGCACGCGCAGCAGATCTGCCAGGGGCTTGCAGCCTGCGGGCATGCCACTGCGCGGCAAGGCCTTGGAGGCCAAAGGCGGGCTGAAAAAAGACAATTTGGCAGGCGGCGCGTCGGAGGCAAAAGCACGCACCATGTCCAAGCGCGAGACTTCCAGGGCTGACAAGCGCTCGCGCAGGGCCGATTCCAGAGCGTTTTCCCAGCCCGGCTCGATCTGGATGCGGCTCCACAGACCTTCCAGTCCGTCCATGCCGTGTTTGGCCAACCAAGGCTTGAGTTTGCCGTCGGTGCGCACTTTTTCTTGCAAAGCCTTGAGCGCCTCGATGCGGGCGCTCAAATCGGCCAGTTTCGAAGACTCTTGGTTGACGGCCGTTTGGCGCGTACGGCGGTCCTCGTCCAGCGCGGGGACTTGGCTTTGCAGGTCTTGCAAGCGCGCTTCGGACTCGGCCGATAAGGCTTCGGCCTCGGCCAGCTGTTCTTGCAGATGGGTCAGACGCGCCTCGTCGGGCGCGGCCAAAGCGTTGCGGTCGGAGAGCAAGCGTTCGCGGCGGGTGTCCAGTTGGCGAGATTGTTCTTCGACGTTGCGCTGGTCAGCGGCCAGCACGCCAATTTGCTGCTGCACCTGAACCACGCTGCCGCGTTGGGCGGTGGCGTCGGTTTGGGCTTTGCGCAGGGCTTCTTCCAGGTCGGGCAAAGCCATGGCTTGGTCTTCGACTTGCGCGGCCAGCGTCATGCTCTGGTCTTCGGCCATGGCCGCCTGCTCGGACAGGGTTTCCAGCTCGGCATGTGCGTCTTCGCTGCGGGTACCCCACTGGGCGGTTTGCTCGATCAGTTGCTGCAAACGTTGCTCGGCGCGTTGGCGGCCTTCGACCACAAAGCGGATTTCGGCTTCCAAGCGGCCCACTTCAGCGCTGGCTTCGTACAAAGCGCCTTGTGCTTGGTTGACCTGGTCGCCCGCCGCGTAATGCGCCTGGCGAATGGTCTCCAAGTCAGCTTCAACATGGCGCAAATCGGCCATGCGCGATTCCAGTGCATTGACCGCTTGGTCCACGTCCGACTTCATGCGGCCTTGGTCGGCCTCGGCGTCTCGGCGCTTCAAAAACCACAGCTGGTGCTGTTTCAGCGTACTGTCGGCCTGCAAGTTGTTGTAGCGCTGGGCCACTTCGGCCTGCTTCTCCAACTTTTCCAGATTGGCGTTCAGCTCGCGCAGGATGTCGTCGACCCGGGTCAAGTTCTCGCGGGTGTCCGACAGGCGGTTTTCGGTTTCGCGGCGTCGCTCTTTGTATTTAGAGACGCCAGCGGCTTCTTCCAGAAACAAGCGCAGTTCTTCGGGGCGCGACTCGATGATGCGGCTAATCGTCCCTTGGCCAATGATGGCGTAAGCGCGTGGGCCGAGGCCCGTGCCCAAAAACACGTCCTGCACATCGCGGCGGCGCACCGGCTGGTTGTTGATGTAGTAACTGCTGTTGCCGTCGCGGGTCAGCACGCGCTTGACGGCAATTTCGGCAAACTGGCCCCATTGGCCACCGGCGCGGTGGTCTTCGTTGCTGAACACCAGCTCCACGCTGGCGCGGCTGGCGGGCTTGCGGGTGGTGGTGCCGTTGAAGATGACGTCTTGCATGGACTCGCCACGCAACTCGGACGCCTTCGACTCGCCCAACACCCAGCGCACCGCGTCCATGATGTTGGATTTGCCGCACCCGTTGGGACCGACCACCCCCACCAACTGCCCGGGGAGCAAGAAGTTGGTCGGTTCAGCAAACGATTTGAAGCCGGAAAGCTTGATGGAATTGAGGCGCACGGCGGTGTCGAATCGGTATCAGATCGGTTGGGGGTCAGCTCAATGGGCCAGCCGAAACGGCCAGAACCAAGGAAAACGTCAATGTTAACTGACCGGAATGGCAAAAAGTCCCTTGCACAGTGTTCGCAAGCGCAAAAGCCGCCCCCCTGAATTCAGCCCCCGCATCCCGGATAATCCAAGGATGAATCCCCTTCTCGCCAAGCTGCAACCCTACCCCTTTGAACGGCTCAAACAGTTGTTCGCCAGCGTCACGCCCCATTCAGGCTTGAAACCCATCAGTCTGGGCATTGGCGAACCCAAACACGCCACACCCGCATTCATTCAGGAAGCGCTCAAGGCCTCCGTCACTACCGGCCTTTCGGCTTACCCGGCCACGGCGGGTGAACCTTCCCTTCGCAAAGCTTGCGCTTCGTGGCTCCAAACCCGTTACAGCCTGACCTTGGATGCGGCCACCCAAGTGCTGCCGGTGAACGGGTCGCGCGAGGCCTTGTTTGCCCTGACACAAACCATCATCGACCCGACCCGCCCAGGCGCCACGGTGGTCAGCCCCAACCCGTTCTATCAAATCTACGAAGGCGCGGCGCTGCTGGCCGGGGCCGAACTGCACTATGTGCCCAGCGACCCGGCGCGCAACTTTGCCAACGACTGGGACAGCGTGCCCGCAGAGGTCTGGGCGCGCACGCAGCTGTTGTTTGTCTGCTCACCCGGCAACCCCACGGGCGCGGTCATGCCACTGGACGAATGGGCCAAATTGTTCGCGCTGTCCGACCAGCACGGTTTTGTGATCGCGTCCGACGAGTGCTACAGCGAGATTTATTTCCGCGAAGAAGCGCCTTTGGGGGGACTGGAAGCCGCGCACCAGCTGGGCCGCACCGACTTCAAACGCCTGATCGCCTTCACCAGCCTCAGCAAGCGCAGCAATGTGCCGGGCCTGCGCAGCGGTTTTGTGGCGGGTGACGCCGCCATCATCAAGCAGTTCTTGCTCTACCGCACTTACCACGGCAGCGCCATGAGCCCCGTGGTGCAAGCGGCCAGCGTGGCCGCTTGGGGCGACGAAGCCCATGTGGTGGACAACCGCAACCAATACCGCACCAAGTTCGCCCAAGTCACGCCCGTGCTGGCCCAAGTGCTGGACGTGCAACTGCCGGATGCCAGCTTTTACCTTTGGGCCGGCGTACCTGCGGGCTGGCAAGGTGACGACGCCGCGTTTGCCAAGGCCTTGTACGCCGCCGAGAACGTGACGGTGCTGCCGGGCAGCTATTTAGCGCGCGACTTCAACGGCAGCAACCCTGGCCAAGGTCGCATCCGCATGGCCTTAGTCGCTGAAACGGCCGAATGCCTGGAAGCGGCCGAGCGGATCGCCCGCTTTGTGCGCGCCAACCCCAGCAAAGCCTGAATCGTGAACAACATGAACGCCAACACCTGCCACAACACCCTGCGCCTGGCCGAGCAGCTCATCTCTAAACCCTCGGTCACGCCCAACGATGCAGGTTGCCTCGACTTGATCGCCGATGCCCTGAAGCCGCTGGGCTTTGTCTGTGAATTCATGGATTCGGGCCCCGACACCTTTCGCGTGCGCAACCTCTGGGCCAAGCGCTCAGGCACCTCAGGCCAGACCCTGGCATTTGCGGGCCACACCGACGTGGTGCCCACCGGGCCGCTCGCGCAATGGGACAGCGACCCCTTCACGCCAACCCACAAAGACGGCAAGTTGTTTGGCCGGGGCGCAAGCGACATGAAAACCTCGCTGGCGGCCATGGTCGTGGCGGTTCAGGAGTTTCTAGCCGCCAACCCAGATCCGAAGCTGGGCATCGCCTTTTTGCTGACCAGCGACGAAGAAGGACCGGCGCTCGACGGCACGGTGGTGGTCTGCAGGGCCTTGGTGGCCAGAGGTGAAACGCCACAGTTTTGCATCGTGGGTGAGCCCACTTCGGTGCAGCAAACCGGCGACATGATCAAAAACGGCCGACGTGGCACCCTGAGCGGCAAGCTCACCGTCAAAGGCGTGCAAGGCCACATCGCCTACCCGCACCTGGCCGACAACCCCATCCACCGCCTGGCACCGGCTTTGTCCGAATTGGTCGGCATGCGTTGGGATGAGGGCAATGCTTTTTTTCAGCCCACCAGTTGGCAGGTCAGCAACATCCACGCGGGCACGGGTGCAAGCAACGTCATCCCGGGTGACTGTGTGGTGGACTTCAACTTCCGCTTTTGCACCGAATCCACACCTGAAAGCCTGCAGCAGCGCCTGACCGCCGTGCTGGACCAACAGGGTCTGCAGTACGAATTGAAGTGGACCCTGGGTGGCCTGCCGTTTTTGACCACACCGGGCACCTTGGTCAAAGCCATCCAACAAGCCATCACCGACGAAACCGGCTTGACCACCGAGCTGTCGACGACAGGCGGTACCAGCGATGGCCGTTTCATCGCGCAGATCTGCCCCCAGGTCATCGAGTTTGGCCCGCCCAATGCGACCATCCACAAGGTCAACGAGCATGTGGCGCTGAGCGACATCGCGCCGCTCAAGGCCATTTACCGACGGACGCTGGAACAGCTCAACATGAGCTTGCCCGCATGAGCGCCTTGACACTCTCAGGGCTGATCGCGTCATCTGCAGAGCGGCTCACACAAGCGGGCGTGGCCTTTGGCCACGGCACCCAGAGCGCCTTTGACGAAGCCGTTTGGCTGGTGCTCTGGCGCCTGGGCCTCCCGCTCGATACCGACTTGGACGAAGTCGCCGACAAAGCCTTGACGCCAGAACAGCAAGCGACTTGCGCCGCGCTGATCGAAGAACGCATCGCCACCCGCAAACCCGCCGCCTACTTGACACAAGAAGCCTGGTTGCAAGGGGTCTCTTTTTACATCGACGAACGGGCCATCGTGCCCAGGAGCCTGATCGCGGAAGTGCTGGCCGACGGGACCATCGACGCCTGGCTGTCAGATCAAACCCGACAGGTGCTGGACCTGTGCACCGGCAACGGCAGCCTGGCCGTGCTGGCCGCATTGGCCTGGCCTGAGGTGCAGGTAACTGGGGCAGACATTTCCGACGACGCGCTGGCCGTGGCCGCCATCAACGTTGAGCGCCACGACCTGCAAGAGCGTGTCCAACTGATTCACAGCGATGGCCTGTCGGCATTGCCTGGTCCGTTTGATTTGATCCTGTGCAACCCGCCCTATGTGTGCCAAGCCAGCATGGATGCCCTGCCCGCCGAATACCGGGCAGAACCCGAGCTGGCGCTGGCAGGCGGCACAGACGGCATGGACTTTGTGCGGCAACTGTTCAAGGATGCGCCTGCGCGCATGAGCGAACACGCTGTGCTGGTGCTGGAGATCGGCAACGAGGTGGAACACTTCATCGCCGCGTTCCCCGAACTCGAAGTCGCTTGGCTGGACACCAGCGCGGGCGACGATCAGGTGCTGCTGATCACCCGCGAAGCCCTGCTCGGCCTTTAAATACCTTCCCCACACCTTGGGGAAAGCGCAAAACTTCCAACCCGCCATCGCACCGACACGCACATCGGCGAAAATGGCGGGTTATGCATTCGCATCTTCAGCCGTTTCGCTGACGCGGCCCCTTATCCCGGAATCTGTCCGGTCACTGCTTTTTCATGATCAACCTCAAAAACGTTACCCTCCGCCGAGGCACCAAGGTGCTGCTGGACAAAGCCTCCGTCACCCTCAACCCTGGAGAAAAGGTCGGATTGGTGGGGCGCAACGGGGCAGGCAAATCCACTTTGTTTGCGCTGTTCAACGGCACCCTGACCGAAGACGGCGGTGATTTTGAGATGCCCCGCCAGTGGCGCATGGGCCAAGTGGCACAAAACATGCCCGAAACCGACCAGCCCGCCGCTGACTTCGTGCTCGAAGGTGACACCCGATTGGCCGATTTGCGCCAGCGTTTGGTGGCGGCCGAAGCCAGTGGGGACGGCATGGAGATGGCCCACATTTACACCGACCTCGCTGATGCGGGTGACCACGACGCCATGCCCCGCGCCGAGGCCTTGATTCTGGGACTGGGCTTTCGGGTGGACGAACTGAACAACCCCGTTAACAGCTTTTCTGGCGGCTGGCGCATGCGATTGCAGCTGGCCCGCGCACTGATGTGCCCCTCTGACATCCTGATCTTGGACGAACCCACCAACCACCTGGACTTGGATGCCTTGGTCTGGCTGGAAGCCTGGCTGCAGCGCTATGCGGGCACCATGATCGTGATCAGCCACGATCGCGAATTTTTGGACGCAGTGACGAATGTCACGCTGCACATTGACCACGCCAAACTGACCCGTTACGGCGGCAACTACAGCGCGTTTGAAATTTTGCGCGCCCAACAAATGGAGCTGCAACAAGCTTCATTTTCAAAGCAGCAAGACAAAATCGCCCACCTGCAAAAGTTCATCACCCGCTTCAAAGCCCAAGCCAGCAAAGCCAAACAAGCCCAAAGCCGGGTCAAGGCCCTCGAGCGCATGGAAAAAGTGGCCCCATTGCTGGCCGATGCCGAGTTCACCTTCGGCTTCAAAGAACCCAACAACCTGCCCAACCCGATGCTGGCCATCAGCGAGGCGAGTTTTGGCTATGTGGTGGATGAAGAGCCCAAATCCATTTTGCAAGGCGTGAGCAAATCGGTTCTGGCCGGGCAACGCATCGGCATCTTGGGCGCCAACGGTCAGGGCAAGTCGACCCTCGTCAAGACCATTGCCCGCACCATGCCGCTGCTGGCCGGTACCTTGACCGAGGGCAAGGGCCTGAACATTGGCTACTTTGCCCAACAAGAACTCGATGTGCTGCACCCGCAAGACAACCCGCTGGAGCACATGATCCGCCTGGCCAAAGAACTGGGCCCGAACAGTGGTGAGCCCAGCCGCGAGCAAGACCTGCGCAACTACCTGGGCACTTTCAACTTCACGGGCGACATGGTCAAGCAGGCCGTGGGCACCATGAGCGGCGGCGAAAAAGCCCGTTTGGTGCTGGCCATGATCGTGTGGCAACGCCCCAACCTGTTGCTGCTGGACGAGCCTACCAACCACTTGGACTTGGCCACGCGAGAGGCGCTGTCCATGGCGCTCAACGAGTTTGAAGGCACCGTCATGCTGGTCAGCCACGACCGCGCCTTGCTGCGTGCGGTGTGCGACGAGTTTTGGATGGTGGGCCGAGGCAAGGTCGAGCCGTTTGATGGCGACTTGGACGACTACCAGAAGTACTTGCTGGAAGAGTCCAAGCGCTTGCGCGAAGTGGCTAAAAATGCAGCCCGTGATTCGTCCGTGACTGCGCAAGTGCCTGAAGTCGAGCTGGCCAAACCGGTCACCGCTGCTGTGCCGGCCCCTGTGGCATCCGCCAACACTTCAAACGTCAGCAGCGCAGAGCAGCGCAAACTCGATGCCCAAAAACGCCAGCAACTGGCTGCCCAAACCCGACCTTTGAAGCGTGAGCTGGAGCAAAACGAGCAGCGCATGTCCAGCATCGAAGCCGAAAAGACCACCTTGGAACAGCTTTTGACAACGCCTATCCCCCCAGCTGAAATGGCAGACGCGGGTCGACGCTTGAAAGCTTTGGCCGACGAAGTGGCTCGGCTTGAAGAGCGTTGGTTAGAGCTGACCCAGCAGCTGGAAGCAAGCGCTTAAGGTTTGACTCAGCCCTTGGCGGCACCCACAACCGACCAGCCAACGTGCTGGTTGGCTTTGTTGTTTTCGTATTCCCAAGCGGTGCCACAGCGGTCACAACGGTAGGAAGTGATGGTGGCTTGGCCCGACTCTCGCTGTTCTTTGCGGTTGGCGCCCTGCACCAATTCTGCATGGCCCGGCGCACGGCGCCAGTTGCGCTGAATGCCGGCACAGGGCTCGCACAAGGCCAGTGGTTTCAGGTCGTGGGCGTGGTTGGAATCGTTCATCAGAAAGCGTCTTTCGCAGTGGGTTGGGGCCACGCTGAACGCGCCCATGAAAAAAGCACTTTGTACCGAGGTACAAAGTGCTTTTTTGCTTTTTCTGGTGGGACCAGCGGGGGTCGAACCCACGACAAACGGATTAAAAGTCCGCTGCTCTACCAACTGAGCTATGGTCCCTTTGCTTCAGCGTTGTGACACTGTAGCAAGCCTTGAATTATAGCGTTATTTTTTAGGCTTCAGATCGCCAGCGGCCAAAAAGTTCAAAATTTCTGAGGCCGCGCACATGCCAAATGTTGCGGTGACACTGACCACCGATCCGTAGCCATGGCAGTTGAGTGAACCATCCCCCTCGAGTGCACATGAAGCGTCCGGCGGTGCAACGGCTTCACGGCTAAATACGCCTTGGATCCCCATGCGCTTGTCACCGCGGGCCGCGCCGTGGTGTTTGCGCAGACGGTAACGCAACTGCGCCAACAAGGGGTCGTGTGTGATTTTGGACAGATCGTCCACGTCCACCTTGTGCGCCAGGCGCTTGCCCCCAGCGGCCCCCACGGTGATGAAACCCACATGATGTTGCAAGGCCCAATGGGCCATGGCCACTTTGGCACTGACCTGGTCGCAAGCGTCAATGAGGGCGTCTGGCTGGCAAGGCAACAGCGCTGGCCAGTTGTCTGGGGTGACGAAATCGTCGATCACATCGACTTGGCAATCGGCATGGATCAAAGCAATGCGCTCACGCATGGCCTGCACTTTGGCCTGACCTGTGGTGGTGCTCAAGGCGTGGATCTGGCGGTTGATGTTGGACTCGGCAATGTGGTCCATGTCGATCAAACTCAAACGGGCCACACCACTTCGAGCCAGTGCTTCGGCCACCCAAGACCCCACACCGCCAATGCCCACCACAGCGACATGGGCTCGGCGAATGCGGCTGGCGCCTTCAACGCCATACAAGCGCTCTAGCCCTCCAAAACGGCGGGCATCGGCAGACTGCTGCTCCAAGGCATCGCTCATACAGAAGCCTCTGCTCGGCGCAGCTGCCAGTTCAAGGCGACAACTGCCCCCCCGATAATTCCAAACATAGCGATAAAGCTGCCGAAACTCAAGGTGGAAAGACCCGACAGACCTTGCCCGATGGTGCAACCCATCGCCAAAACACCGCCCATGCCCATCAAAGTGCCACCGAGCAAGTGCAGCACCAAATCCTCAGTTTGTTTGAAACCTTCCCATCGGAAATCACCCTGCCAAGAGGCATGTGCCCAAGCCCCCAGCAGCAAACCCAAGGCGGTGACCATGCCCAAGGTCAGCTTTTTGCTGCCATCGCTGAAGTACATCAAGGCGTCCCACCAATAAGCCACGGGCGCCGTCAAACTCATGGATTCCATCCGGCCGCTGGCCGAGGCCAAAAAGACAGGCTCCAGCGTCTCAGGGTGCTCAGGCACAAAGCCCATGACACCACTGACCCACCACAGCCCCACCACCAATGCGCCGACGGCAGCGCCCGACAAGGCATGGGGCCAAGAGATGGATGGGCGATCCTTGAAAACCCAAATGAAAGTCAAACCCGCCACCACAGCAGCGGCAATGAAACAAGCCAAAGGCAGTCCCCAATCCGTGGCACTGGCCAACCATTGGCCAGCAAAAGGGCCAGGGCCTGTGCCGATGGTCACTTTGTCCAGTGTGTTGACGCGCCAAACCGCCGTGAGACCACGCAAGGTGGCAAGGGCTGCAATGCCCATGGCCATCAAAACCACCAAGGATTTCAAATTGCCACCGCCCAGACGCACCAAAGACTTGCTGGCACAACCTGAACCCAACACCATGCCCAGTCCAAACAAAAAGCCCCCCAGCAGCAGCGAAAGCCAACTCAACTGCGGACTGGCATAAATGGTGTTGAGGGGGCTGATCTGACCACGCCAGGTCAGAAGACCGAAGCCCAAAGCAGCCACCGCGATCGCCGTGGCCCATTGCTTGGCGCGGGTGCTCTCGCCCATGATGACCCAGTCACCAATGGCACCCATGGTGCAAAAGTGGCTGCGGTGAAAAAGCGCTCCGATGAGTGTGGCCAACAAAAAAGTCAGCCCCAAAACCCCATACGTTTGAAACTGCAACTGCTCAAGGCTGATCACCGATGACCCCGAACTTCAACGCAAACGCAGCAAGCGTTCGCGAGCGGTGGCCGCGGTTTCAGAGGCGGGATAGGCTTTGACCAACTCCTCCATCGTTTTGCGGGCCCCCTTGAGGTCCTTCAATTCGATTTGCACGTTGGACACGGCCAGCATGGCCTCAGGTGCACGAGGATGGGTCGGTGCAGATTTCAACATGAGCTGGAAATTCGCCATCGACTCTTTGTAGTCCTTGTTGGCGTATTGCGCATTGCCCAACCAAAAAAGGGATGAAGCGGCGTAGCCGCTGGTGCGGTACCGCTGCACAAAAGCCGCCAAGGCCAATTGCGCTGTCGCAAAATCACCTTTGCGAAAGGTCTCCATCGCCGCATCGTAGTCCCGCTTTTCAGCCGGTTCGGCCATGAACTCAAGACCATCCAAAGTGACCTTCACAGGGTCGAAGCGGCGCAAGCGATCTTCTACACCCACCGCCAAGTCTTTTTGACGAATTTGAAAATCGGACACGGCTCGGGCCAATTCAGCCTGAGTCCGCGTCGCTTGTTCTTGGGCACCACGGCTTTGCGACAACTCGGCTTTCAGACCGTCGATCTGGCCTTGAAAATCAAGCAAGGCTCGGCGCAGTTGCGCGTTTTCGTCTGTCAGGCTTTTGATGGCTGCATTCGATTGCTCGACGCGCTGGCGCAAATCCAAAATGGCTTTGCGGGCCTCATTGTCTTCAAACAGCGCCGCTTGGGCGATGCCTATCCAAGCGGACAGGCCCCACACCACCAGCCATTTCGAACCAGCCAAAAGAGACAAGGTGCGCAAGTTCATGATGTTCAATACCGGATTTCAACGCGGCGGTTCTTGGCCAAATCGACTTCGGCAGAACCTTGGGCTGCAGGTTTTTCTTTGCCGTAGCTCACGGCTTCCAACTGGCTTTCTGGCACGCCCATCAAGCTCAGGGCTTGACGCACGGCTTCGGCACGCTTTTGACCCAAGGCCAGGTTGTATTCACGGCCGCCGCGCTCGTCGGTGTGGCCTTCCAGATTGGCTTTGCGCTGTTTGTTGGCCTGCAAGAAACGGGCATGGCTTTCAATGACCGGGCGGGCTTCAGCGCGCACCACAAAGCTGTCGTAATCAAAGAAGACCACATGCGCGATGCCCACAGGGCCGATACCGACTCCGGCCTTGTCCACCACCACGCTGGCCACGCCAGTTTGTGCACCGCTTTGGTTGTTGCCAATGCCTTGTGTCGACACGCCAGAGGATGTGGCCGATTTGTCTTCCACAGGCACATCGTCCAACTTCACGCCCGATGCGCAACCTGCCAAAAGAGCCACCAACAAAGCGCTGGCCAAAAATTGAGTCTTCATGATTTACCTCGTTAATTAAAAAAGCATCTATTCAAAAATCATTTGCGTACCGGGCCCCAATGGGGTTCCCGAATGTCACCGCCCTGTCCAGCCAAACGGGCTTTGACACGGCCATCCAGGGTGGTGGTCATCAAGGACTCACGGCCTTGGACAATCGACGCATAGACCAACAGGCGGCTGTTGGGTGCAAAACTGGGGCGCTCATCGGCCGATGTGTCGGTGAGCGCCGTGACTTGACCAGAGGCCAATTCCATCAGGTGAAGGCGAAAGCCTGCGCCCATTCTAGAGACGTACGCCAACCAACGGCCGTCTGGACTCAATGCAGGCGAAATGTTGTACGTGCCAGAAAATGTGACGCGCTCAGCCGGTCCACCTTGCGCAGGCATGCGGTAAATTTGAGGGCTGCCGCCCCGGTCGCTGACAAAAAACAGCGCACTGCCGTCGGGCGAAAAAGCGGGTTCTGTGTTGATGCTGCCCGATTGGGTCAAGCGGCGCGGCTCGCCGCCTTGCAAGTCAATGCGAAACAGTTGTGAGCCGCCATCTCGGCTGAGTGTGGCCGCCAAGGATTTACCGTCTGCATTCCACGCTGGGGCACTGTTGGAGCCTTTGAAATTCGCCACAGCACGGCGTTGGCCTGTCGCCAACTCGTGAACATACACCACGGGTTTGCGCTGCTCAAAAGACACATAGGCCAGCTGACTGCCGCTGGGAGACCAAGAAGGCGAAATGATGGGCTCAGGGCTGGTGAGGGCCGATTGGGCATTTTCGCCGTCCGAATCGGCAATCCACAAAGAATAGCGTTCGCCCGACTTGGTCACATAGCTGATGCGCGAAGCAAACGCGCCAGGCGTACCGGTCAATTGCAGATAAACCCAATCCGCAATCCGGTGTGCCGACAAGCGCAGTTCAGCGGCACTGACGGTGTCCTTGAAATCGCCTTTGTCTTGGCCTTTGACCACATCCCACAAACGGGCACGCACGTCATAACGGCCATCGGCCAAACGCGTGACCGACCCGGCCAACAGCGCCTCGGCCGACAGTTGCCGCCAAGGCGACCAATCGGGACGACTTGATTCGTCCATCACGGCTGTGCCCGCAGCCAAGCCCTTGAACTGACCACTGCGCTCCAAGTCAGCTTGGACGATGCTGGCCAGCTTTTGCGGTGCAGCCGACTCGCCTTTGAAAGGGACCATCACCACAGGCAACTGGGTCATGCCGACGCCCGTGACTTCAACGCGAAACTGCGCCCAGGCAGGCAAAGCCATGAAACTCAACAGCAGCAGTTGAGTGAAGCTGGACAGCAAAACGTTGCGCAAAAAAACAAGCTTCATGAAGGTCAAAAGGTCGTTGGTTGTGCGAAAGCCGTGATCGTACACGTAAAAAATGCATTTTAAGGCGGTTCAACAGCGGTCTTACTTACAATCAAGCCCATGAGTCAGACGCCCCCGCCTTCCCCATCGCCCCACAGCATTCCCAGCAGATTGCGCAAGCTGGCACCTTATTTTGGCCACCAAAAGGGAATCTGGGCTGTGGCAGTTTTGGCCACCTTGATGGGCGCTTTGACCGAGCCGATGATCCCCGCCTTGTTCCAGCCCCTTTTGGACAAGGGTTTTGCCGAAAACAAGCTGCCCCTGTGGGTCATTCCGGTGGTCGTGGTGGGCCTGTTCACAGTGCGTGGGATGGCCAGTTTCCTCTCGCAATACGCGCTGTCGCGCCTGACCAATGACGGCATGGAAAAACTGCGCTCCCAGCTGTTTGCCCGGCTCATGAAAGCCGATTTGTCCTTGTTTTCCAAACAATCGGCCAGCGCTTTGTCCAACACCATCGTGTACGAGGTGCAAAACGGGGCCTCTCAATTGGTGTCAGCGGTCATCGCACTGGCGCGTGATGGCTTCACCCTGATGGCCTTGCTCAGCTACTTGATGTGGCTCAACTGGAAGCTCACTTTGGTGGTCTTTACCGTGGCCCCTGGGTTGAGCTGGATCATGAAAGCACTTTCGCGGCGGCTTTACAAGTTGACCAAGGAAAGCCAAAGTGCGACCGACGATCTGGCCTATGTGGTCGAAGAAAACGTGCTGGCCCACCGGGTTGTGCGGTTACAAGGCGGCCAGGACCATCAAATAGACCGTTTTGGGCAACTGGCCAACGTGCTGCGCCGCCTGGCCCTGAAAACCACCATCGCCTCGGCCGCCATGTCACCGTTGACCCAAATCATGGCGGCTTTGTCCTTGTCCATGGTGCTGGTGATCGCCCTTTACCAAAGCCAAAATGGTGCTTCAGGGGCCACGGTGGGCGGATTTGTGGCCTTCATCACCGCCATGCTGATGCTGGTGGCACCCATCAAACGCTTGACCGAAATTTCCAGCCCCATCACCCGGGGACTCGCTGCACTCGAGCGAGGTCTGTCCCTTTTGCACGAGGCGCATGAGGAAACACAGGGCACTCACACCAGCACCCGCGCCCAAGGATCGGTTGAATGGCGCCATGTGCACTTGCAATTTTCCCCAGATGGTCCGCCTGCTTTGTCGGACGTTTCGCTGAAGGTCAACCCCGGTGAAACCGTGGCTTTGGTCGGCACATCGGGGGCGGGAAAGACCACCCTGATCCAGTTGCTGCCCCGCTTTGTACAGAACAGCTCGGGCGAAGTCTGCATCGATGGCGTCCCCCTTCAAACCTGGAACTTGGACAACTTGCGCCGGCAGATCGCCATGGTCAGCCAGGATGTGGTGATGCTCAATGACACCGTGGCGGCCAACGTCTGCCTGGGACATGAGGCCGATCGCCAGCGCATTCAGGCCAGTTTGGAAGCGGCCAACCTTTGGGCCCATGTGTCGCAAATGCCCCAAGGCATGGACACGCTGCTGGGCCACAACGCCAGCCAGCTGTCTGGCGGGCAGCGCCAGCGCTTGGCGATCGCCAGGGCTTTGTACAAAGACGCGCCCATCCTGATCCTGGACGAGGCCACCTCTGCATTGGACAACGAGTCGGAGCGGTTGGTACAAGACGCATTGCAACAACTCATGCAAGGGCGCACCACCTTGATCGTGGCGCACCGCCTGTCCACCATCGAACATGCTGACCGCGTGGTGGTGATGGAGGGTGGCCGGATTGTGGAGGAAGGCGCTCCCGCTGCCTTGCTGGCCCAAGGTGGTGCCTATGCGCGGCTGCACCACCGCGGCGAATGGACCAGCGAAACAACGACCTCAAAGGCTTGATCTCTTTAAAGTATTCAAGCTGTAGGCCGCAGGTGTGGACAAACCTGAGAAAGATCGCCCGCAAGCCAGGCTGAAAACGTGCGACTTGTCAGAGCAAAACGATGTCGTATTGCTCAGGACCCATGGCGGTTTCGACCTGCAAGGAAATGGGCTTGGCGATGAAGTCGGACAAACCAGCCAGATGTTGGCTTTCATCGTCCAGCAGCAAGTCAATGACCGCTGTGGCCGCGACGATACGGAACTCACGCGGGTTGAACTGCCGCGCTTCGCGCAGGATCTCGCGCAAGATGTCGTAGACCACCGAACGCGGCGTCTTGACAATGCCCTTGCCTTGGCAGCTGGGACAAGGCTCGCACAGCATGTGCGCCAAAGACTCACGGGTGCGTTTTCGCGTCATCTCCAGCAAACCCAGCGATGAAAAGCCACCGGCCATGGTCTTGACGCGGTCACGCGCCAACTGCTTGCGAAATTCGGCGAGCACCGCATCTTGGTGCTCGGTACGAGACATGTCGATGAAATCGGCGATCACGATACCGCCCAAATTACGCAAACGCAATTGGCGGGCGATGGCCTGGGCGGCTTCCAAATTGGTCTTGAAGATCGTGTCCTCAAAATTACGAGATCCCACATAACCGCCCGTGTTCACGTCCACAGTCGTGAGCGCTTCGGTTTGGTCGATGATCAAGTAGCCGCCCGATTTCAGGTCCACCCTTCTGCCCAGTGCTTTGGCGATTTCCTCGTCGATGGCATACAGGTCAAAAATCGGACGCTCACCCTTGTAATGCTGCAAGCGCTCGGCCGCTTTGGGCATGAACTCCTGGCCAAAAGCCTGCAACTGGGCAAACTGTTCCTGCGAGTCGATGCGGATGCTTTGTGTGGCCTCTCCCACCAAATCACGCAAAACACGTTGCAGCAATGTCAAATCTTGGTGAAGAATCGACGCGGGAGGCAGGCGCATCGAGGCCTCTTTGATGCGAGCCCAGGTTTTGCGCAGGTAAGCGATATCGTCTTGCAGCTCTTCGTCGCTGGAGTCTTCGGCATTGGTGCGCAAAATAAAACCGCCTCCAGCCGGGCCCACCAGGGCCTGCAGCCTTTGACGCAAGGCGTCGCGCTGGTCTGCCGGGATTTTTTGTGACACACCAATGTGGTCGTCTTGCGGCAAGAAGACCAGGTGTCGGCCCGCAATGCTGATTTGCGTAGACAAACGAGCGCCCTTGGTGCCCATCGGGTCCTTGATGACCTGCACCATGATGGCACGGCCTTCAAACACTTGTTTTTCAATCGGCACCAGCGGCTGACCCGTGCGGGCGGTCGCAGCCTCCCCTTCGGCATGCTTTTGCCACACGTCGGCGACATGCAAAAAAGCGGCTTTGTCCAAGCCAATGTCGATGAAGGCCGATTGCATGCCTGGCAAGACCCGCGCCACTTTGCCCAGATAAACATTGCCCACCAGACCACGCTCAAGGGTGCGTTCCACATGCAACTCTTGCACCGCGGCAAACTCCACCACCGCCACGCGGGTTTCCTGGGGCGACCAATTGACCAAAATATCTTGTTGCATGGAGGGCATCAGTGGGTAGAAAGTGAAAACAAATCGGGTCAGGGCAAAGCGCCGTCAAAGGCGTACTGCGCGCAAAACCTCAGCAGCGCACACCCAGTGAGCGCAGCAAAGCTGCTGTCTCGAACAGCGGCAAACCCATGATGCCTGAATAACTGCCACGGATCTGTTCAATGTGGGCAGCTGCCCTGCCCTGTACGCCGTAAGCGCCAGCTTTGCCCATGGGTTCGCCCGTGGCGACGTAGGCCTTGATTTGCGCGGGCGTCATGGGCGCAAAGCGCACCCAGGATTCGCACACCGCCGACACCCGCTTGCTTCCCTTTTGCACCGCCACAGCCGTCAAAACGCGGTGGTTTTCGCCTGCCAGACGCTGGAGCATGCGCACCGCATCGACCTCATTCGCTGGTTTGCCCAGAATTTCGCGGCCCATACACACGGTGGTGTCGGCGCACAGCACCGGGGCTGCAGGCAGGTCTTGGCGCTTCAAGCGCTGCACCGCAGCATCGAGTTTGAGCCCGGTCACCCGCGCCACATAGCGTGCGGGCGCTTCCGCGCCACGCACCTCTTCCAGAGACTCGGCATCCTCTTCTGGCGAGGCCAGCAGCAGCTTATGGGCCACACCGATTTGGTCAAGGAGCTGGCTGCGCCGAGGGCTTTGGGACGCGAGGTAAATGAAGTCACTCATTCGCGGTGATAAGGGTGGTTGGCGTTGATGGACCATGCGCGGTAGAGCTGCTCGATCAGCAAAACTCGGGCCATCGCGTGGGGCAAAGTCATGTCGGACAGGCGGATGCGTTCATGCGCTGCTTGCCGGAACTCGGGCTCCAGCCCATCAGGGCCGCCAATGACCAGGGCCACATCGTCACCGCCCAGCTGCCAGCTGGTCAGCCGGGTGGCCAAGGCCTGGGTCGTGAGGTTGGTGCCGCGCTCGTCCAAAGCAACGACACGGGTGCCACGCGGGATAGCCGCTTCGATCCGCTGGCGCTCGGCCGCGTACAGGTTGGGCAAAGTTTTGGAGCCCCGGGGCTCGGTTTTGACCGCCTTGAGCTCGACCTTGAGCTCAGGTGGAAAGCGTTTGGCGTAGTCGTCCCAAGCGATTTGCGCCCAGTCCGGCACCCTCAGGCCGACCGCCACGATCAGCAGCTTCATGCAGGATCAATCGGCTTTGCGACGTGTCGAGGCTTGCACGGCCTTGCGCGCTGGAGCCTTCTTGGCAGCAGGTTTTGCCGAAGTTTTGGCTGCGGGCTTGGCGGCCGATTTGGCTGCAGGCTTGCTTGCAGGTTTGCCCACAGTTTTCACGGCGGGTTTGCTGGTCTTGGCCGCAGTTTTGGCTGCGGTCTTCACTGCTGGTTTGGCCGTTGATTTGGCCGCTGGCTTGGCTGTTTTGGCCGGGGCTTTCAAAGCAGGCTTGGCTTTAGCAGCCGGCTTGGCCGCAGCAGTCTTAGCCGGCACAGTTTTGACCGTGCCAGTTTTGGCCGTGCCGGTTTTAGCGGTGGCTTTTTTGGCTACCGAGTTTTTGATGTGGCCTTTGACCTCGGCCGTGGCCAAGGGCTTGGGCGCACCAAACTTCAAACGCACGGGTGTGCCGCCCCAGATTTCTTCCAGGTTGTAGTAGGTGCGAATGGTCGGCTGCATGATGTGCACCACAGCTGGGCCGCAGTCCACAATGATCCATTCGCCGTTGTCTTCGCCTTCCATGCGAGGCTTGCCAAAACCTGCGTTGCGCACTTTGTCTCGCACACTGGCGGCCAACGCTTTGGTCTGGCGGTTCGAAGTGCCCGAAGCGATGATGACCCGTTCAAACAACGAGGACAGGTGCTCGGTGTCAAACACCTGAATTTCTTGGGCCTTGACGTCCTCCAGGGCATCCACAATGGCCCGCTGGAGTTTTTGAATGTCTTTTTTGGCTGCGTTTTCGGTCATCAATGGGGCCTGTAAAGGTGGTGGTCGTGAATATAGCGCGCAATGGCGGGGGTGACCAGACCGGTCAAGGTCTGCTCTTGGGCCGCCAGCACACGGATGTCCGTGGCACTGTGGGGCATCAGCGGCATGTCCAAGTTGAGAATGCGCGCTTGCAACGTGTCAGAAAGCTTTGCTGGTGACGCGGGCGAGTCCAAATCTTCATTCCAGGCTCGCACGGCCATATCACGGCCTGCGGCGCAGATTATAGCGATGCGACCGATTTCAGCGATTTGGTGCCATGAAGGCAACGACCGGCGTTGGTCGTCACCCAACAACAAATACAGCTGCGCCTGCGGAAATTCGGTTTGCAGCGCTTGCAAAGTGTCCACCGTGTAGCTAGGACCCGCACGGAGAACTTCGCGTTCGTCGACCACCACTTGGGGCAGTGGCTCAAAAGCCAAACGGGCCATGGCCACGCGATGGTGGGCATCGGTCAAAGCGCGTGTTTTGTGCCAGGCCTGCCCAGTCGGCACAACGTGCACACGGTCCAAGTGCAATTGGCCAATGGCCGACTCAACCAGCGCCACATGGGCCGGGTGTGGCGGGTCAAACGCGCCGCCGAAAACCCCCAGACGGCGGACGTCTGCGTTTTCAGCGGATGCGTTGGGCGGCAGACTCAAACCCAGTCCTTGGGCACCAAAAAGTGGCTGAGCAAGCGTTCCTCCGGCGAGCCAGCCTCGTCTTTGCGCTGGTACGACCAGCGCACCTCAGGCGGCATGGACAACAAAATCGACTCGGTGCGGCCACCCGACTGCAGACCGAAGTGCGTGCCTCGGTCCCAGACCAAGTTGAACTCGACATAACGGCCCCGGCGGTACAGCTGAAAATCGCGCTCGCTTTCACCGTAAGGTGTGTCCATGCGGCGCTGCACGATGGGCATGTAGGCGCTCAGCAAGGCATCGCCCACGCTTTGCATCATGGCAAAGCTCCGGTCCATGCCCAGCTCAGAAAAGTCATCAAAGAAAATGCCGCCCACACCACGCTGCTCGTGACGGTGTTTGTTGCAAAAGTAATCGTCGCACCAAGTTTTGAAACGCGGGTGCAAAGCCTCGCCAAAAGGGGCCAATGCGTCTTTGCACGTTTGGTGAAAATGCACCGCGTCTTCGTCAAAGCCGTAATAAGGCGTCAGGTCCATACCGCCACCGAACCAGGCCACGGGTGCCCTGCCCTCAGGCTTGGCCGCGATCATGCGCACATTCATGTGAACCGTGGGCACATAAGGGTTGCGGGGATGAAACACCAAAGACACGCCCATGGCCTCGAAGGCCGAACCGGCCAATTCTGGGCGGTGTTGGGTGGCCGAGGGCGGCAACTGCGGTCCCGTGACATGGGAAAAACCGCAACCAGCCCGCTCAAAAATAGGGCCACCTTCCAAGATCTGCGTGACGCCGTTGCCTTGGAGTTTTTCACCTGGGTCTTTTTGCCACGCATCGGTGAGGAATGGGGTGCCATCCAGCTCGGTCAAGGCGCCTGTGATGCGGGACTGCAAACCCAACAGATAGTTTTTGACGGTGCCGATTTCAAAGTTGGAGCTCATGGTGGATTTGACCGTTAAAAAGGTTCCGTAAATCTTCAGGGTTTCAGGCGGGTGGAGTCGACGGCCTGGGCCTTGCTCCAAGGAAGTATGGGTCCCATCTGGTCTTCGTGGAAGCCTTTGACCCCCTCAAAGACCTGTGCCATGTGGGCGTAATCCTGTTCCACTTGTCCGGTCAGGTCGTAAAAGTCGACCACACTGAAGCAGCGTTGCCCCCAGTCGAGCTTGACCAGCGCCAAGGGCACCTGCGCCCCCAAGGCCAATTGGTAAAAACCGCTGCGCCAGCCTGGCGTGAGGCTGCGCGTGCCCTCAGGGGCCAGGGCCAGCCAGAGCAACTCGTCATTTTGCTTGTGCTGCTCGAACACATGCACCATCTGGCCCACCACACCGCGAGACGAGCTGCGGTCAATCGGGATACCGCCCACCCAGCGCATCCAAGCGCCGATCAAAGGAAACTTGAACAGCGAGTCCTTGCCCCAAAAGTGGGCCGGAATCCCCATCGCCCATTTGGCCAGCATGCCGATCGGAAAATCCCAGTTGCTGGTGTGGGGGTAAACAATGGCCACGCCTTGTCGGGCGGGAAAGCCGTCAAAGTTCACGCGCCAACCCAGCATTTTCAAAATCCAAAGTGCCAAACGGGAGCCCTTGAAGGTCACTGGATTACGGATCAAGGTACTCATGAACGTTCGGGGTTTCAGTTTTTGATGGCGCGGTAACCAATGTCCTCGCGCATCTGCATGCCGTCAAAGGCAATCGGACGGGCGGTTTGGTAGGCTTTTTGCTGCGCTTGTTTGACCGAATCGGCCAGCGCCGTGACGCACAAGACACGCCCACCCGAAGTCAAAATTTGACCGTCTTTTTCGGTGGTGCCCGCATGGAACACCATGGCGTCGTCCTGGTCCTTGGGCAGGCCCGTGATCGGGTCGCCCTTGCGTGGGTTCATCGGGTAACCGGCTGCGGCCATGACCACGCCCAAAGCAACACGGCGGTCCCATTCCATCTCCAGCTGGTCCAGACCTTCGGAGGTGGCTGCCAAGAGCACTTCCAGCAAGTCCGACTTCAAGCGCATCAAAATGGGCTGGGTTTCGGGGTCGCCCATGCGGCAATTGAACTCCAGCGTCTTGATGCGCCCTTGCGGGTCGATCATCAAGCCTGCGTACAAAAATCCGGTGTAGTTGATGCCGTCTTTGTCCATGCCACGGATGGTGGGCAAGATGACTTCGCGCAGCGCGCGGGCATGCACTTCGGCCGTCACCACAGGCGCAGGAGAATAAGCGCCCATACCGCCTGTATTGGGGCCTTCATCGCCGTTCAGCAATCGTTTGTGGTCCTGGCTGGTGGCCAAAGCCGCCACGTTCTTGCCATCACACAGCACCATGAAACTGGCTTCTTCGCCCATCAAAAATTCTTCGATCACCACCCTTGCACCGCCCACGTTGTGGGCGACGCCTAGGGTGTTGTCGAGCAACATGAAATCAATCGCCTCGTGAGCTTCAGTCAAGCTCATGGCCACGACCACGCCTTTGCCTGCTGCCAGGCCATCCGCCTTGACCACAATAGGGGCGCCTTTGCGGTCCACATAGGCATGGGCCAGCGCAGCATCGGTGAAGGTCTCAAATTCGGCGGTAGGAATGCCGTGGCGCTCCATGAAGGCTTTGGAAAAGGCTTTGGAGCTTTCCAACTGTGCCGCCGCTTGTGTGGGGCCAAAAATGCGCAAACCATGCGCCCGAAAATCGTCCACGATGCCTGCGGCTAGGGGCGCTTCGGGGCCCACCAGCGTGAGGCCAATGTGGTTGTCGATGGCCCACTGCCGCAGCTGAACCAGGTCAGTCATGGGCACATTGATCAGCTGTGCGTCTTTGGCTGTGCCGCCGTTGCCAGGTGCCACATAAACCTGTTGGATTTTGGGTGACTGCGCCAATTTCCACGCCATGGCGTGTTCACGGCCACCACTGCCGACTACCAATACTTTCATCCAACTTCCTTAGTCTTCAATTTCAGCGTTATGGAACACGTTTTGAACGTCGTCCAAATCTTCCAACACATCCAGTAATTTTTGCATTTTGGCAGCATCTTCACCGGACAAAGTCACACTGTTTTCAGGCCGCATGGTCACTTCGGCCATCTCAGCAACCAAGCCAGCAGCCTCCAGTGCATTTTTCACGGATTCAAAATCGGTATAAGCGGTCAACACCTCGATGGCACCGTCATCGTCCATGATCACGTCCTCCGCGCCCGCTTCCAGTGCCACGGTCATGACTTGGTCTTCGTTGGTGCCAGGGGCAAAGATCAGCTGCCCACAGTGCTTGAACTGGAAAGCCACCGATCCTTCGGTGCCCAAATTGCCACCGTGCTTGCTCAAAGCGTGTCGCACTTCGGCCACCGTGCGCACGCGGTTGTCGGTCATGGTGTCCAAAATGATGGCCGCGCCGCCAATGCCGTAGCCTTCGTATCGGATTTCTTCGTAGCTCACGCCTTCAAGGTTGCCTGTCGCTTTGTCCACATTGCGCTTGATGGTGTCGGCCGGCATGTTGGCCGCTTTGGCTTTTTCGATGGCCAACCGCAACCTGGGGTTGGCGTTGACATCACCGCCCCCTGTGCGGGCCGCCACCATGATTTCACGGACAACCCGGGTCCAGATGCGCTGGCGTTTTTCGTCTTGTCGCCCCTTGCGGTGCTGAATATTTGCCCATTTACTGTGGCCAGCCATCGGGAATTCCTTGAATGTTGATTTAACCTAGAGCTTGGATTTTACTTTTCACCGACAGGAGAAATCACAACATGGCCGATCCGATGCTGATTGCACTCAATTCCCAGGCCCAATGCCAATTGCTGCCGGGTCTGGCCAACCGCCATGGCCTGATCACCGGCGCGACCGGTACGGGCAAAACCGTGACCTTGCAAACCTTGGCAGAAAGTTTTTCCCGCTTGGGGGTGCCGGTTTTTATGGCCGACGTGAAAGGCGATCTGACCGGCATCAGCCAGCGCGGCAAGATCGGCGAAAAACTGGCGGGTGTCATCAAAGAACGCGGCTTGGCCCTGCCAGAGTCGCTGGCTTGCCCCACCACGGTGTGGGACGTGTTTGGCGAACAGGGGCACCCGGTGCGTGCCACCATCTCGGAGATGGGGCCGTTGCTGCTGACCCGCATGCTGGGCTTGAACGACACACAAGCCGGGGTGCTGAATTTGGTGTTCAAGATCGCCGACGACAACGGCTTGCTGCTGCTGGACATGAAAGACCTGCGGGCCATGCTGCAATTCGTGGGGGACAACGCCAAGCAGTTCACCACCGAGTACGGCAACATCAGCGCTGCCAGCATTGGCGCAATTCAACGCGGTCTGCTGCAAATTGAAAGCCAAGGCGGCGACAAATTCTTTGGTGAGCCCATGCTCAACATCGCAGATTTCATGCAGACCGACCCGCAGGGTCAGGGCGTCGTGAACATCCTCGCGGCCGACAAGCTCATGAACTCACCACGCTTGTACGCCACTTTCTTGCTCTGGCTGCTGTCTGAGTTGTTTGAGGTTTTGCCCGAGATCGGCGACCCGGAAAAACCCAAGCTGGTGTTTTTCTTTGATGAGGCGCACTTGCTTTTCAAAGACGCGCCTGCGGCTTTGGTGGAACGCATCGAGTTGGTGGTGCGCTTGGTGCGATCCAAAGGTGTGGGGGTCTACTTTGTCACCCAAAATCCGCTGGACATTCCCGACAGCGTGCTGGGCCAATTGGGCAACCGGGTACAGCACGCCTTGCGGGCCTACACACCACGCGACCAAAAAGCTGTGGCGGCCACTGCGCAAACCATGCGCCCCAAGTCGGGCTTGAACATCGAGGCGGCCATCACCGAGCTGGCGGTAGGAGAAGCTTTGGTGAGTTTTCTGGACAGCAAAGGGCGCCCCTGTGAGACCGAGCGCGTGTTTGTGCTGCCGCCAGGCAGCCAACTCGGGCCCATCACTTCTGAGCAGCGCCAGGCGATCATTCAAGGCTCTTTGGTGGCCGGGGTTTATGAGCAAACCCTGGACCGAGAGTCGGCTTACGAAAAAATCAAAGGCCAAACCCCTGCAACCGGCCCAGGCAGCGCCACTACCCCCTTGCCTGGGCAGTCACCCGCTGCGGCCGAGCATGCCAGCGGTGGCCTGATGGGCGGGTTGTCAGACCTGCTCTTTGGCAGCACGGGCCCGCGTGGTGGGCAACGCGATGGTGTGGCCCAGATGGTGGTCAAAAGTGCTGTCAGGACCGTCGGATCGGCCATTGGCCGTGAAATCGTGCGCGGCGTGCTGGGTGGCTTGCTGGGATCAAGCCGACGCCGTTGATTTCAGACGAAAAAAAACCGCCGGGGATCAACCCGGCGGTTTTGGATGCTTCTGACGAAGTCAGGCAGGATCAGGCGCTTTCGCCGAGAACTGCAACCGTCACGTCAACCACAACGTCGGTGTGCAAAGCCACAGCCACAGTCGATTCGCTGACGGTCTTGATGGGACCCAGAGGCATACGGATCTGCGACTTGAGCAGTTTGTAGCCTTGCTTGTTCAGCGCTTCGGCGATGTCGTTGTTGGTCACGGAACCAAACAAACGGCCATCCACACCGGCTTTTTGAGACAACTTAACGACCAAGCCGGCCAGCTTTTCGCCTTGGGCTTGGGCTTCGGCCAATTTGGCAGCGGCTGCTTTTTCGAGTTCAACACGGCGAGCTTCGAACTCGGCCTTGTTGGTCTCGGTGGCGCGACGGGCGCGGCCTTGTGGGATCAGGAAGTTGCGAGCGTAGCCGTCTTTGACTTTGACGATATCGCCCAGATTACCCAGGTTCACAACCTTTTCGAGCAGAATGATTTGCATGGTTGGACTCCTTAGACTTTGTGCTGGTCGGTGTAGGGCAACATGGCCAGGAAGCGAGCACGCTTGATGGCTGTGTTGAGCTGGCGCTGGAAAATGGCACGGGTACCAGTCAGGCGAGCAGGAATGATCTTGCCGTTTTCGGCGATGAAGTCACGCAATGTGTCGACATCTTTGTAGTCGATTTCTTCGACGCCAGTGACTGTGAAGCGGCAGAAACGCTTGCGCTTGAACAGCAGTGACTGGGTGTTGCGCTTAGGGCGCTTGTCTTTGTTGAATTTTTTGAACGTGGCCATGGGGCCTCCTGAAATTAATCTTGCTGAAACTCTTGAATGTGCAACACGACACTTTTGCCTTGTCGAGGGGTGGCCAAAAAGCCTTTGAACGTCCAAACACTGCCTACCGTTTGCTTCACCAGTCTTTCAGCCTGTGACCCAAAGGCCAAGGCACGAAGTTTCAACTGGACTTTGCGCATTTGCCCAGCCTCTTCGATTTCAGAGGCGTGCTCCAAAATCAAATCGAGAGCAGGCAAACCAGCGGGGGTGTATCGCAAAGCGGCTTGCTCGGCAATACAGGCATTCAGTTCGGTACGGTTCACTCCTCAACAGGCACGTGTCAAGCGGCGAATTCGGCTTGTTGTGACTTGCGGGCTTCTTCGCGCTCGACCGTCTTCATCATGGACGAAGGACCGGCGTCGGCTTTTTTCTTCAGCACAGTCAGGTGACGCAGAACAGCATCGTTGAACTTGAACGCGTGCTCGAGTTCGGCCATCACAGCCTGATCGGCTTCAATGTTCACGCACAGGTAATGGGCCTTGCCCAACTTGTTGATCTGGTATGCCAGCTGGCGGCGGCCCCAGTCTTCAACACGGTGGATAGCACCACCGCCGGCAACGATCATGCCTTTGTAACGCTCCAGCATGGCTGGAACTTGTTCGGACTGATCGGGATGGATCAGCAAAATGATTTCGTAATGACGCATTGAGACTCCTTGCGGTTAACCCAAAAGGTTGGAAAAGCCGCCCCCAGCGTCTGGTCGGGGTGCGGCAAGGCGAAGCCTCAAATTATAGCGTGGTTTCAGAGCCCTGGATAGTCGCTGTTGACCCTTGATGAAGTTGCCAGTGGCACGCGTGGGGTGACCCAGGCGCTGGGCATCAAGCCAGTCAAGACAAGCATCACCAAAAACCCAGCAGGCACGCCGAATACACCCGCCGACAGCGGCTGAATGCCAAACCACAAGCCCTCACTGGGTGCCAAATTCCAAAAGTGACGGAAACCAGGCGCGTTGATCACCATGTAATACAGCGTCACACCCAAACCCGCCAGCATGCCAGCCACCACCGCTGGGCGATGCACTTTGTGCCAGACCATGCCCAAAACCATGCCAGGGAAAAACGCAGCCGCAGCCAACGAAAACGATGCAGAGACCAAGGCCAAAAATTCAGCTGGCTTGAAAGCGGCCACCACGGCCGCCAACATGGCCACCGCCAACAACGCAAATTTGGACAAAATGACACGGCCTTCGGATGATTTGGGCTTGTTCTCGCGACCAGGCCCGATGTCGTGGACCAGGGCATTGCTGATGGTCAAAAGCAAGCCATCGGCCGTTGACAATGCCGCCGCCAACCCACCTGCCGCCACCAGGCCTGACACCACAAAAGGCATGCCGCCCATCTCGGGGGTGGCCAGCATGACCATGTCGGCCCCCAGTTTGATCTCACCCAATTGCAAAATCCGATCGCCGTTGACATCAGAGAACTCCAAAAGCGCCGAGTCCAAACGGGCCCATTGGGCCATCCAGTTGGGCAAGTCCTCAAAACGGCTCCCCACCAAATTGTTCAGCACCTCGAACTTGACCATCACGGCCAAGGCGGGAACGCTCAAATAAAGCAAACCAATGAAGAAGAGTGACCAAGCCACCGAAGTGCGGGCCTGCGCCACCGAGGACACCGTGTAAAAACGCGTCAACAAATGCGGCAAGCCCGCAGTTCCGACCATGAGGCAAAAAACCAAGGCCAAAAAATTGAGGCGAGATTCACCAAACAACTTGACCTCTTCAGGGCTCCCCTCTGGGTTACCGGCAAAAGCTTGTGCATGCGGGGGCATGCCACCCAAAGGCTTGGCCCGCTCCCGGTTGTCTTGCATGGCACGCGTCCATTGATCACGGGCGGTGGCAGCATCGTGCGGAACGGCCAACAACTCACGCCGAGCTTGCGCAATGGCCGAGTAATCGGCCGATTGCGCCTTGAGCAGGCGAATTTTTTCTTCCAACTCTTGGCGCAGGGCGACCATCGCGCCATCAACATTTTTCAGGCGGTCTTCAAACGTCTGGGCACGACGGGCAAAGACTTGGCGAACTTCCATTTCAGCCGGGTCGTTGACCAGTTTTTGCTCAATGGCCGCAATTTTGGCCAATTGTTGCCCGTAGGCCAATGGGGCCAAGGGGGTGCCCATCTGCTTGTAGGCCAACCATGACACTGGAATCATGAAAGCCAACAACAGCATGATGTATTGAGCCACCTGCGTCCAGGTGATGGCGCGCATGCCCCCCAAAAAAGAACACAACAAGACCCCACCGAGGCCCAACAAAATACCAATTTCAAACTGCACGCCCGTCAGGCGCGAGGCGATCAAGCCAATGCCATAAATTTGTGCCACCACATAGGTGAACGAACACAAAACAGACGCCAAGGCGGCAATGATGCGAGGCCAACGTCCACCGTAACGCTGGTCAAAATAGTCCGGCAGTGTGTAAAGCGCCATCGCCCGCAACTTGGGCGCAATCAACAAGGCCACCAGACAAAACCCACCCGTCCAGCCCATCACATAAGCCAAGCCACCGGGCTGCTGCCCGTTGCCAGAGAAGCCTTGTAAATACAGGGCCCCCGCCAAACTGATGAAAGACGCCGCACTCATCCAATCGGCGGCCGTGGCCATGCCGTTGTACATGGCCGGGATGCGCCGTCCGGCCACGTAATACTCATCTTGGTCGGTGGTGCGACTGGAAATGCCGATCAAGGCATAAATCATCACCGTGCTGAACAAAAAAATGGGGCCAATCAAGTTGCGTGACAAACCCCATTGTTCAGCCCATGCCACGGCCCCCATCAAGCTGATGAGAATGGCCATGTAGATCAACACATTGCGGTGAATACGCCAGCGGTAATCCGCTGCGGAACGGGACGCCAGGGGAGGATTCATCGCAAGGCCCGGAGCTGAAAAATCAGCTGCCCAGATTGGTCCAAGTTTCGATGACCGTGTCCGGGTTCAGCGAAATCGAACTGATGCCCTGCGCCATCAACCAATGGGCAAAATCAGGATGGTCTGAGGGACCTTGACCACAAATGCCAATGTACTTGCCCTGCGCCAAACAAGCCTGGATGGCTTGCGAGATCAAGGCGGTGACCGCCGGATCGCGTTCGTCAAAATCGGCGGCCAACAGCTCCAAGCCCGAGTCGCGGTCGAGGCCCAGTGTGAGCTGGGTCAAGTCGTTTGAACCGATCGAAAAACCGTCGAAGAACTCCAGGAAGCGCTCGGCCAAAATGGCGTTGCTGGGCACTTCACACATCATGATGACTTTGAGGCCCTCTTCGCCACGGCGCAAACCCTGGCTGGCCAGCAACTGGGTGACCTTTTCGGCTTGACCCAAGGTGCGAACGAAGGGCACCATGATCTGCACATTGGTCAGGCCCATCTCGCCGCGCACCCGTTTGAGGGCTTCGCATTCCATGGCAAAGGCTTCGCCAAAGTCAGCGCTGATGTACCGCGCAGCACCCCGGAAACCCAACATCGGGTTTTCCTCTTCCGGCTCATAACGGCTGCCGCCAATGAGCTTGCGGTACTCGTTGCTCTTGAAGTCCGACAAACGAACGATGACCGGTTTGGGCCAGAAAGCGGCGGCGATGCTGGCCACGCCTTCGGCGACTTTGTCCACGTAAAAAGCACGGGGAGAAGCGTGGCCACGGGCCACCGATTCCACGGCTTTTTTCAGGTCAGCGTCGATGGCAGGGTAATCCAAGATGGCCTTGGGGTGCACGCCAATGTTGTTGTTGATGATGAATTCCAAACGGGCCAAGCCCACACCTGCATTGGGCAGTTGTGCAAAATCAAAAGCCAGTTGGGGATTGCCCACGTTCATCATGATCTTGGTCTTGATCTCGGGCAACACGCCACGCTGGATCTCGCTGATCTCAGTTTCCAGCAAGCCATCGTAAATGTGGCCAGTGTCGCCCTCGGCGCAGCTGACGGTCACCAAAGTGCCTTGGGTCAATTGCTCTGTGGCATTGCCGCAACCCACCACGGCAGGAATGCCCAGCTCGCGGGCAATGATGGCCGCGTGGCAGGTGCGTCCGCCCCGGTTGGTCACGATGGCGCTGGCACGCTTCATGACCGGCTCCCAGTTCGGGTCGGTCATGTCGGTCACCAAAACATCACCGGGCTGGACTTGGTCCATCTCACTGATGTTGTGCACCAAGCGCACCGGGCCCGTGCCGATTTTTTGGCCAATCGCCCTGCCCTCGGCCAAGATGGTGCTTTTGCCTTTGAGCTTGTAACGCAGCTCTGGGGTGCCTTTGGCTTGGCTCTTCACCGTTTCAGGTCGCGCTTGCAAGATGTACAACAAGCCATCGGTCCCGTCTTTGCCCCACTCAATGTCCATGGGGCGGCCGTAATGCTGCTCGATCACCACCGCATAGCGGGCCAATTGCTCGACGTCGTCGTCGGTCAGGCTGTAGCGGTTACGCAACTCTGTGGGCACATCGGTGGTTTTGACCAATTTGCCTGAAGCCGCTTTTTCTTCTGGCGTGGCAAACACCATCTCAATGAGTTTAGAGCCCAAGTTGCGACGAATCACGCAGCGCTTGCCCGCAGCCAACATGGGCTTGTGCACATAAAACTCGTCAGGGTTCACGGCGCCCTGCACCACCGTCTCGCCCAAGCCATAGCTGGAGGTGATGAAGACCACGTCTTCAAAGCCTGACTCGGTGTCGATGGTGAACATGACGCCTGCAGCGCCCAGATCGGACCGCACCATGCGCTGAACGCCTGCAGACAAGGCCACATCGGCGTGGGCAAAGCCCTTGTGCACACGGTAGCTGATGGCGCGGTCGTTGTACAAAGAGGCGAACACCTCTTTCATTTTGTGCAGCACGTCTTCAATGCCGACCACGTTCAAAAAGGTTTCTTGTTGGCCTGCAAAAGAGGCGTCGGGCAAGTCTTCGGCGGTGGCAGAGGAGCGCACGGCAAAAGAAGCCTCGGGGTTGCTGCCCTGCAGGCGCACAAATTCTTCACGAATGGCTTGGGCCAAATCGTCGGGGAAAGGTTGGGCTTCGACCATGGCGCGGATTTCGGCACCGGCTGCGGCCAAGGCGCGCACATCTTCGGTGTCCAAAGCGTCCAAACGGGCGTTGATGCGGTCGGTCAAACCACCAAAGGCCAGGAATTGCCTGAAAGCGTGGGCGGTGGTGGCAAAACCCGTGGGCACCCTCACGCCCGAGGGCAATTGGGAAATCATCTCGCCCAAGCTGGCATTTTTGCCACCGACCGACTCGACGTCGGTCATGCGCAACAACTCGAAGGGAACGACCAGGGCGGTCTCACTGAAAAGATCAGACATGCAAAGCTCCAAAGTTAAAACCGGGCTCCAGTGCGCAGGTCGGGGTTTTTGTTGTTCTTTGAATGGAACCCCAATTGGACAGCGATGGATAATCGACTGATTTTAGGGGTCTTGTTGATCCCGGCATTTGAAATTAATTCCAAGTATGTCAAAACGCACTGTTTTTTTCGTCTCCGACGGCACGGGCATCACGGCCGAGACTTTTGGCAACGCCATCCTGGCTCAGTTCGACATGAAGTCACGCCATGTGCGGTTGCCCTTCACCGACACCATCGACAAGGCACACCAAGCGGTCCGGCAAATCAACCACACCGCAGAGACCGAAGGGACCAAACCCATCGTTTTCACCACTTTGGTGAACATGGATGTCCTCAAGGTCTTGCAAGAGAATTGCCAGGGCATGCTGCTCGACATGTTCGGCACCTTTGTGAACCCTTTGGAGGCAGAACTTGGCATCAAATCGCACCACCGGGTGGGGCGTTTTTCGGATGTGAGCAAAAGCAAGGAATACCACGACCGGATCGAGGCCATCAACTTCTCGCTGGCACACGACGATGGACAATCAAACCGCGACTTGGAGTCTGCCGAGGTAATTTTGGTCGGCGTGAGCCGCAGCGGCAAAACCCCGACCAGCCTGTACTTGGCCATGCAGCACGGCCTCAAAGCCGCCAACTACCCCTTGATTCCAGAAGACTTTGACCGCCGCCAGTTGCCGCCGGCTTTGCTGCCCCACCTGAAGAAGATTTTTGGTCTGAGCATTCAACCTGATCGTCTGGCCGAAATCCGTGCGGAGCGACGCCCCAACTCGCGCTATGCCAGCATTGAAAATTGCCGCATGGAGGTCTCAGAGGCCGAGGCCATGATGCGCCGCTCGGGCATCCGCTGGCTGTCCACCACCACCAAATCGATCGAAGAAATTGCCACCACCATCTTGCAGGAGATCAAGCCGGATCGGCTGATTTACTGAAGACATGTTTCGGGCCCGCATCAAGCGCTTGGCGGGATTCAGCGCCTGAATCAACACTTTCAGCGCAAAGTTGCTGCAATGCGTTCGGCGCATTCGCGCGATTGCACAGCGTCTCGCGCCTCGACCATGACGCGCACCAGAGGTTCGGTGCCGCTGGCGCGGATCAAGACGCGGCCCGAGTCGCCCAGCTCAGCTTCGGCCATGCGTGTGGCGTCCCACAAAGGCTGGTGGGCTTGCCAGTCGAAGCCCGGCGTCAACCTGACATTGATGAGGGTTTGCGGGAACAGCGTGATCCCGTCCAGTAATTGCGCCATGGTCTTGCCGCTGCCCACGCAAGCTTGCAGCACCTGCAAGGCACTGACCAGACCATCGCCCGTGGTGTGTTTGTCCAGCGCCAACAAATGGCCAGAGCCCTCGCCCCCCAGCAACCAGCCTTTGTCGTGCAAAACCTCGAGTACATAACGGTCACCCACTTTGGCCCGCACAAATTGAACGCCACGCGCCTTCAGAGCGACTTCGACAGCCAAGTTGGTCATCAAGGTGCCGACAGCACCCGGCACGGCTTCGTCGCGGGCCAAGCGGTCGGCCACCATCAAGTACAACAGTTCATCCCCATTGAACAAGCGACCGGTCGCGTCCACAAATTGCAGGCGATCGGCATCCCCATCCAAAGCAATGCCGTAATCGGCACGTTGGTCTTTGACCGCCTGAACCAATGCCGCCGGATGCGTGGCACCCACATCCTTGTTGATGTTCAGGCCATCGGGTGAGCAACCGATGGCCACCACCTCAGCACCCAGCTCATGAAAAACTTTGGGGGCAATTTGGTAGGCCGCGCCGTGCGCGGCGTCCACCACGATCTTCAGGCCCTTCAGGGTCAAGTCGTTCGAAAAAGTGCTCTTGCAAAATTCAATGTACCGGCCAGCAGCATCGTCCAAACGGCGGGTTTTCCCGAGAGCGGCAGAGTCCACCCAGACAGGGTCTTCCAGCAGGGTGGCTTCAACAGCCTCTTCCCAGGCGTCCGACAACTTTTTACCTTGCGCACTGAAAAACTTGATGCCATTGTCGGCAAACGGGTTGTGGCTGGCGCTGATCACCACGCCCAAAGAGGCACGTTGGGCACGGGTCAGATAAGCCACGGCGGGCGTCGGGACAGGCCCCAACAACACCACATCGACGCCCGCAGAATTGAAACCCGATTCCAAGGCACTTTCCAGCATGTAACCAGAAATGCGGGTGTCTTTGCCGATCAATACAACGGGATGCGCCTCTTGGGCCTTCAGCACGCGGCCCACAGCATGCGCCAAACGCAAGATGAAGTCGGGTGTGATCGGACTTTGGCCCACCGTGCCGCGAATGCCGTCTGTGCCGAAATATTGGCGTGCCATGGGGTTGTTCCTGATTTTTGTTATGAATGGTTGAAAGAATTTTAGCGAATCAACACAGCTCAAAAACTGACAGCCACGTTGAATCGAGGCATCAAAGGATGCTGTATGGCTGCTCCATGGCATGCCAAATTTTGAGGGCATCCACCGTGTCTTTCACGTCGTGCACACGGACCACGGAAGCGCCCCGCTCCACCGCCATCAAGGCGGCGGCCACGCTGGCCGCTTGCCTTTGGGCGGGCTCTGGCACTTGGCCTTCCTCAGCCAGTGCAGCCCCTAAAGCAGATTTGCGAGACCATCCGGCCAACAAAGGAAATCCCAAGTGCAACAACTCGGACTGCCTCGCCAAAAGCTGAAAGTTCTGTGCCACGGTTTTGCCAAATCCAATGCCAGGGTCCAGTACCACTCGCGATGCCGCCACACCCAAATCCAGCAAGCTGTTCAGACGGCCTTGCAAAAACGCACCCACTTCGGACAACACATCGCCAGTCATGGGCTCGGTTTGCATGGTTTGGGGGTCACGGTGCATGTGCATCAAACAAACGCCGCATCTGGGGTGGGCCGCCACAACTTGCAGGGCCCCGGGCTGGCGAAGAGCCCAAATGTCATTGACGATGTCGACACCCCAGTCGAGGCAGGCCTGCATCACCTCCGGTTTGTACGTGTCGACAGAAATGGGCACATGCCAGCGCAGCGCTTCGCGCAGCAAGGGCTCAAGCCGCGCCAACTCTTGGGCCAAGGGCACCGCCTCAGCGCCTGGTCGGGTCGATTCCGCGCCGATGTCCAAAATATCAGCGCCCTCTTGCAGCAGTTTCTCGGCGTGCCGCAGCGCCTGCGAGGTCTCTGCATGGGAACCGCCATCGGAAAAAGAGTCCGGCGTGACGTTCACAATGCCCATCACCAAAGGTTGGCTCAGATCCAAGTCAAAGCGCGAGGTTTGCCAATGCTTGACGGACGGTGGTGGCAAGGGTGTGATGGGCATGAATTTTTCCATGAAAAACGGGGCCCAGGGCCCCGCTCTTTCGAACAACGAACTTGAAGAATCAAGCCGCTGTGGTCGCTGGCTCCGGCTGTACAGCCGGGGTGCCACCACCGCTGCCGCCACCCGTTGGGGGCGTTCGGGGCGTCCAGTCCTTTGGAGGCAAAGGCTCACGGCCCGCCATGATTTCGGCAATCTGGTCTTTGTCGATGGTTTCCCATTCCAGTAAGGCCTTGGCCATGGCGTGCATTTGGGCGCTGTGTTCCTCAATCAAACGACGGGCCAGGCTGTACTGCTCGTCGATGATGCGGCGCACCTCCAGATCCACCTTTTGCATGGTGGATTCGCTCATGTTCGTGGTCTTGGTGACCGAGCGGCCCAGGAACACTTCACCTTCATTTTCGGCATAGACCATCGGGCCCAGAGCATCGGTCATGCCATAACGCATGACCATGTCGCGGGCAATGGAGGTGGCACGCTCGAAGTCATTGCTGGCACCCGTGGTCATCTGGTTCATGAAGACCTCTTCGGCAATGCGCCCACCAAACAGCATGCTGATCTGGTTGAGCATGAACTCTTTGTCGTAGCTGTAGCGGTCCTTCTCGGGCAAGCTCATGGTCACACCCAGGGCTCGGCCACGGGGAATGATGGTGACCTTGTGGACCGGATCGCACTTGGGCAGCAAATTACCGATGAGGGCATGCCCTGCTTCGTGGTAAGCCGTGTTTCGGCGCTCTTCCTCAGGCATGACCATGCTCTTGCGCTCGGGGCCCATCAGGATCTTGTCCTTGGCCTTCTCGAAATCGACCATCTCGACCACACGGGCATTTCGGCGTGCAGCCATCAAGGCCGCTTCGTTGCAAAGGTTGGCCAGATCGGCACCACTCATGCCGGGCGTGCCACGGGCGATGACGGCTGCGTTCACGTCTTGAGCGATCGGCACCTTTCGCATGTGCACGTTCAGGATTTGCTCACGACCACGGATGTCGGGCAAGGTCACATAAACCTGACGGTCAAAACGGCCGGGGCGCAGCAAGGCTGCGTCCAGAATGTCTGGACGGTTGGTGGCCGCCACGACGATCACACCCAGATTGGTTTCAAAGCCGTCCATCTCGACCAGCATCTGGTTGAGGGTCTGCTCGCGCTCGTCGTTACCGCCGCCCAAGCCAGCGCCACGTTGACGGCCAACCGCATCAATTTCGTCAATGAAAATGATGCAAGGTGCGTTCTTTTTGGCGTTTTCAAACATGTCGCGAACACGGGAAGCACCCACACCGACAAACATCTCGACAAAATCAGAACCCGAGATGCTGAAAAATGGCACTTTGGCTTCACCAGCGATGCTTTTGGCCAGCAAGGTCTTACCGGTTCCAGGCGGTCCCACCAACAGCAAACCGCGGGGAATACGACCGCCCAATTTCTGAAAGCGTTGAGGATCCTTCAGGAAATCCACCACCTCTTTAACTTCTTCTTTGGCTTCGTCACAACCGGCCACATCCGCAAAAGTGGTGTTGTTGTTGTTTTCGTCCATCATGCGGGCCTTGGACTTGCCAAAACTGAAAGCACCGCCTTTGCCACCGCCTTGCATCTGTCGCATGAAGTAAACCCACACACCAATCAACAAAAGCATGGGACCCCAGCTGACCAACAGGGTCATGAGCAAGGAAGCTTCTTCACGGGGCTTCACATCAAACTTGACACCGCTGTTGATCAGGTCGCCCACCAAACCCCGGTCGAGGTAAGTGGCTGTCGTTTTGATGCGGCGTTCGTCGTGCGTGATGGCCAGAATTTCGGTGCCACCAGGGCTTTCGGAAATGGTGGCGCTCTTGATCCGGTTACTGCGAACCTCTTCCAGGAAATCGGAATAACCAACGGCATTCGCACCTGCGACGCCACGGTTATCAAATTGCTTGAACAAGGTGAACAGCACCATGGCAATCACCATCCAGACGGCAATTTTGGAAAACCAGGGGTTATTCAAGAGGGGCTCCAATCGAAAAAAATGACTGAACTTATTTTAGGCCTGCTCAAGGCCCTTGGGGAGCACAAAAGGGTCTTGGCCCTCAAAAATGGAGGAATTAGGGGGTCAAAGGCCTGAGATCAGACCCATGCCTATCAAAAAAGTCTCCGAAGACTTGTCGCGCGAGGCCTTGGGCTTGATGGGTTTGACCACTTTGAACGTTTCTTTGAACATTTTCACAATCTGGCTGTAGCCACTGCCATGGAAGACCTTGACCACCAAAGCGCCCTGGGGCTTCATGTGACTTTGGGCGAATTCCACCGCCAGCTCGATCAGATGCTGGACCCGAGCCGCATCCGACGATTCGATGCCCGACAAATTGGGGGCCATGTCAGAGACCACCACATCAGCCTGCCGACCTTGTAAGGCCGCTTCCAGCAAGGCAGCCACCTCGTTTTCACGGAAATCGCCTTGAATGAACTCCACGCCCTCGACCGGCGTCATGGGCAAGAGGTCCAGGGCGATGATCCGGCCATTGAGCTCACCCACTGCCGCGCCCTCGGGCGATAAGCGGCGACGCAAATACTGGCTCCAAGCCCCTGGGGCAGAGCCCAAATCAACCACCAAGTCCCCAGGACGGATCAGCCCCAAGGTCTCATCAATTTCCTTCAGCTTGTAAGCCGCGCGTGAGCGATACCCCTCTCTCAAGGCCAGTTTCACGTAGGTGTCATTCACATGGTCGTTCAACCATGCTTTGTTGACTTTTTTACTTTTGGTTTTGACTTTCATTCTTTCGCGTCCTTGCGGGGATAATACGGGGATGCCCCAAATACAACTTACACCTGCCGAGCGCAAAGTTTTTCGCGCCGATGCCCATCACCTTGATCCGGTCGTCATGATCGGCGGCGATGGCCTGACCCCCGCCGTCGTCAAGGAAACCGAAGCCGCCTTGAACGCCCATGGCCTGATCAAGATCCGCGTGCTCGGCGACGACCGCGCCGCACGAGAAGCCATGTTTGCCCAATTGGCTGACCAATTGAATGCAGCCCCCATCCAGCACATCGGCAAATTGCTGATCCTTTGGCGTCCACAGCCCGAGAAGATCAAAGAAACCGACGAAGACCGCAAAGCGGGTCCTCGCGATTTCAAAATTCTGAAATACAGCTCACGCGGCGGTCAGCGCCCTGAAGTCAAAACCGTGCGCGTGCTGGGCAACCAGCGCTTGGCTGCGGGCGGACAGATCAAGCGGGCCAAGCCCAAGCAAAAATCGGTCAAAAAGGGCCGCCACGACTGACAAGACATGGGCCCATCACAGGCCTTTGCAATTGTTTAAAGGCCGTTTTTCAACGGCCTTTTTCATGTCTCAAATGTACGAAACGCCCACGATTTCGTAACGGCGTACACCACCGGGGGCTTGCACTTCCGCCACATCGCCCTCTTCTTTGCCAATCAAGGCGCGGGCGATCGGACTGCTGATGTTGATCAAGCCCAGTTTCAAATCGGCCTCATCCTCTCCAACGATCTGGTATGTAACCGCTTCGCCAGAGCTTTCGTCTTCCAACTCTACGGTGGTGCCAAACACCACACGGCCTCCAGCATCAACCGATGCGGGGTCGATGATTTGCGCAGCCGACAACTTGCCTTCAATTTCCTGAATACGGCCTTCCACGAACCCTTGACGGTCTTTGGCTGCATCATATTCGGCGTTTTCGCTCAAATCGCCTTGAGCTCGCGCCTCGGCAATAGCCTGAATCACGCCAGGACGGTCGACGGTTTTGAGGCGATGCAACTCTTCTTTGAGCTTTTCAGCACCGCGTTTGGTGATCGGGATGGTGGACATGTGGGGTTCTCCAAAAACAAACCGCCGAGTGTTGGAACTCGGCGGTCTTTCAGTGCATTATGCCCTGCCTGAGAGGCGGGGCTAGGCTAAAAGCAGGTTCAGGCCAACAGCTGTGCGTGCATCTCCTGCACAGAAATCACATCCAACTGGTCCATGTACTTCATGCCCTCCACAGCCGCTTCTGCACCAGCGATGGTTGTGAAGGTCGTGACGCGGTTGAGCAAAGCCGATGTCCGGATGTGGCGCGAATCGGCAATCGCATTGCGCCGCTCTTCGACCGTGTTGATGACCAGAACAATCTCGTTGTTCTTGATCATGTCCACGATGTGGGGACGACCTTCGGTAACCTTGTTCACGATGGCACAAGCCACACCTGCAGCCGTGATCGCATTGGCTGTCCCTTTGGTGGCAATCAACGCAAAACCTTGAGCTGCCAATTGACGCGCCACCTCAATGACACGCGCTTTGTCGTTGTTCTTCACCGAGATGAACACTTTGCCAGAAGGCGTGCCATCGGCCTTGGTCGGACGTGGCAACTTGGTGCCTGCGCCCAGTTGGCTCTTCACGAAGGCTTCACCGAAGGTCTTGCCCACGCCCATGACTTCACCGGTTGACTTCATCTCGGGGCCCAGAATGGTGTCCACGCCTGGGAACTTCACGAATGGGAACACCGCTTCTTTCACGCTGAAATAAGGCGGCGTGACTTCTTTGGTGATGCCTTGTGATGCCAAAGTCTGGCCAGCCATGCAGCGCGCAGCCACCTTGGCCAACTGAATGCCGGTGGCTTTAGACACGTAAGGCACGGTGCGTGAAGCGCGGGGGTTCACTTCCAGCACATAGATGACGTCTTGGCCATCGATGTTTTGGATCGCAAACTGCACGTTCATCAAACCGACCACGTTCAAAGCACCGGCCATGGCAGCCGATTGGCGCTTGAGTTCATTGACGGTTTCAGCCGACAAAGAATAAGGTGGCAACGAGCAAGCCGAGTCACCGCTGTGCACACCCGCTTGTTCGATGTGCTCCATCACGCCACCGATGAAGGTTTGGCCTTCAGGGTCACGCAGGCAATCGACATCGCACTCGATGGCATCGTTCAAGAAGCGGTCCAGCAGTACAGGCGAATCGTGCGACACCTTGACCGCTTCACGCATGTAGCGCTCGAGGTCACGTTGCTCGTGCACGATTTCCATGGCGCGGCCACCCAGCACATAGCTGGGGCGCACCACCAAGGGGTAACCCAGCGCAGCGGCTTTTTCCAAAGCTTCTGGCTCGGTGCGAGCGGTGGCGTTGGGGGGCTGGCGCAGGCCAAGGTCTTGCAGCAATTTCTGGAAACGCTCACGGTCTTCGGCCGCGTCGATCATGTCGGGGCTGGTGCCGATGATGGGCACGCCAGCGGCTTCCAAGTCCAGCGCCAATTTCAAAGGTGTCTGACCGCCGTATTGCACGATGACGCCGGTCGGCTTTTCTTTGTCGACGATTTCGAGCACGTCTTCGAGCGTGACGGGCTCGAAATACAAACGGTCTGAGGTGTCGTAGTCGGTCGACACGGTCTCAGGGTTGCAATTGACCATGATGGTTTCGTAACCGTCTTCGCGCATGGCGAGAGCCGCGTGAACGCAGCAGTAGTCGAACTCAATGCCTTGGCCAATGCGGTTAGGACCACCACCCAGTACCATGATTTTCTTGTTGGTCGTGGGTTCGGCTTCGCACTCGGCGTCGCCCACGCCAAAGGTGTCACCGTTACCTTCATAACAAGAGTACATGTAAGCGGTATCGGTCGAGAACTCGGCCGCGCAGGTATCCACGCGTTTGTAGACAGGACGGATATTCAGGGCATGGCGACGGGCGCGAACCACATGCTCTGTGGTCTTGAGAAGCTTGGCCAAGCGACGGTCGGAGAAGCCCTTCTTTTTGAGCGCACGCAACTCGTCTGCCGTGATGGCTTCCAGCGTGGTGGTTTCCAATTCCAGCTCGATCTTGACGATCTCTTCGATCTGCACCAAGAACCAAGGGTCGATCTTGGTCAAGGCAAACACCTCGTCCACGCTCAGGCCCATGGCGAATGCATCGCCCACGTACCAGATGCGCTCAGGACCGGGCTCGCCCAGTTCTTTTTCGAGCACTTCGCGGTCTTGGGTTTTTTCGTTCATGCCGTCCACGCCGACTTCCAGACCGCGCAGGGCTTTCTGGAAGGACTCTTGGAAGGTACGGCCCATGGCCATCACCTCGCCCACCGATTTCATTTGGGTGGTCAAGCGGCTGTCGGCTGTCGGAAACTTCTCAAATGCGAAACGTGGGATCTTAGTGACCACGTAATCGATCGATGGCTCGAACGAAGCAGGCGTGGCACCGCCTGTGATGTCGTTGCGCAGCTCATCAAGCGTGTAGCCCACAGCCAACTTGGCAGCCACTTTGGCGATCGGGAAACCAGTGGCTTTGGAAGCCAACGCAGATGAACGCGACACGCGTGGGTTCATCTCAATGACGACCATGCGGCCGTCTTTGGGGTTGATCGAGAACTGCACGTTGGAGCCGCCCGTGTCCACACCGATCTCGCGCAAAACGGCCAAAGAGGCGTTGCGCAAAATTTGGTATTCCTTGTCGGTCAGCGTCTGAGCTGGGGCCACGGTGATGGAGTCACCCGTGTGCACGCCCATAGGGTCCAGGTTTTCGATCGAGCAGACGATGATGCAGTTGTCCGCTTTGTCGCGCACCACTTCCATCTCGTACTCTTTCCAACCGAGCAGCGATTCTTCAATCAACAACTCGGTGGTGGGCGAAGCTTCCAAGCCGCGCTTGCAAATGACTTCGAATTCTTCGGGGTTGTAGGCAATGCCACCGCCCGTACCGCCCAGTGTGAAGCTGGGGCGAATGACGGTGGGAAAGCCCAAAGTCTTTTGCACGTCCCAGGCTTCTTCCATGCTGTGGGCAATCCCGGAACGGGCCGAACCCAAACCAATCTTGGTCATGGCGTCCTTGAACTTCAGGCGGTCTTCGGCTTTGTCGATCGCCTCAGGCGTCGCGCCAATCAACTCGACCTTGTACTTTTCAAGCACGCCGTTGTGCCACAAGTCCAGAGCGCAGTTGAGCGCTGTTTGGCCACCCATGGTGGGCAAGATGGCATCAGGACGCTCTTTGGCAATGATTTTTTCGACCGTTTGCCAAGTGATGGGCTCGATGTAGGTGACGTCGGCCGTGGCCGGGTCGGTCATGATCGTGGCAGGGTTGCTGTTGATCAAGATGACTTTGTAGCCCTCTTCACGCAAGGCTTTGCAAGCCTGCACGCCAGAGTAGTCGAACTCGCAGGCCTGACCAATGATGATCGGGCCGGCGCCAATGATGAGGATACTTTTGAGGTCGGTGCGCTTTGGCATGTTATTTCGCCTCCATCAGGTGGATGAAGCGGTCAAAGAGGTAAGCAATGTCGTGGGGGCCAGGCGATGCTTCGGGGTGACCCTGGAAGCAAAACGCGGGCTTGTCGGTGCGGGCCAAACCCTGCAAGGTGCCGTCGAACAAAGAAACGTGTGTGGCACGCAAGTTGGCGGGCAATGACTTCTCGTCCACCGCAAAACCGTGGTTTTGGCTGGTGATGGACACACGACCTGAGTCGAGGTCTTTCACAGGGTGGTTCGCGCCATGGTGGCCAAACTTCATCTTGAAAGTCTTGGCACCGCTGGCCAAGGCCATGATCTGGTGACCCAGGCAAATGCCGAAGGTCGGAATACCGGTTTCAATCAACTCTGCAGCCGCTGCAATCGCGTAGTCGCAAGGCTGAGGGTCGCCAGGGCCGTTGGACAAGAAGATGCCGTCGGGCTTGTGCTTGAGCACCTCAGCTGCGGGTGTCTTGGCAGGCACCACGGTGACTTTGCAGCCCCGCTCGGCCAACATGCGCAAGATGTTTTTCTTCACGCCGAAGTCATACGCGACCACATGGAATTGAGGCGCGGCCAAGTTGCCGTAGCCTTCGCCCAATGTCCACTCGGTTTGTGTCCACTCATAGGGCTGCGACACGGTGACTTTTTGCGCCAAATCGAGGCCAGCCATATTGGGCGCGCCTTTGGCGGCTGCCACCGCTTGGTCGATCACCGCTTGTGTGACTTCTTGGCCTTTGGCCAAGCCCACGATCGCGCCATTTTGCGCGCCCTTGGTGCGCAAAATGCGTGTGAGTTGGCGTGTGTCGATGTTGGCAATGGCCACGGTACCTGCATCCGCCAAATAGGCCGACAAGGTTTGGCTGGATCGGAAGTTGCTGGCGATCAAAGGCAGGTCTTTGATGATCAAGCCAGCGGCATGGACTTTGTCAGCTTCGATGTCTTCCACGTTGACGCCGTAGTTACCGATGTGCGGGTACGTCAAGGTGACGATCTGCTGGCAGTAGCTGGGGTCGGTGAGGATTTCTTGGTAGCCGGTGAGAGAGGTGTTGAACACCACTTCGCCGACAGTGGAGCCTGTAGCTCCAATCGAGTTGCCGATAAAGACCGTGCCGTCTGCGAGCGCCAAGATGGCGGGCGGGAAGGTTCCCTGAAGAGACAAAAGCACTGGGTTCTCCGGAATAGTTCGGGTACGCCTCAGCACTCACCAGAGATGTGATCTCTTTTTGGCTGCTTGTTCGAGGATTGGGCCTGGGATGGACTGTGGCGTACAGGTTGATGCGGGAAAGCCCACCATTGTAGCCGAGGACTGCTCGAAAACCCTGACAAATGCAGCGTAAAACGACCTGAAAAACGCCTGCTCAAGGTCAAAAGGCGGCGGTAGCGCTGGCATGCAGGCAAATGGCCGCCGCAGTCGCCACATTCAAGGACTCTTCCCCACCGGGCTGGGCAATTCTGACTTTTTGTTGCGCCAAAGCCATCAAGCTCTCGCTGACGCCCTGCCCTTCGTGGCCGAAAACCCAGGCGCACCTTGAAGGCAATTCCTTGCGTTGCAACAGTTCGTGCAAAAAAGGCCCTTCATGCGAACTGGTGGTCAAAACAGGCACCTGCAAAGCCGCCACATCCGCTTCGCTGACAGACTCCACCAGCTTCAAACCGAAATGCGCCCCCATGCCCGCTCTGAGCACTTTAGGAGACCACAGCGCCGCCGTACCCTTGACTGCCAAGACTTGGCGGTAACCGAAAGCAGAAGCGCATCTCAAAATAGCCCCCACATTGCCTGCATCTTGTAGACGGTCCAAAACCATGGTCGACACATCGGGCAAGACCTGTTTTTCAGCCGCCCAAGCCACAACAAAACCCATGCGGGCAGGCGACTCCAAGCCGCTCAGGCTGGCAAACAAGGCATCGGGCAAAACAAAGGTCTGATCCGTCAAACCCACCCATTGCTCGCCCTGCTCGGTGTGAAACGACTCGGTCAACACCACCTGCTGCGGTCTTACACCGCGCTCAAGCGCAGCACGACACAAGTGATCGCCCTCCAACCAAAATTGCCCGGCTTTGCGGTAAGCGGTGGTTTCTTGGGCCAAACGACGCCAGGCTTTGACCTGGGGGTTATCTCGGGACGTGATCAGATGCACCGCACACTCCTGGCCACTGGGGCAAATGTCATTCTGTGGCAATCTGCCGGGCCATGGGCTTGCAATGCAGCCATGTGTTGAGCCGTGCCATAGCCTTTGTGCTGGTCAAATCCATACACGGGATAGCGTTGGTGCATCGCCTCGCAAAGGCGGTCGCGGTGCACCTTGGCCAAAATGGAGGCGGCCGAGATGGCTGGAACCAAAGCATCACCCTGCACAATGGCTTCAGCCCGAATGGACAAGGTGGGCAGGCGGTTACCGTCCACCAGCACCAATTTAGGAGGCAAGCGCAAGGCCTCCACTGCACGCTTCATGGCCAACAGGGTGGCTTGCAAGATGTTGATCTCATCGATTTCCTGCACGCTTGCTTCAGCGATGGCAAAACACAGGGCACGCGCGCGTATTTCGTCAAATAGGGCCTCGCGTCGCTTGGCCGTGAGTTTTTTGGAATCGTTCAATCCGTGAATCGGGTTCAGCTCATCCAAGATGACGGCGGCCGCGACCACAGGGCCAGCCAAGGGGCCACGCCCAGCCTCGTCCACCCCAGCCGTCAGGCCATCGGTATCCCAATTCAACTTGGATTGCTCAAGCGGCCAAGACTTTTTGGATTGCATGGGTCGCCAGCGCCGGCATGTCCTGACGCAGTTGGTGGTGAAGATCGGTGAATCGCGCTTGTATTCGGGTCACTGCGCCAGGATCGTCCAGCCACCCCATGACCGCCTGGGCCAGGGCTTTGGGCTGAACCTGCTCTTGCAAAAATTCGGGTACCAAGCTTTCGTTGCACAAAATATTGGGCAAACCGACCCAAGGCAACAAACGCTGGCGGTTGGCGATCTGCCAAGACAACCATTGCATTTTGTAAGCGATGACCATGGGGCGTTTGTGCAAAGCGGTTTCTAAAGTGGCCGTACCACTGGCCACCAGCGCCACATCACAAGCCGACTGAACCTCGTGCGAACGGCCCATCACCACCTGCACATGTGATTGCATACCCGTCTGGGCCATGGCTGCATCGATCACAGGCTTCAAGAGTTCAAGCGTGGGCAACACAAATTTCAATTCAGGCCTTTGCTGGCGCATCAACTGAGCCGCTTGCAAAAACGGCAAAGCCAAAGCTTTCACCTCCGAGGGTCTGCTGCCAGGCAACAAGGCCACGATGGGGGCCTCTGCATGCAAACCCAGGGATAGTCTCGCCTTCAAGCGATCAGGTTCAAGGGGGATGACATCAGCGACGGGGTGGCCCACAAAAGTGCCCTCGATGCCGTGCTGGGCCAACAAGTCAGGCTCGAAAGGGTAAATGCACAGCACATGGTCAACGCTGTCGCGGATTTTTTGCACTCGCTCAGGCCGCCAGGCCCAAATGGAGGGACACACCAGTTGAACCGTGGGAACGCCTTTTTGACGCAACAAACGCTCCACGGGCAAGTTGAAGTCGGACGCATCGACACCCACATACAAGTCTGGGGGCGCAGCCAACAAATCCTGGATCAAGGTCTGGCGGATGCCGTTGATGTGGCGGTAACGCCAAAGCGCTTCCACCAAGCCCCTGACGGACAACTCGTCACAGGACCAGCGCGACACAAAACCGGTGGCCGACATCTGCGGCCCGCCAATGCCAGAAGCTTGCAAGCCGGGCCAAGCTTTTTGCAGGCCTTTCAAGAGCAAGGCTGCGAGCATGTCGCCCGAACGCTCTGCCGCCACCATGCTCAGGCGCAAGTCTGGCTTGGCCACAAGCAATGAAGGCTCTGGGCCTGACAAATCCATCACGCCTTCAAAGCCTGACGAATCACACCGCACACCTCGTCAACGGCTTCGTTGCTCAACTCTGGATAGATTGGGAGCGACAAGCAACGCTGCGCCACCGATTCGGTGACTGGGAAATGGGTCCCTGCGGAAATGTCGGCAAACACCTTTTGTTGGTGCAAAGGCACGGGGTAATAAACAGCGCTGGCAATTTTGTGCTCAGCCAAAGCCTGCTGAATGGCCTCGCGGTGATCGGTCAGCAAGGTGTACTGGTGGAACACATGCAAGCCCACGCCATCTTCGCAAGGCGTTTGCAAGTTCAGCAAACACAAGACAGCGTTGTACCGGTGAGCCACACGGCGACGCTCTTGGTTGTAATGGTCAATCAACGGCAGCTTGGCCCGCAGCACCACGGCCTGCAGTTCATCCAGTCGGCTGTTGTAACCCACGATGTCGTGGTAATAACGCACCTTGCTGCCGTGGTTGCGAAGCATGCGCAGGGTTTCCGCCATCTCGTCCGACTGCGTTGTGATCATGCCGCCATCGCCAAAACAGCCCAAATTTTTACTGGGGAAAAAGCTGAAAGCGGCCACATCACCCATCGCGCCAGTCTGGATGCCACCGATGTTGGCACCAAAAGATTGGGCGCAGTCTTCCACCAATTGAAGCTGGTGTTCTTTGGCCAGCGCCATCAAAGGCGCCATATTGGCGGGCTGTCCAAACAAATGCACCGGTAACAAGGCCTTGGTCTTGGCGGTGATGGCGCGCTGGGCCTGCGCCACGTCGATATTGAAGGTGCAGGGATCGATGTCAACAAATACGGCTTTGGCCCCCACATAAGCAATCGCCTCTGCGGTGGCGATGAATGTGAACGGCGTGGTGATCACTTCGTCGCCAGGCCCAATGCCCGCTGCCAGCAAGGCCAAGTGCAAGGCATCGGTGCCATTGGCACAAGTGATGGCATGGGCCACACCGAGGTACTCGGCCGCCTCTTTCTCAAAGGCTTGAACGTTGGGACCCAAAATGAACTGGGCAGCCGTCAAGGCTTTCAAAAATGCGGGTTCCAACTGGGGTTGGAGATCGCGGTACTGAGCGACCAGATCGACCATAGGGATGGGCATGGCGGTCCTTTCAAATGTTCAAAAAAATCAGGAAATCAGACGGGTGGCTTCGGTGATGCGCTGAACAGCCTCCAGGGCACGGCGTCCGGCCTCACCACTCACCTTGGGTGGGCGGCCATCTCGAATGCTCTCTACAAAGTCGAGGATTTCGGAAAACAGGGGGTCGGCCTCGCCAAACGACTGTTCTTGGCGCTCAATGGCCAACTCGGTATCGGCCACGGGCAAGCTGGAGCCCTTGTAAGTGGTCAATGTGCGGGCCTGAAAATCCAAAGAGTGACAGGCTTTCTCTTGGAAAACGCGCATTTTGCGCTCGCTCTTGGCGCTCACGCGGCTGGCGGTCACATTGGCCACACAGCCATTGGCAAAGCGAATGCGGGCATTGGCAATGTCAATGTCGGATGTCAACACGCGTGCACCCGAACACTCCACACTTTCAAGCTCGCTGTCGACCAGCGACAAAATCAAATCCACATCGTGGATCATCAAATCGAGCAGCACACTCACATCGGTGGCGCGTGGCTTGAACGGCGCCAGGCGTGAGCTGTCGATGAACCGGGGATTGGACAACAAGGGCTCCAAGGCCAAAGCGGCTGGGTTGAAGCGCTCCAAATGGCCCACAGCCAAGACACATTTATTCTCTTTGGCCAAGCGGATCAGTTCGTCGGCCTGATCCAAGGTGGTGGTCATGGGCTTTTCGACCAAAACGTGCACACCCGCCCGAAGAAATTCGGCACACACCTCGTAATGACCTTGTGTGGGCACCACAATACTGACCGCATCGACTTGACCAATCAATGCACGGTAATCCGTCAGAGCCGCACAGCCCAAGGGGCCGGCGACAGCCTCTGCCTGTTCCTGCCGACTGTCCACGACCGCGACGAGTTGACACTCAGGAATTTTGGCGTACTTTTGAGCATGGAATTTGCCCAGATAACCAACGCCAATCACGGCGCAACGCAACAGGGCCATGGGGCCCTCCTTTCATGCTCGGGCCAGGCAAGACCTGGCCCAGGGTTTGCTCAATCGACCGAGCGGCGACGCGAACGAACGATGCCCACTTTGGGCGAAACGCCGGATAAAAAGTCCAGCATCATGTCCACATCTGCCTGAACTTCAGGTTTGTCCTTGGCGATTTGCAAGATGCGCTCTTTGGATGCTTCCAATGTAAGGTTTTCGCGGTACAGCGCTTTGTGCATGGCCCGTACTGCAGTGATTCGGGCAGGCGAATAACCACGCCGACGCAATCCTTCGGCGTTCACCGTTCGGGCAGAAGCCGGCTGGCCCTGGCAAGTCACATAAGGCGGCAGGTCGGCAAACAATAACGTGCACATGGCCGTGAAGCTGTGCGCCCCCAGTCTCAAGAACTGACGCACCACCGTAAAACCACCCAAGATGACCCAATCACCCACCACAACATGCCCCGCCAGCTGTGAGTTATTGGCAAAAATCGTGTGGCTGCCTACTTGGCAATCGTGCGCCAAATGGACATAAGCCATGAACAAGTTGTCATCACCCACTCGGGTCACACCGCCACCGTTCACGGTTCCAGCATTGAAAGTGCAAAACTCCCGAATGGTGTTGCCATTGCCGATCACCAAGCGGGTGGGTTCACCGGCGTACTTTTTGTCCTGTGGCGCAGCGCCCAAAGAGGTGTAGCTGTGGATGTGGTTGTTCTGCCCGATGCTGGTGTGACCCTCAATCGTGCAATGCGAGCCCACCGTAGAGCCTGCACCGATCACCACGTTCGGGCCAATGATGGTGAAAGGGCCGACGGTCACGGAAGCGTCAAGTTGGGCGGCCGGATCGACCAAAGCGGTAGAGTGAATAGTCGCCATAATTCCTCACGCAATTTTGCGCATCGTGCACATCAATTCGGCTTCACAAGCCAACTCGTCACCCACTTTGGCTTGGGCTTTGAACTTGAAAATGCCGGCTTTCATGCGGTCAAGCTGCACTTCCAAGGTCAACTGATCGCCAGGCTCCACCGGGCGCTTGAAACGCGCACCATCGATGCCTGCGAAGTAATAAATCGTGTTGTCGTCCGGCGCCGCATCCAAAGTGTCAAAAGACAACAAGGCCGCAGCTTGGGCCAGCGCTTCCAACATCAACACCCCTGGCATGACCGGACGGTGCGGGAAATGACCGGTAAAAAAAGGCTCGTTGATGGTGACGTTTTTCAAAGCTTTGATGCGAACGCCTTTTTCAATTTCCAGCACCCGGTCCACCAACAAGAAAGGGTAACGGTGCGGCAATTGCTTGAGAATTTTATGAATGTCCATCATGTTCAGGTTTCCTTGTTGTTCTGAATGTCCGCCTCGAGGGCTTTGATGCGTTCACGCAAGCGGAACAATTGTTTGAGGCTGGCCGCATTTTTTTCCCAGTTCGCATTGGTATCCAAGGGGAACATGCCGGTGTAGTTTCCGGGTTGAGAAATCGAGCGCGTCACAACCGAAGCTGCAGAGATGTGGACATGGTCTGCCAAACTCAAATGCCCGAGCACCACCGCACCACCACCTACGGTGCAATGAGCGCCGATACGGGCACTGCCTGCCACACCCACACATCCGGCCATGGCGGTGTGTTTGCCGATCTGCACGTTGTGCCCAATCTGAATCAGGTTGTCGAGTTTGACGCCATCTTCAATCACCGTGTCGTCCAAGGCACCACGGTCGATGCAGGTGTTGGCACCGATTTCCACATCGTCACCGATGCGCACAGCCCCCAGTTGTTCAATCTTTTCCCACTGACCTTGATGAGGGGCAAAGCCAAAACCATCGGCACCGATCACAACGCCAGAGTGAATCAAACAACGCGCGCCAATTTTGCAGTCCTCACCCACCGTGACACGGGACTTCAGCCAAGTGCCAGAACCCACCTGCGCACCCCGTTCAACGACGCACAAAGGGCCAATCACGGCGTCGTCGGCAATCACGGCGTCGACATCGATCACCGCACTGGGGTGAATCCTTGGCCCTGTTGGCTGACGGTGGTGGTGCTTCCATAACCGGGTCAAGCGGGCAAAATACAAATAAGGATCGTCGGTGATGATCGCCGCCGAACGATGCGCCACTTGGGCCTCCAAGGCAGGGGCCACAATCACGCAGCCGGCGAGGCTGCCGCTCAACTGGTGTTGATACCGCGCTTGGCTTAAAAAACTGACTTGTCCAGAATTAGCCGTCTGCAACGGTGCCAATCCAGACACCTGTGTGTCAGGCGAACCCAACAAGCGGCCGCCCAAAGCCTCAACGATTGCACCCAGGGTCAGCGGCACGGTCTCAAACAGGCTCAAGCCTGTTATTTGCCCACCGAGGCGTTGAGCACCTTGATGACTTTTTCAGTGATGTCGTGCTTCGGGTTGAAGTAGGCCGCGTCTTGCAAGACCAGGTCGTACTTTTCGGACTCAGCCACTTGTTTGACGGCACGGCCTGCTTTTTCAAAAAGCATTTGGTTCTCTTCGTTCTTTCGCGCGCCCAAATCTTCTTGAAATTCGCGCTGGCGGCGCTTCAAATCACGGTCTTGTTCAACCAACTGCTTTTGTTTGGACACCCGCTGCGCTTCGGACAAGGTAGGCGCGTCACGCTCAAACTTATCAGCGGCGCTCTTGAATGCGTTGATGGCATCGTTGAGGTCTTTTTCACGCTTCAAAAACTCAGATTCCAGCTTGCCTTGAGCGGTTTTGGCGACGTTGGAGTCACGCAGAATGCGATCCGTGTTGACAATGCCAATTTTAAAATCTTGGGCTTGCACGAAACCCGTCAAAGCCGATGTTCCCGCCAGCAAAGCGACGAGAAGGTTCTTGCGAATCGTTTTCATTAGAAGGAGGTTCCGATCTGGAATTGGAGTTTCTGGATTTTATCGCCAGTCTGTTGGCGAATCGGCGTTGCATAAGAAAAGCGCAGAGGTCCCATGGGTGAAATCCAGCTCAGGCCAATACCGGCAGAGGCTCGCAATGCGCTCATCGATACCTTTTCCGAATCACCAAAAGCGCTGCCAACGTCAGTAAAGCCAAATAGACGCAATGTTCTGTCATTGCCCGCACCAGGAAAGGGCACCATGAACTCGGCATTCAAGACGATCTTCTTCGAGCCACCAAGATAGATGCCTGCGGTTTGTGAAGCGGGTCCAAGCGTGGATTGTTGAAAACCACGAACACTGCCCAAACCACCCACGTAAAAATTCTTGAACAGCGGGTATGGCTGGCCATTCAAGCCTTGGCCCCATCCCAGATCCGCGTTGAGCGCAAGGGTGTATTTTTTGCTCAAAGGGTAATAGTACTGGTGCTGGTAATTGGTCCGTACATAACGGACATCACCTGCCAAGCTGAGGTCAGCGTTAACACGCTGGAATTGGCCTTTTGAGGGAACCAAGGCGCTGTCACGGCCGTCCCTGGCCCAACCCAAGGTGAAGGGCAAAGCCGTGCTCCGGAAACCAAACACTTGACCATATTGGTCATATTCATAAGGCAAGTTGCCCGCCGTGCCTTTGTTAACGGTGGTCTGCTCTGCGGTGACACCCAAAAAGACCGTGTCACGTTCAGTGACAGGCACACCAAAACGAATACCTGCGCCGGTGTTGACCAGGCTGTAGCTGCTCAAATCGGTGGTGAGGTAAGGCCGCGTGGTCCGACTGAACACGTCAAAGGTCCTTGAAATGCCGTTTTGCGTGAAGTAAGGGTCGGTGGTACTCAACACCAAATTTCGGTTGTATTTGCTGGTGTTGACTTCAACAGCCAAATAGTTGCCCGAACCAAAAGCGTTTTCTTGACGGATACCGAAGCTCAAAGTCACTTTTTCTGCAGACGAGAATCCAGCGCCCAAAGAAATACTGCCCGTGGGCTTTTCAGTCACGGTGAAGGCCAAGTCCACTTGGTCGGGCGCCCCTGGAATTTCAACGGTTTCCACATTGACGCTGGTGAAAAAGCCCAAACGGTCGACCCGGTCGCGCGACAAACGGATCTTGTCACCGTCGTACCAAGCGGACTCAAACTGACGGAATTCTCGACGAATCACCTCGTCACGGGTTCGGTTGTTGCCTGACACCAAAATGCGCCTGACGTAAGCTCGGCGCGAAGGTTCCGCTTGCAGTACGAACTGCACACGGTTGCTTGCACGGTCGATTTCAGGCTTGACTTCCACACGGGCAAAAGCAAAACCAAAGGTGCCAAAGTAATCCGTGAAAGCTTTGGTGGTCTCTGCAACGGTTTCAGCGTTGTAAGGTTGGCCTAGCCCAATTTTGACCAATGCCCTGAACTCATCGTCTTTGTTCAGGTAGTTGCCTTCCAACTTGACCCCTGAAACCACGAATCGCTCACCCTCAAAGACGTTGATCGTGATCGCCATCTCCTGCTTGTCTGGCGAAATGGCCACTTGGGTAGAGTCAATCCGGAACTCCAAAAAGCCACGAGACAGGTAGTAGGAACGCAGCGCTTCTAAATCGGCGTTGAGCTTGGTGCGGGCATAGCGGTCAGACTTGGTGTACCAACTCATCCAGCCACCTGTGTCCAAATTGAATTGGTCACGCAAATCCGATTCGGTAAAGGCCTTGTTGCCCACGATCTGAATTTGTTTGATTTTGGCGGGTCCGCCTTCGGTGATGGTGAAACTCAAATTCACACGGTTACGGTCCACGGGTGTGGCGGTGCTGACCACTTCAGCGCCGTAAAGGCTTCGGCTGATGTACTGGCGCTTGAGTTCCTGCTCGGCTTTGTCGGCCAATGCTTTGTCATAGGGCCGTCCTTCGGCCAAGCCAACTTCTCTAAGGGCTTTGATCAACACATCTTTGTCAAACTCTTTGAGGCCAATGAACTCGACCACGGCTACCGATGGACGCTCTTCCACCACCACCACCAAGATGTCGCCCTGAGTTTCCAAGCGCACATCTTTGAACAAGCCCAAGGCGAACAAAGCACGAATGGCGGCAGCCCCTTTTTCGTCGGAGTATTGATCACCCACTCGCAAAGGCATGGAAGCAAAGACGGTACCAGATTCGATCCGCTGCAAGCCCTCCACACGGATGTCACGCACAGTGAAAGGATCGACAGCCCAAGCGGGCATGCACGCCATCAAAGTCGCTGCCAAGGTCATTGCAGCGGGTTGAAGGTGCGATCGAATGTCTAAAAGATTCATGGAGCAACCATTTAAAGGTCAACGGTTCAAAGTCCGAAACAAAGTGTCACCATTGACCTGTTGAAAAAACCAACCTTCAGCCCGCATCGGATCGGTTCACAAGGCATGTTCGCCAGAAAACTCCGCGTCAAATGGATACGGATGCAAAGACAAGATAATACACCTCACAAGCAGGTCAATCACAGGTATACCCGTTCGCGCTTTCATCCATAAATGCGTCATTTGCACTCATTTACCCACTGCCTTGCAGCCTCGCGGCTGCGGCGGTCAATGTCCAGCAAGTCGGCCAAGTTTTGGGGGCTCATCGCACTCACTGCGTTCAGGGTCGCATCGTTCACATGGTGAATTTGGTCAAACCGAATTTGCCGATTCAAAAATGCCTCCACCGCGATTTCGTTGGCGGCATTGAGCACCGCGCAGCTGCCAGGGGCCCCCTTCAAAGTCGCCCAAGCCAAGCTCAAACCCGGAAACCGCTCTGGATGACCGTGGCCATCCATGGATTCAAACGTCATGGCCGCCAAAGCATGAAAGTCGAGCGCCGCGGCGCCGGACGCCATGCGTTCTGGCCAGCTCAGACCATAGGCGATCGGCACACGCATATCGGGCGTGCCCAACTGGGCGACCACTGAGTTGTCTTTGTATTGCACCATGGAATGGATCACGCTTTGTGGGTGAATCACGACCTCTAGCCGATCGGGTTCCAAGCCAAACAGATAACGCGCCTCGATCACTTCCAAGGCTTTGTTCATCATGGTGGCCGAGTCGACCGAAATTTTTCGCCCCATCACCCAATTGGGATGGGCGCAGGCTTGATCGGGTGTGACCTCTCGCAGCGTGGCCGGTTCACGACTGCGAAACGGACCGCCCGAGGCCGTCAAAATGATCTTATCGACCCGACGAGACCAAGTGGCCGGATTGTCCGGAAGCGATTGGAAAATGGCGGAATGCTCACTGTCGATCGGCAAGACCACCGCACCACCTTGGCGCACAGCGGCCAAGAAGACCTCACCGCCGACGACCAAGGCCTCTTTGTTGGCCAGCAACAGTTTCTTACCTGCAAGTGCAGCCGCTAAGCAGGAGGCCAAACCGGCTGCCCCCACGATGGCGGCCATCACAGCATCGACTTGCGGCGCACAAGCGACTTCATCCAAAGCGGCAGCACCCCAGCGAACCTCGGTCTTCAAACCTTCGGCCTTGATTTTGTCTGTCAATATTCGGGCGGCACCTTCGTCGACCATGACGGCAACTTCGGGTTTGAACTGCGCGCATTGCGCCAGCATCAAGTCCACTTGGGTGGATGCGGTCAAGGCAAAAACTGAGAACTGTTCAGGATGACGGGCCAAGACATCCAAAGTGCTTTTGCCAATCGAGCCCGTGGAACCCAAGATGGTGATGCGTTGGTGTGTTTGCATGTTTTGCGCTCCCAATTCAAATCCAGAAAACCAGCATCATCGCCAAAGGCAAGGCCGGTAGCAAGGCATCCGCCCGATCCAACACGCCGCCATGCCCAGGCAACAAGCCTGAGCTGTCTTTCATGCCGGCACTTCGCTTGACCAAAGACTCCACCAAGTCACCCACCACACTCATGGCCGACATGAACAGCAAAGCAGGCAAGGCGACCCACCAACCTTTGGCGAACAGCAACGAGTAAAAACTCACCTCAGGCAAGGCCCAACGGCGGTCAACCTCGACCCAGACAAGCGCCACCAGCACAACGCCGAGCATGCCACCCATCACACCTTCCCAGCTTTTACCAGGACTGATGCTGCCCGCTAGTTTGGTTTTGATCCAACGACCACCCACGGCCTTGCCAGTAAAATAGGCAAACACATCGGCCGCCCACACCAGCACCAGAACGGACAGCAGAAAATTGACGCCCCGTTGATGGGCCTGGGCCATGGCCAGCCACGCCAATGCCAGCAGCAACAGGCCCCCCACCCAACGCAGCATGCGCGGCCAAAGCACCCAGCCCGATACCCCCCGCTGAATCATCCAGCCACCCAGAAGTACCCAGAAAGCACCGGCCATCAACCACACCAAGGGCGGCGTACTTTGAACCCAACCCAGTTGCTCGGCCAAAACGCAAGCCAACAAACACAGCAAGGCTCCGCCCCAAGCCATCCCAGCAGGTAAGCCATTCAAGCGCCCCCATTCCCAAGCGCCTGCGGCAATAAAAACCACCGTCAAACCCATAAAAGGCCAAGGATTCGTGGCAAACAAAGCCGGTAACAACAGGGCCAGCAAGATCAGCGCGGTGATCACTCTTTGCTTGAGCATGGTTTCTCCAGAAAAAAAGGCCGCCAAGGGCGGCCTGTCAGGCCGTGGGTCGCCACGGCATGGGATTCAAGCTCAAACCGCCATGATCTCTTGTTCTTTGGCAGTCACCAATTGGTCGATCTCTGTCATGCGTTTGTCGGTCAATTTTTGGATATCGGCTTCAGCACGCTTTTGGTCGTCCTCGGAAGCCTCTTTGTCCTTCACCAGCTTTTTCACCGATTCGTTGGCATCGCGGCGCAAATTGCGGATCGCGATCTTGGCGTTCTCGCCTTCGGTCCGGGCCAACTTGGTCATTTCCTTGCGGCGCTCTTCACTCATGGCGGGCATCGGAACACGGATCAACTCACCCAGAGAAGCAGGGTTCAGGCCCAACTCGCTTTCGCGAATGGCTTTTTCAATCTTGGCGGCCATGCTTTTTTCCCAAGGCTGGACGCTGATCGTGCGCGAGTCCATCAAAGACACGTTGGCCACCTGTGACAAGGGGACCAGCGAGCCGTAGTAATCAACATGAATGGTGTCAAGCAAAGCCGGGTTGGCCCGCCCTGTGCGAATGCGCGTCAGGTTGTTTTTGAAAGCCGCAATGGATTGCTCCATCTTGGTTTCGCTGGTTTTCTTGATGTCTGGAATGGTCATGGGGTTCTCCTCGTCAGAACAGTCTCAAGCATGGACCAAGGTGCCTTCGTCTTCACCCAAGACCACACGCTTCAATGCGCCGTTCTTGATGATCGAAAACACCTTGATCGGCAATTTTTGGTCGCGGCACAAGGCAAAAGCTGTGGCGTCCATGATGCCCAAGTTGCGTGAAATGGCTTCGTCGAAGCTGATTTCACTGTAACGGGTGGCATGGGGATCTTTTTTAGGGTCAGCCGAATAAACGCCATCTACTTTGGTGGCTTTGAGCACCATTTCAGCCCCAATTTCGGCGCCGCGCAAAGCCGCAGCGGTATCAGTGGTGAAAAACGGATTGCCAGTGCCCGCCGCAAAAACCACGACTTTGCCCTCTTCCAGGTATTGCAAAGCTTTGGGGCGAACGTAAGGCTCCACCACTTGGTCAATGCCAATGGCCGACATCACACGGGCCGTCAAACCCGCTTTGTCCAAGGCATCAGCCAAGGCCAAGGAGTTCATGACCGTGGCCAACATGCCCATGTAATCGGCCGTCGCACGGTCCATGCCCACCGAGCCGCCTGCCACACCCCTGAAGATGTTGCCGCCACCAATGACCACGGCCACTTGCACACCCAGCCGGTTGATCTCCGCGATCTCTTCGGCCATGCGCACGATGGTGGCGCGGTTGATGCCAAAAGCATCGTCCCCCATCAAGGCCTCGCCGGACAGCTTGAGCAAAATACGCTTAAAGGCTGGCTTGGCAGAGGACATGGTGGGCTCCTTGGTGGTCAATGTAAAAGGTGGAATAGCAACTCAACAGGGCAATGGACTCAGGCTGCGCCTTGAGCGGCAGCCACTTGAGCGGCCACTTCAGCAGCGAAGTCGTCGACTTTCTTCTCAATGCCTTCGCCCACCACATACAGAGTGAAAGCACTCACCGTTGTGCCAGTGGCCTTGAGCATTTGTTCGACCGTTTGCTTGTCGTTTTTGACGAAAGTCTGATTGAACAACGACACTTCTTTGAGGTACTTTTGGACAGAGCCTTCGACCATTTTGGTGACGATATCGGCAGGCTTGCCGGACTCAGCAGCCTTGGCAGCAGCCACCGAACGCTCTTTTTCGATCAACTCAGCAGGCACTTCGGCGCTGGTCAATGACACAGGCTTCATGGCGGCGACGTGCATGGCGACATCTTTGGCAGCAGTTTCGTCGCCTTCAAATTCGACCAAGACACCAATGCGGGTGCCGTGCAAGTAGCTGGCAATTTTGGCACCACCCGCTGAGCGCTTGAAGCGGCGAAAGCTCATGTTCTCACCGATTTTGCCGATCAGACCTTTGCGCACTTCTTCCAGAGTGGGGCCGAAACTGTCCTGGCTGTAAGGCAACTCGCCCAAGGCAGCCAGGTCAGCAGGGTTGTGCTCAGCAACCAGCTTGGCCGCCGCATTGGCCAAAGCCAGGAAGCTGTCGTTCTTGGTCACAAAGTCGGTTTCGCAGTTCACTTCAATCATGGCACCGGTTGTGCCATTGACGAAACTGGTCACGACGCCTTCGGCGGTCACGCGCGAAGCGGCCTTGCCAGCCTTGGTGCCCAGCTTGACACGCAGCAGCTCTTCAGCTTTGACCATGTCGCCTTCGGCTTCGGTCAGGGCTTTTTTGCACTCCATCATGGGGGCATCGGTTTTTGCGCGCAGTTCAGCAACCATGCTTGCGGTAATTACAGCCATTTGATTTCTCCGTATTCAGTCTTAAAGTCAAATTAAAAAAAAGGGGCCACAAAGCCCCTTTCATCGAGTCTTGGGAACTCAGGCAGAAGCGTTGGCTTCTTCGACGAAATCGTCAGCACCTTCGGTCACAGCCTTGACCACGTCGTTGACCGCATTGGCACGGCCTTCGATGATGGCGTCTGCAATGCCACGGGCGTACAAAGCCACGGCCTTGGCCGAGTCGTCGTTACCTGGGATGATGTAGTCAATGCCTTCTGGCGAATGGTTAGAGTCCACCACACCGATCAATGGGATGCCCAATTTTTTGGCTTCAGAAATCGCGATTTTGTGGTAACCGACGTCGATCACGAAAATCGCGTCAGGCAAAGCAGCCATATCCTGGATGCCACCGATGTCTTTTTCGAGCTTTTCCATCTCGCGCTTGAACATCAGTTGTTCTTTTTTGCTCAGGCTCTCAAGGCCGACTTCTTGCTGAGCCTTCATGTCCTTCAGACGCTTGATCGAGGTCTTGACGGTTTTGAAGTTGGTCAACATGCCGCCCAACCAGCGTTGGTCGACAAAAGGCACGCCAGCGCGCTGGGCTTCTGACGCCACCATTTCGCGGGCTTGACGCTTGGTGCCGACCATCAAGATGGTGCCGCGGTTGGCGGACAACTGCTTGGCGAACTTGATCGCGTCCTGGAACATCGGCAGCGATTTTTCCAGGTTGATGATGTGAATTTTGTTGCGGTGACCGAAGATGAAGGGGGCCATCTTGGGGTTCCAGAAGCGGGTTTGGTGACCGAAGTGGACACCGGCTTCCAGCATTTCGCGCATGGTAACGGACATAGTAAATACTCCAAAGGTTGGGTCTAAAACCTGTCCACTCATTCGAATTGTTTAAAAAAAACAAAACAAACACCTTGATGGGACAGGTTTGCGAATGTGCTTTATTGACTTGAAACACATCTTTTGTAGTTGACACCCAAAAGACATGGATCGCGCTGGACAAAGCCTTAGGATTGTAGCACCCAGACACCCCTTTTTCGAGGCACCACCCGATGAAATCAGACCTGATCGCCACCCGCGAAGCCCTATTGAATGGCCGCCAACAAGCTTTGGAAGTGGCAGAGGCCTGCCTGGAGATTGCACACAGCCCAGCTTGCCAGCATGTTTTCAGGCAAATTACGGCCGAGAGCCTGAGAACCACCGCGACCCAGCCCCATGCACCGACACAAGCTCTGGCGGGCTTGGCTGTCTCGGTCAAAGACTTGTTTGATGTGCAGGGCCAAAACACGGCAGCAGGCTCCACCTTTCTGCAAAACCAGCCAGCGGCAAGTCAAGACGCCCCGGCCATCGCGCGTTTGCGTGCCGCAGGCGCAGGCTTCATTGGCCGCACCCACATGGTCGAGTTTGCCTTTTCAGGGGTGGGCATCAACCCACACCATGGCACACCTGCCGCATGGGACGCTTTGACGGACAAGCCCGCCGGAGCACCTCAAGCCCCCCATGCCCCAGGGGGTTCCAGCTCAGGCGCTGGTGTTTCGGTGGCCACCGGCGCGGCCTTCATCGGGCTGGGCTCTGACACGGGCGGCTCCATCCGCATTCCAGCTGCTCTGAACGGCATCGTGGGTTTCAAAAACACCGCTCGCCGTGTCCCCACCCAAGGTGCACTGCCCTTGTCCACCACGCTGGACACAGTTTGCGCCATGACCCGCTCGGTCAGAGATGCGATATTGGCCCATGAAGTGTTGTCGGCCCGAAAGGTGCCCACATCCACAAGACCTCTGTCCACCTACCGTATCGCCGTGGCACAAAGCCTGATGCAAGACGGCATGGACAGCGGCGTCACCCGGGCTTTTGAGCGCAGTTTGCAAAATTTGCGTGCCGCAGGGGCCCAGATTGAAGAAATTCCATTGACCGAACTGCTGGAACTCGGCCCCATGATGGCCACTGGCGGCTTCAGCCCTGCCGAAAGCTACGCCTGGCACCGCGAACTGCTGGCTCAGCATGCCCATGAATACGACCCTCGCGTAGCGCTGCGCATTCAGCGGGGTGCCCAAATGTCTGCACACGAGTACATCCAATTGGTACAAAACCGTGCGGACTGGATTCGCCGCATGACACAACGATTGCAGCGCTTTGACGCGGTGTTGTCGCCCACCACGCCCATCACCTCCCCCCTCATCAGCACTGTGGCCCCGGGTGCCGATCGCGATGCCGAATTCTTCAGGGTGAATGCCTTGTTGCTGCGCAACGCCAGCGCCATCAACACGCTGGACGGTTGCGCGATTTCGCTGCCCTGCCACGCACCGGGCGAACTGCCCGTGGGCATGATGGCTTGGCACGCCGCCATGCACGACGACACCATTTTGCAGCTGGCCCTGCACCTCGAGCCTGTGCTGCAAGCCTCATGATTCACCTGCAAAGCTTGAATGCTGACTGTGCATGGCCTTTGTATGGCCGAGACAGCATTCGGGCTCTGGAAGTTTTGTTGCAAGCGCGAAGCGCCAGCCCGCTGATGCAGCAAGCGGGATTGGCCACAGCCCAGCTGGCCATGGCCGTGGCACCGCATGCACAGCACATCTGGATCGCAACAGGTCCAGGCAACAACGGGGGTGACGGACTCGAAGCGGCCTTTCATCTGCACCAATGGGGTAAATCAGTGCAGGTGAGCATGACGGTGCCAGCCGAGGCATTGCCCTCGGACGCCCGAGCCGCTTGGCAACGGGCACACGCCGCCGGAGTTCCCATTGCTGATGGACTGCCCAGCGACGGACTGAAAAACTTGGGACAACAAGACCTGGTCATTGACGCACTTTTGGGCATGGGTGCCACTCGGCGACTGCAGGGCGACATGCTCACTTGGGTACAAGCCATCAACCAATCACAAGCAGCCGTGTTGGCCGTTGATGTGCCCACAGGACTGGACGCAGATTCGGGACAGTTCTTGGGGCAAAGCCAAGACATTGAATGCGTCAGAGCCGACCACACGCTCACCTTCATCGCCGCCAAACCCGGTCTTTTCATGGGGCATGGGCGCGACATGTGCGGGCAAATTTGGCTGGCCGACTTGGGCTTCACGCATAGCACGGGTGGGTCAGAGCCTGCCGTATGGCTCAACCCAAGAACAAGGCACCAAGAGAAAAGTCATGCCAGCCACAAAGGCAGCCACGGCGATGTGGCCGTGATCGGCGGCGAAGCGGATCTTCACGGCATGGGCATGACCGGTGCCGCAGTGCTGGCGGCCACTGCGGCCTTGCATGCGGGCGCTGGCCGCGTCATTTTGAGCCTGCTTTCAGGCCAAGCCACCCTCAGCGCAACACCCGACCTGATGCAGCGAAGTTGGCAAAGTCTGGACTTGGAGCGGCTGCATGTGGTGTGCGGTTGTGGCGGTGGGGCGTCTGTCAAAACAATCTTGCCTGAGGTTCTGAGTCGATCCATGCAATTGGTGCTGGACGCCGATGGCCTCAATGCGTTGTCGCAAGACCCAGCCCTTCAATCATTGCTGCGCCAACGCACTCAAGATCACCCCACGGTGATCTCCCCACACCCCTTGGAAGCCGCTCGTTTGCTGAACACCAGCACCACCCAAGTTCAAAGCGACCGCCTGAAAGCGGCACAAGATCTGGTGGAGTTGTACCAATGCACCGTGGTTTTGAAAGGCTCGGGCACAGTGATCGCAGCACCCGGACAAACACCGCGCATCAATCCCACAGGCAATGGTCGATTGGCCACGGGCGGCACGGGTGATGTGCTGGCCGGTTTGATCGCTGCCCGCATGGCACAGTGTTTGGCCCCTTTTGAGGCCGCTTGCACGGCCGTGGCGCAGCATGGCCAAGTGGCCAACGACTGGCCAAACGGCCAGGCCCTCACCGCCAGCCGCTTGGCACAGCGGCTGGTCTGAGGCCGATCAGCGGCGCGGCTTGGTCGTGCGCGTGCCTTTTTTCTTGGTCGCCGCTTTTTTCACAGAAGCTTTGAGCGCCTGAATCGGAGAACGGTTGCGTTCAGCATCAGCTTGCCTGCGATCGGTCGACGCTTGCTTTTTGCCTCGCCCACCTTCGCCGGGTACCACAACGCCCTTGTCGCGCATGGCGCGGGGCACCAAGTCGTCACCGTCATTCACCAGACGGAAATCGATCTTGCGACCGTCCAAATCCACCCGACTGACCTGCACCTGGACACGGCTGCCAATGGCATAACGGATGCCTGTCCGCTCGCCGCGCAACTCTTGGCGCAACTCGTCAAAGCGGTAGTACTCGCCACCCAACTCGGTGATGTGCACCAAACCCTCGACATACAGAGCGTCCAGCGTGACAAAGATACCGAAACTGGTGGCCGCCGACACCACGCCGCTGTACTCCTCACCCAAATGCTCGCGCATGTATTTGCACTTGAGCCAGGCTTCCACATCGCGGCTGGCCTCGTCGGCGCGACGCTCGTTGGCGCTGCAGTGCAGACCCGCAGCCTCCCAAGCGCGTTGGTCGGCAGCCGACATGCGCACCCGTGGCGCGGACGACTCGGGCGCATCACCCTTGGCCGCACGACTTTTCTCCAGCCGTTTGCTCAGCTTGGCATGCGCCTCGCCGGGCACTGGCAGGCTGGGCAGCGTGTATTTGCGGTCCAGCAAAATCGCCTTGATGACCCGGTGCACCAGCAAATCCGGGTAACGCCGGATCGGGCTGGTGAAGTGGGTGTAAGCCTCGTAGGCCAGACCAAAATGTCCGCTGTTGACCGGAGTGTAAATGGCCTGCTGCATCGAGCGCAGCAGCATGGTGTGGATCTGCTGCGCATCCGGGCGGTCCTTGGTCGCTTGCGCGATCTTCTGGAACTCGCTGGTGTGCGGGTCGTCGCTGATGCTCAAGCCCAAACCAAGCGCCTTGAGGTAATTGCGCAGGATGTCTTTTTTCTCGGCCGTCGGGCCTTCGTGCACGCGAAACAAGCCAGGGTGCTTGCCCTGCTGGATGAAATCGGCGCTGCAAACGTTCGCTGCCAGCATGGCTTCTTCGATCAGGCGGTGCGCTTCGTTGCGCACGCGGGGCACGATTTTCTCAATACGGCCGCTCTCGTCGCACACGATCTGTGTTTCAGTGGTCTCGAAGTCAACAGCACCGCGCACCTCACGCGAAGCCAGCAGCGCTTTGTAAACGTCTTGCAGGTTCATCAGGTCAGTGACGCGCTCCTTGCGCTTGGCCGCTTCTGGCCCGCGCGTGTTGCCCAAAATGGCGGCCACTTCGGTGTAAGTGAATCGCGCATGGCTGTGCATCACCGCCGGGTAAAACTGGTAAGCGTGCACGTCGCCCTTGGCGTTGACCAGCATGTCACACACCATGCACAAGCGGTCCACATCCGGGTTCAAGGAGCACAGGCCATTCGACAATTTTTCGGGCAGCATGGGGATCACGCGGCGCGGAAAATAAACGCTGGTGGCGCGGTCATAAGCGTCGATGTCAATCGCGCTGCCTGTTTGCACATAGTGGCTGACATCGGCAATCGCGACCAACAAACGCCAGCCTTTGCCGCGGCCCACTTTGGCCGGTTCGCAATACACCGCATCGTCAAAGTCGCGGGCATCTTCGCCGTCGATCGTGACTAAAGGCACATCGCGCAAATCGACCCGGTCTTTGCGGTCCTTGGCCAACACTTTGTCAGGCAATCCTTTGGCTTGGTCAACGCACAGGGCAGAAAATTCGTGCGGCACGCTGTATTTGCGCACGGCAATTTCAATCTCCATGCCTGGGTCGTCGATCTCACCCAGCACTTCCTTCACGCGGCCCACAGGCTGGCCAAACAATGCAGGCGGCTCGGTCAACTCCACGACCACTACTTGGCCTGGCTTGGCAGCGCCCGTGGCCCCTTTGGGAATCATCACGTCTTGGCCGTAACGCTTGTCTTCGGGCGCCACCAACCACAAACCGCCTTCGTGCAGCAATCGGCCGATGATGGGATGCTCGGGGCGTTCAAGGATTTCAACAATGCGGCCTTCCGGTCGCCCTTTGCGGTCCTGACGCACGATGCGAACCTTCACACGGTCCTTGTGCAAAACGGCACGCATTTCATTGGGGGACAGGTAAATGTCAGAGTCGCCGCTGTCACGGACCAAGAAGCCATGACCATCGCGGTGTCCTTGGACACTGCCTTCGATTTCTTCCAGCAAGCCGCTGGGTGGCGCTACTTTTTTGATATACAATCCTTTTATTCCTGAGGCGCCCAGATGGCGGAATTGGTAGACGCACTAGTTTCAGGTACTAGCGAGTAACATCGTGGAGGTTCGAGTCCTCTTCTGGGCACCAATCTTATCGAACACGGTAAGTAAAAAAACACTCAAAGCCGTTGATTTCTGATCAACGGCTTTTTTGTTGACTGAAAACATCTTGAAGGACTGCTGCGCTTGCCCAGAGGTGCGCGGCAGTTCAAGCGCTGGTGTCAAACGGGGACCCCGACCAAATCGTGGCCTTCCACGCTGACAATGCGGGCTCGGGTGAATTCACCCACTTTCAAAGTCTTGCTCAGCTTCTCGGGCGGCAACAAACGCACCACGCCATCGATCTCTGGCGCATCGCCGAAGCTTCTGCCTTCGCCACCACGACGGCCCATGGCCGGCGCACTGTCTACCAACACTTGCATGGTGGAACCCACGCGCTGGTGCAATCGGGCAATCGAAACCTCTTCGGCCACCGCCATGAAACGGGCACGGCGCTCTTCGCGCAGTGCTTCGGGCAACATGCCTGGCAGTTCATTGGCCGTGGCCCCTTTCACGGGGCTGTAAGCAAAGCAGCCTGCCCGATCAATCTGCGCTTCACGCAAAAAGCCCAACAAGTGCTCAAATTCTTCTTCGGTCTCGCCCGGGAAGCCGGCAATGAAAGTGCTGCGAATCACCAACTCTGGACACAGTTCGCGCCAACGCTGGATGCGCTCCAGGTTTTTCTCGCCACTGGCCGGGCGCTTCATGCGTTTGAGCACATCGGGGTGGCTGTGCTGGAACGGCACATCCAAATAGGGCAAGACCAAACCCTGGGCCATCAAGGGGATGATGTCGTCCACACTGGGATAGGGATAAACATAGTGCAAACGCACCCAAGCATCGTGCGCGCGGGCCATCTCGCCCAAGGTCTGAACCAACTCGAGCATGCGGGTTTTGACAGGCTTGCCGTCCCAAAACCCGGTACGGTATTTCACATCCACCCCATACGCAGAGGTGTCTTGGCTGATAACCAGCAACTCTTTCACACCCCCTTCAAAAAGGGACTTGGCTTCCTTCAGCACATCGCCAATCGGGCGCGAGACCAAGTCACCGCGCATAGAAGGGATGATGCAAAACGTGCAGCGGTGGTTGCAGCCTTCGCTGATTTTCAAATAAGCATAGTGGCGCGGCGTGAGCTTGAGGCCCGCCTCGCCAAAACCGCCTGGCACCAGATCCAGAAACGGGTCGTGTGGTTTGGGCAAATGGGTGTGCACCGCGTCCATCACCTCTTGTGTGGCGTGCGGCCCGGTCACGGCCAGCACACTGGGGTGCATTTCAAGCACCATGTTGCCGCCGCCCTCACTCGTTTTGGCTCCCAAACAACCGGTCACGATGACCTTGCCGTTTTCACTCAGGGCCTCGGCAATGGTGTCCAGGCTCTCTTTGATGGCTTCGTCAATGAACCCACAGGTGTTGACGATGACCAAGTCAGCGCCTTCAAAGGTTTTGGAGGTTTGGTAACCCTCGGCGCTCAATTGCGTCAGGATCAGTTCGGAATCGGTCAGGGCTTTGGGGCAACCCAGGCTGACAAAACCCACTTTGGGGGTCGGAAGGGGTGCAGTTGCGGTCATTTCACTCATGCCCCCATTGTCCCCGCAAAAACGACCGTCTTGTGACAAAACGGCCTATTTCACCCCTCATGACTTCAAACCCATCGCGCCCAAGAACTGATCGGCATTTTTCTGAATCTGTTTTTGCACCTGATCTTGCATCTGCACCATCACGTTTTGAGAGGGATCGGCCAGTCCCGAAAACATGTTGTGCATCAGCGGCGTCTGCCACTTCATGAACTGCGTCCAAACCTCGGGGCTGAGGGCCGGGCTGGATTCGCCCAATTTGTTTTGCCAGTCCATGAAGGACTGAACATGGTTTTCCAAATAAGAACCCATGTGAACTTGCATGGCATGGCCATAAAAACGGATGATGTTGGACAAAACCGCTTCGCTGAACATGGGCACGCCCGCAGACTCTTCCTCCAAAATGATCTGCAACAAGATGGAACGTGTCAGGTCTTCGCCGGTTTTGGCATCAAGCACCACCAAGGGCGCTGAGGCCATCACGAGTTTTTTGAGCTCTGCCAAGGTCACGTAACTGGAGGTCTCGGTGTCGTACAGCCGGCGGTTCGGGTATTTTTTGATGGTGCGAGCCACCAAGGATGGCGACTCGGGTGGGCTGGCCGTCTTCCCAGACCGGATTGTCTTGGTGGCTTGGGTCGATTGAATTGGAGATTTGGCCGGCAAAGAAAACTCCTGGTGAGAAGCAGCCTATGAAAAATCTGCTGCAATGCACCATTCTAGGCACACACTTTGTGGCTTGTCGCCTTGGTTTACCCTGAGCTTTACATGAGTCAAGCCAGCACCTGACGCACTGGACTGCGCGCATTTTTGTTGCGAGGCCAGCCGATAAACGCTCTTTACCTGCGAAAATAGACAGCTATGTTCACCGGAATCATCACCGGCGTGGGGCGAATCGTCGCCATCCACGACCTGGGTCGCTCTTTACACCACGGCAAGCGCCTCACCATCGAGGCCCCCGCCGGGTACCTTGACGATGTGGGCCTGGGCGACAGCATCGCCTTGAACGGCGCTTGCATGACCGTCACCACCTTCAGCCCAGAGAGCCGTCAATTCACCATCGACATCTCGGCCGAATCGCTCGACAAAACCAGCGGTTTGGACCAAGAAGGCACCGTCAACCTCGAAAAAGCGCTGCGAGCCCATGACCGTCTGGGCGGGCACATCGTGTCCGGCCATGTCGATGGCGTTGGCCACATCAGCCATTTCGAACAAATTGGCGAAAGCTGGGAACTGCGCGTCCTGGCGCCCCACACCTTGGCCAAATACCTCGCCTATAAAGGCTCGATCACCGTCAACGGGGTCAGTCTTACCGTTAACCGCGTGGCCGATCTGGCCGATGGGTGTGAGATCAGCATCAACCTGATCCCCCACACCGTGGACAACACCGCCCTTGGCAGCCTCCAAGCGGGCAGCCGGGTCAACCTCGAAATCGACACCGTGGCCCGCTATGTAGAGCGCATGCTCAGCGCAGGCCTGACTCAGAAAGACCCTGCATGAACGCCCCCGCGCAACTGACCCCCGTGGCGATTTCGCCCGTCGAAGAGATCGTGGCCGAGATGAAAGCCGGTCGCATCGTGATCCTGGTCGACGAAGAAGACCGTGAAAACGAAGGCGATCTGGTCTTGGCTTCTGACCATGTCACACCCGAAGCCATCAACTTCATGGCCCGCTTTGGCCGGGGCCTGATTTGCCTGACGCTCACCCGTGAGCGATGCGAGTTTTTGAAGCTGCCCCCCATGGCCGCTCGCAACGGCACCTTCTACAGCACCGCCTTTACGGTGTCGATCGAAGCCGCCGAAGGCGTGACCACCGGCATCTCGGCCGCTGACCGCGCCAAGACCGTGCAAGTGGCCGTGGCCAAAAACGCGGTGCCCACCGACTTGGTACAGCCGGGTCACATCTTCCCGCTGCAAGCAGTGGACGGTGGCGTGCTCATGCGTGCAGGCCACACCGAAGCCGGTTGCGATTTGGCCGCCATGGCCGGTTGCTCACCCTCGTCCGTGATTTGCGAGATCATGAAAGACGACGGCACCATGGCCCGCCTACCGGACCTGCAAATCTTTGCGGCCGAGCACGGCCTGAAAATCGGCACGATTGCCGACCTCATCCAGTACCGCAGCCGCAACGAGTCGCTGGTCGAGCGCATCGGCAGCCGCACGCTGCAAACCGCCCACGGCGAATTCACAGCCCACGCCTTCCGCGACCAACCCAGCCAAACTGTGCACCTGGCTCTGGTCAAAGGCCAATGGTCGGCCGACTCTGAAGTTGCAGTTCGCGTGCACGAACCGCTGTCGGTGCTCGACGCCCTCGAAGTCAACCGCGCCATGCACTCCTGGAGCCTGGACGCGAGCCTGAAATACATCAACGCCCAAGGCAGCGGTGTGGCGGTGCTGCTCAATTGCGGCGAATCGGCAGACCAATTGCTGGCCCAGTTTGAAGGCCGTGCCCGCTCGGCCCAAGCGCCCGAACGCGGCAAGATGGACCTGCGCACTTACGGTGTGGGCGCTCAGATCCTGCGCGAGTGCGGCGTGCACAAAATGCGCCTCATGGGCAACCCGCGCCGCATGCCCAGCATGACCGGCTACGGCCTCGAAATCACCGCTTACATCCCCAAGGAATAAACATGCAAGACGCCAACAAAGGCCAAGCCGAAGAACTCGACGGCCAATTTCTGCACATCGGCATCGTGCAGGCGCGTTTCAACGAAGACATCACCAATGCACTGGCAAAGGCCTGCATTGCTGAACTTGAAGCATTGGGCGTGACCAGCATCGACCACGTCATGGTGCCGGGTGCCTTGGAAGTGCCTGTCGCTTTGCAAGCCATGGCCGAGCGGGCCGAGTACGACGCACTGATTGCGCTGGGCTGCATCATCCGTGGTGAAACCTACCACTTTGAATTGGTGGCCAACGAGTCCGGCGCGGGTGTCAGCCGCGTGTCCCTTGACTACAACTTGCCCATTGCCAACGCGATTTTGACCACCGAGAACCTCGACCAAGCCATCGCCCGCCAAACCGAAAAAGGCCGTGACGCTGCCCGCGTCGCGGTTGAAATGGCTTGCATCATGGACGACTTGGCCGCCGACATGGCCGAGTTGGCCGATGAATTCGACGAAGAAGACAAAGCCTGATGAACGATTCGACCAGCACGCCCGACACCGCCAACGAAGGCACGCCACCTGGTGCAGCCGGCACACGCAAGTCCTCAGCCAAGCCTGCCCGCAGCCGCTCGCGTGAATTTGCATTACAAGCCTTGTACCAATTCATCGTGGGCCGCAACGAGGCGTCCGACATCGACGTCTTCACCCGCGACCTGTCGGGCTTTCACAAAGCCGATTCGGCCCATTACGACGCCTTGCTTTACGGCTGCATCGAACAAGCCCAAAGTCTGGACGCTCTGATCGCGCCCAAACTCGACCGTCAATTTGCAGAGATCTCGCCCATCGAACACGCCATCATGTGGATCGGTGTTTACGAAATGAAACACTGCCTGGACGTGCCGTGGCGCGTGGTGCTCAACGAATGCATTGAGCTGGCCAAAGACTTTGGCGGCACCGACGGCCACAAGTATGTGAACGCGGTTCTGGGGGGATTGGCCCCCGAATTGCGCAGCGCAGAAGTGCAGGCCGACCGCCAATCTGGCCGCATCAAATAAGCCACACCACCATGCGCATCTCTGAGCGAGCCGAGCGGATCGAGCCCTTTTGGGTCATGGAAGTGGCCAAAGCTGCCTCCCAAAAAGCCCGTGAGGTGGCCCACACCGATCGGCCCGTGGTGTTTTTGAACATTGGCGAGCCCGACTTCACCGCCCCACCCCGCGTACAACAAGCCGCGCAGGCCACCATTGCTTCTGGGCAAACCCAATACACCCCCGCTTTAGGTTTGGACGCTTTGCGCCAAGCCATCAGCGACTGGTACGCGCAGCGCTTTAACGTGCAGGTACCGGCCAGCCGGATTGTGGTCACGGCGGGTGCATCGGCGGCGCTACAACTGGTGTGTCTGGCGCTGATTGACCAGGGCGATGAAATCCTGATGCCCGACCCGAGCTACCCCTGCAACCGCCACTTTGTGAGCGCGGCCGAAGGCACGGCCGTGTTGGTGCCCACCACCGCACAAGAACGCTTTCAGTTGAGTGCTGCCACAGTGGCTGCCGCCTGGGGCCCTCAAACCCGTGGCGTTTTGCTGGCCTCGCCCTCCAACCCCACGGGCACCTCGATCGATCCGGCCGAGCTGGCCCGCATCGTCGAAGTGGTGCGCAGCCATGGCGGCATCACCCTCATCGACGAGATCTATTTGGGCCTGAGCCACGACGACACTTTTGGCCAAAGCGCCCTGGCACTGGGCGACGACGTCATCAGCATCAACAGCTTCAGCAAGTACTTCAACATGACCGGCTGGCGTTTGGGCTGGCTGGTGGTGCCCGAAACGCTCACGCCCGTGCTGGAGCGCTTGGCGCAAAACCTGTTCATCTGTGCCAGCACGGTGGCGCAACAAGCGGCTCTGGCCTGCTTTGAACCTGAGAGCATCGCCGAATACGAGCGCCGCCGCGCCGAGTTCAAAGCCCGGCGCGATTACTTCATTCCAGCACTCAATGAGCTGGGCCTGACGGTACCCGTCGCCCCCGATGGCGCTTTTTACGCTTGGGCCGACTGCACCGCCGCCTGCCAAAAGCTGGGCCTCAAAGACAGCTGGGACTTTGCTTTTGCCGCGCTGGAGCACGCCCATGTGGCCATCACGCCCGGGCGCGACTTTGGCACCGACCAAACCGCCCGCTTTGTGCGCTTTTCCACCGCCAATTCCATGGCCGAACTGCAGACCGCGATTGCGCGCCTGAAAGCCTGGTTGAACCCATGACCGACAGTACCGCCGCTTTTGCGCACCCCATCCGTATCTATTGGGAAGACACCGACGCGGGCGGCATCGTGTTTTATGCCAACTACCTCAAGTTTTTTGAGCGCGCCCGCACCGAATGGCTGCGCGCCCTGGGCTTTGGTCAACAGGTGTTGCGCGACCAATCGGGCGGCATGTTTGTGGTGTCTGAAACCGCTGTCAAATACCATTCGCCAGCCCGTCTGGACGACACCTTGGTCGTCACCGCCGAATTGCAAAACGGCGGCAAAGCCAGCTTGACCATTGCCCAGCGCGCTTATTTGCGTGCCCAAGGCCAACCCGACCGACTGCTGGCCGAAGGCACCATCCGCCTGGGCTGGGTCGACAGCACCACCTTGAAACCTGGCCGCATTCCGGCCCCCGTTCTGGAAGCCCTGAAATGAACCAAGACATGTCCATCGTCTCGCTGCTCTTGCACGCCAGTTTTGTCGTGCAATTGGTGGTCTTGCTGCTGCTGGCGATTTCGGTGTCCAGCTGGGCCGCCATCGTGCGCAAGCTCGGGGCCATCAAACGCATCAAGAACCTCAACGAAGAGTTTGAGCGCGTATTTTGGTCGGGCACCAGCTTGAACGAGCTGTTCAATTCGGCCAGCCAAAACGCCAAACTGTCCGGCCCGATGGAACGCATTTTTGCCAGTGGCATGCGCGAATACCAAAAACTGCGTGAGCGCCAGATCAGCGACGCAGGCACCTTGCTTGACGGCGCACGCCGCGCCATGCGGGCCAGCTTCCAGCGTGAAATGGATGTGGCCGAATCGCAATTGGCTTTCCTCGCCTCGGTCGGATCCATCTCCCCTTATGTCGGTTTGTTTGGCACCGTGTGGGGCATCATGCACGCCTTCACCGGGCTTGCCAGCTTGCAACAAGTGACCTTGGCCACCGTGGCCCCGGGCATCGCCGAAGCCCTGATTGCCACCGCCATTGGCTTGTTTGCCGCCATCCCTGCCGTGCTGGCCTACAACCGCTTCTCTCACGACGTGGACCGTATTGCCATCAAGCTGGAAACCTTCATCGAAGAGTTCTCCAACATCCTGCAGCGCAGCCTGGGCGGAGCCAACAGCTCGGCCTCGGGCCACTGAAAGGAACGTCATGCCCGGTGTTTCATCTCGGGGCCGTGGTCGCCGCACCATCGCCGAAATCAACATGGTGCCCTTCATCGACGTGATGTTGGTGCTGCTGATCATCTTCATGGTGACCGCGCCCATGATCACGCCCAGCGTGGTCGACCTGCCCAGCGTGGGCAAAGCCGCCAAGCAACCCGACAAAGTCATCCAGATCGTGATCCAAAAAGACGAGCGCCTGGAACTGGTGAGTGATGGCAAAACCGACAGCGCCACCCTCGCCAGCGTAGCTACCAGCGTCAAAGGCCTGGTGGGTGACGGTGACAACACCGCCGTGGTGATCAGCGCCGACCGGACCGTGAAATACGAAACCGTGGTCAAGGTCATGGACAGCCTGCAGCGTGCGGGCATCGCGCGTGTGGGTTTGTCGGTCCAGCTGGCCCCTTGAGGATTCGGGTTTGAACACCAAGCCAGCACAGCACCTCGAATTTGCACCGCCCCCTCAGCCGGGTGCGGGCAGATCTTGGTTGGCCGCAGGCCTGGTGCACGGGCTGCTTTTCCTCGCGTTGGGCCTGGCCACTGCTTGGAAAACCCAACCCCAAACCGTTCAAGCAGAAGCCGAGCTGTGGTCGGCCACAGCACAAGCCGCAGCGCCGCGCCTGCAAGAGCCCCCAGCCGAGGCGGAACCAGAACCGACGCCGCAACCAGAGCCCAAGCACATCGTCAAACCCAGCCCACCGCCTCCGCCTGCACCCGACCCGCAAATTGAGCGCCGTGACGCTCAGATCGCGCTCGAAAAGAAAAAGCAGCAAGAAAAGAAAAAAGAGGCTGAGAAAGCTGAAAAGTTGAAGGCCGAAAAAGAAAAAACCGCCAAGGAAAAAGCGGACAAGGAAAAGGCTGAACTCAAGCGCAAGGAACGTGAAAAAGAGCGCGAGAAAGAAGACAAAGCCAAAGAAAAAGAAAAATCGGCCAAAGAGAAAAAAGCGCAAGAAGAGAAAGAACGCGACAAGAAAAAAGCCGCAGAAAAAGCCAGCGCTGAGAAAGCCGATGCTGCCAGAGCTGACGCGATGCGCAATGAAAACCTCAAGCGCATGCAAGGCATGGCAGGCGCTTCGGGCGGTGAAAACGCAACGGGCACCGCACTCAAATCATCAGGTCCCTCGGCCAGTTATGCGGGCCGCTTGGTGGGTCGCATCAAACCCAACATCACCTACCCCGGCGACGTGGTGGGCAACCCACGCGCAGAAGTGGAAGTCAAAGTCAGCCCGGACGGCACCATTCTCAGCCGCCGCATCGTGCAAACCAGCGGCAACAAAGCCTGGGACGACGCCGTGCTGCGCGCCATCGACAAAACGGAAGTTTTCCCCAAAGACAGCGACGGGCGTGTGCCGCCGGTGATCGTGTTGGGGTTCAGGCCGTTGGATTGAAACCAGAGTGCGCGGACTTACAAGTCCACCACCACATTGCCTATCGTCTGCCCTGCCTCGACGGTTTGATGGGCCAAGGCGATCTGATCGAGGGCAAAACGGGCACCGATGCTGTGCTGCAATTGCTTTTGCGACAGCATGCCTGACAAGCGGGCCACAGCACTCAGGCGGTCGGCCGGGGTCAGGTCGTAGACCAGAAAGAACTTCACGCCCATCGACTGGAACAACCAAGGGCGAAACGGCAAGTTGACCTCCAGCGCATTCGAGCCATAGCAGACCACTTGGCCGTGCGGGGCCAAAGCGCCTTCGGCAGCCCAGCGGGCGGTGGTCGAGAAATCCATGTCAATGATGACGTCGGCACCCCGCCCTTGCGTGAGTGCTTTAACGCGTTCGGGGACAGATTCTGTCTTGTAAAAAATCGCTTCCTCCATACCCGCAGATTTCGCGTGCACGGCTTTGGCTTCAGAACCTACCGTGCCGATCACTCGGCCACCGGCCAAACACACCATCTGGGTGATGTAATGGCCAACAGCCGATGAGGCGCCGCTCACCAAAACGGTTTGCCCACGCAAATCACCCGTCAAGCGCTCCGCCAGAATGACCGACTGCACAGCGGTCAGGCCCGGAATACCCATACAGGCACCAGCCGCAAAATCGGTGCCATCGGGCATAGCCACCGCTTGTGCATCGGGCAAGGCGATGTATTGGGCACAGGTGCCCATGGCGCGTTGCCACTGGCCATTCCAAATCCACACGCGCTGGCCCACTCGGGCAGCCGAAACGCCAGCTCCCACCGCTTCGATGACACCCGCACCATCGCTGTGCGGCACCACCAGTGGATCTGTCAGCGGCCGAGCGCGGCGGGATTTGACATCCGATGGGTTCACACCCGAGGTCATCAAACGCACCAGCACCTCCCCCACTTGGGGTGTGGGGGTGGGCAGCTCGCCCACCTGCATCACGTCCGAGGCTTCGCCGTTGTGGCTGTACCAAGCTGCTTTCATGGAGTGCTCCTGAGTGGCCTTTGAATGGGCGTTGAATGAGTTTTGAAGGGGTGTGAGGAGAAGTTCAGTCGTACACAATCCGCGCCTGGCCCTGATCGGCTTGCGCCATCCAGCTGGCCAGTGCCGCGTCGGTAGGGAAAAATTTGGCGGCCTCACCCAGCGCCAGCTCGGCGCGGGCGCTTAGGTCTTCGCTGCGGCGCTCCAGCACCAAACGAACCGGCAAACCGCGGACCAAGTCGCCTTGCTCGGTCTGCTCGCGTTGCGCAGGAAACTCGCGCACCAAGCGGGCAATGTCGGGCGCACGACCATTCACCGCCACGCGCAGGTATTTGCCATAACGGCAACGGGCAGCGCCCAAGTCCATGATCTGCTCCATTTTCAGTCGGAAACCGCCCGAGAAGCGATCGGCCTGCATCTTGGCGGTGACGATGATCAGCTCGTCGTCTTTCAGCAAATGCTTGGCCGAGTTGATCAGCGCCTCGTCGGCGGTGGCTTCCATCACACCGGTTTTGTCATCCAGCTTGAAGATAGCCACTTTGCCGCGCTGGCCGTTGATGATGCGCAAATCGGTCACGATGCCCGCCAGCACCATGGACTCTCGGCTGTCGATCAGCTCGTCGATCTTGCGGCGGGCAAACTGGCGCACTTCGCGCTCGACCGCGTCAAACAAATGGCCGGACAAGAAGAAGCCCACGGCTGTTTTTTCAAGCAACAGTCGTTCCTTGATGCCCCAGGGCATGACCTCGACCAGGTCAGGCTCTTGCGTGCTCGAGCCGTGCGAGTCGTCGCCCAGCATGTCAAACAAGCCGCCTTGGTTGGCATTGGCCGTGGTGGCGTTCGAGAACTCAAACGCCCGGTCGATGCTGGCCGACAAAGCGGCACGGTTCATGTGCAGCGAGTCAAAGGCTCCGGCCTTGATGAGCGCGTCCACCGTACGCTTGTTGATTTTGGTGCGGTCCACGCGCACTGCAAAATCAAACAAGCTCTTGAAAGGACCACCCTCGGTACGAGCCGCCACGATGGCGTCGATGGCCTGCTGACCTGTGCCTTTGATGGCACCCAGACCGTAGCGGATGATCTTGTCGGTCACCGGCTCAAAGCGGTGCGTGCCGCGGTTCACGTCCGGCGGGTCAAAGCGGATGCCAAACTTGAGCGCGTCTTCGTGCAAGACCTTGAGCTTGTCGGTGTCGTCCATCTCCACCGTCATGTTGGCGCAGAAGAACTCGGCGGTGTAATGCACCTTGAGCCAGCCCGTGTGGTAAGCCAGCAGCGAGTAAGCGGCAGCGTGCGACTTGTTGAAGCCGTAGCCTGCAAATTTTTCCATCAGGTCAAAGACTTCGTCGGCTTTGTCCTGCGGAATGTTGTGCGTGGCCAATGCGCCTGCGCGGAATTTCTCGCGGTGCTCGGCCATTTCTTCGGCCTTCTTCTTGCCCATGGCGCGGCGCAGCAAGTCGGCGCCACCAAGCGAGTAGCCACCCAGAATCTGGGCCGTCTGCATCACCTGCTCTTGGTAGACCATGATGCCGTAGGTCTCAGACAGCATCTGCGCCACTGCAGGGTGCGGGTACTCCACCTCTTCGCGCCCGTGCTTGCGCGCCACAAAGCTGGGAATCAGGTCCATGGGCCCCGGACGGTAGAGCGCGTTCAGCGCGATCAGGTCTTCCAAGCGGCTGGGGCGCGCGTCGCGCAGCATGCCCTGCATACCGCGGCTTTCAAACTGGAACACGGCCTCGGTCTTGCCGTCTGAAAACAATTTGTAGGTCTGTGCGTCGTCCAGCGCAATGTTTTCAAAAGCAAAGTTTTCCTGGCCCTTGTGACGCTTGATGATGAACTCGCGGGCGATTTCCAGAATGGTCAGTGTGGCCAAACCCAAGAAGTCGAACTTCACCAAGCCTGCGGCCTCGACGTCGTCTTTGTCATACTGGCTCACCGCCGATTCGCTGCCGGGCTGCTGGTACAGCGGGCAAAAGTCGGTCAGCTTGCCTGGTGCAATCAACACGCCCCCGGCGTGCATGCCCACGTTGCGGGTCATGCCTTCAAGCTTTTGCGCCAGTTCGATCAAAGTCTTCACATCCTCTTCACGCTCGATGCGCTCGGCCAAGATCGGCTCCATGGCAATCGCGTAATTGTTCTTGTCGCCCTCCTTGGGCGTGGCGGGTGGGTACTGCAGCGTGACCGACATGCCCGGCTTGTTGGGGATGAGCTTGCTGATGCCGTCACAAAAGGTGTAGCTCATGTCCAGCACACGGCCCACGTCACGAATCGCCGCACGCGCAGCCATGGTGCCAAAGGTCACGATCTGGCTGACGGCCTCGCGCCCGTATTTATCCTTCACATAGTCGATCACCCGGTCGCGGTTGCCCTGGCAAAAGTCAATGTCGAAGTCGGGCATGGACACCCGCTCGGGGTTCAAAAACCGCTCGAACAGCAAGTTGTATTGCAGCGGATCGAGGTCGGTGATCTTGAGCGCATAAGCCACCAAAGAGCCTGCGCCCGAACCCCGGCCCGGGCCGACCGGGCAACCATTGGCCTTGGCCCACTGGATGAAGTCACCCACAATCAAGAAGTAACCCGGAAAACCCATCTTCAAGATGGTGTTCAGCTCAAACTCCAAGCGCTCGACATAACGCGCACGCTCTTCGTTCCGTTTGGCTTCGACCGGGTACAGGTGCACCAAACGGGCTTCGAGGCCCTCAAAGGAGACGTGGCGGAAATAGTCTTCCACCGACATGACCAGACCGTTCACGGGTGGAATCGGGAAGTCTGGCAGTTGAGGTTTGCCCAACACCAAGGTGAGGTTGCAGCGTTTGGCAATTTCGAGCGTGTTGGCGATGGCGCTGGGCACATCGGCAAACAGGGCGCACATTTGTGCAGCGGACTTGAAATACTGCTCGCGTGTGAAGCGGCGCACACGGCGCTGGTTGGCCAGGATTTCGCCCTCCGAAATGCACACCCGCGCTTCGTGGGCTTCGTAATCGTCAGGGCCGTGAAACTGCACCGGGTGCGTGGCCACCACCGGCAAACCCAAGCGTGCGGCCAGCGCCACAGCACCCGCCACTTGTGGCTCGTCTTCCGGGCGGCCTGCGCGTTGCAGCTCCAAATAAAAACGGTGCGGAAAGATCGAGCCCAACTGCAGCGCCACATCGGCCGCTTTGTCGGTGTCACCTTGCACAAGCGCTTGGCCCACCGGCCCGGCTTGCGCACCCGACAACAAAATCAGGCCTTCAGACAACTCTTGCAGCCAAGCCAGCTTGACCACGGCCACGCCTTTGAGCACGTTTTGGGTCCAAGCTCGGGCCAACAACTCGCAAAGATGCAGGTAACCCCGGTGGTTTTGAACCAACAGCACCACGCGGCTGATGGCGCCCGCATCGCCGCCCAAACCTTCAAGGTTGATCTCGGCACCGATGATCGGCTTGACGCCTTTGCCCCGGCCTTCTTTGTAAAATTTGACGGTCCCGAACAGGTTGTTCAGGTCGGTGATGGCCAGCGCAGGCTGGGCGTCTTTGGCCGCGATCTTGACCACATCGTCGATGCGACAAGTGGAGTCAACAACAGAGAATTCGGAGTGAAGGCGCAGGTGAACAAACATAACCTGCCATTGTAGAAGGTCACCCTGCGGCAAAAGGTGTGCGTTTTCAGTCCCGCAAGACCTGCAGAACCTCAGAGCGGAATTCGCGTCCGTACAAAATCAAGACCACCAAGGCCGTGGCCAGCACCAGCGCCATGGGCGAGAAAAACCAGGCCATGGCGGCAAATGAAAAGTAATAAGCCCGCAGACCGTCGTTGAAGGTCTCGGCAGCAGCGCTCACCAAATTGCCCGCACGCTCGGCAAAGTGCTGTCGGTCATACCGTTTGGCATCAAAGTCTTCAGGAGAAGGCATGGCCCCGATGACCAGCGCCACAAAGGTGTACTGCCGCATGGACCAAGAGAAGCGGAAAAAGGCGTACACAAAAATGCCGACCATCACCAGGATCTTGAGTTCAAAGATCGGCAAAGGCGTGGGCTGGGCAAACGGGATTTCACGCACCAACTCTGCAGCTTTGTCGGTGGTGCCCAACAGCGCAAACAGTCCACCAATGATGATGATGCTGGTCGACGAGAAAAAGGCCGGGGTTTGCGACAAATTCTGGGTGATCACACCGTCCAGCACACGCGGGTCACGCTGGGTGGCTTGCATCATCCACAGTTGGCGGTAACGGTTGGTGTTAGCGATCAGGCTTTGGTCACGCAGACCGCGCACTTTGGCGAGCCAGGCGTAGCCGACCCACAAAGCAAAAAAAGTGATCAGCGCCAGCCAATCGGCCCACGGCAGCATGGTGATGATTTTCATACTGCCATGCTAACCGAGAGGAACACCACTCCGACAGACGCACCTTTGGCCGCAAGGGCCGCCTCCCACAAGATCGGTTGACCCTGTGGGAGCGAGCCCCTGCTCGCGAATGAACGGTCATGGACCACAAACATTCGGCCGCAGGGGCAGCCTCCCACAATGGGCTAATCAGCCGCGCAATTTGGCCGCAATAGCCGCAATGCGCTCGCCATAAGCTTTGGCGGTATCCAAGTCACCTTGGGGGATGTCTTCTGCAGGGCTGGTCGTTCCCACTTGGGCCATCACGCCGGAGTTGGAGCCGATGCGGTTGATCGTGCCGTCGTTCATGGCGGGCTGGCCCACCCAAATCATGCCCTGCTGCTGAGACAAGGTGATGAAGTACTGGATAGTGGACAGCTTGTCACCGCTGGGGCTGGCCGAGATGGTGAAGCCGCCTGCGACTTTGTCTTTCCAGGCGCTGGTGAACCAACGCTTGGAAGTGGCGTCGGCAAACTTCTTGAACTGCCATGAGGCCATGCCCATGTAGGTGGGCGAGCCGAAGATGATGGCGTCGGCGGCATCCAATGCGGTCCAGTCGGCGTCGGTGATGTTGCCGTCGGCGTCGATGGCGATCACTTGTGCGTTGGCGCCTTGGGCCACAAACTGGGCGACGCGCTGGGTATGGCCGTAGCCGGAATGGTAGACAACAACTGTTTTAGCCATGAGAAAACTCCTTGGGTTTAAAAAAGGGAGAGGGAAAAAGGGAAAGAAAAAAGGGGTCAAGCCGCCAGATCGAACACCAGCACTTCAGCGTCTTGGCCTTGGCTCAAAGCCAAAGACGATTCGGCTTGCAGCATGGCGGCATCACCCGCCTGCAAAGTTTGGCCGTTGACCTGCAGGCTGCCGCGCACCAAAAACACATAAGCCTTGCGAGCTGAGTTGAGTGGCAGTTGGGCAGTCTCAGCGCCATTAAAAAGACCTGCAAACATGCGGGCATCGGCATGGATCTGCACCGCGTATTCGGCGGCTTGGGCGTCTGCTGCAGGGACAGCCACCAAAGCGAGTTGGCCGCGTTTGGCGCTTTCAGGCACGGTTTTTTGCTCATAGCCAGGGGCGATGCCCTTCACATTGGGCTCGATCCAAATTTGCAAAAAGTGGGTCTGCTCACCTTTGGCGTGGTTGAACTCGCTGTGTTGAACGCCACTGCCTGCGCTCATGCGCTGTATGTCGCCGGGCGGAATGCCTTTGACGTTGCCCATGCTGTCTTGGTGGGCCAAGTTGCCCGACAACACGTAGCTGATGATTTCCATGTCGCGGTGGCCATGTGTACCAAAGCCTGTGCCGGGGTCAATGCGGTCTTCGTTGATGACACGCAGGTTGCCAAAGCCCATGTGGGCCGGGTCAAAGTAGTTGGCAAAAGAAAAGCTGTGAAACGACTTGAGCCAGCCATGGTCGGCGTAGCCGCGTTCGTTCGATTTGCGCAGGGTCAACATAGGGAACTCCTCTAAATAGTGCTCAACTTTAAGGAAAGAACACCCCGCTGCGGTGCAATGGTTTTGCCGTCACCATTCAAATTATTTGAAATAAAATAGGCAGACCATGCAAAGTCCTAAAGATTGGCTCACCCCAGACGCTCTGTTCATGCTGCAATCCATTGCCGAGCAAGGCAGTTTTGCGGCTGCCGCTCGTCAGTTGGGTCTCGTGCCCAGTGCCTTGACCTACCGGGTGCGACAGCTCGAAGACGCACTGGATGTGCTGCTGTTTGACCGCAGTGCGCGCCAAGCCCGCCCCACCGCAGCCGGTCAAGAGTTGTTGCGCGAAGCGGGACGCTTGCTGCAAGACATCGACGCCGTAGCAAACCGGGTCAAACGCGTGGCCACCGGCTGGGAGGCCGTGCTCACGGTGGCGGTGGACAGCATCATGGCCCGTGACGTGGTGATGGATTTGTGCGAAGCCTTTTTGGCGCTGAACAGCCCCACCCGCTTGCGCATTCGCCATGAGGCTTTGTCGGGCACCATGGCCGCACTGACCTCTGGGCAAGCCGACTTGGCTGTGGGGGTTGCTCTGGGCCAACACATGGCCGCGGACATCCAGCATGTCGCGCTGGGCGATGTGCCATTTGTTTTTGCTGTGGCCCCCCAACACCCTTTGGCCCAAGCGCCCGAACCTTTGAGCAATGCCCTGCTGATGCAACACCGGGTGGTGGCTGTGGCCGATTCGGTCCAACGCGGCAGCGGTCTCACCGTGGGCCTGCAAGGCGGACAAGACGTTTTCACGGTGCCCGACATGCCCAGCAAATTGCAGGCGCAACTGCGAGGTCTGGGCGCTGGTTTTTTGCCCCTTAGCTTGGCGCAGCCCTTTGTTGCGAAGGGGCAGTTGGTCATCAAAACCACCGAACAAACGCGCCTGAACAGTGTGCATGCGGCTTGGCGAGACAGCCGCCTGAGCCCTGCGGGCCACGCCCTGCTGTGGTGGACGGCGCAGCTCAACCAAGCAACAACCAGAGAGGCATTGCTGGGCTTGAAGTCCTGAAACCAAGCGGCATCGGGACAAACCCACCCAAGCGACATTCGTGCGCATTTCTGGGCTAAAGTGGCAGCATGACCACACAACACATCGCCATCATTGGTGTCGGCATGGCCGGCGTGACTTGCGCACGCACTTTGCGCCAAGCCGGACACAACGTCACTTTGTTCGAAAAAAGCCGTGGCCTCGGCGGACGCATGTCCACCCGGTCCAGCGCTTTCGGCAGCTTTGACCACGGAGCCCAGTACTTCACCGTGCGCGATCCGCGATTTGAGCTGGCCATTGGCACTGCACCCGGCGTTTGCAAACCCTGGAGCGCCAACGCAGTGCGTGTGCTCGACCCCAATGGGCGGGTCATCGAAGCGGGTCTGCCTGGCGGCGAACGCCACTGGGTCGCTGCCCCAGGCATGAATGCCTTGGTCAAAGCATGGGCAGCACCCTTGGTTGAAGACGGCAATGTGCAGCTGCAAACCCGTGTGACGCAGATCATGGTCGACCCCCTGAAGAAAGGCGGTTGGCAGTTGCAAACCGAAACCGAAGATGGTGGTCAACACATTTACGCGGGTTTTGACAAAGTCATCTTGGCCATTCCACCAGAGCAAGCCAGCGCATTGCTCAAAGCCTCGGGGCAAAGTGATTTGGCTGAACCGTTGGCCCATGTGACGGTTGACCCTTGCTGGACACTCATGCTGGCTTACCCCCAAGCCGTGCAGCCTGGCCTGATCACCATCGGCCCCCAATGGAACGCGGCCCGCAGCACGCACCACCGCATCGCATGGATGGCGCGCGAGTCGTCCAAGCCCGGGCGCGAGCGCATCGAGCGCTGGACGGTGCAGGCCAGCGCCCCCTGGTCTGCCGAGCATGTCAACGACACGCCCGAACGCGTCAAAGGAAAATTGGTCAAGGCTTTTGCCGAAATCACCGGCATTCGCGTGACCCCTGACCACGCCGAGGTGCACCGCTGGCTGTACGCCAAAACCGCCAAGCCCTTAGGCCAAAGCTTCTTATGGTCCAAAGACCAGGGGATTGGCCTTTGCGGTGACTGGTGCCTGGGCCACCGGGTGGAAGATGCTTTTGTCTCTGGCCTAGAACTGGCCTTGGCGGTGCTGAAGAAACGCTGATCGTCCATGGCATTGCCCTACACAGGCCGGTTCGCGCCCTCGCCAACCGGCCTTTTGCATGCGGGCTCGCTGGTTGCGGCCCTGGCCAGCTGGCTGGATGCCCGCGCCCACGGCGGCCAATGGCTCGTGCGCATTGAAGATGTGGACACACCTCGCTGCATGCCAGGTGCCGCCCATGCCATCTTGCAGCAGTTGGGGACTTGCGGCATGGTCTCCGACAGCCCGGTCCTTTGGCAAAACCAGCGATCACACGCTTACCAAACCGGCCTGGATATGCTGGTTAGAAAAGGTTGGGCCTACCCCTGCGGCTGTTCTCGCAAAGACATTGAAACGGCCTTCGAAACAACGCAGGCGCAGTCTTTGGCGCGGCACCAGGCTGCGGTTTACCCCGGCACTTGCCGGAACGGACTGAACGGCAAACCCGCTCGGGCATGGCGTCTGAATGTGCAGGCCGTGCAAACGGCGCTGGGGCTTCCCGCCCTCACCCACTGGCCAGACCGGCGCTTGGGGCCACAACAACAGAACGTGAGCGAAGCGGTTGGCGACTTCGTATTGCGCAGAGCCGACGGTCTGTGGGCCTATCAATTGGCAGTGGTGGTGGACGACGCCGTGCAAAGCATCACCCATGTGGTGCGCGGCGAAGACCTGGCCGACAACACGGTCAGGCAAATCGTGCTGCAACGAGCCTTGGACCTGCCCACACCCCAATACCTGCACACACCTTTGGTGCTGGGTGACAACGGCGAAAAACTCAGCAAACAAAACGGGGCCATGGCGCTGGATTTGCAGCATCCCCTGCAAGCATTGAACGCAGCGGCACAAACACTGGGTTTGCCTGCGATGCCCGAACAAACGCCGATCGAGCAGGCTTTGGTCCATTGGACGCCTCTTTACGGCAAGACTTTGGGGTCAGCCGTTTCGGTCAAGATGGCGCCCAAAGCGTAATTCACACATAATACGTGTGAATTGAATGTCTTGAGGGAGGTCAAATCATGAACATCACCTTGTCGGTAGACGAGCGAATCGCAGAATCAGCGCGCGAAGCGGCCCGCAAAATGGGCAAAAGCCTCAATCAGGCCGTGCGCGACTACCTGGAACAGTTGGCAGGACAGGAGCGTCAAGCCGTTGAATGGCAAGCGTGGGAGCAACGCTGCTTGAACGGTGGGGGTCGACTGAACGGCTGGAAATTTGACCGGGATGCCCTGCATGATCGCGGCTGAACCCACGCCGCCGTGGGGAAAACTGCTCGCCCTGCCCAAAGCCAGGTGCTTCATCGACACCAACATTCTGGTTTATGCCGACAGCACCGATGAGCCTCAGAAACAGCGCATCGCCATCGACCTGTTGCAGCACCTGCGATTAAAGAGACTGGGCGTTTTGTCCACACAGGTGCTCAACGAATACATACAAGTCGGCCTTCGCAAACTGGGCCTTTCGCACAACCATCTTCGGGAGCAACTGAACTGCTACCGGCAAATGGAGGTGGCGGGTGTGACCCCAGACACCATCGACATGGCACTCGATCTGCACCAAAAACATGCCCTCAGTTACTGGGACGCCCTGATTCTGGCCAGCGCCCACATTTCTGGTTGCGCGGTGCTGTTGACCGAAGACATGGGCTCCGGCGAAGTTCTGGCTGGCGTGCAGTTGGTCAACCCGTTTGAGGGCAACTGAGCCTTCACGTTCCAAGCATCGCCCTTCACATCACCCGCGATAATGACAGCCTTGCGAGGCAAACCGCCTCTCGCTTATCCGCCCTCACCCGCCATGACGACCCCCGACAACGCCCCCCAGCTGCCTGCCTCCGAATCCGCCACCGAGCTGGCTGTCCCTGACGCGCCCTTCATGCGCACCATCAAGACCTATGTGCTGCGCGCAGGGCGCATGGGCTCGGGCCAAGTACGGGCGTATGAGCAGTTCGGCCCCCAGTTTTTGATCCCTTACAGCCCAGAGCGCCTGGATGTGGCGGCCGCCTTTGGGCGCAACGCACCCTTGATTTTGGAAATCGGTTTTGGCATGGGCGATGCCACGGCCAAGATCGCCCAGGTGCGACCCAATGACAATTTCTTGTGCTGTGAAGTGCACGAGCCGGGTGTCGGTGCATTGCTCAAGCGCTGCGGCGAAGAACAGATTGGCAACATCCGCATCCTGCGACACGACGCCATCGAAGTCATGGACCACATGCTGGGCACAGACAGCCTGGATGGCGTTCACATCTTTTTCCCGGACCCTTGGCACAAAAGCCGTCACCACAAGCGCCGCCTGATCCAGTCGCCCTTCATCGAGCGATTGGCCCAGCACATCAAACCTGGTGGCTACCTGCACCTGGCCACCGACTGGCAGCCTTATTCCGAACAAATGATGGGGGTGCTGCGCGCCGAGCCCTTGCTGGTGAACACCAGCGATGCGGCCGACGGCTTTGCTGCCAAGCCCGATTACCGGCCGCTGACCAAGTTTGAAAACCGGGGCCTGAAACTCGGCCACGGCGTGTGGGATCTGGTTTTCCGCCGCGTCTGACATGCATGAATCCGGGCACACACACCAGTTGCCCATGCGCGATGGCGTGAGCGCCAGTGTGGTGTCAGTGCCCCAAGGCGCGACCCATGTGCTCGATTTTTTGGCACAGCGCATGCCCGGCATTTCGCGGGAAGAATGGGCCGATCGCTTGGCGCAAGGTTTGGTCTTGCTCGAAAACGGAAGCCCCGCCCTGCCCGATGCGTCTTGTCACGCTGGGGAACGCCTGTACTACTACCGGCATCTGGCCGATGAACCGGTGTTGCCATCGCAAGCACACATCGTGTTTGAAGACGAGCACTTGCTGGTGGCCGACAAGCCGCATTTCATGCCCGTCACACCGTCGGGCCGCTACGTGCAGCAAAGTCTTTTGGTGCAGCTCAAGCGCCTGACGGGCTGCGCCGATTTGGTGCCGCTGCACCGCATTGACCGCGAAACCGCTGGCCTGGTGCTGCTGGGCAAACGCCTGCAAGACCGTGACGCATACCATGCGCTCTTCAGAGACAAAGACATCCACAAGACCTACCACGCCGTGGCGGCAGCCTCGCTGGGCTTTGAATTGCCGTCTCTTTACACCAGTCGATTGGTCCCCGGCGAGCCTTTTTTCAGAACGATGGAAGTGCCAGGCACGCCCAACAGCGAAACCCGGATCCGGGTTTTAAAAACCGAAGGTGAACGTGCGCTTTACCAACTCGAACCCGTAACCGGCAGACGCCACCAGCTACGGGTACATATGAACGCCTTGGGTTTACCCATTGAAGGGGATTTGTTTTACCCCACGGTGCTGCGGGGTCCGGACGCGCCGGAAGACTTCAGTCAACCCTTGCAGCTGCTGGCCCAGTCCGTGAAATTCACCGACCCGCACACGGGCCAAGCCCGTGTGTTTGAAAGTCAGCTGCAACTTCAGTTCTAAAGACAATCGGACCTAATCTTCAGTCACACGAAAGTCGGTCTCACACCCGCTCGGTCACCCAAGCTTGAACGCTGGCCAGCGCTGCAGGCAAGGCCGCTGCATTGGTGCCACCGGCCATGGCCATGTCGGGCTTGCCGCCGCCTTTGCCGCCCACTTGGCCCGCCACAAAGCTGGCCAACTCGCCCGCCTTGACCTTGCCTGTGGTGTCGGCGGTCACGCCTGCGGCGATCTGCACCTTGTCGCCGTCCACCGTGGTGAGCACGATCACCGCAGTTTTCATCTTGTCCTTGAGCTTGTCCATGGTGTCGCGCAGGGTCTTGGCGTCAGCGCCTTCCAGCTTGGCCACCAAGAGCTTGATGCCCTTGATGTCAACGGCTTGCGTCATGAGCTCGTCGCCCTGGGCAGAAGCGAGCTTGCCTTTGGCGGCAGCCAGTTCTTTTTCCAGCGCCTTGACCTGGTCAAGCACTTGCGCAATGCGGTTATTCAGCTCAGCCGGTTGGGCCTTGAGTGTGCCTGCGGCTTGGGTCACGGTGTCTTCGAGGGACTGCAGATAAGCCAAGGCGTTTTGGCCCGTCACCGCCTCGATGCGGCGCACGCCAGCGGCAACGCCACCTTCGCTGACGATCTTGAACAGACCAATATCGCCCGTGGCTTTGACGTGGGTGCCGCCGCACAGCTCGCGGCTGGAACCAATGTCGAGGACGCGCACAGTCTCGCCGTACTTCTCGCCAAACAACATCATCGCGCCGGTTTTCTGGGCACTTTCGATGTCCATCACCCGGGCTTGCGCCACAGCGTTGGCCAAAATTTCGGCGTTCACTTGGGCTTCGACCTGGCGGATCTCGGCATCGGTCACGGGGGCGTTGTGCGCAAAGTCAAACCGGGTGCGCTCGGCGTTGACCAAGCTGCCTTTTTGCTGCACATGGCTGCCCAGCACTTCGCGCAGGGCCTTGTGCATCAGGTGGGTGGCGCTGTGGTTGCGCACGGTGGCGGCACGCACCGCCATGTCCACATGGGCTTGCACCGCATCGCCCACTTTGAGGCTGCCGGTTTTGACTTCGCCATGGTGGCCAAACACATCGGCCTTGATCTTGAGTGTGTCCAACACATTGAACTGGCCACCCGCGTTGTGCAGCATGCCCTGGTCGCCCACCTGACCGCCGGACTCGGCGTAGAACGGTGTCGTGTCCAAAACCACCACGCCAGCTTGGCCAGCTTTCAGCTCGGTCACCGCGTTGCCGTCGGCGTACAGGGCCAGCACTTTGGCGTTGGCCGTGAGGTCGTCGTAGCCGACGAAGTCATTGCCAGCGCCGGAATAATCCAGCGCCTTGTCCATCTTGAACTTGCCAGCGGCGCGGGCTTGGGCTTTTTGCTTTTCCATGGCGGTGGCAAAACCCGCTTCGTCCACAGTCAAACCACGCTCACGGCACACATCGGCCGACAAATCGAGCGGGAAGCCGTAGGTGTCGTGCAGCTTGAAGGCCACTTCGCCGGGCAGGACTTTGACACCACCATCCAGGGCCGAATCCAGAATCTGCATGCCGCTTTGCAGTGTCTCGAAGAAGCGCTCTTCTTCCACGCGCAAAACATCGGCAATGCGATCGGCCTGATCGGCCATGTTGGGGTAAGCCGCGCCCATGAGCTTCACCAAATCGGGCACCAGCTTGTGAAAGAACGGTTTTTTCTGGCCCAGCAAATAACCGTGGCGAATCGCGCGGCGGATGATGCGGCGCTGCACATAGCCGCGGCCTTCATTGCTTGGCACCACGCCGTCACTCACCAAGAAGGAAGTGGCACGGATGTGGTCGGCGATCACGCGCAGCGACTTGTTGTTCAGATCGGTGCAGCCGGTTTCGCGCGATGCGGCCTTGATCAGCGCGTCAAAAATATCGATCTCGTAGTTGCTGTGAACGTGCTGCAAGATGGCGGCCAAGCGCTCCAGGCCCATGCCGGTGTCCACGCAGGGTGCGGGCAGCGGGGTGACGGCACCGGTTTCGTCCATGTTGAACTGCATGAACACGTTGTTCCAGATTTCGATGAAACGGTCGCCGTCTTCATCGGGGCTGCCGGGTGGGCCGCCGGGAATGTGCGCGCCATGGTCGTAAAAAATCTCAGAGCAAGGACCGCAGGGGCCCGTATCGGCCATCATCCAGAAGTTGTCGGACTTGTAACGGCCACCCTTGTTGTCGCCGATGCGGATGATGCGGTTTTCTGCCTTGATGCGCTCGGGCGTCCAACCGGCTTTGACAAAAATACCTTCCCAAATGCCATGGGCTTCGTCGTCTTCCATGTAGACGGTCGCGTAGAGCTTGTCTGCGGGAAGTTTGTAAACTTCGGTCAGCAACTCCCACGCCCACTGCAGCGATTCGCGTTTGAAGTAGTCGCCAAAGGACCAGTTGCCCAGCATTTCAAAGAAGGTGTGGTGGCGCGCGGTGTAGCCCACGTTTTCCAGGTCGTTGTGCTTGCCACCGGCACGCAGGCAGGCCTGCACGGACGCGGCGCGCACATAAGAGCGCTTGTCCGAGCCCAAAAACACGTCTTTGAACTGGACCATGCCCGAGTTGGTGAACATCAGGGTGGGGTCGTTGCCCGGCACCAAGGGGCTGGAGGCCACCACGGTGTGGCCTTTGGACTCAAAAAAGTCCAGAAAGGTCTTGCGGATGTCGGCGACGGAAATAACGGGTTGGCTCATGGTCTTTACAGCTTTCAAGTGCAGCCGGCGATTATAAGTTTGCGCCCGAATGTCCCCGAACCTGCGCCTTTGCCCCGTAGTCTTTGCGACACTAGCCTGAGGGCAGCTGCGCTATGCTGGCACCCATGGCACAATTTACTTAACAAGTTAAATAAACCGGAGATACCATGGACATGAAAACCTCACCCCTCGCCCAGCTGAACGACCCCAGCCTGCTCAAGACCGACGCCCTGATCAACGGCCAATGGGTATCGGGCAGCAGCCGTTTTGCCGTGACCGACCCCGCAACCGGCATGCATCTGGCGGATGTGGCCAACCTCGGACCCGTCGAAGCCGAACAAGCCATTGCAGCCGCCAACGCCGCTTGGCCAGCCTGGAAAGCCAAAACCGCCAAAGAGCGCAGCATCGTCCTGCGCAAGTGGTACGACCTGCTGATGGCCAACCAAGTCGATCTGGGGCGCATCATGACCGCCGAGCAAGGCAAGCCCCTGCCCGAAGCCAAAGGCGAAGTGGCCTACGGTGCCAGCTTTGTCGAATGGTTTGCCGAAGAAGCCAAGCGCATCAACGGCGAGACCCTGCCCCAGTTCGACAACAACCGCCGCCTCTTGGTGCTCAAGCAACCCATTGGCGTGTGCGCCGCCATCACGCCCTGGAACTTCCCACTGGCCATGATCACCCGCAAGGTGGCCCCAGCACTGGCTGCGGGCTGCCCGGTCATCATCAAGCCCGCCGAGCTGACACCGCTCACAGCCTTGGCCGCTGCCGAGTTGGCCATCCGCGCAGGCATCCCAGCGGGCGTGCTCAACATGGTCACCGCCGACAGCGACAACTCGATTGCAGTGGGCAAAGTGCTGTGTGCGAGCGACGTGGTGCGCCACATCAGCTTCACCGGCTCCACGGAAGTGGGCCGAATCTTGATGGCACAGTCGGCCCCCACCGTGAAAAAAATGTCACTGGAGCTGGGCGGCAACGCGCCCTTCATTGTGTTCGAAGACGCCGACATCGACAGTGCCGTTGAAGGCGCTTTTGCCAGCAAGTACCGCAACGCAGGCCAGACCTGCGTGTGCTCCAACCGCATCTATGTGCAAGAAGCCGTTTACGAAGAGTTTGCGACCAAGTTCGCCGCCAAGGTCAAAGCCACAGCCAAAGTGGGCAATGGCTTTGCAGACGGCGTGAACCAAGGTCCGCTGATCGAGCCTGCTGCGCTGGACAAAGTTGAGCACCATGTGAAAGACGCCATCGCCAAGGGCGGTCGTGTGCTGGTGGGCGGCAAGCGCCTGGACGGCCAATTCTTCGAGCCCACCGTGATCGCCGATGCGACGGCTGACATGGTCTGCGCCAAAGAAGAGACCTTTGGTCCATTCGCGCCGATCTTCAAGTTCAAGACCGAGCAAGAGGCGATTGACGCGGCCAACAACACCGAGTTTGGCCTGGCCAGCTACTTCTACAGCCGCGACGTGGGCCGCATCTTCCGCGTGAGCGAAGCGCTCGAGTACGGCATGGTGGGCATCAACGTGGGCATTTTGGCCACTGAACATGTGCCTTTTGGTGGCGTCAAACAATCGGGCCTTGGCCGCGAAGGCTCGAGCCACGGCATTGAAGACTATGTCGAGATCAAATTCCTCTGCATGGGTGACATCCTGAAGTAAAATTCATGCCATCGCGGGTGTCGTTTAATGGTAGGACTCTTGCTTCCCAAGCAAATAACGTGGGTTCGATTCCCATCTCCCGCTCCAGTTCTCATGCCGATTTAAAGAAGGCCCCGCAAGGGGCCTTCGGCATTTTGATTCCCTGCCCATGAACATCACCGTCAACGAAGAACTCAAAGCCTACATCGACCCCTTGACGCCCAATGAGCATGCGGCTTTGGAGCGCAGCATCCTGACCGAAGGCTGCCGCGATGCTCTGGTGCTGTGGGGCGATTTGTTGGTTGACGGCCACAACCGCTACGGCATTTGCCAAAAGCATGGGCTGCCCTTTCAGACCGTACAGAACACACGTTTTCAGTCTATCGAAGACGTGCACCTGTGGATGATCGACCAGCACCTGGGGCGGCGCAGCGTGTCGGACTTTCAGCGCGGCGTGCTGGCCTTGCGCAAGCGCGAGATCCTGGCTGAGCGCCGCGCCCAAGCGGTCAGTGCCACACACGACGCCGAGGGCTATTCTGCTGACAAGGACCTCGACGACAGCACCATCAGTGGCGAGATCAACGCCCTCAAAAGCCGCACCGACATTGCCAAGGCCGCGCGCCTGAGCAGCAGCCAGGTGGTGAACATCGAAAAAATCCAAAAGCAAGCCGCGCCCGAGCTGGTGGCCGCCGTCAAGGCGGGCACGATCTCCATCAACGCCGCCGCTGCCGTGGCCACACTGCCCGCTGAAGAGCAAAAACAAGCGGCCTTGGGCGGCAAGGATGAGCTCAAACAAGCGGCCAAAAAAGTCCGTGATGTCACCCGCAAAACGGCCAGAGAAGATGCGCAAGAAACCAAGGCCTCACAGGGCGATGAAATGCGTCAGCTGCAAGAGCGCGTGACCACGCTGACCTTGGAAAACCAGGCCCTGCGCGAGCGCGTGGCGCAGCTCGAAGCGCAGCGGCACTGAGCACGGCGTTCAAGCCACCATGAAAAAGGCCCCTCACGGGGCCTTTGGTTTTTTCAGGGCCAATGCCGATCAGAAAATCAGCTTCACGCCCGTCTTGGCTTGAAGCGCCTCAGGCGTCACGCCCGGAGCCAACTCGACCACCTTCAGGCCTGCGTCGGTCACGTCCATCACGGCCAGGTCGGTGATGATGCGATCCACCACGCCCACACCCGTCAAAGGCAAGGTGCAGGTGGGCAAAATCTTCATGTCTTCGGTGCCGTCTTTTTTCTTGGCGACGTGTTCCATCAAGATGATCACGCGCTTGACGCCTGCGACCAAATCCATCGCGCCGCCCATGCCCTTGACCATCTTGCCGGGAATCATCCAGTTAGCCAGATCGCCCTTTTCGCTCACCTGCATGGCGCCCAAGATCGACAGGTTGATCTTGCCGCCACGGATCATGGCAAACGACTGCTCACTGCCAAAGATCGACGAGCCCTTGATGGTCGTCACCGTCTGTTTGCCTGCGTTGATGAGGTCGGCATCGACTTCGTCTTCGTTCGGAAACGGGCCAATGCCCAGCATGCCGTTTTCGCTTTGCAGCCAGACTTCCTTGTCGGCGGGCACAAAGTTGGCCACCAGCGTGGGGATGCCGATGCCCAGGTTCACATAGAAACCGTCTTCCAGTTCATGGGCCGCACGGGCGGCCATTTGGTCTTGACTCCAGCTCATATCAGACTCCCGCCTTTTCAGTGATGGTGCGCTTCTCGATGCGCTTTTCTGGTTTTGCGTTCAACACGATGCGGTGCACATAAATGCCGGGCAGGTGCACGCTGTCGGGGTGCATCTCACCGGTCTCGACGATCTCTTCGACCTCGACCACACAAATCTTGCCCGCCATGGCCACAGCGGGGTTGAAGTTGCGCGAGGTGTAACGGAACTGCAGGTTGCCGGACTTGTCGGCGCGGTGCGCTTTGACCAGCGAGACATCGGGCACCAAGGCACGCTCCATCACGTAGGTCTCGCCGTCAAACTCGCGCAGTTCTTTGCCTTCGGCCACCAAAGTGCCCACACCGGTCTTGGTGAAGAACGCCGGGATGCCCGCGCCGCCCGCACGCAGCTTCTCGGCCAGCGTGCCTTGGGGGGTGAATTCCAGGGCCAGCTCGCCCGCGAGGTACTGGCGCTCGAACTCTTTGTTTTCGCCCACATAAGAAGAAATCATCTTCTTGATCTGGCGGGTCTGCAGCAAGATGCCCAGACCAAAGTCGTCCACGCCTGCATTGTTGGAAATCGCGGTCAGGTTCTGCACGCCGCTGTCGCGCAAGGCGGCAATCAGCGCTTCGGGGATGCCGCACAGGCCAAAACCGCCCACGCCAAACAATTGACCGTCAGCCACGATGCCCTTCAAGGCCTCGGCTGCGGAGGGATAAATTTTGTTCACACCGGTCTCCCATGAAGGATGAATGAAAGCGTTACGATACTACGTATTCAACTACGTAGTTTTTCGTAGAGGGCTTCCCCTAGCTGCAGGCTATCCCGCTCATGAACTCAGACATCGACTACCGCCTCGCCTTTGACCTGGCCCCCATCGGCATGGTGCTCTCGCGCAACCGCACCATGGTCGACTGCAACCAGCGCGTGTGCGAGATGTTTGGTGTGCCCCGCGAACAACTCATTGGTCAGACCTTTCAGCTGCTCTACCCCAGCGCCGACGAATACGAACGCACCGGCCAGCGCATCAGTCCCATCCTGAATGCCAAGGGCGTGTACGCTGACGACCGCGTCATGAAACGGGTGGATGGCCGCTTCAAAGGAGAGACCTTTTGGTGCCATGTGACAGGCCGTGCACTCAACCGTGACGCGCCGCACGAGGCAGGCATCTGGACCTTTGAAGACCTCTCGGCGCGCAAACCCGTCAAGGCCGAACTCACCGCCCGCGAACGCGAAGTCGCCGCCCACCTGATGGATGGCCTGACCAGCAAAGAGATTGGCAAGGCTCTGGGCATCAGCCACCGCACGGTGGAGATCTACCGCGTCAAACTGATGCGCAAATACCAAGCCTCGGGGGCGGCGGACCTGATTCAGAAGCTGATGCGGGGGTGAGCGTTCAAGCTCAGGCTCGTGTCAAACCCGCCACCCGCCGCAGATGCTGCGCCACCCCGCCAAACTGCTGCTCGATCACCGTGAGCCGTTTGAAGCCATGGCCTACGGCCAGCTCGTCGGTCATGCCCATGCCGCCGTGCAACTGCACAGCGCCCTGCCCCACCAAACGGGCCGCACGCAACACGGTCACATGGGCCGATGACACCCGCTCGGCGCGGCGCTCGGGGCTCTCGCCCAGCACATCGGCACAAGCACCCACCGCCGCTGCGGCCTGCACCAGGGCCATGTACATGTCGGCCATGCGGTGTTGCAAAGCCTGAAAGGCCGCCAAGGGTTGGCCGAACTGCTTGCGCTGGCTGGTGTAGTTGAGCGTGTCGCGCATCAAGGCCTGCATCACGCCCACAGCTTCAGCACCTGCGGCCAAGGTGGCTGTGTCCCAGGCTTGCGTGAGTGCTGCCATTGCGTCGCCCTGACCGATAAGAGCCTGCACGGGCGTTTGGTCAAAGGCCAACTCAGCCGCCCAAGCGCCGTCAATCAGCCGAACATCACGCCGCTGAACCCCGCTGGCTGCGGGATCGAGCAGGCAGATACACAGCTGGCCCGCGTCGTCTCTTGCGCTGACCAGCCAATGCGTGGCTCCGGGTGCGCCACGCACCAGGGCTTTGCCCCCGCTGATGTGTATCTGTCCGTTCGCGTTGTGCAAACGGGTCTGCACCCGGCTCAGGTCCGTGCGCCCGCCAGGCTCTAAGGCTGCTACGGCCAAACGCACTTGGCCCTCGGCCAGGCCTTGAAGCAAAGCATCGGCTGCCGGGTCGCCCAGCGCCTGCAACAAGGTCGCCCCTAAGACGGCAGTGCTGCTGTAAGGCTCGGCCACCAAAGCCGCACCCAAGGCCTGGCAGATCAGCAGCTGCTCGGGTAATCCACCGCCCATGCCGCCCAGGTGTTCTGGCAATGCCGCACCCAACAGGCCCAGCTCGTGCGCCAAACCTTGCCACAGCGGCCCTATCGCCTGTGGCGTGGCGATCATTTGTGCGCGTTTTTCGAAGGGCAATTTGTCTTGCAGCCAGCCTTGCAGACTGGCCACGAGCATGGCCTGCGTTTCGTCGGTAGGCACCACAGGCTCTACCACTTCGGCCCCCAGAATGTGGCGGGCGATCAGGTTGCGCTGGACTTCGTTGGTGCCGCCATAAATCGACGCGGCGCGGTCGTTCAAATACGCACGGGTTGCGAACACCGACTCTTCGGGCACAGGCAAAGCGTGGGCAGTTGCCTCCTCGATCGTCAGGCTGCTGGCGCCATAGGGGCCTGCAATGTCCAGGCCCAGCTCGGTCAGGTGTTGCTTGAGCTCGGTCGCCAGCACCTTGCCCATGGAGGGCGCAGCCGGCATCCAGCAAGGTTGCGTGCCGCCGCCAATGCGGGCGGTCAGCACCTGCTGTTCCCAGGCGTGCAAAGCGTCGATGCGGCACTGCGCGTTGGCCAAGCTCAGGGCGATGTCTTCTTGCTCGGAGCCGGGCGCGTCTTGCGCAAAGGCTTCTTGCAAGGACTCGCGCAAGCGGGCCAAACGACCCCGCAAGAACGGCGCAGACGAGCCGCCCCGTTCGTGTTCCAGTAAAAATTTGGCAATGGTCCAGCCTTGGTTTTCTTCGCCGATCAGGGCGTCAGCGGGCACACGGGCCTCGTCAAAAAAGACCTGGTTGAATTCGTGGTCGCCCGAGATGCTGATGATCGGCCGGATCTGGATGCCCGGGTTGTTCAGCTCGAACATCAAAAAGCTGATGCCTTGCTGGGGCTTGCCGCTGCTGTCGGTGCGCACCAGGCAAAACATGTGGGTGGCATTGTGGGCGTGAGTGGTCCAAATTTTGGAGCCATTGATCACCCACTCGTTGCCGTCTCGGCGGGCACGGCATTGCAGCGATGCCAAGTCGGAACCCGACCCTGGCTCGCTGTAACCCTGGCACCAGTAACTCACGCCGTTGCGGATGTCCGCGAGCCAACGCTCTTTTTGGGCCTGCGTACCAAACGCCACCAGCACCGGTGCGGCCATCACCAGCCCCAGGGGCGAAATTTTGGGGGCGTCGGCGGCCGACATCTCGCTGGCAAAAATGTCGTGCTGCCTGGGCGTCCAGCCGCAGCCACCCCACTCCACCGGCCAGTGCGGCGCAGCCCAGCTGCGCTTGGCCAGAATCCGCTGCCAAGGGATGCCGACCGCGTAGTCCGAAAAAATGCCCGAGGTGCGGTGCCCGCCCAGGCGAATTTCGTCGGTCAACTCTGCCGCCAAAAAGGCGCGCACTTCGTCGCGAAATGCCAGTTCGTCTTTGCTCAAGTTCATGGGGTCATCGCTCTCAGAGGCGGCCGCCATCGCCTGATGGCGCCTGGGTCAAAAGTGGGATCAGAAGCCGACGTAACGCACAAAGTTGGCAGCGTCTTCGCGCACCGACTTCACACTGTTGGCCACAAAGTCTTCGTCCGGGTAGCCCATGGCGATGCAGATCATGATGTTCTGGTCATCTGGAATGCCCGCGTGCTCACGCACCACGGCCGACTGCATGATGCCTTGGCCGTTGATGACGCTGCCCAAGCCGCGCTCCCACGCGGCCAGCACCAGCGCATGCGACAAAGCGCCCAGGTCAAACTGGCTGATGGCCGCAGGTTCGAGGTATTTGTCATAGGTCAGCACCAGTGACACAGGCGCATCGAACTGCCGAAAACCACGCATGACCCAATCGGTGCGCCGCTCTTTGTCGTCGCGGGCGATGCCCATGGCGTCGAACAGCTGAATGGCGATGTCCACCTGGCGCTTTCGGTGGATACCGTCGTAGGCCTCTTTCATCGGGAAGTCGCGCTTGGGCGGCACACCCTTGACCATGTTCTCGGTGTTGCCCCGGCGAATGCGATCCAAAGGCTCGCCCGTGACCACATGCACATACCAAGGCTGCGTGTTCATCGACGAAGGCGACCACTTGGCCACCTCAATGATCTCTTCGATCACCTCGCGTGGCACGGGTTTGGGCAGGTAGCCGCGAACGCTTTTTCGGGCCTTGATGAGTTCTGAAAATTCCATGGGTTTTGTCTCCTCATCTAAGGATGGTTGAAAAGTTTTGAGCCGTCAATTCAACTGTGATGCCTAGGTTACTCAAGCCAACATGCCACTGAGCCGCTGGCGAATCAGCTGATCGGCCTGCGCCATGATCCGATCGACCAATTGCTGACATGTGGGCACGTCATGGATCAACCCCGCCACCATACCGCAACTCCAGGCACCGGCATCAAGGTCTCCATCGTTCATGACCTTGGGATAGACGCCCGCCACATGCTCAACAATGTCGCTGATGCTCAGGGCTGCGCCTTTTTCACGTTCAATCTCTTGAACGCGCTTCACGCCCTCATTCATCAGCACGCGCTCGGTGTTCTTGATGGACCGCATGATGAGCGTGGTGTCCAGCTCACTGGCGGCCACAATGGCCTGCTTCACTTTTTCATGCACTGGCGCTTCTTGCGTGGCAATGAAGCGGGTTCCCATGTTGATACCGTCAGCGCCCATGGCCAAGGCCGCCACCAGGCTGCGGCCATCGGCCATGCCACCAGAGGCCAGAAATGGAATTTTGAGTTCCTCTGCCGCACGGGGCAACAAGATGAAATTGGGCACGTCGTCCTCGCCAGGATGGCCGCCGCACTCAAAGCCATCCACACTGACCGCATCACAGCCAATTTCTTCGGCCTTCAGGGCATGTCTGACCGAGGTGCATTTGTGAATCACCTTAATGCCCGCCGCCTTCAATGCAGGCATGTAGGCTTGCGGGTTGCGCCCGGCGGTTTCCACCACTTTGACACCGCCTTCGATGATGGCCCGGATGTATTCCGGATACGGGGGCGCAGTGAAGGCGGGCAAAAAGGTCAGATTCACACCAAAGGGTTGATCGGTCATCTGGCGGCAGCGCGCAATTTCCTTGGCCAGCAACTCTGGCGTTCTCTGGGTCAAGCCGGTGATGATGCCCAAGCCCCCGGCATTGGACACGGCCGAGGCCAGCTCGGCATAACCCACATGGTGCATGCCCCCTTGCATGATCGGGTGGCGAATGCCCAAGAGTTCTGTGATGCGTGTTTTCATGTTTTGCTTCCTGCGTCAGTTAAGGAAAAAATAACTCGCCAGTCGATCATTGCGGTTTGATTTTGTAAATGCCGTTGTTCCGATCGGCACTGAAATAAACCGTGCCATCGGCTGCAACAGCCACACCCGTCGTCAAGTAAGGCGGTGGCAAGCCAGGACCAGCTTCAAAGCCGATGGGCAAGTCTGAAGCAATCACCCGCTTGATGCCGTTCGACGGATCGACTTCAGTCAACTGACGCTTGGCTGTTTCAGCGACGATGAATTTTCCGGACGGCGCTTGTGCAAGTCCCTCCGGAGCAGCCAGTCCTTCTGAAATGGTTTTCTGACTCCAGTCAGCGGTGTCCACTCGAACCAACCGCCCAGACAGCTCGGTGATGTACACGCCGCCATCTTTTCCAAGAATCATTTGTGTGGGTCCTTGTAAACCCGTGACCACTTGTTTTTTGTCATGCAAATCTGCGCCGCTCAACTGCGTCAAAGCGCCAGAAGCCAACTCCAATACCAGCACCCGGCCATCGCCCAGTTCGATGGCATCCATGGGTGCGGCCAGGCCATGCCCCATAGCTTTGGTGCTTTTGTCTTTGCGATTGAGCAATTGCACCGTGCCTGTAAACCAACTCGACATCACATAGTGGTCTTTGGACAAAGACAGGGCAAACGGATATTCGATAGGGTCACCGTGCATCCGTGCGATGTCGTTGAGTTTGCCGCTGACGGTATCGACCGCACGCAATCCAAAAACGTGCGCCACAAACAATGTCTTGCCATCTTCCGACAACTTGATACCGCCTGGTGCCGCCATGCCGCCTTGGATGATTTGTGTAACTTGGCCCGTGACTGGGTTGATCTGTTGCACACCGTTGTCCACCATATTGGAAACATAAATGTTGTCGTTCTTGTCCAGCGCCAGGTTGTCCAGGCCTGTTTCCAGTTGTGCAACGCGTGTGCGCTTGCCGTCAGCCGCATGGATTCGGTACAAGCCGCCGGTTTTAGCGTCCACGACCCAGATATTTCCTTTGCTGTCAAAGTTGGCTGCAGCAGGAACTTTGAATTCGCTGTTGATGACTTTCATCTCGCCATCGATTGGATTGAGCTTGACAACTTGTCCTTTGAACCACAAAGGTCCGACGATCCAACCATCTGCACCCACTTCAAAACCGTTCAGACCGCCCATGTCTTTTTTGATCAAGCGGGGAGGTTTGACACCGGTCACATCAATTTCCCAAAGTGCGTCACCCAAGAAAACCTGGGATGCATACAACTTGCCGCTCTTTGGATCGAAGGCCAGTGAGTTGATGCCGGGGAGATCCTTGGCAATGACTCGAATCGGTGCACTGTCATTTTCACGAATGCGCAAAACACCTTGCAGAAACGAAGTCCAGGCCATTTCGCCCTTGGGCCCGATGGCGATGTCATCTGCCTGACCTTGCGGAGCGTCTACCAAAATGGTGTTTTTGCCAGTTGCGGCATCGACCTGGGTGATGGACATCCCCACCACGCTACCCGCCAGAAGTCGCCCTTGCTTGTCTATCGCCAAGCCATGAACGCCTTTGAAACTTGACGGTGCCACCACGGCCTGCGGTGGGCCGTAATTTTGTGCCAAAGACACACTAGCCTGCAGCGATGCCATCAACATTCCTGAGAAAAAAATACCTCGTGAGTTTTTAAATAAATTCATGAACAGTCTCCTTTAAAAATAATTCAACAAGTAAATTTGAGTGGCGAATGACAGATGCATCGGGCAGGTTAAAAATCAGCGCCCTAAAGCCAGACGATGGATTTTTGAAGTTCGGACCAGGCTTCAAAAGAAGGCCCATACACCGCTTCAATCTGGTTGCGCTTGACTTTCAACGTGGGGGTGATGAATCCAGAATCCACCGTCCATGGTGTTTGATCGAGAACCAGGCAAGAGAGCCGCTCATGCGGGTCAAGCTGTTGATTGATCAGGACCAGTTCACGTTCAAAATCGGCTTGTAATTTTTGACGCTGTTCTGGCTCCAAGGCTTGTTTGACCCGTTCAGGTGTCAGTGCCAGAATGGCCAGCGGTTGAGCCATGTTGGCACCCACCACACAGCAGGCTTCCACACCAGGCATCAACGACAGCATGGCCTCTATGGCCGCGGGTGCCACATATTTGCCCTTGCTGGTTTTGAACAGGTCTTTCACCCTGCCTGTCAGTTTCAGATTGCCCTGCGCATCGACCGATCCCTTGTCTCCGGTGTGCAGCCAGCCGTCCGATGTGAAGGCTTGAGCGGTCAATTGGGGCTCCAGAAAATACCCCACCATCAGCCCCGAGGACAGGACCTGCACTTCACTCGTCTCCGGGTCAAGTCGGCATTTCACGCCATTCAGAACTTTCCCCACGCTGCCAGGCAAGGGGTGATGTACATCGGTCGTATGGGTGCATCCGTTCTCGGTCATGCCATACAACTCGATGAGGTTCAAACCCAGTGCGCCATACCAACGCAACAACTCAGGCGGCATGGGCGCGGCACCTCCTGCGGCCACACGGCATTGGTCCAAACCCAAGGCGGTCAATATCTTTTTTTGAACCAACCGATTGAGCAATGGAATTTTGAGCAAAAGCGCCAACTTTTGGGGTGGCATCTTGGCGTGTACACCTTCCCGAAACTTGAGCCACAACCGGGGTACAGAAAAGAAGAACGTGGGGCGTGCCCGTTGCATGTCCTGTGCAAATGTCTCTTGGGATTCCGCAAAAAAGACATGCATGCCCGTGGCCAACAGCATGTGTTCAACCAGACCCCGTTCGGCAATGTGCGACAGAGGCAAATAAGACAGCATCCTGTCGTTTTCGTCCAATGGAATACGTTCGAGCCCCTGTGCAATGATCGATTGGAACGTGCCAAAACTGTGCATCACGCCTTTGGGATTTCCAGTGGTCCCAGAGGTGTACATCACTGTGCACAGGTCTTGGGCGGGGCGAATGACTTGGCCCTGAAGGGGGCGCTGCAACCGAACGATCTCTGACCAGTCAGAACCAGACCATGGCGGACTCAAAGGCAACTTGATGCAAGGCAACTGCTCGGGCAGACCGGCCCTCATCGCTTCGGGGTTGTCGAGTTTACCGACAAAGATCAGACACGCGCAGCTGTGGTCCAAAATTTGACGCACTGTCTTGCTGGCCAGCGTTGGATACAGAGGCACGGAGACATGGCCCGCCATCCAGATGGCCCAGTCGGCCATGAGCCAATGTGCTGTGTTTTTCCCCCAAATCGCGATCCGGCTGCCCGGGGGAAGTCCCAGCGATTGCAAATGGCTGGCCATGCAGCGCACCTCATGAGCGGCTTCGGCCCATGTGAATGTCTCGACCAAACCTTGACCCATGGGCTGTGTGAAGCACACGCGATGCGCAGCCGTAGCTTCCCAGTGGTAGAGCCTTTGAAGGGCCAGCATGTTGGAGGATGTGTCCATGTCAAGCCACCTCCATGCCCATATGTGCTGCATTCCATTCGGCCATATCGGCCTTCATAGCAACGGCCATGGCCTCCATCACTTGGGCATTGATGCGGTGCTTGTTCATGGCGAAAGACTTCGAGTCCAGCGCGAGGAGGTCGGCACAGTGCCGTTGAACAGCTTCTTGCATGGCGTAAGCGGGCACCAATTCGTCGACAAAGCCCGCCAACAATGCAGATGCTGGTGTAAAGGGCATACCCAGCGTTGTCGCGGTGTGCATTTGCGCCGGCGCCAGCTTTCTGAGACAGACCTCCACTGTCAGTCGCGGCAAGACCATGCCTAACCGTACTTCATTGATCTGGAATCGGGCGCCCACATCGACACCAACACGCAGGTCGCATGACAGCAGCAAAATGGCCCCCAGCGCAACAGCATGGCCGGTGCAAGCAGCGATCACCGGCAGTGGATAGTCCACCAAGCGAGCGCACAGGCGCATCCCCTCCTCCAACATGGTCTGCACGTCGGGGCCGCCACGCTTGAAAACCCCCAAATCAAATCCACCCGAAAAGGAACCATCGCGGCCAGACAAGACCACCACCTTGGCTTCTTGTTCTGCGCGATCCAGCGCCCCATTCAGGGCTGCCAGCATGGCGATGTTCATGACGTTGGCTTTGCCGTCGTCCATGCGAAGCGTTGCCACACCGTTGTTCAAGTCATAACGAACCAGGGTATTCATGTCAGTTCCAAATAAAAAAGTGCTAAAGAGCTGGAGGGCTTGCGCATCGATCAGCAACCCTGCCATTGAGGTCGGCGCTTCTCAGCAAAAGCGGTTGCCCCTTCCATGGCGTCTTTGCTGGTGGCAATCGCTTTAAGCAAGGGTTCTTGCAGGGCAAACATTTCTTGGGATGACCAGTCTTGCGACTCGGATATGACTTTCTTGCTGGCGGCTACGGCAAGAGGCCCATTGGCGGCTATCACACGCGCCAATGTCAGTGCGGCAGTCAGCGCCCCACCTGAGGCCACAACCCGATTGACCAGCCCCAACTCGTACGCGCGTGCAGCGCTGATCATCTCGCCAGTGAGGGCCATTTCCATGGCAACGCGTTGGGGAATTTGGCGCGGCGTGCGCAGCAGCCCGCCAGCACCTGCAATCAATCCGACCTTGACCTCGGGCGTGCCAAAACGGGCGCCATCGCCGGCCACGATGAGGTCACAAGCCATAGCCAGCTCAAACCCTCCAGCCAGCGCAAAGCCTTCAACCGCTGCAATCAGCGGCTTTTGGGGTGGTTTGCTGCACAGCCCGCCAAAGCCACGGCCATTGATGAAGGGCGATTCGCCACGAACATAGGCTTTCAGATCCATGCCTGAGCAGAACATGCCGCCCGCACCCGTCAAAATCGCCAAGCGAATCGCCGGGTTTCTGTCCAACGCGATCATAGCCACAGCGATGCCCTCGGCCACTTCGCGGTTGACCGCATTCTTGGCTTCGGGGCGATTGATCGTGACCGTCATGACGCCTTGATCGACGCTCACCTGCACTGTGTCGCTCATTGAAAACTCCTGATGATTGAAATATTGCTTGACTTGACGCTGATGAAAACGCAGCGTTTGGATGAGGAATTGCCTTGGGTTACTGGAGCACCAGCACGTTGTTTCGACGCTCGATCTGGCGAGGCAGATTCAAGGTCATCACCTCCTGCCCCCCTGTGCGCTGCAACAGCGCCGCCAGGTTTTGCGCGGCCTCACCGGGCAAATCTTGTGCAGCAAGTTGAGCCATTTGAAACAGCCACAAGCCATGCACGGCACTGGCACGTTGCACCTGGACACCACGCCATGTGTAGCGGACCATGCCCACAGTGGGGTGCACCACGGGGTCATTGCTGAAGTGAATCAATTGACCTGATGGCGCATCAGGGTGGGCATCACACCATTGCTGGTAGATCGCCATGTCTGCACAAAGCTGAGGTCCCCAGTCTTTGAACATCAAGGTCAGCACTGGCTCCAACGTGGCAGGGATGGTGTCATCGGGCAACCAATCGGCTTCATGCGTTGCAAATTCGCCATCGGGTGTATTGGGCAATTGCATGCGCTCTACCCAGCGCGCCACGTTGGGCGCGCGCTTTTTCATCAGCGCTGTCGGGTAAGGGTCGCGCCCAAGGTGCGCGTACATGGGCGCAATCAGTCCCAGGTCGGCCATGCTGACACGCCAGCCCATCACATAGGGATAGCTCTGAAAGTGAACGTCAAGAGCTTCCAGAAGTTCTTCATATGCCGCCTCGATCGCAGGCTGGGTCTGCGGGGTGATGCCCAGAGCTGGCAAGCTGGCGCTGAAGAAATCCATCACACGCCTGCCAGCAGCCCTTCGTGCTTCGGGGTCTGGTCCGGCGTAGAGTCCACGTCCGAATTCAGTCTGCAAGAACAGTTCCTGCTCGTCGCGATAGCTCCAGCGGTAGTGCATGGCGGCCTGCAGCATGCCCTCGAGGCCAAAGCCGTCGATCAGTCGTGCCACCACCCGCTGTAGCGGCGAATTTGGACACATCGAATTTGCAGAATCCTGAGCATCCAGAGCGTCCAAATAAGTGACGATGTCCGTCGAGTCTTGAATGAAATGCCCCTCTGGCGTTTCAAGCACTGGAAAGGTCACCAACCCGACCGCCGGACGAACGCGCGCTTTGTAATCCGGATGCGAAGGACAACGTTCGACGAATGCAAGCCCTTTCTTGATCAAGCAGGACCGTGCTTTGCCGGTGTAAAGCGAGTGGGGCGTGCCCCAAAGAATGTATGGACGTTTCGGATCAACTGCGGTGGTCATTTTCTTAACTCTCCATTCAAAAATCGCTGGGCCGGACAAACCAAACGTTTGGCCCAATGACGGTCATTCGATTGACGACTTGTGTCTCATGCACTTGGAGCGGGCAAACGCCCCATCCAAGGATGAAAGCGCCCCTGAGGGTCATACTTGGCCCTGGCTTGATCGAGCCGAACCATGTTGGCGTCAGACACAAATTTGGAGGGCCTGCGGGCCAGGTTTTCGTCGGCCAGTTGAATACCCCGGCTCCATGGCTCCAAGGCTTTCATGTGATCCGTTGCCCAGTTGGCATGCTTGGCTTCATCCACGCCTTTGCCAAGACCGCAATACAGCGCCAAATAGGTGCGGTGTTCTTGAGAAAAAGCCATGTCCGGGCGCTGCACCGGACCATTCCAGTTGAGCCAAAGGACATGGCTGGGATGAGGCGGCTGGGTGTCCGCGATGCTGCGAATCGCGGGCAGCAGCGGATCGACGGGGCTGTCCATCCACATGTTGTCGGCGCTCCAGCGGGTGTTGGACAAGAACAAGGTTTTTTCGCCCGCCTTCATCATGAAATTCAGCGACATGGGCAGCAGCGGCAGCGTGAAACTGGCTTTGGATCGTACCGGGCTGTTCGACATGAATGCCACCAACTCGCGAGCCTCCTTCCAACTGTCGGCCATGACCGGTGACACCACCTCGATGCCATGCGCATTGATCAATGTGGCCTTGGGGTTCATGACCATCTGGAATTCCACATTAGGTGACACGGTAGGCCCCACACGATCGGCCCAGGCCAAGACTTCTTCAAGGTGCTTGATGCGAAACACCTGCAATTTCATGCCAATGAATTTGGCACGCTTGTGCAGCTTCAAATGAAAGCGCACCACCACACCGAAAAACCCTGGACCTGAACCGCGAGCAGACCAGAACAAATCGGCATTTTCAATTTCGTTGGCATGCACCAATGTGCCATCGGCCAGGACCACATCGATCCCAATGACGTTTTGACACCCGACACCCACGTTGCGGCTATTCCAACCGAACCCGCCTTGCAGCAGAAAGCCGCCCATACCCACAGTCCAGGCGTGAGCAGTTGGGAAGAACAACTTGTGCGGCACCAAGGCCAAATTCAGTTCACCCGCAAGAACCGCCGGGCCGATGATGGCTGTCATCTGGGTGGGGTTGACTTCGATCGAGTTGAGGCGCGAAAGGTCCAGCATCATGCCGCCCTCTCGGATGTGGTTTTGCGCCCAGCTGTGACCACCCGAGCACATGCCGATGTGCATGTCATTTTGATGGGCTTGACGAACTGCTGTGATGACTTCGCTAAGGTCATTGGCCTGCACCACGATGTCCGGCCGACGCCCTGGATCTCTGGTTGTAAAACTCGTGCCCAGAACAGCTTGCTCAAAGCCAGCTTGTCCACGGCGAAAAATCTGGCCGCGTGAGGATGTGCGTTGCATGAAGAAAACTCCTGTGTTTGTTCAGCGTGAGTGAGGGCCAAACTCTTTGTAGAGCTCAGGCAAGATGGTCGCCAGATGGCTCATTTCCTGAGCACAGTGCACTAACAATTCAGCGCCTTGACTTGCACTCAAGGGGTTGAAATAAGCCGCGGCACGACCCAACAGTGAACCCATCACCCCCTTGGTGCCTCGCAACTGAACATGGCGCCCCCCCAACCAAAAGCGAGACCGCATTTCGCACCCCCCAGCGACGGGCCGGAGATGGTGAATCAACCAGCCTGTTTCTACGGGCGTGCCAGCGATACCGCCTCGTGCACAAATGGCGACTTCACCTTGCTGCTGGAGCGTGTGTTCATCCAAACCCAGACTGGCGGGCGAGACAAAGCGGATGGTCAAATCTAGGCGTTCTGGCCCCACGTATTCCACGACTTTGGAGACGCGACCCACGTAGTGCGTCAGGTCAGCGCGGCCATCGGCCCAAACGACGTGCAAATGGGCGCGGGGGTGCCACAGTTTGTAGCGCTGCGCCTCGCTGCCGTGCCAGGCGAACCACCAGTCCCACATGGCAGGCGTGACCCTTGGCATCGGAGTGAGTGCAAAGACTTGCACCGATCCGTCAGGCCCCAAGCCATAACCCGTCTCTATGGGCCAGTATCCCGGGTTCAAAAGCAAGCGGGCTTGATTAACATCCGGAAACAATTCGCTGGGCTGGGTACCCACCAGCAAGGCTTCGTTAACATGATCGGCCAGCGGTGATACATCCGTCTTGAAAAAACGTGCATAAGGACTGCTGGCAAGCTCAGATGGCGAGTAGCCCAGATGCAGCGCTTTGGGATGGCGTATAGACATGGGAAAATCCTTGGGCAAGGTTTTATTGTGCCAATCAGCATAATAAATTCACCCTAGAACTTTCCCTAAGTTTTGGAAAGCAAGCCGCTCAGGAGTTGAAAAAGCAATTCCCCATGGCGTTCGATGTACACGTCTGAATAGACATCCACACCATAGGCCTTGCGAATCACCTGTGCTTCCATAAAAGCGAAATTCATAACCCCCAAAACCATGGGCACGATGTGCTCAACGGGCAATGGGGCAATCGCGGGGTTTTGCATCATGGCAACAACGTTGAGAAGGTTTTTGGCCATGGCATAGCTGGGCAGCAAAAAATGTTCTTGCAGCCATTGCGCACGAGCGCCACCCTTGGCTGTTTCATCCACAACGATATGTACCAGGGCAGGATGACGTGACGCAAAAACCACCAATTGCTTGGCAGACTTTCGCAGCAAATCCTGGATCGGCAAGGCACTCAAATCTTTTTGAAAACTGGCCATATCTGCCATCAGATCTGCCATAGCTCCGCTCACAGCGGCTTCCCACAACACGTCTTTGGACGCGTAGTGGTAATGCACCAGAGGCTTGGCGACGCCTGCTAATTGAGCTATTTCGACAATGCTGGCCCCCTGAAAGCCTGCGCGGGCAAATGCCTTGAGGGCGGCCTGGCGAATGACAACAGCGGCATCGATGTCGCTCTTGACAGGACGTCCGCGCCTGCGTGGCGTTGGCGTTTCGGGCGTGTTGGCATGCATAGGGCATGAACTTTAACTCAATAGCGCCAAGCGCTTGAGGGTGGATAAGTCATGGCGTGGATACATCCGGCCCATGGTCACAAACGTCTAGGTGAAAGTCCTAGCTAGCAATTTATTTATACCGATAAGCATAATTAAATCAAGTTGAGTTCGATCAACTTGCGCCTTCTCAAGAGGGTGTCATTTTTCAACACCGAACACGCACTGGAGATAAACATGCAGAAAAAAAACGCATCAAGACATCTTGAAAACCATCCTGAAAGTCAGCGCAAGCGGCACCACAATGGCTTTGCTCGCGAGCAATGCTTGGGCGGTCAACGGCATCCAGTTGAATGGTTATGGTATCAAAAACGCAGGCATGGGCGGCGCATCAATTGCCCTGCCACTGGACGCCTCCGCACCAGTCAACAACCCTGCTGGATTGGGCTTTGTACCCACATCTTTTGCTGTCAATCTCGTAGCGTTCAGTGGCAACACCACCGCATCGGTCGGTCCGGTCAATCTCCGTGACAACACCACCGTCATGGCACCCGAGGGTGGATTCGCCAAAGTCTTGAATCCAGAATGGACAGTCGGTGTGACCATCTCAGGTGCAGGCGCGGGCTCTGACTATGGTGCCCCACTGCCTTTGCCACCGGGCACACCCGTCCTGGGTACAGCACAAAACTTGAAATCCAATCGCAAGATTGCCGAGATCGCACACAGTGCAGCATGGAAACCCCGCGCCGATTTGGCATTGGGATTGAGCGTGATTTACGCCAAACAAGAACTGAACTCTCAAGGTCTTCTGCTGGCGATTCCGGGTGTCGGCATGGCAGCGGTCCCAGGTCACGGCACGCAATCGGCATCGGGTTGGAGTGCCCGACTGGGTGCCTTGTGGAACGTCACCCCAGAACTTTCACTGGGCACCACTTACCGATCCAAAACATCGATGAGCGCCCTGTCAGGTTATTCTCAGGACATTCTTTTGTACAGCCAAGGCAAAGTCGATTTGCCTTCCGATTACGGCATCGGTGCAGCCTGGAAAGTGACGCCTGCAGTGACCTTAGCGGCCGACTGGATCACAGTCAATTACGCTGCGGTCAAAGCGAATCAGGATCCTGCCGGCCCTCGCTGGAGCGATCAAAAAATCTTCAAAGTCGGGGCGGCTTGGGAACTGAACCCAACATGGACTCTGCGCGCAGGCTACAGCAAAAACACCGCACAAATCGACAGCAGCCGAGTGATGCAAAACATTCTGTCGCCAGCCATCGACAACAGCAACATCGCTGTTGGCGCGAGCATGAAACTCGATGATAAATCCGACATCAGTTTCAGTTTTGATGCTGCGCCCCAGAGAACACTGACCGGCACAGGTGCAAGTTCAGGCGTTTCTCTGCAGGGGCATACACAAGTGCTGCGACTGGGTTACCAGTCACGCTTTTAAAGCCATCGCTTCAGACCCAGGCGATCTCTGGCCGTGCGCGGTCTCCACGCCCCTCAGGCCAGAGATTCGACCACTTCGGTGACGCTGCGAAAGGCGTCAATCGCGGTAGGAAAGCCACAGTACACCGTGGCGTGCAGCATGACTTCGCGCAGCTCTTCGGGGGTGGCGCCGTTGTTCAGGGCGCCGCGCACATGGGCCTTGAGCTCGTGCTGTTTGCCCTGGGCCGTGAGCATGGCCACGGTGATCAAACTGCGGGTTTTCAGGTCCAGGCCTGGGCGTTGCCAGACATTGCCCCAGGCGTTGGCCGTGATGAACTCCTGCATGGGCATGGTGTAGTCGGTGGCGGCGCCCAAGGCGCGGTCCACGTACTCGGGGCCCATGACCTGGGTGCGGGTGGTCAGGCCCGCCTGGAAGGCGGCGTCTTCGGGGCGGGCGTCGCGGGCTTGCTCGATGGGTGAACGTGAAGGTGTGTTGGACATGACAGGCTCCTTGAAGTGTCATGAGCATAATCAAAAATATCACCCATTGGAGACGCCATGAGCACACGCTACCCTGCCCCCGATATCAATGACTTGCCCGACGACATCAAAGCCAAAGTGTTGGAAGTGCAAGAAAAAGCCGGTTTTGTCCCCAATGTGTTTCTGGCCTTTGCACGCCGCCCAGCCGAGTGGCGGGCTTTCTTTGCCTACCACGACGCCCTGATGGTGCCCGAGTCGGTGGGGCGCGCGAGTGGCCTGACCAAAGGCGAGCGCGAGATGATCGTGACCACCACCAGCGCGGCCAACCACTGCCTGTATTGCGTGGTGGCGCACGGGGCTATTCTGCGCATCTACGAAAAGAAACCGCTGGTGGCCGACCAAGTGGCCATCAACCACCGCAAGGCCGACATCAGCCCACGCCAGCGCGCCATGCTGGACTTTGCGATGAAGGTGTGCCAGCACTCCGACGAAGTGGAAGAAGCCGACTTTGCCGCCCTGCATGCGCACGGCTTCAACGACGAGGATATCTGGGACATCGCGGCGATCACGGCCTTCTTTGGTCTGAGTAACCGCATGGCCAGCTTCAGCGGCATGATGCCCAACCCCGAGTTTTATCTGATGGGCCGTGCGCCCAAAGTCAAACCCGCCTGACCTCCGCTGTAGGAGCGGCGCCCTCGCCGCGAAAACGCCCCCGTCAGACCCCAAACCATCGCCCCGGGGGCGGGGCTCCCACATCACTTGCGGGCCAGCAAGGCCCAAGCCACCTGCACCAGCGCGTCCTCGAGCGCCGCACTGCCCAAGAGCGGTGATTTTTCGAGGCTGGCGCTGCGCAGGGTGCCGATCACCGAGCGGCTGAGCACAAACAACTGTGCGGGCGATGGTGATTTCAAGGCAGGATGGTTGATGCGCTCAAAGAAGATCGCCAAACGATCGGCCACTTGGCGCACCACGCTGGCCGTCTCTTGCGGTTGCTCCATCAGCCAGCCCAGGCGAATCAAACTTTGGCTAAAGCCTTTGCCCGTGGCAAATCCCTGCAGCAAAATCTTCATGGCTTGGCGCAGAAAGTCTTGCGGGTCCATCTGGGCCACGTCTGGTCTGAGCTCGAGTGCCGCCAAATATTGCTCCAGGGCTTGCAGCACCATGTCTTGGCCTTTGGCCGCCATGGCGCGCACCAGCACCTCTTTGCTCGGAAAGTACTGGTACAGCGTGCCAATCGAAAAACCAGCTGCCGCAGCCACCTTGTTGGTGGTCAAACCCGCCTCGCCCTCCTTGTCCAAAATCTGAGCAGCCGCCTTGAACAGCGTTTGCATGGTTTGCTGGGCCCGGGCCTGCGAAGGCTGGCGCCTGATGCTGGGCAAGGCTTGCGGCTGAGGTGTCGTCTTGGAAGGTTTGGCCGTGGCCATAAAAAAGCCCTTCAAAAAATGTGAGCAGATCGCGAGTTGCAAGGTCTTTGCAAAACCTGAACAATGCTCACATTCTGATCGATTTCCAAGGCACTCCCCATGAGCACTCACGCAGCAGCCCCTTCCGACCTGACGGTTCGCCGCTTGTCGGTTGACCTGAGCCAAGGTTTTTCACGCCACTGGAATGGCGGCGACGCCTTCCTCACCGCCTACGCCAATGCACTGTCCATGAGCTTTCCCGTGGGAGAGCAATCCTTCATCGATTCGGTCAAGAACGGTGCCAAAGTCTTGCCCGACACACCAGAGAACGCTGACCTGAAAAGCGTTGCCAAAGGCTTTATTGGCCAGGAAGCCACGCACCGCCACCTGCATGCGCTGTACAACGCCCACCTTGAAAAGCAAGGCTTGGTGAACCACTGGGGGCCTCGCGCAGAGCGCCGCCTGAAGAAAGGCCGCGAAGAATTTTTCAGCAAAAGCGAGAAAGGTTACTTGCACGAGCTGGCCATCACCGCCGCTTTTGAGCACTACACCTCGATTTTTGGCGACCTGACCTTGGACCGACTGGACCAGCCAGGCGACTGGTTCGCTGGTGCAGAAGACCCTCTTAAAACCCTCTGGCGCTGGCACGCGGCCGAAGAGTCCGAGCACAAATGCGTGGCCTTTGACCTGTACCAACGCTTAGGGGGCAACCACACTTGGCGCATGCGCTGGTTTTGGTACGTCACCATCCAGTTCAGCACCGACGTATTTCGCCAAACGGTCAACAACCTCTGGCACGACAAGACGCTCTTTAAGCCTTCCACCTGGTGGTCAGCAGGCAAGTTCTTGTTCGGTCGCCACGGCATGGTTTGGCGCGTGGCCAAACCCGTTTGGGAATACACCCGCAAAGACTTTCACCCCATGCAAGTGGGCAGCGAGACCTTGTCGAAAGACTGGCTGCAAAACCATGCCGACCAATGGACGGCGGTCGGGGCCAAGGCTTAAGACGCTCAAGCAGGCCTAGCCGGCCCTGAACCACCCTGATCAGGGCGTGACTTTTTCGCGCACCCAGTCAGGCATGGTCACGGCTTTTTGCTGCGGGAAATCCACCCAAATGGTGGTGGCCCCCCCCGCTGCGTCCACGCGGCCAGGCTGGTCGACCCGCTCCAACGTGCACCAGCTTTCAAACGTGGTGCGACCTGGATCGCTGACATACATCTTGGCCAAGATGTCGCCCGGGTATTCAAACTGCCGGTAAAAATTGCAAAACGCATTCACAATCACCGGCCCCTCGCCTTTGGGGTTGAGCACAAAGCCGATTTTGTCGAACCAATCGATGCGGGTGGACTCCAAGTAGCGAAAGTAGACCGTGTTGTTGACGTGGCCCATGGCGTCCATATCGCCCCAACGGATGGGGATCACCAGCTCATGCACCAGTTTTTTGTGTTCAGGCAGCTCCAACTTCATGGCTTGGCTCCTCAGACAGCAAATCCGTCGTCAGCCGAAATGACCGCGCCATTGATGAAATGGCTTTGGTCGCTGGCCAACAGCATGAGCAAGGCATCCAGATCTTGCGGTTGGCCCACACGCTTGCGCGGCAGCATGCTGATGAGCTTTTGACCCTGCTCTGTTGACCAGTGGTGGTGGTTGATCTCGGTGTCGATGTAGCCCGGGCAAATCGCGTTCACGTTGATGCCAAATTTGCCCCATTCCACCGCAAAAGCCTTGGTCATCTGGATCACGGCGGCCTTGCTCATGCAATACACACCAATTTGCGGCAGCACTTTGAGGCCCGCCATCGAAGCGATGTTGATGATGCGCCCGCCCGTGAAGCTGCCAGGCGCAGCGCCTTTGGCCCGGGCCAACATGCGTTTGCCCACCTCTTGCGCCACAAAAAATGCACCGCGCACATTGGTGTTCATGATGAAGTCGTAATCCTCTTCCGTCACATCCTGGATGCGCTGGGTCGTGCTCACGCCCGAGTTGTTGACCAAAATGTCGAGGCTGCCCATCTCGGTTTCGGCGTGCGCCACGGCAGCCGCAATGCTGTGGCGGTCGGTCACGTCCATCTCGACCACATGGGCGTCGCCCCCTGCTGCTTCGATCTCGGCGCGCAGGTCCTTGAGCTTGTCGATGCGGCGGCTGGCCAACACCACGCCTGCACCTGCTGCGGCCAGTGTTCGGGCAAATTGCGCCCCCAAACCGCCCGAAGCCCCCGTGACCAAAGCCACGCGGCCCGACAAATCAATTTCATAAGCCATGACAACTCCTTCAAGAATGAACCCATTTTGGGCAACAACTGCTGACACCATTGTGCGGGCCAAGCCTCAAAGAGCCGCATAAAATGAGTCACACGCCCGACAGCACAGAGTCCGGGCATTTGTTTTGACCCCCTGCACTGAAGAGAAGTTCATGAGCCCCCAAGAAATCCTGAGCACTTACGGCCCCCGCGAATCCATGGAATACGACGTGGTCGTGGTCGGTGGCGGCCCTGGCGGCCTGTCTACTGCCATTCGACTCAAACAACTGGCCGCTGAAAAAGGCCAGGACGTGTCGGTGGTCGTGCTGGAAAAAGGCGGCGAGCCCGGCGCGCACATCTTGTCCGGCGCCATCATGGACCCCAAAGCACTGACCGAACTGTTTCCCAACTGGAAAGAACTGGGCGCCCCGCTGAACCAGCCCGTGACCGACGACGCCTGGAGCTTTTTGTCTGAAACCGGTGCCACCCGCACCCCCGGCATCTTCTTGCCCGAGTGCGCACAAAACCACGGCAACTACATCATCAGCCTGAGTAATTTCACCCGCTGGTTGGGCCAACAGGCCGAAAACCTGGGCGTGGAAATCTTCCCCGGTTTCACCGCCGCCGAAGTGCTTTACAACGAAGACGGCTCCGTCAAAGGTGTGGCCACCGGCAATCTGGGCGTGGGCAAAGACGGCGAACCCACCGAAAACTTCCAGCTGGGCATGGAACTGCACGCCAAGTACACCGTGTTTGCCGAAGGCGCACGCGGCCATTTGGGCAAGCAGTTGATCGCCAAATACAAACTCGATGAAGGCCGCGACCCGCAGACCTACGGCATCGGCATCAAGGAAGTCTGGGAGATTGATCCTTCGCGCCACACACCCGGTTTTGTGATGCACACCGCTGGCTGGCCCATGAACAACGACACCTACGGCGGTGCGTTCATGTACCACATGGAGGACAACAAAATCGCCATTGGCTACGTGGTCGGTCTGGACTATGCCAACCCCTGGCTCAGCCCATTTGAAGAGCTCCAGCGCTGGAAAACCCACAACAACATCAAGTGGCATTTCACCAACGACAAGGGCGAGGTCAATGCCAAGCGCATCGGCTACGGTGCCCGAGCCATCACGGCAGGCGGCTTGATGAGCCTGCCCAAAACCGTCTTCCCAGGAGGTGCCTTGGTCGGCTGCGATGCGGGTTACCTGAACGTGAGCCGCATCAAAGGCAGCCACGCCGCCATCAAAACAGGCATGCTGGCTGCCGAAGCGGCTTACGACGCCATCGTGGCGGGCCGCCAGCATGACGAGCTGAGTGCCTACCCCGAGGCTTTTGAAGCCAGCTGGCTCTACACCGAACTGAACAAGTCACGCAACTTCAAGACCTGGTTCAAGAAGGGCCTGACGGTGGCCACACTCATGAACGGTTTCGAGCAGTTCGTGCTGCGCGGGCACATGCCCTGGACGCTGCGCCGCGACAAAGCCGACCACACGTATCTGAAGCCTGCGGCCGATTGCCCCAAGATCGATTACCCCAAGCCCGATGGCAAGCTGACCTTTGACCGCCTCTCCAGCGTCTTCATCAGCAACACCAACCACGAAGAAAACCAGCCCGCTCACCTGACGCTCAAAGACGCAACTGTGCCGGTGAACATCAACCTGGCCAAGTACGGAGGCCCCGAGGCGCGTTACTGCCCTGCCGGGGTGTACGAGTACGTCAAGAACGCGGACAACTCGGACCGTCTGCAGATCAACGCGCAAAACTGCGTGCACTGCAAGACCTGTGACATCAAGGACCCCACACAAAACATCGTCTGGGTCACGCCCGAAGGCGGCGGCGGGCCCAATTACACAGGCATGTGACAGGGCAACCGAGAGGCCCTTGGGGCCTTTTGGTTGGCGTGAACAGACTGCGAAGTTCGCCACCAGAAATTCGACACCCCCGCGAAAACCCGTAGTCCAACCCGCCAGCTAACGCGCCATAATCAAATTTGTATGACAAGTTACTTTTTGTCATCGCACCCACAATTTTCAACAGGAGACTTTCAATGAAACTGAACAAACTGGCCCTGGGCCTGAGCCTTTCTTTGGGTTTGGTGGGCGCAGCATCTGCGCAAACAGTCCTGAAACTGGGCTACGCCACGGCGGCCTCTTCGCACTACGGTGTCGGCTCCACGGTGTTTTGTGACGAAGTCGAAAAAGGCACACAAGGCCGCTACAAGTGCCAGCAGTTCCCCTCCAGTGCCTTGGGTGGTGAGCGCGAAATGATCGAAGCGGTGCAACTGGGCACGCTCGACATCGTCAACACCTCTACCGGCCCCGTGGGCAACTTTGTGCCCGAAGTCAAGATCGTGGACATCCCCTTCCTGTTCCGTGACTACGACCACGCCCGCAAGGTGATGGACGGCGAAATCGGCCAAGACATTCTGACCAAGTTCCCAGCCAAAGGCTTGGTGGCTTTGGGTTGGACTGAAAACGGCTTCCGCCACATGACCAACAACAAACGTGCCATCGTCAAGCCCGGTGATGCATCGGGTCTGAAAATGCGCACCATGGAAAACAAGGTGCACATGGACGGCTACAAAACCTTCGGCATCCAGCCCACGCCCATGGCCTTCCCTGAAGTGTTTGGCGCTTTGCAACAAGGCACTGTGGACGGTCAGGAAAACCCGATCCCTGTGATCTTGGCCTCCAAGTTCTCTCAAGTACAAAAGCACCTGTCTCTGACGGGCCACGTTTACTCGCCGGGTCTGTTGATCACCTCGCCTCGCCTGATGAACAAGCTGAGCGACGCCGACAAAAAGGTGTTTTACGAAGCCACGCAAAAAGCCAAAGTGGCGCAGCGTAAAAAGGTCAACGACGACGAGAACTCTGGCATTGCCCAATTGGAAAAAGACGGCATGACGGTGGTCCGCAAAGTGGATGGCCAAGCCTTCCGTGATGCTTTGGCACCAGCGTATGCGTCCTACTCCAAAGAGTTTGGTGCTGATAACATCCGCAAGATCCAGAACATCCGCTGATTTTCAACTTGCGCAGGACAGGCCTGTCTCAACGTCATGTTGAACAGGCCTTTTTGATGGGTCCACGGCTTTTGACAGAGCGAAGCACATGAAAAAATTTGAAGACTACTTTCTCGCTTTTAACCGCTGGACCCTGATTCTGATTTTGGGCGCCATGTCGGTGATCATCTTCACCAATGTGGTGCTGCGTTACACCACTGACCAGTCGATCGAATGGGCCGAAGAAGTCGCGCGCCACATGATGATCTGGCTGACCTTTGTCGGCTGCGGTCCCGTGTTGCGTTATGGCGGCCACATCGCCATTGATAACCTGCAAGATGCTTTGCCCAACCGTGCGGCTCAGTTGCTGCGGCTTTTGATTGCACTGCTGATCACCGGGTTTTGTATTTTTGCCATCTGGTTTGGCCTGCAGTACATGGACCGCACCCAATACCAAATCACCCCCGCCACTCAGATTTCGTTCGCCTGGATTTACCTGGCCTTGCCGCTGGGCATGAGCATGACCCTGATCCACTGGCTGCTGATTGTGCGCAGCTACATTGCCCGCCGCGAGTTCGCGAGCGACGCCCACTTTGACGCCACCGCGAGTGCATCCCTATGAGCGCCAGCCTGATCCTTTTGATTTCTGCCTGCATTTATTTGGCGATCGGTGTGCCTGTGGCTTTTGCCCTGGGCCTGTCAACAGTCACCGCCTTGGTGCTGTCGGATGCCTACCCGATGCTGGCCCTGCTCAAGGAAACCTTCACCGGGGTAGACAGCTTCCCGCTCATGGCCGTGCCCTTCTTCATTTTGGCCGCCGAGTTGATGAGTGGCGGCTCGCTCACCGAAGTGCTGCTCAAGTTTGCGGGCCAATTTGTGGGACATAAGCGTGGCGGCCTCGGTTACACCAACGTGGTGTCACTCACCTTCTTTTCGGGCATCTCGGGCTCGGCCTTGGCCGACGCCGCAGGCCCCGGCTCCATGCTGATTCGCATGATGGACAAGGCGGGCTACGGCCGACCTTATGCCGCAGCACTCACGGCGTCCACGGCCATCGTGGGGCCGATCATCCCGCCCTCGATCATCATGATCATTTACGCCCTGGCCGACGACAACGTCTCGGTAGGCGCGCTGTTCATTGCTGGGCTGATTCCGGGTGTGTTGATCGCCGGGGCCATGTGCGTGGTGAACTATTACGTCTCCAAGCAACGCAACTACAAGGGCGATGGGCAAATGCCCTCGGGCCCTGAGATTTTGTCGACCACCTGGAAGGCACTACCCGCCATCTTGCTGCCCGTGCTGATTTTGGGCGGCATGCGCGCTGGCTGGTTCACGCCCACTGAGGCATCGGTGGTCGCGGTGTTTTATGCGCTGATCTGCGGTAAGTATGTCTACCGCACGCTGGAATGGAAGGCCGTGCCCGACATCCTCTCGCGATCGGCTTTGCTCACTGCGTCGGTGCTGTTGATCATTGGCACCTCTGCTTCGTTTGCATGGATCCTGACCATCGAAGGCATGCCGCAAATGGTGGCCAATTGGATCTCTGGGATGAACCTCAGCACATGGGGTTTCCTGATCGTGATCAACGTTTTCTTGCTGATTTTTGGCATCTTCATCGAGCCGTTGCCTGGCGTTATGGTGCTGGTGCCGATCTTGGCCCCTGTGGCCGCCAAGCTGGGCATCGACCCCATTCACTTTGCGATGGTGGTGATCTACAACCTCACGCTGGGCATGATCACGCCACCCGTTGGCGGTTTGCTGTTCGTCACCTCCAACGTGTCCAAGGTGCCGCTGAGCGACCTCACCCGAGAGCTCAAACCCTTCCTGTGGGCACACGGCGTGGTGCTGGTGCTGCTGACCTTTGTGCCGGCCCTGTCCAACTGGCTGCCGCATGTGATGGGCTTCAAATAAGCCTCTGCCTATAATTTGAAAATATCAAACGCCCTTCGGGGCGTTTGCTCTTATTGAAGCCCTGTTTTTCCGGAATCCACCCATGTCCTTCCTTTTTTCTGACGAGCACACCTGGTTGCAACGCGATGGCGATACAGCCGTGATGGGCATCACCGTGCATGCCCAAGACACCTTGGGCGACATCGTGTTTGTCGACCTGCCCGAGATTGGCAAAAGCTTTGCCGCCAAAGAAGTGGCTGGCGTGGTCGAGTCGGTGAAAGCCGCGGCCGATGTGCACATGCCTGCCGGGGGAGAGATCCTCGAAGTCAATGAAGCCTTGCGTGCCGATCCCTCTTTGGCCAACTCGGACCCTTTGGGGGCCGGTTGGTTCTTCAAGGTCAAATTGACAAAGTTATCTGACCTGGACGCCTTGCACGACGAGGCCAATTACAAAAAACTCACCGACTGATTTTTTGTCATGGGCCTGCCAGACTTGAATTCAGGCCGTAGAATCTAAAACACAAGGGTGACGCCGGTTTTGCAACCGTCGCCCCGAGTCGGATCCAGTCCGACGTTCACTGTGGGAGAGCTTGGGGGCCAAAGGCCCTCAACGCCGAAGGAGCAACCACCCCGGAAACTCTCAGGCAAAAGGACCGTGGTGAACAAAGCACTCTGAAGAGTTGCCGGGATTCGTCCCCCGGCACACCGCAGGAGCAAGCCCCAGCCTTTCTGGCTGCAGGGTGAATCTCTCAGGTTTCAAACAGAGGGGGTCGTTCTGCACACATCCGGTGTGCAGTTCGTCCATCCGTTTGAGACGTTTCACTGAGAGAAAATTCGATGAAAAAAAACATAGTCATCATTGGCGGCGGCATCACCGGCATCACATCCGCCTACGCCCTGGCCCAACAAGGCCTTCAAGTCACCCTGATCGAGAAAAACCGCTACCCCGGCATGGAAACGTCCTACGCCAACGGCGGCCAGTTGTCGGCCTCCAATGCCGAGGTCTGGACCCATCCCTCCACCATCGTCAAGGGTCTGAAATGGATGCTCAAGAGCGATGCGCCTTTGCTCATGAACCCTGCGCCCACATGGCACAAACTCAGCTGGATGGCCGAGTTCGTCGCCGCCATTCCCAAGTACAAAGACAACACCATTGCCACCACGCAGTTGGCCATTCAATCACGCGAGCACCACTTTGCCTGGGCCAAAGCAGAAGGCATTGACTTTGACCACAAGCGCGAAGGCATCCTGCACATCTACCGCGACAAAAAAGGGTTTGACCATGCAGGCGAAGTCTCCAAACTGTTGGCCCAAGGCGGCCTGCCGCGCCGCGCTGTGACCCCCGACGAAATGAAGGCCATTGAGCCCACGCTGCAAGGCCAGTACTACGGCGGCTATTTCACCGAAAGTGACTCGACAGGCGACATCCACAAATTCACCTTCGGCTTGGCCAAGGCTTGCGAACGCCTGGGCGTGAAGATCCTGACCGAGCACCAAGTGTTGAATGTCGCATCCAACGGCCAAACCGCCACCGTGCAGGTGCAGCACCAAGGCCAGACCGAGACCCTCAGCTTTGACAGCATCGTGATTTGCGCTGGCGTGCACGGGCGCAAACTGGCCGAGCAACTGGGCGACCGCTTGAACATCTACCCCGTCAAGGGCTATTCGATCACCGTGGGCTTGAACGACGCCGCCAGCCAAGCCGCCGCCCCGCAGGTGAGCCTGCTGGACGACGAGACCAAGCTGGTCACCAGCCGTTTGGGGACTGACCGTTTCCGCGTGGCGGGCACCGCCGAGTTCAATGGCATTGACCTGGACATCCGCGCCGACCGCATAAAACCCTTGGTCAACTGGGTCAACCAATGCTTTCCAGGCGTGGACACCCGCCGCGTGGAGCCTTGGGCGGGCCTGCGTCCCATGATGCCCAACATGCTGCCGCGTGTGGGGGCAGGCAAGAAAGCCAATGTGTTCTACAACACAGGCCATGGCCACTTGGGCTGGACGCTGAGCGCCATCACGGCGCACCAACTGGCGGGCCATGTAATGAACAGCATGCAGGACAATGTGCGCTCCTTCATGACCCCTGCCCACGCCTAATCATGTCGCTTCACATCCTGCCCGTTGATTACCAGAACCCGATCCACCGCACGGCGCTGGTGATGTTGCTGGACGCCTACGCCCAAGACCCGATGGGCGGGGGCGAAGCGCTGGCGCAGGATGTGAAAGCGCGGCTTTGTGATGACTTGGCAGCGCGCAGCGATGCGGCCAGCTTCATCGCTTGGCTGGACGATGCGCCTGTGGGCTTGGTCAACTGCATCGAGGGGTATTCCACCTTCAAAGCGCAGCCACTGATGAACATCCACGACATCGCTGTGCTGCCGGGTCACCGGGGCGCGGGCGTCGGTCAGGCCTTGCTGGCGGCGGCCGAGCAACACGCCCAAGCGCGTGGCTGCTGCAAGCTCACGCTGGAGGTGCTGACGGGCAACACACGGGCCTTGAAGAGTTACCTCGGGTTTGGCTTTGAGCCTTATGCCCTGGACCCAGCTGCGGGCCAAGCCAGCTTCATGCAGAAGTGGCTTTAGCCAGCTGCCACTGCTCTTTCAGCCAGCGCTTGAGTTCAGCGTCGTTCTGAATGCGACGCAAGTCGGCCTCCAAAGTGTCGGTGATGTAGCGTTGGTCGGCCTGAAGGCGCTGCAGTGACTTGGCCATCACCGCTTCGTCGGCTTCTGCACGAACTGGCACACACAACTCACGGCTCAAGCGGCTTTCCAACTGGTCCAGGTCTTCTTCCAAAGCAGCCACCTGCTCCTTGAGCAGCAAGGACATGGCGATCAGCTTGTCGTCGGTCATGAGTGCCGTGCCAGCGGTGTTTTTGGGGCTGACCTGCGACACCTGCATTTGCAAACGCAACAAAGTGGTCAGGTCGTTTTTTTCATAAGCGGCGTTGACCTCGCTCATCAAGCAGGTTTTGCGCAGACGCTCTTGTTCATCCGGCTCGCGGTCCGGGTGCAGTGCGCTGGCCAGTTGCCGAAAGATCGTGCGGATGGCGCTCTTGGCGTCCAGCTCGCGCATCAGGGCAACGGGCACTTCGCCTTTTTCAGCCGCAGCGTTTTTCTTTTGCGCTTGTTTTTGGGCTTTTCGGGCCGTGCGCTTGGCGTTCTTTTTGGCCTCGTTGGCCTCTTGCTGTTGTTGCCACTGGCGCATGCCCGCCTGCATCATCTCTTCAGGCGTTTGGTATTGGCTGGGCTTGTTGAGCGGCTGGCCCAGCGCTTCTTCGATGCGCTCGCGCAGCTGCCGGGCGACTTCGGCCTGCTCCTCAGCGGCTTCCTGCGTGTCTTCTTCGCTCACATACTCGTCAACCAATACCTGCACCTGCGGGTCGGCGGTGGCCGACAATTGATCGATCAAGCCACGCACCAGCCCACGGGCCATGCGTTGCTGACGGTCTGTGAAATCGGCTGTTTGCAAGCGCTCGTGCACAAAAAGCAAGAGACTCTTGCGGTGCACCTGTGCTTGTTGCACCGATTCGCGCAGCGCCTGAATGTGCGTGTATCGGTGCCGATCCGACCAATTTTCCAGACGCTGGATCTGGCCCGACAGTCGGTCAATGCGGGCCAAGAGTTCATTAAAACGTAGCTGGGCCGGGGTGAGCTTGGCTTGTGCAGCGGCCTGCACCATCAAGGCAGACAAGGAAGGTGCAGCGTTTGACGGCGCTTCGGGCGATGGGATCATTTGAAAAAAGAGCTGAAACTTTTGAGCTGCTGGATGTTAACCCCCAACAACCACGGTATCTTGTGGGAGGCTGCCCCTGCGGCCGAAAGCCCTGAGGTGCAGCGCCCGTTGATAATCGCCCACAGTGATTCGAAAACAACCCAGCATGCCCAGTCCCCAGCCACTCAAAGTCCTGAGCCTCATCCCACCGATGACGCAGCTCAACACGCCCTACCCGTCCACGGCCTACCTGACGGGTTTTTTGCGTTCGCGGGGTTTCGATGCGGTGCAAGAAGACCTGGCGCTCGCCACGGTGCTGGCCTTGCTGAATAAAAAGGGGCTGACCGATTTGCGCGATGTGGGGCTGGCTTTACCGGTCGAAGAGCGCTCAGGCCCAGTGAACTTCTTTCTGGACCACTTCCACGATTACGCCGTTAGCATCGACCCGGTCATCGCCTTTTTGCAGGGCCGCGACAGCACGCTCAGCCACCGCATCGCAGGCCGTGGCTTTTTGCCCGAAGGCCCGCGCTTTGCGGCACTTGACGCCTATGAGGACGACGGCACAGGCGACCCGATCGGCTGGGCCTTTGGCGCACTGGGCCAGACAGACCGAGCCCGGCACCTGGCCACGCTGTACCTCAACGATTTGGCCGATGTGCTGCGCGACGCGGTGGATGAAGGCTTTGAGTTCGTGCGCTACGCCGAGCGCTTGGCCGCCAGCCAGCCCAGCTTTGACGCACTGGCCGAAGCTTTGGCCCAGCCCCCAAACCTGATCGACACCACGTTGGAGCGCTTGGCCTTGCAAGCCATCGAACAGCACCAACCAACCTTGGTTTTGCTCTCGGTGCCCTTCCCCGGTTCGGTCTATGCAGCGTTTCGCATCGCCCAGTGCATCAAACGGGCGCACCCCAGCATCCGCATCGGCCTGGGCGGCGGTTTTGTGAACACCGAGCTGCGCGAGCTGAAAGACGCCCGCGTGTTCGACCATGTGGATTTCGTCACACTCGACGGCGGCGAGCGCCCGCTGCTGAGCCTAATCGAACACCTGCAAGGCCAGCGCATCGCGCAGCGCCTGCAGCGCACTTTCATCCGCAACGATGCTGGCCAAGTGCAGTACATCAACTTGGCTGAGCCCGACATCCCGTTTGAAGAGGTGGGCACGGCCACTTGGGACGGTTTGCCGCTGCACAAGTATTTGTCGCTGCTGGACATGCTCAACCCGATGAACCGGCTATGGAGCGACGGGCGATGGAACAAGCTCACCGTGGCGCACGGCTGCTACTGGAAAAAATGCAGCTTTTGCGACGTGAGCTTGGACTACATCAGCCGCTACGAAACCGCGCAGGCCAGCACGCTGGTGGACCGCATCGAGCAAATCGTGGCCGAAACTGGCCAGACGGGTTTCCACTTTGTGGACGAAGCCGCGCCGCCCAAAGCGCTCAAGGCCCTGGCCGAAGAGCTGCTGCGCAGGGGCGTACAAATCTCGTGGTGGGGCAACATCCGGTTTGAAAAAACCTTCACCCCCGAGTTGTGCGACTTGCTGGCCCAAAGCGGCTGCATTGCCATGTCGGGGGGTCTTGAAGTCGCGTCTGACCGCTTGCTTCAGCTCATGAAAAAAGGCGTCTCGGTCGAGCAAGTGGCGCAAGTCACCAAAGGCTTTGCCGATGCGGGCGTACTGGTGCACGCCTATTTGATGTACGGCTTTCCGACGCAGACCGTGCAAGACACCGTGGACGCGCTCGAATACGTGCGTCAGCTGTTTGAAAACGGCTGCATCCACAGCGGCTTTTTCCACCGTTTTGTCTGCACCGTGCATTCACCCGTGGGCCAAAACCCCGAGGCCTATGGCGTGACCCTTTTGCCGCTGCCCGAAGGCACGTTTGCCAAAAACGATGTGGGCTTTGTGGACCCCACCCCCATGCCGCCGGGCGTGGACCACGACCTGCTGGGCCAAGGCCTCAAAAAAGCCATTTACAACTTCATGCACGGCGTGGGTGTAGAAAACGATGTGCGCCAGTGGTTTGAGCTGCCCAAGGGGCAGTGCCCCAAAACCACCGTGCCGCGCCACAAGATCGTCAAAGCGCTGGGCTGATAGCAGACTGCCCACGTCACCAAGGGATGTGCTGCCCCTGATGGTCCACAAACTGGGCACGCCCTGTGGGTTGTAAGGCGTCGAGCGCAGCCAGCAACCGCTGCGCCGCCTCTTCTGGGTGCATGGCGTCATCGCCCACAAAGGGTTGGCTCAAGGCCGACTGCACCGTACCCGGCTGCAAAGCGGCCACCACCGACAAAGGCCTGCGGCGGGCGATTTCGATGGCGGCGGTTTGCAACAACATGTTGAGCGCAGCCTTGGCTGCTCGGTAACCGTACCAACCGCCTTTGCGGTTGTCTTCGATGCTCCCCACACGCGCCGACAACTTGCCCCAGATGACCCGTTCACCCGACGCCAACAAGGGTGAAAAGTGTTTTAGCAAAAGGCCAGGCCCCACGGCATTGAGCTGCAGGGATGCCAACAGATGCTTGGCATCCAGTTCGTCCAGCCGTTTTTCGGGGCCACGGCCGTTGACCGTGAGCGCCCCCGTGGCATCCACCACCAAATGAAAAGGCCCTTGCCCTGCCAGCGCCTGTGCACAGACGGCGATGCTTGGCTCGTCCAGAAGGTCCAGCCCCGGTGTGCTTTGGCGCGACACGCCACTCACAGCAGCACAGCGCGGGTCGCTTTGCAGTTGCTGCAACAAGGCGTTGCCGATGGCACCGCCCGCACCGATCACCAAGGCGCGGTAGCCCTCAGGCAGGGAGAGCATCATGAGGGCGTCTTGCTCGGGTTATTGGCTTTTGACGGAAGGTCATAGGCACAGCGAAAGCCGAGGTAGACCACATAAACGTCAGCGGCTTTGAAGGCCTGCACATCGGCCTTCATGTTGTAAGCGCCGTACCACCACGACCCACCCACGGTGCGCCGCTGACCGCCCTGCTCATCGGTGGTCCACTCCCACACATTGGCGCCCATGTCGTACAAGCCGTTCACGCCCTGGCGCGTGGCCCCGGCGGGTGCGGCGCGGGCCCATGGGTCTGGGTCGCTGGTGTTGGCGCCTTGCGGGCTGTCACCCGTGCTCCAGGCATAGGTTTTGCCTTTGACCCAAGGCGCTGGGGGGTTGTCACGCAACTCGGTGAAACCCGCCTTTTGCCATTCAGCGCCTGTGGGCAAACGCCCCCCTGCCCAGCGGCAGTAAGACTGCGCCTCGGCAAAGTCCAGGTGTACCGCAGGCAAGTCAGCACTGGCCGGAACGCCATCTGGCTGACGCCAAGACCAGCCGGGACGGCGAACCCACCCGCCCACATATTCAAAACCACCGCCCTCTTTTTCAGCGCGGGTCACGGTGCCAGTGGCGCGCACATAGCGCTCAAACTGGCCGATGGTGACTTCGGTGCGGTCAATGGCCCAATCGCCCAAAGCCACCTTCTCACCCACTTGCGCGAACGCCAAGCCAGAGAAACCAGCGATCAGAGCGGCAGCACCCCACAGCGAGCCCCAACGACAAACACTGGAAATCACGCGATTGAACATGTTCAAACCCTTTAGCCTTCAGACCAGCGCCGCACCCACTTTTGCATTTGGGGGCGAACCTTCAAAAACAAGCGGTAACCAAGTTCAAAACACCAAGACAGGGGCGGCCAAGCCGACAACCAACCCAGCCAGCGCCATCCCGCAAACAAACGCCACATCTGCGAAAACGCCGCAGCACCACTGAACATGCGGCCCTGGCTGTCGCGCACATGGAAGCGGGCCATGGCCGCTTGGCACGTCAGACCGCCCAAGTCTTGTCCTGCACTCACATCGACCCACGCCATGGCCTGCGACTCCGGCAAACGGCGGTAAATGGCGATCTCGGCGCGGCACAAGGGGCACGAGCCATCGAAATACACCGTCAAGAGCGGGGAGGTTGCGGCGTTCATGCAGCCACTCGCCCACGCGCCCGCAAGCGCCCTTGGGCATCCACCAAAAAGCCTTCGCCCATCTCGGGATAGGCGCCAGTCAACGCGGTCATGATCACCTGGTGGGTCACCCACACCTCGGTGCGTCCGGCGGGCATGGCCAGCAAGCGCTCGCGCAAGGCCTGGATTTGCGCTGACGGGTTGCCTTGCCCTGCAAAGGTGCTGTTGAGCGGTGGCCAGTCTTCGTATTGCCCAAACGCCAAACGCGCCGTGTCTTGGCAACGGCACCATTGGCTTGTGCGCACCGCATCGGGCTTGAAGCCGTTGGTGCGAGCCCACTCGCCCATGGCCCGCGAGGCGCGTTGCCCCTCTGGGCTCAAGTTGCGCTGCGTGCGGCACTGGCCCAAAGCAAACTCCGGTGGATCACCCAAACCTGCTTCGGTCAAGGCATGGCGCACCAACAGCACACCGCCCTCACGACGCCAAGCCGTGGCCAATTCGGTCAAAGTTCCGGCCATTTGCGCAAGCACATGGCCAGGCAAAACCGACAGCACTGGCACGGCCACGACCGCTGTCAAACCAGCCATAGCGTTTCGCCTGCTCAGCAGCGCTTTCCCGGCCAAATCATGCAGCTTCATGGCTCAACCCACTTCACCGGATGCGATGCGGCGCAGGGCTTGCTCAAACACCTCGACCGGTTGACCGCCCGAAATCAAATGCTTGTCATTGATGATGATGGCGGGCACCGAGCGGATGCCCGCTTGTGCATAAAACTGCTGGCGCTCGCGCACCTCGGCGGCAAAGGCATCGCTGGCCAGCACTTCGCCAGCCGCTGCTGCGTCCAGCCCAGCGTCAGTCACCGCCGCCAGCAGCACCTGGGCGTCGTCAATGCATTCGGCGCGACCTTGGTAAGACTGCAGAAAAGACTTCTTCAAGGCGTGCTGCGCACCTGCGCCTTGCTCACCAGCCCAATGCAAAAGTCGGTGCGCATTGAAGGTGTTGTAGACCCGGCCGCGACCACCAGGGTGAAATTCAAAGCCCACTTCAGCACCACGCGCCGAAATGGTTTGGCGAATTTGCGCTTGCTGCTCGGGCGTCGATCCGTACTTCTGCGTCAAATGCTCGCCCAAGTCCTGCCCTCCTGGGCCCATGTGGGGGTTCAGCTCAAAGGGCTGAAAGTGCAGATCGGCCTGCACCTCGCCGTCCAAATTGGCCAAAGCGGTTTCCAGTGCGCCCAAGCCCACGGCACACCAAGGGCAGGCGATGTCAGAAACGAAGTCGATTTTCAAAAGGGTGGTCATGGGAGCCTCACAAAGTCAATGTCAGTATCTTGCCGCATTTGCCAAAGGTGTTCAGCGCCTGGCGGACATTGCGCCCTGTCATCAAAGGTTCATTGACCACCCTCACAGTGCGCAGTGAATCTTTTCTTCAACGCCACCGGAGCCGCGCATGTCGCACACCCCTTCCCGCCGTGAATTCATGATCAAAGTGGCCAGCGTCTCTGCAGCCATGACCGCAGGCGCCAGCCTTTCCGCTTGCGGCGGATCGTCCGCTCAACCTGAATTTCTTTACGGTGTGGCCAGCGGAGATCCCTTGGCAACCCAAGTGATCCTTTGGACCCACGCCAAGTTTCCGGGTTCGGACAGCGCAGTGGCTTTGCGTTACCAAGTGGCCAGCGATGCCGCCTTCACACAAATCGTGTCGCAAGGCGATGTGGAAGCCAAGGCCGAAACAAGCTTCACAGCCAAAGCCGATGCCACTGGCCTGGTGGCGGGCACCAGCTATTTCTACCGCTTTGTCTGCGGTACGGCCACGTCTCCGGTGGGCCGCACCCGCACCCTGCCCACCACCGCCAGCAGCCTGAAATTGGCCGTGATGAGCTGCACCAATTACCCTGCCGGCTTTTTCAACGTGTACTCGGAAGTGGCCAACAGCGACGCCGAATTTGCTTTGCACCTGGGCGACTACATCTACGAATACGCCTCCACGGGTTACGCCTCTTCCACAGCGGCCACCTTGGGCCGTGTCTCTGCGCCCGTCAATGAACTGTTGAGCCTGGCCGATTACCGCACCCGCCACGCCCAGTACAAGAGCGACCCGGACAGCAAAAATCTGCACGCCCTCAAGCCCATGATCGCAATCTGGGACGACCATGAAGTCGCCAACGACGCCTTCAAAAATGGCGCTGAAAACCACACGCCCGCCACCGAAGGTTCATGGGTGGCCCGTCGCGCAGCCGCCTTGCAGGCTTACCACGAATGGATGCCCATCCGTACAGGTGCAGACAAAGCCAAGATTTACCGCAGCTTCGACTTTGGCAAACTGGTCAGCCTGCACATGTTGGACACCCGCCTGGTTGGCCGCGATGAGCAGATCGACATTGCGGACCTAGCCGGACTCAAGGGCGCCGCAGCCCAAGGCAAGGCTTACAGCACCTTCACTTCGCCCACGCGCCAAATGATGGGCAAAGAGCAAATGGATTGGCTCACCACCCAAATGGCCAGCAGCACAGCCACCTGGCAAGTGCTGGGCCAACAGGTGCTGATGGCCCGCATGGAGTTCCCCGTCTCGGTGCTGGCCGCTTTGAACAGCACCGACACCTCCGCCGCCGCACAAGCCGCAGGCAACAAAGCGGTGACCGACTACATTGTGGCCAAAAACACCCCTGCGGCTTACCGCACGGCTGCTCAAACGGGACTCATGAACACCACACTCAACCCCAAACTGGGTTACAACCTGGACGCCTGGGACGGCTACCCCGTGGCACGCGAAACCTTGCTGCTGACCGCTTTGCAGCTGAAAAAGCGCCTGGTGGTTTTGGCGGGTGACACGCACAACGCTTGGCACAACCACCTGACCCTGATGGGGCTGACCAATCCCGCCTTGGCGGGCACCAAAGTGGGTGAAGAGTTTGGCACCAGCTCCGTCAGCTCGCCAGGCCTGGAGGAGTACTTAGTCACGCTCAAGCCGGCTGAAATCAAAGCCATTTTTGAAGGTGTGGTCGACGACTTGAAATGGGCAGATGCCTCACAGCGCGGTTACCTGAAAATGACTTTCACGGCCACCGAAGCCAAGGGCGAATGGTTCTTCGTGAACACCATCACCAACCGCACTTACACCAGCGCCTTGGGCAAAACGGCCACCATGGCTGCTTGATTGACCTGCACTGGGCCAACAGTGGCTTTGGCCCCAGTGCATGGCAAGCTTTGTCTCTTTTAAGAATCTGAGGAAGCACGTACAGGTATATTTGAACGATTGACCATCCCATTTGGATCCGAATCGTCATAAATGCCCGCACTGCCTCATTTCTTTCTACAAATTCACGCCATCGCGCGCTTAGAGGCGGGCTATGTGATGGGTCAAGCCAAAATTGCATGGTCAGTGCTGGCTGTCGCCCTCATCCCCGCTTTGTATTCGGTGATTTATTTGTCGAGCTTGTGGGATCCCGCATCGCACAGCCAAGCTCTGAATGTGGGCATTGTCAACAGTGACCAAGGGCTGGTTTACCGTGAAAGCGCTGTCAATGTGGGGCAAGACCTCATTCAAACATTGCAAACCGCGGGCAAGTTCAATTACCAAGTTTTGGCCACAGCCGACGAAGCCAGGCAGCATGTTCGCCAAGGGAAGTTGGCGTTTGCCTTGATCATCCCGGAAAACTTCAGCGCCAATGCTGTGCCCGGTGAACAAGCTGGGGCAGGTCAATTGGTGGTTTTTGCTTCGCAAGGCAACAACATCGAGACCGCCCGGATTGCTCAGCAGTTTGCGTCAGAGCTGGGGCACAAAATCAATGAAGCCCTCAATGCACAGCGTTGGTCATTGGTGCTCTTGAATGCTGCGGGCTCCAAAGAAAGTGTGACGCGGCTGAATCAAGGTTTGAGAGAGCTTCACCAAGGCGCTTCCGATCTGAGTGAAGGAGCGATCAAAGCGGCCCAAGGCGCGAAAACGATCCACGCAAGCGCACAACAGCTGAGCGAAAACGTCTCGCAATGGGGTCAAAACGCCAAGAAGCTGGGCGCAGGTTTGCGCCAGTTGGAAACCAACCGCCCTCGTCACTCAGACTTGCGGCGGCTCGATTCCGGCGCTGACACACTGGTCAACGGGGTCTCAGAACTGGGCCAAGGACTGCAGCGACTCCAAAGCGGAAGTCGCGATCTGAACACCCAAGTCTCATCCTTCAAAACAGAGGCGGACAACAGCCTGTTGGTGAGCAGCACGGTTCGAGAAAACGTCTTGGAACTGTCTCAGGGCGTGCAGCAACTCGACCAAGGCTTGCAAACCGCTGCAAACAGCAGCCAAAAACTCGACGAAGGTGCCCACAGCCTGCGCACAGGGGTCCATGCCCTGACCGCAGGCGTTCGCAGCATGAATTCGGCGCTGAGATCGGCCACCACGCAATTACCCGAAGATGTTCAGCTTGAAGCGCTGGACACTGGGGCCTCCGACTTGGCCAAAGGCACCGACGCCCTGGCCAAAGGCAACGACAAGATCAGCGCAGCCAGCCAACATCTGGAAATGGGCTTGGCGCTGGTGGAAAAAGCCATTCCAGACATGAAGGGTGCCCCTGATGGCAGTCCAGAGGGCTTGGCCGACTCGGTGCGCCCTCGGCTTGAAATGGAAGCGGCCGTTCAAAACAATGGCATCGGTTTCATCGCCAACGTGATCCCTGCAGCCCTCTGGTTGGGCGCGGGTATTGCGGTGTTCTTTGTCAATCTTCGGGTTCTGCCGCGACATGCCCAACCATTTCACCCGGCAGCGCAGTGGCTGGGCAAATTGCTGATGCCCGGCACCTTGGTGTTGGTTCAAAGTCTCGCGCTGTTGTTCACCGTCATGGTGGTGCTGAGGGTGCAGGTGGTCCATCCCTGGGCGTTGGCGCTCACCATCGTGAGCGCTGGCTTGGCTTTTTTGTGTTTGATCAGCGCCATGACCTGCTTCATGGGTGATGCAGGAAAAGCCTTGGCCATGGTGTTGCTGGCACTGCAAATGACGTCTTCAGGCGGCGTGATGCCCGTCGAGTTGAGTGGCAGCTTCTTTGCCACCCTGAGCCCGTGGCTGCCCATCACTTGGTTGGCCCATGGCCTCAAAGCCAGCTTGTTTGGCGCATTTGAAAGCACTTGGTTGGTCCCTTGGTTGCAAGTGACAGGCATCGGTCTTTTCGCTGCAGTTCTCACCATGGTGCTAGGGCGTTGGCGTTTTGTCTCTTTACGCCAGTTGCGACCCCGACTGGATTTGTAAACCACCGCTGGCCACTGCGGCCATTGGGCAAGCCTTCAAGTTGCGGAGCTTTTCAACAGGGCTGACAACGCCGCATTGAAGTTTTCTGCCGCTTCGTACGGCACCCAATGACCCGCGCCCGGCACGGTGTGCCATGTTCCTGCATGCGCAGGCAAGCTCTGCATGGCCGCTTGCAACTCGGGCAGTCGGCCACGGTACAAGGCGTCATGCTCACCATAAATGGCGCTGACACGGGCTTGCAAATGGGGCAAGGTGCGGGCCACGATGTCGGTCGATGACAAGCGCCTGCGGGTCACCCGGTCACGCGTCACATTGGCGGTGTGCAGCGCCAGCGCCAAACCGTCCAAGCGCTCTGGCCGCTCCAGCATCAAGGCCATCAGGTTGTGGCGGTGCACTTGTTCTTGGGCCTGTGGGCTGGGCAAATGCCGCCAGCCCTTGAGCGGAATGCGGTCTTTCACCGCCAAGCCCATGCCCGGTGCGCCCACCAGCACCAAGTGCTGTGCTGCCTGCGGGTGGGCGGCCAGCCAGAGCGCAGCCGTCATCCCACCGAAAGAAAAACCCACCATGCTCACGGGGCCCACGGGCTGCAGTTGTACCAAGCCAGCTTGTAAATGCGGCGGCATGTCGTCGGTGTCCATGCAGCCCGCTGGCAAATCCGAGTCGCCAAAGCCTGGCAAATCGGGCACCAGCACGCGCCAGCCGGCATGGCGCAAAGTGGCAATGTTGCGCACCCAATGCGTCCAGCTGCCGCTGCCACCGTGCAACAAGACCACACAGGGCCTTTGCGCATCGCCCCAGGTGTGCCAAACCGTGTTGGCACCTTCAAAATGCGTGACACAGCGCTCAGCCCCTGACAGTTCAGCAGCCAAATCGGCCGGTAAGAAGTGGGGCAACACGGCCGTCGTTCGCAAGGGGTGTTTCATGGTAACACCTGCCGTGGGTGCTGCAAACGCCAAACCCTGTAGGCCGTGACCGTGGCCACCCCGCTGGTCAAAACACTGGCCACAAACACGCTTTGCAAACCCCAATGCTCGCTGATCAATCCGCCCAGCAAGGCGCCAATGACACCCGGAAAACCGTAGGCAATGACGGTGTAAAGCGCCTGGCCCCGCCCTCGCAAACGGCCCGGAAAATGGTGCGAGATCAAGGCAATGCACACCGTGTGGTGCGTGGCGAAGGTGATCGCGTGCAGGGTTTGCGCCAAGAGCAAAACCCACAGCACATCGGCCCAAGCGGCCGTCAGTCCCATGCGCAGCAACATGACCAAGGAACACAGCACCAACCAAGCGGTCAGGGGCATGCGGGGCAACCAGCGCGATTGGCTGAAAAACCAAATAATTTCAACCGCCACCGACACCGCCCACAGCAGGCCAATCATGGTTTTGCTGTAACCCAAAGAATCCAGATACAGCGAGAAAAACACGTAAATGCCGATGTGCGACAACACATGGAAGAAAGTCGAGGCAAAAAACCATTGCACCGGTTTTTGCCGCAGCACCGGACCGACGGGCGCATGGGTTTGGGACTGGTGACTGGCCTCTTTGACGTCGGGCATCCAACAAACGCTCAGGAACACCGCCCCCAAAGTCAGCACCGTCCAGCCTGGAAAATGCCGCATGCCAAAGGCCTCGAACCAAGCGCCTGCCGCGAACACCGTGATCAAAAAACCCAAAGAACCCCACAGACGAACACGGCCGTAACGTTTGGTGTCAAAAGCCCCGCCCTGACTCACCAAGTGCGCCATGGCCGCTTCGCTCATGGGCATCATCGCGCTGGTGTGGGTGAACATGAGCAACAAGACCAAGCCCAGGCCCAGAGGGCCCCAGCCCCAAAACAACAAACACGCCGAAGCAAATGCGACGCCAGCACCGATGCGAAGCAATTTGACCCGCTCGCCCGTTCGGTCGCTGAGGGCGCCCCAAGCGTAAGGGGCAAACAGGCGGGTGGTCGCCTGAACGGCCGTCAGCACGCTAATGGTGAGCAAGCTCAGGCCCATGTCTTGCAACCACAGCGGCAAATAGGGGTTAAAAAACCCGATGTGTGCGAAGTAACTGGCCGACAACGCGGCAAACGGCAAGAGCTGCCGGCGATCCGCCATGCCTTAAGGCTTGGCCGCTGGAATCGGGGCCAGGTCGTGCTCGACGTCGCCGCATTGGGCGCGGTGCTGCAAGGCGTGCTCCATGACCACCAAGGCCAGCATGGCCTCGGCAATGGGCGTGGCACGGATGCCCACACACGGATCGTGGCGGCCTTTGGTGATGACTTCGGTGGGCTTGCCCTCAGAGTCAATCGATTCACGGGCAATCAAGATCGAGCTGGTGGGTTTGACGGCAATCGACACCTCGATGTCTTGCCCGGTGCTGATGCCGCCCAGCACGCCACCCGCGTTGTTGCCCACAAAGCCCTCGACTGTGAGGGTATCGCCCGCTGTGCTGCCCTTTTGCGTGACGCAGCCAAAACCCGCGCCGATCTCCACGCCCTTGACGGCATTGATGCCCATCATGGCGTACGCGATGTCGGCATCGATCTTGTCAAACAGCGGTTGACCCAAGCCCACAGGCACGCCACGCGCCACCACCCGAAGGCGGGCACCGCACGAATCGCCCGACTTGCGCAGTGCGTTCATGTAGTCCTCGAGCGCCGACACATCGGCGACTGGGGCAAAAAACGGGTTGTTCGGCACATGGTCCCAGCTCTCAAAGCCAATCGGCACATCGCCGATCTGGATCATGCAGCCGACAAAGGTGGTGCCAAATTGCTCTTTGAGCCACTTCTTGGCCACCGCACCGGCCGCCACCATGGGGGCTGTCAGGCGAGCCGACGAACGGCCACCGCCGCGCGGGTCGCGCAGGCCGTATTTGCGCCAATAGGTGTAGTCGGCATGACCGGGGCGGAAGGTCTGCAGGATGTCGCCGTAGTCCTTGCTGCGCTGGTCGGTGTTGTTGATCAGCAGGCAAATCGGGGTGCCGGTCGTCAGGCCTTGGTACACGCCGGAGAGGATTTGCACCGCATCGGGCTCGTTGCGCTGGGTGACGAATTTGCTGGTGCCGGGGCGGCGACGGTCCAGATCGGGCTGGATGTCGGCCTCACTCAGGGGCATGCCCGGGGGGCAGCCGTCGATCACGCAGCCAATGGCCGGGCCGTGGGATTCACCAAAATTGGTGACCGAAAAGAGATTTCCAAAGGTATTGCCGCTCATGGGGGTGGATTATCCCAGAGCGGCGGGGCGATCTGTCAGAGCTTGACATCTTCCGACACTGGCGCTGAGCCATCGGGCCAATCGCGGATGTAGGCCTTGAGCAGCTTGTTTTCGAAGTTCTGGCCATCCACCACGGCTTTGGCCACGTCGTAAAAGCTGATCACGCCCATCAGCATGTTGCCCTCCATGACCGGCATGTAGCGGGCATGGTGCTCCAGCATCATGCGGCGCACGTCATCGATGTCGGTCTCGCCTGTGCAAGTCAAGGGTTGGGCATCCATGGCATCGCTCACCAAAGAGGCCCCGGCCTGACCGCCGTTTTTGACAATTTGAAGAATCACCTCTCGAAACGTCAGCATGCCCGCCAGGGTGCCTTTGGCCATGACGACCAAAGACCCCAGGTCTTTTTCGGCCATGTCGGTCATGGCAAGCGCCAAGGGTTCGTCAGTCTGGACCGTGAACAAAGTACCGCCTTTGACGCGGAGGATGTCGCTGACTTTCATGGTGTGTCTCCTGAGGGTCGATCTCGATTAGGTTGACTGCCAATATAGCCCACAATGAACGCTCAAAACAGCGCTCAGGCAACACCCAAGCTTTCTTTTTCGGAGACCCCCATGGCTGGATATAGCGATCCCGGTTTTGACACTTTGGCCCTGCACGCGGGGGCCGCCCCCGACCCCAGCACGGGCGCACGGGCCACGCCCATTCACCTGACCACCTCCTTTGTTTTCGAGTCATCGGACCAAGCCGCCGCCCTCTTCAATTTAGAGCGCCCAGGCCATGTCTACAGCCGCATCAGCAACCCGACCAACGCGGTGCTCGAGCAGCGCATTTCGGCTTTGGAGGGCGGCATTGGCGCCATCACCACATCCAGCGGACAGGCTGCCTTGCACCTGGCCATCGCCACCCTCATGGGCGCGGGCTCGCACATCGTGGCCTCGTCGGCTTTGTACGGCGGCTCACACAACCTGCTGCACTACACCCTGAGCCGCTTTGGCATCCGCACCACCTTCGTCAAACCCGGCGACCTCGACGCATGGCGCGCCGCCGTGCAGCCCGACACCAAGCTCTTTTTTGGCGAAACGGTGGGCAACCCCGGCATGGACGTGCTGGACATCGAGGCCGTGAGCGCCATCGCGCACGAAGCGGGTGTGCCGCTGCTGGTGGACTCCACCCTCACCTCACCCTGGCTCATCAAGACTTTTGACCACGGGGCCGATCTGGTCTACCACTCGGCCACCAAGTTTTTGTCGGGCCACGGCACAGTGGTGGGCGGTGTGGTGGTCGATGGCGGCAGTTTTGACTGGGACAAATCGGGCAAATTTGCCGAGCTGACCCAGGCCTACGAAGGCTTTCACAACATGGTGTTCAGCGAAGAAAGCACCGTGGGGGCCTTCTTGCTTCGGGCCCGGCGCGAGGGGCTGCGCGACTTTGGCGCATGCATGAGCCCGCACACCGCTTGGCTGATTTTGCAAGGCATCGAAACCCTGCCGCTGCGCATGGCGCGCCATATGGAAAACACTGCCAAAGTGGTCGAGTTTCTGGCCGCACACCCGCTGGTCAGCCGCGTAGGCCACCCCATGCTCGAAAGCCACCCTTCCCACGCCTTGGCGCAAAAGCTTTTGCCCCGCGGCGCAGGCTCGGTGTTCAGCTTCGACATCAAGGGCACTCGCGCCCAAGGTCAAAAGTTCATCGAAACCCTCAAGGTCTTCAGCCACCTGGCCAATGTGGGCGACTGCCGCAGCCTGGTGATCCACCCGGCCAGCACCACGCATTTCCGCATGACGGACGAAGCGCTGGCTGCAGGCGGCATCGGCCCCGGCACCATCCGTTTGTCAATTGGCTTGGAAGACCCAGCCGATTTGATCGACGACCTGAAAAAGGCGCTCAAAGCCGCCGAGAAAGCAGGGGCTTGACCATGAAAATTTCTGTTCAAGGCCACGAGCTCTACGCCTACACCGGGGGTAAAGAGTTCAACCCCGCGCAGCCCACCGCCGTGTTCATCCACGGTGTGCTCAACGACCACAGCGTCTGGATTTTGCAAACCCGCTACATGGCGCACCACGGCTGGAACGTGCTGGCCATTGACCTGCCGGGGCACTGCAAAAGCGAGGGCACACCGCCGCAAAGCGTCGAGCAGGCCGCTGACACCGTCATCGCCTTGCTCAATGCGCTGAAGATCGAAAAAGCCGCACTGATCGGCCACAGCTTTGGCTCGCTCATCGCCCTTGAAGCCACCGCCCGTGAAGCCGCCGCTCACCCGGGGCGCGTGAGCCAACTGGTGATGGTGGGCACCGCCTACCCCATGGCTGTGTCGCCCGCTTTGCTCGATTTGTCGGTCAGCGCCCCGTTCAAGGCCATCGACATGGTCAACAGCTTTTCGCATTCCACACTCGCCCCACCCCCTTCTGCCCTGGGACCCGGCACTTGGCTGTATGGCGGCAGCAAGGCGCTGATGCGCCGGGTGCTGGCCAGCAACACACAAGTCAATGTGTTCCACACCGGCTTCAAGGCCTGCGACAGCTACAGCGGTGCCGAGGCTGCGATGCCCAAGGTCACCTGCCCCACCCTGTTTGTTCTTGGCAATGCCGACCAGATGACGCCGCCTAAAGCGGCACAAAGCCTGATTGACCTGTGCCAAAAGTCCAAGGTGGTGAAGCTGCCCGCAGGTCATTCGCTCATGACCGAAGCGCCCGAGGGCGTGTTGCAGGCGCTCAAGGATTTTTTGAAACCATTAGCGTGACGAACATTCGCGAGCAGGGGCTCGCTCCTACAACATGAATGCATTGACTGACCACATCACCCCACCCCTGTCGGTCGACAGGGCGCAAGAGATCGCTCGGACACTCGACCTGCGGGCCTTGCCGCGCGACTTTCTGGACAACCCTTACCCGGTCTATGCCGCACTGCGTGCAGCCGAGCCCTTCAAGCGCATGCCCGATGGCTCGTATTTCTTCACGCGTCACGCCGATTTGGTGGCCGTTTACCGCGACGCCAAGGTCTTCAGCTCTGACAAACACGTCGAGTTCGGCCCCAAATACAACCACGCGCCTTTCAACCAACCGCCCTACGCCACTCAGAGCGGTGTCTCCCCGCTGTTTGAGCACCACACCAGCAGCCTGGTTTTCAACGACCCGCCGCTGCACACCCGGGTGCGCCGCCTGATCATGGGGGCCCTCACACGACGGGCCATCGAGGCCATGGAGCCTGGCCTGGTGCAGTTGGTCGACAGCCTGCTCGACAAGATCGAGGCCCAAGGCGGCGGCGACCTGATCGAAGATTTCGCCTCGGCCATTCCGGTCGAAATCATCGGCAACCTGCTGGGCGTGCCGCACGCCGAGCGCGAGCCCTTGCGCGGCTGGTCGCTGGCCATTTTGGGGGCGCTGGAACCATCCCTCACCCCAGAGCAAGAAGCACTGGGCCACCGCAGCGTGAGTGAGTTTTTGGCCTATCTGCGCGAGTTGGTGGCGAAGCGCCGCCAGCACCCTGGTGACCCAGAGCACGACGTGCTGACCCGGCTGATTCAGGGTGAAAAAGACGACAAAGATGGCGTCGACACCCTGAGCGAAGTCGAGCTGCTGCAAAACTGCGTATTCCTGCTCAACGCCGGACACGAAACCACCACCAACCTGATCGGCAACGCGCTGATCAGCCTGCAAGAATGGCCCGAGCAGCGCAAACAGCTCCAGGCCGACTTGACGCAGGCGGGCACTGAAGAAGAGCGTGAACAGATTCTGGGTTTGGCCGTCGACGAGTTCTTGCGATTCGAATCGTCCAACCAGCTGAGCAACCGCCGCGCCCTGCAAGCCACCCAAGTCAACGGCATGGACTTACCCGCAGGCGCCTTGGTCACACTGTGTATTGGTGCAGCCAACCGCGACCCTGCCGTGTATGACAAGCCCGAGCAACTGAACCTGCGCCGCACCGGCAACAAGCACCTGGCTTTTGGCTTTGGCGTGCACCAGTGTGCGGGTTTGAGTTTGGCGCGTTTGGAGGGCCGCATCGCCATCGGGCGGTTTTTGCAGCGCTTTCCAAATTACCAACTCACCCAAACGCCAGTGCGCGGGGGCCGAGCGCGGTTTCGCGGCTTTTTGCACGCGCCGTTTTCAATCCAATAAGCACCAGGAGACAAGCCATGGACACCACCGAAACACAAGCGCCTCAGCACACCAGCTTTGCCGAGTTCTACCCCTTCTACCTGAGCGAACACAACAACAAGACCTGCCGCCGCCTGCACTTTTTGGGCAGCACATTGAGCCTGGTGTGCCTGACCATGCTCGCCATCACCGGCAAACCCCAATACTTTTTGTATGGTTTGTTGTGCGGCTATGGCTGCGCCTGGGTCGGGCATTTTGTGTTCGAGAAGAACAAGCCCGCCAGCTTCAAACGCCCGCTCTACAGTTTCATGGGCGACTGGGTGATGTACCGCGACATGTGGCGCGGTCGGGTGAGCTTTTAAGCGCTCACTTCGGCAGCAGCTGCTCCAATCGGATCTTATCCAGACCCGTTTGCTGCCAAATCGGGTCGGCCTCAGCCCCCCGCAACACCAGCAAGCGTTCGGCCAACGGGGCCACCGTGGCCAGTGCGGGGTCCACCAGCAAGACCTGACGGGCTTGACCCTGATCGTTTTGCTCAGTCAGCCGACCCACCCAATCGAGGCTTCGCAAAACCTCCAGCACCTGACGCAGCTCGCTCAACTCCACCCGCAAACGCATGGCCAAATCGTCGGTGCTCAATCCCCGACGCTCTGATGCCTTGGCCGTGTTCAACTCGGCCAGCACCTCCAACGCGAGCCTGAAAGACCAGCCCGCACCGTCCGGCTTGCGCCAAGTTGATCGCCCCAATTCAGGCAAACTGGCCGCCACCACGGCGCCCAGCAGCACCAAAAGCCAGGTCACGTAAATCCAGACCAACAAAATGGGCAGCGCCGCGAATGCGCCGTAAATCAAGGAATAGGTCGGCACTTGGAGCAAGTAAACCGCCATGCCTTTTTTAGCCAACTCCAGCGAGCCCGCCACCAAAAAACCTGCGGTGATGGCATGCCGCCAGCGCACGCGGGTGTAAGGCACGTAGAAATACAAACCACTGACACAGGCTGTGAGCAGCACAAACTCAAAACTGTCGAGCAACCATCGGACCGAGCCGGGCAAAACATCCACCACATCACGCGACGCGGTGACCACATAAGACGTGATGGCCAGGCTGGCGCCCAAAAACAAAGGCCCCAGCGTGATGGCACACCAATACAACAAGACCCTTTGGGCCAAAGGCCGCTCGCGTTGGAGGCCCCAAATTTGCCCCAAAGTGCGCTCGATCGTGACCATCAAAAACACGGCCGACATCAACAAGGCCACCAAACCCACCGAACCCAAACGGCTGGCCTTGCGCGAAAACTGTGTCAGGTAGCTGAGCACTTGGCGGGAAATGCTCTCAGGCACCAAGCTTTCAATCAGCCAGCGCTGAATGTTGTCCTGAAACTGGCCAAACAAGGGAAATGCCGCAAACACAGCCAAACCCACCGCAAACAGGGGCACCAAGGCCAGCACCGTGGTGAAGGTCAGCGAGCTGGCGCTGACACCCAAACGGGCATCGCGAAAGCGATTGGCCAACACCCCGGCCATTTGACGCCAAGGAAAAACCAACAACTCTTGCCACCAAAGGGTGGCATGGGCTTTCAATGAGGACTGGGAGAAGGAAGATGGCATGCCCGGTATGATGCCACCGCAATGAACACTCTCACAGAAAACGCCCCCGCAGGCGTCGATTTCACCCGCTGGATGGCTGTCGTCAGCCTGCTGGGCTTGATACTTTTAGGCTTGGCATGGGAGCTTTGGCTGGCCCCCTTGCGACCAGGAGGCTCTTGGTGGGCCATCAAGGTCTTGCCTTTGTGCATTCCTTTGGCGGGCTTGCTGAAAAACCGCATGTACACCTACCGCTGGGTCAGCATGCTGGTTTGGCTTTACTTCATTGAAGGTGTGGTTCGGGCTTGGGGCGATGCTTGGCCTTCCAACGCGCTGGCTGGCATTCAGACCCTCTTGTGCATCACCTTGTTTGTGGCCTGCGCCCTGCATGTGCGCATCCGCTTCAAAGCCGCCAAAGCCACCGGCAACTTTGTGCCCGTTCCCCGGGACTGAACACCATGACCCAGATCATGTTAGAACAATTGCGCCAAATTTGTGGCCCTGCCAACGTGCTCACCCACGAAGACCCGGCCACCGACCTCAGCCCCTGGGAGCAAGACTGGCGCAAACGGGTCACTGGCCGGGCCTTGGCCGTGGTGCGTCCGGGTGACACAGCGCAAGTGGCTGCCGTGGTCAAAGCCTGCGCTGCACACCATACTCCCATCGTGCCGCAGGGCGGCAACACTGGGCTGGTGGTGGGCGGCGTGCCCAACGGCTCGGGCACACAAATTGTGTTGAGCATGACCCGAATGAACACCGTGCGCGCCATCGACCCGGCCAACCTCACCATCACCGTGGAAGCCGGTTGCGTGCTGCAAAACCTCCAAGCTGCCGCCGAAGCCGCAGGTTTTCTGTTCCCCCTGAGCCTGGGCGCCGAAGGCAGCTGCACCATCGGCGGCAACCTGGGCACCAACGCGGGTGGCACGCAGGTGGTGCGCTATGGCAACACCCGAGAGCTGTGCCTAGGCCTGGAAGTCGTCACCGCGCAAGGCGACATCTGGCACGGCTTGAGCGGCCTGCGCAAAGACAACACGGGTTATGACCTGCGAAATTTGATGATCGGCAGCGAAGGCACGCTGGGCATCATCACCGCTGCGACCATGAAGCTTTACCCCCAGCCCGCTGCGCAGCTGACCGCCTGGGCCGCCGTGCCAAGCATGGAAGCGGCCGTGCAACTGTTGGGGCTGGCACACCAGCGTCTGGGGCCAGGCCTCACAGGTTTTGAAGTCATGGGCCAGTTCGCCCTGAGCTTGGTGGACAAACATTACCCGCAGCTGCGCGTGCCGCTCTGGCAAGAAACGCCATGGTGTGTCCTGTTAGAGAACTCCGACAGCGAAAGCGAAAGCCACGCCCGGGGACAGTTTGAAGCCCTGCTCGAAGCCGCGCTGGAACTGGGCTGCGTAACCGATGCCGTGGTCGCCGAGAACCTCACGCAGGCCAAAGGCCTGTGGCACATCCGGGAGAGCATCACGATGGCGCAGGCCCAAGAAGGCCTGAACATCAAACACGACATCAGCATCCCGGTCTCGCGCATCCCGGCCTTTGTGGCCGAGACAGACGCCCTGTTGGCCCAAAACGTGCCCGGCGTGCGCATGGTCGACTTTGGCCACTTGGGCGATGGCAACCTGCACTACAACGTGCAAGCGCCTGCAGGGGCCGATGGCCCAGCCTTCTTGCGCGAGTTCGAAGACAAGGTGAACACTTGGGTGTTTGACCAAGTCAAACGCTTTGGCGGCTCCATCAGCGCCGAACACGGCGTGGGCGAGCAAAAGGTGAACAAGCTGCCGATTTACAAAGACCCCACGGCCTTGGCCATGATGCGGGCAGTGAAAAAAGCCCTTGACCCGCAGAACATCATGAACCCGGGGCGCGTGCTGGGCTGAGACACCCAGCACGCCTTACTCACTTCACCACAGCCGCATCGCTCAACTTCTTGAGCAAGGCCGCACGGCGGTTCTGGACCACGGCGGCTTGCAGCAGGTTTTTGCTCTCGTCAAAACCGGGCACCTGGTAAGGGCGCTTGCCCGCCAGCTTGACCACATGCCAGTAAGGGCCGACCTGAATCGGGGCGGCCGACACCGCGCCTGGCGCCAAGTTGACCACCACGTTGGAGATGGCCGGGGCAATCTGATCGGGCAAGAACCAACCCAACTCGCCGCCCTTGTCTTTGCTCGGGTCCATCGAACGGGACTTGGCCAAGTCATCAAAGGCCTGACCTGATCGAACTGCCGTCATCACCGATCGGGCATCGGCTTCGCTGGCCAGCACAATGGTCGAAATCTGGAACTGCTGCAAATCGCCAGCGGACTTCAAAGCTTTGACCTGGCGCTCGTACTCGGCTTTGAGCTCGGCTTCGGCAATCGGGTTTTTGGTGAACTCGTCGTTCAGCACCAACTCGATCAGCAGGTTTTGGCGCATCACCGCCAACGCATCTTGCGTGGCAGGTATTTTGTCGAGGCCACGTTTTTGCGCCTCTTGCGCCATCAGCTCACGCGCCACCAGCTCTTGCTTGAGCGCGGCACGCAACTCGTGCGTGTCTTTTTGGCCCTGGGCGACGTTGGCCTGGACATTGCGGTCCATCAAGCGGGACGAGATCGACACGCCATTGACCACGGCCACGGGTGCATCAGCGGCCTGAGAAGCAAATGCAAACAAGCAAGTGGCTGTCAGCCCCCAACGTCTCATCCAGTGCTTTCGAAACATCTTTCACCTTTCAGCCAAACAAGAAATTCGGCCCCAAGGATACAACGTCCTATTGACTTAAACTCAACGTTATGAACTCCCCTGCCCAGCCCCTTCTCCGCCCTGTACGCAGCCAGTACGAAGACTTCATGCGCCACGTTTACACAACGGGTGTGCAAAAGGGGGACCGCACCGGCACCGGCACGCGCAGCGTGTTTGGCCACCAGATGCGGTTTGACCTGCACGAGGGCTTCCCGCTGGTGACCACCAAAAAGGTGTTTTTGCGGGCCATCATTGTGGAGCTGCTGTGGTTTTTGCGAGGCGACAGCAATGTGAAATGGCTGCAAGAACGCGGTTGCACGATTTGGGACGAATGGGCACGCGAAGACGGCTCGCTCGGCCCCGTTTATGGTGTGCAATGGCGCAGCTGGCCAACACCTGGTGGCGGCAACATTGACCAGATCCAGCAGGTCATGGACACCCTCAAAAACAACCCCGACTCGCGCCGCATCATTGTGAGCGCCTGGAACGTGGCCGAACTGGACCAGATGGCGCTGATGCCTTGCCATGCTTTCTTTCAGTTCTATGTGGCCCCACCGCAAAACCCCGGCGAGAAAGCCAAACTCAGCTGCCAGCTGTACCAGCGCAGCGCCGACATCTTTTTGGGCGTTCCCTTCAATATTGCCAGCTATGCCTTGCTCACCCACATGGTGGCGCAGCAGTGCGACATGGACGTGGGTGACTTCATCTGGACGGGTGGTGACTGCCACATTTACAGCAACCACCACGAACAAGTGGAACTGCAACTGAGCCGCGCGCCCATGGCCTACCCCACGCTCAACATCAAACGCAAGCCCGCGTCGATCTTCGATTACGAATTTGAAGACTTCGAGGTCGTGGGCTACGAATGCCACCCGGCCATCAAAGCGCCTGTCGCTGTCTGAGGTTCGCTCGCATGAAGTTGCACCTGATTTATGCCCGCGCCCGCAACGGCACGATTGGCAAAGACATGCAGATGCCTTGGCACCTGCCCGAAGACTTGGCGCACTTCAAGCGTGTCACGCTGGGCCAGCCGGTCATCATGGGCCGCAAAACTTGGGATTCGCTCCCAGCCCGCTTCAGGCCCCTGCCCGGTCGCACCAACATCGTCATCACCCGTCAGGCCGACTGGAACGCAGATGGCGCATTGCGTGCGGCCTCCATCGAAGAGGCCATGCAGCTGTGCGGTGATGTGCCCGATGCTTGGATCATCGGTGGCGCGGAGATTTACCGCCAAGCCGAGCCGATGGCCAGCACGGCGGTCGTCACCGAGATCGACGCCGACTTTGACGGCGACGCTTTTGCACCCGAGCTGGGTGAACGCTGGCAAGAAATTCAGCGCGAATCGCACTTAGCAGCCAGCGGCCTGCCCTTCAGTTTCGTCACTTACCAACACACCATTTAAGGAGACAGCCATGTCAGGACAAGGTTTTCACGTTCACGGCCCACACGATCACGAGTTAGAGCACGCTGCGCATGGCGGCCATGGCAGCGACAGCCACACCAGCTCGATCGCGATGTTCACCGCCATCATTGCCACGGTGGGCGCACTGTTCGGCTACATGGGCGGTGCCACACAGGCCAATGCGGGTCTGTACAAAAACAACGCGGCCATCAAAAAAACCGAAGCCTCCAACCAATGGAATTACTACCAGGCCAAAAGCAGCAAGCAAAACCTGAGCGAGCTGGCTCTCGAGTTGGCACCGGGTAAAAAAGAGTTTTATCAAGAAGAAATCAAACGCTACAAGGGTGAAAAATCAGAGATCAAAGCGGCCGCTGAAAAGTTGGAAGCCGAGTCCAAACGCTGGGACGAGCAATCCGACGAGCAAATGCACCAACACCACCGCTGGGCGCAGGCCACCACGGTGCTGCAAGTGTCGATTGCCATGGCCGCCATTGCTTTGCTGACCCGGAAAAAATGGCTGGAATACGTCATGTACGGTGCAGGCGCCATTGGTGTCGTGGTGGGTGGCTTGGCCGCTTTCCACATTTGATTTTTTCGATGGACGCCTGATGAAAATCGCCACCTGGAATGTGAACTCTTTGTCCGTGCGCCTGCCCCAGGTGCTCGACTGGCTGGCCGCCAACCCGACCGAGGTGTTGGCCCTGCAAGAGCTCAAGATGACCGACGACAAATTTCCTGCGGCGGCTTTCACGGATTCGGGTTTCCAAGCCCAGTGGTTTGGCCAAAAAACCTACAACGGCGTGGCGCTGATCTCCAAAGCCGAAGGCGCGGATGTGGTGAAAAACATTCCCGGTTTTGAAGACGACATGTCGCGCGTGATCGCCGCCACCTACCCCGATGGCGCGGGTGGCACGATTCGCGTGATCGGCGCGTATTTCCCGAACGGCCAAGCGCCCGACAGCGACAAGTTTGTCTACAAAATGCGCTGGCTGGACGCCTTGCGTGATTGGGTGCAAAGCGAGATGCAAAAGCACCCCAACCTGGTGCTGACAGGAGACTTCAACATCACCTTTGACGAGCTCGACATGTGGGACCCAGTGGGCCTGAAAGACACCATCCACTGCACCGTGGCCGAGCGTGAAAAATTGCAAGCCCTGACCGATCTGGGGTTGGCCGACAGCTTCCGTTTGTTTGAGCAGCCCGAGAAAAGCTACAGCTGGTGGGATTACCGCGAGTTCGCCTTCCGCCGCAACCGGGGCCTGCGCATTGACCACATTTTGATTTCGCCAGCGCTCAAAGCCCGCGCCAGCGCCTGCGTGATCGACCGAGCCCCCCGCAAAAACGAACGGCCCAGCGACCACACGCCTGTGGTGCTGACGCTGGGTGCTTGAATGACCAGTGGCTTTACCCCGAAGCCCCGGCGACATTGAGTCTGTTAGCCCTGATGCAAACCCACCCCAGGCCCTGATTGGGTTTCAAGGTGGTACGAGGTGGTGCCAGTAACGTTGACGCACTTTCCGCTCACACTTGACCTGATCTGGCGCGTCGCTGCGCCAGGTGACGGCGCCGCAACGGGTGCTCTCCACCACGTCAATGCCAATTGCTTGGTAACGTGCCTTCACTGAAGGGGCTGGGTGCCCGTATCGGTTGCGGTAACCGGCCTGCAACAGCGCCAAGCGGGGCCTGAGCGTTTCCAAAAACACCAGTGATGAGGATGTTTTGCTGCCGTGGTGCGGCACCAGCAGAACATCGACTGGGCGAAGCCCTGCCTGGACCAGCGCCAGCTCTTGTGGAGCCTCGATGTCGCCTGTCAGCAAGGCGGTGCCCTTTGAGGTGCTTTGTGGGGTGCCTTGCACGCTGGGTTCTGCAGCCTCGATGCGCAGCACGCAACTGACTTCGTTGGGCTTGGGCGTTTTGAGCAACACATTGGGCGCAGGCGGGTGCAGCACCTCAAAGCGCACACCATCCCACACCCAAGCCTGCCCTGCTTCACAGCGCGTCCAAGCCGGGCGCAAGGCGTGCAAGGGGTGCGCATCTTCCATCGATGACCACAGCGCCGCCTGCGGCTGCATGGCCAAAACAGCCGCTGCGCCACCGGTGTGGTCGCTGTCCCGGTGGCTGAGCATCAAGGTGTCGATGCGTTCGCCCATTTGCGCCAGCAGGGGCACCAGCACACGGTGCCCCGCATCGCTCTCGGCGGAATGGCGCGGCCCCGCGTCATAAAGCAGGCTGTGCGTCGCGGTGCGCACAAGCACCGCGTTGCCTTGCCCCACGTCAGCCGCCAACAGCTCAAACGTGCCCGGTGCAGGGCGTGGGTGGGTCCAAAACAACACGGGCCACAGCAGCGGCAAGGCCATCCATTTCCAAGAACTCGGCCAGCGCATCACACAAACCAAGGCACCTGCCAGCGCCAACACAGCCCCCCCCCAAGGCGGCATGGCCGTGGACACGCTGGCCAAAGGCCAAGTCGACATCCAACCCAACACCGCTGTCATGGGCTGCAGCGCCCACGAAGCCAGTTGCCATGCATCAGACCACAAGACACCCAGCAACGCCAAAGGGGTCACGAGCAAGGTCACCAAGGGAATGGCCAACAGATTGGCCAACAAACCCACCACCGACACCTGACCGAAAAACAAGAGCGTGAGTGGGGCCAAGGCCAAAGTGACAACCGCCTGCTCACGCACCAAAGCAGCAGCTCGCCCCAAGGCAAAAACACCCCAATCAGGCAGTTTGGAGGCAAGCCAACGTTGCCAGAGCCCCGAAGGCAAGGCATCGGACCGTTGCACCGGCTCCACAAAGGAAGAAGCCATCAACACCCCCACGGCCACAAAACTCAACCAAAAACCCGGTTGCAACAAGGCCCAAGGGTCCCAAGTGAGCACCACCGCGCAAGCCGTCAGCCAGACCAGCGAGCCGTGCCACTGGCGGGCCGACAAGCGCAGCAAAACCACCACGCACAGCATGAGCAAGGTGCGCTGCGCGGGCACGCCCCAGCCACTGAACAAGGCATAAAAGCTCGCCAAAACCAAACCTGACAAAGCGCCCACATGGGGCGCAGGCCAACGCAATGCCCCTTGAAACCCCATTAAGGCCGAGCGCCGCCAGGCCCAAGCCACACAGCCCGACGCCAACCAGGCGAACAAGGTCACATGCAAACCCGAAATGCTCATCAAATGCGACACCCCCGTTGCCCTGAAGACGTCCCAATCACTGCGGTCAATCGCTGCTTGATCGCCCGTAACGAGCGCCGCCAAAACGCCCGCCCGCTTGGCGGCATCGGCATCGCTGCCCGCTGGGGACAGATGCGCGAGCAAACGGTCGCGCACCAACTGCCGCCAAGCCTCGATGGGGTGCGCCCAAGTGCTGGCCAACCTCAGAGGCGGTGGGTCTTTGGCGCTGGTTCGTACATAGCCTGTCGCGCGGATGCCTTGTTCCCAGAGCCACAATTCGTAATCAAAACCCCGTGGATTCAAATGACCATGCGGCGCTTTCAGGCGTACACGCAAACGCCAACGCTCGCCCGCCTTCACGGGTTCGGGCAAGGCCGAGGTGTTCCACCCACTGTCGTTTGTGCCGTCTTGCCCGTACCATCCCAAATACACCTGCGAGGGCAGATCGGCGTCCAAGTCGACCGCTCGGCTTTGACCTGATTTGTCAACCTGCCAGGCTTGCTCGATGCGAAAACGAAAACGCCATCCCACGTCTTGCCGCTGGGGCATGGCTTGCACCACGCCCACCACATCCAAGTCGTGGCCCTCCAATGCGGGGGCGATGGCCAGCGACCGTGACAGTGCGTGCAGACCCGTCACAGCAAACGAGAGACTGACCAACACGCCCCATACAGCGAGAGTTCTGAGCGCAAAGGTCGGTTTTTGGCGGTGGATCCACCAGCCCGCACCACACGCCAAAAACGCCAGGGCGGCATAAGCAGACAAGGCCCAAAGCGTCTCTTGCTGCAGCTGCAAAGCGATCCCAGCGCACCAAGCGACGAGACCCAACAACCAACCTCGCCCTGAGCGCGCGCTCATGGACAAGCCCACAGCCTGAAAATTGGGCTGGAGTGACGGCTTGAGTTGAGGTGCATAACAGCCTCCCCGAATGGGCTGAGTTTGTGGAATGCTCGCCATTTCTTTTGAGCGTACTTTTTACCTCAGTTTAGACATATCTTTCGGTCTTGGTCAGGGTGTGAATGGAAATCCGTTTCAGCGACAATCGCTCGACGGCGAATGATGATCGCCGACGCCTTCCGTTCCACACTCAACACGAGCCCACGCCATGAATGTCTACGACACCCTGAAGTCCTTGAACATCGAACTGCCCCCCGTGGCTGTCCCAGCCGCCGCTTATGTGCCTTTTGTGCAAACGGGCAAATTGATTTTTCTGTCGGGCCACATCGCCAAAAAAGACGGCAAGGTTTGGGCCGGTCAGTTGGGTAAAAACATCGACACGGCCGAAGGCCAACAAGCCGCGCGTGCCGTGGCGATTGACCTCATGGGCACCCTGCACGCTGCCGTGGGCGATCTCAACAAGGTCAAGCGCATCGTCAAAGTCATGAGCTTGGTCAACTCCACAGGCGACTTCACTGAACAACACTTGGTCACCAACGGCTGCAGCGAATTGCTGAGCCAGGTGTTTGGCCCCCAAGCCGGCGCCCACGCCCGCAGCGCTTTTGGTGTCGCGCAAATCCCGATGGGTGCTTGCGTCGAAATCGAACTCATCGCCGAAATCGGCTGAATTTCACTTTATCCACCGGAGACACCCATGACCATTTCCATGTCCAGCGCCAGTTTGCCCGTGTGCACCCGCATGCTCACCAACCTGAGCCACATCCTGGCCAAGGCCGAGCAGTTCGTTGAAACCAAAAAGATCGACCCTACGGCCCTGACCACCTACCGTTTGGCCCCTGATATGTTTCCGTTCACACGCCAAGTGCTGATTTCTTGCGACGCCGTGAAGAACGGTGTGGCCCGGCTGTCCGGTGTGGAAGCGCCCAAGTTCGACGACACCGAAACCACCTTGGCCCAGTTGCAAGAGCGCATCCAGAAAACGCTGGCCTACATCGCCACTGTCCCCGCTACAGCCATCGACGGCACCGAGGACAAAGAAATCACCTTCCCCGCAGGTCCTGGCAAAACCCGCACCCTCAAAGGCCAGGATTACCTGACCGGCTGGATGCTGCCCAATATGTATTTCCACATCACCACCGCTTACACCATCCTGCGCCACAACGGTGTGGAGGTGGGCAAGATCGATTACCTGCTGGGTGCGCAGGGCTAAAACCCTGATAAGCGGCTCAGCATGCGCTGATTCAAGCTGTCCCCAAACCCCGTGCCCAAAGCTGTGGACAAGTGCAGGGACAAGCCGCCAAAGCCCCGCCCCACAAGGGCTAGCGGGGTGTGCTTAAATAGCATCACTTCGCACTAGTGGCTGCGCCCTGATCACTCCACACGCGTGACGCGGTTCGGCTTGAAGCCCAAATCGGCGACTTTGCCCTTTTTGGCGCGAGCGACTTTGGCGTTGTTCAGGCTGCGGATTTCCAGTGTTTCTTCGCGCTCTTTGCCGCCTCGGCCAATGCCTTCGATCTTGACGCTGCGCGTGTAAGCAGCAGCACCCGCCAAGGTGTCTTTAGCTTCCAGGTCGATGAGCATCAGGCCCCGGCCGCCTTTTTCCATGGTCTTGAGTTCGCTGATCTCAAACGTCAAAACGCGGCCGCCTGTGCTGGCGCAGCAAACACTGTTGGCTGCGAGCATAGGCTGCTTGTCAGCGGGCACAGTGGCACTGCTGCCACTCACATGGCTGGGGGCGCAGACGGTTTCGCCCTCGCCCAAGCTGATGAAGGCTTTGCCCGCTTTGTTGCGCGAAATCATATTCTCGACCGAGGCCATGAAACCGTAGCCGCCCGAGCCGCTCAGCAGCAGCGTGGCGTTGGCGGGGCCTGCAAAGTAGTGCGCAATTTGTGTGGTGGCTTCCAGCTCAATGAGTGTGGTCACCGGCTGGCCGTCTCCACGGGCACCGGGCAAGGTGGCCACGGGCACGCTGTAGATGCGGCCATTGCTGCCAAAAATCAGCAGGGTGTCGACTGTGCGGCATTCAAAAGTGCCATACAGGCCGTCGCCCGCCTTGAAGGCAAAGCTCGTGGCGTCGTGGCCGTGGCCAGTCCGAGCGCGCACCCAGCCTTTTTCCGAGACGACCACCGTCACGGGTTCGTCCACCACCTTGACTTCGGCCACGGCTTTTTTCTCTTCCTGGATCAGCGTGCGGCGTGGGTCGGCAAAGGTTTTGGCGTCGGCTTCGATCTCTTTGATCATCAAGCGACGAAGCGCGGCGGGGCTGCCCAAAATCTCTTCGAGCTTGCCCTGCTCTTCGCGCAGTTCACTCAGCTCTTGCTCGATCTTGATGGCTTCAAGACGGGCCAGTTGGCGCAGGCGAATCTCCAGGATGTCTTCGGCTTGGCGGTCGCTCAGTTTAAAAAACTCGATCAGCGCAGGCTTGGGCTCGTCGCTCTGGCGGATGATGCGGATCACCTCGTCGATGTTCAGCAAGACCAGCTGACGGCCTTCCAGAATATGGATGCGGTCCAGCACCTTGTTCAAACGGTGCTGGCTGCGGCGGGTGATGGTGGTCTGGCGGAAGCTGATCCACTCCACCAACATCTGGCGCAGCGATTTTTGAATCGGTTTGCCGTCGATGCCGACCGAGGTCATGTTGATCGGCGCAGACGTTTCCAGGCTGGTGTGGGCCAGCAAGGCGGTGATGAGTTCGCTCTGTTCGATGCGGCTGGTTTTGGGCTCGAACACCAGACGCACGGCGGCGTCTTTGCTGGACTCGTCACGCACCACGTCCAGCACATTCAGGATGCTGGCTTTGAGCTGGACCTGATCGGCGCTGAGCGCTTTTTTACCCGCTTTGACCTTGGGGTTGGTGAGTTCTTCGATCTCTTCGAGAACGCGCTGGGAGCTGACGCCTTGCGGCAACTCGGTCACCACCAGTTGCCATTGGCCCCGGGCGAGTTCTTCGATCTTCCAACGGGCGCGCACTTTGAGGCTGCCGCGCCCGGTGCGGTAGGCGTCGGCAATGTCGCTGGCCGGGCTGATGATCTGGCCACCACCGGGGTAGTCGGGGCCGGGAATGATGGCCATCAGCTCGCTGTCGCTCAGCTTGTCGTTGCGGATCAAAGCGACACAAGCGTCGGCCACTTCGCGCAGGTTGTGGCTGGGGATCTCGGTGGCCAGGCCCACAGCAATGCCGCTGGCGCCGTTGAGCAAGCTGAAGGGCAAGCGGGCAGGCAGCTGGCGCGGCTCTTCGGTCGAGCCGTCGTAGTTGGGGATGAAGTCCACCGTGCCCATGTCGATCTCATCCAGCAGCAAGCTGGTGATGCGCGACAGGCGCGCTTCGGTGTAACGCATGGCGGCTGCGCCATCGCCGTCACGGCTGCCAAAGTTGCCTTGACCGTCGATCAACGGGTAGCGCTGCGAAAAGTCCTGCGCCATGCGCACCAGGGCGTCATACGCCGCCGTATCGCCGTGCGGGTGGTAACGGCCGAGCACATCACCGACCACGCGGGCGCTTTTGACGGGCTTGGCGGCGGTGTTGTTGTTCGGGCCGCTGTACGACAAACCCATGCGGTCCATCGAATACAAAATGCGCCGCTGCACGGGTTTCTGGCCATCGCACACGTCGGGCAAAGCGCGGCCTTTGACAACGGACAGCGCGTATTCCAGATAGGCCCGCTGGGCGTAAGCGCCCAGGTGGTCGCCTTCGGGCGCGGCTGCGGTTTCGGGGGTCAACAGGTCAGTGGTCATCAGGGTCTTTCTTTGCGGGAGCGTTCCAACAGGCGAGGTGCCGGGTCAAGGCATTCGCCCGCAGGGGCGGGCTCCCACAGGGGATTCGTCAAACGTCGATTTCGATGCTGTCGCCGTGCAGTTCCATCAGCTCGCGGCGGGCGGCGGCTTCGCCTTTGCCCATGAGCTGGGTCATGAGGTTTTCGGTGCCGGCGTTGTCCAAAGGGCCCAGCTCAATGGGCAGCAGGCGGCGCGTGTCGGGGTTGAGTGTGGTGTCCCACAACTGCTCGGCGCTCATCTCACCCAAGCCCTTAAAGCGGCTGATGCTCCAGCCGCCTTCTTTCACACCGTCTTTGCGCAGCTTGTCGATGATGGCGGTGAGCTCGCCGTCGTCCAATGCATAGGCTTTGGACGCGGGCTTTTTGCCGCGTGCAGGCGCATCAACTCGGAACAGCGGCGGCCGTGCGACATACAAATGCCCGGCTTCGATCAGCTTGGGAAAGTGGCGGAAAAACAAGGTGAGCAAAAGCACCTGGATGTGCGAGCCGTCCACGTCCGCGTCCGACAAGATGCAGACCTTGCCGTAGCGCAGGTTGCTCATGTCGGGGTTGTCGTTGGGCCCATGCGGGTCCACGCCAATGGCCACCGAAATGTCGTGGATTTCGTTGTTGGCGAACAAGCGATCGCGGTCTACTTCCCAGGTGTTGAGCACCTTGCCGCGCAGGGGCAAGATGGCCTGGCTTTCTTTGTTGCGGCCCATTTTGGCGCTGCCACCGGCCGAATCGCCCTCGACCAAAAACACCTCGTTGTGCAGGATGTCTTTGCTCTCGCAATCGGTGAGCTTGCCGGGCAACACGGCCACGCCAGAGCTCTTCCGCTTTTCCACCTTTTGGCCCGCTTTTTGGCGGGTTTGCGCGGCCTTGATGGCCAGCTCAGCCAGCTTCTTGCCGTAATCCACATGCTCGTTCAGCCAGAGTTCGAGCGCCGGGCGCACAAAGCTGGACACCAAACGCACGGCATCGCGCGAGTTCAGGCGTTCTTTGATCTGGCCCTGGAACTGCGGGTCCAGCACTTTGGCGCTCAGCACATAGCTGGCCCGAGCAAACACGTCTTCGGGCATGAGCTTGACGCCTTTGGGCAATAACCCATGCAGCTCGATGAAGCTTTTGACGGCAGTAAACAAGCCATCGCGCAAGCCGCTGTCGTGCGTGCCGCCAGCGCTGGTGGGGATCAGGTTGACATAGCTCTCCCGCACCGGCGCGCCGTCTTCGGTGAAGGCCACTGCCCACGATGCGCCCTCGCCTTCAGCAAAGCTCTCATTGTTGCCGTCGGCAAAGCCTTCACCTTCAAACAAGGGGATCACCGGGTCGCCGTTCAGGGTTTGCGTCAGGTAGTCACGCAAACCGGCTTTGTATTGCCACTGCTGGGTTTCTTTGGTTTTCTCATTCACCAAAGTCACAGTCACGCCCGGCATGAGCACGGCTTTGCTGCGCAGCAGGTGCGTCAGCTCGTTCATGGGCAGCGCGCTGGATTCGAAGTATTTGGCGTCGGGCCACGCGCGCACGGTGGTGCCTTGTTTGCGGTCACCCTCGCCTGTGGCGCGTTTGACCAGCGGCTCGGTCACGTCGCCACCCGAGAACACCAAGGTGGCCACTTGGCCTTCGCGGTAGCTGGTGGCTTCCAGGCGCTTGGACAGCGCGTTGGTCACCGAAACGCCCACGCCGTGCAGGCCGCCCGAGAAGCTGTACGCGCCGCCCTTGCCCTTGTCAAACTTGCCGCCCGCGTGCAGGCGGGTGAACACCAACTCGATCACTGGGGCGTTTTCTTCAGGGTGCAAGCCAAAGGGGATGCCACGGCCATCGTCTTCGATGCTGACCGAGCCATCGGCGTGCAAGATGACTTTGATCTTTTTGCCGTAGCCGGCCAAAGCCTCGTCGGCGGCGTTGTCCAGCACCTCTTGGATGATGTGCAGGGGGTTGTCGGTGCGGGTGTACATGCCCGGGCGTTGCTTGACGGGCTCCAGGCCCTTCAAGACGCGGATCGAGCCTTCGGAATATTCACTCGAGGCGTTGGAGGTTTTGACGGTAGATTGGGTTGCCATGGTGGCGGATTGTAGTGGGATTTCAGTCGAGGCACTGGATGCAAAAACAGTACTCAAGCCCTGAATGGCATGTAGGCATCTGAGCGACCTCGAGGCCGCATCACATTGGTTAAAGTCAGGGGATGCAACACAAACCCCTTTCTCTGACCCAGGTGCTGATTTGCGGCGCAGCCATCGTCACCCTGTCCATGGGCATCCGCCATGGCTTTGGCCTGTGGCTTCAGCCCATCACCCAAGCCCAAGGCTGGGGCCGCCAGGAATTCGGCTTTGCCATGGCCATCCAAAACCTCTCCTGGGGCTTCATGGGCATTTTTGCGGGCATGGTGGCCGACAAGTTCGGTGCGTTCCGCGTGATTGCCTTGGGCGCCGTGGTCTACGGCGTGGGTCTCTTGGGCATGGCTTGGGCCACCGACCCTTGGATGTTTGCCCTGTTCACCGGGGTGATCATCGGCACGGCCCAAGCGGGCACAACCTACGCGGTCATTTACGGTGTGATTGGTCGCAACGTGCCCATCGAACGCCGTTCTTGGGCCATGGGCGTGGCGGCGGCAGCGGGCAGTTTCGGTCAGTTTTTGATGGTGCCCGTTGAGGGCTTGCTGATCAGCCAGATGGGTTGGCAAACCGCTTTGGTCATTTTGGCGGCGGCAGCGATGCTGATCATCCCGCTGGCTTGGGGTTTGCGTGAACCCGCCTTGAATGCGCCGGGCCAAGTCAAGCGAGACCAAACGATCGGCCAAGCTTTGAAGGAAGCTTTCAAATACCCCAGTTTCCAGTTGCTGATGGCGGGTTATTTTGTGTGCGGCTTCCAAGTCGTGTTCATCGGCGTGCACATGCCCAGCTACCTGAAAGACCATGGTTTGGCCCCCCAGGTGGCCAGTTATGCACTGGCCTTGATCGGTTTATTCAACGTGTTTGGCACTTACATCGCGGGCACCTTGGGCCAGAAAATGGCCAAGAAAAACATCCTGGCCTTCATTTACATCGCCCGCTCGGTGGCCATCACGCTGTTTTTGCTGGCCCCGCTCACGCCCACCAGTGTGTACATCTTCTCGGGCGTGATGGGCTTGCTGTGGCTGTCCACCGTGCCGCCCACCAACGCGGCGGTCGCCCAGATTTTTGGCATTTCACACCTGTCCATGCTCAGCGGCTTCATCTTTTTCAGCCACCAGATCGGCTCGTTCATGGGCGTGTGGCTCGGCGGCTATCTGTATGACAAGACTGGCAGCTACGACATCGTCTGGTACTTGGCCATTGCCCTGGGCGTCTTTGCCGCGCTGGTGAATTTGCCAGTGCGCGAGAGCCCCATTCAGCGCCAAGCACCCCAAGCCGCATGAACACCAGCATGTCGGATAACCAGAGCAAACCTTCGGCCGCGGGGGGGGCCTCCCACACAACACCCATCGAATCTGACGGTGCGCAAGTTGGTGGGAGCGAGCCCCAGCTCGCGAATGCAGGCGTGACCTGGATTTTTGTTTTGCTGGTTGCGGCGCTGGGCCTGACGTTCTGGCTCTATGCCAAGCCCGATCTGGTGATCATGTTGTCCGATCGGCTTTGGGCCTGTTTTTAGCATCACAAGGAAAAACCATGCACGGCACCGAAAACCCTTCCTTGTGGGTCCAACGCTGGGCGCATTTGATAGCACCCCACAGCCGCGTGCTGGATGTGGCTTGTGGCGCAGGCCGACACATGCGGTTTTTGGGATCACTGGGGCACACCGCAATAGGCGTTGACCGCAACCCCGATGCGGTTTCACTGGCCCAAGCTTATGGACAAGTGAGCTGCGCCGACATTGAAAACGGCCCTTGGCCGTTCACGGGCAAAACCTTTGGCTGCGTGGTGGTGACGAATTACCTTTGGCGCGCACTGATGCCCGACATCGTGCAAAGCGTGGCACCCGGTGGCGTGCTGATTTACGAAACCTTTGCTGCAGGCAACGAAACCGTCGGCAAACCGTCTCGCCCCGACTTTTTGCTGCAACCGGGCGAACTGCTGCGGGCCACCGAAGGCCTGCACACCGTGGCTTACGAAGAGGGCTTCGAGTCATCGCCAGACCGGTTTGTGCAGCGCATTGTGGCCATTCGGGCCAAGACTGCGGGCGAAGTGACACGCTGGCCCTTGAAAGCCAACGCTGACCCCGCACAACAGACCCCGTGACATCGGGACACATTCCCACCCGCAGCAACACCTGAAAAGCGTTTGCAATCGTTAGAATGACCTCTTTCAGTTCAGAAACACCTGACATGACCACCGAATCTCGCCCTATCCAAGGTAGTATCCCTGCCCTGATCACCCCCATGCTCGAAGACGGCAAAGTGGACTACCCCACCTTGCGAAAACTGATCGATTGGCATGTGGCCGAAGGCACCGATGGGCTGGTGATCGTCGGCACCTCGGGCGAATCGCCCACCGTCAACGTGGACGAACACCGCGAAATCCTGCGTGTGTCGGTTGAACAAGCGGCCAAGCGCATCCCCATCATTGCCGGGTGCGGTGCCAACTCCACCGCAGAAGCCATTTCGCTGGCCAAATATGCCGAATCCATCGGTGCTGACGCCCAATTGCAAGTGGTGCCCTACTACAACAAGCCCACTCAAGAAGGCCTGTTCCAGCACTTCAAGGCCATCGCCGAGGCCACGCCCAAGCTGCCCGTGATTTTGTACAACGTGCCTGGCCGCACCGTGGCCGATCTTCAGCACGACACCGTGCTGCGCTTGGCCCAAGTGCCAGGGATCATCGGCATCAAGGAAGCCACCAGCAACATCGAGCGCGCCCAGTGGCTCATCCGCGATGTGCCCAAAGCGTTCGCCGTTTTCTCGGGCGATGACGCCACTGCAGTGGCCCTGATGCTTTGCGGTGGTGCGGGCAACATCAGCGTGACCGCCAACGTGGCCCCGCGCTTGATGCACGAGCTGTGCATGGCCGCCATTCGTGGCGACGTGAAAGAAGCCATGCGCATCCAGTTTTTGCTGTTGCCCGTGCACAAAAACCTGTTTGTCGAGGCCAACCCAATTCCCGTGAAATGGGCCATGAACCGCATGGGTCTCAGCGGCCCCACTTTGCGCCTGCCCATGACCGAGCTGTCTGAGTCTCAGCGGCCCGTGGTTGAGGCAGCCCTCAAGGCCAGCGGTCTGATTTGATTTCCATTTAAGGATTGCTTGTGAAATTGTCCCATCGCACTTTGTCTCGCTCTGCGGCGCAACGCACGGCTTTCATTGCCACTTTGGCCATTTTGGTCAGCGGTTGCTCTGTGCTTGAAGAAAGCAAAATTGACTACAAAAGCGCATCCAAGGCCACCACACTGGAGGTTCCGCCCGACCTGAGCCAACTGCGCAAAGACTCGCGATACGCCATCGAAAGCAATTCGGCCACAGCATCCGGTTTTCAAAGTGCCAGCGCTCGCGTGACCGACGCGGGGACAGCTGCCAACAGCTTGGGTGACGTGCGCATGGAACGCCAAGGCAACCAACGCTGGTTGGTGGTGGCACGCCCCGCTGACAAAGTGTGGGAACCCCTGCGTGAATTTTGGACCAACAATGGTTTCGTCTTGATCACGGACGCACCCGATGTCGGCATCATGGAAACCGATTGGGCAGAGAACCGGGCCAAAATTCCACAAGACATCATTCGCAAAACCCTGGGCAAAGTGCTGGATTCCTTGTATTCCTCTGGTGAGCGAGACAAGTTCAGAACACGCGTCGAGCGCAATGCGCAAGGCGGCGTTGAAATTTACATCACGCACCGCGGCATGGTCGAAAACTACGCCAACGCACAAAAAGACCAAACCATGTGGCAACCCCGTGCCAGTGACGCAGAACTCGAGATCGAATTTTTGCGCCGCTTGATGGTGAAACTGGGTGTAACTCCAGAAGCTGCTAAAACGGCCACAGTGCTTGCCGCACCTGTTCAAGGGGCCATCGTGACCAACGTCGATGGTCAACCCACGATACAGATCAACGACAACTTGGACCGCGCTTGGCGGCGTACAGGTGTGGCGCTTGACCGCACCGGCTTCACGGTGGAAGACCGTGACCGCAGCAAAGGGGTTTATTTTGTTCGCTACGTGGCACCAGGAACCACCACGGCCAAAGAGCCGGGCTTTTTGAGTCGCCTGTTCAGCAGCAAAAAAGAAGAAGCGTCTTTGTCACGCTACAGGATCGCCTTGACCGAAAAGGGCAACGTCAGCGTGGTTCGAGTGCTGGATGCCAACGGTCAACCCGAAAATTCGGGCAATGCAGACCGCATTTTGAAACTGCTGGCCAACGAACTGCGCTGAATGCTTCAAGGCCACTGACCCCATAAAAAAACCCCGCAATGCGGGGTTTTTTGTTGCAGTCCCGGCACAAACCGGGAGAGCGGCGACCAATTACTTGGCGGCAGATGCGTCAGCAGCAGGTGCGGAAGCTGGAGCAGCAGGAGCAGCAGATGCGTCAGCAGCTGGAGCTGGAGCAGCCACAGGAGCTGGAGCGGCAGGAGCAGCGGCTTCTTCTTTTTTGCCGCAAGCGGACAGAGCAGCAGCAGCGATGATGGCGGCCAAAACGAGGGACTTGTTCATGATGATTTTCCTTGTAGGGGTTAAGAAACAATTTCCGGAAATTGTCGAAGACTGATTCAAGAAAACTTGAACCGAGACAAAAGCACTCGAGCTCTTCTGCACTCAGTTGGGCATTATAGCGTTTTCCCTAGTGCTTGCGGTAACGAACACGACAAAGCTGACACGAAACCTTCGAGACCCCGGATCAAAAGGGTCATTTTTCTAAGGGTTTCAACCAAGTGGACGCCATCCAATCCAGCAAAGCCTCAGACGCAGATTCGCTCAATTTAGCGCAAGAAGACGCCGAAAGCGATCGGTTGTCTGCCAATTGACGCAACAACCGGGCATCGCCGCCCCCGACCCGGAAACTTTCGCCGTTGATAAAAACATGCCGATCGTCGTACATCATTTTGGTGCGTCGGTCCAATTGAACGCCTTCAGACAAATCCGGTTCTTTGTCGGCTATGTCAAACCAAACATTGGCCTTGGGCTCGGTCAGGTATTCACCCAGCAAACTGTCCAGTAAATGCGGATTTTTAAGCGCTTTATCAAGCACTTGACGCGCAAAGTCACCCAAAGCCGGCGGAATGGCCGCCGAAGACGACACCGCCGCTTGCTTGGGGTCACGGTAGAGGGCATCGCCCACACCCTCAAAAGCCTCATCGGCCAAACCCAACAAAAGTTCTCGCGCCAACTCACCTTCTTGTGGTGCCCTGAAACCAATGGACCAGGTCATGCACTCCCCCTCGGCCACGCCGTCGTGTGCGTATTTGGGGGGCAAATACAACATGTCGCCAGGGTTCAGCACGAACTCCTCTTCGGCTTCAAAGTTTTGCAAAATTTTGAGCGGCACGCCCGACTGCAGCGTCAAATCCTTGTTGCGACCAATGCGCCAACGGCGTTGGCCATGGGCCTGCAGCAAAAACACGTCATAGCTGTCAAAGTGCGGCCCCACACCGCCGCCATCGCTGGCGTAGCTGATCATCACATCGTCCAAGCGCGCATCGGGCACAAAACGAAACTGCTGCATCAGTGCGTGCACGCCGTCGTGGTGCAAATCGACGCCTTGCACTAGAAAAGTCCACTTTTTTTGGCTGAAGGGTGGCAAGCTCCGCTTAGGAAACGGGCCATGCTTCATCTTCCAGCCCCTGGGAGAATCCACGATCAAGCGCGACTCCACACCCTCTTGCCCCGCCAACGCCACCAATTCAGTGCGCCCGACACACGGTACAAAATTGGGGATGGCGTTGCGCACCAGCAAAGGCTTTTTCTGCCAATGGCGCTTCATGAATTGGCTGGGCGTCAAGCCACCCAGCAGAGCCAAGGGTTGTTCTGTGTTCATCTCGGGTTCTCAAGTCTCGAAACCAAAGCGGCCAAAAAGTGGCCGCCAAACTGCGACAATTGTCGTATGGAAATCAAGACACCTTCTGTGGTCGCACTGACCTGGACACTCAAAGACACGCTGGGCGAAGTTCTGGACACCCTGGACGAGCCCGTTGAATTTTTCATTGGCGGCCAAGACCTGCTGCCCAAGATCGAAGAAGCTCTTCAAGGCCACGAACGTGGCGCCAAGGTCGACCTGCACTTGGAGCCCGAAGACGCCTTTGGCGACTTCGATGAAAACCTGCTGTTTCTGGAGCCACTGGCCCTGTTCCCAGAAGGGCTCGAGCCCGGCCTCACGATCGAAGGCACTGCTTTGCCAGCGGGTTGCAACCCGGATGCGCCGCGCAACGCCCTCTACACCGTGACCGAAATCTACCCCGAGCACGTTGTTCTAGACGCCAACCACCCGCTGTCGGGCATTGCACTGCGTTTGCACCTGAAAGTCGACTCGGTGCGCGAGCCGACAGAAGCCGAAGTGGGCAGCGGCAGCTGCGGCACCGGCTTCTTCAAAATTGAAGTCGGCGATGAAGGCCTAGCCAACGGCCCTACCCTGCACTGAGCGCACTGAGCGCACGGAGCCCGGCACAACCTCACGCACAGCCCGAACATGAAAACCGCCATCGAAATAAAAGTCCTGGACGCCCGTTTGCACGAGTGGGGTCTGCCCAAATACCAAACCCAACTGGCTGCGGCCATTGACCTGTTTGCCTGCATTGACCAGCCGCTTCAACTCCAGCCCCAAGAAGCCGCCGTGCTGATCCCTTCTGGCATCGCGCTGCACATGGACTCGCTGGACTTTTGCGCTGTCATCCTGCCCCGCTCTGGCTTGGGCCACAAAAAAGGCTTGGTGCTGGGCAACAGCGTGGGCCTGATCGACGCCGACTACACCGCCCAATGCTACATCAGCGTCTGGAACCGCAACCCCGCCAACAGCAATGCCGTCATCACCATCCAGCCCGGTGAGCGCATTGCCCAAATGATGTTCTTGCCCGTGGTGCGCCCCGAATTCAAAGTGGTGGACGAATTCAGCACCACCAGCCAACGCGGTGGTGGCGGGTTTGGCTCAACCGGCGTTTGAGCCCCCTCCATTACCTAGCCGCTCCAACAACTGCTGACCCGCATGGCGCTTGATTCGCTCTGAATAAAAATTGCTCGCCTTGCCGACCTGCACCCCCGAAAGTAACTCACGAACCTGGTGAACGCTGAGTGCATTCGCTTGTGCAATTTGCCAATCATCCAACTGCAAGCTCGTCATCAGCGCTTGCAGTTGGAGACCATCCGCAATCGACCAGTGTTCGTGGGTCATGGATGCATTCCATTCAACCCATCAAAACTCATTCGTCAGCATCACGAGTTTTTCAGACACCACGCTGCCGCCTTGACGCAGCTGTATCTTCACCTGCAAGGGCAATTTGAGATCTGCCCCCTTGGCCAACGCGAATGTCTTGTTTTCTGGATTGAAAGTCAACTGCGTGGGCAGCGGTGCATCGTTGGCCAGCACCGTCGTGATCTGAGTCTGCTCCACCCGCACGTTGTTCTTCTTATCATCCTCAGCGCTGGTTGTGGAAGCTGAAGAGCCATCTGCCGCTGCCGTCGTTGATCCCGCCCCTGCGGCCGCGGTAGTGCCTGTGGTGCCTGTGGTGCCTGTGGTGCCTGTGGTGCCTGTGGTGCCTGTGGTGCCTGTGGTGCCTGTGGTGCCTGTGGTGCCTGCAGTGCCTGCTGCCGTTGTCGAACCTGCCGCAGATGCAGTGCTTGTCGATGCGGGCGCCACAAGGCCAACTGTCAAATAAAGCTGCCCCACCACAGTGTCAGGCACTGTGCCCAGCCCTGTAGCCAATGGGAGTTGAACCACTGGCACAACAAGTTGTGGCTGCGCCGGATTCGGAACAAACACCACATCAACCTGCCCAGCCTGCGTAGTGCCAACCACCTTGAATGCACCCAAATCCAAAGCAGACTTGGTGTTTGCAGTTGGCTCAATCACTGGCGGGCTTGCAGCCGCAGTGGTCGCAACCGCAGTTGTGGCGGTTTTTTGCTGCAAAGATGTCGCCGTCGATGTGCTCACTGTCGAAGCCACGTTGTCCAAAACTGGCTTGGGCGTGATCGTCAAGGTTCCGTTCACATAACTCAAAACATAGTTGATCGACGACAAACCACCAGGAATGATGTTGAAAGCTCCAGGACGCGTTGCGTTCTGGCTGGAGCCCGAATACGCCAAGGTGCCAGAAAGTACCGAGACACCCTCACCGTTCACAAAGCCCGCATAGGTCACACCATTGCCACCGCGATAAGGTACGTTGTTCTGTACCTTGGTGAAACTCTTGGCAGTGACCATCAAAGGCGCCGGATCAATGGTCAACAAGCCCGTCGAGTAACTGATCTCATAGTTGGAAGACGTCAGGCCCGCAGGCGTGACGTCGTAACTGCCTGGGCTGACATCACCGCCGTACACAGAGACGCCGTCGTAGTTACTCACACCCGCAGAGGTCAGCGTGCCTGTGAGCGCGCTGGCATTTTGCCCTGCCACGAAACCCGAGTACGTCACGCCTGCCGTGTGGCCCGTGCCGTCATAGGTCTTGCTTTGGTCATTGGCCTGAATCGTCAAAGGCGCAGGGGTGATGGTGCCCACCCGACCAGTCACCACACCCGTTTGCAGCACGTAATTGCTCAGGCTGGTCCCGCTTTTTGGAGCGTAATCACCCGTTGCCAGGTTCACCGTAACCATCTTGCCCGTGCCTGCATTGGCGGTGTCGTAAGAACCGGTGGTTTGGGTGATGCTCGCGCCTTCATTGTTGACAAAACCACTGATGGCGTAATTGCCTGCAGTCAGTCTGGCGGTTGTCGAGCCGTCATAGACCTTAGCGACCGTTCCAGTCAAAGCCACGGACAAATCTTGAATCACAGGTTCAACGACGATAGGCGCTGCAGTGATGTTGAGGTCGACTGTGGCCGGCAAGGAGTAGTTGCTGGCCAGCGCACCGCCACCTGTGACACCAATCGCCAAGCCAGTCAAAGCGGTGCCGTTGTAGGCCCCAACATTGGGCGAACTGGCTGTGGCGGTTCCGGCTGTAGCAGCCACCGTTTCACCGGGGACAGCGCCGATCAAACTCAATTGACCTGAAGTGAAAGCAGCTGCGCCGTCGTAAACCTTAGCGCCTGTTGCGGTCAAAACTGCAGGGCTGATGATGCCCGTCAGCCCCCCAGGCGCCGTCACAGAATAATTACCAGCCTGCGCACCGGTCGCTGTCGAAGTCAGGTTCACCGCATGCGTGCCCGCATTGGCCGATGCAAAGCTGGCCCCTGTCACGCTCACGCTGACGGTGTCACCCGCCAGCAGGCCCGAATAAGTCGCACCAGACACATCGATGGCGGCTGTGGTCGTGCCGTCATAGGTCTTGCCACTGACTGCCAAACCACCCACCGTGATGGGTGCCTGGTTCACCGTCAGCGTGCCATTGGCTGGCGCAAACGTGTAGTTGGTCGAGCTCATGCCTGTCACGCTGGTGGTGACGGCATAGGTGCCCACGTCCGACGCACTGCGCGCCGTACCGTTGTAGGCCGTGGCTGCAGTGCTGACTGTGGGCGCCCCCACCAAGCCTGCGGCACTGGTGTCACCGTTCGCATAGCCCGTGTAAGCCGCACTCAGCGTGGGCAGGCTGTTGGCGCCATACGTCATGTTCGGGCTGTTGCCCGTGACCGTCAGCTGCGCCTTGTTCACTGTCAGATTGGCGCCTGTGTAGGCAATGGCGTAGTTGCCCCCCGCACTGAGCGTGCCCACGTTGATGGGGTAAGTGCCTGCGTTGGAGCCACTGCCCGCTGTGCCGTTGTAGGCCGTGGCCGTGGTGGCCAACGCGCCGCTGAACAACAAGGCTGTTTCGTTGTTGACGAACCCCGATGACGTGTAAGTCAAACTGGGCAAAGCATTGCCGCCATAAGTCATGCTCTTGGCGTCGGCTGTGACCGTCAAAGGAGCTTGGCTGATGGTGCCCGTCAAGCTGTTGGGTGCGGTGATGGTGTAGTTGCCCACATGGGCACCACCGTTGGTGGAGGTCAACGACACCGTGTGCGTGCCTGCATTGGCCGACACAAAGTTGGCCCCTGTCACTGTAACGGTGACATCGTCACTTCCCACCAAACCCGCCAGCGACACAGCAGACGTATTGATTGCAGCCGTGGTCGTGCCGTCATAGGTCTTACCACTCACGGTCAGGCCGTTCACCGTCAAGGCCTTGGGCGTCACGGTCAGAGCGCCGTTGGTGTAGCCAATGGTGTAGTTGCTGGCCAAGAAAGTGCCACCCGTAGCAGCGCTGGCCACAATCGGGTAGCTGCCAACACCCACGGTCGACGCAGCGCCTGTGCTGCTCAAGCTGACCGAACCAATCGACTCGCCGTTTTGCAGGCCAACACTGGTGAACTCGGTGCCCGCAAATATTTGCGAAGAACCGTAAACCTTGCTCGCGCTGCTGGCCGTCACCGTCAAAGTGGCGGCCGTGATGTCCGCGTTGGGCAGTGTGGGCTGCGTGGAAATGAGGTAGTTGCCCACCGATGTGCCGCCCAAGGTGTTGGTGGCCGTCACAGCTATGCCCGTGCCCACGTTGACAGAAGCAAATGTGGCCGACTGGTTGAGCAGCAAGTTGTCGCCGCTGATGACCCAGTCCAAAGTACCTCCACTGACCGGGGCCGCATTGGTGCCGGTGTAGGTTTTGTTACCTACGGTCTGCCCCAGCACCGTCACCGCCTTGCGGGCAATGTCCATGGTGGTGGTGCTGCTGGTACTGGTCAGCACATAGTTGCTGGCCAAACCACCTGTGCCGTTGGCCAGAGCATAGCCACTGGCCGTGACTGTCTTGCCCGTACCTGCATTGGCGTCGGCCATGCTGGCGGTGCCAGGCGTCAACACCAAGGCCTCACCAGCCACCCCAGTGGCCACACTGCCCCAGCTGCTCACACTGGCCGAGACATCCGCCGAGCCGTCATAGGTGCGGTTGTTCATGGCCAATCCACTCACCGTGACCTGCTTTTGGGCAATGTCCATTGTGACGGTGCTGCTGGTGCTGCTGAGCACATAGTTACTGGCCAAACCACCCGTGCCGTTGGCCAGGCTATAGCCTGTGGCCGTCACGGTTTTGCCCGTGCCTGCGTTGAAATCGCTCAAACCTGCGCTGCCGTGGTTCAGCGTCAAGGCCTCGCCATTGATGCCTGTGGCCACACTGCCCCAGTTGCTGACCGAGACCGCGTTGGTGCCGTCATAGGTCTTGCCGCTCACAGCAAAGCCACTGACCGTCAAAGTCTTCGGGTCAATCGTGGCCGACGCCGTGCTGCTGGTGCTGCTGAGCGTGTAGTTGCTGGCCAGACTACCTGTGCCGTCAGCCAAGGTGTAGCCCGTGGTCGTCACCGTCTTGCCCACACCTGCATTGGCGTCGGCAAAGGTGGCTGCACCGCCGTTCAGCGTCAAGCTTTCGCCACTGACACCTGTGACCACAGTGGCACCACTGACGGAGGCTGCCGTGGTGCCGTCATAGGTCTTGCTGCTGGCCGTCAAACCAGAGACCGTCAACACCTTGCGGGTGATGTCGGCGGTGCTTGTGCTGCTGTTGCTGCTGAGCACATAGTTGCTGGCCAACCCACCGTTGCTGCCGTCTGCCAGGGTGTAACCCGTGGCCGTGACTGTCTTGCCCAACCCCGCATTGGCGTCGGAAAAAGTGGCTGTCCCGCTGTTGAGCGTCAGCGTTTCGCTGCCAACCCCAGTGCTCACACTGCCCCAACTGCTAACAGTTGCTGCCGTGGTGCCGTCATAAGGTTTGTTGTTGGCAGTCAAACCACTGATGGTCAATGCCTTGGCCGTGATGTCTGCTGCCAAGCCCGTGGGTTGCGTCAGCGTGTAGTTGCCCATGGCCGTGCCGCCCAGCGAGTTGACCGCGGTAACGCTAATGCCCGTGCCCACGTTGACCTGGGCAAAGGTGCCTGCCTGGGTCAAGGTCACGTTTTCGCTGCCAACCACACCCACCAACGTGCCACCACTGAGCGTGGCGGTATTGGTGCTGTCATAGGTCTTGTTGCCAGCTGTTTGGCCGGTAACAGTCAAGGCCTTGGCAGTGATGTCTGCTGCCAAGCCCGTGGGTTGCGTCAGCGTGTAGTTGCCCATAGCCGTGCCGCCCAGCGAGTTGACCGCGGTAACGCTAATGCCCGTGCCCACGTTGACCTGGGCAAAGGTGCCTGCCTGGGTCAAGGTCACGTTTTCGCTGCCAAGTACACCCACCAACGTGCCACCACTGAGCGTGGCGGTATTGGTGCTGTCATAAGTCTTGTTGGCGGCTGCTTGGCCTGTGACGGTCAAAGCCTTGGCCGTGATGTCAGCCGTCAGCGTAGGTTGCGTCAGCGTGTAGTTGCCCATGGCCGTACCGCCCAATGTGTTGGACGCATTGATACTTATGCCTGTGCCCACGTTGACCGTGGCAAAGTTGCCTGACTGGGTCAAAGTCACGTTTTCGCTGCCCACTACACCCACCAACGTGCCGCCACTGAGCGTAGCCGTGTTGGTGCTGTCATAAGTCTTGTTGGCGGCTGCTTGGCCTGTGACGGTCAAAGCCTTGGCCGTGATGTCAGCAGCCAAGCCCGTGGGTTGCGTCAGCGTGTAGTTGCCCATAGCCGTGCCGCCCAACGAGTTACCCGCCGTGACACTGATGCCAGTGCCCACGTTGACCTGGGCAAAGGTGCCGGCCTGGGTCAAGGTCACGTTTTCGCTGCCAACCACACCCACCAACGTGCCACCACTGAGCGTGGCGGTATTGGTGCTGTCATAGGTCTTGTTGCCAGCTGTTTGGCCCGTAACGGTCAAGGCCTTGGCCGTGATGTCTGCTGCCAAGCCCGTGGGTTGCGTCAGCGTGTAGTTGCCCATGGCCGTACCGCCCAATGTGTTGGACGCATTGATACTTATGCCTGTGCCCACGTTGACCTGGGCAAAGGTGCCGGCCTGGGTCAAAGTCACGTTTTCGCTGCCCACTACACCCACCAACGTGCCGCCGCTGAGCGTAGCCGTGTTGGTGCTGTCATAAGTCTTGTTGGCGGCTGCTTGGCCTGTGACGGTCAAAGCCTTGGCCGTGATGTCAGCAGCCAAGCCCGTGGGTTGCGTCAGCGTGTAGTTGCCCATAGCCGTGCCGCCCAACGAGTTACCCGCCGTGACACTGATGCCAGTGCCCACGTTGACCTGGGCAAAGGTGCCTGCCTGGGTCAAGGTCACGTTTTCGCTGCCCACTACACCCACCAACGTGCCGCCGCTGAGCGTAGCCGTGTTGGTGCTGTCATAAGTCTTGTTGGCGGCTGTTTGGCCTGTGACAGTCAAAGCCTTCTGATTAATCGTCCCTTGCAGGCTGGATGGCGTCACGATGTTGTAGTTACCAGCATCCAAACCGCTCGCAGATCCGGACAAAGCGACTGATCGAAGTCCAGCATTGGCGGAATCAAAATTGCCACCTGTGTAGGTAAATGAAACAGCATCGCCCGTTAGTTTTCCACTGTATGTGGTTGTACCGGTAATTGTGGCGGTCACCGTTCCATCGTAATTTCTCTCAGCAGCAGACAGTCCACCAACCGTCAAATCTATTTTTGTAATATCCAATGTGCTTTTGAATGTACCCGCCACCGTACCGCCCGTACCATCATTCACACCAGAACCTGACAAAGTCACACCAGTGATAGAGCCAACGGTATTCAGTATTTCAGCGTATGTACCGACGGGTCTGAAATTGGCGCCAGACATTGTTGTACTCGGCAAGCCCACCAAGTTGATCAGAGACTGCAGATATGCATCCCTGTTCGAGGCGGTTGTGTTAACCAAGCCAAGGTATCTTGCACCCACCGTGACTGTTGAATTGGCATACAGCAAGCTTCGCACAGCGGTCAGCGCATCTGTCTCACTGGTGCCGTAAGGCCTGGAAACGACCGCCGAAGAGTTGATCGTGAGTGAAGAAGGTGGTGCATAACGGTTATAGATCACAGGCAAATTACCTGTATGCCCCGCCGGCCTGGTGCCCAAAGCACTGTAGTCCGCTGCATAAACCATATTGGTCAATACAGACGTTGTTGCTGAAGAATTCAATACGCTAAATGCTTGCGAGTTCTCTTGATAATCAGTGGTTGGCACCAACGTGGGTGCACCCGTGAATACACTGAATTGGCCTGTACCCGTATTGCTGTAAGAAAATGGCTTGATAAGAGCACCGCCATAAATATCCCCAGCGATTCTGTTATAGCCAGCTGAGATAAATGAATTAGCAGCACCAGCATTGATCCCATCCGTTGAACCGGTGATATTTAATCTGACATCGGTTAAATTGAAGTTACCGCCACCCGATGTGGTGGACCCAGACGCAGTCGTGACAGCCGATTTCCAATTCAAAGAGCCAGCCGTGATGGTGTATTCAGTACCGATGGGAAAATTATTGACTTTATCTGACAAAGAAGATGTAAGAATATTGACATCAAAAGATTTTCCAACCGTTACACCACGAACGCCAGACACATTAAAATCAAAGCTGACACCATTGCTCACCGAAGCCGCTGATGATGATGGGCCCAATTTGATGGCGCAAGTTATGCAAGTATTGTCCAGAAGGAGATTGCCACCGATATACAACACAGTGCCGCTAAAAGGCAATGCCGGTACTTTGATGGCGGCACCATTCGTTAAGACAGACAGATTAAAAGGAATACCAACAGGCGTTTGGATAGCGTTAAAAGCAGTTATGGTGCTGCTCTGATTGCCTGCTGTGGTATCCAAATATACAGAGACTGGGTTTGTATTGGATGCCCGACCAGCGTCTAAAGCCACTCTGTTATTGGTATTACCCAAAGTTATGGATCCATTGCTGGATATTTTGACATCTCCGCCGTTAGCCAATTGTCCAATATAGGCATAATAATTGTTGGGACTATTAAATGCACGCACGCCAATATTTGTTGGGCTATCAACCGTACCACTGATGGTGATTGCATCCCCCCCTGATGCATATGCTGCCGTGGTTGCGTCATTGCTGTTGACAACAAAAGTATAGCGTTCAAGATCCACTGCAGCGCGACTGCTGCTTGACGTGACATCGGTCGTGGTGCTTTTTGTCACACCCGTGATATTTATTTTATTGCCACTTACTCTTGCCAATGCACCGCTATCCGTACTTCCCATACCTATAGTAAAAATTACACCATTACCGGTATTGGAAGTGCCTGATATATCAATGATGCCTTTGGAAGACAGTGCAGCAGTGGCTGCATTGGCGATAACACTGAAATACCTCATTTCAACACCATTGCCACTGGACGTGTTGGTACCTGTAATCGCTATATTTCCAGCAGTTGAGGTCAATGTTCTTGCCGCTGTATAGTCAGGCATATTCACAGCCGCAGAAGTTGAAGCTGACAAGCCTTTTATACTGACATCCAAACCAGCTGTCATATTTGGGGTATTACTTGTTCCACCACTTTGCGTTGAAAATCCAGATTTATCACTCGCAACACCAAATATCGAGATATTTTTACCAGCAGTCAAATGAAAACCAGAGCTGGCAAATTCAATACCACCATAAGTACCACCCGAAGATGCGAGAGTCCCAATGTTGGTCGTATTTATCGTTCCAGACACATAGGCTGAATTAACCAAGCCGTAGCTGTTATCCAGCGTTATTGACCCTGTTAAATTGATAACACCATTGACTTTGATACTGTTGCCAGAACTCTTGGCAACCAAACTGACGCCATATGTGCCTGCCGTGCTGGAAATGGTGCCAATGGTTATTTTGTTTGTTGTAGTCACACTGGCAGCTGTGTTGTCAACAGTCAAAGTCGCGTCATTGGGTGGCGCAGAAAATGTGAGGGTAGGCAGGGTAATCGCACCCGTCGATGTGACAATCACGTTGCTGCCTGCATTGATGCCCGATTGAATTGCAGCTGCGCCCGGACTGCCACTTGAAATGTTCACATCCGCCGGATCCAATAACCACAAGCCACGCGCACCGGCATTGACAGCGCCATTGACGTTCAACACATAGCCAGAGGTTTCGATTTGCCCACCGACACCACTTGACTGCCCTCCCTTGGCAAGAATAGACCCATCAACCGTCGTCAAACTGCTCGTGTTGTATATATCACTCCACAACACCACCCTGCCCCCATCTCCGTTCTGGGTGGCGCTGGCATCAATGGTCGCGCCCGCCTCCATGGTGGTCTTGGTGGCCTGGTACACGCCATTGCTGCCCTGCCAGTCGCCGCCCACCAGCACCGTGCCGCCGCCCTGCTCGCCTTTGGCTTCGATCTTGGATGTGCCGCTCAGCGTGATGTCATCGCCCTCCAGCAAGATGCGCCCACCCTTGTGGGTGATGCTGTTGGCGCCTGTGTTGGCGATCAGGCTGCCGCTGTTCTTGATCAGGCTGCCGCGCAGGGCGCTGACCGATTGGGCGCTCATGATGATCTGCCCGTCTGGCGTCTCGATGGCGTGCTTGTTCTCGATCAACGACGCGATGTCGCTGGCCGTGACCACGATGCCGCTCAGTTTGTGGTCGGCATTGAAATCGAGTGTGATCGACTCGCCATTGGCCAGCACCGCCGTGCCGCGCTCGGCCACGATCACACCTTTGTTGACCACCTCGGGGGCCAGCAGGGCAATGTAGCCGTCCAGTTTGGCTTTGAGTTCGCCTTCGTTCTCTACCCGGCCTGTGGCGCCGTTGCGCTTGAAGGTGTTGCTGCCCGCCATGAACTCGTCGTCGCTCATGCTGTGCGTGGTGGCCACCAGGCCGCCCACGTCCACACTGGCGCTGGGGCCAAAGTACACGCCGCTGGGGTTGACCAGATACACCTGTCCGGGCGCATTGATCTTGCCAAAGACCTGGCTGGGGGTGGAATCCAGCACGCGGTTGAGCGTGACCGACTGGGCATTGGGTTGGTTGAAGTTGACCGTGGCCGCTTGCCCGATGTTGAAGCTGCCCCAGTTGATGGCGGCTCGCTGACTGCTCTGGTTGATGTTGAGCACCGGGGCAGCCGCTGTGCCCGCCTGGCCCAGACTGGCCATGCCTGCAGTCACCACGCCGCCTGTGGGCAGGGCGTTGGTGGCTGGCGGGTTGGGCGGCGCGGCCAGTGCCCCCGTGGCGGTCAGCGCAGCCAGCAGTGGCGTGGCCAGCAGGGTTTTGCTGGTCTTGGTTTTGCCACTGGACTTGGCGTTTTCTGCCACGGCAACCCAAGCATTGAGGGCGTTGTTCCAAATCGTGCGGTGAACTTTGTTCATGTCATCAATGGCCTGCGTTCAGCAAGCTCAGGCAAAAATTTTCAGAAAGGGATGGACGCGCTGAACCAAACGCGGTTGAGCGTTTGGGTGCCGTCCTGGTCGGTGCCAGTGGATGCCGGGTAGGGGTTGTCTCCCAAACGGCGCGACCAGATCACTTTGACGTTGCTGTTTTTCGGGCCATACCAGGCCAGCTGCAGGCCAGCGCCCGCGTAGCTCATCTGGTTGGGGTTGGCTGCGCCTGCAAAGTCGTTGTTTTTGTTCACGGTGACGTGGCCTCGGTCATAAAAGGCCGTCAACACCAGATCGCTGGGCAAGTTTTGGCGCAGCTCCAAAGTCAGCAGCTGGCCATGGCTGCCACCGCCTTCGTTGTTGGGGTAAGCACGCACGCCCAAAGGGCCGCCCAGGTAAAACTTCTCAGAACTGTCGAGGTTTTTGCTGGCCACCTGCCCCGCAAACGAGGCAAACCCAATCAAGTCCTTGGTGATGTTTTGCGTGTGAGTGGCGGTGTACTTGAGTTTTTGGAAACTGCCTTGTGCATTGACGGTGGCCAAGTCGTCGGCCTGGTTGGGTGAACCATTCAGGTTGATGTTGCCCAGCGACAGCATCACATTACCTGCGGTCAAACCGCCGGGCAGGATTTTGTCGGTCATGCTGCCGTTCAAGCCTGTAGACAGCACCACCGAGTGGTATTTGGTGGTCGTGTCGCCGAGTGAGTCGGTGTTGTTGAAGAACTTTTTGTCGAGATTGGCAACGTAGTACAAGTTGTCAGGGCGGCTGCGATAGATGGGGTAGTTGGCGTCCAGCCCCAACACCACCGATGTGCCCTTGCCGGCAGGGCCTTCCACAATTTTGTATTGCATGGTGCTGGCGTTGGTGCCAATCCGCCAACCGTCATGGCCTGCAGGCAGGCTGAAGCCGAAGCGGGCAAACTCGATGCCCGAGGTCTTCATGGTGAATAGGCTGAACTGGTCACCCATCTTGAATGCGCCACTCATGGTGCCGTTCACCGTCAGGCGCACAGGGCCTGTGGAGTAGCTGCCAAAGTTGTCGATGGCCGCTTCACCATAAATCAACGGCTCGTCGCTGACATTGAGCACCACGCCGGTGGTCAGGTCGCTCGCGCCAGCAGTCAGGCGGCCGGTGACATTCACGCCCGGGATGTCGTCAGCCAGCATCAGGCCACGCTCCAGCTTCTTGAGCGACATGGGGTCACCCGACTGGATTTGGGCGGCAATCGTCTTTCGCAGCCGGTCTCCGTTGATCCGTTTGCCCTCGAGTTTGGACTCGATCTCGATGCCGCTGAAACTCGATTCGATGACCTGAATGCGGACCACGCCCTCGGTCACGTCTTGCTTGGGCAAGATGGTGCGGGTCAAGTAGCCTTGGTCCAGGTAGTACTGCACGATCGCGTCGGCCGCTTGCTGCAGCTCGGCCATGGTCAAGGCGCGGTGGGCATAAGGCAGCAGCACACCTTGCAGTGCGGCTTCAGCAATTAAGGTGTTGCCAGTCAACGTGAACTGCTTGACCACCACGGTCGCTTCGCCTTGGCTTTTGGCGGTAGGTTCGGGTTGTGCCAGTGCGGGGGCGGGCGTTGTCGGTCCAGCAGGTTTGCGGTCCCGGTCGATGCCTTGCATGATGGCGCCCGCATCGGGCGCCTTGGTTTGTGCATGCACTGGCCCACACAAGCAGGCCAGGCTGGCCAGCGCTAAAGGCGCCAATACTAAAGGGGTTGTGAAAATTTGCACAGTCATCACCTTGGGTAATTTCATAGTTCAACCTTGGCTTTGCGCGACAGTTCGCCGAGCAGTTCAAAACGTCTTTTTTGCTGCAAAGCAGCGCGGATGCCCTCTTTGGCTTGCTCGAAGGTGGGGGGCGCAAACTTGCGCGTGTCTTCCACCCGGATGACGTGCCAGCCATCGCCCACTTGGATAGGCGTGGCCGCCATGGCCCCTTTCCCCAGATTGACGATGACGTTGGACACGGCTGGGACGATCTGGTTGGGCAGCAGCCAGTCCATCAGGCCTTCATTGGATTTGCTTGCATCCAGCGATTTGTCTTTGGCCAGCTTGGCCAGCGATACACCTGAGCGCACAGAGGCAATGGCCGCTTTGGCCTCGGCTTCAGTCGAGAACACGGCCTGGCGCAGCTGGTATTGCTGTGCATCGCTCAAGTTGGCGATCTGGCGGTCGTAATCAGACTTGATTTCGGCCTCGGTCAGGGGTTTTTGTTTGATCTCGTCCTGAATGAGAAAGTCGATCAACACGTTCTGTCGTAACTGAGCAAGGGCGGCTGTGGCTTCAGGGGTTTTGTCCAATCCCCGTTTTTGGGCCTCTTGCCAAAAAAGCTCTTTGGCAATCAGCTCAGTTTTGATTGCATTGCGCAACTGCGGCGAGTCTTGCAGGCCTTGCGCTGTGCTTGCTGACACCAGCTGGTCTAGCAACTTGGTGGGTATGGCAACCCCGTTGACAGAGGCAATTGCCCCGGAGGGCAGCGACGTTTGCGCATGCAATGCCGATGAAGAAAACCAAAAAAACACCACCACTGTCAAAAACTTGAACATCTGACACACCCCATCCATGACATAGACGGCCTGCACCAGAAAAGTGCAGGTCAACACTGCCCTATAAATTTGGGCACTTGATCATGGTTGTTGGTGGTCAGATCAGGCTTGTAACCAGTTACAAACTGACAAAAATGCCGAAATTAACTGACGTAACGTGTTACATGAAAGGTTAAAGCGCCCCCATTTAGAGTGCATGCACGAGAGACATGCCACCTGAGACCCTGTTTGAATATCAAAAATGGAACGTAAGCTACCAACGTTTGTACTGAAAGCGATTGATTCCGAGACTTTCAAACGCTCACCCAAAAGCCAGAAACTGCTGGATTTCATTGCTCAGAAGTCTGTCGCCTTGGGGCCAAACCTGGTCACAGGCAGGCTGCTGGAAACAGAGTTCTTTGGGCTGGGTGACAGTTTGCCGAATGCAAAAAGCTCCATTTGCAGGGTGCAAATCAGCCGGATCAAGTCTTTGTTGGCCACCTTTTACGAAACAGAAGGTCAAGACGAACCTTGGCAGTTGACCTTCGAAGCGGGCAGTTATGGACTGACGCTGAAGCCGAGCACAGCGGATCAGTCCAGTTTTGCACCAAAGCTGTGCATCTTGCCTCTGCTTAATATGGGGGAGACACGCGCCAACAGCAAATATGCACTGGACTGATGCTGGATTTGGTTCATTTGTTGGCGCAATCGCGCACACTCCGCGTCTTGACCTTGCCGCAGCTGGGTGCCGCCAGCACCAACGCCAACAGCGAACTGACAGCCAAGCTGCTGACCCAATCGGATTTTGCGTTGGAAGGGTCTGTGCGTTTTCAACCTGCTGCTTACAAAATTGCCATTCGACTCAACGATTGCAAAACACACCAAGTTGTTTGGTCAGAAGAGTTCAATCTGGCGTACGACACAGATCGCTTGTTTGATCTGCAAAGCGAAATTGCGGTAAAGATTGCGGCTCAGCTGGCCACTCCGACGAGCGTCATTGATCGACTGGCTCGGTCTAAAGCACAAAACGGCTCGGCCTACTCCGCTGTTTTGCGTTTTTACGCTTACACCGAACAGTTCACCCCCGAGTTGCATCAGCAGGCCAAAGTTGAGTTGCTGGAGGCGGTGAAAGACTCACCGCTTTACGCAGAGGCCTGGGCTTGCTTGTCGGGCGTCTATTGGAACGAATATTTCTTTGAGTTCAACCCTTCTGCCGACACAGAAGACCCATTGCGCAAGTCGGTCGAATGCGCACAACACGCCCTCAAATTGGCCCCAGACTCGGTGACAGGCACCTACGCCCTGGCAGTTGCCTTGTTCCAGCAAGGCGATTTGGCGTTGTTTAGGGAATACGCGCAAAAAACACTCGACATGGCGCCCTACAGGGCCGACCTGATTGCCGGGATCGGATTTTTCCAGGCCTATGCAGGCGATTGGTCATTGGGGTTGTCCTTGATGGATCGCGCCCGGGAGCTGGCACCACTGCACCCGGATTGGTACTGGATTCCCTATGTCTCTGATGCGTATTTACGTGAAGACCACGCGACTGCGCTTCAATACGCCAAGCGCGTGAATCCGCAATCTTTTCCGTTCTTTCAGCTCTACACCGCTGCGGTCTACCACCGCCTTCAAATGCCCCAAGAGGCCTTGGAATCACTCAATACCATCAGAGTCATGGTGCCTGACCTGATGGACAAGCTGAATGCCATGCTTTGGCGTTTTGTGCACAACGAAAAAATGCATCAAAAAATGTTGGGCGACCTCTTGGCCGTGAACAGCTCTGCAACAGCCTCTTGAGCGAGCGTCTTATTTCAAGCGGCTGGCAACGTCGTCAATGAGTTGGGTGGCCAGTGCCTGCTTGCTGGCACGAGGCAACTCTCGGGCACCTGCTTGGTCCACCAAAAGCAAGGCATTGTCGTCCTGGCCAAAAGTGGCAGGACCAATATTGCCCACCAACAGCGGCACCCCCTTGCGAAGGCGCTTGGCCGTAGCGTGCGCCAGCAGGTCGTGGCTTTCAGCCGCAAAACCCACACAAAACAACTCGCCCGATGCGGCACGCGAAGACTGCGCAACGGTGGCCAGAATGTCCGGGTTCTCCACAAAGCTCAGCTGGGGTGTATCGCCTGAGCCGTCTTTTTTGATCTTCTGATCGGCGGAATGGGCTGGTCGCCAATCGGCCACTGCGGCCGTGGCGATGAACACATCGGCCGCGTGGGCATGCAATTGCACCGCGTCGAGCATTTGACGGGCCGAACGCACATCCACCCGCTGCACGCCCCGCGGTGTGGGCAAATGCACGGGCCCCGCGACCAGCGTGACGCTCGCCCCCGCCATGCGGGCTGACCGCGCTATGGCAAAACCCATCTTGCCACTCGACAAATTGGTGATGCCGCGCACCGGGTCAATGGCCTCGTAAGTGGGTCCTGCAGTCACCAAAACCGACTTGCCTGCCATCACTTTGGGCGTGAAAAACGCTTCCAAGTCTTCCAGAATTTCATCGGCTTCGAGCATGCGCCCGTCGCCCGTTTCGCCACAAGCCTGGTCGCCCTGCCCCACATCCAGCACATGGATGCCGTCGGCTTTGAGCTGTGCCACATTACGCTGCGTGGCCGGGTTGGACCACATTTCGCGGTTCATGGCCGGAGCCACGATCAGCGGCACCTTGTCAATCGGACGGGCCAGGCACATCAGGCTCAGCAGTTCATCGGCACCGCCATGCAGCAATTTGGACATGAAGTCGGCGCTGGCCGGGGCCACCACAATGGCATCGGCCTCGCGGCTCAGGTTGATGTGCGCCATGTTGTTGGCTTCGCGCGGGTCCCACTGCGAGGTGTAAACCGGCCTGCCCGACAGGGCCTGCATGGTGACCGCCGTCATGAATTGCTCTGCGGCCTCGGTCATGACGACCTGCACCGTGACGCCCGCCTTGACCAAGGCGCGGCAGAGTTCAGCCGACTTGAAGGCCGCAATGCCGCCCGACAAGCCCAGAACGATGTGTTTTCCAGCCAATGTGCTCATGCCGGGGAATGTAGCAGACGTGACTGTCTATAATCACGATTTCCACCTACCGGGGGCTGAAAGCTCCCGTCTTGGACATGACCAAATTCGTCTTCGTCACCGGCGGTGTGGTGTCTTCCCTGGGCAAGGGAATCGCCTCCGCCTCGCTCGCCGCCCTCCTTGAATCGCGCGGCCTCTCCGTCACCCTCATCAAGCTCGACCCCTACCTGAATGTGGACCCCGGCACCATGTCGCCCATCCAGCACGGCGAGGTGTTTGTGACCGACGATGGCGCGGAAACCGACCTCGATTTGGGCCACTACGAGCGCTTCATCAACACCCGGATGAAGAAGGCCAACAACTTCACCACCGGTCAGATTTACAAAAGCGTCCTTGAAAAAGAGCGCCGTGGCGACTACCTCGGCAAGACCGTGCAGGTCATCCCCCATGTCACCAACGAAATCCAGGACTTCGTCAAGCGCGGTGCCGGTTTTGGCACCCCTGAAGCGGTCGATGTGGCCATCGTCGAAATCGGCGGCACCGTGGGCGACATCGAGTCTTTGCCATTTTTGGAAGCCGTGCGCCAGCTCAGCCTGCGTCTGGGTCCCAACAACACTGCCTTTGTGCACCTGACCTACCTGCCCTGGATTGCCACCGCAGGCGAACTCAAAACCAAGCCCACCCAGCACACGGTACAAAAACTGCGCGAAATCGGCATCCAGCCTGACGCCCTGCTGTGCCGTGCCGACCGCTACATCCCGGACGACGAGCGCGACAAGATTTCGCTGTTCACCAACGTGCAAAGCTGGGGCGTGATCTCCATGCCTGACGTGGACACCATCTACAAAGTGCCGCGCGTGCTGCACGAGCAAGGCCTGGACGGCCTGATCTGCGACAAGCTGCGCCTGAACACACCGCCTGCCAGCCTCAAGCGCTGGGACGACTTGGTGTACGAGACCGCCAACCCCAAGGGCGAAGTCACCATTGCCATGGTCGGCAAATACGTCGAGCTGTCGGACAGCTACAAATCGGTCAACGAAGCGCTGCGCCACGCGGGCATGCGCAACCATGTGCGTGTGAAGATCGAGCACATCGACTCTGAAACCATCACCCCCGAGACCGTGGCCAGCCTGGCTCACTACGACGGCGTGCTGGTGCCGGGCGGCTTTGGCAAGCGCGGCGTAGAGGGCAAGATCGAAACCGCCCAATTCGCCCGTACCCACAAAGTGCCTTATTTGGGCATCTGCCTGGGCATGCAAGTGGCCACCATCGAATATGCCCGCCATGTGGCCGGCATGAAGGACGCCAACAGCACCGAGTTTGAGCCCGAGACCCCCTTCCCCGTGATCGCTCTGATCAACGAATGGAAAGACGCCGACGGCTCCATCCAGGTGCGTGATGCCAATTCCGACTTGGGCGGCACCATGCGTCTGGGCGCACAAAGCTCCGACGTGGCCAAAGGTACATTGGCGCACCAGATTTATGGCGACGTGGTCACCGAGCGCCACCGCCACCGTTATGAAGCCAACGTCAATTACCTCGATGACCTGCGCAAAGCGGGTCTGGTGATCTCGGCGCTGACACAGCGCGAGCAACTGACCGAAATTGTCGAGCTGCCGCAAACCGAGCACCCTTGGTATGTGGGCGTGCAGTTCCACCCCGAGTTCAAGTCCACCCCCTGGGACGGCCACCCCCTGTTCAACGCATTCGTCAAGGCGGCTGTTGAGCACAAGGCTGCCGCCTGAACCACCCGTCCAAGGACAGCCCCATGAAACTTTGCGGATTTGACGTTGGCCTGAACCAACCCTTCTTTTTGATCGCGGGCACCTGCTCCATCGAAGGTCTGGAGATGTCCATCGAGGTGGCCGGTCGCCTGAAAGAGGCTTGCTCGGCCTTGGGCATTCCGCTCATCTACAAAGGCTCGTTCGACAAAGCCAACCGCTCTTCGGGCAGCACCCAGCGCGGCGTGGGCATCGATGCCGGCCTGAAGATATTGGACGAAGTGCGCCGCCAGATCGGCGTGCCTATCCTCACCGATGTGCACGACGAATCTCAAGTCAAAACCGTGGCCAGCGTGGTCGATGTGTTGCAAACCCCCGCCTTTTTGTGCCGTCAGACCGATTTCATCCGCGCCGTGGCCCAGTCGGGCAAGCCGGTGAACATCAAGAAGGGCCAATTTTTGGCGCCCTGGGACATGAAAAACGTCATCGACAAAGCCCGCACCGCCGCGCGCGAAGTCGGCCTGCCCGAAGACAACTTTTTGGCTTGCGAGCGCGGTGTGAGCTTTGGCTACAACAACCTGGTGGCCGACATGACGAGCCTCGCCGAAATGCGCAAAACAGGCGCACCGGTGGTGTTCGATGTGACCCACTCGGTGCAAAAGCCGGGCGGCCAAGGCACCAGCAGCGGCGGAGCCCGCGAGATGGTGCCGGTACTCGCCCGCGCGGGCGTGGCCGCAGGCGTGGCAGGTTTGTTCATGGAAACCCACCCCAAGCCTCAAGAAGCATGGTCCGATGGCCCGAACGCGGTGCCACTGGGCAAAATGCGGGCCCTGCTCGAGACACTAGTGCAGCTCGATGCCGTGACCAAGAAAAACCCATTGTTAGAGGAAGACTTCTCATGAGCGGCTACATCATCGCGCACGTCCAAGTGACCAACCCTGTGCAGTACGAAGAGTACAAAAAGTGGTCCACAGCCGCCATGAAAACGGCAGGCGCCGAAGTCTGCGTGCGGGGCGGCCAAGTGCAAGTGCTAGAAGGCGACTGGTCGCCCGAGCGCATCGTGATTTTGAAATTTCCATCGTTTGATGCCGCCAAAGCGTTTTACGAGCTGCCCGAATACCTCAAAGCCCGCGAGGCCCGAGAAGGCGCCGCCATCATGCGCATGGTGGCCGTCGAAGGCGTCTGAACCGCTGGCTTCAAAGACCCGTTTTATTTTTAAATTGAGAGAGTTCAAAAATGAGTGCAATCGTTGATATCGTCGGCCGTGAAATCCTCGACAGCCGTGGCAACCCCACCGTCGAATGCGACGTGTTGTTGGAGTCTGGTGTCATGGGCCGCGCCGCTGTTCCGTCTGGCGCTTCGACCGGTAGCCGCGAAGCCATCGAGCTGCGTGACGGCGACAAGAGCCGATACCTTGGCAAAGGCGTGCTCAAAGCTGTGGAGCACATCAACACCGAAATTTCCGAAGCCGTGCTGGGCCTGGACGCCTCTGAGCAAGCCTTTCTGGACCGCACCCTGATCGACCTGGACGGCACCGACAACAAGAGCCGCTTGGGCGCCAACGCCATGCTGGCCGTGTCCATGGCCGTGGCCCGCGCTGCGGCCGAAGAGTCCGGCCTGCCCCTGTACCGCTACTTTGGCGGCATGAACGGCAACCAGCTGCCTGTGCCCATGATGAACGTCATCAACGGCGGCGCACACGCCAACAACAACCTGGACTTGCAAGAGTTCATGATCATCCCTGTGGGCGCACCATCTTTCCGCGAAGCCGTGCGCTGGGGTGCTGAAGTGTTCCACGCCTTGAAGAAAATCATCCACGACAAGGGCATGAGCATTGCCGTGGGCGACGAAGGCGGCTTTGCCCCCAACGTCGACAGCCACGAAGCCGCCATCCAGATGGTGCTCGACGCCATCGCTGCTGCCGGTTACACCGCTGGCGAGCAGATCGCCATTGGCCTCGATTGCGCGGCCAGCGAGTTCTACAAAGACGGCAAGTATGTGTTGGCCGGCGAAGGCGGCATCAGCCTGACCTCTGAGCAGTGGACCGACATGCTGGCCACTTGGTGCGACAAGTACCCCATCATCAGCATCGAAGACGGCATGGCCGAAAACGACTGGGACGGCTGGAAAGTGTTGACCGACCGCTTGGCCAAGAACGTGCAAATCGTGGGTGACGACCTGTTCGTGACCAACACCAAAATCTTCAAAGAAGGCATCGACAAAGGCATCGCCAACTCGATCCTGATCAAGATCAACCAGATCGGCACCCTGACCGAAACCTTTGAAGCCATCGAAATGGCCAAGCGCGCCGGTTACACCGCCGTCATCTCCCACCGTTCAGGCGAGACCGAAGACAGCACCATCGCCGACATTGCTGTCGGTTTGAATGCCGGTCAAATCAAAACAGGTTCCATGAGCCGCTCGGACCGCATGGCCAAGTACAACCAGCTGCTGCGCATCGAAGAAGACTTGGGCGAAGTTGCGGTCTACCCTGGCCGAGCGGCCTTTTACAACTTGCGCTAAGCCGTTCAAGCCATGGGCAACCGCCTCGTTCCGATCGTGTTGGTCACCTTGCTGGTGATCATCCAAGCCCAACTTTGGTTGGGCAAAGGCGGCGTGTCCACGGTTGCCGAACTGGAGCGGGCCTTGCAAGAACAAAAGGCCGCCAACGAAGAAGCCCACCGCAAAATTGACCAGCTCAGTGCCGAGGTCAATGACCTCAAGGAAGGCCTGAACATGGTCGAGGAACGTGCAAGGCATGAGCTGGGCATGGTCAAACCCAACGAGATCTTCGTTCAAATCGCCAAATGATGTCCTCGGTCGAGATCGCAGCGTGTGTGCTCGGCTTGGCCATGGTGGTTTGCAACATCCAAGCTTGGCATTGGGGCTGGCCACTGGCGGTGGCCAGTTCACTTCTTTATTTTTTTCTCTTCAAAGACAGCCTGTTGTACGGCGAAGCAGGCTTGCAGCTGGTTTTTGTGGCCATTTCCCTGTGGGGTTGGTGGCAATGGCTTCGCAAGACGGATGACGAGCAACCCGCCATCGCCATTCAGCGCTTGACCTTTCGCGGATGGCTTGTGGTGCTGGCCACCAGCGCCACGCTTTGGCCTGCACTGGCCGTGCTGCTGCAAAGTTTGACGGACAGCGATGTGGCCTGGTGGGACGCCCTGCCCACGGCCCTGAGCTTGGTGGGGCAAGTTTTGTTGGGCCGAAAATACCTTGAAAACTGGCTCGTCTGGATGGTGGTCAACGTCATCAGTGTGGCCTTGTTTGCCCACAAAGGCCTGTGGTTGACCTGCGTTTTGTACGCCCTGTTCACCGCATTGAGCCTCTGGGGTTGGCGGGCTTGGCGTCAAAGCATGACCCTCAAGGCCGGTTAAGGGCGGTATGAGCCGCGTTCAGCGCATCGCCATCCTTGGGGCAGAAAGCACCGGCAAGTCTTGGCTGGCAAACGCCTTGGCGGGCGTGATGCAAGCGCGCGGGCACAGTGTTCATACGGTCGACGAAGTGCTGCGCCATTGGTGCGAACGTGAAGGCCGAACGCCACTTGCGCACGAACAAATCGACATTGCCCAAACACAAGCCCAAGCAGTGATACGGATCGCACAAGGTGTGGTGATTGCAGACACCACACCCCTCATGACTGCGGTCTACAGCCACCTCTTGTTTGCCGATGAAAGCCTCTACCCCATGGCTTTGGCGCACCAAGCGCTTTTCGATCAGACTTTAGTCACCGGCCTCGATTTGCCCTGGGTGGCAGACGGTTTGCAACGAGACGGACCCCAAGTGCGTGACCCGGTCGACACACTGGTGCGCCAAGCGCTTGAACGTGCAGGCATCGCCTACCGGGTGGTCTATGGGAAAGGCCACCAGCGACTGAACAACGCCCTGCTGGCTTTGGGTTTAGCCGGAGAAGATGAGACTGCGCGCATGACCCGCTACAACGCCCAATTCGCCATCAACGAGGGGCGCACCGTGTGGCAATGCAATGAGTGCAGTGACCCGGAGTGCGAACACAAGTTGTTCACGGGACTGCTGGCCAAGCGCTTGGATTGAGGGCCTTTGTAGGAGGCCGCCCCTGAGCAACATGTGCGCCGTGGTGGCTCACGCATTCGCGAGCAGGGGCTCGCTCCCACAGCGAAGCACCGAAGGTCCGATCAGTGCACCGATCCACCAGGCACGTCAGCCGGCAAACCCGTGAACAGGCCTGCGGCGTCCACTGGGTCAAAGCGGTATTGCGCACCACAAAAGTCGCAGCCCACTTCCACTTGGCCTTGTTCGGCGATGATGCTGTCCACCTCTTCGGTGCCCAAGCTGCGGATCATGTTGCCCACGCGCTCGCGGTTGCAACGGCAGGCAAAGCGGGGACCGGTCTCGCCGATGAAAGGCTCAAAACGGGCGATCGGCTCTTCCCAATACAGGCGGTGCAGAATAGTTTCTGCGTCCAAACCCAGCAACTCCTCGCGCTTGAGGCTCTTGGTCAAGATCGAGATGCGGCTGAAGTCTTCGCTTTGGCCCAGCACCGACTCGCGCATCAGTGAATCGGTTTTCCCGGCCAGATTGCCCTCGCCTTCAATGGGCAAACGCTGAATCAACAAACCTGCCGCCACCTTGTCGTCGGCCGCCAGCACCAGCACGGTGTCCAACTGTTCGGACTGCAGCATGTAGTGCTCCAGTACCTCGCTGATGTTTTCGAGCTTTTCGCCCCGGTCACCGAAAAGCGGCACCACACCTTGGTAAGGCTGCTGGCCCGGCAAGCGGTCTTGCGGGTCGAGTGTGATCGCGCATCGGCCTTCGTTGTTCACGTTGACCATCTGGCTCAGGGTGGCGCTGTCGGCCACTTCGCCCACTTGGGTGCAGGTGGCGCGCAGGCTTAAATCCGGTTGCACCTCCACCACGCCGAGCTTGACCGGGCCGTCGCCAAAAATCTGCAGCACCAAAGCGCCATTGAACTTGATGTTGCCCTGCATCAACACACCTGCTGCGGCCATTTCGCCGAGCAACTGGCGCACGGGTGCGGGGTAAGACCCCGTCTCGGAATTGGCAGCGCGCCGCGCCAAGATGTCTTGCCAGGCATCGGTCAAGCGCACCAGCATGCCGCGCACCGGCAGGCCTTCGAAAATGAATTTATGGAGTTCGGACAAAGTGCAATCAACAGCCCCGTGGGGCCGATCCTCAAAAGTTAAAAAGCGTTAGGACTGGCCAAAAAATCAGTCAAAGTGTCAGCTGACTTTTTTCAGGCCCGCCTTGAAGCGGCGGGCGTTCTCGACGTAATGTTTGGCGCTTTGGCGCAGGCCTTCGATTTGCTCGGGGCTGAGTTCGCGCACCACCTTGGCAGGCGTGCCCATGATCATCGAGCCATCCGGGAATTCCTTGCCCTCGGTCACGAGCGAGCCAGCACCCACCAGGCAGTTCTTACCGATCTTCGCACCATTGAGCACCACCGCGCCAATGCCGATCAGCGACTCGTCGCCAATGGTGCAGCCGTGCAGCATGACCATGTGGCCCACCGTGACGTGCTTGCCGACCTTGATCGGCTTGCCGTGGTCGGCGTGCATCACGCTGCCGTCCTGAATATTGCTGCCCTCGCCGATCTCAATCGTCTCGGTGTCGCCGCGCACCGTCACACCAAACCAGACACTGGCGTCCGCTGCGATCTTGACCGCACCCATCACCTGAGCGTTGTCAGCGACCCAAGCGCTGTCGGCCACATCGGGGGTTTGATCATCCAGTTGGTAAATGGCCATGGCGGTCTCCTGTCGGTTGGGATTTCTTGAAAACCTACAATTGTAGGGATGCCCACACCCTGCCGTGGGCGCTGCCACCGATCACCATGCACACCCTGCGCGCCGCCGCCCTGATCCCTTGGGCGCAAACCGACCCGAACCTGAAGGCCCAAGCCACTTTGGCCCTGGACCTGAGCCTGCCCATAGGCGTGCTCGACAGCCTGAGCCCCCCTACTGCGGGACCCGGCCGCGCTGACCGCCCGCTGCTGGTGCCACACACCCAGCTCAAAGCCAAATCCATGGCCACACCTGAAGGCCGGGCCATGCTGGTGCACTCGATCGCGCACATCGAGCTCAATGCCATCGACCTGGCCTTGGATGTGGTCTGGCGCTTTGCGGGCATGCCCGAGGCTTTTTACACCGACTGGGTGCGCATCGCCCAAGAAGAGGCCAAACACTTCAGCCTGCTGCGCCGACATTTGGTGGGCTTGGGTTTTGACTACGGTGACTTTCCCGCCCACAACACCCTGTGGGACATGGCCGAACGCACCCAGAACGACATCCTCGCCCGCATCGGCATCGTGCCGCGCACCATGGAAGCACGGGGCTTGGACGCCTCACCCGGCGTCAAAAACAAACTGGTCAGCGTGGGCGACCACCGCGCGGGTGAAATTTTGGACATCATTCTGGAAGACGAAATCGGCCATGTGGCTGCGGGCAACCGCTGGTACCGCTACCTGTGCGGGCAGCGCGGCCTCGACCCGGTCAGCACCTATGCCGAGTTGATCGCGCAATACGACGCCCCCAAACTGCGTCCGCCCTTCAACATGGCCGCGCGGCGCTTGGCGGGGTTTGAAGACGCTGAATTGGCGGCACTCAACTGAGCGCATATCCCCTGTGGGAGCGAGCCCCTGCTTGCGAATCGACTTAATGCACTGATGAAGGCATTCGGCCGCAGGGGGGCCTCCCACAGAAAAATCAGCCGCATCAGCCTCTGGGATGGTGTTGGGCGTGCAGCGTTTTCAGGCGTTCGCGCGCCACATGGGTGTAAATGGTGGTGGTCGAGATATCGGCATGGCCCAACAGCATTTGCACAGCCCGCAAATCAGCCCCGTGGTTGAGCAAATGCGTGGCAAAAGCGTGGCGCAAGGTGTGCGGCGACAGCGGTGCGGTGATGCCCGCGTCGATGGCGTAGCGCTTGACCAGGCTCCAGAACATGACGCGCGACATGGCCGTGCCGGGTGTGCTGCCGCTGGTGGTGACAAACAGGTCTTCGGTCTGGCGCTGGCCCAACATGGCCGGTCTGGCTTGGCCCATGTAGCGCTGCAACCATTCGCGGGCTTCTTCGCCAAAGGGCACCAGCCGCTCTTTGCTGCCTTTGCCCATGATGCGCAAGACCCCTTCATTGAGCGAGACATGCAGGGTTTTGAGGCTTACCAACTCGCTCACACGCAAGCCGCTGGCGTACATCAGCTCCAGCATGGCGCGATCACGCAATCCCAAATCGGTGGCCACATCCGGTGCACGCAGCAAAGCATCCACCTGCGCCTCGCCCAGCGTTTTGGGTACACGCAGGGCCTGCTTGGCGGCCAGCATGCGCAGGGTGGGGTCGGCTTGAACCAAGCGCTCGCGCAACGCCCATCTGAAAAAACGCTTGAACACCGTGAGCCTGCGGTTGGCCGATGTGGCCTTGGTCTGGCCATGGCGGTCGGCAAAGTAAGCCTGCAGGTGGTGCTCTTGGCTCGCCTCCAGCGCCAGCCTCTGCGTTAAAAAAAGCCAGGTGGCGTAAAGCGACAAATCGAGACGGTAGGCCGCCAAAGTGTTGGCAGCCAGTCCGTCCTCCAACCAGAGCGCCTCGGCAAAGCGGTCGATGGCGTTCTGGCTGGCCTCGTGCATGGACTGGAATCAGTCCAGCTTGAGGCTTTGCTGGTCGACGACCTTCTTGTACACCTCAAACTCGGCCTTGATCTGGGCCGTGAACTCTTCAGGCGTGTTGGCCACCACCAAAGAGCCGGTGTCGTTGATGCGCTTGGTCACGGCCGGGTCTTGCAGGGCTTTTTTCACGCCCGCACTGATCTTGTCCACCACCTCTTTGGGCAAGTTCTTGGGACCCAAGATGCCGTAATAAGCCATACGGTTCACAGGCTCCAGGCCAATTTCTTTGAACGTGGGCACGTTGGGCAATTGGGGCAAGCGCTGGGGTGCAGCGACCACGATCGGGATCAGCTTGCCGGTTTGGATGAAAGGCAACGCCGAAGGCAGGTTGTCAAAAATGATCGGCACTTGACCGGCAACCGTGTCGTTCAGGGCTGGGCCTGCGCCGCGGTAAGGGATGTGGGTAATGAACACACCCGCAAGACTTTTCCACAATTCGGTCTGCAAGTGGCCAATACCGCCTGTGCCCGAAGAGGAGTACGAGTACTTGCCGGGGTTTTTCTTCAACTCGGCCAAGAACCCTTTGTAGTCTTTGGCAGGAAAGCTGGGGTGCACCGCGATCACATTGGGCGTGGCGGCAATGTTGATGATGGGCGTGAAGTCGGTCAAGACGTTGTAAGGGATTTTGGGGTTGATGGCGGGGTTGGCGGCGGTGGTCGACACCGTGGCCATGCCCAGGCTGTAGCCATCGGGGGCCGAACGTGCGGTTTCGGTGGCACCCACCACACCCCCGCCACCAGCCTTGTTTTCAACGATCACGCTTTGGCCAAGCGCCTTGCCCAAAGGCTCCGAAATCACGCGGGCCACGATGTCGGTCGTGCCGCCGGGGGCAAAAGGCACTTGGAGCTTGATCACTTTGTTGGGGTAAGCCTGCGCAAACACCGAACCACTGGCCAAAACGGTGACAGCCAAACCGGCTGCCGAAACCACACTGCGACGCATCATGTCAAAACTCCTTGAAAGTACGCCCATGATATGCAAAAAACAGGGCAATTTCAGAGCGCCCAAACCCACAACACCCTCAAAAATCGGGGCTTTGCTTTTTTGATCGCCATTACCCCAGGGCGACACACGGGTCACAACCCGCTTGGCCGGGCCGTTATGCTCAAGGGGTGAACTTTGCCCAACTCCTCTTCCCCGATTTCTCGCTGATTTTGTGCGGCTACCTGATTTGTCGCTTCACCGCACTGAACCGCTCGGTGTGGCAACAGGTCGACAGCTTGGTTTATCTCTTCCTGTTCCCGGTGCTGCTGTTTCGCTCCATCGTGAAAAGCCCACTCGATCTGCAAGCCGCGTCCAGCCTGATTGGCGCAGGTCTGAGTCTGGGGGTTTGCGCCATTGCTCTTTCGTACAGCCTGCCTTACTGGCCGATTTTGGGCAAACGGCTGGACCGCCGTGACCACGCGGCCAGCGCTCAGGTGGGCTTTCGTTTCAACTCCTTCATTGCCCTGGCCCTGGCCGAACGCTTGGCGGGCCCCGAGGGGCTGCTGCTGATTTCGGTGCTGATTGGTTTTTGCGTGCCGCTCTTCAACATCGGTGCCGTCTGGCCCATGGCCCGCCATGCCAACACAGGTTTTTTGCGCGAGCTGGCCCGCAACCCGCTGATCATTGCCACCAGTTCGGGGCTGGCCTTCAACCTCATGGGTTTCAGCATCCCCTCATGGATGGACCCGAGTGTCAGCCGCATCGGCGCGGCCTCTTTGGCCCTGGGTTTGATGGCCGCGGGTGCAGGCATGGAACTGCGCACCTTGCGCCAGGGCAAATTGCTGGCCATGAGTGTGTTGATGGTCAAGCACCTGCTGCTGCCCTTGATCGCGCTGGGCATGTCCAAATTGTTTGGGCTCACCGACATGCAGACCACCGTGCTGCTGGCCTTTTCGGCCCTCCCAACCGCGTCGACTTGTTATGTGTTGGCAGCTCGCATGGGCTACAACGGCCCCTATGTGGCGGGACTGGTCACGCTGTCCACGCTGTCGGGCATGCTCAGTTTGCCGTTTGCGCTGGGCGTGCTGCGCTGAAATCCTTCGGCCGCGGGGGCGGCCTCCTACACATGCGAATCTGCTTTGGCCAGGGACCAAGCCACTTGCTCTTGGACCACCGGGTCCGAATGGTCAGCATGCACGGCCAGCCCTTGCAGCAAAACCTGGCGCTCAGCATCTGACAAAGCCAATGAATCCAAGGCATTACCCGCAGCCAAAGCCAAATTGCGCAGCCAACGGGCGTGGCCGATGCGTCGGATGGCGCTGCCTTCAGTACGACGCAAAAACTCGGCCTCATTCCAAGCCATCAACTGCGCGATGCCGCCCGCGCCCAAACCGTCTCGCACTTGCCAATCTGGCACGGTGCTGATCTGGGCAAACTTGTTCCACGGGCAGGCCAGCTGGCAATCGTCACAGCCGTAAATCCGGTTGCCGATCAACGGCCGAAGGGCCTCGTCGATCGGTCCGGCATGCTCGATCGTCAAATAAGAAATACAGCGCCGCGCGTCCAGCTTGTAGGGGCCGACGATGGCCTGCGTGGGGCACAGGTCAATGCAAGCGGTGCATTGCCCGCAGTGCGCAGACACTGCGGGTGTTTCGGGCAAGGCGAAATCGACAAACAACTCGCCCAGAAAAAACATCGATCCCGCTTCGCGCGACAAGACCAGCGTGTGTTTGCCGCGCCAGCCCAAGCCGCTGCGGGTGGCCAGCTCGGCTTCCAGCACCGGGGCCGAATCGGTGAACACGCGGTGGCCAAACGGGCCAATCGCCTCGGCAATCCGATCCTGCAGTTTTTGCAGGCGGCTGCGCAAGACCTTGTGGTAATCCCGGCCCCGAGCGTAAAGCGACACCACCGCCTCACCCGGCTGCAGCATGCGTGCGGTTTCTTGGGCCAACCAGTCCAGTGGCGTGTCCTGCGGCAAATAATCCATGCGGGCGGTGATCACGCTCACCGTGCCCGGCTGCAGCTCAGCGGGACGGGCGCGCTTCAGGCCGTGGGCGGCCATGTAGCCCATGCTGCCGTGAAACCCGGCGTCCAACCACGCCAACAATCCGGGCTCTGCCGAAGACAAATCGATGCCGCACACGCCAATTTGGGACAATCCCAGCTCACGCGCCCAGATTTGGATCTGGGGCCACAGTTCAAGAAGGTCGTTTTGAGTAAGTTGAGCAGTCACCCGCCGATTGTAGGAAGCCCCACCGAAGCCGCATTGGCCGAACGGGTCTGGGTCAATGTGTGGCCAGACGAATCCGCCACACAAGCCTTTGCCACGCAACTGGCCAAAGCCCTACAGCACTGGCCGGACGGGCGCGATGCAAGCATCGAGCTGCGCGGCAACTTGGGGGCAGGCAAAACCACACTGGTCCGCCATTTGCTGCGCGCTGCTGGGGTGCAAGGCCGCATCAAAAGCCCCACTTACGCCGTGGTCGAGCCGCACCAAGTGGGCGAAGGCGGCAGTGCCTGGCCCATATGGCATTTCGACTTTTACCGCTTCAATGACCCGCAAGAATGGGCAGACGCCGGTTTTCGCGACATTTTTGCGGGCCCCGGCTTGAAACTCATGGAGTGGCCTGACCAAGTGGCGGGCCAACTTCCGCCGCCCGATTGGGTGATCGCGCTGGAAGCCATCGACGAAAACCAGCGCCGCGTGCGGATCCATGCTGGCACGCCGAGAGGGCAAAGCTGGTTGCAATCTTGGATGGAGGACTGGGCCCATGCGGTCTGACCGTCGACGTCTGCTCAAGGCGGGCCTGCTGGCGCTCAGCCTGGGGGCCTCACAGCTGGCACGGGGCGCCAACATGCTGGCCGTGCGCATCTGGCCCGCCCCAGACTACAGCCGGGTCACGCTCGAATCGGACACAGCGCTCAAGACCCGACAAACCTTCATCGACTCGCCGCCACGTCTGGCGGTGGACATTGAAGGTCTGGAACTCAACGCCGCCCTGCGCGAGCTGGTGGGCAAAGTGCAAGCGTCGGACCCCAACATCGCGGGCATTCGCGTGGGCCAATTCAACGCCAGCACTGTGCGGCTGGTCATTGACCTCAAACGGCCCATCGCGCCTCAGGTGTTCACCTTGCAGCCCGTGGCGGCCTATGCCCACCGTTTGGTGCTCGACCTGTACCCCTCACAAGCGGCTGACCCACTCGAGCAACTCATCCAAGAGCGGTCAACCGCCAAAGCGACGCTGCCCGCTCCCGCCTTGCCAGCTGCAGGGCCCGTCAACGACCCCTTGGGCGACTTGATCGCCAAGCAAGGCCAAGGCAACGCCAAGCCCAACCCAGCCCCCAACAACACCCGCAAACAAGATTTTGAGCCTGCGCCATCGGCGGTCATGGACAACCCCAATCATCCACCACGCCCAGTGAACACTGGCACCACCGACCGGCTGATCGTCATCGCCCTGGACCCAGGTCACGGCGGGGAAGACCCCGGGGCCATCGGGCCCAGCGGCACCCGAGAAAAAGACGTGGTGCTGAACATCGCCAAACTGCTGCGCGACCGAATCAACACCAGCAGCGTGAACGGCAGCCCCATGCGAGCCTTTCTGACGCGCGATGCCGACTTTTTTGTGCCGTTGCATGTGCGGGTGCAAAAAGCCCGCCGCGTGCAAGCCGACCTGTTTGTCAGCATCCATGCCGATGCGTTTTTCACGCCGCAGGCCAGCGGCGCCAGTGTGTTCGCGCTCAGCCAAGGCGCAGCATCGAGCAGTGCCGCCCGCTGGATGGCCCAAAAAGAAAACAAAGCCGACCTGATCGGTGGCCTCAATTTGGGCAGCCAAGATGCCCAAGTGCAACACGCCTTGCTCGACATGAGCACTGCCGCCCAAATCAAGGACAGCCTGCAGCTGGGCAGCAATTTGTTGCGCGAGATCGGTGGGGTGGGTCGCCTGCACAAACCCCGGGTGGAGCAAGCGGGGTTTGCGGTGCTCAAAGCGCCCGACATTCCGAGCGTCTTGGTCGAAACCGCCTTCATCAGCAACCCGCAAGAAGAAGAAAAACTGCGCAGCGACGCTTACCAGCAGCAACTGACCGACGCACTGGTGCGCGGCATCGTGGCCTATTTTTCACGCAACCCGCCCTTGGCCAGAAGTCGCGCGCCTGCTTAAGCGCAAATGCTTGACCGCAAATCAGAGTCGCCTGGGAGGCACTGCCCGATTGACCGGCTGGGTACTTGCCCCTAATCTGAGCACTGACTTGGCCCGCAGATGGCCATGCTTTTTATCAGGAGACATTCATGCGCTTGGTTCACCTTTTCAAAGCGGCCGCCTTGGTTTTGGCCGCCACCACACTCCAACCCGTCTTGGCCCAAAACTGGCCCACCAAACCAATCCGATGGATCGTGCCTTACACCCCCGGCGGCATCACCGACAACGCCACCCGAATGGTGGTCCAAAAGATTCAGGAACAAACGGGCTGGACCATCGTGGTGGACAACAAGCCCGGTGCCAATTCGATTTTGGGTGCAGACCTGGCTGCCAAAGCGCCAGCCGATGGGCACACCTTCGTGACGGTGATCGGCGCGCATGCCGCCAACGCCACGCTGTACGCAGGGCGTTTGCCTTATGACCCGGTCAAGAGTTTTGCTCCGGTGTCGCTGGTTGGCATTGCGCCCCTGGTGATGACGGTGAACAACCAATTGCCCGTCAAAAACGTCAAGGAACTGATCGATTACGCCAAGGCGAACCCCGGCAAATTGGCATTTGGTTCATCAGGCGTGGGGGCAGCGGCCCACCTGACCCAAGAGCTGTTCAAGCAAGTGGCGGGCATTGACATGGTGCATGTGCCCTACAAAGGCACGGCCCCGGCTCTGGCCGACCTGATGGGCGGCAACATCCAGATCCTGACCGACACAGCCAGCGCCTTGATGCCCCATGTCCGGGGTGGCAAGGTCAAAGGCATGACCGTGTTTTCGTCGCAGCGCGTGCCGGGTGCCGCTGAGGTGCCCACCATCGCCGAATCGGGTGGCCCGGCCATCGAAGGCTCCACTTGGGTGTTGTTCTTAACGCAAGCGGCCGCGCCAAAGGACATCGTGCGCCGCATGTCGGCTGAGACGACCAAAGCGCTGAACTCACCCGACATCAAGGCCAAATTCGAGGCGCTGGGCATCATCACCGGTGACACATCGCCCGAATTTGCGGCGAAATTTCTGGACGAAGAAATCGTCAAATGGTCCAAGGTCATCTCGGCCGCGGGCGTGAAAGCCGAATAAGCTGAAATGGGTGCGGTCGGCCAAAGAGGCAGCGATCAAGCTGCCTTGCGTGCCCGCCAAGCCCCGAACACGGCGATCAAGCCCGGCACGATGATCAAAGCCCAAATGATCTTGGACAGGTGTGTTTGCACAAAGGGCAAGTTGCCAAACAGGTAGCCGGCCAGGGTCAAACCCACCACCCAAATGAAGCCGCCAACCAAATTGAACATCGTGAATTTGTGGCGCGTCATCTCGGCCACACCCGCCACAAACGGCACAAACGTGCGGATGAACGGCATGAAACGCGCCAGGATGATGGTGATGCCGCCGTATTTTTCATAAAAGGCATTGGCCTGTAAAAAAGCCTGCCGGTTGAAAAAACGGGAGTTTTCCCACTGAAACACCTTGGGGCCAAAGTAGCGCCCGATGGTGTAGTTGGTTTGATCGCCCAACACAGCCGCCACCAGCAACAAGCCCATCACCAAGGGCAAACTCATCAACTCGGCCCCACACAGGGCCCCCACGATGAACAGCAGCGAATCACCCGGCAAAAAGGGCATGACGACCAAGCCGGTTTCGACAAAAATAATGAGAAACAACAAGGCATAAACCCAAGCGCCGTATTGCCCCACAAAGGCCTCCAGGTAACGGTCCACATGGAGAACGAAATCGACAAGTTGCAAAAGAATATCCATGGACCCATTATCCCCGGACAAACCCCTAAAATCAGGCGGTGACCGCCCAACAGACCCCGGCTTCCGCGCGCCGACCCATTCGCGAACTCCCCGATGAACTGATCAGCCAAATCGCCGCTGGCGAGGTGGTCGAACGCCCGGCTTCGGTGGTGCGCGAATTGGTGGACAACGCCATGGATGCAGGCGCACGCAGCATCACCCTGCGCCTAATGGGCGGCGGTACAAGGCTGATTTCGGTTGAAGACGACGGCGGCGGCATCGCCCCGGAGGAGTTGGCCACGGCCTTGAAGCGCCACGCCACCAGCAAAATCGGCAATCTGGACGATCTCGAATCGGTCATGACCATGGGCTTTCGGGGCGAAGCCCTGGCGGCCATCAACTCGGTGTCTGAGCTGACCTTGCTCTCGCGCATGGACAACCAACCCACCGCCTTTGCGCTCGATGGCCAAACCGGCGAAATCCGCCCTGCCGCACGCGCTGTGGGGACCACGGTGGAGGTCAAAGAACTTTTCTTCTCGACCCCCGCCCGCCGCAAATTTTTGAAAAGTGACAGCACCGAGCTGGCGCACTGCATCGAGGCCGTGCGCCGCCACGCCTTGGCCCGCCCCGATGTGGGCTTTGCCATCTGGCACGAGGGCAAGCTGGTCGAGCAGTGGCGCGTGCACCCGGGTGCAGCCGGCCTGGCGCAGCGCCTGGCCGATGTGCTGGGCGAAGAGTTTGTGGCCCAGTCCATCCCCATCGACTACAACGCCGGGCCGCTCAAAGTGCTCGGCCGTGCCGGTCTGCCCGACGCTGCCCGCTCGCGCCCCGACCACCAATTTGCCTATGTGAATGGCCGCTTTGTGCGCGACAAAGTGGTCATGCACGGCGCCCGCAGCGCCTACGAAGACGTGTTGCACGGGCACAAACAACCGGCCTATGCACTGTTCATGCAGATCGACCCCACCTTGGTCGATGTGAACGTGCACCCGACCAAAATCGAGGTGCGCTTTCGGGACAGCCGAGCCGTTCACCAGGCCGTGCGGCACGCGCTGGAAAACGCGCTGGCCGCGCCCAGAGCGCACCTGCTGAACGAATCGACACAAGACACACCGTTTTCGGCATCACAAGGCGCCTTGTCCGAATCGGCTCACGCTTTTGAATTGAAAAACGGCCCCGATGCCAAAGCCCTGCCCGAATCAGCGGGCTGGCAACAAGGCGGTATGGCGTTTGAACGTCCAGGACTGGCCACCTTCAACGCCCCCGCCTACAAACCGGCCGACTTTTTGCGCCCACGGGTGGACGGCGAACAGGCCATGGCCGACCTGAAGGCGCTGTGGCAGCCCCGCAGAGAAGACGACGCATCAGCACCTCAGGTTTCAGAGCGAACCGCAAGGTGGGAGGCCGCTCCTACCACCGAAGGCGATTCGCGAGCAGGGGCTCGTTCCTACAACAATACAGACACGCCCGATACGCCCTTGCCTGAAGGCGACTGGCCGCTGGGCCGCGCCGTGGCGCAGCTGCACGGCGTGTACATCCTGGCCCAAAACAAGCGGGGCCTGGTGGTGGTCGACATGCACGCTGCGCACGAGCGCATCGTGTACGAACGCCTCAAAAACCAACTCAACACAGCCGATGTCGAGGGACCTCGCATCGCCAGCCAACCCCTATTGATCCCCGCCACCTTTGCCGCCACGCCGACCGAAGTGGCCACGGCCGAGGCTTGTGCCGAAGCCCTCGAACAACTGGGCCTGGAAATCTCGCCCCTCTCGGCTAAAACACTGGCCGTTCGCGCCGTGCCCACGAGCCTGGCGCAAGGCGACGCGGTCGAGCTGGCCCGCAGCGTGCTGGCCGAACTGGCCCAACACGACGCCAGCACGGTGGTTCAACGTGCCCAAAACGAAATCCTGGCCACCATGGCCTGCCACGGCGCAGTTCGCGCCAACCGCCGCCTGACGCTAGATGAAATGAACGGTTTGCTCCGCCAGATGGAAGAGACCGAACGCTCTGACCAATGCAACCACGGGCGTCCCACCTGGCGGCAGATGTCCATGCGCGATCTGGACGCTTTGTTCTTGAGAGGTCGGTGATGACGGGGATGCCCCAAAAACTCATCGTCCTCCTGCTCGCGCTGCTCCTCGGACTACAACCGGTCACCACAGACCTGTATCTGCCTGCCCTGCCCGCCATCACCCAAGGCTTTGGTGCGGGCATGGGCCAAGCCCAGCTCACACTCACGGCGCTGCTCTTGGCCTTTGGCTTGTCTCAGTTGGTTTGGGGGCCATTGTCGGACCGCTTTGGCCGCAGGCCTATCCTGCTTTGGGGTATGGGGGCTTACACATTCGCCTCGGTTGCCAGCGCTTTCGCGCCCGACATGGCTTGGCTGATTGCTGGGCGCACCGTGCAAGGCGTGGCCATGGGCGCGGGCGTGATGGCTGCACGCGCCGTGGTGCGAGACTTGTTCCAGCCCGTGCAAGGGGCCAATGTCATGTCGCAAGCGCTCACGGGGCTGGGCATCATCGCCTGTGCCTGCGCACCCCTGGGCGGCTTGCTGACCGACACTTTGGGCTGGCGCTACGCCCTGCTGGCTTTGGCCGCTTTTGGAGCGGCCACCCTTGTGCTGCTTTATTGGCGTTTTGAAGAAACCTTGGCCAACCCCGACCCCCATGCGCTCAGCGCTGGCCCGCTCATTCGCGCCAACCTCGACATCCTGCGCAACCCCACGTTCCGCACCTGGTGCGCCATGTCGGCTGGCTCTTACCTCGGGCTGTTCACCTTTTTGGCCAGCTCTTCGTTCGTCTTTGTCACCGCCATGGGTTACAGCAAAACGGCCTATGGCTTCCTCATGCTCAGCATGTCGCTGTCCTACATCGTGGGCACCTTCTGGTGCCGCTGGCTGTTGCGCCGCACATCAGTGCACCGCACCGTGGGCTTGGCCGCTGTCTTGACGGTCACGGGTGGCGTGAGCATGGCGGCCCTCGCTTATGCAGGCGAAGGCCAAGACTGGTACGGCGCTTGGGCGGTCATGGTGCCGATGTACATCTTCATGATCGGCCACGGCGTGCACCAGCCTTGCAGCCAAAGCGGCGCGGTCGCGCCCTTCCCGCAACGGGCCGGAACCGCTTCAGCCCTGAACGGCTTTTTGATGATGCTGGGCGCCTTTTTCATGGGCGGCTGGTTGGGCACCCACATGGACCAACCGGTTTTTGCCCTCGCGCACGGCCTCTTGCTGTGGGCGGTGTTCATCACGCTCGTGGCTTGGACCGCCGTGCAACGCCACGGCAAGCCTGTGCCCATATTGGCCCAAGCCGCATGAAAACCCTCATGCCGCAGCGCCCTATCGACGCCACAGGTGGCATAGATGCCATCGCCATCGTCGGCCCCACGGCCAGCGGCAAAACAGCCGCGGCTTTGGCCTTGGCCGAAAGCCTGCAAGCCCGAGGCGGCGCAGAAATCATCAGCGTGGACTCGGCGCTGGTGTACCGCGGCATGGACATTGGCACTGCCAAACCCAGCCGCCAAGAACTGGCCGCCGTGCCGCACCACCTGATCGACACGTTGGACCCACTGCAAAGCTACAGCGCGGCCGACTTTGCCAAAGACGCCTCACGCCTCATTCAAGACATCCGCGCTCGGGGCAAAACACCGCTGCTGGTGGGCGGCACCATGCTTTACCTCAAAGCTTTGAGCGAAGGCCTGAACGACATGCCCGCTGCCAACACCGAAGTGCGCGAAGCCATTGCCCAACGCGCCGAACAGCTGGGCTGGCCCGCCCTGCATGCTGAACTCGCGCAGGTCGACCCAGCCACAGCCGCCCGCCTGGCCCCTGCCGACAGCCAACGCATCGGCCGCGCCCTGGAAGTCTGGACGAGCACAGGGCAAAGCTTGTCTTCATTTCACCAAAGCGCCAAACCGGATGCGCCCGACTGGCAGATTCCGGTCATCAGCCTGGAGCCCACCGACCGCGCCTGGCTGCACGGGCGAATCGCGCTGCGCTTTGACCAGATGATGAAAGCTGGCTTCCTGGACGAGGTGAAAGGCCTGCGGGCACGCGGCGACTTGCACCCCGATCTGCCCTCGATGCGCTGCGTGGGCTACCGCCAAGCCTGGCAAGGGCTGGATGAAGGCTGGCCAGAAGCCAAGATCCGTGAGCACGGCATCATCGCCACCCGCCAACTGGCCAAACGCCAAATCACTTGGTTGCGCAGCATGGCGCAGCGTGTGGTGGTGGCAGCCGACGGACCGCAAGACCCCATCACCCGCGTCATTCAACTGGCTGAGGGCTATTGGCAGCCATGAACAAGCGTGATGGGTGGTTTTTGTGGGCGTGGGTGTTGGTGTGCGCTTGCAGCACCGTGGGCGCTCAGCTGCCTCAGAATGCTCAGCAGGTTCAGCGAATGGCCCCAACACTCGCTCCCCTGACCGCTCTCGCAGTATCTGTTCAATCCCAGCACATGGCCAACTCAGGGGCTCGGCCCTTGGAACTGGTTTGTCCGCGCAAGGGGCCGGCCCCAGGTCGCCTCGCCATGGCACCTGCTGAGCCGACAGAAATTCCGGACGACGCAGACATTGAACAAGCCCTGAAAGAGGCGCGAGAACCTTTGGATGCCCGCTTGACCACACCGCCCAGAACGGGTGCTTTGCGGCCAGAAAAAACCAGCCATTTGCACATCGCCATCTGGGGGGACAGCCACATGGCCGCTGCTTTTTTCAGCGACCAATTGCTGCGCCAACTGGCTGGGCCTGCAGGGCCCAACGCCAACACGGTCAGCAGCCGCTTTGTGCACGCTGGGGTGGGCCACGGTGGCGTGAGGGCCTTGGTGCAAAAAACCTGCTTGACGGGTGAATGGGCACGCGAGATGGCTTATGCCCACGGCGATGCGGCGGCTGCCCCTGGCCCTGGCATGACCAGTTTGGTGGCCAAAAAGCCCGGGGCCATGCTGGCACTGGACCTGCGCGACGCCCAAGGCCTGGCCCGCCATACCCGATTGCAGCTTTTGCACCATGGAGATGCCTCTGGCCCTGCCCGCTTGGCCATCAGCGTGGACGGCGAAGTAGAAACGCAGCTGACTCTGACCACCCAAGCGGGCCCCAATGCCTTGGCTTTGAGCACCGACGTGGCGCTGTCGACTTTGCAAATCCGAGTGCTGGAGGGATCGTTTCGCTTTCAGGGCATCAAGCTGCCGGAGTCGGCAACACCCGCTTCAACCGCAGCGCCCCTGCACCTCGACCTGTTCGCCTACCCCGGCGCCACCGTGGCGGGTTGGGTTCGCAGCGATTTGGCTTATCTGGCCTCTTGGTTCACCGACCAACCTTACGACTTGGCCCTGATCGCCTTTGGCACAAACGAAGGCAACGACCCGCGTTTCAACGAAGCCACTTACCGTGACACGCTGAACAAGGCCTTGGGCAACTTCCGCCAAGTCTTTCCGCAAACGCAGTGTGTGCTGCTTAGCCCGGGTGATCGGGGCATTCGGGTCGCCAAATCCAAGACGGCCAAAGCCAATAAAGCCACCAAAGGCAACCAAAAGCAAGCCGCCAACAAACAAGACCCAAAGGCCAAGTCCAGCAAAAACAACACGGCCGTCAAGCCCAAGACCTCACCGCCCTCAACCCCTGCGGCCAACTTGCTCAAGTACAGCCGAATCCACGCACAAATTGGCCAAATCCAAACCGAGCTGGCGGCGCAACACGGTTGCTTGGCTTGGAGCATGCAAGAGGCCATGGGTGGGGTGGGCAGCGCCTACACCTGGGCCCGCAAGAATCCGCCGCTCATGGCCCCTGACCTGATCCACTTCACAGCGGCCGGTTACCGCGAACTGGCCAACCGTTTCATGGCCGACTTCGGCCTGACCGCGCCATGAGCTCACTGGCCCGTTTGCCTGGCCTGGATGGCTTGCGCGGCGTGGCCGTGCTGGCCGTCATCGGTTACCACTTGAACCTGGGCAACTTTTTGCCTGCCGGGTTTTTGGGGGTGGACATTTTCTTCACCGTGTCGGGCTTCATCATCACCGCGCTGTTGTTGCAAGAACACGCCCGAACCGGCCGTGTCGACTTTCGAGCTTTTTACCTGCGCCGTGCAAGACGCCTGTTTCCAGCCGCCCTGGTCATGCTGCTCTTGTTGGTGGCCCTCACGCCGCTGTTGTTGCCCGCTGCACTGCAGCGATTGGTCGAAGACCTGCCTGCCGCGTTTTTGTACCTGTCCAACGGGTGGCAAATCGTGGCGCAGCAGTCGTATTTCGAGGCCATCGAACAACCCCGGCTGCTGCAGCACCTGTGGTCCTTGGCCGTCGAAGAGCAGTACTACCTGGCGTGGCCACTGTTGGCTTTGTGGTTTTTGAACAAGACCGGTAAAACCGGTCTAGGCTTGGCCGCTGGCGGCATCGCATTGGCAAGCACGGCTTGGATGGCTTTGCTCTATGTCACGCAAATTGACGGCGGCGACCCCAGTCGCGTGTACCTGGGCACGGACACACACTTGATGGGTTTGCTCACGGGATCGGCGTTGGCGGCCTGGTGGAACCCGTGGAAGCTGCGCCTGACTTCGCCCACCAGCGATGAAGTGCTCAACCTGGCAGGAACGGCCGCCCTGGCCGCTCTGATTTGGGCCATGGCCGAAACCCACGAAGGCATGGCGGGCCTCTACCAAGGTGGATTTTTAGCGGCTGCGGTGCTGACGGGCCTGGTGATTGTGGCCAGCACACGCGAAGGCACTTGGGTGGCCTGGATGCTGTCCAGACGCCCTATGTTGTGGCTGGGTGCGCGGTCTTATTCGCTCTACCTCTGGCACTGGCCCGTGGTGGTTTGGCTGAAACCCTCTTCGCAAGCCGACGCGCTGGAGTTGACCTGGGTCAACGCCACTCGGCTGATGCTGACCTTGCTCTGCGCCGAGGCCTCTTACCGCTGGGTTGAAAAAACATGGGCAGTGGGTTCACCCAAGGCTTGGGGGCGTCGCACATGGATCGGGTTGGGGGCTTTGGTCTTGGTCAATGTGGGGGTTTTGGGCTTCACACTGACGCTGGGCAGCCAGGTACAAACCGGAGCCCATGCGCCCGCAGTACACACCACCTCTCCGGTGCCCAACCCCAGAACGGCCGGGGCGTCGGCAAATTCCGTGTCCGCCGCCTCTCTGTCGCCCAACCCGGCTGGCGCGGCTTACCAGCAGGTCACCCTGGTGGGCGACTCGGTTTTGCTCGGGGCCAGCCCTTATTTGCTGCGCCGTTTGCCGGCCGCACGCGTCGAGGCCAAGGTGGGCCGCCAAGGCAGTGATGGCCTGAAGCTGGTGCAAAGCCTGCGCGAAACAGCTCAGCTGGGCGATGCGGCAGTCATCCATTTGGGCACCAATGGTTATTTGGGCGAAAAACAATTCCGGGCCTTGCTGGAACAACTGGCCGACCGCAAAACAGTGGTGGTGCTCAATGTCTACGGTGCACGGCGCTGGACCGGGCCTAACAATGACTTGATCGCGCGGGTCAGCCAAAACTTTGAAAACGTGCGCATGGTGGACTGGCACGCCATTGGCCAAAACAACCCGGCCTACTTTGTGCAAGACGGGATTCACCTCTCGGGCAGCGGCATCCATGCCTATTACAACCAGATTCGGATCGCTTTGGGTCAACCCGAAGTGTTGCTGTCTGGCCCGTCACTTCGACAGGTCAAACGCCCTGCGCTGCCCTCGCCAACGGCAAGTTCAACGCCAATTTCACCGCCAGCCTCCACTCCAACGGTCACGCCCGCGGCAGCTTCGGAGCCGACTCCTTCCAACACACCGCCCATCAAGCCGGATACGCCAACGCCAGCCGACAACTGAGTGCCACGCTCGCGGTCAGCGCCTGGTGATCGGCAAATTCACTGGCAACTGATTGGGCAACTGGTTAGTCAAGCCCAGCTCTGCGTAGGGAGACTGTCGCCACTGGCGATGTCCCACCATGCTCGGACCCTGCCCACCGGGCATGGTGTTGAGTGCACTGTTCATGATGCCCATGGCTATTTCTGAAGGGCTTTGCCCCCCTTGCCGCATGCTGAGCATTTGTGCCGTGGTGGGCATGGTGTTCATTGGCACGGGCGTGCCCGGCAAAGTCAGTGCCGCCATGGCTGGTTGTGCAGTGCCTTGCAGGCGCTGCGTCTTCTCGATCATCGAGCCCAGCACGCTGCCATAGTTGGGGGCGGTGGCATAACCGGCTTGCTGCAAAGCACTGGCAAAGGCCTGCGGGTTGTCCAGTTGCCGCATCGCGGGCGCATAACGCGGGCTTTGGCTGATCAGACGGGCATAGTCGTTGAAAGACTCTTCGTAACTGCCATAAGCGCGGAACTGGCCACGCACTTTTTGCGCGCTGCCGTTGATGAATTCTGTGGTCCAGACCTCCGCCACGGGCCCCTTCCAGTTGCCCCCCGCACGGATACCAAACAGGTTGTGCGAGGTGCGGCCGTCTTCAAAACGGATCTCATGCTGCCCCCAGCCGGTTTCCAGCGCAGCTTGCGCGACCATGAAGGTGGCCGGAATGCCACTGGTGGCTTGCGCCTGCCGAGCCGCCTGGGCGTGCTGGGCCAAAAATGCGCGTGGACTGTCGGCACCAGCGCTGGAGCCCGCCTGGGTGCGACGGGCCTGGATCGCTGGGTTCAAAGGATCTGACTGGGCTGCGGCGTAAGGGATCACCGAGGTGTCCGGGTTCAGTGCCTCGGCCATGGCCAAAGGCTGCGCCGATGACAAATCGATGCGTTGCTCGGGATAAATCAGGTTGGCGTTGGGAATGCCGTTGTCCGCGGCCACTTTCAGGGCGACCCGGTACAACTGCTCGCCGGAGAGTTGCAACGGGGAGTTGGTGTCTTGTAAGCGCTTTTGGATCAGGCCGCTCAAGGTGTCGCCGGGGCGGACTGTGACCACGTCGCCCGCAGGCTTGAACTTGGACAGCGCCTGCGAAAAAGCCGCCCCCTGACCCGCTGATGCACTGCCCGAACGCGCAGGCCCACCCGCAAGGCGGTCCGAGGCATCGGACGCCGCTGGGGCAAATGGCGTAGCAAGCAAGGTCATGGCTTCTTGGGCAAACGGTTGGGAGGGGCTCAGGTCCTCAAAATTGACGGTAAATCCACAGCTTGAAACGATAAAAGCAATTTTCGCGCCCGAATATGGGTGCGCTGAGACACACTTTTGAAGCCCATCTGGGCCCTGTCTTCATTTTTGGGTGGTAAAACCACGGGTCTACTTGGTTAAACGGAACCTTTTTTTGACCGCTGCCTTCTCAAAATTCGCGATCACCGTGGCCATGGCCATCGCCACGGCCAGCTGGCCTGTCAGCACCCTTGCCGGTCCTGACATGGCCTTGCTGCGGGTGACAGGGCAAGGCAACCCGACCGAATTCAACTGTCCAGCATCCAAATCGCGTCAACTGGCCAACCGCTCCACGAACGAGCTGACAGGCCCATCAGAAGGTGACGTCAAACCATGGACCCAGACGCCACTGCCACCGGCCAACGCCTACCCTTCAGCCCTCAAAATTGGCCTTTGGGGTGACAGCCACACCGCTTCGGGCACCTTTGCCGACAACGTCCTGGAAGCGCTTCGCCTGCCCTTGGCCCAAACCCACCCGAGCTTCATCGCACCCACTTTTGGGCTCAAAGGGGTTCGCCAGCCGCTGCGCCGCGCTTGCCTGAGCGACGATTGGCAATTGGCCCTGGCCTACCGCACCCCCAAAGAGGGGCCTGAGAACTACGCCAAGTCTTTGAGCGCCATCCACACCGATCAAGTGGGGGCGTTCATGTGGCTGGACTTTCGCTACCCCAGCGCCCAAACGCGCGTGAAATGGGCCGACATCCACTTGGGCAAGGACAGCGGTGAACGGGGTTTGGTCTTGGGCGTCTCCGTCGACGATGGCGTTGAATCCCTTGTCCAACTTCCACCGGGCAGCCTATCCCGCCTGCGGGTTCAAGCGGAGCTGCCCTTTGCCAGCCTCAAGTTGAGGGTCGTGGCAGGAGCCGTCCGCATCGATGGCATTGCCCCGGTGTACGAAGGCAAAACCCCTGTCGTCATGGACGTTTTCAGCATCCCCGGGGCTACAGCCAAGGGCTGGCGCGTTGTCAATAAAGACCACCTGCGACGCGAAGACCCGCTGGCCAATGGCTACGATGTGGTCATTCTGCAATCGGGCACCAACGAATCGCTGGACCCGGACTTCAAGGTCCGCCTGTACGAACAACAGATCAGCGCCAGCCTTGCCAAGCTCAAAGCGGCTTACCCCCGGGCCCGCTGCATCTTGATCGGCCCACCCGACGCGCAAAAATCGTCCACCACCGTACGCTTGATCAACGACACGCAATACCGCTTAGGCCTCGCCCAAGGCTGCGCGCACTGGCACTGGCAAAAAGCCATGGGCGGCCCTGGTGCCGCACAGCGCTGGCAAGCGAAAGGCTGGATGCAAGCGGACTTACTGCACCTGACGCCCGAGGGGTATGCGCAAAGCGCACGCAGCTTTGTGAGCATGGTGCCGGTCAAGCCACGGTAATCAATGCCTTCTCGGTCTCAATCCCTGCCCTGCCTTGAGGCTTTGATTTTGGATTGAATCGCCTTGCCCTCTAACCGCCTTTTCACAGAGCCATAAGTCGGCTTGGTGGCTTTGCGGGCTTTGGGGGGCTTGGCGTACAGGTCCAGCGTTTCATACAACCGTGCCCACGCGTCCACCCTGTTGGCTTCTTGGGTGCGGTGTTTTTGGGCTTTGAGGATGAACACGCCTTCGAGCGTGAGGCGGCTGTCACCCGACTCCAGCCAACGCTGCTTGACGTCATCGGGCAAGCCAGAGTTCGATACGTCAAAGCGCAACTGGATGGCGCTGGAAACTTTGTTGACGTTTTGCCCACCCGGGCCTTGCGCACGGATGGCGGTGAGCTCGACTTCAGAATCGTCGATGTGCAGGGCGTGTTTCATTCGGCGCTGAATCTGCGCTTACTGCAGCGGACCTTTGAGGTTTTCTGGCACAGGCAGCGGCATGACCTCGATGCCTTCGTCCATCAGGGCTTCGGTTTCTTCGCGGGTGGCTTGGCCACGGATGTTGCGAGCCTCTCGCTCACCATAGTGGATTTTGCGGGCCTCTTCGGCAAACTGAGGGCCCACATCTTCGGTGTTGGCCAGGACATGGCGCACCATGTTCGTCATGGCCGCTTGCATCTGCTGCAAGGTGTCAGAGTTCTGGGCAAGCTCGGGGCTCAGCGCGCCTTGCCCAAGCTCGGAATGTGGTGTCTTTGCGAGTGCATTGACGGCTCCATGAGCGGGCAAATTGGAGGCACTGCCTCCTGGCTCTTGTGAACCCAGTGACTGCACGGCAGCATCTGGTGCCACGCCATGGCCTAGGTTCAAGCGAGGGGCCGAGAGTTTTTTGAGGATATCGCTGTCGTTGCACACTGGACAGGTGACCAGGCCTCTTGAACGTTGGCTGTCGTAATCGTCTTGTGAGCCAAACCAACCCTCAAAGCAGTGGCCCTGCGCGCATTGAAGATCAAGAACTTTCATGTAGCGCTCATGTCAGGCCAAGCTTTGCCAAGTCAGAGGCCATTGACCCGACAAACTGTTTTGCAGCCAAAGCGCACCCGTGAGTGTTTTGGCATCGGTCACTTGCCCACTTTGGCACCACGCCATCAATTGCTCGGGCGTGGCGGTGAACACGTCCAAAAACTCTTCTGAATCCAGCTGGCGCTCACCCAAAGTCAGGTCTTTGGCGAACCAGATCTCAATCACTTCGGTTGAGTACGCGATCACCGGGTGCAAGACCCCTGCCCTCGCCCAGAGTTTGGCGGTGTAACCGGTTTCTTCTTTCAATTCGCGTTGGGCGCACAACCAAGGGTCTTCACCGGGGTCGAGCTTACCCGCCGGAAACTCGGTCATCACCTGCCCGACCGGGTAGCGGTATTGGCGCTCCAGCACCACCTGCAAACCCTCGGGCGTGTCGAGTAAAGGGATGACCATGACCGCGCCCGGATGGACCACATACTCGCGGGTGGCCAGACTTTGATTGGGCAACCGAACGGTGTCTCGAAAAGCGTGCAGAAAGTTGCCGTGCAGCAGCTCCTCTTGGCTGACCCGGTGCTCGGTTAGATGCGCATCGGTCATAGGCAATGCCTCAAAAGAGCAAGCGGCCAAGGCCTCAATGCTGACGGTGCATGAGGTAGCGGTAGACAAAACCGGGGAAAGCCAAGGTCACAAACATGGTGCCTGTGACCGCATAAAACTCCCAGCCTTGGGGTGCAATTTGGCCGCCATGGTTTTCCAGCGCCAAACCGACACCGCCGACCACAAAGTAAAGCACCACCAACTCGGCGAGTCGCCACCCCAGAGGTTTGGACTCGCGCTGGGGGCCAAGGAGCAAGATGCGTTGATTCGCAAACGGCAAATTGGCGGCCAGCAATGCCAGCACGACCAACATGACAATTTGCGACGACATCGACATGGCAGTTCGGTCAGACCGCCAACATGCGCGCCACGGAGTTGGCACACAGAGCCATCAGGGCACCTGGCACGATGCCCAGAACCAACACCAGCAAACCGTTGATCGACAAGACCACGCGCACATCGAGGTCGGCCGACACGGTGGTGGCGGTGACGGGCTCGTCAAAGTACATGACCTTGATGACGCGCAGGTAGTAGAAAGCGCCGATCAAAGACATCATCACGGCAAAGATGGCCAAGCCGATGTAGAAGCTTTGACCTGAAACCATGAGCGATTGCAAGACCGACAATTTGGCGTAAAAACCCACCATGGGCGGGATGCCTGCCATCGAGAACAAGCAAATTGCCATGACCGCGGCATACAGCGGGCTGCGCTGGTTCAAGCCGGCCAGGTCGGTGATTTCTTCACTCTCAAAGCCTTGACGGGCCAACAACATGATCACGCCGAAAGCGGCCAAAGTGGTCAACACATAGGACACCATGTAGAACATGGCTGAGCTGTAGGCGTTGGCAGCCAAAGTGGTTTGGCCGTTGATAACGCCGGCCACAAAGCCCAGCAACACAAAACCCATTTGCGCGATGGTCGAGTAAGCGAGCATGCGCTTGAGGTTGGTCTGGGCGATGGCTGCCAAGTTACCAACCAACAAAGAGGCGATGGCCAAGACCGACAGCATCTGTTGCCAGTCAAAGGCCAAGGGGAGCAAGCCCTCGACCAACAAACGGATCAAGATGGCAAAAGCCGCGAACTTGGGCGCGCCGCCGATCATGAGTGTGGCGGCAGTCGGTGCGCCTTGGTACACATCGGGAATCCACATGTGGAAAGGCACCGCACCGATCTTGAAAGCCAAACCGGCCACGATGAACACCAGACCGAACACCAACACTTGGTGGTTGACTTGGCCTGAAGCCACGGCTTTGAAAACCGCCGAGAGCTCAAGGCTGCCCGTGGCACCGTACATCATGGACATGCCGTACAACAAGAAGCCCGACGCCATGGCACCCAGTACAAAGTACTTCATGGCCGCTTCGGTGGCTTGGGTATGGTCACGGCGCAAGGCCACCAGGGCGTAGCTGGACAAGGTCAACAGCTCCAAGCCCAGGTAAATCACGATGAAGTTCTGGCCCGAGATCATGAAGCTCATGCCCAGCAATGCGAACATGCTCAAGCTGAACAGCTCACCACCACGCAACATGTCACGGTCAGCGGCGTAAGGGCGCGAATAAACCAAGGTGACCATCACCGCGATCGTGGCAAAGCAACGCAGCCAGTGGCCCATCGGGTCACTCACGACCAAACGGCCAAAGCCATACAGGGTCTGGCCGGCGTCGGCGTGCAGGGCATGCAACAAGGCCACACCACCCAAAGACAACAAGGTCAGGGCATAAGTGGCAGTGCGCTTGGGGCTTTTCACGAAGAGGTCGACCAGCGCAATCACGCAGGCCATGACCAGCAACACGATTTCCGGATAAACCGTCATCCAACTGGAGTTGTCCATCATGGGTGTTCTTTCAATTCTTCAAGGCAGTTTGGACTGGGCAACGTGTTTGAGCAGGTCCAGCACCGAGCTGTCCATCACATCGGTGAAGGGCTTGGGATAAATGCCCATGTAGAGCACGGCAGCGGCCAACAAAGCCATCACCAAAAACTCGCGGCCGTTGATGTCGGTCAGTTGCTTCACGTCGTCGTTGGCGACTGGCCCCAGATAGACACGCTTGAACATCCACAGGGTGTAAGCGGCACCAAAGATCAAAGCCGAAGCGGACAACATGCCCACCCAGAAGTTGAACTTGACGGCGCCCAAAATGACCATCCACTCGCCCACAAAACCAGCCGTACCCGGCAAGCCGCAATTGGCCATGGCAAAGAACAAGGCAAAAGCAGTGAACTTGGGCATGGTGTTGACCACACCGCCGTAGCTAGAAATTTCACGGGAATGCACGCGGTCGTACAACACGCCAATCGACAAGAACATGGCAGCAGAGACAAAACCGTGGGCAATCATCTGCACAATGCCGCCGGATACGCCGAGCGGGTTGAAGATGAAGAAACCCAGCGTCACAAAACCCATGTGCGCCACCGACGAGTAGGCCACCAGCTTTTTCATGTCTTGCTGAATCATGGCCACCAGGCCCACATAGACCACGGCCACCAGAGACAACACAACGATCAACATGCCCCATTCGCGGGCCGCATCGGGGGCGATGGGCATCGAGAAACGCAAGAAACCATAAGCGCCGAGCTTGAGCATGATGGCCGCCAGCACAGCCGAGCCGCCGGTGGGCGCTTCAACGTGAACATCGGGCAACCAAGTGTGCACAGGCCACATGGGCACCTTCACGGCAAAGGCCGAGAAGAAGGCGAAGAACAGCAAAGTCTGCACCGAGCCTGACAAGGGCAGTTTGTGCCAAGTCAGGATGTCGAAGCTGCCGCCGGAAGCCACGTACAAATAAATCAGCGCGATCAGCATCAGCAATGAGCCAAGCAAGGTGTACAAGAAGAACTTGAACGCTGCATAAATCTTGTTCGGGCCACCCCAGATACCGATGATCAGGTACATCGGGATCAACGTGGCTTCAAAGAAGACGTAGAACAAAATGCCGTCGAGGGCGCTGAACACGCCAATCATCAGACCCGACAGGATCATGAAGGCGGCCATGTACTGGTTGACTTTGCGGGTGATGACTTCCCAACCCGCGATGACCACGATCACGTTGATGAACGCGGTCAAAAGCACCAGCCACAAGGAAATACCGTCCACGCCCAAGTGGTAGTGAACGTTGAAGCGCTCGATCCACGGGGCTTTTTCGACAAATTGCATCGCCGAAGACCCGAGCGCAAAGCCCGAATAAAGCGGCAACGTGACCAAGAAACTGGCCAACGAGCCGACCAACGCCAACCAGCGCACGGCGCGGGCTTGGCTGTCGCGACCGAGGACCAGCAAGATGACGCCGAAAGCAATCGGCATCCAGATGGCAAGGCTTAACAATCCCATTTTTATTTTGTCCTCAAAACCGTTAAGCGAGCCAGACGAAATACGTCATCAGCACGAACACACCCAAAATCATGACCAGGGCATAGTGGTACAAGAAGCCCGACTGGAACCAGCGCACCACGCCAGACACCAGGCCCACGACTTTCCAGGAACCATTGACAAAGAAGCCGTCGATGATGGCGCGGTCGCCCACCTTCCAAAGGCCCATGCCCAAACCTCGCGCACCCTTGGCCAGGATGTTTTCGTTGATCCAGTCCAGGTAGTATTTGTTTTCGAGGACCACGATCAAAGGACGCAGGGCGCGTGCAAAAAACGCGGGCACTTTGGGGTTGACCAAGTACATATACCAAGCCGTGACCACACCGGCCAAAGCCAACCAGAAAGGTGCCGTGCTCAAGCTGTGCAATGCCATGGCCACAGGACCGTGGAAGGATTCGGCCAACTCTTTCATGGCGGGGTGCTTGACCGCGTCGATGAAAATGACATCCTTGAAGAACTCACCATAGAGCATGGGCTGGATGGTCATGAAACCGATCACCACCGAAGGAATCGCCAACAAGACCAGTGGCACCGTGACGACCCAAGGTGACTCGTGGGGCTTGTCGTGGCCATGGTCATCATGACCGTGGTGGTCATCGTGGCCATGGTGTGCGTCCGGATTTTGGTCGTAACGCTCTTGGCCGTGAAAGACCAAGAAATACATGCGGAACGAATAGAAGGCAGTGACGAACACACCCGCCAAGACCGCGAAGTTGGCAAAGCCAGCAGCCGGCAAGGTGCTCAGGTGCACAGCTTCGATGATGCTGTCCTTGGAGTAAAAACCTGAGAACAAAGGCGTGCCGATCAAGGCCAATGAGCCCAGCAAAGAGGTGATCCAAGTGATGGGCATGTACTTGCGCACGCCACCCATCCAGCGGATGTCTTGGTTGTGGTGCATGCCCATGATGACGGAACCCGCACCCAAGAACAGCAGCGCTTTGAAAAACGCGTGTGTCATGAGGTGGAACACGGCGACCGAGTAGGCCGATGCGCCCAAAGCCACCGTCATGTAACCCAATTGCGACAAGGTGGAGTAAGCCACCACGCGCTTGATGTCGTTTTGGATGATGCCCAAAAAGCCCATGAACAAGGCCGTGATTGCGCCAATCACCATGATGAAGTTCAAAGCGGCTTCTGACAGCTCAAACAAAGGCGACATGCGGGCAACCATGAAGATACCGGCCGTCACCATGGTGGCGGCGTGGATCAGCGCGGAGATCGGCGTTGGGCCCTCCATCGAGTCAGGCAACCACACATGCAATGGGAACTGCGCCGACTTGCCCATGGCACCGATGAACAAACAAATGCAGATCACGGTGATCAACATGGCGTCCATGCCAAACACATACCAAGGGAAATTGACAGCTGCCAACTCACCGGCTTTGGCAAACAACTCGGTGTAATTGAGCGTGCCGGCATAAGCCACGATCAGGCCAATGCCCAAGATGAAGCCGAAGTCACCCACACGGTTGACCAAGAAGGCCTTCATGTTGGCAAAGATGGCGGTGGGCTTGTTGTACCAAAAGCCGATCAGCAAATACGACACCAGGCCCACGGCTTCCCAGCCGAAGAACAACTGCAGCAAGTTGTTGCTCATGACGAGCATCAACATGGAGAAAGTGAACAGCGAGATGTAGGCGAAGAAGCGGTTGTAGCCTTCGTCTTCTTCCATGTAGCCGATGGTGTAGATGTGCACCATCAGCGACACAAAGGTCACCACACACATCATCATGGCAGTGATGCCATCGACCAAAAAGCCGACTTCCATCTTAAGGCCACCCACCACCATCCAGGTGTAGAGGGTTTCGTTGAAGCGCGCACCATCGATCACGCTTTTGAGCGTCATGGCCGACAAGATGAAGGCGACCAAGACACCCAAAATGGTCAGGGTATGCGACAGGCGACGGCCAATCCAGTTGCCACCGAATTGGGTGCCCAGAACACCGGCCAGCACCGAACCCACCAAGGGCGCGAGGGGGACAGCCAGCAGGGTGCTGGCGTTGAGGGTTTGACTCATGTTGTTTTAACCCTTGAGCGAATTGAGTTCGTCCACGTTGATGTTGTTCTTGTTGCGGAACAACAGCACCAGGATGGCCAGACCGATGGCAGACTCAGCAGCCGCCACTGTCAAGATGAAAAACACGAAGACTTGGCCATGCATGTCACCCAAGTAGTGTGAGAAAGCGACGAAGTTCATGTTCACAGCCAACAGCATCAATTCGATGGCCATGAGCAAAACGATCAGGTTCTTGCGGTTCAAGAAGATGCCGATCACGGCCAATGCAAACAGCATGGCGCCAAGCGACAAGAAATGCCCGAGTGTCAAAGTCATCATTTCTTCACCTCCGCAGGGGCTGCATCAGGGGTAGCAACAGGCGCGGGAGCCACTTGTGTCGAGGCCATTTTGACCAGCTGCATGCGGTCGGCGGCACGCACCCGGATTTGAACCGACGGGTCAATGGCTTTGCTGTCCTTGCGTTCACGCAGGGTCAATGCAATCGCCGCAACCATGGCCACCAGCAAAATGGCCGCAGCGATCTGGATCGGCATCAGGTATTCGGTGTAGAGCAAGATGCCCAGCGCTTTGGCGTTGTCCACCTGAACTGCGCCTGCCGCCATGGCAGGTGCTTCTGCCAAACGGAAACCAGACAACAACACAGCGGCCATTTCCAAGGCTACGATGGCGCCCAAGGTGGCTGCGAGTGGAAAGTTTTTCCAAAACCCCTTGCGCACGGTGTCAATGCCAATGTCCAACATCATCACCACGAACAAGAAGAGCACCATCACCGCACCGAGGTAAACCAGCACCAGCAAAATGGCCAGAAATTCGGCGTTGAGCAAGAACCACACGGCCGAGGCTTGGGAGAAAGCCAGCATGAGGTACAGCACCGCGTGCACGGGATTGCGTGCGGTCACCACCCGGAAGGCTGCAAACAGCAGCACCACCGAGAAGAGGTAGAAGAAACCGGTCTTGACGTCCATAGGTCTGTCTTTTTAAATGTTCAGGACTTGGCGGCGTTCAACGGTAAGGAGCATCAGCAGCCTTGGCGGCAGCGATCTCTTTTTCGTAACGGTCGCCCACGGCCAGCAACATGTCTTTGGTGAAGTACAGGTCACCGCGTTTTTCGCCGTGGTATTCAAAAATGTGCGTCTCGACAATCGAATCCACAGGGCAGCTTTCTTCGCAGAAGCCGCAGAAGATGCACTTGGTCAAGTCGATGTCGTAGCGTGTGGTGCGGCGCGAACCGTCCTCGCGCTGTCCAGCTTCGATGGTGATGGCCATTGCTGGGCACACGGCTTCACAGAGTTTGCAGGCAATGCAGCGCTCTTCACCGTTGTCATAACGGCGCAGGGCATGCAGGCCACGAAAACGCGGCGACTGAGGTGTTTTTTCTTCCGGGAATTGCACCGTCACCTTGCGGGCGAAAGCGTAACGTCCGGTCAGGGCCATGCCTTTAAGCAACTCCACGAGCAAGAAGCTCTTGAAGAAGTCTTTGATCGAAAAGGAGGAAGCAGTCATTGTGGTCATGTCGTGTGCTTCTTATTTCCAGATGTTCCATGGCGAGTGGAGCCAAACGCCCACCACCAACAGCCACGCCAAAGTGACCGGGATGAAAATTTTCCAACCCAAACGCATGATCTGGTCATAACGGAAGCGCGGGAAAGTGGCGCGGATCCAGATGAACATGGACACGACCAAGAACGTTTTCAGGCCTAACCAAATCCAGCCGGGCACCATGTTGAACAAAGCGCTGTCGATCGGGGACAACCAGCCGCCCAGGAACATGATCACGGCCAGGATGGACACGAGCCACATGCTGGCGTATTCGGCCAAGAAGAAGATGGCAAAGCCCATGCCCGAGTACTCGACCATGTGACCGGCCACGATTTCGGCTTCACCTTCGACCACGTCAAAGGGGTGACGGTTGGTCTCGGCCACACCCGAAATCAGGTAGACCACAAAGATGGGCAGCAAAGGCAGCCAGTTCCAAGACAGGAAACCCAAGCCCATGTGGGCTGCCGTGCCCTTGCCTTGCGCCAAAACGATCTCGGTCAAGTTCATGCTGCCCGACACCATCAAAACAACCAAGAAGCAAAAGCCCATGGCGATTTCGTAGCTCACCATCTGAGCCGACGCACGCAGCGCACCCAAAAAGGCATACTTGGAGTTGGAGGCCCAGCCCGCGATGATCACGCCGTACACCTCAATCGAGGTGATGGCCATCACCAGCATCAGGCCAGCGTTGATGTTGGTGAGTGCCACTTCGGGACCAAAGGGAATGACCACCCAAGCGGCCAAGGCCGGCATGATGGCCATGATCGGACCCAAGCGGAACAAGCCCAAACTGGCGGCGCTGGGGTTGATCAGTTCTTTGGTCAGCAACTTGAGCGCATCGGCAATCGGCTGCAACAAACCAAACGGACCCACGCGGTTGGGGCCATGGCGCACTTGCATGAAACCCAGGAGCTTGCGCTCCCACAGCGTCAAGTAAGCCACAGCGCCCATCAGCGGCGCGAGGATAGCGACGATCTTCAGCAAGATCCACAAAACGGGCCAGACCAAAGTGGCCCACCATGTGGCGGCCACCAAGTTCAGGCCACCGTTGTACAGAGCGTCAATCATGCGGCCACCTCCTGGCGAGCGTCTGCAGTCAACTGCAAAGACGGCGCACGGCGCACGATACCGTCCAGTTGGTAAATCGAAGCAACGGCCGGTGCGGGAACTTGAGCGGCCAAGTTGATCGCCACTTGTGTCGCATTCGATGCCTGCAAAGGCTGGGCTGTGGCGCGGGCCAAGACCTCTTGCGAGGTTTCAAAAGCCACACCGGGAATGTCCAGCAAATTGGCCAACACGCGCAGCACTTTCCAAGCTGGACGGGTTTCAGCCAGAGGCTTGACCACAGCATGAAAACTCTGCAACCGGCCTTCGGCATTGACGAAGCTGCCCGAGGTTTCGGTAAAAGGCGCGATCGGCAGCAGCACATCGCTGAAAGCCATGTTGGCTTTGAACGGGCTGAGTGTGACCACCATTTCGGCTTGACCCAGGGTTTGAGACGCGTTGCTGCCTGCAGCGCTGTCAAACTCGGGCTCGTTGTTGAGCAAAATCGCCGCCTTCAAACCGCCTGACAGCATCTGACCCGCGTTCTTGCCACCGGTTTGCGGCTGGGCACCCACCCATTGCGCGCCCACGGTGTTGGCGGCTTCGGTCAGGTAACCGACGCTCGCGCCGGTTTGTGCACCAATCCAATTGGCCAAGGCCAGCAAGCTCGATGCATTCGCTGCGTGCGCTGCGGCATTGCCCAGCAACACGGCTTTGCGCTCGCCGCCGATCAAGGACTTGGCGATAGCCTGGGCTTGTGCTGTAAGGTTGCCAGCGGCAGGAGCTATTGCTCCCTTCTCTGCTGCAATCGCTGCAGCCACATCGGCCAAGGCTTGCGCCCAGCCTGAAGCGTCGGACACCACCGCTTGCGCCACGGGCATGGCCCAAGCGTCAGAGTGGCTGAAACTGGCTTTGTCGGTGATCAGGTTGACTGCACCACCGTGGCGCACGGCATGACGCACACGCAAAGCAAACAAGGGGTGGTCTTTGCGCAGGTTAGAACCCACAACCAAAACACGCTGCAAGGTAGACAGCGATGCAATGGATGTGCCCAAGGTGCGCACGCCTTCAGCTGGGAAGAATTCGGCGTTGCGCAGGCGGTGGTCAATATTGTCTGAACCCAAACCGCGCATCAAAGTGCCCGCCAGGTACAACTCTTCCAGTGTGCTTTGCGGGCTGACCAATGCGCCGATGCTGTTGGCACCGTGATCGCGTTGGATGTTGCGCAAGCCATTGGCCACGTATTCGAGGGCGGTTTGCCAGTCAACCGTTTTCCACTCGCCACCCTGCTTGAGCATGGGGTGCGTGAGGCGGTCAGTGCCATTCAGGGCTTCGTACGAGAAACGCTCACGGTCAGCGATCCAGCACTCGTTGACGTCTTCGTTTTCCAGCGGCACGACACGCATGACCTGGTTGTTTTTGACCTGCACGATCAGGTTGGCACCAGATGAATCGTGGGCTGCGACCGACTTGCGGCGCGACAGTTCCCAAGTGCGGGCGTGGTAGCGGAAGGGCTTGCTGGTCAAAGCGCCCACGGGGCAGATGTCGATCATGTTGCCCGACAACTCAGAGTCGATCGTCTGGCCCAAGAAGGTTTCGATCTCGGCGTGTTCACCACGGTGGGACATGCCCAGCTCCATGGCACCGGCCACTTCTTGGCCAAAGCGCACACAACGTGTGCAGTGGATGCAGCGGCTCATCTCTTCCATCGAGATCAGCGGGCCAACTTCCTTGTGAAACACCACGCGCTTTTCTTCTTCGTAGCGCGAGCTGCTGCCGCCATAACCCACGGCCAAATCTTGCAACTGGCACTCACCGCCTTGATCGCAAATCGGGCAATCGAGCGGGTGGTTGATCAGCAAAAACTCCATGACCGACTTTTGAGCCGCAATGGCCCGGTCGCTCTTGGTGCGCACGATCATGCCTTGCGTGACCGGCGTGGCGCATGCGGGCATGGGCTTGGGGGCTTTTTCGACCTCGACCAAACACATGCGGCAGTTCGCCGCGATGGAGAGTTTCTTGTGATAGCAGAAATGGGGAATGTAGGTGCCCGCTTTTTCAGCCGCATGCATGACCATGCTGCCTTCGGCAACTTCCACTTTCTGACCGTCGAGTTCTATTTCAACCATGGGTCTTCACCGTTGTTGCGTCGGCACCGACCATGGAGGTCTTGTGCTCGATGAGGTGTACAAATTCGTGACGGAAATGCTTGAGCATGCCGCGCACCGGCATGGCCGCTGCGTCGCCCAAGGCGCAAATCGTGCGGCCCATGATGTTGCCGGCCACGCTGTCGAGCATGTCGATGTCGCTGGCACGGCCCTGGCCGTGTTCTATGCGGTCCACCATGCGCCAGAGCCAACCCGTGCCTTCACGGCAAGGCGTGCATTGGCCGCAAGACTCATGCGAGTAAAAGTAGGACAAACGCGCCAAGGCCTTGACCATGCAACGTGTCTCGTCCATGACGATCACCGCGCCCGAACCCAACATCGAACCGCCTTCTTTGGCGATGCTGTCGTAGTCCATGGTGAGCTTCATCATCAACTCTGCAGGTACCACCGGCGAAGAAGAACCGCCAGGGATCACCGCCTTGAGTTGGCGACCACCGCGCACGCCACCGGCCAATTCGAGCAGCTTGGCAAAGGGCGTGCCCATGGGCACTTCGTAGTTGCCGGGGCGCTCGACGTCACCGCTGACCGAGAAGATCTTGGTGCCACCGTTGTTGGGCTTGCCGCATTCCAGATAGGCCTGACCACCGTTACGGATGATCCAGGGCACCGCTGCGAATGTTTCGGTGTTGTTGATGGTGGTGGGCTTGCCGTAGAGGCCAAAGCTGGCGGGGAACGGCGGCTTGAATCGAGGCTGGCCTTTTTTGCCTTCGAGTGATTCGAGCAAAGCGGTTTCTTCGCCGCAGATGTAAGCGCCAAAACCATGGGAAGCGTGCAGCTGGAAGCTGAATGTGCTGCCCATGATGTTGTTGCCCAAATAGCCTGCTGCGCGGGCTTCTTCCAGAGCCGCTTCAAAGCGTTCGTAGGTGTGGAAGATTTCGCCATGGATGTAGTTGTAACCCACGCTGATGCCCATGGCATAAGCCGCGATGATCATGCCTTCGATCACCGTGTGGGGGTTGTACTCCATGATGTCGCGGTCTTTGCAGGTGCCCGGTTCGCCTTCATCCGAGTTGCAGACCAAATACTTTTGCCCAGGGAACTGGCGGGGCATGAAGCTCCACTTCAGACCCGTCGGGAAACCCGCACCGCCGCGACCGCGCAAGCCAGATTCTTTGACGGTGGCAATCACCTGATCTTGGGTCATGCCTGCAACGCCGGTCTCGGCATTGGGCTCAGAACCGTCTTTGCCCAAAATTTTGCGCAAGGCCGCATAACCGCCACGCGCTTCGTAGTCTTTGATGCCCCAGTTCGTGCCATTCAGACCGGCATAGATTTGCGGGTTGATGTGGCGGTCATGGAAGCAGCTTTCCACGCCCGTGGCTTGGAATTGGCTGAGAATTTGTTCGACTTTCATCAGGCGGCCTCGGCTTTCTTCAGGCTGTCGACGAGTTGGTCCAATTTTTCATGGCTCATGAAGCTGCACATGTGGCGGTCATTGACCAACAACACCGGCGCATCCGCGCAAGCGCCCTGGCACTCGCTGGGCTGCAATGTGAACAAGCCGTCGGCTGTGGTTTCACCGACATGCACGCCCAATTTGTGTTCCAGATGTTCCAAAGCCTTTTGGCCGCCACGCAACTGGCAAGGCAGGTTGGTGCAAACGTTCAGCTTGAACTTGCCCACCGGCTTTTGGTTGTACATGTTGTAGAAGGTGGTGACTTCGTGCACGGCCATCACGGGCATGCCCAACACATCGGCCACAACTTGCTCACTTTCAGGGCTGACCCAGCCCTGCTCTTGCTGAACGATCGACAAACAAGCCATGACTGCGGACTGTTTTTGGTCTGCAGGGAACTTGGCGACTTCACGCGCAAAGCGCGCTTGGGTTGACTCAGAGATCATCGGTCAATCTCTCCAAAAACGATGTCCATGGTCCCGATGATCGCGACCGCGTCGGCCAGCATGTGGCCACGGGCCATTTCATCGAGGGTGGCCAAATGGGCAAAGCCCGGGGCGCGAATTTTGAGGCGGTAGGGCTTGTTGGCACCATCACTCACCATGTAAATGCCAAACTCGCCCTTGGGGTGTTCGACGGCGGCATAAGCCTCGCCTTCGGGCACATGAAAACCTTCTGTGAAAAGCTTGAAATGGTGGATCAAGTCTTCCATGTTGGACTTCATGCCTTCGCGAGAAGGCGGCGCAATCTTGTGGTTGTCGGTGATGACCGGGCCGGGGTTGGCACGCAACCACTTGACGCACTGAGCGATGATGCGGTTGGATTCGCGCATCTCGGCCATGCGGACCAGGTAGCGGTCGTAGCTGTCACCGGTTTTGCCCACGGGCACATCGAATTCGACTTGGTCGTAAGCGTCGTAAGGCTGCTTTTTGCGCAAATCCCAAGCGATGCCGGAGCCGCGCAACATGGGGCCGGTCATACCCAGGTTGAGAGCGCGCTCGGGTGGCACGACACCCACACCCACCGTGCGCTGTTTCCAGATGCGGTTGTCGGTCAGCAGGGTTTCGTACTCGTCCACGCACTTGGGGAAACGCTGCGTGAAATCATCGATGAAATCAAGCAAAGAGCCGTTGCGGTTGCTGTTGAGTTGCTCAATGGCCTTGGCGTTTTTGATCTTGCTGACCTTGTACTGCGGCATGCTGTCCGGCAGGTCACGGTAAACACCACCTGGACGGAAATATGCTGCGTGCATGCGTGCGCCCGAGACGGCTTCGTACATGTCAAACAGGTCTTCACGCTCGCGGAAGGTGTAGATCAGGATGGTGGAGCTGCCGCAATCGTTGCCGTGCGAACCCAACCACATGAGGTGGTTCAAAACGCGGGTGATTTCGGAGAACATCACACGGATGTACTGCGCGCGCATCGGCACTTCGAGGCCCAGCATCTTTTCGATGGCCAAGCAGTAAGCATGCTCGTTGCACATCATCGACACGTAATCCAAGCGGTCCATGTAGGGCAGCGACTGGATGTAGGTTTTGCTTTCAGCCAGTTTTTCGGTGGCACGGTGCAGCAAACCGATGTGCGGGTCAGCGCGTTGCACCACTTCGCCGTCGAGCTCGAGCACCAGACGCAACACACCGTGCGCGGCAGGGTGCTGGGGTCCGAAGTTCAGCGTGTAATTCTTGATTTCGGCCATGTCAGTTCAGGCCTCCGTAGTTGTCTTCGCGGATGATGCGCGGTGTGATTTCACGCGGCTCAATGCTGACGGGTTCGTAAATCACGCGTTTGCGCTCAGCGTCGTAGCGCATCTCAACGTGACCCGACAGCGGAAAGTCTTTGCGGAATGGGTGCCCGATGAAACCGTAATCGGTCAAAATGCGGCGCAAATCGTTGTGACCTTCGAACACGATGCCGTACAGGTCAAAGGCTTCGCGCTCGTACCAGTTGGCAGAATTCCACAGTTCGTTGACCGACGCCACCATGGGGAGGTCATCTTCGGGGCAGAGCACTTTGACGCGCACGCGCTGGTTCAGACTGACCGACAACAAATGCACCGTGACGCCAAAGCGCGGGCCATCTGTGCCGATGTCTCGGTAGGTGGAATAGTCCACACCAGCCAGGTCAATCAGTTGTTCGAATTGACAACCCACGGCATCGCGCAGGGTCTGCATCACGCTCAGATAGTGGGCGGCGTTCACATGAACGGTCACCTCACCCAGGGCAATGCCAATGCTTTGGACACGGTCACCCAAAGCGGCAGCGAGGGTGTCTTGCAAGTCTTCGGGACGAATGGCGAAATCGGTCATCGTCAATCCCTTCAAGCACGCGCAATGGTGTTCGTGCGGCGAATCTTTTGCTGCAGTTGAATGATGCCGTAAATCAGCGCTTCTGCCGTGGGCGGACAGCCAGGCACATACACATCCACCGGCACAATGCGATCGCAACCGCGCACCACCGAATAGCTGTAGTGGTAGTAACCACCACCGTTGGCGCATGACCCCATGGAAATCACCCAACGTGGCTCGGACATCTGGTCGTACACCTTGCGCAGGGCTGGAGCCATCTTGTTGCACAAAGTGCCTGCCACGATCATCAAGTCGGCTTGGCGTGGACTGGCACGGAACACCTCGGCGCCAAAACGGGCCAGGTCATAACGCGCGGTAGCCGAGTGCATCATCTCGACTGCACAGCAAGCCAAACCGAATGTCATGGGCCAGAGCGAACCGGTTTTGGCCCAATTCACCACCGAGTCGTAACTCGTGGTGATAAAGCCCTCTTTCATCACGCCTTCAATCATTTTTAGTCCTCAAGCAGGCTGAATGCTGTTGTCAATGCGAACCATCATTCCCAGTCCAGGGCGCCTTTTTTCCACTCGTAGACAAAGCCCACAACCAGAATGGCCAAAAAAATCACCACGGCCACAAAGCCGGCCATCCCCACTTCCTTGAGCGCTATAGCCCAAGGGAACAGGAACGCAATTTCCAAATCGAACAAAATGAACAAGATGGCCACCAAGTAGTAGCGCACATCGAACTTCATGCGGGCGTCTTCGAAGGCTTCGAAGCCACATTCATAAGGGGAGTTTTTTTCTGCGTCAGGTTTGTTGGGGCCAAGGATGTAGCCTAAAACCTGAGGAATGATGCCGACTGCAATGCCGACCAAAATGAACAAAAGAATAGGAAGGTATTGAGCGAGGTTCATTGTTGGACTGCCGGTATCACCGAATGAATAGCCCAAGGGATCAAACTTGGGCTTTTCCGTTTTATCTGGTGCCGTCGGCGAGACTCGAACTCGCACAGCTTTCGCCACTACCCCCTCAAGATAGCGTGTCTACCAATTTCACCACGACGGCTGGATACATTTGCTCGGGTTGCAAGAGGTGCACCACATGGTGCATTTGGCTCACCGAACAATCACGTAGTTTACTCTGAAAACCCTGCTTTTTCCTTTCACAAAACGCGAAAATTGTGCAGAGCAACAAAGCTGAACAAGAGCTTACTTGGCTGGCGCAGGAGGCACACTGTTGTCAGGCTTGGCGGTAGGTGTATTGCCTGGAATTTGCGCCGCTGTGCTGCTGTCAACAGGCGCAGCAGGTGCCGTGACAGCAGCGCCTTCCAAAACACTGGATGATGGCGCAGTTGGACGCACATTGCTGAAGTAAGCCAGCAGCAAGGTACAAACAAAAAACACAGCCGCCAACACGGCAGTGGTGCGCGACAAGAAATTGGCACCACCCGTGGCACCAAACAAGCTGCCCGAACCGCCGCTGCCAAAGGCTGCACCCATGTCAGCACCTTTGCCGTGCTGGATCAGGATCAAACCAATCATGGCCAAAGCCGACAACATCTGAACCACCAAAATCAAAGTCAACACCATGCTCATCTCTATCTCCAAGAATCAATAAAAGTTAGCCAAAGACTCAGCAAGAAGCGGTCTTCAGCATGGACAAAAAGTCAGGCGCTTTGAGCGCAGCGCCACCGATCAGGCCACCATCCACATCGGGCTGGGCCAACAAGTCGGCAGCATTGGCAGCATTCATGCTGCCGCCATACAAAATAGAGACGCGTTCGGCTTGGGCCGTGGCCGCATGCAACTGGGCCCGCAGCACTGCGTGCACCTGTTGCGCCTGCTCTGGCGATGCCGTCAATCCGGTACCAATCGCCCAAATAGGCTCATAGGCCACCACAATTTCGCTGATGCAGTGTCCATTGGCATGGATCACCGCAGCCAACTGGCGCTTGACCACAGCTTCCGTATGACCGGCTTCGCGCTCGGCCAAACTCTCGCCGACACACACAATGGGGGTGATGCCCGCAGCCAGTGCCCTTTGTGCTTTGGAGGCCACCACCTCATCCGACTCGGCATGGTGTTGACGCCGCTCTGAATGGCCCACGATGCAGTAACGCACCCCGAACTCACGCAGCATGTCGGCGGACACCTCACCTGTGAAAGCGCCAGACGCGTGGGGAGACACATCTTGTGCCCCAAGGTCGATGGACGAGGCGGCAAGCAAAGCCTGCAGCTGCGCCAAATACACAGAAGGCACACACAGCGCAGCTCGGCAATGGACGGCGGACATGCCCGCCAGAATGTCAGCCACCAAAGACGCATTGGCAGCCAAACTGCCATGCATCTTCCAGTTGGCCACCATCAATTTGCTGCGCATCGACATCACCAAGTCACCACGATCTTGCCCACATGCTGGTTGGTCTCCATCAAGGCATGGGCTTGCGCTGCACCCGATGGCAAACCACCGCCAGCCTCTGCAGCCGCAAAGACGCTGTGAATGACCGGCTTGATGCGGCCCGACTCGATCCAGGGCCAAACGGTTTGACGCAACGACTGGGCAATCGCGGCTTTGAACGCCACAGGACGTGGACGCAAGGTCGAGCCAGTGATGGTCAAGCGGCGGCGCAACACCATGCCTGCATTGAACTGGCTTTGGATACCGCCTTGCACCGCGATGATGACCAAGCGACCGTCTTCGGCCAAGGCCTCGACTTCACGCGCGACATAGTCGCCCGCGACCATGTCCAAAATCACGTTGACACCCAGCCCGTCGGTCAGGCGCTTGACCTCAGCGACGAAATCGGTGGTTTTGTAGTTGATGGCATGGTCTGCGCCCAAAGCCAGGCATGCCTGGCATTTTTCGTCAGAACCCGCCGTGGCGATCACCTTAGCGCCAGCGGCTTTGGCCATCTGGATGGCCGTGACGCCGATGCCGCTGGTGCCACCCTGAATCAACAGGGTCTCACCCGCTTGCAAACGCCCGCGGTCAAACACATTGCTCCACACGGTGAAAAACGTCTCTGGCAGCGAAGCGGCTTCAATGTCGGTCAAGCCTTTGGGCACGGGCAAACACTGCGCCACCGGGGCCACGCAAAACTCAGCATATCCACCACCGGAAACCAAAGCGCAGACACGGTCTCCCACAGACAAGCCCGAAGCCGCCATGGCAACCGCATCACCCGAGACGACCACACCAGCTACTTCGAGACCCGGAATGTCAGACGCACCCGGTGGCACTGGGTAGTTGCCGGTGCGCTGCAACACGTCGGGGCGGTTGATACCGCTGGCCGAGACGCGAATGAGCAACTCCCCTGCCCCGGCCACTGGGTCAGGACGGATGCCAGGCACCAGCACTGCTGGCGCACCGTAGCTTTGAATTTCAATGACGTTCATGGTGAATCAAGGCAGTTTCGAGTGGCCATTGACCACCCGAAACCAGCGCTATTTAGCTCTGAGCAGGACGGTCCAACAAGGCCTTCATCGACAGCTTGATGCGGCCTTTTTCGTCGGTTTCCATGACCTTGACCTTGACGATCTGGCCTTCGCTCAGGTAGTCGGTGACCTTCTCAACGCGCTCGTGGGCGATCTGGCTGATGTGCAGCAGACCGTCTTTGCCTGGCAGCAAGTTGATCAAAGCACCGAAGTCCAAGATCTTGGTCACTGGGCCTTCGTAGACCTTGCCGATTTCGACTTCAGCAGTGATCTGCTCGATGCGCTTCTTGGCGATTTCGGCCTTGTCGCCGTCGGTGGCGGCGATCGTGATCGTGCCGTCTTCGGAGATGTTGATCTGGCAACCGGTTTCTTCGGTCAACGCACGGATGGTCGCGCCACCTTTGCCAATCACGTCACGGATCTTCTCGGGGTTGATCTTCATGGTGAAGAGCTTGGGTGCGAAATCAGACACTTCGGTGTTGGCTTCGCTCATAGCTTCTTGCATCTTGCCCAGAATGTGCATACGCGCTTCTTTGGCTTGGGCCAAAGCGACTTGCATGATTTCTTTGGTGATGCCCTGGATCTTGATGTCCATCTGCAAAGCAGTGATGCCGTTGGTGGTACCAGCCACTTTGAAGTCCATGTCACCCAGGTGGTCTTCGTCACCCAAGATGTCGGTCAACACCGCAAAGCGGTTGTCTTCCTTGATCAGGCCCATGGCGATACCGGCCACGTGGGCTTTCATGGGCACACCAGCGTCCATCATCGACAAGCAGCCGCCGCAGACCGAAGCCATGGACGAGGAGCCGTTCGATTCAGTAATTTCGGACACCACACGCAGGGTGTAGGGGAATTCTTCTTTGGTCGGCAGCACAGCGGCCAAAGCACGCTTGGCCAGACGGCCGTGGCCGATTTCGCGGCGCTTGGTAGAACCCATGCGGCCCACTTCGCCAGTGGCAAAGGGAGGCATGTTGTAGTGGAACATGAAGCGGTCTTCGAACTCGCCAGCCAACGCGTCAATGCGCTGTGCATCGCGCTCGGTGCCCAAAGTGGTGATCACCAAAGCCTGTGTTTCGCCACGTGTGAACAAGGCAGAGCCGTGGGTGCGGGGCAGCACGCTGTTGCGGATTTCGATGGGGCGCACAGTGCGTGTGTCGCGACCGTCGATGCGGGGCTCACCCGCCAAAATCTGGCTGCGCACGATGCGGGCTTCGATTTCGAACATCAGGCCGTCGAGCTTGACGCCGTCAAAGGCCACGCCTTCTGCAGCCAAAGCCGCTTTGACGGAAGCGTAGGCTTCACGGCAAGCGTGTGTGCGGGCTTGCTTGTTGCGGATTTGGTAGGCGGCGCGCAGTTTTTCTTCGGCCAAAGAGGCCAACTTGGCTTCAAAAGCCAAATCGCGGGCAGGCGCTTGCCAGTCCCAAACGGGCTTACCGGCTTCGCGCACCAACTCATGGATCGCATTGATGGCGACAGCCGATTGCGCGTGACCATACACCACACCACCCAACATGATTTCTTCGGACAGTTGTTGGGCTTCGGATTCGACCATCAGCACAGCAGCTTCTGTACCGGCCACGACCAGGTCCATCACGCTGTCTTTGCGCTGGGTTTGGCCGGGGTTCAGGACGTATTCGCCGTTGATGTAACCCACGCGGGCAGCACCGATGGGGCCATTGAACGGGATGCCCGAGATGGACAAAGCGGCAGACACGGCGATCATTGCGGCGATGTCGGCGTCGACTTCAGGGTTCAAAGACACGGTGTGGATGACCACATGCACGTCGTTGTAGAAACCTTCGGGGAACAAAGGACGGATGGGGCGGTCGATCAAACGGCTGGTCAGGGTTTCGTGCTCGCTGGGCTTGGCTTCACGCTTGAAGAAGCTGCCGGGGATCTTGCCTGCAGCGTAAGTCTTCTCGATGTAATCGACAGTCAGGGGGAAGAAATCTTGACCGGCTTTGGCGATCTTGGAACCTACGACGGTGGCCAGCACCACAGTGCCTTCCATGTCGAGCAGCACGGCGCCGCCGGCTTGGCGAGCGACTTCGCCGGATTCCATCTTGACCGTGTGCTGGCCCCACTGGAAAGTTTTGGTGACTTTGTTAAAAATAGACATGTTCAGAACTCCTGAAAACAAAAGCGCATGAGGCTGCACTGTGGGCCCGGAAGTTGACGCTTTGAACTCGATGCCATTCCACAAAACCTTGAATTGAAAGCCTTGTGGAATGACACAGCGCGGGTTCTTTGTGACAAATTCCGACTGAAAAAAAGAATAAAGCGCCTGAGCTAGTGAACTAACTCAGGCGCTTTTCATCTGGAGAGACGATTATTTACGCAGGCCAAGCTTGGCGATCAGCGCAACGTAACGGTCAGCATCACGGGACTTGAGGTAGTCCAACAGTTTGCGGCGACGGCTCACCATGCGCAGCAGACCGCGGCGACCGTGATGGTCTTTGGCGTGTGTTTTGAAGTGAGGTGTCAGCTCGTTGATACGGGCTGTCAGCAAAGCCACTTGGACTTCTGGGGACCCAGTGTCATTGGCAGCACGTGCGTTGGCCTTGACGACCTCGGCCTTGATTGAAGATGCAATCATGGTAATTCCTTGTTGTTTCGCCTGCATTCAAAGATGAATTTCAGCGGGTTTATGACTTGCGCCAAGGGCCGGAAGAGCCAATGGCGTGCGCTTTGCAAATCGCAAAACAGCCGGATTATAGCCCGAAACAGGGTCTATTGATCCTGAACTCCGGTTGCAACAACCCAAGCATGCGGCGTTTCGAGCCCCAAAATCGGGATCTGACCCCGATTGATTTAATTGGGGTCAGATCCCAATTAATTCTTGGCCAGCCAAGCTTTGAGTCGCTCCACACCTTCGGTCAGCCTAGAGAGGTCTTTGGACGCAAAGCACCAACGCAGCCAGCCTGCGGCTTCGGGAGCAAAGGCTTCGCCCGGGGCAAGACCAAGTCCGGCTTCGGCCACCAGCCGTTTGGCCGTGGCAACAGAGTCAGGATGCCCTTCGAGTTTGAAAAACGCGTACATGCCACCCTTGGCTGGGGCCAGCTGCACGCTGGGCACGGCCTGCAGCAGCGGCACCAGGGTGTCTCGGCAGGCTTTGAGGTGGGCAACCACACGTGGGGTGATGTCGGCGGTGTTTTGCAAGGCCACCACACCCGCCTTTTGGGTGAACACCGAAGCGCAGGAGGTGTTGAATTCGATCAATTTGCCCATGTGGGGCGTCATGGCAGCAGGCATGACCAGCCACCCCAGTCGCCAGCCGGTCATCAAAAAGCTCTTGGAAAAGCTGTGCACCACAACCAGTCGGTCATCGGGCTCGGCCACATCCAGAAAAGACGGCGCGCAACCATTGGCCGTGTCGGTTTCGTAATAAAGCCGCTCATACACCTCGTCTGCCAGCACCCAGGTGCCTGTTTGGCGGCAGTGCGTCAATATTTCGGCCTGTTCGACGCGGCTGAGTGTCCAGCCAGTGGGGTTGTTGGGCGAGTTGACGATCAACATCCGCGTGGCGGGCGTGATCGCGGCTTTGAGCGCAGCCATGTCAAGCTGCCACTGTCCACCCACCGGGCGCAACGACACGCATTTCAAATTCGCGCCCATCACCAGCGCTTGGGCCGTGAGGTTGGGCCATACAGGCGTCACGGCGACCACCTCGTCGCCCGCATCGATCAGGGCTTGCGCCGCCAGCATCAAGGCATTCACGCCGCCCGAAGTGATGGCCAGGCGGTCCACGCCAATGGGTCCGTGCAAGGTCGACATGTAGTCGGACACGGCCTGGCGCAGCTCAGGAAGGCCCAGGTTGTGCGAATAAAAGGTCTCTCCCTTTTGCATCGAATCGATGGCCGCTTGGCGCACGATATCGGGCGTGACTTCATCGGACTCGCCAAACCAGAACGCCAGCACATCGGGGCGGCCCATGCCTGCGTTGGCGACTTCGCGGATGCGGGACTCTTCCAGGTCCATGACGGCCTGTCGCATGAAAGGTGCGGTGTTTTTGTTCATCCCAACATCGTAATGGTTGGTGCGTCATGAACGGGTCGCTTGTTGCACACCTTTGCAAAAATGCTTGCAGTTGTTCGCGGCTTGCCTATGATGAACATCACAACAAAAGACAGGGAGATCGCCATGAAAACACGGCATTTAACTTCATCGTTCGCCGGCTTGGTTTTGGGACTGGGCTTGCTGGCGGCACCCTCCGCCAGCTGGGCGGCGGACAACTTCACTGTAGTCACGCCTGGCGATAAACCGGTCAAGGCCAAAAAACCCAAACAAGCCAGAACCCCCAAGCAGCCCATCAGCACCAACACGGGCGAAAGCAAGGGCGAGCGCGACAAGCGTCTGTTGCGCGAGTGTCGAGGCAAAGCCAATGCGGGCGCTTGTGAGGGCTACGCCAGTTAAACGTCATCGCGGCGAGGGCGCCGCGCCCACACAATGCTTAGCTCCAGCAGAACATGTGGGAGCCCCGCCCCCGGGGCGATTTCAGGCAGTCAAAGCCACCACTGAGCCAAGCCGCTGGCCCGCACGCTCGGGCGGTCAATGGCCGCTTCAAGCAAACCGGACTCAGCCTCGATCAGGGTGAACTGCTCCCGCGCCCGGGTGATGCCTGTGTAGGCCAGCTCACGGCTCAGCACTTCAGCACCGCCAGGTGGCAAGACCAGCGCGGTGTGCTCGAACTCCGAGCCCTGGCTCTTGTGCACCGTCATGACAAAAGCCGTTTCGACCTGCGCCAAGCGCATCACACTCACCGAGCGCAGCGCCTCGCCGTCAAGAAACCAGACCTTGAGCGTGCCTTCGCTGTTGGGCAACACCACCCCCACATCGCCGTTGAACACGCCCAGTTGCGCATCGTTGCGGGTGACCATGACCGGGCGACCGGAAAACCATTCGCCCGTGACTTTGAGCAGCCCTTCATCGGCCAAGGCTTTTTGCACGGCGGCGTTGAGTCCTTGGGTGCCCCATTCGCCCTGATGCACGGCGCACAGGATTCGGAAACGCTCAAAAGCTTTGAGCACGCTGCGCACCCAAGCGGCATGGACTTCAGCGTCTTGCCCGCTCGGCACCTGCTGCATGAGGTGCAGGTAGTCGGCGTAGGAGGGTTTGTCTTGGGTGCCCATCGCCAAAGCGCAAACGGCTTGGGGGGTGGTGGGTTGCAGGGCGAGCAAAGCCGAGGGAGATCGCGACGAGGGCGTCGCTCCCACAGGGCTCAGGAAAGCTGCGCGGGCAGCAGCGGCATCGCCCCGATTCACCGCCAAGGCCAGCTGCCCAATGGCGCCTTTGAATCGGCGGCTTTGGCGCAGCATCACGGTTTGTTGAGCGAGCAAGGGCGCAGCGCCCGCAGACCGATACTCGGCAGGCAAGGTCTGCCCGGCCACGGTCTGCACAAACTGCGCGGTGTCCGCGCTGTAGCGGCCTGCGGCGGCATCGCGGCACAGGTCGCCCAGTACCGCACCCGCCTCCACCGAGGCCAGCTGATCCTTGTCGCCCAGCAGCACCAGCCGCGCCGTGGCAGGGAGCGCCTGCAGCAGCGCGTCCATCATTTCCAAGTGCACCATCGAGGCTTCGTCCACGATCAACACATCCACGTCAAGCGGATTGGCGGCGTGGTGCCTGAACTGGCGCGTGTCGGGCCGCGCGCCCAGCAGCGAATGCAGCGTGCGCGCAGGGCCCATGCGGGCGATCAGCGTGTTCAAGTCGAGGCCGCTGCCCTCTGGCACCTGATCTTGCAGACTGGTCAGCGCGTTGTCGATGGATTGCTTGAGCCGTGCCGCCGCCTTGCCCGTGGGCGCGGCCAAGGCCACGCGCAGCGGGCTGTCGCCCTCGTGCAGTGCCAGCAGCAAAGCCAACAGGCGTGCAGCGGTGTAGGTCTTGCCCGTGCCCGGCCCGCCCGTGATGACCGACAAGCGCGCACGCAGCGCCACGGCGCAGGCCACCTTTTGCCAATCGGTTTCGGCAGGTGCTTCGGCACTGGGCACAAAAAAGCGGTCCAACCAGCGGCGTGCCGCCGCCTCGGGCACAGGCAACGGTTCGCTGGCCCGTTGCAACAGACCCTGGCCCACGCGCTGCTCGTAGCCTGCATAGCGGCGCAGGTACAAGAGCGGGGCATGGGCCGTGCCACCCAGCACCAGCGGCTGGCCTTGGTCGGGCGCATCGCTCAGACGCGAGCAGGCTCGGGATGTGCTGCTTTGCAAAGCGGCTTGCCAGTCGGCCAGCGTAGCGGGCAGGTGCGCCCAAAGCGCTCGCAAGCCTTGCGGCCCGTCCACCGCCACGGTGGGCCAACCCAACATCGCCACAGGCGGTGCGCACAGGTCGGCCAAGGGCAGGCAGGTGTGGCCACGCCCTTCCATTTGTGCGAGCATAGCCGCCGCTACCAGCAGCGCAGGGCTGGCTTGGCCATAGAGCCGCAGCAATTGGGCTGCAAGGGCGCTGTCGATGTGGCGCAGCAGGCCTTGCTCGGTCCACGGCTGCAGCCATTGCAGCGTTTGCGCGGCGCTCAGGCCTTGGGCGGGCAAGTCGTTGAGCCAATCCATTTGTGTGGTGGGTACAGACATCGTGCGCGAGGGCTTTTTGAAACTCATGCTTTCACCTCGGCATTGAGCATGGCGTCCAGACCATCGAGCAATTCGAGCGGCGCAGGCAAGGTGCAGCAGCCGCCCGCAGGCCCGTCGATGCCACGCAAGAACAGGTACACCGCGCCGCCCAGTTGCTGCGCCGGGTTGTAGGCCTCACCCAGTCGAGCGCGCAGCAGGCGGTGCAGCGCCAGCATGTAGAGCGCGGCCTGCACCTCGTAGCGGTGGTGGGCCATGGCGGCATCGAGCGCCTGCGTGGTGTAAGCCGCGTCATCGGCACCCAGGTGGTTGGATTTGTAGTCGAGCACCCAGTAACGGCCTTCGTGCTCGAACACCAAGTCGGCAAAGCCCATCAGCATGCCGTGCAGTTGCGCGTCGGGCAGTTGCGGGCGGCTCACGCCGGGCAGCAGGTGCTGCTGGCACAGGGCGTCCACCTCGCGGGCGTGCAGCCGCTCGGCGGGCAGCCAGAACTCCATCTCGGGCAGCAAGGTGCCCAGCGCGTTCAGCGGGCTACCTGCCCCACGCAGGGGTTGCGCCACCACACGGGTGAGCCACTGCACCACCACATCAGCTTGGGTTTTGTAACCTGCGTTTTCGCAGCGCTTTTTGAGGCGCTCAGCCTTGGGTGCGTCCAGCACGAAACCATCGGCGGCCAGCCATTCGAGCTGGTCGTGCAAAAAGTTGCCTGCGCTCGGGCCTTTGGCAAAGCCGTGCCAAGGGGCCAAGGAGCCCATAGCGACTGCGGCTGCGTGCAGCGCCTGCACGTCCACGGGCGGTTCGTCATCGGCGGGGCGCGGCGTGGTCATGTGCAGGCTCATTTGCGCCAAAGGCTGCGAAGACAGGTCTCGCGTCAGGCGCGAGAAGCTGGCGATCGTCCACGACTTGTCGATGCGGGCGGTGCAGACCAGCGCGTCGCTCAGTTCGGTGGTGCGGGCGGGCCGCTGCCAGACCGTGAGCGGCACGTCTTCGCTCACGCTCACCAGTTGCACCGACAAGCGCTGCGCTTGCGCATCGGTTTCCAGCGCTTGCAACTTGGGCCACCAGCCAGCTTCATCGATGGCGTCACCGCCGCACAACAAATGGCCTGCGGCGCTGTTGTGGTTCACGCAGCTTTTGCCCGAACCCCGCGTGACCGGGCTCCAGCCCACCCACAGCGCATGCCGCGCACGCGTGAGCGCCACGTACCACAGGCGCAGGTCTTCGCGCAGGCGGTCGCGGTCGGCCAGCTTCGTGTCGTCCTTGTCAAAGTCCAAGGTCCAGTGCCGCTCGCCCTCGCCGTCATCGCGCTGCAACACCGGGGTTTTGTGGGCTTCCATCATGCGGTGGCTGTGCGCAAAGGGCAGGCACACCACCGGGTACTCCAAGCCTTTGCTGGCGTGGATGGTGATGACCTTGACCAGGTCTTCGTCGCTTTCGAGCCGCACGGTCTGGTCTTCGCTGTCGCCAGCGCCCCCCGCCTTGACCTCCTCGATCTGCTGGGCCAGCCAACGGATCAGGGCCTGCTCGCCATCGAGCTGGCTGCTGGCGGTTTGCAGCAGTTCGGCCAGGTGCAGCACATTGGTCAGGCGGCGCTCGCCGTCGCTCTGGCCACGCCAGCGCCCGGCCAGTTGCAACACATGCAGCGACTGGCGCAGCATGGCCAACACGCCCTGCCCTTGCCAAACCCCGCGCAGGTCGCGCATCTGCTCAGCGCGTTGGTCCAGCAACTCATCTTGCGTGGCCAAGTCGTACAACTCGGCCAGCGACAGGCCCACGGTGCGTGTGCCCAAAGCGGCACGCACCCGGCGCATGTCTTGCGGCTCGGCCACGCCGCGCAGCCACAGGCACAGGTCCTGCGCTTCGTCACTGGCAAACACCGAGTCGCGGTCCGACAGATAGACCGAGGCCACGCCCCGCACACGCAAGGCGTCGCGCACGGCAGCGGCCTCTTTGCCCGTGCGCACCAGCACGGCGATGTCTTTGGGTTGCAGCGGCTTGTCGCCCTTTTCTGCATCCACAAAACGCGCTTGCGGGTCACCGAGCCATGCCACGATCTGTTCGGCGCACAGGGCCGACAGGTGCATCTGCGCATCGCGCTGGCTGCGCAGCGTGGCGTCGTGCACCACGGTCAGCGCTTCCACCTTGCCGTTGTGGGTCGTGAACACCTCGTCGCGCCCCTTGGCGTTGACGGGCTGGAAAGGCAGCGGGTCTTCGACGCCTTGACGGTAGCCAAATGCATCGTCAGAGATTTGGAACCAACGGTTGACCACATCCACCACCGCTTGGGTGGATCGGTAATTGGTGCCCAGCACATGGTGGCGGCCAGCGGTGGCGAGGCGTGCGGCCAAATAGCCGTGGATGTCGGCACCGCGAAAACCATAGATCGATTGCTTGGGGTCGCCAATCAGGAGCAGCGCAGCGTCTTGCCGGTTCTCGGCTGTGCGGTAGATGCGGTCAAAAATGCGGAACTGCAGCGGCGAGGTGTCCTGGAACTCGTCGATCATCGCCACCGGAAACTGCTCGCGCAGGCGCTGCGCCAGACGCTCGCCCGACTCGGGGTCGGCCAGCGCCACATCGAGGCGCTGCAGCATGTCGGCAAAACCGAACAGCCCGCTGCGTTTTTTCAGCTCGGCCATGCGCTGCAGCACATGGGTACGGGCGTGCAGGCGGGCGGCCTGCGCGGGGTCGGGCAAGGCCAACAAAGCGGCTTGCAGATCAGCGAAGGCCTGAGACTCGGGCGGCAGCTCAACGACATCGCCTTCTTTGCGGCACTCCAGCAGGCCATTGGGTGTCAGACGATCCCAGCCTGTACCCATTGCATCTTTCAATGTCTTCGCATCCCCACTGCTTTGCGACCAGTCTTTGAGTGCATCCATCCACTTCTTGGAGCGCCCCACCTGCAGAATTGAACCATTCCATCCATGCTTCTTGACGGCCAGCTGCCCCTCAATCCAGCCCAGCAAGTTGTCGGCCTTTTCAACCCAGCCCTGCTTGAGCGCCGCCAGTTGCGCATCGCGCTCGGCCAGCACCGCGCCGAAGACCTCCGCCAGCGTGCCGGGGGCGGGGTCGACCAGCGGCACCGCCATCAGGGCACGCATGTCCTTGTCGAGCGCAGGCACGTCGCGCCAGACGCGTTGCACCTGTGCCACCAGCGGTGTGGCCATGGGGTAGAGCTGCTGACGCCAATAATCCTGCACGGCTTCGAGGCGCAGCGCGGCTTCGTCACCGACCAGCGTTTCTTCAAACAGGCTGCCGCTGTCAAAGGCGTGCTCGCGCAGCATGCGCTGGCACCAAGCGTCGATGGTGTAAACAGCCGCGTCGTCTATGGCCTGTGCGGCCAGCGCGAGCCGATACGCCGCTTGTTCGCGGGACTCACCTTCAGGGTATTCGCTTTTGAGTTGATTGAGGAAGGCGTCGTCCGTTTGGGCGATGCCCCGGAACACCTGCGCCGCCTCGGTCAGGCGGGCGCGGATGCGGTCTGACAGCTCGCGGGTGGCGGCGCGGGTGAAGGTCATCACCAGCACGTCTTGCGGCAGCATGGGGCGCACGGGTGCGGTGCACGCATCGCCATGGCCCAACACCAAGCGCACGTACAGCGCGGCAATGGTCCAGGTCTTGCCCGTGCCTGCGCTCGCCTCGATCAGGTGGCTGCCGCGCAGCGGGAAGCTGTGGGCGTTGAGGGCGTGTGCGGTGCTCATGCCTCGTCCCCTTCATCGTCTGCAGGCGCATTGGGCAGGACCTCGACTTGCGTCTGCGCCGCCCAGTCCTGGAGCGGCGCATACACCGCCTGCGCCAGCCGGTCGAGTGCGCCCGTGTCCAGCAAATCGTCCACCGTGGGGTAGGTGCGTGCCAGCGCCGGGTCTTTGTCTTTTTCTGCGCTCTTGAAGTCGCTGCCTTCGTATGCATCGGCCAGCGCGTTGGTGTTTTCTTTGTCCTTGAGCCACTGCAAGGCCACGCCGGGCGGCAGGGGCAGCGGCCAGCGCATGCCTTCGGCCCAGGTGGCGAGCAGCACCTGCAGCTGGGTGCGGGCGACTTCAGGGTCTTGCGGGGGCACACGCACCACGGCATTGCGGCCCACCACCACGCAGTTGCATGGTTGGTCCATGGCGGCAGCGGCCAGTGACTGCAGCCAAATGTCGATGAGTTTTTCAGGCAATGCGGTGGCCTTGCCCGCTTTGGAAATGCTGACCAGCTTGTTGGCGCGCAAACTCAAAAGCATTTGCCCCCCCTCACCCGCCAGCACGCCGCCCAGCGCATCCTGCAAACTCACTTGTGGGTGCATCGGCGGGTGTGCCAGGTCGACCAGCACACGCTCGGCAGCTTCGGGGTAGGACCCGCGTTCGCGCAGCGCAGCGGCCAGTTGGGTTTGCAGGATGTGGGTGAGCTTTTGGGCTTCGAGCGTGCCCACGCCCGCCAACGGCAAGGCCCCGGCCTCACGCAAGTGCTGCACCACACGCGCTGCATGGCTGGGCAGTTCGTCTGCGCTCAAATCCGCAGGCACGTGCTGCAGTTCGTGGTCGAGCAACTGGTACAAGTCCAGCCCGCCCAAGCCAAACAGTTCTTCGTCATGCAGCTCGCTGCGCTCGTCTTCCAAATGCACCTGCAGCCGCTCGCGGAAAAACGCGCCCACAGGTTTGCGCAGGAAGCGGGCCAGTTGGGCGAGTGAAATGATCGGGGCTTGCTCGTTGGCGGCCATGAGCGGCGGCAACAGCACAGGCCATCGCGGCGAGGGCGCCGCTCCCACCAATGCCCCTGTAGGATCGGCGCCCTCGCCGCGATCCCCTGCAGCGCCAATGATTGACCCACCACCCTCGCCGCGATGGTCTTGTTGCGCCGCCCGCCACTCTTTCGCATAAGTTTGCAGCCCACTGCCCGCTTCAAAGTAAGCACGGCTGAACGGTTGCAGCGGGTGCACGGTGGTCAGGTCTTTGGCCGTGTCTTTGCCCCAGAGCAGGTCGATCTCGTCGCGCAGTTGCGACACCAGCACCGAAGGTGGTTGTTCGCTGTTGTCGCGCACGCTGCGGCCACTCCAGCTCACATAGAGCACCTGCCGCGCTGACAAGAGCGCTTCGAGCATGAGCTGGCGGTCGTCGTCGCGGCGCGAGCGGTCGCCGGGGCGCGTCATGCCGGGCAGGCCCATCAGGTCAAAGTCGGCACGCGGGCTGCGGCGCGGGTAGTCGCCGTCGTTCATGCCCAGCAGGCACACCGCCTTGAACGGGATCGCCCGCATCGGCATCAGCGTGCAAAACGTCACGCCGCCAGCGCGAAAGCGCTGCTCCAGCCGGGGCGCCTTCAAAGCTTCGAGCCAAGCCGATCGGGCCACGGCCAAGGGCACGGCCTCGGCAAAACCGGCTTCGCCGCAGGCACGCACCCAGTCGTTCAGCGCTTGGTCCAGCGCTGCCAGTGCATTGCGGTCGTTGTCGTCACGCGGCTTGAACAGCACCGCGAGCATGGCGCGACAGCGCTCGGCCCACTGTGCGGGCGTGGCGCTTTGCGTGCAGGTTTGCCACCAGTCGATCAGGGCCTGCAGCAGGTGCGCCAGCGACCCGGCCAGTTCGGCGTCCAACCCGCCCACCTCAAAGTAAGGCGATACGCCCAATGAAACACCGTCCTCAACCGGGTCGGCACCGCAGGCATAACCCATGAGCATGCGCTGCACGCCAAACAACGCCGAGTTGTCGTCGCCGCACACGCCCAGCCCCAGGCCCGCACGGTGCTCAGCCGACAGGCCCCAGCGGATGCCCGAGCCCGCCATCCAGCGGGTGAGCGTGGGCAGGTTCTCTTCTTTCAGGCCAAAGCGGGCGGCAAGGGCAGGCACTTCGAGCAGCTCGACCAGCTCGCTCATGCGGCTGCGCTGCTGCGGCAGGGCCAGCAGCCATTCGACCGCGTGGATCAGCGGGCTGATGGCCTGCGCACCCAAGTCGGCAATGTCAAACGGGATGTACCGCGCATCGCTGCGCTTGTATTGGCCAAACACAGCGCGGATCGCTGGGGCCATGCTTTCGATGTCGGGCACCATGACCACCACGTCGCGCGGCGACAACAGATCACTCGGCGGGGTGTGGAACCACTGCAGCAACTGGTCGTGCAGCACTTCCAGTTCGCGCACTGGACTGTGCGCCACGCTGAACGTGACTGAAGCGTCGCCCTTGCGCAAAGGCTGGGCTGGGCTGCCACCGCTTGACGGCTCCAGGTCACGGATGCGCCGCTGCAACTGCGCGAGCAAACGCGTGCTGTCTTCGCCAGGCACATCGTCAAAAAAGTCTAGGCGCGGCCACTGCGTGACTTGCTGGGCCGCCTGCAGGTCGTCAAAGGCGTCGAGCTGGCGAATGAAGTCGCGCCCCTGCCGCCCCCAAGCGGCCAAGAGCGTAGGGGCGTGCAAATGCATCTGCGCCAGCGGCAAACCCGCCAATGCCTCGCCCCGGTAAGCGTGACGGCGACGCTCGGCCTGCAGCCATTCGCGCCCGTCGATGATGTCGCCCCAGTGGTACTGACACGGGTTGGGCACGGCCAGCAGCACCTGGCTGTGCGCGGCCAGCGCCGCCAGCATCTCCAGCAGCTGCCCCGGCATGTGGCTCATGCCAAACACCGACACGCGCCGCGCCACGGGGCTGGCCAGCGGCTGGCCCGACTGCAGGTGCGCCAGCGCCCGCGCATGCAGCGCGGGGCGGGTGGCCTGGCGCTGAGTCTCGTCCAAAGTGGCCAGCACGCGCCGCCACAGTTCGGACTGCCACAACTGGTCTTCGCCCAGCTCATCATGCCCAGCAGCCTTGCGCAGCACGTTGCGCCCGGCGGCCCAGTCTTGCAGCCAGTCGGGTCGGTAAATTTGGTACTGGTCAAACAGGTCGGCCAATCGGCTGGCCAGTTGCAGCAGGCGGTCGGGCTCGTCGCCGCGCAAAAAGCCCGCCACGGGCTGGAACACCGAGTCTTGCAAGCAGCCGGGCAACAAGGCCATCAGCCGCCAGGTCATGGGCAGTTTGTCAAGCGGCGAGTCGGGCGGCACGTTGTGCTTGCCCAGCACCTGCCGGTAAGTGCGCCACAAAAAGCGCGAAGGCAGCTCCACTCGCGTGGCCGCGCACACCCCACCCTGGTGCGCCAGTTCGATCTTGATCCACTCGGCCATGCCGTTGCTCTGCACAAGCACGACTTCACTCTCCAGTGGGTGCAGCGGGTGCGCACGCAGCCAGCCCGTCAGGGTGTCGGCCAGCACCTCAGAGCGGTAGCTGTGCAGGGCAATGAAGCCGGGTGCGATCAAGGAGGTGGTCATGCGGTCAGCGGCAGGGCATCAGCCCTCCAAAATTGGAATTCGAAAGAGCGTGCAAAGCAATAAGAATAGCCGTAAAAAAAGGAATTGCAGGCTGAATCGGCGCGCATGAACCGAACATGGCCACTGCTGCTTTTTTAGGCAGACGCTGCCAAGCCAACAGGCATGCGCCTTGACAGGCTTGTTCAAGGACTTATCCACAGCTTTGGGCACGGTGTTTGGGGATACCATGGGAAACCATGATGAAACCTATCCATCGCTTCACCACCTTCCTGTTCCTTTCGATCCTGCTCTTGCCGGTTGCCTTTGCCCAGCGGATGTACGACGGCAGTGGCAGTCCGATTGGCCGCGTCGACGCGGAGCGGTTTTACAGCGCATCGGGGCAACAAATTGGGAGAGTCGACGGCGAACGTGTTTACGACGGCTCCGGACGACAGCTGGGGCGCATTGACGGAGACCGCGTCTACAACGCGTCGGGAAGCCAAATCGGCCGAATCGATGGCGACCGGCTGTACAGCGCTTCGGGCTCGCAGATGGGTCGCATCGATGGCGAGCGCCTTTACGACGGCTCGGGTCGCCAAATTGGGCGCGCTGACGGTCTGCGCAGGATGCAGATGATCGTGTTCTTTTATTTCTTCATGTGAGGCGGTCACGGCTTGCGGAATGATGCAGGCCGAAGTTCAGCATCAGCCCAACCACACCATGCGTTGCCCCGTCCAGAATACCCCAAGCACAACGATGACTGCGGAGCCACCGGCCACCACCACCCAGCGGTAGAACCGGGTATGGCGCAACCACCAAGCCACAGGTAAAAACACGCCCACGATGGCCAGTTGCCCCAGCTCAACACCCACATTGAAGCCGCCTAAAGCGGCCAGCAACCCACTGGCGGGCAGGCCCAAGTCCAGCAACACACTGGCAAAGCCAAATCCGTGTACCAGACCAAACACAAAGGCCAGTCGCCAGCGCTTGAGGGCGCTGAAACCCAATAAGTTGTTCAGTGCGGCCAGCACCACCGAAATGGCAATGGCGGGCTCTACAAGATCGGCCGGTGGCGTGAGCCAACCCGTGATGGTCAAACCCAAGGTGATGGAGTGCGCCACAGTGAAGGCCGTGACAACCGCCAGGACGTCGAGCACCACGGTCCTCGGGTGCGTGGCCGCTTGCCAATGCACCACCCGTTGGCGCGAAGACTGCAAGGGAGCCAGCACCAAGAGGCTGAGCAGGAAGACGATGTGGTCAATACCAATCCAGATGTGCCAAACGCCCTCGAGGATGTAGCGACCGAAAACTTTCAACGGGCTGGTGTCGGCACGGCTGATTTGGGCCTCGGGCCTTTCTGGGCTGAGCAAAGCGCTGCTTTGCTCATCGCCAAAGTCCACCTTGAGCAAGCCTCGGTGCAAGCTGTCTTGCGAAAAAATCAAGTCATAGCGCAACGCCAGTCGGGCCTCGGCTGCGTCTGCCGCAGAGGTCAGACCAGGACAATTCACGACCCATTGGGCGCTCAGGTAAGTGCCATCGGCATGCTCGCTGGCTTGCAGGTCTGCGGGCCCCAAGGCACATTTTTGGCCCGCTGCCGTGAGCGCAATGCCCTGGCCCAGCCAGTCATTGAACTCGAGGCTTCGTGTCTGTGCCTCGCCCCAAGTGACTTGGCCATCGCGGTTGGCGTCCAGGTCAAAAATCAGGTCTAGGTCTCGCATGTGGACATCGGCCCGCAGCATCAACGCGGGGCCAGACGTGCTGAGCGTGAGGTAGCTGTTGCTGCTGGAGTGCGCATGGGCAAGAGGAGCTGTCAGCAAGCTGAGCAAAGGCCAGACACTTGCAAGGACCCAGCGCTGCAACCAATATTTTTGGAGCAACGGCATCATGGACGCCCCCCTGTCCAGCTGGGGTGAGCCTTGAGCTGCGCCAGCAGCGGCGTGAATTGCGAATCGGTGTAACCGGTTTTCTCTGCCCAATGGACCACGGGCTCGGCAGCCCGGGCTTGGCCTAAAACCAGTGCGGCCTGGACAAACAAGATCGCATCGGGCGGTTCTTTTTGCAACTGCCAGTTGTCTATGGACAATGCCAGACCGGCGTTCACATCGCGCCCATAGGCAATTTGGTAAATGAGTTTGGGCCGCTCGATCAAGGCCTCTTGCCGCAGTGCTTGCGACTGAAGCCGCGCCTCCAGCTGACTGGCCAAGCGGGATTCGTCTGGGTCTTTCAAGCCGCGACTGGCCAACACCGCCTGCATCAAGAGCGCATCGGTCAGGGTCGCGGCGCTGTTTGGGGCGTTGCCGCTGGGGCTGGCGGCCATAGCGGTATTTTTGGCTTGACGGTACTGGCCTTGCTGGTTGAGCAGCTCGGCCAGAGACAAGCGAATCAGGTGCGACTGCGGGCTGGCTTGCAGGCGCTGCCCCCAAACGGCCAAAGCTTTTACAGGCTGACCGGCTGTGCGGTGCGCTTCCCCCAAATGAAACCCCAACCAGTCTTGCGAGGAGGCATCTTGGTAGTTGGCCGAGCGAATGGCCTGGCTCAGCAGGTCCACGGCGGGCAAAGGCTGGCCTGTGCGGTAAAGCAAGACAGCGCGGTAAACCTTGGCTTCTTCTTCACCCAACAGCCGTCCGATTTCGACAATGTCTTTTTGGGCCGCCGTCATGTCAGCCAAAAGCAGGTGCAAAGCAAATCGCCAAGACCAAAATTCGGCCCTTGCGGGCTCCAAGGCGATGGCTCGGTTGATGTCTTGCAAGCCATCTTGAAAATCATGAAAACCTTGCTTGACCAAGCCCCGTAAAAAATAGGCCTCTGCAGGCAAATCTGCGGCAGTCCACCAGGGCTTCAAAGCAGCCTTGGCCGAGCCATACCAACGCAAGTCACCTTCTGTCAGGCCCAGCATGAAAACAGCCCGGGCATAGGCCAGTGAAGAGGCTAAATTTTGGGGTTGTGCTCGCCATGCTTTGTCCAAAGCTCGCAAAGCGTTTTGACGTCCACTGGCCGCGTGCACCGACGCGGACAAGACCACCGCAGCCTCTGCAGGCTTAAAACGCTCTTGGGCGGCAACAGGTGACAGGGCCCAAAAAAGACCCCAAAGCCCCATAAACGCGCTGCCCACTGCGCCTGAAATCGGTATGAAAGCATCGGGGCGGTGGCGATGGGTTTTGTCCATTGTTTTCATGTGCCTTGGATGCTTGATAGTATGCGTCTGTGCGTTGGGTTACACCAATTCACCATTTTTGCCCTTTTGATCAACCTCTCTCCTAAGGTGTTTTTATGAAATTCGTGATGACCGCTCTCGTTTCCGCTTTCATGTTGGTGTCCATGCCCGCCTTCGCAGGTTCGCACGGCGGCGGCAAAATAGACGACAAAAAAGTCGACTGCTCCAAGAAAGAAAACGAAGCCAACCCTGCTTGCGTCAAGAAGTAAACTTTCTGACCTTTAGGCCAAACCCCTCTTGAGGGGTTTTTTTACGAGTTGACTGCCATGCACTTCTACGAACCCCATCTGGGCCACGGCCTCAAGCACGACCCGTTCAATTCGATTGTGGGTCCGCGTCCCATCGGCTGGGTGTCCAGCCGCAGCGCGGACGGTGTCTTGAATCTGGCGCCTTACAGTTTCTTCAGCGCCTTCAACTACGTGCCGCCCCTGATTGGGTTTTCGAGCATTGGTCGCAAAGATTCGCTCAACAACATCGAGGCGACAGGCGAATTTGTTTGGAACTTGGTCACGCGGGACTTGGCCGAAGTGATGAACCAGACCTGCGAGGCGGTGCCACCTGAGGTGGATGAATTTGCACTCGCGGGTTTGACGCCGGAGCCTTCGCGCATCGTCAGCGTACCGCGCGTGGCCCAAAGCCAAGTGAGTTTTGAGTGCCGCTGCACACAAATCTTGCAAATGGAAAATTTAGAGGGTCAAAAACTTCAGACCTGGATGGTTTTTGGCCAAGTGGTGGGCGTGCACATCGACAAGCGGCTGGTGCCTGAAGGCATTTACGACACCGCCCGTGCGGGGCATATATTGCGTGGCGGCGGCCCCGCTGATTACTTCAGCATTGGCCCTGAACAGTTGTTCAAAATGTTCCGCCCAGAAAGCGGTGCACGCGACTTACCCAAGTAACCCCTCGAAGACCCCAACCACCTCAACAGGACACCATCATGAACACACCACTCTCTGGACAAGTCGCATGGATCACAGGCGGGGGCAGCGGCATCGGGCTGGCAGGTGCTATGGCGCTGGCCCAAGCTGGGGCCCATGTGGTGATTTCCGGCCGCAACGCCGCCACCAACGCCAGCGCTTTGGCCTCGTTGCAGGCCCTGGGCAGTGCAGAGGCTTTGCTGCTGGACGTGGCTGACAAACACGCCGTCAAAGCAGCAGCGCAGAAAATCCTGGATCGCCACGGCCGCATCGACATCTTGGTGACCAGTGCAGGCACCAATGCCACGCAGCGCAATTTCGATGTGGTCACGGCCGAGGCCTGGGACGATGTGGTGGCCATCAATTTGTCGGGTCTGTTTTATTGCGTGCATGCGGTCCTGCCCGCCATGCGCCAGCAACAAAGCGGCTTGATCATCAACGTCTCCTCTTGGGCAGGGCTTTACGCGTCCAAGCTCACTGGCCCGGCCTACAACGCCACCAAACGCGCTGTGCTGGCACTGACCGAATCCATCAACATGGAAGAGTGCACACATGGCATCCGCGCCACCTCGCTCTTGCCTGGCGAAGTGGCCACACCCATTTTGGACAAACGGCCCGTGCCGCCGTCTGCCGAGCAGCGTGAATTGATGGTGCAGGCCGAAGACATGGGCCAGGCCATCCTATTTGTGGCGCAAATGCCTGCCCGTACCTGCATCAATGAACTGGTGATCTCCCCCACCTTCAACCGCTTTTACACAGGTGGGTTGGAAACGCCGCCCAAGCGCTGAACCCGGCGGCATCTCACCCAGCCCATGAGCCAACTTTTCAGCGACAGCGCCCGGCACCGCCGCATCGGCATTGCGCTGGTGACGGTCACCACCTTGATGTTTGCGGTGCTCGATGCATCGGCCAAGTGGCTGGTGCTGACCCTGCCCGTGATGCAGGTGGTGTGGATGCGCTTTCTCACGCACTCATTGTTTTCCATTGCGGTGTTCGCCCCATCGGTCAAAGGCGATTTGCTGCGCTGGCGGCACCCGCGATTGCAGCTGCTGCGCGGCTTGATGCTGGCGTCCATGACCGCGTTGAATTTCTGGGCCCTGCAGTATTTGCAGCTGGCCGAGACCGGCGCCATGCAGTTTTCCGTCCCGATTTTGATCGCCTTGCTCTCGGCCTGGTGGCTGGGCGAGCGGCTGGACGCCAAGCGCTGGCTGGCCATTGCGGTGGGCTTTGCGGGCGTGCTGGTCATCATCCGCCCAGGCAGCCAAGGCTTTCACCCGGCCATCTTGTTGTCGGCGCTCAATGCCATTTTGTATGCGCTCTTCAACATGATGACGCGCTACCTGGCCAGCAGCGAAAACCCGGCTACGACGCAGTTGACCTCGGCGGTGGTGGCCACCTTGGTGTTGACGCCCGTGGCGCTGTGGCAATGGCAACAACCGGCCACCCTCCTGGAGTGGTTCGTGATGGCGCTGGCCGGATTGTGTGGCGGCATTGGCCACTACTTTGTGGCCGTGGCCCACCGTTACGCCTCGGCGGCAGTGCTCGGGCCGTTTTTGTACCAGCAAATCCTTTACATGACCGTGCTCGGCTGGCTGGTCTTTGGCCAAGTGCCTGACTTGGCCGTGGTGCTGGGTGCTTTGGTGGTGGTGGGCAGCGGTCTTTACTTGCTGTGGCGCGAGTTTCAGGGTCAAAGCGAGCTGTGATCAATCCAAGCCTAAGCCAGTTTGAGTCAAGCAGCCCACAGTCAGATCGGTGACACAAAGCCAGCCGCTCAGCGCACAAGATGCGAGGCGCGCATGTTGCGTTTGGTCCGTCATCAAAGGAGTCTGGCATGTCTACTTCTCCCCGCTGGAAACAACGCCCACCCGGCTCGAACTGGGGCGACTTTGGGCCTGACGACCAGTACGGTCGCATGAACCTTTTGACGCCCGACAAAGTGTTACAAGGCATGCAGGAAGTCCGCACGGGGCAAACCTTCAACCTGAGCCTGCCGCTGGACTTTCCGGGGGGCAATGTGCTCAACCCCCGCAGGCAACCGCCTGTGCTGCGCCCCACCTTGCGTGGTGACAAGCCCAACATGAACTACCAACTGTGGTGCGATGACCCGGTTTGCACCGATGTGGTGTGCGACGACCTGGTCATCATGCACTTGCAGTACAGCACCCAGTGGGACAGTCTGGCGCATGTGGGCTCGATGTTCGACGCCAATGGCGACGGCGTGCCCGAGCCGGTTTATTACAACGGCTTTCGCGCCGGCACCGATGTGGTGGGGCCCAGCAGTGGATCTGGGGCTGGCATTTTTGGCTTTCCGGAGATCGCCCGCGAATCGACATCGGCAGCCCAAGCCTTGGGCATCGAGAAAATGTCCGAGCGCTGCGTGCAGGGCCGCGCCGTGATGATCGACCTGCATGCCCATCTGGGCCGTGAACGGGTGCGGGTGGGCTACGACCTGTTGATGGACATTCTGAAAAAAGACAAGGTGGTGGTGGAGCCCGGCGACATGGTGTGCCTGCACACGGGTTTTTCGCAGATGCTGTTGAAAATGAACAAACAGCCCGACCCGCATGCGGTCGAAAATTCGTGCGCCGTGCTGGAGGGACGCGACGAGCGACTGCTGCAATGGATCACCGATTCAGGCCTGGTGGCCCTGATCGCCGACAACTACGCGGTGGAAGGCTTGCCTGCCACACCCCGGCCCGGCAGCTGCGCGGCCTTGCCCTTGCATGAGCATTGCCTGTTCAAACTGGGTGTGCACTTGGGAGAAATTTGGCACCTCACCCCTTTGGCCGACTGGCTGCGCCAAAACAACCGAAGTCGTTTTTTGCTGACCGCCCCACCTTTGCGCTTGCCCGGAGCCATTGGCTCCCCGGCCACGCCCATTGCCACCGTTTGAGCTTGGTTGGCAAGGCTGATTTTTGATGCTGGCCCAGCGAATGGATCAACGTGCAAGCCCGGCTGCAGGCCTGTCAAATGGTCAACGTGGCGTATCGCCCGCCAGAGTAATGCGGTGCATGACCCGGCGAAAACCGTTGTAATCATTGACCGGGTTGTGTTGGGTACAGCGGTTGTCCCACACCGCCAACGAGTGGGGCTGCCAGACAAAGCGGCAAGTGAACTCAGGCTTGACTTGGTGCTGAAACAAAAAGTTCAGGATGGGTGTGCTTTCGGCTTCGCTCATGCCCACGATGCCAGCGGTATGGGCCACGTTCACATACAGGGCTTTTCGACCGGTTTCAGGGTGGGTGCGAACCAAAGGGTGGTGGGCAATGTACTCTTTCGGCGCGCTGGCCTTGCCATCGCTTTTGATGCGGTCTTCGCGGGTTTTGGACACGTCGGCTTTGGCCGAACTGCTGATGCCCACCAGCCCATCCAACAGGGATTTCATGGTGTCTGAGAGTGTCTCCCAGGCCATGTATTGGTTGGCAAACAGGGTGTCGCCCCCGTAAGGCGGCACCTCTTTGGCCAACAGCATCGAGCCCATAGGCGGCTGCGCCAGGTAAGTGGTGTCGGAGTGCCAGATGCCACCAAAGTTAACCTTTTCTTGTTCGAGTTTCTTGACTTCAATGACGCAGGGGAAGCCGTCCAAGCCTTTGACAAAAGGGTATTCGATGGGCTGACCCAGTGCCTGTGCAAAGCGCATGAATTGATCGGTCGACAGGTCTTGGTCGCGGAAAAAAATGACCTGGTGCTGCAGCAAGGCGGCGCGAACGGCCTGTTGCAGATCGGCAGACAGGGGCTGGGTCAGATCGACCCCGTGCAGCTCGGCGCCTAAGGCACCTGCAATTTGGCGAATGATCATGTTTTGATTGTGTCACGGGCCTTGGGTAAAACCCCGGCGATTTTGTCTACCACGAGACAAGCGCTGGGGGACCTTCGTGTCATTCTTAGGTCATTATTTTCTGGAGTAGATATGCTGAACCGTCGATTGAAATTTCTGGTCCTGGCTTTGGGTCTGACCATGGCCCAAGGTGCCGTGCTGGCGCAAGAATTTTTGTCCAAACCCGTGCGCATTGTGGTTCCGCAAACTCCTGGCGGTGCATCGGACGCGCTGGCCCGCATCGTGGGCCAAAAATTGAGCGAAAAATGGGGACAGGCGGTGGTGATCGAAAACCGCGCAGGTGCCGGTGGCAACGTGGGCATGGAGCATGTGGCGCAGGCCACGGCCGATGGCCACACCTTGCTGATGAGCTATGCCGGTTCGCACGCCATCAACGCGGCCTTGTACAAAAAACTGCCTTTCGACCCCGAAAAAGATTTTGAGCCTGTCGCCACATTGGCCACCCTGCCCTTTGTGTTGGTGGTGCGCCCGGACTCTCCCCTCAAAAGCATCAAGGATTTGGTGGAACAAGGTCAGCGCACGCCTTTGACTTTTGGCTCGGCGGGCAACGGCTCGGTGAACCATTTGCTGGGCGTCATGTTCAACGCCGCAGCCAACACCAAGCTCGAACACATTCCCTACCGCGGGGCGGCACCGGCCATGCAGGACTTGATGGGCGGCCAGATCAACATGGTGTTCACCAGCTTGCCTTCGGTGTCGGGGGCCATCAAGAGCGGCACCTTGCGTCCGGTCGCGGTGACCAGCGCGGTGCGCTCGGGCAACTTCCCCAACATCCCCACCATCGCCGAAGGGGGCTTCAAAGAATTTGATGTGTCACCCTGGTTCGGTTTGTTTGCACCTGCCAAGACTCCGGCCGCGGTGATCCGCCGCATCAACCAAGATGTGCAGGAGGTGCTGAAAAACAAGGATGTCATCGAGCGCTTCAATGCGCAGGGCGCCGATGTGCTGATCACCCAACCCGCAGAATTTGCGGGCATGCTGAAAAAAGACTTGGCCAAGTGGAGTGTGGTGGTCAAGGCATCGGGAGCTCAGATTGACTGAAGTGCTTGGTCCGGTTCCCAAAACCACCGACCTGTGTGATGCATGCGATGCTGCCCTGGCTTGCGCGTTGCCTTTTCACAGTTACGGCTTGCGCCGCGCCTTTACCGGCCCCATCCGCACCCTGCGTTGTCACGAAGACATTGGCCTGATGCGTGACACCGTCACCCAGCCCGGCCACGGGCATGTGCTGGTCATCGACGGCGGGGGGTCTTTGTCACGGGCCTTGTTTGGCGATGTGATGGCCGAGGCCGCTTCACGCAATGGCTGGGCAGGCTTGGTGATTCATGGCGTGATCCGCGATGCCGATGAGATCAATGGCATGGACATCGGTGTGAAAGCGCTGGGCACCGTGCCCAAAAGGGGTGAGCGGACCGGCGCCGGTGAGTTGGATGTGCCTGTGAGTTTCGGAGGCATGACTTTTTTGCCGGGACACCATGTGGCGGCCGATACCGATGGCGTGATCATGTTGCCCCAGGGCCTAACCGCTGCGGACATTCCGGTGGCCGACGTGGTCGCTGCAACGGCCTTGTATGCCAAGGGTCCCCGTACCGAGTGAAGGACTTCCCCCAGCTTGACCCCTTACTTGAAGCAATCCCATGGTTCATTACTTTGACGAAGCCCGTGTTCAGCAACTGCTGAACGTGCCCGATTTGCTGCAAGGCGTGCGCGAAGCCTTGGTGGCGCTGACGCTGGGCCAGGTGGTGCAGCCGCTGCGCATGGTCATGCCGATTGGCGAGTCATCGGCAGATGGCTTGCTGTTTTTGAAGCCCGCGCAACTGGGCGATGCCCTGAGCACCAAGCTCATCACCCTGGTGCCGGGCAATGCACAAAAAGGCTTACCCACCCTGCTCAGCACCATCGTGCTGATGGACCCGGCCACAGGCCAGACGCTGGCCGTCATGGAAGGAAACACCATCACCGCGATGCGGACAGCAGCGGCGTCTGCCGTGGCAGCCGACGCACTGGTGCCACGTACTCCGCAGGTGGTGGCCATGCTGGGCAGCGGCGTGCTGGCCCGCAGCCATGCGCAAATGCTGCGTGCCGTGCGCGAGGTGTCTGAGATCCGGGTGTGGAGCCCCAACGCAGCCAACGCGCAGCAGTGCGCACAAGACATTGGCGGTGTGGCCTGCGCTAGCGCCGAAGCGGCCGTCCGCGGCGCAGACATCGTGTGCACCGTGACCAACGCCAGCGAGCCCGTGCTTCAGGGCGCTTGGCTCAAGCCAGGCGCTTTTGTGGCGGCGGTGGGTGCGCCCCGCCCCACTTGGCGCGAGCTGGACGATGAGGCCATGCAGCATTGGGTGGTCGCCGATCAGCGCGAAGCCGCCGAAAAAGAATCGGGCGACGTGATGCTCTCGGGTGCCAAGGTCGCTGCCGAGATTGGCGAAATTTTGTGTGGCCGTATGGCGCCGCCACCTGCGGGTACCACCCTCATTTTCAAATCGCTGGGTCAAGCGGTGGAAGACACCGTGGCGGCACGTTTGGTGTACCGCGCAGCTTTGGCTGAAGACGTTCGCCCATGAGCCGCGCCGATGTGGTGATTGTGGGCAGCGGCGTGATGGGCGCGGCCACGGCCTATTGGCTGACCCGATTGCAGCCTGGCCTGCGCGTCACGCTGGTCGAGTCGGACACCCGCTACGAAAAAGCCTCCTCGTCGCTGTCGGCCAGCTCCATTCGCCAGCAGTTCACCTGCCCCGTCAACATCCGTCTGAGCCAGTACGGCATCGCATTTTTACGAGAGGCCGAAGACCACTTGGGCCTGCCCGATCACCCGGTGCAACTGGGCTTGCAGGAGCCCGGCTATTTGTACCTGGCCCAGACCGAGCAAACGGCAGCCCTGCACACCGCGCACCAGATCCAAAAGCAAGCCGGGGCCGATGTGGCCTTGCTCGGCCCCGAGGCCCTGCGCCAGCGCTTCCCCTGGCTGAACGTGGACGATGTGGCGCTGGGCAGCCTGGGCCTGAGTGGCGAGGGTTGGTTTGACGGCCCGGCGCTGCACCAGGCCTTCTTGAAAAAAGCCATGTCGCAAGGCGTGCAGCGCCTGCACGGCCGTGTGGTGAGCATGGACCACACAGCAGGTCAAGTGACCACCGTGCGGCTGGCCAGTGGCAACACTTTGTCTTGTGGGCAAGTTGTCAACGCAGCGGGACCTTGGGCTGGCGAAGTAGCGGCCATGGCCGGGGTGCAGTTGCCCATCGAGGCGGCGAGGCGCACGGTGTTTGTGCTGTCGTGTCCCGAGCCGCTGCCGCAGTGCCCCTTGCTGATCGACCCGAGCGGTTGGTGGCTGCGGCCCGAAGGTCGGTTTTTGATCAGCGGCGCTGAGCCTTTGCACACCGAACCCGGCTTGCCACTGGAACCCAACTGGGCCGAATGGAACGACGAGCAATGGGCTTCGCTCGCGCACCGCATTCCGGCGCTGGCGGCTTTGCGGGTGGAGCGGGCTTGGGCGGGTTATTACGAGATGAACACCTTCGACCACAATGCCGTGATGGGCCCACACCCGGAGCTTAGAAACCTGTATTTCATCAACGGGTTTTCAGGCCACGGCATGCAACACGCCGCGGGTGCCGGTCTGGCCCTGGCCGAATGGATGCTGCAGGGTCAAGCGCAAACCATCGCCGTGCAAGAACTGGGATTTGATCGACTGATACACAACAGGCCGCTGCGCGAGTTGGCGGTGATCGGCTGAAGTCAAAGGTCTTCGCGGGCTTCGATCTGCAGGCGTTTCACCACTGCGCCACGGGTGCCTGCCACCGCGCGGATGCGCAGGGCAGGACCTGCTTCGAGCACCAAGCGGCAGTGGTAATCGAGCCCATCGGTCTGACCTGGACAGCTGCTGGCAACCTGCCTGTGCCATTGCCGCTGACCGTCGATCTCCAGCGTCAAGGCATGCCAGGCCTCTGCGTTGTCTTCAGGCACACGCACCAGCAAGCTCACATCGATGTCGAACGTGCGAGAACGCTTGAGCGCGCCGGGAATGTTGAGCACGGCCACCGCATCGCCCACGCCCACCTCGGTGCGCCACAACTCGGGTTTTGCCAATGCAGCCATGTCGATCAGGCTTTGAGCAAGGTCTGGAGTTCGCCGCTGTCGATCAGTCGGCGCAGATCGTCAGCCCCACCCACCAAGGTGCCGCGCACAAACACCATCGGGAAAGTAGGCCAGCCGGTCCACATTTTCAGGGCATTGCGCAAGCGCCATTGCGAGAAATAGCTGCCAAATTCGATGTATGCGTGCGCCACGCCCACCGCGGCCAGCGCCTTGCGCGCTTTGCCCACAAAGGGGTTACCCGACAAGCCCACCACCACAACAGGGTGCTGGGCCATGGCGCTTTGCACCTGCTGGATCACGGGCAGGTGGTATTCGGCAATGCGTTGGCGAATGGCCGGGTGAATGGCCGATTCAGCGAGAAATTGTCTGGTCATGGGAGTCCTTTGGAGCCGAGAAAGGTCGACAAGAGATGCGAAGAGGTCTCAGCCTTTGAGGGCGTTGGCCCCATCGTGCATGAGTTGCGCAATATTGGCAGGCCCCAGCAACTGCATGGGGCTGTTGTTGGCCAGGTCAACGGCCGCCTGGCTGAAGACGCCCAAACTCATACAGGTGCACGAAAAGGCATCCCGGCTTTCACGGACCGCCAGCAATTCACGTAAATGTTCGGCACCCACGGTGGCCGCTTTCCAGCGCTTGGCACTGACCAAGGTGATGCGGCCATTTTTTTCAATTTGGAAATCGGCCGGGCCATCGTTCAAGGAGGTGACCACAAAGCCCTGCTGCCTGAGCGCCTCTTCGACCAACACCGAAAAATCTCGCCAACCCATGCCCCGAGCCTGCTCGACGAGTTCCTGAATACGGCTGGCAGGGATGGCTTTTCTTTGACGCCAAGCCGCCATGACGCCAATGACAAAGAACGGGAATCCGCCGAGCATGCCCGGGATTTTGTAAGCGTCAGGCAGCAAAGCGCCAGCCACCAATGCCACAGCGAACATCACCAAGAAGCTCACCCACCAAGGGGCGCGTAACAAAGTCGCAAACAACGACTTTTCAGACATTTTGAATTTCATGGGTCATCAGAAGTTGAGATCAGCACCCGTCAAGTGCGCACAGCTGGAGAGCCTTGAAGAGCTCAGCGACCTGAGTTTAGTGGTCCCACGGTCTGGGATCTGCAAAAACACAGCCAAGTCACATGCTAAAGTGAAAATATCTGTTTTTAAAAGATACAAGCCATGTCTCAGAACGATCACACCCCTCCCTCAGCGCACGATCACCCGCCGACCGACTGGAAACACGATGGTGTGCGCGTGGTGCAGCATGACCAGTTGGACGGCAATGTGCCCTCCACACCGGGCATGGACCGCAAAGCGGCCATCAACTTTGCTCGGGTGGGCGCTCAAAAGCTCTGGGCAGGCACGGTGCACATTCACCCCAATGCCAAAACCGGCGCACACCACCACGGGCCCTTGGAAAGCGTGATCTATGTGGTGAAAGGCCGTGCCCGCATGCGTTGGGGCAATGCGCTGGAATTCACCGCCGAAGCCGGACCTGGTGATTTCATTTATGTGCCGCCCTATGTGCCGCACCAAGAAATCAACGCCAGCGAAGACGAGACATTGGAGTGCGTCTTGTGCCGCAGCGATGGTCAGGCGGTGGCGGTCAACATGGACATCGACCCTGCTGAAAAACCTGAAACAGTCCTTTGGATCGATCCCACCCACCCCCAAGGGGGCGTTTGAAGGCAACACCCGGTCTCACGACCGGGTGACTCACACCGCCATCAATCCACCGTCACGCCAGCGTTCTTGACCACTTGGCCCAAACGGATCGTTTCTTTGCGGATCAACTCACCAAACTGAGCGGAAGTGCCGCCCACCACAGGGGTGCCGATGGCTTCCCACTTTTTCTTGAATTCGGGGTCGCTGAAGATCGCATTCAAAGTGGTGTTGAGCTTTTGCACAACTGGCGCAGGTGTGCCCGCACGCACGGCAATACCGTGCCAGCCGGTCAGTTCGTAACCGGGCACGCCGGCCTCGATCATGGTCGGCACATGGGGCAGCGAGGGGTGGCGCTTGGCCGAGGTCACGGCCAAGGGTTTGAGCTTGCCGCCCTGGATATGGGGCAATGAGCTGCCCAGAATGTCAAACATCACCTGAACCTGCCCACCGATCAAGTCGTTGAGCGCAGGGCCTGCACCACGGTAGGGAATGTGCGAGATGTTGGTGTTCATCTGGGTGTTGAAAATTTCGCCTGCCAAGTGCTGGGGCGTGCCGTTTCCAGCAGAAGCGAACGCAAGTTTGCTGTCTGGCTTTTGCGCCAGAGCGATCAACTCCTTGACGCTGTTGACAGGCACGCTGGGGTGCACTTCCAGCACCAGCGGAAAAGCCGAAATCTGGATCACGGGGGTCAGATCGGTCATGGGCACAAACGGCATGCTGCGAAAGAGCGTGGGGTTGACCGCCATCGGGCCGCTGGCTGCCAACAGCAAGGTGTAACCATCGGCTGGCGCTTGCTTGGCCACTTCGGCGCTGCCCAGGTTGCCACCCGCACCGCCTTTGTTGTCCACGATCACCGTCACGCCCAAACGCGTGGTCAATTCACTTTGCAACATGCGGGCCATCAGGTCGGTGGGGCCACCCGGTGGGTAAGGCACCACAAAACGGATGGTTTTGCTGGGGTAGTTGTCCTGCGCCAAAGCGGGCAAAGCGGTGGCCGCCAACAAGGCGGTAGACAGTGCTGCGACGAAAGTGCTGCGTTTCATGGGGTGTCTCCTTTAAAAATGGAATGCTCAAGCGGCCAAAAAGGCTTCACGCGCCTGCTTGGCAGTGTAGAGGCTGCGGCCCAGCACTCGGGCCGAGTCGGCCACTTGGCGCACCAAGGCGGCGTTGTCGGGAGCGACTTGCCCGTTGTTGAGCAACAGGTTGTTTTCAAAGCCCACGCGCACATGGCCACCCAAAGCAGCTGCGGTGGTGGCACAAGCATGTTCGCCCGCACCAAAGGCGCACATGGACCATGGCTCGTTGCCGGTGTGGGCCATGACAAACGGCAACAAGTCTTTGGCCTCAGACGTTTGGCCGACCGAATAACGGCCCAGCACAAACAAGAGCGACCAAGGCGCATCAGGGATCACGCCTTGCGCGCGCAAGGCTTGCCAGCGCTGCAGATCGGCCACGTCGTACACGATGACCTGGGTCATCACGCGCTCTTTGGCCAGCCAGCCAAAAAATTGGGCGAGACCCGCTTCGCCAATTTCAGGCTGGTCCACTTCGCGCAGGCCAACGGAAACCGCCTCGGGTTTGAGCGCGGTCACCATGGCGATTTGCTCAGGTGCTTTGTAAACGCGAGCCGCTTCGCTGGTGACTTGGATGATCATTTCATCGCCCACCGCCGCCTTGACCGCCTGCTGAGCATCGCGGTAGCCCTGCACGTCCAGGCTATGGCGCCCCTCAGCATCCCGGATGTGCATGTGGATCATGGCCGCGCCTGCGTCGAGGCACAACTTGGCGGTTTGGCCCAGCTCCGCCGTCGTGAGGGGCAAGGCCGAGTGATCAGGCCGCTGCTTGTAGGCGCCGTTGGGGGCCACTGTGATCAAAATGGGGTGTGAAAAAACTGCCATGTCATGCCTTGTCTAGAAATTGTGGGGGGAGAAAAATCAATCTTTTGCGTTCAGCGGTGGCAATTCAGAGGCGAGCAAATCCAAGCCCTGGCGCAGCAGGTGGTCGTAGCGCTCGCGCTCGGCCTTTTGGCCCTCGGGCGTCCAGCTGAAAAAGCCCTGCCCGGTCTTCATGCCCAAGTCGCCCCGGGCCACGCGCTCTTGCAACACGCGAGCGGGTTCAGCATTCACGGCCAAGCTGGGGTACATGCTGGCGGCTGCGGCCGTGTGCACCTCCAGGCCGGCATGGTCACGCTGCATGACCGGGCCTGCCGCCAAAAAGCGAAAACCAAAGCCAAAGCGAACCGCCGCATCCACGTCTTCGGGCGAGGCCACGCCTTCGTCGATCAGGGCGAAGGCCTCACGCGCTAGCGCATGCTGCATGCGGTTGGCCAAAAAGCCCGGCTTGTCCTTGCGCACCAGCACTGGCACGCTGCCGCAACCCCGCATGAAGTCGCACAGCTGCTCGGCCTCTTGCACGCTGGACTTTGGCCCCAGCACCACTTCGACCAAGGGCACCAGATGTGCCGGCATGAAAAAGTGCAGACCCAACATCCGCTCAGCCGTGGGCAAACCTTCGGCGATGGCACTGATCGGGAAACTGGAGCTGTTGCTGCACAGCAAGGTTTCAGATGCCGCCATTTGCGCCAGTTGCGCAAACAGGGCCTGCTTGAGGGGCAGTTTTTCCGGAATACATTCAATCAGCAGACACACGCCTGGCCAGGCGATGTCGGTCAAATTGGCCACGGCTTGCACCCGCTCGGTGCGGTGCGCCATGCCCAGCGGTTCCAAGTTGTGGCGGACATGGGCTGCCAAAGCTTGGCGTTTGGCGGCGTCGGGCTCGACCACGGTGACTTGGCTGCCGCCACGGGCCAGCACAATGGCCACATCCATGCCCATGGTGCCACCGCCCACCACCACGGTCCGGGCCTGCAAAGGAAGCAAAGAAATCATGTTTTGAATGCCCACAGATTGAAATGGCTTGCAGTCTAGAAAACCCCCTTCGTTTCGTCCAGCCGTTTTTTCCCATAAACTGATCTGAAATACAAATCAATGCAGCCATGAACACCCCACTCAACTGGACGCCTCGCGATCTGGATATTTTTTTGGTGCTGGCCGAAACGGGCAGTTTCCGCCGCACGGCTGCACAAGTGCATTTGTCGCAATCGGCGGTATCGGGTGTCATCGTTCGGCTCGAAGAAGCCCTCAGCACGCGCTTGTTTGACCGCACCACCCGCAGCGTGCACTTGACCGTGGCTGGCCAGGTGTTTGTCGAGCAAGCCAAGATTCTGAGTGCCCAAACGCTGGAGGCCGTACAGCAGGTCCAGCAAATCAAGCAGGTGCAGTCGGGCAAAGTCGCCCTCGCCGCCTTGCCCTCTTTGGCAGCGACGGTCGTGCCCCGGGTCATGGCCCGATTTGCGGCGCAGTACCCGCAAATTTCATTGCAACTGCACGACACTTTGTCGGGTCCTGCCTTTGACCTGGTGCGGTCCGGCACGGTGGATTTGGCCTTAACGGCCGCCAACCCCGACTACGCAGACCTGGATTACACCCCCTTGTCGGCCGATGGCTTTGTACTGCTCATGCCTTTGGGTCACCCTCTGGCAAAAGTTCAAAGTCCCCTGAGCTGGCAGGCCGTGGGCGAGCTGACACACATCTCCATGCCCCTGCCTGCGAGCGTGCGGCAATACGCCAACACCGCCTTCATGTCGCACGGCATGGCTTTTCAGCCACGCTACGAAGTCGAGCACATCGCCACCATCCACGCCATGGTCAAAGCCGGTTTAGGGGTGGCCGCCCTGCCCGAATTGGCAGCAGCCTTTGTGCAGCAAGGCGGCGTGGCCACGCGGCGCCTGACGGGGCCGGACATCCAGCGGCCCATTGGCTTGGTGACGCGACGCCACCGAAGCCTGTCACCTGCCGCACAAGAAATGGTGCGCATGCTGCGGCAAGAAACAACGGCTTTATTGCCTTGAACAATCCGACACTTTGCCTGGAGGGCCAACGCGCCCCCGAGCACTCCATTAAAGTGTCACCATGAGTTCATCGAAAAACGATCACCACGCTTTGTCTGAAGAAGAGGCATCCAGCGTCATTGCCATGGCTTGGTCAGACGACACCCCTTTTGAAGCGATTGCCTTGCAGTTTGGACTGAATGAAGCCGAAGTGATCGCCTTGATGCGAGACCAGCTGAAAACACGCTCGTTCAGAGTCTGGCGCATGCGGGTCCGTGGACGGTCGGCCAAACACGGTGGCCTGCAGAAGTTGGACCGGCAATCACAAAGCCATGCCTCCCACACCCTGGTTCAATCGCTGGCACGCGACAGGGCACCAGAGGAGGATTTTCCGACGCCCCACTTGACGTTGACACCGGCATCGCTGCGCTGAAACTGCACGAGAGACTTGGCATGGAGACCCATGCCCATCAAGCGACTCAAGACCCCAAGTAAGTTCCACCATTGACGTGCAGCACTTGCCCCGTGACAAAACGGGCTTGGGGGCCCGCCAGCCAGGCCACGGAATCGGCCACCTCTTCGGCCGTACCCCGTCGACCCAGCAATGGCGTGTGCTTTTTGTGGTGGTTGGGCTGAGCCGACACGCTGCTGCCGTGCCGCACGGTATCGATCATGCCGGGCGACACACAATTGACCGTCACTTGATGTGCTGCCAAGTCGTGCGACAAAGCGCGGGTCAGGCCAACCAGGCCCGCTTTGGCGGTCACCACATGCACGCGGTTTTCAGCGCCAGTGTGGGCAGTCAGTCCACCAATGTTGATGACAGCACCGTCGGTTGCATGTTGCAAGTGCGGCAATGCCGCTTGCGTGCAGTGGAAAGCACCATCCAAAACCACGGCCAAAGTGCTGCGCCAATCTGCACTGCTGATGTCGGCCAGAGGTGCTTCTTTGCGAATGGCCGCATTGTTCACCAACACATCCAGGCGTCCAAACCGATCGGCCACTTCGGCCACCATCGCTTTCACCGCTTGGGCATCGGTCACATCGGCCACGCACAAGAGCGCAGGAACGCCCAGAGCGGTCAGTTCATCGACCACGGCTTGGCCTTCGGACACTGAGCTGCGCACGTTGACAGCAACGGCCATGCCATCGCGGGCCAAGGCCAAAGCAATGGCGCGACCAATGTTGCGTCCAGCCCCTGTGACCAAGGCCACACGACGGGTTTCTTTTGAAGCAGGTGTGCTCATTTCGTGCCCGATGCTGCGGTAGCGGCCAAGGCCGAGAATGACAAAGGACCGCCCAACAAGGCCGCATTGACCGTGTCCAACAGTGCCTGCGTTTGCGCAGCGTCCAAACCACCGTGGCTGCAGTTGGCTCGGAATTTTTGTTCCAAATCGGCGTCACTCAAAGGGTGTGCCGCGCCGCCCTTGAAGAACGCCTGACGCTCTTCCACAACACGGCCATCGGTCAAATGCACACGCACATGCCCAGTGAACTGAAGCGGGTAAGGATTGGCCGGGTCAACAACGTAACGAACTTTGGCAGCGAGTGCGCGCAAATCATCGCGTTGGACGGTGGCTTCGGTGTAGGCGGACAAGCCCGCATCGTCCAACAACAACCCCGCCGCGATGGCGTAGGGAATGCTGAACTTGGCAGAGTACGCGTTAGGCGGAGAAGCTTTGAGTGCCAACGGCTCCCAGAGACGGTGCACGATGCCCTCGGCGGTCTCGCATTCAATGCTTTGGATCTGGTCGGCCGTCACACCCTGCTTGCGCAAAGCGCGTGCGCAGTCGATGTAGGGATGTGCCATCGTGCCGCAGGCGTAAGGTTTGAACGCAATCGTGGTCCAGACCCAACGTTCGCCGAAACCCGCCAACATGGCTTCAAAGTCACCGTCCAGCGTGTTCGCAAAACCATGGAACAAACCATGTGTGCCTTCAAACACCGTGGAAGGTCCCACAAACCCTGCCTGCGCCAAACGGACAGCGCGGTAAGCCGACTGCGCGGCCCAACCGGGGTGCATCCGTTTCGTCCAAGAACCGTCGGCCAAATATTCAATGATGCCCGCAGCCATGCTGCCTGCCAGGCCCAAAGCATGGACCATTTGGGCCTCGGTCAGCTTCATGGCGGTGCCAATGCCCGCCACAGCGCCGATGACGCCAAAAATGGCTGTGGGATGAAAACCTGCTTTGTGAACGCGGGTAGGGGCCACGGCGCACAAACGGCAAGTGACTTCAACACCCAAGGCGATGCCCCGCAAAAGCGCATCGCCGTCCAGCGTGTGGCGCTGAGCCACCGCCAACAACGCTGGCACGATGACCGCACCTGCATGCACAGGGCCACCTTCGTATGTGTCGTCAAAATCTTCGCCGTGGGCAGCGATGCCATTGACAAAAGCAGTCGCTTCAACGCCGTAGCCCTCTGGAAAACCGAACACGGCGCAGGGACCCGGTTGCTCCACAGCGGCCAGTGCCGCCAGCACATAGTTTTCATGGCGTGCGGCCATGCAAATGCCGGCCACATCCATCAACAAACGCCGCGCCACGGGCAATGCCAAAGGGTCCAATTCGGGCTTGGATGAAGCCATCGCCGCAGCGAGTCTGACGGCAACGGATGGGCCTGAGGGGCTTGCGTGACTCATTTCTTTGACTTTCTATCGGTAAATTCTTTGATGCCGGTGTACAGCGCGAGGACCAAGGACAAGCCCAACAAGCCGGCTGAAACCATGTCGGTCATGAAGATGCTGTGGTCCCCGCCTGAAATCAGCAGGCTTCGTCGGTAGTTGGACTCGACCATGTAGCCCAGCACCAAGCCCAAAACCATCGGCAATACAGGGATGCGCAACAAACGCATGCCATAGCCCAAAACACCCACCGCCAAGGTCACAGCGATGTCAAAGACACTTTGGTGCAGTGCATAAACACCCGTCATGACCAAGGCCAAAATGCCTGCAATCAGGTACGGCTTAGGACGGTTCACCAGCCAGATACACGGGTTGAGAATGACCAAACCAATCAAGAGCATGGCGATGTTGGCCGCCAACAAACCCACATACAGGCCATAGACCACATCGGGTGCTTTGGTGAACAACATGGGACCTGGCTGCAAGCCATGGATCAGAAAGCCCCCCATCAAGATGGCGGCCGAGTTGGACCCAGGAATGCCCAGGCTGAGCAACGGCACCAGCGCCGTGGCTGTCACCACGTTGTTGGCCGCCTCGGGTGCCGCCACGCCTTCAGGCGAACCATGGCCATATTCCTCAGGGTGCTTGGACCAGCGTTTGCTTTCAGAATAAGCCATGAAGGCGGCCACCGTGCCACCCGCACCCGGCGTGACACCTTCGAATGTGCCCACAGCCGCACCGATGGCCTGTGGCCTGAACAAGCGCTTGGTCATGGCCCAATCGGGCAACTTCAAACGAGACGAAATTTTGTCGGCCTTGGCCCAAGCAGGCTCACCAATTTGCACCAACATTTCGGTGACGGCGAACAAGCCCACCATGATGATGATGGGCTTCACGCCATCCAGCAGGTCGGCAGAACCAAAGGTGAAACGTGACACCCCAGAAACAGGGTCGCTGCCAATGAAAGCGATCATGAGCCCCACACAAGCGGCGATCAGTCCCTTGAGCAAGGCACCACCCGACAGACTGGCAATCACGGAGAGTCCCAAAACGCCCAAGGAAAAATAAGCCGCGGGCGTGAAAGCCAAAGCCACTTTGGCCAAACTTTCGGTGGCCAGCACCAACACCACCAAACCAAACAAGCCCCCCACCAAACCAGACATCAAAGAAATGCCCAGTGCCTCACCCGCCTTGCCTTGCCTTGCCATTTCAAAACCATCGATGACCGTGGCCGATGCCGAGTTGGTACCCGGCGTTCGAATCAAAATCGCGGGGATAGAGCCCCCATATTCAGCCCCCACATAAACGCTGGCCAAAAGAACGATGGCGATGGTTGGCGGCAAACCAACCGTAAAGGGCAGCAACAAAGCCATCGCAATCGAGGGCGAGATGCCTGGCAAAGCCCCACCCAAAATGCCCCACAAAACGCCACCAAAGGCTGCGGCGATGACCCACAGCCAAGCAAAACCACTGAGAGATTGCAACAACGCGTCCATGAATCAACCTGCAAAAAGTGTGGGCCAGATGCCCGCTGGCATTTTGACTTTCAGTGCAAAGTCAAACAAAAACCACAGCACCGGACCGGTGAGCAATACAAAACCGAACAGCACTTTGGCTTCGCGCCCGCCTGCAAACCAGGCCACGGCGGCAGACAGCAGGCCAACCGACACCACGTAACCGAGCCAAGGCAGCAAGACCAAATAAGTGGCCAAGATCAACAGCAAACCCAAGGCAAGTTGGTGCGGATTTTGCGGCGAATCTTCGTCCTGTGTGTCATCAGCATCTGCAAGCAAACCCGGTGCCGGCTTTTGCATCAATGCTTTGAACAACAGTAAGGCGGAGGCTACAGCCATCAAAGCGCCAATGAACACCGGAACACCCGAAGCCCCGACCTCATCGGCCAACAAACTGTCCTCAATGCCATTGGCAAACCCAACATAGCCCAATGAAAACAACAGACCGATCGCACCTGTGACCAAATTGGTCTTGCGTTCACTGAGGGTGCTACTCATTTCAACAGCCCCAACTCTTTGAAGGAAGTGACTGTTTCAGCCGCGAAATCGGTTGTGAATTTGCGTGCAGCTTCACGGCCCAACACCATGGGCGTGAGGTTCTCGCGTGTGTACTCAGCTTTATAAGCAGGCAACTCCATGACTTTGCGGGCAGCATCTTCCCAGGCTTTGGCCACACTGTCCGGTAAGCCCTTGGGGCTGGCCAGTCCACGGAATTTGCGCACCACCACGTTGAAGCCCTGCTCTTTGGCCGTGGGCAACTTGGGCAAACCTTGCAAACGCGTTTCAGACAAAGTGGCCAACAAACGGATTTTTCCGGCTTCGAGTTGGCCTTGCAATTCCTGCATTTCACCAATGCCCAAGTCATAAGTGCCGTTGAGCACACCAATCATTTGGTCTGCGCCGCCTTCATGGCTAACAATGGGCACTTTCACGCCTGCGGCACGCGCCAGCTTCTCCATGGCGATGCGCTCCAAAGACGCTGGATTGGACGCACCCCAACGGGATTTTCCTGGATTGGCTTTGGCAAAAGCCATCACATCGGCCAACGTCTTGTGCGGCGAATCTGCACGGGTGTAAATGAGCTCGGGGTCCAAAAAGACGATCAGCATGGGGTCCAAACCGTCATAACCGACGGGCGGCTTGGACAGCAAGGTGGTCTGAATGTACGTGGGGGTTGTGCCGTAAAAAATTGAACCATCAGGCGCCCCTTTGGCCACCGCAGCCACTGCAGTGGCACCACTGCCACCACGCACATTTTCCACAGAGAAGCTGGTTTTCATCACCGTGCTCAGCTGCTTGGAAAAGTCCCGCAAGAAAACGTCTGTACCGCCACCGGGACTGGAATGCGTCACCAACGAAACGCGCGCAACAGGGTAAGGGGCCTGCTGTGCATGGGTCATGCTGCTGGCCACCAAGAACAAGCCGAAGCTGGCCATCACTTGTTTGATTTTCATGGGTCGTCTCCAAAAATGAGGTGATCAGATCCATGCACATTTCAGCGCATTTTTCAAATTCATTTCTTTATCGTATACGAAAATCGCCACCAAGAACACCGAGAAAAACCCGCATGCATGATCAAAACTCACCCCCCCCCCCAGTCGCTATCGCACATCGAAAAATTCAGCCAACAAGGAACTCACAACCCGTTCCAACCGGACATTTCGTATACGATATGTCCTTTATAAATTCAACACCATAGACTGCCGCATGCTTCCCTGGCTTGGCGAAAACCCCACAGAACAGCCGCATGGCTCGCACACCACTTCATTGGCGAAGTTGGTGCGCGACGATGTGTTGGCGGGCATTCTCAATGGCAGCCTGCTGCCGGGGCAGCGGATCAATGAGCCCGATGTCGCCGCTCGTTTGAATGTCTCGCGAGTCCCGGTCCGAGAAGCCCTGCGAGAACTTGAAAGCTCTGGCGTGGTGATTTCACGCAAACACTCTGGCGTGTTTGTGCGACAGCTCGGCATGGTTGAAGTTCGCGACCTTTACGAACTCAGATCTTTACTGGACGGTTTTGCCGGACGTGCTGCAGCCCAGTTGCCCAAAAAAGACCGCGACAGCTTGGTCAGATTTTTGGTCAGCACCACCAGCAGCATGAAAGAAGCTCTGAAAAGTGCCGATGCCAACCTTTATTACGCAGAAAACCTGCGTTTTCACTGGGCCATCGTCGAAGCTGCAGGCAATGTGCAGATGGCCGAAATTTACCGAGGCATTGTGCAAAAACTGCACATCTCGCGCCTCAAGAATCTCTCTGGCAACAGCGGCCGAAAAGCCTCCATTGCCGAGCACCAAACCATTGTTCGGGCTTTGCGCCAAGGCGACTTTGCGCAGACCGAGTTACTGATGGCCCGTCACGTCGACGACGCCCTTGTTCGACTGGAAGAAACCTCTCAACTGAAAGCACCAACATGAAACGCCGTCAACTGCTGCAGGCCGCATCGGCCCTAGGCCTGCTGCCCTCTTTGGCAAACGCCCAAGCCACTTACCCCAGCAAACCGATCCGCTACATCGTTCCGGTGGTCGCCGGTGGTGGCAGCGACATGGTCGGCCGCACCGTGACCGAGCGCTGGGGCGCTTTGCTCAAACAATCGTTCATTGTGGACAACCAAGCTGGTGGTGGCGGCGTGATCGCTTGCCAATCTGCTGCGCGCGCAGCCCCCGATGGTTACACCTTGCTGCAAGGCTATGTGGCCACCCACGGCACCAGCCCAGCCACGCGCAAATTGCCCTATGACCCGATCAAGGACCACACACCGATTGGCATGATTGGTGCCACACCCAATGTCTTGGTGGTCAACGCATCTCTGCCCGTGCGCAACATCAAAGAATTCGTGGAATACGTCAAAGCCAACCCAGGACGCTTGAGCTATGGATCAGCAGGTCAGGGTTCCTTGACCCACTTGACCATGGAGCTGTTCAAGCAACAGATCAACTCCTTCATGGTCCACATTCCTTACCGAGGCGTCGCTCTGGCCTTCACCGACCTGATTGGTGGGCAGACCCAAGCCATGTTCCCTGGTTTGGCCGCAGCCGTACCCCACATGAAGTCGGGCCGCGTGCGCGCCTTGGCGGTCACGGGCCCCAAGCGCCATTCGCAATACAAAGACATTCCCACGCTCGACGAATCCGGTTTCAAGGGTTTTGACGCCCAGCAGTGGTACGGCGTGGTCGGGCCTGCGGGCATGCCTGCGCCCATCGTCAAGCACCTCAATGAGACCTTGGCCACCGTGCTCAAAGCCCCAGACCTGCGCGAGAAACTCTCGGTCGAGGCCATCGAACCCATCACCATGACACCTGACGAATTTGGTGTCTTCATCAAAGCTGAAATCGTCCGATGGTCCGCCATCGCCAAAGCCCGCAACATCCAACTCGACAACTGAACACCATGGCACGCAATACCCAAGTCACCGCTGACCACAACGCCCCTGCAGTCACCCAAATTTTGGCCAAGTTCGTGGCCACGCATCCTTCCAAAGGCTGGAGCGACGAGGTTGATCTGGAGGCTCACCGCACTTTCATGAATTGGCTGGGCTGCGCCGTGGGCGCCACTGGCCACGAAGCCGCCGATGCCGCATTGGCCGCTGTGCAGGTGCTTCAACCCGCAGCGCAAGCCAGTGTGCTGGGCCGCGCCACCAAAGTCGACATGGCCAGCGCCGCCTTGCTCAATGGCATCACCTCGCACACCTTTGACTTTGACGACACCCACCTCAAAACCATCATCCACCCCGCAGGTCCTGTGGCCTCGGCCATTTTGGCTTTGGCCGAACACCAGCAGTGCACTGGCCGCGAGGTGATCGATGCGCTGGTCATCGGCATTGACGTGGCTTGCCGCGTGGGCAATGCCATGTACCCCGACCACTACGACCGTGGCTGGCACATCACCGGCTCTACCGGCACTTTGGGTGCGGCTGCGGCCTGCGCCCGTTTGCTCAAACTCAACGAACAACAAACAGCCATGGCTTTGGGCATTGCAGCCTCTCAGCCCATTGGCATGCGCGAGCAGTTCGGCACCATGACCAAGCCCTTTCACCCCGGTGCTGCCGCGCGTGCAGGCCTGATGTCGGCGCTCTTGGCCCAGCAAGGTTTCACCGCCAGCCCGAAAGCGCTGGAAGCACCTCGCGGCATGATGCAAACCGTGTCGATCAAGAACGACTGGAGCGAGATCACCCACGAGCTGGGCGAGCGCTTTGAAATTTCGTTCAACAGTTACAAGCCCTTCGCCTGCGGCATCGTGATCCACCCCAGCATCGATGCCTGCGCCCAGTTGCGCGCCAAAGGCGTGCGCCCAGAACAAGTGGAACGCATTGATTTGCGCGTGCACTCCTTGGTGCTCGAACTGACTGGCAAAAAAGAGCCGGTTGATGGTCTGCAGGCCAAGTTCAGCGTTTACCACGGTTGCGCTGCGGGCTTGACCTTTGGTTTCGCCGCCGAGGAAGAGTTCTCTGACCACATCGTGACGCGCGACGACATGGTGGCCTTGCGCCGCAAAGTGGTGGCCACAGTGGACGACTCGATCGACGAAGCCAGCGCCGACGTGACCGCCACTTTGACCGATGGCAGCAAGGTCCATGTGTTTGTGGAGCACGCGATTGGCTCGCTGAAAAACCCCATGACCCAAGCGCTGCTCGAGGGCAAATTCCACGGTCTGAGCGATCCTGTTTTGGGCCAAGCCCAGACCACCGCACTGATCAACGCTTGCTGGGCCATTGGCAACGCCGCCAACGTCAATTCCATCATCCAGTTGGCAACACCCCAAACCGCCTAAGTCGACGGCTGCGAAGGTTCACGCCCTTTTTTGCAGGGCAGGCACAGGGAAGGCATTCAAGGCCTGGCCCTGTGCTGAATGCACACCCGACCGCGCTGGCGATCCGACAGAAGACGCTGTGGCTTGGTCGTTTTCAAACGCTGAAGGCTTGGGCAAGATGGTTTGCAGCACAGTCAGCACGTTTTGCAAGCGCGGATCGTGGGTGTGGGCGTCGTCGGTGGTGTCGTTGATGCAAAAGAAATCGAGCGCACCAAATTCGGCCTCCAAGGCTTGCAACTGCTCGTTTTGATCGCTCTCACCTGTCGACACATAGCGGTGACGGTAAGGCTGAATGCTGGCCAGGCCATGCGCCAAGGCCCAGCGCAACACAAAATCCGACACGATGGTGGGCTTGTCCCAGCTGCGAAACACCGTGGAGCGCACAGCGGCAAACAACTCGGGGGCCGTGGCTTCAAGCTCGAACAAGATCGACTTGAGCATGGGCCGGGGCGAATGCGCGAACGTGCGGAAAGTACTTTGGTACAGCGGGTCTTGCTCGCGCAGTGCGGGCGCGCCTGAGCGGGCTTTTTCGGTCAGCCACTGGATCGACAAACGGCATGCGTTCTCGAGTGAAGTGGCGTCCATGCGCATGGCCTCATCGGTGACCATGGGCTCATCGGACCAAGTGACATGAAAACCGGCATCGCTGAACCAATCGCTCACCTGCACCGGGGCCCCAAAAAATACGTCGTCGTTGAAATAAAAATAACGCTCAGACAGACCCGGAATGTGGTGAATCCACGACTCGATATGGCCTGAATCAAACGTGGGCAAAGACGCCTCGGGCATCAGATCCCGGTGATCGACCAGCGTCAGGCGGTCCGAGGGGCGCAACCAGTCGGGCGCCTGCGCGTCGGTCACGATGTACACATGACCATGGTCGGGGAAAAACTTCTCCAACGCACGCAGGCTGTAACGCAGCTCGTGGTTGTCACGAAACCGGCCCTCCACATTGCTGTAAAGGGCCATGGCGGCGTTGGAATCGCTGGGGAGTTGCTGCAGGGCAGCCTGGCGCTTGGCACGCCAGGCCGAATCGTTCCCGTCAACCCACAAATAAACGATGTCAATGGGTGAATCGAGGGACATGTCTGCGTTGGAATTTTTCAAGGGCGTAAGTCTAGCAGCGTTGACACATCCACTTTCGAAAAAGCCATCCTGAGGTCGGGGACGCTGCGGGGATGCGCCTCAAGCATCCATCTGCACCGTGAGCAAATGGGCCCAATCGGTGGTGTACGCCGGGGTTTTGAAATCTTGTTTCATGTGCCAAATTTGCGCAGCGTGGCCCATGCCCGCGCTGCCCAACTTCAGGCTGCCCCGGCCGTGCCGCTGGTTGATCTGATCGATGGCCAGCATCAAGCGCGTGCGGTTGGCAGGCTGGGCATCGCCTAAGTGACGTGACAAATCGAGCGTCATCTGCTGGCGCGTGGCCGGTTGCAAGCCCATCAGCATCACACCCGCTTTGGCGTACAGATAACCCGGCTCGTAAATGCTGCCCAGCAAAGCCACCGCTGCCTGGGTGATGTGCGCACTGTCGCTGGTGGGCACAGGCAGCGGCAGACAGGCGCTGCGGCTGTATTGCGCGTTTTGCTTTCTGAACGGGCTGGTACGGATGAACACCAGCACCTGGGCCGCATGGCCCTTTTGCTTGCGCAATTTTTCTGCGGCGCGACAGGCAAACTCGGTCACGGCTTGCTGCAAATCGGCCAACTCGGTGACCGGGTGGCCAAAGCTGCGGGTGCAGGCAATTTGCTGTTTGGGCGAAGGCTCGTCTTCAAACTCAAAACAGGGCGTGCCCTGCAACTCGCGCACGGTTTTTTCGAGCACCACCGAGCTCATGGCCCGAGCGGCTGCCGGGCTCATGCCCACCAAGTCTTGCGCAGTCGCGATGCCCTGCGCCCGCAGCCGTGCAGCGATGCGTGGCCCTACACCCCACACCTCACCCACGTCGGTGGCCTGCAGCAGCGCGGCCAACTCTTGCGGCGTGCATGCGCCCAGATGGCAAATTTGGGCATGGTGCGCGGGGTAGCTGCCGGGTTTGCGCTCGGCGCTTTTGGCAATGGCGTTGGCGAGTTTTGCAAGCGTCTTGGTCGGGCCGATGCCGATGCAGGTCGGAATGCCGATCCATTGCAAGATGCGCCTTCGGATTTGGCGGGCACGGCGGACCAAATCGCCGGAGATACCGCTCAGGTCCACAAAGCTCTCGTCGATGGAGTAAACCTCTTGATGGTGGCCAAGCCCTGCAGCCAAGCTCATCATGCGGTCGCTCATGTCGCCATACAAAGAAAAATTGGCCGACAGTGCGATCAGGCCTGCGTTGCGCTCCAACTCATGCAACTGAAAGTAAGGTGCCCCCATCTTGATGCCCAAAGCTTTGGCTTCGTCGCTGCGGGCAATGGCGCAGCCGTCGTTGTTGGACAGCACCACCACCGGCCGGCCTTGCAACCAGGGCTGAAAGACGCGTTCGCACGAGACATAGAAGTTGTTGCCATCCACGAGGGCGTACATGGGACGAAGGGGGGAATTCATGAAGTGAGCTGCCGCATCAATACTGTACAAATGAACAGTATATAGACGGCAAGCTCTTTGGGGCCACACCTCGCCCCACTTTTGCACGCGGGAATGCGTTTCCAACCCACTCCGTTCGCTGTCAGACAGATGCACATGCGGGAATTTGCTGTAATGACGACACACGAAAGACCCCGATGCGCTGGATTTTTTCCCTTTTGTCCCCCCTCTTGTTCCTTTTTTGCGAGGCTGCCATGGCCACTGAAGAACCCCGCTACACCGTTTTGACGGCAGAGCCGCCATTTGAAGTGCGCCGATACAGCGCCTTCACAGTGGCCCAAACGCAAATCAATGGCGACTTTGACGCGGCCAGCGGCAGTGGTTTCAGGCGCATCGCGGCTTACATTTTTGGTGACAACCTGCAGCACCAATCGGGCATGCAGCGCAAAATCGCGATGACCGCCCCCGTCACGCTCACGCCTGAGAACCACGGCTGGCGCGTGCACTTTGTGATGCCGTCTGAGGAAAACGTGCAAACCCTGCCCCAACCCCTGAACCCGCAAATACAACTGCGCCCCGTGCCCGAGCACGAGGTGGTGGCCGTGCGTTTCAGTGGCTTGACGACGCAGGCCAGCATGCAAGAGCAAACCGAACGCCTCAGGGCTTGGGCACAGGCGCGAAATCTCAAACTCAGCCCCACCGCGCAGGTGGCCCGCTACGACAACCCCTTCACCTTGCCGTGGAACCGGCGCAATGAAATTTTGATTGACCTGATGCCCTGAGTCCGGGCCCACGCGGCTAGTTGACAGAAAGGAGACTGCGTCCCGCGTATCGAGCGCCGCCCCTCCGGTCCTCGATGCAGCCGCCATGGTTCAGTCAACTAATTTTTTGCTAGTACAATTAATTCATGTTAACCGTCCATGAAACCCCAGATTTCATCGCTTGGTCAGCCAAGGTTTGGGCTGACTCCGAACGGTTTGAGTTCATCGCGTGGATCAGCGAAAACCCAATGGCTGGGGATGTGATTTCTGGGGCTGGCCCCTTGCGCAAAGTGCGGTGGACACGCCAAGGCATGGGCAAGAGCGGCGGCGCCAGAGTGATTTATTTCAACCGCTTGGCCAACGGAGAGATTGTTCTTCTGTTGGTTTACGCCAAAGCCAAATTTGACAATCTGAGACCTGAACTGCTGCTGAAACTGAAGGAGCGATTCGATGCCTAAATCCAAAACCACTCAAGCGTCCCCTATGGACCCCGAAATGCTCGAATTTGAAGCTGCGCTGCTGAGCTCGGTCGATCAGGCGCTCCGGGGTGAACTGGCCGCAAGCCACACGCCTCAAGCGATTCGGGCGCGCGGTGCAGGCCGCCCCGTGGGCAGCGTCAAGCCAGACCGCAAAGTGCCCACCACCATCCGTTTGTCGCCAGAAGTCTCGTCGGCGTTTCGTGCCACCGGTCATGGTTGGCAGACCCGCATAGATGCCGCGCTCAAAGATTGGCTGCGCACGCATTCCCCATCGGCTGAAGCCGGACATTGAACCAAGCCACGACCATTCAACATGACCTGATGCCCTGAAAGCCACTGGGATCAATCGCCCGGTGCGGCATGCGCCGCCGGCAGTCTGTTGTAGCCTTGCGCCATGGTCAACACACTGGTTTTGCCGTGACGGGGCGCATTCGGAAAAAGCTGATTCAAGCCCAGCTTGAAGCCCTGCCTGCCCCGCGCGGTGGCGACCTACTGTGCCCGCTGTGCGAGCGAGCCATTCCGCCCAGCCAACAAGACGCGCACCATTTGGTGCCCAAGTCGCACGGGGGCGTGCAGACAGCGGTGCTGCACCGCATTTGCCATCGCCAGATCCATGCGCTGTTCACCGAGACCGAATTGGCCCGCCAATACGCCACCGTCGAAGCCTTGAAGCAGCCCGAAGAGATGGCCCGCTTCATCCGTTGGATGCAAACCAAACCCGACGCATTTTTTGAAAAAAGCCGCAAGAGCCAGCGGCTCAAAAGCAGGCGCTGAGACCCAGAACGCCAACCCACGAACTTGCCCCTCAACACCCATGACCCTGCCAACCTTGACCGCCAGCCAGATCGAACTGAAAGACTTTCGTCTGACCACCCGCATCGGCACCTATGCGCCCGGCGATACTGTGCCCGATTACCACGCGCTGGATTTGACACTCTGGATCCACCCCGAACTGGTGCTGATTGCCCAAGACGGCATGGCGCATGTGTTCGATTACGACCCTTTGGTGATCGAGATCGAGCGACTCGCAGCCGATGGACGGTACGAGACCCAAGAGCGGCTGATGACGCGCATCGTGCAGGCCTGCGCGGCTTACCCCGCCATCGAGGCGATCGACATCGCCTTGCGCAAATTCCCGGTGCGTGCGGGCAGCGGCTCTTTGGGTGTGCGCTTGGCAGTCGACGGCGCACAACTGCAACGCCTGCGAGACGACCGAAGCTGAAAGCATTCAGGGCGTGAGCCACTCCCAAGTGGTGTCGCTCAGCTGCGCCCGGCGATGCCCTTCACGCGACAACTCCAGCCAGTCCATTTGAAGCACCTGCGCACGCAAAATAGCAAAGCTGTGCGCTGGCGCGGGGGCATTGGCCGGGTCGACACTGGCCGTTTCGACATTCGCTTTGCCGCTGGTTTGAGGCAAGACGACACCCGGCGGCAGTAGCGACAAATAATCACCCGCAGCCGCCGACTGCTTGACCCCTTGCCAAAGCACATCGACCTCCGGGCCAGCGGTGATGACCGTGCAGGCCACCCGCACCCTCAATTGCCAACTCAAACGCGCACTCCAAAACACCAGCATGGCAGGGGATTTGGCCTGCAGCTGGGCCACTTTAGGGCTGCGGCTGTCGGTGTAAAAAGTCAGTTGCCCAGCCCCTGCGTCCACCTGCCGCAAGACCACGGTGCGGGCATCGGGCAAGCCGTCTGCGTCGGTCGAAGCCAACACGGGCGTGCGCCACTCGTGGTGCCGGTCAAGACTGGCCCGCCCCAACTCTATCCAAATTTGCGGGCGTATTTCTGAGGGCGTTTGCAGGTGGATTTTCATGGTCTGGCTCACAACGGCACAACCTCGACGCTCTGCGTGAGCACCGGGCGGCACAAAATTTTGTAGCTGTCGGCATCAAAATGAGCCGCGGCATGGTGGGTCGTTTGGCTCAGTTGGCGGGCTTCTTGGGCGCTGTCAGCACTGCCCAAATAGCACCAGTGGTTCACCACATGGATTTGGGTGAATTCGGCATCGCGCTCGACCAGGCCCACGGCGCCTTCGTAAGGCCAACACTCCACCCGCAGCGCCAGCAAACTGCTGAACAGGCGCTCGCGGTGGGCGTCTGGGCTTTCGTCGCCACGGCACACGCCAGCGCATTGCCGGATCGCGGACCGAAAGCAGGCTTTGCCGGGCGGCAATTTTTCGAGACCCAGCGGGCCATAACAAAGTTTGTGCTGGTCGGCCACAGCACGCAGTGCGTCCAGCGCCGCGTGGCGGCTGGCGTACAGGCCATAAAGATCGGGCTGAGAAGCAAAGTCGATGTCTTTGGAGTAAACCACTTGGGGCACATCGCCCGTCATTTGCAAGCTGCACAGTTGTTTGTTGCGCCGCAGTTTCTGGTTGAACAGCGGGTGCTGGGCCTTGATCATTTGCGCCTCTAAAAGCAGCGCCCCGATCTCACCCGCCGTACGGATGTGGCTGATGCGCTGGGTCTGGCGCAGCATGCGGGCTTCGTCTTCGGTGCGCAAATGCGAGAGCAAGCGTGCGCGGATGTTGATGCTTTTGCCGATGTACAGCGGCAAATCGCCTTCTTGACCATGGAAGGTGTACACGCCGGCCCCGGTGGGCGCGTCTTCGATGGCTTCGCGCAGGTGCTGCGGGTATTCGTAGACCCGCTTGGCTTCGAAGTCGTCGCGGCGGTGGCGTGTGGAAATGGTGGCCATGTCAGAGTGGTGAGGGGGCAGATCAGGTCAAGTTTGGTGCTGGTGAATGGTAGCGACCACCACGCCCCAGACTTCCACGCTTTGGCCATCTTTGGGCACGATGTCCGGGTAATGGGGGTGAGCTGCTTGCAAGCGGATGCCCTCGCCTTGCAGGCGCAGCGTCTTGCAGGTGAAGTCACCGTCGATCACAGCCAGCACGATTTGTCCGTCGGCCGGGGTGATGGCGCGGTCCACCAACACCACCGAGCCGTCGAGGATGCCTGCGTCGCGCATGCTTTCGCCCCGCACACGGATGTAAAACGTGGCCTGCGGGTGCTTGACCAGCTGCTGCATGAGGTCGATGCGCTCGACCTGGTGGTCCTCGGCTGGCGATGGAAAACCCGCTGCGATGCTGGCGGGCAAGGCCTGCAGCCACCAATTTCCGGGCGGCAGGGCTTGGGGGGTGTCTGGGGCGTGCATGGCGTAAACTGCTCAATATACTGTTTATATTTACAGTATACTGACCTTGTCATGCTTCCTGCAGTTGCCTGACATTTTTGTTGATTCAAGCCCCGGGCTTTGCAGCTCGGGGCTTTTTTTGGGCCGGCGATCTGCCCGCCATCAGCACATGTGGGCGCTCAGACGGCCAAGAGGCGCAGAAAACTCTGCACGCCAGCGCTCGCCGACTTGCAAGGGCCAAGCGTCGGTCAAAGTGCCGGTGGTGATCACGTCACCCGCTTGGAGATCGGCCGCGCCGGGGCATTGACGCAGTTCTTTCATGAAGTGGTAAAGGGCGTTCAGCGGGCTGTCGAGCACGTTGGTGCCAAGGCCTTGGTCGACTGCCTGGCTGTTTTTGAACAGCGTGACTTGGACCTGCGCCAGCAGGGTATGCAAGGCCTGCGCATCGGCGGCCAGTTGCTGAACAGGCAGGCGCTGGCCCACCAGCAGGCGGGCGTGCAAGCCACTGTCGGCCATGGTGTCGGTGGCGGTGAATTTCCAATCCAAGCAGTGCGACTGCACCACTTCAAAACCCGGCGCGACCCAGTCGATGGCTTCAAACAGCTGCTGCAGGCTGGCGTTGGCTGGGGGTGTGGCCTTCATGCCGAAGACAATTTCGGGCTCCAACCGGGGCTGGCAGGTGTGGGTCAGGTCGATGCCGCCCTCGGCAGACCCCGATGCGGCGGACTCGGCAAAGCTGAGGCCGGTGTCCCAGACGGTGCCCCACATGGGACCGAACACCTCGTAACGCTGCCACAGGGTGCGGTTGGTGAAGCCAATCTTGTAACCCTTGGCCACTTCGCCCCGCTGCTGGCGCAACTGGCGCACGGCCAGGGCTTTTTGGTAGGCCTCAGCCGTGTCGGAGCCGCCCACCACGCCGGGGGGCTGACCCCACAAACGGGCTTGGTCGTGGTGCTGCAAGAGTTGTTCGGGGGTCATGTGTTGTCTCCAGTCGTGGGGGTTGAAATGTGGGGGTCAAACGGCGACATAGCGGCCATCGTCCAGCGTCTGGATTTGCCCTTCAGCCTGCAGCTCGGCCAAGTGCATGCCGATGGTGTTGCGTTCGGCGCAGGGCACAAAGGGCACGTCGTAGCCGTGGGGGTACAGCAGGCGGCGGTCGACCAGCTCTTGAAGGCTGTGGGGGGCTTGCAAATAGCCCAGCAGCTGCGCGCTGCGCTCGTCGATCCTGCTGGCAAAGCGGTCCAAATCGGCCAAAAACTGCGCCCGATCGGTGATGACCGCTTTGTGGTGCGAGGTGGCCCAGATGCGTGCGTCCAGCTCAGCCACTTTTTTCAGAGTCTGCCGAAAATCGCTCAGGCTGGAGGTGGCGTCGCCGTAATAGGGGCCAAAGCCGCTCAGGTCGATGTCGCCAATGAAGGCCAGGCCTTCGCTCTCCACCACCAAAGCGCAGTGGCCTGCGGTGTGGCCCGGCAGGTGGTGAGCCCGCACGCGCACGCCGCCGCCCAGGTCCCAGACCGCGCCGTCGCTGTAACCGGTGGCATCGGGCCGGGGCTGGTAATGGAAATCCTTTTGCACGATGGCCAGCATCGCGTCCAGCACGTCTTGGGGGTAGCCGTAGTGGCGGCACATGCCGTCCCAGGACTGGGCGGCGGCCAGGTCGGCCTCGTGCACCTGCACCGGGGCATGCATCAGGCGGTGCAGCCCGGCCATGTGGTCTTCGTGCACATGGCCCAGGATGACCAGGTCCACCGTGTCCAGCTCGGGGCCGATGCGGTTGGCCACCTCGGGTGTGTCAAAGGCCACCCGGGTGTCGGCCCCCTGCACGATGAGTTGGTTGCCGTCGGGGTACTTGCCGGACTTTTCACCCAAATGCACGCTCACCGCGCCAAAACGCAAAACAGAGGACATGACAGCCTTTCCTAAATCCTGGTGTGTAGGCTGCAATATAGCCAGCGTGACACATCCAAGCTGGCGCACACGCTACAGTCAAATGCATGAACACCCTGCCCTCACCCGCCACCTTGGGGCCCCTGGTCTTGCTCGATTCGATTGCCCTGGTCAACGCCACGCATGCAGGCTCGGTGATCGTGTCGGGTTCGCACGGCGGTTTGTCGGCCTCGCATTTCGTGACGGCGCAGCCCCTCAAACCTTTTGCAGTGGCCTTCAACGATGCGGGAGGTGGCAAAGACGATGCAGGTCGCGTGGCGCTGCACGAGTTGCAGGCTGTGGGGGTGCTGGCCATTTTGTATGCGCACACCTCGGCCCGCATTGGCGAGGCTCAGGACGGGCTGGACAACGGGGTCGTCAACGGCCTGAACGCTTTGGCACTGGCGCAAGGCTTGCAGCTGGGCATGCGTGTGTCGGAAGCGATGCAGCACCTGATTGAAAACTCACGGGGTTAAGGGCCATGCACTTCCTTCAACACCTGCGCCGTAGCCATCTTTGGCTGTATATGGGTTTAGGACTGGGAGCATCGGCCTTGGCTCAGCCTGTGGCCGAACATCTGCCAGGTGCCGACGGTTTGGCGCTGAAAGTTTGGGTGTTTCATCCCACCCAACGGGCACCCGACACCGAGCGCCCCGTGGTGGTGGCACTGCACGGATGTGGCGGCATGTATGCCACGGTCGGTTCGCGCAAAGGCCAACTCAGTGCACGCCATCAGGGCATGACCGATCTGCTGCTGGCGCAAGGCTACAGCGTGGTTTGGCCCGACAGCCTCACACCCCGTCAGGAAACCAGTTTGTGCGAACAAAGCATGGCGTCACGCAAAGTGCGTCAAAGCCATCGCCGCAGCGACGTTCACACCACCTTGGCCTGGCTGGCCCAACAAGCCTGGACGGATCAGCAACGGGTGGCCTTGCTGGGCTGGTCACATGGCGGCAGTGCCGTGCTGGCCAGTTCAGACAGCACCCCAAAGCGCCCTCAACCCAGCGTGACACCCAACGTGGCGCTGGCCTTTTACCCAGGCTGCGCCGACGCACTTCGGCAGCCTTACCAGCCCGCTTGGCCCGTCCACATGCTTCTGGGTGCGGCAGACGACTGGACCCCGGCAGCCCCCTGTGTGGCTTTGGGGCAGCAAGCCGGCATGAGTTTCAAGCTGTACCCGGACAGCCACCATGGCTTTGACAACCCGGTGGGGCAAGTCCAACACTTGCCTCGCGTGCCGAATGGCCAAAACCCGGGCCGCGGCGTTCACGCAGGACGCAATCCGGTGACTGGCCCGCAGGCCTGGCAGGATGTGCTGGAGCTGCTCAAGAAACGGTGGCCGGATCCAGTCGCTCAGTGAGCTGACGGGACGCAGCGGCCAAGGGCACCGCCTCAAACGCCACGCGGCTGGGCACATCACTGGCCACCCACATCGCCGGAGGCTGGGTTTGCATGATGATGCCCGCCACGCTTTCGACGCGGCTTTCGGGTGGCACGCTGGGGTCGGGGCTGCGGCAGATGGACAAAAATCCGTCCGATTCGTCGCGCAAAAAGTGTTCCAGATCTGCTTGCCCGATGGGCGTTCGCAACGCGTGCTGCCTGGCGGTGCTCAGGCGGCTATGACTCGACAAGCCGGGCCCCACGGGGGCTTGTTCACTCAGCAATGACTCGCACACGAAATGGTTGGTGTGCACCACCACGCCATCGGTGGGCGTGACTTCGGCCCAGCCAACGGGCGAAACTTCAAAACAGGCAACCTGTCCCTCGGCGTCGGCGCAGGGCACGTTGGAGGCGGCACCAAAACCCAGGTTCAGTTCCGTTTGCAAAACATGCAAACGCTCGCGGGCATGCGCCACAGAGGTGCAATCGAGCAGGTGCCGCAGCAGCACATGCACCGGCAAGCCCAGGCGGCTGCCGTCGCGCACCGAGCGCAAGATGTTCAGACCCAGCGCAAAACCCGATTGGTTGATGCCGATCTTGGCCAGCATGCCCGCCTCGGTCAGGGTGGTGATGCTTTGACCGCTGGGGCCTTGGGTGTGCAGCACCACCAGTGCTTCTCGTTGGCGGCCCATCCAGTCCCAGTTTTGCGCGAGCCAGGCTTGCCCGGTCTGGCTGGCTGCGGCGGTCACGCCCATGGCGGTGCATTCGCCGTCGTTCAGGGCATGGTCCCAAGCCGCTTCATGCAGCCAGTCTGGAAGACCTGCGGCGCGGTTGGTGGCCAGAGCGGCTCGGGCGGCTTCTTTCAGGTGCGGCGCATCCGCCAAAAACGTAGCCGGCAAAATTTCGGTGCGGCAGTTCAGCGCCATCAGGCTGCCCAAGGTTTGGCCGCTGCCTTGGGCCATGCCGCGCAATTCTTCGATCAGATCGGCATCGACCTGCTTGATCACCGGCTCAAACCGCATGGCCCGATCGCAAGCGCTGGCCCAGTCGATGCCGCAGGCGGCAAACAAACGGGCGTAGGTGACCACGCTGTGCTGGATGCGGTCTTGGGCCTCGCGGCCATAAATTTGGCCGCGTTCAAAAGCAGAGGCGGCACCCAAGGTGTCAATGCAAGGAAACATGCGCAATCTCCGTCAAGGGGCTTCAGTCTTGATCCAGCAAGGCTGGCTGTCAATCCGGACAAACGCACACCCTCGCCCACGTTGGCACGTCGGTGACTGTGCCCAACCGGACATCGAGGCCATCATGGCCAGATGTTGAACTGGAGGCCCTCCTATGCGTTTGCTGATCGCGATGATGATGCACGAGACCAACACTTTCTCGCCTGTGCCCACCGACCTGCAGCGCTTTGCGCTGGGGCCAGGTGAAGAACCACCCCGCGGTGAAGCGGCCATTGCGGCGTTTCGCGGCACGGGCACGGCCACCGGGGCCTTCATCGACTTGGCCGAGCAGGCAGGGGCAGAATTCGAGCTGGCCTTGGGTGCACACGCCGCGCCCAGCGGGCTGGTGCACGACGAAGCCTACGAGGCCATGAGCCAAACGATTTTGCAGGCCGTGGCCCGCGGTGGGTTTGACGGCATCTTGCTCGACCTGCACGGCGCCATGGTGAGCGAAAGCCACGAAGACGGCGAAGGCGAGTTGCTGCGCCGCATCCGCGCCATCGACCCCAAAACCCCGATTGGCGTGGCCTACGACATGCACGCCAACGTGTACGCCGACATGGTCGAGCTGGCACAAACCATTGCGGGCTACCAGACCTATCCGCATGTGGACATGTACGGCACAGGCGTGCGGGCAGGCTCGGCCTTGCTCAAGCTGCTACAGGGCCAGGCCAAGCCCACCACCGCTTGGGGCCGCCTGCCCATGATCCCGCACATCATGCGGCAAAGCTCGCTGGACGAGCCCAACCGCTCCATCCAAGCCCGCGCCCAACAAATGGAAAAAGAAGGCGCTTTGTGCGCCAGTGTGTTCACTGGTTTTCCACATGCCGACATCGAGAACGCGGGCCTGTCGGTGGTGGTGGTGACCGACAACGACCCGGCATTGGCCCAGCGCCTGCGCGACGAGCTGATGCAAATGGCTTGGGACAGCCGTGCCCAATGGGTGTACGAGGTGGAACCCCTGGCCACTTCGGTGGCCCGCGCCCAAACATTGACCGACTTCCCGGTCATGCTGCTCGACCATTACGACAACGCGGCCTCGGGCGGCACCATGGACACCACCGCCGTGTTGGCCGAGGTGCTGCGCCAGGATTTGCGCAACGTGGCGGTGTTTGCGATTTTTGACCCCCAGGCGGTGCAAGAAGCCATCGCGGCAGGCATCGGCGCTCAGGTGAGCCTGCAAGTGGGCGGCAAGATGGCCATGCCGCTCATGCCGCACCGCAGCGCGCCGATCGAATTGAGCGGCGTGGTCAAGCTGATCTCGAACGGCAAGTACCGAAACAAAGGCCCCATGAGCCGGGGTGCCCGGCAAAACATGGGCCAAGCGGTGGTGATCGACACGGGCAATGTGGAGGTGGCGCTGATCTCGCGCCATGTCGAGCCCTTTGACGTGAACGCCCTGCTGTGCCTGGGCATCGACCCGACACAAAAGGATTTTGTGGTGCTCAAAAGCCGGGTGCACTGGCGCGCTGGCCTGGGTCACCTGGCCCGCGCCACGGTGGAATGCGCTGGGGCGGGGGCCTGCACCTCGGACTACAGCGAGTTGCAATTCAAAAACCTGCGCCGCCCGATTTACCCGCTAGACCCCGGCGTGGTTTGGTCGGTCAGCTGACCGCCTGGCGGCCACACAAAGTGGCCACCAAGGCTTGGGCTGAGACGTCATCCAGCGCATGCCCACGCCACACGGTGTGGGCATCGGCGCGCACCATGAGCAAGGGGTGTTGGTATTCGGTCGGCAAGTCCCTCATACCCGAGACATCCAGCACCCGCAGCGGCATGCCTTGGTGTTCGGCCGCTGCTTGCAGGGCCTCCAGCGCGTCGTCATGCCCTGGCTGCAAACACAACAAGGTGTAAGCGGGTCCCAAAACGTCGTAAAGCGACTGACCCTCACCCAGCCAGAAATGTGGCGCACGGCAACCCGGCACGGTGGACGCTGTGAAGCTGCCCATGCTGTACTCGGGTGCTTTGTCGCCGTCGTACACCATGATGGGCGACTGGTCGTAGTAATAACCAAAGTTCAGACCTGCGCAGCAGTATTGCTGCACATTCAGGTCGTACAAGTTTTGGCCAAAGGCCTCGCGAGCAGCCTGCCCTTCGGGGCTGTCATCTTCCAGGTTCGAGGGAATCTCGCGTCGCCGCTGACTCATGGCGTGGGCATGGTTCATGGCAAAGCGCGAGACCTGCTCGGTGATCGGGTGGCGCTCTTTCTCGTAGGCAGACAAGGCATCGGGCGCAGCCCAGCCTTCGATTTGCGCCGCCAAGTGCCAGGCCAGATTGGCCGCATCGGCCAGGCCCGCGTTCATGCCGTAACCGGCGTAAGGCACCCACAGGTGCGCGGCGTCTCCAGCCAAAAACACGCGGCCTTCGCGCAGCTTGTCACTGACCAGGCGGCGACCAATCCAGTCTTCGCGGCTCGTCTGTTCGTATTCAAAATCTTCGCCCACACCCAAAATGGTGCGGATGGCCCAGTCGCGGTCTACCGCATCAAAGTCGGTCTCGTGGTCGCGCAGGTAATTGTGGATGAGCCAGACTTCTTGGCCATCGATGGCGTAAATGTTGCCGCTGCGCCGGGGGTTGACGGTGAACATGGCCCATGCAGCTGGGGCCTTGAGAAGCGCCAGCAGGCCGGGCGCACGGATGCAGGTGCTTTGCACGCGCTGCACCACCTCGTCGCCCACCAGCTTGGCCCCAATGGCTTTGCGCACCGCCGAGCGGCCGCCGTCGCAGCCGACCAGGTAGGCCGCTTGCATTTGCAGCGGCGGTGCGTCCGGCGTGTCCAGGTTCTGAATCCGCACCCTCACCTGCCCTTCGGCTTGCTCAAAACCCAGCACCTGGTGCCGGTACAGGGTGGTGATCAAGGCTTGCTTTTGCACATGCCCCGCCAAAATCGGCTCGATGTACCGCTGGTTGATGCGGTGGGGTGGCTCGGGCGTGGGCCAATGGCCGTCCGGGCCACTGTGGTCGGTCAGGCGGGTGCTGCGACCAGGAATGTGGATGCGTGCAATCTCTTGCCCCACGGTGCTGGTGCGGTACGACACATCGTGCGGGTAGTCGTCAGGCAGGCCTGCGGCACGCAGGTCTTGGGCCACACCCAGCGCGCGAAACAGCTCCATGCTCCGAGCAGAGATGTGGTTGCACTTGACATCGGGCAGCGCGCCCGCAGGCCGCATCTCGACCAAGGTGCAAGCGATGCCCCGGCGCGCCAAACACAGTGCCAGGGTCATGCCAACAGGCCCAGCGCCCACCACCACAACGGGGGCATGCAAACTCATAGCGGCACTTTCAAGGGGTCGTATTCAAACAGCCAGTCGTAGCGGCGACGCACTTTTTCGGGCTCCCACTCGCTGCTGACATAGTCCACCGCTTTGCCGGGGTCCGACAGCTGGGGGTTGTGAAAACGCTGAGCGTTGTCGCGCGAGCGGTTGACGATGTCGGCGGTGCGCTGCCAGCGCAGCTTTTCAAAACGGACCAAGGCGTGTTCGGTCGGTTCATCCAAGGCCAGGCAGCGCGCCATGACGGCCGCATCTTCGATGGCCATGTTGGCCCCTTGCGCCAAAAACGGCAAAGTGGGGTGCGCCGCATCGCCCAACAAGCAGATGTGGCCCTGCGCCCAACCGGTTTGCGGCGCACGGCCCAGCAGAGCCCATTTGAAAGGCTGCTCAATGGCCGACATCAACTCGCACACATCGGCATGCCAGTGGCCAAAATCCTGCAGCAATTCGGCATGTGTACCCGCTTCGGTCCAGGATTCGCTGCGCCAGCCTTCGCGCTCGATGATGCCCACCACGTTCATCAAGGCCCCGCCACGCACCGGGTAGGTGATGACGTGTGCCCCTGGGCCGACCCAATTGGTGCCGACCTGCGCACGCAAGTGTTCAGAGACGCGCTCAACAGGCACCAGACCACGCCAAGCCAACAAGCCGGTGAATTGCGCTTTGTCTTCCCCCAGCAGCTGCTCGCGCAGCACCGAGTGCACACCGTCGGCCGCCAGCAAAGCATGGGCGCTGTGCTGAGAGCCGTCGTTCAATTCGAACGTCACGCCCGAAGCCGTGCTTTGCGCATGGACCACCCGGGCGTTCAGGCGCACGGGCCGTTGCGACCGCGCCTCGAAAGCGTCCAAAAGCACCCGGTGCAAATCGCCCCGGTGCACCATCCAATAAGGGGCACCAAATCGAGCGAGACAATCGTCGCCCAAATCGAACAGCTTCCAGCGCTGCCCGGTGTTCCACATCCGGATTTCCTTGCCCCGGGCCTGGCACACACAGGCCTGCAAGGCATCACCCAGTCCAAGCGACTGCAAGACCCTTGAGCCATTGGGCGAGATTTGCAAGCCAGCGCCCAACTCGCCCAGTTGCGAGGCTTGCTCGAACACGTCCACCTCAAAGCCTTGCTGCAGCAAAGCCAGGGCCGTGGTCAAGCCCCCTATGCCCGCGCCAGCAATGGCGATGCGCTTCGACGCGGTCATTGCGCTTTGATGTTGTTGTCTTTGGCCACCTGGGTCCACAACTGGATTTCGCTGGCCATGGTCTTGCCCAACTCGGCTGAACTCGTTCCCAATGGACGGATGTCGAGCTTGGCCATGCGCTCGGCCACATCAGGCAAGGCCATGATGCGGGCGACTTCTTCTTGCAGGCGCTTGAGGATCGGCTCGGGGGTGCCGGCTGGCGCGAGCAAACCGCTCCACAAGTTCACGGCCAGGTCAATGCCTTGCTCTTTCAGGGTAGGCACTTGACCGTAACTGGCCAGACGTTGTTCAGAGGTCACGGCCAAAGCGCGCAATTTGCCCGACTTGACCAAGGCGGCGATGGGGCCAGAGTCGATCAGGGTCATTTGCACTTCTTGCGTGAGAACGGCGTTGATGGACGGCGCGCTGCCTTGATAAGGCACGTTCAGCGCCTTCAGGCCCGACTTGGCTTTGACCAATTCCATGATCAATTGAAAGGAAGCCGAAGGATAGGAGTAGTTGGTCTTGTCGGCATTGGCTTTGGACAGGGCCACAAGATCTTTGAAATTTTTGGCAGGCGAGGCTTCGTTGACGGCCAGGATCAAGGGGAATGAACCCACCATGGAAATCGGGGCCAAGTCGGTCAAGGGGTTGAATGGCATTTTGGCCACCAACACCGGGTTGAACACCATGGGGCCGCTGGCCGCCATCAGCAAGGTGTAACCATCTGGCGCGGCTTTGGCCACAAAGTCAGAGCCCACCACTGCGCCAGCACCCGGTTTGTTGTCCACCAAAACGGGCTGACCCAATACAGGGGCCAATTTTTCAGCGACCACGCGCGCCAAAATGTCGTTGGCGCCACCGGGTGCATAGGGCACCACAATGCGCACCGGCTTGTTGGGCCAAGCGGCTTGCGCCCAAGACAAGGTCGGGGCCAAAGTGGCCAAAGATACGGCCAAAGAAAAGGCGGCGGTGGCCACCAGCTTGCGGCGTGAAGGGAATGTGAAGCGCGTTGTCATGGTTTGTCTCCTGATTTTTTAAGTGTCGGGGTTCATCAAATCTTGGCCACCGAAGCCACCAGCAAAGCCGCCTGACCGTGGTCCAGCGCCTGCAAGCAACGGGCAATGGCCGCAGGCAAGTCTTCGGGTCGGGAGACCCGCTCGCCGTGTGCACCAAAGGCTTGGGCCACTTGTTCAAACTGTCGTTTTTCGCCCTTCAGACGGGCCTGAAATTCGCCCGCCTTGGCAGCAGGGCCATCGGGATGCACACGCAGCACGGCTTCCTTGACGGCTTGCCAGCCACCGTTGTCCAGCACCACCGTGAGGATGGGCAAGCCTCGGGCTTGGGCCACGGCATAGACCGAGGTCGGGGTCGAAAAATGAAAGCCACCATCGCCTTCGATGTGCACCACCCGGTCCTTGGGCCTGGCCAGCTTGACGCCCAGCGCCATGCCAGCGCTGTAGCCCAAGCCGCCACCCGCGCCCCCTAAAAAACTCAAGGGCTGGGTGCGCGGGATTTGCTGCAACACCGCAGGCGAATTGCGAATGGCTTCGTTGATGACCACGTCATCGGGGCGCAACTGCAAACCAATTTGGGCGCAGACCCAAGCCGGGTTGAGGGCGTCTTCTGTCCCAGGGTTTTGTGCGGCGGCGGCCACACGCGCCAGCCGCTGCTGGCGCTGCGCGCTCCAACCTGCCATGCGATGGGCCACTTTCTGGTGAAAGGCGTCGTCGGCCAGCGACAGCACGGCCTGGTGCAGGTCACGCAGGGCCAGCGCACAGTCAGCAGGCCAACGCACATCGCTGGCAAAACCCCAGGCCGGGAAATCTTTCTTGATCGGATCCACGTCGATGTGCACCCATCGGGTGTCTTCGCGGGCACGGGTCTGGTGCGGCAACCACGGCACGTCGATGTCCAGCAGCAAACCCCAATCGGTGTCGGGCAACAGCGGTGTCGGGTCAAAGCCAAAAAAGCAAGGTGATTCGCGCGAGATGCACAACCAGCTGGGGCTGAACTCCACCACCCGAATGCCGCACAACTCGGCCAACGCCTCCAAGGCCTGCACGGCTTCTGGCTTGCGTCCCAAATAAGAAGTGATCACCAGCGGGTTCTCGGCCGCCATCAACTCGCGGGCGATAAGCAGCGTCGCCTCAGCAGGCAAGGCCCCCATGCGCACTTCGCCATAACGGGCAGCGGGGTAGGTCTTGACTTGCTCGGATGGCCAAGTTTCAGCCAGGGTCTCGCGTGGCAGCGTCATGTAGACCGGGCCCGCAGGTTCGGTGTGCATCACGCTGTGGGCCCGGCGCACCACTTCTTTGGCCACCACACCCGAGGGCAGGTTGTATTCCCACTTGACGTAGGGGCGCACCAGCGAAGCGATGTCAAAAGGGTCCTGCACATAGTGCACATAGTTGTCACGCGCACCGGGCAACTCGCCGTGCAAGGCATAGGGCGACTTGCCAGCCATGAGCAAGACCGGCAAACGCGCCCGCATCAGGTTGTGCATGCCCATGGCCGAGTTGGCGGTACCCGCGTCCACATGCACCATGACGCCCTGCCCTTGGCCGGTGACGGCAGCGTATCCGCCTGCCATGTGGATGGCCACGTTTTCATGCGGACACAGCACCACTTCGGGCATGGCCTGGCCCTCGACTTGCAGGCGAGCCATTTCGTCGATCAGGGTCACATGGTCGGTGCCCAGGTTGGAAAACAGGTAGCGAATCCCGGTCTCTTGCAGACCCTCCAAAAAGTAACGGGCCGTGGTGTGCTGAGTGCCTGTAGCAGTGGAATCGGTCATGGGTCGGGTCAATCGTTGCAAGGCATGAACACATGCTTGGTTTCCATGAAGTCGTTCAGGCCTTCCACGCCATGCAAACGGCCAAAACCGCTTTGGCGGTAGCCACCGGTCTCGATTTCGGCAAACAAGCGGTTGTGTGCGTTCACCCAGACATTGCCAAACTTGATGCGGCGGGCGATGTTGCGGGCAGCGCGGTAGTCCTGCGTCCACACCGATGCGGCCAGACCGTAACGTGTCGCGTTAGCACGCTGCACCGCTTCATCGTCTGAACTGAAGGTCTCCAGTGTGATCAGTGGACCAAAAATTTCGTCCTGTACAAAATGGCTGCTCAGGTCTTGCGTGGCCACCAGCGACGGCGTGATGAACGCGCCGCCGCGGGGTGTGTCTGCGGGCACTTGGCCCGCCAGCAGCACGCGGCAGTCTGTCGCGGCCGCGCGCACCTCTTCCAATAAGCGGGCCTGGTTGCGCTGGTCAATCAAGGGGCCCATGGCCGAAGTGGGCTGGTTGCCGGGACCCACTTTGACCTGTGACAAAGCCAAGCTCAGTTGCGCAGAAAAGTCAGCCGCCACCGATTCGTGCACCAAGACACGGCTGATGGCGGTGCACATTTGCCCCGCCATGACACAAGCGCCGCCCACAATACCGCGCACAGCAGCCTGAAGGTCGGCATCTGAGCGCACCATGGCCGGGGCCTTGCCACCCAACTCCAGCGACAGGCGGGTCAGGTTCTTGGCCGTCGACAGCGCAATTTGTTTGCCCACATGGGTCGAACCCGTGAAGCTGATGACATCCACCTCGGGGTGCGCGCACAGGTGCTGCGTGGCCACGATGTCTTGCTCAATGAAGGAGTTGATGACGCCTGCCGGAATGCGCTCGTCGGCCACCAGACAGGCCATGACCTGGGTGTGCACCAACGCGGTTTGGTGTGCGGCCTTGATGACCACGGTGCAGCCTGCGGCCAGCGCTGGGGCCAAAGAGCGCACCAGCAAAGTCACAGGTGCATTCCAGGGCACGATGATGGCGGCCACGCCGATCGCTTCGCGCTCGATGTGCGAGTAAACATCGGGCTCCATCTCAATGACGCGGCCAAACAGGTTACGCGCCAGCCCGGCGTAATAACGCAGCTCGGAAATACCGGCCATGACTTCGCCCTCGGCCTCGCGCTGCAACTTGCCGTTGAGCTGCACCAGGGTCTGGACCACTTGGGCCTTGTTGTGCTCCAGGCGATCGGCAAACAGGCGCAGCACGTCTGCGCGCAGCTTGGGCTGCTGCGCCCAGGTGGTGGTCTCGAATGCTGTGCGAGCGCAAGCGATGGCGTGGTCAACTTCTTGCACACTCGCGGCCACAAATCGGGCCGCTTTTTCGCCCGTGGCGGGATCGATCGAATCGCCACACATGGCTGGGTTGTAGCCCTTGATCCACTGGCCCGAGATGTAATTTTCTGCAATGTGCATGGTGATTGGCTGTGCCTTGTGCTGCCGAGCTTGACCCTGTCACCTGTTGGGGAAGCATCGACACGATTTCAGGGCTTGTCCGGAGTGACAAGTCATGGTTTTATTGGTTAGCATGCTAACCATATGAAGCCTTCTGATGCTACGCAGCAAGCGACCCCTGCCAATTGGGTCAAACCCTGAATACCTGTCACCTGGCTGCCATGTCCTCTCTCTACCAACGCCCCGGTTTTTTGCTCAGACGCGCACACCAGCTCTCGGTCGGGTTGTTCGAACACGAGTGCCAAACACTGAAACTGACACCGCCTCAGTTTGGCGTGCTGCACATGCTGATGCACAGTGAGGCCCTGGACCAAGCCAGCCTGGCCCGAAGTTTGGGTTTGGACAAAGTGACGGTGTTGCATGTGGTGAGGGGTCTTGAAACACGCGGCTGGCTCACCCGACAAGCCAGCGTCACAGACCGCCGCAGGTGGACATTGACGCTGTCCGACGAAGGCAAGGCTGTTTTTTTGCAAGCCCAAGACTTGGCACACCAAGCCTCTGAGCAGCTTCTGTCGCCTCTGGACGGCGGTGAACAACAGCAACTGATCCTGTTGCTGGAAAAACTCTGTCAAGGACTGGAAGCCGAGGCGCGCACCCCGTTTGATCCGCGTTCTGTTTAAGGCCTATTTCGGGGCAGATTTCAGGCTCATTGAGGCCGTACCATCTTGCAAGTGCTGGGCAAGCGGGCCTGCTCGGCCTTGATCTGCCGCACCACCTTGAAGCCATAGCCTGAGCCTTCGACATCAAACGGCACGCCGGGTTCACCTTGGCGCTGCATCACGCCCACCACCAGCGGCTGCTGAAACTGGTGGTCTTCGGCCCGCATGAAACCGGTTTGTCCAGCCATGCTGACGCGGGCTTTTTCAAGTGCCAGCGCCAAAGCAATCGGCTCGGTGCTGCCCGCTTTTTCAACCGCTTGCGCGAGCGCCTCGACCATCAGCTGCATGCGCACATGCACATAGTCTTCTGAGGGCTTGCTGAAACGCTGGCGAAAAGATTGGTAAAAAGCCGCGCTGGCTTGGCCCGGCACATTGGGCAACCAGTCGGCTACGGCGATCACACGGTCCAAACCGGCATCACCCAAGGCAGCTGGCGCACCCAATGCATTGCCATAAAAGGTGTAAAACTTGCCGTTGTAACCCGCCTCGCGGGCAGCCTTGACCAGCAATGTCAAGTCATTGCCCCAGTTGCCGGTGATGACCGCTTGTGCGCCGCTGGCTTTGATCTTGGCGGCATAAGGCAAAAAGTCTTTCACGCGGCCAATCGGGTGCAGCTCTTCGCCCACAATTTTCACATCCGGACGCAGTTCGCCAATTTGTTTGCGTGCTTCACGCAGCACGGCTTGGCCAAAGCTATAGTCCTGCCCAATCAAATAAGCCGCTTCGATTTTTTTGTCTTCGCGAAACACCTGCATGAGCGCCGTCATGCGCATGTCGGCGTGGGCGTCAAAACGGAAGTGCCAGAAGCTGCACTTCTCGTTCGTCAGCGCCGGGTCCACCGCCGAGTAATTCAAGAAGAGCACGCGTTTGCTCGGTTCGCGTTCGTTGTGTTTGTTGATCGCATCGATCAAGGCGGAGGCATTGGCCGAGGAATTGCCTTGCAAGACCACCTGCGCGCCGTCGTCGATGGCCGACTTGAGGGACGACAAAGCCTCTTCACTTTGGCCCTTGCTGTCATAGCGCTCCAGCAACATGGGCCGCATGCCCTGCGCGGTTTTGACGCCACCACGCGCGTTGACGCGCTCCACCGCCCAAGCGATGTTGCGCACCACCGCCTCGCCTGTGTTGCCAAAGGGGCCACTCAGGCCTTCAATCAGCGCCAGCTTGATGGGGGCAGGCGACTGCGCCATAGCGGGCAGGAAGAAAAGAGCAGCAGCCAAGGAAATCAGCGCACGACGGGAAGAAATCAAAGACAAACGCATATTGAAAATAGAACCCGCACTCACACGGGTCAAGGCCGAAAGCCGCGCAGTTTAACGGCTCGGTTTAAACCAGTTCGTGCAAAGGCCAACGCGGCTTGACGTCGAAGCTGTAACGCGCCTCGGCCACTTGCGCGCCGGATTGCAAGCGCATGGCGGCGGCCATGGCGATCATGGCGCCGTTGTCGGTGCACAGGTGGAGCTCGGGGTAGTGCACGCGCACCCCAGCTTTGGCGCAAGCAGCATTCAACTGCCCACGCAACTCGCGGTTGGCCCCAACGCCACCGGCCACCACCAAACGCTTCATGCCCGTGGCCTTGAGCGCGTTCATGGATTTTTTGAGCAGGACTTCCACAATCGCCGCCTGGGTGGAAGCAGCCAAGTCGGCCCGCTCGGGCGCGCCTTCGGTGTGGGCAGCGGGGCCAATCTTTTGGCTTTGGGTGAGCACCGCCGTCTTGAGGCCCGCAAAAGAAAAATCAAAGTCACCGCTGTGCAGCAAAGGCCGAGGCAACTTGTAAGCCGCCGGATTGCCCTGCTCAGCCAAACGCGACAGGCCCGGCCCGCCCGGATAAGGCAAGCCCATGAGCTTGGCCGACTTGTCAAAGGCTTCGCCTGCGGCGTCGTCAATGGTTTCGCCCAAAAGTTCGTAACGGCCCACGCCTTCCACCCGCATCAACTGGGTGTGGCCACCCGAGACCAGCAAGGCGATGAACGGGAACTCAGGCGCATCGGCACTCAAAAACGGCGAGAGCAAATGGCCTTCGAGGTGGTGCACGCCCAGCACAGGCTTGCCCAAAGAAGCCGCCAACGCACAAGCAACGCCTGAGCCCACCAGCAAGGCCCCAGCCAAGCCTGGGCCACGCGTGTAAGCCACCACGTCGATGTCGGCCAAAGTGGCCCCCGACTCGGCCAGCACTTGGCGCGTGAGGGGCAACACCCGGCGGATGTGGTCGCGGCTGGCCAACTCGGGCACCACGCCGCCGTAGGCTTGGTGCATCTCGATCTGGCTGTAAAGCGCGTGCGACAACAGGCGCGGCAAAGCCTCGCCCGTGGTCTCTACCAGGGCCACGCCCGTCTCGTCGCAAGATGATTCGATACCCAAAATTCGCATAACAGGTAGTTTAAGCGGGGCATGGTCGCTCGCCCTGCCCTTGGCCATAATCCTTTGTGGGAGCGACGCCCTCGTCGCGAATGAGTTTTTTTAACCTTTCCTAGCGCTCGAAGAAGCTTTCGCGACGAGGGCACCGCTCCCACAAAAGTCCCTCCTTCAAAGCCCACACCATGACCACTCTCCGACTGATTTCTTCCATGGCCACCAAGCCCTTGCTGGCCGATCTCTTGGCGCTGTACCAAGCGCAAGCGCCCGACGTTCAAGTGCTGGTCGAGTCGGTTGGCGGCGTCGATGCCGCCAAGCGCGTGCAGGCGGGCGAAGCCTTTGACGGCGTGGTGTTGGCCAGCGACGCCATCGACAAACTGGTCGCCAGCGGCCATGTGCTGGCGGGCAGCCGTGCCGACCTGGTGCGCTCGGGTGTGGCGGTGGCCGTGCCTGCGGGCCAGCCCGTGCCCGACATCTCGACCGAAGCTGCACTCAAAGCCGCTGTTCTTGCCGCGACCACGCTGGGGTATTCCACCGGCCCAAGCGGCGTGCAGTTGGCCAAACAGTTTGAGGCGTGGGGCATTGCCGATACCATCGCCCCCCGCATCGTGCAAGCCAAGCCGGGCGTGCCCGTTGGCTCACTGGTGGCCCAGGGTGAGGTGGCGCTGGGCTTTCAGCAGCTGAGCGAAATGCTGGGCGTCCAAGGCATCACCATCGTAGGCGGCCTACCACCCGCGGTGGAGATCATTACCACCTTTTCGGGCTCGATGGCGGCGTCTTGCGCCCAGCCTGAGGCCATGCGTGCGCTGCTGGCCTTCTGGCAGTCGCCAGCGTGTGACGCGCTCAAGCGCCAGCACGGCATGGCGCCGGCCTGAGTCAGGCGCACGGCGCGCTTCTTGCATGACCCTGCCCATGCAGGAAGCCCTACGAATCGTCGTCATCATTTCAGACCCCGCCTTGGTGGCCGAGGGGGATGAACAGGCGCATGCCATTGAAGAGCGCTCGCGCCTCTTGCGCATTGGCTTGCTCGAAGCAGGCTACAACCTGGTGGCCACCCTGCCCGCCGATGTATTTTTGACCGAGCGCTTGGCGCAACTGCAGGCCGATATGGTCATTGTGGATGCCGAGAGCGATGCCCGCGATGCGCTGGAGCATGTGGTCATGGCCACACGCGATGAGCGACGCCCCATCGTGATGTTCACCAACGACAGCGACACCCGCCCGATGAACGAGGCCGTGGCCGCAGGCGTGACGGCCTACATCGTCGCCGGACTGGCACCCGAGCGCATCCACCCCATCTTGACGGTGGCGATGGCGCGCTTCAAACACGAGCAAGCTTTGCTGGCTGAGCTGGACAGCGCCCGACTGGAACTGAGTGACCGCAAACGGATCGACCGTGCCAAGGGCCTGTTGATGCAGCGCCAGAGCCTGAGCGAGCAAGAGGCCTATGCCAGATTGCGCAAAGCGGCCATGAACAAAGGCGTGAAGCTGGCCGACATCGCACAGCAAATGATCGAAATGGCCGAATTGTTGGGCTGACAGCGAAGCACCATTTCGGCACCATTCAAGTGCAATCGCACCACCAAGGTGCAGATCAAAGCAACAAAGCCGAAAAATCAACTGCCAAACCCCAGGGAAACCCTGGCACGCGGATTGCATCACCTGAAATAAGACCAACGGAGGTCTAGCGCAACAGCACCCAAAGGCGGGTGACTTTTGCACACCGGACAAAGGCGTCCTCATGCGTTCGCGCCCTGTACAACAGGCGCGAGTGACATGTGGACGCCTTTTTGTTTTTGTTTTCCGAAATTTTCAAGGAAATGGCCATGACCGACTTTCTCAAAAACAGCCTGACCCGCCGCAATGTGTTGCAAGCCGCCGCCGTCGGTGCAGCAGGCATTTCTCCCGCCTTGCGCTCTGTGGTGTATGCCGCAGGCTCTGATGCCCCCGAGAAAAAGGAAGTCAAGATCGGATTCATTCCGCTGACCGATTGCGCCAGCGTCGTCATGGCCTCGGTGCTGGGTCTGGACGTCAAGCACGGCGTCAAGTTCGTGCTGAGCAAAGAAGCGAGTTGGGCCGGTGTGCGCGACAAACTGGTCAACGGCGAACTCGACTTTGCCCACGTACTTTATGGCCTGGTGTACGGCGTGCACTTGGGCATCTCTGGACCCAAAAAAGACATGGCCGTGCTGATGAACCTGAACCACAACGGCCAGGCCATCACGCTGTCCAAAAAGTTGGCTGACAAAGGCGCGGTCGATGGCGCAGGTCTAGCCAAACTCATGGCCAGCGAAAAGCGCGAATACACCTTTGCGCAGACTTTCCCCACCGGCACGCACGCCATGTGGCTGTATTACTGGCTGGCCAGCTACGGCATCAACCCGATCAAAGACGCCAAGGTCATCACCGTGCCGCCACCACAAATGGTGGCCAACATGCGGGTGGGCAACATGGACGGCTTTTGTGTGGGCGAGCCCTGGAACCACCGCGCCATCATGGACGGCATCGGGGTGACGGCTGCAACCACACAGGACATCTGGAAAGACCACCCTGAAAAGGTCTTGGGGACCACGGCCGAATTCGTCAACAAATACCCCAACACTGCACGCGCTGTGACAGCGGCCATCATCGAGGCCGGTCAGTGGATCGATGCCAGCTTGCAAAATAAACTCAAGATGGCAGAGACCGTGGCCGACAAATCCTACGTGAACACCGGTGTTGACGCGATCAACCAGCGCATTCTGGGTCGGTACCAAAACGGCATGGGCAAGACCTGGGACGACCCCAACCACATGAAGTTCTACAACGAAGGCATGGTGAACTTCCCCTACCTGTCCGACGGCATGTGGTTCATGACGCAGCACAAGCGCTGGGGCTTGCTCAAAGACCACCCCGACTACTTGGGTGTGGCCAAGCAGGTCAATCAAATCGCCCTCTACAAAGACGCGGCCACCGCGGCCAAAGCAGCCGTTCCCAAGAGCGACATGCGCAGCCACAAAGGCATTGATGGCGTGGTCTGGGACGGCAAAGATCCCAAAAAATACGCCGACGGTTTCAAAGTCAAAGCCTGAAGGACAGCACCATGGTCAGCGCCGTTTTCCATTCACCCACGGGGAGCAAAGCCGCTCCCGCATCGGTCGTGCCCCTCACCGAAGCTGAGGTGGCCACAGCCCATGCCGTGGCTGCCGCGCAAATGCAACGCGCCCGCCTGTGGCACAACTTCTGGATGGCGGTCTTGCCGCCGCTCATGGGTCTGGGCCTCTTGATCGGACTGTGGGCGTTGGTGTCCATCACCACCAAGGGCAGCATCCCCAGCCCGTATGACACCGGCGTGCAAGCGGTCGAGATCTTCAGCGACCCGTTTTACCGCAAAGGCCCCAACGACCAGGGCGTGGGCTGGAACGTGCTGATGTCGCTCGAACGCGTAGCCGTGGGTTTTGGCTTGGCGGCACTCGTTGGCATCCCAGCGGGCTTTGTGATTGGGCGTTTCACCTTCCTCTCGCGCATGTTCAACCCGCTCATCAGCTTGTTGCGCCCGGTCTCGCCACTGGCTTGGTTGCCGATCGGTTTGCTCGTGTTCAAAGGGGCCAACCCCGCCGCCATCTGGACGATTTTCATTTGCTCCATCTGGCCGATGATCATCAACACGGCTGTGGGTGTGCAGCGCGTGCCGCAGGATTACCTGAACGTGGCCCGGGTGCTCAACCTGTCCGAGTGGAAGATTGCCACCACCATCTTGTTCCCCGCAGTGCTGCCTTACATGCTGACCGGCGTGCGGCTGGCCGTGGGCACCGCGTGGCTCGTCATCGTAGCGGCAGAAATGCTGACCGGCGGCGTGGGCATTGGCTTCTGGGTCTGGGACGAGTGGAACAACCTCAACGTCAAGAACATCATCATCGCGATTTTTGTGATCGGCGGCGTGGGCTTGATCCTGGAATACGCCCTGATCCGCATCGCCACGGCCTTCACTTTTGAGGATGTCAAATCATGAACAACGACAGCAAGTACATCCAGATTCAGAGCGTCGAGCAAACGTTCAAAACCAACAAAGGCTTTTTCCCAGCGCTGCGTGACATCCACTTAGACATCGCCAAAGGCGAGTTCGTGGCTCTGATCGGACACTCCGGTTGCGGCAAGTCCACCTTGCTCAACCTCATCGCCGGACTGACCACACCTACGGCCGGTGTGCTGCTGTGCGCCAACCGCGAGATCGCGGGCCCGGGCCCCGAGCGTGCGGTGGTGTTCCAAAACCATTCGCTGCTGCCGTGGCTCACCTGCTTTGACAACGTGCACTTGGGCATCGAGCGGGTGTTTGGTGCAACCGAAAACAAAGCCCAGCTGCGCGCCCGTACCGATGCGGCGCTGGCCATGGTGGGCCTGACCCATGCCGCGCAAAAGCGTCCCGGCGAAATCTCAGGCGGCATGAAGCAGCGCGTGGGCATTGCCCGAGCTTTGGCCATGGAGCCCAAAGTGTTGCTGATGGACGAGCCCTTTGGCGCTCTGGACGCGCTGACCCGCGCCAAGCTGCAAGACGAATTGCTGGAGATCGTGGCCCGTACCCAAAGCACCGTGGTCATGGTCACGCACGATGTGGACGAGGCCGTGCTGCTGTCCGACAAGATCGTGATGATGACCAATGGCCCCGCAGCCACGATTGGCGAGGTGCTGAGGGTGGACTTGCCACGCCCCCGCCAACGCGTGGAACTGGCCGAAAGCGTTGAATACCAGCGCTACCGCAAAGCGGTGATCGACTTCCTCTACACGCGCCAAGCGCATGTGGAAAAAACCGCTTAAGGAGAAGACCATGGACATGCGTGTCAATGCGAAAGAGAAAATGAAACTGGTCATGGTCGGCAATGGCATGGCTGGGGTTCGGGCCATCGAAGAGCTGCTCAAGCTCGCCCCTGACCTGTACGACATCACCGTGTTCGGCGCCGAGCCGCACCCCAACTACAACCGCATCCTGCTCTCGCCCGTGCTGGCCGGGGAGCAAACGCTGGACGAAATCGTGCTCAACGACTGGCCCTGGTACACAGACAACGGCATCACACTGCACGCGGGTTGGAAAGTCACGGCAGTCGACCGCGTCCAGCGCACCGTGAGCGCCGAAAACGCCGCAGGCGAAACGCTGACGACGCCTTACGACCGACTGGTGATCGCCACTGGTTCCAACCCCTTCATCCTGCCCTTGCCCGGCAAAGACTTACAAGGCGTATTGGCCTACCGCGACATTGCCGACACCCAAGCCATGATCGACGCGGCAACGCAGTACAAGCATGCGGTCGTCATCGGCGGAGGCCTGCTCGGCCTGGAAGCGGCCAACGGCCTGATGAAGCGAGGGATGCAAGTCACCGTGGTGCATGTGAGCGATTGGTTGATGGAACGCCAACTCGACAAAGTGGCCGCGCAAATGCTGCAAGCCTCGCTTGAAGCACGCGGCATGCAGTTCCGCATGAACGCTCAAACAGCAGCCTTGATCGGAGACGAGACGGGACGGGTCCACCAAGTTGAATTCAGGGACGGCACGCATGTGCGCGCCGACCTGGTGGTCATGGCCGTGGGCATCCGCCCCAACACAGCGCTGGCCGAAAGCATGGGCCTGCATGTGAACCGGGGCATCGTGGTGAGTGACACATTGCAAACCGTGACCGACCCGCGCATCTGGGCAGTGGGCGAATGCGCCGCACACCGAGGCATTGCCTACGGTCTGGTGGCCCCGCTGTTTGAGCAAGGCAAAGTGCTGGCCAACCACTTGGCCGAGTTCGGTATTGGCCGCTACACCGGGTCACTGACTTCGACCAAACTCAAGGTCACCGGCATTGACTTGTTCAGCGCGGGCGATTTCATGGGTGGCCCCGAGTGTGAAGAGATCGTCATGAGCGACCCCGCCGGCGGCGTGTACAAAAAGTTGGTGCTCAAGGGTGACCAGCTGGTGGGTGCTTGCCTGTATGGCGACACGGTGGACGGCAGCTGGTATTTCAAGTTGCTGCGTGACGGGCGCAGCGTGGCCGATATCAGAGACAAGCTGATGTTTGGCGAGTCCAACATCGGCGACGTGGGCCACCAGGGCCAGAGCAAAGCCGCCGCCATGGCCGACACCGACGAAGTGTGTGGCTGCAACGGCGTGACCAAGGGCGCGATCTGCAAGGCCATCAAGGACAAAGGTCTGTTCACACTCGACGAAGTGCGCAAACAGACCAAGGCCAGCGCCAGCTGCGGCTCCTGCACCGGAATGGTCGAGCAGATTTTGATGTTCACCGCCGGTGGCGACTATTCGGCCACACCCAAACTCAAACCCATGTGCGGTTGCACCGAGCACGGCCACCAGGCGGTGCGCGATGCGGTGCGCGACAACAAACTGCTCACGGTGGGTGGCGTGTTCAAGTTCATGGGCTGGCGCACGCCCAATGGCTGCGCCAGCTGCCGGCCCGCCGTCAACTACTACCTGATCAGCACCTGGCCCAAAGAGGCGCAGGACGACCCGCAAAGCCGATTCATCAACGAACGCAGCCACGCCAACATCCAAAAAGACGGCACCTACAGCGTGATCCCACGCATGTGGGCGGGCGAGACCACCGCCGCCGAGCTGCGCCGCATCGCCGATGTGGTCGACAAGTACCAGATCCCGACCGTCAAGGTCACGGGCGGTCAACGGATCGACTTGCTGGGTGTGAAAAAAGAAGACCTGGTGGATGTGTGGAAAGACATCGGCATGCCTTGCGGCCACGCTTATGCCAAGGCCCTGCGCACGGTCAAAACCTGCGTGGGCAGCGAGTGGTGCCGCATGGGCACGCAAGACAGCACGCAAATGGGCAAGGACCTGGAGAAAGCCATGTGGCGCATGTACGCGCCGCACAAGGTCAAGTTTGCGGTGTCGGGCTGCCCTCGCAACTGTGCAGAAGCGGGCATCAAGGACGTGGGCATCATCGGCGTGGACTCAGGCTGGGAGATGTATGTCGGCGGCAACGGTGGCATCAAAACAGAAGTAGCGCATTTTTTCACCAAGCTCAAGACCGCCGAAGAGGTGCTGGAGTACACCGGCGCTTTCATGCAGCTGTACCGCGAAGAAGGCTGGTACTTGGAGCGCACGGTGCACTACATCAACCGGGTGGGTCTGGACTACGTGAAGAAAAAGATCTTGGAAGACGCCGGTTTGCGCCAAGCCCTGTGGGCCAAGCTGCAAGCCGCGCTCGACGGCGAACCTGACCCGTGGTTTGAGTTGCAAGAAGCCAAGGTGGACACCCGCCAGTTCGCGCCCCTGACCACCGCCTGAATCAAGACAAGGAATTCCCATGACCACATGGACAGAAATCTGCCGGATGGAAGACATCCCAGTGCTGGGCTCTCGCCGCGTGGCGCGTGACCATGGACTCGACGTGGCCGTGTTCCGCAACGACGCCGATGAGGTGTTCGCCCTGCTCGACCGCTGCCCCCACAAAGGGGGGCCGCTGTCGCAAGGCATCGTGTTTGGCACCCGGGTGGCCTGCCCGCTGCACAACTGGACCATCGACCTGTGCGACGGCCAGGCGCAAGCCCCCGACGAAGGTTGCACGCCGCGCTTTGACGTCAAGGTGGAGGCCGGCGTGGTGTTTTTGAATGCAGACGAATTGGTCGGTCATGCCACCGACCTGACGCGGCCCATTGCAGGCCCGGTCTCTCGCAAAACGGCTTGAGCCTGAACCCACGCCCATGATCCCCATCCTGCAAGAAACCAAATCCACCTGCCCCTATTGCGGCGTGGGCTGCGGTGTGGTCATCGCATCGCAGGGCGCGCAAATCACCGGCGTGCGCGGGGATCCAGACCATCCGGCCAATTTCGGCCGTTTGTGCACCAAGGGCCAGTCGCTGCACTTGACGGCCGCGCCCCAAGTCACCGAACAAACCCGCTTGCTCACGCCCCAGTGGCGGCCTTTGCGGGGTGAGGCCACCCAGGCGATGGACTGGAGCGACGCCATGGACATGGCCAGCCAACGCCTGGCCGCCATCGTGCAAAGCCACGGGCCAGACGCGCTGGGTTTTTACATCTCGGGTCAGCTGCTCACAGAAGACTATTACGTCTTCAACAAACTGGCCAAAGGCCTCTTAGGCACCAACAACATCGACAGCAACTCACGCCTGTGCATGAGCAGCGCTGTGGCGGGTTATAAGATGACGCTGGGGGCCGACGCCCCGCCCGCGTGCTACGAGGACATCGCGCACGCGCAGTGCCTGTTCATCGCAGGCAGCAATGCCGCTTGGGCGCACCCTATTTTGTTTCGCCGCATCGAAGACGCCAAGCGTGCCAACCCGGCGCTCAAGATGGTCGTGGTCGATCCGCGCAGAACCGACACCGCCGACATGGCCGACCTGCACTTGGCCATCCAGCCCGGCACCGACGTGATGCTGTTCCACGGTCTGCTGCACATCATGCTGAGCCAAGGCTGGACGCAAGCAAGCTACATCGCCGCCCACACCAGCGGCTTTGAAGCCCTTCAAGTGCTGGTGGCCGACCACACGCCTGCGCATGTGGCGCAGATTTGCGGCGTGCCCGAAGCCGACCTCTACACCGCCGCCCGCTGGTTTGCGGGTGTTCAAGAGGAAAGCGCTGACCGCACCCCCACCCTGAGCCTGTATTGCCAGGGCCTGAACCAGTCGAGCAACGGCACCGCCAAAAACGCGGCGCTCATCAACCTGCACTTGGCCACGCAGCAAATCGGTCGCCCCGGCGCAGGCCCCCTGTCATTGACTGGCCAGCCCAACGCCATGGGTGGGCGCGAAGTCGGCGGCATGGCCAACCTGATGTCGGCCCACCGCGACCTGGCCAACCCGCAGCACCGTGCCGAAGTGGCCGCGCTCTGGGGTGTGGCCGATGTGCCCGCCAAACCGGGCCTCACTGCTGTAGAGATGTTCGAAGCCGCTGCCGACGGGCAAATCAAAGCCTTGTGGATCGCTTGCACCAACCCCGCGCAGTCCATGCCTGACCAGAAAACGGTGCGCCGCGCTCTGCAACGTGCCGAGTTCGTGGTGGTCCAAGAAGCATTTGCCACGGCTGCCACCTGCGACTACGCCGACCTGCTGTTGCCCGCCACCACATGGGGCGAGAAAGAAGGCACGGTGACCAACAGCGAGCGGCGCATCAGCCGTGTGCGCGCCGCCGTGGCGGCACCTGGCCAGGCTCGGGCAGACTGGGCGATTGCCGCTGACCTGGGCCAACGCTTGGCGGTGGCGCTGGGCCGCCCGCAAGACGCCCGTTTGGTGGCATTCACCACACCCGAGTCGGTCTGGAACGAGCACCGCGAAAGCACCCGGGGGCGCGATCTGGACATCACGGGCCTCAGCTACGCCCAAATGGAAACCACTGGTCCCGCCCAATGGCCGCTGCCCGAAGGTGCCAGCACCGGGCAAGCCCGTTTGTATGCCGACGGGAGATTCCCGACAGCCGACGGCCGCGCCCGCTTTGCCTCCGTCAGCTGGCAGCCCGTGGCCGAAGAGCGCGTGTCGCAGTTCCCGTTTTCTCTGACCACAGGCCGCCTGCGTGACCAGTGGCACGGCATGACCCGCACCGGCACCGCAGGTCGCCTGTTTGCCCACAGCCCCGAGCCTTGCGTACAAATGAATCCGCGAGACGCACAGCGCCTTGGCCTGCAAGACGGCGAGCTGGTGCAAGTGCGCAGCAAGCGGGGCAGCCTGGTGCTGCCGGTGCAGGCCAGTGCGCAAGTGGCAGCCTCGCAGGCCTTCATCGCCATGCACTGGGGCCCTGAAGTGCTCAGTGGCCGGGATGCACAAGGCGAAGCTGGGCTGGGCGTGAACGTGCTCACCACATCGAGCTACTGCGCCACCTCCAAACAACCCGAACTGAAACACGCGGCAGTGCAAATTACCCGCGCCGCCCTGTCGACCGATGCCACCTGGCAAATGTCAGCCATGGCTTGGCTGCCCAAGGACACCGTCTGGACCGTGCGCCAGCAATTGCAAAAACTGCTGCCGCAATTCGATTTTGCTTACCTGGTGCCCTTCACCGATGCCAGCGCGGCTCTGGCCGACCAGACCCCGCGCACCGGCTTGATCCTGCGCACGGCCTGCAGCCAACCTGTCGGTGCAGCGCTGCTGCACACCGTGGCCGAGGCCCTGGGACTGAACAGCCCAGACACCCTGCACTACCAGGACGCGGTGCGCGTGCAGCGACGATCGGTCAAGCTGAGCACACCCCATGAAAATGGCCAGCGCAAGCTGCAAGGCTTTCTGGTCGCTGGCGACAGCCGCTCAGCCCGCTGGCTCAAAACCTTGCTGCACGAAGCCACACCGCTGAACTGGCCCGCCCGCCAATGGCTGATGGCGTCCGACGCACCACCCGAAGGCGCAGCCCCCGTCAGCCGCCAGGTGTGCAGCTGCCTGAATGTGCGCGAAGACGCCATCGCGGCCTGCCTGCAAACCCAATCAGGCAGCGAAGACCAACGGCTGGCCGGGCTGCAGGGCCAATTGCGCTGCGGCACCCAATGCGGCTCGTGTGTGCCCGAGTTGCGCAAGATCATCCGGCTGGTGGCACAGGCTGCCTGAAGCCTGAACACACATACCCATATAACGAACAGTTATCTGACTTCCTTCACAATCCAGCCAATGGGAATCGGCCACTACATCAAGGACATCGGACGCGGCAAAGACGGCGCGCGTGCGCTCGGCCGCGTACAAGCCGCTGACCTGATGGGCCTGATCCTCGACCAGCAAGTGAGTGACCTGGAGCTGGGCGCGTTTTGCATCGCCATGCGCATCAAGGGCGAGACGCCCGAAGAGATGGCCGGCTTTCTGGACGCTACCCATGCTCGGCTGAACAAGGTCCACACGGGCCAAGTGCCAACCGTGGTGCTGCCCAGCTACAACGGTGCTCGCAAGCTGCCGGTGCTGACACCCTTGCTGGCCCTGCTGCTGGCGCGTGAAGGCGTGGCGGTGGTCATGCACGGCACGGCCACCGAAGACAAACGCGTGAGCAGCCAAGCGGTAATTGCAAAGTTGGGCATGGCTGCTTCTGGCCATTCACCGCAAGTGAAAGCCGGTGAAACGGTGTTTGTGCCTACGGGCGTGCTGAACGCGGGCCTCGAGCGCCTTCTTTCCGTTCGCCGCGTGGTGGGCCTGCGCAACCCCGGGCACAGCTTGGTCAAGCTGATGAACCCCTGCGATGGCCCAGCTCTGGTGGTGAGCAGCTACACCCACCCCGAATATTTGCTGTCCATGTCGGCCACCTTTGCACTGACCGGACAACACGCCCTGTTGCTGCGCGGCACCGAAGGCGAAAGCGTGGCCGATGCCCGGCGCACGCCTGCGATGGATGTTTTCAAAGACGGGCAAACGCGGCGTGTGCAGACCCCGCAAGAAGGCTCGCTCATGCAAGTGCCTGAGTTGCCCAACCCAAACGCGGTGGCCACGGCGGCTTACATCCAGCGCGTTTTGCGCGGTGAATTGCCCGTGCCACAGGCGATTGCACTGCAAGTCCAACACATCCTGCACGAGGTGAAGCCATGAACACAACCAGCACTGGCCGCTGCACCTTGGTCGGCGCAGGCCCCGGCGACCCGGAGCTGCTGACCCTCAAAGCCGTGAAAGCGATTGCCAGTGCCACGGTCATTTTGGTGGACGATTTGGTCAACGACGCCGTGCTCGAACACGCCTCGCCCACCGCCCGCATCGTGCACGTGGGCAAGCGCGGCGGCTGCAAGAGCACGCCTCAGGCCTTCATCGACAAGTTGATGATCACCGCCGTGCAAGAAGGCGAGCTGGTGGTGCGCCTCAAAGGCGGCGACCCGTTCATCTTTGGCCGGGGCGGTGAAGAAGTTGAGCATCTGCGCGCAGCAGGCATCGACGTCGAGGTGGTCAACGGCATCACCTCGGGTTTGGCGGGCATGAGCAGCCTGGGTGCACCGCTGACCCACCGCGAACACGCACATGGCGTGGTGTTTGTGACCGGTCATGCCAAACCCGGCGACAGCGGTACCGATTGGGCTCAACTGGCTGCAACCGCTCGACAGGCCAAACTGACGCTGGTCATCTACATGGGCGTGAGCAGTCTGGAGCACATCAGGATTGGTTTGTTGCAAGGCCTTCCCGCACACACACCCGTGGCCATCGTGCAGCACGCCAGCTTGCCCCAGCAGCGTGAAGCGCTGACGACACTCGGTGAAGTGGCCAACACCATAGCGCGCGAAGGCCTGCAAAGCCCAAGCATCATCGTGGTGGGTGATGTGGTGCAAGGTGCGCGGGCTTGGCGGCAGGCCCAGCCAGAGGCCGCATCACTTCGCACAGCTTGAGCGCCCCCTTACACTCCTGACCCATGAATACATGGGATGCTGTGATCGTGGGTGCCGGGGCTGCCGGTTTGTTTTGCGCAGGCGTGGCTGGCCAGCGCGGCCTCAAGGTGCTGGTGCTCGACCACAGCGACAAGATCGCCGAAAAGATCCGCATCTCGGGCGGCGGGCGCTGCAATTTCACCAACAGATTGCTCGACGCGTCCGCCCCACAGAAGCACTTCATTGGCCAGAATCCGCAGTTTTGCCGCTCGGCCCTGTCGCGCTACACCCCCCAAGACTTCATTGATTTGGTGCAAAAGCACGGTATCGCCTTCCATGAAAAACACAAGGGCCAGCTGTTTTGCGACCACTCGGCCGAAGACATCATCCGCATGCTGTTGGCCGAATGCGAAGCGGGCGGGGTGACCCTGAAAATGGGCTGCGGCGTCCAAGCCGTGAAGCTTTTAGAAGGTAGTGGCTACCAACTGGACACTTCACAAGGCGCTATCCAAACACGGTCTCTGGTAGTGGCCACGGGTGGTTTGTCCATTCCCAAAATCGGTGCCACTGGCTGGGGCTACGAGGTGGCGACGCAGTTTGGCTTGCGCTTGGTGGAGCGCCGTGCTGGCTTGGTGCCCTTGACGTTTGACGGTGCCGCCTGGGCGCCTTATGCGCAATTGGCCGGACTGGCTTTGCCTGTGGGCATCAGCACTGGCGAGAAGAAAACCCGCATGCACTTTGACGAAGACCTGCTGTTCACCCACCGGGGTTTGTCAGGCCCGGGGGTGCTGCAAATTTCAAGCTATTGGCAAGAAGGCTCCCCCATCCGCCTGAACCTGGCCCCCGAGGTCAACCTGCCGGAACGACTGCAGGACGCCAAGCAACGCTCCAAAAAATTGTTGGGCAACGAGTTGGCCACCTTGGTGCCCAACCGCTTGGCCGAGGCTTGGGTCAGCCAAGACCCGGCCTTGCAACGCACATCGGCCGAGGTGCCCGACAAAGCTTTGAACAAACTGGCCGAAGCCTTGTCCAATTGGACACTCACGCCCAACGGCAGCGAAGGCTACAAAAAAGCCGAAGTGACTTTGGGTGGCGTGGACACGCGCGATTTGTCTTCGCAGACCATGGAATCGAAGCAGCAAGGCCTGTACTTCATTGGCGAAGTGGTCGATGTAACCGGCTGGCTGGGGGGGTACAACTTTCAGTGGGCTTGGGCCAGCGCACACGCTTGCGCTCAAGCGCTGCCCAGCCATCTCAATAGCTGAAACGCCGACCCAGCTGCAAAAACACGTTGTAACCGTTGCCCGAACCCCTTGCAGCGCCCAGATAAATATCGCCAATTTTGCTGTCGACGGCCACAAACAAGGTGCCGCTGTAACGCCAGCGAATCGCGTCACCCTTGAACCAGGCGTCGCCCGCTTCAAGCACTGTTCCCACATACGTTCTTTGGTTGAATAGCCCGCCATCGGTCAAGCGGTACATGTAAGTGGTTTGCAAGTGCGCCAATTGGTCACCGGCCAACTGCCCCATGCGGTAGGCACCCATGTTTTGAAAGCCCCCCAAAATCAACTGACTGGGCGAGCGGCAGTTGTTGCAATCGCGTGTAACGCGGTCTTGTGCGAGGTCCATGCCCAAGTTAAAAATGTGCGGCCCGACCGAATGGGCCCACTTGGCCGTCAAGCGTCCACCGCTGTAAATGGCACCACTCACCCCTTGCTCCAAGCTACCACCCCAAAAATAACCCTGGGTCGGGAAACTCAAGGAGTCGAGCTGATCGACCTGAAACTGGGTTTTGAGGCCACTGTATTTCACCAAGTCGGTACTGGGCAACTGAGCGTCGTTCCAATCGATCGTGGTGTCAAAGCTTCTGCGGATCGCGCTGGCGGTGAGCCCCAGCTTGATGTTCGCCTTGCGCTCAAAATCATAGACCAGCTGGGCATCCATGCTTTGAACCGTTTGGCTGAAATAGGCCAGTTTCTGATTGTTCTGCTCGTTCCTGAAAATCGCGCTGCGGTACAAAGGCAGGTAATTGCGGTCCCATGAAGCCCCTGTCTCCACACTCCAACCGCGAGACAGGGGTTGGTGCAAGCGCGCCGCTAATTCCGACTGCGTGCCCAAACGCGCATCGAGCGAAAACTCCAACCCGGACGGGGTCAACCAGGGGCGACGGTAACCAGCACCCACCGTGAATTGCGTCACACCATCGACCTCGGTCGAAAAACCCAGAGTGGTCTTGAAAAAGTGGGGGCTGTAAGGCTTCTCACGCACTTTGACGATCAGTTTGTAGCGATCACCTTGCAGCTGCTCCAAGCTGTAGCTGACCATGTCAAAGTAACCACTGGTGTAGAGCTCATCCATGTGGCGCTCAGCCAGCTGGGCCGAAAACTCTTGTTCCAGCATGGGCGACAGCATGGCCTGAATGTAGGTCTGTGACACATCCCTGTGACCTTGCGCTTCGATCGCCACGATGCGCTTTTCACGATGGTCAAACGACAAGGACCTCGCGCCTGTGGGCGTTGCTTGCCCTGCCCAAGCATTGCCCAAAGCCGCCAGCCGGGCTTGCACAGGCAGCAAAGCTTGTTGACCGCGCCGGACAATTTCGGCCGCGCGGTTGAAGTCGACAAAGCCGATGTCTTGCACAGCAGGCTGCACCAGCACATCTTGGGGACGCAGCAACGCCAAGTTGCGCTTTTCGTTTTGACGAATCAGGATGTCCAGCATCCGGTTGGCCACCACCAGTGCATGGCTGGCTTCTGGCGTTTTATATTCCCCGTCTTGGGCACCCAAAAAAGAAGCCACGATGACATCAGCCCCCTCACGCAAGGCCACCTCGATCGGCAAATTGGCGACCAGTCCACCGTCGACATAAGTCTCTCCATCCACATCGACCGGGGCAAACACTGCTGGAGCCGCCATGCTGGCCCGAATGGCCAGGTGCAAAGCGCCCCGATCAAACACCTTCATCTCGCCGTCGCGGTAACGGGTGGCCACCGCACGAAAAGGAATTTTTAGATCATTGAAATCGACATCCGGCGGTACATGCACCGTCAAGGCCTGCAACAAAGCCAAGAATCGCTGCCCATCGCTGACGCCGCGGGCAAAGCTCACCCCGCCATCCTTGATGCCGAACTCGAGCTCAACCGGGTATTTTTGCTGGTAGGCGCGGGTTCGTGAGGGCAACTCCAATCGGTTGAGTTGATCCAAAGCCACTTTGGAAGGGTCTAAGCTGCCGACCATGCGTTCGATGTCATCGGTAGACATGCCACTGGCGTACAAACCGCCGATCACAGCCCCCATGCTGGTGCCCACGATGCGGGCAATCGGAATCTGATCACGCTCCAATTGACGCAGCACGGCCAAATGTGCAAATCCTTTGGCTCCGCCTCCAGCCAAAACCACCACCACCTTGGGTGGCGAATCCACAGCCAGCGCAGGCCCACCCCACAACCCGCCGACACAAGACAACAAAACTGCCAGCAACCATTGACGAGGGGTCATTTTAAAAATTGTCATGTTTTAATTTATACGTTTAGTATTTATTTTATTAAATTCAAAACCCTGAAATCACAATCACCACATTGAATGCCCGAGGACGATGACGCGGCTCCACCGAGAGATGATCACAACTGTCCCACCTGGGGAGGAAAGCGGTTTGGATAGGGCTATAATCGCAAGCTTTGCTGGCAAACCCCCGTCTGCCAAATACTAGTTCGTGACGGGGAACCGCCGAAACTGGCTTTCAAGGGCCCGATCTCCCTTGCTTGCGCAGCCGGCACATTTTTGGAAACTTTGATTCAATGACCACCATCCGCGTGAAAGAAAACGAGCCGTTTGACGTTGCACTGCGACGCTTCAAGCGCACCATCGAAAAACTCGGTCTGCTGACTGACTTGCGTGCCCGCGAGTTCTACGAAAAGCCAACGACCGAGCGCAAGCGCAAGAAGTCGGCTGCCGTCAAGCGCCACTACAAGCGTGTGCGCAGCATGCAGTTGCCCAAGAAGATGTATTGATCTTCGGTTTTGTATGACCTGCAAAGGTCTGCAAACAAGCCCGCTGGAGGACGCTCAGGCGGGCTTTGTTGTTTCTGATCCCCTCCACTTATTGAACACCCACCCCAGGAGCCCCTCATGAGCCTGAAAGAACAAATCACCGAAGACATGAAAACAGCCATGCGCGCCAAAGACGCCGAACGTCTGGGCACCATCCGCTTGCTGCTGTCGGCCATGAAGCAAAAGGAAGTGGACGAGCGCATCGAGCTGGACGATGTGGCCGTGGTCGCCATCGTGGACAAGTTGATCAAGCAGCGCAAAGACTCGATTACTGCGTTTGAACAAGCCGCACGCCAAGACTTGGCCGACAAAGAAAAGGCCGAAATGGCTGTTTTGGTGGGCTACCTGCCAGCACGCATGTCGGCCGCAGAGGTCACGGCAGCGGTGCAAGCCATCGTGGCCGACTTGGGCGCCAAAGGTCCGGGTGACATGGGCAAAGTGATGGGTGCCGTCAAGGCTCAGTTGGCGGGCAAGGCCGATATGGGTCAGGTGTCCGCTGCCGTCAAGGCTGCGCTGGCGGGCTGAACCCGGGATTCAGACGGCAAGACTGAGGGCACTGTCACTCTGGCAGCCCGCTGGGTGAGCGGGTGGCGTAAAGGATGTCTGCAAACCGACTCAAGTTGAGAACCATGGCCAGCAGTCGTACACTGATTTGACCTGAACCTACAAAAATCAAGGCCGATTGAATGAGCACCATGGACGCCCCTTGTGACATCGTCATTGTCGGAGCTGGCTCAGCTGGCTGTACCCTGGCTGCCCGATTGAGCGAAGACCCGAACCTGCAGGTCACCTTGATCGAGGCTGGCACGCCCTCCAAATACCCATGGCTCAGCATTCCCATCGGTTACTTCAAAACCGTCGGCAACCCGGCACACGATTGGCAATTTGAAACACAGCCCGAAGCCGGCATGGCCGATCGGCGATTGCCTTGGCCCCGAGGCAAGGGCCCAGGTGGCTCCAGTCTGATCAATGGCATGCTGTATTTGCGTGGCCACCAACAGGACTATGACTGTTGGCAAGCCCTGGGCAACCCGGGCTGGTCCTGGGCCGATGTGTTGCCCTATTTCCAGCGCTCGATGAATACCGACCGAGCCTATCCCGGTGACGGCCAAGAGGGGCCTTTGTGGGTTTCTGAAGTGCCCCATGATCCGCTGTCCGATGCGTTTGTCGCGGCCGCTGGTCATTGCGGCATTAGGCCTACCGCCGACTTCAATGGCGGTGACAACTCGGGCGCCGGCTACTTTCGCATGAACACGCGCCACGGCCAACGCATGAGCACCGAGCGGGCCTATTTGCGGCGCGCCATGCAACGCCCCAACTTACAGGTCATCAGTGGGGCGCAGGTCACCCGCATCCTGATGCAGGGGACACGGGCAGAAGGTGTGAGCTGGATTCAAAACGGGCACAGCCACACCCTGCATGCCCGGCATGAAGTGGTGCTTTGCGCAGGCGCCATCCAGTCACCGCAACTCTTGCAGCTGTCCGGCATTGGTCCAAGCACCTTGCTTGCCAAGCACCAAATTGCACCGGTCGTCGATTTGCCAGGCGTAGGTGAAAACCTGCAAGACCATTTGCAGGTGCGTCCGTCCTTTCGCTGCGAAGGGGTGGAAACATTGAACGATGTGGCCAACAGCCGTTGGCGAAGTGCCCGTGACTTCCTGCTTTACCAGCTCACCCGCTCGGGGCCTCTGGCCACCGGGGTTTACCGGGCCGGCGCGTTCTTGTCACTGGACAATGCACAGCAGCCCCACTGGCCCAATGTGCAGATCCATTTCGGTCTGGTCAGCTTTGACCGCCCCCACCAACCGCCTCACCCTTTTCCGGGCATCACCTTGTCGGCCTGCATTTTGCGGCCGGAAAGCCGGGGGTGTATCCAGCTGCGCAGCGCCGATCCCTTGGCTGCACCCGAGATCCAGGCCAATTACCTGAGCGCCGAAAACGACCAGCGCCTGGCCGTGCAGATGGTGCGAAAAATGCGCGAGATCGCCAGCCAGGCACCGTTGTCCGATTTCATCGTGCAAGAGCATGAACCCGGTGCAGCAAGCCAAAGTGAGGCCGATCTGCTCGATTGGGTGCGCCGCCGCGCTGGCAGCATTTTTCACCCGGTGGGCACCTGCGCCATGGGCCCAGAAAGCGACCCAATGTCGGTGGTCGATGCCCGACTTCGGGTGCACGGTGTGCAAGGTTTGCGTGTGGTGGATGGCGCGGTCATGCCGCGCATCGTGTCAGGCAACACCAATGCGCCCATCATCATGTTGGCCGAGAAAGCCGCTGACCTGATCCGCGCGGACCTGCGGGCTTAATCGGCCAAGGACGTTGATTTCCAATGGGCGCGGCTGCCACCCAGCCTGCGCCCAGTGGCACCTTCGGGTTTGTGCCTTTGCGCCACGGCCGATGCCCGCGCACGCAGGCTGTGCATGGCACGGGCCAGCGCCTCACATTCTTCGGTGCTCAGGTCTTGCATGACCTCGCAGTGCACCTGAACCACGCGGGGAAAGATTTGACGGTACAACTGCATGCCGGCCTCTTTCAGCAAGACCCTCGCCTTACGGCCGTCTCCAGGCACGGGCTGGCGGTCCACCAAGCCCTTGACCATCAAGCCACGCAGGGTTTTAGAAGCTTGGGATCGGTCCACCGTGGTGCGGGCCGCCAAAGCCGAAGGTGACATGCCCCCGAGTTCGGCCAACATCGCCACAAACTGCCACTCCTCGCGGGTTATGCCGTACTCGTTTTCGCAGATGCGGGTCACCAATGAGCCGCTGATCCCCAGGAACTCGTGCAGCTGAAAATTGAGCAGATCGAAGATCGACTGCGGGTTTTCAAAATGGGGCAGCGGATCGGGGGCCGCCAGGGATGACTTGGGAAAACCCATGGTTTCAACAACCTGTCTACGGGAAAGACCTGAGGATAATGGATTTTTTCCATTACCCCCTTGATGCCTATGCTGAGGGCTATGAATTCCAACAGCATCGACATCCGCAGTGCCAACGCGCAGCACATGTACCATCCCATGATCGACCCCAAGGCGGTGCAGGCTTCGCCGCCCCTGATCATTGACCGGGGTGAAGGCGTCTATGTTTACGACATTGACGGCAAGCGCTACCTGGACACCGTGGCTTCGCTGTGGAACGTGAACGTGGGGCACAACCGCCCCGAGGTCATCAACGCCATTAAGGCGCAGCTGGACAAACTGGCTTACTACTCCACCTTTCAAAACACCTCCAACCCGCCCGCCATCGAACTGTCGGCCCGGCTGATGCGCATGTTCGCGCCGGAAAAAATGAACAAGGTGTTCTTTTCCTCCGGTGGCTCGGACGCGGTCGAGACCGCGCTCAAACTGGCGCGCCAATACTGGAAGCTGAACGGCCAGCCCGATCGTCACCAGTTCATCTCGCTCAAATGGGGCTACCACGGGGTGCATTTTGGTGGCGCGTCCATCAACGGCAACCCGATGTTCCGCAGCGCCTACGAGCCCCTGATGCCGGGCTGCCACTTGGCCGAAACGCCCTACACCTACCGCAACCCCTGGAACGAAACTGACCCGGCAAAGCTCGCTCAGCTGTGCCTTGACCAATTGGCCCAGCTGATCGCGCAAGTTGGGGCGCACAACATCGCCGCCCTGGTGGCCGAGCCGGTGCAAGGCGCTGGTGGCGTGATCGTGCCGCACGACAGCTACTGGCCAGGTCTGAGGCAACTGCTCGACCAGCACGGCATCTTGCTCATCAGCGACGAGATCGTGACCGGCTTTGGTCGCATCGGCGCCATGTGCGGCGCCCGCGCTTGGGGCGTGGCCCCGGACATCATGGCCATGGCCAAGGGCATCAATTCGGGCTATGTGCCTTTGGGCGCCACCCTCATCAACGAACGTGTGGCCAGCGCCTGGAACCAGCCCGGCGTGCCCGCTGCGCTGATGCACGGCTACACCTATTCAGGCCATGCGCTGGCGTGCGCTGCGGCCAACGCGAATCTGGACATTGTGGCCAGCGAAGACCTGCCCGGCAACGCCAGCCGCGTGGGGGCTTACATGCAAGACAAGCTGCAAGAGTTGATGCGTTACGCCCATGTGGGCGAAGTGCGCGGCAAAGGCCTGATGGCCGCCGTCGAACTGGTGACCGACAAAGCCAGCAAGGCCATGCTGGTGCCGCCTTCGGCCTACATCCAGACCCTGGTCGGCACAGCCCGCCACGAAGGCGCCATCATCCGCGTGCAAGGCAACCGGCTGATCCTGTCGCCACCCCTGGTCTTCACCCGAGAGAACGTCGACGAATCTCTCAGGGTTTTACACCTTGCGTTCTCAGCGGCCGAAAAAGTTTAATGCCCCCATCCCCATTGCCCTCAACTGACTGGAGACAACCATGACCCATCGCATCCGACTGATCACCCTCGCAGCCATGGCCCTTGCCGTCGCCCTGCCCGCCATGGCGCAAGACAAATGGCCCAGCAAGCCCATCGAGATCATCTACCCCTACCCACCGGGCAACGACATGGACGTGGTGACGCGATTGCTGGCCGAAGGCATGAGCAAGCGCTTGGGCGTGCCGGTGCAAGTGATCAACAAGCCCGGCGGCGGCGGCGTGGTGGGCTTTGCCGAAATGACCCGCGCCAAACCCGATGGCTACACCATCGGCACCTGGACACCCGGCCCTGGCATTTCGCAAATCGTTGCGGGCAACACCCCCTACAAAATGGCCGACTACCAAGCCGTGGGCGGCATGTTGATCAACGACTTCGTGTTGGCTGCACGTGGCGACATTCCGGCCAACAACCTGAAAGAGTTTGCCGCTTGGGCCAAAAAATCGGGCAAACCGGTCACCATCGGCAGTTATGCACCTGCGGCCGTGCCCGCCTTGATTGCGGCCAAGATCGCCAAAAAAGACGGCTGGGCTTACAAAGTCGTGGCTTTCCCCAACCCCACCGCCAAAGAGCTGGTGGCAGGGGACGCCGATGTGACTACGGCAGGCGCAGAGGGCGCCGTCTCTTACGCCAAAGCAGGTCAGATCAAAATCCTGTCGGCCTGGGGGCCCTCTCGCAACCCAGTGTTTCCCAACGTGGCCACGCCCGCAGAAGAAGGCTATGGCGAAATCTATTCTTGGGGCGGCATGGCTGCACCAGCCGGTGTCCCCAAAGACATTGTCAACAAGTTGTCTGCGGTGATGATGGAGGCTCTCAAAGATAAACCCGTGCAAGACCAATTCAAGAAGGCAGGCATCCCAGGGCTGCCTATGACGGCCGATCAAATGACCAAGCGAGTGGCTGATGACACCAAATGGATCGCCGAGTTGATGGCCGAGCTGGGTTTTGCCAAAAAGTGAACTCTGCATCCGACAATTTGACGTGGTCATGGGACAAGGGGCTGGTCTTGCTCCTGTCCTTGGTTGCAGCCGCGGTGCTGATGGCCACACCTCAGCTGATCACGCCCTACCCAGCACAAGCCGCCTGGTTTGAATCGGCGGCTTTTTTCCCGCGCGTGACTTTGGGTTTGGCCTGCATGGCGGGCTTGTTCGAGTTGTACCAACGCAGAAATGCGCTGGAGCTGGCCGACTCGGATGAACTCGACTCCAGCGCCGCCAACATCAGGCAGGCTTTGGGCATGCTGGCCTTGTTTGGCCTGTACATGCTGGCAGTGCCATGGATGGGCTACCTGTCGAGCACCTGGCTCTTTTTGACGGCCAGCGGGGCCTGGCTGGGCCTGAGCCGGCGCGCCACGCTGGGCCTGAGTGTGCTGCTCTCTTTGGGCATGTGGGTGGTGTTTGTCAAAGTGCTGAAGGTTTACTTCGGCCATGGCTGGTTGATCTGATCATGGAATTTTTTGACAGCCTGAGTCAGGGCTTTGCCTCTTTAGGGACCTGGCAAATCGCCATCGCCTTGCTCATCGGTGCGGCCTTGGGCATCGTGGTGGGCGTCTTGCCCGGTGTGGGGCCGGGCGTGACGATTGCCGTGCTGCTGCCCTTCACTTACGGCATGGCCCCGCTGGCGGGTATCTCGCTGCTGCTGGGTGTTTATTGCGGCGCTTTTTATGGGGGAGCTGTCACCTCTATCCTGATTCGCACGCCCGGCGAAGCATCTTCCATCATGACCATGTTCGATGGCTACCCGATGGCCAAAAACGGCCAAGCACAGCGGGCACTGTCGCTGGCCTTCATGTCGGCCTTTGCGGGCGGCATCGTCAGCGCTTTGCTGCTGGGGCTGGCGGCCAGGCCCATGGCCGGCTTTGCGGCCCGTTTTGGCGCGCCAGAAAGTGTCATGGCCATTGTGCTGGCGGCCGTGTGTGTGGGCAAAGCCTACCGCAGGCAATTCGCCTCGGCCATGATGATGATGGGCTTGGGTTTCTTTTTGGCCACTGTGGGGATTGACCCTAACTCCAACGAACAGCGCTACACCTTTGGCATCGCAGGCGTGCTCAGTGGCATTCCGCTGGTGCCTGTGGCGGTGGGCTTGTTTGGCATGGCGCAAGCCCTGGTCATGGTCAGTTCGCCGGTTCCCCGATTTGATGCTTCGCTGATTCAGAACGCAGGCGTGTCTTGGCGCGGATTTTTGGAGCCTTTCAAATACCCCAAAGCCATGGCCAAGGGCTTGTTCATGGGCTCGGCCATTGGCGTGCTGCCGGCTGTGGGTGCGGCGCTGTCCACTTCATTGGCCTACTTCTGGACTCAACGCGGTGCCAAAGACCCCACCCCGTTTGGCCAAGGCAACCCCGAGGGCATCGTGGCCGCCGAATGTGCCAACAATTCCAACTCCGGTGGCGCCATGATCACCGTGCTCACGCTGGGCATCCCGGGTGATGCGATCACCGCCATCATCATGGGCGTGTTCGTGGTGCATGGCATCGTGCCCGGACCCTCGCTGTTCATGGACCGCCCCGAAATCATCAACGGTGTTCTGGCCTCCTTGCTGGTCATCAACGTGGTCATCCTGGCCTTGCTGGTGCTCACCGTCAAACCCTTGGCGCGCCTGGCCTATGTCAACCCGCGCATTTTGGGACTGGCCATATTGGCGCTGTGTTTTGTCGGTGCGTTTTCAGCGGCCAACAATATGTATTACGTGATCATCGCCGCTGTCTTCGGCGTGCTGGGCTTGGTGTGCGCTCGGGCCAACATCCCGACCATTCCCCTGATTTTGGGCATGGTCATGGGCGACACCCTCGAAGCCACCTTGCGCCAAACCTTGGGCCGCAGCGAAGGCTCCTTTTTGCCCTTTATCGAGCGCCCCATTTCGGCCATCCTGGTCGCCACCACTTTGGTGCTGCTGGTGTGGCCGCTTGTGTCGGACTTGTTTGCCAAACGCCAACCCATCACATGAACGCCAAAGCACACACCACCGCCTACATCACCGACGAATTGTGCTTTTGGCATGACCCGGGCAACTACGCCCTGATGCTCAAGCCCGGCGGCTTTGTGGAGCCTTACAACCGCCACATCGAAAACGCCGACCCCAAGCGGCGGCTGCACAACTTGCTGCAAACCAGCGGCATGATGTCGCAGCTGCAGATGATGCCAGCGCGGGACGCCCAAGTGCACGAACTCACCCGTCTGCACAGCGCCGATTACGTCAGCAAAGTCCAAGCCATTGCCCAACAAGGCGGCGGCGACACCGGCATCGGCGCGCCCATTTCGTCCAACGGCTGGGACACGGCCAGACGTTCCGCAGGTTGCGCCCTGAGCGCCGTCGATGCCGTGATGCTGGGCCAGGCCCAAACCGCCTACGCCTTGACCCGACCGCCCGGCCACCACGCAGAACCTGAGCAAGGCATGGGTTTTTGCGTGTTTGCCAATGCCGCTTTGGCTGCAGCCCATGCCATTGAAGTCCATGGTTTGCAGCGAGTGGCCATCGTTGACTGGGATGTGCACTTTGGCAACGGCACCCAAAAGTGCTTTGAAAACCGAAGCGATGTGCTGACCGTTTCGGTGCACCAACAGGCAGGCTATTTGTTTGTCAAAGGCGAAGCCGACGAGCTGGGTACAGGCCAAGGACTGGGCTACAACCTCAACCTCCCCTTGCCACCCGGTTGTGGCTTCGGCGCTTACCGCGAGGCCTTTGAACAAGTCGTTTTGCCCGCTCTGGAGGCTTATCGACCCGAGTTGATCATCGTCGCTTGTGGCTACGATGCCGGGCGTTTTGACCCCTTGGGCCGCATGCTGCTCGATGGCGTCGCGTTCAGGTGGATGACCGATGCGGTCATGGATGTGGCTCGCCGTCATGCACAAGGTCGTTTGGTCATGACCCACGAAGGGGGCTACTGCCCTGTGTCTGTTCCTTTTTGGGGCCTTGCCGTGCTGGAGCAATTGTCTGGCCACAAAACTGAAGCGCCCTGCCCCTTCACGCCCCAGCACGATCAAATGCCAGCGCAAAAACTGCAAGACTACCAACGCGACTTGACGCGTCAATGGGCCTCGCATTTTGAAGACATCAGGCAACGCCACTGGCGATAAAGCCCAGCGCCTTCCGGTCAAACCGGTCAAGACCTAAAACACAGGAAATCGAACTTTTGAATGCTCTTCGTCCATCTCCACGAGAATGCGGCCTTGCGTTTTCTGGCACCCCTGGCGCGACCAATTCCATCGTCGATGTGGCCGATGTGTCGGTGGGCTATTGGGACCACGACGGTTTGAATGCAGAGGGTCGACCCTTTCGCACGGGTGTGACCGCCATCTTGCCTATGGGGGATTCAACCCTGTTGATGTCTTGTCCTGCTGCCATTCATTCGCAGAACGGCAATGGTGAAATGACTGGCAGCCATTGGATCAAAGACAGTGGACGCCTGAACAGCCCTGTGTTGATCACCAACACCCACGCGGTGGGGGCGGCACACGAGGCCGCAGTGAACTGGATGGCTCAACGCTACAAAGACCTGTTTGAAAATGACCATTTTTGGGCCATGCCCGTTGTCGCCGAAACCTACGACGGCTTTACCAATGATATTTTGGCCCTGCAGGTTCGACCTGAGCATGCCCGGCTTGCACTGGAACAAGCGTGGGCTTGCGCACAACGGGCACATCAATTGGGTAAAAGCCCCATTGCGCAAGGCAATTGCGGGGGCGGGATGGGCATGCAAACCTTTGGCTTCAAGGGCGGCAGTGGATCGAGCTCCAGAACCATTCAACTGGAGGGCCTGCAAGGCACCCTGGGTGTCTTTGTTCAATCCAATTTTGGGGGCCGAGGCCAATTTTGCTGGCGCGGCCAACCCTTGGGTCGGCTGTGGCCTCAGCCTTCGCCATTTTCCCAAGGCATGGCAGAAACGGGCTCACTGATCACCATCGTCGCCACCGACTTGCCTCTGGACGCCAAACAACTGGCGCTGGTGGCTGGGCGTGTGCCCATGGGGGTCGCCTTGTTGGGCGGCAGCGCGGGGAACTATTCGGGTGAAATCACCTTGGCCTTTTCAACCGCCAATGCCCGTGAAGCCCGAGGCGTGAGGCGGCCCGGACCACTCCTACACCCAGTTCAGGCATTGGACGAATCGGCGCTGGACCCGGTGTACGAGGCCACCATTCAAGTCACCGAAGAGGCCATCATGAATGCGCTTTTTGCAGCGCAATCCATGCCGACGCACAAGCCACAGGGCACACTGCACGCCCTGGACAGCAACCTGTTCATGGCGTTGATGCGTGAGGCTCGGCCCAGCTGAAACATGTAAAACCCAACTGGCGGGCTGATGCCAAAAAGGGGCTAAGCCTGCAAGATCAGCGCCGCCCCGGCCACCGCCAATACCGCCCCACCCCAAGCCCCCCAAGCTGGGCGGCGGCGGTACACCCCCCACAGCAGTGGCAAAAGCAAAATCGGGGTCAGCGACGAGAAAATGCCCACCAAATTGGCTTGACCGGTCTGCAGCGCCTGCAAGATCAAAGTCATGCCCAAGGCCATCGCCACTGCTGCACTGGCCCAGGTGTTGAGCAGGGTTTTGGCATTCAAAGGGTTTTGCACGCGCGCCACCTTGGCCCCGGCCCACAGCAAGACCAAATGCGCCAAAAAGCTGGCCGATGTGCGCACAGCAGAAGCCGCCACAGCATCCACGCCTGAGGCCATCAAAGGCTTGACCATCAAGGTGGCGACCGACTGGCACACCGCCGCCAACAAGCCCAGCACAACCCCCGTCCACAAAGACCCTTGGGTGTTTTCCCAAGCGTGGGTTTCACTCTCGCGGCGGCCCCACACAATAGCCACCATCACGCCCGAGACCAGCAAACTGCCACCGACCAAAGTCCAGCCCCACAGGGTCTCCCCCAGAAACAACCAAGCCAGCAAGGTGGAAAACAAAGCGTGCGAGGCAAACAGCACGCCGCTGCGCCGAGGCCCCAGACGGTTCATGCAGGCGAACAAGGCCGTGTCGCCAATGAAAATGCCAATCAGGCCGGACAAAGCAAGCAAGCCCACACTCGCGGTGTCGAGGGTGCGCCACTGCCCTGTGAAGGTTGCCAATGCCCAAAGCAAGGTCAGCGCAAAAAACAAACGCCAACGGGTGAAAGCAAACGCACCCATGCGGCTGGATGCCGCTGCAGAAAACAAACTGCCCACCGCCCACGACAAGGCGGCCAACGCCGCCAAGAGTTCAGCCTGCACAGCGCGGCGGGCCTCAGCTGCCTGCCAACTTCATGCGGTTGACCAAAATGGAGCCGGTGGTTTTGGCACCCATGTTGTAAGTGTCCGAGCCCACAGCCTCAATGCCCATGAGCATGTCTTTCAGGTTGCCCGCGATGGTGATCTCATGCACCGGGTAGGCAATCTGGCCGTTTTCGACCCAAAAACCACTGGCCCCGCGTGAATAGTCACCGGTGACGTAGTTCACGCCCTGACCCATCAACTCGGTCACAAACAGGCCTGTGCCCAGCTTTTTCAGCATGGCATCCAGATCATCGCCCGCCTGCGTCAATCGAGAAGTCAGGGTCATGTTGTGTGAGCCACCCGCGTTGCCGGTGGTCTTCATGCCCAGCTTACGGGCCGAGTAGCTGCTCAAAAAGTAACCTTCAACGCGCCCCCCCTTGACCACTTTGCGTTTGACCGAACGCACACCTTCGTCGTCAAAGGGCGAGCTGCCTTTGCCGCGCAGCACAAACGGATCTTCTTCGATGTCGATGTGCTTGGGAAACACCTTTTTGCCCAGCGAGTCCAGCAAAAAGCTGCTCTTTCGGTACAGCGCCCCGCCACTCACGGCCTGGACAAAACCACCCAACAAGCCAGCAGCCACGGGTGACTCGAAAAGCACTGGGCATTCGGTGGTGGCGATCTTGCGTGCACCCAAGCGCGACAAAGCGCGCTCAGCGGCATAACGGCCCACGGCCTCGACCGATGCCAACTCTTGGGCCGATCGCATCGAGGTGTACCAGGCGTCGCGTTGCATTTCGGCGTTGCGCCCCGGCAGTTTGGCAATGGGTGCCACCGAGACACTGTGGCGCGAGCTGGCATAACCGCCTCGAAAACCGTGCGTGTGGGCACTGAAAAAATGGCTTTGCTGGGCCGACACAGCAGCGCCGTCGCTGTTGGTGATTCGGCGGCTGGTTTTAAGTGCAGCAGCCTCGCATTGCAGCGCGATGCGGGCTGCTTCTTCGCTATTGATGGACCACGGGTGAAACAGGTCCAGATCGCGGTGATGGATTTCGATGTCGGCTTCGTCCGGCAAACCGGCTGTCGGATCTTCGGCCGTGAAACGGGCAATGTCGTAAGCGGCTTGCACCGTGCGCTCGATCGCGGCTTTGGAAAAGTCCGATGTGCTGGCATTGCCACGGCGATGCTTCACATAAACCGTCACACCCAGCGATTTGTCGCGGTTGCGCTCCACGTTTTCCAACTCGCCCTTGCGCACGCTGACCGACAGGCCGCAACCCTCAGAAGCTTCGGCACCCGCATTGGTGGCCCCGAGTTTTTTGGCATGGTGCAAGGCGGTGTCGACCAGCTCTTCAAAATGGTCACGCGAGTAGCTGAAACCGTCATGGGGTTGCGAAGACGAAGCGCGTACAGAGGCGTTTTTTTTCACGGAAGGGGTCTCGAAAAAAATGGCGGGCACCGGGCTCGCAGTGACCGCTATGATACTTGCCACCCTGCCCCAGCGCTGCATCTGAAAACGAGTTCCCCCAGTCATGTCCCGTAAACCCAAAAAAGGCTATTTCGTCCGTGGTCAATTTGTTGCCGAAGGCAGCGAACTGGACCTGGATTACAAGCGAGAGCTCAAAGGTGGCTTAGACGGCCCCAGCCGCACCGAACTCAAGCGCGAAAGCACCGAGCTGCAGGACCTGGGCACAGAGCTGCTGACCCTGCGCCGCGACCTGATGGAGGGCCTGGCCCTGCCTGACAAACTGGTCGATGGCTTGGCCGAAGCCAAACGCATCACCAACTTTGAAGGCAAGCGCCGCCAGATGCAATTCATCGGCAAGCAAATGCGTTTGCTCAGCCCTGAAACGTTGCAGACCGTTCGCGAAGCCCTTGACATCCAGCGTTTGGGCAGCGCCAAAGACACACAAGCCCTGCACTTGGCCGAAGCCTGGCGCGACCGCTTGATTGCCGACGATGCGGCGGTGGGTGAGTGGATCGCACACTATCCACAAACCGATATCCAGCAGCTGCGCGCCTTGGTGCGCCAAGCCCGAAAAGACGCTGTACCGGTGAGCAATGCCGCCGTATCGCAAGGACTGGCCCCACGCCAAAGCCGCGCTTACCGCGAAATGTTCAAGATGGTGCGCAGCGTTTTGACCGGCGGCCAAAGCGATGAAACTGCCGAAGAGGATGCTGAAAATGAGTGAAACCCCTGCAGACCTGAACGCTTTTGACCCGATCAAGATCGGCATCGTGTCCATCAGCGACAGGGCCAGCACGGGTGTCTACGAAGACAAGGGCCTGCCTGCTTTGCAAGACTGGTTGACGAAGGCACTGCACAACCCGATCAGCTTCGAGCCCCGCTTGATTCCCGACGAAAAAGACAGCATCAGCGCCACCCTGATCGAGCTGGTCGATGCCGGTTGCTCACTGGTGCTGACCACCGGCGGCACAGGCCCTGCCCTGCGCGACGTGACGCCCGAGGCCACACTGGCCGTGGCCGACAAAGAAATGCCCGGCTTTGGCGAACAAATGCGCCAGATCAGCCTGAAATTTGTGCCAACTGCCATTCTTTCGCGCCAGGTGGCGGTGATCCGTGGACAAAGCCTGATCATCAACCTGCCGGGCCAGCCCAAGTCGATTGCTGAGACCCTGGAAGGCCTAAAGGACGTTGATGGCAAACAGGTGGTTCACGGCATTTTTGCGGCAGTGCCCTATTGCGTCGACTTGATTGGCGGCCCGTACATGGAAACCAAGGACGACATTTGTAAGGCCTTTCGCCCCAAAACAGCCATTCGCCCTGCCCGCTGACCGTTCCATCCTTCGGTATAATCCACTTTTTTCGGCAAGAGCGACAGCAGCACCTCCGGCTAGACCAACGCCACCAGCGCGACGCCCCCATGTGGGCCGGTCACCGTTCCGCAAGGACTGCATTCCAAATGTTCGCCCACCTTCTTGCCATTGCAGTTTTGACACCCATATTGGGGGTTGATCTGTGTCCTTAACCCACGCCCGCGCCGGGATGTATTTGGCGCTGACTGTGTCCGTTTCCTTGTCTGTTTTGATGTTCTGAGGTGTCCATGCCTGCTCAAAAGTCGAAGAAGCCTGCCCAGGCCCAAGCCAAATCCAAACCCGTTGCCAAGACCGCTGTTGCCAAAAAAGCCCCCGCGCCCGTCGCCAAGCCCACAGCAAAAAGCCCTGCAACTGCTAAAGCCCCAGCCCAAAAGCCCGCCCCTGTGGTGAGCAAGGCCAAGGCACCTGCCAAAGTCGCTGCAAAACCCGCAGCGAAAACGGCAGCCAAACCAGTCGCGAAGGCAGCACCCAGCCCAGTCAAAGCAACGGCTAGCCCGGCCTCTCCTGCCAAGCCTGTGAAGAAAGCCGCATCTGTGCCCGCCAAGAAATCTGAAGTAACCGACAAGAAGACCACCCCCAAAGCCAAAGAAGCTGCGGTCGAAGTGGAAGTGAAAAAAACCGCCAAAGCAGCCAAGGCTGCTCCGGCCGAAGACAAAAAACCAGCGGCCAAAAAAGTCGTGACCGGCGCCAAGCGTGGTCCCAAGAAAAAAGGCAGCATCGCAGAGCCGAGTCTGGAAGATGAACTCGAAATAGAAGCTGACTTGGAAGGCGAACCGGTCGCCGAAGCCACTTCCGACTCCACCGAGAAGGTCAAGCCCCTGCGCATGAAGATCAGCAAGGCCAAAGAGCGCGCCTTGATGAAAGAATTTGGCTTGGACGAAACCGTCCTGACCGAAGCCGAGATGGTGCAACGCCGCGACCGTCTGAAAGCCCTGATCAAACTGGGCAAGACCCGTGGCTACCTCACCAACGGTGAAATCAGCGACCACTTGCCAGACAAACTGGTCGATGCCGAAACCCTGCAAGTGGTGATCGCCACCTTGAACGACCTGGGCGTGGCGGTGTACGAGCAAACGCCGGACGCCGAGAGCCTGATCATCACGGACAACGCGCCGACAGGCTCGACCGAAGAAGAAGCCGAAGAAGCCGCTGAAGCCGCCCTGTCCACCGTGGACAGCGAATTTGGCCGCACCACCGACCCCGTGCGCATGTACATGCGCGAGATGGGCACCGTGGAATTGCTGACCCGCGAAGGCGAAATTGAAATTGCCAAGCGCATCGAAGGCGGCTTGATGGACATGATGGCTGCGATCAGCGCATCGCCTGCCACCATCGCCGAAATTCTGCGCATGGCCAACGAAATCCGTGAAGGTAAGGTCGTCATCTCCACCGTGGTGGACGGTTTCGCCAACTTGAACGAAGCCGATGATTACGTGGCCGAAGAAGATTTTGACGAGTTCGACGAAGCCGACGACGACGATGGCAAAGGCGGCTCCAAGGCCCTGACCAAGAAGCTCGAAGAGCTGAAAAACCAGGCCCTGGAACGCTTTGAGCGCATCACCGAATACTTCGAAAAAGTGCACAAGGTGTACGACAAAGAAGGCTGGGGTACGCCTGCTTACGTCAAGGTGCAATCGGCCTTGTCAGAAGAGCTGATGACGATCCGTTTCACCGCCAAAACCATCGAAAAGCTGTGCGATATGGTGCGCGGCCAGGTGGACGACGTTCGCAAGAAAGAGCGCGAACTGCGCCGCATCATCGTGGACAAATGCGGCTACCCACAAGACAACTTCATTGCCGACTTCAGCGGTCGCGACAAGAACGGCAAGCGCGTGGAGTCGCAGTTGCTCAACCTCAAGTGGATTGAGAAACAAGCCGCTGCGGGCAAGAGCTGGAGCGCCGTCATGGGCCGCAACATCCCGCCCGTGCAAGACCTCCAGCAAAAGCTGATGGACCTGCAATCTCAGGTGGTGGTGCCGCTGGATGAACTCAAGGACATCAACAAACGCATGAACGCGGGCGAACGCTCTTCACGCGATGCCAAGAAGGAAATGATCGAGGCCAACTTGCGTCTGGTGATCTCCATCGCTAAAAAGTACACCAACCGCGGTCTGCAGTTCCTGGACTTGATCCAGGAAGGCAACATCGGTTTGATGAAGGCGGTGGACAAGTTCGAATACCGCCGCGGCTACAAGTTCTCGACCTACGCCACCTGGTGGATCCGTCAGGCCATCACCCGCTCCATTGCGGACCAGGCCCGCACGATCCGCATCCCGGTGCACATGATCGAGACCATCAACAAGATGAACCGCATTTCGCGTCAGCACTTGCAGGAATTCGGCTTTGAGCCCGATGCCTCTGTCCTGGCCGAAAAGATGGAAATCCCGGAAGACAAGATCCGCAAGATCATGAAGATTGCCAAAGAGCCGATCTCCATGGAAACGCCGATCGGTGACGACGACGACAGCCATTTGGGCGATTTCATCGAAGACAGCACACACACAGCGCCCATCGACGCGGCATTGCAAGCGGGTCTGCGTGATGTGGTCAAGGACATCTTGGACAGCCTGACGCCACGCGAAGCCAAAGTGCTGCGCATGCGTTTTGGCATCGAGATGTCCACCGACCACACTTTGGAAGAAGTGGGCAAACAGTTTGACGTGACCCGCGAACGCATCCGCCAGATCGAAGCCAAGGCGCTGCGTAAGCTCAAGCACCCCAGCCGCTCAGACAAGCTGCGCAGTTTCATCGACACGATGTAAACGTCTTCGCTCCAAAACAAAAAGCCTTCCCGCTGCAAAGCGGGAAGGCTTTTTCATTGGGCACTCGTCATTTCGATGGCCGCTTGCGAGGCCACCAGATCGTGCTGCCGGCTGCCGCCGTGATCGAAGCCATAAGCTGCCTTCTCGTACCGGTGAATTTGAACCATGGGAGGGGTATGACCTGAGGATGCCAGTTGTTGCGCCTCATGCAGATCATGCTGCGCAGCCACAAATTGATCCATCGACTCTTGTGTCATCCACAAGCTGTTGGCTGGCAGATGGACCAGGACGGGACACATCGGTTGCAGGTTGAGGACTTGCGGGTTCGTCATCCCGCCCCCATAAAAAGAAGTCGCTGCGAAAACTTGCGGGATAGTGCATGCAGCTTGCCAGGCGAGCAAGCCTCCCCAGCAAAATCCCATGATGCCCACTTTGCCCTGAGGAATCTGGGACTGGGCCCAAGTGACCACCGTCTGAATATCCGCCATCGCTCGGCTTGATTCGATGGGCTGCAACGGTTTCAGCAATTGCTCGCCTGTGGCAGTCATCTGGTATCGGTACCCATGGTCTTGCCCTGCCCGACCTCTGCCAAACAAAGACGGCGCAACCACCAGATAGCCCCTGGACGCATGTTCTTTGGCCAAATTCCGGATGCGCTGGCTCACCCCAGGCATCGGGTTTTGTCTTAAACCCGAATCCACACGATTGACAGACCTTGCATCCATCTCATGCAAGAGAACCAAAGCACCTCGCGGGGGACTTGATGGGTGCGCAACATAAGCCCTGAACAGGTGTTTGTCTGGCGCTGTGAACTTCGTGTATTGGCCCATGGGTGTCTATGGGCAATCAGGTGGGTTGAAATTCAATTCGCGCGGTACAGATCAGCGCGTCGCTCAAATACCTCGACCATGGCACCGCGCAAACCTTGAACCACCTCAGCAGGGGCATGGTTCAACAAATCATCACCGGTGATTTTTCCGGCAAAGAAACCCCGGGCTTGCTCCAGCAACTGCAGACTGGCCTGAATGCCCATGGCTTTGACCATGTAACTGGCCACAGGCGAGTGCCGTGCATCGTGCACAGATTCGGCCGAGCGCCCCGTTTCCAGCAAGTCCATCACGATCACTTCTTGATCGTTTTGAGCTTGATAGGGATTCGCAATGACAGGCAAGTAGTTTTCAAACTGAATTGGGAAATCGACCTTGCCCGGTAACTTGCCCATGATCGAGGACAAAGAAACTTCTTCTCCCAAACTCAGGGACAAAGACTCGATCAAAGCGATCGACAGCAATTTGAGACGCAAATAAAGGCGTGCCACTTCCAAATTGCGCAAAGTCAAATCCAACCGGCGTTGATGCTCTTGGTCTGAGGGCTCTTGCGCGAACTGCCTGAACACGGCGGGTGGCTGCAAAAAGCCCAGGAAACCCTCCATCTTCTGCAAGGAAATCCGGTACCCCTTGACGGTGTAAGTGTTGGTGCTGACCAAATCGTGGTTGGTCTCGGGGATCAAGTTCCAGGTGTTGTTGAGGAACTCGGAGGGGTGCTCACTGGCAAAGTTGCCAATGTCACGGTTGGCCACCCTCACGCCCATCAGCACTGTGTCCTTGCAGCTGGCGTCGTCCAACCCGAGTGCATGGTTTTGATTGGCCAGCATCAAACGCTCGAACAACAGTTGCGAGCAGGTTTTGCCGTCTGCTTGGGCGCTGCGAAATGGCACGGTCGCTTCAATGCAAGCGGCGATCTGAGCGCGCACAGGTTTAGGCAGCACACACTCCAAGATACGGACGGCCAACAAAGCACTGAGGAATTCATTGAGCCCAGCGAAAGGCGACAAGACTTGCCCCCGCTCAAAACCAAACAAAGTCATCACCAATTCAAGATCTTCAGCGGGTGCGTCGTCTGTGGGATCGATCACCAAGCCCTTGGCGTTTTCGCGAACATAAGAAGCCAAATAGCGCGCCAAGTTAACGTGGATACCGGAGTCCACTTGGGCATACACCAAATCATGGAAAAGGGCGGCAATCACTTCGACAGGTGTTCCACCAGAGCCGACGTCAAAGATGTGTTCGGGGGTATGGAAAGAGCGCCATGGCCCTGTCATGGACTGAATGATCAATTCAGCCATGTCGAACAACCGAGGAGATGCCGCATCTCCCCCCAATGAGGCCACTGCGAGCTGAAGCTCGGCATGGCATTTGGAGATGTAATGTTGCGAATCCATGAGGTATGTTCTGAAAATAACTTCTGATGATTTTAACGGTTTAGAGGCTCAACGGCTCTGGAGCTTGGACCCAAACGGACAATGCCCCGGCCGAGGCCCTATTTGCGGGTGCAAACGACAAGTGTCGGGTCTTTTGGCGTACACCGTGCAGCGTCGGGTTTGCGCATCTAAAAATTGACAATCGCCACTGGCCCGTCGGGACAGCATAAAAATGCTGTTCTTAAAATTGAAGTGCTCAATGAGGCCCGCTTTATCCAACCTTTTGGCGATTTTTTTAGCGTCATCGTGCTCGGCCTCAAACGGATCAACCAACCCCAAGCGCACCAGATCGGCCAGCTTGACCTCGACCGGCATGGTGCAGCAATTGGCGGCGCAGGTGTCGCACAAGCCGGCCTTGTAACGGGTCCAAGTGTCACAACGGTCGACATCCACAACGGCAATAGGTGATCTCATGCTGAAGATTATCCCGGATGGGCCTCAGCCCTTCTTGGCCACCAGCGTCAAGATGTCGTAGCTGGCCACGACCTCACCGAGCTGGTTGGTGACCTCCACGTCCCAAGCGACCACGCCTTGGCCCACACCGTTGGCGTCTTTTTTCTGGCGGTCGATCTTGCGTTTGGCCGTCAGGCGGGCCTGGATGGTGTCGCCAATGCCCACGGGCTTGACGAAGCGCAGCGTGTCTAAACCGTAGTTGGCCAGCACCGGACCGGGCGCGGGCGAGACAAACAGGCCCGCCGCCGCCGACAGCACAAAGTAGCCGTGCGCGATGCGCTTGCCAAAGGGCGAATCCTTGGCCGCGATCTCGTCGAAGTGCATGTAGAAATAGTCACCCGACAGGCCACCAAAGGCCACGATGTCGGCCTCGCCCACGGTGCGGCGGTGGGTCAGCAAACTCTCGCCAATTTGCAACTCTTCGAAATAGCGGCGGAAGGGGTGCACCTCGGTCTCGATCAACTTGGCACCGCGCATGTACTCGCCCGTGACGGCAGCGATCATGGTGGGTGAGCCCTGCAACGCGGTGCGCTGCATCAGGTGCTTGACGGCGCGGATGCCGCCGAGTTCTTCACCGCCACCTGCACGGCCAGGGCCGCCGTGTTTGAGCGGGGGCAGAGGTGAGCCGTGACCGGTCGATTCCACAGCCGATTCGCGGTCGAGGATGTGCAGGCGGCCATGCAAAGCGGCCGCAACTGGGATCACGCGGGCGGCGATTTGGGGGTCTTTGGTGACCAGCGTGCCGACCAAACTGCCCTGACCGCGTGCGGCCAGCTGCAGGGCTTCGTCAATGCCGTCGTAAGGCATGAGCGTGCTCACGGGGCCAAAGGCTTCCACGTCGTGCACGCTGTTGGTGTGCAAAGGCTTTTGGCACATCAGCAGTGTGGGCTGGAAGAAAGCACCGCCCTCGACGCCATGCCCCACGGGACTGAAATCGGCACCGCCGCCAAACACCAGCTCAGCGCTTTGGCGCAGCAGCGCCACACGCTCGGCCACGTCGGCTTGTTGGGAATGCGAGGCCAAAGCACCCATCTTCACGCCCTCGACCGACGGGTCGCCCACCACCACTTTGGCCAAGCGGGCCTTGAGCTGTTCAACCACAGCATCGAGGTGCTGGCGCGGCACGATGGCGCGCCGGATCGCGGTGCATTTTTGGCCCGCCTTGACGGTCATCTCGCGGGCGACTTCTTTCACGAACAGGTCAAACTCTTCGTCGTCGGGCGTCACATCGGGCGCGAGGATGGCGCAGTTGAGCGAGTCGGCTTCGGCGTTGAAGGGGATGCTGTGTTTGACCACATTGGGGTGCACGCGCAGCATGGCTGCGGTGTCGGCCGAGCCGGTGAAGGTGACCACGTCTTGGCCGTTCAGGCGGTCGAGCAAGTCACCGGTGGAGCCGATCACCAGTTGCAAAGCGCCCGCAGGCAAGATGCCCGATTGCTCGACCAGGCGCACCATGGCTTCGGTCAGGTAACTGGTGGATGAAGCGGGTTTGCCGATGCAGGGCATGCCCGCCAGGAAGCTGGGCGCGAACTTTTCAAGCAGTCCCCAGATGGGGAAGTTGAAGGCGTTGATGTGCACCGCGATGCCGCCACGCGGCACCAGGATGTGCGTGCCCGCAAAGCCGCCTTTTTTGCCCAGAGGGAATGCCGGGCCTTCGTGGATCAGGTTGCCGCTGGGCAATTCGTTGCTGCCCATGCCCGAATAGGCGAACAGCGTGCCCGCGCCGCCTTCGATGTCCACCCAGCTGTCGGCGCGTGTGGCGCCGGTGTGGGCCGAGATGGCATAGAGCTGCTCTTTGTGCTCACCCAGGTACTTGGCCAGGGCCTTGAGGCGCTGGGCGCGCTCCTGAAAGTCGAGCTTGAGCAAATTGGGCAGGCCCACGGTGCGGGCGTAATGCACCGCGTCGCCAAAGTCGAGGGCTTCGGCATGGGTTTGGTACACGGTCTGACCGTTGATGGCGCTGCGCAGGGCTTGCGCGCCTTGTTGGCCGATCCATTGGCCACCGATGAAACTTTGCAGGACTTGGGACATGGGAAAGCGCTTTCTGAAAAGTACAAACCCGGTCTGTTCGAATTAACCAACCGGGCGGTCGGTGAATTTTAGTCGCTTTGCCGGGTGTGGCGCGGTCGGCTGGCCGATGGTTTTATGATGCGGGGCAATGGCTGTACGGCTGGAATGTCGGCAATGGCCTCGATGCCGCACAAAACAATGGATTGCAAGGACACGCCTCATGAACGATCTCGGACGACTCGAAGACCTGCCCAAAGACTATGTGCAGGACCTGCGCGACCTGAACCTGGTGCCTCTGTGGCCCAGCCTGCGCGGCGTGCTGCCCCCCAAAGTGCCCACCCGCCAGACACAACCCACTTGCTGGGCTTACAAAGACATCAAGCCCCTGCTGCTCAAAGCGGGCGAACTCACCCCGATTGAAAAAGCCGAGCGCCGCGTGCTGGTACTGGCCAACCCCGGCCATGGCCTCGACAAGATGCAAGCCTCGGCCGCCATGTACTTGGGCATGCAACTGCTCATGCCCGGCGAGTGGGCCCCTAGCCACCGCCACACCCCCAACGCAGTGCGCATGGTGGTGGAAGGCGAAGGCGCCTGGACCACCGTGGACGGCGAGAAATGCCCCATGAGTCGAGGCGACTTGATCCTGACGCCCACGGGCCTGTGGCACGAGCACGGCCACGACGGCACCGATCCCGTGATCTGGCTGGATGTGCTGGACCTGCCCTTGGTTTATTACATGGAGGCGAGCTACCACATCAACGGCGACCGCCAGACCGTGGTGCCCGGCCAAGGCGACAAGCAATACGCCCGTGGCGGTGTGGTGCCATCGCATGTGTTTGAGCGCAGCAAGAAGGCCTACCCCATGCTGCGCTACGCCTGGAAAGACGCCAAGGCCGCGCTCGAATCCCTGGCCTCTGACGATGCCGGTTTGGAGCAGGTGCAAGTGACCTACACCAACCCCGAAACCGGTGGTGATGCTGAAAACATCTTGGGTTTTTACGCGCTGATGCTGCGCCCTGGCCAGAGCCTGCGCATGCCCGCGCGCTCTCCCGCCCAGGTGTTCCATGTCATCGAAGGCCAGGTCGAAGCCCACATCGTGGACAAGACTTTCCAAATGGTCGAAGCCGACACCTGCTGCGCCCCTGGTTATGAGGCCGTGACACTTAAGAACCTTCAGACGGACAAACCTGCCTTCATCTTCATCGCCGACGAATCACCCCTGCACCGCAAGCTGGGTGTGTACGAGAATCGCGGCTGATTTTTACTCCGCCCCCACACCATCACCACTGCAAACTCCATGACCTCTTACCTGTTCACCCCCCCTGCCGTCCAGTCCTTGGCTATCCGTGGCCAAAAGGAACGCTTCCCCGTCAACCGCATTTTTTGTGTCGGCCGCAATTACCATGCACATGCCGTTGAAATGGGCCGCCCCGTCGACAAGAGCGTCGAACAGGCCTTTTATTTCACCAAGTCGCCCCAGACCCTGGTGGAAAGCGGCGCAACAGTGGCTTACCCACCTCGCACCAACAACTACCACTTCGAGATGGAGCTGGTGCTGGCCATTGGCAAAGCCGGTTTTCGCGTGAGCGAAGCCAACGCGCATGAGCTGGTCTACGGTTATGGCGCAGGCCTGGACATGACCCGCCGCGACCTGCAACTGGTGGCCCGCGACAAAGGCCGCCCTTGGGACACGGGCAAAGACATCGAGCAAGGCTCGGTCTGCACCGAGATCGTGCCCATGCCCGGCGTGGTGATCGAGAACGGCACGATTGCGTTGGAAGTCAACGGCACCACCAAACAGTCGTCTGACGTGGACAAGCTGATCTGGAACATCCGCGAAATCATCGCCGACCTGTCCACTTACTACCACCTGCAACCGGGCGACCTGATTTACACCGGCACACCTGAAGGTGTGGGCGCCGTGGTGCCTGGTGACAAGATCACCGGTCGCGTGGAAGGTGTGGCCGAGCTCGCCTTGACCATCGGCGCAGCGGAGTAAACCCATGAAGCTTTACAGTTTTTTCCGAAGCGGCACCTCGCACCGCTTGCGCATTGCACTCAACCTCAAAGGCATTGCCACCGACTATGTGGCGGTGGATCTGAGGGTCGATGAGCAGCAAAAAGAGGCGTTCAAGGCCATCAACCCCCAAGGCTTGGTGCCTGCGCTGGACACCGGCGATCAGGTGATGATCCAGTCACCCGCCATCATCGAGTGGCTGGAAGAAAAACACCCCACACCCGCCCTGCTGCCCCAAGGTGCAGAGGCTCGAGCCCATGTGCGGGCCTTAGCGGCCATGGTGGGCTGTGACATTCACCCCCTCAACAACCGACGCATTTTGCAAACCCTGCGCAAGCAGTTTGGGGCCGACGAAGCCGCGGTCAACGCCTGGTGCGGCAACTGGATCAGCGACGGGTTTGACGCCTATGAAGCCCTGTTGGCTGCAAACACCACGCGCGGGCGTTTCAGCTTTGGCGACACGCCCACACTGGCCGATGTGTATTTGATCCCCCAAGTTGAAAGCGCCCGTCGCTTCAACGTGGACATGGCCCGCTGGCCGCTCATCAGCGCCATCGATCAAGCATGTGGCGAGCTGGATGCCTTCAAGCAGGCAGCGCCCATGGCACAACCTGATGCGTGATGACTGAAGCCTGAGTCTCGGTCTGCCTCTGAGAAGCAGATCGCGACGGGGGCGTCGCTCCTACAGGGGGAAAGGTCCTCAGGCGAAGGTCTCCGTATCGACTTCGCTGTTGGCCTGTGCGTTGTAGCGGTCGCCTGCCACGGTGTTCTGGTTGATCAGGGCTTCCAAGCGCGCCATGAGACCCGCGTCCAACTTCACGTCCACCGACGCCAAATCATCCAAAAGATGGTTCACCGAGGTGGTGCCTGGAATGGGGATGATGTCATCGCCCTTGTGCAGCAACCAAGCCAGCGCCAACTGAGAGGGGCTGCAACCGGCCTCTTTTGCGAGCGCATGGTAGGCGGGCAGGAGTTTCAGGTTGGCCGCGTAATTCTCTGGGGTAAAGCGCGGCATGTTACGGCGAATGTCTTTGGCGTCGAACCCCGCGATGTCCAAAGTCGCGCCACACAAAAACCCTCTCGCCACAGGACTGAAAGCCACAAAGGCCGCACCCAATTCGCGACAGGCTTGCAACACGGCGATCTCGGGGTTGCGCGTCCACAAGGAATATTCGGTTTGCACCGCGGCGATCGGGTGGACCGCATGGGCTTTGCGCAGCGTGCTGGCCGACACCTCTGACAAACCAATGGTTTGGATCTTGCCTTCGCGCACCAGGTCGCTCAATGCCCCGACGCTGTCTTCGATGGGTACTTTTTTGTCCCAACGGTGCAGGTAATACAGGTCAATCACATCGGTCTGCAGGCGACGCAGTGCGTCTTCACAGGTCTTTTTGAGGGTCTCTGGGCGGCCATCGATCACGCGCACTTTGGTGCCGTCGTTTTGTTCCACGCCTTGCATGCCGCATTTGCTGGCCAGGGTGAACCGACTGCGGTGGGGCTTGAGGACTTTGCCCACCAAGGTTTCGTTGGCACCAAAGCCATACAAAGCAGCCGTGTCGAAAAAAGTGACGCCCTGGTCCAAGGCGGTGAGCAGCACGCGTTCGGCTTGTTCGGCCGAGACAGGCGCACCATAAGCGTGGCTGAGGTTCATGCAGCCCAGGCCGATGGCGCTGACGGAAATGGAAGCCAATTGACGGTTTTTCATGGACCGTATCTTAGCCTCTCTAACCTGCCTTTACCCCCCAGTTCACCGACTTCTACCCGGCCTCTACCCTTCCCTTTTAGCCTCAAAGCGCCTAGAACACACACGCTCAAAAGGGCTCAGTCGGTCGACACCACCAAGAGCGCTTTGGGCACAAATGGGCCTGCGCTCGCTGTACTTGACGTGGCAGGCGAACCGAGGAAGATCTGTCCAGCCGGCACGTTCAAAGCCAGCAATGCCGCCCTGACTTTTTCTGCCCGAGCCTCCGCTAAATCTCGCATATCAGCCTCCTCCACCGCAATACCCGCCAGCAACAAGGCCTCCATGTCAGCCGCAGGCAAGGCCTTGACCAGCCCCAGCGCATTGCGTGGCTTCGGTACAGGCGAACGGCGGTAAACGGCTTGCAAGAGGGCCGCATAGTCATCCTGGCTGACCGCCGAGACTGGGCTTGCGTTTTTGGATTCGCCAAGCGGTCGTCGGCTTTTTTCAGCGTCGACCATCTCCCGCAGCTTGACTTGTCGCCAAGCGACCCGTTCAGCGTCCAAATCCGCCTGACCGACCACCGTCAAGCGCACGACCGGTTTTTCAATCACCAACTTGGCCACCGCTTCAAGCTTCTGGCGTGCTGCGGCATCCACATCGGATTGCCCGAGCGCGAAATCAATTTGCTGCAACTGGTCTTCACTTGCAAAAGCCCCCGAAAGCAAACTAAAGGGAGACAAAACAGCTTTGCCGATCAGGCTCAAGACCATGCGCCAGACAAGGGGCCCCACCCGGAAGTCGGGATCGTTGATGGAGCCGCTGATGGGCAAATTGAGGTCGATCACACCATGGCGATCGGCCAACAAGGCCACTGCCAACTTCACAGGCAAATTGGGGGCATCTGCGCGGTCCGAGCGTTCGCCAAAACGCAGCTGCTTGAGCGTGAGTTGGTGGTCGGCTTTCAATTGGCCTTCGGCACCAATGCGGTAATGGACTTCGGCCGACAACTTGCCACGCTCAATGCCATAGCCCGCGTATTTGCTGCTGTAGGGTGACAGTTGCGGCAACTCCAGATCACTGACTTTGCCGCGCACATCCAAACCCACTGGGCGCGTGAGCGGGTTGATGCGTCCGGTGACCTCCAAACTGCCAGAGCCTGCCACCTTGCCCAGCATACTGATGTCAGCCAAAGCACCACTCGACCGGTTCGACAAAGCCCCCAAACTGCCCGACAAATCGGTGATGTCGGCCGAGTACCGGGGGCGAATGAAACTGTCCGAAAACGCGACACGCCCATTGACCAGCGCAATCGGCCCCAACTCGATCAAAGGAGACACGTCAGCAGCCGAGGGATCGTTGGCCACCTGTTGTTGGGGCGGATGGGTTTTGAGCATGCTTTGCAAGTTGAGGTGGCCTTGCGCATCAATGGCCAAACGCGCAAAAAAATCTTGCAAAGCGATGTCTGACACTTTCACTTGCCGCAATGCACCCGCGCGTGCGGACAGGCTCAAACCATTCAAATTCAAGGCTTGAATGTCCACCAAGGCTTGCCCCTGTGCCGCATCGAATACCCGCAAGTTTTCCACCGTCAACTGACCCTGCGCATCCAAGCCCAAGCCTTGGGCTGGCCATGTCAGGTCCATGTTGCCGTCATAGCCCACTTCGGTCCGCCGGAGGTCAAAGTTGACATGGTCGGCCCCATAAGCCTTCAATCGGTGCAAAGGAAAACGGGTCAACTTCAACTGCCCTTTGACCATCAACGCAGCGTCATGACTTGTCACCGAGCCAGGCGCTGGCCAACGGAAAGCCCCATCAAAGGCCAACTTGCCGGTTTCTCCTTGAGCCGTTCCTGTGCTGAAATCCAACTGGATTGGGGTCAATTGAGGAGATGACAGCAGAGGCTGCCAAGACCCTGTGCGCAAGTTCAGGTGGCGAACATGGAACGACGCACCCCCAGTCACCCCACGGTCATCCAGGGTCAGCGCGCCGTCCTTGATCTGCAAAGAACCCAGGTCCAATCGCCACGCATCTGAAGCAGGCCCAGGTGAGGCTGTGGGTTTGCCCGGCACCCGCCAGTCCTCAACCATCCAGCGCCCTTTGGCGTTGCGCGTCAGGTTGACCAGCGGCCTATTTAAACCCACACGACCCGCACTGGCTTTTTGCTGGAACACATCCACCTCAAGCTGATCCAAGGCCAATTCAGACCACGCCAAATCGGGTGGGTCGGTCACCCCAAGGGCTCCATCGGAGACACGAATGTGTGTGGATTTCAGGATCAAACTGGAGGGGGTGGTGCCCACGGCAGAACGCCAATCGATGTTCACATCGGCGGTCAATTTCCCATTCAACGCAGGGCGGAACAGTTCAGCCCAGTAAGGTGCAGCAGTTTTCAGTGCCACCTCTTGCGATTTCAAAAGCACCTTGGCACTCGTCAGATCGCTTGTACCTGACCAAGACAAACTGTCGCCAGCCAACTTGGCTTTACCCGCCAAGGTGGCCACTTGCCGGCTTGGCCAGCTCAGTCCTTGGGCTTGAAAATCCAAATGGGTCAGCGACAAATTCACAGGCTGATTCGTGGCAGCGTCTTGCCAGTTCAGCTGTCCACCCGCTATCTCAAAATGGTCCAACGCCAACAAGGCACCCGGCTTTGCGGGCTTGCTTTGGGCAGACTCTGTGGTCGACAAGAAATTTTGCAAACGGGCCATATTCAACACACCCGCCGCGTCGCGCCGCACATGAAGCACCGGTTGATCCAGACTCAGTGCCGCCACATTCAGCACGCCATCCAAGGGTCGCCAAGACGCCAATTTCAAATCCAGCGATGACCAACTCAACAAGGGCAAATCTTGGGGTTGGGACCGCTCCTTGAGCAGCATATCCCGCACAGCGACATGGCCAGTGATCAACACCTCGGGCTTGTCTTGCTGCCGGAAATCCAGGGCCAAGTCCATGTCAAGCTGTCCTTTGGACAGTTGAACAGGCCACGCTGCCGGCCAGTATGGCAAGTAAGGGGTGACGTCGATGCCTTTGACTTGGAAACGTGCATGGGTATTTCGGTCGGCGGCAAACGGGGTGGTTTGGGCATCGGTATCAAAGGTCGAACCGTTGAGTTTGAAGGCCAATCTGGGGTGGGTGGCGACCTCACGCTTGCCACCGATATTGCTCAAAAATGGCATGTCCAAGCGCAGATCGGTCAGGCTGTGGGTGACCGACAAAGGCTCGTTTAGAAAACGGAGGGCACCGCCCACCACCGAAATATTAAACAAAGACATGCGTGGCATGCCGGTGCCCTGTGCGCTTGCCGACGAGATCTGCGCCAGCACGTCATCGACATCAAAACGCCCTTGGCCATGGTGCGACAACTGCAAAACGGGGTTGCGCACCACAATCGCATCGGCCACGGGTGCCCAAAAGAAAAGCGATTGCACAGACGCGTTGATCTCCACCTCGTCCACACTCAGCTGGGCTTCAAACGGCTCTACTGCCGGGCCAGCCTTGGCCAAATGCAGGCCCCGCAAGGTCAAGACCATCGACCAAGGCAGAAACGCCACTTCATCGATTTTGACCACACGGCCTAGGGCCTGCGAGGCTTGCTTTTCAACTTGCCACTGAACCCAGCACGGGACAGCAGCCCAGCTGATCAGCCAAAACACCAACAGGCCCAGCAGACCCCACATCACCCATCGCAGCCAGCGTTGCACCAGGTGCATGTTCATGATCAACTTTTGGTAAAAACAATGCCGTTGATTTTCCTTGATCCGAAGGCGTCAGATGTAACCATCAAGATACAAATACAGCACTTGAGCCCGCAGGCCCGCTGTGTTGATGTCTTAGATGGGGAACAGCGCAGTGGCAGGAAACATCACGCTTTGCGGCAGGTATGTTGAGGGAAGACCTGTTGAGGCCGGTTTGTCCTTCACTGCATCCGCCAAGAATTGGTCCCAATCGGTCAGCAAGGAGGCACTGGCCGAAATCAAGCGGCCGTCTTGGTCCTTGAACCACAGCGCCAGTGTTTGGCGGGCCAAAATTTCCTGATGCTGCCGTTCACTGTCGCGCTGCTGTTCGACCTTCTGATTGTCTTCGGTCACATCGATCATCACCAAGCGGCATTCGTCCCCCTGCTCGTCCAAAGTGGCATCGATTCGCACCACCATTTCAGGCCGATGACCGGTGGGGCTCAGTGTCAGCTCACAATGACGTCGGCATTTGCCACTCAGAACTTCGCGGTGAAACGCCACAAACAGGGCCTGGTCAGCAGGCCGAATGAAATCGGTCATCGGGCTGTTGCTGCGTTGTGAACGCTGAATACCCAACATGATGGCCCCCGACAAATTGGTTTGGAGTACCCGGCCCTCCAAGTCCAGACTGACAAAGCCAACGGGGGCGAAATCGTAGGCGTCTTGGTACTTGTTCAGAGAAGCGGGCTCTTCAAATGTGTCTTGGGCATCGTCCATCGCCACATGGCGCTGCGACGGCAGTTTCACACGCTCATACAGGCGCTCGGTTTCATCCAACACCAAGGAATAACACTCGCACACGGCATCGGTCAGCCCCTCTCGGTCCAAGACCTGAATTTGACCGCGGCCGCTGGAGACCAAACCGGCCGATTGCAATTTCCCCAAAGCTTGGGTAATAGATTCGCGGCGCACGCCGAGCATGTTCGCAATGGTTTCGTGGGTCACCTTCAAATGGTCACTGCCCACCGCACCTTGGTTGAACAACAGCCAGTAGCAAAGTCGCTCACGCACCGAGTGGTGGCCAATGCACACAATGCTCTGCGACATTTGGGTGATCAAGGCTTGAACGTGGCAAAGCGCCAGTTGTTGCAGCTCGCGGCATCGCGTCAGCTCAGATTGGAAAACTCCAGCGGGCATTCTGTAGGCTATTCCGGCACATTGAACCACCACCCGGTGATTGGCCGAATGGCTGCCCAATACCAGCGACACACCCACCAGACCATCACGCCCGGTCATGGCGAGTTCAGAACTGTCACCCTCTGCTGTTTGAGACAGCAAAGAAGTGGTGCAGGTGGTCGGAAAGTAAACAAATTCGAGCGATTCGCCCGGCTCACAGATCACTTGACCCGCCGCCAAAATAACGGGTTTGAGGTGCTCAGACAATCGCGCGTAATGACTTAAGGGGATACCCGCCAAAATTCGATTTTGCCGAGCACTGTCGACGATGGGGTAAGTCATGATCGGTCCAATTCATCGGTTGATAAAAGGGCGTTGGCTTACAAATCCAACGCCTCTGTCCGATGTTGATCGAATCGCGAACCTTTTAACATTGATCGGATGGACAAAACAGATACACCTGAAGGTGTATACCTCAAGGCCATCAGAGCTAGGGCCAACACCCGCTGCCGCTGCTTGTGTCTCAGGCCCGTTGACGGGTCCACGCAGGCAGCGGAGCCGACTTGTGCAGCACATCTTGGTGCAGCCAGACTGCACTCTTGCGGGCACGCTCGGCCACGGTTTCCAGCGGCAGTTGCTGGTAGTCGTCGTTGAACACCTCAAAGCTGTAATCGCCCCGGTAACCGATGCGGTCCAGGCGCAACACCAAGTCGGCCAGCTGCTCGCTGTGCACGCCCTCCCCCGGGAACACACGGAAGGTGCGTGCTGTGGTCATCCGTTCTTCAAACGTGGGCGTTTCTTGCCACATGAAGTCGGACAGTTGCACCAAAAATATTTTGGCGGGGTCCAGTTCTTCGATGGCATCCAAAGAGGTTTTGGACGCGAAGATGTGAAACGAATCGATGCCAACCCCTAAATTGGGGCAATCGGCGCGGCAGACCACATCCCAACTGGTGGTGAATTCATTGACGGTGCGACCCCAAGACAAGGCCTCGTAAGCGACCTTGATGCCCAAGGGCACGGCCAGCATCGCCAGTTTTTTCAAGTCAGCAGCAATGGCGTCCAGGTCTTGCGTGGCGTGGCGCGAGGTGGACGAACACGCCAACAAGACTTTGCTGCCGGTGGCCGCGCACATCTCCAGCATGGCTTTGGCGATGTCCAATTTGTAGCTGTGCAGATGGCCCGACAGACCTTCAAAGTCGCGCAGCACCTGAAACCCGGTGGGCCGCATGCCGCTTTGACGCACGGCCTCGACCGCGGCTTTCACGCCACCAGGGTGCGTCACCAAATCGCGGGCCATCAGCATCACCTGAGAAAAACCAGCCCCTTTCATGGCGGCCAGCTTGGCCTCCAGGGTGCCCGCCATGGTGATGGTGTCCATGCCGTAACCGTCGAGCAAGTTCATAGAAGTGCTCACTGGTGGACAAGTTCAAACGCGACCGAGCCCAAGGTGGCTCGGGTCAATGCGCCCCGGTCTTCGGGATGCAAGCGGGTGGACTCTACAAACTCGACCCCTCTGGCCTTGAGTGCCGTCACAGCCTCGGCCACATGGGGGACACCAAAACCAATGCGCTGCAGGCACTCGGGGCTGTCGTCGGCATCCATCCAAGGTTCGGGCTCAATCAATTGCCACAAGAAGCTGCCGCACGGGCTTTTCATGAGCTTGCCTTTGGGCAAGATGCCAAAGCGCTCTTCGTCAGGAATGGCGCTGAAATCAAACATGTGTTCGTAATAGGTCTGCCAGTCGGCGCTGCGGGCTGCACCGATGTACTGCACCACGCCGAAGTAACTCATGCCTGCCAACGCCGGAGGGTTGGGGTCCACCGTGGGGATGGGTTTGAAGTCGATGTCGTAGATCGAAAACTCTTGCCAGCGGTCGACAAAGTAAAAGCGGCTGCCCCCCGGCCCATGGATGGCGGGAATGTGCAGCTCCATGGCCTGCGCGTGGCTGCCCACGCTCCAAGCGCCCAAATCCAAACAGCGGCTGTGCGCCTTCAAAGCGTCTTGCACCCGAAATGCCACGGCCGAGATCACCGGCTGGCCATCGACGGTACCGCTGACGCGGGCGTCATCCGGGCTGGCGTTCACCACCAAGTTCATGTCGCCTTGGCGGTACAGCGTGACTTCACGCGAACGGTGACGGGCCACCGGGCGAAAGCCCATGTTTTCCAGCACTTGCCCCAATGCTTGAGGGCGGCTGGTGGCGTATTCGATGAATTCGATGCCAGCGATGCCCAAGCGGTTGGGCATCTCTGGAACGGCTTCACGGTCAATGGGGTTCAGGGTCATCGGGGCTCCTGGGTAAACCGAATCAATCACCGAGCTTGGCCAGTTGGCGCAAGACATCAGCGGTGGTGGTGGGCAATCCGAAGTATTCCAGATAGGCCGGAATTTGCTCGTACAGCATGTCTGTACCCACCTGCGTGCGGCAGCCACGCGCCTGCGCAGCGGCCAAAAAAGCCGTCATCTCCGTGCGCATGACCACTTCACCCACGAAAGTATGGGGCGACAAGCGTGAAACATCCAGGGGCAAGGGGTCACTTTCGCTCATGCCCATGGGTGTGGCATTGACCACCAGGTCGTGATCAGCCGGATCGTTCGATCCCGTGCGCACTTCAATCTGGGGGTGGTTGTCTTTCAGGCGCAACGCCAAGGCATCGCAGCTGGCAACGTTCACGTCGAACAAGCTGATGGCAGCGATACCCGCGCCGGCCAAAGAGGCAGCTATGGCGCAACCCACGCCGCCCGTGCCCACCACCAACACGCGCTTGCCCGTGAGGTCAAAGCCTTTGCGCTGCACGCCGCGCACAAAACCAGCACCGTCAAACATGTCGCCCACCAAGCGGCCATTGGGCAGACGCTTGACCGCGTTGCAAGCACCGGCCACACGCACCGTGGCGGTGACTTCGTCGAGTAAGCCGACGGTCGTCACCTTGTGCGGCATGGTGATCAATGCGCCGCGAATGTTCTCAAGGGTAAAAACCGACTTGAGAAATGGGGGGTAGTTTTCGGGTTTGCAACCCATGGGCACCACCACCGCATTGATACCCGCTTCTTCGAAGTACGGGTTGTAAATCATCGGCGACTTGAAGGTGTGTGTCGGGTAGCCGATGTGGGCGATGATTTCTGTGTTGCCGTTGATCATGTGCAGGGAATCAAAAAACGCTGGTCAAGCCGCTTGGGCTGCAGACACACCTGCGCGCAGCGCCAGCAAATAACTGTCAGCACCAAAGCCGCAGATCTGGCCTTTGACGATTTCGGCAAACACCGATTTGTGACGGAATTCTTCGCGCGCGTGGATGTTGGACATGTGCAACTCCACCACAGGGCAAGTGAGCACCGCCAAGGCGTCACGGATGGCGTAGCTGTAATGGGTCCACGCACCGGCATTGATCAACACCGCATCGACCTTGTCGAAGTAGGCTTGGTGAATGCGTTCACACATGTCACCTTCATGGTTAGTCTGGTAGCACGCGACTTCAGCGCCCAACTCTTGGCCCAATTGGTGCAGGCTGGCATTGATCTCATCGAGGGTGATGGTGCCGTATTGCTGGGGGTCGCGTTTGCCAAACATGTTGTGATTCACGCCGTGCAACATCAAGACTTTCATGACAATTCCTTTGGATCAATGAAAGAGGCCTCGCCGCACACGCGGCGAAGCCTCACAAATGGGCAATTACTTGCCGGACTTCTTGGCTGGCGCTGCGGCTGCAGTGCGCACCTTCTCGATTTCACCTTGCAGTTCCTTGACCAGGTCCTGGCCGACGGTCACGCCGTACTTGGCGGTCACAGGGCGCATCTTGTCGCGCAGCTTGGCCATTTCGGCTTCTGGCAACTGGGTCACTTGCATGCCGTTTTTCTTCAAGTTGTCCAGAATGCTGGCTTCCAATGAACGGGCTTTCTCGCGCTGGAATTTGGCCGACTCGGTCACGGCGTCACCCACGATTTTTTTCTCCGCGGCTGACAGCTTTTCCCAGAACTTCTTGCTGATGATGACCGACTGAGGGTTGTATTGGTGACCGGTCAAAGCCAGGTTTTTTTGCACTTCATACAGCTTGGCACCGTTGATGGTGGCCACAGGGTTTTCCTGGCCGTCCACGGCTTTTTGGTCCAGGGCAGCGTACAACTCAGGGAATGGCAGGGGTGTGGGGTTGGCACCCAAAGCCTTGACCCAGTCCACGTTGATCGGGTTGGGGATCACGCGCAGCTTCAGGCCTTCCAGGTCTTCCACTTTGTTGATCGGGCGCTTGCTGTTGGTGATGTTGCGAAAGCCCAGTTCGTAGTAACCCAGACCGATCAGGCCCTTGTCTTCGAGCTTGGCGTGCAGCTTCTTGCCAAACGGACCGTCCACCACGGCATCGGCTTCTTTACCGGTCGCGAACATGAAGGGGAAGTCAAAAATGGCGAACTCTTTGACCTGTGCGGCAAAGATGCCGGAGTTCATGGACGCCATTTCGAGCGAGCCACCTTGAATGGCCGACACGTTGGCTTGGTCACTGCCCAGGGCACCGCCTGGGAACACATTGACCTTGATCTTGCCGCCGGAGTTCTTCTCGACGATCTCTTTGAACTTTTCCATGCCCAAAATGATGGGATGGCCCGCCGCATTTTGGTTGGCGAACTTGATGGTTTTGTCTTGGGCCGAAGCCACACCCACAGCGGCCAAGGCGACTGCAGCGATCAAGGACTTGATGAACACACGTTTCATGGGTTGTCTCCAAAAATAAAAAAGGTCGTACGCTTGCCATGAGGCGGCTTGTTGTCTGGCGTACCCGGTCAGACAACAAGACCCAAAATCAATAGAACCAGCGGGCCGGCACCATCACAATTTGCGGGAAAAGGACCATCAGGAACATCACCACAAACTGTACAGCCATGAACGGCATGACGCCACGGGTCACATCGTCCATGCGCATCCGGCCCACACCTGCCACCACGTTCAGTACCGTGCCCACCGGGGGCGTGACCAAACCGATGGAATTGTTGATGATGAACATGACGCCGAAATAAACCGGGTCAATGCCTGCAGCAGTCACCAGCGGCATGAGCACGGGTGTCAAGATCAAGATGGTCGGTGTCATGTCCATGGCCGTGCCCACAATCATGCACAAAATCATGATGGCGAACATCAACAAAGTGGGACTGCTCAACAACGGCTCCAGCAAAGAGATGACCTGTTGCGGCAAATTGGCCACCGTGATCAACCAAGCCGACACCATTGCTGCAGCCACCAAAAACATCACCACCGAGGTGGTCTTGGCGGCCGCTTGAAACACACCAAACAGTTGTTTCCAGCTCAATTCACGGTAAATCACACCGGCCACAAACAGCGCGTAAACGGCAGCCACCACAGCGGCCTCGGTGGGTGTGAACACGCCCATGCGCAAGCCCACCAAAATGATCACGGGCAGCATCAAGGCCCATGTGGCGCGGCGCAGCGCAGCCAAAATCTCCGACCAAGGTTGGCGCGGGGGAGGTGTCAATTGCTCTTTACGCGTCAACCACCCCCAAGTGATCCACAAGCCCGCGCTGAGCACGATGCCCGGAAAAATACCGGCCAGAAACAATTTGCTGATCGACACGTTGGCGGCCACACCAAAAATCACAAACCCAATCGATGGGGGAATGATCGGCCCGATCACACCACAAGCGGCAATCAAACCTGCGCTGCGCGCTTTGTCATGGCCTGCTTTGACCATCATGGGCAAAAGCAAGGCGGTCAAAGCCGCGGCATCGGCCACGGCAGAACCCGACAAGGCTGACAACAGGCAAGCGGCCACGATGGTCACATAACCCAAACCACCCCGGATGTGTCCCACCAAAGCCATCGCGAAATCGACGATGCGGCGGGACAAGCCCCCAGTGTTCATGATTTCACCGGCCAGCATGAAAAACGGCACGGCCAGCAAGGGGAAGCTGTTGGAGCCTTCGATCAGGTTTTGCGCCAGGATCTGCGCATCGAACATGTCCATGTGCCACATCAGGGCGACACCACACAACAACAAAGAAAACGCGATCGGGATGCCCAGCGCCATGGCGGCGAGCAAAGAACCCAGGAAAACGGCGATGGTCATGGTTTTTCTTTTTCTTATTTCAAAGGGGCAGGTACATCGATCGGCTCTTCTTCCGACTCGCGTACACCGACCAATTCGTTTTCTGACAAATCACCCGTCGCCAAACGCCACAGCTTGTTGAGCAAAATCACCGCGATCGAGACCGCAGCCACCATGCCGCAGCCATAAAAAATGGCCATGGAGGCCTCCATGACGGCGCTGGTCGTTTCCAAATTGATGACCGCTTGTTCGTAAGAACCTTTAAAAAGCAACCAGCACACAAACAGCATCAAGGCATGGCCAATGAACATGAACAGCTTTTTGCCATCCAAAGGCAGCCGCGAAACCAGCGTGTCCGAACCCAGATGCGCGCCGTCTTTCATGGCCACGATGGCCCCCAAGAAGGTCAACCAGACGAACAACCAGCGCGACAGCTCTTCTGACATGGTGATGCCCGAATTGAAACCGTAGCGCATGACCACGTTGCCGAACACCAGCACGACCATGACGGCCAAAGCGGCTGCGGTCAACAGATTGAGGATGTGGCAGTACCCCTCAATGATTTTCTTGATCATGCTTGCTCCAGATAAACACAGCCCATAATGTACGAACTGGTTAGTTTTTTGATCATAGTAGAAACCCTCATTGGGAAAGTTTCCAAACCCTATCAGTTATGCCGAAATGGAATGGCTGACGAAGCGCAAGATCAAGTCCACCACATGCTCGCGCTTGAGGGTGTTGGCTTTGTCCTCGCTTTGACGGTCTTGAAAGATCAAGCCAAACGTGTGGCGGTTGGACACGTTGAAAAAGGTGAAGGCCGAAATCGCAGAATGGATGTCCACCGGGTCCAGCCCGGCCCTGAAAACCCCTTGGGCCACACCCCGGTCATAGACGTCTCGCACGGAGTCAATGGCTTGGGTGTTGAGCTGCTGAATGCTCTGGCTTTGCCGCAAATAATCGCCGCGCTGGATGTTCTCGTTCATCACCAAGCGAATGAAGTCTTCGTTGTCACGGTGGTGGTCGTAAGTGAACTCCACCAAGCGTTTCAAGGCCTCCAAGGGGGCCAAGTCGTCCAAATGCAGGTCAGACTCGATGGCGCGCATGCGGCGGTAGGCTTCTTCGAGCACGGCCAGGTAGAGGCCGTCCTTGCTGCCGAAGTAGTAATAGATCATGCGCTTGCTGGTGCGCGTGGCCGCGGCGATCGCATCGATGCGAGCGCCGGTCAAACCCTTGTCGGCAAACTCGTGGGTGGCCACCGCCAAGATCTCTGCCATGGTGCGGGCCGGGTCATTGGTGCGGCCAGTTTCCTTGCCCACTGGGGCTTCAACTAGGGCGTGGGCGTCAGGATGTACCAGTTGGTTCATTTGGCGAGTATAGAGGGCCGTTCGCCTTTTTTTAAAGCCAGGATTGAGCGGACTCAGACCAAGGGCACGGTCAGTGTGGCAATCACCGCCGCCGTATAGGGCCGAACCCCACGCCACCAAGCAAAGGCCTCGGCCGCTTGTTCGGCAAGCATGCCCACGCCGTCGGCCAGACGCGTCACGCCCGCTTGCTGCGCCAGCTTCAAAAAAGGTGTGAGGCCTTTGCCGTAAGTCAGGTCGTACGCCAGGCAGCCCGGGGCAAACACCTCCGGGTGCAGGGGGGGCAGCTCGGCGCCGAGGCTGGACGAGCTGGCATTGAGCACCACATCAAACTGTCCTTGCACCGCTTCATAACCCAAACCCGTCACCGGCACCTGACCACTTTGGTGCTGGTGCGCCAAAGCCGCCAACTCTTGCGCCTTGGCCACCGTGCGGTTGACGATCACCAACTCTGCAGGTTGTTCGGCCAACAGCGGCAGCAAAGCACCACGGGTGGCACCACCCGCCCCCAAAATCAACACCCTTTTGCCTTGGACTGGAAAAGCCAAGTTGTGCACCACATCGCGCACCAAACCCACACCATCGAAGTTTTCACCAAGCACCCGGTCGCCCTCGAACTTCATCGCGTTCACGGCCCCAGCCATCTGCGCGCTGAGCGCCAAATCGGTGGCGTAAGCAAACGCATCGAGCTTGAAAGGCGCGGTGACGTTCATGCCCCGACCGCCCGATGCACGAAATACGTCCACCGCCGCCGCAAAACCGCCCAAAGGGGCGAGCAGCTTGGTGTATGCAATGTCCTGCCCGGTCACTTGGGCAAAAGCAGTGTGAATGAGCGGCGACTTGCTCTGCTCAATGGGGTTGCCAATCACGGCGTAACGGTCTGTCATGGGGTCATCTCGAACATCGATCTGTCGATCTTATCGCCGCAAAAGCCGCCGATTGAGCGAATGGATGACACGCTGGCGTCAGCTTGGGCTCATGAGATGTCCTAAATTGTCTCCTTCACTTTGGAGACAAACCATGAAAAATCGTCTACCCCTTTGGGCCAGTCTGTGCTGCTTATGGCTCAGCTTGTTCGGAAACTTGCAAGCACAAGAAGCCCCCCAACACGGCAGCTGGATCGTCAATGACTTCAAATTCCACACGGGCGAAATCTTGCCTGAACTGCGTCTGAACTACACCACCTTGGGCGACCCCAAAAATGAAGCCGTGCTCATATTGCATGGCACCACCGGCTCAGGCGTGGGCATGTTGGGGGCCAATTTTGGTGGAGAACTTTTTGGGTCAGGCCAAATTCTGGACGCCAAACGCTACTTTGTGATCTTGCCCGACGCCATTGGCACCGGCAAATCCACCAAACCCTCAGACGGGCTGCGGGCCAAGTTTCCGGCCTACAACTACGACGACATGGTCTCAGCCCAGCACCGTTTGGTCACGGAACACTTGGGCATCCGACATTTGCGTTTGGTCTTGGGCAACTCCATGGGGGGCATGCAAACCTGGATGTGGGCCGTCAAATACCCCGACATGTTGGACATCGCGGTTCCCATGGCCTCGCTGCCTTCGGCCATGTCAGGCCGCAACTGGATGCTGCGCCGCATGCTGACTGAATCCATTCGCAAAGACCCGCTTTGGATGGGCGGCAACTACAAAGAGCAGCCACCAAGCTGGCAGTTCGCTTCGGTTTTTTATGCAACGGCCACCAATGGCGGCAACCAGGGTTTGCAAAAAATTGCTGCCACCAGCGACAGGGGTGACGCTTTGCTCAAGCAGCGCCTGACGCCACCGTTGGCAGGTGATGCCAACGACCACCTTTACCAGTGGGAGTCGTCCAAAGACTATGACCCTTCTTCTGGTTTGGAGCGCATCAAAGCCACAGTGCTGGTGATCAATTCGGCCGATGATGAACGCAACCCACCCGAGCTGGGCATTTTGGAAAAAGCTTTGCCCCGCATCAAAAATTCCAAAGCCTTGATCATTCCAGGCAGCCCCGACACTTTGGGACACGGCACCACCGGCAATTCGCGATTCTGGAAAGCAGAAGTGGGTCAATTGCTGCAGTCGGCGCCCAAACTGGCGCGCTGAAACCTACAGCGGCATCAGTGCCGCCCCACCAGTCGGTTCACCACAAAGCCCAGCACCGCCACCCCCATTGCTGCGCAGCTGAAGGCATAAGGCAGCCAATCCCAGTCCACCATCTGCGCCATGAGGAGCACGCCGGTGGATTGGCCAAAAAACAAAGAGCAGGCGAACAGGGTGACGGCGGTGCCTCGGGCGGCAGGGGCCATTTGCGTGGCTTGCACCTGCAAGGTGTTATGCAGCATGTAAAAGCCAAACCCTGCAACCAAGCAGGCCAACATGCCCATGACGGGCTCGTGTGCCCAAGCCAAGGTCAACAGCCCCAGCACAATGCATGCGGCACCCAGCTTGACCAGCCCCCTCTCACCACCCAACCATGCCAGCCAACGGCGGGCCAATTGACTGTAGAGCAAACCACCCACGCCAAACAGCATCATGGCTGAACCCGCAAACACCACGCTCATGTCGAACTGTTGGTGCAAATGGGTCGGAATAAAAGCCATGGTGCCAAACACCAAGGCCCCCTCAACGCAGGTGACCGCCAAAACCTGACGTACACGAGCACCGCGCAGCATCAAAAAGGTGTTGGCAAAATAAGCCACGAATCCCGCATGCTCTGTGGGCCGGGTTTGTGCTGGCATGCCTTGCAATTTTCGCCACAACAGCACAGCGGGCAAGGCAAACATAACCGACAACACCGCAAACGCCGTGCGCCACCCCAGATGCTCGGCCGCGAAACCGCCAAACCACAAGCCCGCCATCATCCCGGTGACGGTGTACCCCATCAGTTTGGCCAGTGTTTCTTGCCGGCGCTCATAACTGACTTGGTCACCGATCCAGGCCATGGACAGCGGAATGATGCCCGCTGCCGCTGCCCCCATGAAGCCGCGCATCACCACCAACAAGCTCAGGTTTGAAGTCAGGCTGGTGATGGCGCTGAACACGGCGCAGGCCATCACCGCCAAAGAGATGACGCGCAATTTGCCAAAACGGTCACCCAATGGCCCATAAAAGAGCTGCATCACCCCGTAGACCACGGCAAAAACCGACACCACCCGAGACGCCTCACCAATGGTGACTGAAAACTCTTGCCCCAGCACCAGCAACATGGGGTCGCACAAGCGCATCGAGGCCATGCTGGCAAAACCCGCCAGACCCATCACGCGCAAGCTGTTGCGCTCAGCTTGCGCTGTGGTGGTCATGCTTCAACCATTCAATTGCTGCTCCAGATCGTGCAAAACCTGGTAGCAAGGCAGCACTTGGGCAATGCTCGAATTGGGCTCGCGGCCTTCCTGGATGGCAGCGAAGAACTCGCGGTCTTGCAGCTCGATGCCGTTCATGGACACCGCCACTTTGGACACATCGATCTGTTCTTCTTTGCCTGTGAACAAGTCGTCGTAACGCGCCAAATAGGTACCGGTGTCGCCGATGTAGCGGAAGTAAGTGCCCAAAGGACCATCGTTGTTGAAGCTCAAGCTCAGTGTGCAAATGGCACCATTGGCCGCTTGCAACTGGATGCTCATGTCCATGGCGATGCCCAAGGCGGGATGGATGGGGCCTTGCACCGCATTGGCTTTGACGACGGGGCTGCCGCACTGGTAGGCGAACAAATCCACGGTGTGGGCAGCGTGGTGCCACAGCAGGTGGTCGGTCCAGCTGCGGGCTTGGCCCAGCGCGTTCATGTTGGTGCGGCGGAAGAAGTAGGTCTGCACATCCATCTGTTGGATGTTGAATTCACCGGCCTTGATTTTGTGGTTCACCCACTGGTGGCTGGGGTTGAAACGGCGGGTGTGACCCACCATGGCCACCAGACCTGTTTCTTGTTGAACACGCAGGACTTCCTGACCTTCTTTGTACACATCGCACAGCGGAATTTCCACCTGCACATGCTTGCCCGCCTTCAGGCAAGCCAGGGTTTGGCTAGCGTGCATTTGCGTGGGCGTACACAGGATGACGGCATCGACCTCTTTCAAAGCCAGCGACTCATTCAAGTCGGTGGTGACGTGGCCAATGCCGTATTTGTCCGCAACCTCTTTGGTTTTGGCGAACTCGCGGCCAATCAGCGAGACGACTTCCACGCCGTCGATGTTTTGAATGCCGTCCAGGTGTTTGATGCCAAAGGCACCTGCACCCGCGAGGGCGACTTTGATGGTTTTGCTCATAGGGATTCCTCTTAAACGTTTTCGAGAATGACGTGGCCCACCGCCGTGTTGCTGGCGGGCACATGGTAGAAGCGGTGGCGCAGCTGGGGCGCAGGGCCTGTGGCTTGGCCGCCTTCGATGTCGCTCATGGCCCCGCGGGCGATCAGCCACATGACCAGCTCAATGCCTTCGCTGCCGGCTTCGCGCACGTAATCAATGTGCGGTGTTGCAGCAGCGGCAACCGGGTCGTTGATCAACTGGTCGAGCCAAGCGTTGTCCCACTCGCGGTTGATGAGGCCCGCACGCGCACCCTGCAACTGGTGGCTCATACCGCCTGTGCCCCAGATGTGCACGTTGATGTCTTCGTCGTAGCTCTCGACCGCCTTGCGGATGGCCTGACCCAAATTGAAGCATCGCTGGCCGCTGGGCAAGGGGTACTGAACCACATTCACGGCGAAAGGGATCACCGGGCAAGGCCAAACGCCCTTGACGGGGTCTTGTTCGCCACACATCAGCGACAAAGGCACCGTGAGGCCGTGGTCCACGTCCATCTTGTTGACGATGGTGAGGTCAAAGTCTTGCTGAATAACGGAATGGGCAATATGGCTGGCCAGCTCGGGGTGGCCTTTGACCACAGGCACAGGACGTGGGCCCCAGCCTTCGTCTGCGGGCAAGTACTGGGCTGCGGTGCCAATCGCGAAGGTGGGGATCATGTCCAAGCTGAAAGCCGTGGCATGGTCGTTGAACACCAAAATGATGACATCCGGCTTGTTGTCTTTCATCCATTGTTTGGAGAATTCGTAGCCTGCAAACAGGGGCTTCCAGTAGTCTTCTTGTGTTTTACCCAAGTCCATGGCCGCGCCGATGGCGGGCACATGCGAGGTGAAAACGGATGCGGTGATTTTGGCCATGTTTATGCTTTCTTTCCGGCTGAGCTGGACTGTTGCCCGGCTGAGCCCTGGGGCTGGTTCTGCGCTTGAGCCGTGCCGTTTTCGCCGATGTAGCGGTTGCCTTCCACGCTGCGGCCACCGCTGATCATCATGTTGCGGTATTCCTCTTCGGTCATGCCGGTCATGGAGCCCGCCATTTGCTGAAAACTCTTGCCGTCGGTCGCACCGATCTTGGCCAAGAAGTAGATGTTGCCGCCCGTGCGCATGCACCAGTTCAGGTCACGCGCCAAAACGGCCTGCTTTTGCTCTTCGCTCATCTGCCACTCGTCCAAGTAGGCACGCTCGTCGGCCTTGAAGCGTTCGCGGTTTTCCGCCTTCATCAGCGACATGCAAAACTGGTTGATCCAGTAGCCTTTGCGCGATTGCTCGGCATCAAAAATGATGGTGCCGGGCACGTCCAAATAGGGTTTTTCCAAAGACACAACTTTTCCTTTATTGCAAACACTTGAAGCTGGCGGCAGCGTTGACATCGCCACCTTGGTAACGCGGCACCAGTGGCCACTGGCACAGTGGCCGCGTGCGGATCAAATTGACCGGCAAGCTGACCGACTGATCGAGCAACTCCAAAGTTCCTGGGGCTTGACCATTTTCAACCCAACGGGTCAAGGCGCTCAGCATGTCCACATTGGCTGGGGCGCCAGCACCCACATGGTCAACACCGGGTGCCGTGTACAAACGCATGAACGCCTGTGTGGTGTCTGCGCCCATTTTCTGCCGAACCGACTCGTAGTAGCCAATCCCCGCATAAGGACTTTGCGCATAGTCGGCCATGTTTTCCAACACGATCAACTTGCCGCCTCGGGCGTGGAAGGCCGACAAATCGGGGTTGGTGGAATCCATCAAAGCTGAAATTTCTTTCACCCGAGCGGCGTGGTCACGCGCTTGGTAGGTGGTCACATCCAGCGAAGGGTTGCGGGCATAAAAATTCTGGATTGCGCCGCCGCCATAAAACCAGGCAATGCCGTTGCTCTGCTGGGGTGGCAATGAGGGCGCAGTGGCACCGGTCCACCACGCCATCCATCCGCCCGTCGCGGCAAAGGCAGGCGTCGCCTCGCCACTGGGGCCACGACCGGGATACTCTCGCAAACCATTGGCCAATTCCACGTCCATGCGCAAAGGAGCACCCAAGGTTTGCACCGCTTTGACTTGCGCTGCCGTCAAACAACTTTCGCTGGCTGTGCTTTCGCATTGGAGCTTGCGCACATCAAAAAGCTGGCGGCAACCCACCGGGTCAGACACCACACCGTCGGCCAAGCCATCGGCAGCGTCACAAGCAGCCAACACCGCTTGGCCCACCAATTTGACCTGTGCGGGGGCCATCCAGCCGCCATTCATCAAAGCCATGCCGTCGCGCAAACCTGCGTGCTGCAAGCCGGTCCAGTGGATCACGGGTACGCGGCTGAAAATGCCATCGAAGTCTTGCGGGTAGCGCTGCGCCATGGTCAGGCCTTCGCGCCCACCTTCGGAACTCCCCACGAAATACAGTTTTTCGGGTCCTTGGCCATAACTGCGTTTCATCACTTCAACCGCCACATCGCGCACCTTTTTGTAGGACGCATGGGCAAAGTTGCGCAAGGCTTCGTCGTTCAAAGCGAAAGTTTGGGGCGGCCCACCGGGTTTGTTTTGGTGACCCGAATCGGTGCCGTAGGTGACGTAACCCTGGCTCAAAGGCACGGGCTGGTCAAACGGTGCCGCAGGCACCATGGCCAAGGCATTGATCAAAACGCCGTTGAACCCTCCACCACCGTACTGCACCGATCGGCCGTTCCAGGTCATGGGCAGATTGATTTGAAATTTGATCGGTGGGGCTTGAGGATCCAGCGGGGATATCGCGCCCAAAACGCGGCAGTAAGGCGGCAGCGCAGGGCTGAAGCGGGCTGCCGGTGTGGGCCCGCGTTCGGCCACGGACAGGCCACTGGCGGCCTGCAATGCAGCCGATTCGATGCGAACAGGACCACTGGGCAGAGCCACGACTTGCGAGGGCAGTTCAAGCCCATTCAACGACTCGCAAGCCACCTTCAGAGGCAAGGCTTGCGGCGCAGCCAAGGCCGTGCCAGACGTGAATGCCGCCATGACAACCATGAGCAACGGTGGGGGAATGTGGCGCATACAGTGTCTCCTGTGGTTATGGAAAGTTGATCGAATCAACTTAAAAGGGGATCAGCTTTATTCTTCAGGCCAGTACAGGCGCATCGGGTTGTCCACCAACAGTTTCTTTTGCAATTCGGCTGTGGGCACGATGTGTGGGATGAAGTCCACCAGCAGGCCATCGTCGGGCATGTGGTCTTTCAAGTTGGGGTGCGGCCAGTCGGTACCCCAGAGCACGCGGTCGGGGAACTCCTCGACGATGCGTTTGGCAAACGGGATCACGTCTTGGTAGGCATTTTGCTCACCGTTCAAGGCCTTGGGGCCCGTGACCGACAAACGCTCTGGACAAGACACTTTGCTCCACACGTTTTTATGCTCGCGCATGAACTTCTGGAACAGCGCAAACTGCGGGCCATCCACAGGCAGCGACACATCGGGGCGGCCCATGTGGTCCACCACCACGGTGGTGGGCAATGCGGTGAAAAAGTCCCACAACTCGGGCAAGTCCACGGCTTCAAAGTAAATGACCACATGCCAGCCCCATTTCTGGATGCGGCCGGCAATTTCCAGCAACTCGTCTTTGGGCGTGAAATCGACCAAGCGCTTGACGAAGTTGAATCGCACACCGCGCACACCCGCGTCGTGCATGGCCTGGATTTCTTCGTCGGTCACGCTGCGTTTGACCGTGGCCACGCCACGCGCCTTGCCACCGGAGTTGACCAAGGCATCGACCATGGCGCTGTTGTCAGCACCATGGCAAGTGGCTTGCACCACCACGTTGCGGGCAAAGCCCAAGTGGTCGCGCAAGGCGTAAAGCTGGTTTTTGGACGCATCACAGGGCGTGTACTTGCGCTCGGGCGCATAGGGAAACTCCGCACCTGGGCCAAACACATGGCAATGTGCGTCCACTGCGCCTGCAGGCAACTTGAAGTTGGGCTTGGTTGGGCCGGTGTACCAGTCCATCCAGCCCGCGGTTTTGGTGAAGCCACCGGTCGTAGGTTTTGTCATGGTGTGTGCCTCAATCGATGTATTTCAAACCTGCAGCGGCCAACGGCTCGCGCATTTTGTACATGTCCAGACCCAGCACACCAGAAGCCAACTTGGCGCGTTTTTCGCCTTCGAAGCTTTCACGCTTTTGGGCTGCTTGCAGCGTTTCCATGGCGCGGGCAGCGGGCACACACACCACACCGTCGTCATCGGCCACGATCACGTCGCCGGGCGTCACGATCATGCCGGCACAGACCACGGGGATGTTCACTGAACCGATGGTGGACTTGATGCAGCCCTTGCTGCTGATGGCTTTGCTCCATACAGGGAAATTCATCTTTTGCAGCTCTTTCACATCGCGAGCCCCTGCATCGATGATGAGTGCACGGGCACCACGGGCCTGAAAGGAGGTAGCCAACAGGTCGCCAAAATAGCCATCGGTGCAATCTGCGGTGATGGCCGCGACCACGATGTCGCCGGGCTGAATTTGCTCAGCCACCACATGCATCATCCAGTTGTCGCCGGGGTGCAGCAGCACCGTCACGGCCGTACCCGACACTTGCGCGCCCGGATAAATGGGGCGCATGTAAGGCTTCATGAGGCCGACACGGCCCATGGCCTCGTGCACGGTGGCCGAGCCGAGTGCACCCAGGCCATCAGCGGCTGCGCGGTCTGCGCGGGTGATGTTGCGGTAAACAACGCCGAGTTCGTACATGGTTTTCTCCTGATAGGGGTTGGGTTTGTAGGAGCCGCGCCCTCGCGGCGATGGATCGTGCAGTGGGACGCCATCGCGACGGGGGCGTCGCTCCTACAAAAAAATCACTGACCTTTGGCCGTCAGCTGGTCGTCCAGACGCTTGAACACGCGGCGGGCATTGCCTTCGAACACCATATAACGCTCTTGGTCGTTCAGGTTGGACGTGGCTTGCACATAGCGCTTGGTATCGTCAAAGTAATGGCCCGTCTCAGGGTCAATGCCGCGCACCGCGCCGATCATTTCCGATGCGAACAAAATGTTCTTGACCGGGATCACTTTGGTCAGCAGGTCGATACCAGGCTGGTGGTAAACGCAAGTGTCAAAGAAAATGTTGTTCAGCAGGTGCTCGGACAACAGAGGTTTCTTCAGCTCTTGCGCCAGACCGCGGAAACGGCCCCAGTGGTAAGGCACCGCGCCACCGCCGTGCGGGATCAAGAACTTCAATGTCGGGAAGTCCTTGAACAAATCGCTGGTCAGGCACTGCATGAAGGCGGTGGTGTCGGCATTCAGATAATGCGCGCCGGTGGTGTGGAAGCAGCTGTTGCAGCTGGTCGAAACGTGGATCATCGCGGGGATGTCGTACTCGACCATCTTCTCGTAAATGGGGTACCAAGCCTTGTCGGACAAGGGGGGTGATGTCCAGTGACCGCCCGATGGATCGGGGTTCAGGTTGATGCCGACGTTGCCGTATTGCTCGACGCACTTGACCAGTTCGGGGATGCAGGTGGCCGGGTCCACACCGGGCGACTGGGGCAGCATGGCCGCAGGCACAAAGTTGTCGGGGAAAAGTTGCGCCACGCGAAAGCACAGCTCGTTGCAGATTGCCGCCCAAGTGGACGACACGTTGAAATCGCCAATGTGGTGGGCCATGAAACTGGCGCGGGGGCTGAAGATGGTGATGTCTGAGCCGCGCTCTTTCATCTTGGCCAGCTGGTTGGTCTCGATGGTCTCGCGCAGTTCGTCGTCGCTGATTTTCAGCTCAGAGACTTTGGGCATGGACGCGGGGTCCTTGATGCCAGCGATCTGGCGGTTGCGCCAGTCTTCCAGCGCCTTGGGGGCGGTGGTGTAGTGACCGTGCACGTCGATGATCAAGGGCTGGGTTTGGCTCATGGTGGTTTCCTGATGGGACAAAGGGATTGCAGTGATTGTGCCGTCCCAGCCCAAGTCAACACCGCTTCAGGGCCATCTACCAGATAGAACAAACACGAATAACGCCTAGGCGGATATGACAAAATCAAGTTTACTGAAAGCATCGCCATGGACCTCAAACAGCTCGAATACTTTGTGCGTGTGGCCGAACTGGGCAGTTTCACCCGCGCAGCGCAAGCCCTGAACATCGCCCAACCAGCGCTGAGCCGCCAGGTGCGCTTGCTCGAAGTCGAATTGCGGCAAAACCTGCTGGTGCGCAATGGCCGAGGCGCCACCCCTACCCAAGCCGGACAACTGCTGCTCGAGCACGGCCGGGGCATCTTGCACCAGGTCGAGCGCGCGCGCGAAGAACTGGGCCGTGTGCGCAGCGGGCTGTCGGGCCGTGTGGCTTTGGGCATGCCGCCAAGTGTGGCCCGGGTGCTCACGGTGCCTTTGACTCGCGCATTTCGGCAGCGCATGCCCGAAGCGCAACTGTCGATCAGCGAAGGTTTGTCCAGTGGCATGCAGGAAAACCTGCAAAACGGCCGCCTGGACATTGCCGTGCTCTACAACCCCAGCCAAGTGCCCGGCATCGAGCACACCCCGCTGGTGCAAGAAGAATTGCTGCTGGTGCAACCGCGCCCGCCGGGCCTGCAAGAAGACCCGCCGCCGCCGCCCATTGCCCTGAAAGACGTCGCTACCCTGCCCTTGGTCATCCCCACCCGGCCCAACGCGATCCGCATGCACGTCGAATCTGAAATGGCCGCCATCGGTTGCCGCCCGCTCATAGCGCTGGAGATTGACGGCGTGAGTGCCATCCTGGATTTGGTGGCCGACGGTGCGGGTTACGCCATCTTGTCGCGCAACGCCGTCATGCGCTCGGTGCGGCCTTCGGCGTTTTCGGTAAGGCCGCTGTCTGAGCCTGCCATGAACATCCAGCTGACCACCGCGGTCAGCTCACTTCGCCCCACCACCTTGACCCAGCAAGCGACATTGGCACTGATCAACGAGTTGGCACTGACTTGGCTGCAACCGGGTTGACCGCCCAAACGCCAAGCCATTGAGCTCGCAGGCCTTCACGGCGCATGACCCACAGAGACTCAGATGCGGTGGATTTCGATGGTGGCGTGAACGATTTCTTTGTGCACTGCCAGTTGCTGGCGGATGGACTGTGCCGTGATCGCATGGTCACGCGTGACCAAACTCATGGCGCAGGTATACGCATTTTTGCCCACCCGCCAAACGTGCAGGTCGGTCACACGGGTGGCGTCTGAACTGTTTTCAGCGGCAATGACTTGACGAATTTCTTCCACCACCGGGTGGTCCATCTCACGGTCCAGCAAAACCTTGGCCGTCTCCTTGACCAAGTCCTTGGCCCAAACAGCCACCAGCACGGCCCCCACGATCCCCATCACAGGGTCCAGCCAAGACCAACCATAAAACCAACCACCCACCAGGGCCACGATGGCCAACACCGACGTGGCCGCATCGGCGATCACATGCATGTAGGCCGATTTCAAATTCAAGTCGTGCTGCTGCGCGTTTTGATCGTGGGCGTGGTCATGGGGGTGCCCATGGTCATCACTGGGGTGATGGCCATGGTGGGCGTGACCCAAAACCCAGGCACAGACCAAATTGACGACCAAGCCCAAGACCCCCACGATGACGGCCTCTTGGTAATGGATGGGCCCCGGCGAGAGCAAGCGTTCCACAGAGCCCACCACCATCATGACCGCCACACCCAGCAAGAAAATAGCGCTGGTGAAGCCCGCCAAGACCTCCAGCTTCCAGGTGCCAAAAGCAAACCGCGCGTCGTTGGCATATCTGCGCGCTGCGTTATAGGCCAAGGCACTCAGGCCAATGGCCAAGGCGTGTGAGCTCATGTGCCAGCCATCGGCCAGCAAGGCCATGGAGTTGAACCACCACCCCGCAACGATTTCCACCAACATCATGACGGCCGTGATCCACATCACGGTGCGGGTACTTTTCTCTGCCGCCTCACTGCCTTCATCAAAGATGTGGTCATGGATCCATTCGGACAGATTGGTGTTGTTCATGATGGTCTTAACAAGTTCAGATGGGTATGTGCTGCAAAACCAAGAGCAAAGCGCTGAGCGAAAAGAAGGACACGATGGTGGTGAGCAGCAAAGCTGCCGCGCTGATGGCGCCGTGGCCATGGCGCTGGTTCAGTATGGTGAAGATGCCCAGCATGGGCAGTGCGCCCGATAACAAAGCGGCTGAACGCAAGGCCGGATCGGCCACCGGCACAACAAAGCTCAGCACCACCAGCATGGCCAATGGGTGCAAGAACAACTTGCCCAATGTGATCTGCGTGACCGTGCCCTTGAGACCTTCAGCCTTCAAGCCCACCAAAGAGCCGCCAATCACAAACAATGACAACACCATGCTGGCTTGGGCGAACAAATTCACAGTGCGGGCCAGAGGTGCTGACAACTGCAAGTCAAACAAAGAAAACACAAACCCACCCGCAATGCCCCAAATCATGGGGTTTTTGAGCAGGTTTTTAAGGGTTTGGGCGATCACTTGCTTCCACTGACCTGCAGGCCCACCCTCTGCATTGGCCACGGCCAACAAGAAAGGAATCATCAAGAGGTTTTCAACCACCATGTTCAGCGCCAGCGCCACACCGGCCACGGGGCCCAAGGTCAACAGCATGATGGGGTAACCCACAAAGCCGCTGTTCGGGCAAGACATGCCCATGGCCATCATGCTGCTGTAGCTCAGACTGTGGCCATTAACCTTGCGTGCCCAAAACAGGCCGCCCAGTGCCACCACCAATGAGCCCAAAGCATAGGCCAACAGGTAATGGCCATTGAGGATTTCACCGATTCGGCGTTGCGACAAGGCGTTGAACAACAAAGCAGGCAGGGCCAGGTTCAGCGTGAACTTGCCAAAGACCTGCATGTCGCTTTTGGCAAACATGCCCTGACGGGTGAACACATAGCCCAGCGCAATGGCCAGGTAAATCGGACCGGTGATGCCCAGAATTTCAAGCGTTGCGTTCATGAGAAGGGGCGGTTCAACTTCGGCTCAGGCGATGGGAAAAATTACAAATCCAGCACCAAACGCGCCGTCTGGCTGCGTGAGCAGCACAGCATGATGCAGTCGCCTTTTTCTTGCTCTTCGGGTGTCAGGTAACTGTCCCAATGGTCAGGCGTACCGGCCACCACTTTCGTCAAACAGGTGCCACAAATGCCCTCCTCACAGGAAAACGGCACATCGTGTCCGGCGTCTTGCAGCACTTTCAAAATCGATTGGTCTTTGGTGACCTGCAGGGTTTGGCCACTTTTTTGCAGTTGCACTTCAAATGTACCGTCGGCGGCGAACGGGGTTTGGCTCAGGTTGGGCGTGTTCATGCGGTGACTCCGGTGTGGGTTTCTTCGGCCAGCAAGCGATCGATGATGCGGCGGGACTGCACACCGCCTGAATCGATGTTGAGCATGAGCAACTTGCGCTCTGGCCACTTGCTGATGTTGGCTTGCTGCAATTGGAGCATCTCCATGTCTTCGTTGAAGATGCCACCCTGACCTGCTCGGATCTTGTCGGTGAGGTCAGCGTCTTCGGGCTTGAACTGGCGTGCCATGCCCCAGTGGTACCAATGGGAGGTTTCGGTCTCGGGCGTGATGAAATCCACCACCACGCTGTAGGCCTTGTGTTCAGGTGCCGCATCAAAGCCGCCTTTGCCTGCCAACGCCACGCCCACGTCGATCATGATGTGGGTGGGCGGCGTGAAGCGGCAAATCTGCCAGCGGTCGACCTTGGCTTGGGGGTCCAAGCCATTGGCGCTCATGGCCATTTGCCAAAACGGCGGGGCTTGAATGCCTGCCATGTGGCGCTGCAAGATGACTTGGTCACCGTCCACCGAAGTGGTGCAAGGGGTCTCATCGATTTCGGGCTGGCCAATGCTGTTGGCGTGCACATAGGTCTCGTGCGTCAAGTCCATCAGGTTGTCGATCATCAGTCGGTAATCGGCCTTGACGTGGTACAGCCCTCCGCCATAGGCCCAGGCGGGGTTGTCAAAGAACTCGAATACGGGCATTTTCGCCACATCGACTTTGGATTGGTCACCGGGCCAAACCCAGACAAAACCGTAGCGCTCCACCACGGCATAACTCTTGACAGCCGGAAAGCCGCGCACGCGTTGTCCGGGCATGTGCACAACCTTGCCTTCACAACCCATTTCCAGGCCGTGGTAACCACACACCAAATTGCCATTGCAAACTTTGCCCAATGAGAGCGGTGCACCCCGGTGCGGGCAAAAGTCTTCAACTGCCGCGACTTGGCCTTCGGGGCCTTTGAAGAAAGCCATCTGCTCATTGCAAATGGTGCGGCCCAAGGGCTTGTCGCCCAAGGCGTTCAAATCGGCCAGGGAACAGGCCACGTACCAGGTGTTTTTGATGAACATCTTGTCCTCACTCTTTCAAATCAAAGCTTGCGGGCCACGCCCAGAAGGCTGTCGAGCAACTCAGGGTTTTGGCGCAAAGTTTCGGCATCGCTGGCATGGACCACGTTGCCGTGGTCCAGCACCACGGCGCGGTGGCTGATTTTCAAAATCGCTTGTGGGTGCTGCTCCACGATGATGGCCGACAGGCCTTCCTCGCGGGTGATGCGGGCAATGGCGCGCAGCAGCTCTTCCACAATGATCGGTGCCAGGCCTTCGAGTGGCTCGTCGAGCAGCAGCAAACGCGGGTTGAGCACCAGCGCCCGACCCACGGCCAGCATTTGCTGCTCGCCACCCGACAGCTGCGTGCCCAGGTTGGTCTTGCGCTCAGCCAAGCGGGGGAACATTTCATACACACGCTCAGGCGTCCAAGCTTGGCTGCCCCGCGTGTTACGGCCCGGCCGCTCCACGGCGGTCAGGTTTTCGTGCACTGTGAGCGATTTGAAGATGTTGCGCTCTTGCGGTACCCAGCCAATGCCTGCGGCGGCGCGTTCGTGTGAGGGCAAGGTGTGCAGCGGCTGGTCACCCAGAAAAATCTGGCCGCCGTGCTGACGCGTGGCCCCGGCCAGAGTGTCCATCAGCGTGGTCTTGCCTGTGCCGTTGCGGCCCAGCAGGGCCAGGGTTTCACCCTCGCCCAGCGACAGGCTGATGTCGTTCAACACCACCGCCTCACCATAACCTGCGCGCAGGTTGTCGACCTTCAACAACTCAGCCATGGGTCACCTCCTCGCCATGTCCCAAGTACACCGCCTTGACTTGCGGGTCAGAGGCAATCTCTTCGGGTGTGCCCTCGGTCAGCACCGCGCCGTTGACCAGCACGGTGATGCGGTCGGCAAATTCAAACACCAAATCCATGTCGTGCTCGATCAGCAACACAGACACTTCGGCGGGCAAGGCCGCTACGGTTTGCAACAATTCTTCGCGCTCGCCTGCGGGAACGCCCGCCACCGGCTCATCGAGCAGCAGCACTTTGGGCTCACAAGCCAGCGCAATCGCCATCTCCAGCAAACGGCGCTTGCCATAGGCCAGGTGCTCGGTGCGCTGGTGCATCACTTCGGTCAGACGAAACAATTCCAGCAAAGACTCACAGCGCTCGACCACCGCAGCGTCTTGGCCCAGTTTTTGCCACCAGCGCCCGCCATGCCCGCGCTGTTGTGAAACCACCATGGCCAGCGTCTGCAAGGGCGTCATGCTGGCAAACAGCTGGTTGATCTGGAAGGTGCGCACCAAGCCGCGCCCCACACGCTGGTAGGGAGCCAATTGGCTGATGTCTTCGCCCAGCAACTCGATGCGGCCGGTAGTGGGTGCAAGAACGCCCGTGAACAAATTGATGAGCGTGGTCTTGCCCGCGCCGTTGGGGCCGATCAGCGCGTGGCGTGCGCCCAAACGCAAATCAAGGTTCACGTTGTCGGTGGCGGTGATGCCACCAAATTGTTTGACAAGGCCTTGGGCCTTCAGGACGATGGGTGTGTTCATTGCGCACCGCCTTTGTGCTCGGCTGAGCGGCCAAACCACAACCAAGGGCGAATCAAACGTTCACGCCCGACCATGACCAGCACCACCAAAAACAGGCCAATCCAAAAGGTCCAGTACTGTGGTGTGATGCCCGAGATCACGTCGTGCATGAGCTTGAACACCACCGCACCCAACACCCCCCCATAAAGCCAGCCCACACCGCCGATGACCAGCATCAGCATCACGTCGGCCGAGCGCTCCAGCGCAAACACGTCGAGCGAGGCAAAGCCAGTGGTCTGCGCCAGCAAAGCGCCAGCAGCACCAGCGATGGTCGCGGCCACGGTGTAGACCACGGCCAGCCGGTTGTGCACCGGAATGCCAATCGCCATGGCCCGCAGCGGGTTGTCGCGCACCGCCATGAGCGTAGCCCCCCAAGGGGAATGCACAAAACGCCGGGCCACACCAAAGAGCACAATCAAAACCGTCAGCGAATACCAAGCCGCCGTTTGTCCATACAAATCGAACTCAAAATGGCCCAACACCGGCCCCATCATGACGCCTTGCAAGCCGTCCGAGCCCCCGGTCAGCCAGTCGAGTTTGTTGGCCAGCTCCATCAGAATCAGCGCCATGCCCAATGTGACCATCAGGCGCGTCAAATCGGTGCCGCGCAAGATGGTGAGCGAGCAGACAGCACCCAACAAAGTGGCACAGCCCATGCCAAACAGCAAGCCCACCACCGGGTCGGGCATGACGTGTTTGGCAAACAAGGCCGAGGCGTAAGCGCCAAAGCCCAAAAATGCCGCATGTCCCAGCGACACGATGCCGGTGTAGCCCAACACCAGGTCCAGCGACACCGCAAACAAGGCGACGATGGCAACTTCATTGACGATCAGCGCATGGCCCGGAAAAGCCAAAGGCAGGGCAAATGCCACCAGCCAGACCAGTGGCTCCCAGCCGCGCACCCTTGCAGTGGACAACAGTTGTTGACGAGCGTCCATTGGATGGTTCATATCAGCGGCCTCCCTTGCGCACAAACAGCCCTTGCGGCCGCCAGATCAAAATCGCGATCATGAGCGAATAGACAATAAACGAGCCCAGCTTGGGCATGTAGTATTTGCCCGCCACATCGGCAATGCCCAAGAGCAGTGCCGCCCATAAGGGTCCGGTGATCGACGAGGTGCCGCCCACGGCCACCACAATCAAAAAGTAGACCATGAACTTGAGTGGAAAAGTCGGGTCCAAGCCCAGCACTTCAGCGCCCAAGGCCCCACCCAATCCGGCCAAACCCGAGCCCACGGCAAAGGTGGCGGCAAAGATCAAGTTGACCCGAATGCCCAAACCGGCGGCCACACGCGCATCGTCCACACTGGCACGCAGCCGACTGCCAAAACGGGTTTTGGCCAGGATGAATTGCAAACCCACTGTGAGCGCTGCGCACACGGCGATGATGAACAGGCGGTAATGGCCCATGCCCAACTCAAAGACTTCGCCAGTCCAGAGTTCGGTTCGGCCACGCAGCCATTCGGGCAGCTGCATGATCTGCTGCTGCGAGCCCATGAAGTAATCCATGCTGGCCACGGACATGAAGGCCAGTCCAATCGAAAACAGTACCTGATCCAGGTGCGGCTTTTTGTACATGTGGCGGTACAGCGTGCGCTCCAGCACGACTCCCAGCAAAGCCACAACCGCGAAGGCGATGGGCAAGCACCACAAAAAGGGCACGTCCCAGCGCTGCATCAGCACCACCGTGAGGTATCCGCCGGCCATGGCAAAAGCCCCGTGGGCCAGGTTGATGAAGTTCATCAAGCCCATGGTCACCGACAGGCCCACAGCCAGGATAAAAAGCAGCATGCCATAGGCAACGCCGTCGAAAAGAATGGTCAGCATGTCTTGGTCGTGTTGGTTTTTTGCAGGAGCGCACAGGGTGCGCTCCTGCAGGGGGAAGGCCTTACTTGGTCTTGCCCGGGTCTTTCACGTCCTTGAGGGTCGCGAATTCCTGGTTGAACAATTGGCCGCCCACCTTCTCCACTTTGCGGATGTAGATGTTGTGCACCACCTCGCGGGTTTGTGCGTCGATGAACATCGGGCCACGGGGGCTTTCAAACACCTGGCCCTTCATCGCATCCAACAAAGCCTGGCCGCCTGCACCTTTGGCTGCTTTGGCTGCTTCATAGATCACGCGCATGCCGTCATAACCACCCACCGCCATGAAGTTGGGGCGCAGGCCGTTGTTGGCTTTTTCAAACGCCGCCACAAACTTCTTGTTCAGGGCGGAGTTGTGCGATGCCGAGTAGTGGTGCGAGGTGACCACGCCATTGGCCACTTCGCCCATGCTGTTCAAAATGTCGTCGTCGGTGATGTCGCCGGTGCCGATCAACTTGATGCCCGCCTTGTCCATGCCGCGTTCCGCAAACTGCTTCATGAGGGCAGCGCCTGCCCCAGACGGCACAAACACATAAACCGCGTCGGGTTTGAGGTCACGCACCTTTTGCAGGAATGGGGCAAAGTCAGGGTTGCGCATGGGCACACGCAAAGTGTCCAGGACCTGGCCGCCGTTGAAGAGCAAACGGTCCTTGAAGTACTTTTCAGCATCGATGCCGGGGCCGTAATCGGCCACCAAAGTCACGACTTTCTTGATGCCGTTGTTAGGCGCCCAGTCGGCAATGGCCACCGCGGCTTGGGGCAAGGTGAAGCTGGTGCGAACGATGAAAGGCGATGCCTCGGTGATGCTGGAGGTGGCCGCTGCCATCACCACCATGGGGGTTTTGGACTGGGTGGCGATCGGGGCGGTGGCAAATGCCAGAGGGGTCAAGCCAAAGCCCGCCAGCACGTTGACTTTTTCGTTGACCACCATCTCTTGCGCCAAGCGCTTGGTCACGTCGGCAGCGCTGGTGTCGTCCTTGACGATCAGCTCGACCTTTTTACCCGCCACCATGTCGCCGTTTTGCGCCATGTAAAGACGGGCAGCAGCCTCGATCTGCTTGCCGGTGGAAGCAAACGGTCCGGTCATGGGCAAGATCAGACCGATCTTGAATTTGTCTTGGGCCATGGCCGTGGTGGCACTGGCGGCCAATGCGGCGCAAGCGATGGCCTGAAGGAAGAATCGTTTTTGCATGCTCGTCTCCTGAAATGTTGAGGTGAAGGGGAAATTTACCGAGGGAAAAGGGTCGCGCTTTTTTGCGCACGAATGAGCTGTACACCGGGCATGCCCGTTTGCTGGGGGTCTTGCATGACCAACCCGAGGTTGTGGCGTGCCAAGCGTGAGTGCTCACGCATCAGCGCTTCGGCGCGCCCGGCTTCGCGCTGAGTGATGGCATCCAGCACCTGCCGATGCTGGTGTTGGGCCACCACCAACATGTCACGCGCACCAGGACTATGGGCCTGCACACCCACAAAACCCGATGCCGAGGCAAAGGGCAAACTCGATGCACGTTCAATCTCGCGGGCCAATACGTCGCTGTCAGCCATCTCGGACAGCATCTTGTGGAATTGGCCATTCAGGTGCACATAGCCCGAAAAACTGTCGTCATCCAAGGTGCCTTGTCGCAACAATTGGTCGATCTGGTCCAGACACGCACTGGCTTGCTTGAGCAACAGCGCAGGCACACCGCGCTCGGCTGCCAACCGGGCGGCCAAGCCTTCCAAAGTACCGCGCAGCTCGATGGCATCGGCCACCTCGCGCTCAGAAAAAGTGCGCACTGCAAAACCGCCACCGCTGAGGGGTTCCAGCAAGCCTTCTTGTTTGAGGTGCATCAAAGCGGCCCGGATGGGCGTGCGTGACATGCCCAAGCGCTCCACCAAGGACAACTCGGCAATGCGTGCACCCGCTGGCAGATCGCCTGCCAAAATCCACTCGCGCAGGCGCTGCTGCGCCTTGACGGCTTGGGAGCCGCCATCGGCGTCAGAATCTACAAGGCGAGCTGAGGTAACGGACATCGGCTGGTTCAGGAAAAAACAGATTAAACCACCGATAAAGCCCCTCCTGTATACAAAAAACCATTAAAAAACTGTTTTTTGCTCAAGTTTTAAGCAACTTATGGATTTAATGTATTCAGTAAGACGCACCCAAACCCGCAGCGACATTCACCGAATTGGTAAAACAGCATGAACCTTGAATTTCTGGAATTTGACGGCAGCGATGACAGCGAGGGCGTGGTCTGCTGGGACGCACTGGCACAACCCGCGGCACGCCACACCAGCGCCTTGTTGCACGAGGTCGCACAGGTGCTGACTTGGTGCCACCAATGGAGCCCCCGCAGCCCAGGCGCACTCGAAGACGGGGCCGACTGGGACTTTGACCTGCAGATTCATTGGGACTCTTTGGCTGTTCAAGCGCACTGGGACATCCCCACAAAAACGCTGGTCTTGTCTCCCACCCCCACCGAAAGCCATGAGGTCACACTGAGCCTGAGCATCAGCGGCGCGCCTTCTTTCTGTGCGGCCTTTCGCGAACACTGGAACACACCATGAGCAGCGCCCAGTCTCAAGCCGCCCCAGTTTCATTCCGCGAAGCCCTGAAATTTTGGTTCTGGCTGGGGTGCATCAGCTTTGGTGGCCCAGCCGGGCAAATCGCGCTGATGCACGAAGAGCTGGTGGTGCGCAGACGCTGGATTTCAGAAAAGCGTTACCTGCATGCGCTGAACTACTGCATGCTGCTGCCCGGCCCGGAGGCCCAGCAGTTGGCCACTTACATGGGCTGGCTGATGCATGGCACGCGAGGTGGTATCGCGGCTGGGGCCTTGTTTGTGCTGCCTTCTTTGGTGTTGTTGATCATCTTGAGCTGGGCCTACACCGCCTGGGGCAACCACCCTTGGGGGCAAGCGTTGCTGTGGGGTCTCAAACCTGCGGTCACCGCCTTGGTGATCCATGCAGCCCATCGTTTGGCCCAGCGCACCCTTACATCCCAGTGGCTATGGGTATTGGCGGTCACGTCACTGCTGGGCATGTGGTGGGGCCTGCCTTTTCCGTTCATCTTGGCGGGCGCAGCCATGGTGGGCTATGCCATGACCCGCCAAGCTGGAACGCGCAAACCCCACTCACCAACTTCTTTTTCTGCGGTCCTTTCGGCAGCCCCTGCCACTGCCAGCTCAGATGAGGACTTTGGACGGACAAAAAATACAAGGCCCGAGGCCCACACCCATTTCAGTCGGCAACGCTTGTGGCGTGCCTTGGCTGTGGGTCTTGGTTTGTGGGCACTGAGTTGGGGCTTGATCGCTTTGTTGTTGGGGATGGACCACACGCTGACCCAGATGGGCGGCTTTTTCACGCAAGCGGCTTTGGTGACATTTGGCGGGGCTTACGCAGTATTGCCTTTTGTGACACAAGCGGCGGTGGTTCAATACGGCTGGCTATCGGCCGCGCAAATGATGGACGGCTTGGCATTGGGAGAAACCACGCCCGGCCCCCTCATCATGGTGGTGGCCTTTGTGGGCTTTTTGGGTGGGCACAGCCAAGCATTGTTCGGACACCCGTGGTTGGGCGGCGTCGTGGCCGCCTGCGTAGCGACCTGGTTCACATTTTTACCTTCGTTCGTTTTCATCTTGGCGGGCGGGCCGCTGGTCGAATCGACACGGAACATACCGTCACTGTCGGGGCCGCTGCAAGGGATCACGGCGGCGGTGATCGGCGTCATCGTGCATCTGGCCAGTGTTTTCGCACGTCAAACCTGGCTGCCCGGTGGTTGGCACATGCTGCCTGATTTGGCGGCCATGGCTCTAACGGCGCTGGCCACATGGGCATTGGTCAAAAAAGGCCAAAGCGTGTTGCGCGTATTGGGTGCTTGTTCTCTTCTTGGACTGCTTCGGCATGCTTTGGGTTGATGTTGGTGGCGCTCATGCACAAGCGCTTACCCGTCTTGCATCCATGAAAAAACCGCCCGAAGGCGGTTTTTGGGGCTGGGGCCTGAACCCCTTGGTGCAGCAAAGCTGATCAGCCTTTTTTAGCCCAAGCAGAGCACCAAGCCTTGGCGGACACTTGTTTGCCAGCAAACAAGGGGCAACCACCAGCGGCAGCGCCGGCAGCAGCCTGGAACAAAGCGCAGTTAGAGCAATTGCTGCCGGCTGCGTACTTGGGGAACTTGGCCTTGTCCACTTTGGTGGCGTCAGCCTTGTAGGCCAGGCCTGCAGCCTGGGGGTCTTTTTCGTCCACCATGGCTTGTGCAGAAGCCTGGCCAGCGGCCATGACAGCGGTAGCGGCCGTGGCCACTTGCATCATGAACACGCGGCGTGTCGAAGAAAGGGATGTGAAACGGGACATGAGAAACTCCTGAGGTAAGTGATCAAAAATACTGAACAGTTCATTGTGCGCCAGAACAGTCACCTTGTCATTCTGGGCGTCATACCTGAGTAAAACACACAGGAAAGGTGTGTTTTCGGATGTTAACGCCCCCTGGACATGCCCATGTCAAAATGGCCCATAACCCCCCTCTACACCACCAAGGTTTTGACATGCTGCAACTGCTCGTTGGTTTGATTCTGTTTTTGGGCATCCACTCGCTTCAGAGTTTGGCACCGCAATTGCGCCTCAACGCCATTGCTCGCTGGGGCGACTTGGGCTTCAAGGCCGTTTATGCCGCGCTCTCTTTTCTGGGCCTGTATTTGCTGGTGCAGGGTTACGCACAAGTGCGACTGGACCCAGTTGTGCTGTGGACGCCTCCGCGCGGCATGCAACACGCCACCATTTTGCTGATGTGGTTTGCCATGGTTTTGCTGGCAGCCGCCTACATGCCCGCCAACCATTTCAAAAGCAAACTTCGCCACCCCATGACCCTGTCGGTGAAGGTTTGGGCGCTCGGCCATTTGATGTCCAACGGCAACTTGGCTGATGTGGTGTTGTTTGGTGGCTTTTTGCTGTGGTCGGTGCTGGTGTTTCGCGCCGCGCGCAAACGGGATCGCTTGAGCATGCATTCAGCGCCAGAAGGCAAACTGCTGGGCACCTTGCTCTGTGTAGTGGTGGGCACCGCTGTGTGGGCCGCCTTTTTGATGGGTGGCCTGCACCTGTGGTTGATCGGCGTGATGCCGCTCACACAAGTTTGACCAGACATGAACGAAGACAACCAGATTTATCTGCCTGAAAGTTTCACCGCGCTTTTTGTCCCACCGGGGAAGATCAAACCCAGCATCGGCCTTCGCGAGATGGCCCAGCGCTACGAACTGTGTGAAGACCTGGCCAACCTGCTGACTGAAAAAGCCGCCAACATGCAATTCACACTGGGCATCACCGAAGAGCTGGTGCTACAGCAATGTGAGCTAGGTCTTTTGGCCGACCCTTCGGTGGTCGCCCCCGTCGAAGCACGCTGGGTGGTCTGCCGACTGGCCGAGTTGCTGAACTGGCCCATGGACCAGCTGCTGCAAAGCCCACCTGCTGCAAACACGGTGGGTTGAGCTTCAGGCGATCTTGTCCAGCCCCAGCAAACGCACCGCATTGCCCTTCAAGATGCCTGGCATCACCTCGGGTTTGAAGCCTGCGACTTCAAAATCCTTCATCCAGCGCTCGGGCGTGAACAGCGGGTAATCACTGCCAAACAAAACGCGGTCTTTCAGCAAGGTGTTGGCGTATTGCACCAACTGCTTGGGAAAATATTTGGGGCTCCAGCCAGACAGGTCAAGCCACACATTGGGCTTGTGCGTGGCCACACTCAGCGCCTCGTCTTGCCAAGGAAAACTCGGGTGCGCCATGACGATTTGCATGTCGGGCCAATCGATGGCCACATCATCGAGGTGCATGGGGTTGCTGTAGGCCAGTCGCAAACCACCGCCACAACGCATGCCTGAGCCAATGCCGCTGTGCCCGGTGTGAAAGATGGCGGGTAACTTGTGTTCGTTGATCACGTCGTAAATGGGCCAGGCCATCTTGTCGTAAGGGTGGTAGCCCTGCACCGTGGGGTGAAACTTGAAGCCCTTGATGCCCTCTTCTTTGATCAATCGCTCGGCTTCGCGCGCGCCCATCTTGCCCTTGTGCGGGTCGATGCTGGCGAACGCGATCATCATGTCGCTGTTGTCACGCGCAGCCTTGGCGATTTCTTCGTTGGGAATGCGCCTGCGGCCCAACTGCGATTCACTGTCCACCGTGAACATGACCAGGCCGATCTTGCGCTCGCGGTAGTACTGCACGGTCTCTTCGATGGTCGGGCGGCGGTTGCTGCCAAAGAACTTGTCGGCGGCGCGGTCGTACTCCTCGCCGTAGTTGTCAAACGGATTCCAGCAGCTCACTTCGGCGTGGGTGTGGATGTCGATGGCAATCAAATCTTCGTGTTTCATGTTTTTCCTTCACGGCAACTATGGGATGAACAATAGCCGATGACGAACGCATCGCCCGTCACCAGCAGGACGACACTGCCCATCGCCCCGAAGGCGGGGCTCCCACAACAAGCTAGACATGCCCCTGTAGGAGCGACGCCCTCGTCGCGATCAAGCCTCACAGACCATCGCCCAGCATCCAGAGGGCAAGGCTCCCACAAAAAATGGGCCGTAACGGTCCTAGGGGAAAACACCAAGCAGCAAATGGCCATGCGCTGATCACAATATGGTTATCAATAATAACCTTCTTGACCTCTTGGTCAAGTCTGCTGAAAGCCCAAGCCATGACACACACCAGCCACCCGATCCTCGAACGCGCAGCCGCCAACGGCGTGGCTTTGGACATGCAAGGGACCGTCGCCGTGGTGCGACTTTGCCGTCCGGCCAAGCGCAACGCCCTGAACGATGCCCTGATCGAAGCCCTGCGCGATGTGTTTCAGAACCTGCCCCCAGAAGCTTGTGCAGCGGTGATCCACGGTGAAGGCGACCACTTCTGTGCCGGTTTGGATCTGTCCGAACTCAAAGAGCGCGATGCCGGAGAAGGAATTCACCATTCGCGCGGCTGGCATGTGGCATTGAACGCGGTCGAGCAAGGCCGCGTGCCTGTGGTGGCAGCGCTCCACGGCGCTGTGGTGGGCGGTGGACTGGAGCTGGCCAGTGCCAGCCACATCCGCGTCGCCGACGAGAGCACTTTTTACGCGCTCCCCGAAGGCACACGCGGCATCTTCGTGGGTGGCGGTGGCTCAGTGCGTGTGCCCAAGTTGATTGGCGCAGCCCGCATGACCGACATGATGCTCACGGGCCGTGTGTACAACGCACAAGACGGTGAGCGCGTGGGTTTGGCGCAATACCTCGTTCCCACGGGTACTGCATTGGCCAAGGCCATCGAGTTGGCCACCCGCATTGCCACCAACGCGCCCCTGACCAACTTTGCCCTGACGCACGCCCTGCCCCGCATCGCAGAGCAACCCGCTGACCACGGCTTGTTCACCGAAGCATTGATGGCTTCGATTGCCCAATCCGCCCCAGAAGCCAAAGCCCGCGTGCGTGCCTTTCTAGAAGGCAAGGCCGCCAAGGTACAAAAAAGCTGAATCGGACAAGCCCATGAACGCCCCTCAATTTCGCCCACTCAAATTCGGCGTGACCCGCGTCACGCTGCAAGATGGCGCGCCCGGCACCCAGTACCTCAAGGCAGATCAAGAGCTGCAAGCCTTTCCGGACCGCCTGACCGACCGCCTGCAGCACTGGGCACAGACCAAACCCAGCCAAACTTTCATGGCTCGGCGCTTGAAAAATACCGACGGCACGCTGGGTGACTGGAAACACATCACCTACGACCAGGCCTGGAAAACAGCGCGCAGCATTGCACAAAGCCTGATCAACCGAGGTCTCAACGCCGAGCGTCCTGTGGTGATCCTGAGCGAAAACAGCTTGGAGCATGCCCTGCTGGCTTTAGGATGCCTGGTGGCTGGCGTGCCTTATGTGCCCACTTCGCCGCCCTACTCCCTGGTCAGTGTGGACTACGACAAGCTCAAGCATGTGCTGAGCACGGTCACGCCCGGCTTGGTGTTTGCATCCGACGCGCGTTACGCCAAAGCCATCGCCGCAACGGTGGCCGACGATATGGAAGTCGTCATGGTCGAAGGCGAGGTGCCTGGCCGCACCGCCACAGCTTTTGACAGCCTGTGCGCCACCACCGCGACAACTGCCGTGGATGCCGCCATGGCTGCTACCGGGCCCGACACCATCGCCAAGTTTTTGTTCACCAGCGGCTCGACCAAGATGCCCAAGGCGGTGATCAATACCAACCGCCTGTGGTGCGCTAACCAGCAACAAATGGCCCAATCCATGCCCGTTTTGGCAGAGCAAGAATTGGTGCTGGTGGACTGGCTGCCCTGGAACCACACCTTCGGCGGCAACCACAACTTTGGCATGACCGTGTTCCACGGCGGCACGCTTTACATCGACGACGGCAAGCCCACGCCGGCGTTGATGCACGAGACCCTGCGCAACCTGCGCGAAATCGCCCCCACTGTTTATTTCAACGTGCCCACGGGTTTTGAAGCGATTGCGAACGCCATGCAAACCGACGACCAGCTGCGCAAAACGCTGCTCTCGCGGGTTCAAATGTTCTTCTACGCCGGTGCCGCTTTGGCGCAACCCATCTGGGACAGCCTTTACGCATCGCAAGAACGCGAAGTGGGCGAGCGCATCGTCATGGGCACAGGTCTTGGGATGACCGAGTCCGGGCCGTTTGGCATCTTTGTCACCAACCCCTTTGTGCAAGCGGGCGACTTGGGCGTGCCCACACCCGGCCTGGAACTCAAGCTGGTGGACATGCAAGGCAAGACGGAGGTGCGTTACCGCGGCCCCAACATCACCCCCGGCTACTGGCGCAACGCCGAAGAGACCGCTGACTCGTTTGACGAAGAGGGATTCTTCAAAACCGGCGACGCGGTGAAATGGATCGACGAAACCGATGTGCATTTAGGCCTGAAATTTGACGGTCGCATTGCCGAAGACTTCAAACTGGCCACGGGCACCTTTGTCAGCGTGGGTCCGTTGCGCGGCAAGATCATCGCAGCCGGCGCGCCTTACATCCAGGACGCGGTGCTGACCGGCATCAACTTGAAAGAAGTCGGCGCCATGATCTTCCCGACACCGGCTGTGCGCGCTTTGAGTGGCTTGGCGGCTGACGCCCCCATGTCGGATGTGCTGGCCTCAGCCCCTGTGCTGGCCAAGTTCCAGGACATCGTGAACACCTTGGCCCAAACCGCTACCGGCAGCGCCAACCGCATTGCCAGGCTGTGCCTTTTGAGCGAACCACCCACCATCGACAAGGGTGAGATCACCGACAAGGGCTCGATCAACCAACGCTCAGTGCTCACGCACCGGGCGAGGACCGTGGCGGCTCTGCACGAAGGCACATTGCCACACATCGTCCAACCACAATGATTCCCCTGTAGGAGCGACGCCCCCGTCGCGATGGATCAAGCAGCCCCTTTTCGCGACGAGGGCGTCGCTCCTACCAAAACGAAAGAAAAAACATGGCCTCCAAAGGATTTTTCAACGCGTTTGCCGATGTGTGGATGCACGAAGGCGTGCGCACGCCCATGGTCGATTACTGCGGCGCACTGGGTCACATCTCGCCCACAGACCTGGGGATCAAGGCCGCCCGCGAGGCCCTCAAGCGCGCAGGCATCGCCCCGACCGAGATCGGCTCGGTCATCACCGGCAACATGGCCCCTGGCGACTTCGACCAATTCTTTTTGCCCCGCCACATTGGCCTGTATGCCGGTGTGCCGCAAGAAGTGCCCGCCATCATGACCCAGCGCATTTGCGGCACAGGCTTTGAGCTGTTCCGCCAAGCGGGTGAGCAGATCGAAGCCGGCGTGTGCGACGCCGCACTGGTGGTCGGCACCGAGAGCATGACGCGCAACCCGATTGCCGCCTTTGACCACCGCACCGGCTTCAAGCTGGGCGCACCCGTGGGTTTCAAGGACTACATGTGGGAAGCGCTGAAAGACCCGGCGGCGGGCATCAACATGATCCAGACGGCCGAGAACCTGGCCAAGAAATACAACATCACCCGCGAAGAGGTGGACCAGTTCGCTTCCGACTCGTTTGCCAAGGCCGTGGCCGCGCAGCTAGCCGGCTTCCATGCAGGCGAGATCGTGCCTGTGGTCACTGAAAAGTTTGAACTCGAAGGCTACAAAGCCCGTGGCATCAAGCTGCAAGGCAAAGTGATCGAGGTCAGCACCGACACCCACCCCCGCATCTCACCGCCCGAAGTGCTGGCCAAGCTCAAGTCCGTCTACGAAGGCGGCGTGCAAACCGGTGGCAACAGCTCGGCCCTGGTCGATGCGGCTGCGGCGTGCGTGGTCACCTCAGGCGCTTATGCCAAAGCGCAGGGCAAAAAGCCGCTGGCCCGCGTGGTCGCTGCAGCGGCCGTGGGCGTGCCGCCCGAGATCATGGGCATTGGCCCTGCGCCGGCCATCCGCCTGCTGCTCGAGCGCACAGGCCTCAAGCTGTCCGACATTGACCGCTTCGAAATCAACGAAGCCCAGGGCGCACAAACCTTGGCCGTGGCTCGCGAACTGGGCCTGGACTTGTCAAAGCTCAATGTCAACGGTGGCGCGATCGCTCTGGGCCACCCGCTGGCCGCGACTGGCGTTCGGCTGACCATCACCCTGGCACGCGAATTGAAGCGCAGCGGCTTGCGCTATGGCATCTCCAGCGCCTGCGTGGGTGGCGGTCAAGGCATTGCGCTGCTGATCGAAAACCCCGAAGCGGTCTAAACCTCTCCACCACCATTTGAAAGACACACCATGAACATCCAAGGACAAGCCGCATTGGTCACCGGCGGAGGCTCCGGCCTCGGTGAAGCCACCGCCCGTGAACTCGCCCGTCTGGGCGCAAAAGTCGCCGTGCTCGACCTCAACATGGAGAACGCTGAGCGCGTGGCCAAAGACATCGGTGGTGTTGCGGTGCATTGCAACGTGTCGGACCCGGACAGCATGGCACAGGCCATTGAAACTGCCGCCGCAGCCCATGGCCCAGCCCGTATCCTGATGCAGATCGCAGGCATCGGCACCGCCAAGCGCGTGGTGGGCAAAGACGGCAATGCCGCACCCTTGGAAGAGTTCGCCAAGGTGATCAACGTCAACCTGATCGGCACCTACAACGCGGCGCGCCTCTTTGCAGCCGCTTGTGCCAAGCTGGACCCGATGGAGGACAACGCCCGTGGCGTCATGGTCTTCACCGCCTCGGTCGCGGCCTTTGACGGCCAAGTGGGCCAGCAGGCCTACAGCGCCTCCAAAGCCGGCGTGGTCGGCATGACCCTGCCCATGGCCCGCGACTTGGCACAACACGGCATCCGCGTGTGCACCATCGCGCCCGGTCTGTTCTCGACGCCCTTGCTCAAGGGATTGCCCGAGCCCGTGCAGCAATCACTGGCCGCCAGCATCCCTTTCCCGGCCCGTCTGGGCAAACCCAGCGAATTTGCCGAATTGGCTTGCCACATTGTCAACAACGACCACCTGAACGGCGAAGTCATTCGCTTGGACGGCGCGCTGCGCATGGCCCCCCGTTAAGAGATCCCCATGAGCAAAACCGTTGTCTACGAAGTGCAAGTGATGTTTGGTGACTGCGATCCAGCAGGCATCGTTTTTTTCCCCAACTTCTCCAAATGGATGGACGCCTCGTCACTGAACTTCTTTGTGAAGTGTGGCGTTTTGCCTTGGCGCGAGCTGGTCAAGACGCGCGGCATCATCGGCACCCCCCTGCTGGAGATCAACACGAAATTCATCCGCCCCGCTACTTATGGCGAAACACTCCAAGTACACACCAGTGTTCAAGAGTGGCGCGACAAAGTGTTTGTGCACAAGCATGTGGTGATGCGTGGTGACACTGTGTTGTGTGAAGGCACCGAAGTGCGCGCCTTTTGCATCAAGCACCCCGAAGACCCAGACCGCATCAAGGCCATCCCGGTGCCTGAAGACATCCAAGCCTTGTGCAGCTGAAACAAGGATCTGAGCCATGTACTACGAACCCGGCGTCACACCCCACGGCTTGCCGCACGACCCGTTCAAGTCTTGCGTGATCCCACGCCCGATCGGCTGGATCTCGACCGTGGATGCACAAGGTCGCCACAACCTGGCGCCCTACAGCCAGTTCCAGAACGTGACCTTTGATCCCCCGATTATCATGTTCAGCGCCAACCAGACCACCCAGGGCGAGCGCAAGGACTCGGTGCGCAATGCCGAACAAACCGGCGAGTTCGTGTGGAACATGGCCACTTATGCCTTGCGCGATGCGGTCAACATCTCGGCCGAAGAAGTGCCCCATGGTGTGGACGAATTCGAACGTGCAGGACTCGAGAAGTTGCCCAGCCGCCTGGTCAAGCCCATGCGGGTCAAGGGCTCGCCCATCCAGTTCGAGTGTGTGTACCTGAACAGCCTGCGCTTTCCCGGCAAGCCGCCCATGGGCACCGCCGATGTGGTGTTTGGCCGCGTGGTCGCCATCCATATCGACGATGAAATCATCAATGGCCAAGGCCTGATCGATGTGCTCAAGATCCAGCCGCTCGCGCGCATGGGTTACTACGACTACACCTTTGTCGACAACCAATTCCAAATGGTCATCCCCGGTAACAGCAAAGCATTGCTCGCCGGGCTGGAAGGCTCGGCCGATAAAGCGGCCCAATCATCATCTGGCCACTGAAACGCACCCCATACCTTCACCCATTTTTTCAAACCGTTTTCAACCACACCTAAGAGGAGACAAGCATGAGCAACCGTCGTGAATTCATTCAATCCACCATCGGTGCAGCCGTTTTGGGTAGCACCGCGTTCCAGCAAGCCTGGGCACAAAGTGGCCTGCCCATCGAGCAAGTCAAAGTGCTCTATGGCTTTCCACCCGGCAGCTCGGGCGACATCTGCGCACGCCGCGTGGCCGAAAAATTTGGCGGCACCCCTTACAGCAAGAACGCGGGCATCATCGACAGCCGCCCAGGTGCGGGTGGCCAGATTGCTTTGAATCTGCTGAAAAGCGCACCGGCCGACGGCTCGGTGTTGGCCATGACCCCGTTCTCGGCCATCTCCTTGTATCCCCACATCTTTAAAAACCTGCAGTACAAGCCCTTTGAAGACTTCATTCCAGTGGGCACAGCGTCGATGATTCACCACGGTTTCGCCGTGGGCCCCATGGTGCCTGCCAGCGTCAAAAACGTGAAAGACTTCATCGTTTGGGCCAAAGCCAACCCCGCACAAGCCAGCTACGGCTCGCCCGCTGCAGGTTCTACACCACACTTCATCGGCGCTTTGCTCGGCCTGAACCAGAACTTCGAATTCAAACATGTGCCTTACCGTGGTTCGGTGCCCGGCGTAACCGATGTGGTGGGCGGGCAGATCGCCAGCATGTTCACTCCGCACGGCGACTTCATTGCCAACCACAAGGCGGGCAAGATGCGCATCATCGCCACATCCGGCAAAACCCGTTCGCCTTTTGTGCCCGATGTGGCCACTTTCGCTGAACAAGGTTTCCCAGAGTTGACCGTGGAAGAATGGTTCGGCTTTTACGCCCCGGCCAAAACCCCGGCCAACGTGGTGCAAGCGGCCAATGCGGCCATCAGCGCCGCCCTCAAAGACAAAGGCGTGCAAGACGCCTTGACCGTGGTCGGCTTGATTCCTTTTGGTGGTACCGCGGCTGACCAGCTCAAGAGCTCGCAAGTGGAACTCGAGCGCTGGGGTCCCCTGATCAAGCGCATTGGTTTCAGCGTCGATTCCTGATCTGCTGACCCGCTGATCCCCTCCGGAGCACCTGACGGTCCTCCGGATTTATTTATTGAGCCCCAAATCCCATGACCGCCTACCTCCCCCGCACCGACGACATGCAGTTTGTGTTGTCACGCGTTTTGAACGCGCCCGCCCAACTGCAAGCCTTGCCCGCCTTTGCCGAGGTGGACTCGGATTTGATGCAACAAGTGCTCGACGAAGCGGGCAAGTTTGTGGGCGAAGTGATCGCCCCACTCAACCGCGATGGCGATGAAATCGGTGCCCAATGGAGAGACGGCGCGGTCACCATGCCACCTGGCTTTAGGGATGCGTACCAGTCCTTTTGGCAATCGGGCTGGCCTGCGTTGGCCTCTGGCACCGAAGACGGGGGTCAAGGCCTACCGACCGTGCTCGAAGCCATGCTTTATGAAATGCTGTCGGCCGCCAACCACGGCTGGACCATGGCCCCCGGCCTGCTGCACGGCGCTTACGAATGCATCAAGCACCACGCCAGCGACGAACTCAAAGCGCACTATTTAGAGAAAGTGGCCACCGGCGAATGGCTGGCTACCATGTGCCTGACCGAGCCTCATGCGGGCTCCGACCTGGGCCTGGCCCGCACCAAGGCGGTTCCCCAGTCCGATGGCAATTACCTCGTCAGCGGCACCAAAATTTTCATCTCAGGTGGCGAGCACGACCTGAGCGACAACATCGTTCACCTGGTGCTGGCGCGCTTACCTGACGCGCCACCCGGCCCCAAAGGTCTGTCGCTTTTCCTGGTACCCAAGTTTTACCCCGACGGCTCGCGCAGCCGTGTGCACTGCGACCGCATCGAAGAAAAAATGGGTCTGCACGGCAGCCCCACCTGCGTGATGCGTTTTGACGAAGCAGTTTGTTCCATCGTGGGCGAGCCCGGCAAGGGCTTGGGCGCGATGTTTGTGATGATGAACGCCGCCCGCCTGCATGTCGCCCTGCAAGGCATTGGTCTCTTGGACGCCGCCTGGCAAAAAGCCGATGCGTATGCGCAAGAGCGCCGCCAAATGCGTGCACCGGGCAAAGGCAAGTCGGCAGCGGAGGCCGACTTCATCGCCGAACACCCTGCCATGCGCCGAATCCTCGACACGCAGCGTGCCTGGGTCGATGCCGGTCGCGTGCTGGCTTACCGCACCGCGCTCGAACTGGACCTGATCAAGCACAGCCAGGACGCCGACACCCAAGCCGCCGCTCAACGCTGGTGTGCGCTGGTCACGCCGGTCATGAAATCGGTGTTCACCCACCAAGCCTTCCATGGCGGCAGCGACTGCCTGCAGGTGTTTGGCGGTCATGGTTATGTCCGCGAATGGGGCATCGAGCAGATCGTGCGTGACGCCCGCGTGGCCATGATTTACGAAGGCACCAACGAAATTCAGGCGATTGATCTCTTGGTGCGCAAGGTGCTGGCCGATGGTGGCCAAAGCATGAATGCGCTGCTCGATACCGTTGCGGCTGACTTGCCACAAGCGGCCAAGACCCGCACAGCCACACAAGAACGCATCCAGACCCTGCGCACCCTCACGCAGCAAATCGTGCAGGTTGCACCCCAAGACGCGGCGCTGGCCTACCGTGTGGCCGATGACTATTTGCGCGCCGTCGCCTTGGTGTTGATGGACTGGGCGTGGTTGCGCATTGAAGCCGGCGTGGACGCCGATACGCCCCACGCCGACACCCGCTGGCTTGCCCCTGCCAATGCATTGCGCAGCTGGGTGATGCCCGAGTTTCAAATGCGCAGCGCCATCATCGTGCAGCAATGTGCAGCTGCAGTGTGAGCCAGCCCATGACCAGCGCAGCACCCCGAAAAAGTGCGAAGCCCAAGGCGATAGAAACGCCTGAAGCTGGCCGAAAGGGCGTCGTTTTGGCAAAGTCTTCTGCGGCGAAAATTGACCAAGTCGACACCACCTATTTGCAGACCTTGATGGGCTACAACGCACGTCGGGCCGCACTGAGCATCATCGAATTGTTTTTGGAAAGACTGGCACCCTACGGTCTCAAGCCCGTGGATTTTTCGGTCATGTCGACCATTCAGCACAACCCGGGTGTGACCTCAAGGCAGTTGTGCGCCACACTCAACCTGTTGCCCCCCAACTTGGTGGGACTGATTCAGTCCTTGGAATCGCGGGGGCTGATTGAACGCAAACCTCACCCGCACGATGGCCGTGCAGTCGGACTGCACGCCACGAGCAAAGGCCAGGCATTGATGGTGCAAGCGGAACAAGCCGCCACAGAGCTGGAGACAGAAAAAACCGCCAAACTCACACCCGGACAACGCAAGACCTTGCTGGAATTGCTGCAAAAAATTTACCTCTGAAATTTGCCCATGAACACATCAACCCTGCCTTCAATTCCTGACCAGGCCCTGCTGATCGGCCGCCTTTGGTTGCCCAACAAAGGCCCTGTGGTGGTGGCGATCAACGCCCAACAGGTGCTTGATTTGTCTGCCTTGGCGCAGACATGCAGTGAATTGCTGGAACAAGACCATGTGGCCGAAAACGTCCATCGCTGGATCGCTTCAGGAAAAGCTCAGCCTTTGGCCACGACGTCAGAGGCACTGGCCAACAGCGAAGAATTTGTTCGTGATGCCGCCCAGCCTTGGTTCATGGCCCCTTGCGATCTGCAAGCCGTCAAAGCCGCGGGTGTGACTTTTGTGGCCAGCATGCTGGAGCGGGTGATCGAAGAGCAAGCCCGAGGGGATGCCAGCCGCGCTGAAGCTGTGCGCGAAGCGGTGGTGGCGGTCATTGGCGACAACCTGCGCAGCATCAAGCCCGGTTCTACCGAATCGGCCCAGCTCAAAGAAGTCTTGCTGGCCCAAGGCATGTGGTCGCAATACCTCGAAGTGGGCATTGGGCCAGACGCCGAAATTTTCACCAAAGCCCAACCCATGAGTGCGGTGGGTCCGGGCGCACAAGTGGGCATCCACCCCGCCAGCCAATGGAACAACCCCGAACCCGAAATCGTGCTTGCAGCCAACTCGCGCGGCGAAGTGGTGGGTGCCACACTGGGCAATGATGTGAACTTGCGTGACTTTGAAGGCCGCAGCGCCTTGCTGCTGGGTAAAGCCAAAGACAACAACGCCAGCTGTGCCATCGGCCCCTTCATCCGCCTGTTTGACGAACAATTTGGTCTAGACGATGTGCGCCAGTGCGAACTGAGCCTCAAAGTGGAAGGCCCCGAGGGCTTTGTGATGCAAGGCAGCAGCGCCCTCGGCCAAATCAGCCGCGACCCCCTGGACCTGGTGGGCCAAGCCATGGGCAAGTACCACCAATACCCGGACGGCATGATGCTGTTTTTAGGCACCATGTTCGCCCCCACCCAAGACCGCCATGGCCCTGGACAGGGCTTCACCCATGTGGTCGGTGACCGTGTCAGCGTGTCCACACCGCTGCTCGGCACTTTGGTCAACCAAGTCACCACTTCTGACCAAGCCAAACCTTGGACTTACGGTGTAACGGCCTTGATGCGCGATTTGGCCCGGCGATCCTGAAAGCAGGGGCCAGCTCCGTCATGGGAGGCTGGCATAATTTTGGGTTTTCCACATTCCGGCGTCTTTTGGAGACTTCGGGCCATTTCTGACAGGATTTTCCATGAACACCACCCCCTCCGGCCTGCAATTCGAAGACACCGTCGTGGGCGAAGGCGCTGTGGCCACTGCTGGCCAAGACGTCACGGTCCATTACACCGGCTGGCTCTTCAAAGACGGCGAACAAGGTGCCAAATTTGACTCCAGCCGCGACCGCCGTGACCCGTTTGTCTTCGGTTTGGGCGCAGGCATGGTCATCAAAGGCTGGGACGAAGGCGTGGCCGGCATGAAGGTGGGCGGGCAACGCACACTGATCATTCCTGCCGAGTTGGGCTATGGCGCACGCGGCGCTGGTGGTGTGATTCCACCCAACGCCACTTTGAAGTTCGACGTGGAACTGCTGGAACTGAACTGATCAGATCCCCCAGCAGGGCATGGGGGTACGCCCCCTGTGCACCAGGGTCAAACCTGGCCTGTTGCCCGCCTTTCGGCGGGTTTTTTGTGGTCTGGCCTATCTGTCCGACTGCCTCTCTTGAAGTTTGAGTGTTCGCCCCTAATTAGCAGGGGTATTCATTTTTTGCGGACCTTGTTCATGTCAGAAGCCATCCCTACCCCCGACAAAACCCCTTCAAACGACGAAGCCATGGCCCAAGCGGCTGGCGCAGCGTCCACCGATCCTTTGGCAGATGCCCTGGCAGAACTGACCAATTTGAAAGCCCAAAACGCCGATTTGGCCGACCAATACCTGCGTGCCCAGGCCGATGTGCAAAACGCCCGTCGCCGTGCCGACGATGAGATTGCCAAAGCCCGCAAGTTTGCGGTCGAGGGGTTTGCCGACAGCTTGCTGCCCGTACTGGACAGCCTGGAAGCCGGTTTGGCCATCCCCAACGTCACGATTGAGCAGATCCGCGAAGGCTCTGAAGCCACTCTGCGCCAGCTCAAAAGTGCATTGGAGCGCAATAAAGTACTCGAAATCGCGCCCCCAGCTGGGACAAAATTCGACCCACACCATCACCAAGCCATCAGCGTGGTGCCTGCTGAGCAGGAAGCCAATACCGTGGTCACGGTGCTGCAAAAGGGCTATTCCATCGCTGACCGGGTGCTGCGTCCGGCTTTGGTCACCGTCACAGCCCCCAAATAACAAGCCTTTATCTGCTCTCGGGCGAGGGCATCACCATTTTTGCAGTGCGGGGACTTGAAAATTTTCGACCTCGCCCCATTTGCAAATCATCTGTATTTCTAACTTTTTCGGAGCATCCTCATGGGAAGAATCATCGGTATTGACTTGGGCACCACCAACTCGTGCGTGGCCATCATGGAAGGCAACACGACCAAAGTGATCGAGAACGCTGAAGGCGCTCGCACCACACCGTCGATCATTGCGTACCAAGAAGACGGCGAAATTCTGGTCGGCGCATCGGCCAAGCGCCAAGCGGTCACCAACCCCCGCAACACCTTGTACGCGGTCAAGCGTTTGATCGGTCGCAAGTTCGCCGAAAAAGAAGTCCAAAAAGACATCGACTTGATGCCCTACACCATTGCCAAAGCCGACAACGGCGACGCTTGGGTGGAAGTGCGCGGCAACAAGTTGGCCCCCCCTCAAATCAGCGCTGAAATTCTGCGCAAGATGAAGAAAACCGCCGAAGACTACCTCGGCGAAGAAGTGACCGAAGCCGTCATCACGGTACCTGCTTACTTCAACGATGCACAGCGTCAAGCCACCAAAGATGCAGGCCGCATCGCGGGCTTGGACGTCAAGCGCATCATCAACGAACCTACGGCTGCTGCCTTGGCTTTTGGTTTGGACAAGACCGAAAAAGGCGACCGCAAGATTGCGGTTTACGACTTGGGTGGCGGCACATTTGACGTGTCGATCATCGAAATCGCAGACGTCGACGGCGAGAAACAATTTGAAGTGTTGTCCACCAACGGCGACACTTTCTTGGGCGGCGAAGACTTCGACCAACGCATCATCGACTTCATCATCACCGAGTTCAAGAAAGAATCCGGCGTTGATTTGGCCAAAGACGTATTGGCCCTGCAGCGCCTGAAAGAAGCCGCTGAAAAAGCCAAAATCGAACTGTCCAGCTCGGCTTCGACCGACGTGAACCTGCCTTACATCACCGCTGACGCCACCGGCCCTAAGCACCTGAACGTCAAGCTGACCCGCGCCAAGCTGGAGCAGTTGGTGGAAGAGCTGATCGAGCGCACCATCGCCCCTTGCCGCATGGCCATCAAGGACGCTGGCGTTTCGGTCGGTGAGATCGACGACATCATCTTGGTGGGCGGCATGTCCCGCATGCCCAAGGTGCAAGAAAAGGTCAAAGAGTTCTTCGGCAAGGAGCCACGCAAGGACGTGAACCCTGACGAAGCCGTGGCCGTGGGTGCTGCGATTCAAGGTCAAGTCTTGTCTGGCGACCGCACCGACGTGTTGTTGCTCGACGTGACCCCCCTGTCTCTGGGCATCGAGACCATGGGCGGCGTGATGACCAAGATGATCACCAAGAACACGACCATCCCGACCAAGTTTGCGCAGACCTTCTCGACAGCCGAAGACAACCAGCCAGCTGTGACCATCAAAGTGTTCCAGGGTGAGCGCGACATCGCCAGCGGCAACAAGGCTTTGGGTGAGTTCAACCTCGAAGGCATTCCACCCGCATCGCGCGGCACGCCCCAGATCGAAGTGTCTTTTGACATCGACGCCAACGGCATCTTGCACGTCGGCGCCAAAGACAAAGGCACGGGCAAAGAAAACAAAATCACCATCAAGGCCAACTCGGGTCTGTCCGAAGCAGAAATTCAGCAAATGGTGAAAGACGCCGAGCTGAACGCCGAAGAAGACAAGAAGAAACTCGAACTGGTGCAAGCCCGCAACTCCGGTGAAGCCGCTGTGCACAGCGTCAAGAAAAGCCTGACCGAGCACGGCGACAAGATCGAAGCGGCTGAGAAAGAAGCCATCGAAGCAGCTGCCAAGGAATTGGAAGAAGTTTTGAAGGGCGAAGACAAAGACGCCATCGAAGCCAAAACCGAAGCCCTGATGACGGCCAGCCAAAAGCTGGGCGAAAAAGTCTATGCCGATATGCAAGCGCAGCAAGCTGCTGCGGGTGCAGGTGCAGCGGGTGCCGCAGAAGCCAAACCACAAGACGACAACGTCGTAGACGCTGAAGTCAAGGAAGTCAAAAAGGGCTAACCCCCTACCCTCTGCGGCTTGGCCGCAGTCCCGCCGCGACAGCTGATTCAGGCTTCTGAATCACCTGCGCGGCGTTCTTGTTCTAACGGTTGGATTGCCTCATGGCCAAACGAGATTTTTACGAAGTGCTGGGCGTTGCCAAAAACGCCTCGGACGAAGACATCAAAAAGGCTTATCGCAAGCTGGCGATGAAGTACCACCCTGACCGCAATCAGGGTGAAGACGCCAAAGCCAAAGAAGCCGAAGCCAAATTCAAAGAAGTCAAAGAAGCCTACGAAATGTTGTCGGACGCGCAAAAACGTGCGGCCTACGACCAACATGGCCACGCCGGTGTCGATCCCAACATGCGCGGTGGCGCAGAAGGCTTCGGCGGCGGTTTTGGTGACGCTTTCGGTGACATCTTTGGCGACATCTTTGGCGGCCAAGGCCGCGGTGGTCGTGGCGGTGGACGCCAGGTGTTCCGTGGCGCGGACCTCAGCTACGCGATGGAAATCACGCTCGAAGAAGCGGCCAATGGCAAAGACTCGCAACTGCGCATCCCCAGCTGGGACGCGTGCGACACCTGCAGCGGCTCGGGGGCCAAACCTGGGACCAGCGCCAAGGCCTGTGGCACCTGCAATGGCCAAGGTCAGGTGCAGATGCGCCAAGGCTTTTTCAGCGTCCAACAAACCTGCCCCACCTGCCGCGGTACAGGCAAGATCATTCCGGAGCCTTGCGGCACCTGCCAAGGACAAGGCAAGCTCAAAAAACAAAAGACGCTCGAAGTCAAAATCCCGGCCGGTATCGACGACGGCATGCGCATCCGCAGCGCGGGCAATGGTGAACCCGGCACCAATGGCGGGCCTCCAGGTGACTTGTTCATCGAGATTCGCCTCAAGAAACACTCGATTTTTGAGCGCGATGGTGATGACCTGCACTGCGCGGTACCCATCAGTTTTTCCAAAGCGGCCTTGGGCGGCGAGATCGAAGTGCCCACTTTGGGCGGCAAAGCGGCCATCGACATTCCTGAAGGTACTCAGACGGGCAAGCAGTTCCGCTTGCGCGGCAAAGGCATCAAGGGCGTGCGCGGCAGCTACCCGGGCGACCTGTATTGCCACATCACCGTCGAGACGCCTGTCAAACTCACCGAGCACCAGAAAAAATTGCTCAAGGAGTTTGAAGAGTCCCTGAGCAAAGGTGGCGGCAAGCACCAACCCAGTGGCGAGACCTGGACGGACAAGCTCAAGGGCTTCTTTGGCGCCTGAGCTGCGTGCATGAAAAAAAGGCTGTTGGACTTGGGTCCAACAGCCTTTTTGGTTGGCGCTGTTCAGCGCCACGCTTCAAAGAAAGCGGTCGAGCAGTTTGCGCGAATGCTTGTCCATAGCGGCCAAGTCACGGATCATGAACTGCACGCCGTTGGCATCGTTGATGAGCAGGACTGTGCCCGTGAGGCGGCGAATGTCTTCTTCACCTTTGAGCAAAAACTGTGTCGCGCCACGATTGGTCATGACCGACCAAGTGCTGGGGGTGGCAAAGCTGCTGACGGCCGTCAGCTGCAAGATTTCAGGCAAAAATTCCCGCTCATTGAGCGCTTGCACCACTTGGGAACGCAGTGGCTCATCCAGCTGGGCCAAGGCGTCGATCCAGTAAATCTCGTGCCCATCGGCATCCATCATCGCAATACCCTCGTTTGGGGCTGACACGGGGTAAGCCCGCAAAGCGGTCGCCGGAAAATGGCGTGTGCCATCGGGCATGACCAAACCCCAACGGCCAAAGGCGTCTCGCTGCAAATCGAACGGGTTCATGCACTCACCTTTTGTTCTTCAGAGAGGCTGCCGCCCAACACTGTGTCGGCTTCAGCTTGGCGCTGCTGTGCTTCGTACAAGCGCCAGTAAGCGCCTTGCGCTTCGATCAATGCATCGTGCGTGCCTTCCTCGACCACAAGGCCTTTGTCCATGACCACCAAGCGATCGGCTTTGCGCAGGGTGGACAAACGGTGGGCAATGGCAATCGTGGTGCGGCCACGCACCAAATTGTCCAACGCGCGTTGGATTTCTTTTTCGGTCTCGGTGTCTACCGCTGACGTGGCTTCGTCCAGAATCAATATGCGTGGATTGATGAGCAAGGCGCGGGCTATCGAAATGCGCTGGCGCTCTCCGCCCGACAGGCCCTGACCCCGCTCACCCACCAGCGAGTCATAACCCTGCGGCATGCGCAAGATGAATTCATGCGCATGCGCGGCGCGGGCGGCGGCCACGATGTCTTCGCGGGTCGCGCCAGGCTTGCCATAAGCGATGTTGTCGGCAATCGTGCCAAAGAACAGGAAAGGCTCTTGCAAGACCAAGCCAATCTGGCTGCGGTAGTCGGCGATTTTGAGCTGACGGATGTCGGTGCCATCGAGCTCAATCGCGCCTTCGGTCAGGTCGTAAAAGCGGCAGATCAGGTTGACCAAGGTGCTTTTGCCCGAACCGCTGTGGCCCACCAAGCCGATCATTTGACCCGGCTGAATGTCCAAGTTGAGCTGGCGGATCACTGCGCGGTTGCCATAGCGAAAGCCCGCATCTCGCACCGTGATTTGACCTTGCACCCTGGCAGGCAAAGCCACAGGCTTGACCGGTTCGGGCACGCTGGAGACATGGTCCAGGATGTCGAAAATGCGCTTGGCACCCGAAGCTGCTTTTTGGGTGTGCGAGACGATGCGGCTCATGGTGTCCAGACGGCCATAAAAGCGACCAATGTAGGCCAAGAAAGCGGTCAACACACCCACGGTGATTTGGTCGTCCGAGACCAACCAAATGCCAAAACCCCAGACCACCAGCAGGCCCACTTCGGTCATCAAGGTGACCGTGGGCGAGAACAAGGCCCAGACTCGGTTGAGGCGGTCGTTGACCATCAGGTTGTGGCGATTGGCGTCTTTGAAGCGCTGGGCTTCACGGTCTTCCTGCGCAAAGGCCTTGACCACACGGATACCGGGGATGGTGTCGGCCAGCACGTTGGTGACCTCGGCCCACACGCGGTCGATTTTTTCAAAACCGGTGCGCAAGCGCTCGCGCACCACATGGATCAACCAGCCAATGAAGGGGAGCGGCAGCAAGGTCACCAGCGCCAATGTGGGGTTGATGGTGAACAAGATGACCGCCGTCATCAAGATCATCAGCACATCCGTCGCAAAATCCAGCAGGTGCAGCGACAGAAAAACGTTGATGCGGTCGGTCTCGTTGCCGATGCGGGCAATCAGGTCACCGGTGCGGCGGTCGCCAAAATACTCCAAAGAGAGTTTCAGCAAATGCTCGTAAGTGCTGGTGCGCAGGTCCGCGCCAATGCGCTCGGACACCAGCGCCAAGATGTAGGTTTTGGCCCACCCCAGCCCCCAGGCCAGCAAGGCTGCGCCCAGCAAACCCAGCAGGTAAAGGGACACCAAAGATGGATCAATCGGCGCACCGTTCTGATAAGGAATCAGAATATCGTCCATCAGCGGCATGGTGAGGTAAGGGGGCACCAAGGTGGCCGCTGTAGAGGCCAAGGTCAAGACAAAACCGCCCAACAAGGAACGCTTGTAGGGTTTGGCAAAACGCCAGAGCTTGAACAAGGTCCATGTCGATGGTGGCGCCAAGTCTTCGCGACCGCAGCTGGGGCATTCGTCATCGTCCTCGCGCATGACCGCTTGGCACACCGGACAGACCGCCGCGACCAGCGTTTTGGACAAAGACCGACCATCGCCTGTGAGTTGGGCCATCTGGTTTTCGAACTGGTTGACCCAGCGGGCCACCCCCGATTGCAAACCCAGCGTGAAGCGCCATACCCCCAGCCTTCCCGCCGAATTGCTGAGCTCTAAGGTTCCCACACCCGCGTGATCACTGACTTTGACCCTGAAATCGGGTTCTAAATGCCAACTTTGCCAACTTTTTTCTGCAAGCCCGGGAGATAAAATTCGCCGATCGGTCAAAATGATGACATTTTTAGCAAAGATCAATTCGCCATCGAGGTCAACCTCGACCCATGCTGAAACGTTTTCTTCTGACAGGAGATGCGAAGAAACCTCGGCCTGCCAGGCTTGGGAAAGGGACGATCTCGGCAAGTCTGAAGAAAGTGTTGGAGTCATTTAGGGTGAACCGCAAAGAGCCCGCAACGCCGCTTCGGCGAGACGAGAAAAAACAACCATTGATTTGGCCAAAGACTGCAACAAAAATTGCCCATGTATTTTTTAAATCCTGAGCTGATCAACAACCCGTTGGCCATCGACCTCAACGGCCGGTCATTGTATCGCCCCACCCTTCTCCCCACCCTTCGCTCATGAGTGCCAAAGACATCCAATTTCTGCGCATCACCTATTTGCGAGGACCCAACATCTGGACTTACAGATCGGTGATGGAGGCCCTGATCGACATTGGCGAGCTTGAAGATTTTCCCTCCAATTTGCTGCCGGGCTTCAACGACCGACTCAAGAGCTGGTTGCCACAAATGATCGAGCACTACTGCACACCGGGCGTGTATGGTGGCTTTTTTCAGCGTTTGGACACCGGCACATGGGCCGGTCACATCCTTGAGCATGTGAGCTTGGAGCTGCAAACCCGCGCGGGCATGTCCATGGGTTTTGGCAAGGCACGCGACGCCGGCCCCCGTGGTGTTTACAAAGTGGTCATCCGCACCGACCATGAAACTGTGGGTCGCACCTCACTTGAGATGGCCCGTGAACTGATCTTGGCCGCCATCCACGACACCCCCTACGATGTGCCCGCAGCGATCGCCGAGCTGACCGACTTGGTGGACAATTTGTATGTAGGTCCCAGCACGGCGAGCATCGTTGAAGCCGCTTACGAGCGACGCATTCCCACCATCCGGTTGAATGCAGGCAATTTGGTCCAACTGGGTTATGGATCCAACCAGCGCCGCATCTGGACAGCAGAGACAGACAGCACCAGCGCCATTGCCGAAGGCATCTCCAAAGACAAGGACTTGACCAAGAATCTGCTGGCCATGTGCGGCGTGCCGGTGCCTGAAGGTCAAGTGGTGGACAGTCCTGCAGCAGCATGGACAGCCGCACAAGAAATTGGCCTGCCCGTTTGTGTCAAACCCAGCGACGGCAATCGTTCGCGAGGCGTTTCACTTGACCTGAGCACCCAAGCAGACGTGGAGTCAGCGTATGCGATTGCCTTGGAACAAGGCAGCGAAGTCATTGTTGAACGCTTTGTTTTAGGCTCCGAACACCGCCTTTTGGTCATCGGTGATCGCATGGTGGCGGCGAGCCAAGGTGAAAACGCGAGTGTCACGGGCGATGGTCAACACAGCGTTGGCGAACTGGTCGAACTGCAAATCAACGTTGACCCTCGCCGTGGCAGAGATGGGAATGTGCCGCTCGAGTTGGTCAAATTGCGAGATGGCAGCCCCGAAATGCTGGAACTGGCGCGCCAAGGGCTTTCCAAGGACAGCGTGCCCGAGAATGGCCGAAAAGTGCTGGTCAAGCGTACCGGGAACATGACCACCGACGTGACCGATGTGGTTCACCCCGATGTGGCAGCGCTGGCCGTTTTGGCTGCTCGCACCGTGGGTTTGGACATTGCAGGCGTGGATGTGGTGACCCCGGATATCCGTCAGCCCTTGGGCGCACAGGGCGTGATTGTGGAAGTCAACGCAGGTCCCAGCTTGCTGATGCATTTAAACCCTGCCCAAGGGCAAGCCCGGCCTGTTGGACAAGCGATTGCAGAACACCTGATCCCTGTCCAGGAAACCGGTCGTATCCCGGTGGTGGGCATCATGGGTGATGGCGACACCACCCGCAGCGCTAAATTGATTGCCTGGCTGCTGAACCTGAAAGGCTTGTACACCGGCTTGGCCTGCGCCGATGGCCTCTTTGTGAACCAGCGTTGCCTGCAGGTAGACAAGGCCATGGACTTCGAGCAGGCTGAGCGACTTTTGGTCAACCGATCGGTGCAGGCGGCAGTGTTTGAAAGCGATGCCCGCCATTTGCTGGCCGAAGGCTTGCCTTATGACCGCTGCCAAGTCGGTGTGGTTACCCGCATGCCCAAAGCCTCAGGTCTGGAAGACCTGTACGTCGGCAGCGACGAAAAAATGCCGGACTACGTTCGCACACAGATCGACGTGGTCTTGGCCCATGGCACGGCGGTACTGAATGCGGCGGACGATCAAGTGGCCGATCTGGCTCAGTATTGCGATGGTGACGTGATTTTTTATGCGGATGACGAACACCATCCACGCCTTGTCGCCCATCTGGCCTCGGGCTCACGCGTGGCCTTTTGGCGAGACGGACAACTGGTCTTGAGCAAAGGCCAGCGCGAATCTCTGGTTTTGTCCTCCAAACGTCCTGCCGTGGCTCGCCTGCTGCAAGACGACAAGCTGGGCACCACCGACATCTTGGTTGCCGCTTGCGTGGCATGGGCTTTGGACATCGGCACCGACTTGATCCGAGCCGGCGTCAAAAGCTTCGATCAGAACACCTCTCATTAACGCCCGACGAGCCCTCTGGCCCTCGCGCATCACAGGAATCCCGGTTCATGGAAGTGTCAAGAATTCGCGCTCTGCGCGGTCCCAATTTGTGGAGCCGTCACACGGCGATGGAAGCCATCGTGACATGCCCCGAAACCGAAAGAAGTTTGGCGCCCAACCACCCGATCGAGCAGCGATTGCGCAGCATCTTTCCCGAAGTTGGCCCCATCGAAGGTACACGTCCCGGGCAATCCCCCTCCATGGCGCATGCCCTTGAAAAAGTCACCTTGGCATTGCAGGCACATGCTGGATGCCCCGTGACCTTCAGCCGCACCACGGCCACCGAAGAACCTGGCGTTTACCAAGTGGTGGTTCAGTACACCGAAGAAGCGGTCGGTCGCATGGCGCTTGAATTGGCTGAAAAACTGTGCCAAGCGGCCATGGTTGGCCACGGCTTTGACCTTGAAAATGCCCTGGCGCAGCTGCATGAATTGGACGAAGATGTTCGCTTAGGTCCATCGACCGGGTCCATCGTTGACGCGGCAGTGGCCCGTGGCATACCGTTCCGACGCCTGACCGACGGCAGCCTGGTTCAGTTTGGATGGGGTTCTCAACAAAGGCGCATCCAAGCGGCTGAAATTGACTCCACCAGTGCCATTGCCGAATCGATTGCGCAAGACAAAGACCTGACCAAAAAATTGCTGCACGCCGCTGGTGTGCCTGTGCCTTTGGGCCGCCCGGCTCAAACGCCTGATGAAGCTTGGGCCATTGCCCTCGAAGTGGGACTGCCCGTGGTGGTCAAGCCCCAAGACGGCAACCAAGGTAAGGGCGTCACCGTCAATATCACCGAGCGAACCTCTTTTGACAACGCTTACGCCACGGCCGAACGCTACGGTACGGTGATGGTTGAAAAGTTTTTGCCAGGCAGTGATTACCGTTTGCTGGTGGTGGGCAACAAATTGATCGCTGCAGCACGCCGCGAGCCGCCATTGGTGGTGGGTGATGGCAAACACACCGTGCGCCAATTGGTCGATCTGGTCAACGCTGACCCGCGTCGCGGCACGGGGCACTCGACCTCGCTGACGAAGATCAAATTTGACGACATCGCCATTGGCCGCTTGCATGCACAAGACCTGGAGCCCGAATCGGTCCCTGTCAAAGGCCGCCGCGTCATTTTGCGCAACAACGCCAACCTCTCGACGGGTGGCAGTGCCACCGACGTGACCGACGATGTGCACCCCGAAGTCGCCGCCCGGGTCATAGAAGCCGCTCAGATGGTGGGCCTAGACATTTGCGGTGTCGACGTGGTGTGCGAATCCGTATTACGCCCGCTCGAGGAACAAAACGGCGGCATTGTCGAAGTCAATGCCGCGCCTGGTTTGCGCATGCACATCAGCCCTTCGTATGGCAAAGGCCGCGACGTGGGCAACGCGGTGATCGACCAGATGTTCCCCAACGGTGCAACAGGCCGCATTCCGGTGATTGCGGTCACCGGCACCAATGGCAAAACCACCACCGTGCGTTTGACAGCGCACTTGCTCAAAGCTCAAGGCCTGCGTGTGGGCATGACCAACACCGATGGCGTGTATGTGAATGGTCGCCAGACCGATTCGGGTGACTGCAGTGGCCCTCGCAGCGCACGCAACGTGTTGATGCACCCCGATGTGGATGCCGCCGTGTTTGAAACAGCCCGTGGCGGCCTGTTGCGAGAAGGCTTGGCTTTTGACCGCTGTAACGTGGCCATCGTCACCAACTTGGGCGGCGGCGATCACCTGGGCCTGAACTACATCACGACTCTTGAAGACCTCTCGGTCTTGAAGCGCGTGATCGTGCTCAATGTGGAACAAAACGGCATGGCCGTTCTCAATGCTGCCGATCCGGCTGTGGTGTTCATGGCACCGCATTGCCCTGGAGAAGTGACCTTTTTTGCACTTGACGTCAACCACCCTGCACTGGCCACACACCGTGCCCAAGGCAAACGGGTGGTGTTCACCGAAGACGGCCACATCGTGGCCCAAAAAGGCAAGCAAGTGTTGCGCATTCCCTTGTCGCAAGTGCCTCTTACGCGCCAAGGACAAATTGGTTTTCAGACCGAAAACGTCATGGCTGCTATTGGTGCCGCCTGGGCCGTGGGTGTTCCATGGGAAGCCATCGCCCAGGGCGTGGCCACCTTCATCAGCGATATCCAGGGTGTGCCAGGGCGCTTTAACGTGTTTGATTACCGCGGTGCCACCTTGATTGCCGATTACGGTCACAACCCCGATGCCATTGCGGCGCTGGTGCAAGCCGTGGACAACATGCCTGCTCAAAAACGCATGGTGGTCATCAGTGGTGCTGGCGACCGACGCGACCAAGACATTCGGGACCAAACCAAGATTCTGGGCCAAGCTTTCGACGAAGTGTTGCTCTACCAGGACGCCTGCCAGCGCGGACGTGAAGACGGCGAGGTCATTGCTCTGCTGCGCGAAGGTTTACAAGGTGCTGCGCGAACCACCTATGTGCAAGACATTCAGGGTGAATTCAATGCCATTGACACGGCGCTTGCGCGCCTTTCGCCAGGCGACTTGTGCCTGATTTTGATCGACCAGGTGGAGGAAGCCTTGGCCTACATCACCGAGAAAGTCAACTCCACCGCTGGCGTTTGATTTACAGCCGCTCTCTCAAGTAGCAGGATTCATGATCAAGGCCAGCGCTACGCTGGCCTTGAACACCCCGGCCCAAAACCACCATCGCCACCAAGAAGTTGCTTGACGTTCTACAAAACGGTAGAGCAAACCGCCACAGACTAGTGAGAACAGCAATGCGCTCACCATTCCTAGGAAGTTGGCCCACAAGCCATCGGGCCAACGTGCTGTGACTCCGGCATTGACAGCCAGACTCACTCCAAAATGGATCAAGAAAACCGAATAGGACACCTTGGACAACCACTGCACCGACTGTTTCAAGACCAAGGAACGTACCGACACCCCTGAGAACCAGCGATCAGGTACAGCAATGAGCAAGGAGGCCACACACCAAGCCACCGCCAGCCTTGAGCGAGGCTCAAGCCACCAGGCCACGCCACCCAGCACCAGGAACAAAGCCCAAACTGCCCACCGCTGAATGGTGTCATTTGGCAAAGCCAAGCCCGCCCGCTGTCGGGCTTCCCAAGCCAGCAAACCCAAGCCGTAAGCGCAAAAAAAATACAAGCCATGGTCGTCCAAGTCCGAATGCAAGTTCCACCACCACATGGACGCGCAGGTCAATCCTAACCACATGCCCCAGCGCAAAGCCTGAGCCGAAGGCACCGCCTGAGCAACTCGGCAGACTTTGACCACTATGAGGCTGAGTAGAGCCATTGCATACAACTGAAAGTCAATGGCCACGTACCAGACACCCGCCGACAAGGCTTCCATGTCAAGCAAGTGCTGCAGAAGAAAAAGGTGCGCCAGAGCCTGCCCCCACTCAGGTGCTGCAGACAGACTGGCGTGGTCAAAGTCAGGCCTCACCCATTCGGTAACCAGCACCGTGAAACTGAGCGCAGCCAGCAAAGGAATGACCAAGCGCAAATAACGCTGACTCGCCAACTTTATCGCTTCAGTCAGGTCTAAAAATTCATAACGCGCCAAATGACCAGCCGTAAGAAAACCAGCACAGACCAGAAAAAATTGGACAGCCAGTCGACCCTGGTCATACAGCCAAGCGACAGTAGCGGGCCAAGCTGTGGCCACCACATCGGACATGGGACCGTAAAAAGCCATGTGGTGCAAGACAATCAGCAAACAGCCTGCGGCCTTGATCGCATCGATCAAAAAAGAGCGCCCCGAAGGGCGCTGAGTTTCTGCGGGCAAAGAAATGCTCACGCCTGTTTGCAAGCCATCACAAAGCCAAACGAGCGCGCGCCGCTTGGTACTGGGCCTTGAACTTGGCCACCAGTGCGGCCGTGCTTTGCACGGCATCAATGGCGCCAATGCCTTGGCCGCAGCCCCAGATGTCTTTCCAGGCTTTTTTGGCGTCGCCACCAAAGTTCATCTTGCTCGGATCGGACTCGGGCAGGTTCTCGGGGTCCAGACCTGCTGCGCGGATCGACGGGGCCAGGTAGTTGCCGTGCACACCTGTGAACAGATTGCTCAAGACGATGTCATCCGAGTCGCAGTCCACGATGGCTTGCTTGTAATCGTCTGTGGCTCGCGCCTCTAGGGTCGCAATGAAGGCCGAACCAATGTATGCAAAGTCAGCGCCCATGGCTTGTGCGGCCAAAATCGCGTCGCCTGTGGCAATGGAGCCCGACAAGGCCACCGGGCCATCAAACCACTGTCGGATTTCCTGGATCAGGGCAAATGGGCTCTTAACGCCCGCGTGGCCGCCTGCACCCGCGGCCACAGCGATCAGGCCATCTGCACCTTTTTCAATCGCCTTGTGCGCGTGCTTGTTGTTGATGATGTCGTGCAACACCACACCGCCGTAGCTGTGGGCGGCGGCGTTGATTTCTTCGCGTGCGCCCAACGAAGTGATGATGATCGGCACTTTGTACTTCACGCACATGGCCATGTCGTGTTCCAGGCGGTCGTTGCTCTTGTGCACGATCTGGTTGATCGCAAACGGGGCCGCAGGCTTGTCGGGGTTGGCGGCGTTGTAGGCGGCCAGGGCTTCGGTGATTTCAATCAGCCACTCTTCAAGCTGCGCTGCAGGGCGGGCATTCAATGCAGGCATAGAGCCCACAATACCGGCTTTGCACTGCTCAATCACCAGCTTGGGGTTGCTGATGATGAACAGGGGCGATGCGATGGCGGGGAAAGGCAGATTGGCCAGAACGGGGGGCAGCTTGGACATGTTGTCTCCTAAAAAATTGTTGTTTGAATCCGCATCAGAAAGCGTCAAGTGCCATGGCGGTCACGCTGTTTGCACCCTCGACGATGCTGTCGCGGATGCCTGGGGCTTTGGACAAGATGTGGTCGGCATAAAAACGCGCAGTCACCACTTTAGCAACCATGAATGCGGCGTCTTGCGATTGGGCTTCAGGCGTCAACGCAACCAACAGTGCGCGGCCCAGCTGCCAACCGGCCATCAGGTTACCGGCCAGCATCAGGTAAGGCACGCTGCCTGCGAACACGTCATTGGGGTGGGCTTTGGTGTTGCCCGCTACAAATTCCACCACGTCCACAAAAGCTTCACGGGCTGCTTTGAGGCGTTTGGCGACGGCTTGTGCGTCGGCGTTGCCCGATGCAGCCAATTCCCTTTCGGTCTGAGCCACTTGCGCTGCCAGCGCCTTGGCGGTCTGGCCCCCATCGCGTGCGGTCTTGCGACCCACCAAGTCGTTGGCCTGAATGGCTGTGGTGCCTTCGTAAATGGTCAAAATTTTGGCGTCGCGGTAGTACTGCGCAGCGCCCGTTTCTTCGATAAAACCCATGCCGCCGTGCACTTGAACCCCTAGGCTGGTGACCTCCAGGCTCATCTCGGTGCTGTAGCCCTTGACCAGCGGCACCATGAATTCGTAAAAGGCTGCGTTTTGCTTGCGCACATCGGCATCGGGGTGGTGGTGCGATGCGTCATAAGCAGCCGCAGCAGTAGAGGCCATGGCGCGACAGCCTTCGGTGTAGGCACGCATGGTCATCAGCATGCGGCGCACATCGGGGTGGTGAATGATGGGGCCTGCCGCGGGCAAGCTGCCGTCAACGGGGCGGCTTTGCACGCGGTCACGCGCGTACTGCACGGCCTTTTGGTAAGCGCGCTCGGCAATCGCGATACCCTGCACGCCCACCGCGTAGCGGGCGGCGTTCATCATGATGAACATGTACTCGAGGCCGCGGTTTTCCTGGCCCACGAGAAAGCCAACGCCGCCACCGTGGTCGCCGAACTGCAGCACGGCTGTCGGGCTGGCTTTGATGCCCAACTTGTGCTCAATGCTCACGCAATGCACATCGTTGCGCGCGCCCAGAGAGCCATCGCCATTGACCATGAATTTGGGCACCACAAACAGGCTGATGCCTTTAACGCCTTCGGGCGCGCCCACCACGCGGGCCAGCACCAAGTGCACGATGTTCTCGGCCATATCGTGCTCACCGTAGGTGATGTAGATCTTGGTGCCAAAAATTTTGAACGTGCCATCGGGCTGCGGTTCAGCGCGTGTGCGCACGGCCGCCAGGTCCGAGCCGGCTTGGGGCTCGGTCAGGTTCATGGTGCCGGTCCACTGGCCGGAGATGAGCTTTTCCAGATAAGTGGCTTTGAGTTGATCGGAACCTGCCGTCAGCAACGCTTCGATCGCGCCATCGGTGAGCAAGGGGCACAAGGCAAAAGCCATGTTGGCCGAGTTGAGCATTTCGCCGCAAGCCGCGCCAATGGTTTTGGGCAGGCCTTGACCGCCAAAGTCGGCGGGGTGCTGCAGACCTTGCCAGCCGCCTTCGGCGTACTGTTTGTAGGCATCCTTGAAGCCGGGCGTGGTGGTCACGCCGCTGCCGTTGTGGAAGGATGGGTTTTTATCGCCTTCCCAGTTCAGGGGCGAGATCACGTCTTGGTTGAGCTTGGCGCACTCCTCGAGCACTGCTTGAGCGGTTTCCAAGCCAGCATCTTCAAAGCCTGGAATCTGCGCGATCTGGTCGATGCGGGCCAAATGCTCTATGTTGAAAAGCATGTCCTTGAGGGGGGCGATATAGCTCATGTCTTGTCTCCGATGAAGAGTCCGAGGAAATAGGGGGCGAGTACAAAAAAGACCTCTCTCGGAGGCCTTTTTTGCTGTCGTCAAATCATCACAGTGCGTTGGTCAATTCAGGCACAGCGGCGAACAAATCAGCCTCGAGGCCAAAGTCTGCCACGCTGAAGATTGGGGCTTCGGGGTCCTTGTTGATCGCCACGATCACCTTGGAATCCTTCATGCCCGCCAAGTGCTGGATCGCACCCGAGATGCCGCAAGCGACATACAACTGGGGTGCGACGATCTTGCCAGTCTGCCCCACTTGCAGATCGTTGGCTGCGTAGCCTGCATCGACTGCTGCGCGGCTGGCACCGATGGCGGCGCCCAGCTTGTCGGCCAGGGGCGTCATCACTTCGTTGAACTTCTCGGCGCTGCCCAAGGCACGGCCACCTGACACGATGATCTTGGCGGCGGTCAGCTCAGGGCGGTCGTTTTTGGCAATCTCGCTGCGCGTGAAACTGCTCTTGCCGCTGTCGGCCTGAGCGGCTGCGGCTTCCACAGCAGCGCTGCCACCGGTGGCGGCTGCGGCGTCAAAGCCGGTGGTGCGCACGGTGATGACTTTGGTGCCATCGGTACTTTGCACAGTGGCGATGGCGTTGCCTGCGTAGATCGGGCGCTCGAACGTGTCGGCCGAGATGACTTGGGTCACGTCACTGATTTGAGCCACATCGAGCTTGGCCGCCACGCGAGGGGCCACGTTTTTGCCAGCCGCGGTGGCTGGGAACAGGATGTGGCTGTAGTTGGCGGCGATGGCGAGCACTTGGGCTGCGACGTTTTCGGCCAAGCCGTGGGCCAGGGCTTCACTGTCAGCGTGGATGACTTTGGCAACGCCAGCGATTTGGGCAGCAGCAGCAGCGGCTGCGGCTGCGTTGTGGCCCGCGACGAGCACATGCACGTCACCACCGCATGCGGCGGCAGCTGTCACGGTGTTCAGGGTAGCGCCCTTGATCGAGGCGTTGTCGTGTTCGGCAATAACGAGTGCGGTCATGATCAGATTACCTTTGCAACATTCTTGAGTTTGTCCACCAAGGTGGCGACATCGGGCACCTTGATGCCGGCGCTGCGCTTGGCAGGCTCAGCCACTTTCAAAGTCTTGATGCGGGGAGCCACATCGACGCCCAGGTCTTCTGGCTTGAAGTTATCGAGCTGCTTTTTCTTGGCCTTCATGATGTTGGGCAGCGTCACATAACGCGGCTCGTTCAGGCGCAAGTCGGTGGTCACCACCGCAGGCAAGCTGATGCTGAGCACTTCCAAACCACCATCGATCTCGCGAGTGACTTGGGCTTTGCCATCCACGATTTCCACTTTGGAAGCGAAAGTGGCTTGGGGCAAATCGGCCAAAGCCGCCAACATCTGACCGGTCTGGTTGCAGTCGTCGTCAATGGCTTGCTTGCCCAAAATGATCAGACCGGGTTGTTCTTTATCCACCAAGGCTTTGAGCAGCTTGGCCACAGCCAAAGGCTGCAGGTCCAAGTCGGCTGGGGTCTCCACCAGAATCCCGCGATCGGCACCAATGGCCATGGCGGTGCGCAAGGTTTCTTGGCACTGGGCCACACCACAAGAAACAGCGATCACCTCCGTGGCGAAGCCTTTTTCTTTCAAGCGCACGGCTTCTTCGACGGCAATCTCGTCAAACGGATTCATGCTCATCTTGACGTTGGCAATGTCCACGCCCGAACCATCGGACTTGACGCGCACTTTGACGTTGTAGTCCACGACCCGCTTCACGGGAACCAGAATTTTCATGAAAGCTTCTCCATTGAAAGATCAAAACAGGCAAGGCATGTGGGTATGGCACTGGCCAATTTGCACATTGACGTATACGTCAATTTTGCCTCAAAACAGCGTGTCGAACACGCCATTATCGACAAAAAAGCACGGTCGTTCGAATTTTTTCACATGCCCATAAAGTTTTTTAGAAGGCCGCACAGGACAATTAACCGACCAAAAGGTCGGGAAATCAGGGTAAGCATGGATTCAGTCTCAGTGCGATACCGTTTAGATTATGTTTTGTAACCAATTAAATGGAGCTTCCTCATGAAAAAAACCCTGATTTCCATGGCTGTTGTGGCCTTGTCCAGCTTGACCGGATTTGCCCAGGCTCAAACCGTTTTGACGGTATCTAGCTGGGTTCCACCAACGCACGGCTTGACCGTGGCCCAAAAGGAATGGTGCGACGCACTGACCGCTAAAACGTCCAACCGCGTTCGCTGCAACATCCTGCCCCGCGCAGTCACACCTGCACCGGGTACTTTTGACGCCGTGAAAAACGGCCTGGTGGATGTTTCTTTCACAGTGCATGGTTACACCCCCGGACGTTTTGTGCTGACACAAATGACCGAGTTCCCTTTCTTGGGCGATCGTGCCGAGCCCCTGTCTGTGGCGTTCAACCGCATTGCGAGCAAGCACCCCGAATTCGCTGCCGAACACCAAGGCGTGAAAGTGTTGGGCTATTTCACCCACGGCCCAGGCATCGTGTTCAACACCAAGAAGCCTCTCGAAAAAGTGGAAGACCTCACGGGCCTGAAGTTCCGTGTGGGTGGCGGCATGGTGAACGAAATTTCCAAGGCACTGGACATGAACGTCACCCTCAAACCCGCACCGGACTCCTATGAACTGCTGTCCAGCGGCGTCATGGACGGCACCTTGTTCCCAGCCGAATCGACCGACTCTTTCAAAATCGACAAAATCATCAAGCACGCCACCACGTTCCCAGGTGGCCTGTACAACACCAGTTTTGTGTTCATGATGAACCCGGCCAAGTACAACAGCCTGTCGGCTGAAGACAAGAAAGCGGTCGATGAATTGTCTGGCGACGCCGTGGCCAGCCGTTTTGGCAAATCATGGGACCGCGTGGACGACATCGCCTTGGCCAACATGCAAAAGAACGGCGTGAAGGTCATCAAAGCCAACAATGGCTTCATCAGCGGCGTGACGGTTCGTGTCAGCAAATTGGAGCGCGACTGGGTGCAAGCGGCCAAAGCCAAGGGCCTGAAAGACCCATCCGGTGCATTGTCTGAATTCCGCGCAGAGATCGCCAAATTGCAAAAGCAATAATCAGATGCTTTGTCATGAGCCAAGTCACCGCGGGTGATGAGGCAACGGTACCTGACTGCACATCAGGTACCGTTTTTTTTAGGAGTGTCGTTTGAAAAAATCTCTGGAAATTGTCTGTGGAACTTTGGCAGGACTGGCTTTGTTGGCCATCATGTTGCTGACGTTTTTAGATGTCTCGGGTCGAAAACTGCTGTCTCATTCCATCACAGGGTCTTTGGAATTAACGGAACTGTTGATGGTGGTGGTGATCTTTGGTGCGCTGCCCTTGGTCTCGCTCAAAGGCGAACACGTTGTGTTTGACTCCCTGGACGCCATGTGGCCCGCTTGGTTCAAGCGCTTACAGCGTGCCTTGGTGGACATCGTTTGCGCGGCCTTATTGATGGGACTGGCCTACCTGATGTGGAACACAGGGGGCGAATTCGCGGTCACCGGGGAAACCACGGCTCAACTGAAAATCACCAAAGCCCCCTTCATTCAAGGCATGGGGCTGCTTTGCGGGCTGACCGCCTTGGTTCACCTGGTCAAAGCATTCTGGCCATCTGACGAAGAATCGTCTGAAGGAGGCACCCTGTGACCGAAGCTCTGCTTGGATTTGTCGCCATCTTTGTGCTGGCCCTCATGCGCATGCCTTTGGCTTTTTCAATGGGTCTCGTAGGCATCGTGGGCATTGGCCTGACGCGAGGCTGGATGCCCGCACTGGCCAGTACCGCGCAGGTCGTTCATGAAACCGGTTTTGCCTACACCCTGTCGGTGATTCCTTTGTTCATTCTCATGGGCAACTTCGTCGCCCGGGCAGGTTTGGCCCATGAACTCTTTCATGCGGCCTACACCTTCATCGGCCACCGCAGAGGCGGCCTGGCGCATGCCACCATTGCGGCTTGTGCGGGTTTTGGTGCCATTTGTGGCTCGTCCATTGCCACGGCGGCGACCATGAGCAAGGTGGCCTACCCCTCCATGAAAAAGATCGGTTACAGCGATGCGCTGTCCACAGGCGTGATTGCTGCGGGCGGCACCCTGGGCATCATGATTCCGCCGTCGACCATCATGGTGATCTACGGCATCATTACCGAAACCCACATTGGCAAACTGTTTGCAGCGGGCGTCATTCCTGGCGTCCTGACGGCCATCTTGATGATGGTCGCCGTGGTCATCATGACCTCACGCGACCCCGAACACGCCCCTCCGGGTGAGAAATTCACCTGGGAACAGCGCTGGGCCGCTTTGCGCGGCATTTGGGGCGTTTTGCTGTTGGTGTTCGTGGTGCTGGGTGGCATTTATGGCGGCTTCTTCACCGCCACAGAAGGCGCGGGCATGGGCGCCATGGGTGCATTCTTGTTTGCATTGGCGCGCAAAGCGCTGAGCAAAGAGGTTTTGCTTCAGGTCCTCATCGAATCGGCCAGAACCACCGCCATGCTGTTCACCTTGCTGATTGCCGCCACGATTTTTGCCAACTTCGTGAACTACACCAGCTTGCCTTTTGAACTCAAAGACTGGATCACCGGCCTGGGTCTGTCACCGATCATGATCGTGGGCGCCATGATGCTCATCTATGTGCTGCTGGGCACGGTGATGGAAGAGCTCACCATGGTCTTGCTGACCATTCCCTTGTTCTTCCCCATCGTCGTACAACTGGGTTTTGACCCCGTGTGGTTTGGCGTGCTGATCGTCATGGTCATTCAAATTGGTTTGATCTCGCCACCTGTGGGCATGAACCTCTTTGTGCTCAACACCTTGCTGCCTAAGGTCGGCTTGGGCACCATCTTCCGTGGCGTGTGGCCGCTGGTGCTGGTGCTGGTGATCACGCTGGGCATCTTGCTGGCTTTTCCAAGCTTGAGCTTGTGGTTGCCCTCCATGATGGACTGAGCAATCTGAGCATCAAACCCCAAAGGCACACCCGAAGGTGTGCCTTTTTTCATGCCGACATGTGCACCACCCGCTGCGGAAACGGGATTTCAATGCCATGCGCCTGCAGGGTTTTGAGAATCGCCAAATGGATGTCTGACTTGAGGTTCAGGGGCCCGGTGTCCGAGTCGTCAAACCAATAGTTCACGGTGAACTCCAGTCCATCCGCGCCAAAGTTCGATAAAGCCACCAAGGGCGAAGGCTCGGCCAACACTTTGGGTTGCGCCTGGCAGGCTTGCAGCAGCCAGGCCATGACTTCATCCACAGGGGCGTTGTAAGCCACCGTCACGGTGGTCGACTGCGCGATCTTGGAGTCCGACAAAGACAAATTTTCCACCCGCTGTGTGATCAGCATTTCGTTGGGCACGATCGACTCGCGCCCGTTCGGCGACCGGATGACGGTGTAGCGGGCCTTGATGTCGGTGATGCGGCCTTCAAAACCATCCACCTTGACGTTGTCCCCAATGCGCATGCTGCGCTCGGCCAAGATGACAAACCCGCTGACATAGTTGGCCGCAAGCTTTTGCAGGCCAAAGCCGATGCCCACACCCACGGCACCGCCCAGCACCGACAAAGCGGTCAAATCGATGCCCACCGACGACAGCGCCAACAGCAGGCCCACAAACATGAGCAAGGCCCGCACTGTGTTGCTGATCACTTTGCGCAAAGACAAATCGCTGCCCGTAGCGGACTTGAGCAAGCGTGACTCCAAGGCCGCGGAAATCCATAGGGTCACGATCAAGACCAAGCCTGCCGTCAGCGCACCTTCCAACAACGTGCGCACCGACAACATGGAGCTGCCCACCTTCCAGCGGATCTGGTCCAACTCATCCAGGATCAAGGGCAACACACCCGTGACCCAGAACACCACCGCCAACCAGGCGATCCAGGAAATCGTGCGCTCCAATACCCGCACAAATGGCGCTTCGTTGAAGGCCACCTGCAAGACCTTGACCCCCAAACGGATCACGGCCAGCGAGATGCACACGGGCAACAAAATACCGAACATCGGGTTTGGATGCTCATCGGTCAACAAGGTACGCGCTACAAAGGTCAAGCCGAGTAACAGGCTTGGAAACAAAACCCCGTCAATCAAGCGCTTGCCCAGCAAAACCGACAAGGCCTGCTCTGCAAACGTTTTGCGAATACCCCAAACCATCACCCAAGATAGCACCACACAAACCGCAAACGCCATCAGCACTTGAAGCGACTCGGCGCGGGCCAAGGCGCTCAACCACGCCAAAGGGTCAGCAATGTTCAAAGATTTCAAACCCGCCATGACGGTGTCCTTTTGTCGATGAAGGCCTGAACGCCTTCTTGGGCCACAGCGTCCATCATGTTGCAAGCCATGGTTTGGCCAGCCAATTGGTAGGCGGCTTCGATGCCCATTTCGCGCTGTTGGTAAAACAAGGCCTTGCCCAAGCGAACCGCCTCACGGGGCTTGGCCAAAATAGCTTGGACCAAGTCGTCTACCTGCGAATTCAGTTCATCGGCCGCGCAAACCCGATTCACCAGACCACGGCGACACGCCTCGTCGGCGGATATGAAGCCACCCGTCAGCAGCATTTCCATCGCTTGCTTGGCGTGCATGTTGCGCACCAGCGGCACGCTGGGCGTGGCGCAAAACAGACCCACATCGATGCCGTTCACCCCAAAGGTGGCGCTGTCTGCCGTCACAGCCAAATCGCATTGCGCCACCAGCTGGCAACCGGCCGCCGTAGCCAAGCCCTGCACACGGGCGATCACGGGCACTGGCAACTTTTGGATTGCCAGCATCATGCGGGTGCATTGGGCGAAGAGTTTTTGGTAATAAGCCAACTCGGGCTGGGCCCGCATTTCTTTCAAATTGTGACCAGCGCAAAAAGCCTTGCCCGTTGCGCCCAGCACCACCACACGGGCCTGCTCGTCTTGCGCAATTTGGTCCAAACTTTGCTGCAATGCCGTGAGCATGTCCTCGCTCAAAGTGTTGAAGCTGGCGGGGCTGTTGAGCGTGAGGCGGTGAACACCCTTCGCATCGCGTTGGTGCAAAAGTAAATCAGACATCTGCCAACACCCGCAAATGGGCCTCCACACTTCGGCCCAGAGCACTGAGGTTGTAGCCGCCTTCCAAACAACTGACAATGCGCCCCTTGGCATGGCGCAAGGCCACGTCCTTGATGCGTTGCGTGATCCAAGCGTAGTCTTGTTCTACCAAGCCCATTTGGCCCATGTCGTCTTCGCGGTGGGCGTCAAATCCGGCGCTGATGAAAATCATCTCTGGCTTGTGGGCATCTAGGCGGGGCAGCCACATCATGTCGATCAGCTCCCGAATGTCCATGCCCTTGGTGTAGGCCGGAACAGGCAAATTGACCAAGTTGCTGGCGCTTGATTGAGAGCCGCCTTCCGGGAAAAACGGATGCTGGAAAAAGCTCACCATCAAAATGCGCGGATCGCCCGCCACGATGTCCTCGGTGCCATTGCCATGGTGCACATCAAAGTCCACGATGGCCACACGCTTGAGGCCGTGGCGCTCCAACGCGTATTTGGCCGCAATCGCCACATTGTTGAAGAAACAAAAACCCATGGCTTTGTCACGGCAAGCGTGGTGTCCTGGGGGACGCACAGCGCAAAAAGCGTTTTCGAGCTCACCCGCCAGCACCGCGTCGGTCGCATCAATGGCCGCGCCCGCCGACAGCAATGCCGCATCCCATGTGTGGGCGTTGATCATCGTGTCCGGGTCAATGGAAGTGTGGGTCGGCCCACCTGCGGCCATGTCTTCGCGCAAGGCATCACCCAAACCTCGCATCGCGGCCACATGCAGGCGGCCATGGGCCAATTCAATGTCGCCCAAAGAAGCAGGGCGAGGCTCTCTGCGCTGCAGCGCCATGTCCAAGCCACTGATGAGCAAACGGTCTTCGATGGCGCCCAGCCGCTCAGGGCATTCGGGATGGCCCGGACCCATCTCGTGTTTCCAAAATGTGGGGTGTGAAAAATAAGCTGTCGCGCCCATAAGGCTTGTCTTCCTGCATGCTCAGCGCTAAGCGCTGTTGGTTTTCTAGAACACTGCCATTTTTTTGAGTTTCAGCTTATCACGCCTGCCAAACGAACTGCGAATACAGGTTTGACGCGATTAAACTGAAAGCCGCATGAAAATTCACACCCCATTTTTTCGATCAAGCCCGGCGCTTCGGCTGAAAGCGTTTTTCACCTTTTTGATGTGTCTTTTCCTGTTGACGGTCTGGATGAACACGGCTCAAGCACAAACCACCGAGAAAAAAGCCAACAAAACCGGCAAAAGTATTCAACAAGTACAAAAGAAACCCAAGAAGAAAACCAAAGCCAGCGCCCACAAACACGCACCCAACAGCCCATCGTCTTCGGCTACCACGTCTCGACTGAACGTCAACCCTGAAGTGGCAACCTGGCTACAAGACGCCTCAAGCCGCTTGCAACTCGACCCTGCCTGGGCAGAAAAAACCATGGCCCAAGCCCAGCGCTTGCCCTTGGTTGAAAAATTGGTGTTGCCCCCCGCCAGCCCTGTGGCCAAAGACTGGGGCGCTTACCGGGCGCGCTTCATCGAGCCGGTGCGGATTCAAGCGGGTTTGCGGTTTTGGCAAAAACACAAAACCACACTGGAGCGGGTCGAACGCGAATACGGCGTTCCAGCATCCATCATTGTTGGCATCATTGGCGTCGAAACGCTTTATGGGCAAAACACCGGTAACTTTCGCGTGCTGGACGCCTTGGGCACCCTGGCCTTTCATTTTCCGCAGGCACACCCCAGAGCCGCTGAACGCCAAGCCTTCTTCCGCAGTGAGTTAGAGCAGTTTTTGCTACTGAGCTCGCGCAGCGGCACAAACCCCACGGCCATCCGAGGTAGCTATGCAGGCGCTTTGGGCTTGCCGCAATTCATGCCCTCCAGTTGGTCCAAATTTGCAGTGGATTTTGATGGCGATGGCCGCATCGACCTGTTTGGCAGCCCTGCCGACGCGATTGGTTCGGTGGCCAACTACTTCAAGGCCTTTCAGTGGCGACCTGGCATGCCAACGCATTACCCCGTGACCCTGACCCCTGGCCAAACCGACATGGACAGCCTGATGGCCCCGGACATCTTGCCCACTTTCAGTGTGGCCAGTTTTATGGCCAAAGGTGCTGCACTTGAAGGTCGGGCGCTCACGCACGCGAGGCCACTCGCCTTGATCGAGCTTCGCAACGGCATCAACCCACCAAGCTATGTCGCGGGCACCGAAAACTTTTATGCCATCACCCGCTACAACTGGTCCAGCTACTACGCCATGGCGGTGATCGAGCTGGCCGAGGCGGTGGCGCGTGAAATGCTTGTCAAGCGCTGAGGTATTCGACCTATGAATCCCCTGAACCCCAAAAAACTGCTGCTGACCAAATGGACGGCGGTCAAACCTGTGGCCAAGCAAAAGCACTTTTTGGTCAGCCGGGTGATCAAACCTGAGTTGCCCACCGACCCGATTGAATCGGTGGAACTGGAGGCGGTGTTTTCCAAGGCTGTTCAGGTTCTTGCTTGGCGTGAATTGCAGGATGACAGCGTTTGGCGGCAGGGCTGGGTTTGAGTGAGCAGTTAACGGGTTGATTTAGAGTCCCGCAATCTTTTAGCAATTTCTAAAATCACATTTCGAAACCACATATGCCCGGGGTCGCGATGGCTGAGTTCGTGCCAATACATGCTGATGTTGGGATCCGGCAGTTTGAAAGGTGGCTGAACCTTTTTGATGGAAAGCGTTGCAATTGCTTCGTCAGCAATTCGTGTCGGGACCGTTGCGATCATGTCCGTCGCGGCAACCACAGCCGGCACGATCAAAATGTTGGGTACCCGGATGGATTGAGTCAGGTGATCCCTTCCACTCGCCAGAGCCAGACTGACAGTCGCCTCTATAGTTCTGTGAGACATCGACTCCGCACCCCACAGGACGTGGGGATACTTCAGGTACTGTTTCATGGTGATGCGGGCACCGATTTCAGGGTGCTTGGCATTGACGATACAGCATGTGCTCTGAGGATAGACCACCGTCATGCGCAGGTCTGGCGGCGGCTGAAGGATGTTGCTGATTGTGACGTCACACGCTTGGTCACGTAACGCCTCCACCGTATGCCTCATGTCGGATGGCTGCACGGAAAGGCCGACCCGAGGGGCATGTTCACGCAAATAGGCTGCAATAGGCGGCGTGAACAGCAAGGCCAGGCCCTCCGTCGTCAGGATGCGGAACTGACGATTGGAGGTCGCGGGGTCAAAGTCTGCGCTTTGCACACGGTTTGGCTCAAGCAATTCAAGCGCTATGCGTACACGCTTCGCAAGCTCCAGAGCCTTAGGCGTAGGCACCATCCCTTTTGCAGTCCGAACGAGCAAAGGGTCGTCGAACAGCTTCCTAAGTCTTGATAGTGCAGCACTCATTGTGGGCTGCCCAATATTCATTCGAGCTGCAGCTCGCGAGACGTGGCGCTCTTGAATCAAAACCTCGAACTGGGAGAGAAGTTGAAGATTGATGGGTGGCAGACTGGAATTATTGGCCATGGCGAGTCTATAAATGCAAAATAACCACTATTGATATAAATCGATAATACTATTTAACATGCACTATCGCTAATGCACAGATAACTTGCTTAAATTCGTCAATAGCAAACTTTCGAGCCGACTTAAGGGAAGCCAAACATGGCCAGAATTTCATACGTGCAAGAGAGTACGCATCCTGAACTCGCTTCAGTCATTCAGACAATTCGGGAACAACGCCGTGGAAAATTAATTCCTGTCTATGGCTTGCTACTTCACACCCCCGAAATAGCGCAAGCTTGGATGGGTTTTATCAATGCTGTCCGGTGGAAAAATACACTCACCGCACGATTGCGGGAAATCGTCATCCTGCGTGTGGCGGTGCTCAATCATGCGGCTTATGTCATCGATGTACACCGTCAACATTTTGCGGTTGCCGACGGTTTGACTGCCGCAGAGTGCGATGCACTGCTTGAAACGCAAATAGTCGATTCAACATTTTCCGCATTAGAACTGGCAGTGATTGATTACGTCGATGCATTGACGCTTACCGCACAAGTACCTGAAATCGTTTTCGAGCAGGTCAAACGCTCCTTCGATGAACGTCAGTTGGTTGAACTCTCCGTGTTGACTGGGGCTTACAACATGCACACCCGCGTGCTCAATGCACTGCAAGTAGACAACGAGTAGCGTTTGCTCAGTTCACTTTTAACCAGGAAAAAAATTGCCAAAGCTTCCAAAAATCATTGTCGAAATGGATGTTTTTACGCGACTTTTCGATGTCATCCTCAATAAAAACTGCAACCAAGATCTTGTCGCAGCATTTGCCGATTTTTTTGCACATGACGTTCCGGATTTCGAAAGCTGGCTGAACCAAGTTCGTCAACAGTGCGTTCGGATAAACCCTGCTTCAATTGTCTTCGTCGACTCGGCAGATGAACTACGCCGCGAGCTTCCCGATGCAGTCGCCGTGGTCGTCGAATCGCTTCAGATTGGAGAGGCCGAATTAAACTTGGCCCCTGAGCTACTCGCTGTTCAGAAGTTTGGATTCGTCACGCGCAACATTGACCTCGATGCTTGCGCACGACGCAATGTCGATGTCCTAACCTTGCGCAGGCGTGCCAACATGGCTTGCGCGGAGCAAGCGATGATGATGATGCTCGCATTGGCTAAGCGCTTACCTGAACTCAATGGCCGGACGACGATGAAGCGTCTACAGGATGCCGGCTTCAAGCCTGCGCCTTTTGATCGCCGCTATGCGCCCAACTCGAATTGGGCGCGCGTATCGGGTATTTCAATGCTCTACGGGGCGACCTTGGGGATCATTGGACTTGGGGAAATCGGACGCGAGTTGGCTTTACGCGCTCATGCGTTCGGCATGAAAATTATTTATACACAACGAACGCAACTCGACCGCGCGACCGAAGAGGCACTCCATGTTGAATATCGCAATATGGATAGCCTTCTGCGCGAAAGTGACTGGCTGGTGCCACAACTGCCAACATCGCCGTCTACGGAAGGACTCTTAGATGCTGAAAAGTTGTCCAAGATCAAAAAAGGTGCCCGTCTTGTCAACGTGTCGCGAGCTCAAGTTATGGACAAAAACGCCGTCCTCGCTGCACTAGAAAGCGGTGCCCTCGGAGGATTTGCACTGGACACACTTTGGTCGGAACCGGGATCGGAAGACGATCAACTTCTGAGTTTTTCCAATGTAATCTTGACACCCCATATGGCTGGGAGTCCACGGTTTAACGCGACCGCTGATTTTGAAGAAATGATCGTAAAACTCGATCAGGTTCTGAGTCTTCGAACAGCGAAATATTCTTAGTTATACGCGTGGACAACTGCTGTAAAGGAAAAGTAAATCATGATTAAACATTTTTTAAGTTCACTGTCTTATGTTTTCGCACTCACCGCTGCAGCCTTCAGCGCTCAGGCCATCGCACAAGAGGCGTGGCCAAGCCGTGCTATCCGGCTCGTCGTTCCTTTCCAAGCGGGTAGCGCCACAGACGCTGCAGCTCGGGTTGTTGGCAGCAAGCTGTCAACTCTGTTGCAGCAAACCGTCATCATCGACAATCGAGTCGGTGGTAGCGGTTTAATTGGTGCCGCAGCCGTTGCACGAGCTCCAGCGGATGGCTACACCATCCTGCTTGGAACGGTCAGTACACAGGTTGTCAGCGTCATCCTCAATCCCAAACTTTCTTTCGATCCAGAAAAGGACCTCGAACCTGTCGGATTGATCGGCACATCCCCCTATGTACTGGTGAGCTCCAGCAAGTCTGCGGCAAGAGACATTCAAGGGTTGATCGCTGAAGCACGCGCCAAACCTGGCAACCTCACCTACGCTTCGGCCGGAACGACCAGCATGGCCAACTTTGTGGCGCAACTGTTCTCGTCCAAAGCGGAAGTTCAACTAACTCATGTGCCTTACAAGAGCTCGGCTCAGGCTGTCGTAGACACCATCAATGGGACTGTCGGTTTGCAGTTCGGAACAGTTATGCCTGTGTTAACCCATATCAAGAGTGGATCACTCAAGGCGTTTGCAGTAACCGGTACGAAGCGCCTCGCGCTGCTTCCCGATGTGCCGACTCTCAGCGAGGTGGGGTTGCGCGGTTTTGACGTCGGATTGTGGATGGGGCTGTTTTCGCCCAAGGGAACACCGGTTCAAGTGCTCGAAAAGTTATCCGCTGCTCTGTCTGCAACGCTGAGCGATGCGGAAGTGCAGAAAGCATTCCTCGCTCAGGGGATAGAAATATCGCCCATTCGTCGTGAGGAATTTGCCAAGTTCGTGCGTGCTGAAACAGGTAAGTGGAGCCAAGTCGTTAAAACTGCAGGCATTACAGAAGAATAATTTGGCAAATACTAATTTCTCATATCAGGTCAAGACTTGTCTTGATGTCAACAACTCCCCTCGCCATGGAATAACCTCGCATGGCGTGAGCTGCAAAACGATGAAGTCTGGCGGCGGAGTTAGGTGTGAGGCAATTTCACCGCCACCAGAGAACCAGATTTACCCTGATTGAGAAAACTGTCTTTCTATGTAGCATCTCTGTGATAAGCACATTCAAGATCAACGGAGACACTATGCAGGCTCAAAATGGCTCAACGTTCCTCAAGCATCGAAGAATCTTTTCTTTGAGTTTATTGTCTTGTGTTCTCAGCTTCGCTTTACCCCAAACAGCACAAGCTCAAGACATCAAGCCCTTGGCCAATAAGAAATTGAGATTGGTTGTGCCCTTTTCTCCGGGCGGTGGCGTGGACGGGTTGGCGAGAGCCGTTGCTGAAAACTTGACACGCAATGCGGGTGCAGCAGTGATTGTTGAAAACAAGCCTGGTGCAGGTGGGAACATCGCAGCGGTTCAAGTAGCCAAATCACAGGTCAGCTCGTCGGGTGAACTGCAATTGCTGGTGACAAGTGTGAACCACTATGCCAATCCCGTGATGGTCAAAAACTCTGGGTATGACGCATACAAAGATTTTGTACCTGTTGCCTATTTGTGCACTTTCCCATATGCCTTCATCGTTCCCAGTGAAAGTAAATACAACTCATTGCCAGAATTTCTTGCCGCCGCCCGCCAAACACCCCAAACGCTTTCTTGGGCATTTGGGGGCAACGGCAGCTTGGGACATTTCTTAGGTGTTGCGATGGAGCAATCGGCCAAAGTCAAAGGCGTTCCAGTCGCATACAAAGGCGGACCAGACCTGCTTTCTGCCTTGGCCAGTAAACAAGTTGATATGGCCATCATGTCTGTCCAAAGTTCCACACCTTTGGTTAAACAAGGCCGCCTCAAGTCATTGGCCGTCGCAGGCCATGTGCGCAACAAAGTCACACCCAATGTTCCTGCGGTGAATGAAGCATTGCCAAATTACCCCAACATCGTTGGTTTCGTTGCACTTTACGCACCTGTCAACACCCCACCTGCACTATTGACTCAGCTTCATGCAGAGATGAACAAGATTTTGGTTTCTGACGAATACAAAAAACGACTTGACTCAGATGGTTCAACAGCCGCAGTGTTTCCAACACTCGAGGCCCTCAAAGTGTTCTTTGAAAATGATGGCCAACAATGGGAAGCTCTCACACGAAGCGCTGGCTTGAAGGTTGAATAAATTCAGCCCACATCTTTATCCATCGACAACAACACCATGACTCAAATCACCAACAAGCTTTGCCAATTTCTTGATGAAGCCAGATCTGTGCAATTGGATGAACGCACCATTGAGAAAGCCAAACACCACATTGTCGACAGCATTGCAGCCATGATTTCTGGCACGGCTTTGCATGTGGGTGAAAAGGCGTTGAATGCGCTTCCAGCATTTGAAGGTCTGCCTGAGGCCACCGTATTTGGACAAAGCAAGCGCTACCCGGCTTATTGGGCTGCCATGTTCAATGCGATGTTGGCACATGCCGACGAAACAGATGACTCTCACGAAACATCCATCACCCATCCTGGCTGCGGCATCGTTCCAACCGCCATGGCCATGGCACAAAGAGAGAGAAAAGGCGGCATGGATTTCATTCGTGCAGTGTGTGCTGGCTACGACGTGGGGCCGCGCATCACGGAAGCATTGGGTGCCATGGCGTTGAACAATGCGGGCACTTCTTCACATGCCATGGGTGCAATATTTGGCTCAGGGGCTTGTGCGAGTGTTTTGGCTGACTTTGACAGCGCACAAGTGAGGCGGTCAATTTCATACTTGGCTCACGAATCTTCTGGCTTAGGATGCTGGATGGCAGAGCACGACCATGTGCAAAAGGCTTATGTGTTTGGTGCGATGGGGGCCAAAAATGCCATCACTGCCACGGTTTTGGTGCAGTCTGGATGGACCGGATTGGATGAAGCGCTGGAAGGTCCTCGCACTTTGTTTCAAGCGCGTGCCCAGCCCGCAAAAGGCCGCAGCATGGACCCACCCATGGTATTGGGACATGAGATTTTGGGGTCGAACATCAAAAAATGGTGCGTGGGTTCACCTGCCCAAGCACCATTGGATTGCGTGCAAGCTTTGCTTCCAACACTGCCCAAAATGGATCAAATTCAATCCATCGTTGTGGAAATTCGGTCAGACGAAGCCTTCATTGTGGACAACCGGGATATGCCCAATATTTGCCTACAACACTTGGTGGCGCTTTATTTGGTTGATAGAAAACTTACATTTGACTCAGTTCACAATGCTCAGCGAATGGATGACCCCAAAGTTCGAGAAACCCGCAGCAAAATTCAATTGATAGCGAGCGAGTCTTTGATGAAGTCTGGCGGTCGACAAGCCATAGTGACCATCACGACGCATGAAGGGCAGACCTTGTACAAGCATGTTCAGCATGTCCGCGGCACTTGGGGAGATCCAATGCCCAGATCTGAAATTCACGAAAAAGCCAAAGACTTATTGGAACCCGTTTTGGGAACAGCCTCAGCCGATGCTTTGCTCAGTTCTCTGTGGAATCTTGAGCACCTGGATGCGACTGCGCTCGACCAACTGATTCATTCGGCACAAGCTGCCGCCGCCACTTAATATTACCGTTTTAATTCATCATGAACGCCATATTGCCACTTAGCGGAAGAACTGCCTTGGTTACCGGAGGAACGCGCAACATTGGACGAAGTGTTGCGCTGCAGTTGGCAAAAATGGGTGCCAATGTCTGCATCAACAGTCGTCAGGTTGATACAGATTCTGCGCAAACCATTCAACTGCTTCAACAGTTCAATCCCAATGCATTGCATGTTCCGACAAGCATTGCGCATGAGGAAAATGTCACTCAATTAGTGGATCAAACCAGAGCACACTTTGGTGGCGTTGATATTTTTGTTCATTGCGCAGGCATTCGAAGAGTTAACTCGCTTCTTGATACTTCTTTAAAAGAATGGCGAGAGGTGATGGCGACGAATTTAGATGCGGCTTTTCTGTGCAGCAAAGCCGTCGTACCCCATATGCAAGCCAACAAAGGGCGCTTGATCTATGTGTCTGGCGTATCGGCTTTCAGGGGGTCTAGCCACAGAGCCCATGTGGTTGCGTCAAAAGCTGCCTTGGTAGGTTTGGCGCGATCGCTGGCCATTGAGCTGGGCGAACAGCAAATCACGGTGAACTGTATTGCACCTGGCCCCATCGACACGGTCAGGGCACCCGAAACTGGCAACATTCCCCATCACCCTTATGGCATGGAAACCATGTTGGGGCATAAAGGCGAATCGCACGATATTGCCGCCATGGTGGGCTTCTTAGCCTCAGACGATGGCAAATTCATCACAGGGCAAGTGATGCATGTGAATGGCGGCATGCACTTTGGTGCGTAACGCAATTCGCTGCGATGGCGCGGCGCTGATTGTGTGGGCTGCAGTCTTGGTTGTGATGAGACTTCGGGTGTTTTCAGTCGGCCGTGATGTTTGCACTTTTCACAGTTTTGCCCCACAACTCAAAATCGGATTTGATCCGTTCTGCCGTTTGCTGTGGCGTCATCGGCATAGGGTCATAGCCTTCCCGTTTGATGGCCGCGATCACTTCCGGGTCTTTCAAAACGCTGGCCAATGCAGGGACCCATTTGTCCATCACCTCTTTGGGCAGACCGGCAGGTCCGACAATGCCAAACCAAATACTGGCATCAAATCCTGGAAATCCCGCTTCGGCCATGGTGGGAACATCGGGGAACATGCTGCTGCGTTTGCTGGACGAGTCTGCCAAAGCGCGTAATTTGCCCGCTTGAATCTGAGAGGATGCCGAGCCCAATGACGAAAACAACACGGGCACATGACCACCGAGCAATTCGGTGATGGCGGGGCTCCCCCCTTTGTAAGGAATGTGGCCAATGTCCAGTTTCGCGGCGGCTTTGAATTGCTCACCTGCAAGGTGACCCACGCCACCTACCCCCGAGGTGCCGTAACTCCAATTTTTTGGATCTTTTTTAGCCAATTCAACCAAAGACTTCATGTCGGTCGCTTTGGAAGTGGGCAAAACCACCACCACGACGCCACCACCCCCGACCATCGAGATGGGTGTGAAACTGTTCAGAGGGTCATAGCCGAGTTTACGCATGTGTGGCAAGATCGTCATGGGCCCTGAGTCCGTGATGTGCAAGGTGTAACCATCGGCAGGGGCTTTGGCTGTTATTTCAGCGGCCAGTGCAGCCCCAGCACCAGGCTTGTAATCGATCACAAATGGCTGCTTAAAAAGTCGGGCCAAGCGATCGGTAATGGGACGTACCAATTTATCAGCCGCGCCGCCAGGCGCATATCCAACCACCATGCGAATGGGTTTTTCCGGGTACTCGGCTTTGGCGGGCGAGACCAATGCAGCCATGCAGAAGGTGGTCGTCAAAAGGGTTTTGAGCAGATGCATGATTCACTCCTGTGGATTGATGAGGTCGTCCGGAATCAAAACAATGGCGCCTTGCGTGGTTCGACTTTCAAGCAAGCGATGTGCCTCGCTGGCCAGACTCAGGGGGAGCACGCTTTCAATGTCCAGGCGTATCGTAGGGTCGCCCAAAATGTCGAAGGCCTCTGCACTCATGGCGAGCATGTCCTCACGGTTGGCAATGTAGGTGCGCAATGTAGGACGGCAGACCCACAGCGACTTGCTGTGCAGGTCCTGCAAAGCGAACCCCTCAACTTGGCCTGATGCGGTTCCAAAGTTGACCACCAACCCCTTGGGCTCCAAACATTTCAGGGAGCCCTCAAAAGTGTCTTTTCCGACGGAGTCAAACACCACACTCACGCCCTGACCCTGTGTGATGCGATGCACTTCGGAAACAAAATCCGCGTCTCGGTAATTGATGGCGAAATCAGCACCCAGTGCCAATGCGGTCTTGACCTTGATTTCACTGCCTGCTGTGGCCAAAACCACCAATCCCAAACGCTTGGCCCATTGCACCAAAATTTGACCCACGCCTCCGGCAGCGGCATGAACCAATACACGGGTGCCCGGGTTGAGCATGCGCATTTGTTTGAGCAAGTATTGACATGTGAGTGCCCGAACCAACCCGGCAGCCAACCGAACATCGTCTACACCATGATCTACGGGAATGAGTCGATCTGCCGCCACCGCCACATGGGTACTGTAACTGCCCACACCTGCGTTGGTGTAAGTGACTTTTTGACCGAGTTGCAGGTCCTTGATTTGTGCCCCCAAAGCGATGACTGTGCCCACCGCATTGATGCCAGGCACAAAGGGGGGCTGGGGGTTATGTGAATGGGCTTGCCCCGCACGCAAATAAATATCGACAAAGTTAACGCCAATGGCTGTATGGGCCAAAACCACCTGGTGGGGAGCTGGCGTTGGTATATCAATCGAACGCTTTTGAATAACTTCTGGTCCGCCTATGGCCGTGACCTGCATTTCAAACGGAGATGCCATTTTGCTTTCCAGAAAATGAAGTCATGACTCAAGACCGTCTTGGTAAAGATGTGCAAGGCTCATCATTTGCAAAGTGTATTCAGACCCATAGTCAAAACTGTCGCCTAGCGGACTTTCGTCGGAATGCACCTTTGATCCAGTCATGGTTTCAATGACTTATCCCCCCCGCTAGGGTCGACTGTCGCACGGGTAACTTTTGAGCACCCCGATGAGGAACATACTTGAAGGCCACTGACTTGGAGTCGCTTCATGAGCTTTTTAAAAACTGACAAGATGGCCGCCCACAAAGACAATCATGTGGGCTGGATCACCTTCAACAACCCGGCACGCCACAACGCTGTGTCGCTCGATATGTGGCAGGGGCTGGCGGATATTGCGAACGAATTTGCACGCGATGACGAGATCCGAGTGGTGGTGGTGCAAGGGGCCGGCGACAAAGCTTTTGTGTCGGGCGCAGACATTTCGGAATTTGCCCAGCAACGCGATTCTGCCGAAGCGACCCAACGGTATGACGCGGTGGCTCAAGAAGGCATGCAAGCCCTGAAAAATCTCAACAAACCCACCCTGGCCATGATTCAGGGCTATTGCATTGGCGGCGGCGTGGCCGTGGCGCTGAACTGCGACATACGGATTGCATCAGACCCGTCACGCTTTGCTGTGCCTGCAGCCAAACTGGGGCTGGGCTATGAATTCGACGGGGTACGCAAACTGGTAGACATTGTCGGTCCGTCATTTGCGCAAGAAATATTTTTTACGGCACGGCAATTCAGCGCACCCGAGGCCCTTGCCATGGGGTTGATCAACCGCATGGTGCCCAAAGAAGAGCTGCTGGCGTATGTGACCCAATATGCCAACACCATCGCGGCCAACGCGCCCATGACCGTGGCCTCGATCAAAACCATTGTGGGTGAAATCGTCAAAGACGCGTCTTTACGCAATGTGGCCATGTGCGACCAATTGGTAGCGCAGTGCTTCAACAGCGCCGACTTCACCGAGGGGCGCACCGCCTTCATGGAAAAACGCAAACCGGTGTTCACTGGCCGCTGAAATGTTCACGCTGATTCAAGAAAGCTCCCTATGAAACTTCCCCTGTCTGGCCTGCGTGTTCTTGATCTGACCAACGTCTTGGCTGGCCCTTATTGCAGCATGGTCCTGGCAGACATGGGGGCCGAGGTCATCAAACTCGAAAACGCAGACAAAGGCGACACATCGCGTCAGTTTGAGCCACAGGTCAATGGCGAGTCGTATTGTTTTGCAGTGCTCAACCGCAACAAACAGAGCATTGCCCTGAACCTCAAAGACCCAGCGGGGCTGAAGATCGCCCAACAGTTGGCGTCCAAGGCAGACATCGTGCTGGAGAACTTTCGCCCGGGTGTGGTCAAGCGCATGGGGTTGGACTACGAACGCATTCGGGCAAACAACCCCGGCGTGATTTACGCCTCCATGTCAGGTTTTGGCCAGACCGGCCCCTATGGCCAAAAAGGCGGCTTTGACATCATTGCCCAGGGCATGTCCGGCATCATGATGATGACCGGCGAGCCCGGTGGACGTCCCGCCAAAGTGGGTATTGCGATGAACGACATTGCCAGTGGCGTCACGGCCCTGTCGGGGATTTTGGGTGCCTTGATTGGCAAACTGCGTTTTGGCGAAGGCCAGTACTTGGAGACCTCGCTTTTGGAAGCGGGGCTGGCCTGGACCCCTTGGGAATTCGGTGCCTATTTTGGGTCAGGTGAGATCCCTACCGCCACCGGAACCCGCCACAGGCGTTCGGCCCCTTACCAGGCCTATCGAACCTGCGATGGCTTTGTCACGGTGGGTGCAGGCACCCAAAAAATGTGGGTGAGCTTTTGTGAAAAAGTCATCAACCAACCCGACTGGTTACAACGCCCTGAATACCTGACACAAGCACTGCGCGTCAAAAATGTGGATGCGCTTGAACGCGACATTGAAACAGTGACGACACAACAAACAACGGCCCACTGGGTGGCGCTGCTGGATGCGGTGGGCATACCGGGGGGACCGGTTTTTGGCTACGAGCAAGCTCTGCACGACCCACATGTACTGGCCAGGCAAATGGTGCACGACATGGATCACCCCATCATTGGTCGCATGAAGACCTTGGGCTTGCCCATCAAATCGAGTGGGGCCTTGGGTAGCATACGAATGCCGGCACCGTGGCTGGGACAACACTCCAACGCTGTGCTTCAACAACTTGGCTATTCAAGCGATGACATAGACCGCTTGTTCGCGAATGGGACTGTATTTGACCAACACCCAGACAAGACGCATCCCGAGGTTTGATGGCCTGCCCTGGGCGACACTGCTCAATCCAAGCGTTCAACTGTCCAAGGTAATTTTGGCGCGGCGGATCACATCGCCCCACTTCAAGTTGTCCAGACGCATTTGCTCACCGATTTGGGCCAGTGGCATGCGGCCCACTTCTTCCACACCCGTCTTGCGCAAAGCCTGCAGAACCTCGGGGTCATCCATGGTGGCGCGAAACGCTGAACGCAAGCGTTCCAAAGCCTCCGCAGGCACACCTGCGTTGGTCACAAAACAGTTCCAGGGTTTTTCGTCAAAGCCCTCAAAACCTTGCTCTGCAATGGTAGGCACCTCGGGCATGGTGCTTGAACGCTGGCCAGCAGACACGGCCAAAGCACGGATGCGACCGGTTTGAATATGCGGCATGGCAGGCCCCAGCGTAGAGACGGCCACATCCACCTGACCACCTACCAAATCGGCCATGTACTGAGCCGCCCCCTTGTAAGGCACATGGTTCATGGCGATGCCCGCACGCTGCTTGAAAATCTCTGCAATCAGGTGGTGCGGTGACCCCACACCTGCACTGGCGCAATTGAGTTTGTTGGGGTTGGCTTTGGCAAACGCAATCAGCTCTTGCAAATTGCGAACAGGCACAGACGGGTGGACCACCAGCACAAAAGGCAACTCGCCCAAATGGACCAGGGGCGTGAAAGCTTTGAGCGGGTCATAAGACACTTTGCGCATGTTGGGCACATAAGCAAAAGCGGTGCTGTCAATCAAATGGACGGTGTAGCCATCGGCGGGCGCTTTTGCGGCAGCATCTGCGCCAATGGTGGTGCTGGCGCCGGGTCTGTAGTCCATCACGATGGGTTGTCCCAGCAATTTCTCGGCCTTGCCCCCCACAATCCTGGCCCATTGGTCAGCCCCACCACCTGCGGGATAGGGCACGATCATTTTGATCGGCTTTTCAGGAAATGGCCCGGCCCATGCTCTGCCCATCACACCCAGCGAAGCGGCACTCAGGCCAGCCCATTGAATCCACTGTCGTCTGCTGCTCATGTTTCGACTCCTGTTGATTAGGGGTCATTGATGATGTAACTCTGATGCATTCTTGGCTGTAATCCGCGTGACAGGCGGGTAGCTTGGGCTTGATGGCCGAGAGCAAAGACTCGGCAAGATTGGCTTTATCGAGTCATGGCGCCATAAACCAAATTTTGAACTTGCTCTCTGTAGTATTTTCTCAAATCGCCTGGCGCGGCAGTGCCAAAGACAACCACCAACTTGGCTTGCGGATCGGCAAAAAAGCCCGTTCCATAAGCACCATTCCAGCTGTATTCACCAACATTCCCAGGCACTGCTGCCAAGCCAGGCTCGGTCCTGACCGCAACGCCCAAACCGAATCCGTAACCTTCACGGTGTGGCTCAACAACGGCCACTCGGTTCACGATGTTCTTGTTCATTTGATCACTGGTCATCAATTGAACGATCGCTGGGCTCAAAATTCTTCGGCCATTGAATTCACCACCGTTCACCAGCATTTGTCCAAATTTGAGGTAGTCGGGAACTGTGCCAAGTGAGCAGCCGCCACCGCACTGGAATTTGACCCCAGAAACAATCGGTAAAATGCTTTGCGGACTGTTGTTGAGGGGGTTGAGTTTGAAGGGGTGAGCCTGTCTCGATTTTTTATTGTCAGCGACATGAAAACCGGTATCACTCATGCCCAATGGTGCCCAAATGCTTTCACGCAAATAGGTGTCCAAACTTTTACCCGATACTTTTTCAATGACAGCGCCAAGCACTTCGTGCGAGAGGCTGTACTCAAACACGGTTCCAGGTTGGTAAACCAGTGGAACCTTCGTGATTTTTGACATGAACTCAACAGTTCCGCTCATATTGGCCGCGTCGTTACCAGAGGGGTAAAGATTTGCTGCCGCACCGGCTGTGTCTGGTCGGCCGCCGTATGTCAGCCCAGATGTGTGGCGCATCAAATCTTGAACGGTCATCGGATTTTTCACGTTCTGATAATCCATGGTTCCATCTGCTTTTTTGGTGGCCACTTTCATGTTGGCAACATCTGGGTAGTAGTCGGAGACCTTGCTGAACAGTGGCAGTTTTGCTTGTTGCGTCAACGTCAATGCTCCGACTGAAACCATGGGCTTGGTCATGGAGGCCAGGGCAAAGATGCTGTCAACCTTCATGGGCTCCTGTGTTTCGGGGTTGAGCGTGCCATGCGCTTTCAGATAGACAAGTTTTCCGTTTCTGACAATTCCGATGACGCTGCCAGGGACCCGTTTTTTCTCTATTTCTGATGCAAAAAAAGCATCGATGCGCTTTAAGCCTTCGGCAGAAAATCCAGCTTCATTCAATGTTGATATTGGTATATCCAATGAACTGGGTTTGTTGACAAATTCATTGGCTTGGCTGGTCGTTGCAATCAATGCCGCTGAAACGGTGAGCAGAAGTTGAAATTTCATGATGGGGTGAAGAGATGTTGGATGACGCAACAATCCTGACATAAAGAACTCCCTTTCTCTAGGGGGTTTTCTCTAGGGAAGGTCGCTCTTCATTGGGTCAATAACGGCAGGGAAATCGAGCATCAATCTACGGTTTATTTATGTGATACTGACATCGCCACCCTCGACGGTTGCACCCCATAACAAGGAGACAACATGCGTTTAAAACACCCTTTGAAACGAGTTTTAGCTGTGGCCTTCACCGCAGCACTTTTGCCGCTCAGTGCGCTCGCACAATCGTATCCGTCCAAGCCCATCAAAATGATTGTGCCGTTCCCAGCAGGAGGAACTACTGACATTGTGGCCCGTTTGGTTGCACAAAAGATGAGTGAGTCCATGGGGCAACCTGTCACGGTGGACAACCGGGGCGGCGCTGGGGGCAACATTGGTGCAGATTTGCTGGCCAAGTCACCAGCTGATGGCTACACCATCATGATGCACAACCTGTCTTTCCCTTTGGCGGCGGTGGCTCAGGCATTGGCAAACCGCCTGCCGTTCAACGTCGATACCGACTTTGCTGGCGTGTCCATCGCTATCTACGTTCCCTTCATCTGGACGGCCAGTCCTTCGGTGCCGGCAAAGGATCTGCGCGAATTGGCCACTTTGCTGAAAAACAACGCCAATTTGCAATACAACTATGGATCAACAGGCCCTGGTTCGACCATGCACGTTTTGGGCGAAGCATTTAAAAAAGATGCGAACGTCAACATGACGCATATTCCTTTCAAAGGCGCAGCCCCTTTGAAGCAAGAAATGTTGGCAGGTCGCTTGCAGGTAGGAGGTGATCAGTTGTCATCATCCTTGGCCGAACTTAAAGCAGGCACCCTGAAGGCCCTGGCCACAACGGCTTCCAAACGCATCGCAGGTTTACCCGAAATCCCCACGGTCAAAGAACTGGGTTATCCCAACTTGGAACTGGAGGGTTGGAACGGTGTTTTTGCTCCGGCCAAAACCCCCAAAGACATCATTGATCGTCTTAACAAAGAGGTCATTGCTGCGGTGCGCCACCCCGATGTGGCCAAGCGGCTGGCCGATCTTGGCGCAGAAGCGGTGGGTTCCAGCCCTGCAGCCCAAGATGCTATTTTGCGTAAACAAATGGACCAGTTCCGCGGCATCATCCGCGAGATGAAAATCGACTGAGCCGAACCAGGGCCAGCTCATCGCTGGCCCACATTGTCTTTATTTGCCGACGCCGCCTTGGTTCAACCACCAAACAGGCAACTCGGTACAGTCTTTGTCGTCCAGACCGTTTTGTGCGGCCTGGTTGAACTTTTCCAAAGCCAACGATGTGAGCGGCAAATCGCGGTGTGTGAGGTGGCCTTGCGCCACCATGGTTCTCAGGTCTTTGCGCATGGTGGCCACATTCACTGTCACCTGATCGCTCTTCTTTTGCTTCAATGTTTGTGCAATCATGGTCCCGCGAACCTTGAGCATGTTGGGCCCACCAGAGCTGTCTGACAAGATGTCGATCACACGCTGCGGGTCCAAGCCCAATGGCTCGACCAGCGACAACGCTTCGCTCAACGTTTGCCAGTACACCATGAGCGGGAGATTGACCGCCAGCTTCATGGTGGCACCCGCGCCATGCTGACCCACATGCTCTACCCTTTTGCACAGGGTTTGCAGCAGCGGCAATACTTTTTCCAAATCAAGGGCATCTCCGCCCACAAAACCCAAAAGCTTGCCTTCTTTGGCCGGCCCCACACTGCCGCCCACAGGGCACTCTAAAAAGACCGCGCCCAACGCAGAAATTTGTGCGGCCATGTCTTTCGGTTTGGCCGGCTGAACAGTGCTCATGTCGATGAAGATTTTGCGATTGTCAAGCTGTGCCCGACCACTGGCGTTGGAAGCCGCTTGCATGGTGGCCAATTCGGCCAGCAGGCCGTTTGGCCCTGCATAGACTTCATCCAAGGCTGCCTCATCCGTGAGCAATGTCAAAACCACATCGACAGCGGCGGTCAACGCTTGGGGGCTTTGCGCCCACTTGGCCCCAGCATCCCGCAAGCCTTGCGCCTTTTGCGAGGAGCGATTCCAGACCGTCAGGTCATAGCCTTGACTCAACAAGCGAGTGCCAATCGCTGCGCCCATTTTGCCAATGCCTGCAATACCGATTTTCATTTCATCTCCTCAGAATGGATCTCTATTTTGCTCGGAATATGGCCTTCCGAAGAAATAATCGGGTCTCTTGGTTGGTCTTTGGCTTGCCCAATCAGTTGAAAGCTTTGTTCAAAAACCAAGTGTTCATCTCACCTTTGCCTTTGACATCAATGACACCACGATGCTCTAACGAGAAGGGGTGGGTCAAAGCTTGTTGCGTCGCCTCACTCATCTGGATCCGGCCCGCGATGCCATGAGACTCCATGCGGCTGGCGGTGTTCACCACGTCTCCCCACAGATCATAGAGAAATTTGCTCTTGCCAATGACCCCAGCGACTGCCGGACCTGTGCTGATGCCTATTCGGATGTTCAGTGGGTACTGCCCTTTGGCGTTGAAGTCTTGAATGGCGTCCAGCATGTCCAGCGACATGTGTGCCGCGCGATCTGCATGGTCTGACACCACCACGGGTAAACCCGCCGCTGCCATGTAGCAGTCGCCAATGGTTTTGATTTTTTCGAGACCACGACGCTCGGCAATGTGGTCAAAACGTGTGAAGAGATCGTTCAACACACCGACCAAGACCTCGGGACTCACGCCTTGGGAAAAGGCTGTAAAACCCACAATGTCTGCAAACAACACGGTCACTTGGGCATAGCTGTCCACAATGGCTTGGTTCAGGTGATTGGCCGTGAGTTGGGATCGCCCTTTCAAACGCTCAACAATGGCTTGGGGCAAAACGTTTTGCAACAGCATCTCTGACAATTCTTGCTCCACCAAGACTTGTTCGTAAAGTTTCTTGGTCTCCAAATTCAACAATCGCACTTGCAGCAGGTTTTGCACCCGCGCCAGCACCTCGGCGATGTCGAAAGGCTTGCTCACAAAATCCAAAGCGCCAGCTTTCAAGGCCCGCAGTTTTTCGTTCGGCTGGGCCGTGATGACCAGAACTGGCAAGGTGCCGTCGCCCTCCAGGCCTTTGAGGTCCTCCATCACTTCGAAACCGTCCATCTCGGGCATGTTCAGATCCAAAAGGATCAGGTCGTATCTTTTTTGGCGATGCAGTGCCACCACCTCGGCTGGATTTTGTGTGGAAGAAATGTCTTCATAACCCGCGCTGCGCAGCAAACGCTCAAGCAAAAGCACATTGGCAGCTTGATCGTCCACGATCAGGAGCTTGGCCTTCAGGATGTCGGAGGTGTGGATCACGGTTTTTCCCTTGACAGCGCCAAGTCCAAGGTGGTCATGAGTTCTTCCACCACGATGGGTTTGGTCAGGTAACGAAAGAAGCCCAATTGCCGCCCCACTTCAATGTCTCGCGACATGGCATTGGCGCTGAGGGCCACGACGGGAATATGCGCTGTGGCAGGGTCTTCCCGCAGCGCCTTCAAAGCCTCGATCCCGCTGATGCCGGGCAAGTTGATGTCCATCAAAATCACGTCTGGCAATGCCGACCGAGCCAGCGCGATGCCCAGCGAGCCGTCCACCGCCTTGAGCAGCTGAATGTCTGATCGGCGATCGATCAAGCGTTCGACCAACTTCATGTTGGCCGGGTTGTCCTCGATGTACAAAAGCGTTTTCGGCGGGGCATCCATCGGCGCAGGGGCCAGCTTGGGCGGTGCTTGCTCGTGTGCGACAACCTTGAGTTCTGGGGCAGGCGTGCTGCGCAGCTCCACCCAAAAGACACTCCCCTCGCCCACTGTGCTGTCCACCCCCAGAACACCGCCCATGAGTTCGACCAATTGTTTGGTAACCACCAGGCCAATGCCAGTGCCCGCCACGCTGCCTGCCTCTTGGCCCAAGCGATTGAAGGGCTGAAAAAGTTGGGCCATTTTGTCTGGCGTCAGGCCTGCACCTGTGTCTTTGAAACTGATGCGAATGCCATCAGGAGAGATGGCGGTGCAGGTCACGCTGACCAAGCCACTGGGTCGGTTGTATTTGATCGCGTTCGACAACAAATTGATGACGATTTGCTTGAGTCTTGTTTGGTCTGCCCAAACGAAGCTGGGCTCGTCAAACTGCGGAAAGGTCATGACGATGCCGCGCTGCTGGGCTTGTGCTTCCATCATGGCTTGGCATTCAGACAAGACCTCTGACAAGGCGATAGGTTCCAGCGACAAGGACACTTTGCCCGATTCCACCACGGAAAGGTCCAGGATTTCGTTGATCAACTTCAAGAGGTGCCATCCCGCCTGGAGAATTTGGGTGATGCTTTCTTTTTGCACATCGGAAGGTGGTGGCGAGGCCGTGGCCATCAGCTGCGCAAAGCCCAAAATGGCATTGAGTGGGGACCGCAATTCGTGGCTCATGCCCGACAAAAAATCGGACTTCGCCAAATTGGCCTTTTCAGCAGCAGATTTGGCACTCTCCATTTCCACATTGGTTTCTTGCAAAGCTTGCTCAAAGCGTTTGCGCTCGGTGACGTCACGTGCGGCCGCGAACACGCCCTGCAGGGTGCGGTCTCGGTCATAAAAGGTGGTGGCGTTGTACGACACCACCGTTTTCTTGCCATCACGCGCACAGGCCGTGAGTTCGTAATCCGTGACCTTTTTGTCGCTCAGCACCAGTTTGATGCCCGCCTCGGCCCGCGCTGGATCGGTGAAATAACTTTTGAAAGGTGCCCCAATGAGTTCGTCGCGTGTGCACCCTGTGAGCGCTTCCATTTGTTTGTTGACGTCGGTGATGATCCCGGCTGGGTCGGTGGTCATCAAGGCGTCGATGTTGGACTCGATCAGCGACCGTGTGTAGAACTGTTGGTCACGCAAGCGTTGGTCCAGCTTCTGCTGCTCAGCCTCCACCTGTTTGCGGGCGGTGTTGTCGGTGCCGATCAACAAGTAACCGATGATGACCTTGTCGATGTCCCGCAAGGCGGTGACCGAAACCACCGCCGGGAAACGGCTGCCGTCTTTGCGGATGTAGGTCAGCTCGTAAATGTCCTCAATGCCCCTGGATGCTTTGAAAACCAGCGCCTCAAATCCCGGCGTGATGGGGGTGTCAAACTCTGAGCTCAAGGCCCCCGCCCGGGTAATCAACTCTTGGGGGTCTGAGATTTCGGCCGGGGTGATGGTGTTCATCACCTCGGCCGCCAAATACCCCAACATGCGCTCCGCGCCCACGTTGAAAATTTGGATCACGCCCTTGGCGTCTGTCGCGATGCTGGAGAAGTTGGCGCTGTTGAAAATGGCGTTTTGCAACGCCCCTGCTTTGATCACCGCTTCTTCTCGCCTGACTTCAGTAACTACCTCCTGCGTAACGTGACCGACGTCGAGAGGGTTGTTGGGTTGCATGAGGTGGTTTGGGTGGCGAACAGGCGGGGTTAAAAAGTGAAAGTTGGCGCATGGCAGGTCTCAGCGCACGGTTTTGGCATCTTGCCCAAAAAGAATCGCCTTGGCCTTCTCATCCACCGTGGGTGCGGTGTTGACCGATTTGGCAAGCTCGTAGGCACGCTGTGTGGCGGGCCGGTTTTGAATGCGCTCAAACCAGGCCTTGAGGGCAGGAAACTGGTTCAAGTCTTGGCGCTGACGCTCATGCGGCACCACCCAAGGGTAAGCGGCCATGTCCGCAATCGAATAGTCGCCGCAAATGTGGTCGCGGCCATCGGACAAGTGTTTGTTGAGCACGCCGTACAAACGTGAAGTCTCTTTGACATAGCGGTCCATGGCGTACGGCAATTTTTCAGGCGCGTACTGGACAAAGTGGTGGTTTTGACCGGCCATCGGGCCCAAGCCCCCCATTTGCCAGAACAACCATTGCAAACATTCGTTGCGGCCCCGCAAATCGGCAGGGATGAATCGGCCCGTCTTATCCGCCAGGTAAAGCAAGATGGCACCCGACTCAAACAGCCCAATCTCCTGCCCACCATCTTGTGGCGCGTGATCAACGATGGCCGGGATACGGTTGTTGGGCGCAATGCGCAAAAAATCAGGCGCAAATTGCTCACCTTGGCTGATGTTGATGGGCTTGATGGCATAGGCCAAACCCAACTCCTCCAACAACATCGTGACCTTGTATCCGTTGGGGGTCGTCCAGTAATACAGGTCAATCACTTTCAGGCCCCTTTGCTTTCGAGTCGCTCGTTCGACGGGAACAGCATTTTTCGTGCGTCGGCATCCACTTCGGTTTTGAAAGTGAACTGGGTCTTCAAGGCTTCGGCACGCTGGGCGGCCGGACGCAAATTGATCTCGTCAAGCAAGCGTTTCACATGGGGGAGTTTTTGCCACGCATCTGGCCCAAGAACAAACGGCACAACCCTTGCCCAGCCCCAAACCGACATGTCCACAATGCTGTACTCGTTGCCCATCATGTAGGGCTGATGCGCCAGTCGGTCGTTGATCAAAAGCCAATGACGCCATGCTTCGAAGTCATAACGGTTGACCGCGTACTCTTTCGGCTCAGGTGCAAAGTGCTTGAAGTGAACCGCTTGCCCGCAATAGGGGCCAATGCCGGTGGCCACAAACATCAACCACGAGTACATCTCGGCTTTGTTTTCTGGCGTGTTGGCGGGTACAAACTGACCGATTTTTTCGGCCAAATAGATCAGCATGGCGTTGCTGTCAAAAACGCGGATGTCACCATCGAGCATGGCAGGCGTCTTGGCATTGGGGTTAACCAATTTGAAAGCCTCGCTGTGTTGTTCACCTTTGCGTGTGTCCACCGGAATCAACTCATAGGGCGTACCGGTTTCTTCCAGGTACAGCGCAATCTTCAGAGGATTGGGAGAGGGGTGGAAATAGAACTTGATCATGAACAGACCTTTCAACAATGAAATGAGGAAATCAAAGGAATGCGAGCCAAATGCCCAAGGGTAAAAAGGCCAGGCTGAAGATGTGTCCCACGATAACAGTAGACGCCACCTTGTGCGGTTGGACCTGGTATTTGTCGGCCAGCATGAAGTTGAAAACCGCTGGGGGCAGACAAGCGAACAAAATCAAGGCCCCACGCTCCACGCCTTGCAGCGGCATGAACGCCAACAAGCCATAAACCACGGCCAAGCGGATGACCAGCACCCACACCGAGGCTTGCGCACCGACTTTGGCGTCTTGGACTTGGCTGCTCGCCAAACGGGCCCCCAAGGACATCAGCATCATGGGCACCAACACATTGCCGATCATGGTCAACGAGGTTTGAAGCCAAACCGGCAGCTCCACTTGCCACTGCGAGCTGGCCACGCCCAACACGGTAGCCCACACCAAGGGGTTCGCGTAAACCATGCGCCAATCGATTTTGCCGCTCATGATGCCCGCGCCCACCGTGAAATGCAGCACATTGGAGATGACGATCAACACCACCGCGGGGCCCATGCCCTCCGGGCCGTAGGCCAAAGCGATCAAGGGAATGCCGACGGGGCCCACGTTGGTGAACATGACACAGGGCAGAAATGCGGCCTTGCTCACGCCCGACAAAGAAGCCAAAGGCCAGGCCACCAAGCCGCTGATAAAAATTACCGCTATGGCGGCGCCGGTGAAAGTCAAGGCGGCAATCGGGTCAAACGACTTGGCCGACAAAGACGTGAAGATCAAGACGGGCAGCGCAATGTCCACGATCAACTTGTTGGACCCGGCCAGATCCGGCTTGACGCGGCGGCTGTAGAAAAAGCCCACCAGCGCCAGCACAAAGATGGGAAGCGTGATGGCTGCAATTTTTGAAAACATGGTTTGGATCTCGTGGTGTGGCTCTGAGGCTTCGGGGCATTATGTTTGACGAGACGCAACACGAAGTTCGCTTGAGTTTGCCAATCGAACAAATGACACTCCTCACCTGCCAGTAGCGCTCATGTTGCGTGCCACATGCTCGACAAATGCCTTGACCTTGGCCGAATGCTGGCGTTCTGGTGGGCTGACCACATGGATGGGCAATTCCGGCGACACCCAGTCACGCATCAACTGCACTACTTCGCCTGTGGCCAATTCTTGCTCGAACAACCAAGTTGGCGAATAACAAATGCCCATCCCACTCAAAACGCCCGCCCGAATCACCTCACTGCTGTTGGTTTCCAAATGCCCCTGCACACGCACCGCCGTGCTGGCCCCAGGCTTGGTCCCAGCGGGTACCACCCGCTGAAAAGACCACAGGTTGCGACTGAGTGACTCGGTATAAACAATGCAGTTGTGCTCGGCCAAGTCTTGTGGGCTGGCCGGTGGTCTTAAGTCTGGAGGCAGCGCTTCAAGGTAAGACCTGTGCGCCATCAACATGCGCTGCGATGTGCCAATGCGCCTGGCCAGCAACCCGCTGTCGGCCAGTTCACCAATGCGGACGGAGACATCGATGCCCTGCTCGATCAGGTCAACGAAACCATCGTGCAGTCGCAGGTCCATTTTCACGTCCGGGTGGGCCAACATGAACGTTTTGACCAAGGGCATCAGCTTGAGCCGCCCAAAACCGACCGAGGCTGCGACGCGCAAACTGCCGCGCAGTTGTGCCACCTCTGAACGTAGGCCCGACTCGGCCTCTTCGATCTCGGCCAACAACCTGCGGGCTTGCTCAAAGTAACGCCCGCCCTCTTCGGTCAAAGCCAATGAACGGGTGGTTCTGACCAGTAATTTCGCGCCCAAGACCCTTTCGAGTGCCGCCACTTGTTTGCTGATACCGCTTTGGGTGGCGTGCATTTCATGGGCCACCGCCGAAAAACTGCCCGACTCCACCACCCGCACAAAGGTTCTCATTGCAGAAAGTTTGTCCATACCGGCACCATTTATTCCATAAAAGACTAAGTCATACAACAAAAACCAGTCTATCCCAGCTCAATGGAATCATTCAAAGTCGGGGCACCGCAAAATTTTAAAGACAAGAACATCACCATGGCCCAGCCAAACCCCTTGAATGCGCCCAAAACCCCGGGCACAGACACCCGCACCTTGATCCTGGGCATAGGGGTGGGGTTGATGGCCGCCAGCATCGGTGCGCTGTACACCGTCTTTGCCCGCTGGGGCATGGCAAGGGGCTTAACTTCACCGGACTTGACAGCGCTGCGATTTGGCGTGGCAGGCTTGGTCACAGCGCCCTTGCTGCTGATGGCCTTGGTTCAGCAACGCCACGCCTTGTTGGAAAAATGGCGGGTGTGGCTGGCGGTGTCGCTGCTGGCTGGCACGCCCTTTGGTTTGCTCATGTTTGGTGCATTGCAGTTTGCGCCCACCAGCCATGCCGCCGTTTTTCCATTTGCGTCCATGAGTGTCATGGGCATGCTGCTGGGTGCCTGGGTGTTGAAAGACCCGCTCACCCGCCGAAGGGCCACAGGCATTGCGCTTGTTCTGGGTGGCTTGTTGTTGGTGTCCGGCGTGGATGCCGCCAGTTTCACGGCCAGCGCCTTGTTGGGCGATGGCATGTTCATCGCAGCAGGCACGTTGTGGGCAGGCTTTGGCAGCTTGCTCAGAAAACACCAACTGCCCCCCTTGCTCGCCACCGCCGTGATTTCGTTTTCGGCTTTGGTCACTTACGTGCCCGTTTACCTGTGGACCACCGGGGCAGCCGGACTGCTGGCTGCCAGCCCTGAAGTGTTTTGGACCGAAGTCTTGGTGCAGGGCCTGATCGCGGGCGGCGGCACCTTGTTCACCTACGCCAAGATGGTCTCGATCTTGGGGCCAGCGCGAGCCGCCATCTTTCCGGCCTTGGCCCCCGGGCTGGCCGCCTTGATGGCTTGGCCAGTTTTGGGGCATTTGCCTGCCAACCTAGAGGTCGCAGGTTTGCTGGTCGTCATGTTGGGCTTGTTGCTGGCTGTGACCGGATCACGCCGAACATGAACATCATTCGCTATTGACAGCGAATGCCAAGTGCGATGCAACAAGCAGTGCGTGTTGGCGGGTGATCGTGACTGGTTTTACCCACCATGCGCCGCCAAGGCCTTGCCCACTTCCAGTGCGCCCTGCGCTGAACCCGAAAGCGGCACAGTTTCGCCTTGGCGATCGGTCACCTGCGCCATCGCTGCAGCCAGGCGGTCGGCGGTGTCGGGGCCTACGCCCAAGTGCACACCTTGCGTCAGGGTGATGTGTGCCACCTCAAAGCTGCCTGCACCTGCACAAATGATGGTCCGGTTGGGCGCGTCCACGCTGGCCATGACCAGCATGGCAGGTACCACGGCGCTGGGGTCCAGGGCTTTGAGCACTTGCTCGGGCATGAGGCCTTCGGTCATGCGGGTGGCGGCCGTGGGGGCCAGGCAGTTGACCCGGATGTTGTTTTTTTCACCCTCAATGGACAAGGTTTGCATCAGGCCCGCCAGCGCCATCTTGGCCGCGCCGTAATTGGCTTGGCCAAAATTGCCATACAAACCGCTGGACGACGTGGTCATCACCACTCGGCCATAGTTTTGCGCCTGCATGAGGGGCCACACCGCTTTGGTGCAGTGCACCGCGCCCATGACGTGCACGTCCATGACCAGTTTGAAGTCGGCCAACTCCATCTTGGCAAAGCTCTTGTCACGCAAGATGCCGGCGTTGTTGACCAAAATGTCCACACGGCCCCAGGCATCCACCGCTTGTTGGACCATGGCTTTGACCGCCTCAAAGTCGGTGACCGAAGCGCCGTTGGCCAAGGCTTCACCGCCTGCTGCGCGGATTTCGTCAACCACGGCCTGCGCCGCCGACACCGAGCCGCCGTCCCCACGCACATCGCCACCCAGGTCATTGACCAACACTTTGGCCCCACGGGCAGCCAGCGCCAGCGCGTGCTGCTTGCCCAAACCGCCGCCTGCGCCCGTGACGATGGCGACTTGCCCTTTGAAATCGATGGTCATGTGTTTTCCTTGGTGTGAATGTGTGTGTGAATGGGTGACAGGGACTTGGATCAACGTCTGCTAATCTGGTTGTTTACCCCCCAACTGGGGCTCACTTTAAAACAAGCAGCCCACAGACTGTGTTGCACGATTGACAGCTTGCCCATGGAACTGAACACCCAAATCATCACCACGCCACCGCTGGACTCTGCCTCGGTGGTTCTGCTGCGAGACAGCGCCCAAGGCCTGCAAGTGCTGCTGCTCAGACGCCATCAAGCGTCCAGCGTGCTGGGCGGGGCCTATGTGTTTCCCGGTGGCAAGCTCGATCTGGCCGACCAAAGTCCGGCGGTGCTGTCGCGTCTGAGCCAAGAGCCGTCGACTCTTCACCAGCGCCTGGCCGAACCCGACTTGAACCCGGAGCGAGCCGCCGGCTTGTTTGTTGCAGCCATTCGGGAAGCGTTTGAGGAGTGCGGCATCTTGCTGGGCCAAGCTTTGGCACCGCAAGCCAACACCAGCGTGTCCACTGACTTACAAGCCCTGCAAAACGCATTGGCCAATGGCCAAAGTTGGGCAGATGCTTTTCAGGCGCTGTCGCTTCGCTTGGCCACCGACGCTTTGGTGCCTTGGACCCGGTGGATCACGCCACGGCAGGCCTCGGTCACCCACAAGCGTTTTGACACCCGTTTTTTCATCGCCCGCGTGCCCGAGGGCCAAACCGCAGCACACGACAACCACGAAACCACCGAAACCCTTTGGACCACGCCCCGTGAGGCGCTGACCCGGTATTGGGACCATCAGATTGAATTGGCGCCGCCCCAAATCATGGGCTTGGTTCAACTGGCACGGCACACCGACACCCACAGTGCCTTGGCCGAAGCGCAGAGCCGCCAACCCCCGGTGGTGGAGCCCGAGCCTTTTGACCACGATGGCATTCGCACGATTTGCTACCCCGGCGACCCGAGACACTCTGTGAAACAAGCGGCTTTTCCGGGGCCCACCCGTTTGATGTTCAAAAACAAGCGCTTTGAGCCCGAGACAGGTTTGTCAGGTTTGTTGGGTTGACATTCTTGGGTATTACAATTTGTAACCTTATTGGATGCAACCTCTCTTGACTTTATGAGCTCTCTCGCCGAACCGATTTACCTGTCTATTGACCGGGCCATGGAATTCATCGGGGATGCCAACGGGGTTTTGACCCTGTTGAAAACCTTGCACCAAACCTTGGGTGATGACTTGCCGCGCATCCAAGCGCTGTTGGATCAAGACGATATGCACGGCGCCAACCGCTTGCTGCACCAACTCAAAGGCTTCACCCCGGTGTTTTGTGTCGACAGCTTGGTGGAACTGGTGGTGAATGTCGAGCACCTGAGCAAACACGCCGAGTCATCGGATGTCCGCACCGCCTACAAGCGCCTGGCGCCTCAGTTGGAAACACTTCGTACCGAAGTGGCCACTCACCTGAGCCTTCACTCAGCCACCTGATTGGCCAGCCACTGGTCGATCTTGGCGGGGTCGTGCAGCAAGCGCAGCTGCTCGAACGCCTCTTGCGCCTCGGGGTAGACACGGCGCAAAAAATTGAGCCACTGCTTGAGCCGGCCAGCGCGGTGGCGCGGCGCCACACGCAAAGCAATGCCCTGCCAAAACAGCCGCATCAAACCCACAATTTGGCCCCAAGTCACTGCCTTCGCAGACAAACCTGTGCAGGCCGCATCGTGCTGTGCGATGGCCAAGGCCAGCCCCGGATCTGCCACCATGCCCCGCCCGATCATGATGCGGTCACAACCGGTCACGTCACGACAACGCAAAGCGTCTGCCAAAGTCCAAATCTCGCCATTGGCCACCATGGGCATGCGCACATGCTGGCGCAAGTCGGCAATACGGTCCCAATACGCAGGCGGGCGGTAACCATGGGCCTTGGTGCGGGCATGCACCACCAAATCGCTGGCCCCGGCAGCTTCGATGGCCAAAGCACACTCTTCGGCGCGGCTGTCGTCGTTGTAGCCCAAACGCATCTTGGCCGATACCGGAATGTGCGCAGGCACCGCCCTGCGCACTGCTGCCACGATCTGCCCGACCAACTCCGGCTCGTCCAGCAACACCGCACCACCGCGGTGCTGGTTCACCGTCTTGGCCGGACACCCAAAGTTCAAATCAATGCCCGCCGGCTCCAACCTGGCCAACGCCGCAGCGTTGGCCGCCAAATAATCGGGGTCAGACCCCAATAATTGAACCCTGACGGGCACACCCGCCACGGTGCGGCTGTTGTTCAAGAGTTCAGGCGCCACACGAATGAAGGCGCGGCGCGGCAAGACGGTGTTGGTGACACGGATGAACTCGGACACGCACAAATCCACCCCACCCACCCGCGTGAGCATGTCGCGCAAGGTGTGGTCCAGCAGCCCCTCCATGGGGGCCAGCAGAATGCGTGCCCCAGAAGGCGTCAGGGGCGTCAGGGGCGTGAGGGGCATCAGCCCAGCTTGCGCTTGAGGCGCACTTCTTCCACTTTCACACCCCCCAAAGGCACGGTGCGGGCGGTGTTCATCTCGCGCTTGAAACCGGCCAGATCGTGAAAGCGCAGGGTTTGTTCGTGCAGCAAGGGCAGCCAAACCGTGACGTCGGTGCAGTCTTCGTCCTCCAGACCTTCGCGGGCTGCATCCCACAGAGCCAGGCCAACGCCTTGGCCAATGCGGTCGGGCGCAGCGTAAATGGCCCAGATTTCACCCGTGGTGTTTTTGGACTTGGGGTCGCGTGAGCGGTCAAAACCCACAAAACCCACAATGTCTTGGCCTTCAACCGCCACCATCACTTGCGGTTCACCGTATTCGATGGCTTCCTTCCAGAACGACACACGTTTGGGCATGGGCGTGGCATCCCAATGGGAGTCAGGCACTTGGCCTGCATACGCGGCGCGGCAGGCGCTCACATGCAATGCGGCGACAGCAGGGGCGTCTTTGAGGGTGGCGAATCGGACTTGGATATCGGACATGGCTTGAACAAATAAGAAAAAACACATCGCCTAAATACATGGGCATTTGGCGCAAAACCCAACATTGTCGCCGCTTCGGTTATCTTCAATCCATGAGGACCCTTTTCAAAGCCCAATATTTCAACTCTCTCCCGGTGGCACGCCCCCGCATCAAGCTCGCCAGCCGGGCTTTTGCTTTGGCCAACCAAGGCTTGGTGTTGGGCTTGCTGTGGGTCACATTGGGGTTGCTGGCAGGCCCCGCCAGTGCACAAACGCCCGCCCGATTCACCGATGACATGGCCGAGCGCACAAGGGCCTGCACCGCCTGCCACGGCGACCAAGGCCGCGCCGGGCCAGATGGTTATTACCCTCGCTTGGCAGGCAAACCCGCCGGTTACTTACACAACCAGTTGCGCAATTTCGCGCAAGGTCGACGCCATTACGAGCTGATGGCCCGCTTGGTCGACCCCTTGACCGATGCTTACATGGGCGAGATGGCACAGTACTTTGCCGACCTGAAACTGCCCTATCCCGCACCCACCGCCAACAACGCCATCACCCCCGAGCGGCTTGCCAAAGGCCAGCAACTGGTCACACAAGGCGATGCCACGCGCGGCCTGCCCGCCTGCACGCAATGCCACGGCACCCGCCTCACGGGTATGAAGCCCAACGTGCCTGGCCTGCTGGGTTTGCCCTTGGACTACCTGAACGCCCAACTGGGTGCTTGGCAAACCGGTCAACGCCGTGCCCACGCGCCGGATTGCATGGCCGAGATTGTGAAACGCATGCCCGCGCAAGACCTGATCGCGGTGTCCAGTTGGTTGGCACGCCAGCCGCTGCCTGCCGACACCCGGCCGGCCGATGGGCCTCCAGCGGGGCCTGCTTTGCCTGAAGCACTGCGCTGCGGGAGTGCGCCAGAACTGTCGACCTCGCGCACAGCACAGACCGGGGGCCGCCCATGAAACAGTTCCTGCAAACCATGCACCCCGTCAAGCGACTGGCTTGGGTCACGCTGACCAGCCTCTTGGTATTGGCCCTTGGTGTGGTGGTGGACAACTGGGGGGACCTGTTGAACCCCTCCAAAGTTGCCCCTTTAGCCTTGGTCAAAGACCAAAAAGCCCAAATTGAACAAGGCCGCTACTTGGCCTTGGCGGGCAATTGCATGGCCTGCCACACCACCCGGGGCGGAACGCCTTTGGCGGGTGGGCGCCGGATCGAGACGCCCTTTGGCGGCGTGTACAGCAGCAACCTCACGCCCGACCCCGACACCGGTTTGGGCCGCTGGACCACACACGACTTTTGGCAAGCCATGCACCTGGGCCGCTCCAAAGGCGGGCGTTTATTGACCCCAGCTTTCCCCTACAACCACACCAGCGTGGTGACCCGCGAAGACAGCGACGCGGTGTTTGCATGGCTGAACACCCTGCCTCCAGTGGCACAGGCGCAACCCGCCCACACCTTGGTCTGGCCCTTGGGCACGCAGCCTGCTCTGGCCGTTTGGCGCAGCCTGTATTTCCAGCCCAGTCCCTTCGAGGCTGAAAAGACCCAAAGCGCCGAATGGAACCGTGGTGCCTATTTGGTGCAGGGCTTTGGCCACTGCGCCGCCTGCCACAGCCCGCGTAACGCACTGGGGGCCCCTGGACCGGTGAACGATTTGTCGGGCGGCCTGATACCGGTGGTCAATTGGTACGCCCCTGACCTGACCCGCGATTTTGAGGCCGGCATGGCCAGCACGCCCCTGCCCGAGATCGTACGACTGCTGCGCACGGGCCAGTCTGCCACCGCGCAAACCAACGGCCCCATGGGCGAGGTGGTTCAGCACAGTCTGCAGCACTTGACCGAGGCTGACCTGCAGGCCATGGCGGTGTATTTGCAGTCGCGTGCACAAAGCACGCCGCAAGCCCAACTTACCGACACCAAGCCTTCACGCATCACGCTGCAAGTGGCCAACCAAGGCGCCAAAGTGTACGAACGCCAGTGCCTGCAATGTCACGGTGAGCAAGGCGCGGGCATGAAAACCGTGTCAGGCGATTTGGCCTACCCGGCTTTGGCGGGCAATCGCGCCGTGCTGCTGAAAGACCCGACCAACTTGGTGCAGCTGGTGCTTTACGGTGGCTATGGCCCCGTGACGGCGGGTCACCCTCGCCCCTTTGGCATGCCGCCGGCTGTGCTGGAGCTGGATGACCGCGACATCGCCGCCGTGCTCACCCACCTGCGCACCCAATGGGGCAACCAGGCGGGCGAAGTCACGCCTTTGCAGGTCAACCGGATTCGGGCTGCACAAGGCCGCTGAGCAGTGTGGTTACCCTGCAGGCCAAACTTGTCATGTGCGGCACCGCTTGGCCAAGGCCATGCCGTTAACATTTCGGGCATGACACACCACCTTTACATCTTGACAGGTGCCTCTCGGGGCATGGGCTTGGCCATGGCGCAGCAATTGCTCACACCCGGCAACAGCCTGCTTTGCATTTCGCGCCACACCAACGCTGCATTGGCCGCTGCGGCTCAAAACGGCCAAGTGCCGCTGATGCAATGGACGCACGATCTGAGCGATGGACAAGGGGCCAGCGAACGTCTGCGCGATTGGCTGCAAAGCCAAGACATGGCCTCTTTCGCCAGCGTCACGCTGATCAACAACGCGGGTGTCATTCCCCGCATAGGGCCCCTGAGCCAAGCCGATGCCCAAGATTTGGCCCAAGCGCTGCGGGTTGGGCTGGAAGCGCCCATGCAACTGTGCGCGGCATTTCTGGGGGCCACGGAAAGCTGGACCCTGCCTCGCAAAGTGCTCAACATTTCATCGGGCTTGGGGCGCTTTCCCATGGCCTCTCAAGCGGGTTATTGCGCCGCCAAAGCGGGCATGGACCATTTCACCCGCTGCATGGCGCTGGACGAGGCCTTACGCAGCCATGGGGCCAAAGTTTGCTCATTGGCACCCGGTGTGATCGACACCGACATGCAGGTGCAATTGCGCGGCGCGGTGGGTGAAGCTTTTCCGGACCAGTCGAAGTTTTTGCAACTCAAGGCTCAGGGCCAGCTCAGTTCGCCCGAACAAGCTGCCGAGCAGGTCTTGCGTTTTCTGGCCCGGCCAGACTTCGGTCAAGAACCCGTGGCAGACGTTCGGGCCTGAATGTCAGGCCGATGTAGCCATCGCGTCCGACACTGTCGGGATGCTGGCCCAGCCCATTTTTCATTTTTTTCAAACTGGAGACCTTTCCCATGAGCCGTGAAGTTGTTGTTGTCAGCGGTGTGCGCACCGCCATTGGTACCTATGGCGGCAGCCTGAAGGACATCGCGCCCACCGAACTGGCCGCGCAAGTGGTGCGCGAGGCACTGGCGCGTGCTGGCACCTCAGGCCAAGACGTGGGCCATGTGGTGTTTGGCCATGTGGTCAACACCGAGCCCAAAGACATGTATTTGTCGCGCGTGGCGGCCATCCACGGCGGCTGCGCCGAAGGCACGCCCGCCTTCAACGTGAACCGCCTGTGCGGCTCGGGTCTGCAGGCCATCGTCAGCGCCAGCCAGTCCATCTTGCTGGGCGACTGCGACATCGCGATTGGCGGCGGTGCTGAAAACATGAGCCGTGGCCCCTACGCCTCTTTGTCCGCCCGCTGGGGCGCACGCATGGGTGACACCAAAATGGTCGATATGGTGTTGGGTGCCTTGCACGACCCCTTCAACACCATCCACATGGGTGTGACCGCTGAAAATGTGGCCGCCAAATACGGCATCACCCGCGAGATGCAAGACGCACTGGCGGTGGAAAGCCACAACCGCGCCGAGCGTGCCACCGCTGCCGGGTATTTCAAAGACCAGATCATGCCGGTCATGCTGAAAAGCAAAAAAGGCGAAGCGGCTTACACCACCGACGAGCACGTCCGCCCCGGCTGCAAGCTCGAAGACATGGCCAAGCTCAAGCCCGTGTTTTTGAAAGAAAACGGCACCGTGACCGCGGGCAACGCCTCGGGCATCAACGACGCTGCTGCCGCTGTGGTGCTGATGGAAGCCGGTACCGCCAAAGCCCGGGGTGCCAAGCCCATGGCGCGCCTGGTGGGTTATGCCCACACGGGTCTGGACCCCAAGATCATGGGCGTGGGCCCGATCTCAGCCACACAAGCGGTGCTCAAGAAAACCGGCCTCACTGTGAACGACTTGGATGTGATTGAGGCCAACGAAGCCTTTGCTGCCCAGGCCTGCGCCGTGACCCGCGAACTGGGCCTGGACCCCGCCAAAGTCAACCCGAATGGCTCGGGCATCTCACTGGGTCACCCCATCGGTGCCACGGGCACTTTGATCACCGTGAAAGCGCTTTACGAACTCGAACGCGTTCAGGGACGTTACGCACTGGTGACCATGTGCATCGGCGGCGGTCAGGGCATTGCAGCGATCTTCGAGCGCATGTGATGCAACGGGTGAAGCCTCAGGGCTTCACCGCCGCCGTGACCACCACTTCGATCAAATAGGCCGGATCGGCCAGCGGCGCTTGCACGGTGGCGCGGGGCGGGGCGCTGCCCGCCACCACCCACGCGTCCCAGACCTCGTTCATGGCCGCGATGTCGGTGATGTCTTTCAGGTAAATCTGGGTGCGCAAAATGCGGGTTTTGTCGCTGCCTGCCTCGAGCAGCCGCTGCTCAATTTGGAGCAGCACATCGGCTGTCTGGCTGCGGATGTCGGTGGCTTCGCACTCGGGCACCATGCCCGCCAAGTACACCACGCCGTTGAAAATAGCGGCTTCGCTGTAGCGGGCCGCTACATGCAAACGTTGCAGGTCCTGGCTCATTCTTTTTTCTTGCCCAATTTGGACTCGCTACCGTCCAACAGGCGTTGGATGTTTTCGCGGTGACGCCAAACCAAAAGCAGCGCCATAGCGGCCAAACACAAGACCTCAGGGGCTGTCGCCTGCCAAGCCACCCCGCTGCCAAACACATAAAAAGCTGGCGCAAACACCGCCGCCACCATCGACGCCAAGGACACATAGCGGCTGAAATACACCACGATGGCGAAAGTCAAAACAGTCGCCAAGGCCAGAGAACCATTGACACCGACCACCACGCCCACCGCCGTGGCCACGCCCTTGCCACCCACAAACCCGAAAAACACCGGGTACAAATGCCCCAAAAATGCCGCCAAGCCTGCGCAAGCCGCCACGCCAACGCCCAGACCAAAGTCTGGCCCCAGCGTCAACACCAGGGCCACAGGCAACCAGCCTTTGGCGGCGTCGAGCAGCAAGGTCAAGATCGCGGCTTTTTTGCTGCCCGAGCGCAGCACGTTGGTAGCACCGGGATTTTTGCTGCCGTATTCGCGTGGGTCATTCAGGCCCATCAGTCGGCTCACGATGACCGCAAAACTGAGCGAGCCCAGCAGATAACTGGCCACCACCACGGCCACCGGCATCATCCATTCCATCAAAAGCTCCCTTGTTCTTGTATGGGCGTCATTCTGCCAGTGCGCAATTCACGGGCTGGGCCCCGAGCAACCGCACGCACACCTGAGGGTCTATGCCCACCAAGTACCCGCGCCTGCCGCCGTTGATGCAAATGCGCTGTAAACCGAGAATGGTTTCTTCGATGAAGACGGGCATCTGCTTGCGCGTGGCAAAGGGCGAGGTACCGCCCACCAAGTAACCGCTGTGGCGGTTGGCCACCTCGGGGGCGCAGGGCTCGATGGATTTGAGACCCACTTGCCGCGCCAGGTTTTTGGTCGACACCTTGCGGTTGCCGTGCATCAGCACGACCAGCGGTTTGGCGTCCTGGTCTTGCATGATCAGGGTCTTGACAACGCTGAACGGGTCCATGCCCAGCACCTGCGCGCTGTGCTGCGCACCCCCGTGCTCCAGGTACTCGTAAGGGTGTTCGGTGAAACTCACCCCGTGCTGGCGCAAGAGCGCCGTGGCCGGGGTTTCACTGACTTTGTCTTTTTTGGCCATGGGCCGAAATCACAAAGCCGGGTCGCGCAGCTCCCAGCGGATGTCGTCGATCGCCTTGAGCACTTCCGGCGAAAGCTGGGTGCTCCAAGCGGCCAAGTCTTCGTTGAGCTGCGCCAGCGACGTCACGCCGATGATGGTGCTGGTCACGCTCCAGCGGTGGTAACAAAACGCCAGCGCCATTTGGGTGGGTGTCATGCCGTTGTCGCGTGCCAACTGGTTGTAGCGTCGTGCGGCCACCAGGGCTTCGGTGCGGCCCCAGCGCTGTTTGCGCATCGAGTCGTAACGGGCAATACGACCGCCATCGGGCACCAGAGGGCCCTTCAAATCGTCGTTGTCATATTTGCCCGTCAGCAAGCCAAAGGCCAGTGGCGAATACGCCAGCATCGACACGTTCAGTCGGTAGCAAGTTTCGTCCAGACCGTTGTCGTAAGTGCGGCTCACCAGTGCGTAGGGGTTTTGCACCGTGGCCACACGCGGCAGGCCATGCTGCTCGGCCAAGCGCACAAACTCGTGCACGCCATATGGTGTTTCGTTCGACAAGCCGATATGACGGACCTTGCCCGCCTTGACCAGTTTGGACAGGGCTTCGAGCTGTTCGTGGATCGAGGTGACCGACTTGTCTTTGGCAGGATCAAAGTAGGTCATGCCAAACACCGGCACATGACGCTCAGGCCAGTGGATTTGGTACAGATCGATCACATCGGTTTGCAGTCTGCGCAGGCTGGCGTCGCACGAGTTCAGGATGTCTTGCCCCGTCATGCCCGTGCCCTCACGGATCCAAGGCATGCCGCGCGAGGGGCCCGCCACCTTTGTGGCCAGCACCAACTTCTGGCGAGCACCCGGGTGCTTGGCAAACCAGTTGCCGATGAAGGTTTCGGTCGCACCGCAGGTGTCTGCAGAAGCAGGCACGGCGTACATCTCGGCGGTGTCGATGAAGTTGATGCCCGCTTCCAGCGAACGGTCCAGGATGGTGTGCGAATCGGTTTCATTGACCTGCTGGCCAAAGGTCATGGTGCCCAGGCAAATCGGGGTCACTTGCAGGTCGGATTGACCCAATTGAACGAGTTTCATGGTGTGTCCTGTCGGTGAAAAGCGGGGAAAAGCGGAAAAATGGGGCGTCAAGAAGCGCTTGACCAATAGTGGCTTATTTTGTCACGCCACCGACGGGGGCGTCTGTCACCGTCGCCCGGGCCTCTTCTTGCAGACGCAGCACCCGCCGCTGCACCTTGCCCGTGGTGGTCATGGGCAACTGGTCGATGAATTCGATCTCTTTGGGGTATTCGTAAGGTGCGAGCAGCCCGCGCACATGTGCCTGCAGCGACTGACGAACACCTTCTTCGAACTTGGCGCTGCGGGCCGCGGTGGCCCTCTGCGCCAGCGCGTCCGGCGACAGCACCACATAGGCTTTCACCAGTGCGCCCCGGTCCTTATCGGACTTGGGCACCACGGCGGCGTTGGCCACGGCGGGGTGCTTGACCAAGCAGTTCTCGATCTCTCCCGGGCCAATTCGGTAACCCGCCGCCTTGAACATGTCATCGGTTCGGCCTTGGTACCAAAGGTAGCCGTCCTCGTCGGCCACGGCCATGTCGCCCGTGCGGCACCAATCGCCCGTGTATTTGGCTTGGGTGGCTTTGTCGTTGTTCCAGTAGCCCAAAAAGAACACCGGATCGGGGTGGCCATGCACATCGAAACGGTTGACAGCCACCTCGCCCGGCATGCCAGAAGGACAGATACGGCCTGCGTCATCAATGACCGCCACTTGGTGGCCGGGATAGCCCTTGCCCATGCTACCGGGTTTGGCCGGCCACAAACGCGTGCAGTTGCCCACCACGTAGTTGATCTCGGTCTGTCCGAACATCTCGTTCACCGTCACCCCCATCTCCTGCTGGACATAGGCAAACACCGCATCGCCCACGGCTTCGCCCGCGCTCATCATGGCTTGCAGCTTCAAGCTGTAACGGGCTTTCACATCGGGCACCGCCTTCATCATGGCTTTGAGCGCCGTGGGGAACAAAAAGGTGTGTGTGACCGCATGGCTTTGCAAAATCTCGAACGCAGCCTCGGGTGTAAAACGCCCGTTAAAAGCCACGATAGGCCTGCCAAAGTACAAACTGGGCAACAAGGCGTCCATCAAACCGCCCGTCCAGGCCCAATCGGCAGGCGACCAGAACACCGCTTTGGAAGAACGGCTGGCGTCAAACGGGTCAAAACCAAACCAGTTCTGGCTGCACACAAAACCCGTGAGGTTGCCCATCAAGGCTCGGTGCGGAATCAAAGCGCCTTTGGGGTTACCGGTGGTCCCACTGGTGTAAATCAACACCGCCGGGTCCTCGGCCAGAGTGCTCACGGCTTTGAACGATTCGTTCTGGCTGGCAACCGCTTGCGCGTAATCCAAGTCAGCCAGCGCCCCGGCCTGCCCCACTCCGATCAAGGTTTGCAAGTCAGGGCAATCTGGACGGGACTGTCGCAAGGCCTCGATGGTCGATTCGTCACACACGGCCACACGGGTTTGGCTGTCGTTGATGCGAAACGACAAGGCCTCGGGGCCAAACAACATGGACAGCGGCATGGCCACCGCGCCCATTTGCAGCACCGCCATGTAGGCCACGGCCGTTTCATAACGCTGGGGCATGACGATCGCCACGCGTTCGCCGCGCCGCACGCCTTGGGCACGCAGCACATGGCTCAGGCGGTTGGCGTCACGCTGCAGCTGGCCGAAAGTCCAGCTGCGACCCAAGCCTTGCCCAGCCACATGTTCGCGGATGGCGGTGCGCCGCGCCGTGGCGGGCTGCGCAGCCCATTGACCGCAGCAAGCCTGCGCCATGTTGAAGCGCTTGGGCACTTTCCAGCCGAAACCTTGGTGAATCGCCGCATAGCGGTCAGGGGTGGCAGGGCTCGGGCGGTCCTGGTTGCGACTGACGCTCATCGTTTGTCTCCTTATGATTGAAAGTATGTACCAAGTTTTACGCGAATCACAAAGCCTGATGGTGCCGCTGCGCGGTTGCCGCTACCACGTCCGCCAATGGGGCACGCCCAAGCCCGGTGCCACCCCGCTGGTGTTGGCCCACGGCTGGATGGACGTGGCGGCCTCATGGCAATTCATGGTGGACGCCTTCAGCGAGGCTTTTGTCAGCCAGCGCCCCATCATCGCCATGGACTGGCGCGGCTACGGCCTGACCGAGGCCCCGGCGACCGACAGTTATTGGTTTCCCGACTACCTGGCCGATCTGGATGCTTTGCTTGACCAGTTGTACCCCGGACAATCGATTGATCTGGTGGGCCACAGCATGGGCGGCAACGTGGTAATGATGTACGCAGGCTCTCGGCCCGAACGCATCCGACGGCTGGTCAATTTGGAAGGATTTGGCATGGCAGCGACAAGCGCCGCGCAAGCCCCCAGCCGCATGACACAGTGGCTGAACGAAATCAAAGCCCAACGCGAAGATGACAACGCCCTCAAACCCTATGCCGACGCCGCAGGCGTTGCCGCCCGGTTGATGAAAACCAACCGCCGCTTGGGCCAGGCCCAAGCAGACTGGCTGGCACAGCATTGGGCCCAGCCGGGTCCAGATGGCCAATGGCGCATCTTGGGGGATTCAGCCCACAAGGTCATCAACCCTTATTTATTTCGAGTCGAAGAAGCACTGGCCATGTACCAGCGCATCAGCGCCCCGGTCTTGGCGGTCGAAGCGTCCGATGACTCGCTGTCGCAGTGGTGGAAGGGCAAATACACCCTGGCCGAGTTTCACGAGCGGTTGAAATCTGTGCCCCAACTGGAAAAAGCCACGATTGAAGATGCGGGCCACATGCTTCACCACGACCAACCCCACGCACTGGCCAACATCCTCGAAACGTTTCTGGCTTAAGTCCTAAAATCTATCCGTTCTCATTTTGGCGACCTTTGACCATGCGCATTTTTTATACTTTGCAATTCATTTTGGCTCTGGCCATGGCCACTTTGGTCGGGGGTGCCCACGCCGAAGGAGCCCAGCGCTATTGCCCGGACTTCTTGGCGGTGAAAGGAGCGGCAGAACCCACTCACCGGGGAGAGCTCACGTTTTCACCCTATACCCACCACTGGAGCCAGAACCCCGAACACAAGCAGGTGGTGCTGTTCGCTGTCGACGAACAACTGCCCGGTGACCGCTTGTGTGGCGTCAGCTTCTTCAGCAACTCCTTTGGTCAGCCATCTGTCTACGTGTACGCAGGCCAGCAGTTCAACCATCTCTTGGGGGTTCCCCAGTTGTTTGCCAAAGTCACAGCGGGCTTGATGTACGGCTACGTGGCCCCGTACGAGAACAAAGTGCCCCTGAACTACAAAGGCTTCAACCCGGCCATCATCCCGGCCGTGGGCTACAAGCTGACGCAGCACGACTCGGTTCAAATGAAGTTTTTGGGCACCGCGGCGCTGATGTTCTCCTATGGGCGTCAGTTTTGAGGCCTGCGGCCAAGCTGCAAGACATCAAGTCATGAGAAAATGTCCGGTTTACCGAACCGGACACATTCCCCATGGACGCAGAACACATCAACCAAATCGGCGCATCCCTCACAGACCTGACCGCTCGTACCCACGAGTTACGGGGGTATCTTTGACTACGATGCCAAATCTGAACGGCTGAGAACCGTCAACGCATCTCTCGAAGATCCTGCGGTCTGGAACGACCCGAAAAAAGCCCAAGAACTGGGCAAAGAGAAAAAAGCGCTGGACGGCGTGGTGGTGACCATCACCAACCTGACCAGCGAGTTGGCCGACAACCTTGAACTCTTTGAGATGAGCAAGGAAGAAGGCGATGACGATGGTTTGCTGACCATCGAAGCGGAAACTGCCAAGCTCACTGCACTGGTTGAAGACTTGGAATTCCGCCGCATGTTCCGCCACGAGGCGGACCCACTGAACTGCTTCGTCGACATCCAGGCCGGCGCAGGCGGCACCGAAGCATGCGACTGGGCCAGCATGCTGCTGCGCCAGTACATCAAGTACGCCGAACGCAAGGGCTTCAAAGCCACTGTCGAAGACGAAACCCCGGGCGACACCGCAGGCATCAAGGGCGCGACCATTAAGATCGAAGGCGAATACGCTTTTGGCCTGCTGCGCACTGAAACCGGCGTTCACCGTTTGGTCCGCAAGAGCCCCTTCGACTCGTCGGGTGGCCGCCACACGTCTTTTGCCTCGCTGTTTGTGTACCCCGAAATCGACGACTCGATCGAGATCAACATCAACCCGTCTGACGTGCGCACCGACACCTTCCGTGCCAGCGGCGCGGGCGGTCAGCACATCAACAAGACCGACTCGGCGGTGCGCTTGACGCACATCCCCACGGGCATCGTGGTGCAGTGCCAAGATGGCCGCAGCCAGCACAGCAACCGCGACGTCGCTTGGCAACGCCTGCGCTCGCGCCTGTACGACTTCGAAATGCGCAAACGCATGGAAGAGCAACAAAAGCTCGAAGACACCAAGACCGATGTGGGCTGGGGTCACCAGATCCGCAGCTATGTGCTGGACAACAGCCGCATCAAGGATTTGCGCACCAACGTCGAAATTTCGGCGACGCAAAAAGTACTGGATGGCGACCTCGATGCGTTCATCGAAGCCTCACTGAAACAAGGCCTCTGACCTTGTCAGACCTCAAGCAAAATGGAGTTAGTGATGCGTGAAGGACAACCCTCAGCGATTCACCGGGAGGCTTACACCGCCCCGGCTTTTTGGATCGACACGGTCGATTTGACCTTTGATCTGGACCCGGTCAAAACCCGCGTGCTGAACAAGATGCGCCTGCGCCGCAACCCCGATGTGGCGGCCCAAGCGCTGCGCCTGGATGGCGAAGACCTGAACCTGGCGCGTGTGATGGTCAACGGCGCGGGCACATCCTTCAAGATGGATGCGGGGAAGTTGGTGTTGGAAAATCTGCCCGAAGGCGAAGACGCTTTCGACTTGGAAATTTTCACCACCTGCAACCCCGAGAAAAACACCCAGCTGATGGGTCTGTACGTCAGCCAGGGCACCTTCTTCACGCAATGCGAAGCCGAGGGTTTCCGCCGCATCACTTACTTCTTGGACCGTCCGGATGTGATGGCCAGCTACACCGTCACGCTGCGAGCCGACAAGGCCAAGTACCCGGTGCTGCTTTCCAACGGCAACCTGGTCGAGCAAGGCGATCTGGACGATGGTCGCCACTTTGCCAAGTGGGTTGACCCGCACAAAAAGCCCTGTTATTTGTTTGCCTTGGTCGCAGGCCAACTCGTGGCCCGCGAGCAACGCATCACCAGCCGCAGTGGCACTGATCACCTGCTGCAGGTCTTCGTGCGCCCAGGCGATTTGGACAAGACCGAACACGCGATGAACTCGCTCATGGCCAGCGTGGCTTGGGACGAGGCCCGATTTGGTTTGCCGCTCGATCTGGAACGCTTCATGATTGTTGCCACCAGCGACTTCAACATGGGTGCGATGGAAAACAAGGGTTTGAACATCTTCAACACGAAGTTCGTATTGGCCAACCCGAACACAGCGACCGACATGGATTTCGGCAACATCGAGTCCGTGGTCGGCCACGAGTACTTCCACAACTGGACGGGCAACCGCATCACCTGCCGTGACTGGTTCCAGCTGTCCCTGAAAGAAGGCCTGACCGTCTTCCGTGACCAAGAGTTCAGCCAGGACATGGCGGGTGAGGCCAGCGCCCGCGCCGTCAAACGGATTGAAGACGTTCGTGTCTTGCGCACGGTGCAATTTGCCGAAGACGCAGGCCCCATGGCCCACCCGGTGCGCCCTGACAGTTATGTGGAAATCAACAACTTCTACACCGTCACCATCTACGAAAAGGGCTCAGAAGTCGTTCGCATGATGCAGACCTTGGTGGCCACGCCAGCGGACAGCCAAGGCCGCGATGGTTTTGCCAAAGGCATGAAGCTGTACTTTGAGCGCCACGATGGCCAGGCAGTGACTTGTGATGATTTTGCGCAAGCGATCGCCGATGCCAATCCAGCCTCTGCACTGGCACAGAACCTGCCCGCTTTCAAACATTGGTACAGCCAGGCGGGCACACCCCGCTTGCAAGCATCAGGCGTTTACAACGCCGCCGAGCGCAGCTACACGCTCACGCTCAGCCAAAGCTGCCCGGCCACACCGGACCAAGAGCGCAAAGCCCCTTTTGTCGTTCCCGTCACTTTGGGCCTGCTCAGCCACGAAGGCCATGCACTGCCCCTGCAACTGTCCGGTTCTGCCGACAGCGCGTTGCAACAAACTTTGGTGCTGACCGAAGCCAGCGCCAGCTACACCTTTGTCAACGTCGACTGCGAACCCGTGCCCTCACTGCTGCGGGCATTCAGCGCCCCAGTGGTGTTAGAAGACGGCTTGTCGGCGTCCGACTTGCTGATCTTGCTGGCGCACGACAGCGACCCGTTCAACCAATGGGAAGCAGGGCAGCGACTGATGCTGCAAAGCGCGCTCGATGCCATTCAGCAAAACAAGGATATGACAGGCACGCCTGTCCTGTCGGATGAACTGGTGGCCGCCTTGCGCAATGTGTTGCGCCACCCCGAGTTGGATGCCGCCTTCAAAGACCTGGCACTCACACTGCCGTCTGAAAACTACATTGCCGATCAACTTGACGTGGTGGACCCACAACGCGTGCACGCCCTGCGCGAAAACATGCGCCTGCAGCTGGCCACGGCCCTGCAAGCGGATTGGCAATGGGCTTGGGACGCGCACAAGCAAAACGGCGCTTACCGCCCCGACGCCAAGTCGAGCGGCCGCCGCGCCCTGGCGGGTCTGGCCATGGGCATGCTGTGCGTGGCCGCTGTGCAGAGCGGTGATGCTGTCACCCCGGGCCGCGTGTACCAACAGTTCAAGGATGCCAGCAACATGACCGACCGCTTCAACGCGCTGTCGGCGTTGGTGGTGAGCGGCCATGCACTGGCGCAGGATGCACTGGCACTCTTCCACAAACTCTTCCAGCACGAAGCGCTCGTCATTGACAAATGGTTTGCCTTGCAGGCCGGTGCGCCCGATCGTGCTGGCGACGTGTTGCCGCGTGTGCGTCAGCTCATGCAACATGCCGACTTCAGCCTGCGCAACCCCAACCGGGCCCGCAGCCTGATCTTCAGTTACTGCAGCGCCAACCCGGCAGGCTTCCACCGTGCCGACGCGGCGGGTTATGTGTATTGGAGCGAGCAGGTGCTGGCGCTCGATGCCATCAACCCACAAGTGGCGGCCCGTCTGGCCCGTGCCATGGACCGCTGGAGCCGCTTGGCCGAGCCTTACCGCAGTGCGGCCAAAGTGGCCATCGAGCGCGTGGCAGCCAAATCGGATCTCTCCAACGATGTGCGCGAAGTCATCAGCCGTGCGCTGAGTGCGGCTTGATCGCGCAGCTTCAAGTCAAGGAATGAACATGAGCAGCAAAATTTCCCTCTCCCGCTACCTGGTCGAACAACAACGCGACAAGGGCCACATCCCGGCCGATTTGCGTTTGTTGCTCGAAGTGGTGGCCCGTGCCTGCAAAAGCATCAGCCATGCCGTGAACAAAGGCGCTTTGGGCGGCGTGCTGGGCAGTGCAGAAAGCGAGAATGTGCAAGGCGAGGTGCAAAAGAAACTGGACATCATCGCCAACGAAGTGCTGCTCGAAGCCAACGAATGGGGCGGACATCTGGCGGCCATGGCCAGCGAAGAGATGGACAGCATCTACCTGGTGCCCAACCGCTACCCGCAAGGCGAATACCTGCTCATGTTTGACCCACTGGATGGGTCATCGAACATCGATGTGAACGTCAGCATTGGCACCATCTTCAGTGTGCTGAAAAAAGCGGACGACAGCCAGGGCGTGACCGAGCAAGACTTCTTGCAACCCGGCAAAAACCAGGTGGCCGCAGGTTATTGCGTGTACGGCCCCCAAACCACGCTGGTGCTCACCGTGGGCGACGGCGTGGCCATGTTCACGCTCGACCGCGAGCAAGGCTCTTTTGTGCTCACCCAAGAAAACGTGCAAGTGCCCGCCGACACCAAAGAGTTCGCCATCAACATGAGCAACATGCGCCACTGGGACGAGCCCGTGCGCCGCTACATCGATGAATGCCTGCAAGGCAAGGAAGGCCCGCGCGGCAAGGACTTCAACATGCGCTGGATCGCGAGCATGGTGGCCGATGTGCACCGCATCCTGACCCGTGGCGGCGTGTTCATGTACCCCTGGGACAAGCGCGAGCCGCACAAACCCGGCAAGCTGCGCCTGCTTTACGAAGCCAACCCCATGAGCTGGCTCATCGAGCAAGCCGGTGGCGCATCCACCAACGGGAAGGAACGCATTTTGGATTTGCAACCCAGCCAATTGCATGAGCGGGTCAGTGTGATTTTGGGCTCCAAAAATGAAGTGGACCGTCTGACCAGTTACCACGCAAAAGCTTAACTTTTCAAAGTTGGGATGTTCAGCCCTGGTGCACCCGCATCAGGGCTTTTTCACGACCCCGCTGCCCGCAAGTGGTCGCGCCGCGCCAAACCCGGAAACAAACGCAACCAAAGCGCGGCCACCATGACAGTGCCCACACCGCCACTGATCACAGAAAATTCAGGGCCCCACAACGCTGCCACGCTGCCGGATTCGAACTCACCCAATTGGTTGGAAGCGCCAATGAAAATCGAATTCACAGCAGCCACCCGCCCCCGCATCTCATCGGGGGTTTCCAGTTGCATCACGGTCAGACGCACCACCACACTGATGTTGTCGGCTGCCCCCGTCACAGCCAAAGCCATGACCGACAACCAGAAGCTCTGAGACAAGCCAAAGGCCACAGTGGCCAGACCAAACACCGCCACGGCCATCAACAGTTTGGGGCCCACGCGCCGCTCAAGGGGCCAACGGGTGAGTGCCAAAGACATGAGCAAAGCCCCCACCGCAGGCGCTGCGCGCAACACACCCAAGCCCTCAGGGCCGACATGCAAAATATCCCGGGCGTAAATGGGCAGCAATGCAGTGGCACCGCCCAGCAGCACAGCAAACATGTCCAGTGATGTGGCCCCCAAAAGCACTTTGTGCCGCCAAACAAACACCAGCCCGGCCAGCAAATGACGCAGCGTAGCCGCCTGTGTGGAAGCTCGGTGAGGGTAGTGAACAAACAGACTCAAAAGAGCCGCCAGAAGCAGCATGGCTCCAGCTGTGAGGTACACGGAAACAGGGCCCTGTGCGTAAATGATGCCGCCCAAGGCTGGGCCGGCAATGATGGCCAACTGCACACTGCCTGAACTCAGCGCCACGGCACGGGGTAACAAATGCTGCGGGACCAACGTCGGTGTCAATGCTTGCTGTGCCGGCATCTGAAAGGCACGGGTCATGCCCAGCAGCACCGAAATGGCCAAGATCAAACCACGAGATGCGAAATGCCACTCCAGCGAGCACACCAGCAAAACGGCCACCATCGCTTGCACAAACACGCACAAAGCAAAAATACGCCCTCGGTGAAAACGATCCACCACATGACCCGCGGGCAAAGCAAACAACAAGGCCGGGACAAACTGGAAAAGTCCCACCAAGCCCAAGTCCCACGCGCTCGACGTCAGGTCGTACATGTGCCAAGCCACAGCCACCATGAGCATCTGGTTGGCCGTCAGACCACTGATGCGAGCCAGTAAGAAACGGACATACCCTCGCTGAGCCCAAAGCTCTCTCAAAGGGGCAGAACCAGAATGCACGGGCTTACGCTTGGATGTCAGGCGGCAAACTGTCGTTGACCGGTGCAGGCGCTTCACTCGGAATGGCGACCACCGCACGCAAGGTTTCGCGCAACATTTTCTTCTCGGGCAAGCTCAATGCACGGGCCAGACGCTGGCGCATGCGCAGCAAAAGTTGCCGGTCAACCTCTTGCGGAATGCCTCGGCTCACTTGCAGCGCCTCGCGCAGGTCTTCACGCAAATCCTCAGGCTCGTCGGCCCACCAAGCGGTGATCACCTCGTGCATCGATTGGCGCAGCTCTTCCACGTCCTCCAAAGCCAAGCCCATGCCCGTGGGCAACTTGCCTTGCAGCATGTCGGCCAGGGCTTGCGAGTTGACCACCACGCGACGATCGCCTTGGGCCAGCAAGCGGGCCCAGCCCGGATCGGTGCGCACCATTTGGGGCATGTTGCGAGCCGACTCATCGGCCAACAAATGCACGCTCACGCCACTGAGTTGCGCTTCGTCAATGGTGGCCAAAAAACGCTCGTCGTCGCTGGCGACCAGCACATGGTCGCACGCGTGGTGCTCGGCCAGTTGCTTCAGGTCATGACCCAGTGAACGCAACAAAGACGCCCCGCCATCTGCGTCATGGGTTTGCACCAAACGCACAATTTGGTCATCGATGATCAAGCCGTCCGAACGGTCGCTGTACCAATAAATGCGCCGCAAATCCACATCCAGCCCAGCATGGGCCAGCGCATGTGACAGCAAACTGAGCAAACCGTGGCGGTTGACCGACTCGCCTGTGGCACCCACAGCACCTTGTTGGGCCATCCAGATCAAAAAACGACCATCGATCAATGCCATGCAGGTGCCGGATCGGTGTTCGCCAAAACGGCGGTCGGACGAAGGGTTCTGAGAAAAATAATCGCGCTTCATGCTGTCAACCTAAATCAATAAAAAATAGCGCTGCTAAAAAATGCGGCGTGGGTCATTCTAAAGCGGGCAGCCTCTGTGTCGGTTATAAATAAAGGCTGTGTCTACTCCTTTGTCCTTCGATCCCCGCAATGTTCCGGTTTGGCGCATCGACCACGATATGCCGGCTGTGCCGTCGGCACATTGGCTGCCCGAGGCCTTGAAGGCGCGTTTTGCCAAGCCACCTGCTTGGCAGCCAGAAGTCGAACGGGAAACTTCTTTTTCAAGCCGAAAACCTGCACAAGCGGCCGTGCTGGTGCCCATCGTGATGCGGGGGGCTGATTTTGCGCAGTCCACCATATTGCTGACCCAGCGGGCCAACCACATGAGCACGCACCCAGGCCAGATCGCCTTTCCAGGTGGAAAAGTGGACCCACAAGATGCCAACCATCAAGCCACTGCGCTGCGTGAGGCCGAAGAGGAAGTGGGTCTGGACCCCCAACACGTCCAAGTGATTGGCGAATTGCCGGTTTATGTGACAGGCACTGCGTTTTGGGTCACCCCTGTCATCGCGCTGGTCAAACCCGAATTCGATTTGAGGCCCAACGCTGAGGAGGTGCAGGATGTGTTTGAGGTGCCACTGTCTTTTTTGATGAACCCAGCGCACCACCGCCGTCATGCCTTTGAGTGGCAAGGAGCGCAGCGACAATGGTTTTCCATGCCCTACCAAGAGTCTCGTTTGAGACCGGATGGCCAGAGCGAAGAAATTGACCGTTTCATCTGGGGTGCAACAGCCGCTATGCTTCGTAACTTCTACCGTTTTTTAGTGGTCAACCCGGCACCATGAGTCAACCAAGAGTCAACCATGAGTTTTTTTGCCATTCTGCTGGCCTTGGTGCTAGAACAAGCCCGGCCATTGAACCCCGTCAATGTAATTTACACCACCATGAACCGGTGGATCGCGTGGGTTGCCCGCACCTTTGATGCCGGCGTTCAGCACCAAGCCTGGATCACTTGGGGCATCACGGTCATAGGTCCTGCTCTGTTGACCATGCTGGTCCACTGGACACTCGAATGGGGTTTGGGTTGGCTGTTGGCTGTGGTTTGGAATGTGGCCTTGCTTTACGTGACCTTGGGCTTTCGTCAATTCAGCCACCATTTCACGGCCATCCGCGAAGCGCTTGAAAACGGCGATGAAACTCTGGGCCGAGAACTGCTGGCGCAATGGCAACAAGTGCAGGTCGGTCAAATACCTCGCAGCGAAATCGTGCGCCATGTCATTGAGTACTCGATGATCGCGGCCCATCGGCATGTGTTTGGTGTTTTCTTTTGGTATGCCGCTTTGTCCATCATCGGCTTAGGGCCAGTGGGTGCCGTGGTGTACCGCCTGGCTGAACTGGCGCAACGGCGCTGGCAAGCGCCCACAATGGATGGCTCGGTGGTGAGTGAGGCCCTGCGTTCAGTGGCCTCAAGGGCTTGGCTGGCCTTGGACTGGCTGCCCTCTCGCATGACTGCTTTGGGTTTTGCCATTGTGGGAAGCTTTGAAGATGCCATGGATGGTTGGCGCAACCATGCACAAAACTTTCCAGAGGACAACGACGGGGTGATCCTGGCCGCGACAGCAGGTGCGATCAACATCCGTTTGGGCGGAGCCCCTCTACAAGCACCCAGCGAAGACGACGACAGCCCAGATACTTCCGGCGGCAGCAGCACACCCGGCCGAGTGCCCGAGGTCGCCCACTTTGCGCAAGTGGTTGGACTGGTTTGGCGCACCGTGATCATGTGGCTGGTGTTGGTGGCTTTGCTGACCATGGCCAACTTGGTGGGCTGAAAGGCCCGACTACTTACCAGCGCACCTGGCCCAACTCTTCAAACAATTGCGCGTAAATGCGGTGACGCCTTGCGCTGATGGTGCCCCGGTGTTGCTCGGTTTCCACCTGTGCCAACACGGCACAACCGGGCTCGTGCAAATGCGTGCAGTTGTAAAACTTGCATCCGCCCAAATACTTGCGCAAGTCGGGCATGCAATCGGCCAGGCGAGTGGGTTCAATGTGGTTCAAGCCAAACTCTTGAAAGCCTGGTGAGTCGATCAGCGCCCCACGCACAGTTTTCGATTCGGCAGAAGCATCGGGTGCAACATCGAGTGCGGGCACCCAATACCAGCGGGTGCTGGTGGTGGTGTGCTTGCCTGAGTTGAGCGCCAGCGATATCTCGCCCGTCTCGACCTGGGCCTCTGGCACCAGGCGGTTGATCAAGGTGCTTTTGCCGCTGCCCGAAGGCCCCAGCACCAGCGTGGTGAGGCCTTGCAGTTGCGCACACAAATCCGCAACACCATCGTCGGCCACCGGGCTGCGCGGGCTCAGGCTGATGGGCATCACGCTGTAACCCATGGCCCGGTAAGGGGCCAAACGCTCCCAAGCTTGCGCAAAGGGCTGAGCCAAATCGCTTTTATTGAGCGCAATGATGGGCACGATGCGTTCAGCTTCAGCCGCCACCAAGGCGCGGGAAAGCTGGCTTTCCGAGTATTCGGGGTCAGCAGCGATCAGGATCAGCACACGGTCGAGATTGGCTGCGAAAGATTTGGTACGGATTTCGTCTTGTCTGTAAAACAGGTTGCGGCGCTCTTGCAGTTTTTCAATGCTGCCCTCGTCGCCTGCGGTTTGCCAAAGCACCTGGTCGCCCACGACCACTTGGTTTTTTTTGCCACGGGGGTGGCAAATCAGGCGACGGCCCTCGGGTGTCTCCACCAAACAATGACGGCCATACGTGGCGACCACCAGACCAGGCTCAAGATCTGCCGTCAGATGGGCAACTTGCGGCACAAGTTGACGGGCTTTGAATTTATTCATGCCGCTTCATGCCGGTAACAAGGCATCGGTTTGCGTGGCGGCTTCAAAGTCTAAGCGGCTCAAGCCTTGCACGTCATGTGTGTTCCAGCGCACCACGCAACGGCGATAGGTCAACACCAGCTCAGGGTGGTGGTTAAGCTTTTCGGACAACCAGCCCACGCTGTTGATGAACAGCAGCGCATGGGTGTGTTGGGCAAAATCAAAGGTCTTTTCGATGGCGACATCCTCACCATCACCCGACAATTGCCAACCCGAAATTTGGCCGAGCGCCATGATCACCTCGGTGGGTTTGAGGGCGCGAACTTCCAAGTTGCTCATGCGTTTTTCATCCTCAACAATCGTTCGCTGGCTGGCGGGTGCGAATAGTAAAACTTCACGTACAGCGGGTCAGGTGTCAAGGTCGAGGCATTGTCCTGGTAAAGCTTGAGCAAAGCCGAAGACAAGTCTTGGCCTGGCGTTTGCGACACGGCATAAGCATCTGCCTCGAACTCTTGTTGCCGTGAGCGCCAGGACGACACGGGCGCAAAGAACAGCGTAAAAACCGGCGTCACCAACATGAACAACACCAGCGCCAGCGCATCGTTGCTGCCCGTCAAATTGGGCATCACACCCAAGCCTGTGTAGAACCAGGCCTGCTGCGCCAACCAGCCAAGCAAGGCCAATCCGGCCAGGGTCATCGCAAAGCTGGTGGCCATCATCTTGACGATGTGTTTGTGCTTGAAGTGACCCAACTCATGGGCCAGGACCGCCTCCATTTCCGACGGGCTCAGCTGCTTGAGCAAAGTGTCAAAAAACACCACGCGTTTGCTGGCCCCGAAGCCGGTGAAAAAAGCATTGGAATGCGCCGAACGGCGGCTGCCATCCATCACAAAAAAACCTTTGGCGGTGAAGCCTGCCCGTTGCATCAGGCCCTGCACACGGGCCTTGAGCGACTCGTCTTCCAAAGGTGTGAATTTGTTGAACAGCGGCATGATCACGTTGGGGGCGATGGCCATCAAAAACAGCTGCCAGCCCACCAGCACGCCCCAAGCCCACAACCACCACCATTCTCCCCCAGCTTGCATGAGCCACAGCACCACCCACAGCAGCGGCAGGCCCAGGGCCAATCCCAAGACCAAGCCCTTGGCCATGTCGCCTAACCACAAAGCAGGCGTGATTTTGTTGAAACCAAAGCGCTGTTCAACGCCAAAGGTTTGCATCAAAGACAAAGGCAAGCCAATGAGACTGCCCACCAGGGCGAAGCCCAGCACCAGCGAGATTTGCTGAACCATGCCCGGGCCCATCCAGCCGAGCAACAACTGGTTCAAGGCATCCAAGCCGCCCAGCAGCGTCCAACCCAACAGGACCGCCGCATCCAGCGCGATGTCCATTTGCGACAAACGGGCTTTGGCCAGGGTGTAATCGGCTGCTTTTTGGTGGTCGGCCAAGCTCATGGTGTCGGCGTAGGCCTGCGGCACCGCGTTTCGGTGGCGCGCCACATGCCTGACCTGGCGGGCATTGAGCCAGAATTTGAGCGCCACATGCGCCAGCAAGGCCACAACCAGGGTCAATGTCAAAGTCAAGGAAGGGTTCATCGTCCTATTGTAGAAGCGGCCTTGTCTGACAGGCCTCAGCAAGGGCTTGATGCCGAAGAGCGCTGACACCATTCAGGTCACGCACCCGACCATCATTGGCCCATACAACCTGCACGCATCAGCGACAATCAGCGCATGTCTGAAGTCAATACCCCCCTCCCAGAAGCCGCAGAGCTGCCCAAATCTGACCTGAACTTGGTTTGGATCGATTGCGAAATGACGGGCCTCGATCCCGAAAAAGAGCGATTGCTGGAGATTGCCGTGATCGTGACCGGCCCTAACCTCACGCCGCGCATCGAAGGCCCCGTGCTGGTCATTCACCAAAGCGATGCGCTCTTGAACCAAATGGACAAATGGAACAAAGGCACACACGGCAAGAGCGGACTGATCGACAAAGTCAAGGCGTCGACCCTCAGCGAAGCCGATGCCGAAGAGCAAATTCTGGCCTTCCTGAAAAAGTATGTGCCCAAGAACAGCTCACCGCTGTGCGGCAACACCATCAGCCAGGACCGGCGCTTCTTGGTCAAGTACATGCCCAAGCTGGAAGCGTTTTTCCACTACCGTAACCTCGACGTGAGCACCCTCAAGGAACTGTCACGCCGTTGGAAACCCGAGGTGTATGCCAGTTTTAAAAAGCAGCAAAAGCACACGGCGCTGGCCGATGTGCACGAATCCATTGAAGAATTGCTGCATTACCGAGAGCATTTCATTCGACTTTGATTTTTTTCAGGGAAAACCCTAGCGTTTTCTTATTGTCCGTGGCACAATCGTGGGCTTGCTGCATTTCAGGTGCAGCATTTCTTACATCTCCCTTCATGCCTTGACCCAAAGATAGGGTCACTCACAGCGGCCAGGCTCCACGCCAAGCGCCACTCGCGAGCACCGTTTGATGGTTGATGTTTTTTCAACCTTGCGGTGCTAAGACCCTATGCAACAGTCTTCTGTTGGCGGTCGTTGTTCCGTGCGAGTTTTTTTACATACATGACCGACACTTTGAACACAGTGCAGGACGACTTGTCGCCTGCCGAAATCACATCCATCGCCACAGAGTCAACTGCACAGACAGTTTCGATCAACTTGGCCACTGAAATCATGGTTGCCGCTGCAGCCGAAATCACCCCAGACACTGCGGCGCAGGCCACACCTGAATTGGCCGAAGAAGTCGAAGCCATCGCCGACGTGCCCAACGGTTTCGTTGAGCTGGGCCTGGCCCCTGAGCTGGTGCAAGCCGTGGCCGATTTGGGCTACACCCAGCCCACCGCTGTGCAATTGCGTACCATTCCTTTGGCTTTGCCCACTGCAGGCGGCTCCAAAGACGGCAAGTCCAATGGTTACACCGACATGATGGTCTCCAGCCAGACCGGCAGCGGTAAAACCGCCGCTTTCTTGCTGCCCGTGCTGCACACCCTGATCCAGCAAATGGCCGAGCAAGAAGCCGCCGAGCGCGCTGAATTCGACCAAGCTTGTGCCGATGCAGTCGCCAAGGGCGAGCCCGCCCCCAAGCGCGCCAAGCGCAAAGACCCCACCAACCCACGCAACTTCAAGGCCCCCGCCCCCGGCGCCCTGATCGTTTGCCCCACACGTGAATTGGCCCAACAGGTGGCGCAAGACGCCATTGAATTGGTCAAGCACACACGCGGTCTGCGCGTGGCCAACGTGGTCGGCGGCATTCCTTACCAATTGCAAATTGCCAAGCTGCAAAACGCCAACTTGGTGGTGGCCACACCTGGCCGTTTGCTCGACCTGCAGCGCTCCATGCAAATCAAGCTGGACCAAGTGCAGTTTTTGGTGGTGGACGAAGCCGACCGCATGCTCGACCTGGGCTTCTCGGACGACTTGGCCGACATCAACGACATGACCAGCCAGCGTCGCCAGACCATGATGTTCAGTGCCACGTTTGCCCCGCGCATTCAGCAACTGGCCATGCGCGTGATGCACGACGGTGGTTCTTCGGTCCAGAAAATCCAGATCGACAACCCCCAAGAAAAGCACAACAACATCAAGCAGGTGCTGTTCTGGGCCGACAACGCTCAACACAAGCGCCAGATGCTTGACCACTGGTTGCGTGACGCCACGATCGACCAAGCGATCGTATTCTCCAGCACCCAAATCGAGTGCGACGGCTTGGCCGCTGACCTGCAGCAAGACGGCTTCTCGGCTGTGGCCCTGCACGGCGCTTTGAGCCAAGGCATGCGCAACCGCCGCCTGATGGCACTGCGCAATGGCCAAGTGCAAATTTTGGTAGCCACCGACGTTGCCGCTCGCGGCATCGACGTGCCCACCATCACCCACGTCTTCAACTTCGGCTTGCCCATGAAGGCCGAAGACTACACCCACCGCATTGGCCGCACAGGCCGCGCAGGCCGCGATGGCTTGGCTGTGACCTTTGCTGAGATTCGTGACCGTCGCAAGATTGGTGACATCGAGTCGTACACACGCCAGCCTTTCAAGGCCGAAGTGATTCCTGGCCTGGAGCCCAAAGTGCGCATGCCCGAAGCCCGCAAGCCCATGGGCCGTGGCGGTGACCGCTTTGGCGGCGAGCGCAACTACGCCAACGCTGGCGGTGGTTTCCGTGGTGGACGTCCCGCCCCAGGTGGCCGCGACTTTGGTGGCAACCGTGACCGTGACAATGCTGGCGGTGGCTTTGACAACCGCGCCCCGCGTGGCAACTTCCGCGACGAGCAGCCCCGCTTTGAGCAACGTTCTGAACCCCGTTTCGACCAGCGCAAAGAAGGTGGTCGTTTTGACGCACCCCGAGGCGATAACCGCCATGACAACCGTGGTGGCGACCGCTTTGAGCAGCGTGCTGCCCCGGCACATCCTTGGGACAAAGGCGACAGCCGCCCTGCCCCACGTCAAGACGCGCGCCAAGATGGCCCACGTCAAGGTGGTCGCTGGGAAGACCGTGGCGGTGACAACCGCAACGCTGCCCGTCCTGCCCCACGCGGCGCAGCCGGTGACAAGTTCGCCCGCGGCCCCAAGCCTTTTGGTGCCGGCAACTTCAAACCCCACGCAGCAGGCGAAGGCCCAGCAAAGCGCGGCGGTACGCGTGTCCTGAAAATCACACGCGGTTGATCGTTTTCCTGGGCGCAGCCCAGGACCTCAAGATCCTCTCAAAGGTCTTGCCCTCAAAGGCAAGGCCTTTTTTCTTGAGCATGAGGGCTTGATGGCTTGGTCATTTTGAATGCAGTCGTTTTGACTGCGCCAAAAAAAACCGCCCTGGGCGCAAACCCGGGCGGTTTTTTCGTATGGCCGAAAAGGCTTTACGCTTTGACAGCAAGTGCTGCTTTGCGCTGTGGCAACTTTTCTTTGATACGTGCCGACTTGCCGCTGCGGTCACGCAGGTAGTACAGCTTGGCGCGGCGGACATCACCGCGACGCTTGACTTCGATGCTCGCGATCACAGGGCTGTAGGTTTGGAACGTACGTTCCACGCCTTCGCCACTGGAGACCTTGCGCACGGTGAAGCCGCTGTTCAGGCCGCGGTTACGCTTGGCGATCACAACACCTTCGTAAGCTTGGACACGCTTGCGCGCACCTTCCACCACGTTGACGCTGACGATCACGGTGTCGCCGGGGGCAAATTCAGGAATCACTTTACCCAAACGGGCAATTTCTTCCTGTTCAAGAGTTTGAATCAAATTCATTTTTTGAACTCCGTCCGATCATGCCTCGCTACACAAGGGGCGTTCTGTGCTGTAAAGGCCATGTATAAGCATGACTGAGCCAGATCGCGGCGGGTAGAGGATCGAAAAGCCTTTAATTATAACTTTTTCAAGCCCTGCTGCGAGAACTTGAAAGACCGAACAGATTTACTGCTCTTTGAGAAAGATTTCGTCTTGGCGACTGAGCTGCCCCGCCACTCGGGCGTGATCGATCAGTTCTGGTCGGTGCAAGGCCGTCAGGCGAAGGCTTTGCTCACGCCGCCAGCGCTCGATGTGGGCATGGTGCCCAGACATCAATTCAGGGGGTACGGCGTGGCCTTGCCAAACTTCGGGACGGGTGTAGTGCGGGCTGTCCAACAAACCATCCAACGCAGGGTTGAAACTGTCCAGTTGGTGGCTGCCTTCGTCGTTCAACACCCCCGGCTGCAAACGGGCCACCGCGTCCAGCAAAGCCATGGCGGCGATTTCACCGCCCGACAGCACAAAGTCGCCCAGGCTGATTTGCTGGTCGACATGTTGATCGATGAAGCGCTGGTCCACGCCTTCGTAGCGGCCGCACAGCAGCACAGCGCCCGCGCTGCCCGACCATTGCGCCACAGCCGTGTGGTTCAGCGTCCGCCCAATCGGTGAAAACAACACCAAGGGTGCAGGCACTTCCTCTTGACGCTCTGCGCGAATAGCGCTGAGGCACTTGAACAAGGGCTCGGCCAACATCACCATACCTGGGCCACCGCCAAACGAGCGGTCGTCCACACGGCGGTAATTGCCTTCGGCATGGTCGCGGGGATTCCACAAACTCACATCCACCAAGCCGCTTTCATACGCGCGACGTGTGATGCCGCTGGTCAGTAGCGGTGCAAACAACTCAGGGAACAGGGTGATGATGTCAAAGCGCATGGATGGCCCTCCACGGCCGAGGCAGCGATTCAGTAATCGGGCTGCCAGTCAACGGTGATGCGTTTACCAGGCAGGTCAACACCGTCCACAAACGCGCTGACAAAGGGAATCATGCGCTCAACGGTTTTACCGCCTTCGACTTCTGCAGCCGCCTCGATCACAAGCACCGTTTGTGGGCCCGTAGACATGAGGTCACGAACTTGTCCCAAGTCGAGACCCTCTCGGTTGACCACCTGCAAGCCCAGCAAGTCAACCCAGTAATACTCGCCATCGGCCGCTGCAGGAAAACTGGAGCGGGGGATAAAAATGCGTGCGCCTCGCAAAGACTCTGCGGCATTGCGGTCGTCCATGCCGTGAGCGCAGGCCACCACCGTATCGGAATGGTTTTTGACTTCTTTGACAGTGAGCAACAAGGGCTCGGTCCAAACAGCCTGAACTGCTGCAACTGCATCAGCCTCTGTTGGGCGTTTGGGTTTCATTGGCCGATCTGGCGGCAACAAAAACCATTGCTTGGAAGAAAAAAGCGCCTCGGGCGAGGCGCTGTGGGGCAAGACCTTGAACCAGCCTTTGATGCCCCAAGCATCGGTGATGCGCCCGATTTCGATGGCGTCGACCGGCAAAGCGGCAGTGTCCAAAGAAGGGCGCATGACCTTTGGGGGCCGATCAGGCTGCGGCTTTGCCGGCTTGACGGATCAGGCGTTCCACGGTGGGAGAAGCTTGGGCGCCAACGCTTTTCCAGTAGGTCAAACGGTCTTGTGCAATGCGCAAGCCCTCTTCGCCACCTTTGGCTGTGGGGTTGTAGAAACCGATGCGCTCGAGGAAGCGACCATCACGACGCACGCGCTTGTCGGCAACGACGATGTTGAAAAAAGGACGTGCTTTAGAGCCGCCGCGGTTCAGACGAATAACAACCATGATTTATCCTTGGGTGGTTGGGTCTCTCCGGAACAAATGCCGGGAAACCCGTTTTCTTTCAGCGTTTGAGACACGCAACTGGCCACCCGGCCAGTGACACACTGAAAAGCCCACCATTATACAACGGGAGCCTTGCCTTGCCTCTGATCCGACCCAGCCGCGACGAAGACGTCGCAGCCATCACTGCCATTTACCGCCACCACGTACTCACGGGCACCGGCACCTTCGAGATCGATCCACCCACCGAGACCGACATGGCCAGCCGCCGGGCCGATGTCCTTTCAAAGGGCTTGCCCTATCTCGTGGTCGAAGACCAAGGCCGCGTGGTGGGTTTTGCCTATTGCAACTGGTTCAAGCCCAGGCCAGCTTACCGTTTTTCTGCGGAAGATTCGATTTACATGGCCCCAGACGTTCACCGCAAAGGCATGGGCCGCGCCTTGCTGGCCGAGTTGTGCGCCAAAGCCGAACAAGCGGGGGTGCGCAAGTTCCTGGCTGTCATCGGCGATTCGGGCAATACGGGCTCGATTGGCGTCCACACATCACTGGGCTTTAGCCATCTAGGCTTGCTCAAATCCTGCGGTTGGAAGTTTGACCGCTGGCTCGATGTGGTGATGATGGAAAAGCCTTTGGGTGCCGGTGACAGCACCGCTCCGCAATAATCAGCGTCATGAAAAACAAAACAATTGCAACTTGGTTGACTTTTTGGACAGGCCCTTTGGGCCTGCACCGCTTTTACCTTTACGGGTTTTCAGACACGCTGGGCTGGTTGCTGCCCATCCCCACTGCACTGGGTTTTTATGGGCTGGAGCGTGTCCAACAGTTTGGCCAAGACGACACGCTCAGCTGGTTGCTGATCCCTTTGCTGGGATTCACCATCGCGGGCTGCGCCCTGAACGCCATTGTTTACGGCCTGAGTGCCATTGAAAAATGGAATGCCAAATTCAACCCCCAGAGCGAAGATCTCAACCCAGCAGGCCGCACCAATTGGGGCACGGTCATTGGCATTGCCAACGCTTTATTGCTGGGCACCACCGTGTTGATGGCCAGCTTGGTCTTCAGCTTCCAGCGCTACTTTGAGTACCAGATCGAAGCGGCCCGCTTGATCAGCCAGTAAAGCCTGCAACGGATCAGGCAAGGCCTGATGGATCCTCTGGCAAGCGTTCAATGCCCTGTCCCGCCACACGCATCAAGTCTTCAGGGTTGACGCGCTCTGGCCACACATCGGCCAGGGGAAAGAGGACAAATGCTCTGTCCCGCCAGCGCGGATGGGGCAAGTTCAGCCGCGGGCTTTGCACATGGGCTTCGCCATAAAAAAGCAAATCCAAATCCAAAGTGCGCGGGGCATTGACATAGGGACGCAAACGCCCCGCTTGATTCTCAATAGCCTGTAAAGCATCCAGCAAATCGGGGGCGGTCAAGCCCGTATCGATGCGGGCCACGGCATTGAAAAAATCCGGCCCCTGTGCCTCATGCGGCGCTGTCCGGTAAATCTTCGAGCGGGCCATGCGCTGGGTGCTGGACAACAGGGCCAAGGCATCAAAGGCGTGCAGCACCGTCTGCTGAGCATCGCCCAAATTGGCCCCAATGGCCACGTAAGCGGTCACGCTCTGGCGCGCTGACTCGGCCATGGGCTAGATTCAGGGCCGATTCAGGCCGCGCCGCCCGCGTCCACAGCCCCATCGCCACCCTCACCGGGTTTACGACGGCGGCGGCGGCGTTTTTTGGGCGCACCCGACTCAGCGTTTTCCGCATCTGAGGCAGACGGGTTTGCGTCAAGTGCTGCAGGCGCAGGCGCGCCCTCTGGGCGGGGTGCTCGGCGCACGCGCGGCTTGGCCGCTTGTGAAACCTGTTGCTCTGCCTTGGCGGCCTGTACCAAATCTTCGCGCTCTGCATCACTGGCCATGCTGAATTCTTGCCACCAATCAGCCAGGCGAATGTCCACCTCTTCGATGTCAGCACGCAGTCGCAAAAAGTCGAAGCCCGCACGAAAGCGTGGCTGCTCGACCAAGCCAAACGGCGTGCTGCCCACGCGCTTTTCAAAGCGCGGCTGCATCATCCAGATCTCACGCATGTCAGCCGCCAGTTTGCCGCGCCCGGACACATCGCCGATGCGCGCATCAAACACCTCGTCGATCGCGTCTTGCAGGGCCGGGTGAGCGTGCTCTTTGCGCGCCAAGCGCTTGGCCCAACCTTCGCGCACATCGGCCCACAACACACAGGCGAGCAAAAAGCTGGGCGCCACGGGCTTGCCTTCGCCCACGCGGCGATCGGTGTCGGCCAACGCCACTTGTACAAAAGCGCTGTCTGCGCGCTCCACCACGACATCAAGCAAAGGATAAATGCCCGTGGCCAAGCCCAAGTGCTTCAGCTGAGCAATGGACGCCAGAGAGTGCCCGGTTTGCAAGAGCTTGAGCATTTCATCAAACAAGCGGCTTTGCGGCACGTCGGCCAGCAAAGTGGCCGACTGCGTCAGGGGTTTGGCGGTTTTGGCCTCCAGCTTGAAACCCAGCGGGCTGAGCTTGGCGGCAAAACGCACGGCGCGGATGATGCGCACCGGGTCTTCGCGGTAACGCGCCACAGGGTCGCCAATCATGCGCAACACGCGCTTTTTGGAATCCTGAATGCCGCCGTGGTAGTCCACCACGATCTGAGATGCAGGGTCGTAATACAGGGCGTTGACGGTGAAATCACGCCGCGTCGCGTCTTCGTCTTGCGGACCCCAGACGTTGTCGCGCAGCACACGGCCCGAAGAATCGACCGCATGCTGCATGCCTTCGAGTTGGCGCTTGCTGGTGCGCTCATTGCCTTTGACTTGCTCAGCCGCCGCATTGTCTAAATGAGCGCGGAAAGTCGAGACCTCGATCACCTCATTGTCACGCCCACGGCCATACACCACATGCACGATGCGAAAGCGCCGACCGATGATGAACGCCCGGCGAAACAGCCCTTTGACCTGCTCAGGTGTGGCATCGGTCGCGACATCAAAATCTTTGGGGCGCAGGCCCAACAACAGGTCGCGCACCGCGCCGCCCACGATGTAGGCCTCAAACCCAGCTTGCTGCAAAGTGGAGGTCACATGAATGGCACGCTCGTCAACCAGGTTCGGGTCGATGCCGTGCACGGATGCCGGGACCTCTGTGCGTCGGCCAAAGTGGGGTTTGTTGCTTTTGGGGGTTTTGCCCATCAGCTTGTCGATGAATTGTTTGATCATTCTTGAAAAAGTTCGAGGATGCGCCAGCCACGGTCTGTGGCCAGTTGACGCAACCGAGCGTCAGGGTTCGTTGCCACCGGATGGTGGGCTTTTTCCAAAAGTGGCAAGTCATTCATGGAGTCGGTATAAAAAGTAACCTCCACGTCTGACCAGTCCAGACCTTGCTGGGCCAGCCACTGGGCCACCCGGGTCACTTTGCCGTCACGAAATGAGGGAGTGCCCCGGATCTCGCCCGTGATCCAGCCATTGACATCGCGCTCGAGGTCCACCGCAATCAACTCACTCACACCAAAGGCTTGGGCAATCGGGCGGGTGACAAATTCGTTGGTGGCGGTCACGATCATGACCGTATCACCTGCTTGCTGATGCGATCGTACCAGCGCCAGCGCCTCGGGCGTGATGCGGGGCCGGATCACTTCGTCCATGTAACGGGCGTGGGCGTGGGCGGATTCTGTGGCACCGCGTTCGCGAGCAGCGCGAGTGGCAAAGCGGACGTAATCGTGAATGTCCAGCGTTCCGGCCTGGTAATGTGCATAAAACTCGTCGTTTCGCTGACTGAACACAACCGGGTCGTTCCAGCCTAAATCGGTGGTGAACACCCCCCAGCTGTGGTCGGAGTCCAGAGGCAGCAAAGTGTGGTCCAGGTCAAACAGCGCGAGTTTCATTCGTTCTCCATCATGGAACGCACCAAGGGAATGGTCAGGGCACGTTGCGTTTGCAAAGCGTATTGGTCCAAGTGGTCAAGCAACTGCATCAAACTGCCCAAATCCCGTGAAAACCGGTTGAGCATATAAGACATGACTTCGTCGCTCAAAAACAAGCCTCGCGCGTCGGCTTCTTGGCGCAAAACGGATCGGCGTTGGGGTTCATCCAAGACTTGCAGGGCGTCAATATGACCCCAACCCAAGCGGCTGCGCAAATCGTCACGCAACTTCAAATCGGCGGGGGGCAAAGCACCCGCCGCCAAAACCCAGCGGGGGCTACCGATGCGAGGCGTCAGCGCATTCACGAACCAATTGAAAGCCGTGTGCTGCTGCTCTAAGTTGTACAGATGAACGTCGTCCATCAGCACGGCCGCCCAGTCGTCCTTGAACTCCGGCGGATCCATGGTGTGGGCATCCAGCCAGCCCACTTGGGCTCCCTGGTCTTTGAGGGCCTGGTGTACCGCATGCAACAAATGGGTTTTGCCCGAACCGCTTTCGCCCCACAAATAGGTTGGCACCGGCGATCGGCTGCTGGAGGCGGTCCACAAACGAAGATGGCTGAGCGCCGCTTCGTTTGGACCGGCAAAGAAATTGTCCAGCGTGGGACTGGAGGCCAAGCCGATGTCCAAAGCCAGTTGCTTCATGCCTGATCAGGCCCTTGCTCGGCCATGCCAGAACCACTTTTTTGGTACAAGTCGCTTTGCAGGTATTGGTGACGCACTCGGCGCAATGCCACCAACAAAACGGCGCTGGCGGGCAACGCAATCAACACACCCACAAAGCCCAGAACCTGGCCAAAAGCCATCAAAGCCAAAATGACGGAGAGTGGATGTAGGCCAATGCGCTCCCCCACCAAGCGGGGCGTGAGCACAAAACTTTCGATCAACTGCCCCAATCCGAAGACCACGGCCACCATGACCAACGCTTGCGCTGAAGCAAACTGCAACAAACCCGCCAACAGGGCCAACACCAAGCCCAAACCAAAACCCAAGTAAGGCACGAACACCGCCAAACCGGTGAACACCCCAATGGGCAAGGCCAAGTCCAAGCCAAACAGCTTGAGTCCGACCGAATAAAAGACCGCCAAAACCAGCATCACCAACATCTGTCCGCGCAAATACTCGCCCAGCACCTGGTCACATTCGTGCATGAAACCATCAAAACGCCCGCGCCACGATGGCGGCACCAATTCGAGCACGTTGTTGACCAAGCGCGTCCAGTCGTAAAGCATGTAAAAAAGGGCCACCGGCACCAACACCACATAACCGGCCACAGCCAAAGCCGCACTGCCGCCGAGCTTCAGGGAGGACATGAGCGGGGCCCACCAGTCCTCACGGTTGGCACTCAAATAAACCAGCAATTGGTTTTTGAGGTCTCGAAAATCCAGCGAGACAGTCAAGCCCAACTGCATCAGCAGTGGGTTGATGGCATCGCCCAAACGGTCTAGCAACAAAGGCAATTGCTGCTGAAGCAAAGGCCATTCACGCAGCAAAATCGGAACCAAGAGCAGCAAAATGCCCAGCAGCGCCAACAGCGCCAGCGCTTCAATGAGCACCACCGCGATGGCCCGAGGCAATCGGCCGCGGGCCAAGCCTTCCAGCTTGAGCACCAAGGGGTGAAGCACATAGGCCAAAACGGCGGCGATGACAAAAGGCGCTAACACGGGGGCCAGCAACCAAAAAACCAGCGCAGCAACCAAGGCCACGCCCAGCCATGCGGCCAATCGGGTCATTAAAAATGGCAAAGGTGCTTGCAAGTGAGGTTCGTCTTTGGCGTGGTTGGATTTCAAGCGGTCAGGGTCAACCCTTAAAATAGACTCAGATTTTAGTCTGCCAGCCCGTTTATTGGCCCCTCATTCTCCAATTACATGCCCCATGGGGGCCAAAACCATGAGTCAAACTCCACTTTCCTACAAAGACGCCGGCGTCGACATCGTCGCGGGCGATGCCCTGGTTGAGCGCATCAAACCTCTGGCCAAAAAAACCATGCGCGAAGGCGTGCTGGCCGGCATCGGCGGTTTTGGCGCACTTTTTGAAGTGCCCAAGCGCTACAAAGAACCCGTGTTGGTCAGCGGCACCGACGGCGTGGGCACCAAACTCAAGCTGGCATTTGAATGGAACATGCACGACACCGTGGGCATTGACCTGGTGGCCATGAGCGTGAACGACGTGTTGGTGCAAGGCGCTGAACCCTTGTTTTTCCTCGACTACTTTGCCTGCGGCAAGCTGGACGTGGACACGGCAGCGGCCGTGGTGGGCGGCATTGCCAAGGGCTGCGAGTTGTCAGGTTGTGCCCTGATCGGCGGCGAAACGGCGGAAATGCCCGGCATGTACCCCTCCGGTGAATACGACCTGGCCGGTTTTGCAGTCGGTGCGGTCGAAAAGTCCAAAATTCTCACGGGTCAAAACGTCAAGGCTGGCGACGTGGTGCTGGGCTTAGCCTCCAGCGGCGTGCACTCCAACGGTTTCAGTCTGGTGCGCAAGTGCATCGAGCGGGCAGGCAGCAACGCCCCAGCCACACTCGACGGCAAACCCTTCAAGCAAGCACTGATGGAGCCCACACGGCTTTACGTCTTGAACGTACTCGCAGCATTGGCCGCCCACCCCATCAAGGCGCTGGCCCACATCACCGGGGGCGGCTTGCTGGAAAACATTCCCCGCGTTTTACCCGAAGGCTTAGCGGCTCACCTGCAAAAAGGCAGCTGGCCACAAACCGAGTTGTTTGCTTGGCTACAGACCACTGCCGGCATTGACGACATCGAAATGAACCGCACCTTCAACAACGGCATTGGCATGGTGGTCGTTTTGGATGCAGCCGAAGCTGAGGGCTGCGCGGCCACTTTGCGCGCAGCCGGTGAGCAGGTCTTCACGATTGGCCGCATCGCGGCGCAAGGCGAAGGCGCTCAGGTGGTGGTCGCTTAAAAAAGCTCTTTTCACTCTTTGATGTCTAAGCCCGTCCACTCTGGACACCACCAGACCCCATTGGGCCCAGCAGTGGACATGGCATCAAAGGGCTGAAAGTTCGGTCACCCGATTTTTCAGCGCCAAAGTGTCGGGCGCTGAAGGTTCAGCTTCCAAATACACCCGCAAATCTTGCAGCGCTTCGTGCACATGCCCCAATTCGGCATGCACCAAACCCCGGTCACGCCTTTCGGCCCAAACCTCTGGCAACAAAACCACCAGACGGTCCAGAACCTGCAGCATGCGGGGCCAATCTTTCTGTGATCGGAAAATTTCTTTCAGGTTGCGCAGCATGCGGGCCAACACATCTCGTGCGGGGCTAGCTTGCAGGTACAAACCCAGTGGCGTCTCACCCTCATCCAAGTCGGCAGCTGCCGTCTGGTCTACGGGGTCGCGAAAAGGGCTCAACCTTTCCGATAAATTGTCCAAGCCCAAAGACTCACCCGTGAGCGGGTCCAACACCACCAGTCCATCTCGCAGGGTGACTTTGACCAAAAAATGACCCGGAAAAGAAATGCCCTGTGCGTGCAAACCCATGGCCTGCGCCAATTCCAGCCAAAGCACGGCCAAAGAAATCGGGATGCCCCTGCGTGTTCTCAGGACCTCATTCAAGTAACTGTTTTCGGGGGCGTAAAAGTCGTTGGCGTTGGCCCCAAAACCCAAATCTTGGTAAAAAACCTTGGTCAAAATGGCCAGCTGAGTCAGGTCGTCGGCATCCTCAGGCATACGCGACTGAACCCTGCGCAGCAAACGGGCCACATCGTCCAGAACGTGCTGCACATCCAAACTGGGTTCTTCGTCTTGTGCCAAGCTGGCAGCAGCTTCCAGCAACGGGAAATGTTCATCGCTTTGCACGAGACTGGCAAAGTAACTGAGCGGGGTGGGTGATGACAAATTCAACAGCATGTCTGTTCCGGATAGCCGTCAGCGTTTGAGAAAGGCTTTGAGCCGCAGTCCTGTGGCCCACAAAACGCCAAAGTAAAGCAAGGCAGAACAGAGCAAAACGCCCAACATCCAGCCGATGCGCAGCCAGGCCTCTTGTCGCATGGCCACCCAAGGCAAATGGTTCGCAGCGAACCACAGCAAGCCTGTCAACAAGCCCGTAGCCAAGAGCACCTGAAAGCCAAAGCGCCACCAACCGGGCTGCGGCTTGTAACTGCCCCGGCGCAGCAGGCCCACCAGCAGCCACAATGCATTGACCAGCGCGCCCAAGCCAATGGACAGTGCCAGCCCAGCATGTGCCAAATACGGCACCAACAGCACATTGAAAATTTGGGTGAGCACCAGCACCACCACCGCGATGCGCACCGGGGTGCGGATGTCCTGACTGGCGTAGTACCCTGGGGCCAGCACCTTGATGGCCACCAAGCCCAGCAAGCCCACACCGTAGCCCGTCAGGGCCAAAGTGGTTTGCTGCACATCACGGTCGGTAAAAGCACCATAGTGGTAGAGAACCGACACGAGCGGTTGCGAAAACACCAGCAAAGCCGCAGCACAAGGCAGCGCCAGCAGCAAGACCAGCCGCAGACCCCAGTCGAGCATGGCCGCGTAACGCTCGCTGTCGCCTGTGGCTTTGGCCGCTGCCAATTGCGGCATCAAGACAGCACCCAAAGCCACACCCAAAATGGCCGTCGGAAACTCCATCAAGCGGTCAGCGTAAGTCAACCAACTCACGCTGCCCGGCGCCAAATGCGAGGCAATCTGTGTGTTGATGAGCAAGGAAATTTGCGCCACACCGACACCCAGCAAGGCCGGACCCATCAAGCGCAGGATGTTCAAGGTGGCAGGGTTGGTCCAGGCCTTTTTGACGGCGGACGGACGCACGCCAATGCGGGGCAACAAGCCCAAGCGGGCCAAGGCCGGAATTTGCACCATCAACTGCAAAAAACCACCCAGCATCACGCCCACAGGCAGCGCATAAATGGCCTCGATCCCTTGGCGGCTGAGCCAGGGCGCCAACAGCCACGCAGCAGCAATCACACAAACATTGAGCAGCACGGGCGTGGCCGCAGGAACGGCAAAGCGCTTCCAGGTGTTCAAAATGCCGGCCGACAAGGCCACCATGGACATGAAGGCAATGTAGGGGAACATCCAGCGCGTCATGTTCGTGGCCGCGCCATAACCCCGGGCATCTTGTTGCAAGCCACTGGCCATAGCCCATACCAACCAAGGTGAGACCAACACCCCTAAAACCGATAGGGCCAAGACCGACCAAGCCAAGGCGGTGGCCACGCTGTCGATCACTTCTTTGGTGGCCTCTTCGCCGTGTTGGGCTCGGCTGGCGGCCAAAACCGGTACAAATGCTTGGCTGAAGGCGCCTTCTGCGAACAGCCGGCGAAACAAATTGGGGATTCGGAAAGCCACGTTGAAGGCATCGGTCAGGGCGCTGGCACCGAACATCGAGGCGATCAGCAACTCGCGCACCAAACCCGTCACCCGGGAGGCCAGGGTGAAAATCGATACAACAGAGGCAGATCGGAGAAGGCTCACAGTGGCCGAGTGTAGCGGCCCCCTGATCCGTCCAAAGCCTTATTCAATGGATGTTCACACCAGACCCTTGCACTTTGGGCGTGATGGGAGCGTCATCAAGCCGTTTGAGCTCTGCTAGAATGCTGGGTTCGCTGGACATCATCCTCAGACACTGAAAGAACTTATATATGGCATCCGCTAAACCTAAAAAGAAAAACCCCCGTCTTGCTTCCGGCCGTAAACGCGTCCGCCAAGACGTCAAAATCAACGCTGCGAACTCTTCGCTGCGCTCCAAATACCGCACTGCTGTGAAAAACGTCGAAAAAGCCGTTGCAGCAGGCGACAAGACCAAAGCCACAGAGTTGTTTGCCAAGATGCAAACCGTGGTGGACATCATTGCCGACAAGGGCATCTTCCACAAAAACAAGGCCGCTCGTGACAAGAGCCGCCTGAGCGCCAAAGTCAAGACTTTGGCCCTCGCCGCAGCCTGATCCGCTCCAACAGATCAACAGCCCGGCGAGGCTCAGTCCTCGCTGCCGTTTGAAACGGGTGCGCTGTCCGCGAAAACTGAACCGCCCAGGTGTAAACCTTGGCGGTTTTTTTATGCCTCATTGGCAACTTGAAGCGGGTGTTCGGCATTTGGCTAAGGCTGAGTTGGGGCCATCGCCGGGCTCCTCATGACTCGCTTCGCTCGTAGAAATCGTCACCCGGCAATGGCCCCAACTCAGCGCGGTTCATCAGGGCTTCTGTCCCCCCCCCCAGGAAATCGGAACCAACAAAAAACCGCCCAAAGGCGGTTGGTTGTGAGTCTTATTTTTTGGGCGGCAGATCGGGCAACAAACAGGCTTCAGCCACTTGCAAGCCATTGTCTCTGGCGAAATTCATGACAAAGTCCCATGCCATCACGTCGTAATCGCGCAGGTCATGGTGCACCACCACGCATTTGACGTTGCCCATGGTGGTGGGAATGCACCAAGGGGAATAGCTCAAGTGACTGCCCGGGACGGCGCCGCCGGGACGAAATTGGCTCATCACGCCTGCCAAGCGTTCAGCCCAGTCGCTGGGTCTGAATGTCTTTCCGTCCTCGGTGATGCCCTGGATGAAGACTTCTTTGGCAGTGTTGGAGACCATCGGATAGAAGGGGTGAAGTGGACACCAAAAGCACCGGGATCGCCACTGCTTTCGTTAGATAGGTATTGTATCTTATATAAGACTTCAGGCTTGTGACAGTCGACATCCAACAGCCACACAAAGCCTCTAAAATATTCCTCTAACGGCCCTCCACCATTGGGCCGATTTTTATTTCAGGAGTTCACGCATGACCGCTCACATTGAAGCCGCCTCACCGCACACCATGAACACCTATGGCCGACTGCCGATCGCACTCAGCCATGGTCAAGGTTGCCGAGTTTGGGACGTCAATGGCAAGGAGTACCTCGACGCATTGGCCGGTATTGCCGTGAACACGCTGGGCCACAACCACCCGGAATTCGCCCCCGCGCTGCAGGACCAGATCGGCAAGATCATCCACACCTGCAACTACTTCCATGTGCCCAACGCCGAAGTGCTGGCGGCCAAGCTGGTCGAGTTGTCGGGCATGACGAATGTGTTTTTTTGCAACTCGGGTCTGGAGGCCAACGAAGCGGCCATCAAACTGGCGCGGAAGTTCGGACACGACAAGGGCATCACGAACCCCAAGATCGTCGTCTACGAAAAAGCCTTCCACGGCCGCAGCATCGCCACACTCAGCGCCACGGCCAATGTGAAACTGCAGCAGGGCTTTGGTCCCATGCTCGAAGGATTCGTGCGTGTGCCCCTCAACGACATCGAGGCGCTGAAAAAAGCCACCGTCAACGACCCCGATGTGGTGGCCGTGTTCTTTGAAACCATCCAGGGCGAAGGCGGCATCAACCCGATGCGTGCCGATTACCTGCGCGAAGTGCGCGCCCTGTGCGACCAGCAAGACTGGCTCTTGATGATTGACGAAGTTCAGTGCGGCATTGGCCGCACTGGCAAATGGTTTGCCCACCAGTGGGCGGGCATCGTGCCCGATGTTATGCCGCTGGCCAAGGGCCTGGGTTCGGGCGTGCCGATTGGTGCTGTGGTAGCGGGCCCCAAGGCCGCCAACATCTTTCAGCCCGGCAACCACGGCACCACCTTTGGGGGAAACCCGCTGGCCATGCGTGCCGGTGTGGAAACCATCCGCATCATGGAAAAAGACGACCTGCTGGGCAACGCTGCACGCCTGGGTGCCCACTTCCACGACAAACTGACCGCTGCATTGAGCGGCCAAAAGGGCATCAAGGAAATCCGTGGCCAAGGCCTAATGATCGGCATCGAATTCGATCGGCCTTGCGGTGTCCTGCTCAAACAGGCCGCCGACGCGGGTCTGATCATCAACGTGACCGCCGACACCGTGGTGCGCCTCTTGCCTCCCCTGATCATGACCTCCGCCGAAGCGGACGAGGTGCTGAGCATCCTCTTGCCGCTGATCAAAGCGTTTTTGGCAGAACAAGCATGAGCGTTCAGTCCCCCGTGCCCGTGCGGCACTACCTGCAGTTCACCGACTTGAGCGCCGAAGAATACGCGCACGTATTCGCCCGTGCCGCCGAGATCAAGCGCAAGTTCAAGGCTTACGAAAAATACCACCCGCTGGCCGACCGCACGCTGGCCATGATCTTTGAAAAAGCCAGCACCCGCACCCGCGTGAGCTTTGAAGCGGGCATGTACCAACTCGGCGGCTCGGTGGTCCACCTGACCACGGGCGACAGCCAGCTGGGCCGCTCCGAGCCCATCGAAGACAGCGCCCGCGTGATCAGCCGCATGACCGACCTCGTCATGATCCGCACTTACGGTCAAGACAAAATCGTTCGCTTTGCCTCGCATTCGCGCGTGCCGGTCATCAACGGGCTGACCAACGAATACCACCCCTGCCAGATCCTGGCAGACATCTTCACCTACATCGAGCACCGGGGCTCCATTCAGGGGAAAACTGTGGCTTGGGTGGGCGACGGAAACAACATGGCCAACACCTGGCTGCAAGCGGCCGAATTGTTGGGCTTCACGCTCCACCTGAGCACGCCCAGCGGCTACGAAGTCGACCAGGCCGTGGCCGGTTTGCGCAGCGCTGACTGCTACAAAATTTTCAAAGACCCAGAAGACGCCTGCCGAGGCGCAGACCTGGTCACCACCGACGTGTGGACCAGCATGGGGTATGAGGCCGAGAACGAAGCACGCAAGAAAGCCTTTGCCGACTGGTGCGTAGACGAAGCCATGATGCAAGTCGCTAAGCCCGATGCCCTGTTCATGCACTGCCTGCCCGCCCACCGCGGCGAAGAAGTCAGCGCCGAAGTCATCGACGGCCCGCAATCGGTCGTCTGGGACGAAGCTGAAAACCGCCTGCATGTGCAAAAAGCACTCATGGAGTTTTTGCTCTTGGGCCGCATAAACTCTTAACAATTCCGCCTGACATGTCCGCCTGCACCACCTGCGGCGCTTGCTGCGTGAGCTTCCGGGTGGATTTTTCGGTCTTCGAATACGAAGAAGGCGGCGGCGATGTGCCCGCCGGGCTGGCCTCGCCCATCACCGAGCACACCTGCCGCATGCGCGGTACCGACCACAGCCCGCCGCGTTGCGCGGCGCTCTATGGAAAAACGGGCGAAAAAGCCATTTGTGGCATCTACGAATGGCGCCCCTCGCCCTGCCGCGAGTTTGAAGAAGGCAGCCCTGCTTGCGAGCAAGCGCGTCGCCGCCAAGGCCTGCCCGCACTGAACTCCTGAAGTCTTTTTGATGTGTGTTGGAAATAACCGACACCACGGTTTTTTGTGGGGTGCTACCTTCGCACACCATGAAAAAACTTTGGGATATTTCCCCGCCTGTTGATGCCCGCAGCCCGGTCTTTCCGGGCGACACACCTTACACCCAGCAATGGGCGTCCACACTGTCGGACACCTGCCCCGTTAACGTGAGCGCCATCACGATGTCGCCGCATGTGGGTGCACACGCCGATGCCCCGCTGCACTACGACCCGCAGGGTGCGGCCGTGGGCGCGCTCGACCTGCTGCCCTTTATGGGCCGCTGCCGCGTCATCCATGCGCTGGACGCAGGCCCACTGATAACCCTCGCACAATTGCAACACGCACTGGCCGATCTGCCCCCAAGGGTGCTGGTGCGCACTTACCGCCAGTTTCCGCTCACGCAGTTCGACACACAACTCACCGCCTTTCACCCCGCCACAGTGCAGCAATTGGCCGACCTGGGTGTGCTGCTGATCGGAACCGACAGCGCCAGCATCGACCCGGCCGAAAGCAAGCAGTTGCCCAGCCACCAAGTCATCCGCCAACGCGGCTTGCGTGTACTGGAAAACCTGCTGCTCGACGGCGTGCCCGAAGGCGACTACGAGCTGATCGCCCTGCCCCTCAAACTCATGACCGCCGACGCCAGCCCGGTGCGTGCGGTCTTGCGCGAACTTTAAAACCATTCAGGGACCAACCACCATGATGAACCTCACCCCCACCCTGCAAGACTGCCAACTATTGGATTTGCAAGACCCTTTGCGCGCTCTGCGCGAACAATTTGACCTGCCCGCTGGTGTCATCTACCTGGACGGCAACTCGCTGGGCGTGATGCCCAAAACCGCCCCGGCCCGCGTGGCCCATGCCGTCACGCACGAATGGGGCACCGACCTGATCAAAAGCTGGAACACCGCAGGCTGGTTCACCCTGCCCCAGCGCGTGGGCGACAAAATCGCCCGCATCATTGGCGCTCAGCCCGGCGAAGTGATAGCCGCCGACAGCACCTCCATCAACCTGTTCAAAGTGCTGGCTGCAGCGCTGCACATCGCCAAAGCCGACCACCCGCACAAAACCAAAATCGTCAGCGAGCGCAGCAACTTTCCCACTGACCTTTACATCGCAGAAGCCCTGTGCAAAGAGCGCGGCTTCACCTTGCAACTGGTCGAAGCCGACGAGATCGCGGCTGCGCTGCAAGCCGATGTGGCGGTGCTCATGCTCACCCATGTGAACTACCGCACCGGCGCCATGCACAACATGCAGGCCGTCACCGCACAGGCCCATGCGCAAGGCATCCTCACCGTTTGGGACTTGGCGCACAGCGCGGGCGCGGTGCCGGTCGACCTGAACGGCTCGGGGGCTGACTTTGCGGTGGGCTGCGGCTACAAATACCTCAATGGTGGCCCCGGCGCTTCGGCTTTTGTATGGGTGCACCCGCAGCACACCGACCGCTTTTGGCAACCGCTGGCCGGATGGTGGGGCCATGCCGCACCGTTTGCCTTCACGCCCGACTATCAGCCCGCCAAAGGCATCACCCGCTACCAATGCGGCACCCAACCCATCTTGAGCCTGACCGCGCTCGACTGCGGCCTGGACGCCTTTTTGGCTGCTGAGTCGCTGGGCGGCATGGCTGCGCTGCGCCAAAAGTCATTGGCGCTCACGGGTCTGTTCATGCAGCTGGTGCGCACGCGATTGCACGGACAAGGCTTTGGCATCGCCACACCGACCGAAGAAGCCCTGCGCGGCTCGCAAGTGAGCCTGACCCGCGCAGATGGCGCTTACGCCATCGTTCAGGCCTTGATCGCACGCGGCGTGATTGGCGACTTCAGGGCGGGCGATGGCGGCCTGCACGCCGACATCCTGCGCTTTGGCTTCACACCGCTGTATGTGGGCTATGCCGACGTGTGGCGGGCCGCCGAGCACCTGTGCCAAGTCATGCAAAGCGGCGAATGGCAAGACGCCCGCTTTGCGCAAAAAAACGCCGTGACCTGAAAGGCTGGTCATGAGTTCATGCCCTTTCTCCTCAGCCTCCGCCTCCAACACAAGCAGCGCCGCACCGGGCGATGCCACAGGCGAACGCATCGTGCACGATGAAAAAGCCCAGCTCGACTTTGACGGCCGCATGAGCTACGGCGACTACCTGCAGCTCGACGCCATCCTGAGTGCGCAAAAGCCGCTCTCGCCCGACCACAACGAAATGCTGTTCATCGTGCAGCACCAGACCAGCGAGTTGTGGATGAAGCTGATGCTGCACGAACTGCAGGCCGCCATGACGGGCATAGCGCAAGACCAATTGCCCGACGCCTTCAAAAAACTCGCCCGCATCAGCCGCATCATGGAGCAGCTGGTGCACGCCTGGGACGTGCTGGCCACCATGACGCCACCCGAGTACAGCGCCATCCGCCCTTACCTCGCGCAGTCCAGCGGTTTTCAAAGCTGGCAATACCGCTGCATCGAATTTGCGATGGGCAACAAAAATGCTGCCATGCTCCAGCCCCACGCCCACCGCCCCGACCTGTCGGCCATCGTTCAGGAGGCCTACGAAGCACCCTCGCTGTACGACGAATGCCTGCGCCTCTTGAAGCGCCGAGGTCTGGATGTGCCGAGCACCCACACCCAGCGCGACTGGCGTCAGCCCTACCCGGCCAGCGTGGCGGTGGAAAACGCTTGGCTCGAGGTTTACCGCGACCCCAAGCAACACTGGGACCTTTACCAACTGGGCGAAGAGCTGACCGACTTAGAAGACGCTTTTCGTTTGTGGCGCTTTCGGCACGTCACCACGGTAGAGCGTGTGATTGGCTTCAAGCGCGGCACCGGGGGCACTGGCGGCGTGAGCTATTTGCGCAAGATGCTGGACACCGTGCTTTTCCCCGAAATCTGGACACTGCGCACGCAGCTGTGATCTGCGTCACCCTTGACAGGCCCAAGGGTGACTCGAAAAAACCGCCCCTTGCACTAACATGACTGCTGCAATTACTGGAGAGACACCGTGCAACTGAACATCAACGGCCAAAGCCGCACCTCAACCGCCGACCCGAGCATGCCCTTGCTTTGGGTGCTGCGCGATGAATTGAACCTCACCGGCACCAAATTCGGCTGCGGCGTGGCCGCTTGTGGTGCCTGCACGGTGCACGTGGACGGTCAAGCCGTCCGCTCGTGCGTGATGCCCGTGTCTGCTGTTGCATCTCAAAAAATCAAAACCATCGAGTCCTTGGGCACGGCAGAAAAGCCTCACCCACTCCAAGCGGCCTGGATCGCCGAGCAAGTACCCCAATGCGGCTACTGCCAAAGCGGCATGCTGATGGCTGCCGCCGCCCTGCTGGACAAAAACCCCAACCCCTCAGACGCCGACATTGACGCCGCCATCACCAATTTGTGCCGCTGCGGCACTTACCAGCGCGTGCGCGCCGCCATCCACCGGGCTGCTGCACAAATGAAGAAAGGCGGTGCCGCATGAAACGCCGTACCTGGTTACTCAGCGCACTTGGCGCGACCGGCGCACTCGTCGTCGGCTGGGGTGTGATGCCCGCCCGCTCACGTTTGGGCGCACCCGAACTCATGCTCAAAACCCAAGGTGATGTGGCCCTGAACGGCTGGATCAAGATCGCCGCCGACGGCGCTGTGGTGCTGGCCATGCCCCGCAGCGAAATGGGTCAGGGCATACACACGGCTCTCGCCATGTTGGTGGCCGAAGAACTCGATGTGCCGCTCAGCCGTGTGCGCTTGGAGCAAGCCGGTGGTGACAGCATTTATGGCAACGTGGCCATGCTAGTGGCCAGCCTGCCGTTTCACCCGCTGGACAGCGAAGGCGAGCACAAACCCACACAAATCAAGATGGGCGAATGGCTGGTGGGCAAAGTCGCCCGCGAACTGGGCCTCAACGCCACCGGCGGTTCGTCCTCGATTGCCGACCTGTGGGACCCATTGCGCATGGCCGCTGCCACGGCGCGCGCGAGTTTGATACAAGCCGCTGCGGCCGCATGGAAAGTGCCCGCCACCGAAATCAAGGTGGTCCAAGGTGTGATGCAACACGCCTCAGGCCAATCGGCTCATTACGGCCAAATGGTCGCTACCGCTTCGGGCAGCACGCCCTCAGGCATACAAACCAAATCGCGCGAAAAGTGGCAGCTCATCGGTCAAGCCGCGCCACGCACCGACATCCCGTCTAAAGTCACAGGTCAAGCCCAGTTTGGTGCCGACGTGCGCCTGCCAGGCATGCTGTTTGCCGCCGTGCAGATGTGCCCCATGATCGGCGGCTCTGCCGCATCGATGGACACGAAAGACGCACTGGCCCTGAAGGGCGTGTCCAAAGTCGTACCACTCGATGCCTGGGGCGGCGGCACTGCGGGCTTGGCTGTGGTCGGTCAAACCACATGGCACGCACGACAAGGTGTAAAAGCCATCAAGGTACAGTGGCAGCCCCCTGCCACGGGCGCATTGGAGAGCCAGCGCATCCAGGCCGACCTGCTCAAGACCCTGAACACCGAAAGCGGCTTCACCTTCCACAAACAAGGCGTGCCCGACCAGGCCGAAAAAGCCGCCGCCACCCGCATCGATGCGCTGTACCAAGCGCCCTATCTGGCTCACGCCACGATGGAGCCGATGAACTGCACGGCGCAAGTCAGAGATGGCAAGGTCGAGATCTGGGTGCCCACACAAGTACCGCAAATGGTGCGCGACATGGCCGCCAAAGTGGCCAAGGTCGACAAGGACCAAGTCACCGTTCACGTCACCCAATTGGGTGGTGGTTTCGGTCGTCGCCTGGAAGTGGACTTTGTCGGCCAAGCCGTTCAAGTGGCCATGGCTTGCGATGGCAAACCGGTGCAACTGAGCTGGTCGCGCGAAGAAGATATGGGGCACGACTTTTACCGCCCCATGCACTTGGCCAAATTGCAAGCTTCGCTCGACGAGAAAGGCGAAGTCACCAGCTTGCGCATCAAATCAGCGGGCGATGCCATCACCCCACGCTGGATGGCTCGAGCCGTGCCCATGCTCTCCGGTCCCATCGACATGCCAGACAAAACCACAGCGGAAGGCCTGTTCGATTTGCCCTACGGTTTTGCCAGCCAGCACATGAGCCATGTGGCCACGAAGTCCGGTGTACCCGTTGGCTTTTGGCGCTCGGTGGGCCATTCGCACAACGCCTTTTTCTCGGAAAGCTTCATCGACGAACTGGCCGCCGCCACAAAACAAGACCCGCTGGCCTTCCGCCTGAACTGGCTGAAAGCCGCGCCGCGTTACGCCGCTGTGCTCAAACTGGCAGCCGACAAAGCGGCTTGGAGCACGCCGCTGCCCGCAGGCCGTGCGCGTGGCATCGCGCTGCACGAATCGTTTGGCTCCATCGTGGCGCAAGTGGCCGAAGTGTCCCTTGCCAACGGCCAGATCCGTGTGCACCGCGTGGTCTGCGCCATCGACTGCGGCACTGTGGTCAACCCCGGCACCGTGGCGCAGCAAATGGAAAGCAGTGTGGTTTACGGTTTGAGCGCTGCGCTTTACGGCCGCATTGACATCGTGGGAGGCGTGGTGCAACAAGGCAACTTCCCCAGTTACCCCATGGTCTCGCTCAGCCAGACCCCGGTGGTGGAAACTCACATCCTCCCCAGCACCCGCCACCCCGCAGGTGTGGGCGAACCGGCTGTGCCGCCGATCGCCCCTGCGGTGGGCAATGCGCTGTTCGCCCTGACAGGCAAGCGGCAAAGGGCTTTGCCTTTGGTGGTTTGAGCTCAGCCACAGCGCAAAGCCTTGAGGATTTTTGGCCACCACGGCCATTGGCCTCATGGCCCAGGCGCTGATGCTCGGCCCGGATCGCCTAGCGAGATTACTCGCCCAGCATCAGGTAGATGGATTCAATGACGTGGCCGCAGATGGCCAGTCTTCGGTCGGCGTCAACATACAACCCAGCTATTTATTTAATTGGGTTCAACACCCGCATCTTTCATCACTTTGGAGAACTCAATCAACTGCGAGCTAATGCGTGAGCCCATTTGCTCAGGCGTACTCATCACGATCTCCGCACCAAAATTAACAGCCAAATCTTGCATTCGAGGCGAACGCTGAACATGCTTGATTTCTTGATTTAGCCGGTCAATGATTGTCTGAGGGACGCCTGCTGGAGCAACCACACCGAACCAAGGTTCTAGCTCTAGACCGGGTAATGTTGTGGACATGATCGGCAGGGATTGCGAACTGCGTTCAGTCCGTTTTACAGCTGAAGAGGCCAGTGCCCGAAGTTTGCCTTGACGTACATGTGGCAAAGCTGAGGCGCCGCCTTCGAACATCATATTGACTGTTCCGGATAGAACATCCGTTATGGCAGGCGCGCTTCCTTTGTAAGGTACTTGCAACAGTTTGATCTTGGCACTGGCTTGAAACATCAAGGACATGAGGTTGGTCGATGTGCCCTCCCCGATCGTGGCTACTGAATAGTAGCCAGGCCGGGCCTTTGCTAAAGCAATCAATTCTGTCAGTGATTGAGCCGGCAAACTGGGATGAACGACCAAGAACAGTGGTGTAGAAAACAGCATAGATACCGGCGAGAAGTCTTTCACCGGATCGTAGGGCAACTTTTTTCGGGCGATGGTGTTGAGCACCAAACCAGACTGTGTTCCCATAAACAGAGTGTGCCCGTCCGCGGGTGCCCTGGCTGCAGCTTCGGCGCCAATCGCCTGACTGGCACCCGGAAGGTTTTCAATGACCACGGGCTGGCCCAAGCGCTCGCTCAGGCCTTGCCCTAGGGCGCGCGCAAAAGAATCACCCAAGCCTCCTGGGGTGTAGGGCACGATGAATCTGATAGGCTTGCTAGGGTATTCAGCGGAGGAGCTTTGCGCTTGTACTGGCAGAGACAGAACAGCCGTACTCATGGCTATCGTTGTGGCCAAACATATCCCCCATTTAGAGTTGTCTTGAAATTTCAAAAATTTCAGAAAATTCATGCTTTGTCTCCTCATTTGCAAATTCAGTATTTGCATTTACATTATTTTTAGTGCGGGTAAAAACATTTCAGGCGAAAAAATAACGCCCTTCGCTATCTCGCAGGACTCTGCGGCTAGACGCGACGTCTTCCAACCAACGCACCACTTCGCGGCCATCTCTGCTGTTGATGGCTGCCATCAATTCCACGAACAATTTAGGACCATGTTCTAAAGCTGCCTGCAAAGATTCAAATCGCACACCATCCAAGGTCGGGGGTGCGGGGATACGGTGCTCCATGGGTCGTGGGGTATCGCCTCGCAAAAAAGGCAACGTCAAGTCGAACCCTGCTTTCGCAGTTTGGTGCGAGCCATTCAGCGAAGGGTCAAGCGGCATGGCTCGCATTCCCGTTTGGATCACAAAATCCCGGTCGGCCTGAAAACGTGTCGCCAGCGCCCATTCCATTTGCTCATCTGAAAAAATATCGATATCGGGATCGACCACAAATACATGTTTGACGTTGGCCAAGCAAGCGAAGACCGCCGCGATGGCATTGCGCGCTTCGCCAGGCACACGCTGACGCATGGCAACACGGACATTAAAGATGCCGCCGCTGGCCGGGCTGGTGTAAACAGCCGTCACTTCACGCACAGCCATTTCCAGTGCACGCCAAACTGTCACCTCGGTTCGGAATGCTGATATCTGTGCTGTATCTGTATAAGCCATAGTGGGGCCACTGATACTGGCGGTTTGGAAGACAGCATCGCGACGGTGCGTGATGGCAGTGAGGTGAAAAACCGGGTTCTTTTTAACAACACCGTAGTAGCCCAAAAATTCACCATAGGGGCCTTCGGGCTCCACGTGACCACATTCGTCCAAGTAGCCTTCCAAAATGTACTGGGCATCAGCGGGCACCAATAAATCATTGGTCACACACTTCACTACGCCCAGAGGTTCTCCGCGCAGCGCTGCTAGCAGTGCCAATTCATCGCCTGGTATGCGCTGCGTAGCAGCCACATGGTCAATAGGATGGCTTCCTACGGCAAAGGCAATCGGCAAACGTTCACCGCGTTGAGCTTGGGCAATATAGATAGCACGAAGGTCAGACGGTGCCATCAGGTCGATTCCCGCTGTGCGGCGTCCGCGCAGCATGAGACGGCGAACGCCCACATTGGTCAAGCCCGTGCCGGGGTCAACCACGAAATCAATGGATGCTGAGATGTAGGGTGCCCCATCAAGCCCATGCTGTAAGTGCACCGGTAAGCAAGTGAAGTCGCAGTCATCACCCGTCAAAACCACCTGCTGCACAGGAGCCATGTCACGAGGAATTTCCACCACCTCACCTTTGTTTTTGAGGCGATGTAGAACTTCCGCCAACAGCTTTTCAGGCGAGGTATTGAAGGCTTTGGCCAAGCGCTTTCGGCTGCCCGACACGTTGCCACACAATGCCACGCCCTCATCAGATGGACGCTCCATCAAAACTGCCTTGGGGTTGCCTTCTAAACAAGCAGCGACTTCAGCCAAATCGATAGGGTCGCGGATCACCTGGATTTCATCAGGGCCCAGATCAGCCAAAAAACGGCGAAGGTCGTGGCGCTCTAAGTCGGGTGTGACGGCCGAAATTGAGGCCGATATAGGCTGGTTATCAGTGCGCATTGCCGATTCAAGAAGAGTGCTCAAGGAAAGTCTCCAAAAGATTGTTTGTTTCTTTTTTGCACGATTGTCATTCAGGCTCAATACCGGCCAGTTTGACCATTCGGCCCCAACGCTCAGTGTCTTCAGTCACACGGCGAGCCAATTCCTCAGATGTAGAAGTTTCCGGCTCTGCACCAATGTTGCGAAGAAATTCGGCCATCGACGGCTCCCTGATAGCACGCTGCACCAACGCTGACATGCGCTCATTATTTTTCATTGGTACGCCTGCCGATTGGAATACGGCAAACCAGCTGGATAAGCTAAAGCCGGACAATCCCGACTCTGCCATGGTGGGCACCTGCCCAAGGGCAGCCATGCGGCGCTGGCCAGTGACTGCCAAGGCGCGCAGCTTCCCAGCGCGCACCAGAGGGATGGCAAGGGTGGCGTCGGCAAACACCAACTGAATTCGTCCACCCATCAAGTCTGTCATGGCTTGGGGTACGCCCTTATAGGGAACGCCTATGAGGTCAACACCCGCTTGACTTTTGAACATAGCCCCAGCAACCATACCGGTTGCATTACCAGTTCCATAAGCCCAGCGCCCGGGCTCACGTTGAATGGCCTGAATCAACTGATTGACATTGATCGCCTCTATTGCCTTAGGGTCGCAGACTAAAACAAAGTTCAGGGTTGCAACCGATGCAACGGGTGTGAAGTCTTTGACTGGATCAAATGGGAGTTTGCGAAAAAGGTGAGTGTTGGCCGCGTGTGTGGAATTCGGCGTAAACAAGAGTGTGTTGGGATCACCATAAGCTGAGGCCACCGCCTGAGCGGCAATATTGCCTAGTGCGCCAGGGCGGTTCTCGACAATCACTGCTTGTCCGGTATACACCTCGAGCTGGCGCGCCAATTGACGGGCGACACTGTCTATTCCACTTCCGGCCGGATAGCCCACGAACATGCGCAAAGGCTTATCGGGCCACTCTGCAGCAAAGGCACTGGAAACACCCCATAGGCTGGCAACAGATGCAGCCAAAGTGCTTGCCAGCAAGTGCCGCCGACTGATCTGGGTTGAACTCTTTTTCATCATGTTCTTGCTACTCCTTGAGGCGAATCATCCGAGACATTCATTGACGTGCAGACAGCGTGGTACCCATCAAATGACCTGCGAAAGCGCTCGCTGCAACGGGGTTCATTCCCGGTGCATGAGTTAAGTACTGCTTGCAAGCGCGCAGCGCTACCGGCGAGCAGGCCACAATTGAGCTGATCAGCGTTTGTGCCTCGTTTTCAAGCGCTTCAGAGGTACAAGTCAGGCTCACCACCCCCCCGGTTTGTGCTTCGCGACCAGTCCACACGCGCCGACTCAACACCAAATAAGCCAAACTCTTGAGAGGCACACGGTCACAAAGAGCCGCCATCACCAGCGTTGGCGGAATGTCCCGATCCATCTCCGGAATTTGAAATTGCGCGTCCTCGGCTGCAAGGGTCAGATCACACACCGCGGCAAGCGCAGTGCCAACCCCGATAGCGCGTCCTTGGACAATAGCGATTGTGGGTACTGGCACAGCTTTGATTGCATCGTAAATCGCCAGTGCTGGTAATGCCACCATTTGGCGAAGACGCTCCCCTGATGGCGCGGAAGCGCCAGGTGGTGGCGTAGGAGAAACACGACCCGCACAAAAATCAGCACCTGCCCCGCGCAGGCAAACCAAGCGAGCGTTCTCATCAATGGATGAAAGTGCACTGATGATGGCCTTTCCCATCTCCGCGTCGATGAGGTTACCGTTTGCCGGCGTGTTCAGCGTCAATGTCAGTATTGCGTCGCGGTAGTCGACCCATACGCGATCGTTGCTTGTGGTCTCAGTCATGTTGAATTTACCTCTCGTGGTGGATAACTTGCCATAACGCCAATGCGGTCGCAGGCATTGGGAGTTCCTCACGCGTGAAATCCGACAAGGCATCCGCAAGAGCGTTGAACGTAGCGGCGGTTGCCGGTGTGATACCGCTTTCTCCACCACCTTTAACGCCCAGCGGATTACCCAGGGTTGGGTCGTTGGCAAACTCGATCGAGAGTTTGGGCAGCAAGCCTGCTCTGGGCAATCGGTAGTCCATAAAGGAGCCTGCCAACACTTGTCCACTTCGTGTGTCAAGGTCATAGCCTTCGCCAAGTGCCTGACCAAAACCTTGAGCCAATCCCCCGTGAATCTGTCCCTCAACGATGAGCGGGTTGATGGGCACCCCAACATCGTCCACTGCAGAATACCGGATCAGTTCAACTTCGCCAGTATCGGGATCAATTTCCAGTTCGCAAACTGCCGCCCCAGTTGGGTAGGCTGGCATGCGACCAAAGAACTCCGCCTCTGCTGACAGCTTTCGCTGGTTGCGATTGTCTGGTAAACCATTAATTTCGACATGTTTCGAAATTTCAGCCCATGCTATGTGACGATCTCGCCACCACCTTCGGGGAAGAACAAATGCTTCGCCATCGCGATGCAATCGATCAGGTGCAACCCGAAGTAGGTCAGCTGCAGCCAAATGCGCTTTTTTGATCAGTTGCGCCGATGCCTGCATTAGGAGCGTACCGCCCAATCGCATGGATCGATCGGAATGTGTACCGCCACCAACTTTGACAAAAGATGTGTCGCCAGTGCGCAGCCGAATACGGTCAATTGGGACCGAGAGCTGATCTGCCACCACCTGCCCAAAAGTGGTCTCGTGTCCTTGCCCCGTCGACTGAGTTCCCGAAACGATATCGATCCGTCCTTCGCCGTCCACATGAAGTTCGATGCGTTCACGAGGTGCGCCAACCGGTGATTCGATGTAGTTGGCTAACCCGATGCCGCGCAACCTTCCGCGCGAGGCAGAGTCGGCTCGCCTTTTTTCAAAGCCACCCCAATCTGACATCTGCAGCACACGCTCCATATTGGCAGGGAAATTCCCTGAATCGTAGGGCAGCCCCATCGGACTGATACGTGGCAAAGAGTGATGCTGGATCAAATTGCGGCGTCGAATATCAATGCGATCCATGCCGATCTCTGCTGCCGCGATGTCCAAGACACGTTCGATGGCATGCATGCTCTCGGGCCGACCGGCACCGCGGTAAGGTCCTGTTGGGACCGTGTTGGTCATGGCAGCAGATATCTCAAAGGCCACCTCGGGTACATCGTAAACACTGGTGGCAACTCGCGAAGCATTTGACATCGGCACGTATGAGACAGTGTGCGCACCAACGTTACCGATCAACTGATTGTCCATGGCCAAAATTCTGCCTTCAGCATCAAACGCCATTGCAGCGCGGATGATCAAGTCTCGCCCTTGGTAATCGCTCACAAAAGCTTCGCTGCGGTCACTGGTCCATTTGACTGGACAACCAACGCGTCGCGCAGCCCACAGCACGGCAACTTGCTCCATGTTCAGTGAATAGCGCGGTCCAAAGCCACCACCAACATCCGGTGAGACCACACGCATGCGCTCGGATGGGATGCCAAAAGCATCAGCCAAGCTGGCTTGTTGGCGGACCACGCCTTGACTGCCTGAGATCAGCGTCCAGCTGTCAGTCGATGGGTCGTGGCTGCCAAGCGCAGATCGGGGCTCCATCTGGCAATTGACGATTCGACTATTTCGGAACTCCCGTCGAACCACATGGGCAGCCCGAGCAAAAATTTCCTGCACTTTCTCTCGATTGCCCAGCTGAACATGAAAGCAAAGATTCCCAGGAAGATCCTCCCACAATTGCGGTGCATGTTCAGCGAGAGCATCATCCCCGCGCACCACAGCTGGAAGAACGTCATAGTCCACCACTATGGCCTCGGCAGCGTCTCTAGCTTGCAACTGCGTTTTGGCCACGACCATGACCAGCGCTTCACCAACATGGCGTACTTTATCCAAGGCAAGCGGGAGTTGTCTGCGCTGGTAAACAACACCAGTGGTCGACTTGGTAAAAGCCTTGGCCGTATGGTCTATTGCATCCAGTGGGTTGGGTATATGGTCGATCCCCTTAAAGCCATCTGCCAAATAATCGCGCCCCGTAAGAACGGCAAGCACACCCGGCATTTTGGAAGCAGCGCTGATGTCAATGCTGCGCAAACCAGCGTGGGCATGTGGCGAACGCAAAAACACGGCACAAGCTTGGCCTGGCAGGACAAAATCATCTGTGTATTGACCTCGTCCTGTCACCAGCCTAAGGTCCTCCTGCCTGGGCAATGGCTTTCCGATAAGGGTCAAAATTTGGCCTCCGATTTGTCCATTTCACGGGCAGCCTGATGCACCGCTTCAATGATATTGACGTAGCCTGTACAACGGCAAAGGTTGCCCTCTATGGCTTGATGAATGCTTTCATCTGTTACTTGCCGGTTGGAGCGAAGCAAGTCGTCGGCAGCCATGATCATGCCGGGCGTACAGAACCCACACTGCAGAGCATGACAACGGTTGAAGGCCTTCTGAAGTGGATGCAAGCTGCCAGCCTGCGCCAAGCCCTCAATGGTGACGACCTCCCCACCGCTCGCCTGAGCCGCCAATATGCTGCAAGATTTAACGGCCAAGCCGTCCAGTCGTACAGTGCAAGCTCCGCATTGGCTGGTGTCGCAACCGACATGGGTTCCAGTCAAGCGGAGTTCTTGACGCAAGAACTCAACAAGTAGCATGCGGGAGTCAACGCAGCGCTGGACAGTCTTGCCATTGACGGTCAGTGAAACGTCGAAAAAGCTGTCCTTGCCTTTAGCTTCATTCGTTCCAATTTCTTCAGAAGCCACATCTTGTCGTTTAAAGGACATCTCCATTGGCTGACTCAGGACCTGATTGAATCTTTCAAAGAACTGGTCGGCCATCTTTTGTGCGACACCACTGACCAAGCGTGAACCGATTTGCGCCAGCTTGCCGCCGACACTGGCCTCCAACACATAGTCAAGTCGGGTGTGTGTTCCTTCGTCCTGCAGCGATACCTTGGCCTCCATTTGACCGAAGCCTGCAATCCCCCCTTGCCCCTCGCCAGACAAGCGATAGCCCAGCAGCGGCTGGCGTTCATGCAAGGATATGCGGCCCATAAAACGGGCGTTGACGGGTCCTACTGAGACCAACACCAGAGCTTGCCACTGGCCGTCGCCAGTCTCCTCGAATTTTTCACATCCTGCGATGCATTGCTGCAAGACCTCTGGGTTATTCAGAGCGACCCAGACAGCGGTCCGGGTCGCATCGATGGTTTGGCTTCCTTTGAAATGCATGCTGATTTTCCTCAGTGTCCGGCAGGTTCCGACACATCAGCCAGTTGCACAATGGCACGGCGAAGCAATACGCCGGCTAAATGGGCACGGTATGCGGCTGTGGCGCCCAGATCGTCATTCAAATGATATGACTCCAAACTGAGTCCTTCAAAATTGGAGGATGACCAGTCTTCAGGGGCCACGAGCCTGGCCTCAGCAGCAGTCCATCGCATGACACAAGGTGCAGCGCCCGTTAACGCGATGCGCGCACCGGCGGACGTGTCAGCAAGGAACACCCCCACGACTGCGTAACCGGAGGCCGGATGACGGTGTTTGAGGTAAACGGCACGGTGCGGCTGTGAAAACTGCACCGCAACAATGATCTCATCGGGTGCCAGCGCGGTGGAGAACATGCCCGTAAAGAAGTCATCTGCTGGAATTTCACGACGATCGGTGATGATGGTTGCATTCAACCCCAGTATGGCACCCGGGTAGTCTGCGGCTGGATCATTGTTGGCGATTGATCCGCCAATAGTTCCACGGTGACGTATTTGTGCATCGCCGATCAGGCTGGCAAGTGTGGCCAATGCTGGGATCACTTTTCGCACAAGAGGCGATTCTGCAACGACAGCATGCGATGTCGCCGCACCAATACGCAACACTCCGCTCTCGAATGCGATACCGTGAAGCGCAGAAATACGCATTAAGTCAACCAAATGTGATGGGCTGGCCAATCTTTGCTTGAGCGTCGGGATCAGCGTCATGCCTCCCGCCAATGGCATAGCCTCAGGGTTTGCGCCCAACAAGGCAACCGCTTCGGCAACGCTTTGAGCTCGAAAATAGGTGACTGGATACATGGGGTTGGACTAAATGATGATGGTCAAGGCTTAACTTCAGTCAGCCAGCGTTCCACCGCGCTGCCGACTGCGACGGGGGCCTCCTGCATCAGATAGTGTCCTGCGCCAAGAACTCCCTCAACGCTGGCATGCGGGTGATGTACCAGCCAATTCGCTTCAACCGAAACCGTATTGATGCTGGGGTCGTACTGGCCCACGATCACCCGGGTGGGTATGGCAAGGGAGCGAGCCTGTTCCGCAAAGTCGGCTTGACCCCATTGCAACAAGTAAGCATGCATGGCCTGAGGCAGGTGCGCGTTGCCCGCAGCACTTGCTACGGCAGCACACCAAGTAGGTGAAAGGCGCTTACCTGTTGACAGGTCAACAATAGTTTGGCGTGCGCGTTCATCAGTCACTGCCTGCACAAAAAGCTTCAGACGATCGCCCGAAAGGCTTGAACCAGCTGCAGAAACAGGCGCTAACCCAAGCAAACTGTCCACGCGCTCGGGTGCTTTGAGAGCGACGCGTTGCATGGCCATTCCGCCCATAGAGTGTCCAATCAGCGCAAAGTGATCCCAGCCCATCTGATCACCAAGGGCCAATACATCTTGCGCTGCCTCTTCAAAGTTATAGGCCCCTAGGATCTCTCTTCTGGTGCCATAACCTCGGTAGTCAAATACAGCTATTTCGCAAGCCCTTGGATCTATCACCTCCAACATGCTCTGCCAGCTTGCTGCACAGCCAAGCCAGCCATTCATCACAATGGCTTTACGAGGGCCGTTTCCGTATCGCAAAGCAGGGCTCATGTCTCAGCCCTAAGGTGATTGGCGGAATTTGATTTATTCATAAAAAGGCCCGTTTTAAGAAAATTGATGAGGCCTACATCAGACTGGGACAGTCTCAGCGTTGTACGAGAAAAGCCAGTCATAACGCTCCTTGACACGCGCTTCACTCCACTCTTGGTCAACATACTTTGCTGCACCTTCTGAATGGGCGAGTTGTGGGTTGTGAAAGCGCGCCGCGTTGGCAGCGGAACCTTGCACGATGCGGGTGGTGCGCTCCATGCGGGCGCGCTCGTAGCGCACCAATGCGTTCGTCGGATCGCCTGACGAAGCTTCAAGGCATCGCGCCAAGATAAAACCGTCTTCCATCGCCATCACCGCACCCTGCGCCAAAAAAGGCAGCGTCGGGTGACAAGCATCTCCCAACAGGGTGACGCGGCCGTAGCTCCACCGCGGCATGGGCTCACGAACCATGAGCGCCCATCGAAATGGCGTGTCCAGCGACCGTATCAAGGTCTGAACATCGTCGTGCCAACCCGCAAAATCTTGCAGACAGGCATCGATGCTGCCCTTTTCCGTCCATGACTCCACCTCCCAACCCTGCTGTTCAACAACCCCGACAAAGTTGACTAATTCGCCGCAGCGCAAAGGGTAATTGATGACGTGCGCCCCCGGTCCCACCCAGTTGAAACCATACGGTTGACGCAAATGTTCAGGCAACGTCTTCGCCTCGATGACGCCGCGCCAAGCAATAATTCCTGAGAAGCTTGGACGATCATCCCCGACCAAGCACTTTCGTACTTGGGAATGCACACCATCTGAACCCACGACCACATCAGCGATTGCAATTTCACGGCCCTCGCTCATGATGGCGACCTCATCGCCACGATTTTCCAAACCGTCGATACGGACACCGGTGGTGATGGCATTCGCCTTAAGTGCAGTCACTGCTTGAATGAGAACTTGATGCAGGTCACCACGATGAACCGTTAAATATGGGAAGCCGTAATGCTCTCGAGCAGATGCACCCAAATCGAAAAGGTTCCACGCCTGGCCACTGTTCCACAAACGAACCTTTTTGCCCTGTGGTTCAGATGCAACCCTCGCCATGGCATTGGTCAGACCCAATGCGGCCAAAATACGATTGCCATTGGGACTGATTTGGAGCCCAGCTCCTAACCCTACAAGAACTTTTGCCTGCTCAATGACCTGAACATCAAAACCTTTCTTGAGCAAGGCCAGTGCGGCAACTAAGCCACCAATGCCAGCACCGACCACGACAACTTTCATATGTATCTCTCTGAATGACAGCTCATTGAGGGCGTCGACTCAATGGCTCTGCATGTACTGCGATGGCGTTTCTTACAGTAAAACAACCCCAACGAAGAACTGTAGTTGCCAAGCCTTTAAAAGGAAAGCACAAATATTCTTTCAGTTAATCGCTTTGGCTTATAAATGGGTTTTGCAGTGGTATCAGATCAAGCAGCGCGAATACTGCCGCCTAATTCAACTGCAGTGCAAGCTTGGTATCAACAATTCCGTGATGGCGTCTACCGCTGCACTGGCATCTTTGCCTGACTTCATGATTCGAAAGTAATTGATGCTAACGGGGGGGAATACGCTGGCTGTCCGCACCTTATAGCGCTGGCAAGCAGTCTGCGCAAATGAGGGAAAGACAGCAACGCCAAATCCTTTTTCAACCATACCCAGGGCTGTATCGAGCTGATTGACCACCATTCTGGATCGGATGTCTGTTCCAGTTTTCTTGGCCATGCCGTTCACGAGTTTTTGGATAGGACTTTTGTCTGATAATGCAATCAGTGGATATTCGAAAACCTGCCGCCAAGAGATGCTCTCTTGGATATCGGAAAACTGGTCGGTGTAAACCAACATGAGCGTGGCTGGCACGATTTGCAAATGGCTGATGCCTGAAATTTTCTGTTCAAAGGCACCAAAAGCTGCATCGACTTCATCCAATTCAACGAACTGCTGAAGCTCCTTGGGCCCCGCGTCGACCACCTCCACCTGCACTGAAGGAAATTGACGTTGGAATTCATCGAGTACTTCTGGCACGACGTTAGAGGCCAGCATCGGGGTGAACCCCAGACGAAGCCTGGAGATACCATATTGCCCGAAGTGCTGTAACTGATGTGTTGCTGCCTCCAAATTGTCAACCACCGTGGTTGCAACGGGCAAAAACTCTCGTCCTGCGGGGGTCAGTTCAACACTGCGCGTTGTACGCTCAAACAACCTGCAGCTGAGCTGGCCCTCTAGCTCACGAATACTCGAACTCAGTGCGGCCTGGCTGATATGCAACTTTTGAGCTGCCTTGGTGAAATTACAGGTTTCAGCAACACCAATGAACGCTTTGAGTTGACGAAGGTTCAAATTCAAGTTCATTGATTATTTTTTCCAAGTACAGCCAAAAATTATACTGATCAAGAATTTGAATGGCGTGACGAAAAACTCAAGCCCAAAAGCATCATGCTCTAAGAGATCTCTTCAAAAGTCCCGCCCCAGTTTGCATGGTTCAGTGCACCCCTCAGCGACCGCCATCCCTTTGCTTGTGACTTACCAGTTGATCCGCTGATCAGATTCAAAGTCTGTTGCCGCTTGGCACCACTCGTCCTAATACGGCAGGGTGCCAGAGCCACAATCACTTGCGCATTAGTCTCATCTCACCGTAATGTCTCTCTTGCCTGCGCAACGCGCAGTTGTTCAGGCAAAGTGCTATCGCTGAGGCGGCAGGCACTGAGGTTGAACGGTGTGTGGATGACAAATTCCCCTTAAGTGTTGAACCGGTGGCGCCCAGTGCAGACCCAAAAACTGCGCAGGCGAATGCACAGGCAATGGTGAGTCAAAAAGCACTAAAAGCCTTGACCATAAAGCCAAGGGACGTCCATGAGCTGCGGCCCCAAGAGCCGCATAGAGAGGTTGCGCCCCAGCGCCAGAGCGCCTTGGGCGTGAAAGATGCGGCCATTTCGAATGGCACGCGCTTGCACTCGGGCGTTGCGCGACCAGCGTTGCGCGGCATAGGCTTGCAGTTGAGCGCTGACCGATGCGTCGGCTGCGCTCAGACACTGTGCTAAGACCTGTGCATCTTCAATGGCCATGCCCGCACCCTGCGCCAGATAAGGCCGCATGGGATGTGACGCGTCGCCCAGCAAAGCCACGCGCCCCTGAGCCATCTGGCTGGCGGAACTCAAGGGTGCGCGGTCGTGTACTGCCCACTGCCGCCAAGCCGGAACCGATGCCAAGCGTTCGTGCAAATCAGGGCCCACTGCACCCATGGCTTTCATGAGGGCTTGAGTGTGCCCGGCGTGGTCCCAGTCTTGGGCCTGGTCCGGCTGGGCGCCGTGCACGATGGCCACCACATTGAGCCATTGCCCGCTGCGAACCGGGTAATGCACCACATGCAGGCGTGGCCCCATCCAGACGGTGACTTGGTCGCTCCGCAAGTGCGCTGGCAACTCGGCTTGCGATACCAACGCTCGGTAAGCCAAGTGGCCAGTAAAACGCGGAGGCTCATCGTCCAACAGCTGTTGGCGAACCGCACTCCACACACCATCGGCCCCAATCAAGGCGCTGGCCTTCAACGCTTGCCCGCCCTCGGTGCGAGCCTCCAGCACGTCTTGGGTTTCACGCCAATCCACCAAGGTCTGACCCATCAGGATGTCGACACCCCTGCCTTGGGCGGCACGGTGCAACAAACCATGCAAATCGGCCCGGTGCAGGGTGGCATAGGGAGCGCCATAAAGGGCTTGCGCCCGATCGCCCAAGGGCAAGGTGCCCAACACTTGGCCAGTTTGGGCATCTCGGGCTTGCAATTTTTTGGGGAAAGCCGCCACCTGCGCCAGCGCCGCCCCAAGGCCCAAAGCTTGCAAAATGCGTGTCACATTCGGGCCGATCTGGATGCCTGCACCCACTTCTGCGAACTGTGCTGTCCGCTCCAACAACTGTACCGGGATATCTCGCTGAGCACATGCCAACGCAGCGGCCAGGCCGCCAATGCCGCCGCCCGCGATCAACACCTGTTTGTGCTCATGTCTGGTCATCTGCCCATTGTGCCTTCCGAAAGCTGGAATCGATGGCCCCGTAAAAACGGCACCCGAAGGTGCCGTTTGATCCAAGCGGTATCAGCCTATTGGCGATATCAGACCACCGGGTTGAACTGGTAACCATCACCCGATGGGGCAATCGTGCCAAACGCCGGAAACGGGAAGTGGAAACCACCGGCCATCATTTTTTCTTTCACCAACATGTCAAAGATACGGCGACGTGATTGGCGTGCCATCTCAGGATTCATGTCAAACAGAACGGCCCAGTCGGGTGCCCGTGCAAACAAAGAAGGCACGTTGGTGATGTCGGCCACGTAGGCGAACGACTGCCCTTGTGATTGCATCTTGAACAGGGTGTGACCCGGCGTGTGACCAAAGGCTGCAATCGATGTCACGCCAGGGGCCACCTCGGTACCGGGCTCAAACTTGACCAATTGGTCGCCCGACAAATTGCCCAAAGCGCGTCGAACGCCTGCAAAAGCACCTTGCATGCCTTGAGGTGCAGCCGCCATGCGCGCGTCATCCATCCAGAACGCATGCTCCACTGAAGGAACGTGTACACGCGCATTGGGGTAGACCAGCGAACCGTTTTTGTAACGCAAACCGTTGATGTGGTCACCGTGGTAATGGCTCAAGACCACATTGTTGATGTCCTCGGGTTTGAAGCCGGCAGCCGCCAAATTGGTCAGGAGTTTGCCTGTGGTGGGTGGTCCGTTGTCCGCAAAGCCTGTGTCAAACAAATACCGCTGGTTGCCATTGACCAACAAAAATGGGGTGTAAGGCACGTCGATGTAATCGGTGGGCAAATTTTGAGAGGCCAACAAAGCCTTCACATTGTCCAAAGGCACTTTGGGCACAAACTCCTCGCCCAAAGGACGGCGCACAGCCCCATCGTTCAGAGCAATGATTTCCATGCTGCCCAGGTTCATGCGGCGAAAGCCGACGGCAGGCAGTGTGGGCGCACCAAAATTGGGCGCAGATTGCGACCAAACCGAAGAGAAGACCAAGGCAGAGGTGCCTGCCAAACCGGCCCCCATGAAAGAACGTCTTGAAAACATCAATTGACTCCGTGTTTGTGAAGGTCATGGAGCTTAACCAGCCGAGCTAAATTGTTGAAATGACGCCAAATAACCATGAAGAACTATGGGTTAAAGACCCCCTGTTTGAAATTCAGTTCTGCAAGGACTTCACCGGCCATTCAATGGGTACGCTGGGTCGTTGTAGCCTGGCGTAGAAGGGTGGCCTGGGGCCACCAGTGCATTGACCACCGCTTCGTCTTCGGGCGTAATCTCCACGTCCAGCGCTGCAGCGTAGTCTTGCCACTGCGCCAGCGTGCGAGGCCCGGCGATGACCGCGCTGACATGACGGTTGGCCAGCACCCAGGCTGTCGCGAAGTGTGCCAAAGACACGCCTTTGCGCTCGCAGTGCAGACGCAAGGATTGCGCAACCTGCAAAGACTCTTGCCGGAATTCGGTTTCCAGGATGCGCTTGTCGGCACGGGCAACGCGGCTGCCTTCGACGGGCGCTTGGCCTGGCGCATATTTACCCGTGAGCACGCCACGGGCAATCGGGCTGTAGGGCACCACACCCAAACCATAGTGGCCACAAGCTTCCAGGATTTCCACCTCGGGCATGCGGTTGAGCAAGTTGTAATAAGGCTGGCACACCACAGGGCCTGGCATGTTCATCTGGCGCGCCATGTTGACCATCTCGGCAATGCGCCAGCCCCGGAAATTGGACACACCCCAATAGCGAATCTTGCCGTCACGCAGCAAGGCCTCGATGGCCCGCAAAGGCTCTTCGAGGCTCATGCCGTTGAAATCGCGGTGCAAGTAATAAATGTCCAAATGGTCGGTCGCCAATCGGCGAAGGCTGTCTTCGCAGGCCCGCAGCATCCAACTGCGCGAATAGCCTTGGGTATTGGCCAAGTCGGACATCGCGTTGCCCACCTTGCTGGCCAAGACCCAGCGATGGCGCTGCCCCTTAAGCACTTGGCCCACGATTTCTTCCGACTTTCCAAGCGAGTAAACGTCGGCGGTGTCGATGAAGTTGCAGCCCTTTTCTTGCGCATCGGCCACGATTCGGCCCGCATCTTCGAGCGAGGTTTGGTCGCCGAACATCATGGTGCCCAGGCACAAACGGGAAACTTTCAAGGGGCTGCGGCCCAAGGTGGCTTGATTCATACGCAACTTTCTAAGCGAATTGGCAATGCCCCAAGGCTATGACAATTGCCAAGACCGTGCTGTCACCTGCGCGAGTGGGGCCGACCAACCCCAAGCAGGGTCACAAGCTAACGCAAGCCTTGCATAAAGCCGAGACCACCATCTTGCAAAGGACCCAAGGGGTTTCTTCGCACCTCCACCTCTTGGACAGAGGGCTGACCGCCCCAGGTACGGTGGACGACCAAACCATTGACCATCAAGATCGTGGCATTGAATCGCCAACCACTGGTCTCGGTGGTGCGCTTGAGGTTCACGAAATCCATGAAAAAACTGCCCGTGCGGGCCCGGGCAATGCGAGATGCATTGATCTCCCAACCCCGGCAGGCATCACCGGCCTTCAAGCAATCCTGGATGCCTTTGTCCAGATCGTCCCGGGTTTGCAAATTCCCGTTGATGACGCGTTTGGCGATGTCCGTATGCGTCAGGATCAGCGTATTGGGCAACTGAATAGGGTCTATGCCCAACCGGGTCAAATTAGCCACCTCGCTTTGGTAAGGCACCAAGGACTCGATGGTCATCCGTGCCTCTTCAAAGCTGGCGAATTTTGCAGCGTTGGTAGTAGAGGTCGGCAGCAAGGACGCACACCCCTGCAAGAAGGCCCATGTCCCAGACAAAAACACAAAAGAAAAGTAGCGTTTTAATGTCATGGCGGTGTGATGCGTGTGCTGACATTAAGCGCTTCGGCACGCACATGGGTCTGTGACTTGGCACACAAATTCGCCAGAAAAAAGCCCCGCCAGCTTTCACTGGCGGGGCTTGTTGCTCAACGCAGGGTTGATCAGGCAGTCACGCCTTTGGCAGTTTCCACGTACTCTTCAATCTGGTTGAAGTTCAGGTACTTGTAGATCGCTGCACCGTCCTTGTTCACCACGCCCATGGCTTCGTGGTACTCGGCCACGGTGGGGAACTTGCCCATCTTGGAGGTGATGGCAGCCAACTCGGCAGAAGCCAAGTACACGTTGGTGTTCTTGCCCAAACGGTTGGGGAAGTTGCGTGTGGAGGTCGACACCACGGTGGCGCCTTCGCGCACTTGGGCTTGGTTGCCCATGCACAAGGAGCAGCCTGGCATTTCAGTACGCGCACCGGCGGTACCAAATGCCGCGTAGTGACCTTCTTTGATCAGTTCGCTCTCGTCCATCTTGGTGGGCGGTGCCACCCACAATTTGACGGGGATATCGCGCTGACCGCCCAACAAGGTGGCCGCTGCACGGAAGTGACCGATGTTGGTCATGCAAGAGCCGATAAAAGCTTCGTCGATCTTGGTGCCAGACACTTCAGACAAGAACTTGGCGTCATCGGGGTCGTTCGGGCAGCAAACGATCGGCTCTTTGATGTCAGCCAAATCGATTTCGATGACGTGTGCGTACTCAGCATCTTTGTCGGCCTCGAGCAAGTTAGGCGCAGCCAACCATTGCTCCACCTTCTCGATGCGGCGGGCCAAAGTGCGTGCGTCAGCGTAACCGTCGGCAATCATGTTCTTCATCAACACCACGTTGGACTTCAGGTATTCCTCGACAGGCTCTTTGTTGAGCTTGATCGAGCAACCGGCGGCAGAACGCTCGGCAGACGCGTCAGACAATTCAAAAGCTTGTTCAACCTTGAGGTTGGGCAGGCCTTCGATTTCCAAGATGCGGCCAGAGAATTCGTTGATCTTGCCGGCCTTGGCCACCGTCAACAAACCTTGCTTGATCGCGTACAAGGGGATGGCATGCACCAAGTCGCGCAGTGTCACGCCAGGCTGCATTTCGCCTTTGAAACGCACCAGGATGGACTCGGGCATGTCCAAAGGCATCACGCCTGTGGCCGCACCGAAAGCCACCAAGCCAGAACCGGCCGGGAAGCTGATACCGATGGGGAAACGGGTGTGCGAGTCGCCACCTGTACCCACGGTGTCAGGCAACAACAAACGGTTGAGCCAGCTGTGGATCACGCCGTCACCTGGGCGCAATGAAACACCGCCTCGGTTGCTCATGAAAGCTGGCAGTTCGCGGTGCGTCATCACGTCCACCGACTTGGGATAAGCCGCTGTGTGGCAGAACGATTGCATGACCATGTCTGAAGAAAAGCCCAGGCAAGCCAAGTCTTTCAATTCGTCGCGGGTCATTGGGCCTGTGGTGTCTTGAGAACCCACGGTGGTCATCTTGGGTTCGCAGTAAGTACCTGGGCGAACGCCCTGGCCTTCTGGCAAACCGACCGCACGACCCACCATCTTTTGCGCCAGCGTGAAACCGGCTTTGGTGGTGATCGGTGTTGTAGGCAAACGGAACACGGTCGACGCTGGCAGACCCAAGAACTCACGCGCCTTGGCGGTCAAGCTGCGGCCGATGATGAGGTTGATACGGCCACCGGCACGCACTTCGTCAAAGAGCACATCGCTCTTGAGTTGGAACGTGGTGACGGTTTCGCCATTGCGCACGATCTTGCCTTCGTAGGGCAACACGTCCACCACATCGCCCATGTTCAGGGCGGTCACGTCCGCTTCGATGGGCAAAGCGCCAGAGTCTTCTTGGGTGTTGAAGAAGATGGGGGCGATCTTGCCGCCCAAGGTCACGCCACCGAAACGCTTGTTGGGCACAAAGGGAATGTCTTCACCGAAGCCCCAGATGATGCTGTTGGTGGCCGACTTGCGTGAGGAACCTGTGCCCACCACGTCGCCGACGTAAGAGACCAAATGGCCTTTTTTCTTCAGCTCTTCGATCATGGCCATAGGGCCACGCTTACCGTCTTCTTCAGGTTTGAAAGGTGCGCCTTCGCGGGTATTTTTGAGCATCGCCAAGTAGTGCAAGGGGATGTCTGGACGGCTCCAGGCGTCAGGCGCGGGCGACAGGTCGTCGGTGTTGGTCTCACCGGGCACCTTGAACACGGTGATGGTGATTTTTTTCTCGACTTCAGGACGGACCGTGAACCACTCGGCATCGGCCCAGCTTTGCATGACTTCTTTGGCTTTGGCGTTGCCGGCCTTGGCTTTTTCAGCGACATCGTTGAAGAAGTCGAACATCAACAAAGTTTTCTTCAAGGCTTCAGCGGACACAGCGGCCACTTCGGCGTCGTCGAGCAATTCGATCAGGGGGTGCACGTTGTAGCCGCCCACCATGGTGCCCAGCAATTCAGTGGCTTTGGACTTAGAGATCAAGCCCACTTTGATTTCGCCGTGCGCCACAGCCGCCAAGAAAGAGGCTTTGACTTTGGCTGCATCGTCCACGCCTGGTGGGACGCGGTAAGTCATCAAGTCCATCAAAAACGATTCTTCGCCAGCAGGGGGCGATTTGATCAGCTCGATCAATGCAGCCGTTTGCTTGGCATCCAAAGGCAAGGGTGGGATACCCAGCGCTGCGCGTTCGGCAGCATGTTCACGGTAGGCTTTCAACATGGTTTTTTCTCCTGTCAGTCAAGGTTTCAAGATTTATCGCCCCATGCCTGTCGTGTCGATCAGGCTGGGCGGGGGGTTGGATTTCATGTTTTCAGCAAAGGCCAATTGCTCGGCATTTGCACATTCATCGGCCATGCGACGGCCTTTGTTCTGGTCCATCAACATGGATTTATTGGCCAGCTGCAACCAAACGGTGCCCGCTTTGCGGTCTTCCAAACGGATCGCCCCTGTGCTGGTGGCAACAGGGTGCATGCGGTAACGGAAGCCTTTGCCATGCAAATAGAAATAACCGGGTTGCGCAGCATCGGCTTCCAATCGCACAGTGGTGCCCATTTCACAAGGCAATTGGCCTTTGTGAACACGCTCAGCGATGGCCAGTTCGTCGGGGCCCATCAAGGTGTCAGGCTCCGCTTGGCGAGCATTTTTCTTGGCCTTGGTGTTTTTGGCAGGCGGGGGCTGGGTCTTGGCAGCAGGGGCCGCAGAGGGCTTAGCGGGCGATTGCGACCAAGCTGGCACCGTGAAAAACAAAAGCGCGGTGCAAAGGGCTTGAAGAAAAAGGTGGGATGGCGTGCCACGGCCCATCGAATGCAAGAGTGTCATCACGTTGCACGCCTGGTTGGATGGCCGATTGAATGACCGATGACGGCAAAAAACGACTGCACTTCTTCAGGCAAACGGCGACCGGTTTGGTGTGCCCTTTCAATCAGTTGCCAGAAGAAACGGTAACTGGCCCTGTCGTGCAATTGGCCCCCATGGCTGATCGGTGCCCATTGGGCTGCCTGCGCGGCCAAAATGATCTCGCTGGCTTGGTCAATTTGGGCTTCGCTGGGCGCCATGGCTTCCAGAATGGGGCGAATCTGATCGGGGTGGATGCTCCACATGCGGGTGTAACCGAGCTCGCGGGCCGCTTTTTGTGCCGCAGTGCGGATGGCATCGGTGTTCTTGAATTCGGTCACCACGCAGTGCGAGGGCACTTTGCCGTGGGCATGGCACGCGCTGGCAATCTCGAGCTTGGCACGCAGCACCAAGGGATGGGTGAACTGGCCTTGGCCAGACATACCTTGGGCAGGAATGGCACCGCCGTGGGCCGAGACAAAGTCCATCAGCCCAAAACTCATGGATTGGACTCGCGGGTGCGCAGCAATCTCAAACGCGCGGTGGACCGCAGCGGGCGACTCGATCAACACATGCAACGCCAAATCTTTGGCACCGGCTTGAACCAAGGCTTGCTCGGCCCGTTGCACATCGGCCACTGACTCGACCTTGGGCACCATGATGTGCGTCAACCGGTGGGCAGCTTGTGCACCAATGGTGGCCATGTCGGCTTGAAAACTGGGGTGATCCACGGGGTGCACACGCACGGCCACGCGGGCCTCGGGTGCAGCACCCAATGCCAACTCGGTGACCAGCGCGGCATGCTCTGCCTCGCCGCCCACGGGGGCACCGTCTTCACAATCCAGGGTCACATCAAAGACGCAGGTTCCAAACTCTTGCGTCATTTCAGCTTGCAGCTGCAAGCTTTTGCGCATCCGCGCTTCGACACCGCTGTAATGGTCACAAACGGGCAGCTGAAAGCTGCCTGCTTGCGAACCCAACAGTACGTCGCGCGGATGGCTCACTCTCGTTCTCTGCTGAGAATCAGATCAAGTGGGCAACGCCAGCTTGCTCGTCGGTCAACTCTTTCAGAGTTTTGTCGATGCAGCCTTGGCTGAACGCGTCGATTTCCAAACCTTCGACCACTTTGTATTGGCCGTTTTCGCAGGTCACGGGGAAGCCAAACATGACGTCTTTAGGAATGCCGTACCAGCCTTGTGATGGGATACCCATGGTCACCCACTTGCCGTTGGTGCCCAAGGCCCAATCGCGCATGTGGTCGATGGCAGCGTTGGCAGCCGAAGCTGCAGAAGACAAACCACGCGCTTCGATGATGGCGGCACCGCGCTTGCCCACAGTGGGCAAGAACACGTTGGCATTCCACTCTTGGTCGTTGATCATGGCCTTGACCGACTCGCCTTGGATGGTGGCGAAACGGTAATCGGCGTACATCGTTGGCGAGTGGTTGCCCCACACGCACAATTTCTCAATGTCGGCCACGGCTTTGCCGGTCTTGGCAGCGATTTGTGACGCAGCGCGGTTGTGGTCCAAACGCAGCATGGCAGTGAAGTTGCCTGGCTTCAGATCTGGGGCGGCCTTCATGGCGATGTAAGCGTTGGTGTTGGCGGGGTTGCCCACCACCAGCACTTTGACGTCGCGCGAAGCCACGGCATTGAGGGCCTTGCCTTGCGCTGTGAAGATGGCGCCGTTGATGGCGAGCAATTCAGCGCGCTCCATGCCAGGGCCGCGTGGACGAGAGCCGACCAACAAAGCGTAGTCGACGTCTTTGAATGCCGTCATGGGGTCGCCATGGGCTTCCATACCCACCAGCAATGGGAAAGCGCAGTCTTCGAGTTCCATCATCACGCCCTTGAGCGCTTTTTGCGGGCCTTCGACAGGCACTTCGAGCAATTGCAGGATGACGGGCTGGTCTTTGCCCAGCATTTCCCCAGAGGCGATGCGGAACAACAATGCGTAACCGATTTGACCTGCTGCGCCGGTAACGGCAACGCGGACGGGCTTTTTGCTCATGGTGGATAACTCCAGAAGGTTGAAAAGAAGGGTTGCAGCCCACAACAGACAAATTCATCGCGAGGCTTGTCCATTAAAACGGACCCACGCTTGACGCCCCTGATTGAGCGAAAAACATGCGCAAACAACCCGCAAGTGTACCCGCGAAAACCTTCAATCGTCAATTTGTCTTATGTCTTATATAAGATATGATGCGGCACTTGACGACCCGCGCGTTCTCCCTTTTTCATGAACAACACCTCCTCATCGGCCGACGCCAGCGCAGCAGCAGAAGCTGCAGCTGTGCCAACCCCTGCTTTCAGCCCGCTGTACCAGCAAATCAAAGGGCTGATTTTGCAAAACCTGCAATCTGGGGAATGGAAACCCGGTGAATCCATCCCCAGCGAGATGGAGTTGGCCGCCCGCTACAGGGTCAGCCAAGGCACGGTCCGTAAAGCCATTGACGAGTTGGCGAGCGACCACTTGCTGGTGCGCAGGCAAGGAAAAGGCACTTTTGTGGCCACCCATTCTGAAGACCATGTGCAGTACCGTTTCTTGAAACTGGTACCGGACAGAGGCGATTTGGACTCAGAAGGGCCTGCCCAACGTGAAATTGTGGACTGCAAACGGTCCCGCGCCACAGCCGAAATCGCCAGAGCATTGGCTTTGCGCACTGGCGACGCCGTGCTGCAAGTCCGACGTGTGCTTTCTTTTGGCGGCAATCCCACCATTTTGGAAGACTTGTGGTTGCCCGCAGCGCCTTTCAAAGGGCTGACCGCTGAGCGACTGGCCGATTACCACGGCCCGATGTACGCCTTATTTGAAACCGAATTTGGCGTGCGCATGGTTCGCGCTGATGAAAAAATCCGTGCTCTGCTCCCCGACGAAACACAAAGCCAGTTGCTGAAAGTCAGCCCTAACACGCCTTTGCTCAGCGTCGAGCGCATTGCCTATACCTACAACGACACACCGATGGAGCTGCGCCGAGGCATTTACAGCACAGAGCACCACCACTACCGAAACGCCCTGAGTTGAGACATTTCAGCTCGAAAAATCACCCTGTCACGTTCGTGTGCAATGCTCCTGTCAGTTTGCTGCGTTGCAATAGAATCACCCACGTTTAACACCTGCAACTTCTACGCGTTAATCCAGAAAGTACCCTCATGACCGAACTCGCGCGCAAGCGGCCTGAATTCCGCAACATCAACGCCTTGAAAGATTTGCCGAGCTACCGCCTTCCGGTGGCAGGCATTGTGTCGATTCTTCACCGCATCAGTGGTTTCCTCATGTTTTTGTTGATGCCACTCATCATTTGGATGTTTGACAGCTCGATCACCTCCGAAATTTCGTTTGCCAAGCTCTCGGCCGCTTTCAACATTGGCATGGGCTTTGTGCCAGGCTGGTTCATGAAATTGGTCGCACTGGCCCTGATCTGGGCTTACTTGCACCACTTCATTGCAGGTCTTCGCCATTTGTACATGGACATGTTCCACGCCGTGACCAAAGAGTTCGGCAAATCTTCGGCCATCGTCACATTGGTTCTGAGCATTGGCCTGACGGCCGTCTTGGGCGCCAAGATGTTCGGTTTGTACTGATCTGCCCCAAAACAACAAAAAGGAAACCCCACTATGTCCGTGAATTACGGCTCCAAACGCATCGTCACCGGTGCTGGCTACGGCTTTCGTGACTGGCTTGCCCAGCGCGTGACGGCCTCCTTGATGGCCCTCTTCACCGTGATCTTGCTGATTCAAGTGATCTTCACCTCGGGCCCGATCGGTTACGAAGAATGGGCTGGCATTTTTGCCTCTCAATGGATGAAGGTCTTGACCTTCTGCGTGATCATTTCCTTGCTGTACCACGTCTGGGTGGGCATGCGTGACATTTGGATGGACTACGTCAAGCCCCTGGCCGTGCGCCTGGTTTTGCATGTTTTCACCCTCGTTTGGCTGATCGGCTGTGCTGGCTGGTCTGTTCAAGCACTGTGGCGCCTTTGAGTCGTCCATCACCGCTTGTCATTGCGCTGAACCCCTACCTACCAAGATAAACCATGAGCTATACCAAAGACAAAATCACCACCCGCAAGTTTGATGTCGTGATCATCGGCGCCGGTGGTTCGGGCATGCGTGCCTCGCTGCAGCTGGCCCGCGCAGGCCTCAATGTCGCCGTGCTGTCCAAAGTGTTCCCTACCCGTTCGCACACCGTGGCTGCCCAAGGCGGCATCGGTGCTTCGCTGGGCAACATGTCCGACGACAACTGGCACTACCACTTCTACGACACCATCAAGGGCTCCGACTGGCTCGGCGACCAAGATGCCATCGAATTCATGTGCCGCGAAGCGCCCAAGGTCGTTTACGACCTGGAGCACATGGGCATGCCTTTCGACCGCAACCCCGATGGCACGATTTACCAGCGCCCATTTGGCGGCCACACCGCCAACTACGGTGAAAAGCCGGTGCAACGTGCTTGCGCTGCCGCTGACCGTACCGGTCACGCCATGCTGCACACCCTGTACCAGCAAAACGTCGCCGCCAAAACCAGCTTCTTCGTCGAGTGGATGGCCCTGGACCTGATCCGCGATGCCGAAGGCGACGTGGTCGGTGTGACCGCTCTCGAAATGGAAACCGGCGATCTGCACGTCTTGCACGCTAAAACCGTTTTGATGGCCACCGGTGGTGCAGGCCGCATTTATGCCGCTTCCACCAACGCTTTCATCAACACCGGTGACGGCCTGGGCATGGCAGCGCGTGCAGGCATTCCATTGGAAGACATGGAGTTCTGGCAATTCCACCCCACCGGCGTGGCCGGTGCTGGCGTGTTGTTGACTGAAGGCTGCCGCGGCGAAGGCGCGATCTTGCTCAACAGCAATGGCGAGCGCTTCATGGAGCGCTATGCGCCCACCTTGAAAGACTTGGCACCGCGTGACTTCGTGTCCCGCTGCATGGACCAAGAAATCAAGGAAGGCCGTGGCTGCGGACCCAACAAAGACTACGTCATGCTCAAGTTGGACCACTTGGGTGCCGACACGATCCACAAGCGTCTGCCCTCGGTGTACGAAATCGGCGTCAACTTCGCCAACGTCGACATCACCAAAGAGCCCATCCCGGTGGTGCCCACCATCCACTACCAGATGGGTGGCATCCCCACCAACATCAACGGCCAGGTGGTGACCCAAACCGCCACCGACCACAATGCGGTGGTCAATGGCCTCTACGCTGTGGGCGAATGCTCTTGCGTGTCAGTGCACGGCGCCAACCGCCTGGGCACCAACTCGCTGCTCGACCTCTTGGTGTTCGGCCGCGCCGCAGGCAACCACATTGTCGACTTCGCCTCCAAAACCAAGTCGCACAAAGACCTGCCAGCCGATGCCACAGACCAAACACTCGAGCGCTTGAACAAGCTCGAAGGCCGTGGCGGTGAATATGCCCAAGACGTGGCCAACGACATGCGCGCCACCATGCAGTTGCACGCTGGCGTGTTCCGCACTCAAGCCGCCATGGATGAAGGCGTCCAAAAGATCGCTGCGATCCGTGAACGCGTCAATGCGATCGGCCTGAAGGACACTTCCAAAGTGTTCAACACAGCCCGCATCGAAGCCCTGGAAGTGGAAAACTTGATCGAAGCTGCACAGTCCACCATGGTGTCGGCTGCTGCCCGCCGCGAATGCCGTGGCGCCCACACCGTGAGCGACTATGAGCGTCCAGTAGACGACGCCGTCGCGCCACTGGGACGCGACGATGCCAACTGGATGAAACACACCCTGTGGCACAGCGCCGACAACAGCTTGACTTACAAGCCGGTCAAGCTCAAGCCCCTCACGGTGGACTCTGTGCCACCCAAGGTCCGTACCTTCTAAAGATTGCCTGGACCGCCCACACCCAGTGGCGGTCCACCCCCCGAATACACCAGGAGTTCTTTCATGACCCTACGCACTTTCCAAATCTACCGCTACGACCCAGACAAGGACGCCAAGCCCTACATGCAAACCATCCAGGTGGAGCTGGACGGCAATGAACGCATGTTGCTCGACGCCCTGATGAAGCTCAAGGCCGTGGACCCCTCCATTTCCTTCCGCCGCTCTTGCCGCGAAGGCGTCTGCGGTTCGGACGCGATGAACATCAACGGCAAAAACGGTCTGGCATGTTTGACCAACATGAACACCCTGCCCGGCACCATTGTTCTGAAGCCCCTGCCCGGCCTGCCCGTGATCCGCGACGTGATCGTGGACATGACCCAGTTTTTCAAGCAATACCACTCGATCAAGCCCTACCTGATCAACAGCACCATTCCGCCTGAGACCGAGCGCCTGCAAAGCCCGGAAGAGCGTGACGAGCTGAACGGTTTGTACGAGTGCATTTTGTGCGCCAGCTGCTCGACCAGCTGCCCCAGCTTTTGGTGGAACCCCGACAAGTTCGTGGGCCCAGCTGGTTTGCTGCAGGCTTACCGCTTCATCGCCGACAGCCGTGACGAAGCCACAGCCGAGCGCCTAGACAACTTGGAAGACCCCTACCGTTTGTTCCGCTGCCATACCATCATGAATTGCGTCGATGTTTGCCCTAAGGGTCTGAACCCCACCAAAGCCATCGGTAAAATCAAAGAGATGATGGTTCGCCGCGCAGTCTAATGACCGTAACGCCCATCCTGGAAGACGCGTCACTGGTTGGCGCTGACCGCCAAGCGCCTTTGAGCGAACGGTCACTCAGCAAGCTGCGCTGGCGCAGCCGTCGAGGCCTGCTCGAAAATGATTTGTTCATTGAGCGCTTTTTCAACCGTCATGCTGCAAGTTTGTCGGTTGGTCAAGCCCGGGGCATGTACGTGCTGATGGACTTGTCAGACAACGATCTCATGGACTTGCTGTTGCGTCGTAAGGAACTACAGCCTGAGATCAGCACCGAAGAGGTGTGTGAAGTCCTGGACATGTTGAGAGCGTGAACCGAACAGGTTCAACCCCCTGAATTTTTGAGGAAACCCACCATGAAACTCGCCGATAACAAAGCCACCCTGTCGTTCTCCAACGGCAGCCCCAGCATCGAGATGCCCGTCTACTCCGGCAACATCGGTCCTGACGTCATTGACATCCGCAAGCTGTACGGCCAAAGCGGCATGTTCACTTACGACCCGGGCTTCCTGTCGACGGCCTCATGCCAGTCGGCCATCACCTACATCGATGGCGACAAAGGCGAGCTGTTGTACCGTGGTTACCCCATCGAACAACTGGCCAACAAGGTTGACTATTTGGACACCTGCTATTTGTTGTTGAACGGTGAATTGCCTGTCGGCCAGCAAAGCAAAGACTTTCACAAGTTGGTGAACAACCACACCATGGTGAATGAGCAGTTGCAGTTCTTCCTGCGAGGTTTCCGCCGCGATGCCCACCCCATGGCCGTTTTGACCGGTCTGATTGGCGCTTTGTCGGCCTTCTACCATGACAGCACCGACATCAACAACCCAGAGCACCGCCACATTGCAGCGATCCGCCTGATCGCCAAAATGCCTACCCTGGTGTCGATGGCTTACAAGTACGGCGTGGGCCAGCCCTACATGTACCCCCAGAACAACCTGAGCTATGCAGGTAACTTCTTGCGCATGATGTTTGGTACCCCTTGCGAAGAGTATGTGGTCAACCCTGTGCTCGAGCGCGCCATGGACCGCATCTTCACCCTGCACGCAGACCACGAGCAAAACGCTTCCACGTCGACTGTGCGTCTGTGCGGCTCGTCTGGCACCAATCCGTTTGCGGCCATCGCTGCGGGCGTCGCTTGCTTGTGGGGCCCTGCCCACGGTGGCGCCAACGAAGCTTGCCTGAACATGCTGGAAGACATCCAAAAAATGGGTGGCATCTCCAAAGTGGGCGAGTTCATGGAAAAGGTCAAAGACAAGAACTCCGGCGTCAAGCTCATGGGCTTCGGTCACCGCGTTTACAAAAACTACGACCCCCGCGCCAAGTTGATGCAAGAAACTTGCGACGAAGTGCTGAAAGAACTGGGCCTGGAAAACGACCCGCTGTTCAAGTTGGCCAAAGCCTTGGAAAAAATCGCCTTGGAAGACGACTACTTCGTCAGCCGCAAGCTCTACCCCAACGTGGACTTCTACTCTGGCATCGTGCAACGCGCCATCGGCATTCCAGTGAACCTGTTCACCGGTGTGTTCGCCCTGGCCCGCACTGTCGGCTGGATCGCACAGTTGAACGAAATGATCAGCGACCCCGAGTACAAAATCGGCCGCCCACGTCAGCTGTTCACCGGCTCCCCACGCCGCGACGTGCAGCGTTGATCGGTTTTCAACCGAACCCCGAAAGCCCGCCTTGTGCGGGCTTTTTCATGAGAAAAACCAGCACTTGAGCGGTTGGGGCCCGGGGCTGTCAGGCCGATTTGCTGGCGCGAAGCGACTGATGAGGCCTGGCAGCCCCGGGCCCCGGCCGCTCAAGTCACCGCAGCGACCAAAACGCCATGGCAGAAGGCCCAATGAAGGCCGCCTATCCGCATAAAATGGCAGGCTGCACAGCAAGGAAACCCCATGGCACGCACGCTCTACGACAAAATCTGGGACGAACACGTCGTCCACACCGAAGAAGACGGCACCTCCGTCCTGTACATCGACCGTCACCTGGTGCACGAAGTCACCAGCCCGCAAGCCTTTGAGGGCCTGCGCCAAGCCGGCCGCAAAGTTTGGCGCGTCAGCTCTATCGTGGCCACAGCCGACCACAACACGCCCACCACCGGCTGGGAGTTGGGCTACGACGGCATCACCGACCCGATCAGCAAAGAGCAAATCACCACGCTGGACGCCAACATGAAGGAATCCGGCTCGGCCGCATTCTTCCCCTTCTTGTCCAAGCGCCAGGGCATCGTGCACGTCATTGGCCCTGAAAACGGCGCCACCCTGCCCGGCATGACCGTGGTTTGCGGCGACAGCCACACCTCCACCCACGGCGCTTTTGGCGCACTGGCCCACGGCATCGGCACCTCCGAAGTCGAACACGTCATGGCCACACAAACCCTCTTGGCCAAAAAAGCCAAGAACATGCTCATCAAGGTCGAAGGCACGCTGGCCAAAGGCCTCACGGGCAAAGACATCGTGCTGGCTATCATCGGCAAGATCGGCACCGCGGGCGGCACCGGCTACACCATTGAATTTGCAGGTTCGGCCATCCGGGCACTCAGCATGGAAGGCCGGATGACGGTCTGCAACATGGCCATCGAAGGCGGCGCACGCGCTGGCCTCGTGGCGGTGGACGAAAAAACCATCGAGTACGTCAAAGGCCGTTTGCTCTCGCCCACGGGTGTGGAGTGGGACCACGCCGTGGCGTACTGGAAGACCCTGCAGTCCGACCCCGGCGCGCACTTTGACGCAGTGGTCGAGCTGGACGCCAGCACCATCGTGCCCCAAGTCACCTGGGGCACTTCGCCCGAGATGGTGCTGGGCATCGACGGCCACACGCCTGACCCCGACAAAGAAAAAGACGATGTCAAGCGCGACGCCATTGAGCGCGCACTGACTTACATGGGCCTGCAGCCGGGCAAAGCTTTGTCAGACATCACCATCGACAAGGTCTTCATCGGTTCGTGCACCAACAGCCGCATCGAAGACATGCGCGAAGCCGCAGCTGTGGTCAAAAAACTCGGCCAAAAAGTCGCCAAGAACGTCAAGCTGGCCATGGTGGTGCCTGGCTCTGGCTTGGTGAAAGAGCAAGCCGAACGCGAAGGCCTTCACGAAATTTTCAAGGCCGCAGGTTTTGAGTGGCGTGAACCCGGTTGCTCCATGTGCCTGGCCATGAACGCCGACCGCCTGGAACCCGGCGAGCGCTGCGCATCGACGTCCAACCGCAACTTCGAAGGCCGTCAAGGCGCGGGCGGCCGCACCCACTTGGTCAGCCCAGCCATGGCCGCTGCGGCTGCTGTGCACGGCCACTTTGTCGACATCCGCAAATTCGCCTGAAGCGTTCGAGGAATCACACCATGCAGAAATTCACCCTCCTCAAAGGCCTGGTGGCCCCGATGGACCGCGCCAACGTGGACACCGACGCCATCATTCCCAAGCAGTTCCTCAAGTCGATCCGAAAAACCGGCTTTGGCCCCAACCTGTTCGACGAATGGCGCTACTTGGACGTGGGCTTTCCCGGCCAGGACCCGGCCAGCCGCAAGCCCAATCCGGACTTCGTGCTGAACCAGCCGCGCTACCAAGGCGCGAGCGTCTTGTTGGCCCGCAAGAACTTTGGCTGCGGTTCTTCGCGTGAACACGCGCCCTGGGCCATCGACCAATACGGCTTTCGCTGCGTGATCGCACCCAGCTTTGCCGACATCTTCTTCAACAACTGCTTCAAAAACGGCTTGCTGCCCATCGTGCTGCCCGAAGCTGTGGTGGCCAAGTTGTTTGACGAAGTGGCGGCATTCCCAGGCTACGAGCTCACGGTGGACTTGGAGCGCCAAGTGGTGGTGCGCCCTCAAGGCGAAGAGACCCCGTTCGAAGTGCAGGCCTTCCGCAAGTACTGCTTGCTCAACGGTCTGGACGACATTGGCCTGACTTTGCGGCACGCCGACAAGATCAAGGCTTATGAAGCGGAACGCCTGGCCACCAAGCCCTGGCTGGCGCACACCGCTGTCAACGCATAACAAGACCACAGGAACCCCCATGAAAATCGCAGTCCTCCCCGGTGATGGCATCGGCACCGAAATCGTCGCCGAAGCCGTCAAAGTTCTGAACACGCTCGACCTGAAGTTCGAGATGGAAACCGCCTTGGTTGGCGGCGCGGCTTATGACGCCTTTGGCCACCCCCTGCCCGAAGCCACGCTCAAGCTGGCGATGGACAGTGATGCCGTGCTGTTTGGCGCGGTGGGCGACTGGAAGTACGACACCCTCGATCGCCCCCTACGCCCCGAGCAAGCGATTTTGGGTCTGCGCAAAAACATGGGCCTGTTTGCCAACTTCCGTCCCGCCATTTGCTACGAGCAACTGGTGGGTGCATCCAGCCTCAAGCCCGAATTGATCGCGGGTTTGGACATCCTGATCATCCGCGAGCTGACCGGTGACATTTACTTCGGCCAGCCGCGCGGCCGCCGCATTGCGACCGATGGCCACTTCCCAGGTGCCGAAGAAGCCTTCGACACCATGCGTTACTCCAAACCCGAGATCGAGCGGATTGCCCATGTGGCCTTCCAGGCGGCCCGCAAGCGCAAAGCCGCTGGCAAAGAGGGCCGTGTGACCAGCGTGGACAAAGCCAACGTGCTCGAGACCTTCCAGTTCTGGAAAGACGTGGTCACTGCAGTCGGCAAAGAGTACCCCGACATTGCCTTGGACCACATGTACGTGGACAACGCAGCCATGCAGCTGGTCAAGGAACCCAAGCGTTTTGACGTGGTGGTCACCGGCAACATGTTCGGCGACATCTTGAGCGATGAAGCCTCGATGCTCACAGGGTCGATTGGCATGCTGCCCTCGGCCAGCTTGAACACGAAGAACCAGGGCCTGTACGAACCCAGCCACGGCAGTGCCCCCGACATCGCGGGCAAAGGCGTGGCCAACCCACTGGCCACCATCCTGAGTGCGGCCATGATGCTTCGTTTCAGCCTGAACCAAGGCGAAGCCGCTGAGCGCATCGAAGCGGCTGTGCAAAAAGTGCTGGCCCAAGGCCTGCGCACAGGCGACATCTGGAGCGAAGGCACCACCAAAGTCGGCACCCGCGAAATGGGTGACGCGGTAGTCAAAGCCCTCGGCTGATCACACCTCAAGAAACAAAGCCCGGCACCTGCGAAGGTGACCGGGCTTTTTTTATGCCAAAAATGCAGCGTGTCAGTCTTGCCCCATGCGCACCAGCCGCCCGGGGCGGGCTTCGGTGATCTCGCCTTCACGTTGCACCTGCTCGCCTGCCACCCAAGTGGCGACATAGCCCTCGGCCTTTTGCACAAAGCGCTTGCCACCTGCGGGCAAGTCGCGCACCAAGCGGGGCAAGCCCACACTCAGGCGGGCCGGGTCGATGGCGTTCAGATCGGCACGCATGCCCTCGGCGATCACGCCCCGGTCTGACAAGCCCAAATAACGGGCATTGCGGCTCGTGAGCATTTCCACCGCCGTCTCCAGCGCTATGGATTTACGTCCGCGGTCGCGCACCCAATGCGTGAGCATGAAGGTAGTGAAACTGGCATCACACACCGTGCCCACATGCGCGCCCGCGTCGCTCAGGCTGCTGAGCGCACGCGGGTGATCCAGCATGCGGCGCACGGCATCGAGCGATCCCTCGTTGTAGTTGAAGATCGGGAAATAGATCAGGCCTTCGCCGTTGCCCGCGCACAGGTGGTCATAAATCACCGCCAAAGGCGAGACACCCGCCTGCTTGGCGCGCACCAAAAAGCTCTGCATGACCGAAGGCTCGTAATTGAGCGTGTCTTCGAGTGCAAACATGCGTCCGCTGATGAGGTCGATCTTGGCCAGCAAAATGTCCACCAACGGCGGGATCGCGCTGCCGTCCCCGGCCAGGCGCTCGGACTTTTCAGACAGGATGCGGGCCTTGCGGGCGGGGTCGCGCAAGGCTTCGGCGCGTTGTGCCAGCGGCAAATGCGCCACCTCTTTGTAAGACGGAAAACCCATGAAAGGGTGAAAGCTGGCATCCAAGCCATTGAGCACACCGATGCCGCGAACAGCGGTCTGCATGTACAAAGGCAGGCCTGCCTTCACCGCAGCTTCGACCCGCTCTTGGATCTTCAGGTACTGCTCTCCACCGGGGTCACGCTGCAGCCAGGTCATGGACACTGGCTTGCCGCTGGCCCGCGCCAGTGCCTCCACACAATCGAACTCGGCGTCGAAGGGGTCTGGGCCGTTCATCAAGTTGAAGTCGCTCACGATCTGCACCACGCCGTGCCTCAGGCCTTCAAAAGCTTGCGCCAACCCGGTCAGCTCTTCTTGGCCTGCGTTGGCTGCAGGCGTGTCCTTGCCCTCGGACGTGCGGTGGTTGTCGCTGCGCCCTGTGCTGAAGCCGGCGGCGCCTGCCTGCAGGGCTTCGCGCAGCAAGGCTTGCATGGCCTGAATGTCTTGGGCCGTGGCCTTCTCGTGGGCCAGCGCCCGCTCGCCCATCACGAACATGCGCAAGGGGTCGTGCGGCACCTGCACCAAGTAGTCCAAGCTGCGCGGCGTGGCCGCCAGCGCGTCCATGTACTGCGGAAAACTTTCCCAGTTCCAGCGGATGCCTTCGTGCAGCGCCGCACCCGGAATGTCCTCCACGCCTTCCATCAGCTTGACCAGGTCGTCCTCATGCCCTGGGCGTTTGGGGGCAAAGCCCACGCCGCAGTTGCCCATGACCAGCGTGGTCACGCCATGGTAGATGCTGGGTGTGAAGCTTTCGTCCCAAGTGACTTGTCCGTCGTAGTGGGTGTGGATGTCCACAAAGCCGGGGGTGATCCACAAACCTGTTGCATCCAGCGTTTGCCGGGCAGGCTCGTCCACCTGGCCCACCGCCACAATGCGGCCGCCGCGCACGCCCACATCGGCCACACGCGCTGGTGCGCCAGTACCGTCAACGACGGTGCCGTTTTTAACCAACCAATCGAGCATCTTTTTTCTTCCAATAAATAGCCAATCCCAGGCCGCTCACGATGTGCCAAATGCCCCACAGACTGGCCAGTGTGACCATCCCTAAGTCACTTCCAAACTGTACCGCGATGATGCCCAGCGCCAGACCGGAGTTCTGCATGCCGCCTTCGATCATGATGGCCCGGCGGTCGCGAGCGCTCATGCCCATGGCCATGCTGGTGGCCCAGCCCAAAAACAAGCCGCTGGCGTTGTGCAGCACCACGATCAACAAGGTGGGCAAGAGGCCCAGGGTCAGCAATTGACGCTCCTTGATCAGGCCCGCCACGATGAACAAGATCAGCGCGGCCACGGCAAAGTTGCCCAGCGGCTTGCGGATGCGTTGTGTGAGTGCAGGCAGGCGGTGCGAAAAGACCAAACCCAGCGCCAGCGGAATGCCGAGCAGCGCCACCAGACTCAGCCAGATGCCCGACGGGTCGATCGACAGCTGGCGCAACCAAGACGCGGTTTCGGGGTTGGCCGCGATCATCCAGCTGAAGTTGAAGGGGGTGGCAAACAGCGCGATCACGCTGGCCACCGCAGAGATGCTGACCGACAGCGCCGTGTTGCCGCGCCCCATGTGGGTGATCACGTTGCTCAGGCTCCCGCCCGGGCAGGCCGCCACCAAAATCATGGCCGCCTCGATGTTGGCAGGCAAGTCCAGCACCAGCGTGGCGAGCCAAGTGCCCACGGGCAGCAAGATGAACTGGGGGATCAGCCCACACACCACCGCGCGAGGGCTTTGGGCGACTCGCCGGAAATCCTCGATCCGCAGTTCCAGCGAGACCGAAAACACCATGGTCGCCAGCACCAGGCTCAAAATCAATTGTTGTGCATTCATGCGTACTTCCTTTTAAAAAGTATAGACAACATCGAAGCCTCAAAAGCAAAGGGTTTACGCGCAGGCCAGCTGCCGTGCCCTCGGGTCCAGACAAGGCCATCCGCTACAATATTCATCTATGTTTCACACCTGCATGTCCTCTTGGAAACCTTCAAACACCGCTTGGGTGGCTGCTGGTGCGCGTGTGACTTCCACAAAAACGACGACCATTAAGGGCTGATCCAGTCTGGTTCGTCGTGCGCCCCCCGGCCAGACGAGCCGGGCAAACAGTCTGGTCTGACACTGTTTTAAAAACTGAAAGGGCGTTGAAATGAGCAAGTTAGTAGGTTTGGTCGGCTGGCGCGGCATGGTCGGCTCGGTTCTGATGGACCGCATGATTCAGGAAAAAGACTTTGACCTGATCGAGCCATTGTTCTTCTCCACATCGAACGCGGGTGGCAAAGCCCCCTCGATGGCCAAGAACGAAACCACGCTGCAAGACGCCTTCGACATCGAGCAGCTCAAGCGTTGCGAGATCATCATCACCGCCCAAGGGGGCGACTACACCTCTGAAGTCTTCCCCAAGCTGCGCGCTGCGGGCTGGAACGGCCACTGGATCGACGCGGCCTCGACCCTGCGCATGGAAAAAGACGCCGTGATCATCCTCGATCCGGTCAACATGCCCGTGATCAAGAACGCACTGGCGCACGGCGGCAAGAACTGGGTGGGCGGCAACTGCACCGTTTCGTGCATGTTGATGGGCGTGGGCGCTTTGTACAAAGCCGGTCTGGTGGAGTGGATGAGCACCCAGACTTACCAGGCGGCTTCGGGCGGCGGCGCGCAGCACATGCGCGAGTTGTTGACCCAATACGGCACGCTGAACGCCGAAGTCAAAGCCTTGCTGGACGACCCCAAGAGCGCCATCCTGGAAATCGACCGCATGGTGGTCGCCAAGCAACGCGCCTTGACGGCTTCAGAGACCGCCAACTTTGGCGTTCCCTTGGGTGGCTCACTGATCCCTTGGATCGACAAGGACTTGGGCAACGGCATGTCGAAGGAAGAGTGGAAAGGCATGGCCGAAACCAACAAGATTTTGGGACTGGGCGAGGCTTTCAACTCTGCGGCCATTCCGGTCGATGGTTTCTGCGTGCGCGTTGGCGCGATGCGTTGCCACAGCCAGGCCCTGACCTTCAAGCTCAAAAAAGACGTGCCTGTGGCCGACATCGAAGCCATGATCGCCGCCGACAACGAGTGGGTCAAAGTGGTGCCCAACACCCGCGAAGCCACCATCAAGGACTTGACCCCTGTGGCCGTGACCGGCACCATGACCATTCCCGTGGGCCGTGTGCGCAAACTGGCCATGGGCCCTGAATATGTCGGCGCGTTCACCATTGGTGACCAGTTGCTGTGGGGCGCTGCCGAGCCGCTGCGCCGCATGCTGCGCATCTTGCTGGACGCTTGATGCTTTTGCGCCCGATGCACCCGCCATCACCGACAAAGCACGGATCCGGCCTGCGCCTGGGGTTGGCTTTGGCCCTCGCCTGTGCGAGCGGGTCAGCCCTGGCCTTGACGCTGGGTCAGGTTTCGGTGGAGTCGGGCATCGGGCAGCCACTTCGGGCGGCCATTGAAATCACGCAATACAAGGTGGAAGACCTGCGCAGGCTCAAGTTGCAATTGGCGCCTGCGGCCAGTTTTGAGCAGGCCCAAATGGTGTTGAACCCGGCACTCAACGGCTTGCAAACGCGCTTGGAGTTTCGCGGCAATGGTCAGCCTTTCATCGCCTTGACCGGTCTGACGCCCGTGAACGAACACTTCATGGATCTGATCGTGGAGGCCCAGTGGCCCTCAGGCCGCTTGGCCATGAACTACACCTTGCTGATCTCACCCGTGGGTGCCTCGCCCAGCCGTCCAGTCCGAACCCAGGCAGAAGATGGCTTGATCGCCCCAGTGGTATCGCCTACCGCCTTGGCAACTGCGGTTAACCCAGCGCTCGTTAAAACAAACCAAGGCACCCCAGAAACCGTCACCGTTCGGGCAGGCGATTCCGCCTCTCGACTGCTTGTCCGCCCCTTGCCAGTCGGCGTCACGCTGGAGCAAATGCTGCTGGCCATGGTGCGGGCCAACCCCGAAGCCTTCATTGAAGGCAATGTGAACCTGCTGCGAGAAGGCGCCCAAGTTCAATTGCCCAACGCGCAAGAGGCCTCTCAACTGTCGGCCGAGGAAGCACGGCAAACGGTGGTGGCGCAAACCGTTGACTTTGTGGCCTATGCCCGGCGCTTGGCGCAATCGGCCCTCAAGGCTCCCGAGAACGCCACACGCGAGATGAGCGGCAAACTCAGCGCAGACAGCCCCACACCGGTTCAGCAGCTGCCCGCCCAAGACACCTTGACCCTCAGCAAGCGGGACGCTGGCAGCACCAGCAGCGATGAAGCCAGATTGGCTGTTGAACGTGAGATTCAAGACAAAACCGAGCAACTGGCGGCGCTCCAAAAAAACCTGGACACCCTCAAGTCCTTGTCGGCCATCAAACCGATGGGCGACAAAGAACAGGTCCCAGCTGCACCTGCAGCACTTCAGCCCAATACTCCGAGCCTGCCCCTTGCCGTGGCGCAATCACAGCCCACCTCTTTGCTGGAAAAAATCAGCGGCAGCACCACCATTTGGGCATGGGTCTTGGCGCTGCTGGGCGGCATGTGGGTCTGGGTGTGGCTGGCCAGACGACGCCCATCCAATGGCGATGATTTGTTTGCACAACACGACACGAACGCCACCGCTCGCGAAACGAAGGTGCCTTTAATGAAAGACCAGAGCAAGGAAATACAGGTCGAGCGCGCGCCATTGCCATCGGGCTTGCCGCCGCAGTTTGCCAATCTGGACTTGAACCTGACGCCAACGCCCGAGAGGCCAGCTGCGGCCGAGGCCAACCCACCTGCAGGCACGAAGACGTGAGAGTCGCCCTCGGTGTTGGCTACTTGGGCACAGCCTACCAAGGTTGGCAAAGCCAAAGCACCGGCCAAACGGTGCAAGACAAACTCGAAAAAGCCCTGTCCAAGTTTGCCGATGTCCCGCGTGTCAGCACCTTGTGTGCAGGCCGCACCGATGCCGGCGTGCACGGCCTCATGCAAGTGGTGCATTTCGACACCGACCTGGACCGCGATCCGCAGTCTTGGGTGCGCGGCACCAACCGGTATTTGCCTTCTGACATTGCTGTGCAGTGGGCGCAAATCGTGCCCGACACCTTCCATTGCCGCGCCAGCGCCACGGGCCGTCGTTACATCTATGTGCTGCTCGACTCCGCCGTGCGCCCCAGCCTGGAGGCTGGCCGTGTCGGCTGGGTGTACCGCCCATTGGCCGAAGAGCCGATGCAGCAAGCCCGTCAGCATCTGTTGGGCGAGCACGATTTTTCGTCTTTCAGGGCCAGCAGCTGTCAAGCGCTTTCCCCCGTCAAGACGCTTCGGCACATCCGCATTTCCAAGCATGGCGCCTATTGGCGCTTCGAGTTCGAAGGCAATGCCTTTTTGCACCACATGATCCGCAACATCATGGGCTGCCTGGTCACGATTGGCCAGGGCACCCAGTCGCCTGACTGGATGCGCGAAGTCCTTTTGGCCCAGAGCCGCGATGCCGCAGCGCCCACTTTTTCGCCCGATGGCCTTTACTTTGCCGGCCCCATTTACAGCCCCGAATGGGGTTTGCCCGACACCACCCCTGCTTTTGATTGGTTGCCATGACGCTGATCAGCCCCGCCCCACAGCAACGCACCCGCATCAAAATGTGCGGCTTCACCCGCGAGGCCGATGTGATGGCCGCCTGCGCCTTGGGTGCCGACGCCATCGGTTTTGTGCTTTACCCCCCCAGCCCACGCAGTGTGAGCATCGAACGCGCAGCCGAGTTGGCTCGCCTGCTGCCCGCTTTTGTCTCGCCCGTGCTTCTCTTCGTCAACGAGACCCCCGAACGCATCCAGGCCGCTTGCGCGGCCGTGCCGGGCGCTTTGCTGCAGTTCCACGGCGACGAGTCGCCTGAATTTTGCGAAACCATGACGCACATGACCGGTCGCGCGCACCTGAAAGCCGCGCGAATCCCCCTGTCCGCGGTGCATGACTTCGACTTGCTAGAATTTGCAGCTCAACACCACGCTGCAAACGCCCTCTTGCTCGACGCCCATGTCGACGGATACGGCGGCGGCGGACAAACATTCCATTGGTCACTCCTGCCACCAAACGTCAATGCTCACCTCGTTTTGTCTGGTGGACTCACACCTGCAAACGTGGGCGATGGCATTCGGGCACTGCACACGCACGGCCTGTCTCTGGCCGTTGACGTGAGCTCGGGCATCGAAGCAGGCAAGGGCCTGAAAGATGCCGACAAAATGCGGCAGTTTGTCCAAGCGGTGCGCACCGCTGACAACGACCTCTCTTTTTAAATAGCCCCAAAGCACGTCTCGGCACGTTTCGGCTCCTTTGCAGCATCTGCATCGTCTGCTAGCACCGAGCGGCCAAGCCCCCCTAACTGAGCCCAGCAACATGTTCGAATACCAACAACCCGACCTCAAAGGCCATTTCGGCATTTATGGTGGCAGTTTCGTCAGCGAAACCCTGACCCATGCTATCAACGAGCTGAAAGACGCTTACGCCAAGTACCAGCACGACCCTGAATTCATCGCTGAATTCAAGTCCGAGCTGGCGCACTTTGTGGGCCGCCCCTCCCCCGTCTACCACGCGGCCCGCATGAGCCGTGAGATGGGTGGTGCGCAAATTTTCTTGAAGCGCGAAGACCTGAACCACACAGGCGCACACAAGATCAACAACACCATCGGCCAGGCCATGCTCGCCAAGCGCATGGGCAAGCCGCGCATCATTGCCGAAACCGGTGCGGGTCAGCACGGCGTGGCCACGGCCACCATCTGTGCCCGCTACGGCCTGGAATGCGTGGTGTACATGGGCGCCGAAGATGTCAAACGCCAAAGCCCCAACGTTTACCGCATGAAACTCTTGGGCGCGACCGTGGTGCCCGTGGAGTCCGGCAGCAAAACCCTCAAAGACGCACTGAACGAAGCCATGCGCGATTGGGTGGCCAACGTGGACAACACCTTCTACATCATCGGCACCGTGGCCGGGCCGCACCCTTACCCCATGATGGTGCGCGACTTCCAAAGCGTGATCGGCGAAGAGTGCCTCACACAAATGCCCGAGATGTTCAAAAGCCTCAAGATGGCAGAGGAACAACCGGATGCGGTCATCGCCTGCGTGGGCGGCGGCAGCAATGCCATGGGCATCTTCTACCCCTACATCCAACACGAAAAAACCCGTCTGATCGGTGTGGAAGCGGCAGGTGAAGGCCTGGACACGAACAAACACTCGGCCTCGCTGCAGCTGGGCACACCGGGTGTGTTGCACGGCAACCGCACCTACATCTTGCAAGACGAGAACGGCCAAATCACCGAGACGCACAGCGTGAGCGCGGGCCTGGACTACCCCGGCGTGGGCCCCGAGCATGCGTTCCTCAAAGACATTGGCCGCGCCGAATACGTGGGCATCACCGACAAGCAAGCACTGGAAGCCTTCCACTATCTGTGCCGCACCGAGGGCATCATCGCCGCGCTCGAGTCAAGCCATGCCGTGGCCTACGCCATGAAACTGGCCAAAACCATGCGCACGGACCAATCCATTTTGGTCAACCTGTCTGGCCGTGGCGACAAGGACATTGGCACGGTGGCCGACCTGTCGAACGCCGACTTCTATTGCCGCCCCAGCTGCCAAGGCCAGTCGGTCAAAGGTGGCGAGCAGCCCGTGAATTTCGTCAAATAAGGGGCAGAACATGAGCCGCATCGACGCCACCCTCTCCGCCCTGAAATCCCAGAGCCGCAAAGCCCTGATCCCGTATGTCACGGCAGGTTTCCCCCAAAAAACCACCACCGTGCCCCTGATGCACGCCATGGCCGAAGCCGGGGCCGACATCATCGAGCTGGGGGTGCCTTTTTCGGACCCCTCTGCCGACGGGCCGGTGATCCAAAAAGCGGGCGACAAAGCCCTGGCGCTGGGCATTGGCACCGTGCAAGTGTTGGCCATGGTGCGCGAGTTCCGCCAAACCAACACCACCACCCCAGTGGTGCTGATGGGCTACGCCAACCCGGTGGAGCGCTATGACCAAAAACACGGCGCTGACTGCTTTATCCGCGACGCCTCGGCAGCGGGTGTAGACGGCGTGCTGATCGTGGACTATCCACCCGAAGAATGCGTGGAATTTGCCGCCAAGCTGCGCGCCCACAACATGGACCTGATCTTTTTGCTGGCCCCCACCAGCACCGACGAACGCATGCAGCAAGTGGCGCAGGTCGCCAGCGGCTACGTGTACTACGTGTCGCTCAAGGGCGTGACAGGCTCTGGCATGCTGGACACCGACGCGGTCGAAGCCATGCTGCCACGCATCCGTCAGCATGTGAGCGTGCCGGTGGGTGTGGGCTTTGGCATCCGCGACGCAGAAACCGCCAAGGCGATCAGCAAGGTGGCCGATGCGGTGGTGATCGGCTCGCGCCTGATCCAGCTGATCGATGCCGCTCCGGCAGACCGCATCAATGCCGTGGCGGGTGAATTCCTCTCGGGCATTCGGCAAGCGCTGGACGCCTGAGCGGCAGGGGCCTGCTCTGCGTGACAGACGCGGGCCCCGTTTCAACGATAATTCGCCGCTGAAGGAGATTCCTCATGAGTTGGCTCGAAAAACTGCTCCCCCCCAAGATTCAACACACCGACCCGGCCGACCGCCGCTCGGTGCCTGAAGGCTTGTGGGTCAAGTGCCCCAGTTGCGAGACGGTGCTTTACAAAACCGACTTGGAAGAAAACCAGAACGTTTGCCCCGGTTGCTCGCACCACCTGCGCATCGGTGCCCGTGCTCGCCTGAATGGTTTCCTGGACGGCGAAGGCCGCTACGAAATCGGCCAAGAAGTCGTGCCCGTGGATCCCTTGAAGTTCAAAGACAGCCGCAAATACCCCGAGCGCCTGAAAGAAGCCATGAACAACACAGGCGAAACCGACGCCCTGGTGGTCATGGGTGGGGCTGTGCACAACATCGAATTGGTGGCGGCCTGCTTTGAATTCGACTTCATGGGCGGCTCCATGGGCTCGGTGGTGGGAGAGCGTTTTGTGCGCGGTGTCGAGACTGCCATCGAACAAAAAGTGCCTTTCGTCTGTTTCACTGCGACTGGCGGTGCCCGCATGCAAGAAGGCTTGCTCTCGCTCATGCAAATGGCCAAGACCAATGCCGCTTTGACGCGCTTGGCCAAAAAAGGCCTGCCCTACATCAGTGTGCTGACCGACCCGACCATGGGCGGCGTGTCTGCAGGCTTTGCATTTTTGGGCGACGTGGTGATTGCCGAACCCAAAGCCCTGATTGGCTTTGCCGGTCCCCGCGTGATCGAAAGCACCGTGCGTGTGACCTTGCCCGAAGGTTTCCAGCGCGCTGAGTTCTTGCAAACCAAGGGCGCGGTGGACTTCATCTGCGACCGCCGCGAATTGCGCAAAACCATCGCCAGCACCTTGGCCATGCTCCAGCGCCAGCCCGCGGATGCGGTCAGTTAAAACCTAGCAAAATCAGTGACTCTCAAAACAAAGCCCTCCTAGTGAGGGCTTTGTTGTTTGGGCGAGAGCGCAAGCCTTCAGTGCAGCCAGCTCATTTGAAAGCCCGAAAGCAGCATGCCCAGAATTTGCAAAACCAAGAGCAGCGCCAGAGGTGACAAGTCAATGCCGCCAATCAATGGCACCACACGCTGAAAAGGCCTCAAAAACGGGTCGCACAAACGAACTGTGAGGCTGTACATCGGCGAGCCGGGATTGACCCAGGACATGATGGCCAAGACCAGCACCAAGGCGCTCAAAGCCGACACCACCAACTGAACTAAGCCCACCAAACTGACCAAAGGCAACAAGCCCAAAGACCCGCGACCACCGGCGATGAGCCACAGCAACAAAAACTGGACCAGTTTGACCAGCCAAGCGCCCACCCAGCTGGACAAATCCCAGTTTGTCCAAGCCGGAATGACTTTGCGCAGCGGCATGACCAACCAATCGGTCATGGAGAACACGAATCGGCCCAAAGGCTGGTGAAACGAAATGCGTTGCCACTGCATCAAAAAACGCAACAAGCAAGTGCCCGCCACCAAACCCGCGACCACATCCAACACCATGCTGACCATCTGAAACCACATTGCTGTTCTCCTGCTCGTGCGATGATACCCAGATGAATGCCGTGCCCACCCCATCCCCCGCACCGCTTGCGGAATTGCCCCTGTTTCCGCTGGGCACTGTGCTGTTTCCCGGCGCATTACTGCCCCTGCAATTGTTTGAATTGCGCTATTTGCAAATGATTGGCGAATGCGAACGCACGGCCACCGGATTTGGCGTGGTCACACTGGTCCAAGGCCGCGAAGTGCACCGTCCGGGGGCAGCCGCGGAGCAATTTGAAACCATGGGCACCCGGGTTCAGATCGAACGCATCGAGCGGCCCCAAGCGGGCTTGGTGATGGTTTGGTGCAGGGGCGTGGAGCGATTCAGCATCCAGTCCACGCAGCAGCGCAGCGACGGCTTGTGGACAGGCCAAGTGCAAGCTCTCACACCCGAGCCTGATGTTCAAGTGCCGGAAGACCTTCAGCACTTGTCCGCGCAAATGCACGAGGTGTTGACCGAACTGAGCGCTCAGCCCAGCACGGTGCCCCACTGGGCAAAGGCCTGGCGGCTGCAGGACTGCAGCTGGTTGTCCAACCGCTGGGGCGAGTTGCTGCCCTTGCCGCTGCAAATGAAATACCGGCTGTTTGCGCTGCAAGAGCCCTTGATGCGGCTGGAATTGATCGGCGACATGGTGGCGCCCGCTGATCGCCCTCCTCAGCCTTCGGCCACACCCTCTGGCGGCCAAGGCCAAAAGCCACCCGCAAACTCTTAAAATAGTGCACTTCGCGCTTTGGCGCAGCATTCCTTCTTTTCCCGCAATCCAGACTCAAACCCGCCCCGCGCCCTGAGTCCAACCACCCGCCCGACATGTCCGACACGAACGCCAACGCCACAGCCGTACCAGCCCCAGAAGATGAAAACCAGCTGATCGCTGAGCGCCGCGAAAAACTCAAGGCCATGCGCCAGGCGCAGGTCGATGGCAAAGGCGTGACCTTCCCCAACGACTTCAAGCCAGAGCACCACGCCGCCAACCTGCACGAAGCACACGGCGGCAAAGAAGCCGAAGCCCTGAACGGCGAAGGCGTGGCCAAGACCACCGCCAAAGTCGCTGGCCGCATGATGCTCAAGCGTGTCATGGGCAAGGCCAGCTTTGCCACCTTGCAAGACGCCACGGGCCGCATCCAGGTCTATGTGACCCGCGACGATGTGGGTGAAGACCTGTACGCCCTGTTCAAACACTGGGACCTGGGCGACATCGTGGGCGTCGAAGGCCATTTGTTCAAGACCCGCACGGGCGAGTTGTCGATCCACGCCACCGGCATCCGCATGCTCACCAAGAGCCTGCGCCCCATGCCCGACAAGTTCCACGGCATTGCCGACCAAGAGGTGAAGTACCGCCAGCGTTACGTCGACCTGATGACCGACGAGGCCGCCCGCAAGCGCTTTGTGGTCCGCAGCAAGGCCGTAAGCGGCATTCGCGAATTCATGGTCCAGCACGGCTTTTTGGAAGTCGAAACGCCCATGCTGCACCCCATTCCCGGTGGTGCCAACGCCAAGCCCTTTGTGACGCACCACAACGCGCTGGACCAAGAAATGTTCTTGCGCATCGCGCCTGAGCTGTACCTCAAGCGCTTGTTGGTGGGTGGTTTTGAGCGCGTGTTCGAGATCAACCGCAACTTCCGCAACGAAGGCATTTCGGTGCGCCACAACCCCGAGTTCACCATGATGGAGTTCTACGCGGCGTACTGGAACTACCAGGACCTCATGGGCTTCACGGAAAGCCTGATCCGCGACGCGGCCATGACCGCTGCAGGCACCTTGGACTTGACCTACAACGGCAAGCCAGTGGACCTGAACAAGCCTTTCGCCCGCATGACGATTCGCGAAGCCATCGTCAAGCACACCGAAGCGGGTGACAACGTGGACAACGCCGAGTGGCTGACCAACGCCCTGAAGAAGCTGGGCATGAACGAAGAGAAAAACAAGCTGTCCACCCGCAGCTTGGCCAGCCTGCAGGTGTTCTACTTTGAGGAAACCGTGGAAGACAAGCTCTGGGAGCCGACCTTCATCATGGAACATCCGACCGAAATCTCACCGCTGGCACGCGCCAACGACACCCGCCCCGAAGTGACCGAGCGCTTTGAGCTTTACATCACGGGCCGCGAGTTCGGTAACGGTTTCAGCGAGTTGAACGACGCCGAAGACCAGGCCGCACGCTTCCATGCTCAAGTCGCCGCCAAAGACGACGGCGACGACGAAGCCATGTACTACGACCACGACTTTGTACGTGCCCTCGAATACGGCATGCCCCCCGCAGGCGGCTGCGGCATCGGCATTGACCGCCTGATGATGCTGCTGACCGACAGCGCCAGCATCCGCGACGTGATCCTGTTCCCTGCCCTGCGGCATGTTCAGGAGTAAATGAACATCGCACCGACAAAAAACCCGGCCTAGGCCGGGTTTTTTGTTAACCAAATGCATTCAGGGGCGTCGGTTGGACGGCAAGCGCGGCGCGTCTTCGATCACCTCACGTACCTCCACGTCGACGACTTGGTCGTCACGGGCAAACGGCGCACCTTGACCACTGGAAGGCTCGAAGCCTTGTCCTGTTCCTGCGCGAAAACCACCTTGCCTGAAGTTTTGGCGCATGGTGCTGAACTGCTGCCAAACCATCACCACCTGAGGCTTTCGGCCTGTCAACAACCAACGGAGCGTTGCAAAGACGATGTAGCAGAGCAAACCAAAGAGCAAGGCCGCCAGGAAACCCAGTCCGAGCAAGCCCATGATGATGCGTGCAATCCAGTTCATTCAGGTGTCCTGTTCAGGTCAAGGCAAGCGGTCGAGTGCCTGCATGTAGTCGGCAGAGCGCACCAGATCATCCCAAGGGCGGGCAGGTGATCGGGGCAAGAGGTCCAAACGCCGCTCTTCACTGATTTCGTTCGGTGTCCAGTGGCCTTTGAGCTGGGCTTCGGCCAGCTGGTCGAGCACTTCGTCCAGTTCTGCGCCGTCGTTCACCGCTGAGCGGTTGCACAGCAGCGCCAGGTCGCACCCGGCTTGGAGCGCGGTGATCACCGCTTCGGTGTAGCTGAGGGTGCGGCCGTCCATTTGGCGCGCAGCCGCCATCGACAGGTCGTCGGTACACACCACGCCCTGAAAACCCAGCTGTGCGCGCAAGATGTCTTGCAGCCAGCGCGATGAAAAGCCCGCCGGGCGGCTGTCGACCTTGCTGTAGATCACATGGGCGGGCATGACGGCGGTCAGCACACTGCCCAGCCAACGGTAAGGCTGCGCGTCGTCGGCCAAGATGGCTTTGAGGCCGCGTTTGTCGACGGGAAGCGCGACATGCGAGTCGGCCTTGACGGCGCCGTGTCCGGGGAAATGTTTGCCGCAGTTGCCCATGCCCGCTTGCAGCAGGCCCTGCATCAGGCTGCGGGCCAGCAGGCTCACCACACGCGGGTCGCGAGCAAAAGCGCGGTCGCCAATCACGCCGCTCTCGCCGTGGTCCAGATCCAGCACAGGCGTGAAGCTGAAGTCCACACCGCAGGCGCGCAGCTCGCTGGCCAGCACAAAGCCTACCGAGGTCGCCGCTTCGCAGGCCTTGAGCACGCCCGAGCCGGGTTGCCCCTTGTCGTCCTGCCCCCAAAGCTCACCCAGCGCCCGCATGGGCGGCAGGTGGGTGAAGCCGTCGGTGCGAAAGCGCTGCACGCGCCCGCCTTCGTGGTCCACCGCGATCAAGAGGTCGGGTCGGAAGCTTTTGATGTCGGCACACAGCTCGGTCAGCTGCGCGCGGCTGTGCCAGTTGCGGCCAAACAAAATCATGCCCCCCACGAGCGGATGCGCCAGACGGCGGCGGTCCACGTCGGTCAATGTGGTGCCGGCAATGTCGATGATCAGGGGGGCGTGCTGTGTCATGGGGTGTCCATTCAATTTGGGGCGCCAGCGCGGCAAATCAAGGGTGAGGTGCGCCTGCGGTCTCGACCACGCAAAAACTCGCGGCGTACTCGGACTCGTCGGTCACGGTGATGTGGGCGCTGAGCTGCTTGGCTTCAAACCACTCTTTCAAAACACCGTGCAGCACGATGACCGGCTGGCCGCTGGGCAGCTTGGCCACCTCACACAGACGCCAAGTCATGGGCATGCGCATGCCCAAGCCAATGGCCTTGCTGAAAGCCTCTTTGGCCGAAAACCGAGTGGCCAGATAGCGCACACCGCGCTCAGGCCAGCGGGCGCTGCGGGCTTTCCAGGTGGCCATCTCGGCATCAGACAGCACCTTGGCGGCAAAACGCTCGCCATGCCGCTCCAAGCTGGCTTGGATGCGCCGGATATCGCAAATGTCGGTGCCGATTCCGTAGATCATTTTTGCAGGCAGACCAAATACGCTTGCACCGTGGCGGCATAACCCAGCTCCAGCGCGTCGGCCATGAAGGCGTGGCCGATCGAGACTTCTTGCAGGCCTTTGACGGCCGCCACAAAGGCGGGCAAGTTGTCGCGGTTCAGGTCGTGCCCGGCGTTCACACCCAGGCCTGACTGCAAAGCCGCCGCGGCCGCATCCGCGTAGCGCTGCAACTGGGCTGCGTTCTCTGGCGTACCCCAGGTGGCCGCATAAGGCTCGGTGTAAAGCTCCACACGGTCAGCGCCCACGGCGCGGGCAGCGGCCATTTGTTCAGGCTCGGGGTCCATGAACAGGCTCACGCGCACGCCCAGCGACCGGCACTCGTCGATCAGGGGTTTCAAGCGCTCGGCATCATGTGGAAAGCTCCAGCCGTGGTCGCTGGTGAATTGGCCTTCGCTGTCGGGCACAAAGGTCACCTGGTGCGGACGCACGGCGCGCACGTGGTCCATCAGGTTGTGAAAGGGGTTGCCTTCGATGTTGAATTCGCGCTCAGGCCAAGCCTTCATAAGCGCGTGCAACTCGGGCACATCGCTGGCGCGGATGTGGCGCTCGTCTGGGCGAGGATGGATGGTTATACCTTGTGCGCCCGCTTGCAGACACAGCTCGGCGGCACGCGTAACACTGGGGATGCCCAGGTGGCGAGAGTTGCGAAGCAAGGCGACTTTGTTGACGTTGACCGACAGGGCAACGCGTTCAGAGGTGGTGGTCATAGGGTTTGCAGGTCCAGCATCATTTGGCGGGTGCGCAATGCGCCGACACCACAATGGTAGTTGAGCATGAGGCGCAAAGGGCGTTGCAGTTGCACCAGCAGGTCGGCGCACTCGCGCAGCAAAGCAGCCAACGGGTTGGTCGACGCCAAGGCCGTGTGCAGCGCTTGCCATTGCACGCCGCGAAAAGCGCTGCGGGTGTCGCCACTCACCCACTGCAAGCCCGCTTCAGGCACCAAGGCGTAATGCTCTGTGGGCAGCAGCGGTTTGAGGGTCAGGGTTTGCACATCGAGTGCGGGCAACAAACCCATGTCTTTGAGCAGCAGCAGCTCAAACCCTCGCAAAGCCCATTGCAAAGCGTCGGGGTCGCCACTGGCCAGCAAGCGCACAACTGCAGCGTACACATCGAACAGCTCAGGGTGAGGGTCGTCGCGGGCCGTCAGGCGCATCAGCAATTCATTGATGTAATAGCCGGACAACAAAGCCTCGCCCGTGGGCATGACGTGTCCGCCCACCCATTCGGCCGACTTGAGGGTGCGGATGTCGCCGTCTCCCCCAAAAGCCAGCGACAAAGGCTGCAAAGGCAGGAGCACCGGGCGAAAGCTGGACGTGGGCCGTTTGGCCCCTTTGGCCACCAAAGCCCCACGACCGTGGTGACGCGTGAAGACGTCCAAAATCAGGCTGGTTTCGCTCCAGTCGTAGCGGTGCAGCACATAGGCTGGCTCGTCTGCGATCCGCTTGGTGGCCATTGAAGCAGGCGTTACTCGTAACCGAAACTGCGCACGCGGGCTTCGTCGTCAGCCCAGCCCGAACGCACCTTCACCCACAGCTCGATGAACACCTTGGCGTCCAGCAGCTTTTCCAGCTCGACGCGGGTTTCGGTACCGATGCGCTTGAGCTTTTCGCCCTTGTCACCAATGACCATGGCCTTGTGGCCTTCGCGCTCGACCACGATGGTGGCCGCAATGCGCAGCATGCGCTTGGCGGTACGGCCCGCTTCTTCTTCGAACTTGTCGATGACCACCGTGGAGGTGTAAGGCAACTCGTCGCCCGTCAGGCGGAAGAGTTTTTCGCGCACCATTTCGCTGGCCAGGAACTTCTCGCTGCGGTCGGTCAGCTCGTCCTCGGCGTGAAACCAAGGCTGCTCGGGCAGGTATTTTTCGCAAACACCGAGCAATCGCTCAATGTCTTTGGGCTGCTTGGCCGACATGGGGAAAAACTCGGTGAAAGCATGGCGCTCTTGCATCTCGCGCAACCAAGGGGCGATGTCGCCACGGCGGTGCACGTTGTCCAATTTGTTGGCCACCAACAAAACCGGAATGCCGGGCTTGAGCAGCGCCAGCACCTTGGCGTCTGCCGTGGTGAAGCTGCCCGCCTCGACCACAAACAAAACCAGGTCCACATCGCTCACAGCGCCGACCACGGTCTTGTTCAGCGACTTGTTGAGTGCTGTGCCGTGGATGGTCTGAAAACCGGGTGTGTCCACAAACACATACTGCGCCGCGCCTTGGGTGCGGATGCCGGTGATGCGGTGGCGTGTGGTTTGGGCTTTGCGCGAGGTGATGCTGATCTTTTGGCCCACCAAGGCATTGAGCAAGGTGGACTTGCCCACGTTGGGCTTGCCCACAATGGCCACCAAGCCGCAATGCTGGCCTTCAACTGGCACTGGTGCGGGGGCAGCAGCGACCAGTGGCAATGAGGCGTCTTCCGAGGCATCTCGTGGCTGAATGGTCACGCCCGCGATTTGAACGGGGCGGCGCATGGTTTGTTCTTGCGGCGTGCGTTCAGTTTCAGGCGTTTTTTTATCGGTGCTCATGCGGCGCTTTCGGATTTCAAGGTCTGCAGCATGGCGGCTGCCGCTGCTTGTTCAGCCGCGCGACGCGATGCGCCCGAGCCTTGTTGGGTTTGACGCAGTTCGGTCACCTCGCAAGAGACCTCAAACTGCTGGCGGTGTGCGGCCCCGGAGGTGGCCACCACGGTGTATTTGGGCAGCGCAAGCTTGCGGCCTTGCAACCACTCTTGCAGCTCGGTTTTGGGGTCTTTGCCCACCGCCTGCATGTCGGGCTTGATGTCCACTTTGGCAAACAAGCGTTCGACCAATTTTTGGGCGTCTTGGTAACCGCCATCCAGGTAGACGGCGCCGATGATGGCTTCGACCATGTCCGCCAAGATGGAGGGCCGGCCCTGCCCGCCAGAACGCATTTCACCCTCGCCCAAACGCATGACGGCCGAGACATCGAGTGTTTTGGCCAACTGGTGCAAGGTGTCTTGCTTGACCAAGTTGGCCCGCACCCGCGACAAATCACCTTCGGGCATGTCGGCCAGTTGCGCATAAAGCATGTGCGAGACCGCCAGGTTGAGGACCGAGTCGCCCAGAAATTCCAAGCGCTCGTAGTGGTCGGCACTGAAACTGCGGTGGGTCAAGGCCTGCTGCAGCAAAGCGGGCTGGCGAAAGGCATAAGCCAGGCGAATTTGCAGATCAGCCAAACCTGCAGGAACCGTGGATGAGGTGGCCACGCTCACCTCAATCAAAAGCGCCAATGCGCTGGAAATTGCCGAAGTTCATCCACACAAAGAAGGCTTTGCCCACGATGTTGGCGTCGGGCACAAAACCGAAATAGCGCGAGTCCAGCGAGTTATCACGGTTGTCGCCCATCATGAAGTAATGGCCTGCAGGCACTTTGCAGGTCACGCCTTCGACGGTGTAATTGCAGTTTTCGCGGCCAGGAAACGGGTCTGCGCCTGGCACAAAGGCCGGGCGGTCATCGTCTTGCAGCGTTTGGTGCGGCTTGAACCCCAATGCTTCACGGCGCTGCTTGTGGTAGCGCATGGTGGACTCGTCAAAGAAATCAGGCATCACCTCGGTGATCACCGGTTTGCCGTTGATCGTCAGGCTTTTGTTCAAGTAAGCCACCTCGTCACCGGGCAAACCGACCACGCGCTTGATGTAGTCCACGCTGGGTTTGGGGGGGTAACGGAACACCATCACATCGCCGCGCTGGACGGCCGTGCCATCGGTGAGTTTGGTGTTGGCCACTGGCAAGCGCACGCCGTAGTGAAATTTATTCACCAAAATCAGGTCGCCAATGTGCAACGTCGGGATCATGGAGCCCGAGGGAATCTTGAAGGGCTCGAACAGGAACGAACGCAAGATGAAGACCACCACGATGACCGGGAACAAACCCGCTGTCCAGTCCAGCCACCAAGGCTGCATGAGCAGCTTTTCGCGGCTTTCACGGATGTCGGTGTCCACCTTGGCAATGCCCATTTTGGACAACTCGGCTTGTCGCTGCGCCGTCTCGGCTTCCAGCTGCTCTACCGCTTTTTGGCGTTGGGGCAAAAAGAAGAAACGCTCGGCCAACCAATAGACACCGGTGACCACCGTGGCCAAAAGCAAGAGCAGGGCAAAGTTGCCCTCCAAATAGCCCAAATACCAGGAGCCGGCATAGCCCACAAACGCGGCCAAGACCAAAGACGTGAGGAACTGCATCAATCTTCCACCTGCAAAATGGCCAAGAACGCCTCTTGAGGCACCTCGACCGAGCCAATTTGTTTCATGCGCTTTTTACCCGCTTTTTGCTTTTCCAGCAGTTTGCGTTTGCGCGAAATATCACCACCGTAACACTTGGCCAGCACGTTTTTGCGCAAGGCCTTGATGCTTTCACGGGCAATGATGTTGGCACCAATGGCCGCCTGAATCGCCACATCGAACATCTGGCGGCTGATGATCTCGCGCATCTTGGCCACCACTGCACGCCCCCGGTACTGGGACTGTGAACGGTGCACGATGATGGACAGTGCGTCGACCTTCTCGCCGTTGAGCAAAATATCGACCTTCACCACATCGGATGCGCGGAATTCCTTGAACTCGTAGTCCATCGAGGCATAGCCCCGGCTGACCGATTTGAGCTTGTCAAAAAAGTCCAGCACGATCTCGCCGAGCGGCATTTCGTAGGTCAGCATGACCTGGCGGCCGTGGTAGGCCATGTTCATCTGCACACCCCGCTTCAAGTTGGCCAACGTCATGACCGGGCCCACATAGTCTTGCGGCATGTACAGGTGCACGGTGACGATGGGCTCGCGGATTTCTTGCAGCTTGCCCTGATCGGGCATTTTGGAAGGGTTTTCGACCATGACGACTTCGCCGCCGGGCTGAACCACTTGGTAGACCACGCTGGGCGCGGTCGTGATCAAGTCTTGGTCGAACTCGCGCTCCAAGCGCTCTTGCACGATTTCCATGTGCAACAAACCCAAAAAGCCGCAACGGAAACCAAAGCCCAGCGCTTGCGAGACTTCAGGTTCGTAATGCAATGACGCGTCGTTGAGCTTGAGCTTTTCCAGCGCATCGCGCAGGCCGTCGTATTGGTTGGCTTCGGTGGGGTACAAACCCGCGAAAACCTGAGGCTGGATTTCCTTGAAACCTGGCAAAGCTTCGGTCGCAGGGCCCATGTTGTTGGGCAGCTTTTTCTCCAAGGTCACGGTGTCGCCCACCTTGGCCGCTTGCAGCTCCTTGATGCCCGCGATGATGTAACCCACCTCACCGGCTCTGAGCATCTGGCGCGGCTCGTTGGCCGGAGTGAAGACACCCAGACTGCCCGCTTCGTAAACCGCATTGCTGGCCATCATGCGGATGCGCTCATTCTTGAGCAATTGGCCATCGACCACGCGCACCAGCATCACCACACCCACATAGCTGTCGAACCAGCTGTCGATGATCATGGCACGCAAAGGTGCGTCGGGGTTGCCTTTGGGCGGCGGAATGCGGGCGACCACGGCTTCGAGGATTTCTTCGATGCCCATGCCGGTTTTGGCCGAGCAAGGAATCGCATCGGTCGCGTCGATGCCGATCACGTCTTCGACTTCGGCGCGGGCATTGTCCGGATCGGCGTTGGGCAAATCCATTTTGTTGAGTACAGGCACCACTTCCACACCCAAGTCGAGCGCGGTGTAGCAGTTGGCCACGGTCTGCGCTTCCACGCCTTGGCTGGCGTCCACCACCAGCAAGGCGCCTTCGCAGGCCGACAGTGAACGCGACACTTCATAGGAGAAGTCCACATGGCCTGGTGTATCGATCAAGTTGAGGTTGTAAACTTGTCCGTCTTTGGCTTTGTAGTGCAGCGCCGCGGTTTGCGCTTTGATGGTGATGCCACGCTCTTTCTCGATGTCCATCGAGTCGAGCACCTGGGCTTCCATGTCGCGGGCCTCGAGTCCACCGCAGCGTTGAATCAAGCGATCGGCCAAGGTCGATTTGCCGTGGTCAATGTGCGCAATGATCGAAAAATTTCTGATGTGATTCATCAAGGACGGTCTGCAAGTGTTTGTGGATCAAGGATCCGGAAAAGAAAAAAGGGCGCGTCTGGTGGTGACGCGCCCTGAACCAACAATCTTTGGCAACTGCGATGGTTGGGCATTCATTGTAGGCAAATTGGCCCAAATGCACAGCCCCAAAATCAGCTTGGGCAAGTCGTTGCTGCAGTGCAACACTCATTTTATCCACATGTTATACACAGGATTGTCGGCATCACGTTGAACAACTTGTGGGCCATCTGTGGATCAACGGTGGATGGTTGAGGAGCATCTCGCATCGTGAACTCAAGCCCGTGCTTTATGCCATAAATCTAAGGTTCAGAGCCTTGATTTTATCCAAATTCAGCATGAAGGATGTCAAAAGTTAGTGAAAACAAACTTTAAAAATCATTTCAATCCACGCCAAATTTTTCGAAAATCATGTCATTTGAGCTGTCTTTGCCCCCTGAATCAGGCGGGTTACTGAGGGCATTTGACAAACCCCAAGCCTTAAGGGGCTGGACGGATCAACACATATTGCGCCCCATCCCCTCGTCGAACGAGCACACTGGCTGGTCGGCTCTTGTCCACACGCGACATGATGGACTCAAACTCCTTCACGGAGGTCACTTCGGTATTGGCGATGGCCACAATCAAGTCGCCTTCACGAATACCCGCCTTGGCCGCGGCATCGGCGGCGGCATCGACCCGCACGCCACCCCTAACTCGGAACTCTTTCTTTTGAGCCTCGGTCAAATCGCTCACCGTCAAACCCCAGTGTTGAGCGTTGGCCGCAGGCACTTTTTTCTCCGGGGTGCTGGCAAGCACTTTTTCTGCCTCGATCTCGGCAACCGTGATGCTCATGTCTTTCACACTACCGCGGCGAAAAACGCTGATACTCACTTTGCTACCGGGCTTGGTATTGCCCACCGCACGAGGCAAATCAGCGGGTTTATCGATCACCTTGCCGTCAAAACGCGTGATGATGTCACCCGCCTCAATGCCCGCCTTTTCTGCGGGCGAGCCTTCCTCGACCCCCCTGACCAGCACACCTTGGGCTTTGCCCAGACCAATGGATTCGGCCACCTCTTTGGTCACAGGCGCAATTTGAACACCAATGCGGCCTCGGCTCACGCGTCCATTTGTGCGCAGTTGCTCACTCACGCGCATGGCCTCGTCCATGGGGATCGCAAACGAGATGCCCATGAACCCACCTGAGCGCGAGTAAATTTGGCTGTTGATGCCCACCACTTCGCCGCGCATATTGATCAGCGGACCGCCCGAGTTGCCCGGGTTGATGGCCACATCGGTCTGAATAAAGGACAAGAAATCACCCGTGTCGCGCTGCTTGGCGCTCACAATGCCCGCCGTGACGGTGTTTTCCAAACCAAAAGGCGAGCCAATCGCCATGACCCATTCGCCTACCCGCAAACGGTTGACATCACCCACCTTCACGGCGGGCAAACCTGTGGCCTGAATTTTGACCACCGCCACGTCGGTGCGCTTGTCGGCCCCCACAATGCGCGCCTTGAATTCGCGCTTGTCCGTCAGCGTCACCAAGACCTCGTCTGCACCGTCCACCACATGGGCGTTGGTCATGATCAAGCCATCAGCGCTCAGAATGAATCCCGAGCCCACACCGCGAGGTTGGGCCTCTTCTTGAGGCCGGTTCTGGCGCGGTGCTTGCCTGGGGGCGTTAGGTATGGGAACGCCAAAGAAACGTCGGAAAAGCTCTTGCATTTCCTCGTCGGGTGCAGAACCTGCAGAGGTACTGGGTCGGACTTTTTCAAGGGTGCGGATATTGACCACCGAGGGTCCCACCTGCTCCACCAAATCGGTGAAATCAGGCAAACCACGCACCACAGCAGAAGGGGATTGCGCCATGGCAGTCGCCGGGGGAACCAAAGCTCCCACCATCACCATCGCGCCGGTCAACGCGACCGATGCCGCCGTATTCATCCAATGTAGATTCAGCACACTGAGCTCCTTGTGTTGTTCATACCGCTGTCTTAAGCCTTTGACAGATGCAAGCTGATCCATCATTTTCAAGCCCTAGGGCTGCAACTCAGGGTTGTGCCTCTTGGGACTGCGTTGTGGCCTTGGGGCGGGAATATACAGCGCATCTAAACCCGTGCCACTTTGAGGGCATGGCTTGCTCGCTGAGCCAAGCGCAAAACCAGGGTCCATGACCTTGGCGAGCTTCATCAGCCGCCTGCAGCAAGAGCAGCATACTGCCACCGAAGTCCATGCCAACGGCCAAATTCAGCCCCTGATCGTCTTGGCTGAGCGCATCGGCGCCGAGCACGCTTTGCCACAACCAAGCTTCTCCGCTCCACAGCAAATGGCCCTCGGACAACGTTTGTTTTGGACCACCATAAGCCGTGGCTGAGGCACAAACCAACCAAAAAACCCAAGCGCTCCAGACCATGGTGCTGGAGGCCTGGCTTAGCCACTGCCACGAAATCAGTCCAGCTGCCGAGAACAAAAAGACAGCCGCAAACAAAACTCGCCCCCAAACAAAACGCCCCACCGGGTAAGCCACAGGTGGGGCGTTGTGCATGGGCTCGGCCTGACTTTCAGGTCATCAAATGCGTTTGAAAACCAAGGAGCCGTTGGTGCCCCCAAAACCGAAGTTGTTTTTCAGCGCCACATCGATTTTCATATCGCGAGCCGTGTTGGCACAGTAGTCCAAATCACATTCCGGGTCGGGGTTGCTCAGGTTGATGGTGGGTGGCACTTTTTGATGGTGCAAGGCCAACACAGTGAACACGCTTTCAATGCCGCCCGCACCACCCAAAAGGTGACCGGTCATGGACTTGGTGGAGCTGACCACAGTTTTGTAAGCGTGGTCACCCAAAGCCGCCTTGATGGCATTGGTTTCGTTGATGTCTCCCAACGGCGTGGAGGTGCCGTGGGCGTTCAAATAGTCGATCTGGTCTGCGTTCACACCGGCATTGCGCATGGCGTTGATCATGGCGCGGCGTGGGCCGTCCATGCTGGGCGCAGTCATGTGACCGGCATCGGCGCTCATGCCATAACCCGACAATTCAGCGTAAATTTTGGCACCACGTGCTTTGGCGTGCTCGTACTCTTCGAGCACCATCACACCCGCACCCTCACCCAACACAAAACCATCGCGGTCTTTGTCCCAAGGGCGTGAAGCTGCTGTGGGGTCGTCATTGCGTGTCGACAAGGCGCGCATGGCCGCAAAACCACCCACCCCCAGTGGCGAGACGCAAGCTTCCGAGCCACCTGCGATCATCACATCCGCATCGCCGTATTCGATCAAACGACCGGCTTCGCCAATGCTGTGCAAACCGGTGGTGCAAGCGGTCACAACGGCCAAGTTCGGACCTTTGAAACCACTGCGCATCGACACATGCCCCGAGATCATGTTGATGATCGAGGCAGGCACAAAAAATGGGGAAATACGACGGGCACCACGCGCCGTGTACTCGCTGTGGGTTTCTTCGATCAGCGGCAGGCCGCCAATACCCGAACCAATCACCACACCGATACGGCACGCTTCGTCTTCGCTCAACGCGTCCCCGGTTGGTAAACCAGCGTCTTGAATCGCTTGGGCAGCAGCAGCAATGCCAAAGTGAATGAAGCGGTCCATGGTCCTCGCTTCTTTGGAGGACATGTAAGACTCAAGATCAAAGTTTTTGACCTCACCCGCAAACCGGCAGGCTACAGCTGAAGCATCAAAACGAGTGATCAGACCAATGCCGGACTGACCGGCAATCAGGTTGGCCCATGCATCGGCGACCGTGTTGCCCACGGGGCTGATGCATCCCAAACCCGTGACAACAACGCGGCGCCGGGTCATCGTCGATCAGGCCTTTTTGCTTTGGGCGTAGTCGATCGCAGCTTGCACCGTGGTGATTTTTTCTGCGTCTTCGTCAGGAATCTCGATGCCGAACTCGTCTTCGAGTGCCATCACCAATTCCACCGTGTCCAGGGAGTCGGCACCCAGATCGGCCACGAAGGCTTTTTCGTTGGTGACTTGTGACTCTTCAACGCCGAGTTGTTCAGCAATGATTTTCTTGACACGTGCTTCGATATCGCTCATGGGGTCCCTCTGAGGGTTGTGAAAAATGAAGATTTTACCTGTCCGGAAGGGGTTTCCGAAAATCAGGCCATGAACATGCCACCATTGACATGCAATTCTTGTCCGGTGACATAGCCCGCGTGCGTTCCAGCCAGGTAGGCCACGGCGTGCGCGATGTCTTCGGGTTTGCCCAAATGGCCCAGAGGAATCTGGCCCAGCAAGGCTTTTTGTTGCTCTTCGGGCAGGCTGGCGGTCATGTCGGTTTCGATGAAACCGGGAGCCACACAGTTGACTGTGATGCCACGGCTGCCCAGTTCGCGGGCCAGCGCACGGGTCATGCCCGCCACACCCGCCTTGGCGGCCGCGTAGTTGGCCTGACCTGGATTGCCCGATGCACCCACCACACTGGTGATGCTGATGATGCGGCCATAGCGCTGCTTCATCATGGGGCGCATGACGGCTCGGCTCATGCGAAACACGGCCTTGAGGTTGGTGTCGAGCACCGCATCCCAATCGTCGTCTTTCATGCGCATGGCCAAGGTGTCACGGGTGATGCCCGCGTTGTTGACCAAGACCTGCAGACCACCATGCTCTTTGACGATGGCGTCGATCAGGGCAGCGCCAGCCTCGGCGTCGTTCACGTTCAGGTTGGCACCTCGGCTACCAGGGAAGGCCGAGAGGGCCTGGCTGATCTTGGCCGCACCATCGTCGCTGGTGGCAGTGCCAATGACCACAAAGCCTTGTTGGGCCAAATGCAGGGCAATCGATGCGCCAATGCCACGGGACGCTCCCGTGACAAGGGCAACTTGTTTTTGTGCTTCGCTCACGAGAGGAGTCCTTTCACTTCAGCCAGGGTGGCGGGGTCGTACAGCGCCACGCCGTTCAATTCAGCGTCGATGCGCTTGGTCATGCCCGCCAGCACTTTGCCGGGGCCGCATTCGACCAGGGTGCTCACGCCACGGGCCTTGATGGCCTGCACACACTCCACCCAGCGCACTGGGCCAAAAGCCTGACGGTACAGCGCGTCACGGATGCGGTCGGCATCGGTTTCGATGGCCACATCGATGTTGTTGAGCACCGGGATCTGCGGCGCGCCCAGGGTCAGTGTGGCCAGCTTCTCACGCAGTTTTTCAGCGGCAGGCTTCATCAGGCTGGAATGGAAAGGCGCCGACACTGGCAAGAGCAGCGCACGCTTGGCACCCAGGCCCTTGAGCACTTCACAAGCTTTGTCCACCGCCGCTTTGCTGCCCGCGATCACGGTTTGCGCGGCGTCGTTGAAGTTCACGGCTTCCACCACTTCGGCGCTGCCCGCAGGAAATGTGGCCTGCGCTTCTTGGCAACCTGCAATGACTTTGTCCGAGGCTAAACCGAGAATGGCCGCCATCGCACCCACACCCACAGGAACGGCTTCTTGCATGGCTGCAGCGCGCAGGCGCACCAGCGGCGCGGCTTGCGTGAGCGTAAGCACGCCCGAAGCCACCAAGGCGCTGTACTCGCCCAGCGAATGACCGGCCACCACAGAAGGCTTTGCGCCGCCTTCGGCCAGCCAGGCGCGGTAAGCCGCCACGGCCGACACCAGCATCACGGGCTGCGTGTTGGTGGTCATGGCCAGCGCTTCTTTGGGGCCTTCGTGGATCAGTTGGGCGATGTCTTCGCCCAGAGCGTCTGAGGCTTCTTTCAGGGTTTCGAGCACCACGGGGTGGTCGCCCCAGGCGTCCAGCATGCCCACCGATTGGGAGCCTTGACCGGGAAAAACAAAAGCAAATGAAGTCATGTGCAAATTCTGTATCTGGAAAGAATCCGAGCAAGCGATGCCACGCATCGATGACCCGAGCCTGGCAAATCAATAGCGAAGGAGTACGGAGCCCCAGGTGAAGCCGCCGCCCACACCTTCAAGCATGAGCATCTGCCCCCGCTGAATGCGACCATCGCGCACAGCGGTGTCAAGTGCCAGCGGAATCGAGGCGGCCGAGGTGTTGCCATGCTGGTCTACCGTCACCACCACCTTGTCAGCGCCGAGCTTGAGCTTCTTAGCGGTGCTTTGCATGATGCGGATGTTGGCTTGATGCGGGATCAACCAGTCGATGTCCGCATCGGTCATATTGGCCTTGGCCAAGCTGGCACGCGCGGTTTCTTCGAGCACGCCCACCGCCAGCTTGAAGACGGCCTGGCCGTCCATCTTGAGCACAGGGTCACCCAAAATCGCACCCCGGTTGACGTGACCGGGCACGCACAGGATGTCCTTGTATTTGCCATCGGCATGCAAGTCGGTGGCCAAAATACCGGGTTGGTCCGAAGCTTCCAAAATGACCGCGCCTGCGCCGTCACCGAACAGCACACAAGTCGTGCGGTCCTTGAAGTCGAGGATGCGGCTGAACACTTCCGAGCCGATCACCAAAGCGCGCTTGGCTGAGCCGGACTGGATCATCGAATCGGCGATCGTCAGCGCGTAGATAAAGCCACTGCAAACCGCCTGAACGTCAAAAGCTGGACAACCGGCTGCGCCCAGTTTGTGCTGAACCATGGTGGCCACCGAGGGAAACACCATGTCGGGTGTGGACGTGGCCACAATGATCAAATCGATGTCATGTGCCGTCAAACTTGCTGCAAGCAATGCTTGGCGAGCAGCTTCTGCTGCCAAGTCGCTGCAACCTTGGTGGTCAGCGGCAAAGTGGCGGGCACGGATGCCGGTCCGCTCCACGATCCAATCGTCGGAAGTTTCAACGCCTTGCTGAGCCAATTCGGCCGCCAGGTCGGCATTGCTCAGGCGGTTATCAGGCAGGTAGCTGCCCGTGCCCAAAATGCGGGAGTAGATTCTCATAAAGATGTGCTGACTGGCTCTGCCCGCCCTGCCTGCGCACCCATCAACAAAGGCGCAGCATGGGCAATGCGTTCACGAACACGTTCCAGCAGTTGGTTTTTGGAAGCATCATAAGCCCGGTTCAAGGCGGTCTCAAAAGCCACCTCATCGGCCGAACCGTGGCTCTTGAACACCAAACCACGCAAACCCAGCAAAGCCGCACCGTTGTAACGGCGATGGTCCACGCGATTTTTAAAAGCTGTTAACACCGGATAGGCCAAAATCGCGACAATTTTCGTGAAGATATTGCGTGAAAACTCATTTTTCAGGAAGCCGCTGATCATGGTGGCCAAACCTTCGCTGGCTTTGAGCGCCACATTGCCCACAAAGCCATCACAGACCACGATGTCGACGGTGCCCTTGAAAATATCGTTGCCTTCCACATTGCCGTGAAAGTTCAAATCACCGTTATTGGCCGCAAATCGCAACAATTCACCAGATTTTTTGATGATTTCATTGCCTTTGATGGCTTCTTCACCGATGTTCAGTAAACCAACCGTCGGCTGTTCCTTGTTCTGCAACACAGACACCAGCGCTGAACCCATCACCGCAAATTGGAGCAAATGCTCGGGCGAGCAGTCGACATTGGCACCCAAATCCAGCATGGTGGTACCGCCACCCTTGAAATTGGGCATCTGACCCGCGATAGCAGGACGGTCAATACCATCCATGGTTTTGAGCACATAACGAGCAATGGCCATCAAGGCCCCCGTGTTACCAGCCGACACCGCCGCGGACGCTTTGCCATCTCGCACTTGCTCAATGGCCAAGCGCATGGAAGAGTCTTTCTTCTTGCGCAAAGCCACTTCCAGCGGATCGTCCATTTCGACCACTTCAGAGGCAGCCACCACCTCAGCGCGGGGATCGATGAAGGAGGACAAGGCCTCCGTACGCCCCACCAACAGCAGACGGGCATCAGGGTGTTTGGCTAAAAAATGTCGGCAAGCCGCCAGCGTGACGCGGGGACCGTGGTCGCCGCCCATGCAATCGACTGCCAGTGTGATCGGGTTGGGCGAGGTCATGCAATCCTAAAGCTCAAAACCGTGAATGAATTCAAAGCCATAAAAACAAAAGCCCGAGGCTACTTGTAAAAGTAGCGCCGGGCCTCTTGAGGCTTGGGGCTGACGCCGATCAGGCTTCGGATTTGTTTTTCAACACTTGGCGACCACGGTAAAAACCGTTGGGGCTGATGTGGTGACGCAGGTGGATTTCACCAGTTGTAGGCTCCACAGCGATGCCCGGCACGTTCAGGGCATTGTGCGAACGGTGCATACCGCGCTTGGAAGGCGACTTTTTGTTTTGCTGAACAGCCATGATGGCTCCTTGGAAGCTTGGAGGCCGCGCAAATGAAAACGCAGCTTCTGGTTGATGAGAATGTCGCTCAGCATCACTGAGCGAAGCCGTCGATTATAGCCTAAGACCAAGCCCAAAGAAAGTGGCTTGGGTTTGCACTCACTTGTTTGAACCTGTTTTAAGGCCTGCCAAAACGCCAAAGGGGTTGGGCCGCTCGGCAGCCACTTCAAATTCAGGGTCCACAGCGGACATGGGAACCGCTTCAGGGCAAACCTCGTGCAAGGGAACCAGCGGCAAAGACAAAATCAATTCATCCTCGACCAGTGCCAAAGCATCAAAGTCACGGCTGATGACCAAAATATCCTCTTCCGCCTCATCGTCCAGTGCGGCGGCAGTGGCCTCGTCGGCCACAAACCGAAACGAACGCTCGGCTTCTACCGTCTCTAAAACCGGCGTCAGGCAACGCTGGCACTGCATGGGCAGTTGCACCGAGGCGCGCAAGTCCAGCCAAATTTGGTCTGCGCCACCTGACTGAGCCACTGTTCGACCTTCCAATTGCCAAACCACGGCACCGCCGGTCAGGGTGTCGCCATGCTGCTCAGAGGCCAAACGGGGCCAATCGGCCAGGATGCCCTCTCCTTGAAGATTGACGGCATCACGGGCAAAAGCCAGCACATCCAAATGTTGGGGGTCTATTTTTTTTTCCATGCCCGCAGTGTAAGAGAATCACCCATCTGAATTGACTGGGAATTGCACTTTGACACCGACAGCAGACGCCTCGACCGCTTCGCCACGCTCCGTGGTGCTGGGCTCAACCTCGCGCTACCGCCGGGAATTGATGGAACGCCTGCGTGTGCCCTTCACAGTTGCGGCGCCGCATGTGGACGAAACGCCTTGGCCCGGCGAAGCCCCGAAAACTCTGGCACTGCGGCTGGCTTTGGCCAAGGCCCAAGCTGTGGCTGCCCTGCACCCCGAAGCGGTGGTCATTGGTTCGGACCAAGTGGCCGATTTGGCGGGCCAACCACTGGGCAAGCCCGGTGAACACGAGCGCGCCGTGGCCCAACTGCGCCAAATGCGCGGCCAGACGGTGATTTTCCAGACTGCATTGGCCGTGGTCTGTTTGGCCACAGGCTTTGAACAAGTCGACTTGGCCGAGGTTCGTGTGGTTTTCCGCGATTTGAGCGACGACGAGATCGAGGCGTATTTGCAGGCCGAAAAGCCCTACGACTGTGCAGGCAGCGCCAAAAGCGAAGGCTTAGGGATTGCCCTGCTCGAATCCATCGACAACGACGATCCAACCGCCCTCATTGGGCTGCCGCTGATCCGTACCGCCCGAATGCTGCGACAAGCTGGAGTGAAATTACTGTGAACACCTCCAAGCCACTCAAAGGCCGCCTGTTTTTGGTGCCCACGCCACTGGACTTTGGCTGCACCGAACAAGCACCCATCACCGACGTGCTGCCCACCCTCACCTTGGCCACGGCGGCCAACATCCAGCATTGGGTCTGCGAAAACGCCAAAAGCACCCGCGCCTTTTTGAAGCGTGTGGGTGAAACCCACCCCTTGATCGCACCCCTGGCCGAACAAACCATCACCGAATTGCCTCGCCATGTGCACAAAAAAGGCGACCACCAATCGGGTTTTGATGGCAAACCTTTGTTGGCTGCGGCACTGCAAGGACAGGATGTGGGCTTGGTGAGCGAAGCGGGTATGCCCGCGGTGGCCGACCCCGGCAGCTCGGTGGTGCGTGGCGCACACGATCTGGGCATCGCCGTGGTGCCACTGGTCGGCCCGGTATCGTTGTTGTTGGCTTTGGCTGCCAGCGGCCTGAACGGCCAAAACTTTGCCTTTGTGGGTTACCTGCCGCAAGATGCCGCTGAGCGAGCGGCCCGGCTGAAACAGCTGGAATCTCTGGCCCTCAAAACCGGCCAGACCCAGTTGTGGATCGAAACCCCTTACCGCAACGCAGCCATGCTCAGCGGTTTGCTGCAGAGCCTGAATGCCAACACGCGCCTGGCCATCGCCAGCGGCTTGACCTTGCCGTCAGTCAGCACCCAAAGCCACAGCGTGTCGCAATGGAAAAAGGGCCTCAAAGGCCCTGATGGTCACACGCCTGCGGTTTACGCCATCGGGCCTTGAGAAGCTGCTCGGCCTTTCGCCTCAGCGCAGACCCGTGCTGCTGCGCAAGGCACGGACCGAGCCCTCTCCGACCGCAGCACCAAAGCGCTTGACCAAGCGCTCGGCCACGTTTTCACGCTGCGTGTAATCGATCACATCTGGCGCTTTGACCACTTCACGGGCCACGCCGTCCAGGCTGCCCAGGCTGTCGGCCAAACCCAGGTCCACCGCCTGCTGGCCACTCCAGAACAAACCACTGAACATTTCCGGGGTTTCTTTCAGGCGATCGCCACGGCCTTTTTTGACCACTTCGATGAACTGCTTGTGAATTTGGTCCAGCATCGCCTGGGCATGCTTGCGCTGAGGTTCGGTTTGTGGACTGAACGGGTCCAGAAAACCCTTGTTGGCACCCGCCGTCATCAGGCGACGCTCCACGCCCAACTTGTTCATCAACTCGGTGAAACCAAAGCCGTCCATCAACACACCAATGCTGCCCACAATGCTGGCTTTGTCTACGTAGATTTGGTCTGTCGCTGCCGCAATGTAGTAAGCGGCTGAGGCACAGGACTCCTCGACCACCGCATAAATCGGCTTGTTGTGCAAAGCACGCAAACGGACAATCTCATCGTTGATCAGGCCCGCCTGAACCGGACTGCCGCCGGGAGAATTGATCAGCAAAACCAAGGCTTGCGAGCCCGAGTCTTCCAACGCAAGGCGCATGGACGACATGACGTTTTCAGCACTGGCTTCGGTTTCAGAACCAATTTCACCCACGATCGACACCATGGCCGTGTGCGGCAAGCTGGGGTTGATGGTGGTCGATCTGTAGCTGAACAGCTGCCAAAAGATCCCCGCCAAAAGCACCAACCAGGCCAAACGCAAACCCACTTTCCATCGGCGTGCGGTTTTTTGTTCGTTCAAATTGGCAAAGGCCAAGCGCTCCAAAGTTTGGCGCTCCCACCCCGCATCGGTGCCCGATGTGGTTCTGGCTTTTTCTGGGGAGGCTGAGGCGGACGCGAGGTCCTGGGGGTCTTGCATGGTCAAAATTCAAGCGGTTTTAAGTTGTAGGCAGTATGCCAGTGAACCACGCCGTCCTGCTCTGAAAGGTCTATTTTGACCAGCCCTCCACGGCATGGCCCGCCAGAACAGGCACCGGTATCGGGCTGGTAGGTGGCGCCGTGCGTGGCGCACATGAGCCACCGCCCTGTGTCGTCATAGAACCGATCGGGCTGGTAATCCATCTCCATGGCCACATGGGTGCAGCGGTTCAGATAAGCATGCACCTGACCTTGGTAGCGAACTGCAAAGGCCCGGCAGGTCTGCCCGGCATACACGATGTCAAAAGGTACTGCGCGACCACCGTTGGCCAAGTCAGTGCTGTTGCACAAAGGGACCGTGGCTTCCATGAGCAATCCTTGCGTCAAGCGTGTTGCAACAACCAGTCGTGCAAATCCTGCACGCTGTGCGCCACATGGCGCGGCTTCAGGGCATGAAAGACATCAGGCTCATGCGCCCCGTAGCTCACCCCCACGCTGGCGCAACCCGCGTTCAGCGCCATTTGCAGGTCGTGCGTGGTGTCGCCAATCATCAAAGTGCGCTCAGGATCGACACCAAACTCACACATCAATTCATGAAGCATCAGGGGGTTGGGTTTGCCAGCCGTTTCATCGGCGGTGCGCGAGCCATCGAACACGCCGCGCAGCTCCACCGCATGCAAAACCTCGTTCAGGCCTTGGCGGCTTTTGCCAGTGGCCACCGTGAGCCAGTGGTGCCGGGCTTTGAGGGCGTCGAGCAAGGGCAACACCCCCTCAAACAGGCTGATGTCGTTTTGGTGCTGAATGTAGTGGTGGCGATAGCGTTCACCCAAAGCGGGGTACTTGTCTTTCGGAACATCTGGCGCGGCATGGGCCAGCGCTGGCATCAACGCCATGCCGATCACATAAGAGGCGGCTTCGCGCGTAGGCTCCTGACCGCCCACATCCACCACCGCACGTTGGATGCAGCGGGTGATGATGGCGGTGGAGTCGAACAGCGTGCCATCCCAATCGAAGGCAATCAGATCAAACTGGCGGGGTCTTGAGTTGGGCATGGTCTACGTATGCTTTTAAATCAGGGGGTAAATCGGCTTGAAGGGCCACACGCTCAGCGGACACCGGGTGGTTGAATTGCAAGCGCCAGGCGTGCAAAAACATGCGTTTGAGGCCAGGGCCCGAGCTGGGTTTGAGCAATTGCCGGTTCCAGTCAAAGTCCCCATATTTGTCATCTCCCGCGATCGGGTGCCCTTGGGCCGACAAATGCACCCGGATTTGGTGGGTGCGCCCAGTTTTGATGGTGACCTCTAATAATGAAGCACCCGGTAGCCGCTGCGCCACTTTGACCAAGGTGATGGAACGCATGCCATCCAGGTCATCTGCCGTGGTCACGCGCACGCGGCGCTCGCCCTCTTGCCCGTCTTTCCCGGGCAAAAGGTATTTGTGCAAAGGCTGGTCAATCACCTTGAGCTTGGCTGGCCAATCGCCTTTGACCAGAGCCAGATAGGTTTTGCCTGTCTCGCGCTCTCGAAACTGGTCTTGCAGGTGCTTGAGTGCGCTGCGTTTTTTGGCCACCAACAAAATCCCACTGGTGTCGCGGTCCAATCGGTGCACCAATTCCAGCAATTTGGCTTGTGGGCGGGCCTGTCGCAACTGCTCGATCACGCCAAAGCTCACCCCGGAGCCACCATGTACCGCCACCCCGGAAGGTTTGTCGATCGCCATCAGGCAGTCGTCTTCCATCAGCAGGGGAAATTCACGGCTGGGCGCGGGGTTCGCGGCCTTTTCTGCCACTTTCTCAGAAATGCGCACGGGGGGCACACGCACTTGGTCACCGGTTTGAACCCGTGTCTCGGCGGCGGCGCGTCCTTTGTTGATGCGCACTTCGCCGCTGCGGATGATGCGATAGACATGCGTTTTGGGTACGCCCTTCAAATGACGCATCAAAAAGTTGTCTAAACGCTGCCCAGCCGACTCTTCGTCCACCACCAAGCTTTTGACGGCAGGCGCGGCACTGTCGGACTTGGCCCCTATAATGTGATTCACTGGCTATTGGCTGTAAGTGGTTGATTCAAATGGAAATGAATTCCTGAGAGCAGGAGTTTAGTCCACCACCACCTCGCCAATCCAGATGGTCGATGCCACCCTCGGCACGATTTGCAGACTGAAGGCCCTTGCCGACAGTGGCCGATCGCCCCGGAGGTTGGGCCGACGCCCAGAAACCCAGATACGGAATACCCCAAGTTCAGCAGCCCGCAGGGCTGTTGGACGGATCAAAGCGAGATGGTTGTGTTGTTCGGAACTTTGCTGATGTGCTTGGAGTGGCTTACAAAGCCACTCAACACCGTCACGCCTGGTGCCAAACAGTTTGTCTTGGACACCGGGGGAAGCCCCCGGCAGTGGACAAATTTCTGCATGCCTTTTGCCTCGCCCCATCCACGCGCCACGATCCCTATTCCTGTGCTCACGCACAGCTGAATGGCGGTCAACTTCGGCAGTTCCCTTCGTTTCAGGCGTCAGCTCCGGCAACGGAGGCTTTGAGATTTCCAACAATCCAAAGCCAGTTGTGTAAACAGGTCCCAGACCGCAGACATCTTTCTGCACTGGGGCCAAGCTGATATGAAAAGGAACGCATCATGAAACGGATGCTGATCAACGCCACGCAAGCTGAAGAGCGCCGCCTGGCCATCGTCGACGGACAAAAACTCCTCGACTACGAAATCGAAATCGAAGGCCGCGAGCAACGCAAGGGCAACATCTACCAAGCAGTGGTGACCCGCGTCGAGCCCTCGCTCGAGGCCTGCTTTGTGGACTACGGTGAAGACCGCCACGGCTTTTTGCCTTTCAAAGAAATCTCGCGCCAATACTTTGCTGAAGGCGTGTCCGTCAGCCAAGCCCGCATACAAGACGTCATCAAAGAAGGCCAGTCCCTCTTGGTGCAGGTCGAAAAAGAAGAACGCGGCAACAAGGGCGCAGCCCTGACGACATTTGTCAGCTTGGCTGGCCGTTATGTGGTGCTCATGCCCAACAACCCCCGTGGTGGTGGCGTCAGCCGCCGCATCGAGGGCGATGACCGCGCTGAACTCAAAGAGGCGATGGACCAGCTGGAATACCCCAAGGGCATGTCCATCATTGCCCGCACCGCAGGCATCGGCCGCTCCGCGCCCGAACTGCAATGGGACCTGAATTACCTGCTCAAACTTTGGACCGCCATTGACGGTGCCTCCAAAGGCGGCAAAGGCGCTTTCCTGATTTACCAAGAATCGTCGTTGGTCATCCGCGCGATTCGTGACTACTTCAACAACGACATCGGCGATATCCTGATCGATACCGACGACATCTATGACCAAGCTCAGCAGTTCATGAGCCACGTCATGCCGGAGTTTGCGAACCGTGTGAAGCGTTACAGCGACGACGCGCCACTGTTCAGCCGCTTCCAGATTGAGCACCAGATCGAGTCGGCTTACGCCCGCACGGTGCAACTGCCTTCGGGCGGTGCCATCGTGATCGACCACACCGAAGCCTTGGTGTCGGTGGACGTGAACTCGGCCCGCGCCATCAAGGGCGGCGACATCGAAGAAACCGCCACACGCACCAACTTGGAAGCCGCTGACGAAGTGGCCCGCCAGATGCGACTGCGTGATTTGGGCGGCCTGATCGTGATCGACTTCATCGACATGGACGAGTCGAAGAACCGCCGCGATGTCGAAAACCGCTTGCGCGACGCCCTGCGCCAAGACCGTGCCCGTGTCCAGTTCGGCACCATCAGCAAGTTCGGCCTCATGGAAATGAGCCGCCAGCGTTTGAAGCCTGCCCTGTCAGAAGGTGCGTCCATCCCCTGCCCACGTTGCGGTGGCGCTGGCCACATCCGCGACACCGAGAGCTCGGCACTGCAAATTCTTCGCATCATCCAAGAAGAGTCCATGAAGGACAACAGCGCCGCCGTGCACGCGCAAGTGCCCGTCGAAGTCGCGTCGTTCTTGCTCAACGAAAAGCGTTCCGAGATCGCCAAGATCGAATTGCAGCAACGCATCAACGTGCTGCTGGTGCCCAACAAGTCGCTGGAAACGCCGCATTACAAGCTCGAGCGCTTGAAGCACGACGACCCGCGCCTGGACCGCATCGAAGCCAGCTACAAGATGGCCGAAGAGATCGAAGACGCGACCACCGTGACCCGTCGTTCGCAAGAACCCACCAACAAGCAAACACCCGTCATCAAGGGCGTGCTGCCCGATGCGCCTGCGCCAATTGCGCCCGTCAAGGCCGAAGCACCAGTGGCTCCAGCCAAGCCCGTTCGCAAGGCCGCAGCAGCGCCAGCACCTGTGGCTGCTCCAGCCGCTACAGGTGGTTTCTTTGGCTGGCTGAAAAACCTGTTCGGTGGCGGTTCCACTGAAGCAGCGCCAGCAGCCGTGGCCAACAAAGATGAAAAAGCCCGCGAAGGCCGCAACGGTGAGCGCCGTGAGGGTGGCCGCGAAGGTGGTCGTGATGGCGAGCGCCGTGATGGCCGTCGTGGTGGCCGTGATGGCCGCCGTGGTGAACGCAGCGAAGGTGCTCAAGGCGAGGTTCGCGCCCCCCGCGAAGGCAATCGCCGTGGCGAAGGCCGCGGTGAAGCCCGTGCGGATGGCCGCAACGAATTGCGTGAGGGCGAAGCCCGCCCTGCACGCAGTGAGCGTGGCGAACGTGGCGAGCGCGCAGAGCGTCCTGCTGGTGAACGTGCACCCCGCGAAGGTCGCCGCGATGGCCGCGGAGAGGGCCGCAACGACAGCAGAAATGAAGGCCGCAGCGATGCCGTGCCAGAGTTGAATGCCGAAGGCACCGAAGTGCGCAATGAGCGCGCTCCCCGTGGCGAAGGCCGTCGTGAGCGTGGTGAACGAGGTGAAGGCCGCCGTGAGCGTGGTGAGCGTGGTGAACGCCGTCAGGGCGAAGCTGCAGCTGGCGATGTCAACACCCCTGCCAGCGAAGTGATCGTTTCAGAGGGTCAAGAAGCCCAGACGACGTCCGACACACCCCATTCGGAGAACACAGGTGAACGCCGCGAGCGCCGCTCGCGTGACCGCTATGGCCGTGACCGCCGTGAGCGTGGCAGCGAAAGCCGTGCAGAGGCCACAGGCGAAGAAGGTCCAAGCGATTTGAGCGCCAATGCGCCTCAAGCTGCTGCAGACAACCAGAGCGAAGACCGCCCTGCACCACGTTCATACTTTGAACGTGCCCAGCAGGCCGCTGCGCCAACGCCTGAGGTCAGCGCTGAAGCGCCGGCAGAACCACGCAATGAGTCCGCCAATGTGCCTGCTCAAGTGCCCACCGAAGTTCAAACGCAAGCCGCGCCGCCTGTGGCTGCCGAAACTGCGGCGCCCGTCGCGGTTCAGGCCCCTGTGGTGAGCGCCGAAAAGTCAGTTACAGCACCTGCTGCTTCGCCAACTGCTTTGCCTGCCGTCGCGAGCTACACCCTGCAAATCGACAGCCTGCAGCAAGTGGCGCAGGGCTCGGGCTTGGTCTGGGTCAACTCGGATGCGGGCAAAGTGGCCGCGGTTCAAGCCGCCATTGCCGCCGAACCCCAGCCTGTCCGCGTGCCCCGCGAGCGACCGCCTGCTGTGGTGTTGAACGAAGGTCCTTTGGTTTTGGTGGAAACACGCAAAGACCTGAAAGACATGAACCTGCCTTTCTGACCTCAGAGCGAAAGCTCATAAAAAAACCGGGCTCCCAGCCCGGTTTTTTTTCGCCTGCGCTTGGCTCAGGAATGGGCCACGTTGGCGGCTTGCTTCCAAGCGGCAGTGGCAGCGGGCAAGTCTTGCCGCTGCTCAGCCAATTCGGCCAAAGCGCACCAGGCTTTGCGCTTCAAGGCTGGGGCTTGTAGGCCTTTGACAGATTGAGACAAAAGACCTTGGGCTTTGCCCCACAACTGGTGACGCATGCACAACATGCCTGCCAAGTATTGCCAGCGAGGGTCTTGAGGCTGTGCCAACTGCGCAGCCTCAACCCGGGCCAGCCAAGACCTGGCGTCACTCGCCTGGGCATCGGCCCAACTGGCCTCCAAGGCTTGCACCATACGGGCCAATTGATCAGGCGTCCAAGGGTTGGACTTTGGGGATTGCAAGGGCCCCCACAAAGGCTGAAGCCACTGCCTGGCGACAGCACCCGCGCCACCCAAGGACAGGAAACGCAAAGCGGCTTCTGCTGCCAAATCGGGCATGGCGCACTGTGCGGGGCTCAACTTGAGCCAGAGGCGCTGAACGGCATCGGCATCGTGGGTGTTGGACAACCAGGACAGTATCAAACTGCGCACCAAACTGTCAGCAGCATCAGGCGTAAAGGCCCGGTGCTTGGCCAGCAAAACGGCGGTGTCCAAGGCCTGCGAGGGTTGGCCAGCCAAACGGGCCGCCTTGAGTTGCAGGCGCATGGCCACCGTACGGCGGGCTGTTGCTGAGGGCAAGGCCTGCAGCAAGGCCAGACTGGCGGGTGCATCGCGGTCGTCCAGCAACCAACGCGCAGCACGCAGCTGAATGCCCTCGTTCAAAGTCCGCGATTCGAATGCAGGGGCTTGTTTGGCAGCCTCCAAAGCGGCTTGCCATTGGGTTTGGCGCACATCCCGGTCTTGCAAAGCGTGTGCCGATTCGGCGGCCATGATGTGGGCCAGCGTTCGCAATGGCACCGCATGGTCCAGCTCTAAACCTGCCTCGCTGAGCAAAGCTTCTTTTTCAAGTGTCGTTTGTGCAGACTTGCGGGCCCGCAAAAAGCGGCCCGCCATGAACTGGCTGATGGCGTCGAGTATCGCCGCGTGAGCAGCCCGTTCTTTTTGCTGCAAGCGCCAGCGTTGCGCTTGCTGGGGCAAAGACAACAAGGCCGACAAGGCTTGCTGCGCCAGCACGATTACCAAAACCACCAAGCCCAAAACCAGCAAGACCAGATTGAGCGATAAATCGATCCGGTAAGGCGACATAAACAAAGTCACAGTGCCTTGGTTATTGCCCGCCAACCAAGCGGCAGCCGCTGCCAAAGCAAACAAGCTGATGAGCCAAAGCGCTGCACGCATGCCGGTTTACCTTCCAGCCGCGGCAGTCGCCAGGGCAGCCAAAGAGCCTTCCAGGCGGGGACTGTCGCTGGCCTTCAACTGGTCGGAAGATTGCTCGAGCAATTGCAGCATCTGAACTGTCTTGCGCGAAGACCCGTCGGCGTAGCGTCTTACGATGATCGACGCAGAAGCCAGGTCAGCACGCGCAGCGTCTTTTTGACGGGCCAACAAACCCAAACGGGCATTGAGCAATTTGAGCTTGAGGTTTTCACGCAAGAAAAAGCCCTGCTCAGGCGACAACAACGCTGCCTCGGGTGATTCGATACGGCTGACTCTCACCAAGCCCTTGATCTGATTGGCAAATTGGGTCAAACCAGCCATCCACCAGGAGGGTTCAGGGGCTTGCTGGGCGTCGGTCAACGCACGGTTCATGAACGATGAAGGCAAGGCCTGATTGGCCAACAGCAGGCCATCCACCAGTGCCACACCCTCGTCCAACTTGATCAACAAGCCGGGTAAATCGAAGACTTGGGCCGTACTCAGCCGGTCCAAGTCTTTTTCCAAAGCCCTGAGTACGGGTGCCAGCCGAGGCTGAGCGGCTCGTTGCAAACGCGTTTGGGCAGATTTGAGCGCTGCCAACAAGGGCTCGTAACTGCCCGTCAATTGGGTCTGTTGCTGAGCCATGCGCAATGCCGACTCGATGTCCACCACCAAGTTTTCATCCCGCGAACGCGACAGGCTTTGAATCAATTCTTCTAACTGACTGCGCTGCAACGCGACCTCACCCAAGCGGGTTTCGACCAAGGCCAAGCGGGCAGCACTGTCCTTGACCGTTTCCTGAGCCTGTTTGGCCCAAGCTTTGGCTTCCAGCGATTGCTGGCCAGCGTCGGCGCTTTGTTGCGCCAATTGTTCTTGGATACGCGACAACTTTTGCCACAAAAGGACAGACAAGAACAAGGCCAAGCCCGCGATACCGAAAGACAACCACTTTAGGCCGTTGCGAAGCAAGGGCACAGACCCCACAGGGGTGTCAGGAGCTGCGGCGGTTTCAGGAGAAGTCGTCATGTCAGCGATTTTATAGACTCCGCTTGGCTTTCAAGACTTGTAGGAACGATTTCCACCCGCCCCCAACCCGCTGCCAACAAGCGCTGTGCAATTCGGGGATGCGTGGCCAATGCCCGGGCTTGGCCAATGGGCAAATCCGGACAAACCTGCCACAAATGCTGCGCGGCCTCGGAGCTGCTGAACAACCACCACGAGCCGTCTTGCACGGCTTCGCTTGCCAAAGACCGTTGCATCGGCGTCAAAGCGGGTGCTTGGCGCACATAAGCCACGGTTTGAAGCACCTGCAAACCTGCATTTTCGAGCTGCAAGGCCAGCCAATCGCGCCCCGCCAATTGGCCTTGTGTATCGGCTCCACGAACAATCAACACAGAGGGTTGGGCTTTTGAATGGGCCAAGGCCAAGGCCACCCCATCTTTTACTCGCCCTGCCACCAAATTCCAAAGGGCTTCAGAGTCAAACTGCGCCGCATCTTTAGGGGGGGAATCGATCGAATCTGCAGGCCAACCCGCTGCCAGCAAAGCCGCATGGGTGCCGGGGCCTGTTGACCAGGCGCGGCAATTGCCCAAAGACAAACCCGCAGGTCTTGCGTCCATGAAAAACCGCACGGCATTGGCGCTGACAAACATCACGGCCAAGTGATGGGAAACGGCTTGCCAAGCTTGCGCCAAGACTGATGGTTCAGGCAAAGCCGTGATGTCGATGAGGGGCAAAATTTCGCAGTGCACGCCCCGTGCCTGCAAGGCATCGGCCCAGGCCTTGGCCTCGCGCTCAGGCCGGGTGACGATCACTCGCCCAGGGACAGCGCCAGAACTCAATGCGCGCCACCCTCACGCAAAGCCTGCGCCACGCTCAGGCCCAGCGCCTCGGCAGCTTGCAGGCCATCGGTGCTGGCGTGCGCATCGGCCGTGACCAAGGTGGTCGCGCCTTCCGGGTCGCCCCAGGCCGCTTGCAGTTTGAGCACACCGCCCTCGATGGTCGCGTGCGCGGCCAAAGGCATGGAGCAGCTGCCGCCCATGGCGCGGCTCACGGCCCGCTCGGCAGCCACGCGACGCCAAGAGGGCGCATCGGCCAATTGAGACAACAAGGCGCACAAATCAGCCCGGTCGCTTCGGATCTCGATGCCCAAAGCACCCTGCCCTGCGGCCGGCAGCATTTGCTCGGTTTCAAAAATATGGCGAATGCGCTCAGACAAGCCCAGGCGCTTGAGGCCCGCCGCCGCCAGCACAATGCCCGCGTACTGGCCTTCGTCGAGTTTGCGCAATCGCGTGTCCAGGTTGCCGCGCAGGGGCTCGATCTTCAAGTCGGGGCGCAGCGCACGCAGCAGTACGGTGCGGCGCAGGCTGGATGTGCCGACCACAGCGCCTTGCGGCAAGTCTTCCAAGCGGGCGTATTGCGACGACACCCAAGCGTCGCGGGGGTCTTCGCGCTCCATCACGCAGGCCAGCTCGAAGCCTTCGGGCATGTCCATGGGCACGTCTTTGAGCGAATGCACCGCGATGTCGGCGTGGCCCTCTTGCAGCGCCACTTCCAGCTCTTTGACGAACAAGCCCTTGCCGCCCACTTTGGACAGGCTGCGGTCCAGGATCTGGTCGCCCTGGGTCGTCATGCCCAGCAGCTTGACTGTGCAGCCAAGCCCCTCGAGCAAGGATTTGACATGTTCGGCTTGCCACAGAGCCAAACGGCTCTCGCGGGTGGCGATGACGATAGAGGGCTGCTTGGACTCGGTCACGGCGGGCTTCCTGAAAAAAATTTTGATCCCATCAAAATGAAATCAATCGGTCATTTGTCTCCTGCGGCGATGCTAGCATGATGTCAAGGAAAATTGACACCGCCACGACCACCATCCCGAGCACACGATGAAACAGGCCGCCCCAGACACCGCATTGCCCAATCCGGCCCTTACGCGCAGCACAACACGCGAAAAACGCGACAGCGAACGCCCCTTGGTGGAAGACATCCGCTTGCTGGGCCGCATTTTGGGCGATGTGATCCGGGTTCAAGAAGGCCCCGAGGCTTATGAGTTGGTCGAGCAAATCCGCAAGCTCTCGGTGGCTTTCAGGCGTGATGCCGACCACGAAGCCGACAAGGCCCTGAAAAAGCTGCTCAAAAGTCTGCCGGGCGACCGCGCCGTGAGCGTGATCCGCGCGTTCACCTACTTTTCACACTTGGCCAACCTGGCCGAAGACCGCCACCACATCCGCCGCCGCACCATCCACGAACGCGCAGGCCACACGCAAGAAGGCAGCATCGATGTGGCGCTGCAGCGCCTGCGCTGGGCAGGCATCACGCCCAAAAGCATCTCGGACATGCTGGCCACCAGCTATGTCTCCCCGGTGCTCACGGCCCACCCCACCGAGGTGCAGCGCCAAAGCATTCTGGATGCCGAGCGCGACATCGCCCACCTGCTGACAGAACGCGACGCCATCAAGGCCCGCGCCGCCATGGTCAACGCGACCAAAGACGCCCTGACACCCAAGGAGCTGGCCGCCAACGAATTGCAAATGCGTGCGCGAGTGATGCAGTTGTGGCAAACCCGCCTGCTGCGCTTGACCAAACTCACCGTGGCCGACGAGATCGAAAACGCGCTGAGTTACTACGAAGCCACCTTCTTGCGCGAAATTCCCAAGCTCTATGCCGAGCTCGAAGAAGCCCTGCCGGGTCAGCCCATTGCCAGCTTCCTGCGTATGGGCCAGTGGATAGGCGGCGACCGCGACGGCAACCCCAATGTGACCGCCCCCACACTGGAACACGCCCTGACCCGCCAAAGCGATGTGGCCCTGCGCCACTACCTGACCGAGGTGCATTTTTTGGGCTGCGAGCTGTCGCTGTCGGCCATGCTGGTGCCTTTTGGCCCCGAAATGCTGGCACTGGCCGAGCGCTCACCCGACACCAACGCACACCGCCAGGACGAACCCTACCGCCGGGCGCTGACGGGTATTTATGCACGCCTGGCCGCCACCTTGAAAGGACTGACCGGTGGTGACGCCGCCCGCCACGCAGTGGCCCCGCAAAACCCCTATGCCAGCGCCGAAGCATTTTTGGCCGACTTGCGCGTGATCGAAGCCTCTCTATGTAGCCATCACGCCGAAGCGCTGGCCGCCCAGCGCCTGCACCCGCTGATCCGTGCGGTGGAGGTGTTTGGCTTTCACTTGGCCACGGTGGACCTGCGCCAAAGCTCGGACAAGCACGAAGACGTGGTGGCCGAGCTGCTGTCCACGGCCCGCGTGGAAAAGCATTACAGCCAGCTGGACGAGCACGCCAAACAAGCCCTGCTGCTGGGCCTCTTGAACGACGCCCGCCCGCTGCGCGTGCCCGGCGCGGACTACAGCGAACACAGCGTGTCAGAGTTGGCGATTTTTGAAACTGCCAAGCGCATGCTCAGCACCTTTGGCAGGCAGGCCATTCGCCACTACATCATCAGCCACACCGAAACCGTGAGCGACTTGTTGGAGGTTTTGCTGCTGCAAAAAGAAACAGGTCTGCTGCGTGGCACGCTCGACAGCGAGGCGATCAACGACCTGATCGTGGTGCCGCTGTTCGAGACCATCGAAGACCTGCGCAACGCCGCGCCCATCATGCGCGACTTTTACGCCCTGCCTGGCGTGGCCGCGCTGATCCAGCGTTCGGGTGGCGAGCAAGACATCATGCTGGGCTATTCGGACAGCAACAAGGATGGCGGCATCTTCACCAGCAACTGGGAGTTGTACCGCGCCGAAATCGCCTTGGTGGCCTTGTTTGACAAACTCCAAAGCAGCCACGGCATCACACTGCGCATGTTCCACGGCCGAGGCGGCACCGTGGGTCGGGGCGGTGGCCCCAGCTACCAGGCCATCTTGGCGCAACCCCCAGGCACCGTGCGCGGGCAAATCCGCCTGACCGAACAAGGCGAAGTCATCGGCTCCAAATACGCCAACCCCGAAATTGGTCGCCGCAACCTTGAAACTTTGATCGCCGCCACCTTGGAGGCCACGCTGCTGCAACCCACCAAGCCCGCCACCCGGGCTTTTCTGGACGCCGCGGCCGAGCTGTCCGAAGCCAGTATGGGCGCCTACCGCGCCCTGGTGTACGAGACGCCAGGCTTCACCGACTACTTTTTTGGGGCCACCCCGCTCAAGGAGCTGACCCAGTTGAACATTGGTTCTCGCCCTGCATCGCGCAAAGCGCTTGAAAAAATCGAAGACCTGCGGGCCATCCCCTGGGGTTTCAGCTGGGGCCAGTGCCGCCTGACCCTGCCAGGCTGGCTGGGCTTTGGCTCGGCCGTGGCCGCCTTTTTGGACAAGCCCGGTCCGGCCGAGCGCAAAGCGGCACTGGCCTTGCTGCAAAAGATGTACCGCCAGTGGCCTTTTTTCCGCACCTTGCTCTCCAACATGGACATGGTGCTGGCCAAAAGCGACCTGGCCCTGGCCTCGCGCTACGCCGAACTGGTGGATGATGCCCGCCTGCGCAAAAAGATTTTTACGGCCATCGAAGCCGAATGGCACCGCACAGCCGAAGCATTGGCCCAGATCACTGGCGAAAAGAACAGATTGGCCAGCAACCCGGCGCTGGACCGGTCCATCCGCCACCGCTTCCCTTACATCGACCCGCTGCACCACCTGCAAGTCGAGTTGATCCGGCGCTATCGCGAGGGCAAAGCCGACGAACGCGTGCAACGCGGTATCCACATTTCAATCAACGGGATTGCGGCGGGGCTGCGCAATACAGGCTGATGACCGGTTTTCGGGCAACCACTGGCCGCCCGATAAAATCCCCCACCTATGACAAACCAACTCGACAAAAAATCCCAAGCCTGGTCCGCGCTCTTTTCTGAACCCATGAGCGAGTTGGTCAAGCGCTACACCGCCAGCGTGTTCTTTGACAAGCGCCTGTGGCAAGCCGACATCCACGGCTCGCTGGCCCACGCCGAGATGCTGGCTGCGCAAAACATCATTGCCGCCAGCGACTTGGCCGACATCCAGCGCGGCATGGCCCAAATCACCCAAGAGATCGAATCAGGCGCGTTTGAGTGGAAGCTCGACCTGGAAGACGTGCACCTGAACATCGAAGCGCGCCTGACCCAGCTCGTGGGTGACGCCGGCAAGCGCCTGCACACCGGGCGCAGCCGCAACGACCAAGTGGCCACCGACGTGCGCCTGTGGCTGCGCAGCGAGATGGACCTGATCATCGACCTGCTGGTGGACCTGCAAAAGTCGCTGGTCGATGTGGCCGAGCAAAACGTCGAGGTCATCCTGCCGGGCTTCACCCACCTGCAAGTGGCCCAGCCCGTGAGCTTTGCGCACCACCTGCTGGCCTATGTGGAAATGTTCAGTCGTGATGCCGAGCGCATGAGCGACGTGCGCCGCCGCACCAACCGCTTGCCGCTGGGCAGCGCCGCCTTGGCTGGCACCACCTACCCGCTGGACCGCGAACGCGTGGCCCGCTCCCTGGGCATGGTCGATGAGGCGGGCAACCCACAGGTCTGCCAAAACAGCCTGGACGGTGTGAGCGACCGCGACTTTGCGATCGAATTCACCGCCGCCGCATCTCTTTGCATGGTGCACATCAGCCGATTCTCTGAAGAGTTGATTTTGTGGATGAGCCAGAACTTCGGCTTTGTGCGCATTGCCGACCGTTTCACCACCGGCTCGTCGATCATGCCGCAGAAGAAAAACCCCGACGTGCCCGAGCTGGCACGCGGCAAGACCGGCCGCGTGGTCGGCCACCTGATGGGCCTGATCACCCTGATGAAGGGCCAGCCCCTGGCCTACAACAAAGACAACCAAGAAGACAAAGAGCCGCTGTTCGACACGGTGGACACGCTCAAAGACACGCTGCGCATCTTCAGTGAAATGGTCGGCGGTCAAGTCAACCCCGCCACAGGCCAAAAAGAAGGCGGCATCACCGTCAACGCCGCCGCCATGGAAGCGGCCGTCAAGAAGGGCTACGCCACCGCCACCGATTTGGCCGACTACCTGGTCAAAAAAGGCCTGCCCTTCCGCGACGCCCACGAGGTGGTGGCTCACGCCGTCAAGACGGCCCAAGGCTTGGGCGTGGACTTGTCAGAGCTGCCCCTGGAAACGCTGCAAAAATTTGACAGCCGCATCGAGGTCGATGTGTTTGGCCCGCTCAGCCTGCAAGGCTCGCTGAACGCCCGCAACACCCTGGGCGGCACTGCACCTGCGCAGGTGCGACTGCAGATCGCACGACACCGCGTCCGTTTCAATTAATTCCCTGGGGAAACACCACCATGACCACAGCCGCACCCACTTTGATGTCTTGGACCGACTCGCTCAACACGGGCGACGCCCGCATGGACGAGACACACCGTGAGTTCACGGACATGATCAATCAGATTTTGGCCACGCCTGAAGACGAGCAACTGCCGGTGTACAAGAAGTTCCTGGACCACACCGTCGAGCACTTCGCGCAAGAAGAGCGCTGGATGCTGGCGACCGGCTTTTCGGCCGACAACTGCCATGCCGAACACCACGCCACCATTTTGGAAACCATGCGGGTGGTCGAAGCCCACTACCTGGACACCGACAAACAGATCATCACCCGCTTGGCCGAAGCGCTGGCCGAGTGGTTCCCGGGCCATGCCAACAGCATGGACGCTGGCCTGGCGGCGCACCTGAAATCCGTGGGTTTTGACAGCGTGACCGAAACCCTGGCCGACCCATCGGCCATCAAAAACGTGACCATGTCCGGCTGCGGCAGTGTCAGCTGCAGTTAAAGCGCATTCCAAATGATGTGATCACCCCAATCAGGCTTCAGCACCTGTTTTGGGGCCTGGCCAACGAAAAAGGGCCATGCACCCCGATGGCATTGATCACTCAACGGTGATCTTCTCGTCTTTCACTATTTTTGCCATGGCCGGGATCTCGGCTTTGAGCCAGTTGCCAAACTCGTTAGGCGTCATGGCCGATGGCTCCGCGCCCAGAGTGGTCAAGCGCTCACGCACATCGGGCATGGCGGCAATGCGCTGCACCTCGGCGTGGATTTTGTCGATGACGGCTTTGGGTGTGCCCGCAGGGGCCAGCAGGCCCTGAAAACTGCCCGTCAAAAAGCCAGGCAGGCTTTCGGCCACCGTGGGCGTGTCGGGTGTTTGGGCGTTGCGCTTGGCGCCGGAGATGGCGATCAATTTGATCTTGCCCGCCTTCACATGGGGATAAGTGGCCACCATGCCGTTGAACATGACATCCACCTGGCCACCGATCAAGTCGGTGATGGCTTGTGCGCCGCCTTTGTAAGGCACATAGCCCCACTCGATGCCGTTTCGCTGCGCGTACATGACGCCCGCCAGATGCGAGGCGCTGCCCATGCCAGCGGCCACAGCGTAATTGAGCTTTCCTTTTTGGGCTTTGGCGTAGGCCACCAGCTCGGCCGGGGTGTTGGCGGGCACCTTGGTGCTCACAGCCAACAAGTGGGGTGAGTAAGCCACCATCGCCACTGGGGCAAAGTCAGTGGCCACATTGAAGGGCAATTTGAACAAAGCGGGGCTGATCACCAGATTGCCCACGTCCATCAGCACCAGGGTGTGGCCATCAGCGGGAGATTTGGCGACCAGATCGGCACCCAAGTTGCCACTGGAGCCGGGACGGTTTTCGATCACCACGGGCTGGCCCCAGCTTTCGGTCATCTTCTGACCCACTATGCGGGCCAACACGTCAGACGTGCCACCCGCTGGGAAAGGCACGACGATTTTGATGGGTTTGGTGGGGTAAGCCGCCTGGGCCCAAGCCGGTGCCGTGGGCGTCATCAGAACCGCTGCCAATGCAGCAAACAAAAATGGCTTTTTCATCTCAATCTCCGGTTTGTAAAAAATACACAGTCATCACGAAAACTCAACACTGCCTTGTGTCCAGCGACGCGCCTGCTCACTGAGCGACACACCCAAACCTGGCAAGGTTGGCACCAGCATGCGGCCGTCTTTGATCTGGATGCGTTCATTGAACAAGGGCTCCAGCCATTCAAAGTGCTCCACCCAAGGCTCGGTTTTGTAGGCTGCAGCCAAATGGATGTGCAGCTCCATCGCAAAGTGCGGGGCCAGCATGACGCCAGCGTGTTCGGCCAGCTGCGCAATCTTGAGGAAAGGGGTGATGCCGCCCACACGAGGGCCATCGGGCATCAGGAAATCGGCTGCGCGGTGGCGAATCAAGTCCCAGTGCTCCTGCACGCTGGTCAGCATTTCACCCGTGGCAATCGGGGTATCAAACTGCACAGCCAGCGCGGCATGGCCTTCATGGTCATAGGCGTCCAGAGGCTCTTCGATCCAGATCAGGTTCATTGGCTCCAAGCGGCGGCACATGCGCTGCGCGGTGGGGCGGTCCCATTGTTGGTTGGCGTCCACCATGATCGGAAAACGATCACCCAGATGCTGTCGCACTGCGCTCACGCGCTCGATGTCTTTGTCATAGTCAGGCTGACCCACTTTGAGCTTGATACCGCCAATGCCCTTGGCCACCGAGGCCGAAGCGTTGACCAAGAGCTGATCGAGTGGTGTATGCAAAAAACCGCCTGAGGTGTTGTAACAGCGCACGCTGTCGCGGTGAGTCCCAAGCAGCTTGGCCAAAGACAAGCCTGCGCGTTTGGCTTTCAGGTCCCACAGCGCCACATCAAAAGCCCCGATGGCCTGCACTGAAAGGCCGCTTCGGCCTACCGAAGCACCCGCCCAGCAGAGCTTGTCCCAGAGCTTGGCGATGTCGTTCGGGTCTTCCCCCAACAAGACTGGGGCGATTTCTTTGGCATGGGCAAACTGGCCGGGGCCTCCGGCGCGTTTGGAGTAACTGAAACCCACACCCTCAGCGCCATCCTTGGTTTTGATCTCGACGAACAGGATGGCGATTTCAGTCATCGGCTTTTGCCGACCGGTCAACACCTTGGCGTCGCTGATCGGCGTGGCCAAAGGCAAGGTGCAGGCAGAGACACGGACCCAAGAGATGGCATCGGACATGGTTGGACTTTCTTACTGGGGCTTGATGCCGGCGGTCTTGATCACACGGGTCCACTGGTCCAACTCGGATTTGACGAACTCGGTGTAGGGCTTGCTACCCTGGGACGGGATCACAAAGCCTGTCGAAGTCAGTCGTTGCTTGAAATTGGCTGACTGCATCGCTTGCGCCATGGCCGCCTCAAGCTTGTCCACGATGGGCTGGGGTGTGCCCTTAGCCACTGACAAGCCCGACCAGGACAGCGCTTCAAAACCCTTGTAGCCAGATTCGGCCACGGTCGGTACATCAGGGTAAAGCGCATTGCGCTCTTTGCTGGTCACGGCCAGTGCCCGCAGCTTTCCGGCTTTAACATGCGGCAGCGCCACATCCTGGTTCAAAAAGACCATGGGAACGGTACCGGCCAGCAAGTCGTTGAGCATGGGACCGCCGCCACGGTAGGGAATGCCCGTCAGGAAAATGTCAGCGGTCTGCTTGAACAATTCCATCGCCATGTGTCCAGAGGCAGCATGGGTGTAGCCGTAATCGAGTTTCCCGGGGTTCTTCTTGGCATGGTCCACCAACTCTTTCACCGTCTTGAACGGTAATGAAGGATGAACCAGCAGCACGTTAGGGCCCGAGTGCACTTGCGTGAGGTGAATGAAATCGGTTACCGAGTTGTACTTGATGTTGGGGTCCAGGCCATGCGCCACAGCGTTCTGGCCCACGCCGGTCTGGATGATGGTGTAACCATCTGCAGGCATCTTGACGGCGCGATCGGTGCCGACAATGCCCCCGGCGCCACCGATGTTCTCGACGACCACCGGCTGTTTCAGGACTTTGGTCAGTTCTTCAGACATCAAGCGGCCCATGACATCGCTGGTGCCGCCGGGTGGAAAGGCAACGATCAGTTTGATCGGTTTGTTGGGGTAATCCGCTTGGGCCAAGGCTTGGCCTTGGCTGAGCAAGCCCAGACCAGCAAGGCCGATCGCGGTGAGCAGTTGGCGTTTTTTCATCATCTTTGTCTCCTGGTGTTGTCGTGTCAAAAAAGTCAATGGGTGCTTGGGTTTTCAGGTGATCGGAGCCGGGTTGAAAAGCACCAGCGCGTTGTGCAGCTTCCAGTGCTCAGCCCAGGTTCTTTTGCCGCTGGCGGTTTCGAGCAGCATGCGAAACAGCGCCCAGCCAGCGTCTTCAATCGTCATCTCGCCATCGGCGATCTGACCCGCGTTGAAATCCATCAGGTCGTGCCAGCGGCGTGCCAAGTCACTGCGGGTAGCCACCTTGACCACTGGGCAGGCTTGCAGGCCATAGGGTGTGCCCCGGCCTGTGGTGAACACATGCACATTCATGCCAGCGGCCAGTTGCAAAGTGCCGCAGATGAAATCGCTGGCAGGCGTGGCCGCGAACACCAGGCCTTTTTGATCTGGCTTGAGCTTGTCGCCGGGCGCGAGCACGCTCGCAATGGCGCCGCTGCCACTTTTGATGATCGAGCCCATGGCTTTTTCAGCAATGTTGGACAAACCGCCCGCCTTGTTGCCCGGCGTGGTGTTGGCCGTGCGGTCCACACGGCCACGGTCGAGGTATTGGTCGTACCAACCGAGTTCGCGCACCACATCTTCGGCCACTGCATGTGTAGCTGAGCGGCTGGTGAGCTGCTCCACCGCATCACGCACTTCGGTGTTTTCAGAAAACATCACCGTGCCGCCCGAGCGCACGATCAGGTCAGCCATGTAGCCCACCGCCGGGTTGGCGGTCACGCCAGAAAACGCGTCGCTGCCACCACACTGAACCCCTACCACCAGCGCACTCGCGGGCACTGTCTGGCGCTTGCGAGCATTCAAGCGTTCCAAGTGGGGTTTGGCTCGTTGCACGATGTTGTCGATCATGGACATGAAGCCGACGTGCTCATCATCTTGCAGGCACACCAGATCGGGGCCTTGCGCCTTGTCACGGCTATCGTGGATCGGGAAGCTGCCAGGTGGCAAGAGGCGCGAGGGCTGCAACTTTTCGCAACCCAAGCTGACCACCATGACCTCGCCGCCAAAATTAGGGTTCAGGCTGATGTTGCGCAGGGTGCGGATAGGGATCTCGGCGCCTGGCGCGTCAATGGCCACACCACAGCCGTAACTGTGCTCCAGACCCACCACGCCGTCCACATTCGGGTAAAGCGGCAGCAACTCGTGCTCAATGCGCTCCACCGCAATCTTGACCACACCCGCCACACATTGCACCGTGGTCGTGATGGCCAGCAGGTTGCGCGTGCCGACCGAGCCATCGGCATTCACATAGCCTTCAAAGGTATGGCCCTCGAGCGGTGGCCAGGCCGGTGCGGGCTGGGTGGCCATGGGCAAACCTTGCAGCTCGCGTGCAGCCGGAATGTCGAGCAAACGCTCATGCACCCAGCGACCTGCTGCAATGGATTCGCGGGCGTACCCCACGGGCACGTTGTAGCGGAGCACGGCCTGACCCGCAGCGATGTCGGTCAAAGCCACCTTGTGGCCCTGCGGGACTTTGTCAAGCAACACCAGACCGGTTGCAGGACCTTCGGGCATGACCGTGCCTGAAGGCAAACCACTGTCGTTGGCAATGATGGCCACGTTGTCATCCGGGTGCATGCGGATGGCCAAAGGGCGAATGGGTGTGTTCATGTCAGTCAAAGGTCTCAAAAGCGGGGCTGTTTGCCCGTGAAACTGGGGTCGTATTTGCGCATTTGTCCCAAGTCATCGCGGTTGCGAATGCCGCAATGCACGTAGTTGTTGTGCAAGCGGGCCAGCGCCTCTGGGTCGATGGTGACACCCAGGCCCGGTGTGCGCGGCACACGCAGGCTGCCGTTTTCAAAATTCAGGCGACCACCCTGAACCACCTCGTCGTCTTGCCAGGGGTAATGGGTGTCACAGGCGTAGGCCAAATGCGGCACAGAAGCGGCCAGATGTGTCATCGCCGTCAGGCTGATGCCCAGGTGCGAGTTGGAGTGCATGGACAGGCCCATGTCAAAGGTCTGGCAAAGGCGCGAGAGCTGCTGCGTGGTGCGCAGGCCACCCCAATAATGGTGGTCAGACAGCACAATGCGCACTGGGCAGCCCAGGCGCACGTTCTCAGCAAACTCTTTGTAGTCCGTCACCACCATGTTGGTGGCCAAGGGCACGTCACATTGCCGGGCAATCGCGGCCATGCCGTCCAGCCCAGGCGCAGGGTCTTCGTAATACTCCAACACGCCGCGCAGTTGCTCGACCACCTTGAGGCTGGTGGCCACGGTCCAGTTGGCATTGGGGTCGATGCGCAGGGGTGCCCCCGGAAAAGCTTGGGCCAGTGCCAGCAGCGCCGCCACCTCCTGCTCAGGCGGCAAGGTGCCCGCTTTGAGCTTGATGCTCTTGAAGCCATATTGGGCGATCATGTGCCGAGCCTGGGCCACCATTTGTTCGGGGCTCAGGCCTTCGCCATAGGCATCAGCGCTGTAAGGCTTGTCAATGTGTTCGGCGTATTTGAAAAACAAGTAGGCGCTGAATGGCACGGTGTCTCGCGCAGCGCCGCCCAGCAAATCCACGATCGGGGCGCCAGCCAGTTGGCCTTGCAAATCGAGCATGGCCACCTCAAAAGCGCTGATGACCTTGGCCACGTTCTTGGACACATGGGTGCCGGGCGCCAACGAAATTTGTTCACCCAAAAACTCCGAAGCGTTTTGGCCCGGCGCCACCAGCGCGGCCACTCGGGTCTCCATGGTGTTGAGGTCCCAGGGCGAGAGGCCCTGCAAAGCCGGTGCGGCTTTGGCCAGCACATCGAGCATGGACTGGTCACCATAGGTCTCGTTGATGCCCACGCGCCCGCAGGCCGTTTCGATCTCGATGATCGAGCGCAAAGCCCATGGCTCGTGGATGCCCGCCGCATTGAGCAGCGGCGGATCACGGAACGCGATGGGCGTGATGCGAACGTGGCGTATGGCTAAGGGCATCACAAAAATACGGGTCCTGTTTCATCAAAAAAGTGATGGTGATCTGCGATGTTCTGATACATTGCCTTCAAATGCCTTATGTGATCAGTTGTCGTACAAGATGATTATGTGAGCCGTTCTTTAAACAGGAATGCGTATTTACCCGATGAACACCCCGGAAGTCGCCCCCGAAAAGCGCAAATCGCGCAGCCTGACCTACGAACTGGTCGATCAGCTGAGCGCAGACATACAAAACGGCAGCTTACAAAGTGGCCAGAAATTACCCACCGAAGCGGCCATCATGGAGCGCTTTGGCGTGAGCCGCACCGTGGTTCGCGAGGCCATCTCCAAACTGCAAGCCGCCAGCCTGGTGGAAACCCGTCACGGCATTGGCACCTTTGTGCTGGCGCAATCGGAGTCACCTTCATTTCGCGTGAACCCTGGCCAGCTGAGCACCCTGCACGATGTGATCGCCCTGCTCGAATTGCGCATCAGCATTGAGACAGAAGCTGCGGCTCTGGCTGCTGTCAGGCGCACAGACGGGAATTTGCGCGTCATGCAAGAAGCCATGAACGCATTTTCGGGGGCCATCGAAGAAGGCCGCGATGCGATTGCTGCCGACTTCCAGTTTCACCACGAAATTGCACGCGCCACACAAAACAACCACTTTGCCGACATGATGAACTCACTGGGTGCGCAGTCGATTCCCCGGGCAAGGCTGGAGACGGCCCCCGTCGTCGACGCGACACGATTGGCTTATTTGCGGCGTGTGCACCAAGAGCACGAAAACATTTTGAACGCCATTGCCGCACAAGATGCCGAGTCGGCTCGCGCTGCCATGCGCACCCACCTGTCCAACAGCCGTGACCGGCACAAAAAAGGCGCCTCGAGTCACCACTGACGCTCGCGCCAAGGGTTAACACGCATCACACCATGGCGGTTTAAGTTGTACGATGTCTGTTAAATCAACCGACATTTTCGCCATGCCCCAGACCTTCCCTACCCCTGTTGTCACGCGCATGCAGGTGATTCCTGTGGCGGGCCACGACGGCATGCTGATGAACCTCAGCGGCGCTCACGGCCCCTTCTTCACCCGCAACATCGTCATCCTGACCGACTCGTCTGGCCACACGGGCCTGGGCGAAGTGCCCGGTGGCGAAAAAATCCGCCAAACGCTGGAAGACGCCCGCCCGTTGGTCGAAGGCCAGCCGATTGGCAATTACAACCAAGTGCTGAACGCCATGCGCCAGCAGTTTGCCGACCGCGACAGCGGCGGCCGCGGCAACCAAACCTTTGACCTGCGCACCACCATCCACGCCGTCACCGCCGTGGAGTCGGCTTTGCTGGATTTGCTGGGCCAGCACCTGAACGTGCCCGTGTGCGCCCTGCTGGGCGATGGGCAGCAACGCAGCCGTGTGCAAATGCTGGGCTATCTGTTTTATGTGGGCGACCGCCAGCAGACCGACCTGGCGTACAAAAGCGAGCCCGACCAAGCCGACGACTGGTTGCGCCTGCGCCACGAAAAAGCCATGACGGCCGAAGCCGTGGTGCGCTTGGCCGAAGCCGCGCAAGCCCGTTATGGCTTTCAAGACTTCAAACTCAAGGGCGGTGTGCTGCGCGGCGAAGAAGAAGTCGAGGCCGTGGTGGCCCTGCACGAGCGCTTTCCCAAGGCCCGCATCACGCTCGACCCCAATGGCGGCTGGCTGCTCAAAGACGCCGTTCGCCTTTTGCGCGATCACCGCAGCACCATGGCTTATGCCGAAGACCCGTGCGGCGCAGAAGGCGTGTTCTCGGGCCGCGAGGTCATGGCCGAATTCCGCCGTGCCACGGGCTTGCTGACGGCCACCAACATGGTGGCCACCGACTGGCGCGAGATGGCCCACAGCATCCAACTGCAGTCGGTCGACATCCCGCTGGCCGACCCGCATTTCTGGACGCTGCAAGGCTCGGTGCGCGTGGCGCAGTTGTGCCAGATGTATGACTTGACCTGGGGCTCGCACTCCAACAACCATTTCGACATTTCGCTCGCCATGTTCACCCAGTGCGCTGCGGCAGCACCGGGCAAAGTCACGGCGATTGACACGCACTGGATTTGGCAAGACGGCCAGTTCCTCACCAAAGACCCGCTGCAAATCAAAGACGGCTATGTCGATGTGCCCGCCAAGCCTGGCTTGGGCATTGAGGTGGACATGGATGCGGTGATGCAAGCCAACCAGCTCTACCAACAACACGGCCTGGGTGCTCGCGATGACGCCATCGCCATGCAATACCTGATCCCCGGTTGGAAATTCAACAACAAAATGCCTTGTATGGTGCGCTGAGCACCCGGGCGATTCATTTCAAAGGAAACACCATGAAACTCGGATTCATTGGCTTGGGCATCATGGGCGTACCCATGGCTGGGCACCTGCTCGCGGGCGGCCACGAAGTCTTTGCTTTTTCGCGCAGCGGCGTGCCTGCTGCCGTGCTCGAACAAGGCGCCAAAGCCTGCTCCAGCCCGGCCGAAGTTGCACAAAAAGCCGACATCATTTTCACCATGGTGCCCGACACCCCGCATGTGGAAGACGTGCTGTTTGGCGACAAGGGCGTTGCCCAAGGCTTGAGCGCAGGCAAAACGGTGGTGGACATGAGCTCCATCTCGCCCATCGCCACCAAGGCCTTCGCAGCCAAGATCAACGCATTGGGTTGTGACTATCTGGATGCTCCAGTGTCTGGCGGCGAAGTGGGCGCCAAAGCGGCCAGCCTGACCATCATGGTCGGCGGCAGCGAGTCGACCTTCAACAAAGTGCAACCCTTGTTCGCGTTGATGGGCAAGAACATCACCCTGATCGGTGACAACGGCAGCGGCCAGACCTGCAAAGTGGCCAACCAAATCATCGTGGCGCTCAACATTGAGGCCGTGGGCGAAGCACTCTTGTTTGCCGCCAAAGCCGGTGCCGACCCGGCCAAAGTGCGCCAAGCCCTGATGGGCGGCTTGGCCACCAGCCGCATTCTGGAGTTGCATGGCGAGCGCATGATCAAGCGCACCTTCAACCCGGGCTTCCGCATCGAGTTGCACCAGAAAGACCTGAACTTGGCACTGGAAGGCGCCAAGGCCATGGGCCTGAGCCTGCCCAACACGGCCAACGCTCAGCAACTGATGAACACCTGCGTGGCGCATGGCGGCGCAGCATGGGACCACTCCGGCATCGTGCGAGCACTCGAGATCGCGGCCAATTTCCAGGTTGCAGGCAACTGAACACCCCCCATTCCTCTCAAGAGACAAACACCATGGACATGCCCATCAACCATTTCAAACACGCCATCCAGTCCGGCCAAAAGCAAATTGGCCTGTGGTCGCACCTGTGCAGCAACATCAGCACCGAAATCCTGGCGCATTGCAACTTTGACTGGCTGCTGCTGGACATGGAGCACTCCCCGAACGACCTGACGGAAATCGTGGCGCAATTGCAAGCCATGAAAGGCAGCCCGACCACCCCCATCGTGCGCCCACCGTGGAACGACATGGTGACCTTCAAGCGCTTGCTCGATGTGGGCGTGCAAACCCTGCTGGTGCCCTACATCCAGACCGAAGAAGAAGCCCAACAAGCGGTGTCCTACACCCGCTACCCGCCCCACGGCGTGCGCGGTTATGCGGGTGCACCCCGCGCCAGCCACTATGGCCGCGTAAAGGGTTATGCCCAACACAGCAGCGAAGAGATTTGTGTGCTGCTTCAGGTCGAAACCGTGTTGGGCCTGCAAAACATCGAAGCCATTGCCAACGTGGACGGCGTGGACGGTGTGTTCATCGGCCCCGGCGACTTGTCGGCAGCGCTCGGCCACCTGGGCAACCCCAAGCACCCCGAGGTGCTCAAGGTCATTGACGAATCCATCGCACGCATCAAGGCCTGCGGAAAGGCTGCGGGCATCTTGACGGGCGATGAAGCCCTGGCCAAACACTACGTGGACCAAGGCTGCCTGTTTGTGGCCGTGGGTGCTGACCAAAACGTGCTGCGCGACAGCGCCACGGCATTGGCTGGCCGTTTCAAGGCTTGAGAACCGCCATGTTGACCACGCCTGCATCAACCCTGCGCTTTCACCGGCTATTGCTCACGGGCGCAGCCGGTTATTTGGGCCGCGAACTGCGCCCTCGCCTCAAAGCCTACTGTGATGTGCTGCGCCTGAGCGATCGCGCCGATCTGAGCCCGGCCATTGAGGGTGAAGAGGTTCAGATCACGGCTTTGGAAAACAAAGACCAGGTGCTGGACTTGCTTCACCAAGTGAGCGCAGTGGTGCACTTGGGCGGCGTGTCCACCGAACAGCCCTGGGAGATGGTCCTGGCCAGCAACATCGCGGGCATGGTCAATCTGTATGAAGCTGCCCGCTTACAAGGTGTGAAGCGCATTGTGTTTGCCAGCTCCAACCATGTGACGGGTTTTTACCGCCAAGACGAAGTCGTCAACACCCGCATGTCGCCTAAGCCCGACGGCTTTTACGGCTTGTCCAAAGCGTTTGGCGAAGACGTGGCGCAGATGTACTGGGACCGCTGGGGCATCGAAACGGTGAGCATCCGCATCGGCTCCTCCACCCCCGAACCCAAAGACCGCCGCATGCTCGCCACCTGGCTGAGCCACGATGACTTGGAACGCCTGGTGGTGGCCGCCCTCACCGCCCCCATCGTGGGCCACAGCATCATCTACGGCATGTCGGACAACCAAACCACCTGGTGGGACAACACCCACGCCAAACACATCGGTTACCGGCCGTTGGATTCGTCCGATGGTTTCCGCCCTGCCGTCGAAGCCCGCCAGCAAACCATCGACCAGCATGATCCAGCCGCCATTTACCAAGGCGGCGCCTTCGTCAAGGCCACGCCCCACGGCTAAGCACACGCCCCCCAAGCCTGCTCTGGGGAGCGTTTACCCAGCGGCCCCACAATAAATTTCAAAAGGGCTGTCTCAAGTTTCACAGCGACCGGCAAGGCCTGCGGCTACGATGGGCAACTTTCAAAAATCGCTCTACCCCCAGCAGGAGACAAAAATGCCCGTGATCACCAACATCGAAGACCTGCGCGTTCTGGCCGAAAAGCGCGTGCCGCGCATGTTTTATGACTACGCCGACAGCGGCTCTTGGACCGAGGGCACCTACCGCGCCAACGAGACGGACTTCCATAAGATCAAGCTGCGCCAGCGCGTGGCCGTGAACATGGAAAACCGCACCACCGCCACCAAGATGGTCGGCATCGACACCAAAATGCCCGTTTGCATCGCCCCCGTGGGCCTCACGGGCATGCAGCACGCCGATGGTGAAATGCACGCCGCCATGGCCGCCAAGAAGTTCGGCATCCCCTTCACCCTGTCGACCATGAGCATCTGCTCGATTGAAGACATTGCGGCCCACACCCAAGCGCCGTTCTGGTTTCAGCTCTACATGATGCGCGACCGCGATTCCATGGCCCGCATGATCGACCGCTGCAAAGCCGCCAACGTGAGCGCCATGGTGCTCACACTCGATTTGCAGGTGATTGGCCAGCGCCACAAAGACATCAAAAACGGCTTGTCCGCGCCCCCCCGCCCCACCATTGCCAACATCATCAACCTGATGACCAAGCCACGCTGGTGCCTGGGCATGGCTGGCACCAAACGACACACCTTTGGCAACCTGGTGGGCCACGTCAAATCCGTGACCAACATGAAGTCGCTGGCCTCATGGACCAACGAACAGTTTGACCCAACCCTCAACTGGGAAGACATCGCTTGGGTCAAGAAGCAATGGGGCGGCAAGCTGATCTTGAAGGGCATCATGGACGTGGAAGACGCCAAGCTGGCCGTGGCCAGCGGTGCCGACGCGATTGTGGTGAGTAACCACGGCGGCCGCCAGCTCGACGGCGCCCCCAGCAGCATCGAAGCCTTGCCCGCCATCGTGGCGGCTGTCGGCGACCAGATTGAAGTCTGGATGGACGGCGGCATCCGCAGCGGCCAAGACGTGCTCAAGGCCTGGGCGCTGGGCGCTAAGGGCGTCATGATTGGCCGTGCCATGGTCTATGGCCTGGGCGCCATGGGCGAAGAAGGCGTGACCAAAGCGCTGCAAATCATCCACAAAGAGCTGGACGTGACCATGGCCTTTTGCGGTCACACCAACATCCAGAACGTCAACACCAACATCTTGTTGCCGGGCACCTACCCCAAAGCCTGAGCGCTGACGGCTCGCGCTATGCTTCAAGGGTGACCGACACCACACCCTCACCACCGCTGCCCCGGCGCATCGCCCACCTCGACATGGACGCGTTTTACGCGTCTTGCGAGTTGCTGCGCTACCCGCAGCTCAAGGGCTTGCCAGTGGTCATTGGCGGCGGACGCCGCAAAGAAGACGACCTGCTGAGCAAGCTGCAAGCGGCTTACCCTGAAGGCGAGTGGACCGAAGAGACTTTTGCCGAGCGGCTGGACCGCATCCCGGTCGATTTTTTCCCGCGTATCGAGGGCTACACCGGGCGCGGCGTGATCACCACCGCCACCTATGCGGCGCGGCAGTTTGGCATCGGCTCTGCCATGGGGCTGATGAAAGCCGCCAAGCTCTGCCCGCAAGCGCTCTTGCTGCCTGTGGACTTTGACCGCTACAGGCACTTTTCGCGTACCTTCAAAAGCATCATCACCGACATCGCCCCTATCATGCAGGACCGGGGGGTGGACGAGGTTTACATCGACTTCACCGAGGTGCCCGGTGGCCAACGCGAAGGCGGGCGCGTGTTGGCGCGGCTGATCCAGAAAAGTATTTTTGAGGCCACAGGCCTGACCTGCTCGGTGGGCGTGGCGCCCAACAAGCTGATCGCCAAGATGGCCAGCGAGTTCAACAAGCCGAACGGCATCTCGATCGTGCACGAGGCTGACCTACAGACCCTCATCTGGCCCCTGGCTTGCCGCAAGATCAACGGCGTGGGTCCCAAGGCCGATGAAAAGCTCAAGGGCTTTGGCATCCACACCATCGGCGACTTGGCGGCGCGTGAGCTGCACTGGCTGATTGAAAACTTTGGCAAAAGCTACGGAGCTTGGCTGCACGAAGCAGCTTGGGGCCGAGACGACCGCCCGGTAGAGACCGAAAGCGAACCCGTCAGCATGAGCCGCGAAACGACATTCGAGCGCGACCTGCACGCCGTACGCGACCGCGAAGAGCTCGGGGCCGTCTTCACCCGGCTGTGCGAACAAGTGGCCGCCGATTTGCAGCGCAAAGGCTACGAAGGCAAAACCATCGGCATCAAGCTGCGGTACGACAACTTCCAGGCCGTGACCCGCGACCAAAGCATTGACGGCTACACCGCAGACGCCAAACGCATCCGCCAATTGGCTGGCCAATGCCTCAAGCGCGTGGACTTGTCACGCCGCATTCGGTTGCTGGGCGTGCGGGTGGGGTCGTTGGTCAAGGCGGGGACAGCGCCTGCCACGGGTGCGTCTTACAGTGAAGCCATTGCCACCCCACCACCCCAAGCGAATGACCATGGACAAACTCAACTGCTTTTCTTTGACGACTGAAGGCCACGTTGCCCATTTGGTGATGAACCGCCCCGAGGCGATGAACACCATGCACCCCACCTTCTGGCGCGAACTGCACGAGGTGCTGACCGACATCCACAAAGCAGGCACCGCCCGGGCGCTGGTGATCTCGAGCACGGGCAAACACTTCAGCGCGGGCATGGACCTGCAAACCTTCGGCAGCGCCATCCAGATGGACGACACCAGCGCCGAAGGCCGCTCTGCGGTGTACGACCTGCTGACCGATATGCAGCACACCTTCACCCTGCTCGAAGAACTGCGCATCCCGGTGATCGCAGCCATCCACGGCGGCTGCATTGGCGGCGCGGTGGACATGGTCACCGCCTGCTGCATGCGCTATGCCTCGGCCGATGCGTTCTTCTGCATCCAAGAAATCAACATCGGCATGGTTGCCGACGTGGGCACTCTGCAACGCTTGCCCAAGTTATTGCCCATGGCCTTGGTCAAAGAACTGGCCTACACGGGCCGCCGCCTGAGTGCCGACAAAGCGCTGGCCCACGGCTTGGTGAACGAGGTGCTGCCCACCCACGAAGCCACCGTGGCCGCCGCCCTGCAAGCTGCCAAAGAAATCGCCAGCAAACCACCCGTGGCCATCTGGGGCACCAAGCAAGTGCTGCACTACGCCCGCGACCACAGCACCGAAGACAGCCTGCGCCACATGGGCTGGCTGCAAGGAGCGATCTGGAGCAACGCCAACGTGCGCGAAGCCATCAGCGCCATGCAACAAAAACGCGAAGCGAACTTTGCGCCGCTGCCGCCGCTCAAGGGGTTTCGGGAATTTGGGTGAAGGACTTGGGCACCTCACCCTTAAATAAACAATCCAAAAGTTTAATTTTTGCAGGATGATTACCCCTGAGAAGACATCATCAAAAATTGCGGCATAATTTCGTCAACAACTAACCCGAGCTCTTAGCGTGGCATGACCATCTGGGGCACGGGGGAAAAAGCCGGCGAAAGCCGGTTTTTTCGTTTCAGGGGGCCCTTTTGCTTCGTACCCGCGTTTACATCGACGGCTACAACTTTTATTACGGCTGCCTGAAGGGCACAAGCCACAAATGGCTTGACCTGGTGAAGTTGTTCAAATACAAGGTGCTTCCATCCATCACAGCCCAGTCAAACGGCGTGCAACTGCGGCCTGACCTTGAAAATCTGAGCATCAAGTATTTCACCACCAGACGCCCTTACACCAAGCCCATTTCTTGGTATCCGCGTCCAGATCTCATCGCACAAGCGCTGCAAATCAGCAGCGCCAACGGCATGAAGTCGAGCGATGTTTACAAGTGGCTACAGCAACCCAACCCCTACTGGGGCCAAGCACTCCCCCTGGACATGCTCAGCAACGAAAAAGATGGTCAGAAAGTCCTGGACTTCATGACCCACTGGCATGGCAGCAGATCAACATCCTTTGACCCATCAAGCCCATGAAAATCTTCCACAACACCCGCCACGCCGAGCACTCAGGCCGCCAGGAAATGTTCCGGGGCCGCTTGGTCGATTGCCACGAAGTGCCGCAGCGCTTGCAGCATGTGCTGGACGAACTGGTGCGACGGCCTGTGGGCACGCTGTTGCAACCAGCAGCCGACCTGCCGTTGGACGCGGCTTTGCGTCAAGTGCACAGCGCTGACTATCTGGACTTTTTGGCGCACGCTTGGCGCGACTGGGTGGCGCTGGACCCGGCCAATTCCAATGTGGACGCCCTGCCCTCGGTCTGGCCGCTGGCCTCCAAGCACGGCTTTCGGACCGATGTGCCGCCGCTCAACTTTGCGGCGAGGCTGGGGCAATTCGCGTTTGACTCGGGCACGCCCTTGATGGCGGGGAGCTGGGCCGCCGCACGCGAGGGCGCGGCCTGTGCGCTTGCCGCCGCGCAAGCGGTACTGGCGGGCGAGCGCTTTGCCATGGCGCTGACCCGGCCACCGGGCCACCATGCGGGGCCCAACTACATGGGCGGCTATTGCTTCATCAACAACGCCGCCGTGGCCGCGCAGGCCTTGCGCGACGGCGGACTGCAGCGCGTGGCCGTGCTGGATGTGGACTACCACCACGGCAACGGCACACAAACCATCTTTTACGAGCGCAGCGATGTGTTCACGGCGTCCATCCACGGCGATCCGCGCACCGAATACCCCTTCTTTTTGGGCCATGCAGACGAACGTGGCTATGGGGCTGGCGAGGGCTTCAACCTCAACCTGCCGCTGCCACGCGGCACCGGGTTTGAAGCCTGGTGGGCCGCGCTGCAATCCGCCATGCAAGCCGTGAGCGACTTTGCGCCGCAGGCACTGGTGGTGCCGCTGGGGCTGGACACTTTTGAGGGCGACCCGATCTCGGGCTTCAAGTTGCGCAGTGCGGACTACCTGCAGGTCGGCCGAGCGATTTCGGAGTTGGGTTTGCCGACGGTGCTCACGCTCGAAGGTGGCTACGCTGCGGCAGATTTGGGCGTGAACACGGTGAATGTGCTGGAAGGTCTTGGCCATTGAGGCCGACAGCGGTGATGCCAGCATTCGCCCCCAGGGGTGGGCTCCTACAAAATTCAGACGCTGTGCAGGGGTTTGTCACCCCTGAATGCTGCGCCAGCGCTCCAGCTCTGCGGGGCGCAGGCCATAGCGAGCCAACACGCCTTCGTGCAAACGCCTCAGCTCTTGCATGACCAAAGCCCGAACGTTTTCACGATCTGGCCCAGGCGCAGCCAGTAACACTTGATCGGCCACCAGCGCCAGCGGGTCTTGCTCGGGGTTTTGCACCACGGCTTTGACGATGTGGCGAATGGCGTCGCGGTAAGTCAGGCGCAGCACATCGGGCTCGACCACGCTGGACTTGGCGGTCAGGTATTCCTTGGTCGAGCGCTCATAGGCCCACATGAACAGGTCGCGCAGCAACTCCACGCGCCTCATCTCGTACACACCCAGCACCGAAGCGGTGTACCAGTCCTGCGACACGCCCAAAAACGTGAGCGGGCACAGGTTCGCCCGCAGCAGCGGCCAGTTGGCCAGCAGGCGCGACGTGCGCTTGTTGCAGTCGGCAAAGGGCTGCAAATACGGCAGGTGCACCATGGCAAAAAACGACTGCTCAAACGGGTCTTGGATGGCGTTGAATTTGGCCAGCGCTTCATCCAGCAAAGTGCCGATGAGCAACTGGCCCGATGGCGGCTGGTAATTGCTTTGCCCAATTTGCACCGGGTGCAGGCGCAAGCGGCCTTCGTCCTCGGGACTTTCGAGCAGGTTTTCTGACAAGGCGCTGTGCAGGTTCATCAGCACATAGCGGCTCAGCTGTGGCGCGGCCACGTTGTCCATGAGCAACTCGATGGCGGCCTTGTGGTTCAGGATCATCTGCGTCTCGGTCACGCCATGGCCTTGCGCCTGCTGGCCGTGGGCGATCAGGGCGCGGGTGTCCAGGCGCGTGTAGGTGTTGCCCTCCAGGTGGCTGGACGCCCAAGACAAATCGATCAACAAACGGTCAAGCACGGCGCGGCCATGGGTGCCCGCCGGTTGCGGCCCCGGCCCGGTGCGGCCCATGCGGTGCAACTGCGCCCGCACAGGCTGGGGCAGATAAAACGTGACGTTGGGCTGGTAGGCCTGCAAAAACTCAGACTGGTAACCCACGGGTTTGCGCGTGCTCCAGGGCTGGGCCAGATAGGCCCGGATGTCTTTGCTGTCGGGCGAGAGCGGCCACTGGCCCGTGGAGAGTTCTTCTTCGGCCCGCCAAGTGGATGACTCTGACAACCCGACCGAAGTGGGCAAAGCGTAAGCCAACACTTTTAGCGCGATTTCAATATTAGCCACATAACGGGTAGCACGCGCCTTGCCAACTGGCGCGATTTTGCCTTCTGCCACCCACTTTGCCAAAGCTCTTTGCAAGCTGCGGCGAGGCACATCGGGCCATTTTTCAGACGCCTGAGCAAGCGACAGACCATCTGGCTGGGCTTGAATAGCTATCAAAAGTTGGGTATTGAAGTCTGACATGATTGGCGCGATTATAAATTATCGCGCCAATTTTGCAACCCATGATGTGGCTAATCATTGATCCGGGCCGATATGGATTACATAAGCGCTTTTTGGTGGGAGCGGCGCCCTCGCCGCGAAGGAGACTTGCAGACCACCACACATCGCCCCGAGGGCGGGGCTCCCACAATGATCGCAGCGCTGATCGCTATGCCAAAAATAAGTAACACAAGTGTTACCATAAAATCACGAAGCGGCGACCCAAGTCAAGCCAGAAAGAAGGCCTTGGCTGTCAACAAAAAAGGAAAGTCAACATGACCTTGACGCGTGATTTCAGGCAAACCGTGGTTGAACGGGTGCAGCGTGATCCGGCTTTTGCCAAAGCACTGCTCGACGAAGCGGCCACGCTGTTTCTGAGCGGTGAGCCCGATTCGGCGCGATTGATCCTGCGCGATTTGGTCAACGCCACCGTCGGGTTTGAAGGCTTGGCCGAACTGACTCACAAACCCAGCAAGAGTCTGCACCGCATGCTTTCACCCAAAGGCAACCCCAGCATGGACAACCTGGCTGCCATCTTCGACGCCATCAGAAATTGGCTCAAAGTGACTTTCGATGTCCGCGTGGTCGAGTTGGCTTAAACCCAAAAAATGACCTGACAAGCACTCCGCAGGCCAGTGTCCAACTGCCCGCCTTTGAACCAACCACCCCCGCCACAGACCCTTTAGTTACACCCCCAGCACTCATCAATCCAAAAAACAGAGAACTTTTCCTTAACATCCAAGCTCACTTTATGAGCACCAAATGGGTCTTAATTGGAACGAAATCAAATCCAGGGCATTGTTTTTCAGCAAAACCTGGGCCGACGCCTGCAACGAAGACAGCCAGGCCAAGCCCTTTTGGATCGACTTCTTTGAAATCTTTGGCATCACCAACAAACGCGTCGCCACCTTTGAGCTGAACGTCAAAAAGCTCGGCGGCGCACAAGGCTTTGTGGACCTGTTTTGGCCCGGCGTGCTGTTGGTGGAGCACAAGTCGCGCGGCAAAAGCCTGGACGACGCGGTGGACCAAGCCATTGGCTACCTGCACAACCTGCCCGAGCGCGACCTGCCGCAGTTGGTGGTGGTGTGCGACTTTGCCCGCTTTCGGGTGCGGCGCCTGGCCACGGGCGAGACGGTCGAGTTTGAACTCAAGCACCTGCACATACACGTCAAGCTCTTTGGCCTGCTGGCGGGCTACAAGGTGCAAGACATTCGTTCGGAAGACCCGGTCAACATCAAGGCCGCCGAACGCATGGGCCGCCTGCACGACGCCCTGAAAGCCTCAGGCTACCAAGGCCACGCGCTCGAGGTGCTGCTGGTGCGCCTGCTGTTTTGTTTGTTTGCCGACGACACGGGCATCTTTCAGCCCGCGCAATCGTTCAGAGACTTTGTCGAAGAACGCACCGCGCCCGACGGCTCGGACCTGGGGCCGCGCTTGGGGCAACTGTTTCAGGTGCTCAACACGCACGAGAGCCAACGCAGCAAAAACATCGACGAACAACTGGGCCAGTTTGCCTACATCAACGGCCGCCTGTTTGAAGAAACCCTGCCCATGGCCGACTTCAGCACCGCCATGCGCGAAGCCCTGCTGGACGCCTGTGCGCTCGACTGGTCGGCCCTCAGCCCGGCGATTTTTGGCAGCTTGTTCCTGAGCATCATGGACGAGAAAGCCCGCCGCAACCTGGGCGCGCACTACACGTCTGAGGCCAACATCCTCAAGCTGATCAAGCCGCTGTTTCTGGACGAACTGCACGCCGAGTTTGAGCGTGTCAAAGGGCACCGCAACAAGCTGTTTGAGTTTCACAAAAAGCTGCGCCAGCTGACGTTTTTTGACCCGGCCTGTGGGTGCGGAAATTTCTTGGTCATCAGCTACCGCGAGCTGCGCGAGCTGGAGCTGAAGGTACTGCGGGCCGACCACGAACTGAGCGCCCACAAAGGCCAGCTGACGGTGGACGTGCATGGCCTGATCGGCGTGAACGTGGACCAATTCTTTGGCATCGAGATCGAAGAGTTTCCGGCACAGATTGCGCAGGTGGCCCTGTGGCTGATGGACCACCAAATGAACCTGCGCGTGAGCGTGGAATTTGGCCTGTACTTTGCCCGCATCCCGCTCAAAAGCTCACCGCAAATCCGCCACGCCAACGCGCTGCAGCTGGACTGGCACGAGGTGCTGCCTGCGGAGCGGTGCAGCTATGTGCTGGGCAATCCACCGTTCTTGGGCAAGACCTACCAAAGCAAAGAACAAAAAGCCGACCTGGCTGCCGTGATGCACGGCATACACGGCGCCGGTGATCTGGACTTTGTGTGCGGCTGGTACGTGCTGGCCGCGCAATACATGCAAGGCCGCATGGGCACGCAAGCCGCCTTTGTGTCGACCAACAGCATTACCCAAGGCGAACAAGTGGCCGTACTGTGGGGCGAAATGCAGCGCCTGGGCATGCACACCCACTTTGCGCACCGCACATTTCAGTGGAGCAACGAAGCCAGCGGCAAAGCCGCCGTGCATTGCGTGATCGTGGGCTTTGGCCCCGAAGACCAAGCCGTCAAAACCATTTACGAATACGAAGACATCAAAGGCCTGCCGCATGCCGTGCCTGCCAAGCGCATCAATGCGTATTTGGTGGATGCGCCAGATGTGTTGCTGAACAAGCGTCGCACACCCATTTGCCAAGTGACCGAGATGACCAATGGCAGCAAACCAACAGATGGTGGGCATTTGCTGCTGGACGATGCCGAAAAAGAAAGCCTGATCAAGGCGGAACCACGAGCCGCGCCATGGATTCGCCCTTTTATGGGCGCAGAAGAATTCATCAACAAAACAGCGCGTTGGTGTCTGTGGTTGGTGGACTGCCCGCCCAAAGAACTGCGGCTGATGCCAGAAGTCATGAAGCGCGTGCAATCGGTCAAAGCCATGCGCTTGGCCAGCGCAGACAAACAAACGCAACAAGACGCAGGTACGCCCACACAATTCCAAAAAATCAGGCAACCCGCAAACAATTACCTGTTGATTCCCAGCGTCTCGTCGGAGCGGCGCAACTATGTGCCGATCGGTTTCATGGATGCCCATGTCATCGTGAGCAATCTGGTCTATGCCGTACCCGACGCCACGCTTTTTGACTTCGGCATCATGACCAGCAGCATGCACAACGCCTTCATGCGCTTCACCTGCGGACGACTGAAAAGTGATTTCCGTTACTCCAACACCATCGTCTACAACAACTACCCCTGGCCCGGCTTCGCTGGCGAGCCACTCAGCGACAAACACCGCACCGCCATCGAACAAGCCGCCCAATGCGTGCTCGACGCCCGCGCCCAATTCGCAAGCTCGTCACTGGCCGACCTCTACTACCCGCTGACGATGCCCCCGGCCCTGCTCAGGGCCCACCAAAAACTAGACACCGCCGTAGACGCCGCCTACCAACCCAGCGGCGGCAAAAAGACCTACGCCTCCGACGCCGAACGCGTAGCATTCCTGTTCGAGCTTTACCATCGCATCACCAGCTTGCTGCCTAAACCGGCGGTCAAGAAACCCAGCAAGACCAAACTTGGATGAAGTTAAAAAATATGACCGGATTGACCTATCGCCGAAAGTGGGCGATTGAAGTGAATGACTTATTTGCAGCGATTGTTGCTAAAAGTGTGTCAATCACAAAACAGCTATTTAAGTAATTGTCGACTTCAGATGGCTGCTCACACTTTGTTCATCAATAGCCCACTGCGAGATTGCCCGCAGAGCTTATGTCTCCATATATGAGAAGTTCATGCTTCAAAAAATGATTTATTGCTGAACATCAAACTAGGTAGAAGAGCATGAAAAAAACTGTATTTGTTATAGGGGCTGGCGCAAGCAAAGAAGTAGGGTTGCCCGTGGGCGCGGAGTTGAAGAGAATCATCTCTGACAGCTTGAATATTCGATTTGAGCATTTCAGTCAGCAAGTTGGCGGAGATTTCGAAATCACCCATGCTCTTCGCGTTTTGGTTGAAGGCAACACACCACCGAGTCGCGATATAAATCCATATTTGAAAGAGGCACACAAAATACGTGAAGGGATGCCACTAGCCATTTCGATCGACAACTTTATCGATATCCATTCAGGCAACGAGCTATTGGAGATATGCGGCAAGCTCGCTATTGTGTCGAGCATTTTGAATGCCGAGAACAAAAGCAAGCTTCAAGTTGATCGAACACTTGCAGATGCTACTGTCAACTTCTCGAAAATTGAAGATACTTGGTATACAACATTTTTCCAATTACTTACCGAGAATTGCCGACGCAAAGATCTCGCAAAAAGACTTTCGTTAGTTGTGCTCGTAATCTTCAATTACGACAGGTGCTTTGAGCAATTCTTGGTATCTGCACTCCGCAAAACTTACTTCCTTACAGATGTTGAGGCGAAGTCTTACCTTAAGCTGGTGAAAATCTTCCACCCTTATGGATCTGTTGGGTCATCAAATGATTGGGGTACCCCACAAGGGGTGGACTTCGGTACAAAACCAGACGCCAGAAACCTCATAACTATTGCCAAGCAGATCAAAACATTTACCGAGGGAAAAAATGAAGATGCGAGCGAAATCGTAGAGCTTAGAGAGCATGTGCGTTCGGCACCGAGGGTAGTGTTCCTAGGGTTTGCCTACCACCGCTTGAACATCGATCTTTTGGCCCCCAAGGAGCTAAACTTTAACGATCTGAATCAAGAGGTATATGGCTCTGCACTCGCCATTTCAGACTCGGATAAATCTAAGATCACCGCTCTTTTGAAGAATAGGCTTGGTGCGAATTCAGTTCTACTTCGTAACGACCTGACTTGCGCTGGCCTGTTAAATGAATACCGGCGCTCGCTATCAATGGTCTGAGATCTTTAATCTGACCTGCATAGATTTGTACAAAACGATCCGGCCTGATTTACTGCTAGGCAGTTCGCACGTTAGGCAGCTCCTCGCCCGGATAGCTAGTTCGTTAGAGATTTATGGACCTGCCCACGTCATCAATCAGATGATCTGTCAGATGCCCCACTGGCTTTCGAAAATTTGGCACCGTCCGCGGCCCATCCTTTAATCGCTGGGTAATACCGCGTTGAGGGTCTGTCAGCGTAACTAGTGAACAACCAACCCGTTCAATACAGATGCGCGTGACCTCTTCGCCGCAATAGCCATCACCGACTAAGGCCTGTTTGCCCATCTCACGCGCCGTGCGATAGCCCCCCACTCCCTTCACATAAGCCAGCAACTCGCTAAAAACGGATGGCAACATAGCGTGGACGAATCGCCCACCAGCAGCAGCTTGCGCCGTGCGCGGGTCATGCCCACGTTCATGCGGCGGATGTCAGACAAAAAGCTGATCTCGCCTTGGGGGTTGCTGAGCGTCAAGGTAATAGCAATGATGTCCCGCTCTTGGCCCTGAAACGAATCGACAGTGCCCACGCTGAGCCGGCGTTGCAGCTGATGGTCAGGCAGCCGTCAAAGGCTCCATGCGCACCACGGCACGCGCTCCCACAGCATTGGCAAAGCGTTGGACTGTTCGCATGGATGGCGTGCCCCTGCCACTTTCGATGCGTGCCACCACGCTTTGGGTCGTACCCATGCGTGCGGCCACATCGCCTTGCGTCAGGCCCGCTTTCATACGCGCTGCAATCAGTTCACGGGCCAGCTCAAACTCGGGCGCTTGTGCGTCATAGGCTTGGCGAACGGCGGGGTTGGCCAGCAGTTGGGCTTTCACGTCTTTCAAGCTTTTCACGTCGATTCCTCCAAGCGTTTCAATGCGGTTTCAATCGCGCTTCGTGGTGTGGTCTGCGTCTTTTTTATAAACACATGCAGCACCAGTAAAGTGCGCCCCTTAACGGCGGCGTAAACGGCACGGGCAATACCATCGCGGCCCGTCATGCGCATTTCCCACAGCTTGCTTTCAAGTGGCCGGATGTGCGGCAAGCCCACACGCTGCGGCCCTAGCTCTTCCAGCATTTCACCGATGTGCAAAAACCGGGCTTGCATATCGGCTGGGATGGTCTGCAATTCACGCTCCGCCAGTGGATGCAGGGTCACAGTCCATTGGGATTCGAGTATAGCCTTTTTGCTATCTTTTGGCTTTTTCATGCTGCTCCCCTAGGTCTCGCTTCATCCATGCTTTGTCAGCATGCAGGCAATTTTTATGCGTTAGCTTAGCGTGACAACCTCCGCAATAGCAATCCTCGGGTCAGCCCTGTTTGGCCATCTCATGCGCCGCGCGGTATCCCCCCACGCCCTTCACATAAGCCAACAACTCCCCAAAAAACGGATGCCTGCACAGCGTGGACGAATCGCCCACCAGCAGCAGTTTGCGCCGTGCGCGGGTCATGCCCACGTTCATGCGGCGGATGTCAGACAGGAAGCCGATCTCGCCTTGGGGGTTGCTGCGCGTCAAGGTGATGGCAATGATGTCGCGCTCTTGGCCCTGAAACGAATCGACGGTGCCCACGCTGAGTCTGCGTTGCAGCAGCAAGTCGTTCAGCACAGCGCTGTCTTCGATGGCGTCTTTCAAATAATTGATTTGGGCGCGGTACGGCGCAATCACGCCAATGGTGAGCGGGCGCTGATCTGGGTCGGTGGGTTCGCCGAGCGCCAGCAGCTGCGCCAGGCGCTCCAACAGCAAGTGGGCTTCTTCGGGGTTTGCGGTTGAACGGCTTTCGGGAATGGCCAGTTCTTGATAACCGCAGCCCGCCGTGTCGATGAATTCCACTGGCAGGTCGGGTGCAAAGCGTGGGTCATTAAAGCGCGGGTCATAAGCGGCTAGGTCAGCGTCGCGCACGCTGGGGTGCGCCACCAGTTGGCCGCCATAAAACTTCTCGGAGCTGAAGCCCATGATGTGCGCGTGCATGCGGTATTGCACCTTCAGCATGCGTGCCGTGTTAGGTTGGCGCTGGATGCACTTTTCAAACAGGGTTTCGCGCAGGCCTTCGCGGGCGGCTTTTTCGCTTTTCACGGTGGGCGGCAGCTGGTGGTGGTCGCCCGCCAACACCAGGCGCTGGCCCTTGGCAATGGGAATCCAGCAACCCGGCTCCAGGGCCTGAGCGGCTTCGTCGATGAAGACGGTCTCAAAGCCCAGGTGGCGAATATTGCGGTTGCTGGCACCCACCAGCGTGCAGGTGATGACCTGCACCGATTCGAGCACGTCCTCGGTCATGAAGCGCTCTAAATCTTCGGCGGCTTGGCGCAGCGTGCGGGCTTCATCTTTGAGCCATTGGCGGCGCTGTCGCTCTTCAAAACCAAAGTTGCGCACGCGTTCGCTGGCCGTCTCGCGGTGCTGTTCAGCGGTTTGGCGCATGGCGTGCATCTTGGCGTAGCTGGCGTGGGCCATCACCCCGGCATCCAGCGTGTGCTTTAGCAGCAGCTCCGACACGCGGCTGGGGTTGCCCAGGCGGATCACATTCACACCGCACTCGGCCAGCTTTTCGGTCAGCAGGTCCACGGCGGTATTCGAGGGGGCGCACACCAGCACGCGCCGTTCGCGCCGGATGGTTTCCAAAATGGCTTGCACCAGCGTGGTGGTTTTGCCCGTGCCGGGCGGGCCGTGGATGATGGCCACGTCTTGCGCCGTGACCACATGGCGCACAGCGGCCAGTTGCGAGTCGTTGAGCGCACTGGGGTAAAACAGGTCGTCGGCTTGGGGCTCGCGAAAGCGGGCTGCCTGAGCGCCCAGCAACACGTCGCGCAGTTCGGCCAAGCGGTTGCCGTTTGCGGCCATGACCGCGCTCAGGGCCTGGTTCATCTCGCGGTAGCTCACCTCGTCAAAGGTCAGGTCAATGCCCAGCGTGCTGCCGTTTGGGGTGCTTCCGTTTAGATTGCTGCCGTCCCGCACCCAGTCGGGCAGCGCTTCTTTGGTGGTGGCCAGCAACAGCTTGTTGCGCCGCACGCGGGTCACCACGCCACTGACCACAGGCCGGTCAGGCCCCGAATAGCCGGGCGCACTGCTGAACAGCGCGGCAGCCGCCCCCACCTGAAACAAATGCAGGTCTTGCCGATGCGCCGGGCGCTCCAGCTCCAGCACCACCTTGCCGCCAAACCCGATGTCTTCTTGGGTGATGGTGACGGGGTACCAAGTCAGGCCACGCCGACGGCGCTCTTTGATGCTGGCACTGGCGTTTTTGAGCTTGAACTGCGCCTGGTCTTCCTGTTGCTCAAGGTGCATGAGGGCACGCACATGGCGCAACTCGTGTTCAACAGAAAGATGTGCGGTGGGGGTGGGGTCTTGGTCGGCCAAAAGGGAACGCAAAGGGGAAAAAGGGGTGGACGCGACTCTAACCCAATGGGATGGGCTTTAACGCTGCACCTTGTGCGTGACGAATTTCACGAGGCCTTCGCTGGCTTCTTCGATCAAATCAAGCACATGCTCAAAGCCCTGGTCTCCACCGTAGTATGGGTCGGGGATGACCGGGGCCTGCGTGGTGAGCAAAAACTCCGCCAAGCCCCGGATCTTGTGTTGGTGCTGCGCGGGGCATCTTTCTTCCAAGAGGGCGCGGTTGTCCCAATCCATGGTCAAGAGCAAATCAAAGGTTTCAAAGTCACTGTCCACCACTGGCCTGGCCCTTAAGTGCGCCAGCTCGTAGCCTCTTTTGAGCGCATGCTTTTGGCTGCGTTCATCGGGCGGCGCATCGGGGTGAAAGTTGTGTGTGCCTGCCGAGTCCACTTGGACTTTGTGCAAGAGGTTTTGCTCAGCCAGCCGTTTGAAGAAAACAGCCTCGGCTGTGGGGCTTCGGCAGATGTTGCCCATGCAGACAAACAGGATTTTGTAAGCGGTTTCGTTCATGTCGTGCGGGTGCGGGAGGTGGGTTTGTAGGGTCAAAAAACCTGCCCAAAGCTTATGGCAAGCAGCCAGGTGGATGGCACAGGCTTGGGGCTATCCCCCCAATGAGGTCTGGGGAATAGACGCTGGCCATTCAGGCTGCGCAAAATCCAGCGTTGATACGATTTCAGGGCTTATTCATATCAATTGATGATATGAATAGAAGAAAAATCAGATCATCAGCCCTGTTTGACATCGCCCTCTTGGGCAGAGGCAGGCAACCCGAAGACCCGGTCGAAGCACCAGGTGAACGCTATGGCATAGAAGAAAAAGAACGCCAGCAGGCTCAAATTAGCCACCAAGGCAGCGGTGAGCGAAATGTCCAGCCACAGCGACATGACGGGCAAAAGAATGACGACCAAGCCGCCTTCAAAACCAGCCCCTTGGGCCAGCCGCCGGGCAAAGGAGCGGCCACGGACGGATTGGCGCGACTCCCAGCGCTCAAAGAGCCAGTTAAAGACGTAGTTCCACGTCAGCGCAATGCTCGACAACACGACCGCCAATCCCAAGGTGGAAGCGGGCGACTTGTCAAAAGCCACACTCAACACGGGCCCAACCACGGCGATGGCCATGGCCTCGTACAAAAGGGCCTGAAGAACGCGGCGGGTGGTGGGGGTCATGTTGGGGAATGCGGTGAATGCGTTCACTGCCGCGCCGTGCGCACGTTGGGTGGCAACTTGCCCGGGGCGCTGGTGCGCCAGGGGTTGATGTCCAGCCCGCCGCGGCGGGTGTAACGGGCGTACACCGTCAATTGGGTGGGTTTGCAGCGCGTCCAGATGTCCATGAAGATGCGCTCGACGCATTGCTCATGGAACTCGTTGTGGTTGCGATAGCTCACGATGTATTGCAGCAGACCCGCTTGCTCGATCTGTGGGCCGCTGTAGGTGATTTGCACGCTGCCCCAGTCGGGCTGGCCCGTCACAAGGCAATTGCTTTTGAGCAAGTGGCTGACCAGGGTTTCGGTCACAGGCAGCTCTTCGGCGTTGGCGTTCAGCAGATCCGGTGCAGGCTCGTACCGCGTGCACTCAATGTCCATGCGGTCCAGGTTCAGGCCGTCGAGTTCGTGCACGGGTTCGGTGTCAAATTGCTCTTGCAGCAGCAGCTTCACGCCCACGCTGGCCTGCACCGCGCCGCCCTGCCAGATGGCGGCGCTGATATCGCGGCGGATCATGTCGCGCACCGCGTCGGCACTTTCCAGGCGGGTGTTGTTGAAGCTGTTCAGGTACAGCTTGAAGGACTTGCTCTCCACGATGTGCGTGCTCTCGGCGGGCACGGTGATGTGCGCCAGCGCCACCTGTGGCTTGCCTTTGGTATTGAGCCAGGACAGCTCAAACGCGGTCCACAAGTCGGCCCCAAAAAACACGGGCTGGCCGGTGACGCCGATCTCGGCACGTTTGGTGGCACGCGGAATGGGGAACAGCAAACCCGCGTCGTACTGGTCCACATAGGCGCTGGATTTGCCCAGCTGGGATTGTTCAGGGGAGTTCATGCTCATGCTTGCACCTTGCGACGGAACACCAAACGGTCAGGCTCGGACACTTGCGGGTCGTAGGCGTAGCCTTCCAAGGCAAAACCCAGCAGACCTTCAGGGTGGGTGATTTTGTTTTGGATGGCAAACCGCGCCATCAAGCCCCGCGCCCGCTTGGCGTTGAAGCTGATGATTTTGTATTTGCCGCCCTTGAAGTCTTCAAACACACATTCGATCACCCGAGCCTTGAGGGTTTTGCGGTCGACCGATTTGAAGTATTCCTGCGAGGCCAGGTTCACGATGACCGGGGTTTTGTCTTTGGCCAGCTGGGTGTTCAGGTAGTCGGCAATTTGCGGCCCCCAAAACTTGTACAGGTTGTTGCCCTTGTCGGTCTGCAGCGTGGTGCCCATTTCCAGGCGGTAGGGTTGCATCCAGTCCAGCGGGCGCAACACGCCGTACAGGCCGCTCAAAATGCCCACATGGGTTTGCGCCCAGTCCAGGTCTTGCGCGGACAAGGTCTTGGCGTCCAGCCCTTCGTAAACGTCGCCATTAAAAGCCAGCACGGCTTGCTTGGCGTTTTTGGCGGTGAACTTGGGCGTCCAGGCTTCGTAGCGGGCCACGTTCAGGGCCGAAAGCGCGTCCGACAAGTCCATCAGCTCGGCGATTTGCTGGGGCGACTTTTGGCGCAACACCTCGATCAGGGCTTGCGATTGCGGCACGAACTGGGGCAGCGTGTGGGGCACGCCCGCTGCGGGGGTTTCGTAATCCAGAGATTTAGCGGGTGACAATAAGAACAACATGCTCGACATCCTTTACCTGGACGATTATCTCGCCATCGTCAACAAGCCCGCCGGCTGGTTGGTGCATCGCACCCCGTTGGACAGGGGTGAAACCCGCTTTGTGCTGCAAGCACTGCGTGACCAAATAGGGCAGCACGTCTGGCCCGTGCACCGCTTGGACAAAGGCACCAGCGGCGTGCTGCTGTTTGCGCTGAGCGCCGAGGTGGCGCGCACGCTGGGCCAGGCCTTTGAAAGCGGCGATGGTCTGCAAAAAACTTACCGCGCTGTGGTGCGGGGCTGGCCCGCCGATGAGGGCTTGATCGACCACCCCTTAAAGCGCATGCCCGACGACATGCGCACCGAGCGCACCGAAATCCAGCCCGCCCAAAGCCGTTTTGCCACCCTGCGCCACTTTGAGCTACCGCTGCCCCAGCAGGGCTTTGCCAGCACCCGATGTGCCGAAGTGGCGCTGGAACCGCTGACGGGCCGCCGCCACCAACTGCGCCGACACATGAAACACATCGCCCACCCCATCATCGGCGACGCCACGCACGGCAAGGGGCCGCTCAACCGGGCCGTAGCAGATTTGATCGGGCTGCAGCGGCTGTGGTTGCATGCGGAAAGTCTGGAAATGCCTCACCCGGTCACTGGGCAGCTGTTGCGTTTGGTTGCGCCACTGCCTGACGAGTGGGGGCTTTGGGATGCTTTTGCCATACGGGCATCCGGCTGAATTCAGAAAACCTTCGCGACGAGGGCGTCGCTCCTACATGGGTACTGCGCCCCATTTTTGTGGGAGCCCCGCCCTCGGGGCGATAGGTGGCGGTGCACAAGGCTTTTCGCGACGGGGGCGTCGCTCCCACAAGGGTAAATCCCCACAGCAGGGGCGGTTGTCTCCCAACGGATAACGTTCAGCCCGGTTTTCCATAAGATGCCGAACTCGGACGCCATCGTGCGCCAAGCTTTTACAAACCGTGACGACCCATTTCATGAGCCTGCTTTTTTCGCCTTTCACCTTCGAAGCCCCAGCTGGCCCCCTGACTTTGCCCAACCGCATCGTGGTCGCGCCCATGTGCCAGTACTCGGCCGACCAGGGCCAAGCCACCGACTGGCACCTGACGCACTGGACCAATATGCTCAACAGCGGCGCGGGCCTGTTCACCATCGAGGCCACCGCCGTGTCGGCCGTGGGCCGCATCAGCCCCGGTTGTTTGGGCCTGTGGGACGACGCCACGCAAGCGGCGCTGGGTGACAAACTGCACCGCGCCCGCCGCCTGGCCCCGCACATGCCTGTGTGCATCCAGATCAGCCATGCAGGCCGCAAAGCTTCGAGCGCAGCACCTTGGGACGGCGGCATGTTGATCGCACCCGAAAACGGCGGCTGGCAGACTGTGGCGCCAAGCGCCCTGCCCCACTTGCCCCAAGAAACCGCGCCCACAGAGTTGAGCTTGGCGGACATCGCACAAATCAAGGCCGACTTCGTCAACACCGCCAAGCGCAGCCACGAACTGGGCATCGAGGCGGTGGAACTGCACGCCGCGCACGGCTATTTGTTGCACCAGTTTTTGTCGCCTTTGTCTAACCAGCGAACTGACCAATACGGCGGCTCGTTTGAAAACCGTATCCGCTTTCCGCTGGAAGTCTTCAAAGCCGTGCGCGAAGCCTTTGGCGGCACGCTGGGCATGCGTATCTCGGGCACCGACTGGGTGGACGGCGGCTGGACGGTCGAAGAAACCGCAGAACTGTCCGTGCAGCTCAAGCAAGCCGGGGCGCAGTTCGTGCATATCTCCTCGGGCGGTGTCTCGCCCCTGCAAAAAATTACCTTAGGTCCCGAGTACCAAGTGCACTTGGCCAAAGCGGTCAAAGAGGCATCGGACCTGACCACCATTGCCGTGGGTCTGATCACCGAGCCTGCTCAGGCCGAAGCCGTGCTGCAGCGTGGCGACGCCGACTTGGTGGCGCTGGCCCGTAGCTTTTTGTACAAGCCCCGTTGGGGCTGGGAAGCGGCCGTGACCTTGGGCGGCACGGTCGACTCACAACACCAGTACTGGCGCAGCCTGCCCCGCGAAGCCAAAAACATTTTCAACGACGCCAAGATTGGCATGCGCTAATTTACACACCCTTTAAAAAGAGACAAACATGAACACACGTCGCAAAGTTTCCAAACTGCTCGCATTGGCCGCCCTTTGCGCCCCCCTGGCCTTGATGGCGCAAGCCTTCCCCAGCAAGCCCATCACCTTGGTCGTGCCCGTGCCGCCCGGTGGCTTGGTCGACACCTCGGCCCGCTTGATTTCTGAGCCTTTGGGCCGCTTGATCGGCCAGTCCATCGTGGTGGAAAACAAAGGCGGCGCCAGTGGCAACTTGGCTTACCAACAAGTGGCGCGTGCGCACAAAGACGGTCACACGCTGCTGGTGTCTTACTCGGGTTACCACGTCGCCAACCCCATCTTGATGACCAAGCTGCCTTGGGAACTGAAGGACCTGACGCCCGTGGGCCTGATCACCGTAGCCACCAACGTGGTGGCGGTGCACCCCTCGGTGCCAGCCAACAACATGAAAGAGTTCATTGCTTACGCCAAGCAAAACCCGGGCAAGCTGAACTATGCATCGCAGGGCAACGGCTCCGTCTCGCACATCGGCACCGAAATCTTCAAACAGCAAACCGGGGTGAACCTGGTGCATGTGCCCTACAAGGGTTCGGGCCAAGCCATTGCCGATGTGTTGGGCGGGCAAGTGCAAGTCTTCATGACCACACCGCCTTCGGTGATGCAGCACATCCAGGGCGGCAAGCTCAAGGCCCTGGCCGTCACGGGCAAAAAGCGCCACGCAGGCATGCCCCAAGTACCCACCATGGCCGAAGCCGGTTACCCCAACTTTGACCTCGAATCGTGGGTGGCTTTGTACGCCCCAGCGGGCACACCACCTGCCGTGGTGACCCAATTGGCCGACGCCGTGAAGCGCAGCCTGGACTTGCCCGAGAGCAAACAACGCGCCGATGCTGCTGGCATTGAAGTGCGCTTTGTCGCCCCCACCGAAATGACCAAAATTTTGGACCGCGACATCGCCGACTGGACGCAAGCCATCAAGGCCGCCAACATCAAGTTGGACTGAGCACCAGACATCAAAAAGCCGGAGTGGGCCTTGCGGCCTGCTCCGGCTTTTTTGTGGGCTGAACGCAGTCGTTTACTTGAGATCGCCCGCCAAACTGGCCAGGGTGTCAGCAGCGATATCGAGGTGAGAGGGGTAGTGGGTATGGTCGCAACCCATCTTGACGCCAGCGCCCGCCTTCACGGCCGCGCACATGACGGGGGTGAGTTCAAAGCGCACAAAGTGCACCGCTGAGGTTTTTTCTTCAGTCTCGCGGTCCAGGTCTTCGTCGGCAATGGCGTACACGCGGGCATGGCCCTCGACTTCGACAAACATGCGGTCTTCCACGCCGATCAGCTTGGCCAGCTCGCGCTTGCGCTCGTTGATGTCGACGTACTCGATCATCATGGTGGCCTTCCAGTTGCTGCCGTCTGGCACCAGCGGGGCATAGGCCTCGATCTCTTGCAGGATGCCTTCTTCTTCGAAGACTTTTTCGATGCGCAGCATTTCCTGAATTTGATAGCGGATGGTGGTTTCGCTCTCAAACTGCACGTTGATGTGTTCACCCAACTGTACGCTGCGCAGCTTGCGGTGGGCGATCACCTCGGGCTTGTGGACCTTGCGCCACTTGGTGTACGCCTCCAAAGACATCAGGGTCTCGGGCGTGATTTTTCCGGTCAGTTGCATGGCGGTTTTCCTTATTTGAGACCGTAGGCTTTGCGCACCAGGGTCAAGGGGTGGTTCAGTTCTGGAGCGCCCAAACCGTTGACCTCAAAGCCTTGGGCAATGTGGTGGCCGCCCAGCGGGCAGTCCGAGCTGATGAAGTCGGGTTTGGAGCCGTCTTTCATGGTGGCCATGGCCTTGAACACGGGTTTGCCGATTTTCATGGCCATGTCGTGCGAGCCTTTTTTGACGCCGTAGGTGCCAGCGTGGCCCGAGCAACGCTCGATGGTGTTGATCTCGGTGTCCGGGATCATCTTGAGCATTTCCTCGGTTTTTTTACCGATGTTCTGCACCCGGCCGTGGCAAGGAATTTGGTAGCTCACATTGCCCAAGGCTTGCGGGAATTCGGTCTTGAGCAAGCCGTCGCGCTTACGGGCCATGAAGTATTCGAACGGGTCCCACATGGCTTCTTTGACCAACTGAGTGTCGGCGCAATCGGGGAACATCAGCGGGATTTCCTGCTTGAACATCAAGGCGCAGCTGGGCACCGCCGCGATGATGGCGTAGCCGTCTTTAGCGTATTGGGCCAACACCGGAATGTTGGCTTCTTTGGAGTCCTTGACCGAGTCCAAATCGCCCAACTCCAGCTTGGGCATGCCGCAGCACTTTTCTTTCTCAACCAGCACATAAGGAATGGCGTTGTGGTCCAGGATTTTGAGCAAGTCGTGGCCAATGCCGGGCTCGTTGTAGTTGATGTAGCAAGTGGAATAAATCGCCACTTTGCCCGGTGTTTTCTCGCCGTCCACCACTTTGACCGACTGGGCATCCGGGGCACTGGATCGGAACTTTTGGGTGGCCAAGGAAGGCAGCCAAGCGTTTTTGTCCACGCCCGCCACGCTTTCCATGATGCTGCGAGCAGCTTCGGTTTTGTTGATGGCGTTGATGGCTTGCACCACGATCGGGATGCCTGCAAACGAGCCGTGTGTGTCGGTGGAAGCCAAGAACTTTTCGGCAGCGCCCACTTCGCCTTTTTTGAACTTGATGGCCTTGGCCCGCAGCATGGTGTGCGGGAAGTCCAGGTTCCACTCGTGCGGCGGGGTGTAGGGGCACTTGGTCATGTAGCACAGGTCACACATGAAGCACTGGTCCACCACTTTCCAGTAGTCCTTCTTGTCGACGCCATCGACTTCCATGGTGCTGGACTCATCCACCAAGTCAAACAAAGTGGGGAAAGAGTTGCACAGGCTCACACAGCGGCGGCAACCGTGGCAAATGTCAAAAATGCGCTCAAGCTCGTCAAAGCATTTTTCTTCGTTATAAAAGTCGGGGCCCTCCCAGCCGAGGGCGTGTCGTGTGGGGGCTTCGAGGTTGCCTTCTTTGGCCATGTTGTGCTCCTGTATTTTTTTGTTTTGGGTTTGCCTGAGAACTCTGCTTTTTGAAAGTTCTGAGAAAAACCCGCTGCACGGGGCCGTGCAGCAGGCCGAATCACCGGGGATCAATCCACCAGTTCGTTCAGGGCTTTCTGGTAACGGTTGGCGTGTGAACGCTCAGCCTTGGCCAGGGTCTCGAACCAGTCGGCGATTTCGTCAAAACCTTCTTCGCGAGCGGTTTTGGCCATGCCGGGGTACATGTCGGTGTACTCGTGGGTTTCGCCAGCCACAGCCGAAGCCAGGTTGTCGCGGGTCGAGCCGATGGGCATGCCGGTTGCTGGGTCGCCGGATTGCTCCAGGAATTCCAGGTGGCCGTGGGCGTGACCGGTTTCACCTTCGGCGGTGGAACGGAACAGCGCTGCCACGTCGTTCTGACCTTCAACGTCAGCTTTGTTCGCGAAGTACAGATAGCGACGGTTGGCCTGGGATTCGCCTGCGAAGGCGTCTTTCAGGCATTGTTCCGTGCGCGAGCCTTTGAGTGCTGCCATGGGTATCTCCTTGTGGGTTTTACGTTGATTGCCCTGACAAAATTGCCAGAGACCCAACAGATTAGTCTTTTAAATGCGGAACGCCCAATTAATTGATGCAATTCCCGTCATTTATCGAAACTATCAGCACATCGGGCTGTATCTGACACAAGATGTTCAAAGGGGGCTAGGTAAAATCACTTCATTAGGACGCTGATCGTCCTGAGCGGCCTCTTTTTGAGCAGCCGTTCTCATTTTTGAAAAGACCCCCGCCATGAGCAACGCCCCAGCCACCCCAGTCCAACAACCCGGACTTGAGAGCCTGTCCAAATCGTTCGAGCCCGCAGCCCTTGAAGCCCATTGGGGCCCCGAGTGGGAAAAACGCGGTTACGGCGTGGCTGGTTTTCGAGGCACACAAGCGCCTAAAGACGGTGCGCCAGCGTTCGCCATTCAGCTGCCGCCCCCCAACGTGACCGGCACGCTGCACATGGGCCACGCGTTCAACCAGACCATCATGGACTCGTTGACCCGCTACCACCGCATGTTGGGTCACAACACCGCCTGGATTCCGGGCACCGACCACGCGGGCATCGCCACCCAAATCGTGGTGGAGCGCCAGCTGCAAGCCAAAGGCATCAGCCGCCACGACATGGGCCCCACACCTGCCGAAGCCCGCAAGAACTTTGTGAGCAAGGTTTGGGAGTGGAAAGAAGAGTCCGGCAGCACCATCACCAGCCAGATGCGCCGCATGGGCGACAGCGTGGATTGGAGCCGCGAATACTTCACGATGGACCCCAAGCTGTCCAAGACCGTGACCGAAACCTTTGTGCAGCTGTATGAACAAGGCCTGATCTACCGTGGCAAGCGCTTGGTCAACTGGGACCCGGTGCTCCAAAGCGCGGTGTCCGATCTGGAAGTGGAAAGCGCCGAAGAAGACGGCTCGATGTGGCACATCCGCTATGACTTGGCCGATGGTTCAGGCAGCCTGACCGTGGCGACCACCCGACCCGAAACCCTGCTGGGCGACGTGGCTGTGATGGTGCACCCCGAAGACGAGCGCTACAAACACCTGATTGGTCAACAGGTCAACCTGCCTTTGTGCGGCCGCACCATTCCTGTGATCGCTGACGACTACGTGGACAAAGACTTCGGCACCGGCGTGGTGAAGGTCACGCCCGCGCACGACACCAATGACTACCAAGTCGGCCAGCGCCACAAGCTGGACATGATCTGCGTGCTGAACCTGGACGCCACGATCAACACCAATGCGCCAGAAAAGTACCAAGGCCTGGACCGCTTTGTGGCCCGCAAGGCCATGGTGGCCGACCTCGAAGCTGCAGGCGCTTTGGTGGAAGTCAAGAAACACAAACTGATGGTGCCCCGCTGTGCCCGCACGGGCCAGGTGATTGAGCCCATGCTGACCGACCAGTGGTTTGTGGCCATGAACCAAGTCGGCCAAGGCGACGCCACCGGCAAGAGCATTGCCCAAAAAGCCATCGACGCGGTGCAGTCTGGCGAAGTGAGCTTTGTGCCCGAGAACTGGGTGAACACCTACAACCAGTGGATGAACAACATCACCGACTGGTGCATCTCGCGTCAGCTGTGGTGGGGCCATCAGATTCCAGCTTGGTACGACGAAGACGGCAAGGTGTATGTGGCCCGCAACGAAGACGAAGCGCAGGCCCAAGCCCCCGGCAAAACACTCAAGCGCGACGAAGACGTGCTCGACACTTGGTATTCCAGCGCCTTGGTGCCGTTCAGCACCATGGGCTGGGGCAACGACGAAAACACAAGCAACGCAGCTGGCGAGAGTGCAGGAGCCGGACGCAGCGACATGGCGAGCGAAGCGAGTGGGAGCAAGACCGGTTCCGGCACGCTCGCCAGCGGAACAGACTACGACCTCTACCTGCCTTCCTCCGTCTTGGTGACAGGCTACGACATCATCTTCTTCTGGGTCGCCCGGATGATCATGATGACCACCCACTTCACCGGCAAAGTGCCCTTCAAACACGTCTACATCCACGGCCTGGTGCTCGATGCCCAAGGCAAGAAGATGAGCAAGTCCGAAGGCAACGTGCTTGACCCGGTCGACCTGATCGACGGCATCACGCTGGAGCCTTTGCTCGACAAACGCACGCAAGGCCTGCGCAAGCCCGAGACCGCCCCCAAGGTGCGCAAGCAAACCGAAAAAGAGTTCCCCGAAGGCATCCCGGCCTACGGTGCCGATGCGCTGCGCTTCACATTTGCGGCGCTCGCATCTCTTGGCCGCAGCATCAACTTTGACAGCAAGCGCTGCGAGGGTTACCGCAACTTCTGCAACAAGCTGTGGAACGCCACCCGCTTCGTACTGATGAACTGCGAAGGCCAAGACTGCGGCTTGAAAAATCACACCAAAGCCGAATGCCAACCGGGTGGTCCGGCGCACGGCTACATGAACTTCAGCCAAGCCGACCGCTGGATCAGCTCTCAGCTGCAACGCGTCGAGGCCGACGTGGCCAAAGGCTTTGCCGAGTACCGCTTGGACAACGTGGCCAACACGATCTATGACTTTGTCTGGAACGAGTTCTGCGACTGGTACCTCGAAATTGCCAAGGTGCAGATCAACATCGGCAACGACTCACAAAAACGGGCGACTCGCCGCACCCTGATTCGCACACTCGAAGCCATCATGCGCCTGGCGCACCCCATCATTCCTTTCATCACCGAAGAGCTCTGGCAAAAAGTGTCGGTGGTCGCGGGTCTTCCGGGTGAGTCGGTCAGCATTGCGGCCTACCCCGTGAGCCAGCCCGAACGTATCGACTTGGATGCCGAAGCCCATGTGGCGAAACTCAAGACGCTGGTCGACGCCTGCCGCAACCTGCGCGGCGAGATGAACGTCTCGCCCGCCACCCGCATGCCCATGTATGTGCTGGGCGACACCGCTTACATGCAAAGCGTGGCACCGGTTTTGCAATCGCTGGCCAAACTGAGCGAAGTCAAGGTGTTTGAAACCGAAGCCGAATGGATTGCCGCTGCACAAGCCGCACCCGTGGCCGTGGTGGGCGAAGCGCGCCTGTGCCTGTTCATCGAAGTCGATGCCGCCGCAGAAAAAATTCGTTTGACTAAAGAAGCTGCTCGCTTGGAAGGCGAAATCACCAAGGCCAATGCCAAACTCGGCAATGAGGCCTTTGTGTCCAAAGCCCCGCAAGCCGTGCTCGACGAAACCAAAAAGCGCGTGGCCGACTTCGGCGCCACACTCGACAAAATCCGCCAGCAACTGCAACGCATGGGCTAAAGCCCTGCTTCGACAAGGAATCGACCGTGAGCCACAACGTCATCCGCAAAGCCGTGTTCCCCGTCGCGGGCCTCGGCACCCGTTTTTTGCCCGCCACCAAAGCGGCACCCAAAGAGATGCTGCCCGTGGTGGACAAACCGCTGATCCAGTACGCAGTCGAAGAAGCCTACAGCGCGGGTGTGCGTCACATGATCTTTGTCACGGGTCGCAGCAAGCGCGCCATCGAGGACCACTTTGACACCGCCTACGAGCTCGAAAACGAACTGGAGGCAGCGCACAAAGACGAACTGTTGGCCTTGGTCCGCTCGGTGCAACCCGACGACATGGTCTGTGCGTATGTGCGTCAGCCCCGTTCGCTGGGCTTAGGCCATGCGGTGTTGTGCGCCGAAGCCATGGTGGGCAATGAACCTTTTGCAGTGCTGCTGGCCGACGACCTGATGGTCGGCATGCAAGGTGGCCCCTCGGTTTTGAGCCAGATGGTGTCTGCGTACACCCAACAAGGCCGCTCGATTTTGGCGGTGCAAGAAGTGCCTTTGGCGCAGGTCAAACGCTACGGCATCGTGGCCGGTGAACCCGCAGGCAAACAGCTCATTCGGGTAGAGCAGATCGTGGAAAAGCCCAGTCCAGACCAAGCGCCTTCACGCATGGGTGTGGCGGGCCGCTACATTTTGACGCCGGGCATTTTTGAAGAGATCCGCAACCAACCCACAGGCGTGGGGGGCGAGATTCAGTTGACCGATGCCATTGCTCGCCTGATGCAGCGCGAAGCGGTGTACGCCTTTCAATACCAAGGCAAACGCTACGACTGCGGCAGCAAAGAGGGCTTTTTGGAGGCCACTGTCGAGCTGGCCTTGCAGCACCCACAGGTGGGCGAGTCGTTCCGCGAATACCTCAAAGGCCTGAGCCTCTGATCAACGGCGCTTGAGAGCAAAGACGAAGTGCGCTTCTGTCTTTTCCTGCAAGACCAATTCATGGCCTGTTTGTTTGGCAAAGGCCTCAAAATCGCGTGAAGCACCAGGGTCTGTCGCGATCACCTTGAGCACCTGGCCACTGACCATGTCGTTCAATGCCTTTTTGGCCTTCAGGATGGGCAAAGGGCAGTTCAAGCCGCTGGTGTCAATTTCTTTGTCAATCTGCATCATGACTCCTGATTCTGCTCTTGGCTTTGCGCGGCACGCTCTTCCCATGACATGAATTTTGGCTCGATGCCGATGGTGCGCAACCAGTCGCCCAAGGCATAGCCTGTGCCCGCTGGCCAGCAAATCAAATCTTTGAAATCAAACATCTTGTGCTCAGCCAACTCGGGCGACAAACGCACCTCGCCTTCGGCGACTGCATGGTAGGCAATGATGACTTGGTTCATGCGCTGGAAGTCGTACACACCAATCAGCTTGAGCGCCGTAACTTTTAGATTGGTTTCCTCGGCAATCTCACGCGTGATGCCTTCTTCGGGGGTCTCGCCCGCCTCCATAAATCCGGTGATCAGCGCAAACCTGCGTCCTGGCCATGCGGCATTGCGGGCCAACAAAATTTGGTCACCCACTTGCACGATACCCGCCAGCACTGGCGTTGGGTTGTTCCAGTGTGTGAAGTCGCACGCCGTACAACGCAGGCGCATGGTCTCGCCTCCGTCTTCCATTTGTGAAACCCACGCAAGAGGGCTGGCGCACTGGGGGCAAAAACGGTATTCAGCCATTCAAACAACTCCGATTAAGCGGGAAAAACACCCGTCGACAAATAACGGTCACCGCGATCGCACACGATGAAAACGATGGTGGCGTTTTGCGCTGTCTTGGCCACTTGCTGGGCCACCCAGCAAGCGCCAGCAGCCGAAATGCCCGCAAAAATGCCTTCAGAGCGCGCCATCTGACGGCATGTCTCCTCGGCATCGGTCTGGCTGACATACATCAGCTCATCCACATGGCTCGGGTCGTAAATCTTGGGCAGGTATTCCTCCGGCCATTTACGGATGCCCGGAATGCGAGAACCTTCACTGGGCTGAGCGCCAATGATGCGAATGGCTGGGTTCTTTTCTTTCAAAAAGCGCGACACGCCCGTGATGGTGCCGGTGGTGCCCATGGCGCTCACAAAGTGGGTCACCTTGCCGCCCGTCTGCTCCCAGATCTCTGGGCCAGTGGTTTCGTAATGGATGCGCGGGTTGTCGGCATTGGCAAATTGGTCCAGGATGCGGCCCTTGCCCTGCACGGCCATGTTGTCGGCCAAATCGCGGGCGTATTCCATGCCCCCGCTCTTGGGCGTGAGGATCAGCTCGGCGCCAAAAGCCTTCATGGTCTGTGCACGCTCAATGGACAAATCTTCGGGCATGATCAAAATCATGCGGTAGCCCTTGATGGCCGCGGCCATGGCCAAGGCAATGCCGGTGTTGCCCGAGGTGGCCTCGATCAGGGTGTCACCCGGTTTGATCTCGCCGCGTTCTTCGGCCCGTCGAATCATCGACAAAGCCGGGCGATCTTTGACAGAACCTGCCGGGTTGTTGCCCTCCAGCTTGCCCAAAATCACGTTGTTTCGAGCGGCCGTGTCGGTTGCGCCCAAACGCTGCAAAGCCACCAAAGGTGTTTTGCCGATCGCATCTTCAATGGTTGGATAAATCATCCCAATAATGTGCCATAATTCATATCTTCACGAATACCTGCCCGGGTGGTGAAATTGGTAGACTCAGGGGACTCAAAATCCCCCGCCGCAAGGCGTGCCGGTTCGAGTCCGGCCCCGGGCACCACTGCTAAGTTCGTCAAAGTACGACGAAATACAAAAAGCCCTTTGCTTTCAACAGCTTAGGGCTTTTTTGTTGTCCGGTACTGTCCGAGACAGTCCGAATTAAAACGCCTCAAACCAGCCACTTTTGCAGTCTTTGCTGAAGTAACTTTTCAAAATGAGAGCTGCCGCAAAAAAGTTACTGCATCACATCCTTCAACAGCTGTGACACACGAAATGGCAACACAGAGCTATGAGATTGATCAAAAGCGACCGGACTATCCAAGCGCTGAAACCCCCGCAAGGTGTTGCTCTTGCTGATGGGTTCCAGGTGATGAATGTTGATCAGGCTGAATAGCGCCTGCGCCATAAAACATGGCTTGATTTCAATCAAAATAGACATTTATCAATAATTTTGTCCATAATGGCGAAATGTCTAGCAAGCCCCCAGTTGTTTTTCCCCAAGAGCAAACGCTGATCACGGCCTTGGGCGAGCGCCTGCGGCTAGCCCGTTTGCGCCGCAAACTGAGCACGGCCGTGGTGGCGCAGCGGGCAGGCATGTCGCGCACTTCGGTATACAAGGTCGAAGCCGGCGATGCGGGTGCCACTTTGGGCACTTATCTGCGCGTGCTGGCGGTGCTCGGGCTGCAGGCAGATTTCAATGCCTTGGCCGCCGACGACAAAGTGGGGCGCAAGCTGCAGGATTTGGCTTTGGCACCATCGCCTGCAACGCGGCGGCAGCGTCGGACAAGCACACAGTCAACATTGCCCGCCAACAGCACTTCTGAGGTGCTGCCATGACGGGGCAGTTCGATGGGCTAGAGGTCTGGTTGGATTGCGATTTGGGGCCCGCTTGTCTGGTGGGCCACTTGTCGCATGACCGAGGGCAGATTCGCTTTCATTACGACAAAGATTGGCTGAACGACCCGAGGGCTTTTGCGCTGGACCCCGATTTGTCTTTGGACGCGCACCCGTTTTTCCCCAAGCCGGAGCTGGGCAACTTTGGCGTGTTTCTCGACTCATCACCCGACCGCTGGGGACAGACGCTGATGAAACGGCGTGAGGCCTTGCTGGCCAAGGACCAAAAGCGTCCGGCCAAAACACTTTATGCGTGGGATTTCCTGATCGGCGTGCAGGATGTCACGCGGCAAGGGGCGTTGCGGTTTCGCCCATCTGGCACGCAAACGTTTTTGGGCAACGATGCTTTTGCAGCGCCACCCGTGACCACGCTGCGCGAACTGGAGCAGGTGGCTTGGCAACTGACCCATAAGCGCATTGACGATCTCGATGCTTTGCGCAAATGGTTAACGGTTCTGGTGGCACCGGGTGCTTCGTTGGGGGGCGCTCGGCCCAAAGCCAACTTCTCAGAGCTGGACGGTTCTCTTTGGATTGGCAAATTCCCGGCGCGTGATGATGACCGTGATGTCGGGGCTTGGGAGTTCGTCACACATCAAATGGCCCAACGTGCAGGCATCGATGTCCCTGCTGCAAAGCTGTTGCGCCTGGGTGGTGAGTTTCATACTTTTTGTGTGCAGCGCTTCGACCGTGTCGGTGGTCAGCGGCGGTTTTATGCATCGGCCATGACGCTGCTGCGCAAGGAGCAAAGCGAGGGCTGTAGTTATCTGGAATTGGCGCAGTTTCTGCGGGCCAGTGGCGATGCAGCGACGGTTCAATCAGATCTGGCTCAGCTGTTCAGGCGCGTGGTGTTCAATGTGGCGGTAGGCAATCGGGACGACCATTTGCGCAATCACGGCTTTGTGTTGAGCTCAACGGGCTGGCGTTTGGCACCCGCGTTTGATGTGAACCCGAACATCGACAAAGCCGAGCATGTGCTGAACATTGACGATATGGACAACCGTCCTGACTTGCAAACCGCGTTGAACACGGCCGCGTTTTACGGCCTGACGGCCGCACAAGGGCGGCATATCGTTGACGAGGTGATGGATGTCGTGGGCACTTGGCGCGATGTAGCGAGCCACGTCCGCATTTCTCGGGCAGATATCGAACTCACGGCCTCTGCGTTCAGTGCGCATGAGGCTTGGCAAAGGCCATGAAACGATCTCTATGCCCAAAAAATGATTAGTTGTTGCGCAATTTACGCCTCTAACAATCAGGCGTGCGCCATCTCAACCTACCCTGTTAACGCCCCGGACCCATGTCATGCAGCAACATGGATCAACCTTGGTGTAAATAAAGCCACTCATCGGCATCACCCTGGTCCACCAACAGGTGCAGCTTTTCCTAGCGCGCAGCGGCCACCAGTTCCACGGCATCCCATGCACGCCAGGCCCTTGGGTCAGCGCCCATCACACTAGGCGTTTCGCCATTTCTGGCAACACCACGAATCTGAGGACCCGCAAAATCTTTAGCTGCTGTGCCAGCACTTCAGGAGAGACACAGTCCGAGGTTTTTTCGTCATCTTTTATTGCAACTGCTTCATCGAATAACGCGGGCTGTTTCGACACCTTTGGGCCTGGTCTGCCCTTGGGCTCGACGAGCGTTGGTTCTTCTGGATAGTGGCTTGCAAAAATCACATCAAATTCACGCATCGTTCGCTGAATCACTTCCCCGGTGATGCGCTTCGCCACAGAGGCGGGTAAGCCCAATTCACTGGCTGCTTTGATTATTGATGCAGGCGTCACCTGGTCAAACCGCGTGACTTGCTCTGAAAGTCTGACGGCCAGAGGCACCGCAGGCCATGTGGCACGCTCATCAGCAAAGGCTCGTGTGTGATAAACCCCGGTGGCCAATAGGTCGTAATGGGGTGACAGCTCGAAGCGACTTGGAGAGACGAGAAAAGACAGATTTTTCAGATGACAATCGTCGTTGGCCACCAGCAAGTTAAAAACCAACCAGCGAAAGAGCCGTGTCGGAAGAGCCAGTTCGTCAGAACAAGCTAGCGCTATCTCTCGCAGCGTTTGCACGCTTGCCCCAGCGTATTTATAGACCCGCGATTTATTGAGCAATTGGCATGCATCGATGATGTGCAAACGTTCCACATCTGCGGGCTCAGAACCCGACTGTGATGCCAATTCTTTGGGAGCGAAGCGTCTGTCAAATCGTTCAATAACGTACACCGGCTCCGGCACGGTCAACAAGCGTACCGAAGGCACTTCCATGCGAGCGGCCATCGCTAATCGCATGGTTAACCACTCTAGGTAAGTTGAGGCAGGGTAAGTCTGTTTGTCTGGATGGTCAGGCTTGAGGATGTGGGTAGAAGGTGTTCCGCTTACCGGCTCATAAAAATCATCCCCTTTGAGCACAACCAATAGCTTGTGCTGGGCACCCGCCAGAGACATCCGCTTTGGGGCCTCTTTTGTCAGCGTAGTTGTTGGCAAATTTGAAATACGCCGGCTTAGTTCTGAGTAGGTGAGCGGCTTGAGAGCGGCATGTCGTTCGGGCGACTGCCCTGGTGGCAGCAAAATCATTGCCCCAGCGGACTCCACACCAAGGTATTCAAGCAAAGCAAACGCATCGTCCTTGTCACGAAGGCTTGCGTCGAGCGCGATCTGCTCGCGCAACTTTTCTTCTGGAAGCAGGTTGTCGAAGTACCACTGCACTGGGCGCATGGTCGCACCGTCTCGGTGGAACAGCTGACTGCGTGGTAAGGCTGGCGATAGGTCGAAGCTGCCCTCCATATGCGCCCACTTTTCGTCATATGCCAGCGCCCAGATGTCGTTGTCTTCAATGAGCGTGCCGATCAGGTCGTCATTGATGTAAATGTTCAGGCTTCTGCTGAACCCAGTCAGTTCCACTGTTGATTCTTTAGTCATTGAAGGATTCACCTGTGGCAGAACGCTCCTTCAAGTCAACATCAGTGTCAGGATTTTTGGACGCGACTTTCTTAGCGCGGCGGCTGTCCACCTTGAGGGATTCGGTCCTAAAGGTGTCCATAGCTGTATCGGGCAGGTCTAGGCTGGCACGTATGTTCAGCCGCTGAAGCAGACTCAGCACCATGCCCATTTGCACCGAGGGCTTGCCATTTTCTAGGTCGGTCATGAATTGTTTGCTCACGCCGGCGGTCAATGCGAAGTCGTCGATGCGAATGCCTGCTCGCTTACGCATCGTGCGAATGGCAACACCAGCGTCTTGGACAGAGGAAAGAGGTATTTGCATGGAATTCCTAAATTCGCAGGAATTATTAATTGGCAATACAGAAAAGTCAATGATTTTCCTACCAAAAAAGGAATTTTTATTTCCACGACCACTTCAATTGAAATATTCCTACATTAATAGGAATTTTACTGATACCTGCTTTTTAATAACTTGAACATTGAGGTCGAAGACAACTCTGCAGCGGGAGCGGACATCGGCGTTGGTCCGCAGGAGGGCAAATACCGGCCAATAGCAGCCACTTGGGTTTGGTGCCAGGCACTGGGCCAGCATGCCAATTTGGCTTGGGCTTGCTTGCTGATTAATCGACCCGCAGCACCTCAAATTGCTGTCGGATTGGAGCAACCTGTATCCAAACCTCATCACCCTCGTATTTACCCAGCATGGCCCTACCCAAAGGGGCTTCGCTGCTGATGACCTGAATGAGCTGTGCGCCGCTGACCAACTTCATGCTGCCCCCATCCGGCCCGAGAAAGAGCAGTTGCTGCTTGTCGGCGGAATCGACTAAGAAGACCAGAGCGCCGAGCTGTATACCTTTGCTAGCGTCATAGGGGCGCGGGCGGAATTGGCGCCAATTGGCCATCGCCTGGCGAATGTCTTCAGCGCGCCGAGCCTGGCCGGTGGCAAGGTAGGCGGCTTCGAGTCCAAGTGTGTCGTATTTGTTTTCGGCAATGTTTTCTTCGTGAGTCGCCGTTTCATGGGCCGAACGCACTGCCTGTTCTGCTTGCAGAAGGTCCTCGGCGAGCCGGTCCAGCACCTGCTGCTGCAGCAAGAATTTATCCATGATGAAAGGTCGGCACATCGACAAGAGAGGGGCAGGTTTTGATTATGAGGGACTCCACTAGCCTTCTACGCCTGTGTTGGCTGCAGCTTAAATTCAGCTATGCGCACTGTCCTCTCGCTCATTTCCGTGCATCGAACGGTAGGAACCGGCCGACCGCCGCAGGCCATGATCAATGACTGCTTGACTACGCCAAACCTGTTGGCTTGGACTTCCGCTTTGTCGTCGGTTACTGCCCTTGGTGCCAGCTTGTCGTAGTCCGCTTACAGCCTGAAGCTGCCCCATGACATGCAATATTTGCTCCTGGGTCTTAGTAGACGCAGACTTAGTCCTGTGATCTGGCTTGAGCGTTAGCGTGTGGGCAATCTTGTGTTGTATAGGCCTCTTGCAGTAACTCCAAGAGGCTAATGGAGAAACCCTTGATTTTTAGGGCTTGGAATGAACTTTTAATCCCGGGCACCATCTTTGGAAACCCATCAAGCATGGTGTTTCCAAACGAAAAAGGCCAACCTTCACGGGTTGGCCTTTTTTTTGCCGCTACGGCGTGATCAGGGTGCCTGCTGGTTGACCACCAACTTCAAATTGCGCGAACCCACAGCCACGTTTTCCAAGACCCCCGTCCAATCGCCTGAACGTGTCATGGCGTCTCCAGATTTAGAGATGCGCACTTTCAGTGTGACTTTGGTTTGGGAAGAGAGCTTGCTTGCAGGGTTCATGGCCGTGCTGTCGTCCAGCACAAAGTCGAAAGGCAAGTTGTCGGCCGTTTTTCGCACAATGGCCAAGGGCATCTTCTGGCCATCGGCAGGCGTGGCGTACACAAAAACCACATCTGTGGGTGCCATCTTTGCCTTGACACCCGGATCGATAGACACCCGACCGCTCAGCACAGCGCCAGAGGTCTGGGCGCTTGAAGGCGATGAAGATACGCCTTTTGCCGCCGGCAACGCCTCGCCTGCTTTTTCACGCGCCTTGCTCAACGCATCGTCCAAGCCCTTTACCGCTTGGGCCTTGTCGTCCAATTGGCTGCGCGCCTGTTGCCAATATTGAACGGCTTTCTTGTAATCCTCTTGCGCATAAGATGCACTTCCGGCCAATATCAGGCCGTTGAAATGGCGCGCATCTTTGGCCAACACCTGCCGAATCACAGCCCAAGGTTCGCCGCTGAAATCGCCACCGCGCATCAATGCCAAAACTTCTGCACGCTCCAAGGCGATGTCATCCACCTGCGCAAGTTCCAATGCTTTTTGGTAAGCGGGAAGTGCTTTGTCAAATTGACTCAAAGCACGGTAAGTGCGGCCCAGCATGACCCACTGCTCTGGGTTACCGGGATTGGCTGCCAGTTTTTGCGCCAAGCTGGCCGCCATACCTTCGAGATTGGCAAAGTTGTCAGACTCTTCAGTGGCCACCACTGTCCGCTCAAGCCCTTGCGGCTGGCCCAGCCACATATAGGTCGACATGGCAGCCACTGGTAACAAAACAGCCACGACCACCGCACTGACCCAAGCTCGCTGCGTTTTTTTGTCTGCATGTGTATCGGCGAGCGCCGTATCCTCCAGCATCCGGCCCAGCAACTCGGCACGAGACCGTTCAAAGGCTGCAGACGAGATCAGGCCTTGTGCATGCTCTTTTTCCAAATCCAACAGCTGCAATTGGTAGATCTTGGTGTTGGCCTTGTCTTGACTTGACTCCTGCGTCACTCGGTTGCGCAGAAAACTCCACACCACCACGGCCACCACCAAAGCGGTCAAGGCAAAGGCGCTCAAAATAAAAACAAAATTGGGATTCACGCAGACTCTCCGTCTTTCAAAAGCCGCTCAGCTTTTTTCAACTCTTCGTCGGTCCATGCTGACGCAGGGGCTTGCCTTTGCCGTTGACGCAAATAAACCAGCATGGCCGCCAAAGCCACCAACAAGAGCACGAAAGGACCAAACCACAAAGCCCATGTCATGGGTTTGACGACCGGGCGGTACAACACAAAATCGCCATACCGTGCGGTTAAAAAGGTTTTGATCTCCTCATCCGTTTGATTTTTCTTGATCAAGCTGCGCACTTCTTCACGCAAGTCATCGGCCAATTTGGCATGCGACGAAGCCAGTGATTCGTTTTGGCAGACCAAACAACGCAAATCGCCGGAGATGTTCACCAACCGAGCTTCGACCACGGGGTCTTGGGCCGTGGGCTGTGCCTCCGTCGCCATCGCAGAGCAAGCCAAGAGTGGCCCGATGAAGGCGAGAACAAAGGATGGCCGGCAGAAAAGACGCAGAAAACGATTCATCAGGAGACTCATGTTCTTTTCAGTTCATTGACGAGCGGCAAAATCTTCTTCAGCAAAATCTCTGGGGTAATGGCCCCCACAAGTTTGTAGCGAATCACCCCTTGTTGATCGATCACATAGGTTTCGGGTACGCCATACACGCCGTAATCAATGCCCACCCGACCATCCATGTCCAAGGCAGTAAGAACATACGGGTTACCTTGTGCCTGTAAAAAATTTACGCTGCGCTGTCTGGCCAAAAGCAGCTTGGCCTCGGGGGTCATCTTGACGCCGAGGGGCTCATCTTGTGGCTGAATTTCTTTGTAGCTCAAGCCCACGATGGGCAAATTTTGCATTTTGGAAAACTCAACCAAAAGGGGGTGCTCCACTTTGCAGGCAACACACCATGTGGCCCAGACGTTGAGCATCCAAACTTGGCCTTGCATGTCTTTCGGCTCAAAGGTTTGATCGTTTGCGGCCAAAGTAAAAAGTTTGAATGCAGGTGCCGGTTTACCCACAAGCGGCGAAGGAATTTCTTTGGGGTCTCGCTGCAAGCCCACCGCCAAAAAAATGACCAGCCCCAAGAACAAGACCAGCGGAATCAAAAAAAGCTTTTTCATGGCGAGGCCTCAAGCGTTGGCATTGCGCGCAGTTTTGCGGCGGTACCGTTTGTCTATGGCCGCCATAAAACCACCCAAAACCATCAACAGAGCACCTGCCCATATCCAGGAGATGAAAGGCTTGTCGTAGACGCGCAAATTCCATCTGGGCGCTTTGGTTTGTGGGTGAGGCTCCACTGGGTCACCCAGGGACACATAAAGATCACGGGACCAACCCAGGTCAACGGCCGCTTCTGTCATCGGCATGGTCGATGAGAAATAGTTGCGCTTTTGCGGTTGCAGTTCCGCCACGGTGCGTTGGTCCTTTTTGACGGTCAGCGTGGCACGCGAGGCCTTGTAATTGGGCCCATCGACTTGCTCCACACGTTTGAGCTCAAAGGTGAAATCTCTGAGCGTGACCGTCTCGCCTATGCCCATGCGAACATCGCGTTCGAGCTCATAGCCCTTGACCATCGTGATCCCCAAAACGACGACGGCCATACCCAGATGCGCGACTTGCATGCCCCAATAGGACAAGGGGGGCCGTCCAGATTGGCGCAGGCGCAACACCACATGTTGCAAAGACCCGAGCGTGATCCACGCGGACAAGAGGATGCCAAGGGACGTACTCCACAGCCACTCACCCTGGTTACGCATTTCCAGATAGGCAGGGACAGCACAAGCGAGCAACAAGGACCCCAACGCCACCCATCGCAATCGATGGGCCAGCTGGGCCAAACGGGCTTCTTTCCATGAAGCCGCAACGCCAGGCACCATCAAGAAGAGCAAGGGTGCCAGCAAGGGCACAAAAACCGCATTGAAATAGGGCGCACCCACAGACAATTTACCCAAGTTCAAGGCATCGATGACCAAAGGATAAATGGTGCCCAAGAGCACGGCACCCGTGGCGACGACCAACAAAACACTGTTGGACAACAAGAAAGATTCTCGAGAAATCAAGCCAATGTGGCCACCCATGCTGACCTTGGGCGCACGCCACGCAAAGAGCGTGAGTGAACTGCCGACCACCACTGCCAGAAAAATCAAAATGAACACGCCGCGGCTGGGATCGGATGCGAAAGCATGCACCGAAGTGAGTACGCCAGAACGCACCAGGAAGGTCCCCAGCAATGTCAAAGAAAAAGCACCGATGGCCAACAAGACTGTCCAAGCTTTGAAGCCGCCCCGCTTCTCGGTGACCATCAGGGCATGGATCAAGGCAGTGCCGATGAGCCAAGGCATGAGAGAGGCGTTTTCAACCGGATCCCAGAACCACCAGCCACCCCACCCCAGTTCGCGGTAAGCCCACCAAGAACCCAGACCGATGCCAAAGGTCAAAAAGATCCAAGCCACCAAAGTCCACGGCCGAGACCATCTGGCCCACGCCGCGTCCAAACGGCCGGACAACAAAGCGGAAATGGCAAAAGCAAAAGCCACAGAAAACCCCACATAGCCCATGTACAACATGGGGGGGTGAATGATCAATCCCACATCTTGCAGCAAGGGGTTCAGATCGCGCCCTTCAGCTGCGGCGGGCAACAAGCGATCAAACGGGTTGGAGGTGGTCAGGATGAAGCCCAAAAAACCACTGGAAATCAAACCCAAAACACCGAGCACTCTGGCTGACATGGCCATCGGCAATGTGCGCGAAAAAGCAGCGACAGAAACCGACCACAAGGCGAGCAAGAAGACCCACAAGAGCAAAGAGCCTTCATGACCGCCCCAGACTGCGGCTATTCGGAATACCGTGGGCAAAAGAGAGTTGGAATGTTGGCTGACATACAGCACCGAAAAATCGTTCTGCACAAAAGACCATGTCAGTGCCAGAAAAGACAAGAGCAACAACACAAATTGCAGTGTGGCAAAGGGCTTGGCGATGGATTGCCAAGCCAGACGCCCGGACACAGTGCCAGCCAGCGGGAGAACGCCCTGCCCCAACGCGATCCAAAAAGCCAATATCAAGGCATAGTGTCCAAGTTCGGGAATCATTCAGCGTTCTTTCAAATCAATCCACAAGGATCATGGTTTGGTTGTTTCGGGGGCGCGTCGAGCAGCCGCCTGGTCCATGGCGTGCTTGGCTTCGGGTGGCATGTAGTTTTCATCATGCTTGGCCAAGACTTCACTGGCGACAAATTCACCCTGTGCATTCAGCCGACCTTGCGCCACGACACCACGACCTTCTTTGAACAGGTCGGGCAACATGCCTTTGTAAAGGACCACAACATCTTTCTGGGTGTCGGTCACCACGAAACGGCCTGTTTCTGAATCACGCAAGAGGCTGCCCTCTTTGACCATACCGCCCACACGGAATGCTTTGCCCCGTGGCGCCTCATCAGCGGCCACCTGCGTGGGCGTGAAAAAGAAAACCAAATTGCTGTTGAAGGCGTTCAACACCAGCACGGCTGCCCCGGACAGCAAAAGCAATCCCAACATAATCAGAATAAACCGTTTGTGCCGTGTTTTCATGCTTGCCAATCCTGTGCCGAATCCTGCACCGCAGCTTGTTTTGTCAAACTTTCGCGGATGTGCTTGTGGCGGTTGAAGGCCTGAACCACTTCAAGCCCCATCACCAAAGCCGTCACACCAAAGCTGCCCCACACGTACAGGCCATATCCGCCCATGGCCCAAAATTCACTGGCGCTGTTCCAATTCATGCTGACACTCCAGTGCGCAGTTCAACATTGACCCATTGCGCATGTTTTTCACGTTCAAGGATGATCGTGCGGACCCGGTACAAAGCGATGGCAATGGAGTACAACCAAAAAGCACAGACCATCAGCAACATGGCCCAAAGCATGGTTTGTTCCATGCTGGCGCCTTGCGACACAGAAATCGAAGAGCCCTGGTGCAAGGTGTTCCACCAACGTACTGAAAAATAAATGATCGGCACGTTGATCGCCCCCACCAAAGCCAACAATCCACCCGCTTTGTCCGCGCGGCGAGGGTCATCAATCGCTGCGGTCAGACCCATGAAACCCAAATACAAGAAGAACAAAATCAGCTCAGAAGTCAGCCTGGCATCCCAGACCCACCATGTTCCCCACATGGGCTTGCCCCAAAGTGCGCCCGTCCACAGGGACAGGAACGCAAACATGGCACCCGTCGGTGCGAGCGCACGGTTCATCATGCCGGACAGACGGGTATTGAAGACCAAACCCAACACCGCCCAAAATGCCATAGCGAGGTAAATCAGCATCGACATCCAAGACGCAGGCACATGCACGAAGATGATTCTGTAAGCCTGCCCTTGCTTGTAGTCGATGGGCGCTACGAACAGCCCCATCCACAAGCCCCAGCAACCCAGCACGGCAGCCAAAACCGCCAACCACGGCCACAGCCGAGACGCCAAGCCATAAAAAGCCTGCGGTGCAGCGAAACGAAACAGAACATTGGAATGCTGAGACATAAGCATCGGGTATTTATTCAAGTGCAATGCGCAGGGCCGCAGCGCATGCCCAAGGGCTCAGAACCACTGCAACAAGCAGCATAGCCGCCAAAATAGACAGATGGGCCGAAGCCCCCAAACCTGCCGTTTGGGCTTGTACTGCGCCCGTCCCAAAAACCAGCGCAGGCATGTACAAGGGCAGTACCAAAAGGGACAACAAAACGTCTGCGCCACGCACGCCCAGCGTCAAAGCCGCGCCCACTGCACCGATCAAGGACAACAAGGGAGTGCCCAGCAGCAAGGTGAGCATGAGCACTTCGATGGCTTCGGTGCTCAAGTCAAATTGCAGCGCCAGCAATGGCGATAACAAGACCAAAGGCAAACCAGAGAGGAGCCAATGGGCCAAAATTTTGGCCCCCACCAGACCCGGCAATGACGCGGAAGACAGCACCATTTGCTCCAGCGTGCCATCTCGTTGGTCCCCCGAAAACAAGCGCCCCAAAGAGAGCATGCTGGCCAACAAGGCCCCCACCCACAAGACACCCGGTGCAATCAGGCGCAAAGTGTTCATTTCGGGTCCGATACCCAAAGGAAACAAAGAAGACACCACGACAAAGAAGAAAACGGCGGTCATGACTTCGCTTTTACGGCGCAAGGCCAGCGACAAGTCTCGGCGCACCACCGCCATGTAGGGGTTCATCCCTTTAACCTGTAAGCGGCCAAGGACGTGCTGGGTACGGGCAAGGGCTGATGGCTGGTGAACAACACCATGCCACCCTGGTCCAAATGGCCTTCCAGAATTTTGGCGACGGCCGCTTGAGCAGGCACATCGAGCGCCGAGACCGGCTCGTCCAAGATCCATAAAGTGGCCCGGCGGGTCATCAACCTCGCCAATGCAGCTCGGCGTTTTTGACCCTGCGACAAAACCCGAAATGGCAAATGTTCGCGCCCTTTAAGGCCCAAACTTTTCAAAGCAATCAGCACGGTTTCTGGATGAACCGTTTGCCCGCCAATGGCGGCATCCGTTTGCAGGTTTTCCATGACCGACAGATCCTCTTTCATGGCAAGGTCATGTCCCACGTAAATACGCTCAGCGCGGAAAGATTCGTTGTCAGCAATCGGCTGCCCGCACCAAGAAACATTGCCTTCAGACACCGGAGACAAGCCGCTGACTTGTCGAAGCAAACTGGTTTTACCGACACCGTTGTCGCCTTGCAAATGCAAGCAAGTTCCCGCGCTCAATTGGAAACCAACGCCTGAAAAAAGGCGTCGGTCACCGCGGTCACAAGAAAGATTCATCACAGACAACATATGACTTAAATCATGGGCTTTTCTACTTACACCGATTTGATCTCTATTTGAGAGATTTGACCATTGTGAATTACCCTAAACCCATGACTCAAAAGGCTTTTCGGCACTGCGAATTGAAGATGGATAAATGTGCGCCGTCGGTGACACGGCTAATGGTTTTTTCGGCTTTCAAGAGCGATTTAATCTGATATGTTCTTTCTCGTTCATGGATGTGTCATTCCGTCGAGAAACTCAACCCGTTTGAAAAAGTGGGTATGCATATTCAACAACCCTATCCACCCTCTCAATTGAGGCCATTCTTTTTACATGACAACACAACTGACCATTGCCACACGCGAGAGCCGCCTGGCTTTGTGGCAAGCCAACCACGTCAAGCAGCTCTTGGAGGCGAACGGGCATTTGGTCTCACTCATGGGCATGACCACACTGGGGGACCAAATCCTGGACCAGCCTTTGAGCAAAATTGGGGGCAAAGGCTTGTTCATCAAAGAGTTAGAGGTCGCGCTGGCCAATGGCTCGGCCCAAATCGCGGTGCATTCGCTCAAAGATGTCCCCATGGATTTGCCAGAAGGTTTTCATTTGGCCTGCATTTTGTCGCGCGAAGACCCGCGAGACGCCTGGGTGTCACCCCACTTCAAAAGCTTGGACAGCCTGCCCCGTGGCGCTGTGGTGGGCACATCGAGCCTGAGAAGAACCGTTTTGTTGAAAGCGCTGCGCCCTGATTTGCAGATTGAACCGCTGCGTGGCAATCTGGACACACGTTTGAAGAAACTCAAAGAAGGCCAATACGCGGGCATCGTCCTGGCATCGGCAGGCTTGAAAAGACTGGGTCTGAAAGATCAGATCAGGCACATCTTTGACCTCCAACAAATGATCCCCGCTGCAGGTCAAGGCGCGATTGGCATCGAAATCAGTGCAGACCGCATGGACTTGGTGCAAACGCTGGCGGGCTTGAACGACATCACCACGGCTGCTGCCGTTTACGCGGAACGTGGCGTCAGCCGAGCGATGGGGGGCAGTTGCTCTATGCCATTGGCCGCACACGCCACCCTGGATGGTGGCATTTTGACGATCCATTCGGCATGGGGCGATCACCTGAACGCAGGTGCACCTTTGATCCATGCCCAGGACCAAACCCACGTTGATTTGCAAGACCCCAATATGCTCGCTGTTGCCAGCGCATTGGGTGAATCGGTGGCTCAAAAATTGATCGCTCAAGGGGCTGTTCCAAGCCAACAGCCAAGCACACAGCCCAGCGCCCTGCCTCATTCCCAAACCCTTTGAGTTTCTAATCCCATGTTCGCTCCTCTTCAAAACAACACCTTCTTGCAAGCTTGCATGCGCCAAGCGACTGACCACACGCCTGTGTGGTTGATGCGACAAGCAGGACGCTATTTGCCCGAGTACTGCGCCACGCGCGCCAAAGCGGGCAGTTTCATGGGACTGGCCACCAACGTCGACTTCGCCACCGAAGTGACCTTGCAGCCTTTAGACCGTTACCCACTGGACGCCGCCATTTTGTTCAGTGACATCTTGACCGTGCCCGACGCCATGGGTTTGGGCTTGAGCTTTGAACAAGGCGAAGGGCCGCGCTTTGCCAAAAACGTCCGCGATGAAGCCGCTGTCGCCGGATTGGCCGTGCCGGACATGAACAAGCTGCGTTATGTTTTTGACGCCGTCACATCCATTCGGAAAGCCTTGAACGGCCGTGTGCCTTTGATCGGCTTTTCAGGCAGTCCTTGGACATTGGCCTGCTACATGGTGGAGGGTGCGGGCTCAGACGACTACCGCCATGTCAAAACATTGATGTACAGCAGACCCGACCTCATGCACCACATTTTGCAGATCAATGCAGATGCCGTAGCGCTTTACTTGAACACACAAATCCAAGCCGGCGCGCAAGCGGTGATGGTGTTTGACAGCTGGGGCGGCGTGTTGGCCGATGGCGCATTTCAAAATTTCAGCTTGGCTTACACCAAAAGGGTGCTCGACCAACTGATTCGAAGCCATGAAGGCCAGACCATTCCCCGCCTTGTGTTCACCAAAGGTGGTGGTTTGTGGTTGGAAGACATGAACACTCTGGACTGCGAAGTCTTGGGGCTGGATTGGACCGTCAACCTTGCCAAGGCACGACAAGCCGTCGGCGGTTTGGCCGGTCAAGCGGGCAAAGCGTTGCAGGGCAATTTGGACCCCAATGTCTTGTTTGCTTCTGCAACGGCCATTGAACAGCAGGTCCACAAAGTTCTGGATGACTTTGGAACACCCCATACAGACCCCAACACTTCAGGCCCCACGCACATTTTCAACCTCGGCCATGGCATTAGCCAGTTCACGCCGCCAGAAAATGTCGCCGTGTTGGTCGAGGCTGTGCACCGGTATTCACGGGCCCAACGCATGCACAGCAAAGTTTGACCGCGGTTCATGAACTTGCAAATTTCTTGAAATAAGAATCCTTGTATGAATACCCTCCGAAAACCACATGTCATTGTCACGGGCGCTTCTTCAGGCGTCGGGCTTTACGCCACGGTGGCACTCATTCAACAGGGTTGGCATGTGGTCATGGCCTGCCGAGACTTGCAAAAAGCAGCGCGTGTGGCTGCTGAAATGCAACTGGAAGCGTCCAAATTCAGCCTGATGAAATTGGACTTGGGCTCTTTGCAAAGTGTTCGCGAATTTGTGAAAGACTTTGAATCCAAGGGGTTGCCCTTGCACGCACTGCTCAACAACGCAGCGAGTTATCAGCCGCGTCTGAAAACACCCGCCCGCTCGCCTGAAGGCTATGAGCTCAGCGTTGCCACCAACCACTTGGGCCATTTTTTGCTGAGCCGTTTGCTCATGCCCTTGCTGATCCGCACACAAGACTCTGAACGCGTATCCCATCCGGATTTTCACTCACGGCTGGTGACCTTGGGCACCGTCACTGCCAATTCTGAAGAGTTTGGCGGCAAGGTGCCGATTCCCGCACCCGCCAATCTGGGGGATCTCGCAGGGCTCGAACAAGGCTTTCACGAGCCCATCGCGATGATTGACGGGAAGGCCTTCAAAGCCGGCAAAGCTTACAAAGACAGCAAGCTGTGCAACATGATCATCAGCCGGGAAATGCACCGCCGTTACCACGACAGCACCGGCCTGATCTTCAGCACGGTCTATCCCGGGTGCGTGGCAGACACGGCGCTGTTTCGCGACACACCCCAGGCTTTTCAAACCATCTTTCCTTGGTTCCAAAAAAACATCACGAAGGGCTATGTCACCCAAACCTTGGCAGGACAACGCGTGGCACAAGTGGTGGTCGACAAAGATTTCTCCACGTCAGGGGTGCATTGGAGCTGGGGCAACCGTCAAGTCCCAGGTCGCCAAGCGTTTGCGCAGCCCCTGTCCGCAAAGGCCACACAATTGCAGCTGGGCATTCGACTTTGGGAGCTCAGCAACCAACTTGTGGGCATCGCAGATTGACCCGCTGCACTGGATCGACTTAAAAAACGGCGTGTTCGCCTCTGTCGGGTGCAGCTTGGCCGTTCACCCACTTGTCGTAAGACTCGAATAGTGTTTGCGTGCCGTGTGAGGGGGTGATCTCTGCATCGTATTGGTTCGATGCGGCATTCCACACCAGCATGGACTCAGTGGCGTAGTAACGACCAATGCGGGCCAGTTCGGCTTTGTCCGCAACGGCTGGAATGAGTTTGCCAATCGCATTTAAAACGCCAATGATGACGTCTAAAAATCCCACGGGCACACTTTTGAAACGGGGCTCTTTTCCCAGCAGTTGAAACAAGTACTCACCTTGCTGACGGGGTGTGATGGCGGGGCCGGGGCCGCCGACGGGCAAGATCTGGTTGTGCCGACTTTGTTCATCCAAACAACCGGCCATGAAGTCGCCTAAATCATGGTCACTGATGGGCTTGCAAGCGGTCAGCTGGCCGTCGCCAAAAATCAAAAAAGGCTTCCCTTTTTTAACCCGATCCAATTGACCTGACAACGATTTGAAGAAGGCTGTCGGACGCACGATGGAATAGGTCAATCCTGACTCGATCAACGCCTTTTCAAAAGCAAGCTTGGCATGCTGAAAGGCCAACAGAGGTTTTTGAACGCAAATCGCTGAAAGCAACACGAAATGCTGGACCCCTGCAGCGGGTGCTGCTTCAAGTGCATGCACATGGGCTTGGTGGTCGACACGCCAAGCATCCCGGGGGCTACCGGTTCTTGAGGCCATGCATGAAACCAACACATCAAAGCGCTCATTGGCAAAACCATCTCGCACCAAAGACGCCGCATCGGTGGGGTCACCATAACGAATCGTGGCACCCTTTAAGGCCGATAACTTCAGGTTTTCTGAGGCCTCCTGCTTTACACCTTGACGGGGGCGCAAAAAACAGACCACATCATGCCCCTGCTGGATCAGTGCTTGAGCCGTTGCCAAACCGATCGTGCCCGTGGCGCCAAGCAAGAACACTCTGCGTGCAGGACCGGCTGTCCATTTCGAGGAAGTTTCAGTCGATGCCATAGAGCGCTCTCGTCTCTGTGTCGATGAAAAATTTATCCAGCAAACTGCAAGGCGGCCAAACTGGCGTACAAGCCACCACGAGCGATAAGCTCGGTGTGTGTGCCCTGCTCCACCAATTGCCCTTTGTCCAGCACCCAAATGCAATCGGCACGTTGAACGGTGGCCAATCGATGGGCAATCACCAAAGTGGTCCGTCCCTTCATGGCGGTTTCTAAAGCCGCTTGCACCATGCGCTCGCTGTTGGCGTCCAGCGCACTGGTGGCCTCGTCCAGCAACAAAAGCGGTGGGTTTTTCAAAATGGCTCGGGCAATGGCAATGCGTTGCCGCTGCCCCCCCGACAAACGCACACCTCGATCACCCAAATAGGTGTCGTACCCCTGAGGCAAGTCGGTGATGAATTCGTGCGCAAAAGCGGCATGGGCCGCAGCCACCACCTCATCGTGACTGGCACCCGGTTTGCCGTAACGGATGTTCTCGATCACCGAACCAGAAAAAACAACCGCCTCTTGCGGCACAACGCCGATGCGCTGGCGCAAATCATGCAAATCCATTTGTTCGATGGGTATGCCGTCTAACAAGACCTCGCCCTGTTGCGGCGCATAAAAACGCATCAACAAAGAAAATAAAGTGGTTTTTCCTGCACCACTGGGACCGACAATGGCCACGGTTTGACCCGCACGCACTTCGCCAGACAAGCCATTCAAGGCCTGCTGCGTTGGACGCGAGGGGTAATTGAAATTGACTCCCCGCAAAACCAAGCCAGACCCATTCACAGGCCACGCCGCCTTTTTCGGATGCGAGGGAGAACCCACATCTGAACGTGTGTGCAGCAACTCCATCAGCCGTTCGGTCGCACCTGCCGCACGCAGCACATCGCCGTAGACCTCACCCAGCACCGCAAATGCACTGGCCAACAAGATCACGTACACGATGGTTTGCCCTAATTCACCAGCAGTGGTCTGACCCGCACGCACCGACAAGGTGCCCAAATACAAGCCCCACAACAATGCAGCGCTGGAGGCCAAAATGATGAAGCCCACCAAGAATGAGCGAGCGCGTGTGCGCCGCAAAGCTGTGCCCAAAGCTTGGGCCGTGGAGGACGTGAAACGGTCTGCTTCACGTTTTTCAGCGGTGTAACTTTGCACCACCGAAATGGCGTTGAGAACCTCAGAAGCAATGGCGCTTGAATCGGCCACCCTGTCTTGACTGGCCCGTGACAGGCGCCTGACTTTGCGACCCAAATACACACTGGGGAAGACCACCACGATCAAGACACCGATCACTTGCAACATCAACAAGGGATTGGACCAAACCAACATGCCCACTGCACCCAAGCCCATCACCAAATTGCGCAAACCCATCGACAACGATGAACCCACCACGGTTTGGACCAAGGTGGTATCGCTGGTCAAGCGTGACAACACCTCACCCGATTGCGTCGTTTCAAAAAAAGTAGGGCTTTGCTCCAGCACATGGGCATAGACCTTGTTCTTCACATCCGCCGTGATTTTTTCACCCAGCCAAGTGACCGTGTAAAAACGGCCAGCGGAAAAAAAAGCCAGTGCAGCAGCGACCAAAAACAATTCAAAGAACTTTTCAGCCAATGCATCCGTGCCTGCTGTCGCCGCCAAGCCTTGGTCAATCAAGACCTTGAGGGCCAATGGAAACGCCAGTGTTGTGCCTGCAGCGAGCAGCAAAAACAAACCCGCCAACACGACCTGCTTGCGGTAAGGGCGAATAAAAGGCAGTAATCCAGAAAGCGATTTGGGCGAAGAAGTCATCGACACAGTTTAACGCTGCACGAAGTCAAAATCTTCGCCCAGAGGATCCGCCAAGTTTATGTTTTGACCATGCCAAACAGGTGTGCCAAGTCTTTGAAGAAGATGCGCACATGTGCCATCGGTTTCTTCCTCACCAGCACTTTGTTCATGTAGGACTCAAACGTGAGTTGTTGCACATCCTTGTCTTCGCAGATGGTGACAAACTTCTCACGGCGTTTGTCACTCTTGTACCAAAAATACTGCATGATGCCCAACACCCAAAACACGGTGCCGTGCTGCCGCATGAATGTTTTGCGCGCTTTCTTCAGGCAAGAAGACTGTCCTGTTTTCAAGGCTTGTTCAACCGCATCGGCCGCCATGCGACCGCAAGCCATCGCGTAATAAATACCTTCACCCGAAGCCGGTGCGACAACGCCAGCTGCATCACCCGCCAAAACGACGTCTTTGCCGTTGTCCCAATGCGGCAAAGGCTTCATGGGGATGGGCGCACCCTCTCGACGTAAGGTTTCGGCGTTTTGTAAGCCGGCCGTTTCGCGCAACCTGGCCACAGCGTTGCGCAAAGAAAAACCTTTGTCTGCGCTGCCGGTGCCAATGCTCATGGTGTCGCCGTGTGGAAAGACCCAGCCGTAAAAATCGGGTGACAAAGCGCCGCGGTAGTAGACATCGCATCGGTCGGCATCGTAGTCCGCTTGTTGCTTGGGTGCCTTGACGATCTCGTGATAAGCAAACACATACTTGGTGCGCTCTGCGCCTTTGACCGTTTGGCGGGCGACTTCTGACTTGGCGCCATCGGCTCCGACCACAAACCGTGTGCGAATACTCGTGACCTCTGGGTGCGAAGCCTGTCCATGAGACGGTGCTGGCGATTGCAAGGCGATGTGTATCCGTGCAACCCCGTCGTCATCACGGGTCAATTTTTCAAATGTGCCTCGCATGCGTTGCGCGCCATGCGATCGCGCTCTTTCGCGCAACCATTCATCAAATTCATCACGGTTCACCATCCCGACAAACCCATTTTCAATGGGAATATCAACTTTGTTGTCTTTGGGCGAAATCATCCTGGCGCAACGCGCTTTGGCCACCAACAAATGGTCCGGAATTTCAAAGTCTTTGATCAATCGTGGGGGGATGGCGCCGCCACAGGGCTTGGTTCGACCTTGACGGTCCAGCAACAGCACATTCCAACCTCGGCCAGCAAGATCATCGGCTGCCGTGGACCCAGAAGGTCCGCCACCAATCACAACCACATCATAGGTTTCAGTACTCATGGCTCAATTCCTTTCCAGGACCAACGACAAAGGGGAGTGGCTTTTTGCTGCATCTTTGCGGTCGTACTGACCCACCCAAATAGCACACGCGGCCGCCAACACAAACATGACTGTTTCAAAGCCAAACACGTAGGCATAAGCCGTGCCTTGTTCTGCCAAAACATGGTGCGCCAAGTCACTGGCAGCAGTGCCCAGCAAACCGCCCAGGCCAAAAGCGATGGCTTGTGCGGCACCCCACAAGCCCATGCGGGTGCCCGCGTGCTGATCACCGCCAGCAGTGGCTAAACGCATCATGGTGGCAATGGCTGCGATCGAAAAACTGCCATTGGCGATGCCCAGCAAAATCACATTGGGCTTCAAGGGCCAAGGCGGGCCATCAGCAGCCGCCCAACACAAGCCCAACATCGCCAGGGCGGAGACCCAGCAGCCACCCACCATCCAACTTTGAATCGACCCCAAACGACCTGCCACACGGGCGCTGCCGGCCAATGCGACGGCCAACATGCCACACAAAACACCCGTGTGGTGCAAGCCAGACAACTGCGTGGTTTCACCTGGGGTCAGACCAAACAAAGCGCCCGCAAAGGGCTCCAAGATGAGGTCTTGAGAGCTGTAGGCCAACATGGACAAGAAAACAAACACCGTAAAGGCCTTGGCCTGTGGTTCAGACCAAACCATGTGCAATGTTTTCTTGAAATCCAGCTTCTTTTCCGGCTGTGCCTGGATTGACGCTGCTGGTACCGAAGAGCCGGCATGCCCTTCTAAATTCCACAAACACAGGCACGAGATCAGGACCACGACCAAGCTGAGTACGCCACTGATTTCCAACAAACGCTCAGGTGTGTAGGGGTCGAGCAACTTGCCAACGGTGATGGCGGTGACAGCAAAGCCGACGATCATCATCATCCAAACAACGGTGGCTGCTGGGGCGCGTCGCGTCTCTGCAACCCGCTTGGACATGAGGACCAACAAGGAAGTGCCACAGGCACTCACACCAAAGCCAATCAGCATGAAGGCCAAGATCGACAAGGCAATGCCTTGGCTCAAATCCTTTGCCATCCAAACTGTGGCGAGACTTGCCAAAAATCCGCCCAGCGCCAAAACCGCCATGCCGCCCATCATCCAGGGGGTACAACGCCTGCCTTGGTCAGCACCAAAGCCCATGCGGGGACGCACCATTTGCACGAGGTAGTGAAAGCCGACCAAAAAGCCCGGAAGCATGGCCGGAAGTGCCAGCTCCACCACCATGATGCGGTTGAGCGTCGATGTGGTCACCACCACGATCGCGCCCATACAAGCTTGGACCAAACCCAAGCGTGCGATGTGCAACCAACCCAAAGGAGGTAATGCGTTCATGTAGACGCTTCCTCCATCGCCCTCAAGGCCCAAGCACTGACCATCATGCCGCTCACAAACAGGGGCACACCAAAGGCGCTGACACTCAGTGCTTTGTCAACAGGGCTTCGCACAAAGGGGATCATCAATGGCAGTTGGCAAAGGCTCAGCACCAACACTGCCAAAGCAGAAATGGGAGAACCCCATACCCAGAGCAAGATGGCCACAGCCCATTGCGCCACCAACATGAATGTGCAGGCGTAACAAGCTGCTCGGGTCACGCCCAGTTGTACGGGCAGTGAGCGCACACCCATGTGCGCATCGCCCTGTACCGCTTTGAAGTCGTTCAAGGTCATGATGCCGTGGGCGCCAAAGCTGTAAAGCAAAGCCAACACGATGGTCTTGTCTGTGGGCATCTCTCCCCCCAGCATCACGGCAGCCCCAGTGACCCAGGCCAAGCCTTCGTAACTCAGTCCACAAGCCGCGTTGCCCCACCAGCCGTTGTTTTTCAAGCGAATCGGGGGCATGCTGTAAGCCCACGACAAGAGCAAACCCAAGCCCGTCGCCGCAAAACCCCAAGTGCCCAGCGGCCAGGCCCAAAGCAGAGACAGCAGGGTCCACATCACCGCGATGTAAAAGCCCCAATTTCCGGGCATCCGTCCAGAAGGAATGGGGCGATTCGGTTCGTTGATGGCATCGACATGCCGGTCAAACCAATCGTTCACGGCTTGGCTGCTGGCACACACAAGAGGGCCGGCCAACAAAATGCCCCAAATGATCAAAAACCAGTTATCGGCAAGCGGCTTGCCTGAGGACACCACGCCACACGCAAACGCCCACATCGGTGGAAACCATGTGATGGGCTTCAAAAGCTCAGCGACGGTAGATAAGGCAGGTCGTTGCATGTGTCAATTTTGTCATCAAGCCCCATAGTGTCAATCAGGGTTTACACCTTTGCTGGTTTGGCTAGGCCTTTAAAAACATGTGTCGGATCGCATCGCGGGTCGTTTCGAGGTGCGCATCCTCTGCATGGTGGAGTTCTCGCAAGGGTCCGTTCAGCATTTTTTTCATCAACCCCATGGACAGCGATTCCAAGACGGCGTCTAAATCGTCGCCCTTTTCGATCAGTTTTCGGGCTTTGTGTAATTCAGCCTGTCGCCAGGCATCTGCTTGCACATTCAGTTCGAGAATCAAAGGCACATGTCTTCTGTGCTCAAGCCAAGACATGAACTTGTGAACACCCTGATCAATGATGACCTCTGCATCCGTGACGGCAGCCTGCCGATGAGCCTGACCACTTTGGATGATGTCGTTCAGATCGTCGACGGTGTACAAATACACATCGTTCAATTTTTTAACTTCGGGCTCAATGTCTCGGGGAACAGCCAGGTCGACCATGAACATGGGCCGATTTTTTCGGGCGCGGAGTGCACTTTGAACAGCCCCCAAACCAATCAAAGGCAAGGTACTGGCCGTACAGCTGATCACGATGTCGAATTCGTGTAACTTTTTAGGCAGGTCGGCCAATGCAATGCAACTTGCGCCGTGCAAAGACGCCAAGGCCTCAGCCCTCTGCGGCGATCGGTTGGCAATCGTGATCGAACGCGGTGACTTGGCCGCGAAGTGCGCCACACACAATTCGATCATTTCTCCAGCACCGACAAACAAAATGCGGGTGTCTTTGATGTTTTCAAAAATGCCCGTCGCCAATCGCACACTGGCTGCGGCCATGCTGATGGAGTGGGCGCCAATTTCAGTCATGGTGCGAACTTCTTTGGCCACCGCAAAGGAGCGTTGAAAGAGTTGATTGAGCGTGGTGCCCAAGGTACCGGTGTCGGTTGCCAACTTCACCGCATCTTTGAGTTGCCCCAAGATCTGAGACTCACCCAACACCATCGAGTCAAGGCCACTGGCCACTCGGAAAGCATGACGCGCGGATGCATCCCCTTCGAGTCGGTAGGTGTGGGATGCCAACACATCAACCTGTGTTTGGCCCGTTTCTGCCAGCCAAGCCAGGGTTTGAGGCAAGTGGGTTTCATCGCCTGCACAGTAAATTTCAGTTCTGTTGCAGGTCGACAAAATGGTCACTTCTTTGTGCGTTGCAAACTTTTGCTGCAAGCCCTGCAAAGATTGCGCCAGCTTTTCCGAAGCAAAGGCAAACCGTTCACGCAAATCAATCGGTGCGGTGCGGTGATTGAGACCTAACGTCCAAACAGCCATTCAAACAACCCTTCTGAGATTGGACGAGGGCTGAGCCACCGGCCAACGCGCTTCAATGCTTTTTTGGATGCCGATGGCTGTCAATCCATATTGCTGCATCAACAAAGCAGGGTCACCATGCTCGGTGAACTCGTCTTCAAAGCCCACGACCAGCACTTGCTTGGAGATTTGCATCTCTTGCAAGGCCTCAAGCACCGCTGAGCCTGCACCACCTGAACGCGTCCCGTCTTCCAGCGTGACCAGCCGATCATGCGATTGGGCGATTTCACGCAGCATTTGCAAATCCAGGGGCTTGGCCCATCGCATGTTCACGACCGTGGCATTCAACGATGGCGCCACTTTGAGCGCTTCGTGGAGCAAAGGGCCAAAACACAAAATGGCAAGGCTTTCACCTTGGCGAACGAGCTCTGCTTTGCCAAAAGGCAAAGGCGTTAAATCTTTTTGCAACGGGGTGCCCACGCCTGCGCCCCTGGGGTAACGCACCGTGACCGCATGGTCTTGTGCATACGCCGTGCTCAACAACTGGCGGCACTCGTTTTCGTCTGCAGGGCAGGCGACGCTCATGTTTGGAATACAGCGGGTAAAGGCAATGTCATACATCCCCGCATGGGTCGGTCCATCTGCCCCCACCAGGCCCGCTCGGTCGAGTGCAAACACCACTGGCAAATTTTGCAAAGCCACGTCGTGAATCAGTTGGTCGTATGCGCGCTGCAAAAATGTCGAGTAGATGGCCACCACAGGTTTGAAACCTTCACACGCCAAACCTGCAGCAAAGGTCACGGCATGCTGCTCAGCGATGCCCACGTCGTGGTAACGATTGGGAAAGCGCTGGCTGAATTCCACCATGCCTGAACCTTCTCGCATCGCTGGCGTGATCCCCACCAAGCGCGGATCTTTGGCCGCCATATCGCAGAGCCATTGGCCAAAAACCTGGGTGAAGGTGGTTTTTGTGCTCGCACTGGGCACCACACCGACCGAGGGATTGAACTTTCCCGGGCCGTGGTAAGTCACCGGATCGATTTCGGCCTTTTCGTACCCCTGACCTTTTCGGGTGACCACATGCAAAAACTGCGGCCCCTTGGCTTTGGACAACTTTTCAAGCGCCTCAACCAAGCCGTTCACATCATGACCATCGATAGGCCCCGTATAGGTAAAGCCAAGTTTTTCAAAAATGGTGTTCGACTGGATCAGGGTTTGTGTTTGTTTTTCGATGTGCCTGGCCAAAGCGAACAATGGCGGGGCATTGCGCAACACCTCACTGCCCAGTTTTTTAGCCTCTGCATAAAAGCGGCCTGACATCAACTCTGCCAAGTATTGGTTCAAAGCACCCACGGGTGGGCTGATCGACATGTCGTTGTCATTCAAGATGACCAGCACATCGCAAGTACTTGCGCCTGCATTGTTCAAAGCTTCATAAGCCATGCCGGCGGTCAAAGCGCCATCACCAATGATGGCCACCGCTTTGCGTTGACTGCCGGACAGCTGCGCAGCGGCGGCCATCCCCAAAGCGGCCGAAATGCTGGTCGATGAATGTGCGGTGCCAAAAGCGTCGTAAACACTTTCTTCGCGCCGAGGGAAACCACTGAGGCCCCCTTGCTGGCGGATGGTGCCCATGCGGGCGTTTCGACCCGTCAATATTTTGTGCGAATAGGTTTGGTGGCCAACATCCCAAATGATGCGATCTTCTGGTGTGTTGAACACATAGTGAAGCGCAATGGTCAATTCAACGGTGCCCAAGTTGGAGCTGAAGTGCCCCCCTGTTTGGGAAACCGTTTCAATCAAACGCGATCGAAGCTCTGTGGCCAGTCCTTTCAGACTTTCACGCGAGAGCTTTCTCAAATGAGAAGGCGATTCAATTTGTTCGAGTAAAGCTTCCATGATGGACGTGCGAGAGGTTTGACCAAGCCTTAATTTAGCGGGATTCAAAAAAACGTCAAGTTAAATTGACACTTTGAGTGTTTTATTTCATTGACAATCGCGAAAATTGAGTGTTTTCCCTAGGTGTCATGCGTGCTCGATGGCATCTTCGTCAGAGGAGAAATGACTTTTTGCAAGCTTTGAAGCTGAACGAAACAACGGCGACGACTCCAACAAGCTTTCATTTCTGATTCGGGTTTGAAACATGGTGAAAACCCGAAAAGTGTAAATTCAACTTGACAGTTTTGGAGGATCTTTGGATGATGGGCATCTGTCCAATCACTGGGTTAAAAGAAATCAGTCATGGCTATTACGTTTCCCTTTGCAGCGATCGTCGGTCAAGACGAGATGACGCTGGCCATTCAAGTCGTCGCCATTGACCCGACCGTGGGCGGGGTGTTGGTCTTAGGTGACAGGGGTACTGGCAAATCCACCGCGGTCAGAGCTTTGGCTGATTTGCTCCCCCCCATTCAAGTGGTCAAGGGATGCCCTTACAAATGTGATCCTGCCAAACCCGCTCAAGCCTGCCCCGTCTGCCAGGCTCAAAAGCCCTTGAAGGGACGATCCGCTTGCAAATTGGCGACCGAAAGCAGGGCTGTGAGCGTCGTGGACTTGCCATTGGGTGCCACAGAAGACCGCATAGTGGGCGCGCTCGATTTGGAAAAAGCCCTCTCCCAAGGCATCAAAGAGTTTTCTCCTGGCCTGTTGGCACAAGCACATCGCGGTTTTTTGTACATCGACGAAGTGAACTTGTTGGATGACCATTTGGTAGACCTGCTGATTGACGTGGCCGCTTCTGGAGAAAACTTGGTCGAGAGAGAAGGCTTGAGCATCCGGCACCCTGCTCGGTTCGTCTTGGTGGGCAGCGGCAACCCTGAGGAAGGGGAACTTCGGCCCCAACTGCTCGATCGATTTGGTTTGTCGGTTCAGGTCAAAACACCCCAAGATGTGGCGCTTCGGGTGGACGTGATCAAGCGACGTGACGCCTTTGACAAAGACCCTGCTGCCTACAAAGCGCAATGGCAAGGTGAAAGCGACAAGCTTCAAAAGCGCATTGTCAAAGCACGCAAATTGCTGGCATCGGTGGTGGTCGATGACGACATGCTCACCCTGTGCGCCAGGCTTTGCCAGCAGCTTGGCACCGATGGCTTGCGCGCAGAGTTGACCCTGCTCCGAGCCACACGCGCCCTGGCGGCGATGCAAGGCCACAAGAAGGTCACCACCGAACACCTCAAAACCATTGCACCCTTGGCCTTGCGCCACCGCTTGCGGCGCAACCCACTGGACGATACCGACTCCGGTGAACGCGTCAACAGAAGCCTGCAAGACATTCTGGCTGTTTGAGGCGCGTGAATGGCCGATGACCTGAAAGGACTGGAGACTTGGAACGATGCCTTGACATCGTTGCAACTGCTGCAAATTGATCCTCACGGCTTGGGTGGCATTTGGTTGCGTGCGCCCTTTGGTCCCGTGCGCGAACAATGGTTGCAACATCTGTCGCAAACAGGTTTGAACACCGTCAAATTACCCGGCAACATCGATGCGGAGCGCTTGCTGGGCGGCATCGATTTGTCGCGCACCCTTCAAACAGGCCATTTACACATGCAATCGGGTTTGCTGCAGCAAGCCCACCAAGGCTTGGTCTGCATCAGCATGGCCGAACGCTTTCCAGCGGCCATGGTTGCGCCCTTGACACAGGCCATGGACACCCAGTCATTGCCACCCTTGGGAAATGCCTCCAATTCAGAAAATGGGGTAACTACCCAGTTCAGCGTGGTGGCTCTGGACGAATCCATGCAGGACGACCCGCCAATAAGCAAATCGCTTCAAGAGCGGCTGGGTCTGTGGTTTGACTTGCAAGATCTGGTGCCTTCAGACATCACAGGCGTTGCCGTTGACATGCTCAGCCCACAGAATGGCCAAGCATCTGTCAGCATCCACATTGCAGAAGATGCCCTGGCCCGGATGAAACAGGCACTTCCCCAGATTGAATGGACCGACGAGCAAGTGCTGGCCGTTTGTGTCACGGCGCAAGGTTTGGGCATTGATTCCTTGCGCATCCCCACCTTGGCTCTGCGTGTGGCCAGCGCCCATGCCGCTTTGAATTTTCGAAACCGACTGACTGACGAAGATTTGGCCTTTGCAGCGCGGCGCGTGTTGGCACCCCGTGCAACCCAATTGCCCGCCCTCACTGAAAATAATTCAGAGACGGAACCTGAAAACAGTCCCCAACTTGAATCAGAGCCCGAACAATCGAAAGACGACAACAGCACTGCCAATCCTCCTGAAGCACCTGAGCTGCCAGAAGCAAACACAGAGGAAGAAGATGCTTCTTCCACGGATAAATCTGAAGAAGATCCCAACACGGAAGAAGAGCAATCACCCAGTACACCTTCGCCGGAGAACTTGCAAGAGTTGATGGTGGCGGCAGCGCTGGCCAGTTTGCCCCCCGATGTGCTGGATGGCTTGCTGACCAAACCGGGGCGCAACCAAGGAAACACGTCGGGAAAAGCTGGACAATTCCGCACAGGAACCCAACGCGGGAGACCTTTGCCTCCAAGACCGGGGCGTCCTGGCGGGAACTCACGTTTGCACATCTTGGCCACCCTGCGTGCCGCCGCCCCGAAGCAACGCTTGAGGAGTGGCACGCAACTGGGCCGCGTCGCCATTCGGTCCGAGGACTTTCATGTTCACCGCTACCAGCAACACAGCTCCAGCTGTCTTATTTTGGCGCTGGATGCCTCAGGCTCAGCCGCTCTTCAAAGGTTGGCCGAGGCCAAGGGTGCGGTTGAACTGTTGCTGCAACAGTCTTACGCCCGAAGAGACAGCGTGTGCATTGTGGCTTTCAAAGGCGCACAAGCCCAACTGCTCCTTCCTGCGACACGGTCATTGGTTCGTGCAAAGCGCGCCATGTCAGGTCTTCCCGGCGGCGGCGGAACGCCTTTGGCATTGGCCTTGAAAATGGCCTGCGAACAAGCCACCCAACTTCATCGCCAAGGCGTGACACCGATCTTGGTGATGCTCAGCGATGGTCGCGCCAACGTGAATTTGCAAGGTTTGGGTGGGCGTCCACAGGCGCAAGCCGATGCGCTGCAATGGGCCGCTCAATGGCGACAAACGGGACACCGCGCTTTGTGGATTGACACCTCTCTCAAGCCCGATGCCCAAGTGCAGAACTTGGCACACACCATGGGTGGCAGTTACATGCCCATGCCCCAAGTGCAAGCACAACGCATGGCAACGGCCATGGACAACATACGGCGACTTGCCGCGTGATCCTTTAGGAATTACGAAACACTGCCATTGTGGGGGCCTCGGGTGCGCGCCAATGTCCGTTCGCGCTCTCTGGGTCCAAAGCTCGAGGCCAAAGCACCTTCTGTTGCCAATCCCTCGAGGTAAGACTTTTCGATGTCGGGCGCAGCTTTGACCAATTCGCGCTCGGCAAATGGCAAGTGAAGCAATGCCCTCAAACCAAACAAAATTCGCAACCAACCAGGTATAAAAATGGCGCGTTCTCGTTTTGAGAAGGCGTGAACAATGACACGCGCTGTTTCTTGGGCAGACGTCTCTTTGTTCAAAAATGATGGCATGGTGGCTCTTAAGCGCACAAAACCGGGATGCAGCGCCCCCTCTTCCACAAGGGGCGTACGCACCCACCCTGCATACATCACACCGACGCCCACCCCATGCGCCTGGAGTTCAAGACGCAGCACATTGCCCATGGCTTCTACGGCAGACTTGCTGGCTGCATAAGCCGACATGGCGGGTGGGTGGGCAAAAGAAGACACGGACGCATTGATCAACACATAACCCTGCGTACGCATCAGGGCAGGCAAAGCAGATCGGACCGTGTTGAAGGTACCAAAAACATTGACCTCTACGCAGCGTTTCCACGCTTGTGGGTCCACATAGGCCACAGGTCCAAAAGCAGCCACGCCCGCGTTGGCAAACACCACATCGATGCGACGGTGAACGGACAAGGTTTGGGCCACCACATCCTGCATCGCGGTGAGGTCTGTCACATCGGCCACAACAAACAAAGTGCCTTCGCCGCATTGCTGTGCCATTCGGGCCAGCGGCTGTTCATCACAATCCACCAATACAGGGATACCGCCACTGCTCATCACTTCGAGGGCTGTCGCAGCACCAATGCCAGAGGCCGCGCCCGTGATCAACACCACCAAGCCCTTGAGCGGGAGGGCCTTGGATTTTTCCGTGTTTTCCCTCATTATCAAGCGGCCTGACTTACAAGGTCTTGGTGACCATGAAATACACGATGGGCAAAGGAAGCAAAGTGGCCAATGCCCCTGCAATTTGCCAAATGCGCGACAGTCGCCAATATTCTGCGCACACCGTGTCGGTGTTTCTCAGCAAAGCGCGCTGCTTGAGCTGAATAGGCACCAAAACAAACAACCAAATCAAACCGGAAAAGCTCAAGAGCAGATAGGACCATTGAATCCATGGATGACCTGCAGCCCCCCCAAAATTCTCTGCCATGCCATGACCTGTCCAGACCACACCAATGGATCCGAGCAAGGTAAAAAGAACATCGGTGATCAACACCATGCGATTACTGAATTGAATGATGGCATGGTTGCGCGTGCGCTCGGCCAACAAAGCCCAGATGCCGCTCACAATCACATTGCCTATGAACAAACAGGCACACACCAAATGCACAACTTTTAAATTAGCCCCCATCAGCGTCTCTCTGGTCTGGCGATTTGGGAGGTGATGCAGCAAGATTTATGGATTGGGCTTGCTCAGTTTCGCGCTGCTTGCGGGTGATCTCGCGTGAACGACGAAGATCACGAAACTGCCAGACCACAAAGCCTACGCCCGCAAGCACCAAAACCACCACCTCGACAATTTTCAGCATCACCAGTGGTCAGCGGTTGATTTTTTCGCGTTGCTCGAGACGACCAAACAAATTGACCATCCATTCCACACGCTCATCGAAACTGCGCGAGGGCATGGTCCAAGGCTTGTTGGCCGACAAAAAGTGCCGCTCCTTGCTCACGATGTCCACCAAATAATGAATGGCCGGTACAGGACTCAAAGGCACATCGGGCAATGCTGGTGCCTTCACAGCCACTGTGGTCGCTTTGGCAATCAAGGCCAGTTTGCGTGCCGTTGAAACCACCGTGCGGTGGTTCACAGAGTTGAGGCCATCGCGGTCTAATTGTTTGCCAATTTCGGCATAGACCAAGCGGGCAGCTTGAATGGCGGGGCGACAGTCCCAAGGCAATTCAGCCAAGCCAAACTCACCGCGGCGGTAGAGGGCATCTGCGCGCAACAACAATCGCTGCGTGAACCCTGCAATGCGCGAGTCAAAAACCGGATTGGCCAACCAAGCGTCCGCATCCATGCCAATTTCACGGAACCAAGCCCGTGGAATGTACAAGCGCCCCATGCGCGCATCGTCGCCGATGTCTCGGGCAATGTTGGTCAATTGCATGGCCACCCCCAACTCGCTTGCGCGGGCAATGGCCGTTTCCGTGCTCGCACCCATGATGATGGACATCATGGCGCCCACGGTGCCAGCGACTCTGGCGCCATAGGCTTCCACATCGGCCAAGGTTTCGTAACGGCGGCCTTGTGAATCCCACAAGAAACCATCTAACAAGGCCTCCAGCAAACCGCAAGGAACACCATAACGATGAACCACCACCGTCAAAGCGCGGTCGGCGTCTTCAGGACCAGGGCGTCCTGCATAGATGGCGGCCAAACGCGCGTTCAAATCGGCCATGGCCAAAACAGGGTCATCGCCATCGCCATCGTCAATCGCGTCATCGGCCAAGCGGCAAAACGCATAGAGGGCAATCGCGGGTGGGCGCAAACGGGCTGGCAACAACCTGGAAGCTGCAAAAAAAGATTTGGAGCCTCCGCGCATCAGTTCGGTGCAGGCCTCTAAGTCGTAATCCAAAGACACGGGCGGCGACTTCAAGCTTGGGTCAAACGAAAGATTTGACATCGGGAACCACCTGTTCAAGCATTTTTGCGGACATCAAGACACTGGGCACACCTGCGCCGGGCTGGCTGCTTGCACCCACCATGAATAAACCTTCTAGGTCTTGGCATCGGTTGTGCGGTCGGAACCATGCACTTTGAACCAAGATAGGCTCCAGGCCAAAACCTGCACCTTTGTAGGACCACAAGCGGTCTTGAAAGTCTTGTGGCGTGGTGACTTTGGACGACACCACATGCTGCTTCAGATCAGGCAAGACACTTTCTTGCAGCACGGTGGCAATGGCATCGCGGTACTGCTCGGTAATCGCTGGCCAATCGGTCTCACTGCTCAAGTTGGGCACCACCGACAGCGCATAAAAACTGTCGCAACCTTCAGGCGCCAAAGAGGGGTCGGTGGCCGTTGGGCGGTACAAATACAAACTGAAATCTTTGGACAATTTGTGGTTTTTGAAAATATCTTGGAGCAGGCCTTTGTAACGTGGACCTAAAACCATCATGTGGTGCGGCACATCTTCGTACTTGCGATCCGTGCCGAAATACCAAACAAACAAGCCAGACGAATATTTGCCTTTGGCAATCCGTTTGTCCGTCCAATGCTTGCGGTGCTGTGGCTCAATGAGGTGACGGTAAGTCCAAGCCGCATCGCCATTGCTCACCACGATGTCGGCAGGCAAATACTCACCATTGGCGAGCTCGACACCTTTGGCTCTGCCCTCCTCCACACGAATGCGCGTCACGGGCGCGTTGTAACGAATCGGTACTTGCCTCTCGTCGAGCAGTTTCACCAGTTCTTTCACAATGGCACCAGTGCCCCCCATGGCCGAGTGCACGCCCCAGCGTCGCTCCAAGGAATGGATGAGGGAATAAACACAAGTGACGGAATAAGGATTGCCACCGATGAGCAAGGGATGAAAGCTCATCACGATGCGCAATTTAGGGTGCTTGATGTGCTGGGCCACCAAACCGTAAATAGAACGCCAAGCTTGCATGCGGGCCAAATTGGGCATGGCCTTGATGACGTCACCGATGGTTTCAAAGGGCACCATGCCCAGCTCGACAAAACCCAGCTGGAAACACTTTTCAGAAGCCACCATCAAGTTCTTAAAGCCTTGCACATCCTCTGGACTGAACTTGGCAATTTGCTCAAGCATTTGCTCGTCGTTGTTGCTGTAGTCAAAGTGCGTGCCATCGTCAAACCTGATACGGTAGAAAGGCGACATCAAGCGCAGATCGACATGGTCTTTCATCTCACGGCCACAGAGCGTGAACAACTCGGCAATGAGGTGCGGCAAAGTGATGATGGTGGGGCCCGCATCAAAGGTAAAACCATCTTGTTTGTGCACATAGGCACGTCCACCCGGCGCATCGAGTTTTTCGAGCATTTGAACGCGGTAACCTTTGACGCTCAAACGAATGGCCGCAGCCAGTCCACCAAAACCTGTGCCAATCACAATGGCGGTCGGTGCACGATCGCCCAGCTCAGACGCTGAACCTGTGGAATGGTTTTGAAGTCCACCACCGCCCCCTGAACCGGCATCGGAATGAATTGATTTGTACAAATGGGTCATGTGAATCCAAGGGGGCCGACTAAACCGGCGGCACATGCGCCGCGTAGGTTGCAGGGGTTTCTGTGTTTTGTTTTTTACGAATGGCCCAACGCCACAAAGCCGTGGTGTCCAGCGGCAGCACCAGCATCAGGTGTTCGACAATCGCCAAGGTCAACATGGTGCCCACCAAGACCACACCCACGACTTGCGCAGGCGTGGTCATCGGCTGATTGGCAAAACCCACCAACCACCACAAACAGGCGCTGGCGGATGCCACCGCAAATGGGAAAAATGCGTTCATGCGGCGGCGCTTGAAAAAGCTTTCCAAATACGCCAGATGCGCAGGCAAAAATTCTTCACTCAAATTGCGGACACCAAAAAACAAGTTCAACTTGGCACTGGTGCGCATGATCCACAACACCAAATATGTCCCCGTTCCCACTTGGTTCGGCGCATCCCATGTGATGAACACAATGGCCAAACCTACGACGAGAATGGCCAATTCGTGCCACACCACCGCATTGAAGGAGGCCACAAAGCGTGGCCAACCGGTTGTGCTTTTTGGGATGGCTGTTTTTTGAGGCCCCGTGATCCACCCAGTGAGAAAACTCAACTCATTCCAACCCCAAGCCAGCAAGGCGCAAGTGAAGGCGCAATAGGCACCCGTGACACCCGTTTGCTGAGCCGTATGGGCCAAACCCACCAAGGCGCCAAGGCCTAACGCCGAAGAAATGACCAAGCTCAAGGTGATCGCTGTGCGGGACATGCGGTTCAAAAGGATCACGATACCCGTGCTGAACCACCAGATAAAAATCGCAAATCCCAAGGCAATCAAGGTGTCGGTCATCCTTGGCTTTCAGTGGCTGTTCATTACCAAGCAGGCACCATGCGAACATCCGCTGGCAGCGCGTGGTGCTTGACCGGCAAAAAGTACAATCGAACAAAAGTGAGTCCACCCGAGATGGCCCAACGTGCTCTTTGGAGATTGCCCAACAAACCGCCCTTGGCTTTGGCCGCGTCCATTTGTGTTTGAACGAAGAACAGCCGTGACAAGCCATCCCTGAAAGCGGGGTTGTCGATGTCCAAGCTCACCGGGAAAACTTGCTTGGTGATTTCGTTGGTGATGCGAAACACTTCATAGTCGTAGGTGGCCGACTCCAAACCCATCTCCTGGTGCAGCATGGGACGGGTGTGATCACGGACGTACATCGTGGCATACACAGCCAAAAGGAAAAAGCGAATCCAAAACACATTGCCACCGCGCAGCAAATGCGGGTTGGCGCGCATGATCAATGCAAAGGACTCGCCATGGCGGAATTCGTCGTTGCACCAGCGCTCAAACCACCGAAAAATAGGATGGAAACGCTTGTCTGGATTTTTTTCCAATTGACGATAAATGGTGATGTATCGGGCGTAACCAATTTTTTCGGACAAATAAGTGGCGTAAAAAATGTACTTGGGCTTGAAGTAGGTGTAAGCCTTGGTGCGCTTCAAGTTACCCAAGTCGATGCCCAAGCCAAAGTCCTTCAAAGACTGGTTGATGAAACTGGCATGGCGGGACTCATCGCGCGCCATGTAACGCATCAATTGCTTGATGTCTGGGTTCTCTACATTTTTGAAAATCTCGTTGTACAAAATACAACCCGAAAATTCGGAGGTCAGCGAGGAGATGAGAAAGTCCAGAAACTCTTGGCGCATTTCAGGGCTGACTTGCGAGAATCTTTCGGCCACTTCCTTGGCAAATTCTTCATCGCGCTGAAAGTGATCGTGGTTGTTGTCACCCTCGTATTCCGCCATCATTTTGTCCCACTCAGCACGCATGGGTGACATGTCCAGTTTGTCCATCGCTGCAAAGTCTGTCGTGTAAAAGCGTGGACTGAGCATCGTGCTCTCCACTGCTTTTTGCGATGCTTTTTCGGCGCTGTCAATCGTTGAGGTGGCTTGCATAAAACGTGATTCCTGATTTTGGAAAATACTGCGCTGCTGCTTATTCAGCTTGCATGGCTAAAAACCTTGAAAACTCGGCCACGTTGGTGGGACCAAAGGACTCCAAATCGATCTTTTGGCCCGTGCTGGGGTCCATCAAAGTGACACGGCCGTCCACGCGGGCAATCACTTCAAAAGGCAATTCAGGACCAATGCCCCTTGAATACCTCTCGCGCGTCAAAGCGCGCAAAGTGCCACGTACAAAGCCTTGCTCGCCCTCTAATACCGTCAGGGTTTTACCGGTCACACCGTCTGCCACACGGACGCCACCGTCTTGATGGTCTTGGAAAACGAGCGAGCGCTGCACAGTGGGTGCTGCGGCTCTTTGGTCGGGGCCGTTACCAGTGATGCGAATCAAACCAACAGAAATGAGCGAAAACGCGATGATGCCAGCCGCACAATACAAAACCCACTGAGGAAAATGATCCGGCGAGGCTTTGCGTGTCATAGCCGATCCGTGCAATTGGCTCATGTCAAACTCACTTGCAAGTCATTTGACTTGGATTTGTTGGTTTCATCTGAAGAAATGGCATGGGCAGCCATGCCCGTGTTGTGAGACCACGCCTCTCGCAACTTGACCGAGACCTCTTGCACATTCGCTATGGCGCGCAGTGTAGGCTCAGGCTTTTCAAGTTTCCAAGGCCTCACACTGGGCCACAAATGAACCCATGCGATGCGGTCTGAGCCTTTTAATGACAAAGTGATGTCGCCAAAGCCGTTCTGCAATTGGCGAGCATCGGCCGCTTCAACTTGCTTCAATGGCAAATTGAACGTCACGGTGAACACAATGCCCAGACGCATGACCATGCGCTTATTGGTCAAGGTGTAAACCGTTGTGCGTGAGGTCAGGTAAGCCAACATCCAAACGGACCCCAGACCGATGAGGGCCAATGGCGTGATCCATTTGATGGACAGCAGCACCGCCATGAAGCCAGCGCCTTCTGTTAACGCAGGCCAAGCGCACGCCAGAATCAGCACAAAAAAATAAACCATCAGCTTTTTGATGTGAAAGGCCGAAGAGGCGAGCGCACCAACATCGGGCGAACCTTGCCAAACAATGAACTCATCCGAAGGCAAGCGCTCGGGCAAACCGAACTGGGGTTCAAACTCGTATTCATGGCCAAGGTTTTCGATCGGCATATTGTTCCTCTTCAGCTATTCACTCAACCCGCAATGCAAGGCTTTAAACCCTTAAATCAGCGGCTCACTGCGGTGGGCATCGGCATACAAAGTACCGCCACCGTAATAAGCACTGATTTTTTCCTCTTCCAATTTCGTGACTTGGTCTGGGTTTCTCAGCGCAGGAACATCCGCAAAATGGCGTGCGTAGACAGCATGCACTTCAACTTGGTTTCTGCGAATTAGGGAAAACGTGATGGGCAGCAAAACAGTGCGTCCGCCGTCAATTTCGACTTCCAAATAACGGAACATCATTTCAGCGGAATCGATCCAAATGTCTTTGACCGTGCCGCCCTGTTTGCCGTCGCCAGCCATGACTGGCAGGCCGCGGGGATCGACATCTTGCGCTGCAACGGTGTAATCGCTGGCGATCCGCAAAGGCTGAATCAGCGGCACACCATGGGATGTCCGCTCGGGAACATCCTCGCGACCCGCGTAAGCGCCTGGACCGACCCCTGCAGTCATGGCGTTTCCGACGGGCGCGATAGCAGCGCCTGAACTTGGATAGGTTGCCACGGCGTTGTAAGCAGGCTCTTTGCGTGTGAAGTCAGGCACCGTGACACTCTTGCCGCCTTCGAGCAAAAAAGTTTTAGGAGCCGGGATGGGGAAGCCCTTGACCACAGCACGACCGCTGCTGCTGGACTCCATGGGATAGCCCTCGCGGTGATTTTCTCTGACCAGATACCAAATGAGACCGGCGAAAAAAATCCAAAAAACGTAGAGCAGTATTTGGGCCAGGTCGACGTAGCCAGTGATGTTTCCAACTGTTTGCATGATGACTTCTCCTTTGAACAACTAAATGCGTGACTCGGTCATACCGAGGGTTGAGGGGACAACGGGTGAAAAAGAGGTGCTGCGTTTGACCAAGGGCCCCACAGCAATGAGGGTGAGGAATAACAAAAGCATTTCAACGTGGTAGACCATGCTGTAGGCCACCGAAGGGTCCGTCAACCCGTTACCCAGCACACCTTGCGAGGCGAGTGTATTGACGACATCGCGCAAAGCACCGCCAAAAAACATGGCCGAACCCGCTGCAGCCGCTTGCACAGCGCCCCAAGCGCCCAAAGCAAGGCCCAAAAAGGCCACCTCCAGGCGCATGGCCGTGAACAAAGTGCCCACGGCAAACATGCCCCCCCCAAATCCAATGCCCAATGCGCCAAACCTGAACAACCAGCCCGCCTCAAGTGGCGCTGAAAAAATGACGGCTGAAAAAGCAGGCAAGCCTGCCAATGCACCATAAGCTGCCAGCCGCATCGGGTCTATGCCTTTGGCCAAATGACGGCCTGCGACATAAAAACCCAACAAACCGCCTGCTGACATCATGGCTGACAACGCGCTGGTGGCACCCACACTCAATTTCAAAATTTCACCGCCGTAGGGCTCGAGCACAATGTCCTGCATGTTGAAGGCCATGGTGCCCAACGCCGTGGCCCACAAAAAGCGCTTGGCGTTGGGTATGGCGATGAAGTCCGCCCAAACCGCTTTGAAAGGCCGACGAATTTCTGTTTTCATGGCCTTCACACGCTCTGGATTGCGAGGCTCTTGCTTCCACAAAGCGATGCCATTGAGCAGCAACACCACCAGCGCAGTACCTTGCACCACTTGAACCAATATTTCAGGTGTGAAATTGGCCAGTAAAAAGCTGTACACCAAGCTGCCAAAGACACCACCCACCAAAAGCATGGTGTACATCAAGGCCACCACGCGAGGCCGTGTTTCTTCACTGGCTTGATCGGTGGCCAAGGCCAAGCCTGCGGTTTGCGAGGTTTGCAGGCCTGCGCCCACCATCAAGAAAGAGATGGCAGCAGCACCCTGGCCCACCCAGCCAGGAACAGCAACTTGCCCCCCACCCGAGAGCACCAACAATGCAAAAGGCATGACTGCAAGACCCAAGAACTGGATCAAAGTGCCACCCCACATGTAGGGCACTCGACGCCATCCAAATGCAGAGATATGAATATCCGATTGATAGCCTGTGACCGCCCTGAATGGCGCCACCAGCAGGGGAAGCGCCAGCATCATCGACACCAACCAGGCAGGCACAAACAACTCCACAATCATCACCCGGTTCAAGGTGCCGATCATCAATGCCGTCGTGATGCCCATGGTGAACTTGAACAAGGACAAACGCAACAAGCGCGACATCGGCAAGCCAGGGCTGGCCACGTCCGCAAACGGCAGCCAACTCGCAGGCATTTGCTTGGCAAACTTGGCAAATGTTTTGGCTCTCATGAGCGCACCCACTCCATGGCTTTGGATTTGTAAAAACCACTGGAGACTTTGTGCGCCCGGGCGCATTGCCAGTCATTCAGTGATTCGTGTGTCTTCATGAGGTTAGCAATGCTTTTCTCAGCCATGGGCTCCAGCCATGGTGCACGGTCGCTTCTGGGCAACAAGCGACCCAGAGAAATCATCATGGCCAATAGGGGCGTGCGCGGTGCAAATGTGAAAACAATCGATTGGCTGGTGCGCTCAGCCAACTGGGCAAGCGCATTGACCGCATCGTCTGTTTGGTAATGGATGATGGAATCCATCGCCACCACATGGTCGAAGTGGCCCAAGCCTTTGTCGAGCATGTCGCCGCTGTGAAACTCGACCAAGTGCGCCACATCAGACGGGATTCTTTCCCGCGCCAAGTCGACCAAGGTAGGAGACAAATCAATGGCCACCACTTCAGCGCCCAGTCTGGCTGCTTCGACGGCCAAAGCACCCGTACCGCAGCCTGCATCCAAAATGCGCTTGCCCTTGAGGTCTTGTCCCAACCAAGAAACCAAGGTCGATCGCATTTGGTCCCGCCCAGCACGCACAGTGGCCCGGATGCGGCCAACCGGCGCATCGGAGGTCAATGTGGCCCAAGCGGCAGCGGCCGTTCGATCGAAATAGTTTTCGATCTGTCCACGGCGTTGCTCGTACGTGATGTCAGTCATCGCCAAACTCCTCAATCAAAACCCAAGAGATCAAAAATATCGCGGTCTTTCATGGGCACAGCGGAATAAGCCTCTCCACCCAACCACATGTTTGCCGCCAGGCGCATGTATTCTTTTTGAACAGCCTCGAGTTCGGGCGAGTGCTCCATCTCAAAAAGTGTGGATTTTTTCAGGCGGCTGCGGCGAATCACATCCAGGTCGGGAAAATGCGCTGCCAGTTTCAAACCGATGCGGTCGTTGTACTTGTCAATTTGATCGGTGGCAGCGCTGCGGTTGGCAATCACACCCCCTAAGCGCACGTTGTAATTTTTGGCCTTGGCACCAATGGCTTGCACAATGCGGTTCATCGCAAAGATCGAATCGAAATCATTGGCGGTCACGATCATCGCCCGATCTGCGTGCTGTAAGGGTGCGGCAAAACCACCACACACCACATCGCCCAAAACGTCAAAAATCACCACATCGGTGTCTTCCAGAAGGTGATGCTCTTTCAGCAATTTCACCGTCTGACCCACCACATAACCGCCGCACCCTGTGCCTGCGGGTGGCCCCCCGGCTTCGACACACATGACACCGTTGTAGCCTTCAAAGACAAAGTCTTCGACGCGCAATTCTTCGGCGTGAAAGTCCACGGTCTCCAAGACATCAATGACTGTAGGCAGCATCTTCTTGGTCAACGTGAATGTGCTGTCGTGCTTGGGGTCGCAGCCAATTTGCAAAACACGTTTGCCCATTTTGGAAAATGCGGCAGATAAGTTAGACGATGTGGTGCTCTTGCCAATGCCGCCCTTGCCATAAATGGCAAAAACTTTGGCATTGCCAATCTTCACATCCGGGTCCAGCTGAACTTGCAAGCTGCCCTCTCCATCCAATTTCGGATTGCGTTTCACTGTGGGAAACGGCAAGGTTTCAACGTTCATGCGGGAGCTCCTTCATAGACACCTTCAAGGCGATCTTCCAATTCTTCACTTGCTTGACGCAGGGCTTGCAAGGTCTCTGCATCAGGCTGCCAATAGTTGCGTTCAGACGCTTCGATCAAACGGTTGGCCACGCGGGCAGAGGCCGTCGGATTCAATTTGGCCAGGCGATCACGCATGGCGGGGTCCAGCATAAAAGTCTCAGACAGTTGCTTGTAAACCCAGGGTTGCACTTGGCCTGTGGTGGCAGACCACCCCATGGTGTTGGTCACATGGGCTTCTATTTGTCTGACACCTTCGTAACCATGCTCCAACATGCCTTCGAACCACTTCGGGTTGAGCATGCGGGTTCGGGTTTCGATGGACACTTGCTCATTCAAAGAGCGCACAGCCGCATTGCCCTTGGTTTGATCACCGATGTAAACAGGTGGTGTTTTGCCTCCCCTGGCCGCCTTCACCGCTTGGGTGATGCCACCCAGGGTGTCAAAGTAGTTGTCCACCGTGGTCACACCCAACTCGACAGAATCGAGGTTTTGGTAGGTCAGTTGCACATCGGCCAAAGCGGTTTGCAAGAGCGCCGTATGTTGAACTGCACGACCCGTGCGACCGTAAGCAAAACCTTTGCGGCGCTTGTAGGTTTCTGCCAGTTCGCCTTCATCGTCCCATCGGCTGCTTTCCACCAGGTTGTTGACGTTGGAGCCATAAGCACCTTCGGCATTGCCGTAGACCCGCAAAGAAGCGGTTTCCAAAGTGCAGCCATGCTCTTGCTGATAGGCCAACGCATGCTTGCGGATCCAGTTCATTTCCAGGGGCTCGTCTGCCGATGCCGCCAGATAAGCTGCCTCGGCCAAGAGCTTGATCTGCAGTGGCATGAGATCGCGGAAGATGCCCGAAAGGGTCATGATCACATCAATGCGTGGACGTCCCAATTCCTCCAAGGAGATCAGGCAGGCTCCTGCAATGCGTCCATAACTGTCAAAACGCGGCATGGCACCCATCAAGGCCAAGGCCTGCGCAATGGGCGCGCCTTCGTTCTTCAGGTTGTCGCTCCCCCACAGCACCATGGCAATGGATTCCGGCAAAGGATTGCCATCCGCACAGTGGCGGTCGATCAACAACTGGGCTTGAACTTTGCCATCCCGAACGGCCATGGCACTGGGAATTCTGAAGGGGTCAAAACCGTGGATATTGCGGCCTGTCGGCAACACAGCGGGCGTGCGCAAAATATCGCCACCCGGTGCAGGACGTATGTAGCAAGCGTCCAATGCACGCAGCATGGCCGACACTTCCGTGTCAACAGCCAGATGGATCTGGGGTTCCACCAACGCACGCAAAACATCCAAGCTGGCGTGGTTGCGAGGCAAGCCCGCAGCCGTCAAAGCACGCTCTGGTGATTGACCTTCTACCAAGGCCTCAACAGCGGTACGCTCCAGTTGTACGCCATGGTTGGCATCGGCCATGGCCAACAACATGTCCACCTGTTGAGCGGGGCTTGGGGCACGACCGGCCACATGCAAACCATGCGGAATGAGGGCGTATTCCAATTCCAGCATTTCTTCGCCCAAACGCATCACTGTCCGGTCCAACTCAGCACCCATTCCAGCCACATCCCATGCAGGTTCTGCTGCTACCAAATCCAGTTCAACAGCTTGGGCTTGAATGACGGCTGCCAAGGCAACACGTTCGCTGTTGCCGCTTTCTAATGCGCGCCATTGCTCAAGCGATGACTTAAGCTCGTTCAAACCTTTGTACAAACCCGCTTGTGCAATGGGGGGTGTCAGGTAACTGATCAAGGTCGCCCCAGAACGACGCTTGGCAATCGCCCCTTCTGAGGGGTTGTTGGATGCGTATAAATAGATGTTGGGCAAATCGTCGATCAAACGATCCGGCCAGCACGCGCCGCTCATGCCCGATTGTTTGCCCGGCATGAATTCCAGTGCGCCGTGCGTGCCAAAGTGCAACACCGCATGGGCTTTGAAATCTTCACGCAGGTAGCGGTAAAAGGCAGAAAACGCGTGGGTGGGTGTCAAGCCTTTTTCAAACAACAGGCGCATCGGATCGCCTTCGTAGCCAAAGGATGGCTGCACACTGATCAGCACATTGCCGAACTGTTTACCCAACACGAAGATGGAACTGCCATTGCTCAACTGACTGCCAGGCGCGGGGCCCCACTGCGCTTCAATTTCTTTGAGCCAGCGCTCTCGACGCACATGGTCATTGGCAGAGATCAAGGTGTGTACGTTGGCGTCTGCGCCGTATTGCGATGCGTTGCCATGCAACACGGCATCTCGCAACTCGTCGATGCTATTGGGCACATCGACTTGGTAGCCTTGTGCCTTCATGGCTGTGAGGGTGTGCCACAACGACTCAAAAACAGACAGAAAAGCAGCCGTGCCGATGTTGCCTGCATTGGGCGGAAAGTTGAACAGCACAATGGCCACGTTGCGGTCTTGCCGCTCACTGCGCTTCAAGGCCACCAACTTGCTGACCCGCGCCGCGAGCATGATGGCGCGCTCTGGACATGAATGCATGTCTTGCGCGCTGGTACTTTCACCAAAAGTACAAGCGTGGTGACAACCTGCACAGGTTACACCCGCTGCGCCTGGTCGACCACCAAAAACGATGGGGCTGGTCGAGCCGTCAAGTTCTGGAATGGCCACCATGATGGTGCTCTCCACAGGCAGCAAACCACGGTCGGAGCCACCCCACTGGTCCAGCGTCTGAAATTCAACGGGGTGTGCCGCCACATAGGGCACATCCAGTTTGGCCAGGACCTCTTCAGCCGCTTTGGCATCGTTGTAGGCAGGGCCACCGACCAGCGAAAAACCGCTGAGCGACACCACAGCGTCCACACAGACTTGGCCTTTTTTGATGAAAAATGCATCAATGGCCGGGCGCGAATCCAAGCCTGCTGCAAATGCCGGAATCACGCGCAAACCTTTGGCCTCAAGCGCGGCAATCACGCCGTCGTAGTGACCGGCATTGCCTGACAACAAATAAGAACGCAACAACAAGACACCGACGGTGCCTTTGACGAGAATACCCTGAGGCAAGGGCAATGCATGGGCGTCTTCACTGAATCGGCCGGTCATTCGGGGGTGGTACACACCCACCTCGGGATAGTCAACAGGGGCTTGAACCTTGACCTTGCCCCGCAATGATTTGCGAGGGCCATCGGCACCACGGTCAATCAGGTGACGCACCATGTTCAAGACGTTGTCGTCAGAGCCACCCAACCAATACTGCAAGGTGATGAAGTACGAACGGACATCCTGCGCCGTGCCAGGAATGAAGCGCAGCAATTGGGGCAAGCGGCGCAACATTTTCATTTGTGTCGCACCGCCTGTGGCGGGCTTGTCTTTGCTGCCGCCACGCAATTTTTTCAGCAAAGCCATGGGGCCGCTGGCGGGTTTGCTCATGTCAAACTGACCCAAGCGCGTCAGTTGTGTCACTTCGGTGGCGCTGGCCATGCAAACCATGGCGTCGCAGTTCATGCGGCGTGCCCGCAGATCGTCCAAGATGGGCAAAAAGTGGTCTTCAAGGAACAGCATGCCGCACAACACGATGTCGGCTGAGGCAATGTCGGCCTTGCATTTGGCAATCAGCGCGTCATTGCCTGCGTATTCTGAAGCGGCATGGAGACTCCAGGTCAGACCTGGAAAGTCTCGTTTCAATTGGTCATTAGAACGGTTGAATGAACTCGCAAAATGCGTGTCCATGGTCACCACCACCATTTTGATGGGCGTTGTATCTCGCGAATTGAGCTTAGGACTGTGAGAAGTAAGCTTTAGATTCATACAACGTCTCCGTGGTGATGAGCTTGACACCGCGCTCCAACGCGTATCGCTCCGTATTCCGTCGGGCCTTGCCTCGGACAAAAAATGGAATTTTTTTGAGTTCTTTTTCCGCCCCTGCATCCCAAGCGGATACGGCGATGGTTTCTGAGGTGGCGGCTGTGGTCTGCTCTGCTTGCGTCAAAGGCACCACATTGGCTGTGTCTTGCTGACTTTGCGCATGCACACCACCACCCAAGTGAGAGGGCGCGGCATTTTCATGAAACTCAGCATCGCCTCGGAACATGCCAATCAAATGCTCCTCGAGACCCATCATGAGCGGGTGAACCCAACTGTCGAACAAGACGTTGGCACCTTCAAAACCCATTTGGGGTGAATACCTGGCCGGGAAATCCTGCACATGGACGGGTGCAGAAATGACGGCACATGGCACTCCCAAACGCTTGGCGATGTGACGCTCCATTTGCGTGCCGAGGACCAGTTCAGGGTTCAACTTTGCAATGCAGGCTTCTATTTCCAAATAGTCATCACTGATCAAGGCCTCAACACCATACAGGGCAGCGGCATCTCTGACCTCGCGTGCGAACTCGCGGCTGTAGGTGCCAATGCCCACCACCGTGAAGCCCATTTCTTGTGCCGCAACACGCGCTGCCGCCACGGCATGTGTGGCATCGCCAAACACAAACACCCGCTTGTTTGTCAAGTAGGTGGAATCCACCGATCGGGTGTACCAAGCGGCACGAGACGTGGCACTTTCCAGTGCAGCGACGGGATCAATCCCTGCCAGCTGCGCCACTTCGCGCACAAATTCGCAAGTGGCGGAATGACCGATCGGAATGGTTTTGGTGAAAGGCTGTTTGAAATTGCGCTGTAGCCACTGGGCACTCAAATTCGCAATTTCGGGGTAAAGCACCACATTAAAATCCGCATCCGCTAAGCGGGCAATGTCACCCGGTGTGGCTGTGAGTGGTGCGACGACATTGATGTCAATGCCGATATGGGTCAGCAATTGGCGAATTTCGGTCAAATCATCGCGGTGCCTGAACCCCAAGGCGGTGGGTCCCAAGATGTTGCAGCGGGGTTTGCGTGACTCAGACTTGGCTGCCGTGTCTTTGGGCAATGCCAGATTGCGAACCAATTGGTAAAACGTCTCGGATGCGCCCCAGTTTTCTTTGCGTTGGTAAGAGGGCAACTCCAAGGCCACGACAGGAATGGGCAAGTTGAGTGCTTTGCACAAACCACCCGGATCGTCTTGAATGAGTTCAGCGGTGCAAGAAGACCCCACCAACATGGCTTTGGGCGAAAAACGCTCAAAAGATTCGCGGGCAGCCGTCTTGAACAGCTCTGCGGTATCTCTGCCCAAATCGCGCGCCTGGAAGGTCGTATAGGTCACCGGTGGGCGCTTTTGCAAACGCTCGATCATGGTGAACAACAAATCGGCGTAGGTATCGCCTTGAGGTGCGTGCAAAACATAGTGCACTTCCTCCATGGCCGTGGCCACGCGCATGGCCCCCACATGCGGCGGTCCTTCGTATGTCCAGAGTGTGAGTTGCATCTTGTTGACTCCTTCAGGCAGCGAGGCGCATGCGCCGCGTCAAAGGACGGGTGAACAATTCCGCCAAATCACCGGCCTGGTCGTAACCCTGAATCGGCGTGAAAACCAACTCGATCGCCCACTTGGTGGTCATGCCTTCAGCCTCGAGTGGGTTGGCCAAGCCCAAGCCACACACCACCATGTCGGGGCGCAAGGCGCGACAGCGGTCCAGCTGTTTTTCAACGTCTTGACCTTCAGATAGGAAAGTGCCCTCTGGCAGCATGGCCAACTCCACCGCCATGTGCTGGCGGTGCAAATACGGCGTGCCCACTTCCAGCAATTTCATGCCCAGTTCACGGGATAAAAATCGGGCCAATGGGATCTCAAGTTGCGAATCAGGAAAGAAGAAAATACGCTTGCCATCAAGATGCAATTTGGCGCGAGCCAATGACGCCTCTGCCCTGGCCGTGGGGGCCGACACAGCGGACTGAAACCGTTCGGGCGTCACACCAAAGGCCGTGGCGGCAGACTGCAACCATGCGGTTGTGCCCTCGATACCCAATGGGAATGGTGCCGCCAACAAACTCGCACCACGCGCCTGCAACAAACGCGCGGTTTCAGCCAAAAACGGCTGCGCTAAAAGCAATTTCGTGTTGGGGCCAACGGGCACATGGTCTTGAGCGCGACGCGGAGGGAAAAACCGAACCCGCTCAATGCCCATGTGGTTCAAGATGCGGACAAACTGGTCTTCCACCACATCGGCCAAAGTACCCACAATCACCAACTCTTGTGGCGCATTGGCGGGGGTTTGTGGCATCTCGGGCACCATCGATGCCAAGCAAGCATCTTCACCTTGGGTGAATGTGGTTTCTATGCCACTCCCAGAGTAATTCAACACCCTCACCAAGGGTGAATGTTGCGCCGAGAGCCGGGAAGCTGCACGCGACAAATCCAGCTTGATCACTTCGGATGGGCATGAGCCCACCAAAAACAGCAGCTTGATTTCTGGACGGCGGGCCAAGAGTTGGTTCACAACCTTGTCGAGTTCTTCGTTCGCATCGGCCAATCCTGCCAAGTCACGCTCATCAATGATGGCCGTGCCAAAGCGAGGTTCAGCAAAAATCATGACACCGGCTGCAGACTGAATGAGGTGCGCGCAGGTGCGAGACCCGACCACCAGAAAAAATGCATCTTGAATTTTGCGGTGCAGCCAAATGATGCCTGTGAGACCACAAAACACCTCACGCTGACCGCGCTCGACCAGAGGGATGACATCTGTGCAGCCTTTGCTGATGTCTGAGCGGATGGGAATGACAGGACTCATGCACTCACCTGCGCAGCTGATTCGACCTGGCTGAAATTTGACTTTTGCAAACGTGCCATGCGCAGTTTTCGGATGTATTGGGCTGCGTTAACACCGTAGGTGATGTAGGCAGCCAAGGCCAACCACAATTGGTCGCTGGAAGACCAACTGCCCTCCCACCAAACCCACAAATAGGCGGTGTGCAAGGCCAAAACCACCATGCTCACCACATCCTCCCAAAAGAAAGCATGGGCAAAGAGGTATTTACCAAAAACAACCTTCTCCCAAATACAGCCGGTGATCATGATGGCGTACAGCACCAAGGTTTTGAGGACCACCGAGGCCAAGGCCCAATCGGTGTGTTCGCCTGTTTTCAAGCTGTTCAGTACCAAATACAGGCTGATCAAAAAAACAAGAAATTGGACAGGTGCCAACAAACCTTGCACCAAGGTCCACCGCGTGGCATCTCGCTTGGCGCGCTGCTCTGGCGTGTACAAACTCTGTGACTGAGACCGCTGCATGACTGCCCTTGATTGCAAAAGAACTGAGGCCACTTTAAAGCTTTAAAAAAATAGTGTCAATAGAAATTGACAATAAGTATGTTAGCTAGGGATTACACTTAGACCAGATTCAAGCAACTTGCACGAAACTAGGCTTGTCAATTCAAAGATGGAGTTAGCCATGACTCGTTTAAATTTTGAAAAGTCCAACACCCCAAAAGAACAAGACTGGGCGTTGGACTCTCAAAAAACGAAGCGGAAGTTCGAGTTCAGCACGAGCCCTCGGTTGGTGGGTGGAACTACTTTTGTCAAGCACGCCGCTCTTGATCCCACTCAAGTGAAACTGCTTGCAGATGCAGCCGTCCAGAGCATGGACGAAACCCGCAAAATATTGACGAATTGGCGTCGACAAGGCCAGACCTTGGCAGACATTTACGTCTATGGCATTGCCCAATCGGCCAGACTCATCGGCGAACTCTGGTCGTCCGATGAACTGGACTTCACCAATGGCAACATTGCGTATGCACATCTGCACATGGCCATGCTCGAACTCAGCTCTGAATTTTTAGCCGAGGGCAAGGCAGAGGCCAATGGCTTGAGTCTGCTTTTGATGACCGAGCCAGGCTCTCAGCATGGCATGGGCGTTTTCATGCTGGGTGAATTTTTCCGTCGATCAGGCTGGCGTGTAACGCTCGCAACCCCCCAAGACATCGCTGATTTCAAGCGATGGTTCTTATCGGACTGGTTTGATGCCGTGGCCCTGTCCATTTCCACTGACCGCCAAATCGATCACATCGAGAAGGCCTTGGTTGATCTGAACTCAAACACTGTCAATCCCAACTTGAAGATCTTTGTGGGCGGCCCTATGGCGTCCATCTTGCCTGACAGATTGAACTGGACTGGAACTGTCACGCTTGATTCTGAAGCTGCAGAAACTGTTGACATTGTTTTGGAAACGGTGCGCACAGCGACCTCCCCTGCGAGTGCAGTTCGACCGAACTTATTCCCTCTTGGATGTTAGGCAATACACTGAGTATCAAAATGGTGTCGATATAATTCGGCAATTAACTTAAACAGCCGCTAACTTGGATACTAAATAATTAAAATGAACTTTTCCGATCTTGAAGCCGCTACTTTTCACCAGCTTCTGGGCGTGGTTTCGGACGTGAGTTTGGTGATCAGCGCCCATGGCATCATCGAAGATGTGTCAACCGGGCAAGACACCATGACCACTCTCGGATGTCAAAGCTGGCTCGGCAAACGGTGGATCGACACGGTCACATCCGAGAGCAAGAAAAAAATTGAAGATTTGCTGCGTGTCCAAACCGAATCTCAAAACTTACTTTGGCGTCATGTGAATCACCCCACGCCCTCTGGGGGAGAGGCGGCCATTCAATACATCACGGTGGCGCTCAAAGGGAACAAATTTTTGGCGATAGGCCGCAACCTGGAGCGCTTGGCTGAACTTCAACGACGATTGGTTGAAACACAACAATCGATGGAGCGTGACTTTTTGCGCCTCAGGCACATCGAAGCCCGTTATCGCGTTTTGTTTGAGTCCTCGCCTGAAGCGGTGTTGATGCTGGATGCTCATTCGTACCGCTTGCTTGAAGCCAATGCAGGTGCCCAGTTGATGTTCAAAGACGCGGGCAAAAGGTTGGTGGGGCGTGATTTCCGTGAATGCTTGGAGCCCGGCAGTCAAGGCGAAGTGCAGTCTTTGCTCAGAACTGCGCTGGCCACTGGCCGAATTGAAATGTGCTCGGCCACTTTGTTGGGATCGACTTTCCCCATCACTTTGTCTGCCACCGTGTTCAGGCAAGAGGGCGGTGCGCAATTTTTGGTGCGTTTGACGCAGCGGGAGCTGCCAGCAGCCTCGCCCGCGCCAAACGACACAACCTTGGTTTTGAGTGAACTGATGGAGCATTTTCCTGACGGCTGGTTGTTGACAGACACTTCAGGTACGGTCAAAAGTGTGAATGAAGAAGGCATGGCGCTTTTGGGGTTGACCGCAACCTCTCAAGTGCTGGGGCAGTCCTTGGAGCGCTGGCTCATCCGCGGCGCCGTGGACTGGGGCGTGATCAACAACTCCTTAAAACAGCAAAAGCCATTGAGAAATTTTGCGACTGAAGTGCGCACGCTTTCAGGCATGACTCTGCCTGTCGAAATCTCTGGGGTTTATTTGGCCAAACCGGAGCCACTCTTTGTGATGTTCGTGAGAGATTTGAACCGACGCTTGCCATCTTCCACACCCACCACACAGTCAGTACCCAATCCGTTTGCCGAATTGTCCCAATTCGTGGGTCGTCGCCCCATCAAAGACATCGTTGGCGATACGGTAGACACGATTGAGCGGATGTGCATCGAGTCCGCACTCGAGTTGACCCACAACAACCGCGCTTCGGCCGCTGAAATGCTGGGACTTTCACGCCAAAGTCTTTACGTCAAACTCAGGAAATTCGGTATCTTGTCTGAGAATGATTTGGATGTCGACGCCAATACTTGAAACTGGCTTGCGCCAAAAATGGGTGACAACCCTAGGATTTGCCAAACTTTGGGCAGATGACTAAGGGTAATTGATAGTGGTGGGTCTTCTGAAAGTTATTCAGAATACCTGCACAGTTGCGGATCGGCATGCTATTTTGCTGGACAGGTGTTACCCCGATCATCCTTCTATATGTAGGCACGCTGACTTTCCCCTAGGAAACTGCATGACTAAATCCAATAGCCTGCATAAGTTGAGTGTTGAAGGATCCGCCAATGACGAGTGCAAGGAATACCTTGAGGATGTGATTGGGCAGCAGCTGATACCCAGGCTTTTGAATTCGCAAAACTACAGCGAAATGATGGGCTCACCTGAAGTTTCCGGCGCCAGTGCACAGGATTTGCCTGAATTCAGTGAATTTACCGATGCATGTCGCCTGGGCAATTCTTTGCGTGTGAATGAGATTGTGGACACCTTCATCGCTCAGGGATTCACACAAGAAAGAATTTTCCTGAACTTGATCACCCCAGCGGCCAGGCACTTGGGGGCACTTTGGGACAAAGACTTGTGCAGTTTCACGGATGTGACGTGTGGCTTGGCCATCATGCACCATGTGATCTACCGCCTGGGTTATGAGTTCCGTGATGGTCCACATGTCCAAGGCGAGAAAACCAATGTGATGATGTGCTGCGCCCCCGGCTCCATGCACTTTTTGGGCGCCACCATTGTGGGCGATTTGTTCAGAAGAGAAGGCGCGAGCGTGGTGATTGAGGTGTCACCCACCGAACAAGAACTGGTGCGCGCAGTGGCGAACGAATGGTTCGATGTCATTGGCATCTCCGTCGCCATTGAATCTCAATTGCTTGAATTGAAATCGCTGGTTCAGGCGCTTAAAAGGAACTCGGGCAACCCGAATGTCAAGGTACTTTTAGGTGGGCCAATTTTCATGCTGGTGAATGCGACCAAGGAGATGTTTGGCGCTGACTTGATTGCCCAAAACGCGCCGGAAGCCGTGGCCTTGCTGAAAAGCTTGGCCGCCAAATAAGATCCCCAGCAAACCTCAAGCCCGCCTCGGCATTTTCCAAGGCAACATCCAACGAACTGGCCATGAGACCAGCCTTGGAATGCTCAAGCTTTCATGCACCGCAGTGAGGTCTTCCCCCAATAGCCGTGTTTTGAGCAGTGAGCGTGCGTAAAACGGCGTGTCCTCCAGGGTACTCACAATCTCTGGTGCGACACCCGGCTCACTGCACATGGCCCGCTCAATGCGCCAAGCCGTTGATGGCAATGGGTAGCGCGCAGGCGGCTCAAAGGGTGTGTGACTTCCGTCGGGAGAGAACCTTTGCGAGACCACGCGGTTGGGGCCTTTTTTGGGCCTCACGTCATAGACCACGCTGGTGTCGCCATTGGCCATTTCGGCTCGGGCCCAATCCCAGTCATTGAATCCTTTTTCTACAGGCTCATCACCTTCATTCGAGTCCATGTAAGCGTGACCACGCCAACTCAGTTTTGGATTTTCCATTTCTACTTGAACGCGTGAGCAAGGCGCAATAGGGCCCCATCGGTGCAAGCCATCATTGTCCAACGCGGTGACAAAACTGCAGAGCCCCTCGGGTCGAACCGTCACACGGCCACGTACCCGCTTGGGCCAGGGCACGTTGACTTCATCGATGTCAATGACCAGCTCTTGACCATTCCAATGCAAACTGCTTGGCCCAATTTGGTAGTGGTGAGCGCTGCGCTGGATGTGCTGACGCCCGCGCTCGGTCATGGTCCAACGCTTGCCGCCTTTGCCGTACAAAGCGACATTCAGGGCGCAGAAATTCTCAGGGTCGGCCACACCCCCTTGGAGACGACGAGCCAATGCGTAATAAGGCGAAAAAACGCTGCCCACAAAAGCGATGATGGACAAACCATGTTCGCCATCGTCACTCAGCGCATCGACATACCACCAGAGATAACCACCCGGTGGGACTTGTTGGTCAAACCGAGGTCCTCCATCAGCGTCGCGGCCGCCAATCGCCCCGACATGGCGGCCATCGGCACGCCCGGCCCCGGATGAACGCTCCCCCCCGCCGTGTAAAGGCCCGGCACTTTGCTGCGCGCAGACGGACGGCGAAAGGCCGACATCCAACCGTGGGTCGCTTGGCCATAAAGCGCTCCCCCACTGCCCGGAAAGAGATGGGCGAAGTCCTGGGGCAAGGTCCGAACCACTTGCTGAGGCGAGACGTCGATCTCCAAGCCACAGCGGCGCATCAGTGCCAAACTGCTCGATTCGCATGCTTGTATCTCCGATTTATTGAAAGAATGTGTGTCGCCATCAGCGGGTGCGTTGACCAGACAAAATAGGCGCTCCAATTCGTCCTGGGCCAATCCGCTGTCGTTGCGATCTTGCGCACACACATAAACAGTTCCTTGAGAAGGCAACTGGCGTTTGTGAAAAATATCTTCAAACTCTGCGCGGTAGTCTTGGTTGAAAAACACGTTGTGCCGCACCAAGGGAAAACCGCTGGTTTTTGCATGCATCGACAAGGTCATCGCCGAAAGAGACCTTTGATCTGGGCTCACAGCCTTAAAGCTTGGGCTGATGCTTTGACCCAGCATGCCCTTGGCCAATGCCGCCACATCGCCGTTGAAAATCACATGGTCAGCCGCCAAGTGTTCACCCGAAGAAAGCTCGACACCACTCACCCTGCCCTGCTGGGTTTGGATTTTGGTGCACGACACGCCATAACGTGCTTTGACACCGTGCTTTTCGCCTAAGTTGGCCAGGGCAGATGCCACTTGAAACATCCCGCCCTTGACGGACCAAACGCCATCCAATTCGACCTGCGCCACCAGCATGAGCGTGGCAGGGGCAGACCAAGGCGATGAACCGCAGTAGGTGGCATAACGGCCAAACAGCTGTTGCAAGCGCGGATCGTGAAAATGCCGACCCAAGCTGCGCCACAACGTGGCAAATGGGCCCAAGCCACTCAAAGTGGCCATGCCACTCAGGCCCAAATCGCCCACCATACTCAAGAGGCTCGGACGCTCACTGCGGATATAAGGTTTCTCCAGCGTGTCATACAAGCGGCGCGTTTGCTGGCAAAAGCCGAGGAACCGCCTCGCCTCTTGAGGACTGCTGAATTGTGCAATCGCATCGGCGGTGCGGCCTGTGTCCGAATACAAATCGAGTCTTTGAGGACTGGCATCCCAAGCATGCCTGGCGAGAACACCGATGGGCTCCAATTGCAAGATATCCTCGAGCGAGGTGCCCAGGTTTTCAAGCATTTGGTCCAGTACCCACCGCATCGTAAAGACCGTCGGGCCGCTGTCCACGCCGACACTGTTGACTTGGACTTGCCTGATTTTTCCGCCGGGTTGATGGGCGCTTTCCACCAAAGTGACATCGAGGCCACGGTGCGCCAGAACCAAGGCGCTGACCAAACCACCTATGCCAGCGCCCACCACCACCACCCGGGGTGTTCGCATGATTTCATTCATAGTGTTTGCCCTGCCATTGCCCGTGAACCCTCAAAGGCACAAAACGGGCAAACATGGATTCAGAAAAATAGCCGTGCTGTTGCGCCGCTTGAATGGCCTCAAGGTGCGCACCCGTTCGCGCGTAAGCATTCATGTCGGCCAAGCCATCCCATAGGCTGAACGTGGCTTGTCGGAAGAACGGTGCCTCACCCAAGCCAACCGCCAACTGACACCCCTTGGCCCCCTCGAGTGATGTTTGTGAAGGTGGCGCATGACGCCAAAATGCATGGGCTTTGCTGAACTTGATCGAAGCTCTGGTCAGTGCGGCAACAGGACCTTGTATCGGTGGCTCGGTATTGGCTTGAAAGCTCATGCCATCCCAGCTGCCACGGCAAGAAAATGTTTTCAAAGTTGCCCAACAAAACTCTTGCGATCGCTCTTGATATGCGTGAAAAAGAGGCGAGTGATCAATGAAATCTTGCGCTGCGTGAAAAGACTCAAACAAGGCAAAAACACCTTGACGCGAGGGACTGGGCCGCAAGCCAAAGCCGCCCTCAAAACCACTGCCCAATACTTTTGAAAACAGCAAACCTGGAATACCTTCCAAGGCTCGAGGCCCCCGCACAATCCGAGACCAACCCCACAGCCTTGAGGCCTGGGCAATGTCTGCCAACAAGACAACGGCCGTTTGGTCGTTAACACTTGCTTGCTGTTCATTGCGCATGTCTGAATTCCCAATAAAAAAAGGCCTGACCCACAAGGGGTGCAGGCCTTGTGAGTTTCAGAGTTTAAGGCTTGGCTAAAACTTGGAGCTCAGGATAGTCTTTGGCCATCTGCGCACCATAAAGTGGCTTGAATGCACCTTGGTGGCAAGTGGTGCAATTGACCTTGGCCACATCGCCTTTGGGACCTAAACGATGCGCTGGAAAGGTCTCGGTCAAAGGCGTCATGTAGTCGTTGTTCAACTCGCGAGCCATCCGAATACCATGCCATGCGGTGACACGTTGTGGTCTGGATTCCTCCCAGGATTGGAAGTTGCGCGTGTTGTGGCAATACGTGCAGTTCACGCCCAAGGACTCTGACATGTGCACCATCAAGGAGTACGTGTACTCCGCTTGCTTGGTCGATGCACGGTTGGCGTTTGCACCCACACCGGCCATGGCTTCATTGCCATTGACACGGATAGGCGCTGCGTCCTTCAGGAAGGGTGTGAAAGAATCAAACGGCAGCGAGGTCAACCCAGCTTCTTTGGTGGCAATGTTTTGCCCCGCCAAATCGCCCAACAAGCTGTTCGCATACTTGCGGTCTTTGGGCTCAGTCCAAACTTGCGTCGGAATGTTGTTGCCGCGGTGACAGGTATAACAAGTCACACCCGTGTCCGCAACGTGCGTCTTCCAGTCCTGATTGACCTTCTGAGTCATTTCAATCATCCGCCTTGCCACAACCTTGGTGTACTTGGTGTCTTCAGCAAAGTTTTGAAGGTTATGACAATAAGCACAACCCTGATCGGGTGCGACCCACTGCGTGATGGCCGCCATTTGACGGTTGAATTGACCCACACTCAAATCGCCCAGAACTTTGACGTTCTGATAAACCTGATTGGCTTTTGGACCATCCGCCGATGCAGCATCTGCCGCGACGGGTGCTTGGTTCAAAGCCGCTTCCTTGGCCAAGGTTCGGGGGTTGTAGATTTGTTCCATGCCCGTGCCACGGAATCCAGTTTGAACCGTTTCAATCGGAGGCCGTTCGCAGCCCGAAAGCATCGCGACGGCACCCAGGAAAAGCGCTAATTTAGTCATCAATTTCATGGCTTCACTCCCATCAATGCAGGATCAACCACGATGGGGCTGCCCAAGGGGTAGGCAGGCACAACATGGTGTTTGACCGACCACAAGTACCAGTTGTCCACCACCGTGCCAGTGAGCAAAATACCCACACCACCGACCAATGGACACAACACAGCAAACCACCAAGCCCAACGGTGAATGGACTCCATCGTGGCATTGAAGCCCATGGTCCACCGCCAGAACAAACCAGCACGCTCAGAGGCCGTACCACGGTCCACAATTTGTTCAATCTCGCGCTCTCCGCCATAACGGGTCACCGCCAAAATGGTGGCACCGTGCATGGCAAACAGCAGCACCGATCCATACAAGAAGACAATCGACAAGGCATGGAAGGGGTTGTAAAACAAATTGCCATGACGCAGAGACAAGGCAGATACCCAGTCAAGGTGGGGGAAGATACCAAACGGCACCGCCTCTGACCAACTGCCCATCATGATGGGGCGGAACAATCCACACACCAAGTACAACCAAATGGCTGCTGCATAGGCCCAGGCCACATGTGTTCCCAAGCCCAATTGACGAGCACGCCGGTAAGTTCGTGCCCACCAAAGCATGATGGACGTGGTCAGCATGAAGCCAACAATGAGCCACCACCCACCTTGTTTAAGCGGTGGAATGCTCAATCCGTATGCCGGAGGTGGTGGTTCAAGCGCAAGCCAGAACAACTGACGGATCAACTGGATGGGGTTCCAGTCGACAGAGGCCAACATGTTGAAACCAATAATGTTGAAGGCCAACATGCCGAAGAGCAAAGATGCCACACCCAGCGTACCCAAATAGACAGGTCCGATCTGGGCATTTCCGATGCGCCCTAACAGGTGCATCAAGAATGGTTTGCCGGTTCGCTTGAAGTCCCCGCGCGGTAGTTCAACGCCATCGTGCAAGGGCCCTACGGGCTGCACGGAGGTGAAAAGATTCTGATACTGAGCCATTTCAATTCCTCTCTATGAATCAAGTGCGCCAGATGGGCATGTTGAGCCACCAGCTCCACCATTCAGGCCAAGCGCCGGTCCAAAATGGTCCGCTGACGACGATGCAGACAATGCCAAACCAAACACCTGCAAGTGCCAAGAACAAGCCCAAACGGTGAATGCCCAAAGTGCCCACCGAATAACCAATCAGGTCTCGGAAGAACGTGTCTTCGTGCTCTGGCGATTTCACCGTCTCGCCTTTTCCTGGGTTGGTGGCTGAAAGCACCAAGCCGCCGTGCATCGACAGTGAAAGCACCGTTGCAAAGAAAAAGGTGACGGCAATCATGTGCCACGGGTTGTAGTGAAAATGCAGGTACTGATAAGCCGTATTGCTCACCCAATCCAAGTGGCTGTAAATGCCATAGGGGAAAGCATGTCCCCAAGCACCCATGAGCACGGGGCGCACCACTTGCAAACTGAAATAAGCCAAGATGGCCATGCTGAAAGCCACAGGCACATGCAAGCCCATGCCTAATTTTCGGCAGATCTCAACTTCTCGCAGCGCCCAAGAGACAAATGAACCCAAGGCACACACTGTGATGAGTTGCCACAGACCACCTTCCATCATGGGCGCAAAACGCAAGCCATAAGAAATATCAGGTGGTGCAATGTTGATTTGCCAGACGTTCCAGGTGGGCCCCATGGCCGCGCCCCACAAAATCATCATGGTGCCCGAGAGGGCAAAAAACAAGGTTGTGATTCCGAAGAATCCAACGTAAAAAGGACCGACCCAGAAATCAAACAGGTCGCCCCCAAAAAGAGTACCGCCGCGCACACGGTATTTGCGTTCAAAACTTAACATGGACATGGTTGCATCCTCCGACCGGTGACTGTTTGTGAGGTCTAGGCTTCAAATTGACAAATCAAATAACAGACGTACGGTTCAATTGAACCAAGTACGTCTGTTTGAATAAAGACCAATGGTCCTTACTTTTGCGGCAGAGCCGCGTTCTGAGGCTGAGCTTTCGCTGCCATCTTGGCCGTATCGGGATGCCAGTTGTTGATGCTGTAACGATCGCCACTGATTTGAATCAGGTGAATCGTTGTTGAGACAAAAGCAATCAAGAGTCCAACACCGAGAATCGCGACTCGCGGATCTATCACACGCCAAATGCGCCACATAGTAATTTCCTTTATTAAATAACCTGAGAAATGACGGTATGCACAGAAGCACTCACGCCTTCAAACATGGTCATCGATTTTTCCGCTCCAGGGAGCCAAATGCGCCAATCAATAAAGAACATTTGGCCAACAAAAGCGATCACAATGAACATCGTGAAGAGCAAAACAAAAATCATCCAATAACCTTCGTAATGGTCAATCGGATCACTGTTTGTTTTGACATCGTTAGGGTTCGTCATACATACCTCCTTTTTTGGTTCTTTTAGAACCAGGGACGCCAGATCCACACCAAGCTGTGGGCGAAGAAAGCTCCTGCGGCCCACAACAGGTAACCCTGTATGAAGTACGTATGGAACTCTTGGGCTTCTTCGTCTGTCAGCCCTGAAGGGTTAGCTGCATCAGTCATAGTTCATGCCTCTTTTTAAATGCCTTTCGGCAACTCCCTGAACCCTTGCGAGTTCAGGACGGACTGTTGTGGCTTTGACACCGCAACAGGTGGACCCTCGGCCAGGCCGAAGGATTGATCGGATCGGCGAATTCCAGTTCACATCTTTCATGCATGTGCCCCTTCGTTCGCTTTGCCGAACAATTCAGTGAATCTTTCTGCTTCGACATGAGAGCGGCCGGTTTCCCGTGCATCCCGCTCTGCTTGGTCGCGCATGCGCTTGGCGGCTGAAATTCGAACCAATACAGGTTGCTGTTCCAGCAATGCGTCTAATCTGTCTTGTGCCTCAGGCTCCCACGGTACGGTGGTGTTGGGTGCAGAGCGGCCCAAGGTGCCTTCGATCTTGTCCATCTCTGTTCCCAATGGCAGGATGTGGAACAGCGCATCAAAAAGACCGTTACAAAATTCTTGGATGATGTACGTGGCACCGGCATAACCCATGAAGGGCGTTCCCGTATGACGGCGAATGATGGGCAAGGGAAAACTGGCTGGGATGAAGCTGGTTTTCATCATGCCGCCGCCGCCACACTCTGCCAAATAAATGCGCTCGTTGTAGCTGCCGTACAAGATGAGCGGCGTTTTTTCGGTGACCAGTTTGCGCACTTCGGCGTTGTCGGTTTTGGCACCCGCAATCCGAGATATCGCAAAGTTGCAAGGCAGCCCCATTTCGTCTTCTAGGAAATGGCGGATACCACGCGTGTAGGTTTCGTTGGCCACCACGCCAAAGTTGGCGGTGCCAAAAAAGTCTTGTGTCACTGAGCGCCACAAATCCCAGATGGGTTTGATGGTGCTGTGCTTTTCTCGTTCAATGAAAGGCTCTGGATCGAGGCCGAGCAACTCACCCAAAGAACGCAAGAATTTGGTGGTGCTGTGCAAACCGATGGGCGCTTGCAAATAAGGGCGCTCTAGGGCCTCACACAACATGCGGCCGAATTCGCGGTACATGCAAATGTTCACATCGGCTTCGACCAATCGCGACACATCCGCGACGTGTGAACCCAAAGGAAAGACCATGTTGACGTCGGCGCCAATGCCTTGCACCAGGCGGCGAATTTCAGCCAAATCACTGGGCGAGTTGAAGGTGCCGTAGCTAGGGCCAATGATGTTGACACGAGGACGCTCGCCCTCTTTGCGCTCACGCTTGGGCACATGCTTGATGCCGTACTGCTGCCAGAGCCAGTACATGGCGCGGTTGGCACATTGCCATTGGTCTTCGTCGATGGTGCGCGGCAAAAAGCGTTGTAGGTTGGTGCCTTCCGGCGTCACGCCGCCACCAATCATTTCTGCAATGGAGCCTGTCACCACCACAGAGGGCAGATCGGGGTTGAGCGTGGCGTGTGCGCGGCGCATGGCGCCTTCGGTGCCTTCACGGCCCAATTGTTCTTCTGCCAAACCCGTCACCACAATGGGCAACTCATGGGGCGGCAGTGCATCGGTGTAATGCAGCACCGAAGTGACAGGCAAGTTCTCGCAGCCCACAGGGCCGTCAATGACAACTTGCAAGCCTTTGATGGCGGTGAACACATACACTGCACCCCAATAGCCGCCTGCGCGATCGTGGTCAAGAACTAGCATCAGATCATGGCCTCCGCTTTACGTTTTTTGGCTTGCTTTTCGAGCTGCCGACGTGTTTCGGCTTCAAACTCCGGGCGGTTTTGCGGCACGCCGTGTGAAGCTTCCCAAACACCTGCGGCATGGCCGCTACCGGTGTCGCCAAAGAAAGCTTTCATTTCGTCGAAGCGCGACTTGTTGGCAATGGCGCCATTGATCACTTGCGCCAACGAACCCGCACCTGCTGGCCCCATCAAGGGACGGGCAGAAATGAGGTTGGTGAAATACAGGCTCGGAATGCTGAGCTCTTTGGCTGCTTGCACCACCGGTGTGGTGCCAATCGCCAAATCGGGCTTCCACTCGTGCATGGCGGCCAGGTCTTGTTCAAGCGAGGCACGGTATTGAACGTGCACACCGCGTGCTTGCAACCATTCACAGTCACCAGCACTCCAAGGCGTTTTGGGGCAAGCGGTGCCGACGTATCGCAGATCGGCGCCACTTTCCACCAGCAAACGTGCCACCAACAACTCAGAGCCTTCATAACCACTGAGGGTGATTCGACCTTTGATGGGTGACTTGGCCAAGCCGGCTTTGATGGCACCCAACATGATATTTTTGACCATGTCGATTTTGGCTTGCGGCACATTGGCCGCATTGCCGATGGCTTGTAACCAAGCTTCTGTGCCGTCATGGCCGACTGGGGCCGAACCCACAATGGGGCGCCCTGCCGCTTCGAATTCGCGGATGCTGGCGGTGTAAAACGGGTGGATGGCTGCAACCGCCGTGCAATCGAGCGCCGCATACAGTTCACGCCATTCGCGTGTAGGCACCACAGGGCCGGCAGCAAGGCCCATCGGTTCGAGCATGCGCCCGATGATCATGGGGTCTGCCGGGAACATTTCACCGATCATGGTGATGGTGGGCTTTTCGGAGCGGCCTGTGCGCGGCGCTTGAACGGGACCTGCCAAGATTTCTTCGCGTGCATATTTCAGCATGGCGCCAGCCAACACATCTTTGGCCTCTGCGTGCGTGGGCACACCAAACCCGGGCACATCCACGCCAATGATGCGAACACCGTTGATCTCTTTGGGCAGCAATTGCAGTGGCACACCACTGGCTGTGGGCACGCACAAATTGATGATCACAATGGCGTCGTATTTCTCAGGATCGGCCTGGTCGTAGACAGACTCTCGAATGTCTTCGAACAACTTGCCCGTCACCAAGGACTCGGAGTTGAAAGGCACGTAACCGACACTGCGGCGCGCACCGTAGAAATGCGAGGTGAAAGTCAGGCCATACACGCAACAAGCTGAACCCGACAAAATGGTGGCGGTGCGGCGCATGCGAAGACCCACACGCAGTGAACCAAATGCAGGACACATGCTTTGCGGCTGATCGTGCGGGCCCGCTTTGGGGTCCACTGGATAGTCCTTGGCGTATTGCGCCAGCACCTCAGATTTGCCCGAGGCTTTGGCTGCCGCCAACATTTTTTCGCCGCCAGAATGGCAGCCCATGCCATCACCCTCGATGGTGGTGCTCATGCCTGCAGGTGCTTGCGAGGCTGGGACGATAGGGATGGTTTTGCTCATGGCGTCAAACTTCGTCGTACACCACTTCGAGCGTGGGCTTGCTGGTGTCTGTTTTGCCGCACATGTCAAATTGGGTGGCAGGCTCCAGCACCACATCGCGACCCACGGCCGAAGCGGCAAACAAGCCCAGCAACTGGTCTTGTGTCATGGGGTTCGGACGAATCGGCACCGAGGTGGCCACATTGGCGGCCAACTCAGAAAACATGGGGCCCCATACCGAGTCTGGGCGACCAATGATTTCGTAACTGGCACTCTTTCTGCGAATGTCTTCGTTGGCCGGGATGGTGGACAAGACGGGAATGCCCACCTTCTCTGCAAAGTTGGCCGCCTCGCCTGTGCCGTCGTCGCGGTTGATCACCATGCCGGCCACACCCACATTGCCGCCGAGCTTGCGGAAATACTCCACCGCTGAGCACACGTTGTTGGCCACATACAGGGACTGCAAATCGTTGCTGGCCACCACAATCACTTTTTGGCACATGTCGCGTGCAATGGGCAAACCAAAGCCCCCGCAAACCACGTCACCCAGGAAGTCGAGCAAGACATAGTCAAAGCCCCACTCGTGAAAGCCCAGCTTTTCGAGCAACTCAAAGCCGTGAATGATGCCGCGACCGCCGCAGCCGCGACCGACTTCTGGCCCACCCAGTTCCATGGCGTAAACGCCATCGCGTTTGAAGCAGACATCACCAATGGCCACCGCCTCACCCGCGAGTTTTTTCTTCGATGAAGTTTCAATGATGGTGGGGCATGCGCGGCCACCAAACAACAAGCTGGTGGTGTCGCTTTTTGGATCACAACCGATCAACAAAACTTTTTTGCCCTGTTGCGCCATCATGTAACTGAGGTTGGCCAACGTGAAACTTTTGCCGATACCGCCCTTGCCATAAATGGCAATGATTTGGGTTTCTTTGGTGGGTACGTCTGTACTCACAGCATCATTGGGCAAAGCTGCCTCTTGACGCAAGCGATCCACAAATTGGATCGCTTGTTCGTTGGAAGTTGATTGATTTTTCATGCGTGAGCGCTCCAGTCCAAAACCATCTTGAGACAAGAAACATCACCAAACGCCGTCTCATAGGCAGCGTTGGCTGATTGAAAGGCTTGCACATGTGTGATCAAGCCTTTGAGGGAAAGTTGGCCCTTGTTCACCAGTTCATTGACTGCCAACAAATCATTCCTTTGCCATTCAGCGGCCACCCGAATTCGGGCTTCACGCGTGAATGCGGGGGGATAGGAGAACTGAAGACCGTTTTTATAAAAACCCGCCAACACGACTTCGCCGCCAGGGCGAATGCGCTGAATCAGTTGATCCAATTGACCTGTGTTGCCACTGACGTCGTAAATGGCTTGGTAGTCTTTGCGTGGGTCATCCTCTGGAGAAATGACCTCATAACCCTGAGCACCTTTGGCAATTTCCGCTTGTGTTTCCCAAACGGTTGGTGGTGGGCATCCGGCGGCAACGGTGAGTCGCGCCAACAAACGGCCCATCACACCATGGCCAATGATCAGATCGGGTGGGGTGAAGGGTTCATGGGTGCCGCCGCCCGAGACCGCGTGGTATGCGGTAGCAGCCAGCGCCAGCAGGACAGCCTCAACGCCCAATTCATCCGAAACAGGCAGCACCAGTTGATCTGACACCACCAAGCGCGATGCAGCACCGCCATACATGCTCTTGAAACCCGAGAAGCAATTGGCCCCAGGCACAAAAACCATTTCACCTTCTTTGATCTTTGCGCCTTTGTGCGCTTTGACCACCCGCCCAAAAGTTTCAAACCCCGGGATAAGGGGATAGCCAATGGCAGGGAAGGCGGACACGCCTGCATCCCACAAGACGCTCTCAGCAGCGGTACTGATGCCACTGTATTCAACCGCCACTTCCAACTGACCCGCTTGCAGGTTTGGCAGCTCGAGCGCCTGCAAGGAGAGTTGTTTCGGTTTGTCGAAAACGACGGCGATGGATTTCATGACTGTATTTTTCACCTTACACAACAAAACGTCAAGCTTGATTTACATCAATGCGTCAATTTAGGGTAAACACTTATCTTTTCGACCCAAAAGAATTTGCGCATGGATAGGCATGTTGTTGGGCAGCTTCTCGATCACGACGAAACCAGCCTTGCTCATCATCTGCATCAACTCTTCAGGCGTTCTGAGGCGGCCAGCCCCCATGGCGAGCAAATAAAAATGGAAATACGCATCGGTTTGTTGCGGCCCATAAGCACTTTGGGATTGGCTTTGCGCCATCGGCTCGGCCAAGAGCAAGGTGCCACCGACGGGCAGTGCGTCGTGTATTTTTTGCAACAACTGCTGAACCACCTCATCCGGATGGTCATGCGCCACACGCACCAAAGTCACCAAATCCGCACCTTGCGGCAAGGTGTCGTGCAAAAAGTTGCCTGGAGACAAGGTCAATCGATCCAGCAGGCCTTTGCTCTGAAAAGTGGCCTTGGCCAACTCCAGCACTGGCGGCAAATCAAACAATTGGAGTTTCAGATGTGGCGCATGCAAGGCCAGTTCACTGGCGAATCGGCCTTTGCCTGCGCCTACATCCATGACACAGCTGTGTTCATCGAAATAGTAGGAACCCAAAATCTCTTGAACAACGAACTCTTGCGAGGACGCCATCAAATCTGAATAGCGACTGAACTTGTCTTGAGCGGCTCTTTCTGCCGCTTGTTCATCGTGTGCGTAGGGCCAATAGTCGGCCATGGTTCCCAGCCAAGCATTGTTTAAAAAACCCAAGGGGTCTTGCATGTCGCGGTAGAGCAAGTGGTTGTGCTCGACCATGGCCCCAATACCCGGATGCATGGCCAAAGGAACGCCCAAGGCACCCAATCCAAAACGCTGCTGACTTCGGCGCTCCAACAGCCCCAAAGAAACCGCGGACAACAACAAACGCTGCAACGCCTGTTCAGACAGCTTGGTTTGAAGCGCTATTTGCTGGAGGTCCAGTGGCCTTTGGTAAAGCATTTTGAACAGGTCCAGGCGAACACAACCCAACAGGACTTGCGAGTAAACAAAACCCGACATCAGGTCGAAAATTTGTTGTGTTCGGCGCTTGGTGATCCACCGGGTCAAGGGATTGCTCAAAGACCACTGGTACAGCTTCGGGCTGGCGTAAAGCCGCTCCAGCCATTGCAGCAAGCGGTCCTGCCAAGTGGTCACTTCCATCAGCCCATTGGGCATTCCATCGAGGTTCATGGGTTTGGTCATGGCGATGTTTGCCCTTGTTGAATGCTCTTGTTCGGGTTCGCACGGGGCTTTGATGGGTTCGCACTGCCAGCGCGTTTTCGATAGTCTTCGCACATCGATTTGGGCACCAAACGCTGAGACTCCAACAAGACCAATTGCTTGAGCATGTCTTTGCAGGCGCACTCTGGAATGGCATTTCCAGCCTGGCCAATCAAGTAATCAAAGTGCTGGATGGCCCCCTCCAAACCCAAGGCCTGGGCTGAGCTGGGCCGTTCGTTCAGCTTGTCTTGCCCGACTGGTTTGCCCAGCATGTCAATGTCGCCCAGTACATCGCGGATGTCGTCTGCAACTTGATACGCTTCACCCAAGTAGGCCCCGAGTGATGCCCACGGCGCGGGTGAGTGACCGCTTGCAATAGCGCCTGCAGATGTGGCGGATACAAACAAAGCACCTGTTTTGGATCGCTGGTAGTGAGCCAAGTCTGCAGAGGTTTCGCACTCCCATGCTTGACCCGCCACAATGCCATTGGGCAGCCCCACGCCGCGCGACAGGTTGTCCATCAGTGCAATCAACCGTTCCGGGTGCTGCCTTCCGGCGTTGATCAACACTTGGTAGGCCATGACAATCAATCCGTCACCTGCCAACAAAGCCAAAGGCTCACTGAAGGCTTTGTGAACCGTGGGGATTCCCCTTCGGAAGTCGGCATTGTCAAAGGCGGGCATGTCGTCATGCACCAATGACGCACAGTGCATCAATTCCAAGGCCACCGCTGCGGCGTTGGTCAACTCGGGGGCATCATCGCCACATGCTGTGGCCACAGCCAAACAAAGCTGCGGACGAATCCTGGCGCCGCCTGAAAACACCGCGTAATGCATCGCGGCTTGCAACAGGGGCGGTGCGCCCGAACCTGCGGCCGTGGCAAAGTGTGATTTCAGCGCCTCTTCGGCCCGGTTCAATAGACTCATACACCCCCCTTGTGAAGGAATCTGCCACCATCAAATGGACAGATCAGGGTGTCAATATAACATTACAGTTTAAAAAGTAAATACAGGGTGACACTTTACCCAGCCATGTCCATCCACCCATGAGTCAGCCCTGTGCAGCAAGCGTCAGAGGGTTGAAGTTAAAAACTCAGTCACCTGCCGCAAACCCACTTCGGGTTGCTCTTCTTGAATCAAATGGCCTAAATTGGGCAAAAGGACTGTTTTCGAAACCGGCAAAACGCCCGCGTAACTTTTGGCATTGCTGCTGGGAATCAGCCGATCTTGCTCACCCCAGATGAGCAAAGTGGGGGCCGTTATTCTTTTCAGGCGCGGCACGGGATCGGTGTAAACGGTTTGATTCCCCCGATCCAGAATGGCGGCCCGCACACCCGGGGCCCTGAGCATGTCGTAGTACCGGTTGACCAAATGGTCGGTCAGCGCATTGGTGTTGAAAAATGCAGGCTCTATGGATTTGCGAACCAATAACTTGGGCAAACAAAACTTCATCAAGCCCATGACTGAAGGCATTTCATAAGGCTTGCTGCCAATGTCCTTGGCATCGGGGAAACCATCGGGCGCCATCAGGACCAAGGCCTTCACGCGATCTGGCTCGGCCGCAGCAAGGCCCCAAGCCATTTTTCCGCCCATAGAGTGCCCGATGACTGAAAAGCTCGACAAGCCCAATTTGTTGACAAAGCGCGTCAATGTGGCGAGATCGTTTTTCTCAGAATAATCATTCACAGGACTTGGGCCTGTGAGGCCAAACCCAGGCAAATCCAGCCTGATGACACGAAAATTTTGCTCCAGCTGGCTCGACCACACATCCCAGGTTTGCAAACTGGAACCAAACCCGTGAAGCAAAAGCAGAACGGGCCCATCGCGAGGGCCAGTGTCTTTGTAATGGATGTTGAGTCCATCAACGTCCACAACTTGCTGGTAAGCGGCGCTGTAACGCAGCTTGAGCTCGGAAGACGGGATGTCGGGTGCCCACAAACCATAAAGCGCACCGGCAGATAAAACAACACTGGCCAACAAAACGACACCCCGGTTAAAAAATTGATACATGCGATGACGAGCTTGCCAACTTGAATTTGCCGATCATGATGGATATCCTTATTTTTGAACAGCCGCGTCCATGTCATTGGACAATTTTTACATCTTGACTGTCACATCATTTTGACACTCATCCTCCATTTCAGTCAGAATTGAGCGCATGAAAGCCAAAGCCATTGTTTTTGAAGCGCCCAAATCCTTGCAAGTTCGCGAACTTGAACTTGCCCCCATGGGCCCACTTGATTTAGAGGTTGAAGTCTCTTTCAGTGGCATCAGCACGGGGACTGAACGCTTGTTGTGGGAAGGCACCATGCCGCCTTTTCCTGGCTTGGCTTACCCCTTGGTCCCCGGTTACGAGACCGTTGGCACCATCGTCAATTTGGGCGCCGATGTTTCTGGTTTGCAAAAAGGCGATCAGGTGTTTTTGCCAGGGTCCTATGCCTTTCTAGGAGTTCAAAACCTGTTTGGCGGATCGGGCTCTCGCTTGGTCGTGCCGCATGACCGAGCCGTCAAGCTTGACCCGTCTCTGGGCAACAAAGGCGTTCTTTTGGCTTTGGCAGCCACGGCGCACCATGTTTTCACCGTGGGTCGTGAAAGTACCCATTTGGCCTACCCTGACTTGATCATTGGCCACGGCATCATGGGCAGGTTGTTGGCACGCATGGTCGTTGCAGCTGGAAAACCAGCACCTGTGGTTTGGGAAACACAAGCGGTTCGACAAGCGGGTGCCTTAGGCTACGACGTGATTCACCCTGACCAAGACACCCGCAAAGATTACCGTTGCATCTGCGATGTCAGTGGGGACGCCAGCATTTTGAACCGTGTCATTCCCAAAATGGCACCCGGTGGTGAAGTGGTTCTGGCGGGCTTTTACAAACAAGACCTGTCTTTTGCCTATGCCCCGGCCTTCATGCGAGAAGCCAGCATACGTGTCGCTGCCCAATGGAAAAAACACGATCTGGATGCCGTTGTGGCCATGTTCCACGATGGCAGTTTGCCGCTCGAAGGCCTCATCACCCACACCGAAAAAGCGGCACAGGCGCAGCAGGCCTACGAAGTCGCTTTTGGTGATCCGGAATGTTTGAAGATGGTGATCGATTGGCGCGAGTAAGGTTCCCTCCAGGGGTTCACCAAACGGCTTTTGCGCTCCAACGGTCATCCCAATCTTTTTGAATCTGCCTGCGGTCGTGCTTGGTGGGGCGGCCTTGTTCAATGCTCAGGGCAGGTTCGCGGGCCAAGCGGTTCATCTCGGCGGCTTTTTGGCGCAGCGTGATGCTCTCGGCGGTTTCTTCGTAAAGCAACTGCGCAGCAGGTGCCGGGCCACGCACCCCGCTCACGCCCAAGACCTGCACCGTGCTCTGCACAGCACCTTGGCGCAACTGCACCGTATCGCCCGCTTTCACTTCACGCGAAGCCTTGGCATTTTGGCCATTGACCTGGACTCGGTTTTTGCCGATCTCGTCACTGGCGATGCTGCGGGTCTTGAAAAAACGTGCAGCCCAAAGCCATTTGTCGATGCGTTGCGTATTCATGAAGGTCTCACTGCCCTGTTGGAAACAATGCGCCCTGCAGGCTCAAGCCGTCTCGAACATGGGGGTAACGCAGCTTGAGCCTCAGCTCTTGTTTCATGCGTGTATTGTCCAGACGCCGTGATTCGTTCATGAAACTCAGCAGCATCAAGGGCAAGGCCGTGTTGGCATCGCTGCGCGAAATTCGCGGCGGCTTGGGCAAACCGTACAAGCTGGCAGCCAAGTCGAAATAATCGCCCATCTTCAGGTCGGTATCGTCCGTGACGTTGACCATGCGCTGGGGCTTGCCACGCCACAAAGCGGCTGCACAAGCCAGCGCCAGATCGTTGGCATGGATGTGGTTGGTATAGACGTCTTCTTTGGCCACCAGCACGGGTGTGCCCTTGAGCAAGCGCCCTCGCGGCGTGCCGCCTTCGCGGTCGGGGGCGTAAATGCCGGGAATGCGCAAGACGCTGACCCGCACACCGCTGCGGCCCAAAAAACGCATCAGATTTTCGGCGTCCACCCGGCGCTGTGCGCGGGGGGTATGGGGGTTCACGGCACGGGTTTCGCTCACGCGCTGGCCACCACAATCGCCATAAACGCCCGTGGTGGAGCCATAGACCAACGCTTGGGGTGGTGTGCGCAAGCGCAAGACACGCACCAAGGCCAGGCTGCGCGGGTCGCGCTCAGACTCGCCCCTTCGGTCTGTCGGGGGTGGGGCCAAATGAATCACCCGGTGTGCCAGCCCCGCCAGGCGCTGGAGGCTGTGCGCATCGTCCAGATTACCGACCAAAGGGGTGATGCCACAGGCCCGCAGCAGGGGCACTCGTTCAGGCGATGAGGTCAAAGCCATCACGCGCACGCGCCGGCTTCCAGCTGCACCCAACTGACCTGCCGTGCGCAATCCCACATCGCCACAGCCCACGATCAGCAAACGTTGGCGACGGAAGCGGGCAGGCAGTGCACCCAGGGGGGGTTGGTTTGAAGGCAAAATCAGGGGTTCCGGGTCGAATTCACACCCGCAAGGATACCGAAAAGATGAGCTTTCAAATTTCTGTGCAGCCCAGTGGCCGCAATTTCACCGCCGACGCCCATGAAACGCTGCTGGCCGCCGGCATTCGCCAAGGGATTGGTCTGCCCTATGGCTGCAAGGACGGCGCTTGCGGTTCGTGCAAATGCAAAAAGCTCTCGGGTACGGTGGTGCACGGTCCACACCAAGACAAAGCCCTGTCGGCAGACGAAGAAGCCCAAGGCCTGGTGCTGACCTGCTGCGCCACCGCCCAAAGCGATGTGGTGCTCGAATCCAAACAAGTGACGGCCGAGGGTGCCCTGCCCGTCAAGAAAATGCCGGTGCGCGTGGTCAGCTTGGAGAAAAAATCACACGACGTGATCGTGCTGAAACTGCAACTGCCCGCCAACGACGTGATGAAGTTCCACGCGGGCCAGTACATCGAGTTCTTGCTGCGTGACGGCTCGCGCCGCAGCTACAGCATGGCCAACGCCCCGCACACCCTCGAGGTGGCGCCCCCCACAGTAGAACTGCACATCCGCCACATGCCCGGCGGCAAGTTCACCGACCCGGTGTTCACCACCATGAAGGAAAAAGACATCCTGCGCGCCGAAGGCCCGTACGGCAGTTTTTACCTGCGTGAAGACAGCGACAAACCCATGGTGCTGCTGGCCTCGGGCACGGGCTTTGCACCCATCAAGGCGCTGATCGAGCACATGCAACACCGCGGCATCACCCGCCCGGCCACCTTGTACTGGGGGGGCCGCCGCCCAGCCGACTTGTACATGGCCGATTGGGTGGAAGCCCGCTTGGCCGAGATGCCCAACTTGCGCTACGTGCCGGTGATCTCGAACGCCGAGGCCGAAGACCACTGGACAGGCCGCACAGGCTTTGTGCACCAGGCCGTGCTGCAGGACTTCCCAGACCTGTCGGGCCACCAGGTCTATGCCTGTGGTGCCCCCATCGTGGTGGATTCGGCCAAGCGCGACTACGTGGCGCAAGGTGGATTGCCCGAAGAAGAGTTTTACGCCGATTCGTTCACCTCCGAGGCGGACAAGGCGAAGGCTTGATAGACCAGCGTCTTGGTGGGAGGCTGCCCCTGCAGCCGAATGACCGATCCAGCTACGGCAGACATTCGCGAGCAGGGGCTCGCTCCCACAAAAAGCCTTTGCACTGACCCTATTTCGCCAGGAGCCTGAAATGACTTTGATCACCCGCCGCCAGTTTGCTGCCGCGTCTCTTGCACTCAGCACCCCCGTGTGGGCGCAAGGCAAGCCCATCCGCATCATCGTGCCCTACGCAGCGGGCGGCGCGATAGACGTCACCGCGCGTGCTTTGGCCGAGCGCGTCAAAGACAGCTTGGGCACCGTGATCATTGAAAACCGCCCCGGTGCTGGCGGCAATTTGGGCGCGGATCTGGTGGCCAAAGCTGCGCCCGATGGTTTGACGATCGGCATCGCGGCCACGGCCACACACGCCATCAACCCTTGGCTGTTTGCCAAGATGCCTTACGACGCCAGCCGCGACTTTGCGCCCATCACGCAAATGCTGCGTGTGCCCAATGTGTTGGTCATGAACGCAGAAACCGCACAACGCCTGAAGATCAGCACGCTGGCCGATTTGGTGGCTTATGCCAAAGTCAACCCCGCCAAGCTGAACTTCGGCTCCGGTGGCAACGGCAGTGCGGGTCACCTGGCTGGCGAGATGTTCAAGCGGGCTGCGGGTATTTTTGCAGTGCACATTCCCTACAACGGTGGCAACCCCGCGCAGCTGGCTTTGTTGTCGGGGCAGGTGGACTTCAACTTCGACAACTTGGCCACGGCAGCCGCCAACATCAAGGCAGGCCGCCTGAAAGCCCTGGCCGTGACCACTGGACAGCGCAGCAACGCCCTGCCCGATATCCCGAGCATGAGTGAAACCCTGAAAGACTTTTCGATCGACACTTGGTGGGGTCTGGTGGCGCCTGCGGCCACGCCCCGCGATGTGGTGGACCGTTTGAACAAGGCTTTTGTGATCGCCCTGCAAGCCCCTGAGACCAAAACACGCTTTGCCCAACTGATGGCCGAACCTGTGGGCAACACACCCGAACAGTTTGGTACGTTCATGAAAACAGAGTTGGCACGTTATGAAAGCGTGGTCAAAGCCAGCGGTGCACGGGTGGATTGAGATCGATCTGATCGCTGAATGCAAAAAGCCCGGCATGCCGGGCTTTTTGTTAACCTCAGAGCGACTCACTCGCCCAAATAGGCTGCGCGCACCTTGGGGTCTTCGAGCATGTCTTTGCCCACACCGGTCATGGTGATCAGGCCGGAGTCCATCACATAACCACGGTCGGCAATCGCCAAGGCACGGCTGGCGTTTTGCTCCACCAGCAACACCGTGACGCCTTGGGCGTACACATCGCGCACCACTTCAAAGATCTTGTCGACCATGATGGGCGACAAGCCCATGGAGGGTTCGTCCAACAACAAGACTTTGGGGCGGCTCATCAAAGCACGGCCCATGGCCAGCATCTGCTGCTCGCCACCGGACATGGTGCCCGCCAGCTGGTCCTTGCGCTCGCGCAGACGCGGGAAGATGGTGAACATCTTCTCGATGTCGTCCGCAATGCCACTGGCGTCTGAGCGGATGTAAGCGCCCATTTGCAGGTTCTCGGTGATGGTCATGCGGGTGAACACGCCACGGCCTTCCGGCACCATGGCCAGACCTTGCTTGACCAAATCCCAAGGGCCCTGGCCCTTGATGCTTTTGCCCAGGTACTCGATGTCGCCTGTTTGCAAGGGCAAGGTACCGGTGATGGCTTTCATGGTGGTGGTTTTGCCCGCACCGTTGGAGCCGATCAGAGACACCAACTCGCCTTCGCGCACCTCCAAGCTCACGCCTTTGACGGCCTGAATGCCGCCATAGCCGACTTGCAGGTCTTTGACTTTCAAAAGGATGTCGGCCATCTCAGTGTCCTCCCGTGCCCAGATAGGCTTCAATCACTTTTTCATTTTTCTGCACATCGGCCGGCGTGCCTTCGGCAATTTGTTTGCCGTAGTCGAGCACGGTGACACGGTCACACAAGCCCATGACCAGCTTCACATCGTGTTCGATCAGCAAGATCGTGCGGTTGTCTTTGCGGATTTGGTCGATCAACTCGCGCAGTTGCACTTTTTCGGTGGCATTCATGCCGGCTGCAGGTTCATCGAGCGCAATGAGCTGCGGGTCGGTGGCCAAGGCACGGGCAATTTCCAGGCGGCGCTGGTCACCATAAGACAGCGTGCGGGCTTTGTAATCGGCGTATTTGCCGATGCCGACATAGTCGAGCAACTCTTGCGCACGTTGGGCAATCTGGGCCTCTTCGGCCTTGAAGCTGGGCGTGCGGAAAATCGCGCCCAGCAAACCCGAATGGGTGCGCACATGGCGGCCCACCATGACGTTTTCCAGAGCCGTCATTTCCGCAAACAAACGGATGTTCTGGAAGGTGCGGGCAATGCCTGCCTTGGCCACTTCATGGACCGCCGTGGGCTGGTAAGGCTTACCTGCCAGCTCAAAAGTGCCGCTGTCAGGCGTGTACAGGCCGGTGATCACGTTAAAGAAGGTGGTTTTGCCTGCGCCGTTGGGGCCGATCAGGCCATAGACCTGACCGCGTTGAATGGTCATGCCCACGTCGGTGAGGGCTTGCAAACCGCCAAATCGCTTGGAGATACCAGAGACGTTCAGAACGGTGTCTTGGTTGGCTGTGGGGTTCATGTTCTGCTCCTTCATTTCGTCTTGAGCGATTTGCCATGCTCAGGCGAAGGCCACAGCCCACGAGGACGCATCAACATGATCACGATCATGGCCAAAGCCACAAGCAGCTGGCGCATGATGGAGGCGTCCAGACGACCACCCGTCATCTCCTGCAAAGGACCCGCCACATAGCGCAGCACTTCGGGCAAAGCCGACAGCAAGATCGCGCCCAAAATCACGCCAGGCAAATAGCCCAAGCCACCCAGCACCACCATCGCCACGATCATCACCGACTCCATCAGGCTGAAGGACTCGGGCGAGATGAAGCCCTGAAAGCCTGCGAACATGGCCCCCGACACGCCACCGAAGGTAGCGCCCATGCCGAAAGCCAACAGCTTCAAGTTGCGGGTGTTCAGTCCCATGGCTTTGGCGGCGATTTCGTCTTCGCGGATCGCCATCCAGGCGCGGCCAATGCGGGACACTTCCAAGCGGTGCGAAACCAGAATGGTGACCAACACCAAGCTCAGGAAAAGGTAGTAGTACAGCGATACCGAAGCGACTTCGAAGTCACCGATCATCAGCTTTTTGCCCAGATTCAAACCAAAAATCGAAATAGGATCGATTTGGTCCAAGCCTTTGGGCCCGTTGGTGATGTTGACGGGGTGGTCCAGGTTGTTCATGAACACGCGGATGATTTCACCGAAGCCCAGGGTCACGATGGCCAGGTAGTCACCGCGCAGCTTGAGCGTGGGCGCACCCAGCAACATGCCAAACAAACCCGCCAATGCGGCCCCAACGGGCACGATCAGCCAAATCGGCATGTGCATGCCTTGTGGAAACGTTGCCGCAACCCACGCAAAGGTGTTGAACAAGTGGGGAGACGAGAGCAAGCCGTACATGTAGGCCCCCACCGCAAAGAAAGCCACATAGCCCAAATCGAGCAAACCGGCATAGCCCACCACGATGTTCAGGCCAATGGCCAGCAAGATGTAGAGCAAGGCCATGTCAGCGATGCGCACCCAGGCGTTGCCAAAAATCTGCAAGACCAAAGGCAAGGCCAACAGGGCCGCACCGATCAGCAAAAATTGAAGTGTTTTGTTGTTTTTCATGCTCCCCTCCATCAAGCGCGATCGGCCACACGTTCACCCATGAGGCCCGAGGGGCGCAGGGTCAACACGATGATCAAAACAATGAAAGCAAAAATGTCGGTGTAGTGGCTGCCCAGCACCCCGCCGGTCAGGTAACCGATGTAGCCCGAACCGATGGCCTCGATCAGGCCCAGCAAAATACCGCCAATCACGGCCCCAGACAAGTTGCCAATGCCACCGAACACCGCGGCAGTGAATGCTTTGAGACCCGGCAAGAAACCCATGGCGTGTTGCGCCGTACCGTAGTTGGAGGCGTACATCACGCCTGCAATGGCCGCCAAGATCGCACCGATCACGAAGGTGGCCGAAATCACCATGTCGGGCTTGACGCCCATCAAGGCCGCTACACGCGGGTTCTCAGACGTGGCCCGCATGGCACGACCCAAGCGGGTGTAATTGACCAACCACATCAATACGGCCAGTGACACGGCCGTGACGCCCAAAATCATGATTTGGGTGGGTGTGATGACCACACCGCCCATGTTGATGGGTGTACTCGACAGCAAAGTGGGGTAAGCCTTGTAGTTGGGTTTCCAGATGATCATGGCCAAGGTCTGCAGCAAGATGCTCATGCCGATGGCGGTGATCAGGGGGGCCAACTTGGGGCTGTTGCGCAGCGGCCGGTAAGCGATTTTTTCGATCGAGAAATTCAAAATGACAGCCACCACACAAGCGATCAAGGTGGCCAAAATCAAAATGACCCACCCTGGTGCGCCAGGCATGGCGTCGCGCATCATGCCGATGGCAGACCAGCTGGTCAAAGCGCCCACCATCAGCACCTCACCGTGCGCAAAGTTGATCAGGTTGATGATGCCGTACACCATGGTGTAGCCCAAGGCCACCAAGGCGTACATGCTGCCCATGACCAGGCCATTGATGACCTGCTGGAGGAAGACGTCCATAAATTTCTCCGTGTTTTGACCCGCGCTTAACGGGGCTTCGCTTTGGTTGTTGTTCTAAGCCAGGCCCACCTTTTGGGCGAGCCCTGACCATTAGCAAAAAACCCCGCCAGAGATTGCAGACACCGGGCGGGGTGGCGGGATTGTAGTGAAAGAAAGTATCCCTACAGTATTCATATCGGTCAGGAATTACCCTGTGGCCGCATTTTTGTTGCGCAGCGATTCCAATTTGTCGGCAATTTTGATTTCAAGACCTCTGCGAACCGGCCTGTAAAAACCAGGATCGGGCATGCCATCGGGCAAATAACGCTCACCCGCCGCAAAGCCATCTTCCTCGTCGTGGGCGTAGCGGTAGCCTTTGCCGTAGTCCAGGTCTTTCATCAGCTTTGTAGGGGCGTTGCGCAGGTGCATGGGCACAGGTCGGGTGCCATCTTGTTTGACCCAAGCCTTGGCTTCTTTGAAGGCTTTGTAAGCCGCGTTGGACTTGGGCGCCATGGCCAGATAAATCACACATTGCGCCAGCGTCAACTCCCCTTCGGGGCTGCCCAAACGCTCGTACACATCGGCGGCGTCCAGCGCCATGCGCAGCGCACGCGGGTCGGCCAATCCGATGTCTTCACTGGCCATGCGGATCAGGCGACGGGCCATATAACGCGGGTCTGCACCACCATCGAGCATGCGCACAAACCAATACAGCGCGGCGTCGGGGTCTGAGCCGCGCACCGACTTGTGCAAGGCGCTGATGGTGTCGTAAAACTGCTCACCGCCTTTGTCGTAGCGCCGCATGCGCTCACCCAAAACCCGCATCAGCCAGGCGTCCGTCACCGGATCGATGCTTTCCTGTTTGGCCGCCATGGCCAAGGTCTCGAGCGTGTTGAGCAACCGCCTGGCATCGCCATCGGCGTAGGCCAACAAACGCGTCAAGGCTTCGGGCTCGACAGCAGGGATCGCTTGAATACCCTGGGCACGTTCCACGATGTGGCTCAGGTCGTCCTCGGTCAAAGGCTGCAACACATAGACCGCTGCCCGAGAGAGCAAGGCCGAATTGACCTCGAAAGACGGGTTTTCGGTGGTCGCACCGATGAAGGTGAACAAGCCGCTTTCCACATGCGGCAAAAACGCGTCTTGCTGGCTCTTATTGAAGCGGTGCACCTCGTCCACAAACATGATGGTCCGCTGCGGATGCAAACCCGTTCTGGCGGCCTCGGCCTTTTCCACGGCTTCGCGGATGTCTTTGATGCCCCCTAAAACGGCGCTGATGCTCAAAAACTGGGCATCAAACGCGTCGGCCATCAAACGGGCGATGGTGGTTTTGCCCACGCCGGGCGGCCCCCACAAAATGCAGCTGTGGGGTTGGCCTGACTCAAATGCAAGGCGAAGCGCCATGCCTTCGCCGAGCAAGTGCTGTTGACCGATCACCTCACCCAAGTGGCGCGGGCGCAAACGCTCTGCCAAGGGGGCATGGGGCGTCAAATTGACCGTGGTCATGGCAAGTTGGCCGGCATCAAGGTCGGATGACATCGACGCCCGCTGGGGCCTTGAACACGAAGGTGCTGGCGGGCAGCAAGGGATTGGTCTCAAAAACCGTGAAAGTGAGCAAGGAACGCTGACCCAAACTGTCTTGCACATCGAGCACCACCAGCTCAGGGCCTGCCGGCACTGCACGCAAACCCACCATCACCGATCGAATTTGACCATCTGGCGATTGGGGGGTGGCCCGCACCCACTGCAGGCCATCGCGATCGGGCTCGGGGGTGAATTGAAAATCGTTTTTAAGGGCCTGCAAATCAGACGCGGACGTCAACAAAGCCGCCGGTGTGGCCCCCAGCACCTGCGACTGAGGTCGCGCTGTGACCTGGTTCAAATCCACATCGTGCAGCCAGAGGGTCTGACCATCGGCCACCAAGGTTTGAACGAAGGGCTTGCGGTAATCAAAGCGGAATTTGCCGGGGCGTTGAAACTCAAAACCGCCGCTTGAGTTTTTGGCACGCGCCACTTGACCTGGGCGGGTGGGCGACGTGACCACTTGGGTGAACTGTGCTCGACCGCTGCGGGCTTGCTTCATGAACTGGGCCAACAGGTCCACACTGTCGGCATGCGCCAAAGAGCCCCAAGCCCAAAACGTGCAACCCAAGCAGGCCTTCGCCAGCAAACCCAAGGCAAGACGTCGCGAGCAAAAATTGTTTGTCATGGCGCTCACTCTGCCCTTGCGGGCACCAAAATCTCACGCTGGCCGCTGCCACTCATGCTGCTGACCAAACCGGCTTTTTCCATGTCTTCCACCAAGCGGGCGGCTCGGTTGTAGCCAATCTTGAGGTGGCGTTGCACCAGTGAAATGCTGGCCTTGCGGTTCTTCAAAACCACCTCGACAGCTTGGTCGTACATGGGGTCTTTTTCAGCGTCGTCACCTTCGCCGAGCATGCCGCCATCGTCATCGACCGTGCCGCCTTCAAGCACGCCTTCGATGTAGTCGGGCTCGCCTTGGCTTTTCAGGTAGCTGACCACGCGGTGCACTTCCTCGTCACTGACAAACGCGCCGTGCACGCGAATGGGGAAGCCCGTGCCCGAGGGCATGTAGAGCATGTCGCCCATGCCCAACAGTGCTTCTGCCCCCATTTGGTCCAAGATGGTGCGGCTGTCGATCTTGCTCGACACCTGAAACGCGATGCGGGTCGGGATGTTGGCCTTGATCAAACCCGTGATCACGTCCACGCTGGGGCGTTGGGTGGCCAAGATCAAATGGATACCGGCGGCACGGGCCTTTTGGGCCAGGCGTGCGATCAGCTCTTCGATCTTCTTGCCCACCACTATCATCAGGTCGGCCAATTCGTCGATCACCACCACGATGTGCGGCAGGCGTTTGAGCGGCTCGGGATCGTCCGGCGTCAGGCTGAAGGGGTTGTAGATGAATTCTTCGCGGGCCGTGGCTTCGTCGATCTTGACGTTGTAGCCCGCCAGGTTGCGCACACCCATCTTGCTCATGAGTTTGTAGCGCTTTTCCATTTCGGCCACACACCAGTTCAGGCCGTGCGCAGCTTGGCGCATGTCGGTCACCACAGGGGCCAGCAAGTGCGGAATGCCTTCGTAAACCGACATTTCCAGCATCTTGGGGTCGATCATCAAGAGACGCACATCGCGGGCTTCGGCCTTGTACAGCAGGGACAAAATCATGGCGTTGATACCCACCGACTTGCCCGAACCCGTGGTACCCGCCACCAAGACGTGCGGCATCTTGGCCAGATCGGCCACCACCGGGTTGCCGATGATGTCTTTGCCCAAGCCCATGGTCAGCATGGACTTGGCCTCGTGGTAGACCTGCGAGCCCAGAATTTCGCTCAGCTTGATCGACTGACGTTTGGCATTGGGCAATTCCAAGGCCATGAAGTTTTTACCGGGTATCGTCTCAATCACCCGGATAGACACCAGGCTGAGTGAGCGCGCCAAGTCTTTGGCCAGATTGACCACCTGCGAGCCTTTGACGCCTGTGGCAGGTTCAATCTCGTAACGCGTGATCACCGGACCCGGCGCAGCGGCCACCACACGCACCTCCACACCAAAGTCCTTGAGTTTTTTCTCAATCAGGCGGCTGGTCATCTCCAGCGTTTCGGGGGACACCGTTTCTTGGCGGATGGACAGGCTGTCGAGCAAATCGACTTGCGGCAATTTGCTGTCAGGCAGTTCGGTGAACAAGGGTTTTTGACGCTCCTTCACCACACGATCGCTGCGCGGCACATCCACAACAGCGGGTTCAATGACCCGAGGCGCAGGCGGCGGCACTGGCAATGGCACCGGCTCCAGGTCCAGTTGTCCCTCAGGTGCGGGGGTCAAAGGGTTCATATCCCACTGCGGCTCAATCGGTTGCGAAGGCATGGCCTGTTCGCGCTCACGCAAAGCCTGCTGGCCCAAAGCCATGTCCTCTTCCATCTCGCGCTTGACATGGCGAGAGCGGATCAAACCATCGATGCGTGAACCCACCGCCTCGGCCAAATGGCCCCACGAAAAACGGAAAACCAAAGCCATACCGGCGACCACGAGTACCAAACCCGCCAGAGCAGCACCCGTAAACCCCAGCCAGTGGACCAGGGCAGAGCCCGTCAAATAGCCCACAACGCCCCCGCTGTGACCTGGCAGGTTGGCTTCTAAACGGTACAAACGCGCCCATTCAAGGCTCGTGCTGGCAAGCAAAAGCAAGACCAAGCCCAAGCAAAATGACCATGCATTGCCCCGCCCCGGAGAGGACGGATGGGGCGTTTCATCGGTTCTGCCCCCCCGCATCCAACGCGCCAAGCCCACCAACCAAGCCCGCGACGCGGCTGCCAAACACCACCACGCGGAGTAACCCAAGGAAAAATAAGCCAAATCGGCCAACAGGGCCCCGGCGCGTCCTGTCCAGTTGCGCACTGACTGTCCGTTGCCCGAGGTCGACCAAGCCGGGTCGCCAGGTTGGTAGCTGAGCAATGCCAAAAGGCACAGCAACAGGACCGCTCCGCCGATCAACAAAGCGATTTCTTGGGCAAAACGCGCCCAAAAAGTCGGTGGTGTTTCCAGCGCATCGGCCCGAGCCGTGGGATGGGTCAATGTGTGCAGTGAGTAAGTCATAAATTAAGCCGCAAGCTTACCCGATCAAACCCTGCATGGGCGCGCTCCCTCGCCCTGCCTGTAACCCTCTGTGATCGATGTGATTGGGTGTTTCTTACAATCGGTGCATTCGGTGCTTTGCACCGATTTTGTCTTTTCACCGATTGCCCCACCCGATTGCCCCACATGTCCGCCAATACCAAACACGCACAAGTCTTGATCCTCGGCTCAGGCCCTGCCGGATACACCGCCGCTGTCTACGCCGCCCGCGCCAACCTGAAACCCCTGTTGATCACCGGCATGGCCCAAGGCGGTCAGCTGATGACCACCACCGAAGTGGACAACTGGCCCGCCGACGTGCACGGCGTTCAAGGCCCCGACCTGATGCAGCGCTTTCAGGAACACGCCGAGCGCTTCAACACCGAAATTGTGTTTGACCACATCCACACGGTGAAACTGGACCAGCGCCCCTTCACCCTGATCGGCGACAGCGGCACCTACACCTGTGACAGCCTGATCATCGCCACAGGCGCTTCGGCCAAATATTTGGGCCTGCCGTCTGAAACCGCCTTCATGGGCCGCGGCGTGAGCGGCTGCGCCACCTGCGACGGCTTCTTTTACCGCGAACAACTTTGCTGCGTGGTCGGCGGTGGCAACACCGCTGTTGAAGAAGCCCTGTATTTGTCGAACATCGCCAGCAAGGTCTATTTGATCCACCGCCGCGACAAGTTCAAGGCAGAACCCATCTTGGTCGACAAACTGATGGACAAGGTTGCCGCAGGCAAGATCGTGCTGAAAACCTTCCAAACCCTGGAAGAAGTGTTGGGCGACGCTTCAGGCGTGACCGGCGTGCGTCTCAAAAGCACGGTCGATGGCAGTCTGGAAGACGTGGAACTCAAAGGCTGCTTCATCGCGATTGGCCACTCACCCAACACCGACATCTTCCAAGGTCAGCTTGAGCTGGAAAACGGTTACATCGTGACCCAAAGTGGCCTGAAGGGCTTTGCCACACAGACTTCGGTGCCAGGCGTTTTTGCCGCAGGTGACGTGCAAGACCACGTTTACCGTCAAGCCATCACCAGCGCTGGCACAGGCTGCATGGCGGCGCTCGATGCACAACGCTTCTTAGAGCAAAACGAGGCCTGATTTCTGGTTATAATCCAAGGCTTTGCTGCTTCTGCCCGAGTCTTTGGTTTGGGGCCACAGGCACAGTGATCTGGGATACCGCCACCCATCTTGGCGAGGTGAGGCTGGAACGCCAGGCCCCATGCAAGTCTGCATGAGGCCCATCGGCACCAGCTGTTTTAAAAGTATCGGAGTGTCCACATGGCACGCGTTTGCGACGTAACGGGCAAAGGCCCAATGACGGGAAACAACGTTTCCCACGCCAACAACAAAACCAAGCGCCGGTTCTTGCCGAACCTGCAATACCGTCGTTTCTGGGTTGAAACAGAAAACCGTTGGGTGCGTCTGCGCGTTTCCAGCGCAGCTCTGCGCCTGATCGACAAAAATGGCATCGATGCCGTTCTCGCAGACCTGCGTGAACGCGGTCAAGCCTAAACCCAGAACATTAGGAGTCATCTACCATGGCAACCAAAGGCGGACGCGAAAAAATCAAGCTGGAATCCACAGCTGGCACTGGTCACTTTTACACGACCAGCAAAAACAAGAAAACAATGCCCGAGAAAATGTCGATCATGAAGTTCGACCCCAAAGCTCGCAAGCACGTTGAATACAAGGAAATCAAGCTGAAGTAATTCGGCCTGAGCCTTCTCACAAAAACCCGCCTCTGGCGGGTTTTTTGTTGCCCAAAATAAAAGGGCCCGAAGGCCCTTTTCACTTGAACGCGGTTAGCGATCAAGCAGCTTGACGCACGGCACGCAGCTTGACCGAGAAGTCCCGCAATGCGGCGATGCCGCTTTCTTCGGCGTTGCGGCACCAGGCCTGCAGGTCGCTTGCCAGCTGCTCACGCGAGTGCGAGGTGTTGAGCCAGATTTGGCTCAGTTCTTCGCGCATTTGCACCATCTTGTCCAGCGCAGGGCTGGCTGCACGCGCCAGCTTGAGCTGAGCTTGGGCAGCAGCGGGCACTTTTGCGGCATCGCGGTGCAACCAACGCTTGGCCGTTTGTACGGCATCGGCATCGAGTTTGAGTTTGCTGGCCTCTTCTGCCATCACCGCTCGCACATGGCGGGCATAACCGGCCATGACTTCATAGCGGTTGGCAATCAGGGCTTCCAGCGTCTTTTCGTCGGCCACAGGGCGGATGTCGCCGTAAGCCAAACGAGGGGGGGTCTTTTTAACCGTCGCCAAACCCAAAGTTTCGAGGGTGCGGATGTACAACCAACCGATGTCAAACTCATAGGGCTTGACCGACAACTTGGCCGAAGTGGGGTAAGTGTGGTGGTTGTTGTGCAACTCTTCGCCACCGATCAAGATGCCCCAAGGCGAAATGTTGGTGCTGGCGTCGTGCGCCTCAAAGCTGCGGTAACCCCAGTAGTGGGCAGCGCCGTTGATGATGCCGGCGGCCGTGATCGGGATCCAGGCCATTTGCACGGCCCAGACCGTCAGGCCCAAGAAACCGAACAAGGCCACATCGATGATCAGCATCAAAGCCACGCCTTGCCAGGAAAAGCGGGTGTAGAGATTGCGCTCAATCCAGTCATCCGGTGTACCGTGGCCAAAACGCTTGATCGTGTCGAGGTTTTTGGATTCCTTGCGGTACAGCTCGGCGCCGGTGAACAACACGGTCTTGATGCCGTACACATGCGGGCTGTGCGGGTCTTCGGCTTGTTCGCACTTGGCGTGGTGCTTGCGGTGAATAGCAGCCCACTCTTTGGTCACCTGGCCGGTTGTCAGCCAGAGCCAAAAACGGAAGAAGTGCGAAGGAATAGCGTGCAGGTCCAAAGCCCGGTGGGCTTGGTGACGGTGCAAGTAAATGGTGACACTGGCGATGGTGATGTGGGTGAGACCCAAAGTGATCAACACCATTTGCCACCAGGAGAAATCGAACAAGCCGTGGCCCATCCATTGGATGATCGAATCCAAAAAAGCCGAATCAGGCAAGAACATGCGTTTGTCTTTCTACGAAGCCTGATTTCAGGCAATTTCTCAATTTTAAGTTTTTCAGCTGACAAAGGACAGCTGTTTCAAGTCAATTCACCAAGAAGCAATCAAAAAGAATTACTTCTTGACCCAGACTGCCGCGAAAAAACCGTCCGTGGCATGGCGATGGGGCCACAAGCGCAAGAATGTGCCGCCCGGCACGGTATCTTGGGCGGCATCTTCCGAGGCCGCAGGTGAGCACAAACTGGCCGCATTCGGCACCTTGAGCCTGTCCAGCTCTTGGGCCACATTCAGCGGCACAAAGTCGGGGTTGGCGGCGCTGAAGGCTTGCGCGATCAGCTCGTTTTCTTCGGGCAAAACGCTGCAAGTGGCGTAAACCAAGCGTCCACCCGACTTGACCATGCGCGAAGCACTTTGCAGGATGGCTTGCTGCTTCTCGGTCAACTCTTGAACAGCTTGGGGCTTTTGACGCCATTTTAAGTCGGGGTTGCGGCGCAAGGTGCCCAGCCCCGAGCACGGCGCATCGACCAACACACGGTCAATCTTGCCGGCCAAACGCTTGACGCGGTCATCACGCTCATGCGCAATGGCGGCCGGGTGCACATTGGACAAGCCACTGCGCGCCATGCGGGGCTTGAGCGCATCCAATCGGTGGCCCGACACGTCAAAAGCGTACAAACGGCCCGTGCTGCGCATGGCCGCGCCCAGCGCCAGCGTTTTGCCGCCTGCACCCGCGCAAAAGTCCACCACCATCTCGCCGCGGTGCGCGTCCACCAGCAAAGCCAGCAATTGAGAGCCTTCGTCTTGCACTTCGATTGCACCCCGGGTGAAGGCATCGGTTTTTTGCAGGGCTGGTTTGCCTTCCAGGCGCAAACCCCAAGGCGAATAAGGGGTGGGTGTGGACGCGATACCGGCTTGCGCCAATTCTTTTTGAATCTCGCTGCGCTTGGCCTGAAACATGTTGACCCGCAAATCCAGCGTGCCCGCTTGTTGCAGGTTCTCGGCCAAGGCCCAGAAATCCTCGCCCAATTGGGCCTGCAGGGCTTGTGCCATCCACTCGGGCAAATTGTGGCGGTGGGGGGCCATCAAGGCGTCGGCCGGAATGGCGTCGCAGGTGGCCAACCACTTTTTCTCGGTGTCGTTCAAGGCTGAGGCCAAGAAGTCGCGTGGGCCAAAAAAGCCCAAAATGGCCAGCTTGCGCTCTTTAGCACCAGAACCCGAGCGGGCCAATTGCTCAAACAGCAGTTTTTTGCGCAGCACCGCAAAGGCGGTTTCAGCCAAGGTGGCCCGTTCACGGGGGCCGAGGGAGCGGTGTTCACGAAAGTAGCGCGACACCACGGCGTCGGCAGGATGTTCAAATTGGAGAACCAGCCTGACCAAATCGGCGCAGGCGTCTAAAAGGGCTTTTGGATGCATAGGGGTGCATTGTCCCATCTCCAACCCTTGCGACAGACACACAAGAGGAAATCCATGTCCGAAAAATTACCGCCCCTCATTGAAACGCCCAAAGGCCTGTACCGACATTACAAGGGCGGCCAGTACCGTGTACTGGGCACCGTGCGCCACAGCGAAGACCTGGAGCCCATGACCCTGTACCAAGCGCTGTATGGCGAGCAAGGCCTGTGGGTGAGGCCTGCCGCCATGTTTGCCGATGTGGCCGAATTCAACGGAAAAGTTCAGCCGCGATTTGAACGCATCGGCGATTGAGCCAAATACCCAGCGACCGCTTGCGGGTAAATCAAGTGCTCTTGGGTGAGCACCCGCGCCGCCAAAGTGTCGGCGGTGTCGCCCGCTAGCACCGGCACCACCGCCTGCGCCAAGATGGCGCCATGGTCCAGCTCAGACGTGACCTGATGAACGGTGGCACCGGCAAACTTGCAACCGGCATCGATCGCCCGCTGGTGTGTGTTCAGGCCGGGAAATGCGGGCAGCAAGGAAGGGTGAATGTTGAGCAAGCGTCCGGCGTAATGGGCTACAAAACCGGGGGTCAGGATGCGCATGAAGCCCGCCAACACGACCAGGGCGGGCGCATGCTGGTCGATCTCGGCCATCAAGGCCGCATCAAAATCTTCCCGACTGGCAAAGGCCTTGTGGTCCAGCACGGTCGTTGGAATACCGTGGTCCTTGGCAAAGTCCAAACCTTGGGCATCGGTCCGGTTGCTCAGCACGGCGGCCACCCGAGCGTTCAGGCGCTCCGCCCAACGGCCCTGCTCCGCCGCACGCACGATGGCGGCCATGTTGGAGCCCGAGCCGGAAATCAAGATGACGATGTTTTTCATGAAGGGCCGAATTATCCCCTGCGCAACCTTGTGACAAGGTGTTTTGTCGCCCCAAGGACAGGGGCCAGAGGCCTGCGCATGATAAAAAGCACGACCGTTTGATTTTGAGAGAACACCCCATGGATTTGGCATTCACCCCCGACGAACTCGCGTTCCGCGACGAGATCCGCACCTGGGTCAAGGACAACTTGCCCGCTGACATTTCACAAAAAGTGCACGCCGCCATGCGCCTGACGCGCGAAGACATGCAGCGCTGGGCCAAGATTTTGGGCAAAAAAGGCTGGCTGGGCTGGGGTTGGCCCACACAGTTTGGCGGCCCGGGCTGGACCGCCGTGCAAAAGCATTTGTTCGAAGAAGAATGCGCCCTGGCCGGTGCCCCCCGCGTAGTGCCTTTTGGCCCGGTGATGGTGGCCCCCGTGATCATGGCGTTCGGCAATGCCGAGCAACAGCAGCGCTTTTTGCCCGGCATCGCCAGCGGCGAAGTCTGGTGGAGCCAGGGTTACAGCGAGCCGGGCTCTGGCTCGGACTTGGCGTCCCTCAAAACCCGCGCTGAGCGCGTGGGCGACAAATACATCGTGAATGGCCAGAAAACCTGGACCACTCTGGGTCAATACGGCGAGTGGATCTTCTGCTTGGTGCGCACGAGCAACGAAGGCAAGCCCCAAACCGGCATCTCCTTCTTGCTGATCGACATGAAGTCGCCCGGCATCACCGTGCGCCCGATCAAGCTGCTCGACGGCGAGTGCGAGGTCAACGAAGTCTGGTTTGACAACGTCGAAGTGCCCGCCGAGAACTTGGTGGGCGAAGAAAACAAGGGCTGGAACTACGCCAAGCACCTGTTGGCCCACGAACGCACCAACATCGCTGACGTGAACCGCGCCAAGCGCGAGTTGGAGCGCTTGAAGCGCATCGCCAAAGCCGAAGGTGTGTACGACGACCTGCGTTTCCGTGACGAAATCGCTAAGCTCGAAGTGGACATCGTCGCCCTGGAAATGCTGGTGCTGCGTGTCCTGTCGGCCGAAAAGTCCGGTAAGAACTCGCTCGACATCGCCGGTCTTTTGAAGATCAAAGGCAGCGAAATCCAGCAGCGCTACACCGAGCTGATGATGCAAGCCGCAGGTCCCTTTGCCCTGCCCTTCATCTTCGAAGCCATGGACGCAGGCTGGCAAGGCAACTTCCCAGGCGGCGTGGTGGCCAACGCCCCCCTGGCCGCCAACTACTTCAACATGCGCAAGACCACCATTTACGGCGGCAGCAACGAAGTGCAACGCAACATCGTCGCTCAGACAGTTCTGGGTTAAGGAGACACACATGGATTTCGATTTTTCTGACGACCAAGAACAACTGCGCGACGCGGTGCGCAAATGGGTGGACAAGGGCTATGACTTTGACCGCCGCCGCGCTATCGTCGCTGCGGGCGGTTTTGACCGCGCCGCTTACGGCGAAATGGCCGAGCTGGGCCTGACGGGCCTGTATGTGAGCGAAGACAACGGCGGCATGGGCATGGGCCCCACCGAGGCCATGGTCACCATGGAAGAGCTCGGTCGCGGCATCGTGCTCGAACCCCTGACCCAAACCCTGATCTGCAGCGCCACACTGCAAACCCACGCCCCTGCAGCCCTGCAAGCCACTTGGCTGCCGCGCATGGCGGCAGGTGAAGCCATCGTGGTGCTGGCGCAGCAAGAACGCGGTGCCCGTTACCAACTGAACCGTTGCGCCACACAAGCCACCGAATCGGGCGGCACATGGACCGTGAGCGGCACCAAGAGCGTGGTGGCGATTGGCGACCAAGCGGACGCCTTTGTGGTGCCTGCCAACGTGAATGGCCAAATCGCTTTGTTTTTGGTCGAGCGCAGCGCCAGCGGCGTGAGCACCCAGGCCTATGGCACACAAGACGGCTCTCGCGCTGCCGAAGTGGTGCTGAACAAAGCCCCCGCGCAGCTGATCACCCTGAACGGCTTGACCGCTTTGGAAGAAGTCGTGGACATCGGCATCGCCTGCACCTGCGCCGAAGCCGTAGGCGTGATGGACAAAACCTTGGCCATCACCGTGGACTACATGAACACCCGCAAACAGTTCGGTGTGAACATCGCCAGCTTCCAGGCCCTGCGTCACCGCGTGGCCGACATGAAGATGCAGCTGGAGCTGGGCCGCTCGATGAGCTACTACGCCAGCCTGAAACTGCACGCGCCCGCCGACGAGCGCCGCCGGGCCTTGGCCCGTGCCAAGTACCAGCTGGGCGTGTCCATGCGCTTCATCGGCCAGCAGGCTGTGCAGTTGCATGGCGGCATTGCCGTCACGGACGAGTACATCGCCAGCCATTACTTCAAGAAATTGACGCAACTGGACATGACCTTTGGCGACACCCTGCACCAGTTGGGCGAAGTGTCGGCACGCATGCAAGAAACAGCAGGCGTGTTCGCCTAAGGTGAAGGGTCTGCAAACCTGAGCAAGGCGGGAGGGCGGCGCGGGTCGGGCGATGTGGCAAAGCGAAGCGCCTCTGAGCCCGAAACGCGCCGCCCTTTCGCCTTGCGGCCCATCACCAGAATCGTCTGAATGAGCAGCCCATCAAAAAGGCCCCAAAAGGGGCCTTTTTTTGTTGCTCAAGACTTCCTGTTGGTTTGTCCGAGAACTACACCGGAGAGTGGGCTCGCACCCATTCACGCATGGCGTCATTCATTCGGGTCTGCCAACCCTTGCCGGTGGACCGGAAGGCTTCCAGCACATCGGCATCAAATCGGATGGTGATGCGTTCTTTGACGACCTCAGAGCGTGGTCGCCCGCGTGGCTTGAGCATCGTCTGTGCGATCTGGGTTCCAAACAACTCAGGCAAGACCTCTGATGCAGGGCGGGCACGGGCAAAGTCCGCATCCACCCATTCCGGGTTGTCGGAATCAATCAGTTCTGGATTTGGGCGTTTTGGCATATCTCTTGACCTCTCTCGAATTGGCCTTGCGCAGGCTGATGACATGCACCTTGCCTTCGCGCGGCGTGAATACCAGGGCGTGCAAGCGCTCCCCGATGAACCCCAGCACCTGAAATCGCCGCTCTCCATACGCTTTGCGGGTGTCCTCCTCCATCAGCGCAGTGGCCCATTCCATCTGCTCGACAAGCTCAAACGACAAACCTCGGCTCGCTATATTGGTGGCGTTTTTGGCTGGATCAAATCCAATGTGTACCATTTTATTGTATGCACATTAAATAAAGGTTGCAAGTTTTGATCTGTTCCGAATAACCTTGATGGCTTATTCCACCTCGCGTACCCGCAAAAAAGACGCAAAACGCGGCAAGCCCGAAGGTGTGCGATCGCGGTAGCGGTAAGTGACCCACGCCCCCACGGGCGGCGGGTTGCGGCGCTGGGCATCGCTCAGGCCAGATCCCAGGGCAAAACGCTGGCCCGACGGCATTTGCACCAGCAAAGCCCCGGTCATGCCCAGCAAACGCCCCTTGCCGGGTTGGTGGCCCACCACCAGAGCCTCTTCGTCCAACTCAGGTTTCAACTTGAACAGTGCATCCGAGCGGCCCGGCTGCCACAGGGAATCGGCACGGTGCAGCATCAGCCCCTCGCCACCTTGGCGCACCGTCTCCTGCAACATAGCCTGCAAAGCGCGGGTGTCGTTCATCTCGCGCTGCGCGACCGGCATCAGCCAGGGCTGCTGCGCTTGCGCCAACGTAGATTGCACAAAAGCAACTCTCTGCGCGAACGGGGCGGCATGACCGGGGGCGTCAAACACCAGGTACTTCACCGCCCGCCAGGCCTCCTCGTCGGGCTCGGTCTGGCGCACCACGCCAGAGAGCAGGTCAAAAGCCCCACGCGCCATCCACAACTCACCATCGAGTTTCTCCCGCGGCAAAGCAGACAAAAACCAAGCCGGGGCCGCGATCACCCGGCCACTGCGAAAACGCAAGACTTGCCCGTCCCAAACGGCCCTGACGCCGTCGAATTTTTCACTCACCCAAAAGCCTTGCGGTGATCGTCCTGAGGGCCAATTCAACGCCAGCTGAACCCCGATGGCGTCACCTGACTGAACGGGCTTCACGGCTTGGGCTCCAACACGGGGCATCAGCCATGGCGACAAAATCAGCGCCAGCAAGCTGGCCCGTCGGCTCGGCCTAGGTGTGGGGATGGATTTCAACGGCTGGGGCATGACCGGTCTCCCTGAAGGCGCCATCAACGCGGATTGCCTTGATCGCAACCTGGTTTGGAGCCTTTTGTTTTAAGGAGATGATGATGCGACGCTTTGCGCATCCGCGCAAGCCGGGTCCCCATGCCGCACGCTCAGGCCATCAAACGCGAACTCTTGGGCACATGCGCCATCAAAAAAGCCATTTGGTCGCTCAGAATTCGGCGGTTACGCAAGATGAAGTCTTCCCACAGGCTGGGCACATAGGGGGCATACAACAAGGGCATATGGGCCTGCTCGGGTGTGCGGCTGCTTTTGCGGTGGTTGCAAGAGCGGCAAGCGGTCACCACGTTCATCCAGTGATCTGGGCCTTTTTGGCACACAGGAACAATGTGCTCGCGGGTCAGGATCGACTCATGGAAAGTGCAACCGCAATAGGCGCAGACATTGCGGTCCCGCGCAAACAACTTGGGGTTGGTCAAGCCCGAACACAAATCAAAGGGGTTGATGCGGGGCACGCCTTGGGTGCCGATGATGCTGTTGACGGCAATCACCGACTGTTGGCCCGTGAGGGCGTTGTGCCCGCCATGGAAAACGGCCACTTGCTGGCCCGCTTCCCAGCGCACCTCGTCAGCAGCGTAATGGGTCACCGCTTGCTCCAGTGTGATCCACGACTGGGGCAGCCCTTGGGCTGAGAGTTTCAAGACCTTCACACACAACTCCTTGGCTCAGATGCAAAGCATGGACACGGAAATGGGACTGTCTCGTTCCGGTCAGGCCGGGCGGGGTGCCAAGGCGCTGATGGAGCGGGCTCAGTCACAATATACGCTTGGAATTTCTCAAAATCATGACAAGGGCCCAAAGTCCCAAGTCCAGCACTCACATCGGCGCCAGCACATGAAGGTTTTTCGCGGTTTTCACCACCCAGATCTGGCCCCCGCCTGCGCCGTGACCATCGGCAACTTCGATGGCGTGCACCGCGGGCACCAGGCCATGCTGGCACTCCTGCGCAGCGAGGCCGCCCATCGGGGCGTGCCAAGCTGTGTGATGACCTTCGAGCCCCACCCGCGCGACTACTTCGCCAAGGCCCTGAACAAGCCCGAGTTGGCCCCCGCCCGGATCGCCACCCTGCGCGACAAACTGCAGGAGCTCGAGCGCTGCGGGGTCGACCAAGTGGTGGTGGTGCCTTTTGACGCGCGGCTGGCGAGCCAGTCGCCCGAAGACTTCATCCAACAGGTGTTGGTCCAGGGCTTGGGCGTGCGCTATGTGCTGGTGGGCGACGATTTCCGCTTTGGCGCCAAACGTGCAGGCGACTACGCCATGCTCGACGCCGCAGGCCAGCGCTTGGGCTTTGATGTGGCCCGCATGAACAGTTACGAGGTGCGCGGCCTGCGCGTGTCAAGCTCCGCCGTGCGCGATGCTCTGGCCAAAGGCGACTTGCCAGCAGTGCAGGCCCTGCTGGGCCGTCCTTACAGCATCAGCGGCCATGTGGTGCACGGGCGCAAACTGGGCCGAGAGTTGGCGGCAACGGCCGCAGGCGCGGGCGACGGCTTTCGCACGCTGAATTTGCGTTTCTCCCACTGGAAACCCGCCGCCAGCGGTATCTTTGTGGTGCAGGTGCATGGCTTGGCCAACCAACCCTTGCGGGGCGTGGCCAACCTGGGCATCCGCCCCTCTCTCGACCCGAATGACGTGAACGGCGGGCGCGTGCTGCTGGAGACCCATGCCTTCGACTGGCCGGCCCAACTGGGAGCCGAAGGGGGCTACGGTAAAATCATCCGCGTGGACTTGCTGCATAAATTACACGACGAGCTCAAATACGACGGTCTGGACGCCCTGACAAAGGGCATCGCCAAAGACTGCGACGACGCACAGGCGTGGTTTGCTTCGCGCCATGGTGAAACCAGCCGCCAAACCACCCGCGACCGAATTTGACGATACGGCCCGCGTTTGCCGCCTTCGACAGGCTCAGGGCAAACGACCTCCACGGCCCACCCCATCTTGATCTCTCCGAACGGCCCGCCGCTCGGGCTGAGCTTGTCGAAGCCCTCTCGACCTGACGCACCATGACCGACAAAACCCAGAACCCCGACACCCACATCAACATGATGGACACCCCGTTCCCGATGCGCGGCGACCTCCCAAAGCGCGAGCCGGGCTGGGTGAGCGAGTGGAACGACGGCGGCCTGTACAAAAAACTGCGTGCCGCCCGCCAGGGTGCCCCGCTGTTCGTACTGCACGACGGCCCACCCTATGCCAACGGCAAGCTGCACATCGGCCACGCACTGAACAAAGTGCTGAAAGACATGATCGTCAAGTCCAAGCAACTCGCTGGCTTTGACGCGCAATACATCCCCGGCTGGGACTGCCACGGCCTGCCAATCGAAAACGCGATTGAAAAACTGCACGGCCGTAACCTGAGCCGTGACGACATGCAGGCCAAGAGCCGCGCCTTTGCCACCGAGCAGATCAGCCAGCAGCGCGAAGACTTCAAGCGCCTGGGCGTGCTGGGCGACTGGGAGCGGCCTTACCGCACCATGGACTTTGCCAACGAAGCCGGTGAAATCCGCGCCTTCAAGCGCGTGATCGAGCGCGGCTTTGTCTACCGGGGCCTGAAACCCGTGTACTGGTGCTTTGACTGCGGCTCGTCGCTGGCCGAGTTCGAGATCGAATACGCCGACAAAAAGAGCGACACGTTGGACGTGGCTTTTGAAGCCGACAACAACGCCGCCCTGGCCGCCGCCTTTGGCCTGCCCAAGCTGCCTGGCGAGGGCAGCAAAAAAGCCTTTGCCGTCATCTGGACCACCACCGCCTGGACCATCCCAGCCAACCAAGCGCTCAACGCCCACCCTGAGCTGGAGTACGCCCTGGTGGACACACCCCGTGGCGTGCTGATGCTGGCCGCGAGCCTGGTCGAGAAATGCCTGGAACGCTACAAGCTCGAAGGTTCTGTGATTGCCACCGCTGTGGGCGAGAAGCTGCGCGGCCTGGTCTTCCGTCACCCGTTGCACGACACTGTGGCAGAAGGCGAAGGTGGTGAATATTCCTACCGCCGCAAATCGCCGCTGTACTTGGCCGAGTACGTGACCGCCACCGACGGCACCGGCATCGTGCACTCCTCGCCCGCCTACGGCGTGGACGACTTCAACTCCTGTGTAGCCAACGGCCTGAAATACGACGACATCCTGAACCCGGTGCAAGGCAACGGCGTGTATGCGCCAGAGCTGCCCTTTTTTGGCGGCCAGCACATTTGGAAAGCCTGTGCCCGCGTGATCGAGGTGCTGGGCCAAAGCGACCGCCTGATGGCCACGGTGGAAATCACCCACAGCTACCCGCACTGCTGGCGTCACAAGACGCCCGTCATCTACCGCGCTGCCGCCCAGTGGTTTGTGCGCATGGACGAGGGCGAAGGTGTGTTCACCTCCGACAAAGCGCCCAAGACCCTGCGCCAGCTGGCACTGGACGCCATCGAGCACACGCAGTTCTACCCAGAAAACGGCAAGACCCGCCTGCGCGACATGATCGCCAACCGACCCGACTGGTGCATCTCGCGCCAGCGCTCTTGGGGTGTGCCCGTGCCTTTCTTTTTGCACAAGGACAGCGGCGAGCTGCACCCGCGCACCATGGAGATCCTGGACCAAGCCGCTGACATCGTTGAAAAAGGTGGCATCGAAGCCTGGAGCCGCGTGACCGTGGAAGAAATTTTGGGCGCAGCCGACGCCCCCAGCTACACCAAGAGCACCGACATTCTGGAAGTCTGGTTCGACTCCGGCTCCACATTCCAGCATGTGCTGCGCGGCAGCCACAAAGACGCTTACAACTTTGGCGTCAACCACCGTGCGCCCTTCCACGCATCGCCCCACAACGAAGTCCCTGAAGCGGATCTTTACCTCGAAGGCCACGACCAACACCGCGGCTGGTTCCACAGCTCGCTGCTGCTGGGCTGCGCCCTGTATAACCGCGCGCCCTACAAAGGCCTGCTGACCCACGGCTTTGCCACCGATGGCCAAGGCCGCAAGATGAGCAAAAGCTTGGGCAACACCGTCGAGCCGCAAACCATCACCTCCAAAATGGGCGCAGAAATCGTGCGTCTGTGGGTGGCCAGCACCGATTACTCGGGCGACCTGAACATCGACGACAAGATCCTCGCCCGCGTGGTGGACAGCTATCGCCGTGTTCGCAACACCTTGCGCTTCTTGTTGGCCAACGTGAGTGACTTCGACCCCGCGACCGACACTGTCCCAGACGACCAACTGCTGGAGATCGACCGCTTTGCCCTGGCCCGCGCCGCCGAACTGCAAGCCGACATCCGAGCCCACTTCGACCAATACGAGTTCCACCCCGTGGTTTCCAAACTGCAAATTTATTGCTCGGAAGACCTCGGTGCGTTTTATTTGGATGTGCTGAAAGACCGCCTGTACACCACAGCGCCCAAGAGCCTGGCGCGCCGCAGTGCGCAAACGGCGCTGTACCGCATCACCCACGGAATGCTCCGCTGGATGGCGCCCTTCCTCTCGTTCACGGCGGAGGAAGCGTGGAGCACCTTCGGCACCTCCGAATCCATCTTCCTGGAAACCTTCAGCGACTTTGGCTCGGCCGATGCGGCCTTGCTCGCCAAGTGGTCCCGCATCCGTGAGATTCGCGACTTGGCGAACAAGGACATTGAAAATCTACGTACCGCAGGCCAGGTGGGTGCATCCTTGCAAGCAGAGATCACACTGACCGCGCCCGCCGCAGACCACGCCTTGCTGGCCAGCTTGGGGGCAGACATCAAATTCGTCTTCATCACCTCCAAAGTGACTTTGCAAGCCGGTGACACTCTGGCGGTTCAAGTGACCGCGAGCCAAACCACCAAGTGCGAGCGCTGCTGGCACTATGCCGATGCTGTGGGCAGCGACGCCGCCCACCCCACCATCTGCGGTCGCTGCGTGAGCAACCTGCACGGCGCTGGCGAAACTCGCCAAGTGGCCTGATCCACCCACACCAAGACAAGGCAGCCCAATGGCCAGCAGCAAAAAGACGAGCAAAAGCTACGCCAGCAAAAGCCAAGGCATGGCGCTTTGGCTGGGCATTGCCCTTTTGGTGCTGCTGATCGACCAGTTCACCAAAGTCTTGGTGCTGGGGGCCTTCCAGCTGGGCGACAGCACGCCGATCACCTCGTTTTTCAACCTGGTGCGGGTGCACAACCACGGCGCGGCCTTTTCGTTTTTGGCTGGTGCGGGCGGTTGGCAGCGCTGGTTTTTCACCGGCATTGGCGTGTTCGCGGCCATCTTCATGGTCTGGATGTTGCGCTCGCACGCCGGTCAAAAACTCTTCAGCCTGGCCATCTCGCTCATCTTGGGTGGTGCGATTGGCAACGTGGTGGACCGCCTGCTGCACGGCTATGTGGTCGACTTTCTGGACTTTTACTGGGGTGCCTGGCACTTCCCAGCCTTCAACGTGGCCGATGCGGGCATCAGCGTGGGCGCGGCCTTGCTGATCCTGGACGAGATTTTGCGGGTCCGGCGCGGACGCTGAGTCCTCCTCGCCGCCCAAATGGGTCTCAGGCGGTGCGGATGACCTCATCAGTCGCTTCGCGCCAGCAAATCGGCCATCCGCACCGCCTGAGACCCATTGCGAGCCTTCAGGGCGAACTCAGTTAAGCTTATGAACTTGAACAAAAAACACGGAGTTCCCCATGCCCGGCTTGTTGCCCCACATTGACCCCGATGGTCTGCTCGAATTTTCGGTGGTTTACACCGACCGCGCCCTGAACCACATGTCCAAGCGCTTTGGTGGCGTAATGACCGACATTTCGCGCATGCTCAAAAGCGTTTACTGTGCCCACTCAGTCGCGCTGGTGCCCGGCAGTGGCACCTTTGGCATGGAGTCCGTCGCACGCCAATTCGCCACCAACCAGCATGTCATGGTGATCCGCAACGGCTGGTTCAGCTACCGCTGGACACAAATTTTTGACATGGGCCAGATCCCCAAGAGCCACAGCGTGCTCAAGGCCCGCCGCATCGCCGCTGGCTCGCAAGCGGCCTGGGCGCCCGCCCCGATCGAAGAAGTCAAAGCTGCCATCGCCGCTGAAAAACCCGCTTTGGTGTTTGCACCACACGTCGAGACCTCGGCCGGCATGATCCTGCCCGACGACTACCTCAAGGCCGTGTCCGATGCCGTGCACGCGGTGGGCGGCCTGTTTGTGCTGGACTGCATCGCCTCGGGCGCCATGTGGGTGGACATGAAAGCCACGGGCGTGGATGTGCTGATCAGCGCCCCACAAAAAGGCTGGAGCAGCTCACCTTGCTGCGCCATGGTCATGCTGAGCGAGCGCGCTCGCCAAGCCATTGACAGCACCACCAGCACCACGTTTGCGATGGACCTGAAAAAGTGGTTGCAAGTGATGGAAACCTACGAAAGTGGTGCCCACATGTACCACACCACCTTGCCCACCGACGCGCTGCAACGCCTGCAAGAAACCATGTTGGAAACCGAAGCCTACGGCTTTGCCAAAGTGCGCGAAGAGCAAATGGCGCTGGGCCGCCAAGTTCGCGATCTGCTGCTGACGCATGGCTTTCCCAGTGTGGCGGCCCCCGGCTTTGAAGCCCCCGGCGTGGTGGTCAGCTACACCACCGACCCGGAAATCCAAAGCAGCAAGAAATTCCTGGCGCTGGGCCTGCAAACCGCGGCTGGCGTTCCACTGCAGTGCGACGAACCCGCCGATTTCCGAACCTTCCGCATGGGTCTGTTTGGCTTGGACAAATGGCACCAAGTGCCGCGCACACTGCAGCAACTGAGCGATGCGCTGGAAACCCTCGCCCCCAAGGCCAAGCTGGCGGCCTGATCACCCCAAAAAAATGGGCGCTCGTTTGAGCGCCCATTTTCTTTTGTAGGAGCCCCGCCCCCGGGGCGATGGTCAGTGGGCTGCTAAGGCTTCATCGCGACGAGGGCGTCGCTCCCACAAAACAGGGCGCTGCACCTACAACGCCCCGGCCCCGATCACAAAGTGATGACGGTGCAGCCTGTGGTTTTGCGGGCCTCCAGGGCAATGTGCGCATCCTGCACGTTGGCCAGCGGGAAGGTCTGGTCGATGTGGATCTTGACCTTGCCGCTCGTCACGGCCTCGAACAAATCATCGGCCATCTCTTGTGTGCTCTCGCGCGTGGTGATGTGGCTGAACAAAGTCTGGCGCGTCACATACACCGAGCCCTTGGGGCCCAGGATGCCCGGAGCAAATGGAGCGACAGGGCCCGATGCATTGCCAAAGCTGGCCATCAGGCCAAACGGGGCCAGGCAGTCGAGCGACTTGTCCCAGGTGTCTTTGCCCACCGAGTCGTAAACCACTTTGACGCCCTTGCCGCCCGTGATCTCTTTGACCTTGGCCTGGAAGTCGTCGGTCGAATAGTTGATGCAAAACTCCGCACCGTTGGCCAGCGCCAGCGCGCACTTGGCGTCGCTGCCCGCCGTGCCGATCAAGCGCAAGCCCAGCGCCTTGGCCCACTGGCAAGCGATCAGGCCCACACCACCTGCTGCGGCGTGGAAGAGCACAAAGTCACCCGCTTTCAGGCCGCCTTGGGGCAGTGTGCGCTTGAGCAAATACTGCGCTGTCAGGCCCTTGAGCATCATGGCCGCGCCCGTCTCGAACGAGATCGCATCGGGCAGCTTGCACACGCACTTGGCGGGCATCACACGCACTTCACAGTAGCTGCCGGGCGGCTGGCTGGCGTAGGCTGCACGGTCACCCACCTTGAGGTGCGTGACGCCCTCGCCCACGGCTTCGATCACGCCCGAGCCTTCCATGCCCATCTTGAGTGGCATGGGCAGCTGGTACAGACCGCTGCGCTGGTACACGTCGATGAAGTTCAGGCCAATGGCTTTGTGGCGAATGCGGATCTCGCCAGCGCCGGGCTCACCCACGGTCACGTCGACCAGTTTCATGACTTCGGGACCGCCGTGTTGGTCGATCTGGACTGCAAGGCTCATGGGAACTCTCCTGAAGGGATAAATACAAACGATGCGTGACTTTGCCACGATTCTGATGCCGTCGTCACGGGTGGGGACAGCTCCGCGACAGCGGGAAAACCCGAATGCCGATACAGTGCCGCATGTCTCAAAAACTCTCCCCCCTCACCGCCTTGCTGCTGACGGTGCCGCCGCTCATGTGGGCGGGCAATGCGGTCGTCGGCCGCTTGGTCACCGATTTGGTGCCCCCGGTCACGCTCAATTTTTTGCGCTGGTTTGTGGCCTTGTTCATTTTGCTGCCGCTGGCCTGGAAGGTGCTGCGCCCGAGCAGCGGCCTGTGGTCGCATTGGAAACGCTTTGCCCTGCTCAGTTTGCTGGGCGTGGGCTGCTACAACGCATTGCAATATCTGGCACTGCAAACCTCGACCCCGCTGAACGTGACGCTGGTGGCCGCCAGCGGGCCGTTTTGGATGCTCATCATCGGTGCCTTGTTTTTCAAAGCGCCGGTGCGGCGCATGCAAGTGCTGGGCGCGCTGCTGTCCATCAGCGGCGTGCTGGTGGTGCTCTCGCGCGGTCAATGGGCTGAACTGATGGCCGTGCGTCTGGTGGCGGGTGACATGTACGTCCTGCTGGCCACGGCATGCTGGTCTTTCTACAGCTGGCTGCTCACACGCCGTGACGAGCCCGAAGCCATCCGAAGCGACTGGGCAGCCTTTTTGTTGGGGCAAGTGGTGTTCGGTTTGGCCTGGTCGGGCCTGTTTGCCGGGCTGGAGTGGACCTTCGCCGACGCCCACATCGTGTGGGGCTGGCCGCTGATTGCCACGCTGGCCTTTGTGGCTGTGGGCCCAGCCGTGCTGGCCTACCGCTGCTGGGGGCTGGGCATCCAGCAAGCGGGCCCAGCAGTAGCAGGCTTTTTTGCCAACCTCACGCCGCTGTTTGCGGCGGTGTTGTCTGCAGCGTTTTTGGGTGAGCTGCCGCATCTTTACCACGTTGCGGCGTTTGGGCTGATTGTGGGCGGAATTGTGGTGTCGGCCAGGCAGTAAGCCACAAGGTCATAAAAGACTCTTTTGCAGCGGTAGCTGCCGGTCGTGTCCCGCAGTCACTTGTTAGCTTTCTGCCAGAAGCAGTCACTCAAATTCAGTCGTCAATATTAGGTCCGCTGACCGGTTTCAGGTGACCAGCTGACACTTGCAAAGCTCTGGATCGCTTCAAGGTGATGACGGTCCGCTTTATATGGGTGCGACCGGGTACTAACGACCCATAGCCGCCCTACAACATTTAACATTGAAAGTAGCTGATTTCTGAATAGGTATTAGGCAATGGCTCTGCGACAAGTATTTTGTGAGTAAAGGAAAGTATCTGACTTCACCTACTTGGTCAAAATCAATTTCCCTTGCCGAGTAGTTTGCAATCGGTAAACCTCGGCTAAATGCCGGATGAGCAGTGACGAATGACCCGCCAGCAGATCACTGCTGTCCACGATGCGCGGGCCGCTTGGGGAACTGCTGCCCTGAATCGGCACGGACTGCACCAGCTTGTCCGTGTGGGCTTGGTCGTCATGGCTGTGGCTCATGGTCGTTTGCCTTCGGTGACAAAACCAATCTTGAGCAGTCCGGCACGCTGGGCAGCGGTCATGGCTTCGGCCACGTATTCATACGGCACTTTTTTGTCACCCCGGATGTACAGCTGAGGTTGGGGCTCTTTGCTGGCTTGTTGCCGCAGTGCAGCTTCCAGCGCGTCCGCCGCAATGGCTTGCTTGCCCAGGAAGAACTGGCCTTGTGCATCCACCGCCAGTTGCAGATTTTCGGGGGGCGTTTTGTCGCGGCTGCTGCTGGCGCGCGGCAGCTCGACCTTGACGGCATGTTGCACCACCGGGATGGTGATCATGAAAATGATCAGCAGGACCAACATGATGTCCACCAAGGGCGTCATGTTGATCTCGCTCATCACCTCATCTTGTTCTTCGCTGGCTTCAAACGACATGTTGGACTCCGCTGTGGGTGACGCGGGTGCCGGTCACATAGTAGGCGTGCAGGTCGTGCGCAAAGCGGTTCATGCGGGCAATGATGAATTTGTTGCCGCGCACCAAAGCGTTGTAGCCCAGCACGGCGGGAATCGCTACGGCCAGGCCCATCGCGGTCATGATGAGGGTCTCGCCGATCGGTCCTGCAATGGCGTCGATGCTGGCATTGCCGTTGGCACCAATGGACACCAGCGCGTGGTAGATGCCCCAGACCGTGCCGAACAAACCCACAAATGGCGCGGTAGACCCAATGGACGCCAGGATGGCCAGGCCGTTTTGCAGGCGGCTGGTGTTGTCGTCAATACAGTTGCGCAGACTGCGCGTGACCCAGTCGCTGATGTCCAGACGGTCGTGCAACTGTTTTTGTGCCGCCTGGTGGTGTTCGGTGGCCTCTTGCCCCACTTGGGCCAGGGTGTGGAACATGTTCTCCGGGCGTTGGCTGAGCACGGCCAAGCCTTCGGCCAGACTGGTGGTGTGCCAGAACTGTTCGCTGCCCAAGGCGCTTTGTTTGTGCTTCCAGACGTCCAGCGCCTTGAGCACGATGACGATCCAGCTGATGACCGACATGCCCACCAAGGCGATGAGGAGCAAGCGGGTGACGGCGTCACCTTGGGTCCAGATGTGGGACAGACCGAAAGAAGTGGGCATGAAAAATTCTCCTGAAAAGTGAATGAGGAACCGGATCAGTCCAACAAGAAACGGATCGGGACGTTGAACCACATGGCTTCGGCAACGCCAGCGCGTTTGCCGGGCACATAACGCCAGCGTTGAACGGTGGCGAGCGCCGCGTCGTCCAGGCGGCTGTAACCGCTGGAAGTCCGGATTTCCGCTTTCTCTGCGCGGCCTTCGGTGTTGATGAACGCGCGCACAAGCACCGTGCCTTGCTCGCCCATGCGGCGGCTCATGCTCGGATAGGTGGGTGTGGGGTTGTTGAGGTAGTCCGCATCACTGGACGGCAAGACCACGGCCGCAGTTGCGGTGGGTGGGGCGGGACGTGGGTTGCCTGTGGCAGTTGCAGTTGCAGCAGGTGCAGAAGCAGGCAAGGCGGGTGCAGTGGTGCTGTTTGTGGCTGGGGTCGTGACCGGAACCGCGACGGGCGTTGGAATCAACGCAGGAGTGACTTGCGGTGGTGTTGGCGTGCGCGCTTGGGGCGGCGCTTTGGGCAGCACGGACTGCGTCACCGGGTTGGGCGGTACGGGCATTTCCATGACCACGCTGGCCATGATGGTTTGTTCGGTGTCGCCTCCGGGGGCTACCGTGCCCAGCAGTCCGGTGCTGGCCAGCCAGATCACACTGCCATGGCCCAGCAAAACCGCAGCAGTCACACGCAAGGTTCGGTGCTTGTGATGGGGCAAAGGGCTTGGTAGCTTGGACGTCAAAGGCATGTCTGGCATGTTCAAAGGGGATCGAGCGCTTGCAGATGGCCCCGGTGGATGGCCTGCGGGGTCGGGCAGCCACACAAGGCCAGGGTCATTTCAAATTCATCGCGCAACAGCCGCAGCACATGGGCCGCACCCCGGGCCCCGGCATGGGCCAGCCCATACAGCGCGGGGCGTCCGATCAATGCGGCATCCGCGCCCAGGGCCAAAGCTTTGAACACATCGGTGCCACGGCGGATGCCACCGTCCACCAACACGGCGCCGCCATGGGGTTGGCTGTGCACGACGTCGACAATGGCGGGGAGCAGTTCGGCCGTGGCGGGCAGGGTGTCGAGGACGCGGCCACCATGGTTGCTCACGACCACGCCGGAAGCGCCGATGGCCATGGCTTGGCGGGCATCTTCGGGGTGGGTGATGCCCTTGAGCAGCACGGGCAATCGGGTCTGGCCGATCAGCCATTGCACATCTGCCCAAGTGGGGGCGACAGCTGCCAAGCCTGCGCAAAGGCCCACCTTAGCGGTATGGCTGGCAGCGAGGATGTTTAGGGGGGCAGGCCAGTGCGGGGTTTGGATGCCCTCTGGCAAGGCCATGCCGTGGTGGCGTTCGCGGTCGCGCACACCATGCACCGGCGCATCCACCGTGAGGACAAGAGCTTCGTAGCCTGCGGACTCGACTTGCTGGAGCAAATCGCGCATGGCGCCTCGGTCTGTCAGCCAGTACAGCTGAAACCAGAGCGGGCCACGGTCTTTTTCTGAAGCGATCAAAGAGGCGACTTTATTCAACGGGGTGTTGGTTTGGTGCGAAAGCACAAAGCCACAACCCTGTGCAGCAGCTGCCAGTGCCATGCCCGATTCACCTTCGTGATGCGCCCAGCGTTGATGGGCCATGGGGGCGACCAGCAAGGGCATGGGCCATGTCTTGCCCAGCAAGTTGCAACGGGTGTGACCGCCGCGCAGGTCTTGCAGCACACGGGGCGCCAGCCCCTGGCTTTGCCAGGCCAGGACATTGCGGCGCAGGCTGATTTCGTCGGCCGCACCACCGCTGAAGTAAGCCCAGGCAGACGCTGACATCACCGCTTGTGCAGCGTGTTCGTGGTCTTGCAGAGTGACGATGGGCGTGGTCATGGCCAAGGGGCTCAGGTGTTGGCCCACTGGCGCAGCAGGTTGTGATAGACCCCGGTCAGGGCGGTGGTCTCTGCGGTCTCGCCCAGTTGCGCGCGCAGCTTGAGCAGGTTCATGTCAAGGTCAAACAAAATGCGGCGCTGTTCGCCTGAGCGCACCATGCTTTCGATCCAGAAGAAGCTGGCCACGCGCGTGCCTTGGGTGACGGGCGTGACCTGGTGCACGCTGGTGCCTGGGTAGAGCACGGCGTCACCCGCTGCGAGCTTGATGCCCCGATGGCCATCCGTGTCTTGCACCTGCAATTCACCGCCTTCATAGTCCGCAGGATCGGACAGGAACACGGTGCACGACACGTCGGTGCGCACCCATTCCTGGGTCGCGCCTGAACGCAGCACGGCACCATCGACGTGCGGGCCGTAAAAGTTGCTCTCACCGCTGTAGCGGTTGAAGAGCGGGTTGAAAATCCGGCGTGGCAGCGCTGCTGATAAGAACAAGGGGTCACGCTGAAGTGCGCCCAGGATCAGCACTTGCAGCGTGTGCGCCGCAGCGCTGCCTTGCGACAGTTGCTGGTTGTTCTTTTGCGTGACGGCTTGCCCGCCCGCGCTGCTGCGCCCATCGATCCAGGGGGCATCCTCGCCCAGCAAGGACTGTGCGGTGCGAAGCTCCTCCGGGGTCAACAGGTTTTTGAGTTGCAGCAACATGGGGTGACCTTAGAACAGGGCCTTGAGACTCAGCTCGATGCGACGCGGTGCGCCAGGAATGTAGAAGGACGAATAAACCTGGTCGATGTAGAGCTTGTTCGTCAGATTGGAGACGTTGAGCTTGAGCACCGTGTTTTCCGACAGGGTGTGCTCGACCATGGCATCCACCGTGGTGAACGCCGCTGTGGTGATGGTGGAATTGATCAAGGGGGTCTGTTTGCCACGGTAGTTCACACCGGCACCCACGCGCCACATCGGTGCCACACGGTAGGTATTCCACAGACTGGCGCTGTGTTCGGGGGTCAAGCCAGGGCGGTCGCCTTGCTTCATGTTGCCGGTGGCGCTGCTCACGTCGATGCGTGCCGTTGGAATCCAGGTGTGGTTGTAGAACATCTCCCACGCCGCCGAGAGGCGACCTGCAAAGTTGAACTCCATGCCCGTGGCATGGCGTTTGCCGGACAACAGGTACTGGTTGGTGGCCGAGTCCACGTCGGTGTTGCGTTCGTTGTATTTTTCGGAATGGAACAAGGCCAGACCCAGCAGGGATTTACCCTCAAACAGCTCCCACTTGCCACCGACTTCAAGGTTGCGGCTTTGCTCGGGCGCTGTGTTGAGGGTGGTCAAGTTGGCATTGGCCACGGTGTTCCCGTTTTGGGTGATGGTGGGGCTCAACTGCGTTCCAACGCCATACAGGTAGGTGTCGCCCGAGGTGTTGTACGAGGTGCCCCAGGAGGTGTAGTAGGTGGTGCTGGGGTTGGGTTGCCACAGTGCGCCCACGCGGGGGCTGGCCAGTGTTTTGTCCAAGCCCACGCGATAGCCTTGTGCGTCGGTGTAGTTCGTCGAAAAATGCTCCACGCGCAAACCGCCTTGCAGTTTGACTTCATCGGTCAGCTGCACCGTGTCTTGCGCATAAACCCCCAGGTTCTCGGATTTGAACGACATGGTGGGCACCAGGATGCGGTTGTCGTTGATGCCCAGCCCGTTGTTGGGCGTGCCCACATGGGTTTCCGCATAGGGCGTGGGCAGTCCTGTGGTTGCGCTGTTGTTGCGACGCGCTTGTTCGTGGTTGTAATCGAGCCCGGTGATCAGGCTGTGCTGACGGCCCAGCCATTGGAACTTGCTTGAGTAGTCGCTTTGCGCCTGCAAGACATCGCTGTCGCCATAGCGGGCTTTGGGATTGCGGCTCAGAACGGTGTTGCCGTCCAATCCCGAAAGTGTGGTCAGGTTTTTGAAACCCACCTGAGTCCCCAGCAGGTCGCGGCTGTAACGGCCCATGCGGACCGTGGTCTTGAGTTCGCTGTCCTGGTCAAACCGGTGTTTGTGCGCGAGGGTGCCGTAAGTGGTTTCTGTGCGCAGGTGGTCACTGGCCATGCCATAGAAATTCTTCGCGTCCAGAACTGGCACCAGTGTGCCTGTCGTGTTTGCCCCCCCGTTGCGCGGTCCCGCATTCACAGTGGTGCCGTTGTCCACCATCCATGGATGGCTGTACAAAGGGCGGCCATCGGTTTCCAGGTGATAAAGGCTGGCCGTGAACTCGTCACGCCCGCCGCCCCCCCAGCGGTAACCCAGGGCAGCGCCTTTCTTGTCAACAGAAGCACCCCAGTTGTCGGCTTTGTGGGCCATGGCGTTGATGCGCAGGGCCGAGTCTTCGCCAGTTTGTTTGTTGAAGTCGCCCGTGATGCGACGCGAATTGCCGTTGCCCACGGTGACGTTGACCTCGTTTTGATCCATGAGGAACGGTTGTTTGTTGACCTGATTGACCACGCCGCCTGTGGAGCCTTTGCCAAACAGCATGGAGGCAGAACCCTTGAGCACTTCCACCCGGTCCAGGTTGAAGGTGTCGCGTTCTATCAGGGGCGCGTCGCGCAGGCCGTCCACGTAAATGTCGCCAGCTTGCTGGAGCGAAAAACCACGCATGCGCACGTCTTCTTCACCGGTTTCGCCCGCCAAAAAGGTCACGCCTGAGGTGGTTTTGAGGACCTCACGCAAATCGTCCAGGTTGCGATCGCTCATGAGTTTTTCCGTCATGACGGTGACGGTCTGTGGAATGTCTTTCAATGCTTGATCGCCTTTGGCGATGCCGCTTTTCTTGACCAGCAGACCTTCTTTGGACGCCGTGGGCGATTCCAGTTTGTCTTTGACTGTGACGGTTTTGAGGGTTTTCTCGCCAGCTTCCTGCGCCTGGGCTTGCTGCACAGTGCCAAGTGAACCGAGGAGCATCAGCGCGGCGAGGGGCAGGAATGTGGCCGGTTGCTGTGCGTGCTTGTTTATTTGATTCATGGTGATGTAATTCCATTGAGAAAAGCGAAAAATGACAAACGGTGTTTGCCGTCGTCTTCAATGGCTGGCTATCACCAACCGAGCGGTGCTCGATGCGAATGGCTGGCTGTATGGAGAGCTCCCACTACATTCCACTGAAGGTGGGGCGGTTTTGGGACTTACCGTAAACCGAAATAAAGTATATATCAAATGCGAATCATTCGCATTTGATGGCGATAAAAGTTCAAAATTTACATTGGGTGATCGATTGCACCAACCTACCCTGCTGAGAAAAAACGCCCAGCCAACAGGTATGAACCTATATGAAACCACTGCATATAGGCATCAAGGAGCAAGTCCATGCTGCTAACAACACCTCATCTTCGAACCCACAGGCTGGAAAAATACTCGCCGATCGTTGGGTGTGTTCAGTCGCACGCCTTCGGCGCTGGAATTGCTCCGTGGTGCAGGACTACATAGCGAGCCGCGCGTAAGCATCGCGTAACAGGGCTATGCCGCTTTAACTCACCTTGTGAGGATGAGGGTTCGCTCGCTTTCAAATGTCCAAAATGAGCCGTCTATTGCTGGTCACATGTTCGCCGCGATGGTCTGCTTACAGCCTAAAGAAGACCCTCGAACATCTAACTCTTAGTGACTCTGCAATACAGAGACAAACCAGCCGAAATGGCCCATCAGCCATTGCAGCACTTCAGACCCGGCCATTGAACAACATCAAAACGTGCCGGTTTATGCCCCACCATCTGTCAACACGTTCTTTCCCGTTTTCATAGAAATTCTGGACACCCCAGGCATTGCCTTTGTTTTTTCACTCAAAATGATAGAAACTATTTTTCATTGAATGTTTCTTAGCGATGGCTTTGCAGCGTTTGAATGGGCGAACTGAACTGATAGCTAAAACGCGGGCTGAACGATGAACAAACAACACAAAATCGTCATAGTGGGTGGCGGCGCTGGGGGTCTGGAACTCGCGACCCGGTTGGGGCACGCCTATGGCCGCAACAAGCGTGCACTTGTCACCTTGGTCGACAAAAACCGCACGCACATTTGGAAACCCAAACTGCATGAAATTGCATCGGGCAGCATGGACCTGGGCGACCACGAAGTGGATTACATGGCCCAAGCCCATTGGCATCACTTTACTTTTCGCATCGGTGAGCTCACGGGACTTGACCGGTCTCAAAAAACCATTGAGCTCGCACCTTATTTGGATGAGGCTGGCGTCGCTGTCACACCCACCCAGCGGATCAGCTACGACACGCTGGTGATTTGCATCGGCAGCTTGAGCAACGACTTTGGCACCCAGGGCGTCAAAGAATACGCCCTGAAGTTGGAAACGCAACACGACGCCAAGTCATTTCATTCCAAGATGGTCAATGCGTGTATCCGCGCGCACAACCAGTTGGATGTCATCCACAAACGTCAATTGCATGTGGCCATCATCGGCGCGGGCGCCACGGGCGTCGAGTTGGCCGCAGAACTGCACCGCACCACGCGCGAGGTGGTGGCATTTGGCTTGGACCGTATTGATGTGGACAAGGACATCAAAGTCAGCTTGATCGAGGCGGCCGATCGAATCTTGCCGGCTTTACAGCCTCGCATGTCCCAAGCCACAGAGAAACTCATCTCCCATTTGGGTGTCCAAGTACTCACCAGTTCCAAGGTGATGGAGGTCACGCCCACCGGCATTCGCTTGGCCGATGGACGCGAGATCGAATCTGAGCTGGTGGTGTGGGCCGCAGGCGTGAAAGCCCCTGATTTTTTGAAAGACTTCAGCGGTCTTGAAACCAACCGCATCAACCAGTTGGTCGTCTTCGATACCCTGCAAACCACGCGCGACCCCGATGTATTTGCTTTGGGTGATTGCGCCGCTTGCCCCTGCTCCGATGCCGATGGCGGACGGGCTGGCTTTGTGCCGCCGCGTGCGCAAGCAGCGCATCAACAGGCTTCGCACATGTTGCAGCAAATCAAACGCCGCATGGCCCATCAGCCGCTTCAAGCTTACCGCTACAGAGACTTTGGCTCGCTGGTGTCGCTGGGCAAGTTCAGCACGGTTGGCAACATGATGGGCGGCTTGACAGGCAAGAGTTTGATGATCGAAGGTTATTTTGCCAAGCTCATGTACATGTCTTTGTACAAATTGCATGAGCTGGCCATTCACGGCCTCATCAAAACCACACTCTTTACCCTGTCACGCCTGATCACCAAACAAACCAACCCAACAGTGAAGCTGCATTGAGCCCCACTGCCCAGAGTCAATACGTGCCCGGATAAGCCCCACCATCGGCCAGCACGTTTTGGCCTGTCATGTAGGCCGCGTGCTGGCTGCACAAGAAGGCGCAGATCGCCCCAAACTCTTGCGGGTTGCCGTAGCGCCCAGCCGGGATTTGCGCTTGCTGGATGGCGCGCATTTCTTCCACCGTCTTGCCCTGCTTTTGCGCCATCGCGGGCAGCGTGGAGCGGATGCGGTCGGTGTCGAACTTGCCGGGCAGCAGGTTGTTGATGGTGACGCCCTGGCCCGCAATCTTGCTGCGCGATGTGCCGGCCACAAAACCAGTCAGGCCACTGCGGGCGCCATTAGACAAGCCCAAAACGTCGATGGGGGACTTCACCGAACTGGAGGTGATGTTCACAATGCGGCCAAAACCGCGAGCGGCCATGCCGTCCACCGTGGCTTTGATCAGCTCGATGGGTGTGAGCATGTTGGCGTCGATGGCCTTGATCCAGGCCTCGCGGTCCCAGTCGCGGAAGTCGCCTGGGGGTGGGCCACCTGCGTTGGTGACCACGATGTCGTAGTCTTTGCCGGGGCCACCCGCCACGTTCCAGATTGCTTCGCGGCCAGCTTCGCTGGTGATGTCTTGCGCTACGGCGATCAATTGCACTTGACCAGCGGTTTCTGCACGCAAGTCGTCCACGGCTTTGTTCAGCACTTCGGCGCCGCGCGCCACCATGACCACGTTCACGCCTTCAAGGGCCAAAGCCCGTGCGCAACCCCAGCCCAAGCCTTTGCTCGCGCCACCCACCAATGCCCATTTGCCTTTGATACCCAGATCCATTTTTTTCTCCAGTTAATTTCAAACTTTGGGTGAACGTGTCACCCAGAAAACGCCCGACAGCACCAACACGGTGCCGCCCACAATCCACACATTAAAAGGTTCGCCCAAAATGAAAACGCCCATGAACAGCGTGGACATGGGGCCAATCATGCCCGTTTGAGCCGTCAATCCGGCACCGATGCGCTCGATCGCCATCATGACCAGCACCACGGGCACAGCGGTGCAAGCGGTGGCATTGAGCAAGGACAACCAAAGCACGGGTTCGGCCACCTGTGCCGTTTCCAGTGGGCGCAGTATCGCAAACTGGGCAATGCAAAACACACAAGCCACCGAAGTGGCCCAGCCCGCCAAACGCAAAGACCCCAAACGCTGCACCATCTGGCCGCTGTAGCTGAGGTAAAGCGCATAACTGACGGCGCTGGCCAGCACCAGCGCTGCGCCCAGTGCGGCGTTCTTGCCGTCCAATGCCGCCTCGTGGCCAAACACCAGCAACACGCCGGCATAACTGATGAGCATGCCAACCCCTTGGCGGTAGCTGATTTTGCGGCCGTACAACAACCAGCCCAGCACCAGCACCAGCGTGGGGTTGAGGTAAAGAATCAAGCGTTCCAGTGACGCGCTGATGTATTCCAGTCCCCAAAAATCGAGGAACGAAGCCAAGTAATAACCACAAAAGCCCAGCCCCACAATGCCCAACCAGTCACGCCCGGCGATGCGCGGCTTGCCGCGCCCAGCCCACCAGGCCATGAGCAAAAACAGGGGCAACGCAAACAGCATGCGCAACATGACCAGCGTGACGGCATCCACGCCGTAGCGGTAAGCCAGCTTGACGATGATGGCTTTGCCCGAAAAAGCGATCGATCCAGCCACGGCCAAGAGCAGGCCGGCCGTGACTTGAGGCGATCGCGCAGTCGTCATCAAAAGCCCACGGCCTGGCCATCGCGGCGCGGGTCGCTGGCGGCTTGGTAGCCCTCCACACCTGGATCACCCATGCGCCAGATGAACTGGCCTGCACCAAAGTCTTGGTACGAGTCGTTGATGATGTCGAGCTGGTGGCCACGGGCGATCAACTCTTGCACGGTGCCGCCATTCATCGCAGCTTCAACGTTGATGTTCAGACCCGTGTTGAAGCGCCAGCGCGGCGCATCGCAAGCCGCTTGAGGGTTCTGGCCGTAGTCAAGCATGCGGACCAGGGTTTGCATGTGGCCTTGAGGCTGCATGTTGCCGCCCATCACGCCGTAGCTCATGACCGGCTGGCCGTCTTTGGTGACAAAGGCCGGAATGATGGTCTGGAAGGGACGCTTGCCCGGCAGGACCAGGTTGGCGGGGTTTTGGCCTTGCAGGTCGGTGCTGAAGCCATGACCGCGGTTTTGCAAACTGATGCCGTAAGTGGGTTCCACCACACCGGAACCAAAGCCCATGTAGTTGCTCTGGATGAAACTGATCATCATGCCGTTTTCATCGGCGGCCGTGAGGTAAATCGTGCCGCCCTTGACCGGATTGCCGGCCTTGAAGTCTTGCGCCTTTTTCATGTCGATCAGCTTGGCGCGGCTGGCGAGATAAGCCGGGTCCAGCATTTGCTCGGGCGGCAGCTCCATGAAGCGCGGATCGGCCACGTAGCGGTAAGTGTCGGCAAAGGCGAGTTTCATGGCCTCGATCTGCAGGTGCTGCGAATCTGCGCTGTCCACTTTGTGGCTGGCCATGTCGAAGTTAGACAAGATGCCCAAGGCGATGAGCGCGGCGATGCCTTGGCCGTTGGGTGGGATCTCGTGCAGGGTGTAGCCCCGGTAGTCTTGCGCCATGGGCTTGACCCACTCGGGCTTGAAGTCGGCCAGGTCTTTGGCGGTGATGCTGCCGCCGTTTTCTTTGGCGAACTTTTCAATGGCTTCGGCGATCTCGCCGCCATAAAGCGCTTGGCCTTTGGTGGCGGCAATGGCCCTGAGGCCTCGCGCCGCGTTCTTGAACTGGAACAACTCGCCCACTTGCGGCGCACGGCCCCATGGCAAAAAGCTTTGTGCAAAACCGGGCTGCGACTGCAGCTCGGGTGTGGCAGCAGCCCATTTTTGCTGCACCACCACCGGGATCAAATAACCACGCTCAGCCACCTCAATGGCGGGCTCCATCAAGTCGGCAAAGGGCAGCTTGCCAAATCGGTCGCTCAGGGCCACCCAACCGGCCACGGCACCCGGCACAGTGACCGAGTCAAAACCGCGCTTGGGCGGTGTTTTGGTCTCAGCACCGTATTTGCGGTGAAAGTATTCGGGGGTCCAGGTGGCAGGGGCCGGGCCAGACGAGTTGAGGCCATGCAGCTCTTTGCCGTCCCAGAGGATGGCGAAGGCGTCCGAACCCAAACCGCAGCTCACGGGCTCGGTCAGGGTGATGACGGCGGCAGCGGCGATGGCGGCGTCCACCGCATTGCCACCCTTGAGCATCATGCGCAAGCCAGCTTGCGCGGCCAGTGGGTGCGAGGTGGACACCACATTGCGTGCAAACAGGGGCAAGCGGGTGCTGGTGTAGGGAAACTGGTAATCGAAGTTCATGTCAATCCAATGTGATCTTGCGTTCAGTGATGGTTTTTTTCCATTTGGCCGACTCTTTGGCCAGCATGTTGCCAAATTGGACGGGTGTTCCCCCCACAGGCTCAATGCCAAAGCGTTGCAGCTTGTCAATGACTTCAGGGTCTTGCAGCACCTGGTTGGCGGCGGTGTTGACGCGGCTCACCACATCCGCAGGCAAACCTTTGGGTCCAAACAGGCCAAACCAAGTGTTGGATTCGTAGCCGGGCAACACATCGGCAATCGGTGGCACGCCGGGCGCCAGGGCTGTCGGCTTGAGGGTGGTCACACCCAAAGCACGCAAACGGCCGTCGCGCACATGGGGCAAGCCTGTAGGCAAGCTGTCAAACAGCACATCCACCTTGCCGCTGACCAGATCGGGAATGGCCAGGGCCGTGCCTTTGTAGGGAATGTGAACGACAAACAACTCGGCTTGCGCTTTGAACAGTTCAGCTGTCAATTGCACGATGGTGCCATTGCCGCTCGAGGCGTAGTTCAAACGCCCCGGGTTCTTCTTGGCGTAGTCGATCCATTCCTTGATGGTTTTGGCGGGAGAGCTGTTGGGCACTAGCATGATGCTGGGTGCGTTGCCCACCTGGCTGATGGGCGTGAAGTCTTTCACCGCGTCATAGGGCATGCGGGGGTTGAGGTTGGGGCCAATCGAGTGTGTACTCGAGGTCGCCAGCAGCAAGGTGTAGCCATCGGCTTGGGCCTTGGCCACCAAGTCTGAGCCCAAGGTGCCGCCTGCGCCGGGGCGGTTTTCAACCACCAACGTTGTGCCCATTTTTTCGCTGAGCTTTTGCGACAAAGTCCGCGCAAACAAGTCGGTTGCTCCGCCTGCGGGAAAGGGCACGATCAAGCGCACAGGCTTGGTCGGATAAGTCTGGGCTTGTGCAGGGCTGAAGGCCCCCACGCTGGCAAACAGCCAGCACAAAGCTTGCATCAGGTGTCGTTTGTTCATTTTTTCTCGCTTTCACTCAAGCGCCATGGATTCAACCGGAGATTTTGGCAGAGCAGCCCGCCATGAACCGCTCACGGGTGACAACGGTCTTGGCCGCACCAAGGAAAACGGCCCCCGAAGAGGCCGTTGGATGCGTTGAGAGCTGCGCCGATCAGTCTTCGACGAAAGCTTCTTCGCGCTTGGACTTGATGGATGGCAAGGTCACAATGATCAACAGAACCACCGCCGCTGCCAACAAGCTGGCCGACAAGGGACGCGTCACAAACACGCTCCAGTCACCGCGTGACAACAGCATGGCACGGCGCAGGTTTTCTTCCATCATCGGGCCCAAGATGAAACCCAGCAACAAAGGCGCAGGTTCCATGCCCAGCTTGATGAAGCCGTAACCAATCACACCAAACATGGCCACCATCCAGATGTCGAAGGTGTTGTTGTTGGTCGAATACACACCGATCGCACAGAACAACACGATGGCGGGGAACAACCAACGGTAAGGCACCGACAGCAACTTGATCCAGATGCCAATCAAAGGCAGGTTCAAGATGATGAGCATGGCGTTACCGATCCACATCGAAGCGATCAAGCCCCAGAACAACTCGGGGTTGCTCGTCATGACCTGAGGGCCGGGCTGGATGTTATGGATTGTCATCGCACCGACCATCAAAGCCATCACGGCGTTGGGTGGAATGCCCAGCGTCAGCAAAGGAATGAAGGAAGTTTGCGAAGCCGAGTTGTTGGCCGACTCAGGCGACGCCACACCGCGGATGTTGCCTTGACCGAAAGGCACTTCACCAGGCTGCAACTTGGTTTTCTTTTCAATGGTGTAAGCCGCAAAAGCCGCCAACAGTGCGCCGCCGCCAGGCAAGATGCCCAAAGCAGAACCCAAGAAAGTACCGCGCAATACAGCGGGAATCATGCGCTTGAAGTCTTCTCCGGTAGGCAGCAAACCCGTCACTTTGGCCGTGAAGACTTCGCGGTCTTCTTCAGGCTTGGACAGGTTGGAGATGATCTCGCCATAACCGAACACGCCCATGGCGATCACGATGAAGCCGACGCCGTCGGTCAACTCAGGAATGTCGAAGCTGAAACGCGCCACGCCGGAGTTCACGTCCGTGCCGATCAGGCCCATCAACAAGCCCAACACGATCATGCCGACCGCTTTGATCAGGGAGCCCGATGCCAGCACAACCGCACCAATGAGGCCCAAGACCATCAAGGAGAAGTATTCAGCAGGACCGAACTTGAAAGCCACTTCGGTCAAGGGGCCTGCGAAAGCCGCCAAGATCAAGGTGCCGACGCAACCGGCGAAGAACGAGCCCAAACCAGCTGCCGCCAAAGCGGGACCCGCACGACCTTTTCGGGCCATCTGGTAACCGTCGATCATGGTCACGACCGACGAAGCTTCGCCGGGCAAGTTGACCAAAATCGCGGTGGTCGAGCCACCGTATTGCGCGCCGTAGTAAATACCGGCCAACATGATCAGCGCAGCCACAGGGGGCAGCGCATAGGTAGCGGGCAAGAGCATGGCGATGGTGGCCACAGGGCCGACACCGGGGAGCACGCCAATCAAGGTGCCCAACAAGCAGCCAATGAACGCGTAAATCAGGTTTTGAAAGGTGAATGCCACCCCAAAACCGAGTGCAAGGTTGTCAAACAGTTCCATGAATTATTTCTCCTCAACCGGTGATGAAGGTGGGCCAAACGGGGAACTGCAGCTTGAGCAGCAACACGAAAGCGCCGTAACAGCCGATCGACAGGATCGTTGCCAAAATCAAGACTTCTTTGAGCTTGAAGGTTTCACCCGCCATGCTGACCACCAAGGTGGTGCCAAAGATCGCCACGATCAAACCCATTGCGGGCAGACCCCAACTGGGCAGGCCACCCAACAAAATGCCGAACAAAACGTTGCCGGCGATGATGAAAATCAGGGGCTTCCAGGCCCATGAGCCAATCTTGTCACCGTCTTGGGTCTCGACCGTCAAGGACTTGAACATGACGAAGGCCCCGATGATGGCCAACAAAATGCCCAGCAACAAGGGAAAGTAGCCAGGCCCCATACGGGCACCGGTACCTACCGTGTAGTTGGTGGCCCCGTAGGCGAAGGCTGCACCGGTCACTGTGTAAAACAGTCCGGAAAAAAAGTCTTTCTGACTCTTGATGTTCACGAGATATCTCCTCTGGTTTGAGTTGACGAGATTCTGCGTGAACAATCCGGTTTTGTGGATGTGGGTTACACCTATGTTTTGAAGGTCAAAAACACATGGTTTACCCTAGGTCTTGGTATTCCAAACGGGCTTCGGGCTGCGCAACACTCACTTGACCAAGGGCTTGAACACCTTGGGCCACAAAGAAGCAGGCCACCCCCATTGGGCTTGCAACGCAGCCACGGACTGGGCCATGTCTTCGCGCGAAGGCCTGCTGGCCGTGCGCTGCGCCAACACAATGGCATTGCCTTCTCGTGTGGGCTTAAAAGCCCAGACGGCGTCTTCGCCAAAAGCGGCACAAATCTTTTCCACGCTTTCGGCATAACTGGACGAACGGCCAAACAGGTTGACGGTCATGCAGCCTTGGAGGGTCAACAGCTCACGGCAGTGGCGGTAAAAATCGGGCGTGTCCAGCACCGGGGCTGCGGCTTCTTCGTCGTACAAGTCCACTTGGAGTGCATCGACCGTGCCGCGCCATTCGTCTTTTTGGATTTCCAGCGACGCATCGGCGAGCACCACGCGCAAGCGTTCATCGTCGGGTGGCAAACGAAACCAGCCCCGGCAGGCATGCAGCACGCCAGGGTTCAACTCCACCGCAGTGCAGGTCATTTTGAGTTTTTTATAGCAAAACTTGGTGATGGTGCCGGCACCCAAACCCAGTTGCATCGCGTGCGCACCCTTGACCTCACCAGGCGGAAAGAACAAGAGCCAAGCAAACATGCGCTGCACATACTCCAGCTCAATGTCGAAGGGTCGGTCCAGAAACATCGAGCCCTGAATCCACTCGGTGCCCAGATGCAGGTAACGAATCTCACCGTCTTCGGAAAAATTGACTTCCGGCAGTTCGGGGCTGGGCGCAGAGGATTTTTTTCGGATCATGGGGCGTGATGTTACAGAGGCCGTGGGGCAAGCTTGGGCAGCACACGGCAGGCATTGGCGCTGGAGGCTTGGGCCAAGTCGGACAAAGGGATGCCCCGCAAGTCAGCCAACACCTGCGCGATGCGCGGCAGCTCGGCCGGGCTGTTGCGACCCTGAGCAGCCCCTTGTGCCCGCTGCTCTGCGGTTTGGTAAAGCCACTGAGGCGGAATATCGGGGGCATCGGTCTCCAGCACCAAAGCGCTCAGGGGCAACTCGCAGGCCAGGCGACGCAGCTGCAAAGAGCGCTCGTAAGTCAAGGTACCGCCAAAGCCCAAGGCAAAACCCATGTCGACAAAGGCCAGCGCTTGCTGGGCGCTGCCATTGAAGGCGTGCGCAATGCCTGAAGAGATGCGGCACTGGCGCAAGCCTTTGAGCAAGAGGTCGGCAGAGCGGCGCACATGCAAGATCACGGGCAAACCATGCTTTTGGGCCAACGTCAGTTGCGCGGTGTAAAACAACCATTGCCTCTCGCGCATGTGGGGCGTGCACAGCTCGGGTACAAAAAAGTCCAGCCCGATCTCACCCACGGCGACCAAGCGCGGGTCATCACGACGCTCGTTCAAGGCGTGGTCCAGCGCCAGCAGGTCCGCTTCTTGCGCCTGCGGCACATACAAAGGGTGGATGCCCAAGGCGTAGGCGTCGCCATGCCGTTCGGCCAACTGCGCCACTTGCGGCCAGTGGACGGCGTGCACCGCAGGGATCACGCAGTGCGTCACACCTGCAGCCCGTGCCGTGTGGCGCACCGCGTCGCGGTCGGCATCAAACTCGGCCGCGTCCAGGTGACAGTGCGTGTCGATCCACATGCTGGCTTGAGAAATTCAAACCGGCGCTTGCAGCACACCCTTGACCAAATGCAGCTGCCGGTCGCAACGCGCGGCTAAGGCTTGGTCGTGTGTGACCACCACAAAGGCGGTCCCGCGTTCACGGGCCAGCTGCAGCATCAGCGCAAACACACCGTCAGCCGTTTCGCGGTCCAGGTTGCCCGTGGGCTCGTCGGCCAGCACACAGGCCGGGTCGTTCACCAAGGCGCGGGCCAGGGCCACACGCTGGCGCTCGCCGCCGGACAACTCCGCTGGCCTGTGGTGCACGCGCTCACCCAAGCCCACGCGCTGCAACCAGCCCGTGGCCACAGCGGCGGCTTCGGCACGGTCTTGACGTCGAATCCACAGTGGCATGGCCACGTTGTCCAAGGCGCTGAACTCGGGCAGCAAGTGGTGGAACTGGTACACAAAGCCCAAATAGCGGTTGCGCCACTGGCCTTGTTCGGCCGCGCTCAAGGCCGACAGCAGTTGGCTCTTCAATTGCACCGAGCCTTGCGTAGGTGCGTCCAGCCCGCCCAACAAATGCAGCAAGGTGCTTTTGCCCGAGCCGGAAGCACCCACAATGGCCAAGGTCTCCCCGGCGTTCACTTGCAGGTCCACGCCTTGCAGCACGGTCACGTCCAAGCGCCCCTCGGTGAAGCGCTTGGTCAGGCCTTGGGCCTGCAGCACAGTGCCCACGTTTTTCGTGTCATTCATAACGCAGCGCCTCCGCCGGGTTGACCTGGCTGGCACGCCAGCTGGGGTAAAGCGTGGCCACAAAAGCCAGCACCAGAGAGATGATGGCCACGGGCCAGATGTCGCTGGCCAGCGGCTCGCTGGGCATGCGGCTGATCAGGTAAATGTCTCGCGGCAAGAAGCTGGCGTTGAACAGTTTTTCCAGCGCGGGCACGATCACATCGATGTTGAACGCCACCAACAGGCCCAACAGCAAGCCGCTCATCGTGCCAATCACACCCACCGTGGCGCCTTGCACCACAAAAATGCCCATGATGCTGCGCGGGCTGGCCCCCAGCGTGCGCAAGATGGCGATGTCGGCGCGTTTGTCGGTCACCGTCATCACCAAGGTGCTGACCAAGTTGAAAGCCGCCACCGCCACGATGAGGGTGAGGATGATGAACATCATGCGTTTTTCGACCTGCACAGCGGCAAACCAGGTCTTGTTTTGCTGGGTCCAGTCGCGCACGAAGAATTGCGGGCCCAGTTCCAATTGCAGGTCACGCGCCACATCCCGCGCCTGGTGCAAATCGCGCAATTTGAGGCGCACGCCGCTGGGGCCATCGAGCCGGAACATGCGGGCCGCGTCATCGACGTGCATCAGCGCCAGCGCCGAGTCGTATTCATAGTGGCCCGACGAGAACGTGCCCACCACACCCATTTGCTTCATGCGCGGCACCACGCCCGCTGGAGTGACTTGGCCCGACGGCGACACCAAGGTCACAGGGTCACCGCTTTGCAGACCCAGGTTGTAGGCCAGGTCACGGCCCAGCACCAAACTGAACTCACCCGGCTTGAGCCCCTTCAAGGCCCCCGCTTGGGTGTCGCTCGAGAGGTCACTGACTTCAGGCTCCAGCGCCGGGTCGATGCCACGCACCAGCACGCCCTTCATGTCCTCGCCCCGCGCCAGCAAAGCCTGCGCGGTGATGAAGGGCGCTGCGCCCAACACCTGCGGGTGCGCCTTCAGGCGGGCCAATAAGGCAGGCAAATCGGCCACAGCCGCGCCATCGGCGGCATAGACCTCAATGTGCGAGACCACACCGAGCATGCGGTCACGCACCTCTTTTTGGAAGCCATTCATCACGCTCAGCACAATGATGAGGGCCGCCACGCCCAGGCCAATGCCCATAATGGACACCCCTGAAATGAAAGAAATGAAGCCGTTTCGCCGGGTGGCGCGGCCTGCACGGGTGTAGCGCCAGCCCAGCACCAACTCGTAAGGGATGTTTTTGAAAAAAGACATAGGTCGCTATTGTGCAGTGCAGACCCCACAAGGCCCCACAGGGGCACCGTGAAATAAGTACCCACGGCTCGAGTTGTCGACAATCACCCCATGAAGACCCCTCATCCATCGGCTGTCGTGCGTTTCTTTGGCAAAGAGTCGACCCCAGGCATCGTCTTGGCTTTGGCCGCCTTAGCGGCTTTGCTGATCAGCAATTCGCCTTGGGGCGCCGGCTACCAGTCCTTTTTGAACACCCCCGGCCAAGTGGTCATTGGCGAGCAGGCCTTGGTGCTGTCCAAGCCTCTGGTTTTGTGGGTCAATGACCTTTGGATGGCGGTCTTCTTCTTTTTGGTGGGGCTGGAGATCAAACGGGAGTTCCTGGAAGGCGAGCTGTCTGGGCCAGGCCAGCTTTTGCTGCCCGCTGTGGCGGCACTGGGGGGCATGCTCATGCCCGCACTGATTTACACCGCCATCAACTGGGGTGACGGCACGGCCTTGCGCGGCTGGGCCATTCCGACAGCGACCGACATTGCCTTTGCTTTGGGCATCGTCGCTTTGCTGGGTTCTCGGGTGCCCTTGTCGCTCAAGGTGTTTTTGACCGCAGTGGCCATCATCGATGACCTGGGGGCGATTGTCGTGATCGCCTTGTTTTACACAGCCAACTTGTCTTGGCCCATGCTGGCAGGCGCACTGTTGTCCGGCTTGGTGCTCTTCGTGCTGAACCGAATGCGCATCACCCGGGTCGATGTTTACATCGTGGTGGGACTGCTGATGTGGGTGTTCGTGCTCAAGTCCGGGGTCCACGCCACCCTGGCAGGGGTCATCACAGCGCTGGCCATCCCCATGCGCGATCCGCTTCGCCAATCGCCCCTGGAAAACATCGAGCACGGCTTGCACCCCTGGGTGGCCTTTGGCGTCTTGCCCATGTTTGCTTTCACCAATGCGGGCGTGGTGCTGAACGGGGTCAGCTTCAGCACCTTGATGTCACCTGTGCCACTGGGCATCGGCCTCGGTCTGATTGCGGGCAAGGCCATCGGGGTGTTTGGTGCGGCACTCCTGATGGTCCGCAGCGGCCTGGCCCAAGCGCCAGCCAATTCAACAACGTTGCAACTTTTGGGCGTGAGCGTTTTGTGTGGCATCGGTTTCACCATGAGTTTGTTCATTGGGGGCTTGGCCTTTGCAGGTCTCGGTCCTCAGTTTGAACTTCAGCTCAAACTGGGGGTGTTGGGTGGCTCGATGGTTGCGGGCTTGCTGGGCACTTTGGTGCTGTGGATGGCCGCGTTTCTCCCTTTCCATAAAATCAACAGGCAAGAAAAGGCATAGTGCTTCCACTTAAAAAGTCACTGCGGTGACGATTTCAAAAGCCGCTGCGGTCTGAAATGCCGAGGAACCCAAGACCCAACGGGTCACAAAGCACAAACAAGGAGACACTCCCGTGATCAATCGACCCATGCCCCTGAGCGCACTGGCCGCTGCAGCCCTGCTCAGCGCCTGCCAAATCGCCCCGGTCAAAACCGCCGTGCCCCCGACCTCGCCTGAAGTGGTGGGGGAATTTCGCAAGGGCACGGGCTACTTGAACGGCTACATCGACCGCAAGGAACTGCCCGACAGCCTGGCACTGGTCCCGCCACCGCCAGCTACCGGCTCGGCCCGCCATGCGGCCGATCTGCAGCAGCACCAGCAAACCCGCGCCCTGCGCAACACACCCCGCTGGGAATACGCTTTGAAGGACGTGAACCTGAAGTTCCCAGAAGCGGCCGGGGTGTTCTCGTGCGCGCTGGACATGCCCATCTCGCAAGAAGCCACGCCCCACCTGAACATGCTGCTGCGCCGCAGTCTGATGGATGCCGGTTTTGCCACCTACAAAGCCAAAGACCACTACAACCGCAAGCGCCCTTTTGCGGAGCTGGGTGAAACCACCTGTTCGCCCAAGGAAGAAGCGCACCTGTCCAAAGATGGTGCCTACCCCTCAGGGCACGCCGCTCTGGGATGGGCTTGGGGCTTGATCTTGGCGGGCCTGGCCCCCGACAAAGCCAATGCCTTGCTGCAGCGCGGCCACGCCTTCGGCGACAGCCGCATGGTGTGCGGCGTGCACTGGCAAAGTGACGTGGAAGCCGGACGCACAGTGGGGGCTGCTGCTGTGGCCCGCTTGCAGGCCGACCCCGTGTTCCAAGCGCAAGCCCAACTGGCCAAAGCCGAGATTACGGCCGCCCGAGCCAAAGGCCTGAAGTCAGACCGTCAAGATTGCACCGCCGAAGCTGCGGCCTTGAAGCGCTGAAAGACAAGGCCTGCGATTTTTCGCAGGCCAGCTGCTTCAGCCCCGACACGGGCTTTCAGCGGCTGGCCTTGTCCAGCGCCTGGTCGATGTCCCACAGGATGTCGTCCAGATTCTCCAAACCTACCGAGATGCGCACCATGTCGGGCGGCACGCCCGCAGCCAGTTGCTGGGCCTCGTCGAGCTGGCGGTGCGTGGTGCTGGCCGGGTGGCTGATCAGGGTGCGGGTGTCGCCGATGTTGACCAGGTGGCTCATGAACTGGGCGGACTCGATGAAGGTCACGCCCTGGGCCAAACCGCCTTTGACGCCGAACGACAGCAAGCCTGAAGCACCGCGCATCTGGCGCTGCATCAGGGTGTGCTGGGGGTGGTCGGGCAAACCGGGGTAGTTGACCCAGGCCACGCGCGGATCGGCCTGCAAAAATTTGGCCACCCCCAGTGCGTTGTCGCAGTGCTTGCTCATGCGCAGCGGCAGGGTTTCGACGCCCTGCAGAATTTGCCAAGCGCTCATAGGGCTGAGTGATGCGCCAAACACCCGCAGACTTTCCATGCGGCAGCGCATGGCAAAGCCAAAGTCGCCAAAGGTCTCGTAAAACTTCACGCCGTGGTAGCCCTGTGAGGGCTCGGTCATGCCGGGGAACTTGCCGTTGTCCCAAGGAAATTTGCCACCCTCGACCACCACGCCACCCAAAGTGGTGCCGTGGCCCGCCAGGTATTTGGTGGCCGAATGCACCACGATGTCGGCCCCCAGCGCCAGCGGGTTGCACAGCAGCGGGCTGGGCACGGTGTTGTCGATGATGAGCGGCACGCCGTGTGCGTGGGCCACCTCGGCCACGGCGGCAATGTCCAGCACCACCATGCTCGGGTTGCCCAAGCTCTCGGCATACACGGCCCGGGTGTTGGGGCGCATGGCAGCGGCAAAGGCCTCGGGCTTGGTTGCGTCCACAAAGGTGGTTTCGATGCCGAACTTGGCCAAGCTCACTGCCAACAGCGTGACAGAGCCGCCGTACAAAGCCCCGGCCGCCACCACATGGTCGCCCGATTGCAGGATGGTCATCAGCGCCATGGTCTCGGCCGCCATGCCCGAGGCACTGGCCACGGCGGCACGTCCGCCTTCGAGCGCGGCCACACGCTCTTCGAGCACCGCCACCGTGGGGTTGCTCAAGCGCGAATACACATTGCCAAAGGTCTGCAGGTTGAACAGCGACGCTGCGTGCTCAGCGCTGTCAAACACAAAGCTGCTGGTTTGGTAGATGGGCAGTGCGCGTGAGCCCGTGGCAGCATCGGGAATTTGCCCGGCGTGGATGGCCAGGGTTTCGGGGTGGAATTGGCGGTCGGTCATGGTGTTCGGGGCTGAAAAGTGAAGGGGCGATGCATAAGCGGGTGTCTCAGCCGCGGGGCCTCAGACCATGCGGCGCGCCGAGATGATGCCGGTGTTCACGCCCACCCAATTCAGGCCACCAAACAACCGGGCGTGTTCGATCTTGACGCAGCGGTTGCTCACCGAATCCAAACCCGCCTGCCGGGCCAGGGCGTCGGCCTCGGGGTTGGCCACCCCGAGCTGCTGCCACAGGCAGCGTGCGCCAATCTGCAGCGCTTGGTCGGCAATCGGCAACACGTCTTCGCTGCGGCGAAACACATCCACCATGTCCACCTTGAAAGGGATGTCGTTCAGGCTGGCGTAACAGGTTTCACCGAGGATCTCGCCGCCCGCATAACGCGGGTTGACCGGCACGATCTTGAAACCGTGCGACTGCATGTACTTGCCCGCGAAATAGCTGGGCCGGTGCCATTCGGCCGACAGGCCCACCACAGCGATGGTGGGGCAACTTTTGAGGATGCGCCGCAGCGCGTGCAAATCGTTGTGCATGGAATCCTTCTTTTTTGCTTAAAACCTGGCATGCCCACTGCGCTGCATCTGCCGCGACGCCCATGTGGCGCTCAGCGACAGCAAGCCACACACGGCCATCACGCCAAAATAGTGCCCGCTCCAGTCAAATGCCGCACCGGCAAGGACGGGACCCAACAAATTGCCCAAAGCCGCGCCACTGTAAAGCGTGCCCACCACGCTGGCCACCGACCGACCGCCAAAGTAATCCATGCAGATGGCAGGCAAAAGCGAGACGATGCTGCCGTAGCTCAGGCCAAACCACAGCGCAAAAACCACCAGCAGCCCCTCCCCGCCTGCACTGCCCCACAGCACATAAGACGCACCCATGGACAACTGCATCAGCACCAGCGTCTGCGCCCGCCCCAAACGGTCGGCCATCAGGCCAATCGCAAAACGCCCGGTCAAACTGCCCACGCCAATCAAGCCCACCAGTCCGACGGCAAAAGCTTCGCCCAGCCCCAGATCACGCGCCGAGGCCGACACATGGGCAAACGGGATGAACATCACAGGCGAGGCCAGCACGGTGGCCAGGTAAAGCCAGCGGAAGGTGGGGGTTCGCAGGGTCTCGCGCAAAGTCAGGCCGGAAGCTGCACCTGCTGCACCCGGGGCGTTGACAGCAGGTGCGCGCCGCAGCAAAGCCGCCGCCAACAAGCCCAGCACCAAGACGCCGAGCGCCAACATCCGCATCGCCTCGCGCCAGGGCATGGGGCCAATCGCCATGGCCAAGAGCACGGGCACCAGCAAAGTGCCCGCGCCCACGCCCGAACTGGCGATGCCCCCAGCCAGCCCTCGCCGGGTGGTGAACCAAGGCTGCACGCTGGCAATGGATGGTGTGTAAACCAAGGCAATGCCCAGCCCCACCAGCAAGCCGTAGCTCAGATACACCGCCAGCAAGGACGTGGCCCAACTGGAGGCCAGCAGGCCTAGAGAAATGAGAGCCATGCCCGCCGAGCAGACGATGCGGGGGCCAAAGCGGTCGGCCAGCATGCCGCCACCCGCACCCAACACAAAATAGACAAAGCCCGAGAGTCCAAAAATCCAGGACACCTCGGCACGCTGCGCCGAAAAGTCGGCTGCAAACGATTCGAAAAATGCCGCAAACGAATACGACACCCCAAAAATCAGCGCCAGGCACACAAACGTGGCCCACACCACCACCCAGGCATAGGGGGTTTCTTTCATCTTGGCTCCGGTTCTTTTTGTATTGACTTGGATTGTGCCTTTGAAGCCAGAGACCTTGATCGGTTTGTTGGTGTGCGTTTGTCCATAATGACCCATCCAACGACAGATCCCATGCCTGAAAGGCTCCCCAGATGAACGCCACCGAACTTGACCAGCTGCAGCAGTTTTTGAATGCTTTGCGTCAAACCCGTGCAGACCCCAAAGACCCCACGGCTGATCTCCTCATCAGCGAAGCGGTCAAGGCGCAAGCTGACGCCCCTTATCTGCTGGTGCAACGGGCCATGGGTTTGGGCTTTGCGTTGGATGCGGCGCAAACGCGAATGGCCCAACTGGAGGCGCAATGCGCTGCGCAATTGAAAGAGTTGGCCCAATTGAAAACGGGCCAGGCGACTCCGCCATCCGCTCAGGCCTCCAATGGATCCTGGATGTCGGGCACCCAAGCTTGGGGCCGTGGGGCAGAAACGCCAGTTCAAGCCTTGTCATCCCCCGGCACAAGCAACGTCAACGCGGCCAATATGACCCCGAGCTCATCTGTGGCCTCACGCCCCGCAGCCGTGCCTGCGCAGGCTCCTGCCAGTGCTTGGGGTGGCGGCATGATGGCCCAAATGGCCACCACTGCAGCGGGCGTTGTGGCGGGTGGTTTGTTGTTTCAGGGGGTGCAAAACCTGATGGGACACCACAACTCTTCACAGACCTCCCCCGGCTCATCCCCTGCAAACGCCTCCGCATCGCCATTGGGCCATGCACAGGAAGAGGCCTTGCCCGGTTTGGTCTCGCCCCAAGCGGCGGCAGACGATGCAGGTGACAGCTTTGATGACGCTGGGGAAGACTGGGCTTGAGCGAAAGCCCCAGCTGGCGCACCAAGCCATTGGGAGGGCCTGCGACAATCTGGCCCATGCACTTGATCATTCCCTTCGCTGCCAGCCATGCCCTCCACGACCCCGAAGTCTGGGCGGGTTTGCAACTGCCGAATTTGCAAGCCTTGCTGGGCCTGATGCAGCACCAAAAAGTGCTGCAAGACCCTGAAACAACGCCCTTTCACCTGCCCCACGAACGTCTGCAAGCGCGGGCCTTGAGCTGGCCTTCTGAGGTCACCACCCTGCCCTGGGCCGCTTGGCACCAAGCCCAACAAGGCCAGCCCAGCGCTGAACCCCAAGCTTGGATGACACCCTGCCACTGGCAAATCGGCATGGACCAGGTGGTGATGGCCGACCCGGCACACTTGCACCTGTCGGACGAAGAATCGCAGCAACTGCTGCAGGCCATGCAACCGTTTTTGCAAGAGGACGGACTGCACGTCACTTGGCACAGTGCCTTGATGTGGCACGCCCAAGGGGCGATGCTGGCCGATCTGCCCACCGCCTCGCTCGACCGGGTCATCGGCCAAAACGTCAAAGACTGGCTGCCAGACCACCCCGCTGCACGGCCACTGCAACGCCTGCAAAGCGAGATGCAGATGCTGCTTTACAACCACCCGGTGAACGACGCCCGAGATGCCCGGAGGCAGCACACCGTGAACGCTTTTTGGCTGCACGGTGCGGGCGCGCTGCCTTTTAACGCGGCAGTTAACGCGGCAGTTACCGCAGCAGTTAATGCGCCGTTGACGGTGTCCACGGCCTTGCGTTCGAGCGCCCTGCATGGCCATGCACAAGCTTGGCAACAAGCTTGGCATCAACTCGACGCCAGCGCTGTGGCCGACTTGCTGCAACACGTCAAAAGCACCGGTAAAGGTACGCTCAGCTTGTGCAGCGAACACACAGCTCACACCTACACGCCCGCAACACCTGCATGGCACCAGCGGATCACCCGCCTGTTTCAAAAAAACTCACCTGCAGTGGCACTTCAAGCCCTCATCACCTCCTGAACACCCCCTGAATCACGCCATGAATTTGCTCACCCGAGATGTGCCTCCCCGCAGTGCCTGGGCGCTGGAACAAGCGGGCATCCACCCGCTGCTGGCCCGCCTGTACGCCGCACGCGGCGTGCAATCCAAAGACGAACTCGACGACGCGCTGAACCTGCTGCTGCCCCCGGCGGGCATGTTGGGCACCCACGAGGCCGCCAAGTTGCTGGCCGACGCCATGGCGCAGAACAAGCGCCTGTGCATCGTGGCCGATTACGACTGCGACGGCGCGACCGCCTGCGCTGTAGGCGTGCGGGGCCTGCGCATGCTGGGCGCACACAACGTGAGCTACCTGGTGCCCGACCGGGTGGTCGACGGCTACGGCCTGACGCCGCCCATTGCCGAGCGCGTGCACGCACAAGGGGCCGATGTACTGATCACCGTGGACAACGGCATCGCCAGCGTGGCGGGCGTGCAAGCGGCGCAAGCCCTGGGTTTACAGGTGCTGGTGACCGACCACCATTTGCCGGGCAGCGAATTGCCCACAGCCGAAGTCATCGTCAACCCCAACCAGCCCGGCTGCAGCTTCACCAGCAAGTCCATCGCGGGTGTGGGCGTGATGTTTTATGTGCTGCTGGCCCTGCGCGCCGAGCTGCGACAGCGCGGTGTGTTTGACGCGAGCAACCAGCCGCGCCTAGACGCCCTTCTGCCCCTGGTGGCTTTGGGCACCGTGGCCGACGTGGTCAAGTTGGATGCCAACAACCGCCGACTGGTGGCCCAAGGCCTGCGCCGTGTTCGCGCAGGCGCCCTGCCCCCGGGCATGTCGGCGTTGATGCGAGCCGCCAGCCGCGAAACCGCCAAAGCCACCACTTTTGACTTTGGTTTTGCCTTAGGGCCGCGCATCAATGCCGCAGGCCGCTTGGCCGACATGACACTCGGCATTGAGTGCCTGCTGACCGACGACGCCGGCCGCGCCGACGAGCTGGCCAAGCAGCTGGACGCGATCAACCGCGAACGCCGCGTGATCGAAGGCGACATGCGCGAGATGGCGATGGAGATGGCCGAGTCCTTGTTTGACGAAGGCGACGAGCCACCGCCCGCCATTTGTGTGTTCGACCCGGATTTTCACGAAGGCGTGGTGGGCATCGTGGCCTCGCGCATCAAGGACAAGCTGCACCGCCCCACCTTTGTGTTTGCGGCCAGCAGCGCCCCGGGCAAAGAGCACGAACTCAAAGGTTCAGGCCGCTCGATTGCAGGTTTTCATTTGCGCGACGCGTTGGATTTGGTGGCCAAACGCGCCCCGGGCGTGCTGCTGCGCTTTGGCGGCCACGCCATGGCGGCGGGTTGCACGATTGCCGAAGAGCACCTCGATGTGTTTGAAGAAACCCTGAACCAAGTGGCCATGGAATGGCTGGACGCCGCCACGCTGCAACGCCGACTGGAAACCGATGGACCACTCCCCGCCGAATACCGTCGGGTGGACCTGGTGGACATGCTGCACCACGAGGTCTGGGGCCAGGGCTTTGCGCCACCCGTGTTTTGTGAAGAGATCGAAATCGTGTCCCAGCGCCTAGTGGGTGAAAAACACTTGTCCCTCAAGATGAAGCACCAGGGTCAGCCGGTGGACGGCATCTGGTTTGGCCGCACCGAGCCTTTGCCTTCGAAGGTGAAACTGGCTTACCGCTTGGATGCCGACGAGTGGCAAGGCCAAAAGCGTGTGCGCTTTTTGGTGGAAGGCGCGGAGCTTTAAGCCCCTGCGGGCTCAGTGCTTGGTCGCTACCTTGGCCTGCAAGGCGTTGAGCACAGGGGTGGACACCAAGCCCGACACGTCGCCACCGAGCTTGGCGATTTCGCGCACCAAGGTGCTGCTGATGTGCTGCACATGTGCGCTGGTGTGCAAAAACACGGTGTCCAGCTCGGGGGCCAAATGGCGGTTCATGCCCGACATTTGCGTTTCGTAGTCGTAGTCGGTCACCGAGCGCAGGCCGCGCACGATCACCTGGGCATTCTGCGAACGCACAAACTCGACGATCAGGCCATCAAAGGGCATGGCTTTCACATTGGGACAATCCGCCAGCGCCGCTTGTGCCAAAGCCAGACGCTCTTCCAGGCTGAACATCGTGTTCTTGTGGTGCGCCCGGGCCACGGCAATGATGACCTGGTCAAACATCTGCGCGGCACGTCGGATGGCGTCCTCGTGGCCCAGCGTCAGCGGGTCAAAAGTGCCGGAATAAACAGCGGTCACAACAGGGTGGTCAGAGGGGCTCATGCTGCGTCTCCTTCATGGACAGGGGTGTTGTTGTCTGAAACCGCAGCGTCATCGGTGCCCAGTGGCTTGTACGAGGGCAAAGCGTCCAGACTGACACGCTGCAGCAAATGTGCGTGCACCGCACCTGCTTTGAGGTGGCGCTCGCATTGCAAGCCCAAAGCACCCAGCAGTTCGGGGGACCAGGCCACAGGGGCTTCCAGGTAAATCCAGCCGCCCACAGGCACGGCCCGGGCAGCTGCTTTCAGGGCGGGTTCAAACAACGGACCGTCAAATGGCGGGTCAAGAAAGACCAAATCCACACTGCCCAAAGGCACACGCAACAAGGCGGCCACGCCATCACCGCGCTGCACGCTGACCATGCCCGCTTTGAGGCGGGTGGCGTTGTCTTGCAAATCACGGACCAGCACAGCATCTTGCTCGACCATCAACACATGGGCTGCACCGCGTGAAGCGGCCTCCAGGCCCAAGACGCCCGTGCCCGCAAAAGCATCGACACAGCGCCAAGCACTCAGGTCTTGACCCAGCCAGTTGAAGAGCGTTTCGCGCACACGATCAGGCGTGGGGCGAAGGCCGGGTTTGTCGATGACTTTCAGCCGTGTGCGCCGCCACTGCCCCCCGATGATTCGGATCTCATGCGAAGACGGGCCTTTGGGCACCGGGTTTTTGGGCTTTTTAGATGCGGCGTGGCGGGCAGCGCTGTCTTTCGATGCGCGCTTGGAAGGGGATAAAGGCATAGGCTGCAAGTGTAAAGGCCATCGCGTTCAACGTTGTGCGAACGGGTCCAGCAAGATCAACACGCTGTTCACCACACCCACAAAAAAACCAGCATGACGCTGGTTTTTTTTAAAGCCTTGCGGCAGGCCAAGGCTGGATCGTTCAGCTCACTTCAGGGGAGAGACTTTGGCGTCCGCCTTGACTGCGGGGGCATGGCCTGTGGTCGCTGCTTTGGCTGCTTTCTTTTCTGCTTTGGCAACCTCTTTCTTCTCAGCTTTGACTTTTGCAGTGGGCTTTACATCGGCTTTCACGTCGGCTTTTGCTTCGGCTTTCACATCGGCCTTGACCTCCTTGGTTTCAACCTTGGCCGGAGCCGTCAATGCAGCGGGTTTCGTGGCCACAACAGGCGCAGCAGCAGGGGCTTGGGCAAATGCACCGGCAGCAAAAAAACCGGCAACGAGGGTAGCGAGAAGCTTGTTCATGAAAGATTTCCTTGATTCAGGTTTTCAGTCCAACACCTTGTTGAACTTACCTTTACAACGCGCCCTGTTGGCGGGTTGATGACTTCAATGAACGCTCAGTTGTAACGCCATGTGTATCAATGACGCCTTGCCAAGGCTGCGGTGAATTCGCACACGGTCTTGATCGCCAGAGCATGTGGGCTCGCCCTTAAGGGGCAGACGCCCCCACCACCACAGTGACCATGCGCTCAGGCTGCAACACCCGGCCCATGGCGCGTTGCACATCGGCCGCGCTGACGCGCTCGATTTGCCGCGTCCAGTGGCTCAGATAGTCCAGCGGCAAACGGTTCCAGGCGATGTTGGCCACGTTGTCCAGCAGCTTGCGGTTGCTGTCGATGCGCAGGGCAAAGCCGCCCACCAAGTTGGACTTGGCCGCTTGCAACTCGGCCTCGGTCGGTCCTTGGCGCACAAAGTCTTGCACCACCTCTTGGGCCACGGCCACGGCCTGTGTGGCCTGGTCAGGTCGGGTTTGCAGCCCCACCGTGAAGGCCCCGGCGTGCAGACCCGGGGCAAATGCACTGTAGACGCTGTAGCTCAGGCCCCGTTTTTCGCGCACCTGCTCGGTCAGGCGCGAGACAAAGCCTCCTCCTCCCAAAATGTGATTGCCCACCAGCAAGGCAAAAAAGTCGGGGTCGGTGCGTTTATAGCCGGGCTGGCCGATCAGCACATGGGCTTGGGCCGAGTCAAAGGGCAGGTTCAGGGTTTGCGCGGCAGCCAAAGGGGCCACTTCAGGCACGGGCGGCAAGCTGGGGCAGCCTGACTCGCGGGGCCACTGCGCCAGCAGGCGCTGCACCAAGTCGTCCGCCTGCGCCCGGGTCAAAGCGCCCACCACGCTCACTGTGGCGCGGCAAGCGCGCAGGGCCTGGGCGTGCAGGTTTTTCAGGTCTTGTGCGGCGATGCGCGAGAGGCTCTCGGGTGTGACTCGATAACCATAGGGGTGCACGCCATACACAGCCTCGGCAAAGCGGTGCTGGACCACGGTGCCGGGCTTGGTCAGCGATTCGCGGATCGACGCGTTGATGCGTTCGCGGTCGCGCAGCCACATGGCTTCGGGGAAAGCCGGGTGCGCCATTTGCCGAGCGGCCAAGGCGGCGGCTTTGCTCAAAAGATCGGGGTAACTCAGGCTGCGCAGGCCAAAACTCATGCGGTCTGAGCCTGCACTCGCGCCAAAACTCGCCCCCAGGTCGGCCCAAGCTTCACCGATCTGGTTTTCGTCCATGGCTTTTGGGTAAGGGCCTTGACCTTGGGGTTCAGCACGGGTGCCATTGGCCATTTGCCCGGTCATGACCGAAGCCAAGCCCGCCTGCGCCGCCGGGTCACGGCGGCTGCCTGCGTCGATGTCGATTTGCACATCGACCATGGGAATGGCGTGGCTCTCGACCAAATACACCCGCGCACCGCTGGGCTGGGTCCAGTGTTGAATGGGCAAGGACGCGTGCGCCCAACCTACCGCGCCCCAGCAGGCCAGCAGCAAAGCTGAACGCCGCAAAGCCCCTGCGGTCATGGACAAGGATGAAATCAAAAACATGGGGTGTGGGACTTTCATGGGATAAGCGCGGTTCAATGCCGGGCTCCCGGCGCAGCGCGGCGTGCACGGGGCTGGCCCGACAAAGGCTGGGGCAGCAAGGTGGCCACAGTGAGGCTGTCGTCACCAAAATACTTTTGCGCCACGGCCTGCACTTGGGCGGGCGTGACCTGTCGCAAGCGGGCAATCAATTGCGCGCCGTAATCGGGCGGCAAGCCCAGCGTCCAGGCCACACCCAGCTCGCGTGCTTGGTTAAAAACCGAATCGAGTTTGTAAATTTCGCTGGCCACCCATTGGGTTTTCACGCGCTGCAGCTCGGCCTCGTTCACGCCTTCGGTCGCCACGCGCTGCACCTGGGCCCGCAAAGCCGCTTCCAGCGCTTGTGGTGTTTGGCCTTTGGCGGGCACACCTTCCAGATAAAAGAACTGCGGCCCACGTCCCATGAGGCCGTTGTAAGCACCCGCGCTGTCGGCCAGGCGGTTCTCACCTTGGGTCAAGGCCCGGTCCAGACGCGCGCCGCTGTAACCGTCGAGCACAGCGGCCAGCACCGTCAGGGCCAGGGCATCGTCGTGCTCAGGCGAAGCCGCGAGGCTGGCCAAGCGCGGCACCTTGAAAGCCAGGGCGACATACGACTGCTCGGCCGGGGCCTTGAATTCGAAGCGGCGCAGGCCTTGTTGCGCGGGCTCGTCCCGGGGCTTGCGCTCAGGCACGGCGCGGGTCGGGATGATGCCGTAATACTTCTCGGCCAGTGCCTTGACTTGCAGCGGGTCCACATCGCCTGCGACCACCACCACCGCGTTGGCCGGGGTGTACCACTTGCGGTAGAAGTCGCGGGCGTCTTGCGCCGTCATGGCCTCCAGGTCGCTCATCCAGCCGACGATGGGGCGGCGATAAGGCGAGGCCGACAAAGCGGTGGCCGACAGCATTTCGTGCAACTGGGCGCGGGGGTTGTCGTCGGTGCGCAGGCGGCGCTCTTCCTTCACCACCTCCAGCTCTTTGGCAAATTCGGCATCGGGCCACTGGTTGTTGGCAAAGCGGTCCGACTCCAGACGCATCACGGCTTCGAGTTGGTTCGACGGAATCTGCTGATAGTAGCCGGTGTAATCCTTGGCGGTGAAGGCGTTTTCGCGCCCACCCAAAGCGGCCACGCGCCTGGAGAATTCCCCCACAGCCAAGGTGGGCGTGCCTTTGAACAGCATGTGCTCCAGCACATGGGCCACGCCGCTGGTGCCGTCCACCTCGTCCATGGAGCCCACGCGCAGCCACACCATGTGCACCGCTGTGGGGGCGCGGCGGTCGGGCTTGACCCACAGGCCCATGCCGTTGGCCAAAGTGAAGGTGTGCACCTGGGCCTCGCTGGACGCTGGGGTTTTGCCTGTGGCTTGTGCGTTGGCTGGGCCTTGCGGAGCCTGCGCGGTGGCATTGAAGCTGCTGGTCAAAAAGGCTGTTGCCAGCGAAAGTCCCAAGAGAAAGTTCGGTTTCATAGAATGCATGATCCTTGAAATCCACGCCATGTTCAGTTTCTTCAAAAAAAAATCCCCCGCCCCAGAGGTCCAATCCGCCGCCACACCTTTGGCTTCGCCCGAATTGCCCCCTGCAACAGGTGTTGTCGCTTCGGTGGCGTCCGCTGCGCCCATGCCCGAACCGGCCGCACGCCAAGGCTGGATGGACCGACTGAAAGCGGGCCTGCGCAAAACCGGCTCCAGCATCACCACCGTCTTCACCGGCACGCGCATCGACGACGAGCTCTATGAAGAGCTTGAAACCGCCCTGCTGGTGGCCGACACCGGGGTCAAAGCCACTGAGCATTTGTTGCAAGACCTCAAGCGCCGCGTCAAAGAAAGCAAGGCCACCGAGCCCGCACAGGTCAAAACCTTGCTGGCCGATGCCATCACCGACTTGCTGACGCCCCTGCAAAAGCCCCTAAGCATTGGCGACCACCACCCCACCGTGATCATGGTGGCGGGCGTGAACGGCGCAGGCAAAACCACCTCCATTGGCAAACTGACCAAGCACCTGGCCGACGAAGGCCTGAGTGTGCTGCTGGCCGCCGCCGATACCTTCCGCGCTGCGGCCAAAGAGCAACTGGCCGTTTGGGCCGACCGCAACACGGTCGAGATCGTCAGCCAACAAGGTGGCGACCCGGCCGCCGTCAGTTTTGACGCGGTCAGCGCGGGCCGCGCCCGGGGGCGCGACGTGGTGCTGGTGGACACAGCGGGCCGTTTGCCCACACAAACGCACTTGATGGAAGAGCTGAAAAAGATCAAACGCGTGGTGCAAAAGGCCGATGGCACCGCCCCGCATGAGGTGTTGCTGGTGATCGACGGCAATACCGGGCAGAACGCCTTGGCCCAAGTCAAAGCTTTTGACGACACGCTGGGCCTGACGGGCCTGATCGTGACCAAACTGGATGGCACCGCCAAGGGCGGGGTGCTGTGCGCCATTGCCCGTGAAAAACCGATCCCGGTGTATTTCATCGGGGTGGGCGAAAAACTGGAAGATCTCGAGACCTTCAATGCCCGCGAATTTGCACAAGCGCTGTTGAGCTGACAGGCCCTTTTCTTTCAACAGGGTTGTTCAGCGCACGGAAGCTTTCCAGAACGGCTTCTAAGATGGGTCCATCCGAGGGAAAACCCTGATTTTTATTCAGGAACACCCCGGGTTTTTGGCACTCACTCATCCAGAGTGCTAACATTGACCCATTCTGAAAGGAGTCCTGGTATGAATATTCAAACTGGTTCGCCCACCTCTGCGATCACGCTGAGCAACCCATGGGCTGTGGTGCCCTCGCTCGGCCACCTCGACGCTTACATTTCTGCGGTCAACCGCATGCCCATGCTCACCCTCGAGGAAGAGCAAGAAGCCGCCCGTCAACTCAAAGCCAACGACGACCTCGAAGCCGCCCGCAAGCTGGTGCTCTCACACCTGCGCTTGGTGGTGTCGGTGTCGCGCCAATACTTGGGCTACGGCCTGCCCCACGGCGACCTGATCCAAGAAGGCAATGTGGGACTGATGAAGGCTGTCAAACGCTTTGACCCCGACCAAGGCGTGCGTCTGGTCAGTTATGCGCTGCACTGGATCAAGGCCGAGATCCACGAGTACATCCTGAAAAATTGGCGCATGGTCAAGGTGGCCACCACCAAGGCCCAGCGCAAGTTGTTTTTCAACCTGCGGTCCATGAAACAAGGTTTCAAAGCCGATGCAGCCGAAGGCACGCACCGCGACACGCTGACACCCGACCAAGTGGACTCGATGGCGCACAGCCTGAACGTCAAACGCGAGGAAGTGCTGGAGATGGAAATGCGCATGTCCGGTGGCGACGTGCTTCTGGACCCGGCACCCTCTGACGATGGTGAACAAGCTTTTGGCCCCATCGCCTATTTGGCCGATGTGAACCACGAGCCCACCGCCATGATCGAAGCGCATCAGCGGGATGTGATGGCGAGCGATGGCCTGGCCACCGCCCTCAATGCGCTTGACGAACGCAGCCGCCGCATCGTGGAAGAGCGCTGGCTCAAGGTCAATGACAACGGCTCGGGCGGCATGACCCTGCACGACTTGGCGGATGAGTATGGCGTGAGCGCTGAGCGCATTCGCCAGATCGAAGTCGCGGCCATGAAAAAGATGAAAAAGGCCTTGGTCGAGTTCGCTTGATGGCCAACTTCTTTTTTGGCGTCTGACGCTCAAGTACCCGGCTTTGACCGGGTATTTTTTCGCCCGCTTTAGGCTAAAGTGATTGTTGCTTCATGAGAGATTTTTGACCATGCCCCATCTCACCACCATCCGTTTTTCTCGCCGTCTGCTGACCCAAGCCATGGGGGCCATGTTGCTGGTCGGCTCAGCGCCTATTTGGGCCGCCCAATGGCCTACCCAAACCGTGCGTTTGGTGGTGGGTTTTCCGGCGGGCTCCAGCCCCGACCTGACGGCACGCGCACTGGCCGAGCCTTTGTCAAAAGCCTTGGGCCAAAATGTGATCGTCGAGAACAAAGTGGGTGCTGGCGGCAACATCGCCGCCGACTTCGTGGCCAAGTCCACCGACGGCCATACCTTGGGCCTGATGATCAACGGCAACATGACGATTGCCCGCATCTTGAACCCCAAAGTGCCTTATGACCCCCTCAAAGACCTCGCACCCATCAGCCTGATCGGCAAAGCGCCCTTGGTGCTCACCGTCCCATCCAATGCACCCGGCCAAACCGCCTCAGAATGGTTGAGCCAAGCCCAAAAGGCGGGCGACCAGCTCAGCTACGCCTCGCCCGGCGTGGGAACAGTGGCGCATTTGGGCATGGAGTTGCTCAAAACCAAGGCCGGTATCGCGCCGGTGCATGTGCCTTACCCCGGTAACCCGCAAATCATCACCGCCATGCTGGGTGGGCAGGTTCAGCTGGCTTTGCTCCCGCCTGCGCTCTCAGCTGCGCAAGTGCGCGGCGGCAAGCTGCGGGCCATCGGTGCCTCCAGCACAGTCCGCAGCCCGGTGGCCGCTGAGGTGCCCAGCCTGTCAGAGATCGGCGTGAAAGATTACCAACTTGAAATCTGGAACGCGGTGGCCGCCCCTGCCTCGATGCCAGCAGCGGTTGCCAGTCAGTTGTCTGCGGTGGTGAGTGAGATCGTGCGGGCGCCAGAAATGCGTGCACGCTTGTTCCAGCAAGGTTGGCAGGTGGTGGGCTCTTCGCCCGAAGGCTTGCGCAACCGGGTCCTGTCCGACACCAAAGCGCTGGGCGGCATCATCCGCAGCCAGAAGATCGAGCAAAACTGAATCTCTGAAAAGTTCCGCGGAACAACATCCCCCCATCGATTGCGGGGTGTCTTCACGCTCTCGGCTTGGGTTTTGCTCTGGCCTGATCGCTGGCCAGATTTTTATTTGCCGTTCAGCAAAATTTTCGCGTCCGCCGCCAAGGACTCTGCGCCACTGGCATGGCGGTTGTACAGCCGGATGCGGCCTTGCGGGTCGAACATGAAGCTGCCCGCCGAATGGTCCATGGTGTAGCTGGTGGGCGTTTTGCCCTCCACCTTTTTGTAATAGATCTTGAAGTCTTTGGTCACTTTAGGCAGTTGCTCCGCCGTGGGGCGCAACGCCACAAAATCCGGGCCGAAATTGGCCACATAGGCTTTGAGCAATTCGGGTGTGTCGCGCTCAGGGTCCACGGTGACGAAGATGCCTTGCAGCTTGGCCCCATCGGCACCCAACAAGGCTTTGGCTTGGGCCATTTCCTGCAAAGCGGTTGGGCACACGTCCGGGCACTGGGTGAAACCGAAAAACACCACCACCGCCTTGCCTGCAAAATCTTTGAGGGTGCGCACTTGGCCGTTCTGGTCGCTCAGCTCAAAGCCTTGGGCGTAATCAGCACCGGTGATGTCCACCCCCCGAAAAGCGGGTTTGTCCTGACCACAAGCGACCAAACCCCACACGGCGGCGACCAAGCTCATGGCCCAAGCGGCTTTCGTCAACACTCTGCGCAACATGTTCAGGCCTTAAAAAATATAGTGGTCCAACAGCAAGGCGGCAAACAAGGCGCTCAAATGGAGCAGCGAAAAACGGAAGGTTTTGCGGGCCAACTCGTCTGAGTATTCGCGGTACAGCGCCACCGCGTAAGCCATGAAGCCGATGCTCAGCACCACCGCCGCCGCCAGGTAAAGCCACGAGCTCATGCCGTACACAAAGGGCATCAGGCAAGACGCCGTGAGCACGATGGTGTACAACAAAATTTGCAAACGGGTGAATTCATTGCCGTGGGTCACGGGCAACATGGGCAAACCCGACTTGCGGTAGTCCTCTACCCGGTACAGCGCCAGGGCCCAAAAGTGGGGAGGGGTCCACAAAAAGATGATCAAAAACAAGATCAAGGCCTCAGGCCCGACCTGTCCGGTCATGGCCGCCCAGCCCAACACCGGGGGCATGGCCCCACTGGCACCACCGATCACGATGTTTTGCGGTGTGAGCGGCTTCAGAATCACCGTGTAAATGATGGCGTAGCCCACAAAGGTGGCAAAGGTGAGCCACATCGTGAGGGGATTGACAAACACGTACAACACAGCCGACCCCAAGGCGCACAACACGGCTGAAAACAGCAAGGCCTGGCGGTCGCTCAGCTCGCCTTTGGCAGTAGGTCGCCAAGAGGTGCGCTTCATTTTGGAATCGATGGTTTTTTCAACCAAGCAGTTGAAGGCCGCCGCTGCACCCGACACCAGCCAAATGCCAATGCAGGACCACAAACCCAGCTTCAACTCGGCCAGACTCGGCACGCCAGGAACGGCCAGCACCATGCCGATCAAGGCACAAAAAACGATCAACTGCACCACACGCGGCTTGGTCAATGCGTAATATTGACGCCAAGCAGAGTTAGGCAATGGGGCTGTGACGGCGGTCATGGGAGAGACTTTTTGAAAGTGGAAGGTGACCGTGGATTATCGGCGCGACTGATGCTCAGGGCCCAGGTCAAGGTGACGACCATGGCGGCAGCTCCGCCCGTGTGCATGACAGCACCCAGCAAGGGCCAGCCCAGCACCACATTGCTCAGACCCGTCAAGAATTGCAAGGCAGACAAAGCTAACAACCATTGTCCTGCAGACGCCAGGCCGGGTTGCTGACGCAAGCGCCAACCCAACCACCCCAAGATCCCGAGCACCAACCAGGCGGCCGACCGGTGCACAAAGTGAATGGTGGACAACGCAGGGAAAGGCAGCAACTCGCCTGCAGGTGTGTGGCCCAATTCGCGCCATACGCTGAAGCCTTGCCAGTTCATCTCGGGCACCCATTGGCCGTGACAGGTCGGAAAATCCGGGCAAGCGAGCACGGCGTAGTTGGTGCTGACCCAACCACCCAAAGCGATTTGCAGCCAAAGCACACCAAAACCCAACCACAAGCCTGTGCGCAAGCCAGCCGGTAAAGGTCGCGAGCCTGCCCCGTCATAGCGGACAGCCTGCGCCATCAGCAAGGCCAGCAAGCCGATACCAAACATCAGGTGCAGGGTCACGATGGCCGGGAACAGCTTCATGGTGACCGTGAGCGCCCCAAACGCGCCTTGTAAGCACACCCAAACCAGGGTGAAGGTTGGCCACCAAGGGCTGAGCACCCGGCTTTGGCGTCGCTGCCACCAAGTCATGCTGGCCAAACTCAAAATCAAGACCCCCACGCCAGTGGCCAGGTAGCGGTGCACCATCTCGATCCAGGCTTTGCCGTGGGTCACAGGTCCGGTGGGCATGACGGTCTGGGCTGCCGTGATTTCGACCTTGGCCCCCATGGGCGTAGCGCTGCCGTAGCAACCCGGCCAATCGGGGCAGCCCAAGCCTGAATCGGTCAATCGGGTGAACGCACCGAACAACACCAAGTCAAAGGTCAAAAACAAAGTGATCAGGGTCAAGGCCCTCAGACGGCCAGCGGGCGCAGCACTGCGTTGACGCCAAAGCCACCAGGACAGAGGCAAAGCCGCCACGGCCAGGCCCACGGCCATCAGCTGGAAAACAGGTGCCAAGTTGTAGAGATCCACTTCGGTCATGCTTCAGCGCCCAGGCTGGTCCCAAGACGACGAGGCCTTGAGCAAACGCTCAAGATCGCGCTTGGCTTTGGAAGCGCTGGCCACATCCATGTTGGCGGGAAAGCGCATCATGAAGTTGCCCATGGGGTCGATCACGTACAAATGGTCTTGCAGTTGTTGGTCTTTAGCAGGACTGATCCAGCTTTGCACGTCTTTCGCATCCATGCGCAACACATGCGCCATGTTCAGGGCAGGCAACAAGGTTTCGGGCACTGGCAAGTCGTCTGTGACCAACCAGACACGGTCAAGTCGGTCTTTGTCACGACCCAGTATTTCTCTCAGCTGACGCTGAAAGTAAAGGTTTTGCTGGCAACGCTCTGTGCACGCACCCGAGCTCACATTCACCAGCAACCACTGGCCTTTCAGACTGACCAGAGGTACCGACTCACCTTGTAGGTTTTTGACCGTCAATTGAGGGATGTCTTTTTGCGGCTGGATGAGTTCACCGTAATTGCGACGCCCTTCAGGCCGTAAGACGTAATACGTGAAATACGAAGCAATGACCGGCGATGCGCAGATCAGCAGCATGACGATCATCTTCCAACGGCCCATGCGCGTACGTTGTGCATCGGCCTGCACCACATCACCTGGGCGTGGCATCTCGTGAACTGTCATCGCCAGAGGGCTGTCAGTCAGATCGTTTTTTTCGACGGGGTTGGACAATTTGAAACCAGACATAAAGTAATGCGATCAGACCACTCAGGCCAAACCACTGAAAAGCGTATCCGTGGTGCTTTTCGACACCACTGGCCACCTGAGGCCATTCACGCAGCAAGCCCTCAGAGGCGGGACCCGACTGCAACAAGGTGACTTCAAGCACACGCAAGCCCGTTGCTTGCCGGTAAGCCATTAGGTCGAGATTTTGCCGTATTGGGCCTGTCTCGGTCCCGCCAAAGTCATAGAGCCTTGATGGCCATGGGGCCAAATGACCCTGCACCTCCACCAAGTTCTCGGGTGTTTGCAGCACAGGCAAGGCCGTTCGGTCGGTGAATGACCTTTGTGCCCAGCCGCGCTGCACCAAAACCACAGCGCCCGTGCCTTCCAGCCTCAAGGGGGTCAGTGCAAAAAAGCCGGGTTTAGCGTTCATCTGCCGGTTGTCCAAAAACACCGTGTGTTCAGGCAACCAGTGGCCTTTGAGCGTCATGCGCCGATGTACCAAGGCTTGGCGTTGTGGCGCTTCTTCCAGTGCCGAACCCAAACTGCGGCCATCCAAAACCAATTGGTCCGCTTGTTGTTGCTTGGCATTGTGCAGGGCTGTTTTTTCAGCAGCACGCCCCAGCTGCCAAAGCCCCAGCGAAAAAGTGATGGCCACACCCAAAGCCGCCGCACCCAGCAACAGCCATCTTTGCCATCTTGGGGATTTGTCAGTCATTGGATAATGTGCTCATGAAAATACTGGTTGTCATCGCCTTCATTGGCATTGTGTTGAGCTTGGGCTCGGCTTTGTTTTACATGATGCGGGGCAGTGCGCCGCCTGAGGAAGGTCAAGTTCGCCCTAAAGGCAACATGGCCACAGCCCTCGCCTTTCGGGTCGGGTTCTCGATTGTCCTCTTCATCTGCGTTTTGGTGTCTTGGAAGATGGGCTGGATTCAGCCAACGGGCATCCCTCCAGGCGCTTGAGTCTGTCGAAGGGCGAGAAAGTTCTTCGTGACCCATCAACCTACCCTCTGAGCGACAGGGTTCAAGCCCTTTCACACAACGCTCACAGCAAAAAAGCGCCCTAGGGCGCTTTTTTGTGAGGCAGTGGCCAACTTACATCCAATAAACCAGGATGTACAAGCCCAACCACACCACGTCCACAAAGTGCCAGTACCAAGCTGCACCCTCAAAACCGAAGTGACGGTCTTTGGTGAAGTGGCCTTTTTGCAAACGCAAAGTGATGAACAACAGCATCAACATGCCGACGAAAACGTGGAAACCGTGGAAACCGGTCAACATGTAAAAGGTCGAACCATAAATGCCAGACGACAATTTGAGGTTGAGGTCGCCCCATGCGTGGGCATATTCATAACCCTGAACAAACAGGAACGTGAGGCCCAGCAACACGGTGACCCACATGAATTTGATGGTCTTGCTGCGGTCACCCACCTGCAAAGCATGGTGAGCGATGGTCAAGGTCACGCCCGATGTCAACAGCAAAGCGGTGTTGATGGTAGGCAACCAGAAAGGGCCCATCGTTTGGAAGGGCTCAACAAAACCTGCAGGCGACGTGGTCGCACCGGCCACCATACTCGGCCACGCAGCTTTGAAGTCAGGCCAAAGCAGTGCGTTTTCCAAGCTACCCAACGCAGGAATCGAATGTGAACGTGCCCACCACAGTGCGGTGAAGAAAGCGCCGAAAAACATGACTTCGGAGAAAATGAACCAGGTCATGCTCCAACGGAAAGACAGGTCGATCTTGCGACCGTACATGCCACCTTCGCTCTCTTGAACGGCCTCAGAGAACCACTGGTACAAAACGATCAACCACCAAGCCATGCCGAAGAACAGGCAATACATGCCCCATTCGGCACCGTTGATCCATTGACCTGCACCCAGGATCAGGAAAAACAGACCGATAGCGGCCATCACCGGGTGACGCGACTCGTGTGGGACGTAGTAATAAGGCGTGGTGCCGTGTGCTGCTGAACTCATAGGGACTCCTGCTCTCTCTTATTCGAAATCAAACTTTTGGGGTTAAAGGCCAGTCGGCTGGACCACCACCCAATTGACCAGGGCAATCAGCCCCAGAACAAACAACAATGCCGCACCGATGGCCACACCAATGATGTGGAAAGGGTTCAGCTTTTCAATGTCTTGCTGGTACTCGGAGTTCTTGCGAAGCCCGATAAACGACCACAACACCGCTTGAATGGTGCGCAGCCAAGAAGCTTTGCGGTCTGACCCGTTCATGAGCCCCATCCTGTTTTGACCGGCAAAGTTTGCACGGCTGCTGCAATCGGCGCAGTTGGTGCTGCCGGCGTCTTGCCACCCACTTCAAAGAAGGTGTAGGACAGCGTGATGGTCGTCACGTCTTTGGACAACTTGGGATCGATCACAAAGGCCACTGGCCAGGACTTCTTTTCGCCCGGCTCCAGTGTGTACTGGTTGAAACAGAAACACTCGAGCTTGTTGAAATGGTTGGCAGCCTGTTGGGGGGCGTAGCTTGGAATCGCTTGTGCCGCCATGCGGCGGTTTTGCACGTTTTGAAATTCGTACATCACGGTGCTCAGTTCACCGGGGTGAACCTGCATCGAGCGTTTTTCAGGCTTGAACTCCCAAGGACCCCGCACATTCGCATCGAACTCAACCGTGATGGTACGACTGGTGTCCACCTGGCTGTTTCGCAGCACTTCAGCGGCCTTACCTGCCTTGGCATTGCCAGGAATTTGCGTTTCTGCGATCGACAGGATGTTGATCCCGGTCATTTCGCAAATGGCCTTGTAAATGGGCACCAGGGCGTAACCGAAGCAGAACATGCCTGCGGTCACCACCGCAAGTTTGCCCACCATCTTCAGATTTTCACCGCGCAGGTTCATCTGGGGTCTTTCAGCCAGCCAAGATCATCATCTTGGCCACAAAACCAAGCAAGACAACACATGCCACCGAGGCCAGGATCAGGCCCAGGCGCACGTTGTTTTTTCTTTGTTCTGGTGTCATGGCCATAACAATCAACCAATCACGCGGGTCGCGGTAGCGTCCAGCTTGGGTGGGTTCTCAAAGGTGTGGAAAGGTGCGGGCGATGGGACTTCCCACTCCAAACCTTCTGCGCCTTCCCAAGGCTTTTGCGGTGCTTTTTCGCCCTTACCGAGCATACAAGGCAAGACCACGAACAAGAAGAAGTACACCTGAGCGAAACCAAAGAAGAAGGCACCCACCGAAGCGATCATGTTGAAGTCGGTGAACTGCATGGGGTAGTCGGCGTAGCGACGTGGCATACCGGCCAGACCCAAAAAGTGCATCGGGAAGAAGGTCACGTTGAACGAAATCAGCGACCACCAGAAGTGGATCTTGCCGCGTGTTTCGTTGTACATCACACCGGTCCACTTGGAAATCCAGTAATACACACCGGCGAACAGGGCAAACAAGGAGCCTGCCACCAACACATAGTGGAAGTGAGCCACCACGTAATAAGTGTCTTGCAACTGGATGTCGATCGGGGCCATCGCCAAAATCAAACCTGTGAAGCCACCCATGGTGAACACGAAGATGAAACCCACAGCAAACAACATGGGGGTTTCAAAGGTCATGGAGCCGCGCCACATGGTCGCGATCCAGTTGAAGATCTTCACAGCGGTCGGCACGGCAATCAGCATCGTGGCGTACATGAAGAACAACTGACCTGTGACGGGCATGCCGGTCGTGAACATGTGGTGTGCCCACACGATGAACGACAAAATAGCGATGGACGAAGTGGCGTAAACCATGGAGGCATAGCCGAACAACTTCTTGCGCGCAAAAGCGGGGACGATCTGGCTGATGATGCCGAAGGCCGGCAAGATCATGATGTACACCTCGGGGTGACCGAAGAACCAGAAGATGTGCTGGTACATGACCGGGTCACCACCACCAGCGGGGTTGAAGAAGCTGGTGCCGAAATGGCGGTCTGTCAAGGTCATGGTGATCGCGCCGGCCAAAACAGGCATCACAGCGATCAGCAGGTAAGCAGTGATCAACCATGTCCAAGCGAACATGGGCATCTTCATCAAGGTCATGCCAGGAGCGCGCATGTTCAAGATGGTCACGATGATGTTGATCGAACCCATGATGGACGAAGCACCCAGGATGTGCATGGCAAAAATACCAGCGTCCATGGATGGGCCCATTTGCAGGGTCAAAGGTGCATACAGCGTCCAACCGGCAGCAGGTGCGCCACCAGGCATGAAGAAAGAACCCACCAACATCAATGCGGCAGGGATCATCAGCCAGAAGCTGAAGTTGTTCATACGGGCAAAGGCCATGTCAGACGCGCCAATTTGCAAAGGGATCATCCAGTTTGCAAAGCCTACAAAGGCGGGCATGATCGCACCGAACACCATGATGATGCCGTGCATGGTGGTGAACTGGTTGAACAACTCGGGATTGACAATTTGCAAGCCAGGCTGGAACAACTCGGCACGGATGCCCAGCGCCAGCACGCCGCCAATCATGAGCATGGTAAAGCTGAACAACAGGTACAAGGTACCAATGTCCTTGTGGTTGGTGGCATACACCCAGCGACGCCAGCCCGCGGGCGCGTGACCGTGGTCGTCATGGGCGTGATCGTGATGGTCGAGAACGGCACTCATCTTGATTTCCTTTGATTTGAATACGGTACGGCTTATTTGCGAGCGGCCAGAACTTCAGCCGGTTGCACGATTTGGCCAGTCTTGTTGGACCAGTTGTTTTTGGTGTAGGTGATCACAGCCGCGATTTCGGTGTCTGACAACTGCTTCCATGCAGGCATGGCACCGTTGTTTTGGCCATTGAGCAGCACAGCGATTTGCTTGGACTTGTCGGCATCCAGAACCACAGCAGCAGCATCAAGTGGCTTGATCGCGCCTGCACCCTTACCGTTGGCTTGGTGGCAAGCTGCACAGTTGGCCGCATACACTTTTTCACCGCGCTTGGACAAATCATCCAAAGCCCAAACTTTACTTGGATCATCGGCTTTGGCCGCTTGCTTTTTCTTCTCGACCTGAACCCAGGCGGCATAGTCTTCAGCCGACAGCACTTTCACGTGAATGGGCATGTAGGCGTGCTCTTTGCCGCACAGCTCTTGGCACTGGCCGTAAAAGTCGCCGGTTTTTTCTGCACGGAACCAGGTATCACGAACGAAACCCGGAATCGCGTCTTGCTTGATACCAAAGGCTGGTACTGCAAATGCGTGGATCACGTCGTTGGCGGTGGTGATCACGCGCACTTTTTGGCCCACAGGCACAACCAAGGGGTTGTCCACTTTGAGCAGATAGTTGTCGCCTTCTGGCTTGCCTGCGTTGGACATGGCGCGCTGGCCAGAATCCAAGGTCGAGATGTAGCTGAGACCTTCGCCCTCGCCCTTGATGTAGTCGTAACCCCACTTCCACTGGTAACCCGTGGCCTTGATGGTCAGATCGGCGTTGGTGGTGTCTTTTTGGGCCACCAGCACTTTGGTGGCAGGCAAGGCCATCAAAATCACAATCAGGAAGGGCACGGCGGTCCAAATCACTTCCACCGTGATGGACTCGGTGAAAGTGGCTGGCTTGTGGCCAACCGACTTGCGGTGCTTCCAGATGGAATAGAACATGACCGCAAAGACAGCAATGAAAATCACTGTGCAGAGGATCAACATGAACCAATGCAGCCAATGTTGCTCTTCAGCGATTTTGGTCGCTGCTGGTGCAAAGTTGAGCTGATTGACAGCGGGACCGCCCGGCAGGTCGTTGACCGCATAAGCTGCAGTGGTTGCCCACGCGCCCGCAAAAATGCCCGCGCGGGATAGCAGCGAAGCCAATTGGTTGGAAATATTCTTCATGTTTCTCACTAACTTCCAAGACACTGTTGAACTCACACCTCAGGCAAACCGGGCTTCGCCCCATTTGCCACCAGACATCACGCCGAACGCAATGCTTTTCTGATTTCTTGCGCCAATACCTGGCGCAACTCGGGTCGCACAAAGCGCCCCACCTCGATCGTTCGACCTTGGCCTGACAACTCGATCAAGCTGTGGTCACCCGACTTGGGCTCTACCCTGACCCATTGGCGCGCAAACTCTGCCCGCTCTAGACGCCCGGCAGACTCACACTCCACCACCAACTGGCCACCTTGGATCGAAATCTTCTCACCGTCGGTGGCGTGGCGTGCATACATCAAAAAAGCCAAACCCACCACAGCGATCTCGAGACCCGCAAAAGCCAAAACCAGCGTAGCGCCCATGTACCAAAAGAACAAACCAATCGCCAAAGAGAAGGCACACAAAGACAGGTAAAACCAACCCAATTGGGTCGGTGTGACCGAGCAATTGCGCCTGAGCTGCCAATGAATGGCAGGCTCTGACTCTTGAGCAAACTGATAAGTTGGATTTGACACGCATCAACTTTCAATAAACTAACACGCCAAAAGGCATCAAATGCCTCTGAAACCGGGCGGATTTTACCCGAGAACAAAGGGTGTTTTCATTCATCTCAAACTTTGTCGGGAATCCTGGCGCCGCTGCGCAGCATTTGTCGCATCTGGTCGAGCCCGATGGCCGCCTGAGCACTAACAGGGATGCGGGGCGAGGGTTTGAGGGCGTGTCCGTACACAATTTCAAAGCTCAGCGTCAAACGCCCACCCTCCTCGGGCCGGGCCAAAGTCATCAAAACCTGCTTGAGTTGCTCAAGCCATCGACGTCCTCGCAGACCCGCAAATCGTTGCACATGCAGATTTCGCCCCCAATGGCGCAACTCGGCCAGCAGGCGCTCTGGCGTTTCATAGGTGAGTGTGATGCGCTCCATGTCCATCACGGGCTCGGCAAAACCGGCCTCCACCAACATGTCCCCCCAATCGTGCATGTCGGTGAATTCGTGGGCGGGTTCTGGCCAAGATTGCTGGGCATAAGCGTCGCGCAGCTCTCGCAAAGTGTCTGGGCCCAAGCAAGAAAACATCAAAAAACCATCGACAGCCAAAGCCTTATGCCAGGTTTTCAGCAGATTTTGGGGCTGGGCAGCATTGTGCAATTGCATGTTGGCCCACAGCATTTGGGCCTGGCCATCGGGTGGCGAACCCCACCGAAGGCTCGGCCGCAGCCAACGCTTGGCTTGCCACCATCGACCTTTTAAAGCCGAATGGGCCGCCAAATCCTGCTGGGGGTGCTCGCTGCTCAGCCAAGCTTGCGCTTGAGGGTAGCGCTTTTGCAAAGCCTCATGGGCCAGCAATCCGCCCTTCAAAGGCCCCCAATGGACCCACCGCGTCGGCTGCAGCTTGATGAATTCCAGCCGCTCTTGCATGCGGGACGCCACTTCTTCGTGCAGCCAAGGCGATGCGGCGCCCGTGGAATGCATCGACCAACGTTGAGCGGCAACAGGGTCCAGCGAGGGGGGGCGTTCAGGTGCAGACATGGCCATGACAAAGGATGAGGTGAGCCTGCAACAAGGCAACATCCAGGTCGGCTTGTGGTCAGGGCGTGGGCGCAGTATATTGATTTCATGTGGTCCCAATGGCTCCAAGGGGTAGGCGCAAAAATCGATGGGCTTCGGCCAAGTCGTTGGGGGCATGCCTTGCCCAGCCGCTGCGCCATCTGCCAGAGTTGGCCACACGCACCCTTGTGCGAGGCTTGCATCAGCCGCTTTGCGCAGCCCCAACACCGCTGCCGCAGTTGCGCACTGACTTTGCCGGGCAACATTCAGCGTTGCGGAACCTGTTTGCGAAGCCCCCCGCCCTTGGACCTTTGCCTCACAGCCACGGGGTACGAATGGCCCTGGGTGGATCTGATCGCACGCTACAAGTTCCAAGAACAAGCGGGTTGGGACGGGCCATTGGCCACCTTGATGCTGAGCGCGCCAGGGGCAGAAGACGCTTTGGACGCGGCCGATTGGGTGCTGCCCATTCCCCTGTCGGCCCGGCGCTTGGCCGAACGCGGCTACAACCAGTCTTGGCTGCTGGCGCGGCAACTGAGCCCGGGCAAAGCCGATGCCCACTTGCTGCTGCGCACACGAGACACGCCTTCTCAGCGCACCTTGCCCAGGGCAGAGCGCTTGGCCAATTTAGTCGGTGCCTTTGCGGTAGAGCCCTTGCGGGCCACACAACTGCGGGGCAAAAACGTGGTCTTGATCGACGACGTGATGACCAGCGGCGCCTCGCTGCACACGGCCGCCCGGGTGCTGCGCCAGGCGGGTGCGCTCAAGGTCAGCGCTTTGGTGCTGGCACGCACCGAGGCATCCGTTGAATCTTGAGCACAGGCACAATACCGGGCATGTTCCATATCGTCTTGGTTGAGCCCGAAATCCCGCCGAACACCGGCAATGTCATCCGCTTGGCGGCCAACACAGGCTGCAAATTGCACCTGATTGAGCCCCTGGGGTTTTCCATGGACGACAAACACATGCGCCGCGCGGGTCTGGATTACCACGAGTACGCCGAGCTGCGTCGCCATGCCGACTGGGCCAGTTTTCTGGCTGTCGAAAAACCCTTGAGAGAGCGCATGTTCGCTTTGACCACCCGCGGCAGTCGACCCGCGCACCATGTTCGCTTTGAACCCGGCGACTGGTTGGTCTTTGGTTCAGAGACCCGCGGCCTGGCACCCGAATTGCGAGAGCAATTTGCACCCGCTCAGCGCATCAAATTGCCGATGCGTGAGGGCCAGCGCAGCTTGAACCTGTCGAACGCGGTGGCCGTGACGGTGTTTGAAGCCTGGCGTCAAAACGATTTTGCTGGGGCCCCAGCTCAAGCGTAAATGCGCACCAGTGATTCAGCAGCGCACACCGGCTTTTCGCTGCCCTCGCGCTCAACCGAAACATTCCACTGAAACTGCATGCCGTTGCCTTCAATGGGCGTGGCCGAGTGCAGATGCAAATGGCCACGCAAGCGACTGCCCACGGGCACAGGTGACATGAAGCGGACTTTGTTGAGCCCATAGTTCACGCCCATCCGTTTTTGATTTACCAAAATGGTTTTGTCAAAAAACTGCGGCAGCAAGGACAGGGTCAAAAAGCCGTGCGCAATCGGTGCGCCAAAAGGCCCTTGTTTGGCGCGGTCCACGTCCACATGGATCCACTGGTGATCGCCTGTGGCATCGGCAAACAGATTCACCTGCTGCTGAGAGATCTCCACCCACTCGGTGATGGCCACATCCTGACCGACACATGCGGCCAAATCGGCCAAAGTTTCAAATGTTTTCATGTTGACCACTTTATCCAGCATGGCTTGGGGTGTCTGTCCATGCTGTGACACCTCTTGTCCTTGGGTTTCGGTCACCAACTGCTGAAGCTGCAAGCGCAAATGGGCCAAATGCCCCCGATAGCTCTCTGCATCGCCGTAATCAGAAAAGCCATGGTAGTAAGGGTGCGCCTGCACCACCCGGCGGGCGTGCTTGATGGGGCACCAGTACTGCTCCGTCAAACCCACCACCTCCCGTGCATAAGCCATCAAGCCATTGCCATAGGAGCAATAAGCACAGTTGATCTTTTCGATCAAATTCAAATAAGCCAAATGGGTGCGGTCATAGACGAAAAAATCGGAACGCTTGACCCGCGGCATGTTGTACAGGGGGAAACACACCCATTGGTACAGCGTGACCATGGCGTCGAGCAAAAGCATGGGCAAGAGCACCGGGTAAATCAGGGGCATGGTCAGCAAGTGCCGCCAATCAGACGTGAGCACATAGCTCACGACACCCTGCTTGAAGCGCCGCTGCTGGTCCAGCACCTCTTTTTCAAACTTCACCTTGCGCTGGTCAAAGTCGGCCTGAAATTGCTGTCGGCGGCGCTGCACCTCTTGCTCAATGTCCGCCTCCAATTGCCGAATGCGGTCCAGAAATTCGTTGATTTGGGCGTTCATGGTCGTCTTTCAGCAAATGGCGAGGTGCTCTCTACCCAGTATGGGATGCCAGCTGCCCTCACCTGCATCAGACCACAACCGTCCGCAACGCTCACCTGTGACTCAACCCCAAAACACAAAAGAGAACACCGCCACCAACAGCAAAATGGCCAAAAACCCATGGTTGGATTGGATCAAGTCGGGCCCTGTGCCCGGTACAAGTCCCGTCAGCATGGGCGTGGCCAGGTTTCGTTTCCGCAAGACACTGATCAGCAACACCCCAAAGATGTGCGCCAAAACAGCGAACAGCATGAAATTGCCCAAAAACTCATGGACTTCCCCCATCCAATCACCTGTCCACTCTTGGTCGGTGACATAACCCGACAGCACCACCGGTGCAATGGCCAACAAAATCACCCACACTGAGGAAGCCATGTACAAATTTTGCGCTTGCCGCCAAGAGGCCTGCCCGGTGCGCAAACCTTGGAACCAATCGGCCATGCCACGCAACTTGCCCCACAGTGCAGACCACCGTGCATGACGAGGCCCGAGCAAACCCCAAAGCACGCGTGCCGCCAGCAAACCGCCCAGCGTGTAACCCAAACTGACGTGCACAGGCTTGAAAAATTCGCTGTCGGAAGTGAGGTAGGCCCCCAAAAAACTCAAGGCCATCAAGGCATGCAAAGTGCGCGTGAACGCGTCCACCGTGCGTCGGGTGGGCACCAGCACACTCATGACACACAGACAAGATGCCGCTGACCATGTGCTCTGCGGACAGAACATCGGATGCGGGATTTTTTGAATTTCAGCATGGCATCGACCTTTCTTGGCATCTCATACCCAAGATTAAAGATCGAAACATGGGGATCGTCTGTTGATGCAAATCAACAAGCGGCGTCGTTCCTCAACTCCCAGCCCGAAGCCCACAAGCTGCAGGCCAAGGCCGCACCGCCTTAAGCCTGCGGTGGATGGCCCTCCGGGCCCTCATACACACGACCGCCAAACTTCAAGGCGGTGTGCTCACGTTGAGATTGCAACAAGGGGTACCACATTTGGTGGTACCAGCGCTCTTGACCAAACAGCTTGTCGTCGATCAAACCCACCTGTTCTGGGTAGCGACGGGTGATGTGCGCACTGCCAAAAATGATGTCCCACAAAAACAGCAAATTGCCAAAGTTGCCCTTGTAATGACCCACACCATCGGCGTTGGTGATGGCGTGGTGTGCCCAATGGGTAGCGGGGGTGGAAATCGTGCGCTCCAGCACCCACATGACGGGCTTCAAAGCGCGGATGCGGTAAAGGGGCTCATCCCAGCGCCAAGCACTGTGTGCCCCCAAAATCACAAACAGCTTGACCACGATGTAACCCGCGTAAACCATGCCGCCGAAACCCAAATACAACAAGGCGCCTGCGAACCACAGGCCCGGCATCATCAGGTAATAAAAGAAATTGTTGCGGAAGGTCACCCGAATGCTCATGTACTCGGCTGAATGGTGCGCACGGTGCAGCGGCCACAAAAATGAGGTGTGCGAGAGACGGTGCCACCAGTACTGTGTCATGTCGTCCAGCACCAACAAAACACCCACCATGCCCCACCAGGGCATGTCCGCCAAAATGCCCTTGTATTCCGGGAACCACGCTGTGCCCAACTTGCTCGTCACAAAAATGGCCAGCGGCTGCGTCACGGCCAACACACTCAAAAACATCAACAACTCCAATGCCGTGTCGTTGCCCGTGGCGTTCACGGTGTTTTTATAGCGCCGACTGGCCCACTCCATCATTGCAAAACCCAAAATGATGCACAGCACCAAAGCGTTTTGTATCTGTGAAGGGGTCATGCTTCTTTTCCTTATTTTGTCTGCCGTCCATAAAAACGTGTGTGGCGAATCAACAAGAAGGTAACAAATCCTTCACTTTAAAAATATCCGGGTATTCCCTCTCGCTGATGGCTTGAACGCCCTCTGGTTCAACCCCTTAGATAGCGCTTTTTCCAAAAGAGGACTGTCAAACCAATGGCCACGAACCCCATGAACAGCTCGGTCAGCAAAAGGCCGTTTTCGGAGTGGAGCACCGGGAAGTTTTCAAAGTTCATGCCGAAAAAGCCAGTGATCAAATTCAAAGGCAAGAAAATCGCTGTCAAGACGGTCAAAGTCCGCATGACTTGGTTGGTCCGGTTGCTCTGCGCATTGAAGTGCATTTGTACGGCCGTTTCGGCGTTTTGTTCCAATCGCCCCACATGGTGCACCACCCGCTCGATGTGCTCGAGCACATCACGGCTTCGGATCTTGAGCAACTCCAAGCTGTTTGGCTTCAACAATTCGTCGGCGGGCCAAGCATTCAAGGCTTCGATCCAGTCGGTGATGGCCGCTCGCTGGTCTTCACAAATTTCATCCAAGTAGTGCAGTGTCAAACGGGCATTGAGCAAGGCACTCCAGTCGTTGAAACGGGCGTTCGGGTTGAGCAACTCACTTTGCCAATGGTCCAGCTGGCGGGTCAGCTCACGGCGCAGGTTCAAATACCCGTCCACCACGCTGCTGACCATGCGCAGCATCAAATCAGCCGGGTTGGCCGGCAGGCGGTGCACCGCCTGAGCCGAAGACAAATGAGTCGAGCTCATCAACTTGGCCACAAAGGCCTTGAGCACGGCGCAATCGACGGGATGAACCGAAATGACCACACGGTCAAACACCACAAAAGCCACAGGGCTGGTGTCGATTTTTCGCAAGATGCTGGGCCCAGAATGGGCATTTTCACGGTGCAAGATCTCACCAGGCTTGGACACATCGGTTTCCGAACGGCCTTGGGCCAGACGACGGAACACCAGAACGTCGTAATCGCCCGTGAAGTCGTAATGCGAAGGCAACTGGTTGTTCAACACATCCTGCAGGTGCAAATCATAAATTTGCACGCCGCACAGTTGATTCAGCACCTGTTGCACTTGGCCCTGCATGATTTCAAACTCGCGCCTTGAAAACGAGAGCCATACAAAGCCCTGGTCTGGCAATGCGGTGGGTAAAACCGCCGTTTCGGCGATTTGATCTGCGTGAATTGAAAATACTTGCATAGCTTCCTTAACTTCATACCCGCATGGGCCAAGTCTGCTTTTAGGCCAAAGTCATGAAATTGTCATGACAATCCGCATCAACTCGCCTCATGTTGTCACGGTAGTTTCACGTTGGTGCGTCAAATTGGCACTTTGATCCAACACTGGCCGATCACCATGACCCAAGAAATCACCGAAGAACAGTTGCGCCATCTGCGCGAAGATTTGCTCGACAGCATGGACGAGGAGTTCGAGCTGGAACTGGATGACCGTTTGCTCGATGGCCAAAGCGCCGGCCCTGGTGATGCGCAAAACCGGATGACTTACTTTCGTGAGCTGCTGCGCCTTCAGTCCGAGTTGGTGATGTTGCAAGACTGGGTGGTCAAAACAGGTCACCGCATGGTGATCTTGTTTGAAGGTCGTGACGCTGCAGGCAAGGGCGGGGTCATCAAACGCATCACACAGCGCCTGAACCCACGGGTGTGCCGTGTGGCTGCGCTCCCTGCGCCCAACGACCGCGAGAAAACACAATGGTACTTTCAACGCTACATCTCACACCTGCCCGCCGCGGGCGAGATCGTGTTGTTCGACCGCAGCTGGTACAACCGCGCGGGCGTTGAGAAAGTCATGGGCTTTTGCAACGACAGCGAGTACGAAGAGTTCTTCCGCTCGGTGCCCGAATTCGAAAAAATGCTGGTGCGCAGCGGCATTCAGTTGGTCAAGTACTGGTTCTCGATCACGGACGATGAACAGCATGCCCGCTTTTTAGGCCGCATCCACGATCCGCTCAAGCAATGGAAGCTCAGCCCCATGGACTTGGAAAGCCGCAGACGGTGGGAAGACTACACCCACGCCAAGGAAATCATGATCGAGCGCACCCATATTCCTGAAGCCCCTTGGTGGGTGGTGCAAGCGGTCGACAAGAAAAAAGCCCGCCTCAACTGCATTGACCACCTGCTCAGCCAAGTGCCTTACCACGAGGTGGCGCACACCCAAGTCGAGTTGCCGGGCCGCGTGCGCAACCCGGACTACATTCGCCACCCTGTGCCAGCTGAAATGATCGTGCCCGAAAAATACTAAGCTATCTGGCTCTCATCGACCAACAGGTCCGTGACTGGGCCTGCTTTTTTGGGGTCGACTGAAACCCCACCATCAAGCCAATTTTTTGAACAAGGCCTGCCCCATCTGAATCCGCTCTCCGTTTGCAATACCGTCGGCCCAAGCAAAACCCGGCGGCAAAAAGACCAAAATGGTGGAGCCGTGCTCAAACCAACCCATCTCTTGGCCCTTGACATAGTCTGCACCACAAGGCATTTCGTTCGGACCTTTGTAGCGCAGGTTCAGCAGCACATCGACCGCATGAAAGCGCATGCTGGCGACCAACACAGCCGCCACAGGCACCATCAAAAAAGGCACGCCGTCTTGCGTTTTCATGTGCAAAACCGCCCGCTCGTTTTTGCAAAACAACGCTTGCACACGTTTGAGCGCCACCGGGTTCACATTCCAAGTGTCACCCGAGATGTAGGTCACATGCTCCAAATGCACGTTGTAGGGTGCGTGAAAACGGTGGTACATGCTGCTGGTCAAACGCAGCGTCAAGTAAGAGCCCCCTTCCAACACCGAGGGCCAATGCTGGCAACACTCGGATGTCCCAAGCAAACTTTGCAACTGGTAGGGGAACCCTTTGGCTTGGTACACCTGACCTTGTGAAATCGTTCCGCAAGCGCCCACGATCGCATCACAGGGCGAGGTCATGTAGGCAGGGTCTGGGTTCACCACCCGCGCACCTGGCCTCAACTCACGCGTAAAGCAGGCATGCAAGCTGTCAAATTTTTGATGTTTGGCGTCGCTCAAATCCAAATCACTGAACATGCGCCAAACCGCCATGGACGATTTGACGACCCAAGGATGGCGGATCTGGCTCCACCAACCCATGAAACGGGTCAGGGTGATCCGCGGAATGCGGTTGGTCAACAAGAAATTCAGGTCTTCTTGCAGCATCCATTTTTGAAACAGTTGGCGAATCTTCATCATGTTGTCACTCAATTTGAATAAAAAGAAATTTTGTTGTCACAAGGAAACCGACTGTGAACCCCACTTGGATCAGTTTGGGCGTACTGGCCGCTTTGGCCCCAGCCCTGCACCAACGCCTCCAACTCTCGCGCGCCAAACACCGTTCTTTGGCGGGGCATTCGCGCATGGCCAAGCGCTTGGCACGCTGGCTGCCCGGCTACAGTTTTGATGAGACCGAATTTTTCGGCTGCGATGGTGCCCCCACCGCCATACAGGCACAGCGCCGTGTGGCCTTCATGGGTCTGGCCCACACCTTGCAAACACGGCACCGCCTGAGCATCGAAGCCACCGCGGCAGCCCGCGAGAACATTTCGGACATGCAATTCATCGCGGCTTACCGCGTACCTTTCCAGTTCAGCCCCCTGGTGCGAGAGCACCTGAAAGTGGGCTCGTTTTTGCAATCGGCCCAAGGCGTGCAAGTCACCGACCTGGACGGGCAGGTGTTCTACGACCTGACGGGCTCTTATGGCGTGAATGTTTTTGGCGCTGACTTTTACAAACGCACCATGGCCGAAGGCATGGCGCGCACGCAAAGCTTGGGGCCGGTTCTGGGCTCTTACCACCCGGTGGTGGCCAGCAATGCAGAAAAGCTCAAAGCCATCTCCGGCTTGGACGAAGTGTCGTTTCACATGTCGGGCACCGAGGCCGTGATGCAAGCGGTTCGCTTGGCGCGTTACCACACACGCCGCAAAAACATCGTCCGGTTTTGCGGGGCTTACCACGGTTGGTGGGAAGACGTTCAACCCGGCCCGGGCAACCCGATGCCTCCGCGAGAAACCTACACACTGAGTGAAATGAGCGAGCGCAGCTTGCAAGTGCTGCGCAGCCGCAAAGACATCGCCTGTGTGCTGATCAACCCTTTGCAGGCTCTGCACACCAACGCCAATGCGCCGGGTGACTCGACCTTGGTCGACAGCAGCCGCCGAGCCGCTTATGACCGTGCGGCTTACACCGCCTGGCTCAAGGCCTTGCGCCAGGTCTGTACCGAACGCGGCATTGCACTGATCTTTGACGAAGTCTTCTTGGGCTTCCGTTTGGCGGCAGGTGGTGCACAAGCCTACTTTGGCGTGCAGGCCGACTTGGTGACTTACGGCAAAACGCTTGGCGGCGGCTTTCCCGTTGGCGTGGTCTGCGGTAAACGCGAATGGATGCGCAGGTTTGACGAAAAACGTCCGGCTGACATCTGCTTTGCGCGTGGCACATTCAATGCCCATCCAGGCGTCATGGGTGCCATGTCGGCATTTTTGGACGAACTGGAAACGCCCGAAGTCAAGGCCATTTACGAAGGGCTCGACGAGCGCTGGAATGCCCGAGCTGCATTGTTCAACAGCACCATGCAAGCGCATGGCTTGCCCTTGCAAGCGGCCAACATGTCGAGTGTCTGGACACTCTTTTACACACAGCCCAGCCGGTACAACTGGATGCTGCAGTACTACCTCAGGCTGCATGGATTGGCGCTCAGTTGGGTGGGTACGGGTCGTTTGATCTTCAGCCTCAACTACAGCGATACTGACTTTGAGGCCGTGCTGCAAAAGTTCGTCTTGGCAGCTCAAGACATGGCGCGTGATGGCTGGTGGTGGCATGCCCCGGAGATCACCAACAAAACGATCCGCCGCAGCATCTTGAAAGAAACCCTGTTTCGCTGAAACAAAAAACCCCGGAGAGCCTTTTCAGGCGCTCCGGGGTTGGGCAGATTCAAGGGTTGGCGTGCAGGCTTCGGTCTGCAAACCGTTCGCCACGCAACAACTGCCAGGGTGCCTTGTGGTACAGGTAGATGTCGTGGAAAGGATCGGTGATGATTTTGGTCATCCAAACCAAGCCTGTTTTCACATCTTTCAAAAAGAACAAATGCACGGTGCGAAACAGCAAAGCCGCCGCACCCAAGAACAACCAGGAATAACCCACCGCGCGCATGAATTCAAAGAAAGTTTCATGCTCAGGCAAAACGCCCATCCAGCCAGGGTTCATGTAAATCGCCAATGGCAACAAAGCCCAGATGCTCAGCAACACCACTTTGCGTCGCAGGTTGTAACCCACCTTGATTTCTTCTTTGTGGTCGTTGGTGGCTTGGTTGACATGGTCATAACCCAAAGGCTCAAAGAAAAAGTGACCCGCTTGACGGGATGTCATCGACACCGTCCAAGCCAACAAGGCGGCGATCGCGGGGTCAATGAACAAAAGCCCATAAGACACCACAAAGGCCATGGCACTCAACAGGTGCAAGGATTGGTTGATGCGGCAGTGGTGGTAGTACCGATGGTCATCCCAACGCTGAACACGCAATTCTTCAAAAAAATCTTTCACGCTATCACCTTATGAACTATGGGAGTCTCGATCATGATGAATTCTTGTGAAAAATCGGTGACATCCCTCGCGTATTCAAAAAGACATGAAATTTTTACAAATCTGACTTTGTCATCAAGTTGTTAAATCTGAAAGCCATGATTCCGACCATGGAAAATTTCATGACTGACCGCATCCTGGTAGAAAACATCGAGCCAGAAAATCCCTCCATGCGCATCGCGGTCGTCACGGAGACTTGGCCGCCAGAGGTCAACGGCGTGGCACTGACCTTGTCCAAATTGATTCACCAGTTGAGTCTGCGCAAGCACACCATTCAACTGATCCGCCCTCGCCAAGACAAGTTCGACACCGCTTCAGAGCATGCCGGTTGGTCCGAGATCTTGCTCAGAGGTCTACCGATCCCCAAGTACCCAGAACTCAAATTGGGCTTTCCCAGCAAAAAATCGCTGGTCAAGGCTTGGAGTGTCAAGCGCCCAGATCTTGTGCACATCGCCACCGAAGGCCCTCTGGGATGGTCAGCGCTGCAAGCTGCCCGGGTATTGCGCCTGCCTGTCACCTCAGACTTCCGCACCAATTTTCACAGCTACAGCAAGCACTACGGCGTGGGTTGGCTCAGCAAACCCATCGTGGCTTATTTGCGAAAGTTTCACAACCGCACCCACTGCACCATGGTGCCCACCCGCGCACTCAAAACCCAGCTGCAAGCTGCCGGTTTTGAAAACTTGCACATTGTGGCGAGGGGCGTCGACACGCAGTTGTTTCATCCCGGCCAGCGCAGTCAGACCTTGCGCTCGCAGTGGCAAGCCGACGAGAACACGGTGATTCTGTTGTCTGTGGGGCGACTGGCCGCAGAAAAAAATCTCGATCTGATCGTCAAAGCATTTCAAACATTGGCGAAAAACGGCCGCCACGTCAAACTGGTGTTTGCGGGCGATGGGCCTTACCGCGCCAAGCTCCAAGCCGATTGCCCCGAAGCCATTTTCATGGGCATGTGCTCTCACGCTGAGCTGGCCCACATTTATGCCAGCGCTGATCTGTTTCTCTTTCCCAGCCTGACCGAAACGTTTGGCAACGTCACGCTCGAAGCCATGGCCAGCGGCACACCGGTGCTGGCCTTTGACTGTGCGGCAGCCACGGAAGTCATTGAAGACGGCCATAACGGCTGGCTGGTTCAGGAAGAAGACGCACAACGCTATGTGCTCAAAGCGCTTGAAATCACACAAAATACGGCCACCTTGCGCACGGCCAAGTCGCACGCCGCTGAAAGCATTCGCCCTTGGGATTGGCAAGAAATCGTTTCACAAGTGGAAGCGATTTTCCGCAACGCACTGACCATGGGCTCAAAAGCCTGATTTGAAGCTCATGCCCTGCGTCGCCGCCAAGGTAAAACAGCCCACAACAAAGGCAAGGTCAGCAACAGCATGATGGGCAACAAAGGGATCTCCCACGCCAGCAAGGCACTGTAGATGCCCAGCATCACCAGCACGCTCAAATTTTCGTTGAAGCCCTGCACCGCAATCGACTGACCTGGATTCATGATCTTGAGCCCCCGATGTTGGAGCAAGGCATTCATCGGCACCAACAGCATGCCCCCTGCCCACCCGGACAGCAGCAAAAACACCACAGCCAAGGGCAGTGAGTGGGTCAGCGCCATGACAGGCAACACAGCCGCAAGTAACAGTCCCCAAGGCAATGCGCGGCGGGCATTGAAAATTTGAGTCTTGAAAGCGGCCATGCCTGCGCCGCCGATCACACCCAATGCCACCACCGCTTGCAAATAGGCCCCTTGCTGCAAGCTCAGATCCGCGTTGGATTGGGCCCATCGCAAAACGGCAAATTGCAGCACTGCGCCAGCGCCCCAACACAAAGTGGTGACATGCAAGGACATCCCCCCCAAAGGGTCTGCCCACAGTTGTCGGTTTTGCCTCCAAAACACAGACCATCGAATGCTTTGCCAAGACAAGGCATATTGCCGCCGGGATTTCAGAGGGGTCACACCCATATTGAGCAAAGCAGACACGCCATAGATGGCGCACACCACCCCAAATGCCTCCAGGATCTGCGTGCCCACCAGCCACTGCGCCCCTGTGTCAAGTTGCTGAATGGCCCCTGGCCCACTGCCCAATTGCCACTGAATCAAGCCACCCCCCAACGCGACACCCAGCATCACCGACAAGACCACCGAAACCTCCAACCAGGCATTGGCTTTGACCAGCCATCTTGTGGGAACGGCCTCACTGACCAGGCCGTATTTGGCGGGTGCATACAAGGCGGCAGCCAAACCGGTCATGGCAAATGACAACAAAGGGTGAATGCCCGTCAAAAGCAAGAAGACGCCTGTCAACTTCAAGAGGTTCATCGCCGCCATCAAACGGCTTTTGGGAAAGGCATCGGCCACTGGACCGGCCACACTGGCCAGCAAGACATACGACAAGGTGAAAGCAAACTTCAACAGCGGTGCCCACCACCCTGAATAGCCCTGTTCTTGCAAAAAGAAGACGCCCAAAATCATGAAGGCGTTGTCGGCCAGCCCACTGGCAAATTGGGCCGAGATCAAATAGTAAAAGCCCTTAGGCATGCATCAAAGCACTTGCCACCGGGGTCTTCAAAATCGGGGTTGCACTCAAAACAGGATCAAAGGACAACACGACATCGTTGCGCCGCCCGACCCCTTGATAAGCCATGCCCAACTCGCGCAAGGCCTCTGGGTTGTAGAGGTTGCGGCCATCCAAAATCAGGGGATAGCGCATCAGTTCTTTCATGGCCGCAAAATCTGGATTGTGAAAATTTTTCCACTCCGTCAGCACCATCAAAGCATCTGCACCTTCCAGCGCTTGCATGTCTGTGCCAACGAGCTCAAAACCCTCCAGCCCATTTTCTTCACCTTCAAAATCAAGGCGTAAGGCTTTCATGGCTTCATGGCCTGCCACGGGGTCGTAAGCGCTGACCTGTGCGCCACGTTTGAGCAATTCACGGATCACCACACGGCTCGTGGCTTCGCGCATGTCGTCGGTGTTGGGTTTGAAAGCCAGACCCCACACCGCAATTTTTCGGCCGTTTAAATCGTCGCCCATGCGCTGCACCAAACGCTCAACCAACATCGTCTTTTGGCGCTCATTGACCAACTCGGTGGCGCTGACCACCTCCATGGTGTGGCCATGCGCTTTGGCGGTGCTGACCAGTGCTTGTGTGTCTTTGGGGAAGCAGCTGCCGCCATAGCCACAACCCGCGTACAAGAAGCTGTGGCCAATGCGGGTATCGGCACCAATGCCTCGGCGAATGTGGTCCACATCGGCCCCCAAGACATCGGCCAGATTGGCCATCTCGTTCATGAAGGAAATGCGTGCGGCCAGCATGGCGTTGGCCGCGTATTTAGTCAGTTCGGCGCTGCGCACATCCATCCAAACTGTTCGCGCATGGTGGCGGTTGAAACTCGCATACAGATCACCCATCATGCGCTGGCTTCGCGCGTGGTGAGGCCCTTCGTCCAGTCCCACCACAATCCGGTCGGGGTGCATGAAGTCGGCGATGGCCGCGCCTTCCTTGAGAAACTCCGGGTTGGATACGACATCAAACAAATCGGACGCCATGCCACGGTTCACGAGTTCATGCGACAGCGCTGCGCGCACTTTGTCGGCTGTGCCCACCGGCACAGTGGATTTGTTGACCACCAGTTTGAAGCCCTTCAGGTGGCGGCCAATGGTGGCGGCCACAGACAACACATGGCCCAAATCAGCAGAGCCGTCTTCGGAAGGGGGCGTGCCCACGGCAATGAACAAAATGTCGCCATGATCAATGGCCTCGCTGGCATCGCTGGTGAATCGGATGCGACCATCGGCACGGTTGCGTGCCAACAGCTCTTTCAGACCCGGCTCAAAAATAGGCACTTCACCGTCTTGCAAGGCCCGGATTTTGTCATCGTCCTTGTCCATGCAAACCACTTTGAAACCGAGGTCTGACAAACAAGCGCCGGTGACCAAACCCACATAACCTGAACCAATGACTGTGACACGCATGACAACTCTCCTGTAGTTGTCAGCATGTTCAATTCAAAGCGTGAAATGGCCGTGTCAGTTTGATGAAATTGCTGTGAACCTGAGGTCAGTCCAGCGTGCTCGACACGCGACTGAGGGGAAAACAAAGCTTGAAAGTAGAGCCTTGCCCCAGCACACTCTCGATGCGCAGTTCGCCGCCATGACGCTGCATGACGTGTTTGGTGATGGCCAAGCCCAAACCCGTGCCACCCGTTTCACGGGAGCGGCTGCGGTCCACTCTGTAAAAGCGTTCAGACAAACGCGGCAAATGCTCGGCCGCAATACCCGGACCCGAATCTTTCACGGCAAACACAGCGCCATCAGGTGTCAGCGACCATTGCAAATGGATCTTTCCGCCCAAGGGGGTGTAACGGATGGCGTTGTTGACCAGGTTGGACACCGCACTGACCATCTCGGACCGAGCACCCAGCAATGCGAACTCAGGCACTGCATCCATGCAAATTTCATGCATCGGACCCTCGCTTTTGGACGCCAACAATTCCGTCAAGGCCAAAGCATCGGCATGGATGTGCGCCATCAAGGGCGGCAAAGACACCTTTTCCTGAAGGCCCGGCGGATGACTGCCTTCCAGTTGTGACAAGGTCAACAAGTCAGCCACCAGAGACTGCATGCGCTCTGACTGGACCGACATGAGCTGAAGGTACTGCTGCGTTTCTGAAATGTCGAGCGGGATGGACTGCAAAGTTTCCACAAAACCACTCAGCACCGTGAGCGGCGTGCGAATCTCGTGCGACACATTGGCCACAAAATCGCGGCGCATGGCATCGGCCTGAGCCAAGGCTGTGATGTCACGGGTCAACAGCAACAAACGCCCTTCCCCATAAGCGTGCAACTGCGCCGAGAGTTTTCGGGCATTGACCACCGAGATGGAGCGCCCGTCAATGATGACTTCGGAACTGTGATCGTCTTGGGCGAAATACCTGGCAAAAACTGGATCTCGCACCAAATGCACGATGTGTTGCATGTGGTCTTTTTGAACGTCCAGGCCCAGATGGGAGGCCGCGGTGTCGTTGCACCATTCAATGCGCGAGTCCTCATCCAACAAGACCACCCCATTGGGCGAAGCTTGGATGGCCAGCAAGAAATCTTTCAAGCGCTGTTCATGCATCGCTGCCTGCTTTTCTTGCAGACGCAACAAGCGCTGAATGCGTGAGGCCATCTCCAACCAAAGGCCTTGCCAAGGCGGATCGAGTTTGAGCTGTGGGGCACTCAACCACTGGTTGAGGCGATGAATCCGCCAAAGCAAAACCACCGCATGCGCAAACAAGGCCAAAGCGGCCACGGACAATGCGCCCACGGGACCGCCAAAAAACCAAGCGGGCACGGCGATCAAGGCCACGCCCATGAACAACTCAACAACCGAGAAAATCATTCAAAACCCAAATCAAGCGACCGGGGTGTGCGTGAACCTGTAACCCGCACCGCGCACCGTCTCAATCATGGAACCGGCTTCACCCAATGACTCTCGCAGACGCTTGACGTGCACGTCCACTGTGCGCTCTTCGATGTAAACATGGTCACCCCAGACTTTGTCCAGCAAGGCACCGCGGCTGTGCACACGTTCTGGATGACGCATGAGGTAATGCAACAACTTGAACTCGGTCGGCCCCACTTTGAGGGGTTTATCGGCCAAGTTGACCCGGTGCGTGTCGGCGTCCAATTGCAGTTCACCCATTTTGACCACCCCGCCCGAAGCCTCTGGGACCCGGCGGCGCAACACCGCGCGAATACGTGCCAAGAGTTCTCTGGGTGAAAACGGTTTGACGATGTAATCGTCTGCCCCTGCGTCCAATCCTGCCACCCGATCGGCCTCGTCACCGCGTGCGGTGAGCATCAGAATGGGCACCAACTTGGTACGGGTGGACGAGCGCCAGCGGCGCGCCAAAGTCAGACCACTCTCACCGGGCAGCATCCAGTCCAGCAAGATGACGTCTGGCAGTATTTCGTCGAGCTCTCGCTGTGCGGTTTCGGCATCGATGGCCCAGACAGGCTGAAAACCGTTGTGCCGCAGATTGACCGCAATCAGCTCGGCGATCGAGGGTTCATCCTCGACGATCAAGATACGAGGAACAGATCTCATTTCACCGCTTTTTCAATCTCGGTCAAAGCCGTGTGGCGCACATCGGCACCCTTGACCACATAGATGACAAATTCGGCAATGTTCTTGGCATGGTCACCAATGCGCTCAATGGCTTTGGCCACAAACAGCAAATCCAGGCTGGCCGAGATGGTACGGGGGTCTTCCATCATGTAAGTCACCAGCTTGCGCACAAAACCATTGAACTCGGCGTCAATCAAGTCATCTTCTTTCAAAATGACCAAGGCTGTGGCAACGTCCAGCCGTGCAAAGGCATCCAATGCTTTGCGCAGCAAACCCGTGGCCAAATCTGCAGCAATTCTCAATTCAGAAGCTGGCAAATTGCGGGGCGTGCCCTGCTCCAAAATCTGTTTGACCATGCGGGCAATGCGCTCGGCCTCATCCCCAGCACGCTCCAAGTTACCGGTGATCTTGGAGATGGCCATCAACAATCGCAAATCGATGGCCGTGGGCTGTCGACGTGCAATGATGGACGCCAACTCAGCATCGATTTCCACTTCCAGCTTGTTCACTTGCTTTTCTGTGTCGATGACCTGATCAGCCACTTCCAAGCTGAACTGTGCCAAGGCATAAACGGCATGACGGGTTTGCGACTCAACCAAACCACCCAACTCCAAGACGCGCGACGACACGCTGGTCAGGTCGGCATCAAATTGACTCGAAATGTGTTTTTCCATTTTTTGCTCCTGATCAGCCGAAACGGCCAGTGATGTAGTCTTCGGTTTCCTGACGGGCAGGCTTCATGAAAATCTGTTCGGTTTGGCCAAACTCCACCAATTCGCCCAGGTACATATAGGCCGTGAAGTCCGACACACGGGCAGCTTGCTGCATATTGTGTGTGACGATGGCCACGGTGTAGTCTTTCTTCAATTCGGTGACCAACTCTTCCACTTTGGCGGTCGAGATAGGGTCCAGCGCCGAAGTGGGTTCATCGAGCAAGATGACTTTGGGCTTGACCGCGATGGTGCGGGCAATGCACAAGCGCTGCTGTTGGCCACCCGACAAAGACAATCCGCTTTGACCCAGTTTGTCCTTGACCTCGTTCCAAATCGCAGCCTTGGTCAAGGCCGATTCGACGCGCTCGTCCATGTCGGAGCGGCTGAGGTTTTCGTATAAGCGAACGCCAAAAGCGATGTTGTCGTAAATCGACATCGGAAATGGCGTCGGCTTTTGGAACACCATGCCGATTTGGGCACGCAACAGGTTCAGGTCTTGGCCTTTGTCCAGAATGTTTTGACCATAAAAGTTGATCTGGCCTTCAGCACGCTGTCCAGGGTAGAGGCTGTACATGCGGTTCAGTGTGCGCAGCAAAGTCGACTTGCCGCAGCCCGAGGGGCCGATGAAAGCGGTTACGCGGTTTTCTGCGATGTCCAAGTTGACATTTTTAAGGCCTTTGAATTTGCCGTAAAAAAAGTCAAGGTTGCGCACCTCGAGTGCATTTTGCGTGGGTTTCTTATCAGGCATAGGAATTCCTGTGTGTGCGAAAGAATAAATTTTGGAGACTGGGGATTTTTAAATCTGCATCAGGCAGAAGTCTTTTCCCTGAAGAACACGCGTGCCAAGATGTTGAGCAACAAGACGGCCAAAGTGACCAGCAAAGCACCACCCCAGGCCAAGCGGATCCAGTTGTCGTACGGGCTCATGGCGAATTGGTAAATCACCACAGGCAAATTGGCCATGGGCTTGGTCATGTCGGTGCTGTAAAACTGGTTGTTCAAGGCGGTGAACAACAAGGGCGCAGTTTCGCCACTGATGCGAGCCACAGCCAACAACAGGCCGGTGATCACACCGCTTTTGGCCGCACGCAGGGTCACGGAAATAGAAACCTTCCAGCGCGGTGCACCCAAGGCAAACGCTGCTTCGCGCAAGCTGCCAGGCACCAAACGCAGCATGTTTTCGGTGGTCCGCATGACCACAGGCACCGCGATCAAGGACAAAGCCATGCTGCCGGCGTAGCCCGAAAAGCCGCCCAATGTGGCCACTGCGATGGCGTAAACAAACAAGCCGATCACAATCGATGGGGCCGACAACATGATGTCGGTCACAAAGCGTGTCAGTTCCGCCGTTTTGCTGTGATCACCGTATTCGGTCAGGTAAATGCCCGCCAAAATACCCACCGGCGTAGCGACCAAAACCGACAAACCGACAATCATCAAACTGCCCACAATCGCATTGCGCAAGCCCCCACCCTCTGTGCCGGGTGCGGGTGTGTCTTTGGTCAGCATGTTCCAGTCCAAGGCGGCAAAACCGTTGGAAAAAAGCACCAGCAAAATCCACATCAACACAGCGATGCCCAAAGCCATCGCCAACATTGAAGTGGCCATGCCCAAAGAATTGGCGATTTGACGGCGGCGGTAAAGCCCTTGATCCATGTTCATGGCCATATCAGAACCCCTTGGCTTTTTCAGCCCGATTGATCATCCACTTGGCCAAAGCCAAGACAACGAAGGTGATCACGAACAGCAAGAAGCCGAGCGCAAACAGCGAAGACATGTGCAAATCTGCCGCTTCGCCAAATTCATTGGCCAGTGTCGAAGCGATCGATGTGCCTGGAGAGAACAATGAAGTGGGCATGCGGTTGGCATTGCCGATCACAAAGGTCACCGCCATCGTTTCGCCCAATGCACGGCCCAAGCCCAACATGACACCACCGATCACCCCTTTTTGGGTGTAAGGCAACACGATCTCGCGCACGACCTCCCAAGTGGTGCAGCCCAAACCATAGGCGGACTCTCGCAAGATGGGGGGGGTGATTTCAAACACATCGCGCATCACAGCCGCCACAAAGGGCAAGACCATGAACGCCAAAACAATGCCTGCGGCCAAGATGCCCATGCCGTTGGGGGCGCCGCCAAACAAGAAACCGATCAAAGGCATGCCGCTCATCAAGTCGCGCACAGGCACTTGAACGTAATCGGCAAACAAGGGTGCGAACACAAACAAGCCAAACATGCCGTAAATGATGGAAGGCACAGCGGCCAGCAATTCGATGGCCGTGCCCAAGGGGCGTCGCAACCACACTGGGCAGGTTTCGGTCAAAAAGACCGCAATGCCAAATGCCAAGGGCACAGCTATCAACAGGGCTATGCCCGCGCTCGACATGGTGCCGACGATGGCATAAGCCGCGCCGAACTGGAGGTTGTTCACATCCCACTCTGCGAACCAGAGGAATGGCACACCAAACTTGGCAAAGGTGGGCCAGGCATTGACAAACAAAGAAATGATGATGCCGGCCAGCGCAGTCAGCACGATCAAAGAGAAAAACTGGGTTGATCTGTGAAACAAAACATCTTGAAGCCTTTGGCGTTTGGCCATGGCAAGCATTTGGCTGCTGACTTTTGCTTCAGAAGGGGAAGTTTGCATGCGGGAATCCATCAAATCAAACAGAAAAACCGTCGGTTGCCTACTTTGCCAACCGACGGATCACTGGATCTATTAACCAGAATTACTTCTGAATTTGCGACCAGACTTTGGCGCGGATGTCGTTGGTCAGCTTGTCAGGCAATGCCACGTAGTCGAGATCTTCGGCCAATTTCTTGCCGTTCTTGAAAGACCAGTCAAAGAACTTGATCGCTTCGTTGGAGGCGGCTTTGTCGGCTGGGTTCTTGTACATGACAATGAAAGAAGCCGTGCTGATGGGCCAGCTGTTGGCGCCCTTGGCATTCACCATCGACACGCCCATGCCAGGCACGCTGAACCAGTCGGCGCTGGCGGCAGCTGCAGCAAAAGTCAAGTCATCTGGGCTGACGTATTTGCCATCGGCGTTTTGAACTTGCATGAAGTTCATGTTGTTCTTTTTCACGTAGGCGTATTCCACATAACCAACCGCACCTTTGACGCGGTTGACGTTGGCAGCAACACCTTCGTTGCCCTTGCCACCCACGGAAGTCGGCGCTGGCCACTTGACGGTGGCGTTTTTGCCAGGACCGTCAGCCCACTCTTTGCTCACAGCGCTCAGGTAGTCGGTGAAGTTGAAGGTGGTGCCGGAACCATCTGCGCGGTGCACCACGGTGATGATGTCATTGGGCAGGTTTTTGCCTGGGTTCAAAGCCACGAACCTGGGGTCGTTCCACTTGCTGATCTTGCCGGAGAAAATATCGGCCAACACGGGACCTGTGACGCGCAACTCACCGGGCTTGAAACCGTCCAAGTTGACGACAGGCACAGTGCCGCCAATGATCATGGGGAATTGAACCATGCCGTCTTTGTCCAACTCAGCACCTGTCAAAGGCGCATCGGTGGCACCAAAAGTCACGGTTTTGGCGCGAATCTGGCGAATACCACCCGAAGATCCGATCGACTGGTAGTTCAAACCGACGTTGCTGGCTGCTTTGTAGGCTTCAGCCCACTTGGCATACACGGGGAATGGGAAAGTAGCACCTGCGCCAGTGATGTCGGCTGCAAAGGCCGTGGCTGCCACAACGGTCATACCGACCGCAGCGATGATTGATTTCAATTTCAACATTTGAACTCCTGGTTCAGGGTGGGGAAAAATTGGTGTTTCTTGTAAAGCAGAAACTCAGGTGACTTTAATGTCCAATTATGACAATTTGATGTCACAAAAACTGCTTCAACGTTTCAAGACGAGGCTCATGAGTGCCACAAGCCTGCGAACGCTCTGTGAGCGAAGTCACAGACCGATCATTCCACCGTCTTGGCGGGTGATGACGATGGTGGCCGAGCGAGGACGCCCTTGGGGCCCAAAACCTTGATTGCCGGGCCACAAGCTTTGCGGCTCGCTGCCACTGGACAAAGGCTTGGACAACTCACCCGGGTGCTGAATGTTCACAAACAGCGTGCGGCCATCGGCCGTTTCCGTGATGCCGGTGACCTCTGACCCCTTAGGAGCCACCAAAAAGCGGCGCAATTTGGCCTCACCCAGGGCCGCCCCCACAAAAGTCTCTTGGGTGCCGGTTTGCTCCACACCACCAACCAGCATTTTGTTTTTGACGGTGACTTTGCCACCGTCGCCGACCTGCCCAGGAATGGCAGCCAACAACATGCAATTGGTCTCATCGGTCATCGCGTTGTCATCGGTCTGGATCCAGCAAATGCCTGTGGCCTTGCTGAACCAGAGGCCATCAGGCGATGAAAATGCGTTTTTGGCCGTCAGGCCCGACAGATTGGCATCGCCCGCATCCTCTTCTGCACCAAACAAGAAGATGTCCCATGCAAAGGCCTTGGCCGTTGACTTGTTGTCGGCCTCTTTGAAACGGATGATGTGGCCGTTGGGATTGCCCATGCCTTTGTTGCCGTCCAGATCCATGTAGGCGCGCGGGTTGGCCGCATCCACTTTGGTGGGTGTACGGTTGATGGCGTTGTTGTTGGTCAACGAGAAATAAATCTCCCCATTGCGGTGGTTGACTGCGCCCCACTCGGGTCGGTCCATTTTGGTGGCACCCACAGCATCCGCGGCCAGACGCGCATGGACCAACACATCACCCTGGTTGGCAAATTTGTAGGCTGCGTGGTTGGCGATGCGTGGATCGGCGATGTTCAGCTCCAACCATTCGCCTTGGCCTGTGGCATCAAAACGGGCCGCAAACAGCTTGCCTTCGCTCAGGTACTTGTCCCCGGCCAGCATGCCGCCGCCCACATCGCGCGGGTCCCACACCGCGGTGCTCACGAACTTGTAGATGTATTCATTGCGCGAGTCGCAACCCATATAGAAAGCCAAGGGCTCACCCGCTTTGGGGTTGCCACAAACGGCAGCTTCGTGGGCAAAACGGCCCATGGCCACGCGCTTGGCGGGTGTGGAAGAAGGCGACAGCGGATCGATCTCGAAGTTGTAGCCGAAGGTGTTGGCCTCGTTGCGGAAATCTCTTTCAGCGTTGGCACCCACAGCGGCCAGATTCCAACGTGCAAACCGGTCGTCGGTGGCAGAAACCGTGTGCCAGCCCTGGCTGATGGCTTTTTGCACACCGGCAGAGGGTGCTGCAAAAGCGACGCCATAACGGCGGCGCGCAGTCACTTCTTTGGCAGACAGCCCGGTGCCCGTGCCCGTGGCCTGAAAGTAAAACGCCCAGTTTTCCTCGCAACCCAAATAGGTGCCCCATGGGGTTTTGCCGTGGCCGCAATTGTTCAAGGTGCCGCGCGACATGGCGCCAGCCGTGTCCCAACGGGTCACCAACTGGCTGCGAATGTCTTCGATGTGTGCACGCGGGCCACTGATGCGGGCGGGCGTTTGCGCATTGAAGCGGCGGTTCAAAGGGGAGTCTTGCTGGATGCGCCAACCTTGGGGGGTTTTGACCATTTCCACCACCGAAATGCCGTGGTGGTTGATTTCCTTGAGCACTTCCAATTCGGGTCGCACCCCCAGGTCCCAAGAGCCAAATTGGTCAAATTTTTTGCCGCTCACCCCGTTAGACGTTTGGCCATTGGGGTGCATGAAGTGCGCATCGGCCGAGCTTTCGTGGTTCACACACAGCACGGCACGGCCCGTTTCTTTCTCGGTGTAGCGGCCATTGGCATCGATGTAATAAATGTCCATGCCATCGTGGTGATCACCGATGCGGCGCGACCAGTCGTCAGATTCAAGGCCCTTGTTGGAGTAAGCAGGCAGGGCCGAATCGAGCGCATCGCCCGTGGCGTGCAAAACACTGTATTGGTAACCAGGTGGCAACACCACGTTGTCCAGCAAACTTTTGTCCACCGAAGGGAAACCCAGCGCCGAGGGTGCTGCGGCCATGCCAGACACCATGCTGGCGCAACCGGGCAGCATGGCCAGACCCGCCAAACCCAGACCACCCCGCAACAAGCCCCGACGCGACGGGTTTTGCAGGGATTGGGCCAATACGTCTTGGAAATGCGGGTTGTTGGAGGTGTTGTGGACGGGATCGTGGTCGTGGTGTGACATGCAAACTCCATTGGAAAGCACCGATTGAAGGTCATTTCTATGACATTTTGATGTCAAAACAAGCAACTCTGCCATCAGGCAGCGCCTGCAAGGCGGGCCAAAACTTGTCATGGTTTCGTCACAAAGACGTGGCAAAGTTCACCCATTCACATTTCCAGAACCATCGAAGGATAGAGCATGAAAGTCGGCATCAACGGGATGGGCCGCATTGGCCGCTTGGCCTTGCGTGCAGCCATGGGCGCTGCCGAGCGACAGCAAGATGACCCTCGCGCAGGCAACCGCCTGGAGGTGGTGCACCTGAACGAACTCAAAGGTGGCGCAGCGGCCACCGCGCATTTGCTGGCTTTTGACAGCGTGCAAGGCAAGTGGCGCGAGCGCATTGAAGCCGACGGCGAAAGCCAGATTAGCATCGGTGATCGGACCCTGGGCTTTTCTTCCCATGCCAACCCGGCCGACATCCCTTGGGGCGACATGGGCGTGGATTTGGTGCTGGAGTGCACGGGCAAGTTTTTGACGCCTGAGACCATTCAGGGCCACCTGGACCGTGGGGCCAAGCGTGTCATCGTGGCAGCCCCCATCAAGGTGGGCGATGTGCTGAACATCGTGGTCGGCATCAACCACACGCTGTACAACCCGTCCAAAGACCGCATCGTCACGGCCGCATCCTGCACCACCAACTGCCTGGCCCCGGTGGTCAAAGTCGTGCACGAGGCCATTGGCATCAAGCACGGCCAGATCACCACCATCCACGACCCGACCAACACCAACTTGGTGGTCGATGCCCCACACAAAGACCTGCGCCGCGCACGCAGCGCCATGATGAGTCTGGCCCCCACCACCACCGGTAGCGCCACAGCGATTGCTTTGATTTACTCCGAACTCAAGGGCAAGCTCAACGGCCACGCGGTGCGTGCGCCCGTGCTCAACGCTTCGCTGACCGACTGCGTGTTTGAGATGAAACGCGAGACCAGCGCCGAAGAGGTCAACGCCTTGTTTGCCGCTGCGGCCCAAGGCCCCTTGGCGGGTATTTTGGGTTATGAGACACGCCCACTGGTCAGCGTGGATTACGCCCGCGACACACGCAGCGCCATAGTCGATGCGCTGTCCACCTTGGTCACCGACGGCACGCTGCTGAAAATTTACGCTTGGTACGACAACGAGATGGGCTACGCCTGCCGCATGGTGGACCTGGCTTGCCACATGAACGACGTCGGCATCTGAAATGAACGCCGCTGAACGCCACTACGGCATCGTCACCGCAGCTTATTGGGGCTTCACCCTGACCGACGGTGCTTTGCGCATGTTGGTGCTGCTGCACTTTTACAAGCTGGGTTATTCCCCGTTCACGTTGGCCTTTTTGTTTTTGCTGTACGAAGGCGCAGGCGTCTTGGCCAACCTGATTGGCGGCTGGCTGGCCACACGCTTTGGCATTGCCCGCATGCTCACCGTGGGCCTGGTCACGCAGATCATGGGCTTTGGTTTGCTCTCGGCCTTGCAGCCGGAATGGACAGCTACCATGTCGGTGGCCTGGGTGGTGCTGGCGCAAGGCGTTTGCGGTGTAGCCAAAGACCTGACCAAAACCGCCAGCAAATCGGCCATCAAGATCACACAAGCGCAAGCCAAAGACCAAGGCAACGGGCAACTCTTCAAGTGGGTCGCCTGGTTCACAGGCAGCAAAAACGCCATGAAAGGTTTTGGCTTTTTTCTGGGCGGTTTGCTGCTGGAGACGCTGGGTTTTCAGGGCTCGCTTTGGGCCATGTCGGGCCTGCTCGCCTTGGTGTTGGTCGGCGTCGTGAGCAGCCTGCCGCCCATGATGGGCAAGAGCAAGCCTTCAGGTTCGGCCAAAGAGCTGTTTGCGAAGAATCAGGGCATCAACGTCTTGGCAGCCGCCCGCGTGGCTTTGTTTGGTGCGCGTGACGTGTGGTTCGTGGTGGGCGTGCCGGTGTTTTTGTACTCGGTGGGCTGGACCTTCACCATGGTGGGTGGCTTTTTAGCGGCCTGGACGATTGGCTATGGCTTGGTGCAAGCCTTGGCCCCGCAGCTGGTGCGGCGCAGCGACGATGGCCTGAGTCGCGAAGTGCCAGCCGCACGTTGGTGGTCAGCGGTGCTCACACTCATACCGCTGGGGATTGCTGCCGCCATGTGGCTGCAAGCGCCGCAACTGCAGTGGTGGGTGGTGGGCGGCCTGAGTCTGTTTGGCTTTGCATTTGCCATCAACTCCTCTGTGCACAGCTATTTGGTCTTGGCCTATGCGGGCTCAGAAAAAGCGGCCGAAGACGTGGGGTTTTATTACGCGGCGAACGCATTGGGCCGCTTTGTGGGCACCTTGCTTTCCGGCTTGCTCTACCAGTGGGGCGGCCTGTTGTATGCCTTGCTGGGCTCGGCGCTCATGCTGCTGGTGTGCTGGCTGGCCACGCTGCGTTTGCCTTTAGGTTTGCACCCACAAGCCCCTCAGACGGAGACAACAAAATGAACCCCAGCTCCCTGTTCAGCGTCATGGACGAAGACGTTGCCGTGAAGGCCTTGGCCGCATTGGCACAAAGCTCCCGCCTGAAAGTGTTTCGCGCCATTGTGGGCACAGGACCCGAAGGTATTCAGCCTGGTCAGTTGTCTGTGGCGCTGGACATTCCCGCCAACACGCTGTCCTTTCACCTCAAAGAGCTGCACCACTCCGCCTTGGTCAGCGTGCAGCGCGAAGGCCGCTTTTTGCGCTACCGCGCTGACCTGGGCGCCATGCAAAGCCTGATGGACTTTTTGACTGCACATTGCTGCCAAGGCGTCCCTTGTGGTGATGCCCTCAATATGGCTTGCGAAGTGGGCAACTGCTGATCGTCAAGCACCTGCCCAAGCCGTCCACCTGAACGGGCCAAAACTTCAAACCCCATTGCGCCGCGTCATCAAGTTTTCATAATTTCGTCACATAATCCGGCCCTTACCCGTCAACGCTGATCACACCGCATGCAAACCAAGTCTCTCTACGCCGCCATCGACCTGGGTTCGAACAGCTTTCGACTGGAAATTGGTCAAATGGACGCGGGCCAACTGCGGCGGGTCGAGTACATCAAAGAGACCGTGCGACAGGGCAACGGGTTGGATGCCGAGCGGAATCTGACCGAAGAGGCGATGACACGGGGCTGGGAGTGTTTGGCCCGCTTTGGCGAGCGCATTGCAGGCTTCAAGCCGAGCCAAGTGCGTGCAGTGGCCACCCAAACGCTGCGAGAAGCGCGCAACCGCGACGAATTTTTGGCCAAGGGCAAACAAATTTTGGGTTTCCCAATCGAGGTGATTGCGGGCAAAGAAGAGGCGCGGCTGATTTATCTGGGTGTGTCTCATCTCCTGCCCCAGTCCGATGAACGGCGCTTGGTGGTGGACATTGGCGGTCGCTCCACAGAGATGATTTTGGGCCGACACGAAAACGCCACCACCTTGGAGTCTTACCGGGTGGGCAGCGTCGGATGGTCCATGAAATACTTTGCAGACGGTTTGTGGACGCCCCAAGCTTTCAAAGCGGCCGAAATCGCCGCCAAAGCGGTGCTCGATGAAGCCCAAATTTTGTTCAACCGTCAGCATTGGGACACTTGCTACGGCTCCTCTGGCACCGTCGGCGCGGTGTCCGACGTGTTGACCGCTTCGGGTTGGCCTGAAAATTCGATCACCCGAGAAGGCCTGGTCTGGCTCAAAGACCGCTTGCTCAAAACGCACAAGCCGGACAACTTGCGCTTGGACGGCGTCAAAGAAGACCGCAAACCGGTCATTGGCGGTGGTCTGGCTGTCTTGCAGGCGGTGTTTGATTTGCTACAGATTGACGAAATGCATGTGGCGCAAGGCGCACTGCGACATGGGGCTTTGTTTGACCTGATCGACCGCGAAGGCATGCACGATGTGCGCTCTTCCATGGTGGACTGGTTGGCTCAGCGGTTTGGTACCGACCATTTGCAAGCCGAACGCGTGTCCAGAACCGCCCAACACCTGCTGCACGCACTGATTCCAGACTCGTTGGACAACCCCGTGGCCGAACGTCAACGGTATTTCCAAAAGCTCAATTGGGCCTGTCAATTGCATGAAACAGGCATGCGCATTTCTCACAGCGATTACCACAAGCATGGCGCTTACATCCTGGACAACACCGACTTGCAAGGTTTCACCATGGATGAGTTGCACCGCTTGAGTCAATTGGTGTTGGGACACCGCGGCAAGCTGCGCAAACTGGAATCCGAACTGGAAGACGTCAGCTTTGTCCAGCAACTCTTGGCACTGAGATTGGCCGTGATTTTGTGCCACGCACGCCGTGACCCGGACTTGTCTGGCCTGAGCTTGGTTTGTGATGCACGTCGCCGAACGGCTCAGTTGAAAATCCAGCCAGACTGGGCCGAGCTCTGGCCCCAATCGGCACACTTGCTGCGTGAAGAGAAAAACGCTTGGCTCAAAACGGACTGGAACCTGCAAGTTCAAACCGATTGAACTCAAGCCCATACAAAGTGGGTTTTCGCATCGGCGATGGCAGGGTGGGATGGGGTGCTTGCAAACGACGAATCAAGTGTATAAACTGTATGCACCGTTAATTTTGAAAGGTCAGCACCATGAACACCAGCACCACGGCAAACGCCGACGTCGTCACTCCTGCCAAAAAAGCCGCACCTCGCAAGGCTGCCCCCAAGGCAGTGAAGAAAGCAGTCAAAAAAGCTGTCACGAAAGTAGCTACCAAAGCCGTCCCGAACAAACCCGTTCGCAAAGTGGCTCAAAAAGCAGCATCACCTGCCAGCACTTCAGCAAAAACAACGGCCACCGCGCCTGCACCAGTCCAAGTCAAAACTGCTGTGCAAAAGCCTGCTGCAAGCCCTGAAAGATCTTTGAAAGACAAAAAAGTCAAAGTGGTGCGCGACAGCTTCACCATTCCGAAGAGTGAATTGCTGCAAATTGGCGAATCCAAAAAACGTGCGCTGGCTCTGGGCGTCGAGATCAAGAAAAGTGAATTGATCCGTGCCGGCTTGCAAGCACTGACCAGCATGAACGATGCGGCTTTCAAGAAAGCCTTGGCCAACGTGCCCACCATCAAAACAGGGCGTCCTGCCAAATCCTGATTTTCAGATCCGATCGGGGCAGAGCACAGCCTGCAGCAAGGTCTGACCCTGCCCTACTCTTTGACGCCTGCGAACCCACCACACCGCACCCTTGCGGATGGTGCAAGTGGGCTCTGGCATGCCCAGCAGTTCGGCCATCAAAGCACCCAAAGTGGGCTGGTGGCCCACCAGCAACACCGGGTATTTGGCGTCTGGCCAACCCGCTGTTTCCAAAATATCGGCCACCGAAGCGCCAGGTGACAAGGCATCGCGGACTTTGTATTTGCGCCCCAATGCACGAACCGTTTGCTCGGCCCGGGCAGCAGGGCTGCTGAGGATGCGTGTGCCTTGCGGCAACTGACTCTCCAGCCAAACCGCCATGCGTTCGGCCTGCTTCTTGCCCCGCGAAGTCAACACCCTGTTCATGTCGTCCTCGCCGGGCTCGGCCTCATAAGCTTCGGCATGTCGCCAAACAATCAAGTCCATGGTGTTCAGCCCCTTTGAGGTGATGCACTGTAGCGTTGCATCAAGGCCTTTTGTGCGCCATGACCCGGACCGGTCAAGTCCACCCGATGGTATTGGCCATCGGAAGCCAAGTCCCAAGCGTCACGGCGATCGTGCAGGTAAGCGATCAGGCATTCGTCGATGATGCGCTGGCGCAAAGCCGGATCGTTCACTGGCCAGGCCAACTCGATCCTGCGTGTCATGTTGCGGCTCATCCAATCGGCACTCGACAGGTAAAGCGATTCGTCTTGGTCAGCGCAAAAATAAAACACGCGTGAATGTTCCAAAAAGCGCCCAATGACCGAGCGCACTCGGATGTTTTCACTCAAACCTGCCACACGGGCAGGCAACATGCATGCGCCTCGCACGATCAGATCGATCTTGGCACCCTGTTGGCCGGCTTTGAGCAAAGCTTCAATCAAGGGCACATCGGTCAAGGCATTCATCTTGATGACTATCCGGCCGAACAAACCACGCGCCGCAGCATCACCAGCGGCGGCAATGCGGTGGATCATGTCCGCATGAAGGTGGAAAGGCGCCACCAACAAGCGCTTCATTTTGGGCAAACGGCTTTGGCTGGCCAAGTGGCCAAACAACTGGTCCATGTCGGACGTGATCAAAGGATCGGCCGTGAGGTAACTGATGTCGGTGTACAAAGAGGCTGTTCGGCGGTTGTAGTTGCCGGTTGACAAATGGCCATAGCGTTTGAGTGAGCGGCCTTCTCGGCGGGTGATCAACAACATTTTGGCGTGTGTTTTGAGACCCACAATGCCATAGACCACTTGGACACCGATCGCCTCGAGCTGCTCTGCCCAGTTGATGTTGGCCTCTTCGTCAAACCGGGCTTTGAGCTCCACCACCGCGGTGACCTCTTTGCCCCGGCGCACCGCTTCACGCAGCAAATCCATCATGGTCGGATCGCTGCCCGCACGGTAGATGGTTTGTTTGATGGCCAACACAGTGGGGTCCATGACCGCTTCGCGCAAAAAGGCCAACACGCCATCAAACGTCTCAAAGGGCTGGTGGATCATCACATCGCCGGCTTTGAGGCGCGTGAAGATCGAACCATTTTGGGGAATCTGCGCCGGAAAACTGGCCTTGTAAGGCGGGAAGAGCAACTCAGGCGCATTCACCAGATCAATCAGTTGCATGAGCCGAACCAAATTGACAGGGCCGTTCACACGGAACACAGACGATTCGGGCAACTGAAATTCTTTGCGTAAAAATTCGGCCAGCTTGGGCGCACAGCCAGCCGACACTTCCAATCGAACGGCTTGACCGTAATTGCGGTGCTGGAGCCCTTGGCGAAGGGCCATGCGCAGGTTGGCGATTTCGTCTTCGTCCACCGACAACTCAGAGTTGCGCGTGACCCGAAACTGAGAAAAATGCCCCACTTCACGGCCAGGAAACAATTCTGCGAGATGGGCACGAATCACGCTCGACAGCAATACAAAAGCGGTGGTGCCGTCACAGACACGCGCAGGCAAAGGAATCAAGCGTGGCAGCACGCGGGGGACTTTGACAATCGCGATCTCGTTCGACCGACCAAAGGCGTCTTTGCCCGACAACTGCACGATGAAGTTCAAAGACTTGTTGGCCACTTGTGGAAACGGATGCGCCGGATCGAGCCCTACGGGGACCAGGAGGGGCTGAACCTCGCGCTGAAAGTAACTGCGCACCCATTGGCGCTGGGCTGCGTTCCGCTCATTGTGGGACAAGATGCGGTAGCCCGATCGCTGCAAAGTGGGCAACAATTCGTCGTTGTAAAGCGCATATTGACGCGCAACCATGGCGCTGGTTTTGTCAGCCAATGCGGTCAAAGAAGACTCTGTGTAGGGACCTGATTTGAGCCCCTGCAAACTGCCCATGACATGAGGCTCTGCGCGCACTTCAAAGAACTCGTCCAGATTCGAAGAGACGATGCACAAATAGCGCAACCGCTCGAGCACGGGCACTTCTGGGCGATGCGCCCAATCGAGCACACGCTCATTAAAAGCCAAGATGCTCAGGTCCCGGTCCAGCAGCGCGGTGCGGTCGTTGTCGGGTGTTGTCACGTCTTTTTTTTGAGCCATGGCTCAGTATGAATGAATTGAAAAATCATTCTAAGAATCGCTCGTGTCAATTTGATGACAGAACCGTGAACCAACGCACGGTGTTGCCTCAGGCCTTGGGTCACAGACTATTCAAACAGCGTACTCAACACACCATTGATTTGTGGATACCAAGCTTTTTTCATCAGCGCCAGCTTCATGCAGGCACGGTGTCCACCGCAGGTGCGCGGCTGATCACCACCGCCGCCTCTGCACCCCAGTGAATGATTTCCAAGCGGCCATCCATGTGCTCCACCAAGGCGGTTCGGCTTTCGACCCAATCGCCATCGTTGCAATACAAAATGCCGTTCACCTCTCGGATTTCGGCATGGTGAATGTGACCGCACACCACACCATCAAAACCGCGGCGCTTGGCCTCGCTGGCCACAGCCACTTCAAAGTCGCTGATGAAGTTCACGGCTTTTTTGACTTTCAGCTTGAGGTAAGCCGACAAAGACCAATAGTCCAGGCCAATGCGTGCCCTGAAACTGTTCAGGTGCCGGTTGATTCGGAGCGTCAACTCGTACAACCAGTCGCCCACATAGGCGAGCCATTTGGCACACTGAATCACACCGTCAAAATGATCGCCGTGCACCACCCACAGCTTCATGCCGGTGGCGGTGGTGTGTGTGGTGTCGTGTTCAACCTCGACCCCCCCGAAAGCATGCCCCACAAAGTGGCGAGCAAACTCGTCGTGGTTGCCCGGCACATAGATCACACGGCAACCTTTGCGTGCGCGGCGCAACAATTTTTGAACCACATCGTTGTGGCTTTGAGGCCAGAACCAGCGCCTGCGCAGCTGCCAGCCGTCCACGATGTCACCCACCAAATACAACACATCGCTCGGGTGGTTTTTCAAAAAGTCGAGCAAGGCCTCGGCCTGAAAGCCGGGCGTGCCGATGTGCAGGTCCGAAATGAAAATGGCCCGCAAACGTTGGCGGCCTGAGGTCGTATCTTCGTCATCGTGCGCATCCTGGTCATGCCCACTTGGCAATGAAGCCCCTAAAAAATCCTCAGGCAAACCTGCCAAAGGTGTTTTCAGGAGCAGCTGCGCAGGCATGGGGCTGATCGATGCCATCACTGCACATCCGGGAAAAAGTGCTTGCGGTAGCGGGCTGGCAGATCGGCCGTGCGCATCAACATGGGCAAATCTGCCGTGTTGAAGTCTGGGTCCCAAGCGGGCGCACCCAAAACCTTGGCGCCCAGTTTCAAGTAGCCACGGATCAAAGCAGGCGGGGCAATGGGCAAGTTGTGATCCAACTCCTCGACTGGCAGGGGCAAACGGGGGCGCACATGGTATTGGATATCGGCCAAATGGGTCTGGCGAAGTTGGTGCCAAATGCTGGCCGCCACGTCTCCGCTGACCACACCGTTGTGCAGCATGGGAATGCTGGCGCAACCGATCATGGTGTCCAAGCGGTTGCGGTCCATGAACTCGAACAAAGCGCCCCAAAGCGCCATGACCACACCTCCATGACGGTGGTCCGCATGCACACAACTGCGGCCCAACTCCACCATGCGTTTGCGCAGGTCACGCAGTCGGGTCAAGTCAAACTCGGTGTCGCTGTAGGTGCCGCCCACCCGCTTGGCCTGAGCGGGTGTGAGTACGCGGTAAGTGCCGATCACTTGGCCTGTGTCCGCTTGTTTGACCAGCAGGTGCTCGCAATAGTCGTCAAACACATCCACATCGTGGCCAGGCACAAGGGTGGACAAGCGCGCACCCATTTCGGTGCCAAAAACCTCAAATCGGAGTTTCTGTGCCTCGCGCACTTCGTCTTGGTGCCGGGCCCATGTCACTTCAATGGCTTTTTTCGCTGGACGCTGCAAAAAGTCCACACCAAGCGCGCCTTGGCCGGATGGCCCCATGCTGCTGGTGGCACTGACGGGTGGTAGCGCAAGTGCGGGATGGGTCAACTCTTTCATGGCCTGGCTTCCTTTGAATCTGTTGACCGATGATCCAAAAGAGCGATGACATGAAAAAGTCTTTTTCGTTAAGTTTCCGTGACGTTTAAAAAGCGTTGAATTGGACCCACGGTGCTCAGAGCATCATGCTCAGCTGAAACACCGAGTTGGGTGCTTTGGGCATCACGGGTGCTGGCAGCGGTTTCAAGCGGAACTGGCCGAGCATGGAGGACACACGGGCGTCGCGGGGCATAAAAGGAATGGCCACATCGTCCAAAGTCTGAGAGGCCAATGCTTGTTGCAAGTGACGCTGGATGTCGACCTCCAGCGACTTCATGGGGTGGGCCTCGTCTGCATACACCTCGTCAAAACTGTGCAGCACTTCAAAGTGTTTGACCACGTCCCACAAAGTGATGTCCTCTGGGTTGCCTCGAATTTGGTAACCGCCACCTGGGCCACGGTGCGCCCGGATCAAGCCTGCTTCGCGCAGCTCTTTCAGGATCGACTCGGTGTAAGAAGAGGACAAACCCAGGCCTGAAGCGATTTCTTCGGTCGTCACCGGTTCCACAGCAGAACGAGAAGTGATGAAAACCGCAATGTCGACGGCTTTGGCTGTTTTCTTCAAGATCATGTTGAGCTCCTCATTTGAGTGGTCATTGTATTGTTTAAAGCCAAAAAATCCACTCAAAATATGTTTTATTTGTTTTTAAATCGAAATAAAGCATAAAATATCTACTCAATACATAAACAAGACAATGCCCAACACCCTCCTTACCCCTCCGGCGATCTACCGTATTGGCGCAGTCTCCAAGCTCAGTGGCGTGCCCGTGCCGACCCTGCGCATTTGGCAAACGCGCTACAGCGCGTTTTCGCCCGCGACCTCGCAAGGGCAGCATCGCCTCTACAACGACGAAGATTTGCGCAAAGCGGCCTTGTTGAAGACGCTGACCGGACAGGGTCATGGCATCCGTTTGATCGCGGGTTTGGGCAACCCGCAACTTGAGCAATTGCTGCAAACCAGCGCCGAGATGGGCCGTGCAGCAGCTTTGCGCAAGACAGCGGTGGGTACGATGCCAAGCGCATGGGGCGTGGTGGGTGAAAGCCTGGCCGAACGCCTTCGATCGCCCGCCTTCCAAGCCCTCAGGCCTGGCCATCCCCTTGCCATCCACCAAGTTTGGTCCGACCTGAACGAGGTACAAAACAAGCGCTTGGATGAACCTCTGGATGTGTTGATGGTGTCGGTCAACAGTTTGAACGACCAGGCAGCCCAGCAAATTTTGGCGTTGGCGCAACAACTCGGCGTGCGATTGACGGTGGTGATTTACGGCTTTGGTCAGACAAATGCCTTGGCCCAGCTGGAAAGGGGCGCCTGCTTGGTGCATCGCCACACCCTCGACGATGCCACTTTGGCCGATATCGTTCAAAGCGCACGTCCTGCGCAGTTGGCAAGCCCTCGCGCTTGGGTTGAGACCAGCCGGCCCATTCCGCCCCGCCAGTTTTCAGATGCGGTTTTGCAGCGGGTGGCCAACATCCCCAGCCAAGTGCTGTGCGAGTGCCCACGCCATGTGGCGGAACTCATTGGTCAACTCGGCCAGTTTGAGGACTACAGCCGCGATTGCCTGAACCAAAGCCCCAAAGACAGGGAATTGCACGCCCAGCTGAACACCATGGCCGCCTCGGCCAGGGCCTTGTTTGAAGATGCCTTGCGCATGGTGGCCACACACGAAGGCATATCGCTGCAAGAGTTGGCTTGAAAATCGCAGACAAAGACACCGCATGAAACGACACGTCGCAGCGACCCTTTTGGGCGTTTTGGGCCTGCTGGTCATTGACAGTCATGTCAATTGGGTGCCGCATGACCAAGGCACTTTGCTGGAAGTGAGCGGCCAAGTGTTTGACACTCGGGGCTGGGCCTCCGAGCAATGGCGGCGCTGGCGCACCCAGTGCCAAGCCGTGAATGGCCAAGCAGTGCCGATGGCCACGGTCAACGCCGTTTTCCAAGTCATTCAGCAGCACAGCCTGCCCGATTCTCTGGAAGCCCAAATTTTGCAAGTGCAAACGCAAGGCGACTGGGCCATCGCCGAAGTCGCCTTCAAAACCTTGAACCCCAGCATCGTGGTGCTGCGCCAGTGGGGTGGCGCATGGCACATCCAAGACACCGCGATCTGGAGTGGCTCCACCGCGCCCTGGCATGCCGCCGACTTTGTGCGCCGTTACCTGCGCCAGCAAGCCCCTGAGCTGCCCGAAGCCTTGCTGGCCTGCTTTCCAATTGACCTGGCCCGTTACGGCCAAGGTCCGGGGGGCTTAGGACCTGTGAACCTGGGCACGAAAGACAGACCATGACGTACCGCGTGGTCTGGTTCAAACGCGACTTGCGCCTGCACGACCATGCGGCGCTCGCGCACGCAGCCACCCAAGGCCCCGTGCTTTGCCTATACATCGTTGAACCCGATTTGTGGGCGCAACCCGACGCAGCTTTGCAGCACTTTGAATTTGTGCGCGAATCACTGATCGAATTGCACCAAGACCTGCAAGCGCTAGGCGGCAGCTTGCAAGTGCGCATGGGGCCTGCAGTGCAGGTGCTGGCTGCGCTGCATGCGCAAGCCCCATTTGCCGAATTGGTGGCGCACGAAGAAACTGGCAATGCTTTCACTTATGAACGCGACCTGCAAGTGGGCGCGTGGTGCCGCAGGGCGGGCGTGGCTTGGACCGAGTTGCCGCAGTTTGGTGTGGTGCGCCGCCTCAAAAGCCGCAACACTTGGCAAGCCCGCTGGGAAGGGCACATGGCCGCGCCGCAAGTGGTCTTGCCCGAATTGCACTTTTTCAATGGGGAGGACCATTCAGGCCCCGAGGTGATGACACCCCCTCTCGGCCTGCAACACAACCCCACCCAGCGCCAGCGCGGTGGGCGTCGCTTGGGTCTTGAAACCTTGAACAGTTTTTTGGATGTGCGTGCCTTGGGCTACCGGGGTGGCATCTCCTCGCCGCTGTCTTCGCCCACCGCGTGTTCGCGCTTGTCGGCCTACCTGGCCTATGGCTGCATCAGCATCCGCGAGGTGGTGCAAAGCACCCGCGCTGCGCTCGATGCTTTGCCGCCTCAAGCGGGCAAGCACAAGGCAGGTCTGATCGGTTTCATCAGCCGTTTGTATTGGCATTGCCACTTCATCCAAAAACTCGAAAGCGAGCCCGAAATTGAGTGGCGCAACATGCACCGGGGTTACGACGGCCTGCGTGAAGACGGCTGGAACGATGCCAACTTTGCGGCCCTGACCTCGGCCCGGACCGGCTGGCCCATGGTGGACGCTTGTGTGGTCATGCTTTATGAAACCGGTTGGCTCAACTTTCGCATGCGGGCCATGCTGGTGTCGGTGGCGGCTTACCCGCTGTGGCTGGACTGGCGGCCCGTGGGCCATTGGCTGGCCACGCAGTTTCTGGACTACGAACCCGGCATCCACTGGAGCCAGTTGCAAATGCAATCGGGCACCACCGGCATCAACACCACGCGGGTGTACAACCCCATCAAGCAAGCCCAAGACCACGACCCCAAAGGCATCTTTGTGCGCCGCTGGCTGCCGCACATGCGGCGTGTGCCCGACACATGGCTGTTCGAGCCTTGGCTCATGCCACCCGAAGTGCAGCGCCACTGCGGCCTGACGGTGGGCAGCGGGCCAGATGATGACATCCCCCTGCCCGTGGTGGACTTGGCCGAAGCAACACGCAACTCCAAAGCCGCGCTGCACGCCCGTCGTGCCGAACCCGGTGTGAAGGCAGGCAAAAAAGCCATCGTCGAGAAACACGCTTCGCGCAAACACGGCAGCGGCCACCAACGCGATGTGTTCACGCGTGACAGCGACACCCCTAAGAGCGGCCGCCGAAAGTCGGCCAAGTCCACTTCAGACAACACCCCACCCAGCGCTCAGTTGGGCTTTGATTTTTAAAAGCATGCGCACCACCATCTACTGGTTCCGAAACGACTTGCGCTTGCACGACCAACGCGCACTTCAGCAAGCCGTTGAGCACGCACAGGCCCATGGCCAAGCCCTGCTGCTGGTCTATGTGCACGAACCCGTGCAAGACGAGCCCACCACCTGGGGCTTTCGCCGCATGGGCGCACACCGCAGGCGTTTTGTGGCTGACACGCTGCAAGACCTGCAAAACTCATTGCAGGCACTGGGCCAGCGCTTGGTGTTGCTGCACGGCCCCGTGGCCCAAGTGCTGCCCGCCTGTGCACGCCTGGTCCAAGCCGACACCGTGTTTTGCGAGGACATCGCTGCGCCCGAAGAAGAAGCGCAGGTGCAAGCGCTGATCGACGCGGGGCTCACCGTCAAAACCCTGTGGCAGTCCAGCCTGATCGAACCCGACGCCCTGCCCTTTGCGGCCGAAGAGATGCCGCAGGTCTTCACCGAGTTTCGCCAACGCATCGAATCCAAGGGGCTCAAACCCTTGACGCCGCTGGCCGCGCCCACCCAGCTGCCTGCGCCGCCGATCGACAGCTTGACCGCTTTGCCTGGCTGGACAGACAGCCCATTCAGCCTGCTGCAAGCCCACACCGAAGGCGACGCGCACACGCGGTCCAACTTCCCATACACACAAGCGCAGTACCGAGGCGGCGAAACCAGCGCTTTGGCCCACCTGCAAAGCTACCTCTCACCGCCTTGGCCGGATCGCTACAAACAAACCCGCAACGCCCTGCAAGGCGAGCACACCAGCAGCCACTGGTCGCCCTGGCTGGCCACGGGCGCAGTGTCGGCCCGCCGCATTTGGGCCGAGCTCCATGCCTATGAGCAAACACACGGCAGCAACGACGGCACCTATTGGCTTTGGTTTGAGCTGCTGTGGCGCGACAACTTCCGGATGCTTCACTTGCAACACGGCCCACAACTCTATGCGGCACGGGGTTTGTCCAACTTGCCCAAACCCTCGCACTTTCCCAAGGACTTTGCACGCTGGTGCCAAGGCCAAACCGGCGAGCCCATCGTGGACGCGGGCATGCGCGAGCTGGCCGCCACGGGTTTCACCTCCAACCGCATGCGCCAAATTGTGGCCAGCTTTTTGGTGCACGACTTGTCATGCGACTGGCGCGCAGGTGCAGCCTGGTTTGAGTCGCAATTGGTGGACTTTGACGTGTGCAGCAACCAAGGGAACTGGTTGTATGTCAGCGGCCGTGGCACCGACCCGCGTGTGGGCAGGCGCTTCAACCCCGCCAAACAAACCCAAGACCACGACGCGCAAGGCCGCTATCGGCAAGTCTGGCTGGCCTGATAATCCTTGGCATGTATGCCATTCAATCCTGGGGAGACACCCTTCGCCTGCTGGTCGAGCTGTCGGCCACCGCCGCCTTTGCCCTCTCGGGCCTGATGGAAGCGGCGCGCAAACGGCTGGACGCGGTGGGCGTGTGTGTGGTTGCCTTTTTGGCAGCATTTGGTGGCGGCACGCTGCGCGACTTGCTGCTGGACCAACGCCCCTTCTTTTGGGTGCAACACACCGAAATACTTTGGGGCGTTTTGACCCTGTGCGTACTGGCCATGGTCTTCATGCGACAGCGGCATTTTGAAGTCACCGAAAAAGCCATCCTCTGGCCCGACGCACTGGGCCTGGGCCTGTTCACTGCCACCGGCGTGCACCAAGCTCTGCAAGCGAACATGCCGCCTGTGGTGGCTGTGCTGATGGGCCTGATCACCGGCGTGTTTGGCGGTGTGCTGCGCGACATGGTGTGCAACGAAATCCCCACCGCCTTCAAAGACCACCGACCCTACGCGGTCTGCGCCTTTGCGGGCGGCTGGACTTATGTGGGCTTGTGGTTCACCGACGCGCCCGGATGGGTGGCCCTGCTCGGCTGCCTGTTGGTCACGGTGGGCTTGCGCGCGCTGGCACTTTGGCGCAACTGGCAACTGCCCGCTTGGCGCGCCTGAACCGATTCCTCAAGACGCATGTCCAACCACACCAACGCTTTCTGGGGCGGCATCTTTTTTTCTTTGGCCGCCGGACTCATGTGGGGCTTGGTGTTTGTCGGCCCGCTCATGCTGCCCGAATACCCCGCCGCGTTGCACACCTTTGGCCGTTACCTGGCCTTTGGCCTGATCGCCTTGCCCTTGGCCTTTGTCGACCGCGCTGAAATCAAACGCCTGACCCGGGCCGACTGGCTGGCCGCGCTCAAGCTGGCAGCCATCGGCAACGTGCTGTATTACCTGTTTTTGTCCAGCGCCATCCAGCGTGCGGGCGGCGCGCTGCCCACCATGATCATCGGCACGCTGCCCGTGGTGATTGCGGTCGCAGCCAACTTGCTCAACCACCAGCGCGATGGGCGTTTCCCGTGGCTGAAACTGGCCCCACCCTTGGCGCTGATTTTGCTGGGGATTGCGTGTGTCAACCATGTGGAGTGGGCCGCCCTGCTGCAAAACCCGCAGGCCGACACCGGCCGCTACATCACCGGTGCGGTGCTGGCCGTGGGTGCGGTGGTTTGCTGGACTTGGTACCCCCTCAAAAACGCCGACTGGCTGCGCGGCCACCCCGACCGCAACGCCCGCGTGTGGGCCACCGCGCAAGGCCTGGCCACGCTGCCCCTGGCCCTGCTGGGCTACGCCGCGTTCTGGCTGTGGAGCAGCGCCACGAACAACCCGCTGCCCATGCCCCTGGGGCCACGCCCCCTCGAATTCATCGGCCTGATGATGGCGATTGCGCTGTTCGCCTCATGGCTGGGCACCCTGTGCTGGAACGCCGCCAGCCAACGCCTGCCCACCGCCTTGGCGGGCCAGCTCATCGTGTTCGAAACCCTGGCGGCGCTGGCTTACGCCTTCTGGTTGCGCGGCCAGTGGCCCGAACCGCTGACGCTGGCGGGCATTGCGCTGCTGGTGGCTGGGGTGATTGGCGGGGTCAGGGTCAAAGCGGTGTGATCCAAGCCCCAATGCATTGGATAACCACTGGGCTGCGGACGACCGTTAGAAGAACGACCGAACAGAGCTGATCCCTCAAAAGCTAGTCTTACTTCTTGGCAGATGTATCTGGCACACCGTTGGCTTTGGCAAAAGTCAAGATCACTTCGCGAATGATCTTGCGCTGCGCTGCGGGAAGCTGCAAAAAAGCATCGAAGGTTTCGCGCTCTACGTAGCCGACACCCTCATCCCATCGTTTTTTGTGCTGCTGCACCGACAAACGCACGGCATCGCCAAAGCGCAAGACGTCAGGCTCCACCTTGAGCCACTCGGCCAAAACTTTCATTTTGTCCTGCATCGGGATTGAACGGTTGTTCAGCCAACCCCACGCCGCCTGATTGCTGATCGACTTGCCAGGCCAGCGCAAATTGAACTCATGTTCCAAAACCGAAGGACTGGCCACGTAGCCCGCCTCAAGCATGGCGGCCCGCAAACGCTCTGTGAATTCGATTTTTTCATTCATCCAAGCAAACTACAAACCGCTTGATGATTTTCTCAAATAGCTGTTGAGTATCATTACAACAATCAGTTGAAAACTGAATCAACAGCTTATTGAGTCCATTGCATGCCCAAGTCCCTCCTCGAACAACTCCCCGACATCGTGGCCAACGGCCGCAAGCAAGCTGAAAAAATCCTGGAGGGCATCGAAAGCCGTCACCGTGTGGGGCTACAGACCCGTGAAGTGGTGCTGCCAGCCCGTGACACTGCAGTGCAAGACTGGGTCACCCAGCAAAACAGGACCAGCCAGCGCGAGGTGTTTGCACCGGGGCAAGCCAGCCTGATCGAAAACCCACAAGCCACGTTGGGCGCCGCGCCCGAAGCGCCTTGGGCCAATCGGCTGATTTATGGCGACAACTTGCTGGCCATGGCCGCCTTGCTTGCGGGTGACGAGAACACGCCCAGCCTGCGCGGCAAGGTGGACCTGATCTACATCGACCCGCCTTTTGACTCTAAGGCCGACTACCGCACCAAGGTCACACTGCCGGGTGTGGAGATCGAACAAAAGCCCACGGTCATCGAGCAATTCGCCTATTCAGACACATGGAGCGACGGCACCGCCTCGTACCTCGCGATGATCACGCCGCGCCTGATCCTGATGCGTGAATTGCTGGCTGATACCGGGTCAATCTACGTGCATCTTGATTGGCATGTGGGGCATTACGTGAAGATTGTCATGGATGAGGTCTTTGGGAAAGATAACTTTCGGAACGAGATTATCTGGAAGCGAACTGCCAGCCATTCCGACAGCGGCCAGGGAGCCCAGCATCTTGGCCGCCAACACGATGTGATTTATTGGTTTGCAAAGACTGAAAATGCCTTGGTCAACCCCATCTATGAGCCTTATTCGCAGGAGTACATAGACAGCGCCTATAAACATGTTGAAGAACGATCCGGACGGAAATACCAGCTAGACAACACTAGCGGTCCTGGTGGCGCACAAAAGGGAAATCCATACTACGAGTTCATGGGAGTTTCTAAATACTGGCGCTATTCAAAAGAACGAATTGAGCGGCTTTACAAGGAAGGTCGGTTGATTAAGAGCAAGACCGGCAGCGACTGGCGCTACAAGCGATATTTAGACGAAATGCCAGGAGTGCCTCTGCAGTCCCTTTGGCTGGACATAGCCCCACTTCAAAGTCAAAGCGCACAACGAACCAACTACGCCACACAAAAGCCTGAGCGGTTACTCGAAAGAATTATCAGCATTTCAACGCGAGAGAACAGTGTTGTGGCTGACTTCAATGGTGGATCTGGGACCACCGCCTCCGTCGCAGAAAAATTAGGTCGCCGCTGGGTCACTACAGACCTCGGCAAACCCGCCTGCATGATCATGCGTAAACGCCTGATCGACCAAGAAGCCAAGCCCTTCATTTATCAAGCCATTGGCGACTACCAAGTCGAAGCAGCCAAGGCCACGCTGGGCCGCGATTTCCGCATTGGCGATTTGTCGCAGATCGTCTTGTCTCTCTACGGCGCGCTGCCCTTGCCTGCCGACGTCAATCCCCAGCGCAATTTGGGCCAGATTTCAGCCTATGCCTATGGCAACTCCAAGGGCAGCAAAACCCTGGTGCTGGCCGATTCACCCAACAAGCTCACCGGCATGGCCACACTCAAAAAGGCCATCGCTCAGCGCGACAACCTCATGGGCGGATGGGACCGTGTGGTGGTGTTGGGTTGGAACTTTGAACCCTCGATTGGCGAGACCATCACCGCGCTCAACGACAGCCGCCTCGAAGTGCTGGTGATCCCGCCCGACCTGATGGACCGCCTCAAGAAGAAAGGCGGCATCGACAAGCTGCGCGGGCAAGTGCGTTTCTCGTCGCTGCAATATCTGACCATCGAGCCAATCACGCGCCAAGTTTCAGCCAATGCAAGCGATGCACCCCCAACCGAAACACTCAACATCAAGCTCAAGAACTACGTGTTGCTGTCACCCGAGGCGATCAACCTGGACGATGCCAACCGCCAAGCCTTGCAGCAAGTGGCCAACAAGGAGCCGCTGGCCCTGATCGAATATTGGGCGGTGGACCCAGACTACGACGGCAAGGTGTTCCGCTCGGTCTGGCAAGACTACCGGGGTAACACCGCCAACGATGCCGATGTGCTGCGTGTGGTCACGCAAGCGCAAGTGACCGTGCCGGTAAAGAGAGGGCCACGCAAGGTATGCGTGCGAGTGGTCAATGTGTTTGGCTTTGAAGCCGAAGTGGTGGCCACTGTGGAGGCCTCATGAGCACCACCGCCCACAAAACCGATGACCAATTGGCCCTGGCCGAAGGCCTGACCACCAAAACCAATCAGCTCTGCCTGGGCCTGGAATCGGGCGCAGCAGACATTCTGGAACTGGTCACCCCCACCACGGCCGATTTGCTGGCCTGGTGGTTTGGCGAAGACATGGTGATGGCCCGTGGCGGTCTGAACTTTCACTCCGGACAAAAGCAGGCTATTTTGAACGCCATCGTGGCGCACGAAGTGCTGGGCGCTGGCCTTGAGCACTGGACGCTGCTGGACTTGTACCGCGCCGCCGCGCCCGATGCGCTGCTGACGGGGACGCGTTTGAACGAAGTGTCTGCCGACAAACACGGCCACCCCAAGTACTGCCTGAAGATGGCCACGGGCACGGGCAAGACCTGGGTGTTGCAAGCGCTGATGATTTGGCAGTTGCTCAACAAAAGCGCGGCACTGGCTGAAGGGATTGACGACCCACGTTTTACCCGCCAGTTCATGGTGGTGGCGCCAGGCCTGATTGTTTATGAACGTTTGCTCGATGCGTTTTGCGGCAAGCTCGTTGCAGGTGGCAATGGCTCGCGTGACTTCGCCAGCTCGGACATGGCCAAGTTTGCCGACCTGTTCATCCCCGAGGCGCACCGTGAATCGGTGTTTGCGTTTGTGCGCGGCAACGTGTGCAGCAAGAATGAGATTGGCCTCAAAGCCACGGGCAACGGCATGATCGCCATCACCAACTGGCACTTGCTGGCCGAAGGCGATGTGACTGAAGACATTGAAGAAGTCGAAACACTGGGCGCACCGCTGGACCCGCAAGACGTGGTGGCTCGGGTGCTGCCACTGACGCCCGGACGCGCAACAGGCAACAGCCTGGACGTGCTGGATCGCCGATATGCACGCGGCAATGTGCTGGAATTTTTAGCGCAACTGCCCGAGCTGATGGTGTTCAACGACGAAGCGCACCACATCCACGAATTCAAGCGTGAAGGCGAAACGACCGAAGTGGAATGGCAAAAGAGCCTCAGCCGCATCGCCCAGACCAAAGGCCGCCGCTTTGTGCAGGTGGACTTTTCGGCCACACCCTACAACGACGTGGGCTCGGGCAAGAACAAGCGCAAGGTGTACTTTCCGCACATCGTGACCGACTTTGACCTGAAAAGCGCCATGCGTGCCGGGCTGGTCAAGTCGCTGGTGCTGGACCGCCGCAAGGAAATCGGCGCATTGCCGCTGGAGTTCAAAGCCGAACGCGATGAATCGGGCAACCCGGCTCTGAGCGAAGGGCAACGCGTGATGCTGCGAGCAGGCCTGGCCAAGTTGCGTAAGCTGGAAAAAGACTTTGCGGCTATCGACCCGCACCGCCACCCCAAGATGCTGGTGGTCTGCGAAGACACCACCGTGTCGCCGCTGGTGGCCGAGTTCTTGCGCGACCAGGAAGGCTTGAGCGAAGACGAGGTGATGACCATCGACTCGGGCAAAAAGGCCGAGCTGGGCGAAAAAGACTGGGCTCCTGTGCGCGAACGCCTGTTCAGCGTGGACCACCACGCCACCCCGCGTGTGATCGTGAGCGTGTTGATGCTGCGCGAAGGCTTTGACGTGAACAACATCTGCGTCATCGTGCCGCTGCGCTCCAGCCAAGCGCAGATTCTGCTGGAGCAAACCATCGGGCGCGGCTTGCGCCTGATGTGGCGCGACGCGGAATACAACGACATCAAACGCGAAAACCGCGAACTGATCGAGGCCAGCAAAGAACCCGGGAGCTTGCTCGATGTGCTGTCCATCGTGGAGCACCCGGCGTTTCAGTCTTTCTATGACAATCTGATCAACGAAGGCCTTGCGGGCACCACAGGCGATGACGACGGTGATGGCACCTCGGCAACGGGCGACGTGATCGCAGCAGAACTGCGCGAAGGCTTTGAAGCCTTTGACTTCGGCATCCCGTTCATCCTGCAAGAAGCCGACGAACTGCGCGACCACAACCAGATCGACGTGACCTCGCTGCCAGCCTTCACGGCCATGACGGCGGACCAGCTCAAGGGCATGCTGGGCAAGGGCGACACTTTTGTCTCGCAAGACCTGCAAAGCGCCACGCTGTTTGGCGACTACCGGGTGGATGGCGCGGTGATGAACGTGAGTGGCTACAACGATTACCTGTCACGCCTGACGCGGCGCATCAGCCAGGCGCTGAGTGAGCCACTGCCCAAAGGCAACAAGATCGCCACGCACCTGGCCAAGCCCTATCTGCAAGTGAACACCGCCGAACTGACGGGCTGGATTGACGACTACGTCTGGACGCAACTGTTTGCGGGCACCTTCAACCCGCTGGAAGATGAGAACTGGCGCTTGCTGCTGTTGCAACCCGTGGTGGACCACATCACCAAAGTGTTTGCGGTCGGCTTGCTTGAATCGGAAGAAAAACACACCACAGGCCAAACCGAAGTGCATCTGCGCTATTTGAGCGAAGTGCCCAAAATCATGGTGCGCGAAAGTGCATCGCTGGAAGTGTCCAAATGCATCTACACCCGGCTGGGCTGGCCCAGCCGCAACGGCGGACTGGAGCGCGCCTTCATCCACTGGGCGCAAGCCGACACGCAAGTGCTGGCGTTTTGCAAAATCAGTGAAAACCGCCACACCTTTGCCCGCCTGCGCTATGTGAAAGACGACGGCCTGCCCGCCTTCTATTCACCCGACTTTCTGGTGCGCACTGCTGGCGCGGTGTACCTGGTCGAAACCAAAGGCCAAGAACAGACCATCCACCCCAACGTACAACGCAAACTGAAAGCTGCGCTGGCTTGGTGTGAACGCATCAATAACTTGACTGAAGAACAACGCGGCGGTCCACCTTGGCACTACGTGCTACTGGGTGAGGCAGTGGTTTATGAGTGGCAGGGTAAAGGTGCGCGGCTGGCGGAGCTGCTGGACTATGCAAGGCTGCGGCCGCTGGGGGAGGCTTCGTTGCAGCAGCGGTTGATTTGAGGGGGGTAACTCTAAGTTGAAAGTCAGTCCAACAGTTCTAAAGTACCAAAACTTCATCTTGAAGAAATCCGACAAGTTGAAGTTAATTTCCCGATAAGCCATGCGGCTCTAAACCGTTTAGTCATAGACATTAAAGTTTTCAAAGATTAGGTTCAACGCCTCGAATCCATCTACCACCAAAAACTCACTGCCCTCGCCGACCGCAAAATTTCGCTACTGCACCATGCCCTAAGCGGGCAGCTTTAAAAACCACTTGCTCTGAACCGTCGACATGCTGTCGATGGTTGATCTGTAGTGAGGTCGGTGACAAAACGTCACCAAATGGAAGCCTCAGGAAAAACTTCAGTCGGTTACGCGCTGTAACCGACTGAAACAGTTCAACCGTACGAGAAAAACGTACAGTTGAACCGGTGACAAACTGTCACCAGTTGCTGGCAATTCTGGCAATGCAGTTGAAGACCATTTTGTTGACCCCACCAAAATGGTTGAAATCGGCTCCGTCGCACAGCGTGAAGTGACGTAAGCGCCTAGGCTTTGAAGTCTTTCGCAACTCCTGCAAGCTTGTTGCGGTTATTACATTTGATGAGCCGTTAAAAAACTCCAGCTTCTGCAAAAGCACCTCACACCACCCTAGATACCAGCGAATGGTGTTCCTTTCTAGGCGAATTCAACCGCCCCCAAGCATTCTCCAGCTGCTTGATGCTTGCAGGCTGTGAGGTGTGCAGTTACTAGGCGAAGAAGCTCACGCGAAGTTCTTTCAGCAGCCAATGGAATCGAGTACACGCTCGTCCACCGCGCCTTTGAACTCGCGCAGACGCATCACAGCAAAGCATCCAACCCCTTTCGGTCCAGTAAGTTCAGCAACTTGAGAGACGGGCCGCTGGGATGCTTTTCGCCGATCTCCCATTTGCGAACTGTGGATGCACTGGTGTTGAGCACCGAGGCCATCACCGTCTGACTCAGGTTGTGCTGCTCGCGCAAGGCACGGATTTGCACGCTGTCATACGGCGCAATCGGCTCCATGCACAGCGCGTCGAGCTTTTGCATCTTGCGCTTGTCGATGAATCCCAAACGCTCCAGATCGGCCGCTGTTTCGTAAACCGTTTCCAACACGCGGCTGGCGGTTTGGGGTTTGGCCTTGGGTTTCGCTTCAGTGCTCATGGTAAATCTCCTGTAATGAACCGTCTTGCACCGCGACTTCAAGCTGAGCCCCGGACAAGTCCAGCAGTTGTTTGGCCAGCCACTGCAAAGATTCCAGCTCAACGCGGGACACATTGGCCTTTTCGTTCTTCTCGAACCCGAACACAAAAAACCAACGGCTGGCCCTGCGCGTCGCCACCAATGTGCGGGCGCCACCCCGCTTTCCGCGACCAGGCAAAGCAACGCGCTTCTTGAGCACATCACCACCCAAATCAGCATCCACCAAGCCACTGACCATCTCGCTCACGGCTAAGCACAAAGCGTCATCCGTCAGATCGGTTTTACGCATCCATTTGGCAAATTGGCGGGTTTTGAAGACGCGGCGCATGATTTAAATTATGCCACTAAGTGGCATACATCGTAAAACCATTCGTGGTTCAACTGGCCCCAAGCCTTCTCAAGCTGCTTGATGCAAACCGGCTATGGAGTGTGCAAAAGTAAAAACGCAGCACCCAATATCCCGGGTGCTGCGTTTTGACTTGCAAGCCCTTCCGGGCCTGTAACTCAATACACCGGCTGGTGCTGCTTCAAGCTCGCAATCACTTCCGCCGTCAGCACAAAGCCCGCGCCATACTTCGCGGCCAGTTCAGCACAACGCTTGGCAAACGCATCCACGCCTTGGCCATAGATGAACTGCAACGCGCCACCTGTCCAGGCCGGAAAGCCGATGCCGAAGATCGAACCGATGTTGCCGTCGTGCACCGAGGTCAGCACGCCTTCTTGCAGGCAGCGGGCGGTTTCCACGGCTTGGCGGTACAGCAGGCGGTCTTTGATGTCTTGCTGGCTGTAGGTCACGTCGGCTTTTTCAAAACGGGTTTTGAGCTCGGGCCACAGCACTTTCTTTTGACCAGCGGGGTAGTCGTAAAAACCACCGCCTGCGGCGCGGCCGGGGCGCTTGAGTTCTTTGACCATGCGCTCCACAAACAGCTCGCCGGGTGTGGCGGTGTGCGTTTTACCTTCTTTGGCAAAGTCTTCTCGGGTTTGGTCCAGCACATGAACCGACAGCGACAGCGCAGTTTCGTCCAGCACGGCCAGCGGCCCCACGGGCATGCCCACTTGCATGGCCAGGTTTTCGATCACCGGGGCGGGGATGCCCTCGCCCAGCATGGCCGCGCCTTCCATCACAAAGGTGCCAAAGGTGCGGCTGGTGTAAAAGCCGCGTGAGTCGTTCACCACAATCGGCAGCTTGCCCAGCGCCTGCACGTAGTCGTACGCACGGGCGATGGTTTCGTCGTCGGTCTGCGCGCCACGAATGATCTCCACCAGCTGCATCTTGTCGACGGGGCTGAAGAAGTGGATGCCGACGAATTTGTTCGCGTTGGCGCTGGCCGTGGCCAGACCACTGATGGGCAAGGTCGAGGTGTTGCTGGCAAAGAAACCGCCTTCGGCGAGCATGGGCTCGGCCTCTTGCGTGACCTTGGCTTTGAGTTCGCGGTTTTCAAACACGGCCTCGATGATCAGGTCGCAGCCTTTGAGGTCTGCGGCGCTGGCCGTGGGCTGGATGAGTGACATCAAGGCCGCTTGTTTGTCAGCCGTCATGCGGCCTTTGTCCACGCGCTTTTGCGTGAGCTTGTGGCTGTAGGCCTTGCCTTTTTCTGCGGCTTCCAAGCTCACATCTTTGAGCACCGTGGCTATGCCCCGACTGGCTTGTGAATACGCGATGCCCGAGCCCATCATGCCCGCACCCAAAATGCCCACTTTTTGGGGCTTGTAGCGCGGTGCAGCCTTGGGGCGGCTTTGGCCGCCCTTGATGCTGTTCATGTTGAAGAAGAAGGTGTTGATCATGTTGCGCGCCACCGAGCTGGTCATGAGCCCTGCGAGGTAACGGCTTTCGATGCGCATGGCGGTGTCAAAGTCCACCATCGCACCTTCGACCATGGCGGCCAGCGCCGCTTCGGGTGCGGGGTACAGGCCGCGTGTTTTTTGCTTGAGCACTGCAGGGGCCACACTCAGCATGCCCGCGATCTTGGGGTTGCTCGGCGTGCCGCCGGGCATTTTGTAGTCCTTGCGGTCCCACAGGTGTTGGGCGGCTTCGGGCTGGCCTTGGCTTGCCGCGATGTACGCCAGAGCGCGGGGGCGCAGCTCGTCGTCGCTGGCCACGATCTCGTGCACCAGGCCCAGCTTTTGCGCTTCTTCAGGCCCAAAGAGTTTGCTCTCCAGCACATAGGGCTGCGCGGCCAGCAGGCCCAGTTGGCGCGTCATCTTGGTGATGCCGCCACCACCGGGAATCAAGCCCAGCGTGACTTCGGGCAGGCCGAACTGCGTTTTGGGGTTGGCCGTGGCGATGCGGTAGTGGCCGATCAGCGCCACCTCCCAGCCGCCACCCAGAGCCGAGCCGTTGAGGCAACTGACCACGGGAACCCCTTGCGTCTCGATGGTGCGGAAAGCTTTCTTGATGCCTTCGATGTCGGCAAAGACACGCGGGCCGTCTGAGGCTTTGGAGCGCATCACGCCCTTGAGGTCGGCCCCCGCAAAAAAGGTTGACTTGGCAGAGGCCAGGATGACGCCTTTCAATGCCGCCTTGTCTTTGGCCACCTGCTCAGCCGCCTGGGTCAGGTCGGCCTGCCATTGCAGGCACATGGTGTTGACCGGCGAGCCTTGCTCGTCAAAGGTGATGGTGGCGATACCGTTCGCCAGTTCGTAGCGCAGTGTTTTCAAAATCATGATGGTGTCTCCCCTGTCAAACGCGTTCAACGATGGTGGCGATGCCCATGCCGCCGCCCACACACAAAGTGGCCAAGCCGTAACGCAATTGGCGGCGGTGCAGCTCGTCGATCAGGATGCCCAGAATCATCGCGCCCGTGGCCCCGAGCGGGTGGCCCATGGCGATCGCGCCACCGTTGACGTTCACTTTGTCATGCGACACGCCCATCTCTTGCATGAACTTCATGGGCACGGCGGCAAAGGCTTCGTTCACCTCGAACAAATCGATCTGGTCAATGGTCAGGCCCGCCTTGGCCAGCGCCTTGCGGGCAGCGGGCATGGGGCCTGTGAGCATGATGGTCGGGTCAGCGCCCGACAAAGCCACCGACACGATGCGGGCACGCGGTGTGAGGCCATGGGTTTTGCCTGCGGCCTCCGACCCGATCAGCACCGCCGCTGCGCCGTCCACAATGCCGGACGAGTTGCCCGCGTGGTGCACATGGTGGATGCGCTCGACCTGCGGGTAACGCTGCAAGGCCACGGCGTCAAAGCCCATCGCGCCCAGTTGTTCAAACGAGGCTTTGAGGCCGCCCAGTGTTTCCACCGTGGTGCTGGGTTTGATGAATTCGTCTTTCGCCAGGATGACCTGCCCGAGCTTGTCTTTGACCGGCACAACCGAGCGGTCGAAGTAACCCGCCGCACGCGCGGCCGTGGCGCGCTTTTGCGACTCGACCGCGAAGGCATCCACATCGTGGCGGCTGAAGCCACTCATGGTGGCGATCAGGTCAGCGCCAATGCCCTGTGGCACAAACAGCGTGGCGCTGTTGGTCTCGGGGTCTTGTGCCCAAGCGCCGCCGTCCGCACCAATCGGCACGCGGCTCATGCTTTCAACGCCACCAGCGACGACCAGGTCTTCCCAGCCGCTGCGCACTTTCATGGCAGCCATGTTGACCGCTTCCAGGCCCGAGGCACAAAAGCGGTTGAGCTGCACGCCCGAACAGCGCCAGTCCCAGCCCGCTGCCAGCGCCGCCACTTTGGGGATGACCGAGCCTTGTTCACCAATCGGCGAGACCACGCCCATGACCACGTCGTCTACCGCAGCGGTGTCGAACTGGTTGCGGCTTTGCAGCTCGCGCAGCACGCCCGACAGCAAGCTGATCGGCTTGACTTCGTGCAAGCTGCCGTCTTTTTTGCCTTTGCCACGCGGTGTGCGTATGGCGTCATAAACAAATGCTTCGCTCATGAATGTCTCCTGGGGGTCATCAAGGGGTTTGCCCTGTGTTGTGGGGTTCTGCATTCAGTATAGACTTTTACCAAGCAAACGCTTTGTATAAATCTTCCATCTTCAGTCCAACAGGTGACACCCATGATCGAACGCACCCTTTTTACCGCCGACCACGAAGCCTTTCGCGACAGCTTTCGCCGCTTCATGGACAAGGAAATCGCCCCCCACCACGAGGCCTGGGAAGAGCAAGGCTATGTGGACCGCACCGTGTGGGACAAGGCCGGTGAAAACGGCTTTTTGTGCATGACATTGCCCGAAGCCTATGGTGGCTCGGATGCGGACAAGCTGTATTCGGTGGTGCAGATGGAAGAGTTGTCTCGCGCAGGCTTCACCGGCATTGGCTACGGCCTGCACAGCGAGATCGTCGCCCCTTACATCCTGCATTACGGCACCGAAGCGCAAAAGCAAAAGTACCTGCCCAAGCTGGCCAGCGGCGAGATGGTGGGTGCGATTGCCATGAGCGAACCGGCTGCGGGCTCTGACTTACAAGGCGTCAAAACGACAGCGATGCTGCAGCCGGATGGCACTTACCTCATCAACGGCAGCAAGACCTTCATCACCAACGGCTGGCACGCCGATCTGGTGATTTTGGTGGCCAAGACCGACCCGGCCGCCGGAGCCAAAGGCACCAGCTTGTTTTTGATCGAGCGCGGCACGCCTGGCTTTGAAAAAGGCAAGCGCTTGAAGAAGCTGGGCTTGAAGGCACAAGACACTTCCGAATTGTTTTTTGACAACGTGAAGGTCAGCGCCGACCAACTGCTGGGTGGCGCGGCCATGCAGGGCAAGGGCTTCATTTGCCTGATGGAGCAGCTGCCTTGGGAACGCCTGCAAATCGCGATTGGCGGCATTGCAGCAGCGCAAGCGGCCATCGACTGGACGGTGCAGTACGTGAAAGACCGCAAGGTGTTTGGCCAGGCTGTGGGCAACTACCAAAACACCCGCTACACCCTGGCCGAGTTGCAGACCGAGGTGCAGGTGGCGCGTGTGTTCGTGGACAAGTGCAGCGAGTTGCTGCTGCAAGACAAGCTGGACACGGCAACGGCCAGCATGGCCAAGTACTGGTGCTCGGATTTGCAGTGCAAGGTGATGGACGAATGCGTGCAGCTGCACGGCGGCTACGGCTACATGTGGGAATACCCCATCACCCGCGCCTATGCCGACGCCCGCGTGCAACGCATCTACGGCGGGACCAACGAGATCATGAAAGAAGTGATCTCGCGCAGCATGGGTTTGGCAGGGCGCTGAATGCCAGCCATTTCTTCCTCCTTGTGGGAGCAATGCTCTTTGTGGGAGCGACGCCCTCGTCGCGAAGGTTTTCTGCCATGACCGAGCTGGCCGAGCCCAAACGCGCACGCGGTCGCCCCCGCAAGACCGAGGGCGAGCGCGACGACGGCAACAGGCGTCAGGCGCTCATCTCGGCAGCAGCGCAGCTGTTTCACCGCAAGGGTTACGACGCCACCAGCACCCGGGAGATTGCGGCGCTTGTCGGCATGCAGCCGGGCTCGCCGTTTTATCACTTCGGCAACAAACAAGACCTGTTGCTGGCGGTGATGGTCGAAGGCATGAAGCAGGCCAGCCAGCGCCAAGAAACCGCCCGCGCGGGTCTGGCCGATGACCTGCCCCCACGAGAACTATTGCGCGCCCTGATCCGCAACCAGTTCGATGTGCTGCTGGGGCCTGACAGCGATTTCATTCCGGTGATGCTTTACGAATGGCGATCCCTGAGCGCAGAGCAGCGCCAGACCATCACAAAAATCAAAGACGACTACGAAGCCGCCTGGACGCCAGTGCTTCAAGCGCTGCACGCCAGCGGCCAGTTGCTGGCCCCGGTGCAGCTGGCGCGTTTAATGATTTTTGGCGCACTCAATTGGGCGGTTCAGTGGTACCAGCCGCCAATTCAAACAGCAGCCAAACGCGTAACCAAAGCAGCACCCCAAACAACACCCAAAAGCCCCGTACGTGCATCGCTGGACGATTTGACCGATGCCGCACTGGCCTTGTTTTTGAGAGACCCCAAATGACAACACCCACGCCATACCGCTCTGTCTTTGCCCCCGGCTTGCTAACAGGCCAAGTCATCCTGGTCACCGGCGGCGGATCGGGCATTGGCCGCTGCACCGCACACGAGCTGGCCAGTCTGGGAGCGCATGTGGTGCTGGTGGGCCGCAACCCCGACAAGTTGACCGCCACCGCGCAAGAGATCACGGGTGATGGTGGGCAAGCCACTTGGCACAGCTGCGACATCCGGCGCGAAGACGATGTGAAAGCCATGGTCGCGCAGGTGGTGCAGCAGCATGGGCGCATTCATGGCTTGGTCAACAACGCGGGCGGGCAATACATCTCGCCCTTGGCAAAAACCAGCGCCAAAGGCTGGCAAGCGGTGATCGACACCAACCTCACCGGTGGCTTTCTCGTGGCGCGTGAGTGCTTCAACCAAAGCATGCAAGCGCACGGCGGTGCGGTGGTCAACATCGTGGCCGACATGTGGGGCTCGATGCCGGGCATGGGCCACAGCGGCGCAGCGCGGGCAGGCATGGTCAGCTTTACAGAAACCGCCGCGCTCGAATGGGCGGCACAAGGCGTGCGCGTGAATGCCGTGGCCCCAGGCTACATCGCCAGCAGCGGCATGGACCACTACCCACCCGAGGCGGGCCCTATGCTGCGCGAAATGCGCAACACGGTGCCGCAAGGCCGATTTGGCACCGAAGCTGAAACGTCAGCAGCCATTGTGTTTTTGTTGTCACCCGCAGCGAGTTTCATCAGCGGCACCGTGCTGCGTGTGGACGGTGCCCGCCCGCAAATGCGCATGGGCTGGCAGCAAGGAGTGGCCCAAGCCGATGTTCAAGAACGCGATGCCGTCAAACCGTTTAACGGCTTTCACCGCGCCGTGACCCCCAAGGTATTCCAATGAACTTCGAATCCACCTGGAACCCGCACAGCCCCGTGGCGCAGCAGCGACGCGAATCGGCGCTGGCCCGTCTGGCGCAGTGGCATGCCCTGCAAGACCGCGCAGCGCTTGCCTCGGCCCAATCCAAACCAGTGTTCGACAAACGCGGGCAACTGCTGCCGCGTGAACGTGTGGCCTTGCTGCTGGACCCGGGTGCACCGTTTTTGCCGCTGTGCGCGCTGGCGGGCTTTATGCAAGACACGCCCGACCCCACCAAATCGGTGCCCGGTGGCGGCATGATCGCGGGCATTGGCTTCATCAGTGGCGTGCGCTGCATGGTGGTGGCCAGCGACTCGGGCATTGAAGCCGGGGCCATTCAGGCGCGCGGCCTTGAAAAGATTTTGCGCGTGCAGGAATTGGCGCTCGAAAACAAATTGCCATTTGTGCACCTGGTCGAAAGCGCCGGGGCCAACCTGATGCAGTACAAGGTTGAGGGCTTTGTGCTGGGCGGCAGCCTGTTCCGCAACTTGGCACGTTTGTCGGCAGCGGGCTTGCCGGTGCTCACGGTGCAACACGGCTCGGGCACCGCAGGCGGGGCCTACATGCCGGGCTTGAGTGACACCGTGATCATGGTGCGCGGCCGATCGCGGGCCTTTCTGGCCGGGCCGCCTTTGCTCAAAGCCGCCACGGGCGAAGTGGCCACCGAAGAAGAACTGGGCGGGGCCGAGATGCACACCAGCGTGTCGGGCCTGGGTGAATACCTGTGCGAAGACGACCGCCAGGCACTGGGGACCGCACGCGATGTGGTGGCGCGTTGGGACTGGGCTGCGCGCAGCACGCAACGCAAAGACAACAACACGTTCAAGCCCCCGCGCCTGGACGCAGAAGAACTTCTGGGCCTCATGCCCGCACACCACCGCGAACCCATCGACATGCGCGAAGTCATCTTGCGCTTGGTGGACGACTCGGATTTTCTGGAATTCAAACCGCTGTTCGGCGCGGCCACCGTGTGCGCACAGGCGCGCATCGGCGGACATGCCGTGGGCATCATCAGCAACAACGGGCCCATCGATGTGGCCGGGGCCAACAAGGCCACGCACTTCATCCAGTGGATGTGCCAATTGGGTCACCCCATTGTGTATTTGCAAAACACCACCGGCTACATGGTGGGCAAAGACAGCGAGCAAGGCGGCATGATCAAACACGGCTCCAAGATGATCCAGGCAGTGACCAGCGCCACCGTGCCGCAGATCACCATCCAGTGCGGGGCCTCGTTTGGTGCGGGCAACTACGGCATGTGCGGCCGGGGTTATGCACCACGCTTTTTGTTCAGCTGGCCGGGGGCCAAGACGGCGGTGATGGGTGGCGAGCAAGCGGCACGCACCATGCAGATCGTGGCGGAAGCCGGCATGGCACGCAAAGGCATCACGCCAGACACCGAAAAAATGCAGGCCCAGTTCGACAAGATCGTGGCCCTGTTTGAAGCGCAGGCCGACGCCTTCTACACCAGCGGCTTGGTGCTTGACGACGGCGTGATCGACCCGCGCGATACGCGCAGCGTGCTCAGCTTTTGCCTCGACACCTGCTTGGAAGCTGCAGCACGCCAACCCCGCGCCATGACATTTGGCGTGGCCCGCATGTGAGAACGGACGCATGGCCACCGAACTGAAACACCTGCTGCCCATGACTGACGCCCTGCAATTGGGTGAGCGTCTGAAATCAGCAGGTGCGACGCTGAGCCAGGCTGCATGGCAGCGAGCCCTTGGAGCTGACTTTGAACAGCTGGGGTTGATGGACCGGGGTCACCGTTTGTGCGTGGTGTTGAGGCAGTTTTTGCCCGGCGATTTTCGGCAAGCGGCACCGCTCTTGGTCCAAACCATGGGACGGCCGATGGGGCTGGACCCACGCGGCGAACCTGTGGCCCCTGGCGATGTGGCGAGCAGCTTTTATCACTTGCCCCACAGCATGTACATAGCCGAGCATGGCTTGGCCCACTTGACCGAAGCCATGCAGGCGCAGCACGCGCTGACCCAACGCTTCACGGCAGAATTCAGCCTGCGCCCTTTTTTGCAACAGCACACACAAGCCACCTTGGCGCACTTGGCGCAATGGGCCAGCGACCCTAACGCCCATGTGCGCCGCGCCGTGAGTGAAGCCACGCGGCCCCGCTTGCCCTGGGCAGCACGCTTGCCGGACTTTGTCCGTGACCCGTCTCCGGTGCTGCCTTTGTTGGCCCAATTGCGTGACGACAGCTCATCGTATGTGCGCCGCTCGGTGGCCAACCACCTGAATGACATCGGCAAAGACCACCCGGAGTTGCTCACGGGCACGGCCCGCCAATGGCTGGACGATGCGCCAGTACCCGCCTCGCGGCAGGCCTTGCTGCGCCATGCCCTGCGCACCGCCATCAAGCGCGGCGATGCACAAGCGCTGGCCTTGTTCGGCCACGGGCAACCGTCGGAGCTTCAGATTCAAGGCACCAAAATCACCCCGTCAAAAGTCCGCATAGGTGACAGCCTGACCCTGCACTGCACCCTTTACAACCCCACTGCACAGGCGGCCAGCGCCCTGGCCGATTGGCGCGTTTTTTACGTCAAGGCCAACGGCACGCTCAGCCCCAAGGTGTTCAAAGGCAGCACCCTACAGATCGGTGCATACGGCCATGGCGTGCTGGAAAAAACACTGTCGCTGCGCCAAATGAGCACCCGCACCCACCACCCAGGCCGCCACACCGTCGAGATCGTCCTCAATGGACACGCGCACAGCATTGGCCACTTCGATCTGCACCCCTGAAACCACCCCACGGAGACACACCATGCAATACACCCACGAACACCGCGAGATCCAGAACACGCTCAAGCGTTTCATCGAAGCCGAGATCAACCCCCATGTGGACGAGTGGGAAGCGGCCGAGATTTTTCCAGCGCATGAGGTCTTCAAAAAGATGGGCAACTTGGGCCTCTTGGGCCTGACCAAGCCCGAAGCCTTTGGCGGCGCGGGGCTGGACTATTCCTACAGCATGGCCATGGCCGAGGCGCTGGGGCACATCGACTGCGGCGGCATTCCCATGGCGATTGGCGTGCAGACCGACATGGCCACGCCTGCGCTGGCGCGTTTTGGCAGCGACGAATTGCGTGCCCAGTTTTTGGCCCCAGCGATTGCGGGCGACATGGTGGGCTGCATTGGTGTGAGCGAGCCGGGTGCGGGCAGCGATGTGGCGGGCATCAAAACCGTGGCGCGCAAGGATGGCGACGACTACGTGATCAGCGGCCAGAAGATGTGGATCACCAACAGCCTGCAGGCCGACTGGATGTGCATGCTGGTCAACACGGGAGAAGGACCCATCCACAAAAATAAAAGCCTGGTCATGGTGCCCATGCGCGAAAACGGCAAGCTTTTGCCCGGCATCGAGGTGGGCAAGAAGATAAAAAAGATCGGCATGAACAGCAGCGACACCGGTTTGATTTATTTTGACGAAGTGCGTGTGCCCCAGCGCTACCGCATTGGGGCCGAGGGCCAGGGCTTCATCTACCAGATGCAGCAGTTCCAGGAAGAGCGCTTGTGGTGTGCGGCCAGCACGCTGCAGTCGCTGACCAACTGCATCCAGTGGACCGTGGACTGGGCACAAGAGCGCAAGTTGTTTGGCAGCACCCTGGCCGACCAGCAGTGGGTGCAGTTCAAGCTGGCCGAACTCAAAGCCGATGTGGAGTGCCTGCGCGCCCTGACCTACCAGGCGTGTGAGCACTACATTGCGGGCGAAGACGTGACCGAATGGGCCACCATGGCCAAACTCAAAGCCGGACGCCTGAACCGCACGGTGCCCGACACCTGCTTGCAGTTCTGGGGCGGCATGGGTTTCACCTGGGAGAACAAAGTCTCGCGCATGTACCGCGACGGGCGTTTGGCCTCCATTGGTGGCGGTGCGGACGAGGTGATGTTGGGCATCTTGGCCAAGATGATGGGCATTGCCAAGCGGCCACAAGCATGAGCACTTTGTTGACCGAACGCCAGGGCCCGGTCGAGACCTGGACGATGAACGACCCGGCCACGCGCAACGCCCTGAGCGATGCGGTGGTGGACGGCTTGCTGCAAGCCTGTGCGCGTGCGTCGCAAGATGCCACGCTGCGCATCGTGGTGTTGACCGGCGCAGGCGGTGCTTTTTGTGCGGGCGGCAGCTTGGGCGGCTTTGCCAGCTTGATCGGCCAGCCTTTGCAGGATGGCGAAACAGATCCGCTGCTGGCCATGAACCGCAGCTTTGGCGACCTGTTGCACGCGCTGAGCGCCCTGCCCCAGCTGCTGGTGTGTCGGGTGGATGGCGCGGCCATGGGCGGCGGTTTTGGCCTGGTGTGTTGCGCCGACCATGTGGTGGCCACAGCACGCTCGGTGCTGGGTACGCCCGAAGTCACGCTGGGCCTACCGCCCGCGCAGATTGCGCCTTTTGTGTGGCAACGCTTGGGCGAAAGCGCAGCACGCCAGTGCCTGCTGCAAGGCCTGAGCTACACCGCTGCGCAAGCGCTGCAAGTGGGGCTGGTCAACGAGGTGATTGAAGAGGACAGCGATGAAGCTTGGCAACAAACACTGACGCGCCTCATGCGTGCGGCACCCGGCGCGGTGGCCAGCACCAAGCAATTGCTGCGGCAGCTGCGAGGCCCGGTGCCTGATTTGCGCGATGCCGCTGCACACGCATTTGCACAAGGCCTGCGCAGCAACGAAGCCGCGCAAGGCCTGGTTGCGTTTGCACGCAAAAAGCCTGCGCCTTGGACACTTTCTGGCAAGGACACCGCATGACCGCCACGATGCCTAACACCGCACACACCCAAGTCACCCGCCTGCTGATCGCCAACCGGGGCGAGATCGCCCGCCGCGTGATCCGCACCGCCCGTCACATGGGCATCCAAACGGTGGCCGTTTATTCAGACGCCGACCGCAACGCCCTGCATGTGCACGAAGCCAACACCACTTTCGCTTTGGGCGGTACGCTGTCCGCTGACTCGTATTTGCGCATCGACAAGCTGCTGGCGGCCGCGCAGGCCACCGGCGCCGATGCGGTGCACCCGGGTTATGGTTTTTTGAGCGAGAACGCCGAGTTTGCGCAAGCCGTGATTGACGCGGGTCTGACCTGGGTCGGACCGCCGCCTGCGGCCATCCGGGCGCTGGGCAGCAAGTCGGCCGCCAAAGCATTGGCCATGACACATGGCGTGCCTTGCCTGCCGGGCTACTTTGGCGCGGACCAGAGCGATGCCACCTTCACAGCACAAGCACAGCAGCTGGGCTTGCCACTCATGGTGAAAGCCGTGGCCGGGGGCGGTGGGCGGGGCATGCGCTTGGTGACCGACATGGCGCAACTTCTGCCCGCCCTGCACAGTGCACGCTCTGAAGCGCTGGCTGGGTTTGGCAATAGCGACTTGCTGATGGAGCGCGCCTTGCTGCGCCCCCGCCACATCGAGGTGCAGATCATGGCCGACCAGCATGGCCACTGCATCCACCTGGGCGAGCGCGACTGCTCGGTGCAGCGCCGCCACCAAAAGATCATCGAAGAATCACCCAGCCCTGCCGTGGATGCGGCACTCCGCGCGCAACTCGGGCAAGCGGCCACCGCACTCGCTCAATCGGCGGGCTATGTGGGCGCAGGCACAGTGGAATTTTTGCTGGATGAAGCCCAAGCTGACAAGCCCTTCTATTTGATGGAGATGAACACCCGGCTGCAAGTGGAGCACCCGGTGACCGAGATGCTCACCGGGCTGGACCTGGTGGAGTGGCAACTGCGCATCGCACGCGGCGAGCCTTTGCCGCTGGCGCAAGCCGATGTGCGCCTGCAAGGCCATGCCATCGAAGTGCGCCTGTGCGCCGAAGACGAACACTTCACGCCACAGACCGGCACGGTGCAATCGTTTGTAGCACCCGAGGGTTTGCGTTTTGACCATGCGCTGCATGTGGGTGCGGTGGTTACGCCGCACTACGATTCGATGCTGGGCAAACTGATCGCGCAAGCGCCCACGCGCGCTGAAGCCATCGACCGCCTGCGCACGGGCTTAGACCAGACCACTGTTCTGGGCCTGCCCACTAACCGCGCCTTTTTGGCCGCCTGCTTGCAGCACCCGGTGTTCCGTGCGGGTGAGGCCTTAATTCCTTTCCTCGCCGAACAGGCCGATGCGGTACGCCAAAGCCTGCAAGCATCGAGCGAAGCCCGCACCGTGGCCGCGCTGGCTGTGCTCTACGCCGATCAATCACCCGCCGCCGCCATGCCCAGTCCGTTCACACGGCCGGTGCGCTTGGGGCTGGGCTCAGACACCCTCTCGCTGAACCTGCAGGAACTGGGGCAAGGCCGTGTGCGCATTCAAACCAGCGAGGCCACACACGAGGCCAGCGTACAGCGCATCGCTGAACAACTGCACATCGACTTGAACGGCTGCCGCTGGCAAGCCCGAGCTGTGGCATGCCGGGGCACCACCAACGCTGTGCAGTGGCATGTGCAGCTGCAAGGCCCCGCATGCTTTGAGCTCTGGCTCACCGACCAAAGCCACAACCCGCCCAGCACGGGCGCCAGCGCACAAGCCGCGCAGTCTCTGCGCGCGCCCTTCAACGGCAAGCTGATCGCGCTGCATGTGCAAGAAGGTCAACAGGTCAAGCAAGGCGAAGCCGTGCTGGTCATCGAGTCGATGAAGCTAGAACACATTTTGTGCGCCCCACGCGATGCGGTGGTGCACAGCCTTTCGGCCTGCGTGGGCCAGCAAGTGGGCCCTGGCCAGGTGCTGGTGCAATGGAAGGACGCCGCATGAGCACCGCTGATTTCACAGCCGAAGACCTGCAAAGCCTGCAGACCACGGTGGAGCGCTTTGCCAAACAAGCCATTGCCCCGCATGTGCCCGCATGGGAAGAAGCGGGTCAATTTGACCGCAGCCTCTACAAGCAAGCCGCCGATCTGGGCCTGCTGGGCCTGGGCTACCCCGAACACTTAGGGGGTACACCCGCACCCTGGCGTGCACGCAACCTGCTGTCGCAAACCCTGGCGCGTCACGGCGGCAGCGGCGGCGTGATGGCCAGCCTGTTTTCTCACAACATCGGCTTGCCGCCCGTCATGGCGCATGGCAGCGCAGAGCTGCAAGCCGAAGTGGTGCCCCCGGTGCTGCGCGGCGAACGCATCGCCGCCCTGGCCATCACCGAGCCCGGCGGCGGCTCGGACGTGGCCAGCCTGCGCACCACCGCCCGAGCCGATGGGGCCGACTATGTGATCGACGGTGAAAAAGTGTTCATCACCTCGGGCCTGCGGGCCGACTGGATCACGCTGGCCGTGCGCACCAACCCGGCCAGCAAGGGGGCCAGTGGCATCTCGATGATCGTGGTGCCCGGTAACACCCCCGGCATCTCACGCACACGCCTGCACAAGATGGGCTGGCACAGCTCGGACACGGCGCAACTGCGCTTTGACGGCGTGCGAGTGCCTCAGCGCTACCGCTTGGGCGAAGAAGGCGCAGGCTTCAAGATGATCATGGGCAACTTCAATGGCGAACGACTGGCCATGTCGGCCATGGCGCTGGGCTTTGCCCAGGCTTGCTTTGACGAAGCCCTCGCCTGGAGCCGCCAACGCCAGACCTTTGGCGCTGCATTGATCGAGCGGCAGGCGATTCGCCACAAGTTGATGGACATGCAAATGCGCATCTTGTCGACCCAAGCTTGGGTCGATGCCGTGACGCAGCAAGCCGATGCGGGCCAGACCGGTGCCGCGTGGGTGGCGCAGGTCTGCCTGCTGAAAAACCACGCCACCCAAACCATGCAGTTTTGCGCCGATGCCGCCGTGCAAATGTTGGGCGGCATGGGCTACATGCGCGGCACCGTCAGCGAGCGGGTGTACCGAGAAGTCAAGGTGATGATGATCGGCGGCGGGGCCGAAGAGATCATGAAAGAGCTGGCTGCCAAACAGCTGGGCATTTGAGCGCTGAGCTCGCCGTCGTAGCAGGCCCAAACGGGAATGCGATAAAACGCCTCTAGGGTCCAACTTGATGCTCAGTCAAAGATCTCATGCAGCCATGACGTCTTGCGCTTGAAATGTGAACCCAATTTAAGATCGCACTTAATCTTGCAAAAGAAGATAATGGCCGATCAACCCTCTCAAAAAAACTGCTCATGCGCACCACCTTCAACTACAAGCACTTGTATTATTTTTGGGTCGTTGCCAAAGAGGGGGGCATCACACGGGCCGCCGACAAGCTCGACATGGCGGTGCAAACGGTCAGCGCACAAGTGCGTGAGTTGGAGAAGTCTTTGGGCTATGCCTTGCTCAAACCCGCTGGCAGAGGCTTGGCATTGACCGACGCGGGATTGGCGGCCATGCAACAAGCAGACCAAATTTTCCAATTGGGTGAAAACCTGCCGGCTAAAGTGCGTGACGCCGTGAGCTCACCCACTGTGAGACTGGCCGCTGGGATTTCTGACGGCCTGCCCAAACTGGTGGTGCGCCGTCTCATGCAACCGGTGATGGGCGAACCGCATTTGCGCTTGATTTGCCACGAGGGTGAGTTTGATGAGCTGCTTGGTGACTTGGCTCTGCACCGCTTGGACGTGGTGTTGTCGGACCGGCCTGCCCCGAGCAATGCCAACATCAAGCTGTACAACCACGATCTGGGGTCTTCAGGCGTGTCTTGGTATGGCTCGGCTGCGCTGGTCAAATCGGCCAAAAAGAATTTTCCGGCCAGCCTGGCCGAAGTGCCGGTGTTGCTGCCCACCGGCCACACTGCTGTGCGTACCCGCTTGGACCACTGGTTTGAGCACCGTGCCATCACGCCACGCATTGTGGGGGAATTTGAAGACAGCGCCCTGCTCAAAACTTTTGGTGAAAGTGGCATGGGCGTCTTCCCGGCTGCCGAATGGGTGCACGATGAATTGTTGGCGCACTATGACGTGCAGCGCCTGGGCCCTTGCGAAGGGGTGAAGGAAAACTTCTTCGCGATCGGCACCGAAAAGAAAGTCCAACACCCTTTGGTGCAGCGTCTCTTGCAGTCGAACAACCCTTCAGTCTGAAATACAAAAAGCCCCCAGGTTTGAGCCGCCCGGGGGCTTTGGTGATGATTCAGTGCATCAGGCTTTGGCCGAGCGAACACTCAGCACCATGGTCGTGGCCAGGATACCGACCACCACACCCAGCGAGACACCCACCGGAATCTTGAACACATCGATCAAGCACATCTTCGTACCGATGAACACGAGGATCACAGCCAGGCCGTAGTTGAGCAGGTGGAATTTGTTGGCCACTGCTGCGAGCAAGAAGTACATGGCACGCAAACCCAGAATCGCAAACACGTTGCTGGTCAGCACGATGAAGGGATCTGAGGTGATCGCGAAAATCGCCGGAATTGAATCCACAGCAAAAATCACGTCCGTCAGAGCAATCAAGCAGATCACCATGAACAGCGGGGTGGCAATTTTCTTGCCGTTTTCTACCGTCCAGAAGTTTTCACCGTCGTAGTTTTTGCTGACGGGCAAAACCTTGCGTAACAGCTTGAGCGCCGGGTTGTCTTCCAGATCAGGTTCTTTGCCTGCAGCCCACCACATCTTCACACCCGTGAGGATCAGGAACGCACCGAAAACATAGAGCACCCAATGGAATTCAGCCAACAACCAGCCGCCCACCAAAATCATCACGGTTCTCAGGACGATGGCACCGATGATGCCGATCATGAGCACACGCTTTTGAAACTGTGTCGGCACAGCAAAGTAAGTGAAGATCATCAAGAAGACAAAGATGTTGTCCACCGCTAACGATTTTTCAATCAGGTAACCGGTCAGGAACTCCAGGGATTTGGTGTTCGCCATCTCGACCGAACCCGTGGTGTCCTTGATGGCCCACCAGAACAGGCCATTGAACAGAAAGCTCAGGGCGATCCAGATGATCGACCAGTTGAGCGCTTCCTTGACACCAATGTCGTGGGAGCCCTGCTTTTTGAGCACCACAAAATCCACAAACAACGACACCAACACAATGGCCACAAAAGTGGCCCAGAGCCACAGGGGGGCAACGGTTTCCATCAGACACCTCTTTGTTATTGAAGACCACGCAAGACCAGAAAGACCCAACTTGTGACCGAGGGAAACGCCTTCACACCGATCTCTCTGCCCTGCGCTTAGCTCTTATTTTTACTGAGTTATGCGAAAAAATACTCAGAGAAAAAAAGAGTTATTGACTGAAAATCAATGGTGTTTTGAAACACTGGATTTGCGCTGCTCATTGGCTTGCCGCTTTAGTGCAGACACTCACAAGTCCTGAGCCGAAGGCCAAGGCCAAGGCCACGTCACGCCAGCCGTTTCAAACCGCCGACCACAACCACAAAAAAAGCCGCCAGTTCCAGGCGAAACTTGGCGGCTAACAGGTGAAGTCAATCAGCAGTCAAGCTGCGCAGATCACTTGCCCTTGGGATAGTCGGCGACGACTTTCCAGCGACCATCTTGGATTTGTGACATGCGAGAAATGTTGCTGCCCAAACGCTTGGTAGGGCTGAAGGACATTTCTGGGCTGCCGAACATGTCTGTGGGTGTCTTCATCGTGTCCATGGCCTTGATGAAGCTCTCGGTCGTCAGGTTGGCACCGGCTTTTTCCACCGCACGCAAGTAAGTGTCGAGAGCGTTGTAGCCATAAACCGAGAACACGGTCGGGTCTTCGTTGAACTTGGTTTTGTATTTGTTGGCCCAGAAACGGATGTTCTGAGCGGACTCGTCCAAGTAGGGGTGTTGCACCGTCATGGTGGCGTACAAGCCATTCATGGCGGGGCCGCCGAGCTTGTGGATCAGGTCGGTGTAGGCCGCGCTTGAGCCCAAGAAGGTGGGATTGAAGCCCAGGCGACGCGCTGTCGCGATGCCACCAATGGTCTCGCGGATGATGGTGCCCATGACCACGAAATCGCACTTGGCCGAAGCGAGTTTTTGCATCTGCGAGGCAAAGTCGGTGGCGCCACGTTTGTAAGTGGTGACTTCGGCAAACTGCATGCCGGTGTCTTTCAGGCCTGCCTCGGCACCGCGGAACACTTCCAAGCCGAACTCATCGTCTTGGTACATGGCGCAAATTTGCTTGGCCCCTTTTTCTTTGACCAGGGTCGGCACGGCATAACGCATTTGATCGAAATAGGTCGATGCAAAAGAGTATTTGAGCTTGTGGAAGGGCTCGTACATTTCGCGTGCAGCGGTCACCGGGAAAAAGTTGACCACGTTCTTCTGGAACTGCACCGGCATAGCGGCCATGTTCTGGGCGGTGCCAATGTGGGCGATCATGCCGAAAATCTTGTCTTGGTTGACCAGCTTTTGGGCCGCCAACACGGCGCGACGGGGGTCGTAGCCCGAGTCTTCCACCAGCAATTTGATCATGCGGCCGTTGACACCGCCTTGTTCGTTGGCTTCATCGGCGCGCAGCATAAGGCCCAGGCGCACCTGCTTGCCAAAGCCGGCCAAGGGGCCGGACAAGTCTTGGATCGAACCCAAAACAAGTTCATTTTTGGACACGCCTTGCGTTTGGGCCATGCCCGCGCTGGCGGTCAAGGCCAGCGCTGCGGCGATCAGAGTGGGTTTTATTTTCATGGGTTTGTCTCCTGTTGAAAGTGAAAGGTGAATCGGTCAGCGGTACATCGCTTCAATTTGCGGCGAATATTTTTGTTCCACCAGTTTGCGTTTGAGCTTCATGGTGGGGGTCAACTCTTCGTCTTCGGCGCTCAGCTGGGTGTCGAGCAGCCAGAACTTCTTGATCTGCTCGACGCGGGCAAACTTCTTGTTCACACGCTCCATTTCGCCCTGAATGAGCGCTTGCACCTCTGCCGCATGGGTCAGGCTGGCGTAGTTGGAGAAAGGCACATCGTTGTCTTGTGCGTATTTCTCCACGTTTTCCTGATCGATCATGATGATCACTGTGAGGTAAGCCCGTTTGTCGCCAATCACCACCGCATCGGTGATGTAGGGCGAGAATTTCAATTCGTTTTCCAACTCGCTCGGGGTGATGTTCTTGCCCCCTGCCGTGATGATGATGTCTTTCATGCGATCGGTGATGCGGAAAAACCCTTCCTCATCGACCACACCGACGTCACCCGTGTGCAACCAGCCATCGGCATCAATGGCCTCGGTGGTTTTCTCGGGCAGGTTCAGGTAGCCCATGAACACGTTGGGGCCACGCACCAGAATTTCACTGGTCAACGGGTCCAGACGCACTTCGTTGAAGTCGGCCGCAGGGCCAATCGAGCCGGGTTTCATGCGGTCGGCAGGCACGCCCGTGGCAGCACCACAGGTTTCGGTCATGCCCCACACCTCCAGCATGGGCAGGCCCAGCGCCAAATACCAACGCACCAGATCAGGCGAGATGGGGGCAGCGCCTGTCACCAGAAAGCGAGCCCGGTGGATGCCGATCATCTTGCGCACATTGTTGAGCGCAAGCCAACGGGCCACATGGAAACGCAGCTTCAAATGCGCAGGCACAGGCTTGCGCGCCAGCACCAATTCGGCGACCTTCTGGCCCACACCAATGGCCCAGCCATAAACCGATTGCTGAAAGCCCCCGGCCTCCTTGAGCGCGATCATCACGCCAGAGTAAAACTTCTCCCACACACGCGGCACCCCGGTGAACACGGTGGGCGCAATCTCGCGCACATTCTCGGGCACGGTTTCGGGGTTTTCGACAAAGTTGAGTTTGGCCCCGGTGTACAGCGAGAAGTATTCGCCGCCCATGCGCTCGGCGATGTGGCACAGCGGCAAAAAGCACATGCACTCGTCGGTCTCGTCGCGGGCAATCAAGGTGTTGTAACCCCGCACGCTGTAGACCAGGCCTCGGTGGCTGTGCATGCCGCCTTTGGGTTTGCCGGTAGTACCCGAGGTATAGACCAAAATGGCCAAGTCTTCGGGTTGGCAGGCGTTCGTTCGCTGTGTGAGCATCTCGGGGTGAGCCGCCAGATGCTCGCGGCCCAATGCACGCAAGTCATCCAAACTGATCACCTGCGGGTCATGGAACTCGCGCAGACCTTCCATGTCGAACACGACGATCTTCTTCAGAAGCGGAAGCCTGTCACGCACGGCCAATGCCTTGTCGAGTTGCTCGTCGTCTTCGACGAACAAAAATGACGTGCCCGAGTCTTCGCTCAGGTAATGCACCTGGTCGGCCGCATCGGTCGGGTAAATGCCATTGGCGACACCACCGGCACTGAGCACCGCCAGATCGCACAAAACCCATTCAATGTTGGTGTTCGCCAAAATGGAGGCGGTGTGGTGGGGCTCAAAGCCCAGCGACATCAGGCCATGCCCGATTTCTCGCACAGCTTTGGCGGTCTCGTTCCAGGTCCAGCTGCGCCAGATGCCCAGCTTTTTTTGGCGCATCCACACATTGGGGCCGCGTGCGGCCACGGCGTTCCAGAAAATGGCAGGGATGGTCTCCCCTGCCATGACGATGTTTTTGTTGGGCGCGATGCCCGAGGCGTCCCAGAGGTTGCTCATCTCTTATCTCCAGGTTTTCTTCTTTTTCCAGCGGCGATCGGCGCGCACGCCCTCTTCCTTCATGCCCAGATAGAACTCCTTGATGTCGTCCTTTTCACGCAAACGGGCACAGGTGTCCTCCATCACGATGCGGCCGTTTTCGAGCACATAGCCGTAGTCCGAGGCATTGAGCGCCATGTTGGCGTTTTGCTCGACCAACAAGATGGTGGTGCCGCGCTCGCGGTTGATGCGCACCACGATCTCAAAAATCTCTTTGGTCAGCTTGGGAGAGAGGCCCAGGCTGGGTTCATCCAACAAGATCAAATCGGGGTTGGCCATGAGCGCTCGGCTAATCGCCAGCATCTGCTGCTGCCCACCCGAGAGCAAGCCGGCGTCTTGTGCAGCGCGTTCGCGCAGGATGGGGAAGTAGTTGAACACGGCCTCCATGTCAAGGGCCACGCCATCGCGGTCGTTGCGGGTAAACGCCCCCATCAGCAGGTTGTCGCGGATCGACAGCAGGGGAAACACTTCACGGCCTTCAGGCACATGCATGAGCCCACTTTGCACAATGAGCGCCGGGTCCATGGCGGTGATGTTTTGGCCCTTGAATTCCACGGAGCCCTTGCGCGGATCGATGATGCCGCTGATGGTTTTCAAAATGGTGGTCTTGCCCGCACCATTGGAGCCGAGCACGGTGGCGATTTCGCCTTTTTTGACCTGCAAGCTCACGCCCCGGATGGCCTTGATCGGGCCATAGGCGCTTTCGACGTTGAGCAATTTGAGGACGATGTCCTCGTTTACGGCGGTGTTCATGCGGCCTCCGCTGGGTGGTTTTCGCGGCGCAGCGCAGACACATCGTCCGCCGAACCCAAATAGGCTTCAATCACCCCAGGGTCGCTTTGCACTTGGGCAGGTGTGCCGGTGGCCAGCTCTTGGCCTTGGCTCATGGCCAACACCCGGTCAGACACTTTGGACACCAGCCCCATGTCGTGTTCGACCATGAGCACCGAGATGCCCAGTTCATGCTGGATGTCAGAAATCCAGAAGGCCATGTCTTCGGTTTCTTCGACGTTCAGGCCCGATGAGGGCTCGTCCAGCAGGAGCAGTTTGGGCTCGGTGCACAGGGCGCGGGCCAATTCCACCACTTTGCGCACGCCATAAGGCAAGCCTGCCACCATCGAATCACGGTGGTGTTGCAGATCCAAGAAGTCGATGACTTCTTCGACTTTTTCACGCGCCTCGATCTCGGCAGCGCGGGTTTTGCTGCTGAAAAACATCTCGCTCCACATCCCGGTTTTGCGGTGGGTGTGACGGCCAATCAAGAGGTTTTGCAGCACGGTGGCGTGCTCGAACAACTCGATGTTCTGGAAGGTACGCGCAATGCCCAAGCCTGCAATGTTGTGCGCCGGTTGATCGGTCAAGCGCAGCGTGCCCTTGGGGCCTGCGTAGTCGATCGTGCCCGTGGTGGGCGTGTAGATGCGGCTGATCAGGTTGAACACCGTGGTCTTGCCTGCGCCATTGGGGCCGATCAGGGTGAACACTTCGCCGCGCTTGACGTCGAAGCTGACATTGTTGACGGCCAGCACGCCGCCAAATCGGACGCTCAGGTTCTGAGCAGAAAGGAGGATGTCGTCGTTCATTTGAGGCGGTCCGACTTCTGGAAGGATTTTTGGCGCTTGAACATGCCACGGCGGTAAAACGGGAACAGCTGGAACCAGGTGCGCACCTTGAGCCAGCGTCCATACAACCCGAGCGGTTCAAACAACACAAAGGCGATCAGCACCATGCCATACACCGTGCCCTGCAGGCCAGTCGCGCCGCCAATCGCAGCAGGCAAAAAGTCTTTGCCCACGGCAATCAATTGCGGCATGACGATCAGGAAAATCGCGCCCAAAAATGCGCCATGGACCGAACCCAAACCACCGATGACCACCATCAACAACAAGTCGATGGACTGGATGATGTTGAACTGGTCAGGCGACAAAAACTGGATTTTGTGCGCGTACAAAGCGCCACCGATGCCAGCGAGTGCAGCCGACAGGGCAAACGACAAGGTCTTGTAGCGGGCCAGATGGATGCCCATGCTTTGAGCCGAAATTTCAGAGTCACGGATGGCAACGAATGCGCGCCCGGTGGACGAGCGCAGCAAGTTGAGGATGGCCAGCGTGGCCCCCACCGCGACCACCAAACACAGAAAATAAAACTCTTCGGTGCTGTCCAGCGTCCAGCCCATCATGGCGGGTGGGTTGACACTCAGACCCGCGTTGCCACCGGTCATGTGCTCCCAACGGGCGATGCCTTCTTCGACGATGAAGCCGAACGACAAGGTGGCCATGCCCAGGTAAATGCCTTTGACGCGCAGCGCAGGCAAGCCCACGATGACGCCCGCAATGGCCGAGAACAGCCCAGCACACAGCAGCGCGATCGGAAACGGCACACCGGCATTGACCATCACGGCTTCGGTGTAGGCCCCTACACCCAAAAAGGCGGCATGCCCCATGGAGAACAGCCCCGTGAATCCGGCCAGGAGCATCAGGCCCAAGCCCACCACCGCGTAAATCAGCACAAAGGTCAATTGGGCCAGCCAGTATTCGGCCACCACCCAGGGGGCCGCGATCAGGAACACCGCGAGCAAGCTGTACCAAAAGACATGGCCTCCGTGCTTGGCCAGCGTGATGTCTTGGTTGTATTGGGTTTTGAAAATGAATCGCATGCTGGGGCCTCAGACTTTCTTGCGCAGTTTTTCGCCGAACAGACCATTGGGCTTGAGCACCAGCATGAGCAAGACCACGATGTAAGGCGCAATGTCTTTCACGCCTTCAGGCAGATAAAAGCCAGCGAGCGACTCCACAATGCCGATCACCAACCCACCGACAATCGCGCCAGGCAGGCTGCCAAAGCCACCCACCACCGCTGCGGGGAAGGCCTTCAGGCCAATGAAGCCCATGTTGGCGTGCACAAAGGTAATGGGTGCCAAAAGCAAACCCGCCACCGCGGCCACGCCTGCCGCCAAGCCCCACACCAAGCCATTGAGGCTTTGCACCGGGATGCCCATGTAGTAGGCCGCCAGCTGGTTTTGCGAAGAAGCCTGCATGGCAATGCCCAGCTTGCTGTACTTGAACATGGCAAACAGCCCCAAGCAAAGCACGGTGGTGAAAGAGATCACCACCAACTGTTCGGCCGCCACCACCAAGGTGCCCATTTGCAAGACCTGCCCGGCATAGGGCACGGGCATGGTGTGGGTGTCGGTGCCTACATCGGGGATCATGGTGATCAGGCCACGCAGCACATAGCCCACACCAATGGTGAGCATGACGATGGAAAAAGCAGGTTGTCCCAAGATGGGACGGATGACCAGCCGCTCGAGCAAAACGCCGAACACGCCCATGGCCACGATGGCCGCAGGCACAGAGACCCAAAACGGGAAGCCCAGCCATGTCATGGCGCCCAGGCCCGCGAAGGCACCCACCATCATCAGGTCGCCCTGGGCAAAGCTCACCGTTTCGGTGGCCTTGTAAATCAGCACAAAACCCAGGGCGATGAGTCCGTAGATACAGCCCTGAGCCACACCGCTGATCAGCAGTTGCAGCAATTGCACACTTGTCTCCTTTTGTACTTCTGTCGTTTTGCTTGGCAATTTGCTGCTTTGAAAAGCAACAATTGCATTTGCGAACGGTCGTGCGATTGTGCATGTCTTGCAAGAGACTTTTCCTAGGGGTTGTCCCCCATTACGGCCCATACACAAGGCTTCAATATCGCCCTATGACGCAATCCATTCGCATCGGTTCGGGCCTAGGCTTTTACGGAGACAACTGGGAACCCGTGGTCGCCAGCATTGAGCGGGGCGACGTTCAGTTCATCGCCAGCGACCATTTGGCCGAACTCACCTTGGCCATCTTGCAAAAAGACCGCCAGCGCGACCCTGCTCTGGGCTATGCCCGCGACGTGGTGCCCATGCTTTTGCGTTTGTGGCCGTTGATGCAGCCGCGTGGTGTGCGCTTTGTATGCAACGCGGGCGGCCTCAACCCCATGGGCGCAGCGCAGGCGGTGCAAACGGCACTCGCGGCCAAGGGCTGGCACCCGCGCATTGCGGTGGTCTCTGGCGATGATGTGCTGGCCCAGTTGCAAGAGGGGCAGACTGGCTTTGACCACATGATGAATGGCACCGCGGTGAACAGCATTCGCGACCGTTTGGTGTTTGGCAACGCCTACTTGGGCGCACAACCGATCGTGGACGCCTTGAACCACGGGGCCGACATCGTGATCACGGGGCGCGTGGCCGATGCGGCCCTTTTTTTAGGCCCACTGGTGCATGGCCTGGGCTGGAAACTGAGCGATGCACAAACGACCGAAGACTTCAACCGCCTGGCCCAAGGCCTCACGGTCGGGCATTTGTTGGAGTGTTCAGGCCAAGGCAGTGGCGGCAATTTTGGCGATCAAAGCCACTGGCAAAGCATCCCCGATTTGGCGCACACGGGCTACCCGATTGCCGAGGTTTTTGCCGATGGCACGGCCATCCTGACCAAGGCACCCGACACAGGCGGCCTGGTCAACTTTGACACCGTGCGCCAACAACTGCTGTATGAAGTGCACAACCCACATGCTTACTTTTCGCCCGATGTGGTGCTCGATATGGGCCAGATTGAACTCCACGATGAAGGCCACAACCGCGTACGTTTGACGGGCGCACAAGGCAGCGCGCCCACCCCGCAGCTCAAGGTGGTGGCGGGCTTCAAAGATGGCTTCAAAGCCGACGTGACTTGGGGTTTTTCTTGGCCCGACGCCTGGGACAAAGTGCAAGCAGCCGAAGCCATCATCCGCACGCAATTGCACGAACGCAAAATTCCCTTCGACGAATTGTTTGTGGAATACCCCGGGCTGAACTCTGCACACGGCGCTTTGGCCCCTTTGCCCCCCACAGCCGAACTCAACGAACGCCCTGAAATTTGGGTGCGCATGGTCCTGCGCACGCCCAGCAAAGCCGCAGCCGATGGCTTTGGACGGCTCTTCCCTTGGATGGCCCTGAGCGGACCCGCCTACACCTGCGGCTTTCAGGGTATGAACAACAGCAGCGAGTTGTTGGGCATTTGGCCCACGCTCATCGATCGACATCTGGTGAAAGCACACGTTGAAATGCTGGAGGTGCCCGCATGAAAACCACACTGCGCATCCCTTTGGTCAAACTGGCTCACGCCCGCAGCGGCGACAAAGCCGACTGGGTGGACTTTGGCTTGTTCGCCTGGAACGAAGCGGGTTACCGCATCATCGAACGCGAAGTTACTGCTGCCAAAGTGCAAGCCCACTTTGCGCCTTGGCTCCCGGGGCAGGTGGACGCTTGGGCACTGCCCAACATCCTGGCCCTGAAGTTCGTGTTGCACGGCGCGCTGCAAGGCGGCGGTGCACGCAACTTGCGCCTCGATAACCTGGGCAAAGCCATGGGTGCAGCCCTGCTGCGCATGGAAATCGACGTCAGCCCCGAAGAACTCGAGCAGGCACAAAAAAGCCCCCGAAGGGGCTGGTGGCCAGACCCATTCATGGACAGCCCATCACCTGCCAGCTGAAAGAACCGCGCTCAGACAAACCGGTACAAACGCTGCGGGTTATCCACCAGCAAGGCCTGCCGACCCGATTCATCGGGCACGATTTGCGCAATCGCATCCACAAGCGCTGCATCATCCGGAATATGGGTGTGGTTGGGGTGCGGCCAGTCACTGCCCCAGACACAGCGATCGGCGTGATGGCGCCACAGTTGCTGCGCCAAGAGCACGCCCTTGCTGTAACGCTGTTGGGGCTCGGCGTGGGCATCAATCCGGTCAATGCCACTGAGCTTGACCCAAAAACCTGGTGCATTCAGCAGCCGCATCAGGGCCTGAAAGTCCACATGGTGCTCACCTAAACGGGCATCCACACGCCCCATGTGATCGATCACGACCGGCACTTTGCTTTGCACCAACCAAGGGCTCAGTTCGTGCACCAATTCCGACTCAAAATGCACCTGCAAATGCAAGCCATGGGCCGCCAGTCGTGGGGTCATGGCGATCACATCGCGAACGTCAGCCCCCGCGCCCAAATGGCGCATGAAGTTAAACCGCACACCACGCATGCCGAGCTGCGCCAAGCGCGCCAACTCTGCGTCAGGGACATCCAGCGGTACAAGTGCCACACCCAAATAACGCCCACCACCGGCTGCGATGGCGTCCTCAACCACACGGTTGTCCAAACCATGCACCATGGATTGGACGATGACGCAACGTTCAATGCCAAGCGTGCGATGCAATGCAAACAGGGTGTCTCGCGGTGCAGCGACGGGGGTGATTTGGCGCGAGGGGTTGTAGGGATACAGTTCTGGCGGGCCAAACACATGGACATGGGCATCACATGCACCTGGCGGCAGCCGCAGCCGCGGCGCCACCGGTTGGGCCTGGTAAGTGCGCACGGGCGTTATGGGTTGAGCAAAATATTTTGGGTTTTGATCAAACGCGCTCGATGATCAAGGCAATGCCTTGACCCACGCCAATGCACATGGTGCACAGCGCATAACGACCGGCCGTTTGCTGCAAACGGTTGATGGCCGTGGTGGCCAAGCGGGCACCGGATGCACCCAATGGGTGGCCCAAGGCAATGGCACCACCCCAGGCGTTCACGCGGGCATCGTCGTCTTTCAGGCCCAACATGCGCAGCACGGCCAAGCCTTGCGCAGCAAAGGCTTCGTTCAGCTCGATCACGTCCATGTGGTCAATGGTCAAGCCGGTTTGCGCCAGCACTTTGAGGGTGGCGGGCGCAGGGCCAATGCCCATGACACGCGGGGCCACACCGGCAGTGGCCATGCCCACGATGCGGGCTTTGGGTGTCAGGCCGTTTTTAGCGGCGGTAGCTTCGTCAGCCAACAGCAGCGCACAAGCGCCGTCGTTCACACCCGAAGCATTGCCTGCGGTCACGGTGCCGTCAGGGCGCACCACGCCTTTGAGCTTGGCCAGCGCTTCGAGGCTGGTTTCACGCGGGTGCTCGTCGGTATCCACAATGATCGCGTCACCCTTCTTCTGGGGGATGCTCACACCCACAATCTCACGGGCCAAGTGACCGGCCTTGATGGCGGCCACCGCACGCAGCTGGCTGTTGTAGGCCATCAGGTCTTGCGCTTCGCGTTCGATCTTGTAGTCGGTGGCCACGTTCTCAGCCGTCTCGGGCATCGAGTCCACGCCGTATTGCGCTTTCATCAGTTTGTTGACAAAGCGCCAGCCAATGGTGGTGTCGTAGACCGCGTTGTTGCGGCTGAAGGCCGTTTCGGCCTTGGGCATCACAAACGGAGCTCGGCTCATGCTTTCCACGCCACCAGCAATCATCAAACCCGCTTCACCGGCCTTGATGGCGCGCGCTGCGGTACCAATGGCATCCAGACCCGAGCCGCACAAGCGGTTGATGGTCGCGCCGGGCACGTCGATGGGCAAACCGGCCAGCAAACTGCTCATGTGGGCCACGTTGCGGTTGTCTTCGCCGGCTTGGTTGGCGCAGCCGTAGAGCACGTCGGTCACGGCGGCCCAGTCCACATTGGGGTTGCGGGCCATCAGTGCGCGCAGGGGCACAGCGCCCAGGTCATCGGTGCGCAAGCTGCTCAAGGCACCGCCGTAACGGCCAAAGGGGGTGCGGATCGCGTCGCAAATGTAGGCTTGGTTCATGTTTTGAGTCTCCGGATTAAGGTTGAATGCATTTTATTGCGTACTTTGGTGATTGACGGGATTGATCCCGGCATTAAAACCGTCCGAACAGCGTTTGGCCATGCCCGCGCTCAGAGGCGCTTCGCTTTGCCACATCGCGCGAGCAGAGCCAAACGCTGTTCAGACTGCATCGCGGCAAGATCCGACTGCCATGCCTGCGATCAGGCCTGGGGGGCGGGGCGATGTGGCAAAGCGAAGCGCCTCTGAGCCCCGGCCCCCAGGCCTGATCGCAGGCTACCCCAGGCAGACATGAGGGACAATGGAACACATGCTGATCCAACCTTCACAAGCCGATGTTCGGCGCTTTTTTTGCGGTGTCTATACCAAGGCCAAAACCGCTGCGACGCTTGAACCCATGGAAATGCTCGTCAGCCAGTGGATTGACGAGCACCCCGAGTACCACGCCGAACTGTCCGATGTGGACGCGGCGCTGGCCAACATGCACAAAGCCGATCCGAACAAGGAAAACCCGTTTTTGCACCTGTCCATGCACCTGTCGATCAGCGAACAATGCAGCATCGACCAGCCTCGGGGCATTCGCCAAGCTGTGGAACTGCTCACGCACCGACTCAACTCATTGCACGACGCGCATCACCAGTCCATGGAATGCCTGGGCCGCATGGTTCACGAAAGCCAGCGCGCTGGCCGCATGCCCGATGGCGAGGCGTATATCGCCTGCGTGCAACGTCACGCGACAAAAGACTGAAGTTCAGCACGGCCCCACAGGCCGTGGATTTGATCAAATCGCTGTGCGGCTCTGAATGTGCGACAGGATGTCAGCGACCGACACCTTTGTCGCTTCGGCGTCGCGGCGGTGCTGGTACTCGACCATACCGTCTTTGAGGCCTTTGTCGCCGATGGTGACGCGGTGCGGTACACCGATCAACTCCCAGTCGGCAAACATGGCACCGGGGCGCTCGCCACGGTCGTCCAAGATCACGTCCACACCCTCGGCTAACAAGGCGGCGTAGATACGATCAGCCTCCGCCTTGACGGCTTCGCTGCGGTCCATGCCGATGGGGCAAACCACCACGGTGAAGGGCGCAATCGCGTCGGGCCAGATGATGCCGCGCTCGTCGTGGTTTTGCTCAATAGCGGCAGCAGGCAGGCGCGTGACGCCAATGCCATAACAGCCCATCTCCAAAAACTGGGGCTTGCCGTTCTCGTCCAGGAAAGTGGCGTTCATGGCCTTGGAATATTTGGTGCCCAAATAAAACACATGGCCCACTTCAATGCCGCGCTCGATCGCTAACTCACCTTGGCCGTCAGGCGATTGGTCGCCCGCGACCACGTTGCGGATGTCGGCCACCAGCGCGGGCTCAGGCAGGTCACGGCCCCAGTTCACGCCCGTGATGTGGAAGTCTTCTTCGTTCGCGCCGCAGATCCAGTCTGCCATGACGGCCACATCGCGGTCGGCCACCAAGTGCACGGGCTTCTTCAGGTTCAAGGGGCCAAGGTAACCGGGCTTGCAGCCAAAGTGCTCGTCGATCTCGGCCAGTGTCGCAAAGCGGAAGCCGCCTTCCATGCCAGGCAGTTTGCCGACCTTGACTTCGTTCATGTCGTGGTCGCCGCGCAGCAGCAAGAGCCAGACTTGCGATTTGACGATCTCGCCTTGTTCATTGAGGGTATCAGTGGCCAAAACCAGCGACTTGACGGTGGTGAACAGGGGCACGCTCAGCAAGGCGGCCACGTCTTCACAAGTGCTTTTTCCCGGAGTTGCCGTCTTGGTCAGCGCTTGCGATGCCGGACCGCGTGGCTGGCCGGGGGCCAGGGCCTCTGCCTTTTCCATGTTGGCAGCGTAGCCGCTGGTTGGGCAGTAAACGATGGCGTCTTCGCCCGTGGCAGCGATCACTTGGAACTCTTCGCTCAGGTCGCCACCAATGGCACCGCTGTCGGCAGCCACAGCGCGGTAAGTCAGGCCAAAACGGTCAAAAATCTTACGATAGGCCCCGGCCATCACCTGGTAGCTGGCCTTGGCGCTCGCCATGTCACGGTCAAAGCTGTAGGCGTCTTTCATGATGAATTCGCGGCCGCGCATCAGGCCGAAGCGTGGGCGGCGCTCGTCGCGGAACTTGGTCTGGATTTGGTAGAAGTTTTTGGGCAGCTGTTTGTAGCTGCGAACTTCCTGGCGCACCACATCGGTCACGACTTCTTCGCTGGTGGGCTGGATCACGAAGTCGCGGCCATGTCGGTCCTTGATGCGCAAGAGCTCAGGGCCCATCTTGTCGAACCGGCCAGTCTCTTGCCAAAGTTCAGCAGGCTGCACCACGGGCATGGTCATCTCAATCGCACCGGCGCGGTTCATCTCTTCGCGCACGATGGCTTCGACCTTGCGGATCACACGCAAGCCCATCGGCATGTAGTTGTAGATGCCTGCGCCCAGCTTCTTGATCATGCCGGCGCGTGTCATCAGCTTGTGGCTGGCCACTTCGGCGTCGGCAGGCGCTTCTTTCAGGGTGGAAATGAGGAACTGGGAGGCTTTCATCGCGTCAAACTAACTCTGGCAGGGTATCAGGGAAACATCCAAGAGCCAGCGGCGGTGCGCCGTGCATAATGGACACAATTTAAAAATTTGAGGTTGATTATGCTTGACCGTGAAGGCTTTAGGCCCAACGTCGGCATCATTCTGCTCAACCAGAGAAACCAGGTTTTCTGGGGCAAGCGCATACGCACCCACAGCTGGCAGTTTCCGCAGGGTGGCATTGACCGGGGCGAAAGCCCTGAACAAGCCATGTTCCGTGAACTGCACGAAGAGGTGGGACTCCAGCCGGAGCATGTGCGCATCGTGGCCCGAACCCGTGACTGGTTGCGCTATGAAGTGCCAGACCGCTTTATCCGCAGGGATGCTCGCGGCTTTTACAAGGGCCAGAAACAAATCTGGTTCCTGCTGCAGATGGTCACCCACGACCATCATTTGAACCTGCGCGCCACCGACCACCCCGAATTCGACGCTTGGCGTTGGAACGATTACTGGGTGCCGCTCGATGTCGTGGTCGAGTTCAAACGCGGTGTTTACGAAATGGCACTCACCGAGTTGGCCCGTTTCCTGCCCCGCAATGACCGCCAAAACCGCTATTTGCGCGGAGGCAACCGTGGCCCACGCGAAGGCATGGAGCAAGACAGCGGGCAGAACGGCGGGATGGAGATGCAGGCACCGATGCACATGGAATTGCCGCCTGGCGCCAGCTTCGACCCCAACCCCCAAGGATGAACCAGAAAAAGCCCGCATCTGCGGGCTTTTTTGACTTCAGCGGCTGAGGATCAGGTTGTCTCGGTGCACCATTTCCGGCTCGGCCGTGTAGCCCAACAAGGCCTCGTATTCGTGTGAAGGCTTGCGGCACAGCAAACGGGCCTCGGCGCTGGCGTAGTTGGCCAATCCCCGGGCAATTTCTGCGCCTTGCTCGTCCCGAATGGCGATCACGTCCCCGCGCGAAAAATCGCCCGCCACGCCACTCATGCCGATGGGCAGGAGGCTTTTGCCTTCGGTCAACACTTTGTGGGCCGCACCGGCATCCACCGTGACCGAGCCGCGCAACTGCAGGTGATCGGCCATCCATTGCTTGCGTGCTTGTTGCTTGGCGGTTTGAGCCACCAGCAAGGTGCCCATGTTGTCGCCCTGACACAAACGCAGCAAAGCGTCGGGTTCACGCCCCCAAGCAATCACCGTGGATGCACCCGAGCCGGCTGCCCGTTTAGCCGCCAAAATTTTGGTGATCATGCCGCCCTTACCGATGCTGGATCCTGCCCCACCGGCCATGGTTTCCAGTGCAGGGTCCCCGGCGCGGGCTTCGTGCACAAACGTGGCTGCAGGGTCTTTGCGCGGGTCGGCGGTGTACAGGCCTTTTTGGTCGGTCAAGATCACCAAGATATCGGCTTCGATCAGGTTGGCCACCAAAGCGCCCAAGGTGTCGTTGTCGCCAAACTTGATCTCGTCATTGACCACCGTGTCGTTTTCGTTGATCACGGGCAACACACGGTGTTGCAATAAAGTGAGCAAGGTTGAGCGGGCGTTGAGGTAACGCTCACGGTCAGCCAGATCGGCGTGCGTGAGCAGTACTTGGGCACTGCCCATGCCGTTTTCACGCAGCTTGGTTTCGTACATTTGCGCCAATCCCATCTGGCCCACGGCTGCGGCCGCTTGCAAGGCAGGCACTTCGCTCGGACGCGTGGTCCAGCCTAGGCGTTTCATGCCTTCGGCAATGGCGCCGCTGGACACCATGACCACCTCTTTGCCTTGGGCGCTGAGCAGCGCCATTTGGCGGCACCACTCGCCAATCGCGCCTTCGTCCAAGCCGCGGCCTTCGTTGGTCACCAGGCTGGAGCCCACTTTGACAACGATGCGGCGGGCGTCACGCAACAGGGTGGACATGGCTGAAGAAGTCATCGAAAGTAGGCGTGTAAATGGCGGCAGTAATCCGCAAACTTAGGCTTGATGGCCCGGTTACTCGGTATCCGATGCGAGTGGCTTGAAACGCGGGTCATCGGCATCCGGCTCTTGTGGCTTGTCCTGCTCGGTGAAACGCGGGTCAATCTCCACAATGCCTTGCTCGATGATTTGCTGGGCACGGATGTGCTTGTAAATTTCTTTGATCAGCGGCTCGCAACCCTCGCGGGTCAAGGCAGAGATCTGGAAAACCGGGCCTTTGTAGCGCATGCGCTTGATGAAATCTTTGACACGGGCCTCGCGCTCTTCGGCGGGCACCATGTCCAGTTTGTTGAGCACCAACCAGCGCGGCTTGTTGTACAAACCTGGGTCGTATTTTTTGAGCTCGGCCACGATGGCTTTGGCTTGTTGCACTGGATCAACGTTCTCGTCAAACGGTGCAAAGTCGACCACATGCAGCAGCAAACGGGTGCGCTGCAAGTGGCGCAAAAACAAGTGCCCCAAGCCTGCGCCTTCGGACGCACCTTCGATCAAACCGGGCACATCAGCCACCACAAAACTTTGCTCAGGGCCCACGCGGACCACGCCCAAGTTGGGGTGCAAGGTGGTGAAGGGGTAATCGGCAATCTTGGGACGTGCGTTGGAGACGGCCGCAATGAAAGTGGACTTGCCCGCATTGGGCATGCCCAGCAGGCCGACATCGGCCAGCACTTTCAATTCGAGCTTGAGCTCTTTCTTTTCACCGAGCCAGCCCGGTGTTTTCTGACGCGGCGCACGGTTGATCGCGCTTTTGAAACGCATGTTGCCAAAGCCGCCGTCGCCGCCCTTGGCGATCATGATGGTCTCGCCCGGCACCAGCAGCTCATAAAGCACTTCGCCGGTTTCGGCGTCGGTGATGATGGTGCCCACGGGCATTTTCAGGGTGACATCATCACCCGCTGCGCCGAACATGTCAGAACCCATGCCGTGCTGACCCCGCTTGGCATCGTGCCTGCGCGAGTAGCGGTAATCGACCAAGGTGTTCAGGTTGATGTCGGCAAAAGCGAACACATGCCCGCCACGACCGCCATCACCCCCGTTGGGGCCGCCAAATTCTTTGTACTTTTCATGGCGGAACGAGACGCAGCCGTTCCCGCCGTCACCCGCGGAGATGTCAATATAGGCTTCGTCAACGAACTTCATGAGATTTCCAGTGTAGCTTGGGGCTCGCCGTCAAAATACCAGCGAGCCAAAATGCGAAAAGCCCCGGCTTGCGGGGCTCCTCTTCGCAATGGGCGAGACAGGCTTAAACAGCCGGTGTCACGTTGACCATGTGCTTGCTGAGCTCACCTTTGGTAGAGAACGACACATGGCCGTCCACCAGGGCAAACAAAGTGTGGTCTTTGCCAATGCCGACATTGTTGCCAGCATGGAACTTGGTGCCACGTTGACGAACAATGATCGAGCCTGCGCTGATCAGTTCACCACCGAAAGCCTTGACGCCGAGCATTTTTGGCTTGGAATCACGACCGTTGCGCGTAGAGCCGCCGCCTTTTTTCTGTGCCATGACCTATTCTCCTCAGGCAGAGATCGCGCCGATTTGCAGTTCAGTGAACTGCTGGCGGTGACCCTGACGTTTCTGATAGTGCTTACGACGGCGCATCTTGAAGATGTGCACTTTGTCGTGCTTGCCATGCGCCAAAACTGTGGCTTTGACTGTGGCGCCGGACACCAGGGGCGTGCCGATCTTGAGTTCAGCGCCGGTACCGACGGCCAAAACTTGATCAATCACGATTTCCTGGCCAACGTCCGCAGCAATCTGTTCTACTTTAATTTTTTCGCCAGCGACAACACGATACTGTTTGCCACCGGTTTTTATGACCGCGTACATAAATGACCTCTTTGAATGGAAGTTTCCAAGGGCTAATCCCCAAGGAACCCAAGATTTTAGCACGGCCAAAGCCAATCAGGCAAATGGTCAAAGAGACTGCCCTTCTAAGGGTGTGAATACTCAGGCGGTCCCTATAATGCAATCCCACACAAACCGCGCTTGAAAAAGCGTTCTCGACGCCCCGGTTCAGCCGGGCAACCCAGCCGGATACTCCATTTGTCTGCCTCTGAACACAGCACTGCCGCCGTTCTCGAATTGGTGGCCCCCGATATGGCCGAAGTCGATCGGGTGATCGCCCAACGGCTCGATTCAGGCGTGCCCTTGGTGGGCGAAGTGGCGCAATACATCATTTCCGCTGGCGGCAAGCGGCTGCGGCCTGTCCTTTTGTTGCTGACTTGTGGTGCATTGGGCTACACAGACAGCCAGCGCCACAACTTGGCTGCGGTCGTCGAATTCATCCACACCGCCACTTTGCTGCACGACGATGTGGTGGACGAATCGACCTTGCGTCGCGGTCGCCCGACGGCCAACGAGAGCTTTGGCAACCCGGCCAGCGTGCTGGTGGGCGATTTTTTGTACTCCCGCGCCTTTCAAATGATGGTGGACGCCAACAGCATGCGGGTCATGCAAACCCTGGCCGATGCCACCAATGTGATCGCCGAAGGCGAAGTGCTGCAATTGATGAACATGCACGACGCCTCGCTGGACGAAGAAGGCTATTTGCGCGTCATCCGCTCCAAAACCGCCAAATTGTTTGAAGCCAGCGCCCGCTTGGGAGCCATATTGGCGGGCAGCCCGTCGGCCATCGAAACCGCATGCGCCGATTACGGCCAAGCCCTCGGCACCGCTTTTCAGGTGATCGACGATGTGCTCGATTACGACGGCAATGCCGCTGAAATGGGTAAAAACTTGGGTGACGACTTGCGCGAAGGCAAAGCCACCCTGCCCCTGATCTTGGCCATGCAGCGCGGTAATGAAACACAAAGGCAAATGGTGCGCGAGGCGATCGAAACCGGCAGCGTAGACCGTTTGACCGACATCGTGACCATCGTGCGAGAAACTGGGGCCTTGGAGGCGACACGCGACGCCGCTGCAGCAGAAGCCCAGCGGGCCATTGATGCCGCCATGCAGTTGCCTGACAACCCGCACCGTCAAGCCATGGTGGTCCTGGCCTCTCAGCTGCTCAACCGCAGGACATGATGGTTTTCACCACGTCTGACTCCCTCAGTCTGGCTCAGCGCCCATTTTTTAGAGCCCAACCATGAAAACCATCCCATTCGTCTCTTTGGCAGTGTTGATCGGGGCTTGTCTTGTGGGAACAGGGGCGAATGCCTCTTCCAAGTGGGAGCCCATCATGAACAACCAGGATGGTTTGTTTTTCATCGACACCCAATCCATCACCACGGAAGACGGGCTGAAAAAGGTGTGGAGCGCACTGGACTACAAAAAACCTCAGACCACCAGCAATGGCAAAACCTACATGTCATTGCAGTCTCAAGTCCAAGTCAATTGCAAACGCAAGATGGCCCGTGTTTTGCACATGACCTATTACTCCGAAGCCATGCTGAAGGGGGATACGGTGTACCGCCAAGGGATGTTGCACGAATGGATGGACATCGATCCAAGCTCACCCATTTACAAGATTGCTCGAAAGATTTGCTGAGCCAGACAGCGATTTGACAAACGTCAATCGCGGGCGTCGCGCAACCTGATCACCTCTTCGCGCAGATCATGGGCCCATGTGCGGCGATCGCGCCCATCGGCCTGCTGCAAGGCACCAAAATGAACCACGGCAGTGATGCCAGGTGCTTTGAGTGTGCGCCACATGGAGCCAATCAAGGTGTCATCGCCGATGTAACAAGGCGCAAAGGTGATTTCACCGGTTTGACTGTCCACAAACTTCAGCGACATGGGCTGCACCGGGGCCTGGGCTTGAATCGCTGACTGGATCAAATTGGCGTGAAAAGGCAGCAAGTCGCGCCCGTCGCTGGTGGTCCCTTCTGGGAAAATGGCCACCACATCGCCCTCTTGCATGGCGCTGGCCATGTCTTTGACCATGCGCAGCGCGTCCTTTCGGTTGGTCCGTTCAATGTAGAGCGTGCCCGCACCTGTGGCCAACATGCCCACCAGTGGCCAGCCTCGGATGTCGGATTTGGACACAAAGCGGCAATGGCGCGCTGCGTGGATGACCATGATGTCCAGCCAAGAAATGTGGTTGGCCACCAAAAGCGCTGGGCCGTTGAGCACGGGCTGACCCTCCACCTTCAAATGGATTTGCCAAAGTGCCAAAAATTGGAGCGACCATGCCTGCACGCGCATTTCCCGCTGCTCAGGGCTGAGCCGAGGAAAATGGCTGTAAATGAGCCACATGCCCATGAAGACATGCCAAAGGCCTCGCAGGAATTTCCAGATGGCTTTGAAAGAACTCATGCTGAGCAACACGCTACGACAGAGCAATCACGGGGCTTCGAATGCCACTTGACCGCCCACCACCGTGAGCAACACCCGGCCTGGCAGCTCATAGCCTGAAAAAGGCGTGCTCTTGCCTTGGCTGCGCAAAGACGCTGCCGTCACAGGCCAATGGCCTTCTGTGGACAAAACACACACATCGGCCACGCCGCCCAAGGCCAGATGGCCGACCGAGTCTTGCAAAGGGCCCAAGGCCGTGCCCAACACACGGGCCGGATCGGCCGTGATGCGCGAGAGCACTTGCGGCAACGCCACGCCCGATTCCTGACCCCACTTGAGGGCCAGACTCCACAGCAACTCAAGACCTGTGGCACCGGGCTCGGCTTCGGCAAAAGGCAAGGCCTTGGCGTCGGCGTCTACCGGCGTGTGGTCAGACACGAGTGCGTCCAGCGTACCGTCGGCCAGGCCTGTGCGCAGGGCATCGCGGTCGCGCTGCTGGCGCAACACGGGCGTGAGGCGCGCACGGCTGTCAAAGTAACCCATGTCGGCATCGGTCAGGTGCAGCGAGTTGATGCTCACATCGGCCGTCACAGGCAAGCCCTCGGCCTTGGCTTGGCGCACCAAATCCACACCTTGGGCGCTGCTGATGCGGCACAGGTGCACGCGGGTTCGGGTGCTGCGCACCAACTCAAAAATCGTGTGCAAGGCAATCGTCTCGGCAGCCACCGACACGCCGGACAAACCCATGCGTGTGGCCAGTGGGCCGCTGGCGGCCACACCTTTGCCCAGGTGCAGATCTTGCGGGCGCAACCAGACCGTGAACCCGAAGGTGCTGGCGTATTGCAGGGCGCGTTGCAGCACCTGCGTGCTGGGGATCGGCACCTCGGCCTGAGAAAAACCCACACAACCGGCGGCTGTGAGTTGGCCCATTTCGGTCAACACATCGCCCTTGAGCCCAACCGTGAGTGCACCCAAAGGCAGCACGCGGGCCTGGTGCAGTTTTTCGGCGCGGTAGCGCAGCATCTCGACCAAGCCTGGCTCATCGAGCACCGGGTCCGTGTCGGGCGAGCAGACCAAGCTGGTCACCCCACCGGCCACGGCGGCGGCCATTTCGCTCTCGAGCATGCCGGCGTGTTCTTGCCCAGGTTCGCGCAAACGCGCTGCCAGGTCCACCAGGCCGGGGGCCACGATGCAGCCTTTAGCGTCGATCACGCGGTTGGGCGTGAAGTCGGCAGGCGCTTGGCCCATGGCCACGATACGCCCAGCCGCAATCGCCACATCGGCGGTTTGGTCAAAGCCGCTGGCGGGGTCGATGACGCGGCCATTTTGAATCAGGATCTTCATGTTCTTGTCCTTATGCCTCGTTGCCCGCGACGATGCTCATCACCGCCATGCGCACGGCGATGCCGAAGGTCACCTGCGGCAGGATCACGCTTTGCTGACCGTCGACCACCGCCGAGTCGATTTCAACCCCTCGGTTGATCGGGCCGGGGTGCATGACGATGGCATCGGGCTTGGCCAGTTGCAGCTTCTCGGGCGTGAGGCCAAAGCTCTCGAAGTATTCTTGGCTGGAGGGCAGCAGCGCGCCGCTCATGCGCTCGTTTTGCAGGCGCAGCATGATGACCACATCGCAGCCCTTGATGCCCTCTTCGAGGTTGTTGAAGACGCGCACGCCCATCTGGGCCATGTCGGCGGGCACCAGCGTTTTGGGGCCGACCACACGCACTTCGGCGCAGCCGAGCGTGGTGAGCGCGTGGATGTCCGAGCGGGCCACACGCGAGTGCAGCACATCGCCCACGATGGCCACGGTGAGGTTGGAAAAATCTTTTTTGTAGTGCCGGATGGTGTACATGTCCAGCAGCGCCTGGGTGGGGTGGGCGTGACGCCCATCACCGGCATTGACCACATGCACATGGGGCGCGACGTGTTGCGCGATCAAATAGGGCGCGCCCGACTCGCTGTGGCGCACCACAAAGATGTCGGCGGCCATCGCGCTCAGGTTGGCGATGGTGTCGAGCAGGGATTCGCCCTTGCTGGCCGAAGAGCGCGCAATATCGAGCGTATAAACGTCGGCCGACAGGCGCGTGGCGGCGATGTCGAAGGTGGTGCGGGTGCGGGTGCTGTTCTCAAAGAAAAGGTTGAACACGCTCTTACCGCGCAAAAGCGGCACCTTTTTGACTTCGCGGTCGCTCACGCTGACAAAGCTCGACGCGGTGTCGAGGATGTGCGTGAGAATGTCCTTGGACAAACCTTCGGTGGAGAGCAGGTGAATCAGCTCGCCGTTTTTGTTGAGTTGGGGGTTGTTGCGTTTGTAGAGCATGTTGTTCTCACCTCAGTCAGGCTTTGTTCTCCACGTCAAAACTGAAACGGCCCGCCGCGTCTCGGGCCAGCGCCAGCGATTGCGTCTCGGGCAGAGCCACACGGGCAGCAGCGTAGTCGGCCTGGACGGGCAGCTGACGGCCACCCCGGTCGACCAATACGGCCAGTTGCACACGGGCGGGGCGGCCGTAGTCAAAAATTTCGTTGAGCACTGCACGGATGGTGCGGCCGGTATAGAGAACGTCGTCAAGGATCAGGAGGTCGGCACCATCGACCTCAAAGGGCAAGCTGGTCTGCCCACCCGCCGACAAGCCACGCTGGGCAAAGTCATCGCGGTGCATGACCGAAGACACCTGACCCGATTCACCGGACAGACCCAAGTCGCGCTGCAAGCGCTCGGCCAGCCAGGCGCCCCCCGACGTGATGCCCACCAATCGGGTGTTGGCCTGGCACAAGCTGCGCACGCCGCGCAACAGTTCCTGGTACAGGGCCTCTGCATCCAAAGCCAAAGCACTCATGGCAGGTTCCTTAAAAATTGGTCCAGAATGATCGCAGCTGCTGCCGCATCGGCATCCTTCGCGCCATAAGAATGGGCTTCGGTCGTGGTGTAGCGCTCGTCCACCTCGTACACCGACAGGCCAAAACGGCCGCGCAACTGACGACCGAACTTGCGTGCGCGCAAAGTGTTTTCGTGCTCGCCCCCGTCGGGGTGGAGGGGCACGCCGATCACCAGCGCGTCGGGCTGCCACTCTTTGATTCGTTTGGCGATGTGCTCAAAACGGGCATCGCCCTCGGCCGCAATCGTGCCTTGCGGGGTGGCGCTTTTTATCAAGCGGTTGCCCACGGCTACGCCAGTGCGCTTGAGTCCGTAGTCAAACGCCAAGAAAGTCTGTTGCGAAGCAGGGACGGTGTTGTCTGGCAAAGCGCTCATGCATGCCCCGCTTCTGGCGAGAGCATCCAGCTTTTGAGGCCCAACAGGTCCAACGCGCGGTCATAGCGCTCGGCCATGGGCACATCAAAAATCACATCAGCCGAGGCGGGCACCGTGAGCCAGGTGTTTTCACCCAACTCGGATTCGAGCTGACCTTCGCCCCACGAGGCGTAACCCAAGGTGATCAGCACCCGGCGGGGTCCGGCCCCCGAGGACAAGGCTTCCAGCACATCGCGCGATGTGGTCATCTCCAGCCCACCCGGCACGGTGAGTGTGGAGGCGTAGACCGAGCCCCCTTCTTCTGGAGGTTTGTCCAACTGGATCGGGTCGTGCAGGACAAAACCACGTTCGGTCTGCAATGGGCCGCCGTTTGACACGGCAATGTTCATCAGGTCTTCCCGGCGCAGGGGCAGCTCCACTTTGTCAAACAGCAGGCGCATGCTGATGTCGGCAGGCTTGTTGATGATCAAACCCATGGCACCGCGTTCGCTGTGTTCACACATGTAAATCACACTGCGGGCAAATGTCTCATCTTCCAACCCGGGCATGGCGATCAGGAAATGATGCTTGAGGTCGATAGAGGCACAATCTGTCATACGCTGATTTTAGCGGTCTGGCTTGAGCCGATGACCGACCGCCAGCATCCTCACCACCTTGACGGGGCCACGATGCCCACGGAACCTCGCACTGCCATGGAACCCTCTTTTTCTTGTGGCCTGGTTTGGCTGCGCCGCGACTTGCGGGTGACCGACAATGCCGCCCTCTTTCACGCCTTGAAACACTGCCAGCGGGTGCATGTGGTGTTTGTGTTCGACACCGAGATCCTGGATGCGCTGCCCCGCGCTGACCGGCGGGTCGAGTTCATCCGCGAGTCACTGGTCGAATTGGACACCCGCTTGCGAGCGTTGGCGAATCACCCCCAAGCAGGGCTGATCGTGCGCCACGGCGTGGCCAAAGACAAAATCGTCAAGCTGGCCCAGCACCTGGAAGCCCAGGTGGTTTTTGCCAACCACGACGACGAGCCCCTGGCACTGGCCCGCGACATCCAGGTGCGCGGCCACTTGGCCGACCACGGCATCGTGCTGCACACCTTCAAGGACCATGTGGTGTTTGAGCGCCACGAGGTGCTGACGCAAATGGCCAAGCCCTTCAGCGTCTTCACGCCCTACAAAAACGCTTGGCTGAAAAAGGTCACCCCTGAAGACCTGCAGGCTTTCGAGACAGACCCACTGGCTCAGCGCTTGGCCCCGCGCCCGGCCGACTTGGCCATGCCCGTGCCCAGCTTGCAAGACATGGGCTTTGAACCCACCAACCTGCAAGCTCTGAAGATCCCCACGGGCGAGTCGGGCGCACAGGCCTTGCTGCAAGACTTTTTGACCCGGATTGACCAATACGAAGACACGCGCAACTTCCCGGCGGTCAAGGGGCCCAGTTATTTGAGCGTGCATTTGCGCTTTGGCACGGTGTCGATCCGGCAACTGGCACGCGAGGCACAACCGCGCATGTTGGCCGGCAGTGTGGGGGCCAGTGTGTGGTTGTCAGAACTGATTTGGCGCGATTTTTATGTGCAGGTGCTGCACAACTTCGCGCATGTGGGCCAAGGCAAAAGCTTCAAGCCTGACTACGACGCAATCCATTGGGAGCACGGTCCACACGCGCACAAGCTGTTTGACGCCTGGTGCCAGGCCCGCACCGGTTACCCCTTGGTTGACGCGGCCATGCGCCAGATCAACCAAACCGGCTATATGCACAACCGCCTGCGCATGGTGGTGGCTAGCTTTTTGGTGAAAGATTTGGGCATTGACTGGCGCTGGGGCGAAAAGTACTTCGCCACCCACCTGAACGACTTTGACCTGTCAGCCAACAATGGCGGCTGGCAGTGGGCCAGCTCCAGCGGCTGCGACGCGCAACCTTACTTTCGCATCTTCAACCCCATCAGCCAAAGCGAAAAGTTTGACCCAGAGGGCAAATTCATCCGCCGCTATGTGCCCGAATTGGCAAAGTTGCCTACGGCCGCGTTGCACGCGCCTTGGCTGGCCAAGCCCATGGAATTGCAAGCGGCAGGGGTGGTGATCGGCAAGACCTACCCTGCCCCCATCGTTGACCACGCCCAAGCCCGCGAGAAAACGCTGGCCCGGTATGCGGTGGTCAAGAAAAACGCAGACTGATCAGATGGCGACCATCTCGAAATCTTCTTTGCGGGCTGCGCACTCAGGGCATGTCCAGTTCATGGGCACGTCTTCCCACTTGGTGCCAGGGGCAATGCCGTGTTCGGGGTCGCCCTCGGCTTCGTCGTAAATCCAGCCGCAAATCAGGCACATCCAAGTTTTGTGTTCCATCACAGTATCGCAATCAGAGAGTCGAATAGAATGATTTGATTGTATCGGGCACCGCCGAACGCCCTGCTGAAGACCGACTGAAGCCCTTCTTCAACCTGCCTTTCATGACCGCACAACTCCCCGACAACGCAACCGAAACCGAAGACCTTGATGCCGAAGGGTCTGATGGCTTGGCTTGTGTGTTGTCTTTCAACGCCAATGACCCCAGTGGTGCGGGTGGCCTGACCTGCGATGCCACGGCCATGGCCTCGGTCGGGGCGCACTGCATGCCGGTCTGCACCGGCAGTTATGTGCGCGACACCAGCGGCATCACCGATTTTTACCCCCTCGACGCAGAAGCTGTGCACGACCAAGCCCGTGCCGTGGCCGAGGACGTCCCCGTTCAGGTCATCAAAGTGGGCTTTGTGGGCACCCCAGAAAACCTGGCCACCATCGCCGAGTTGGCCGATGACTACGACGGTGTGCCCGTGGTGGCCTACATGCCCAACTTGTCGTGGTGGGAAGAAGACAAGATTGACGCCTATCTGGATGCTTTTCGCGAACTGATGCTGCCACAAACCAGCGTTTTGGTAGGGCACCACAGCACCTTGCGCCGCTGGCTTTTGCCCGAATGGACAGGCGAGCGCAACCCTGGCCCACGCGACATTGCCAAAGCTGCGGCCGAGCTGGGCGTGCCCTACACCCTGGTGACTGGGCTGCCCTTGCCCGAGCAACACATCGACAACGTCTTGGCTTCGCCAGAGACCGTGCTGGCCCACGAAAAATTCGAGCGCATTGAAGCTGTTTTTGCGGGCGCTGGAGACACCTTGACCGCTGCGCTGTCTGCCCTCTTGGCCACGGGTATGGATTTGCCCGAAGCCAGCAGCGAAGCCCTGCATTACCTCGACCGGTGCCTGGACGAGGGCTTTCGGCCGGGCATGGGCCAAGTCATTCCAGACCGCTTGTTTTGGGCCTTGCCAGAAGACGCGGAAACCGACGATGAAGCGGACCCGGAAACACGCCCGGGACCCGATTATTTTGAAATGCCTTTCAACGAAACCAAACATTGAAGCCGGAGACAAACCCATGACCGACCGCAACCAAGCCCTTTTTGACCGCGCTGCCCAAGTGATCCCCGGTGGCGTCAACTCACCCGTGCGCGCCTTTCGCGCCGTGGGCGGCACACCCCGCTTTGTTCAACGCGCCCAAGGCGCTTACTTCTGGGACGCCAACGGCCAAAAATACATCGACTACATCGGCTCTTGGGGCCCCATGATCCTGGGCCACGGCCACCCCGCCGTGCTCGAGGCTGTGCAGAAAGCAGCGCTGGATGGTTTCTCGTTTGGTGCCCCCACCGAACGCGAGATCGAACTGGCCGAAGAAATCCTCAAACACGTCCCCTCGATGGAAATGGTGCGCTTGGTCAGCTCGGGCACCGAAGCGGGCATGAGCGCCCTGCGCTTGGCTCGCGGCGCCACAGGTCGCAGCAAGTTCATCAAGTTTGAAGGCTGCTACCACGGCCACGCCGATGCGCTGCTGGTCAAGGCAGGTTCTGGTCTGGCCACCTTTGGCAACCCCACCAGCGCAGGCGTGCCGCCCGAAGTGGTTCGCGACACCCTGGTACTGGAGTACAACAACATCGCTGCACTCGAAGAAGCCTTTGCCCTGCACGGCAAGGAACTGGCCTGCGTGATGATCGAGCCGATTGCAGGCAACATGAACTTTGTACGCGCCAGCGTGCCCTTCATGAAACGCTGCCGCGAGCTGTGCAGCGAATACGGCGCGCTGCTGGTGTTTGACGAAGTCATGTCGGGTTTCCGTGTCGCCCTCGGTTCCGCACAAAGCGTTTATGCCCAATTGATCCCCGGCTTCAAACCCGACATGACGGTATTGGGCAAAGTGATTGGCGGCGGAATGCCCCTCGCAGCCTTTGGCGGACCACGGGAAATCATGCGTCAGCTCGCGCCGACCGGCCCGGTCTACCAAGCGGGCACGCTGAGTGGCAACCCGGTGGCCACGGCCTGTGGCCTGACCACCTTGCGCGAGATCGCCAAACCCGGCTTTTTTGAAGCGCTGAGCGCCCGCACCCAAAGCCTGGTCGATGGCCTCAAAGGCGCTGCCGCTCAAGCTGGCGTGCCTTTCAGCGCTGACTGCCAAGGCGGCATGTTTGGTTTCTTCTTGCTGCCCGAGTTGGCGCAAAACTACGCCCAGGTCATGACCAGCGACAGCCCCAAGTTCAACAAGTTGTTCCACGGCCTGCTAGACGGCGGTGTGTACATCGCACCTGCTTTGTACGAGGCCGGTTTTGTCAGCGCTGCGCACACCGAAGCCGACATTGCCGAGACCGTGCGCGTGGCAGGCGACGTGTTCAAAACACTTTGATCCAGCCCATGAAACACTTGGTTTGTGCGCTGTGTGGGGTCATGGCCAGCCTGAGCTCGCCTGCCCGCGCCGACTTCGATGCCAGCCGCCTTTGGGTCAACGCCGGGTTTTACTCGGCGCACTTTGACACCAACAAAGGTTTGCGCAATGCCAACCCAGGGCTGGGCTTTGAATACAAGCTGGATGACGCCTGGAGCGTCACCGCCGGGCGCTTCATCAACAGCGACAGCGCCCATTCCAGCTACGTCGGGGCCTATTACCAGCCCTGGCATTTGGGCCCGGTCAAGCTCGGCGTGGTGGGTGGGGTTTTTAATGGCTACCCCAAGGCGTTCAACGGCGGCTGGTTTCCGGCCGTCATCCCGACCGCCAGCTTAGAAAGCGGCCATTGGGGCCTGAATGTGGCCTTGGTGCCGCCACTCAAAGACCGGCTTTATGGCGCGTTGAGCTTTCAGCTCAAATTCAGACTGCCATGACACAGACACACGGGCTGAGTCGTCGCGCAGGGCTAGCGGCCATCATGGGCAGCGCGGTTTGGCCATCATGGGCGCAAAGCCCTTCCTGGCCCGCCAAGCCCATCAAGCTGATCGTCGCTTACCCGCCTGGCGGTGTGAGCGACATGGTGGCACGCGCCCTGGCCGAGCAACTTAGCACGCGGCTGGGCGTGCCCGTGCTAGTCGACAACCGCGCGGGGGCAGGCGGTTCGCTCGCGGTCAATTTGGTTGCCAAATCCGCGCCCGACGGCCACACCCTGGTGTTCACGGCCTTGTCGCCTCTCACACTCAGCCCCCACTTGGGCAACTTGCCTTACGACGCCACGAAAGACCTCACGCCTGTGGCCAGCGTGATGTACTCGCCTGTTCTGATCGCGGCCACACCGGCCCTGGCCCAAGGCGACTTCAAGGCCCTCTTGGCTCGCGCCAAACAGCAACCCGATGCCTTGCGCTGGGCGACTTCGGGCTCGGGCTCGCTGGGCCACTTGATGCTGGAGAACATCCGCAGCAGCGCGCAGGTGCACATCACCCATGTGCCCTACAAAGGCGGCGGTCAACAAATCACCGATGCCCTCAGTGGGCAGTTTGAAGTGCTCTCGACCAACGCCTCGGGCGTGGTGCTGCAGCACATCAAAGAAGGCCGTTTGCGCGCCCTGGCCGTGGGCGCTGCAGCCAGGCTGGACGCGTTGCCTGGCGTGCCCACGCTGGCGGAGCTGGGTTTGGCTTCGGCCAACTTCAGCTCGCGTTTTGGCATTTTTGCCCCGGCGGGCGTGCCCAGCGCCATCGTTGAAAAACTCAATGGGCAGATCAACGCGGTGCTGGCCCTGCCCGCCTTGCGCGAGCGATTGCTGGCGGCCGAATGCGTGGCAGCTCCCGCCTCAATGGCTGACTTCGCCAAAGCCGTGAGCAGCGAATACAAGCACATGGGCAGCATCGTGCGCGATGCCAAAATACAGGCAGATTGACACCTTGAGGCCATGATGCCTTTCAGGCCACGCCCCCAAACCAGCGATAATCCGCCCTTGCATTCACGTCCGGACCGGGCGCTTGCCTCTCTCCTGGACAAACCATGAAAAAGAATTTTCCCCTGCAAGCCGAAGGCAAGCACCCCGACCGTGTGCTTGAAGCTGTTAAACACGAGATCCGCAAATACTTCAAGCGCGAGCGCAACCGCGACGTGCCCAAGGGCGTGGACTTTTGGGACTTTGACTGCAAAGTGGGCCTGACCGCCGATACCGCCGAAGTGGTGCGCGTGAGCGGTGTGATCGAAGCGGTGGACGCTGCTGCTAAAACCGGGGCCACCGCCGTGTACGTGGAGATTTTGAGCAAGCACGGTGTGCGCGTGCTGCGCAACCATTTGGACGAGGGCGGTCCAGACATGGGCGACGACCTGTCTGAACCTCACTGAAGCCTAGACCACCCACCCCGCCAGCTAGCCATGGCTGGCCGCCGTTTGAACCTCAAGCCCTGCTGAACAGCCGCTTGACCGCCCCCCTCATCCATTGCTGATCGGCCTCTTGGTCGGTGCTGGCGTGCCAGACCAGATTCACCTCATAGACAGGCGCATCTTCAATCGTCCACATTTGCAGCTGCAAGCGCTGGCTGAGGTCGCGGGCGTACATCTCGGGCACGATGCACAGCAAATCGGTGCTCTGCGCCAGCACGGCAATGGCCCCAAAGTGCCTGGGCCTGACCAGAATGCGGTCTTGCAGTTTCATGGCTGTTAGCATTTTTTCAACGCTACCGTGAAACGTGGCCGTGGGCGACACCACGACAAACCGGGCTTGCGCCAACTGCGCCAGGCTCAGCGTATTGCCCCGTCCACGGGGTGTGGGTGACCAATCTTGCGATGAAATGGCCATGTAACGTTCCTTGAACAGCAACTGGGAGCGAATGCCCCGGTGCTGTGGCTTCAAGATGCCAATCGCAATGTCGATGTCACGCGCCTCCAACGCCGAGGCCACCTGGGCGGCATCCACTGAAATATTGGACAAAGAAGCCTGAGGCGATTCACTGCGCAAGGCGGCCGCCAGACCCGGCAAAAACAGGATTTCGCCCAAATCAGACAAAGACAGTCGCCAATGGCGCTGGCTACTCAAAGCTTCAAACGGCTGGTGGTTGAGCACCAGACTTTCCATTGCAAGCAACTGAGACTGCATGGCGGGTGCAAGCTGCTCACACAAGCGGGTGGGCTGCAGCCCGACGGGTGAGCGCACAAACAAGTCATCGCCAAAAAATTCACGCAGACGCGCCAGCGCATTGCTGGTGGCGGGCTGCGACAAGGCCAGCGCCTTGCCTGCGGCCGTGACAGATCGGGTGCGGTGGATGGCCACCAACACGCGTAAAAGGTTCAAGTCGAGTTGTCGGAAATTCATGTTTTGCCCATGGTTCACATGAATAAGGGTTGTTACCAATTATTCACAACGTCAATGTAGCGCATTGGAAGAATCCATTTGCAGCAAGGCCTCGGCTGGCCTAAATTGGCTTCATTAAATTTGGCAACACCACGGGGCATGCCCCCATGAAAGGTTTTGGGCATGGCTGAACGCTCGTTTGTGCAAGAGGTCCAGAAACTTCGCTTGGGCGATGGCGACGAGTTCCACGGCGAAGGCATTCTGGCCGTCACCAAAGCCTTGCTGCAGTCGGGCGTATCGTATGTGGCGGGCTACCAAGGTGCGCCGATCTCACACCTGATGGACGTGCTGACCGACGCCAACGACATCCTGCAAGAGTTGGGGGTGCATTTCGAGCACAGCGCCTCAGAGGCCACGGCAGCCGCCACCTTGGCCGCCTCGGTCAACTACCCCCTGCGCGGCGCGGTCACTTTCAAATCCACGGTGGGCACCAATGTGGCGTCTGACGCGCTGGCTAACTTGGCGTCGGGCGGGGTCACGGGCGGCGCCATGTTGATCGTGGGCGAGGACTATGGCGAAGGCTCGAGCATCATGCAAGAGCGCTCACACGCTTTTGCCATGAAGTCGCAGGTCTGGCTGATCGACCCGCGCCCCAACCTGCCCAGCATCGTGCATGCAGTGGAAAAAGGTTTTGAGCTGTCCGAGGCCAGCAACACGCCGGTGATGCTGGAGTTGCGCATCCGTGCCTGCCATGTGCATGGCCGCTTTCCCACACGCGACAACGTGCGGCCCAGCTTCACGCTCAAAGACGCCATCGAAAACCCCAAGCGCGATGTCAACCGCATCGTGCTGCCGCCCGCCAGTTACCTGCACGAGCAAGAAAAAACCCACACGCGCTGGCCCGCTGCAGTCAAGTTCATTCAGGAACACCAGCTCAACGAATTCTTTTCTGAAGACGCGCAAGACTTTGGCATCGTCATGCAAGGCGGCCTGTACAACGGCGTGGTGCGTGCACTGCAGTTGCTGGGCCTGGCCGATGACTTCGGGAAGACCGATGTTCCGTTGTATGTGCTGAACATCACCTACCCCCTGGTCGACGATGAATTCAAACGCTTTTGCACAGGCAAGCGCGGCTTGCTGGTGGTGGAAGAAGGCCAGCCCGACTTCATTGAGCAAAACATCCACAGCATCTTGCACAAAGCGGGTTTGAACACCCAAATCCACGGCAAAGACGTACTGCCCATGGGCGGCGAATACACCGGCGGGGTGTTGCTGAAAGGCATCCGGGCGTTCATCGCGCAATACGCGGCGCACCTGCTGCCAGCAACGGTGCCCGCCGTGCATGCGAGCAACCAACTGGCGATCAGCGAAGCAGTGGCCCAGGTGCACCCTCGCCCACCCTCGTTTTGTACCGGTTGCCCCGAACGGCCCATCTTCACGGCCATCAAAATGATCGAGAAAGAGCTGGGCCAACACCATGTGAGTTGTGACATCGGCTGCCACTTGTTTTCGATCCTGCCGCCCTTCAACATTGGTGCCACCACCATGGGCTATGGCCTGGGCTGGGCGGGCGCTTCGGCCTTTAACACCAGCGAGACCAGCAAACGCACCGTATCGATCATGGGCGACGGTGGTTTCTGGCACAACGGCCTGACCAGCGGCGTGGGCAATGCGGTGTTCAACCAGTCCGACAACTTGCTGCTGGTGGTGGACAACGGTTACTCGGCCGCCACGGGCGGGCAGGACGTGCTGTCGTCCAAGGCCATCAACCCGATCCGCAACACCAACAACCCGATTGAAAAAGCCGTGCGCGGCGTGGGCGTGGAATGGGTCAAGACGGTCACCAACACCTACAGCCTGGACCAAATGCGCCAGGCCTTGCGTGACGCCCTGACCACGAAACAACAAGGCCCCAAGGTCATCGTGGCGCAAAGTGAATGCATGCTCAACCGCCAGCGCCGCGTCAAACCACTGATTCGCCAGCGCATCCAAAAAGGTGAGCGCGTGGTGCGCGAGCGCTTTGGCATCGACCCCGACACCTGCACCGGCGACCACTCCTGCATTCGCTTGTCGGGCTGCCCCTCGCTCAGCATCAAACCCAACCCCGACCCGCTGCGCCAGGACCCGGTAGCGGCCGTGGCCGACAGCTGTGTGGGCTGCGGTTTGTGCGGCGAGGTCGCGCACGCTGCGAAGCTTTGCCCGTCGTTTTACCGGGCTGAGATCATCAACAACCCGAACGCTTGGGACCGCTTCAAACAAGGCCTGCGCGAACGTGTGATTGGCTGGCTGCAAAACCGCATTGAACGTCGCCTGGAGGGCATTGCCGCATGACCGACAACGCCCCAACCCCAAGCATCATCAGCCTGGCCATTTTGGCCATGGGCGGCGAAGGCGGCGGCGTGCTGGCGGACTGGCTGGTCGACCTGGCTGAACAGAACGGCCACTGGGCCCAGACCACCTCGGTGCCTGGCGTGGCGCAGCGCACCGGCGCCACCATCTATTACATCGAGATGTACCCGCAATCGGCATCGCCTTCAGGGCAAATGCCCGTGATGGCGCTGAGCCCGTTTCCGGGTGAAGTCGACATCGTGCTGGCGTCAGAATTGATGGAGGCTGGTCGCGCCCTGCAACGCGGGCTGGTGGACCCCCACAAAACCACCTTCATCGCGTCCTCTCACCGCGTCTATTCCATGACCGAGCGCACCGCCATGGGCGATGGGCGTGTAGACGAAGCCAAACTGTTGATGGGGGCGCAAGCCGCCGCACGGCAATTCATCAGCGCCGACTTTGCCCAACTGGCCGAACAAACCGGCAGCTTGATTGCGCCCGCTTTGTATGGCGCGCTGGCGGCAAGCCAGCGCCTTCCGTTTTCAAGGGCGCAATTCGAAGCCACCATTGAGCGCAGTGGCGTGGGCGTCAAAACCAGCCTGAAGGCTTTTGCCGCTGGCTTTGATGCGGCCATGCAGGTGCTGCAGCCGGGCACGTACAGCGTGGCCGATGCCACCCCTGTGGCTTTGCCTTTGCACCGCCAAGTCGGCCCCAAGTTGCAGGACCTGGCGCAAAGTCTGGAAGGCGCGTTCGCCCCCGCGTCGCACGAGGTCATCGCCTCGGGTTTGACGCGTCTGGCCGATTACCAGGATGTGGCTTACGCCGCCCTGTATGCGAGGCGTTTGCAGGACATGGCACAAGCCTTGGTGTCGGCTTCGCTGGCAGCGGCTTTGGCCGACGAGATCCTGCGCGAAGGCGCTCGGCACTTGGCCCTGTGGATGTCTTACGAGGACACGGTGCGTGTGGCCGATTTAAAAACCCGCCGCTCACGTTTTGCACGCGTCAGCCAGGAAGTGAGCCTGAGCGAGAAACAGTTGATCGACATCCACGAGTTCATGCACCCGCGCTTGGAAGAAATTGCCGACACCCTGCCTGCGGGCTTGGGCCGCTGGTTGCTAGGCTCCAAGACTGCCCGCGCCGTGGTCGGCCGTTTCACACAAAAAGGCCGCGTGGTGCAAACCAGCTCCCTGCGCGGATTTTTGCTGCTGTACGGTGTGGCCAGCCTGCGCCGGATTCGTCCGGTGTCCTTGCGCTACCAAATAGAGCAACAACGCATCGAAGCCTGGTGGGCGAACGCCATGAACCTGTTGCCTGGACACGCGGACCTGGCCTTGGAGGTGCTGCGCGGCCAGCAACTGGTCAAAGGTTATGGCGACACCCATGCTCGAGGCTGGCGGCATTTTGAAAAACTCATGACCACTTTGCCTCGCCTGCAGCAACTGCCAGATGCGGCCAATCGGCTGAGCGCTTTGCTTAAAGCAGCCTTGGCCGACGACAGTGGCAAGGCGCTTGATCAGGCCGTGCAGCAACTGGCACCTGGGTGACGCCCACACAGTGGCATATACGACTACCCTTCAAATTCCCCACAGACCCGCAACCCAAAAGGAGACTAGCCCATGAAAAGACGTTTACTCACCCAGGCCACAGCACTGGTTCTGGCACTCGGCGCCAGTTCGGCCACCTTGGCGCAAGAAGTCACTTTGCGCTTGATCAGCGGCTTTGCCGAAAACGGTATCTATGTTCAGCGGCTACAGCCTTGGATCAACAAGGTCAATGCTGAAGGCAAAGGAGTTTTACAAATCAACTTCATCGGCGGGCCACGCGCCATTCCTTCGTTTGAGCTGGGCAACGCGGTCAAGACCGGCGTGGTCGACATGGCCTTGAACACGGGCGCTTTCTACACCAACGTCATGCCCGAAGCCGACTTTCTGAAGCTGACCCAGATTCCGGTGGCCGAGCAGCGCAAAAACGGAGCGTTCGATGCCATCAACAAGGTCTGGAATGAAAAAGGCAACATGCAGTACCTGGCGCGCATGGTGGAGAACCAGCCCTTCCACATCTACACAAACAAGAAAGTCGACAAGCCCGACCTGGCGGGTCAAAAAATCCGCATCACGCCTGTGTACCGCGACTTCTTTCAGGCCCTGAACGCCAACGTGATCACCACACCGCCGGGCGAGGTCTACACAGCCTTGGAGCGCGGTGTGGTGGATGGTTATGGCTGGCCCATTGGCGGCATTTTTGACTTCAACTGGCATGAAAAAACCAAGTTCCGCATCGACCCGGGCTTCTACGACGCCGAAGTCTCGCTAATCATGAACCTGCCCGCCTACAAAAAACTCACCGATGCGCAGCGCAACTACCTGCAAAAGCAGTTGCTGGCCCTGGAAGCAGAAAACACCTTCTGGGCAAAGTATTCAGCAGAAGAAATCGCCCGTCAGGCTAAAGCCGGCATTCAAACCATCAGCTTTGATGCGGCCACCAGCAAGGCATTTCGGGACAAGGCTTACGACATTGGCTGGGCCGGTGCATCCAAACAAAGCCCTGAAGTGGCTGCGCGCTTCAAGTCTTTGTTCTCGAAATGATGAACGCCCTGTCCGAACGGTTTGGCCGGTGGATGTCCACACTGGCCCTGTTTGGCTGCCTGCTGCTGTTGGCCATGATGCTCATCATCGTGGCCGACGTGGCACTGCGCAACCTGGCCATCCCGGGCATGCCGCTGGGGTTATCCTGGAGCAACGAGGTGTCTGAACTGATGCTGTACTTGATCACCATGTGCGTTGCTCCTTGGTTGCTGCGCCAGGGTCAGCACATCCGGGTGGACATTTTTTTGCAGGCCATTCCACCGCGCGCCGCCTGGGCGCTGGAATGGGTGGGCGATGTGCTCGGCCTGATGTGTTGTTTGGTACTGGCCTGGTACGGTGCGCAGGCCACTTGGGCCAGTTATGCAGCGGGCTCGCTGAGCATCAAGACCTTGGTCACACCCGAGTGGTGGTCTATGGCCCCATTGCCTGTTGTCTTTGTGCTGCTGTCCATCGAGATGATGTTTCGAATGCACCGACTGCTGCACGCTGTACGCGGTCCACGACAGGATGCCGTGAGCGCAGCTTGAACAGGTTTCAAATGTTTTTAATTTTCTCGTCTGGAGTCTTTACATGAGCAGTTGGCAAATAGCGGCCTGGTTGATGTTGGGCGGCTCGACTTTGCTGCTGTTCATGGGCATGCCCGTAGCCCTGACTTTTTTGGGCGTCAACATCATCGGGGCTATGCTTTACATGGGCGGCGAGCCTGGTTTGGTGCAGCTGATGCGCAACAGCGTGAGTTCGGTCACTGCCTTTGCGCTCACGCCCATTCCGCTGTTTGTGTTGATGGGGGAAATTCTTTTCCACACCGGTCTGGCCCTCAAAGTGATTGAAGGCGTAGAGAGACTCATCGTGCGCGTACCGGGACGCCTGGCAGTGGTCGCCGTGGTGGCGGGCACGGTGTTCTCGGCCATCTCGGGCTCCACCATTGCCACCACGGCCATGCTGGGTTCGCTCATGCTGCCCGTCATGCTGGCACGCGGATACCACCCCACCATCGCCACAGGCCCCATCATGGCCATTGGCGCGGTGGACATGCTGATCCCTCCTTCGGCCCTCACGGTATTGTTGGGTTCACTTTCGGGCATTTCCATTTCCAAGCTGCTGCTGGGCGGCGTAGTGCCAGGCATTTTGTTGTCAGTGGCCTTTGTGGTTTGGATCATTGTGCGTGTGCGCATAAGTCCGCACTTGGCCCCAGCCGACACCGAGGCCGAACAGCACCATGGCTGGGCGCGCTGGCATTTGTTGTTTGCTTATGTTCTGCCCACGCTGTCGATTTTTGGCGTGGTGGTAGGCGCCTTGGCCGCAGGCTGGGCCACCCCGACAGAATGTGCCGCGCTGGGCGCGTTTGCCACCATGTTCTTGGCCGCGCTTTACCGTGTGCTGCGTTGGGAGGCGGTCATCAAAGCCCTCAAAGGCACAGCAGGCATCTCCGGCATGATCTTGTTCATCATCCTTGGCGCCACCACCTTCGCGCAGATTTTGTCTTTTTCCGGTGCCAGCTCTGGGTTGGTCCAATTCATCACTGGCCACGGCCTGTCAGCCAACCAGATTCTGATGGGCATGATGCTACTGCTGATCTTTCTGGGCATCTTTGTGGACCAGGTCAGCATGATGATGATCACCTTGCCCATCTTCATGCCCATCGTAAACACCTTGGGCATCGACCCGGTCTGGTTTGGCGTGCTGTTTTTAATCTGCATGCAATTGGGGCTGCTCTTACCCCCTCACGGTTTGCTGCTCATGACCATGCGCGGCGTCGCGCCCCCATCGGTCACCATGGCTCACATCTTCTTGGCGGTGACGCCTTATGTGGTCATGAGTTTGGTGCTGCTGGCCGCCGTGTTCATGGTGCCGGGTATCGCCACTTGGTTGCCAGGCTGGATGGCTTAAGGCCCGTCTTTTGCAACGGCCGCCCGCAATTTATCCTTCTTGCTCGGCCTTGAACCCTTGATGCCCCCATTGCCGGGCGACGGTGGTGGCGGTGTTTCGGTTTGCTCAAAGCCTGGCACTTGCTCCAAAGGCAGTTCCAAGCTTTCTCGCTTCTGGATAAGCTGCCAGTGCGCGAGCGCAGCGGCGGTCACAAAGCTAACCGCGTCGCCATGCGCACCCGCCCTGCCCGTGCGGCCAATGCGGTGGGTGTAATCGGTGGCTGAGCGCGGCAGGTCGTAATTCACCACCACGGGCAGCATGGCGATGTCGATGCCGCGTGAGGCCAAGTCGGTGGTGACCACCACATCCCAGCGTCCGGCTTTGAATTCGCTGAGCACTTCTTGGCGTGCGCCTTGGCTCATCTCGCCATGGAAAGGCGTAGCAAAAACACCTGCTTTGTAGAGCTTGTTCGCCACATGCTCGCAGGCGTAGCGGGTGGCCACAAAGACCAGCACCTGCTTCCAGCCGTTTTCGTTGATCAAGTGGCGCAGCAAAGCGGTTCGGCTTTTCTCGTCGACGGCGATGGCGCGTTGGGTGATGTCGGGTTTGTGGCCTTCAAAGGCCTCTACCGTGATGCGCACCGGATCGCTCAGCAACTTGGCCGCCAGCGCTTCCACCTCGGGCGCAAACGTGGCAGAAAACAGCAGCGTCTGGCGCTGAGCAGGCAGCAGTGCCAGCACGCGTTGCAACTCGTCGGCAAAGCCCAAGTCAAGCAAGCGGTCGGCTTCGTCCAGCACCAGGTGCTGCACATCGGCCAGGCGCACAGCGTTTTGGTCGATCAAGTCGAGCAAGCGGCCGGGTGTGGCCACCACGATGTCGGCACCGCCACGCAGCGCCATCATTTGGGGGTTGACCGAGACGCCACCAAACACGGTGATCACCTTGAGCGACTGGGGTAACTTGTAGGCGAGGTTAGCCAGCACATCACCCACTTGCACCGCCAGTTCGCGCGTAGGCACCAACACCAGCGTACGCACAGGACGGCGGAAATTGGTCTGGCGCGGCGCGGCCAGCAAGTGCTGCAAAAGAGGGAGCGCAAAGGCCAGCGTCTTGCCCGAGCCGGTGGGCGCAGTGGCCCACACATCGGCCGATTTCAGGACGGCCGGAATGGCCTCGGCCTGGATGGGGGTGGGCGCGTACAAGCCCATGTCACCCACAGCGCGCAAGAGCGCGGGGGTCAAACCGAGTTGGTCAAAGTTCAAAACAGTCCTATCAATGACGGAAGTGACGCACACCGGTGAACACCATCGCTACGCCGCGCTCGTTGGCGGCGTCGATGACTTCTTGGTCGCGCATCGAGCCACCAGGCTGGGCCACGCAGGTTGCGCCTGCATCCACCACCACGTCGAGGCCGTCGCGGAAGGGGAAGAACGCGTCGCTGGCGACCACGGTGTGTTGCAGGCTGAGCTTGGCCGCTTCAGCCTTGATGCTGGCGATGCGGGCAGAATCCAAGCGGCTCATTTGGCCTGCGCCCACGCCCATGGTCATGCCGTTTTTGCAGAACACGATGGCGTTGGACTTGACGAACTTGGCCACTTTCCACGCGAACAACAAGTCGTTCAAATCTTCTGGCGTGGGTTGTTTGACGGTGACGATTTTCAAATCGGCCAAAGCCAACTCGTGGTTGTCAGCGCTTTGCAGCAACAGGCCTGAGCCCACGCGCTTGGTTTCGAGCGCGTTGCGCACGTCGCCATAGTTGGCGGGCAAGGCGATTTTCATCAAGCGCACATTCACTTTGCTCTTGAACACTTCCAGCGCTTCGGCACTGAAGTCAGGAGCCATCAACACTTCGACAAACTGTTTGCTCACGGCCTCAGCCGCAGCTTTGTCCACAGGGCGGTTAAAGGCGATGATGCCGCCAAACGCGCTGGTGGGGTCGGTTTGGAAGGCTTTGCTATAGGCCTCGAGCGGGTTTGCACCCACAGCGACGCCGCAAGGGTTGGCATGTTTGACGATCACGCAAGCGGTGGTATCAAAGCTCTTCACACATTCCCACGCAGCGTCTGCGTCGGCGATGTTGTTGTAGGACAGTTCCTTGCCTTGCAACTGCACGCCAGTGGCGAGCGAACCAGCTTCTGGGGCCAAGTCGCGATACCAGGCGGCTTGCTGGTGGCTGTTTTCGCCGTAGCGCAGGTCTTGCACTTTGACATATTGCTCGTTGAATTGACCGCTGAACTGGGCGCGCTCGGGCACGTATTCTTCGCTGAGTTTTTCAGCTTCAAAGTTCACGCTTGAGAGGTAGTTGCTGATCGCGCCGTCGTATTGGCTGATGCGGTTGAACGCGGCCACAGACAAAGCAAAGCGCAGTTTGTCGCTCAGCTTGCCATTGGTTTTCAACTCGGCAATCACGTCCGCGTATTGGCTGGCGTCGGTGACGATGCCCACGTCTTTCCAGTTCTTGGCGGCAGAGCGCACCATGGCGGGGCCACCAATGTCGATGTTCTCGATCGCGTCAGCCAGTGTGCAACCAGGCTTTGCCACGGTGGCTTCAAACGGATACAGGTTGACGATCAACAGATCAATCGTGTCGATGTTGTGTGCCTTCAAAGCCGCCATGTGCTCGGGCGTGTCCCGACGCGCCAGCAAGCCGCCGTGCACCTTGGGGTGCAGGGTCTTGACGCGGCCGTCCAGCATTTCAGGGAACTGGGTGACTTCGGCCACTTCGGTCACGGGCAGGCCTTGTTCGGCAAGCAGTTTCGCGGTGCCACCGGTGGAGATCAGGCTCACGCCCAAGGCATGCAGTTCTTTCGCCAGGTCGACGATGCCGGTTTTGTCAGAGACGGAAATCAGGGCTCTCATAGGGATACTTTCTTCAAAATTCATTTCAGCAAATCATGTTCAAGCAACTTCTTGCGCAAGGTGTTGCGGTTCAGGCCCAGCCATTCGGCAGCACGCGACTGGTTTTGGCCCGACTGGGTCATCACCACGTCCAGCAAGGGTTTTTCGACCAACTTGACCAACATGTCGTAAAGGCCTGCCGGGTCGGTGCCGTCCAGGTCACGGAAATAAGTTTCCAGGTTATTGCGGATGCAGTTTTCTATCGATTGGGGTTCGCTCATGGCCATGTCTCCAAAACCGGCTGTGCACGCTGTACGGGCAAGCGGTCCATCTGGTTGGCCAGGCCATCCAGGAAATCGGCCACCGCCGCCAGTTGCAGCTGCGCGGTGTCCAGGGTGTTCATGTGTTCACGGAAAGTTTCGCCACCGGGCAGTGCACGCACGTACCAGCCGATGTGCTTGCGCGCGGAGCGCACACCGGTGTATTCGCCGTACAAGCTGTAATGGTCTTGCAGGTGCTCCAGCAAGGCGCGGCGCACCTCGGCCACCAGTGGCGCGGCCAAGTGTTCGCCCGTCGCCAAAAAGTGGCCCATCTCGCGAAAGATCCAGGGGCTGCCCTGCGCGGCGCGGCCCACCATCACGGCGTCGGCTCCGGTGAACTTCAGCACATCGCGGGCTTTCTCTGGCGAATCGATGTCGCCATTGGCCACCACCGGGATGTTCAGGGCCGCCTTGACGGCTGCCACGGTGTCGTATTCGGCGAAGCCTTTGTAACCTTGCTCGCGTGTGCGGCCGTGCACGGTGACCATCTGCACCCCGGCGCTTTCTGCGGCGCGGGCCAGGTTCAGGGCGTTCTTTTCAGCGTCACACCAGCCAGTGCGCATTTTGAGTGTGACGGGCACGCCGTGGGGCAATGCCGCTTCAACCACAGCACCGATGATCTCCAGCGCCAGCGGTTCGTCTTGCATCAAAGCCGAGCCGGCCCATTTGTTGCAGACTTTTTTGGCCGGGCAGCCCATGTTGATGTCAATGATCTGTGCGCCCCGATCGATGTTGTACCGGGCAGCGTCGGCCATCATTTGGGCTTCAGTGCCGGCAATTTGCACCGCAATCGGGCCGGGTTCACCGTCGTGGTTGGCACGGCGCGAAGTTTTGAGCGAGGCCCACAAATCAGGACGCGAGGTCACCATCTCGCTCACGGCATAACCCGCACCAAACTGCCTGCACAACTGACGGAAAGGCCGATCCGTCACCCCCGCCATGGGGGCAACAAACAAATTGTTGGGCAATAGGTATGGGCCAATCTGCATGACTGGGAAGAGCGCTTTTTTTGGGGGAGCCTGTAGAGGAGGCACGATTGTAATTGCTTAATAATTCAGCAAACCAGCTGGGACTGTGCTAGGCAAAACCCCTTGCAGGGCGACACCAAAGGGTTGCGGCCTGACTGGCGCTAAACTGGCTCGATGGACATCTGGATGGATCAACTGCTGCAATGGCTGGCGCTGCCGCAACATGGCTTGAGCACGGTGTTTGTGGTCGCCTTCATTTCAGCCACCTTGCTGCCCATGGGCTCTGAACCGGTGCTGTTTGGTTTGGTCAAACTCAACCCCGAGTTGTTTTGGCCAGCGGTCTTGGTGGCCACCGCGGGCAACACATTGGGCGGTATGTTCAGCTGGTGTATGGGCTGGGGTACACACAAGGCGGTCAAGCACAGGGGTGCATCGGGCCATCACCACCGCGCCTTGGTCTGGTTGGAAAAGTTGGGCCCCAAGGCCTGCCTGCTCAGTTGGTTGCCTGGCGTGGGCGACCCTCTGTGTGCCGTGGCAGGCTGGTTAAAAATGCCATTTTGGCCGTGCACGATGTACATGGCCATCGGGAAGTTTGGCCGCTACGTGGTCATGACGGCCAGTCTGCTGTGGGTGTTTCCGGGGCAGTTTTGATGCGGCCAGCAAAAGCTCAGGCCACCTTGTTGCGCAAGGGCAAACCTGTCGTCCAGCAGCGCAAATTGTCCAAAAATATCTGCCCCACTCTGGTTTCATTGCCATCGGAGTGACCCGCTGCATGGGGTGTGACCATGACCTGCGGCATGGCCCACAGAGGTGAATCAACGGGCAAAGGCTCGTGGGCGAAAACATCCAAAAAAGCGCCGCCCAGCCGTCCACTTTGCAAAGCCGCAACCAAAGCCAGTTCGTCCACCACTTCACCCCGCGCCACGTTCACCAAATGGGCTCCGGGGGGCAGCAAAGCCAAGGCCCCGGCATTGACCAATTGGCGGGTTTTGAGGGTCAAGGGGCAAGCCAAGACCAGCCAATCTGTTTTGGGCAAAACCTGCTGCCAATCCTCAAACGAGACCATTGCAACGCTTTCGGCCTCTGTCTTGGTATGCGCTTGCTGGCGCACGGCCTGCACGTTCATGCCCAAGGCCTGCAGCAAACTGCCCAGCTTTTGTCCAATGGGGCCCCAGCCGACAATGGTCGCCGTCTGCCCCGGCAAGTCCCGTGGCATGCGCTCACCCATCATGGGGATCCACTGCCGGTCTCGCTGCTCAGCCCAAAGCTGCGGAAAACGCCGGGCCAGCGCCAAGATACCCGCCAAAGCCACGGTGGCCACGACTTGGGCATTGGCCCCGGAAGAGGTGGACACCTGGACGCCTCTGGCCAAAAGGTCGAGGTAAATCTGACGATCGGCGCCGGCCGAATGGATGTGCACCCATTGCAAATCAGCAGACTGGCGAAGCAGTGTGTAGACCTGTTCCAAGGCGGGGTGAATTTCGTGCTTGGTCGAGGTGCCCGTGACCTCACGCGAAATGAAGGCCACATCGGCATCGGTGCGTTGCGCAGCCACGGCTTCTTCTAAGGAGATCAACTCAAAGGGAAACTGCCCCATCGCAGCCGAGACCGATGCCCCCAAGAGGTCAATGGACTGCCGGGACATGAGGATTCGCAAGGGGCTGCTCATGGATTGGACCTGTCGGCGCACTTCATCACTCGGCTTTGGCACCCGACTCGCGCACGATGAGGCGCCACTTGTCATGCTCACGCTGAACGAATTGGCCAAACTGAGCTGGCGTGCCGCCCGCAGGGTCTGCGCCCTGGGCAATCATTTGCTGCTCGATGGCGGGCACTTGCAAGATGTCGTTGACGGCTTTGTTCACCATGCTGATCACAACTTCTGGTGTGCCCTTGGGCGCAAAAAAACCAAACCACGATCCAGCCTCAAATTGAGGGAAGCCTTTTTCGACCACGGTGGGCACATCAGGCATGGAACGCGAACGCTTGAGTGAGCTGACCGCCATCGGTTTGAGCTTGCCCGCCGCGATGTGTGGCATCACCGATGGGATCGTTGCAAACATGAACTGGATGCGGCCTGCCAACAAATCCTTCAAGGCATCAGCACCTTTGTAGGGAATGTGGGTCGCCTCAAAACCCACCCGCTTGGACAGCATGAAGCTGGACAAATGGGACGAGGTGCCGATGCCGGTTGAACCGTAGTTGAGCTTGCCTGGATTGGCCTTGGCGTAAGCGATCAGCTCTTCCATGGTGTTGGCGGGCACCGAAGGGTGGATGACCAAGACATTGGGCACATCCGCAATCTGAACAATCGGCACCAGATCGGTCAAGGGGTTGTAGGGCAGCTTGCCATACAAGGTGGGGTTGACCGCAATGGGCCCCACAGAATTGACAATCAAGGTGTACCCATCCGGCGCAGAGCGGACCACCAGCTCGGTGCCCAAGTTGCCCCCCGCACCAGGCTTGTTGTCGATGACAAAAGGCTGCTTGAGTTTTTCGGACAACTGCTGCGTGACGGTCCGCGCCAAGATGTCGGTGGTGCCGCCTGCCGTGAAGGCCACGACCACTTTGACCGGTTTTTGGGGGTACACCTGCGCCTGCGCCCAAGAAGGCATGGCCATTGCCATGGCCATGGCCGAGAGGGTGGCCACCCACCAACGCGAAGAAGACGTCATACGGGTCTTTCGTTAGAGACAAGAAGCAATGTGTTCAGGTTTTGTAACTGGGGTCCATGCGGTCCAGCTTACGGAGCAAGGCTGGCCACTCCATGAGGCCATAGGGCCTGCGGGTGCTGGGCTGGTAGTTGTTCCAGGTCTCTTCCAAAACTTCGGGCGCAACCTTGACGAGAGGTGTGTTGCAAGCCATGGCCGCCAGTTGGGCATGGCACGCCAGTTCCAAGCGGTGCATCCAGTTGAAGGCTTCACCCACACTGCGCCCCACCGTCAAAACGCCGTGATTTCGCAAAATAAGGGCTTCGCCCTGCCCCAAGTCTTGCACCAGCGAGGCCTGCTCGGTCAGATCGAGCACCACACCTTGGTAGTCGTGGTAACCGATCTTCAAAAACCGCATGGCCGTTTGGGTGATGGGTAACAGGCCGCATTCAAGTGACGACACGGCCATCGAGGCCCAACTGTGCGTGTGGATGACGCAATCGACTTCGGGTCGGGCCGCATGCACCGCACTGTGAATCACGTAGCCGGCCTTGTTGATGCCGTAATTCAGATCGCCAAAATCGGGCTTGGACAAGATGTTGCCGTCGTGGTCAATCTTGATCAAGCTGGACGCTGTGATTTCCTCGTACATCATGCCGTAGGGATTGATGAGAAAAGCACCATCTTCGCCCGGCACACGAGAAGAGATGTGGTTGGCCATCATGTCCGACATGCCATAGATCGCCACCAAGCGGTAACACGCCGCCAAGTCCACGCGCGCTTGCCACTCTGCGGGTGTGCAGCGGGCTTGCATCGACTCGATCTTCAAATATCCGTTTTCAAGCATGACAGCTCCTGTAAGTCAGTCTAGTTTGACACCTGCGCTCTTGACCAGGTTCACCCAGAATTTGGCATCTTCGGTCAAAAAGGCCGCGAAGTTCTCTGGCGAGTTGGACAAAGCCACGTCGGTGCCTTCTCGGGCCAAGGCGGCTTTCACAGACGGTTGTGCCATGGCCGATTGGGTGGCGTCAAAAATCTTTTTGATCACAGCCGGCGGCGTGCCCACCGGCACAAAGAGGCCATACCAAAATTCAATGGCGTATTCGGGCAGTTTGGCCTCTTGCATGCCTGGCAAACCGGGCACCAATGTCGTGCTGTTTTTGGTGCTGACGGCCAAACCTTTCAAGCGACCTGCCTGGATCATGGGCAAGACCGATGGGGGTGTACCAAAGGTCACTTGAGTGTCTCCGGCAATGACCGACTGGATGGCGGGCGAACCCCCACGAAAAGGGATGTGCACCATGTCCACACCCGTCAATTGGGTGAACAAGGCCGCACCCAAATGGGGTGCAGAGCCGTTGCCCGACGTGGCGTAGTTGATCTTGCCGGGTGACTGTTTGGCCCGCGCAATCAAATCTTGCACCGAATTGATGCCCAGTGAGGGATTGACCGCAATGACCAAAGGCGAAGCGGTGACTTTGGTGACCGGCACCAAATCTTTCGGGGTGTAGTTCAACTTGGCGTTGAGTGCCGGGTTGACCGAGATGCTGCTGGGGCTGGCCAACAAAACGCTGTACCCATCTGGCGCTGCCTTGGCCACGTTTTCTGCCGCAATGCTGGAGCCGGCACCGGCCTTGTTTTCGACAATGACCGTTTGACCCAAGGACTTGCCCATGGCATCGCTGAGGGCACGGGCCACATAGTCGGCCGCACCACCTGGTGCAAAACCCACCACCAAGCGAATCGGCTTGATGGGATAGGCTGCACCTTGGGCTTGCACAGCCATGGCCAAGCACGACAAGACGAATGCTGAAATCAGGTTTCTTTTGTTCATGGTGTTGTCTCCTTTGATGGGAATGTCTTGGGAAAATTTCAATCCGGCTTGGCGATGCGCAGCACGATCTTGCCGGTGTGCTGGTTGCTTTCCATGCGGACCTTGGCTTGGAGCAATTGGTCGAACTCAAACACTTGGTCCAACAGGGGTTGGATGCGACCATCGGCAAAGGCCGGCAAAATTTGTTTGGCAAATTGCGCAACACCCTCTGAGCGCTGCGCCAGTGTGCGGTTCTTGTTGGAGACACCATACAGGCACAAGCGCTTGGAATGCAAAGTCTCCAGATCGATGGTGGCACTGAGCGTGTTGTCGACGTAGCCCACAATGCCCATTCGCCCCTGAAACGCCATGCAACGCATGTTCTCGGCAAACATGGACCCACCCACGGTGTTCACCACCAAATTGGCCCCTTTGCCCTCGGTGGCTTGCAAAACGGTTTCGTGGAAATCAGCAGCACGCGTGCACAGACCCAAATCCAGCCCCAGAGGCTTCAATTGGTCGAGCTTGGCTTGCGAACCCGATGTGCCAATGACTTTGGCCCCCAAAACTTTGGCCATTTGCAAGCTGGACACACCCACACCTGAAGAGACCCCATTGATCAAAAGCGTCTGTCCGGCCTGCAAGTGACCTTGCATCACCAAAAGGTCATACGTCACCAAAAACGTCAGCGGGATCGAGGCGGCTTGCTCCGAACTCAAATTGTCCGGGACGGGCATGATTTCGCGCACATCCATCACCACGTATTCTGAAAATGTCCCGGGGCATCGGCCCATCACCCGATCGCCCACTTGCCAAGCGCCTGTGTCGCTGCCCAGCTGCGCAATATGCCCTGCCCCTTCCATGCCAGCGGGCTTGCTGCCGCCTTTGCCGTGCAGGCCGTGCCCCACGATCAACTCACCGCGATTGAGGGCTGCGGCATGCAACTTGACCAGCACTTGACCTGGGCCGGGCACGGGCACATCGACCTCCCGCAGCTCCAAATGGCCTTGACCGTCGCTGATGTTCATCCAATAAGATTTCATAGGGGACCTCATTCGCCTTTGAAGACGGGTTTGCGTTTTTCCATGAAAGCCTTGCGGCCTTCGGCATAGTCGGCGCTGTCAAAGCAGCCGCGGATAAGTTGGGTGCACAAATCCATGTCCAACTCGGGCGATGGCTTGAGGATTTCTCGCGTGATGGCCTTGGCCGCCTGGATGGTCAGGGGCGCGTTGGCGGCCAGTGCTGACGTGTATTCACCCAGCAACTCGGGCAAGGCCTCAGGAGCGCAAACCCGCGTGACCAGCCCCAAGCTGTGTGCTTCTTGTGCATTGATTTTTCGGGCCGTGAAAAACAGGTCTTTGGCCGCGCCAGGGCCAATCAGATCCACCAGGTTTTTCATGGCCGAATAGCGGTAGCCCAAGCCCAAGCGAGCGGCAGGCACCGAAAACACGGCGTCGCTGGCAGCAATCCGCATGTCACAACTGATGGCCACATTGATGCCACCACCGATGCAAAAGCCGCGGATGCAGGCCAGCGTGGGCTTGGGAAAGTTGTAAATACCCATCAGCGCCGTCTCGGCCATGTGCTCATAGCGCGTGACCGCCTCGCGGGCGGCACGCATGTCTTCAAACTGCGAAATGTCCGCACCCGAGACAAAGGCTTTCTCGCCTGCCCCGGTGAACACCACCAAGCGCACTCGGGGGTCGTGTTCGGCCTGGTTCAAGAGCACAGGCACGGCCTCCCACATGTCCACCGACAGCGCATTGTGGCGGGCGACATTGTTGAACTGGATGAACAAGGTGCTGCCCTCCAGCCAGGTATTGACCCGTTCGGTGGGCGAGGTGTAGACGATGTCGGACATTCAAAAAACTCCTTTGGATTTCAGTTGCTCAAGCGCTTGGGCCGTGAGCCCCAGTTCGCCCAAAATTTCCTCGCTGTGCTCGCCACGGCGAGGGGCCGCTCGGGCAATGGTGCTGGGCGTGCGCTCCAGTTGCATGGGTTGCCCCACCAAACGCTGCGGACCTTGGTGCACCGACACCACATCTTTGACCATCTTCAGGTGCTGAATTTGCGGCTCTTTGAACACTTCGTCCATGCTGTTGATCAGGCCACAAGCCACGCCACCGTCGTTCAAGCGCTCGATCCAATAAGCACGGTCTTGCAAGGCCAGTCGCTCGTTGATCTCGGCGTTCAACGCATCGCGGTTGACCGAGCGGCTGGGCTTGTCGTGGTAGCGCGGATCGGTGACCCATTGCGGTGCTTCCAGAATGTCGCAGAACCGCTCCCAAATTTTGGAGCCAAACACCGCGATGTTCATGTAGCCATCGCGCGCCTTGTAAACCCCGGTGGGGATGCTGGTGGGGTGGAAGTTGCCCGCCTGCGTGGCCACCTCTTCGTCGATCAACCAGCGCGAGGTCTGGAAATCCATCATGTACACCATGGACTCGAGCAATGAGGTGTGCAGCCACTGGCCTTGGCCTGACTTTTCGCGCTCCAGCAAGGCCACCAAAATACCTTGCGCCGCAAAAATGCCCGCACACAAGTCGGCAATCGGAATGCCCACGCGCATGGGGCCCTGCTCGGTCATGCCCGTGACCGACATCAGCCCGCCCATGCCCTGCGCAATTTGGTCAAAACCCGGCCTTGCGGCCAAAGGACCGGTTTGACCAAAGCCAGAAATGCTGGCGTAAACCAAACCGGGGTTGTCGTTTTTCAGGCTGTCGTAATCGATGCCCAAACGGAACTTGACGTCTGGGCGGAAGTTCTCGACCACCACATCGGCCTTGGCGATCAACTGCTTGAGCAAGGCAATGCCCTCGGGCTCTTTCAGGTTCAGTGTGATCGAGCGCTTGTTGCGGTGGGTGTATTGGTAATCTGACCCCTCTTGTCCGCCCAGCGTGTCGTCGCCACGCATGTGCTCGGGCATTTGAACTTGCACCACATCGGCACCCCAGTCGGCCAACTGGCGGCAAGCGGTGGGTCCCGCACGCACTTGGGTCAAGTCGATCACTCGAAAACGAGACAACGCTGCAGAAGCGGGTTGGTGTGGCATGGTCGTGGTCCTGACGAAAAAGGGGCTCAGTTTGAACAAGTGCGTGACACCTGTTGATGACCCCGAAAGTTTGAACGCCAGGCCCAAAAGTGTCAACACTTTGTCTGAATTGTTGACACATTCGCGACCTTGAGCGCATGATTTTGGCCATCTTCAGGTAGGATGACTCCACCATTTTGCAGGTCTGGCCCAGCGATACACCCCATGAATACAGCCCGAGAAAAGCCCGAGCAAGGTTTGCCCGTTTTTGTGGCAGACCAGCTCAAGCAACTCATTTACAGCGGGGAGCTCAAGCCCGGTGAGCGCCTGAACGAAGCGGCCTTGGCGCTGCGCATGGGCACCAGCCGGGGTCCTGTGCGCGAAGCGATCCGCATGCTCACGGGTTTGGGCTTGGTCAAGGCGGTGCTCAACCGGGGTGTTTTTGTGCGCCAAATGTCGGTGCGTGAAATGCTGGAGCTGTACGACCTGCGCGCCTTGGTGTTTGGTTTTGCGGCAGAACGCGCCACCGACCACCTGGCCGAAAGCCACAAAGCGCAGTTTGAGCAACTGCTCAACGCCATGGATGTGGCCTGCGAGACCGAAAACGCCAACCTTTATTACGATCTGAACCTGAAGTTTCATGCGCTGGTGCTGCTGCTGGCCAACAACCAAAGGGCCCAAGCTGCTTACGACGATTACGTCAAAGAAATGCACCTGTTCAGGCGCGAGTACTTCAATGCACCGGGCAATATGCGCCAGTCCAATGCCGAGCACCGAACTTTGTACGAGGCCATCGCCAAAGGAGCCAAGGCCAAAGCCAAATCAACGGCAGAACGCCATGTGCTCAAAGGCCGCGAACGGCTGCTGAGCAACATGGACAGCAACAGCCCGCTGGCAGGGCTTTGAGCTGGCCATGCTCGGCCTGGTCAAATCAACCTTGAAGTGTTTTGGCTGTTTTTCACCCACTGAGGTTTGCCCATGAAGACCCCCGTATTGACTGTGTTGTTGTCTGTGTTTTTGGCTGCGCTGGCCGCCTTGGTCGCGGTGGTGGCCTGGAATTGGGCCCCAGACCGAGGGGTGGACACCCTCAAGGCACGCTGGGCAACGGCCCCCTCACACTTTGTGACCCTGCAAGGCATGCAGGTGCACTTGCGTGACGAAGGCCCGCGCGATGACCCCGAGCCCATCGTGCTGATCCACGGCACCTCGGCCAGCCTGCACACCTGGGACGGCTGGACAGATGCGCTCAAAGGCCAACGGCGCGTGATTCGCATGGACTTGCCCGGTTTTGGCCTGACCGGCCCCGCGCCCGATGGCGACTACCGCATGACCCGTTACGCCGACTTCATCGCCGCGCTGCTGGACCAGCTGGGCGTGCGCCGTGCGGTGTTGGCAGGCAACTCTTTGGGCGGCGGTGTGGCCTGGCGCACGGCCGTGCAGAACCCCGAACGGGTCAGCCGACTGGTGCTAGTGGACGCGAGCGGCTACCCGCTGCAATCAACCTCGGTGCCGCTGGGCTTTCGGCTGGCGCAGATCGAGTGGCTCAAGCCCGTGATGAGCAGACTCTTGCCCCGGCGCATGATCGAGTCGAGTGTGCGCAACGTCTACGCCGACCCGGACAAGGTCACACCTGAGTTGGTGGACCGTTATTACGAACTGACGCTGCGCGAGGGCAACCGCGAAAGCCTGACCCAACGCATGAAGCTGCGCGAGACCGATGCCCAGTCCGCCGGGCTGATTGCCACCATCAGGCAGCCCACACTGATTTTGTGGGGCGCACAGGACCGGCTCATCCCCGAGCCTTCAGGTCAACGCTTTCACCAAGACATCGCAGGCAGCCAATACGTGGTGTTTGACGGGCTGGGCCATGTGCCGCAAGAGGAAGACCCACAGCGCAGCGTGGCGGAGGTGCTGAAGTTTCTGGCGTCCCAACGCTGACCCAGCGACTTGGTCCTACAAAAAAACCGCTCCTCGGAGCGGTTTTTTGTTGGAGCCTCAGCGGGTTCAGGAGCTGAACAGGAAGTTCATCACATCGCCATCTTTCACGACATAGTCCTTGCCTTCGGCGCGCATCTTGCCAGCGTCTTTGGCGCCTTGCTCACCCTTGAAGCTGATGAAGTCGTCAAACGCGATGGTCTGGGCGCGGATGTAGCCTTTTTCGAAGTCGGTGTGGATCACACCAGCCGCTTGCGGGCCGGTGTCGCCCACATGGATGGTCCAGGCACGCACTTCTTTCACGCCAGCGGTGAAATAAGTTTGCAGACCCAGCAAGCCGTAAGCAGATCGGATCAGGCGGTTCAGGCCAGGCTCGTCTTGGCCCAGTTCCTTCAAGAACTCCAGGCGGTCGGCGTCGTCCATCTCGGACAACTCGGCTTCGATCTTGGCGCAAATGGCCACCACAGGCGCGTTTTGCTTGGCAGCAAAGGCCTTCAAGCGGTCGAGGAACGGGTTGTTCTCAAAGCCGTCTTCCGACACGTTGGCCACGAACATGGCAGGCTTGGCCGTGATGAAGAAGAACTGCTTGAGTTCAGCGCGCTCTTCTTTGCTGAAGTCGATGGTGCGCACCGGCTGGGTGTCGTTCAGTGCAGCCAGGCATTTTTCCAGGATCGCCATTTGCTTGACGGCTTCTTTGTCACCGGAGCGGGCGATTTTGCTCACGCGGTGAACGGCTTTTTCGGCGGCGGCCAAGTCGGCCAGGCACAGCTCGGTCTGGATGACCTCGATGTCGGCAATCGGGTCCACCTTGTTGGCCACGTGGATCACGTTGTCGTCTTCAAAGCAGCGTACCACGTTGACGATGGCATCGGTCTCGCGGATGTGGGCCAGAAACTTGTTGCCCAGGCCTTCACCTGTGCTCGCACCAGCGACCAGGCCGGCGATGTCCACAAACTCGACGATGGCGGGCACGATGCGCTCGGGCGTGATGATTTCGGCCAACTGTTGCAAGCGCGTGTCAGGCACTTCAACCACGCCGGTGTTGGGCTCAATCGTGCAAAAGGGGTAGTTCTCAGCCGCGATACCGGCTTTGGTCAGGGCGTTAAAAAGGGTGGATTTGCCCACGTTGGGCAAACCCACGATGCCGCATTTGAGGCTCATGGGGTTCTTTCGGGTTCATTCTGGGTCACTGCGGCATTTTAGCCGGGGGGCTTCTACAATCTTCACATGGCTAATCACCCCGACATTTGCATCCGAGGCGCTGGCATTGTGGGCCGCACTTTGGCCTTGTTGCTGGCCCGCGAACGGCTGAACGTGGCTTTGGTCGAATCGCCCCATCCCCACACGGCACCTGATGTTCGCGCCTATTCGCTCAACGGGGCCGCTATGGCCCTGCTGCAAGACCTGCGTTGCTGGCCCGACAGCCCTGCCGTCACACCGGTTCACCAAATGCAAATTTGGGGAGATCACGGAGGCCGATTGAACTTCGGGGCCCGCGAACAAGGCGTGGGCGAGCTCAACTGGATGGTGGACGTGCCGGTGCTGGAAGCGCGCTTGGCCCAAGCCGTGCAGTTTCAGCCGCACATCGAGGTGGTGCAAGCGCCGGTGGCTGCGCCACTCACAGTGGTGTGCGAAGGGCGCGCCAGCCAAACGCGGGCCGAGTTGGGTGTCGCCTTTGACATCACCCATTACGAACAACATGCCGTGGCGACACGCTTGGCCTGTGAGCGACCGCACGAAGGCATCGCTCGCCAATGGTTTGGCTGGAGCCAAGCCCCAGGTTTGTCAGAGCCGCAGGCCGAAGTGCTGGCCCTGCTGCCTGTAGGCGGTGAAGGCGGGTGCGAAGTGGCGCTGGTTTGGTCGGTGCACCCCTTGCGGGCACAAGAACTCATGGCGCTGCCCGCTCAAGCGTTCGCCTCCGAATTGGCCCAAGCCTGCGGCAACGCACTGGGCGGCATGCAGCTTTCGGCCGAACGTGCCGTATGGCCACTTCAGCTGGCGCGTGCCGAAGGCTGGATTGGCAACATGCCCGGCGCAGTCAAACAGTCGTTTGCCTTGGCGGGTGACGCCGCCCACACACTGCACCCCTTGGCGGGTCAAGGCCTGAACGTGGGCTTGGCCGATGTGGCCGAACTCGTCAAGGTGATCCGTGCCAAAGAGTTTTGGCGGCCATTGAACGACCTGAAGTTGCTGCGCCGTTACGAACGCGGCCGCCAAGCCGATGTGCAAGCCATGGGTCTGGTGACCGATGGCCTGCAGCGCCTGTTTGCTCAGCCCGGTCCGGTCTGGCAAAACCTGCGCAACTGGGGCATGCGCGGCTTTGACCGCAGTGGCCCTTTGAAACAATGGGTGACACAACACGCCATGGGCCAAAGCAGCCCTGGCCCTTCTGCCAAAGCGCAGAGCTGATATTTACTGCCCTCTTTGAATCCGAAAGTGCCTCGATGAAGTTTGCCCTGTCAAAACTGGCCCTGTTGGTGGCCACCACCGCTTTGTCTTGGAGTGCTGTGATGGCGCAAGAGGCCACCATCCGGAAAAACCTGAGCGAACGCCTGAGCAATTTGCCCAAAATCGACGAAATCAGCAAAACGCCTATGAATGGCCTGTTTGAAGTTCGCATGGGCAATGAGGTGATGTACAGCGATGCCGAGGGCAACTTTTTGATCCAAGGGTCGCTGATCGACGTCAAACAAAAGCGCAACCTGACCGAAGAGCGCATGGAAAAGCTGTCGTCCATCCCCTTTGACCAGCTGCCCCCCAAAACGGCCTTCACCCAAGTGCGCGGCAACGGCAAACGCAAACTGGCCGTCTTTGCCGATCCCAACTGTGGCTACTGCAAACGCTTTGAAAAAGACCTGCAAAAACTGGACAACGTCACGATTTCCCACTACCTCTACCCCATCTTGGGCGAGGACTCCAAAACCAAATCCAAAAACATCTGGTGCGCCAAAGACAAGGCCAAGACTTGGAACGACTGGATGATCAACGGCACCACCCCGCCTGCCGCCAACTGCGACACCTCAGCCATCGACACCATCGTTGAATTTGGCAAAAAGCAACGCATCACAGGCACACCGATGATTTTGTTCGCCGATGGCACCCGCGTGCCCGGTGCTGTGCCCCTGGCCCAAGTCGAAAAAATGCTGGCGGAAATCAAATGATGAACACCCCTATCGCCGAAGACCCGACCTGGCATCTGATCCGTCGCCTGGGCTATGCCGGGCTGATTCCCTTTGTTTTTTTCGCGCTTTGCCTTTGGCTGGTAGGCCCTGACTTGCACCCTTATGTGGCGCTGTCGATGCAAGGTTACGGTGCGGTGATCGTGTCGTTTTTGGGCGGCATTCACTGGGGCGTGGGTTTCCGCAATGCCTTGATCACGCCCAACGCACCGCGCCTTCACTTCACATGGGGTGTGGTGCCCTCCTTGTTGGCTTGGGTGGGCGTGATGATGCCGGCTTTTGCAGGTTTGCCTTTGCTGGGCTTTGTGCTGATCGGCTGCTACGTGATGGACCGCCGCACCTGGCCCGCTGCAGGTTTGGCCCCCTGGTTGCCCATGCGTTTGCAACTGACCATCGTGGCCAGCCTGAGCTGCTTTTTAGCGGCTGGCGCCACCTGAAACAACACCCATGACCGCCATCCACTACACCGTAGAAGCAGCAGACCTGCACGCCCACCTGTTTCGGGTCACGCTCACCATCGCACAACCGGCAGCGCAACAAACCGTGTCGCTTCCTGTGTGGATTCCGGGCAGCTACCTGGTGCGCGAGTTTGCCAAGAACCTGCAAAACCTTCAGGCCAAACAAGGGCGCCGAGGCGTTCCCATCCAGCAGTGTGACAAATGCACATGGGACATCGATTGCAAACCAGACCAGCCCTTGGTGCTGAGTTACGAGGTTTATGCCTTTGACAACTCGGTGCGCACCGCCTGGCTGGACAGCCAGCGCGGGTTTTTTAATGGCACCAGCCTTTGCCTGCGCGTGCATGGACAAGAACACCTGCCGCACCAGCTGCAATTGCAAGCCGTCAAAGGCCAGCCCGATTGGCAAGCTGCCACGGGCCTCACACCCGTCAAGACTGACAAAAAAGGCTTTGGCTTGTACCAAGCTGCCGACTACGACGAGCTGGTGGACTGCCCATTCGAGTTGGGTGCGTTCTGGTCGGGCAGCTTTGTGGCCTGCGGCATTCCGCACCGCTTTGTGGTGGCGGGCGCCCTGCCCTCGTTTGATGGCGAGCGCCTGCTGGCCGACACCCAAAAAATATGCGAAGCCGAAATCCGCTTCTGGCATGGGCAAGGCCAACAGGCCGGGACCAAAGCTCCCCACCAAAATTACCTGTTCATGCTCAACGCCGTGCTCGACAGCTACGGCGGATTGGAGCACCGCAACAGCACAGCCCTGATCTGCAACCGGTCCGACTTGCCCAGGCAAACCAGCCCGTATGACAACACCCAAAAGGGCGAGGGTTACACCACGCTGCTGGGCCTGATCAGCCACGAGTACTTCCACACCTGGAACGTCAAGCAACTGCGCCCTGATGCCTTTGCCCGTTACGACTACACCCAAGAAAACTACACACAACTGCTGTGGTTCTTTGAAGGCTTCACCAGCTATTACGACGACCTGCTGCTGCGCCGCGCGGGCCTGATCGACGACGCCACCTACATCAAGCTGCTGGGCAAAACCATCGCCCAGGTGCAGCAAACACCCGGCCGCCATGTGCAGAGCGTGGCACAAGCCAGCTTTGACGCTTGGGTCAAGTACTACCGCCAGGACGAAAACACCCTCAATGCCACGGTGAGCTACTACACCAAGGGCTCACTCGTTGCGCTGTGCCTGGACCTGAAATTGCGCCAAGAAAACCAGACACTGGATAAAGTGATGCGTGGCCTCTGGAAGCGCTGCAAAGGTGGCCCGATGCGCGAGCAAGACCTGCTGGACGAACTGCAAAGCCTGACGGGCCGCAGCTGGGCGCTAGAAATTCAAGCTTGGGTTCACAGCACCCAAGACCTGCCGCTGCGCGACTTGCTGACGGCACACGGCGTCACCATCGAAGCCGACATCGCCACGATGCCCCAACGACTGGGCCTGCGCGTCAGCGAAGCTGGGGGCAGCGTGCAAATCAAAGGCGTGCTGCGCGGCAGCGCAGCCGAAGCCGCAGGCTTGGCATCCGGCGACGAATGGCTGGGGCTGGATGTGGGAGCCAAGGGGCAAGGCGGCAGCTGGCGACTGAGCAAGCTCGACGAACTGCCCACCCTGATGGGCAAGGAGCACCAACTGGTGGCACTCGTCTCGCGCGACAAACGCTTGCTGCGTTTGCCGTTGAAAGTGCCAGAACAAGCCAGTGGCTGGAAACTGGGGATGGCTGCGGGCAGGGCACAAGGCTGGCCGGCGATCTGAGATTGTGTGGGAGCCCCGCCCTCGGGGCGAAAGAGCTCGTAAAGAGGGCAGTGGTTTGCTTTCGCGGCGGGGGCGCCGCTCCCACAAAGCACCGCTCGCCCTAACCACCGTCACTTCTTGCGAAGGTCGACCACCCGCTTGGCTTTGCCTTGGCTGCGCTCGACGCCGCCTTCTGCCTTGAGTTCAATCGCCACGCTCGAGCCAATAAAGACCTTGATCTCGTGCTGCAGCTGCTTGGCCGCAGCACGCGCTTCCATGCTGTCGGGTGACACGCCGGGCTTGGTCTCGATCAGCACTTTGAGGTCGTCCATCGGGCCTTCGCGGGTCAGCACGCACTGGTAATGCGGGGCCAACTCGGCGCGCTTCAAGATCAATTCTTCGATCTGGCTGGGGAACACGTTCACGCCGCGGATGATCATCATGTCGTCGCTGCGGCCGGTGATCTTTTCCATGCGGCGCATGGTGCGGGCCGTTCCTGGCAACAGGCGCGTCAGGTCTCGCGTGCGGTAACGAATGATAGGCAGCGCTTCTTTGGTCAGGCTCGTGAAGACCAGCTCACCCATCTCACCGTCGGCCACGGGTTCACCCGTTTCGGGGTGGATGATCTCGGGGTAGAAGTGGTCTTCCCAGATGGTCGGGCCGTCCTTGGTCTCGATGCATTCGCTGGCCACACCCGGGCCCATGACTTCGGACAGGCCGTAGATATCCACCGCGTCAATGTTCATGCGTTTTTCGATCGCCGCGCGCATGTCGTTGGTCCACGGCTCGGCACCAAAGATGCCGATGCGCAGCGATGAGGTCTTGGGATCGATGCCTTGGCGCTCAAACTCGTCGGCAATCGCCAGCATGTAGCTGGGCGTGACCATGATGATGTTGGACTTGAAATCTTGGATCAGCTGTACCTGGCGCTCGGTCTGGCCGCCACCAAAAGGCACGACCGTGAGGCCCAATTTTTCGGCGCCGTAGTGCGCGCCCATGCCGCCCGTGAACAGGCCATAACCGTAGCTCACATGCACCATGTCACCCGGCTTGGCACCGCCCGCGCGGATGCTGCGGGCCACCACGTTGGACCAGGTGTCAATGTCTTTGAGGGTGTAGCCCACCACCGTGGGTTTGCCGGTGGTGCCGCTGGACGCATGGATGCGGGCGCAGTTTTCGCGCGGCACAGCGAACATGCCAAACGGGTAGCTGTCGCGCAAGTCTGACTTGGTGGTGAAGGGGAACTTGGCGATGTCGGCCAGGCTCTTGCAATCGTCAGGGTGCACGCCTGCTGCGTCGAACTTGGCGCGGTAGACGGGCGAATTGGCATAGGCGTGCTGCAGCGTCTGCTGCAGCCGCTTGAGCTGCAGGCTGCGCAGCTCGTCGATGCTGGCCTTTTCAATCGGCTCCAGGGGGAAGACTTTTTGGCTCATTCAAAACTCCACTTGATCAGGCGGGGGACAGGGCTGAAGACCTGCACCCCAATTCATTGATTTATTCCGGCACCACCGAGCCCGGGATCTGCGCGCTCTTGCCACGGAACATGGCGATCACCTCACCATTTTGGTTGGTGACCTTCATGTCGTAAATGCCATGACGGCCGCTGAGCGTTTGCTCGATGCCTTCGCAGGTCAGCACATCGCCCAACTTGCCGGGCTTCAAAAATTCGATGCTGCAACCCGCCGCCACCGCGTTCTTGTTGTAGCTGTTGCAGGCAAAGGCAAAGGTTGAATCGGCCAGCGTGAAGATGAAGCCGCCGTGGCAAATCTGGTGACCGTTCAGGTGCAGTGGTTTCACCACCATGCGCATCACGGCGCGGCCGGGCTCGCAGCTCAGCAGTTCCATGCCCATGGTGTCTTTGGAGGCCACGTCCACGGCGAACATGGTTTCGCCCACCAACTGGGCCAGGGCTTGGGGGTTGTTCATCATTCGCCTTTGAATTGGGCGGGGCGCTTTTCGAGGAAGGCCTGCACGCCCTCGAAATAGTCGTGCGTGCGGCCCAGCGCGGATTGCGTGTCGCGCTCGGCGTCCAAATGCTCTGACAACGTTCGGGTGGTCGCTGACTGCAACAAAGCACGGGTGGCCACCAAAGCTTTGGTGGGCATTTGCGCCAAACGCTCAGCCATGGCCAAAGCGGCAGCCAGCGCGTCGTCGGCCACGTCCCAAATCATGCCCCACTCCTTGGCTTTCTCAGCTGTCAGTTTGTCGCCGGTCATGGCCAGCGCCATGGCACGGGCCAATCCCAAACGCTCGACCAACAACCAGCTGCCGCCCGCATCGGGGATCAAACCGATCTTGCTGAAGGCCTGAATGAAACTGGCGTTGGGCGCGGCGATCGCGATGTCACACGCCATGACCATCGAAGCGCCAGCGCCCGCCGCCACGCCATTGACCGCCGCGATGGTGGGCATGCGCAACGACTGCAGGCGACGCGTGCTGGGGTTGAAGGCTTGGTCAATGATGGGGCCGGGATCGGCACGTTCGACACGGTTGGGACCGGGCGTGAAATCGAAGTCGGACAAATCGGCACCCGCACAAAAACCACGGCCAGCGCCGGTGATGACCGCGGCCCGGATCGCCGGGTTGGCTTCGGCCTGATCCAGGGCGGCCCAAAGATCGTGGTGCATCTGGCGGGTGAAACTGTTCAAAGCCGCTGGGCGGTTCAACGTGATGAGGGCAACAGCGCCGCGCACTTCTAAAAGCACGGTCGGAACAGTGGGTTCGGTCATGAAAGTTCTCCTTGATGGCCGAATTTACCATTAACCGACCGATCGGTTGGTTAATGTTTTCCCTATGTTGGCCCTTGCTCTACGCTCTGGCGACAGACTTGAGGCAGGCTGCGTGGTTATAGTCAGCGCCAGACATTTTCACCCCCCGCAGGAGAAACACTTGAGCTACGACAACATCGAAGTCCGGACCGAAGGCGGTCAAGTTGGCATCATCACCCTCAACCGCCCCAAAGCCTTGAACGCGCTCAACGGCGCACTGATGGACGAGCTGGGCATTGCGCTCAAGGCCTTTGACGCCGACGAGGCCATTGGTTGCATCGTCATCACCGGCAGCGAAAAAGCCTTTGCGGCAGGTGCCGACATCGCGGCCATGGCCAAGTTCAACTTCAACGAAGTTTACAAACAGGACTTCATCACCCGCAATTGGGAAACCATCCGATCGATTCGCAAGCCGGTGATCGCAGCCGTGAGTGGCTTCGCTCTGGGAGGCGGCTGCGAGCTGGCCATGATGTGCGACTTCATCATTGCAGCCGACAACGCCAAATTTGGCCAGCCCGAAATCAAGATCGGCATTATCCCCGGTGCCGGTGGCACGCAGCGCCTGCCTCGCGCCATGGGCAAATCCAAAGCCATGGACTTGGTGCTGACAGGTCGGATGATGGACGCCCAAGAGGCCGAACGCGGTGGCTTGGTCAGCCGTGTGGTGCCATTGGACAAATTGATGGACGAAACCCTGGGCGCTGCACTGATGATTTGTGGCTACGGCCAGCTGGCGGTGATGGCGGCCAAAGAGAGCGTGAACCGTGCCTTTGAAAGCGGCTTGTCCGATGGCGTGATGTTCGAGCGCCGTGTTTTCCACAGCTTGTTTGCCACCGCCGACCAAAAAGAAGGGATGGACGCTTTTTTGAACAAGCGGCCACCCCAATTTGTGAACGGTTAAGCCCTTCGAGCAGACGCCAAAAACCAAAAAGCCCACAGTCGCAAAACTGTGGGCTTTTGATTTGGTGGTGATAGGTGGATTTGAACCACCGACATCAGCATTATGAATGCTGCGCTCTAACCAACTGAGCTATATCACCAAAAACTGATCACATTCAAACAAACTGCTGAATGCGGATGACATGTGTCACCAAGCCAAAAATTATACACAAAATTCAGTGCATCACCCGCTGAAAAGCGCAACAATTCTCAAATGACAACACCGACAAACCCGCAATTCAGTGACCTCATTGCCAGCAAGCAAGCTGCTCAATGGGTCTGGGAACAATGGCAATCAGGGCAAGCATTCCCGATTTTTCCCGAAACCTGCCGACCTTTGAACGCGATCCAAGGTTATCAAGTACAGGCTCATTTGCCGACGGTGTCGGGGCGCCAGGTCATCGGTTGGAAAATCGCTGCCACCAGCCACAATGGACAAGCCCACATCAATGTCAGCGGCCCTTTGGCTGGGCGCTTGTTGTCAGGCCAAGTGTTTGAAAGCGGTGCCACCGTTCCTTCATCCGGCAACCGGATGCGCGTGGCCGAACCAGAGTTCGCCTTCACCATGGGGCAAGATTTGCCGCCACAAAACTCGCCATATCGCTTGCCAGAGGTCATGGCCGCCGTGGCCACCCTGCACCCGGCTCTTGAAGTGCCGGACTCACGGCTGGCGCCCTTCACTGAAGCTGGAGAGGCGCAGTTATTGGCTGATAACGCCTGCGCACGCCATTTTGTGCTGGGCCCTCCTGCGCCCGATGGGTGGCGTCAAATTGACTTGAGCACCCATGCTGTTGAGGCGCAAGTGCATCAGGGCGAGGCCGATCGGTACACCCGAACAGGCTCAGGCGCTTGGGTCCTCGGAGACCCCCGCATCGCCTTGACTTGGCTGGCAAACCAGCTCTCGAGTTTGGGCATCACGCTGGAAAAAGGTCATGTGGTCACCACGGGCACCTGCATGGTTCCGCTGGAGTTGGCTCCCGGTGACATGGCAAAGGCAGACTTCGGTGTGCTGGGTGAAGTCAGCATGCATTTTTCGGTCTAGGTCCTGTGAACTGCAGGGCAAAACGAAAGCCACGCCCGGCTACGGGACCATCCGACCGGGCCGCTGACTCCAATACAAGACCGTGCCACTGACACAGGCCATCACCATGAGGCCCACAAAACCCGCACGGTAAGTGCCAAACACGCTCGACACGGCCCCGAACATGGGTGGTCCCAAGACCACACCCAAAAACGTGAAAGCCAAGGTGCCGCCCGTGGCCATGCTGGCCATGCCTGCTGGCGCACGGCGCGCCACTTCGGCCAAATACACGCCGTTCCAGCCAATGGCCGAAGCACCAAAGGCCACCAAAATGGCGATCACCACACTGTGGGGGGTGTCGGTGGTTAAAAACGCCGAGGCCAGTGCGCCCAGCGCCATCATGCTGGCCAGCAGCAACAACATCGGCCGCGCGCCCAGCCAACGATCGGCCACATACCCCCACACCACCCGCCCACCAATGCCGCCCAACTGCGTGACCGACAAGGCCAGACCGGCTGCCACCAAACCATAGGACAAATCGTCGTGCAAAAAAGTGACCAAATAGGTGGTGAGCGACAGCTGCACCATGGAAAACATGAATGAGCAAGACGCCATGGTGAGCAAAGCGCGATGCGCCACCACCAATCGAATGGGCTGGATCAAACTGCCCCAGTGGATGGCAGCGCCAGCCTGACGGTCACTGTCGAGATCTGCCCGCAAGCCCTGTGAAACCCATGCGCACAACAAGCACAATGCGGCCACACACACCATGCTCAGCTGCCAGTGGATCAGCAAGGCCAATGACGGCACCACCGCACCCGCCAGCATGCTGCCCAAAGGCACGCCGGTTTGTTTGATCGAAAACACCAAGGACATCTGGTGCTTGGGCGTGGTGCGCGCCAGCAGGTGTGAACTGGCCGGGGTGATCGGGCCATAACCCAAACCGATGAGCACCGCCCCCAAAAACATGGCGGGCAACCAGGGCACTGCGCACAAGAGCAACCCCAAAGCACACAACAACAAACCCCACTGGCTCACGCGAATGGCGCCCATGCGGGCCACCGTAGCGCCCCCCATCAAGGTGGCCACCATGGCACCGGCATAGGTCACCGACACATACAGGCCCACCAATGCAGGGGACACCTGCAAAGCTTGGGCGACCACCGGAGCCATAACAGGCAAAGTGAGCAAGGCCATGGCCACCATGGCCTGGATCACCAGGGTCAGCAGCAAGGGCCACCAGTTTTTCATCGTTCAATCTCCTGTACAAGCGAGAACGGCAGGCTGAGGCCCAGACGTCAGCCCCGAAGGGTCAATTGGCTTTCACGCCCGCTTTGACCAACAAACCACCCAAGGTGTCGATCTCGTTTTTCAGATGGGACCGCAATGCCTCTGGGGTGGCTTGGTCCACGCTCACCGCCGAGATGCCCATGGCCTCGAGGCGTTGGCGAACTTCGCTGTCACCCACTGACTTTTGCAAAGCCCCCGTCAACTGAGCCAAAACGGGCTTGGGTGTGCCTTTGGGCGCATACAGTCCAAAGGAGATGTTGATGTCAAAGCCCTCCACCCCCGCCTCGGAGATGGCGGGCACTTCTGGCAATTGCGGCAGCCGCGCCTTGCCTGCAGCGGCATAGGCTTTGATTTTTCCGGTCTTGACCGAAGGCACCGTGCCCGAAGTCTGGTCACACAAAACATCGACTTGCCCGCCCATCAAATCGGTGAGTGCGGGGCCCGTGCCTTTGTAGGGGATCTCATTCATTTTGACGTTCAGGGCGTTCATCATCATCAAGCCACACAGGTGCGATGCCGATCCCACCCCCGCATGGGCCAAGCTCACCTTGGGACCATTGGCTTTGACATAAGCCACAAATTCATTCAGGTTCTTGGCGGGAAAATCGTTGCGCGTCACGATCACCATCGGTCCGCTGGTGGCCCGGCCAATGGGGTCAAAGTCGTCCACCGGGTGGTAGGGCAGGCTTTTGTACATGGCCACATTGGTGGCGTGGCTCACATGGATCATCAACAGGTTGTAACCATCGGGCTTCGAACGGGCCACCTTGGCGGTGCCGATCGAACCCGAAGCGCCTGCGGTGTTGTCCACCACAATTTGCTGGCCTAAATGCTTTTGCATGGCTCCTGCAAACACACGGGTGATGGTGTCGCCCGGCCCGCCTGCGGCATAGGGCATGACCATGGTGATCGCGCGGTTGGGGAAATCCTGCGCCAAGGCCTGCAACGCGGTGGCAGCAAGCAGCAAACTCAAGGCGTTGCGCACAAAACGGAATGTCATCGGTGTCTCCAGATCTGTTTGAAAAAATGGACCAAGCCCATCAAGCCAATAAGCGTTGGCGAATGTCGAGGGGGTCCATCACCTCCAAGGGTTCAGCCCCTCCCCCCGGAATGCCCACTTGTGTGGCGTTCAGCAACATGGACACCATGACGTAAGTGCCCGACAAAACGGTCAGGTCCACCACGGCCTGCTCGCCCATGGTGGCGACGGCCTCTTGCCACAAAGCATCGGGCACGCGGTGATTGAGCGAAAGCTGAATGCAAAAGTCATAGACCAAGCGTTCATCATCTTCCATGCTGGTCGGCCGAATGCATTGCTGCAGGTCACGCATGACCGCATCGGACAAGCCCGCTTTGCGCGCAATGGTCTCATGCGCCCACCACTCGTATTGCGCATTCGAAATACGCGCCTGGATCAGGATGGCAAATTCGTTCAAGCGTTTGTTGACCGAGGTTTTGAACCGCAAATAGTCCAAAAAATCGAAGGCCCTGCGCGCCATATCGGGGCTTCGCAGCAGCGCGTTATAGGGACCGCCCAGCGCAGCACTGGAGACCTTGAGGATGTCATCCGCCAAAGGTCGCACCGCCGCAGGCAAGGCCTCATAAGTGATCTGAGACAATCGTTCTGACATTTTTATAACCTCGGAAATTGCCGCACTGTGAAAGTGGGCAACGGTAACAACAAGCACTGCACGCAACAGTCGCCGAAATGACTGGAATGAAGGCGTACGTGGTGGTGTAGAGCACCGAATAAAGCGGAAGGACAGCCGTGAATTTGACAGGCGGGTGGCACTGGCATTGGCGCGCTTGGCGTTCGCAAGAACGCTGGGCACCGGCTGCAGCTCAGATTTCAGATTGGTTGCTTGCACAAGCCATGCCCCGCCAAGAGCTGGTCCTGATTGGCGCCAGTGCAGGCTGGATGTTGCCGACCCCTTGGTTAAGCCAATTCGAAGCAGTGCATGCTTGGGACATCGACCCCCTCGCAGCGCCTTTGTTTCGCTGGCGTCATGGACAGGCCCTCCAAAAGTCTGCCACCCATTTGCACTGGCACACAGGCGATGGGTTTGCGGCTTTGAAAACCTGCCTGCTAGAACGACCTGAGGCTTTTTATTGGTTTGACAATGTACTGGGCCAGTTGCGGTTCACCGGGCAAGACGTGCCCAGCGTCGAACAGCAATTGCGCCGAATTCAAAAGCAAATGCGCTCGGTGGCTTGGGGCAGCGTACACGACCGCATGTCAGGCCCCTGCTCACCCCTGAGTGCACTGCCGTTAGCGCAACAAGGTGTTGCACCCATGGCCATTGAAAGCCCGCAGGCCCAAAACTGGCTGCATGAAATGGGGGCGATCAGCCCTTGCTTGGATCACCTGACCGAACATGTGTTGCCGCAAGGCACGCAGGTGCAACACACAGCCTGGGATTTCAAGCCAGGCTATGCACACTGGCTTGAAATGGGCTGGTGCCCGGCCAACACCTGAATCAGACGATTTTGACGCTGAGGTTAGGAAAGCCTTCGACGTGCATTTCAATCACGTCTCCACGCACCACCGGGCCCACGTTTTCGGGTGTCCCTGAATAAATGATGTCGCCAGGGAACAACTCAAAAGCCTCGGACAACTGGGCAATCTGCTCGGCCACCGACCAGATCATCTGGTTCAAATTGGCGCTTTGCTTGGTCTGACCATTGACCTTGAGCCAGATATTGCCCTGTGTGATGTGGCCTGTCTGTGCAAGTTTGCGAATGGCCCCAATCGGTGCCGACTTGTCGAAACTCTTGCCGATTTCCCAGGGTTTTTTCTGATCGCCCATGCCACGCTGCAAATCGCGGCGCGTCATGTCCAAACCCAATGTGTAGCCATACACATGGTCCAGGGCTTTTTCTTTGGGAATGTTGCGTCCACCTTTGTTCAAAACCGCCACCAACTCCGCTTCGTAATGGTAGTTTTTGGTCAAGGTTGGGTAGGGGTGATCCGCCACGGTCCCCGCCTTCACATACTGAATCGAGTCGGTGGGTTTTTGAAAAAAGAAAGGTGGCTCACGCGTTGGGTCAGAGCCCATTTCACGCGCATGGGCAGCATAGTTGCGACCGATGCAGTAAATGCGCCGAACCGGGAACATCTCATCGCTGCCTTCGATCGGAATGTAGGTTGCGGGCACTGAAAAAGGTGTTTTGGGCTGGTTTTGCGCCACACCGGGCAGTGCACAACCTGCCAATGCACCCGTCGTCACCAGTGCGCTGCTTTGGAAAAAGTTTCTTCTGTCCATTGGGTTTTCCTCTGTGAATGTCTCGTCTCCGTCAATGCACACTGACCTTTTAGAAGTCGCATGCATTGACAGGCCATTTATATATCGCGGGCCAGGCTTCCGATTGACGCGCTTGGGACAGCTTGGGCTCGTCCCAAAAATTCAACGCGCATTGGTCAACGCGTCCAAAGAAAATCCGGCAATTTTTTTGTAATCGTCAGAAATTTGGCGCAACTCGGCCTGGCTGATCACATCATCAATGTGGCGAAACGGTTTGCCTTGTGTCAACTCGTCCACCTTGATGTTGATGAAGTCCGGGGGCGTGCTGCGGTTGGTCAAGACCACCTTCGTGGTCAAAGGCCTGCGCACCGCTTCGTAGCGGTGCAGTGCTTGCACACGGTCACCGCCAGCGGCAGTACTGGCCAATTCATCGGCCAAGGTGCGCGCGTCCACCAGCGCTTGTGCCGAACCGTTGGAGCCACGCGGGTACATGGGGTGTGCGGCATCGCCCAGCAAGGTGACGCGCCCAAAAGTCCACTGGGGAATGGGGTCCTTGTCGACCATGGGGTATTCCAAGATCGAGTCGGCCTTGGCAATCAATTCGGGCACGTTCAGCCAATCGAAGGTCCAGTCCTTGAACAAGGGCAAGACATCTTCCAAACGGCCTTGTCGGTTCCAGTCGTTAGGACTTTCGTTTTGCAAGCCAATCTCGGCCACCCAGTTGATCAACTGGGTGCCTTGGCCGTCGATATTGTCGGCAATGGGGTAAATCACCATCTTGCCGGTGTCGATGGATCCCACCCGCATGTAGGTTTTGCCCGTCAGGATTGGCTTGTGCCGGGTGACGCCGCGCCAAGTGTTGATGCCGTTGAAGGCCACTTTTTCATCGGGGTAAAACACCCGACGCACCGCGGAGTTGACACCATCAGAGGCCACGACCACCCCACTGCGCACCACCGGCAAAGCCTGGCCTTGGGCATCGGTGAACATCAAGGTCACACCCGTGTCGTCTTGTTGCATGCTGGCAAAGCGGTGCCCGGTGTGCACCCGATCACTTCCTAAGCGTTGCACCGCAGCGTCCCACAAAATTTTGTGCAACTTGCCTCGGTGAATGCCCACTTCAGGGAGCGCGTAGCCTGCATGACGGCCGCGCAGCTCGCTGTAAATGAACTGGCCGTAACGGTTGTAGAAAACACTTTCGTAATTTTCGATGCCTGCCGCTTCCACCGCTTCGGCCAAGCCCAAAGCGGCCAACTCACGCATGGCATGGGGCAACACCGTGATGCCCACACCAATCTCTTGGACCTGCTGCACGGCCTCAAACACCTCGCACACCACGCCCCGGTGGTGCAAGTGAAGCGCCAAAGCCAAGCCACCAATGCCACCGCCCACAATGGCGATGTCTGCTGTTCGTTCTGTCATAAATATCCTTGTGTCCTCACCCATCAATCGGCTGAAATTTGTTTGGAACGGATCACGTTGCCCCAACGCGGGTAGTCTTTGGCCACCAAGGCGCCCAATTCAGCGGGGGTGGATGTGCTGGCATCCATGCCCGAACGTGCCAGCAGTTCCTTGACGTCGTTTTGGCGGATGATCGCCGAGATTTCGGTGTTCAACCGGGTCACCACAGCGGGTGGGGTTTTGCTGGGCGCATAAAACGCGTACCAAAGGTCCACGTCAATGCGCTGGATGCCGACTTCGGCAAAGGTCGGTACATCGGCTGCCACGGGATGGCGTTTTTGGCTGCCCACCGCGAGTGCCACCAAGCGACCGTTTTTCACAAAACCGGCGGCCACATGCACAGGCAAAAATCCAGCCTGCACTTCACCAGCCAACAAGTCTTGCGTGTAACCCGCGGTGCCCCGGTAAGGCACATGCAACATGAAAGTCTCGGTCTCGAGTTTGAACAACTCCATGGCCATGTGGTGGGGCGTGCCCACACCGGGTGAGCCAAAGTTCAAACGTCCCGGCTGGGCTTTGGCCATGCGGACCAAATCGCTGGCCGATTTGATGCCTGTTTTGGGATGGGCCACCAGCATCAAGGTGCCGTAGGCTGTCATGCCCACCGGCGCAAAGTCGGTGACCGGGTTGTAGCTGCTCTTGGCAGTCATTTGTGTGGCCATCAGCATGGTGTTGGCCGTGATCAACAAAGTGTGGCCATCGGGTGCCGACTTGGCCACCGCGTCAGAGCCGATGTTGCCACTGGCGCCCGCTTGGTTTTGCACCACCACCGGTTGGCCCAAACGCTCACTCAGGCGCGGCGCCACGGCACGGGCTATCGTGTCCATGCCCGTGCCAGGCGTGAAAGGCACGATGATTTTGATGGGCTGGTTGGGGTATGGCGCAGTTGTCTGGGCTAGCGGCGTGCCCATGAGCACAAAAGCCGTCAAACCAGCCAGCCATGTTCGGCCAAGGCGAAATGAAGGGAATGTCATCGAAATCTCCAGTCGTTAATTTTTCAGGTCCAAGGCCCAATACTGCCCCACCAAATCGTGTCCAAACGAATGGTGATTCTCTTCGGACAACAACACAAAACCGGTGGTTTGGTAGATGTGCTTGGCCGCGTGCAGGATATCGTTGGTCCACAAACTCAATTTTTGATAGCCCCGAGCTTTGGCAAACAAGATGCATTCTTGGGTCAAGCGCCGACCCAAACCGCTACCGCGCATCTCAGGCTCTACGTACAGCAAGCGGAGCTTGGCCTCAGTGTCTGAGACTTTGACCAAGAATACCGATCCCACCACCTGCCCATCACACTCTGCGATCCAAGCATTTTCATGGACTGGATCGAAGCTTTTGACAAACTGCGCGGCAATCTCGGCCACCAGGGCCTCGAACGTGCCATCCCAACCGTATTCCTGCGCGTACAGAATGCCTTGTCGGTGCGCCACCCAGCCAATGTCACCGACCTGCAGACCACGCAAAGCTATGTTTGGCGTCATCCCTTTTCTCCGCTTTCGTAGCGCTGACCCAGCGCCAGCAGCTGCGGGGTTTCAATCACCGCATTCAGGCCATCGAAATCCAGCATTTTTTCTTGCCAGGGCCGCGTGGTCTGGTGCGTGTGCAAACTGGCGTAATAGCCTTGCAGCGTGTGCAGCACCGCCCGCGCCGTGCCGCCCGGGAAAATCACGATCTTGAAACCGCGCTCACCCAGCTCGGCCGCGCTTTGCACCGGCGTCTTGCCACCTTCGACCATGTTGGCCAGCAGTGGCACGCGCTTGGCGAACTGGGTGCAGGCGCGGTTCATCTGTTCATCGGATCTTAGCGCTTCAATGAACAGCGCATCCACACCGCATTCCAAATAGCGCTCGGCCCGCTCGAGTGCGGCGTCCAAACCCTCCACGGCCACCGCATCGGTGCGCGCCAGAATCAAGGTGTTCTTGTCGTGGCGGGCGTCCAAGGCTGCACGCAGCTTGCCCTGCATCTCCGCCACCGGCACCACGCCCTTGCCGTCCAGATGGCCGCAGCGTTTGGGGAAAGTCTGGTCTTCGATCTGGATCATCGCGGCCCCGGCGCGCTCAAAGTCGCGCACGGTGCGCTGGGTGTTGAGCGCGTTGCCAAAGCCGGTGTCGGCGTCGACGATGACTGGGATGTTCACCCGGTCGGTGATGTGGGCCAGGGTCTGCGCCACTTCGGTGGCGGTGGTCAGACCGATGTCGGAGCGGCCCAGGCGGGTGTAAGCGATGGATGCGCCCGACAGGTAAACGGCTTCAAAACCGGCCTGCTGCGCCACCAGTGCGGTGAGCGCGTCGTACACGCCGGGCGCCAGCAGGGCCTGAGGTTGTTGCAGGCGTTGGGCCAATAGGGATTGGGCCAAAGTGTGGGGCTGGCTCATGGCGTGTCCTTCAAAAGTTGTTGCGCGGTGTGAGCCGCAATGTGGCCGCCAGCGATGGCGCTGAGCAAGCCGTTGCCCGACAGATAACCCCAAACCGCCTGGCCCGACACGCCCCGCGCTGCGCCGCCTGCGGCCAGCACATTGGGCAAAGTTGTGCCGTCCTGGCGCAACACGCGGGTGTGCGCGTCGATGTCCAAACCGCCCTGGGTGTGGAACAAGGCACCAGTGACCTTGATCGCATGGAACGGGGCTTGCAGGGCGCGTTGAAACGTGCGGCCTGTGGCCGGGTCAATGCCGGGCTGAACAGCGCTCAAAGTGGCTTGCAAAATGTCTGGCGGGCAGCCGATCAGTTGGGCCAAAGCCGCCGCATCGCCCGCGTGCTGCACTGCGCCTGCGCCTTGCGCCGCCACAAAATCCGGAAAGTCTTGCGCAAAGGCAAGCAGCGCATCGTCAAACACATTCCAAGCCACACCACCCGGCTGCGCCAGCACATGCACTGCCGCCTCGGAGTAACCCTGGGTTTCGTCATGAAAGCGCTGGCCTTGGGCGTTGATCTGAACGCCGCCTTCCATCATCAAGGCCCACGAGATCAATGCCCCTTGAGGGATGGCCCAAGAACCGTGGCCCTGGTAAGCACCCAAATCGGCCAGGCGTGCGCCCAGTTGTTGGCCCCAAGCGATGGCACTCCCGTCGTTGCCCACATGGCCGGCGTAGGTGGCCTCGGCCATCTCGGGCAGCATCTCTTTCACCATGGCCGTGGCCCCGCCAAAACCGTTGCAGGCGAGCAGCACCGCATCACAACGGATTCGCTCGGTCTGGCCATCGGGCCTGACAAAACCCACACCGTGGATGCGATGCGCATCGTCAGCCCACAACTCGGTGACCTGCGCCTGCGTCAGCACCACCACGCCTGCGGCGTCGGCCGCTGCTTGCAGGCGGCTCATCAGACCCGCACCGGTTTTTTCGGGCACGGCGTGCATGCGGTGGGCGCTGTGGCCGGGGTACAAAAAGTTGTCCAGCACCTGCCAGGGCAGGCCGTGGTGATTAGCCAGCGCGTCCATGGCGGGGCCGATGTGTTGGGCATAGGCTTGCACCAAATGCGGCGCGGCTTGACCGTGGGCCTTGGCCTGAATGTCAGCCGCAAACTGCGCCACGCTGTCGGTGATGCCTTGAGCCTGTTGGGCTTGCGTACCAGGCGCAGGCACAAAGCCCGACGACAAAGCGGTAGAACCTGCTGCAAACGCATCGCGCTCCAGCACCACACAGTCCACACCCAGCCTGTGCAAAGCCAGCGCAGCCGTGAGGCCACATGCGCCAGCGCCCACGATAACCACCGGTGTGTGGTCATCGGCTTGCAAATCAGCAGCCTGGCGAACTTGCGGCAGCGGCGCGTTCACGGGTTCAGCCCAGTTGTTTCAAAAAGGTGGCGCTGTCCGTGACCTCTGCTACCGAGCCCATGTCGGCCAAAGCCGCCTGGTGTGCAGCGTCGCTGAAGGCGGCGCAACCGTCGGACAACACAATGGCGTGGTAATCGCGCACATGTGCGTCGCGCACCGTGCTGGCCACACCACCGTTGGTGACGATGCCACACACCACCAGGGTGTCGATGCCCGATTTTTTGAGCACCCAATCGAGCTGCGTGTTGAAGAAAGCCGAATACGCGACCTTGAACACCGACACATCGACCAGCGGTGCGAGCAGGTCCACATTGGCCTGGCCCCGGCTGCCGGGTGCGAAGTCGCCTTGGCGCAAAAACGGGCGACGCTCTTTGAGGTGCGCCGAAATCATGGGCTCACCCTCCGCGTTGGGCCACAGCGTGAACAAACTGGCCGTGACCAAGCCGCCATGGGCCTTGATGGCACGCGCCACCGGGGCCATGCGCTCGGGCAGTTTGACGGCCTCGGCGCTCAAGGTGTTGCCCCGGGCATAAGCGCCGTCGGGTGCCAAAAAATCGTTTTGCAGGTCCACAATGACCATGCCCAGTTTGGCCTTCTTTAAGTTCATGCTGTGCGCTCCACCAAGAGGTTGCCGAGTTTGTCGACCCGACCTTCAAAGCCGGGCTCCAGCCACACCGTCGTATCGGGCTGCTCCAAAATCGCCGGGCCTTGCACCACAGTGCCCACGGGCAGGCTCAGGCGCTCATAGCGCTGCGCGGTCCACCACTGGCCTTGGTGGTAAACCTGCTGCTCGCCCACCGGGGCCGTGCGGCCTTCGCCTTGCGGCGCCAGCACTGCCAAATCGAACTTGGGACGCCGCCCAATGCGGGCGTAACGCAGGTTCATCACGCGGATCACCGGGCCTTGCAGGACGCGGCCAAAGGCGTGTTGGTACGCCGACTCAAACGCCGCCAGCAAGCCCGCCGCGTTCAAAGCTTCGCGCTTCAGGGGCACTTGCAGGGTATGGGTCTGGCCCATGTAGAGCATGTCAAAGCTGATGACCTCGTCCACGCGCACAAAGTTCACACCGGCAGAATCCAGGCGCACCTGGCAAGCCTCGGCCAGCGCATCCACGCGCTGCAACAAAGCAGGCCAAGCCACATTGGCCAAGGCGACGTTGAGGGTTTGCACCGCGTCGTGGCGCATGTCGGCCATGACGCAACCCAATGCAGACGTCACGCCCGGGTAACGCGGCACGATGCCGGTGGTCACGCCCACCTCTCGCATCATGGCGCAGACATGCAGGCCGCCGCCGCCACCAAAGGGCATGTAGGCAAATTGGCGCGGATCGTGCCCACGCTCAATCGACACCACGCGGATCGCGCCGGCCATGCGGGCATTGGCCACCGTCAAAATCGCTTCGGCCGCCGCCAGCGCCGTCAAACCCAAAGGCTCGGCCACATGCTGGGCAATCGCTGTTTCGGACAAGCCCGAATCGAGCTTTTGCAACAAACCGCCGCCCAAAGGCCGGTCGGCCGCGATGCGACCCAGCAGCACATTGGCATCGGTCACCGTGGGGCGGGTGTTGCCGCGCCCATAACAGGCCGGGCCGGGAATGCTGCCAGCCGACTCAGGGCCGACTTGCAGCATGCCGCCGGCATCGACCGAGGCGATCGAGCCGCCACCGGCACCGATGGTCTCGATCTGGATCATGGGCGAGCGCACCACCAGGCCAAACTCAATCGAGGTTTGCGCGGCGAGGGCCGCTTCACCCCCAGCCACCAGCGACACGTCAAACGAAGTGCCGCCGATGTCGCCGGTGATGACGTTTTCAAAACCCGAAGCGCGGGCAATTTCGGCGCAAGCCATCACGCCTGCAGCAGGCCCGGATAGCGCGGTGCGCACCGGCACATCACAAGCGGTCTGGCGCGACATCACGCCGCCATTGCTTTGCACGATCAACAATTCGCCGCCAAATCCCTGGGCGCGCAGGTCGCCATCGAGGCGCTGCAAATAGCTGCCCACCACAGGCTGCAAAGCAGCATTCAGGGTGGCCGTAGAGCAGCGCTCGAACTCACGAATCTCGGGCAGCACTTCGCTGGCGGCCGTCACATAGCTGTTGGGCCAGATCTCGCGCACGGCGGCCACGGCGGCTTGTTCGTTGCAGGGGTTGGCATAGGCGTGCACAAAGAACACACACACCGCTTCGCAGCCTTCGGCCAGCAGGGCGCGGGCTTGTTCGCGCACTTGATCCAAATCGACTGGCGTGTGCAACTGACCATCGGCCAGCACACGCTCGTCTACTTCCAGACGCCAGGCGCGGGGCACCACGGGCGTGTAGCTGCCGCGCAGGCCCCAGGTTTGTGGGCGGTCGCGGCGGCGCATCTCCAGCACATCGCGGAATCCGCGTGTGGTGATGATGCCGGTGCGGGCGATCTTGCGCTCCAGCAAAGCGTTGGTTCCCACTGTCGTGCCGTGCACGATGGTGGCAATCTCTTTGGCGCCATCGGCCCCGGTGTTGCCGGTCACTTTGGCGATGCCGTTCATGAAACCGCGGGCTTCTTCACCCCGGGTCGACGGCACTTTGACGATGCGGGCCTGGCCGGTTTTTTCGTCCAGCACAAACAGGTCGGTAAACGTACCGCCCACGTCCACACCCACCACCCAATGCGGCTGATTCACTGCTGCCTCGCTCATGCTTGTTCCTTGGTGTAACCCAGTGCGCTGTCTTTGGCACGGTCTTGTTCCGATCGCTCAGCGGGCGATCCCCAGCCGCCGCCGCCCGGGGTTTGCAGGCGCACGCGGTCGCCTTTTTTGAGGTGAATGCCCAGCATCTTGGAGACCATGGGTGGGGTCTTCCACTCGCCGTTTTGGCAGTACTCAAACACATTGGGCAGCGCAGGCTGGCCGCCATGAATGCCCTTGGGCGCAGACTTGCCGCGCTCGCCAAAGATGAAAGCCTCGGCGCTGTCTTCGAGCAATTCGATCTCGTAGATCGCGCCCAAGCCACCCCGGTGCTGGCCATCGCCCCCCGAGCCGGGGCGCAAGGCCCATTGCGTGAAGCGCACCGGATAGGCCGCTTCCAAAATTTCCATCGGCGGAATCGTGGCCGTCGAGATTGGCGCGTTGCCGTGCGACAAACCGTCGCCATCCGAATGGCCGCCGTGACCACCGCCAAAGAAGCTGAACATCACCCAGCGCTGACCCTTGCGTTTTTCATCGGTGCGGTGCCCGGCAATCGACAAAGCGTTGATGGTGCCGTAAGCATGGGCCACCGCCCGCTGCGGATCGGCCAGGGCCGTGGCGCTGAAGATCACGTCGATCATGCGCAAAATGGTTTCGGTGTAACCACCCACCGGGCGCGGGCGCGAGGCGCTGATGACCAGACCATCGGGGATCACAAAGTCCACCGCATCCAGCACACCCGCGTTAGCGGGCACATCGGGGAACACATGCTTCAAAGCCACATAACAAGCGGCCACCGCTGTGGCGCGCGAGATGTTCACCGGCCCGGCGCATTGCGCTGAGGTGCGCGAAAAGTCCAGCGTCAGCCGATCGCCAGCCACCGTCATGTCGAGCGCAATGGTGAGCAGCTCGTCTTTCACACCGTCGTTGTCGAGCACGTCTTCAAAGCTGTAGCGGCCATTGGGCAGGCTGGTGATGTGAGAGCGCATCAAACGCACAGCGCGTGTGCGCAGCTCCACAAGGGCTTGCGCCACTTTGGCGTCACCGTATTCATCGAGCAGGCCATCCAGGCGGCGCGCACCCAATTCAAGCGCGGCCAACTGGCCGTTCAGGTCGCCCCACAGGCTGTCGGGCAAGCGGGTGTTGGCGCGCAAGATGGCCAACACATCGTCATCGAGCACGCCGCCGCGCAAGATGCGCACCGGCGGGATCTGCACCGCTTCTTGCCAGCACTCGGTCGCTGCCGGGTTGTAGTTGCCAGGCACCGCACCGCCCACGTCGTGCCAATGCGCGGCCGAGGCCAAAAAGCAATAGAGCTGGCCGTTGCGAAAGCAGGGCTTGACCAGCTTGAAGTCGTTGGCGTGCGTGCCGCCTTCGTAGGGGTCGTTGAACAGCCACACATCGCCAGGCTGCATGCCACCCCGCTCAGCGGCCACGCGCATGGCGGCGCGAACGGCAAACGCCATGGCCCCTACAAACACCGGCAAGCCCGACTTGCCCTGGATCAGGGTGTCGCCGGTGATGGCGTCATACAAGCCGTGGCAAGCATCGTGCGCCTCGGCAATGATGGGGTTGAACGCGCTGCGGTACAGCGTGGCGTCCATCTCGTCGGCGATTTGTTCGAGCCGGCCGCGCAGGACGGCCAAAGTCACCGGGTCCATGACCAGGTCCATGGCGGCGGGTGTTTGAGAAGCTGAAACCATCGGGTTCATCCTTGTTGTTTTTGTTTGAGCAGGGGCAGCAAACCGCCTGCATCGACCATGTCCATCAAAAAGCTGGGAATCGGTGCACACGCCAAAACCTGGCCGTTGGCACGGATCACCTGCGGCATATCGCCCTCAAAGTGCAATGCCACACGCTCGCCTTCTTCGATCTTGTCGGCCTCAGGGCAGGTCAGCAGCAACAGGCCCAGGTTGAAAGCGTTACGGAAATAAAGGCCACTGTAAGAAGGCGCGATCACCGCCGCCAGACCCAAGTGCCGCAACACGCCTGCGGCTTGTTCGCGTGAAGAGCCGATGCCAAAGTTGGCCCCGGCCACGATCACATCGCCCTCTTTCACACCCGAAGCGAAGTCACTGCGCACCGCCTCCAGGCAATGCCAGCCGATCACTTCCAGACCGTGCTTCATGTACGCACCGGGGGCCAGCGCATCGGTGTCCACATCGGCACCCACACGCCAAACGCGTGCGTTTTGGAAACTGCGCTTGTTCATACCAACACCTCGCGTGCATCGCTGATGCGCCCGCGCAAAGCCGAAGCCGCCACGGTGTAGGGCGAGGCCAGATACACGTTCACGCTGGCCGGGCCCATGCGGCCCTTGAAATTGCGCGCAGTGGTGGAGATCACGGTGGAGCCTTCTGGGAAAGTCGCGCCGTAGCCCGCACACGCACCGCAGCTGTTGGGCAGCACCGTGGCCCCGGCATCCAGCAAGGTTTGCATCACGCCTTCTTGTGTGGCCTGGGCTTGTTCACGGGCGCTGGCCGGGGCCACCATGAGCTGCACACCTGAGGCCACACGCTGGCCCTTGAGCACCGAAGCGGCGGCACGCAGGTCTTCGAGCTTGGCACCGGTGCAGGCGCCGATGTACGCAATGTTGGGTTGGATGTCTGAAAAATCGGCCACATTCTTTGTGTTGGCCGGGCTGTGTGGCGCGGCCACTTGGGGGCTGAGGCTGCTCGCGTCAAAGCTGTGTTGTTCAAACTCAGCGTCTTCGTCGGTGTGCCAGTGCTCGGCCCCGGCCAACAGTTCGGGGGCCACACCAATGCCGCGCAGATAAGACAAGGTGGTCTCGTCTGCGGCGATCAAACCCGCCTGCGCGCCCATCTCAGCACTCATATTGGAGAGGGTCATGCGCTCGGCCATGCTCAGCGCCTGCACGGCAGGTCCGGCAAATTCGACCGCCTGGTATTGCCCGCCGTTCATGCCAAAGCGCCCCACCATGTGCAGCATCATGTCTTTGGCCGACACACCCGCTTGTATACGACCGGACCAATGCATGCGCAAGGTGCGCGGCACCTGCACCCAAATTTGGCCGGTGACGCACACGCCCAGCATTTCGGTCGCGCCGATGCCGAACATGTAGCAGCCAAACGCGCCGCCCGTGGGTGAATGCGAGTCGCCACCCACACAAAACATGCCGGGCTTCAAATGGCCGCGCTCGGGCAGCACCACATGGCAAATACCTTCGCTGTCGATCACATGCGGCAGCTGCCATTGCTTGGCGGTGTCGCGTGTGATTTGGATGATTTTTTGGGCATCCGCATCTTGGGCGGGCACATAGTGGTCCAGCACCAGCACGACTTTGTTTTTGTCCCAAATCTCGGCCCCCAGCTCGTCGAGCATGGGCTTCAAGCGGCGCGGGCCGGAGGAGTCGTGGAACATGGCCAAGTCCACGTTGCAGGTGACCACCTCACCCACGGCCACATGGGTGCGGCCGGCAGCGCGGGCAATGAGTTTTTGCGCCAGGGTTTGCGACACAGCCGTGCTCATTCTGGTTTCGCTCCAGCGTACTGCACCACCTTGCGCCAGCGAACGATCTCGCTGTCGACAAACCGGGCAAATTCTTCCGGGCTGTTGCCCACAGGCGTGGCACCTTCGTTTTCGATGCGCCGCCTGACCTCGGGTGATTGCACTGCGGTACGCGCTGCATCGGCCATTTTTTTCGCCACATCGGGGCTCATGCGGCCAGGGCCGAACAGCCCAAACCAGGCACTGGACTCGTAACCCGGCAGGCTCTCTCCAATCGCGGGCACATCGGGGAAAGCCGCCAGTCGCTTGGCGCTGGTCACGCCCAGCGCCTTGAGCTTGCCCGCCTTGATGTGCGACTGCACATTGCCCACTGCCGCGAACATCAGGTCCACCTGACCGGCCAGCACGTCTTGCACCGCCGGGGCTGTGCCGCGGTAAGGGATGTTGACGATGAACACACCCGCTTGCATCTTGAACGCGTCGCCCGCCATGTGGAGAGACGAGCCCAAAGCGCCAATGGCGAAGTTCAGTTGGCCTGGCTTGGCTTTGGCCAGTTTGACCAGCTCCGCTGCGTTGTTAGCAGGTAACTTGGGGTGCGCCACCAAAATCGATGGCGATGTGGACACCATGGTCAAGGGCGTGAAGTCCTTCACGGGGTCAAACGGCAAACTGGGGTACAGCGAAGCGTTGATGGCGTGGCTGGTGAAGCTCATGAGCAAGGTATTGCCATCGGGTGCGGCCTTCGCTACAGCGTCAGCGGCCAGGTTGCCGCCCGCGCCAGGTTTGTTCTCGACCACCACGGTGCGGCCCAATTGCGTGCCCAGCACCTGTGCCAATGTGCGAGCCATGGTGTCGGTGGTGCCGCCAGCGGGGGCACCGACCAAAATTTTGATGGGCGGCTGCGTTTGAGCCTGTACATGGCCTGCGGCAAGGCCACAAGCCAAAGCAGCGGTCAGCAGCCAAGTGCGGCGTGAAAATTCGGTTCGAAGTGTCATGGCAAATCGGTTGAAATTGAAGGACCAATGGTCGGCATCGGCTTGGATCAAGACCTGACTCAAGCCTGAAAAATCACATGCCCAAATAAGCCTGCCGGAGCGTGTCGCTGGCCAGCAATGCTTGCGGCGTGCCCGAAAAACGTATCAGCCCGTTCTCCATCACGTAAGCCCGATCCGCGATGTCCAGCGACTGGCCTACGTTTTGCTCGACCAGCAAAATCGCCAAGCCACTGCTGCGCAACTGCGAAATCAGGCCGAACATTTCTTCGACCAACAGAGGCGACAAACCCAAGGAGGGCTCGTCCAAAATAAGCAAACGCGGCTCGGCCATCAGGCCCCGGCCAATGGCCAGCATTTGCTGCTCACCACCGCTGAGCGTGCCGGCCAATTGGGTCACGCGCTCTTTCAGGCGGGGGAAGGTCTCGTAAACTTTGTCCAAGTTTTGTTGCTTGCGCTCGCACCCTCGTGTGAAGGCCCCCAGCTCCAGGTTCTCGTGCACGCTCAGGTTGGGGAAAACCTTGCGGCCTTCGGGTACCTGGATCAAGCCCTGCATCACCACCTGCCTTGAAGACCTGCCGGTCAGGTCATGGCCATCAAACTGCACTTGACCGGCTCGGGTCGCCACCAAGCCGCTGAGCGTGTGGTTGAGGGTGGTCTTGCCAGCGCCGTTGCTGCCCAAGAGCGCCACCAGCTCACCGGGCATGACGTGCACGTCCACACCGCGGAGCACCTCCACCGCACCATAGCCCGACTTCAGGCCCTGCACATTCAGCAAAGCGGTCATCCCTGTGCCTCCTGAGCAGCCTGCGCTTGGGCTGCGTTCTTTTGCAATCGCTCAGCCGTGCCGTGACCCAAATAGGCCTCGACCACGGCTTTGTTGTTCGTGACTTCTGCCGGTGTGCCTTGCGCAATCAGCTGACCTTGTGCCAGCACCCAGACCTCTTGCGCTAGGCTCATCACCGCCTGCATGACGTGTTCGATCATCAGCACCGTCACACCACTTTGGGCAATGCCCTGCACCACCGGAATCATCTCGGCGATTTCTTGTGGATTCAGCCCAGCCAACACCTCATCGAGCAGCAGCAAACGTGGACGGGTGGCCAATGCACGCGCCAGTTCCAAGCGCTTACGACCCGCCACCGTCAGGTCGCTGGCCAGCTTGTCCAATTGCGGTGTGAGGCCTACCTGTTGCGCCACGGATTCTGCAAATTCGAGCGCTGGCGTGCGACTTGGCAAATGCAGATGCGCGCCGACAGCGATGTTTTCGCGCACGGTTTGCGCCGCAAAAGGTTGCACGATCTGGAAGGTGCGCGTCAGGCCCATGCGGGCGTTCAGGTGCGGCGCCTGGCCGGTGATGTCTTGCCCGGCAAAAACGACCTTGCCCGTATCGGGCGTGAGAAAGCCCGACATGAGTGCAAACAAAGTGGTCTTGCCCGCGCCATTGGGCCCGATCAGGGCGCTCAGGCGGCCTTCGGTCACCGATAGGCTCACGTTTTGCACGGCTTTGAGGCCACCAAAGGATTTGCCCACGCCCTCGATCTGCAGCAGCGCGCTCATGGTTTGTCTCCGTCAGACTTCTGGCCGCGCAGCCACTGCAGCGGCGTGGTGGTGCCTAGGCCCGCAATGCCGCGTGGCAAGAACATCACGATGACAATCAACACCACGCCATAAATGACCATGTTGATGCCAGGCAACTGCCCAAACAGATTGCGCGTGAGGTCGGCGAGGATGTGCAGACTCACGGCACCGAGCAGCGGTCCCCAGAGTGTTCCCAAACCGCCCACAATCGCACCCACCAAAGCCTCGACCGAGGTGTGGGAGCCAAAAGCAATGCCCGGATCGATGTACTGGAAGACCTGCAAGTAAAACGCACCTGCTGCCCCCATCAGGCCGCCCGACAAAATGGTGGCGATCAGTTTGACGCTGAAGGGGTTGACGCCAATGGCACGCGCCGCGTCTTCGTTGTCGCGCACCGCTTGCAGGTAAGCGCCAAATCGCGAGTGGCGCAGCCAAGCCGTGAGGCACAGCGCCAACGTGACCAGGCCCAGCATCAGCCAAATGAAACCAGCACGGTTGCCAAACTGCATGTTGGCCGCCGACTCTTTGAGCGGCAGCATCAGACCTACGCCCGCACCGGTGAAGGGCGCCGAGGTGGCCAAAATGCGGAACACCTCGGCAAAAGCCAGTGTGACCAGCGCAAAGTAAGAGCCCTTGAGGCCATAACGGAACGAGGCCGCGCCGACAAAAGCGCCCACCCCCGCCGCGAAGGCCATGGCCAAGGGCAAAGCCACCCAGGGGCTCAAGCCCCACTGCATTTGCGCAATGGCTTGCACATAAGCGCCCGTTCCAAAGAACAAAGCATGGCCGAAGGAAAACTGTCCACCAAAACCGCCCAGCACGTTCCAGGCTTGCGACAGCAAACAGGCGTAAAGCGCGGTCATGACAAAGTTAAGCATCACGCCCGACTGCGTGAAAAACGGCACCACGCCGACCACCAGCACAAACAGCGCGATGTTGCGAAAGTCTTTCATGCCTTCGCTCCAAAAAATCCTTGTGGCCTGAGCAAAAGCACCACAATGAAAATCACAAAAATGCCCACTTGGCCCAGAGATTCGCCCAGGAGCAAACCGCCCAACGACTCAACCACACCAATCAGCAAACCGCCCAGCAAGGCGCCGGCAAAGCTGCCCATGCCGCCCAGCACCACGATGGTGAAAGCCACCAGCACAAAGCCGTTGCCCACCTGCGGATTGACGTAATAAGCCGGCATCAAAAAGCAAGCCGCAGCGCCCAGACTGGCCAACCCCAAGCCAAAACACATGGCATACACATGGTCCACATCGATGCCCATCAAGCGTGCACCTTGCTTTTCTTTGGACACCGCACGGATGGCACGGCCCAGATCGGTCTTTTGCACAATGAGCAGCATCACGGCCGACACCACCAAGGCCCCCGCAAAGGACACCAGTTTGGGCAGCGCGATGAAGGCGGGCCCGATCTCGACGGTGGTCAAGGTGTACGCCGTTTCAATGGTGCGGGTGTCGGACTTGAAGAACAACAGCGCCAAGTTTTCGAGCACGATGGAAATGCCCAGCGTGACCAGCAAGATGTTTTCATCCTTGCCATGACTGGCCCGGTTGATGACGCCGCGCTGCAATACATAGCCCAACACAAACATGGCGGGCACCATGATGGGCAGGGCCATGTAGGGATCGACCCCGAGCTTTTCCTTGAGCATGTACACGCCATACAGCGCCACCATCAAAGCCGCGCCATGCGCAAAATTGATGATGTGCAGGACGCCATAAATCAGCGTCAAGCCCAGCGCAATCAGTGCATAAACGGCACCGGTGGTGATGCCGTTGAGCAGCGAAGGAAACAGGATGTTGAAGTCCAGCATCGGGGATCTTTCAGGTCAGCGCAAGCTCAATGCCGGTTCAGCCCTTGAGCGGGAAGATCGGCTCGATTTCACGGTAATCGCGCGGCACGATCACCTTGATGTCGCCTTTGTAGACTTGGGTCATCAAGGGCTGTGCGCCCATGTTCTGGCCGTTCACAAACTGTGTGGGGCCATACGGCATGATGTGGTTCGCAAACTTGCTGGAAGCCAGCGCGTCGGTGATGGCGGCGCGGTCGGGCGACTTGGCACGCTCAATCGCATCGGCCAGCAGCATCATGGCGGTGTAGGTCATGAACACTTCGTAGCTGAAGAACTGGCCTTGCGCTTCGACGCGCTTTTTGAGTTCGGCCGAGCGCTTGTCCTTGGGGTTGAACCAGTGGTTGCAGTCGATGATGCCGTTGGCCGCTTCTGGAAACTCTTTGACGAACTTGTAGCTCGAAGCCGCACCGCCCAGCACCGAATAAATCGCCTTGGGCGTGATTTTTTGCTGTTGCAAGGTGCGCACCAGAAGAGCGTATTCGTTGTAATAGTTGGCCGGAATCAGGATGTCAGGGTTGACCTGCTTGATGCGCAGGGCAATGTTGTTGAAGTCACGCGTGGGGTTGGCGTGCTTGATGATTTCTTTCACCTCATAGCCGTAACCGGGCAGTTCTTTGGCCAGCAGGTTGGCGGTGCCTGTACCGAACAAGGACTCTTCGTGCACGATCATCACCGTGCGGGCGGGCTTGCCTGCTGCGGTGTTCAAAACGTGCAGGCTGGACACGGCCACTTCAGCGCACTTTTTGTAGCCAGGACCAAAGCGGAAGGTGTTTTTCAGGCCGCGTTCGACGATCTGGTCGGCCACGCCGACATCGACCACATGGGGCAGGTTGTATTTGGCCGCCGCTTGTGTCGTGGCCAAGCAAATGGCCGATGCAAAGGCACCGACCACGGCGCTCACACCGGCTTCGTTCATTTTTTCAATTTCGGCCGTGCCGACCTGTGGGCTCGACTGCGCATCGCCCAGCATGGCCTCGATTTTGGCGCCGCCCAGCGACTTGATGCCACCGGCCTTGTTGATGTCCTCAATCGCCATCAAGGCGCCCATGCGGCACTGCTGGCCCGAGTAAGCCAAGGCACCGGTCACGGGGTGCAAAACACCGACTTTGACAGGCTTGGGTTGCGCCCCGCCCACCAGTGGAAACGCGAGTGCCGAAGCCGCAGCAGCGGACTGGCCCATGAAAGTGCGACGTGAGGTCATGAGAACATCCTTTTGAAAGTCAATGAAAGTTAGCGGACAACTCTTGGCTTACCCACACCTTGGCATCGATGCTGCCAACGCGGGATAACTGCATTTGGTATTCATACCGGTCCGGTCGGTACAAGCCATGCAACCATTGAACGGGACGGTCGTCCTCGTCGTAAATCAAACGCCGCACCGCCAACAAGGCCGAGCCGACGGACACATCCAGGTGCTGGGCCATGCCCACATCGGCCAAGCGGGCCGAGATGGTTTGCTCGGCCCTGCCCACCTTTACGCCAGATTCTTCGAGCAGCACAAGGATAGGTTTTTGAGCCAGCTCGCGCTTGCCAAAGCCGGCCGAAATCGCATCGGGCACCCAGGTGGTGATGTGAGAGAGCGGGCCTTCGGGCGTGCTGCGCACGCGCTCGGCTTTTTGAACCATGGTCATGGCGGGCAACTTCAATGCTGCAGCGACATCCACGGGTGCACGCATGTGCTCCACACTGAGCACCTTGACCTTGGTGCGCATGCCCATGGTGACCAAGTTTTCCAGCAAACCCGTCAGGCGCGCCTGCTGACCCGTGGCCATGGTGGAGGCCTGCATCTGTACCTGCTGCGATCGTGCCGACACAGGCCGTGTTCCGCGGCCGGGCTCCCGTTGAATCAAGCCCTCTTCGGCCAGTTGCGACAAAGCCCGGCGCACCGTGACACGGGCCACGCCAAACTGCCCCATCAAGGCCAGCTCACCTGGCAAGCCCTCGTCAAACCGACCCTCGCGCAATTGCTCACGCAGCACCAGATAGACCTGGTGGTATTTGGGCAATGGCAGATGGGCATCCATGGCCACAATCGTCCAACAGTCCCATTGTCCTGTCAATAGAACATTCAGGTCTTATGTATAGGACATTTCATCAGGGATTTCCCTGATGACCCCACACCACCCTGGCGCCCGGATCGCACCCAGGAAAGCTGTTCAGGCGTAGCGCACCCGCAAATCCCGCTTGAGCAGTTTGCCGCTGGGGTTCTTGGGCAGGCTGTCGGTGAAGACCACGCGTTTGGGGCACTTGAAACCGGCCATGTGCTGAGCGCAGTGCGCGATCACAGCGGCTTCGTCCAGCGCCTGCCCGGCCTTGACCACGATCACCGCTGTCACCGCCTCCACCCATTTGGGGTCCGGCAAGCCGATCACGGCCACTTCGCTGACTTGCGGCAGGCGGTAAATCATTTCCTCGACCTCGCGGCTGGCCACGTTTTCGCCGCCAGACTTGATCATGTCCTTCTTGCGGTCCACCACGGTGATGTAACCCTCATCGTCGATGACGCCCAGATCCCCACTGTGGAACCAGTCGCCCTCAAATGAGGCTTTGGTGCGTTCGTCGTCGTGGAAGTAGCCCAGCATCAAATGCGGCGAGCGGTGCACGATCTCGCCCACTTCGCCCACCGCCACGTCCTGCATGTCGTCGTTGACCACACGCGTTTCGACGTTGCGCACGGCTTTGCCGCAGGAACCGGGTTTGCGCAGCTGGTCGTCTGGGCCCAACATGGTGGCCAGGGGCGCGATTTCGGTCTGGCCATACAAGTTCCACAAGCGCACTTTGGGCAGGCGCGAGGCCAGCTCTTTGAGCACCTCGACCGGCATGATGGACGCGCCGTAATAGCCCTTGGCCAGTTGGGCGAGCTTGTCGGCATCGAGCAGCGGCGAGCGCAGCAGCGCAATCCACACCGTGGGCGGCGCAAAGAAGCTGGTGATGCCGAATTTTTCCAGCATCGGCATCAGGTTGTCGGGTGTGGGCTTAGAGGTGATGACGTTGGTGCTGCCCATGTAAATGGCCGGGCCAAAGAACACATCGAGCTGGGCGCAGTGGTACAGCGGCAGCGCGTGCAGGGCCACGTCGGCCTCGGCAATCTCGGCGTCGATCACGCAGCTGACGTATTGCCACATGACGGCGTCGTGCGTGAGCTGTGCGCCTTTGGGCGATGACTCGGTGCCGCTGGTGTAAACAATCTGCGCCACGTCGTAGCTGCCCAGGCGCAAATCGGGCAATGTATCGGTGCAAGCGGCCAGCACATCAAAGCTGTGCATGCCCGCCACGCTCTGGCTCGGGTCTTCGGAGGGCAGCCAGATGAACTGCTGCACTTGTGTGTCGAGTTTGGAGGCAGCCTGCGCCAGCTCGGCCAAACCGCTGTCGGTGGCCAGGGTTTTGGCACCCGCGTGGCGCAGGATGTAAGCCACCTCGTCGGCCTTGAGCATGAAGTTGATCGGCACCATGACCGCGCCCCGGCGTGCCAGCGCAAAGCGCAGTGCCGCAAAGCCGTGCGAATTGCGCGCCAGTACCGCCACCTTGTCGCCCTCGGCCACGCCGATGCTGGCCAGGCCAGAGGCCAGGCGCGTCACCAGTGCATCGAACTCGGCATAGGTCCAGGTGGTGGCACCACACACGATGCCGGTTTTGGCGGGCAAGCGGATCGCCGTGCGGCGCAGGGCATCGGCAATGGTCTGACGGCGAACCACCGGGGCAATCGTGTGCGACATGGGGCAAGGCTCCTCAAATTTATGATGTCATGATTGGAAACCGAACCGAAGAGAAAACAAGTGGCACTTCCCCCAGCATCCCCCCGAAAACTGTCACATACGCGAACCGTGGTTTACAACGGTTACGACCGTGAAGACGGCCTGTGGGACATCGAAGCGGCTCTGACCGACGTCAAAACCTACAGTTTCCAGGTGCCCAATGAGCGGCCTTTCCCAGCGCAAGAACCCATCCACGGCCTGAAAATCCGCGTCACGCTGGACAATAAAATGGCGATCCAGGCCATTGCGACCTCGATGGACGACATCCCCCACACCGAATGTGCAGGCGCTCCCCATGGCATGCACAAACTGATCGGCCAAACCATGGGCCCGGGCTGGCGCAAAGTCATCAACCAATATGTGGGTGGCACCGAAGGCTGCACCCACCTGCGCGAGATGCTGTTCAACATGGCCACCGCCGCTTACCAGACCCTGCCCGCAGGCCAATGGCACCGGCGCGAACTGGCGGGCCAGCCTCAGCCCGAAGTGACCAAACCGCCTTACCACCTGGGCCAATGCCACAGCTGGGCCTATGACAGCCCAACGGTGCAAAGGGCTTATCCGATGTTTTTCAGGCCGAAGGTGGTGGTGGATGGGCCGGATTGAATGCCGTTCAATACAAGCCATCCATGAACAACCGCCGCAATCCCCCAAATCTTGTCAGGCCGACATTTCCGGGTGAATCTCGGTCTGAATTTGTGCACAGCGGCCTGGCTTCGGTATACGAAACCCAAGTATTGGGCAATGGCATTTGTGCAGATGAGGTGCTAGCCCAACTTGATGCCAAGCTGCTCACAGCACGTAAAACCCTGGCTCAACGCAAAGCCTGAGCTCCACCGCTTAATTCTGTAACGCTGGCAAAAAGTTTTGTCGTTATTTTTGCCTTCACTATCTGGCGAGTAACAACAAACGACTGAGCTTGCACTTGCAGCACAACAGATGAATTGGCTGCCGCTACCCAAGCCATAGAAAGCCCCACTCAAGGGGCTGATCGCCTTCGTTTTATTAAAGACAGTTATTGCGACAGCATTTATGTCACAATAACCCCATGACCACCACCTACTCCATAGACCAGCTCTGCGCGCTGACCGATTTGCCCAAGCGCACGGTCCGCTATTACATGCAGCTGGGTCTGGTGGACCGGCCAGTAGGCGAGACCCGGGCAGCGCACTACACGCCAGTGCATCTGGGCCAGCTCATGCAAATCCGCAAGTTGGCCGATGCCGGGGTCTCTCTGGAGCGTATCCGCACCGTCTTGGCCGGTGGCGAATCGCCCGTGCCTGAACGCCAACAACAGCCCGGCAGCATCAGCGTGCGCAGCCATGTGTTCATCGCGCCGGGGATAGAGCTGCAAATCGACCCACAAGAAGCGGGCTTGTCGCCCGAACAACTCCGCGCCTTTGTACGCACCGTCATGACTGCATGGGAAAACAAAAATGAGCAATGAAGTGATGGGCCTCAAAAGCCGCCATGACGGTCAAGCCGTCGCCCTGCAATCGGTGCAGGCTCAAGGCCAAATGCAAGGCCTGATGTTGCGCATGAAGCTGCGGCAGGTCTACCGCAACACCACGGGCGACAACCTCGAATGCGTTTACACCTTCCCCTTGGCTTGGGGTAGCGTGTTATTGGGCATGGCGGTCGAACTCAACGGCAAACGCATGACCGGCACCGTGATCGAAAAGAAAGAAGCCGAAACCACTTACGAAAAAGCCATCCAGTCCGGCGACTTGCCCGTGATGCTAGAGCGCTCGGGCAAAGACCTCTACACCGCCAACCTGGGCAACATCCTGCCCGGCAACGAGGTGGTGATCGAGCTGGAATACGCCCAACTGCTGAAGCTGGAAGGCGGCATGCTGCGCCTGAACCTGCCAACCACTATTGCTCCACGTTATGGTGACGAACACAGCCAAGGTGGCCTGGCCCCGCACCAGACCACCACCAGCAGCCCACTGGCCGAATACCGCCTGCATGTGTCGCTCGACATCGCCTACCCCTTGGCCAATGGCACCATCACCAGTCCATCGCATGGCGTGCAGCGGGTTAAACACCAAAACGGCGTGATGGTCAAACTGCAAGACAAAGCCTGGCTGGACCGCGACTTTGTGCTGACCATCCACGGCCTGAAAGACATGGCTTTTGCCATGGCCAGCGCCGATGCGACGCAACCCGGCCAATACACCCTGCTGACCAGCGCAACCGCCCATTGGGATGCGGCCCAGACACCGCCCGCCAAACTGCGCATGAAAGTGCTGGTGGACGGCTCCGGCTCCATGCAAGGCGACAGCAACGAACAAGCCCGCGATGCTCTGGACTGGCTGTTTCATCAACTGGAGACTGATGATGAAGTCTGCATGACACGCTTTGGCACCCATCCTTTGCATGTACTGCCCAGGCTACAACGTTGCACAGAGGCTTATCAACGCCGCCTGCGTTCAGAGGCCCGCAACATCAAAGCCGACTTGGGTGGCACTGAAATGGACAGCGCACTTGAAGCTGTGATTCGGATTACGTCAGAAGACGAGCGCCCTGTTGAAGCGGCAAGCATCCTACTCATCACCGATGGCGAGGTCTGGAACATTGAAAACATCGTAGCCACGGTGCGCCAGTCAGGTCACCGTCTTTTTGCATTGGGCGTCAGCAGCGCCCCGGCCGAAAGCCTGCTGCGCGAGCTGGCCGAAGTCAGCGGGGGTGCCTGTGAAATGGTCAGCCCCAACCAAAGCATGCAACAAGCCGTGGCCCGTTTGCTCGAACGCATGCGTCACACCTGCGCTATCCATTGCAGCTTGGAAAGCGATGCCGAACTGATCTACCAGTCGCCCAGCCCACGCGAAATCACCCAGGGCGACACCATTCATCAATGGGCGCAAGTGACCAGAAAACCACTTGCCGCGCCCAGCCAGCGCTGGGCAATGACAGACAAAACACTCAAGCACAGAGCAGAAAATCTGATGTGGGACGAAGACGGCATCCTGCCCCGCCTGTGCGCCGCCCAGCACCTGCAGGACACCACAGACCCACAGCGCCAGCGTGCAATGGCTGTGCAGTACCAACTGGTCACAACCCACACCAACTTCATATTGGTGCACCAACGTGCTGAGGACGAAAAAGCGCAAGATCTGCCATTGCTGCAACAAGTGATGCAGATGCAAGCTGCAGGGACAGGCGGAAATGGAACAGTGATACAAGAAGTACGCAGCAGTTTTGATATGTCGAATCTGTCGCACATGGCGAGTTACTCGTACTCAATGAATGATTCTGAAAGTCTGAGTCAGAACTCTGGCAGCATGAACATGCCTGCCTTATGGCGCACGAGCCGTACACACACAGCATCCAGAGTGGATGGCTTGTCGAATGCCGGCATGGACGACATCGAAATTCCAGCTTTCTTGCGCAGAGCTACAGATGGAGACGACTTAGACGACATGCTCCGCAAAGCTCGTGAACGAAACGAAGCTAAAGCACAACGCGCTGATTCAACGAGCCCACCGGAAGATGACGACTATTGGAAGAAACAACGCGAGTACACCTTCAACAACTCAGTCGTCCAATTGACCGAAGTACTGAAAACCTTGGATGACCCATCCAACCCGTTGACTGCCATGCTGCAAAAATTCAATGAACAGGCCTACGGCAACCGTACGTTCAGAGCGGCGTTGTCTATAACGTTGCGCTCATCCGATACAAGCTTCATGGCTGGATTCGTTTTGCATCATGCCAAAGCATTGGGCAGTCCTGCTATGTTTTGGGCGGTGTTGTTATTATGGCTGGCGGACGAAAAGAATTTACCACTCGAGCGTTATGGCCGAAGACTAATCGAATCATTGACGGCAAAATTATCTGCATACCTCATTAAAGAAATTCACAATCAATTCAACCGAATATTCAATCAAAAAACTTAATCACGAAAATTAATTAATATAAATAATATCACCAGGAGCAAAAAAATGAAATACATTACAACTTCAGGAAATGGGCATTTCAAATATTTAAATCACAACAATCGCCTATATGCAATATCCATAAATCGAGACACATCACCAGTATTGAATATTATCAAAAATAAGTATTTCAAACCAAAATCAACGCGGCTATCAGCCGTCGAAGAGTCTCTATTTCAAGATGACATGGAAGCCGATAAAATACAATCCAAAGAATACGTCGATTTATTTTTTAGCTCGAATATCTGGAAAAAATTTATAATAAACCCAGGCACAATAAAATTCAATGACCCTGAATCACATAGAAAATTAATCGATCTTGTTTTCTGCGTCGATTACAATCAAAAGTCAACAATTTCAAAAATTAAGTTCGATGAGGACGGAGTACTATCAACGCTAAATATACATGAAATAAAAAATTCTTTTATGTCATTTTTTTCCGAAGATTCATTTGGGAAATTAATTACTAGCATCCCCCTATCAAATGTAAAAGATTATGTTGCATCACCAGACTGGATCGCATTCAGAATGATCAACAATGCCATTTATATTCATGGCAAAAATGACTCGCGAATTCTAGACTCATATCTCGAATTATTTAATAACTACAATTAAATTAATATCACAATGGGAATTATTGATAAAATCATTATTAATTTGATGTGCAAGAAATGCTTGGAAAATGAAAAAATCACTCTTTTAGAGAAAGGCTCGACCAGGGGTTCATCTTGGCAGACGCCTCCGGATTCTGAAAAATTTCTCATAAACTGGAAAATAAATAAACTTGAAGAGCCGACCCCATCAAAAATCAAGTGCAATACCTGCGGTACTGATTTTATTGACAACTTCGACCTTATCAAGAGTTAATTTATTTTTCGATAGTCAGCCAAACTGAAATTCATGATTTTTACGACTAATCCTCAAGCCTGAGATCCAATTTTCACAGATTCCATCTAAACGTTATTGAAAATACTGCGACAATCCATCCTCACCTGCGCCCCAAGCGCTTTCCCCAACAGCCTCTGGATCTACACCATGAACCGCTGCACTATGGCCCTTTTCGGGCGTGCTTTACTTTGGCGTGCTTTGCTTTGCCTTGACTTCATCACCTCCGTGACCGCCGTGGAGGCCGCATGAGCAAGAAGGTCTTCATCAAAACCTTTGGCTGCCAGATGAACGAGTACGACTCGGACAAGATGGCCGATGTGCTGGGCGCGGCCCAGGGCTACGAGCCCACACAAGACGTGGACGAGGCCGATTTGATTTTGTTCAACACCTGCTCGGTGCGCGAAAAGGCCCAAGAAAAAGTGTTCAGCGATCTGGGCCGGGTGCAGCACCTGAAAGCCAAGGGCGTGTTGATTGGTGTGGGCGGCTGCGTGGCCAGCCAAGAAGGCGCCGAGATCATCAAGCGTGCGCCTTATGTGGACGTGGTGTTTGGCCCGCAGACCCTGCACCGCCTGCCCGAGATGTTGGCAGAGCGCGAGCGTAAGCAGCGCCCGCAAGTCGACATCAGCTTCCCCGAGATTGAAAAGTTCGACCACCTGCCGCCCGCCAAGGTGGACGGCGCCACGGCCTTTGTGTCGATCATGGAAGGCTGCAGCAAATATTGCAGCTATTGCGTGGTGCCCTACACCCGGGGCGAAGAAGTCTCTCGCCCGTTTGACGATGTGCTGGTCGAAATCGCCGGTCTGGCCGCGCAGGGCGTGAAAGAGATCACGCTGCTGGGCCAAAACGTGAACGCTTACCGGGGCAAGATGGGTGGCACGTCAGAGATTGCCGACTTTGCCTTGTTGCTGGAGTACGTGGCCGACATGCCGGGCATCGAGCGCATCCGCTACGTGACCAGCCACCCCAACGAGTTCACGCAGCGCCTGATCGACGCCTACGAAAAGATCCCCAAACTGGTGAGCCACTTGCACCTGCCGGTGCAGCACGGTTCGGACCGCATCTTGATGGCCATGAAACGCGGTTACACCGCGATGGAATACAAGAGCACGATCCGCAAGCTGCGGGCGATCCGCCCCGACATGTCGCTCAGCAGCGATTTCATCGTGGGCTTTCCCGGCGAGACCGAGGACGACTTCAACAAGATGATGAAGCTGATCACCGATGTCGGTTTTGACACGAGTTTCAGCTTCATCTTCAGCCCCCGCCCTGGCACGCCTGCGGCCAACCTGCACGACGACACGCCGCACGCCGAAAAATTGCGCCGCCTGCACCACCTGCAAGCGACCATCGAAGAAAACGTGCAGCGCATTGGCGAAAGCCGCGTGGGCACGGTGCAGCGCATCTTGGTGGAGCGCCCTTCGCGCAAGGACGCCACCGAACTGGCGGGTCGCACCGAGTGCAACCGGGTGGTCAACTTCCCCGGCGGCCCGAACATGGACCGCCTGATCGGTCAGATGGCCGATGTGCGCATCACCCAAGGCTTGTCGCACTCGCTGCGCGGCGAGTTGGTGATCAAGGACTGACCTGCTGGGATTTCAGGACTCGCGCCCGACTTCGCGGATGTAGCGGCGGTAGTCGCCGTGCCCGATGGGCGTGCAGTCTTCGGTCGGGCAGTTGTAGACATAGGTCTGCACCCTTTGCCCGTGCAGCGGGCCGCCCACCACCGTGACCTCCTCGCGCCAGTATTGCGAGGCGGCGCGGTGGCCGGGGACCATGTCTTCCACCGCATCCAGCCGCGCCAGGTGCGCGTCATCGACCTCATAGACTTCGCCGGTGACTTGGCCTTCACCGTGCAGCAAGCCGGGGTAGCGGCCCACATCGACCAGTCGGCCCGGCACCTGGGCCGCGCCCACAAAACGAGCGCCGTGCATTTCGGCCTCCAGACGCAAACCGGGCATCAAGGTGCCGTAGATGAAAAGAGCGTGTTGCATGGGCTGGATTTTGCGCCAATGTGGCCCACTTTGACCGCCTCGAATTGACACGCGTCAAGCCATGCCCACCGTGTCGCCTGTTGGCAGGTCCGGCCCACATGGCCGTTTAAACTGTTCTCCGAGAGACAAGCGTGACCCACCATGGTGAGTGCATGCACCAGGCAAACACCAGGCACAAGCCAGAGGCGCCCATGAAAGCAGAACAGAACGAACTCATCACCCGCATCGGGCCAGGCACACCGTGCGGCGCGGTGATGCGCCACTATTGGCAGCCCGTCGCCCTGGTGGACGAGTTCAACCCCGCGCTCGACCCGCGCATGGCGATTCGCCCTGTGAAGGCGGTGCGCATTTTGGGGCAGGACCTGGTGCTGTTTCGCAACGCGCTGGGCGACTACGGCTTGCTTGACCGCGACTGCCCGCACCGTGGCGCGGACCTGGCCTATGGCCGCAACGAAGGCGACGGCTTGCGCTGCCCTTTTCATGGCTGGAAGTTCGACGTGACAGGCCAGTGCATCGAAACCCCGGCCGAGCCCACGGGCAGCACGCTGTGCAAGCGCGTGCGCCAGCGCAGCTACCCCATCATCGAGCGCAGCGGCATTCTGTTTGGCTGGTTCGGCCCCGAAGGCCAGACCCCGCCCCCGCTGCCGGGCATCGACGCTTTCAGCGCCCCGGCTACGCACACCTTTGCCTTCAAGGGTCTGTGGCACTGCAACTGGCTGCAGGCCTTTGAGGTGGGCATTGACCCGGCGCATGCTTCGTACCTGCACCGCTTCTTCAAGGACGAGTCGCTCGAAGGCAGCTACGGTCGCCAGTTTCGCGGCGCGAGCGCGGGCAATGTGCAAGGCGAGCGCTGGCCCATGACGCGTGTGATGCGCGAGCTGGACCAGCCGGAAATTTCGTTTGAGCCCACCGATGCGGGCCTGCGCCTGACGGCCCTGCGCCCGATCAACGAGGCACTCACGCATGTGCGGGTGACCAACGCGCTGTTCCCGCACACTTTTGTGATTCCGCTGTCCGAGACCATGACCATCACGCAGATGCATGTGCCGGTGGACGACACGCACACCTATTGGTATTCGGTGTTCACCAGCTTTGACGGCCCGGTGGACAAAGAAGCCATGCGCAACCAGCGCTTGCCCTCGGTCACGCTGCCCGACTACATCCCCAAAGTGGGCAAGCACAACCATTGGGGCTTCAACCCCGAAGAGCAAGTGGCGCGCACCTACTTGGGTATGGGCGAAGACGACATCAATGTGCACGACCAGTGGGCCTGCGAGAGCATGGGTGCGATCCAGGACCGCACCCGCGAACACCTGGGCACCAGCGACAAGGTGATCATGGCGAACCGGCGCGTCTTGCTCAAAGCCATCGAGACGGTGCAGGCCGGTGGCTTGCCGCCCGGCTTTGCGCAAACGGCTGTGGCCAGCCAGCGCGTGGGCCCCGACACGGTGGACGGCATCGCCCCCAGTGGTCAGTGGCCGCAGTGGTGGCGCGAGGCTTGTGATGCCAAGCGCAGCGGCGCACCGTGGGACGCGGCACTTCCGGGTGATGTGGCCGCTTCAGCCGACACGAGCGCGGCATGAGCTTCGCTGAGCGCTGCGGCCTGCACAGCCGCGAACGTGAAGCCGCTTGCGAGCAATTGTTGAGGCAGGTGGAGGCCTCGGGCATCGAGCTGATCCGCCTGGGCTGGTGTGACCTGCACGGTGTGGTGCGCGGCAAAACCATCGTGGCTTCGCAGCTGCGCCAGGCATTGGCCAATGGCATCGGCATGGTCAGCACCTTGCTGCTCAAAGACAGCTCGGACCGCACCGCCTTCAAGGTGTTCGAGCCGGGCATTCAAGAGACCCTGCCCGGCTTTGCCGGGGCCAGCAATTTCACGCTCATGCCCGACCCGGCCAGCTGGCAGGTGCTGCCCTGGACCGAGAAAACCGGCTGGTTGCAGTGCCAACCCTACTTGGCAGACGGGCGCATCGTGCCGCTCGATTCGCGCCATGTGTTGCAGCAGGCCGTGCAGCGCCTGACCGATCGCGGCTGGCAGATGCGCTGCGGGCTGGAAGTCGAATTCCACATCTACCGCATCAAAAACCCGCTGCACGGTGCAGACCTGGACCCCAGCCAAGCCGCTTGGCCCGGCCCCGCGCCCGAAGTCAGCCTGATCCACCCAGGCTACAACCTGTTGACCGAAGGCTGGTTTGACCGGGCAGAAGAGCCGCTGCGCATCGTGCAGCGCACCGCCCAAGCCCTGGGCCTGCCGCTGATTTCGCTCGAAATTGAACTGGGCCCCAGCCAGGTGGAAGCGGTGTTTGATGTGAGCGACGTACTGACGGCTGCCGACCACATGGTGCTGTTTCGCAACGCCACGCGCCAGGCTCTGCGCCGCGCCGGTTACCACGCCACCTTCATGTGCCGCCCACCGTTTGAGCACATCATGTCGAGCGGCTGGCACCTGCACCAGTCGGTTTGTGCGTTGGCCACCGGCCGCAATGTGTTCATGCGCGATGAAGCGGCACCGGGTGTCGGTACGCTGGATGCGCGGCAGGTGCTGAGCGATGTGGGTGCGTCATGGTTGGCGGGTTTGCTGGCGCACGCACCGGCTCTCACGGCCCTGTGCACCAGCACCAGTAATGGCTATGGGCGTTTCAGGCCCAACGCCATGGCGCCGCACTCGATTTTGTGGGGCCGTGACAACCGGGGTGCCATGCTGCGCGTGATCGGTGAACCCGGCGACAAGGCCACCCGCATTGAAAACCGATTGGGCGAGCCTGCGGCCAATCCTTATCTGTACATGGCCTCGCAAATCCATGCAGGGCTCTCGGGCGTGGATGCACAACTGCAAGCGCCGCAAGCCAGCGAAACGCCATACGCCGCAGGGGGCGCGTCCATCCCGACGTCTTTGGCCGATGCGGTGCTTGCACTGCAGCAAGACGCGATCTTGTGCGAGGCTTTGGGGCAGCCCTTTGTCGATTACTACAGCACCATCAAACTGGCCGAGCACCAGCGCTCGGCCCAAGCCGAGGACGCACTGGAATTTCACAAGCGTGAATATTTCGGGCGCATTTGAATAAGCAACTTCATACCGCACTTACATGATCACGATCCACCTGCAACCCCATGACCCGTCACAAGCCGAGCACACTTTGCAAGTCCAGCCCGGCCAAAGCCTGATGCAGGCCGCAGTCGATGCCAACTTGACGGGCATCCAGGCCGATTGCGGTGGGCTGCTGACTTGCGCCACTTGCCATGTGGTGGTGCATGGCGACTGGCTAGGCAAACTGCCGCCCGTTTCGAGCGACGAAGACGGCATGCTGGCCTTCACCGCCCAAACGCGCGAGGTGGGCAGCCGCTTGTCGTGTCAGATTGAACTGACACCCGAACTGGACGGCCTGCGGGTCACGCTGCCTGCAAGCCAGTACTGAATCAGCGCGGCATGCCGGGGAAGCCCCCGCCGCCGCCCATCATGCCTTTCATGGCGCCCATGCGCTTCATCATTTTCATCATGCCGCCGCCAGACATTTTTTTCATCATGTCCTGCATTTGCTCAAACTCCTTGAGCATGCGGTTCACGTCCTGCACCTGAACACCTGCGCCTGCTGCGATGCGGCGCTTGCGTGTGGCTTTGATCATCTCGGGCTTGCTGCGCTCTTTGGGCGTCATGCTGTGGATGATGCCTTGCTTGCGGCCGATGTCTTTTTCGACCTTGTCCATGTCCATGGCCCCTGCCTTGGCGGTCATCTGCGAAGGCAATTTGTCCATCAGGCTCGACAATCCGCCCATTTGTTTCATCTGCTGAATCTGTGCCAAGAAGTCATTGAGATCGAAACTACCACCGCTTTTCACCTTGGCCGCCAATTTTTGCGCGGCCTCCATGTCCACACCTGCGGTGACCTGCTCCACCAAGGCCACAATGTCGCCCATGCCCAGCACACGGCCTGCATGGCGCTCGGCGTCGAACACTTCCAGGCCGTCAATTTTTTCGCTGGTGCCCGCAAACTTGATGGGCACGCCCGTGATCTGGCGCACCGACAAGGCCGCACCACCACGAGAATCGCCATCGAGTTTGGTCAGCACAATGCCCGTCAGTGGCAAAGCTGCGCCAAAGGCTTTGGCCGTGTTGGCCGCATCCTGACCCTGCATGGCGTCCACCACGAACAGGGTTTCCACAGGCTTGAGCTCGGCGTGCAAGGCTTGAATCTCGGCCATCAAGGCTTCGTCAATTGCCAAGCGACCGGCGGTGTCGACCAGCAACACGTCAAAAAAGTGCTTGCGGGCGTAATCGATGGCGGCGCGGGCGATGTCGATCGGCTTTTGGTCGGGCGAGCTGGGGAACCATTCGGCACCAGCTTGCGCGGTCACGGTTTTGAGCTGCTCGATGGCGGCGGGACGGTACACGTCACCCGAAACGGTCAGCACTTTTTTCTTGCGCTTTTCAATCAGGTGTTTGGCCAGCTTGGCGGTGGTGGTGGTTTTACCGGCACCTTGCAAACCGGCCATCAAAATCACGGCGGGGGGTTGCGCGGCGAGGTTGATGTCCGACACCCCCTCGCCCATGGTGGCCACCAGCTCACGGTTGACCACACCCACCAGCGCTTGGCCAGGTTTCAAAGAACCCATGACTTCCTGGCCCAAGGCTTTGTCTTTCACACGGGCAATGAAATCTCGCACCACCGGCAGTGCCACGTCGGCTTCGAGCAAGGCCATGCGCACCTCGCGCAGCATGTCGGCCACATTCGATTCGGTGATGCGGGCCTGCCCGCTGAGGGTCTTGACGAGGCGTGAAAGTTTGTCGGTCAGAGCGGAGGCCATGGGCAAATCCAGAAAAAACCGGTTCAACAGGTTGGCGAAGCCCCTGTGGCTGCACCTGAAAGGCTAAACTCGGACCTATGATTTTAGCGAGTCCCCCATTTTGGATGCTGCCCGCCACCGCTCTGGCGGCTTTGGCTTATGGCTTGCCTGCACTCATTGGGGATCGCCTGCACCACACACATGCCCGTCGACTTTTGTGGTTGGCATGGGCTGCCCATGCCGTGGCCTTGCTCAGCCTGCTGGTGGGGCCTGTGCGTTTTGGCTTTGCGCCTGCAATTTCTGCAACGGCATGGCTGGTGGTGAGTGCCTACATATTAGAGAGCCAGTTTTTCCCCAAGTTCACAGCCCGCTGGGTCATGGGCAGCCTGGGGGCACTGGCCGTGGTTCTGGCTTGGTTTTTTCCGGGAACGCCACTGCACTCGCAAGCCTCAGCCTGGCTGCCTTTGCATTGGGCTTTGGGCTTGTCCGCTTACGGCATGTTTGGCTCTGCCGTGGTGCATGCCTGGATGATGACCCGCGCTGAAAGGGATATCCGCCAAGCCCACAATGCCAGCAGTGGCGTGCCCCTGTTGACGCTTGAGCGGCTGACATTCCGATTCGTGGTGGCCGGTTTCTTGCTGCTGACCGCCACTTTGGTGGCTGGCGTCTTGTTCGGTGATGCGCTGTATGGCCAAGGGCAAGGCAGCTGGCGCTGGGACCACAAAACTGTCTTCGCCTTGCTGTCTTGGCTGACTTTTGCGGTTTTGCTGGTGGGTCGCAGCAAATGGGGCTGGCGCGGCCGTCGGGCCGTCCGGGTGCTCTACATCGGCGCGGGTTTGTTGCTCCTGTCTTATGCAGGCTCCCGATTTGTCATGGAAATCATGCTGGGGCGCTTGGGATGAAATACCTGCTGATCTTGTTGTTGGTGTTGGTCGTTATTTGGGCGGTCAAGCGTGGCCGAGCGCCCAAACCACCTCAAACACCCCAGAAACCAGCCTCATCCTCGCCGTCCGAGATGATCACTTGCGCCCATTGCGGCATTCACTTACCGCAAGAAGAAGCCGTCTCTGGCCAAAAAGGCCTTTATTGCAGCACCGACCACCGGACTGTCGCGCAAGACCGCAACCCTGTCTGAATCTCCCCGCTCGGCCCCATGTTTTCCGAGTCCACCCCTGCGCTTTGGCACCAAGGCTGGCACCCCCAAGCACAGCGTTTGGCTTCGCCTAATTTTGGGCCACGTCCTGCGGCCGTTTGCATTGACCTGATCGTGGTCCACTCCATCAGCTTGCCCCCAGGTCAATATGGTGGCGATGCGGTACAGCGCCTGTTCACCAACCAACTCGACTGGGATGCGCACCCCTACTTCCAAAGCATTCGGGGCTTGGAGGTGTCCTCCCATTTCTTCATCCGGCGCGACGGCTCACTTTGGCAATTTGTCAGCTGCGACGACCGTGCCTGGCACGCCGGAGCCTCTCAATACAGAGGCAAAAGCCATTGCAACGACGATTCAGTGGGCATCGAATTGGAGGGACTGGAGGGCGAGACCTTTGAAGACGCCCAATACCAATGCTTGGCTCAATTGTGCCGAGACTTGAAGCGAAACTACCCGATAGCGCATGTGGCCGGGCATGAGCACATTGCCCCCGGTCGGAAAAGGGACCCGGGGCCCGGCTTTGAATGGGCACGCCTGCAAAAGCTGTTGGACTTTGCGCCCCAGACATTCCCCTGAACACCGAATTTGGCCATGCGCCAAAAAAATGTGGGCGGCCGACATTCCGGTGCTCCCGCCCCACTGGCAACGGGATGGCGAACCCAACAGATTCCGGACAGTCCCATGCCATCAAGCCGCCGCGCAAGAAAGTGCTTGGCAAGCCCCATCTGGCTTGAAATACCCAGTTCAAAGCCCTTCAAATCAGGCCTTCCAAGCGACATTTTCAGAAGATGAAAACGTACAGCACAAGCCGCGGTCACAGAATAATTTGGTGCAGCGCCAACAAAGTGACAAAACTGCCCGGTACACTACCTGTAGTGGCTTGTGCTGATGCCAGACACCAGATATAGTGTCTCTTACAAATTTTCACAATTGAACAAAGCACGGATTTGAGTGCTTCGCCCAGACCCCCAGACCACATAAAAATCACAGAAATGACCATGCAAACAGACCTGAACATCACGGCCTCATCTCCCGCTATGCTGCACCAGCCAGAAGCGGCCTCCAATGGCACGCCCAGCCTGCAAGCGCTGGCCCATTACCAGATCATTCGCCGCAACGGCGCCGTGGTCCCGTTTGAGCCGAACAAGATCGCCGTGGCCTTGATGAAAGCCTTTTTGGCGGTGCATGGTACCCAAGGCGCAGCGTCTGCCAGCGTGCGTGAAGTGGTCGAAGAATTGACCCAAAACGTGGTCCGCGCTTTGGTCCGATCACGTCCTGGTGGCGGTACTTTCCACATTGAAGATGTGCAAGACCAGGTTGAACTGGGCCTGATGCGCAGCAGCAACCACGAAGTCGCTCGTGCTTATGTGCTTTACCGTGAGCGCCGCACCCAAGAGCGTACACAGCACCAGCAAGAGTCCGCACCGCAGCCCAGCAGCCCCAGCTTGCATGTGATCGACGGGGGCCAACGCGTGGCTCTGGACCTCGATTACCTCAAATCGCTCATGGTCAATGCCTGTGCTGGCCTTGGCCAAGACGTGAAACCCGAGCCCATCGTGGCCGAAACCATGCGCAACCTGTACGACGGCGTGCCCATGGAAGAGGTGTACAAAGCGTCCATCTTGGCGTCGCGTACCCTGATCGAAAAAGACCCGGACTACACCTATGTGACCGCGCGTTTGCTGATGCACACCATCGCCAAGGAAATTCTGGGCAAGGAAGTCCCCCAGAGCCAAATGGCAGAGGCGTATGTCAATTACTTCCCACAATTCATCAAAAAGGGCGTGGACAACGACCTGCTGGACGAAAAACTCCTTCAGTTCGACCTGAAGCAATTGGCAGAAGCCCTCAAGCCAGAACGTGATCTGCAGTTCGACTACCTGGGCCTGCAAACTTTGTACGACCGTTACTTCCTGCACGTCCGCAAAACCCGCATCGAAATGCCCCAGGCCTTCTTCATGCGCGTGGCCATGGGCCTGTCGCTCAATGAGATCAACCGGGAAGCCCGGGCCATTGAGTTCTACGAAATCCTGTCTTCGTTCGACTTCATGTCCTCCACGCCGACCCTGTTCAACAGCGGCACCTTGCGCTCGCAACTGTCGAGCTGCTACCTGACCACCGTGCCCGACGATCTGGGCGGCATCTACGACGCCATCAAGGAAAACGCCTTGCTGTCTAAATTTGCGGGTGGCTTGGGCAACGACTGGACACCTGTGCGCGCCTTGGGTGCCCACATCAAAGGCACCAACGGCGAATCGCAAGGTGTGGTGCCATTCCTGAAAGTGGTCAACGACACCGCCGTGGCGGTCAATCAAGGTGGCAAGCGCAAGGGTGCGGTTTGCGCCTACCTGGAAACCTGGCACCTGGACATCGAAGAATTCCTGGAGCTGCGCAAGAACACAGGCGACGACCGCCGCCGCACGCACGACATGAACACGGCCAACTGGATCCCCGACCTGTTCATGCGCCGCGTCATGGAAAAAGGCAGCTGGACCTTGTTCTCCCCCTCCGATGTGCCCGACTTGCACGACCTGTTCGGCCTGGCCTTCGAAAAAGCCTACGTGGCTTACGAGCAAAAGGCTGAGCGCGGCGAGATCAAGCCCAGCAAAACCGTGCCGGCAACCGACCTGTGGCGCAAGATGCTGTCGATGCTCTTTGAAACCGGCCACCCTTGGATCACGTTCAAAGACCCCTGCAACGTGCGCTCGCCGCAGCAGCACGTTGGCGTGGTGCACTCGTCCAACCTGTGCACCGAGATCACACTGAACACCAGCGATACCGAGACCGCCGTCTGCAACTTGGGCTCAGTGAACCTGTCGCGTCACCTCAAAGACGGTGCCAACGGCAAAGTCCTGGACCACGACAAGCTGAAGAAAACCATCACGATCGCGATGCGCATGCTGGACAACGTGATCGACATCAACTACTACGCCGTCAAAAAGGCCCGTGACTCCAACATGCGCCACCGCCCTGTGGGCCTGGGCTTGATGGGTTTCCAGGACTCGTTGTACGAGATGCGTACGCCTTATGCCTCTCAGGCCGCCGTGGAATTCGCTGACCAGTCGATGGAAGCGATTTGCTACTACGCTTACTGGGCCTCCACCGAGCTGGCCAAAGAACGTGGCCAGTACGCCAGCTACAAAGGCTCTTTGTGGGACCAAGGCATATTGCCCTTGGACACGCTCAAACTGCTGGAAAAAGAGCGTGGTGGTTATGTCGAAGTGGACCGTTCCTCTACCTTGGATTGGGACTCGCTGCGCCAGAAAATTGCCAAAGACGGCATGCGCAACTCCAATTGCGTGGCCATTGCACCCACCGCCACCATCTCCAACATCATCGGTGTGGATGCCTCCATCGAGCCGTGCTTTGGCAACCTGTCGGTCAAGTCGAACTTGTCGGGCGAATTCACTGTGATCAACGGCTACTTGGTGCGTGACTTGAAGCGCTTGGGCCTGTGGGACGACGTCATGGTCATGGACCTGAAGCACTTCGACGGCTCATTACGCCCCATCGACCGTGTGCCGCAAGAAATCAAAGCCTTGTACGCGACCGCTTTTGAAGTCGAAACCACTTGGCTGGTCGAAGCTGCTGCACGTCGCCAGAAATGGATCGACCAAGCGCAATCGCTCAACATTTACATGGCTGGTGCGTCGGGCAAAAAGCTCGATGACACGTACAAACTTGCTTGGTTGCGTGGCCTGAAAACCACCTACTACCTGCGTACATCCAGCGCGACGCAAGTTGAAAAGTCCACTGTGAATTCGGGCTCGCACAATGCTGTTTCGTCTTCGGGCATGAACGCTGCGGAGACTTCTGCGGCAGCAACTCAAGCGGCCATGAACACATCACCTGCGACCGACGTCAAGTTTGTCGCCATCGACGACGTCGGCTGCGAAGCTTGTCAGTGATTTGAAAAGCATTGCACTTTGCTGTGACAAGCCAAGTGCGATGCAATTGCACAACACTTCGTGTGTTTACACATCGAAATAGTGCATCGTTTCTTTGAATTTCTCACGCTTGCTTTCATAATTTGAGAACTGGAATTTTTTATGTTGTCCTGGGACGATCAAGTCAAACCCGCATCACCTTCAGTGATGCCTTCATTCACTGGCGCTGATGCCACCGCAGCGCCGGCTGCCGCATCAGCTACAGCCGCTCCCCGTCGCATGAATGCGGCAGACAAACGCATCATCAATGGCCAGACCGACGTCAACCAACTGGTGCCATTCAAGTACAAATGGGCTTGGGAAAAATACCTCGCCACTTGCGCCAACCACTGGATGCCGCAAGAAGTCAACATGACCCGTGACATTGCCTTGTGGAAAGACCCCAACGGTCTGACCGAAGATGAGCGCCGGATGGTCAAGCGCAACTTGGGCTTCTTTGTGACCGCAGACTCTTTGGCGGCCAACAACATCACCTTGGGCACTTACCGCCACATCACGGCACCCGAGTGCCGTCAGTTTTTGTTGCGCCAAGCCTTCGAAGAAGCGATCCACACCCACGCTTACCAATACATCACAGAGTCATTGGGCTTGGACGAGAGTGAGATTTTCAACGCCTACAACGAAGTCAAATCCATCCGTGACAAGGACGAGTTCCTGATCCCGTTCATCAACGTGATCATGGAGCCCAACTTCAAGACAGGCACGCTCGAAGCCGATCAAACGCTGCTCAAGTCCTTGATCGTGTTTGCTTGCTTGATGGAAGGTCTTTTCTTCTACGTCGGCTTCACACAAATTTTGGCCCTGGGCCGTCAAAACAAGATGACCGGTGCCGCTGAGCAGTACCAGTACATCCTGCGCGACGAATCCATGCACTGCAACTTCGGCATTGACATGATCAACACGATCAAGCACGAAAACCCCCAGTTGTGGACCGCCGAATTCAAAGCAGAAATCAAAGAACTCTTCCTGCACGCCGTGGAGTTGGAATACCGTTATGCCGAAGACACCATGCCGCGTGGCGTGCTGGGCATGAATGCGTCCATGTTCAAAGGCTATTTGCGTTACATCGCCAACCGCCGTGCCACCCAGATTGGTTTAGAGGCCCTCTTCCCCAACGAAGAAAATCCTTTCCCCTGGATGAGCGAAATGATTGACCTGAAGAAAGAACGCAATTTCTTTGAAACCCGGGTCATCGAGTACCAAACTGGCGGGGCTTTGTCCTGGGACTGATCTTCTGAACACCCCTTCAATGCAACCCCTCTTCAAGCCACAGTTTGCAATGCCTTCGGGTATTGTGAGTTGTGGCTTTCCCGCGTTCATGGTGTTGAGGGCTTCCTCAGCACCATGGATCGCTTTGTGCAATCCAACAAGCACCAAGCGTTCCCTTTCCGTTGAGTTCTCAACTTGATCAAGGAGAAAATCATGGCAACTGCAAAAAAAGTAGCGGCAAAAAAAGCTGCTCCCGCAAAGAAGGCCGTCGCGGCCAAGAAACCTGTCGCTAAAAAAGTAGCTGCAGCCAAGAAGCCTGCTGCTAAAAAAGCCGCTCCAGCCAAAAAAGCTGTTGCAGCCAAAAAGCCAGCAGCTAAAAAAGTAGCCGTTAAAAAGCCAGCAGCCAAAAAAGCCGCTCCAGCTAAAAAAGCAGCTCCAGCTAAAAAAGCCGCTCCTAAAGCAGCAGCCGCTAAAAAGCCAGCAGCCAAAAAAGCCGCTCCAGCTAAAAAAGCAGCTCCAGCCAAAAAGCCTGCTGCAAAGAAGGCATCCAAAGCACCCGCTGCCCCCGCTGCACAAACAACGCTGAATCCCCAAGCTGCGTGGCCGTTTCCTTCGGCCGCCAAGCCCTGATTCAACATCGTTCGACGCACGTAGCGCAAAGCCCAACACTGGCAACAGTGTTGGGCTTTTTTGTGCAAGTTGCTCAGCTCGGTACCGGGTTGGTACCTCAAAAATCAGGGGTAAAAGCTCACCAGTCGGTAACCCAATGGTTGCAAGCCTTCAGCGGGCAGCAGTTGCAACTGGCCACTCCAAATTTGACCTGCGGCCAAAGCAGAAGGCGCAGCTTGTTCAGTAGGCCGCAAAACCCGACGAACCAGGGATTTGTCCTGCGCATCCAGCCACGTCAACTCCAATGCGGGCATTTCTAAAGCCTGGGTGGTCACATTGCGCACCGACCAGAGCAGCAACAGACCCCCCTCTTGTGGCGTCATGCTGGAGCTCTCAATCACAACCCCGTTGCGCACAGGCGGTGGCTCCATCTCGCAGCCCATCAGGCGACAGAAGATCTGCAATGGCTGAGCCAAAGCCGGCTCAGCCGCGACCAACAGGTAACGCCCAGCCACCATCCATTGCAATGCAAGCATCAGTACCAAACTCAAAACCAAGACCTTCGGCCACCAAGGCGGTGCAGAGGGTGGCAAAGCTGGCGCCTGATCCTCAGGGACTTGATCGTGTGCGATCAAGGCACCCAAGGGAACCCCAAAGACTTCGGGCGCAGCCGCCGTCGTGGTCGGCATCAAAGGCAAGGGTTTGAAGGTCGACAAGGCTTCTTCAAAAGCAGACACCGGAGTTTGCAGCGCGGACTTGTCTTCTTGCTTGAGAAAATCGTCAATGTCCAAGCGGTCTGCAGGAACTTCAGGTTCAGCGATGGGCTCGGTTTTGTGAGACTCCAATGGCCAATCCACGACCAAACCTTTGCTGTCAAAGACCTCTTGGCATTGCCCACATCGCAACCAGCCTTGCGCCACTTTCAGCTGATCAGGCACCACCCTGTAAGTCACAGCGCAAACGGGGCAGCGGGTTATCCAAGTCATGGTGCAGTGGCCCACATCAAAGGGGGGTTGCCAATGATCAGGACGAAATGGACGAAGCCACTGGCGATGTGGAGGTCATCAAAATCCAGCCATCTTCGCTGTCAGCCACTTCAAGTGCAAGCCAAGGCGCATAAGCGGCCTTGAGTTCGTCGGCCTGTCGCTCCAAAATGCCGGCCAGCACCAAGGACCCGGTGGGCGCCACATGGGCGCACAGCAGGGGGGCCAAAACCTTGAGTGGTGTGGCCAAAATGTTGGCCAAAACCGTTTGGTACAGGCCTTGCGCTTTGTCGGGCAGACCGGCTTGCAAACGCACGTTGTTGGCTTGTGCGTTCAACTCGGTGGAGGTCACGGCCGCATCGTCAATGTCCACCGCATCGATTTGCGTGGCACCATACTTGGCAGCCCCAATGGCCAAAATGCCCGAGCCACATCCGTAGTCCAACACCCGCTGGTCTTGGACCCCATGCCGCGCAATCCAACGCAAGCACATGCGTGTGGTGGGGTGTGTGCCGGTACCAAAAGCCAAACCGGGGTCCAGTCGGATGATTTGCCGCGCTTGCGCAGGCGGCTCATGCCAAGTGGGCACAATCCAAAAATCAGGGGTGATCTCAACTGGGGCGAACTGCGACTGGGTCAAACGCACCCAATCCTGGTCAGCCAGCACTTGCACACCCAGTATTTGGCAACCCTCAAAGAAGTCTTGCGCGGACAACAAGGCGACCGCTTCTTGGGCTTGGGCCTCTTGGGCAAACAAAGCGACCATGCGCGAACGCTGCCAACCGTCTTTGGGCGGCGGCATGCCGGGCTCACCAAACAAGGCTTGCTCAGCAGGTGTTTGTGCATCGGCATCTTCCACCGAGACACTCAAAGCATCCAAGGCGTCGAGCGCATCGCTCAGAAGGTCAACCCGGTCTTCGGGACACAGCAAGCTCAGTTCAAACATAGGGGTTTAACGCTTGTGCTGGCTCAGCCAGTGTTCCAGATAATGGATGTTGGTGCCGCCTTGCATGAACTTGGCGTCCACCATCAACTCACGGTGCAAAGGCACATTGGTGTTGATGCCCTCGATCACGGTCTCGTTCAAGGCCGTTTGCATGCGGGCCAAGGCCTGCTCGCGGGTGTCCCCATGCACAATCAATTTGCCGATCATCGAGTCGTAATTCGGTGGCACAAAATAGTTGTTGTACACATGCGAGTCCACACGCACACCAGGCCCCCCGGGCATGTGCCACGACGTGACACGACCGGGCGAAGGCGTGAATTTGAACGGGTCTTCGGCGTTGATGCGGCACTCGATGGCATGGCCTCGAATTTGAATTTGCCGCTGGGTGAAGGGCAGTCTTTCGCCTGCCGCCACCATGATCTGGGTTTTGACGATGTCGACGCCTGTGACCCATTCGGTCACCGGGTGCTCCACCTGGACGCGGGTGTTCATTTCGATGAAATAAAACTCACCGTTTTCAAACAAGAATTCAAAGGTGCCCGCACCGCGGTAACCGATTTTTTTGCAAGCGGCCACGCAGCGCTCGCCAATCTTTTCGATCAGTTTGCGGGGGATGCCGGGTGCCGGCGCTTCTTCGATCACTTTTTGGTGACGGCGTTGCATCGAACAATCGCGCTCCCCCAGATAGACCGCGTTCTTGAACTTGTCGGCCAGAATCTGGATCTCGATGTGGCGCGGGTTCTGCAGGAATTTTTCCATGTAGACCGCAGGATTGCCAAAGGCAGCGCCGGCTTCGGCTTTGGTCATTTGCACCGCATTGACCAAAGCGGCTTCGGTGTGCACCACACGCATGCCGCGACCACCACCACCGCCCGCGGCCTTGATGATCACGGGGTAACCCACCGATTTTGCAATGCGGCGAATCTGAACCGGGTCGTCGGGCAACTCACCCTCAGAACCGGGAACACAAGGCACACCCGCTCGAATCATGGCTTGCTTGGCCGAGACCTTGTCACCCATGATGCGGATCGACTCTGGGGTCGGACCGATGAACTGAAAACCGCTTTTTTCGACGCGCTCGGCAAAGTCGGCGTTTTCACTCAAAAAGCCATAACCGGGGTGAATGGCTTCGGCGTCGGTCACCTCGGCTGCCGAAATGATGGCCGGCATGTTGAGGTAGCTGAGCGACGAGGCCGCAGGACCGATACACACGGCTTCTTCGGCCAATTTCACGTATTTGGCTTCTTTATCGGCCTCGGAGTAAACCATCACGGCTTTGATGCCCAACTCTCGGCACGCACGTTGGATACGCAAAGCGATCTCACCGCGGTTGGCCACCAGGATTTTCTTGAACATGAAATCCCCGTTGGCTTATTCGACGATGAACAAAGGCTGACCGTATTCCACGGCCTGACCGTTTTCACACAAGATCTGTGTCACGGTTCCGGCCTTGTCGGACTCGATCTCGTTGAGGATCTTCATCGCTTCGATGATGCACAAGGTGACGCCCTCTTTGACGACCGAGCCAATTTGGATGAAAGGCGCAGCACCCGGGCTGGACGAACGGTAGAAGGTGCCCACCATGGGGGATTTGACGGCATGCCCAGCGGGCACCACAGGCGCGGCGGGCACATCAGACACCACCGCTGCGGGCACGGGTGAGGCGACCATCGCCACAGGAGCAGCTTGCTGCATCACCACCGGCGCGGCAACACCCATGCTTTTGACAATGCGAACTTTGCCTTCGGCTTCGGTGATTTCCAGTTCCGAAACGTTCGAATCGGACACCAAGTCAATCAGTGTTTTGAGTTTGCGCAAATCCATAAATCCTCCGAGGCTTAGAGCACATGTAATGCGGCTAATTTACACCAAATTTCAGCAAACACCCCCAAAATTGACTTTACGCGTCCCCACCGAAGTCACATGGCACGACTTTTTAAGGGTGCACCACACCCCCACAGCGCTGATCCAGCACCCTTGAAGTGGCCAATGCCTTCAAGCCGTGGCAGTACGCCATTGCAACAAATCGTCCAGCGTCAGTTGCCCCATCTTTTGACGCCAAATGCTGCCATCTGCCTTGAAAAACACCGTAAACGGCAAGCCGCCGGCGGCATTGCCCAGCGACTTGGCCAAATTCGTCCCCTCCAAACCGGCCAAACCCACCGGAAAGCCCAAGGGTTGCCGCTCTAAAAATCGGCGAACAACACTGGGCTGGTCAATGGCCAAGGCCACCACTTGATGACCGTTGGCAGCATTTTCACGCCAGAAGGCTTGGATCATGGGCAACTCTTCGATGCAAGGTGGGCACCACGTCGCCCAAAAGTTGAGCAGCAATGGCTTGCCCTTGAAACTGCCCATCGTCAGACCTGTGCCTGCAGGGGTCTCAAATTGTTGATCCCAAACCGGGTGGCTTTCGGCTTTGGCCACCGCCTGGGGCTCAAAACGCCGCAAGGCCATGCCCACACCCGCCACGGCCGCTGCAGCGCCCACCCCTAAAACCAAATTGCGCCGAGAAGCGCCAGAGCTTGGATTGTTCATATTGAGATTGTCTTTCATGCCGCCAGCAAACGCTCAAGGGCCGCCAAATCGCCTCGTGGCGAACGGCCTTGGGTATCGGGCAAAAGCGCACCGCGCAAATCGTCCAAGTCGTAAATGCGCAGGTGCACGCCCACATCCTCGTTCAAAGGCTGGCAAAAACTGTGCAAACTCAGCACATCGACATCGTCCCCGTGCAGGCCGCGCACGGTTTGGACTTCATAGTGCTGGTTCTGGTTGATCAGGGCGATTTCGGCCGATTTGGGATCGTCGCAGAACAAAGCCAAGTCCACATCACACAGGCGGGTGGCCCAACCTTGCCAAACCGCACCCCCCAAATGCGGGCGAAATTCGGCCAAGCGCTGCATCCACAGCTGCGCCAATTCGCGCAAGGCCCGCAATTCACCTGGCTGTGTGTCGGCGCAAAACAAGTCGATGTAGTCACGCACCTCACTCTCCACCACGTCATTGGTGGGCAAGGCGGTTCGAGCGGGCAAGCCCAGCTCTTTGAGGGCGCGGTGTTTGGCTGGACCAAAGGACAAACCTTCTTCAACCACCAAGCGAGCAGCCGTGGCAGCAATTTCAAGCGCAAGATTGTTCATGGTGAACGATTGTGCCGGACCCCTGAAAACACCTGAGGCCCATGCTGCAAAAAACGGCTTCTGCGCCCCTCTAAAATCTCACCCCATGCATATACATATCTTGGGCATTTGTGGCACCTTCATGGGCGGCTTGGCCGCGTTGGCCCGCGAAGCCGGGCACCGGGTCACCGGCTGCGATGCGGGCGTTTACCCCCCCATGAGCGACCAACTGCGGGCTTTGGGGATTGATCTGATCGAGGGATTTGGCACCGATCAGATGGCATTGAAGCCCGACATGTATGTGATCGGCAATGTGGTCAGCCGTGCGCGTTTGGCCGACGGCAGCCCCAAGTTCCCCTTGATGGAAGCCATTTTGGACTCTGGCACGCCCTACACCAGCGGCCCCCAATGGCTGTCTGAACACGTCTTGCAAGGTCGCCATGTTCTGGCCGTGGCAGGAACACACGGCAAAACCACCACCACCTCGATGCTGGCTTGGGTGCTGGAGCAAGCCGGTTTGCAACCGGGCTTTCTGGTCGGGGGCGTGCCGCTCAACTTTGGTGTGTCGGCCCGGCTGGGTGGTGGAAAGTATTTCGTGATCGAAGCCGACGAATACGACACGGCTTTTTTTGACAAGCGCAGCAAGTTCGTGCATTACCGCCCACGAACAGCGATCCTGAACAACCTGGAATTCGACCACGCCGACATCTTTGACGACTTGGCTGCCATTGAGCGGCAGTTCCACCACCTGGTGCGCACTGTACCCGGCTCGGGCCGCGTGGTCGTCAACGGACTGGAAGAGAGCCTCACCCGCGTGTTGGGTCAAGGCTGTTGGAGCGAAGTGCGCAGCTTTGGCAGCACCGTCAGTGACTTTGTCGCCGAAGGCGAGCCCTCACACTTCAAAGTGCTGCAAGCCGGAAAGCCCGTGGCCGAATTGCAGTGGGCCATTGGCGGCGTGCACAACCAGCTCAACGCCTTGGCCGCTATCGCCGCCGCCGAGCATGTGGGCGTGGCACCCGCCGCGGCCGCCAATGCCTTGGCCACCTTTGAGAACGTGAAACGCCGCATGGAAGTGCGCGGCAGGGTGAACGGCATCACCGTCTACGACGACTTTGCCCACCACCCCACCGCGATCCGCACCACCGTCAACGGCCTGCGCCGCCAAGTGGGCAAGGCGCGCATCTTGGCCATTTTTGAGCCGCGCAGCAACACCATGAAGCTGGGCACTATGAAGGCGCAGTTGCCTTGGAGCCTCGAAGAAGCCGATCTGGCCTTTTGCCACTCAGGTGGGTTGGACTGGGATGCCGCCACCGCGCTTGCGCCCATGGGCACCAAAGCGCAAGTGGGTGCCAACATTGACGAGGTGATTGCGCAGGTTTTGGCGCAAGTTCAACCGGGTGATCACCTGCTGTGCATGAGCAATGGCGGCTTTGGCGGGATTCACGCCAAATTGTTGGCCGCCATCAACGGCTGAGGGCGCGGCGCGCCTTCACCGCATCCGACAGCACCTGCAACACGCCTTCGCTGTCGTCCCATCCGATACAAGCGTCCGTGATGCTCTGGCCGTAGGTCAGTTTTGCCACATCGTGCTGTCCTGGCGTGAACTTCTGGGCGCCGTCCACCAAATGGCTCTCGACCATGATGCCGAACACTTGGCGTGAACCACCGCTGATTTGGGCGGCAATGTCTTTGGCCACGTCGATCTGGCGTTCGTGCTTTTTGCTGCTGTTGGCGTGGCTGCAGTCCACCATCAAGGTGGCGGGCAGCTTGGCGGCTTCCAGTTCTTTGCAGGCCGCGGCCACACTCTCGGCGTCATAGTTGGGGGCTTTGCCACCGCGCAGAATCACGTGGCAGTCCTTGTTGCCTTGGGTCTGGACGATGGCGACCTGGCCGTTTTTGTGCACCGACAAAAAGTGGTGGCCACGGGCGGCCGCCTGGATCGCGTCGGTCGCGATCTTGATGTTGCCATCCGTGCCGTTCTTGAAACCGATGGGCGCTGACAAGCCCGAGGCCAGCTCGCGGTGCACTTGGCTTTCGGTGGTCCGTGCGCCAATCGCTCCCCAACTGATCAGGTCGCCGATGTATTGGGGCGAAATCACGTCCAAAAACTCGCTGCCTGCGGGCAGGCCCTGGCGGTTGATCTCGATCAGCAGCTGGCGTGCGATGCGCAGACCTTCGTCGATGCGAAAGCTTTCATCCAGGTAAGGGTCGTTGATCAGGCCTTTCCAGCCCACAGTGGTTCGGGGTTTTTCGAAGTACACACGCATCACAATTTCCAGCGTGTCCGCGTATTGGTCGCGCAGTGGCTTCAGGCGGCGGGCGTAATCGAGGGCCGCAGCGGGGTCATGAATCGAGCAAGGGCCGATGATGACCAGCAAGCGGTCGTCCTTGCCGTGCACGATCTTGGCGATCGATTGGCGGGTTTGGGCGATCAGTGTTTCCGTTGCCGTGCCGGCAATCGGAAAGAAGCGAATCAAATGTTCTGGGGGCGGAAGCACGGTGATGTCCTTGATGCGTTCGTCGTCGGTCTGGCCTGTTCGATCGGCAGCATTGGGATACCAGCTCTCTGGGGCAGTGGTTTTGGCATTCATCGTGGACTCCTTGGATTTAAAAAAACATAAAAAAACCGCCGGGCTTTGGGGCTCCGGCGGTTTGTATCGAGATGTTCGGGTGCTTATGCGCTCGCCTCTCGTCCGCCGGGGACTGAGAATCCAAAATAAAAAAAGTAAAAGGCAAAGCGCAAAGACATGGGTTCAATGTAGCACAGCTTGTTGACAGTTCCTGACAGGGCGCACCGGGGACAAACCCGCAGCCCCAATCCAAAAGGTTCAGGCCGTGCCCCCAACGGTCAGGCCGTCGATGCGCAGCGTGGGTTGACCCACGCCCACCGGCACGCTCTGGCCTTCCTTGCCGCAGGTGCCCACCCCAGAGTCCAGCTTCATGTCGTTGCCGATCATGCTGATCTTCTTGAGCGACTCGGGGCCGCTGCCAATCAGGGTCGCGCCCTTGACGGGGTATTGGATCTTGCCGTTTTCCACCCAGTACGCCTGACTGGCCGAGAACACGAATTTGCCACTGGTAATGTCGACCTGGCCGCCCGCAAAGTTGGTGGCGTACAGGCCCTTCTTGATGCTGGCCACGATTTCTTCGGCGCTCTTGTCGCCACCCAGCATGTAGGTGTTGGTCATGCGCGGCATGGGCACATGCGCATAGCTCTCGCGGCGGCCGTTGCCCGTGGGTTTGACGCCCATGAGGCGGGCGTTCATCGAATCCTGAATGTAGCCGCGCAAGATGCCGTCTTCGATCAGCACGTTCTTTTGGCTGGCGTGGCCTTCGTCATCCACATTCAGCGAGCCACGGCGGTCGGCCATGGTGCCGTCGTCCAGCACCGTGACGCCCTTGGCCGCTACGCGCTGGCCGATGCGGCCACTGAAGGCACTCGAGCCCTTGCGGTTGAAGTCGCCTTCCAGGCCGTGGCCCACAGCCTCGTGCAAGAGCACGCCGGGCCAGCCATTGCCCAGCACCACCGTCATCTCGCCTGCGGGCGCAGGACGGGCTTCGAGGTTGATGAGCGCGGCCGACACCGCTTCTTGCACATAGCTCTCGACCATGCCGTCGTCAAAATAGGCCAGGCCAAAGCGACCACCGCCGCCCGCACTGCCCACCTCACGGCGGCCATTTTGCTCAGCGATCACCGTGACCGACAAACGAATCAAGGGGCGCACATCGGCCGCTAAGGTGCCGTCGGCACGCGCGACCATCACCACGTCGTACTCGGTGGCCAATCCGGCCATGACCTGAACCACACGCGGGTCTTTGGCGCGGGCGATGGTCTCGACGCGGCCCAGCAAATTGACTTTGGCCGTGCTGTCCAAAGTGGACATCGGGTCGAGTGAGGGATAAAGCGAGCGGCTGGCCGAAATTTTGCGGGCAGGCACCTTGATGCGCTTGTTTTGAGTCGCCTGCGCGATGGTGCGCACTGTCATGGCCGCGTCCATCAAGGAGGCTTCAGAGATGTCGTCCGAGTAGGCAAAGGCGGTTTTCTCACCCGACACGGCCCGCACGCCCACGCCTTGGTCGATGCTGAAACTGCCAGTCTTCACGATGCCTTCTTCCAGGCTCCAGCCCTCTGAGCGGGTGTACTGAAAATACAGGTCAGCGTCGTCAACTTGGTGGGCCTGAATGGCGGACAGCGCCCGGCTCAGGTGGGTTTCGTCCAAACCAAAGGGTTCGAGCAAGAGGGACCGGGCCGTGGCCAAGCGTTCGATGGTGGGTTCGCGTGAAATCATGGTCACATTGTAGGCAGGCTTCAAGACCCTTGCCCGATTTGGACAGTGGCCAAAACACACCAGCGGTTTCAGCTGCGCGCTTGGCGCGTCCATTTGAGGAGGGCCGCGTCGTCTTGGGCTTGCAAACCCTCTGCCATGGCCTGTGCAAACACATCTCGCGCCAAACGGCCCAAAGCGGGCTCAAAAGCCACGGCCTCGGCCGCCTGCAATGCCAAACCCGTGTCTTTGGCCAACAGGCTGACGTGCGCGCGAGGCTCAAAGTCACCCGCCAAAGCCCTGCGCATCCGGTCTGAGCCGATCCAGCTTTGTCCGCTGGAAGCCTCTACCACCGACAAAGTGGCCGCCGGGTCCAAACCCAAACGCTCGGCCAAGGCCATGGCCTCTGCTGCCCCCGCCAAATTCACCGCAGCCAACAAGTTGTTGACCAACTTGGTGCGGGCACCATCGCCTGCCCTTGTGCCCACCCGAAAAACCTGCCCACTCAAGGCATTCAACAAATGCTGGTGCCGCTGCCAGGCGGCTTCCGAACAGGCCACCATCAAGCTCATGCTGCCGTCGCGGGCCCTCACAGGGCCGCCAGACATGGGGGCGTCAATGCAATCCACACCGCGCTGCGCCAGCCGCTCGGCTTGCAACTGCACGGTGTCGGGTCCTAAGGTCGGGCACAGCAACACGGCTTGGCCTGGCTGCAAATGCGGACCTGCACCGCCCTCCACACCTTGGCCGCCATTTCCCCACAGCACGGCGTCGGTTTGGGCGGCATCGACCACGGCCAGCAAAAGCACCCCATGGGGCGCAAGCGATTGCGCCGCTTGCATGGCCGAGTCAAAGGGCACAGCGCCCAAAGCAACCGCCTGCGCTTGGGCCTGCGGGTCCTTGTCATGCACTCCCACCGACCAGCCCAAAATGCGCAAACGGGCCAACATGCCGCCACCCATGTTGCCGGCCCCGACCACCGCCACTGACACAGACTTGTTCATGTTTGTACCCATTGCTTGGAACGGGCGATCGACATCAAGATGCCCAAGGCCAGGCCCAAGGTGACCATGGCGGTCCCCCCGTAGCTGACGAAGGGCAAGGGCACCCCCACCACCGGCAAAATGCCGCTGACCATGCCCATGTTCACAAAGGCGTAGGTGAAGAAAATCATGGCCATGCTGCCCGCCAACAAGCGGCTGAAGAGGGTGGGCGCGTTGCTTGCAATGACCAAAGCCCGGTAGACCAAAAAGAAAAACCAGAAGATCAGGAACAAGCCGCCGACAAATCCAAACTCTTCGCCGTAGGCGGCAAAAATAAAGTCGGTGGTCCGCTCGGGAATGAATTCAAGGTGGGTTTGGGTGCCTTGCATAAACCCTTTGCCCCAAAAGCCGCCCGAGCCGATGGCGATCATGCCCTGGATGATGTGAAAACCCTTGCCCAGCGGGTCACGCGCGGGGTCCAGCAAGGTGCACACCCTTTGGCGTTGGTATTCGTGCAACACGCGCCAATCCACATCGGGTTGGCACAAGGTGGGCTCCATGAGCACCAGCACCACGATGCCCACCAGGGCCAAAAAGATGGGCGGCAAAATCCAGCGCCACTTGAGGCCGGCAAAGAAAATCACCGCCAATCCAGCCGCCAACACCAGCAAGGCCGTGCCCAAATCGGGTTGTTTCATGATCAAGCCCACCGGGATGCCCAAAATCAGCAACGCCACGGCAAAGTCAAAGGGCCTGAGTTGCCCTTCGCGCTTTTGAAACCAGGCGGCCAACATCAAGGGCAGTGCAATCTTCAAGATTTCGCTGGGCTGAATCACCACACCCAAGTTGATCCAGCGTCTGGCCCCTTTTTTGGTGACGCCAAAAATCGCCACCGCCACCAGCAAAATGACCCCAACGGTGTAGATCGGAACCGCCCAAGCCACGAGCTTTTGAGGCGGCACTTGGGCCACCACAAACATGATGAAGGCAGCCAACAACATGTTGCGGCCATGGTCTACAAAACGGGTACCGTGGTCGTAGCCGGACGAAAACATGATCAGCAAACCCGCGCAAGCGAGCATGAACACGGCAAAGGCCAAAGGGCCGTCGAAGCCCTTGAGCAGATGCCGCATGCGCTGCAGCAGCGTCGGTGTTTGAATGACGGGACCCATGGTGGGATTATCTCAGGGCGCGTTAGAGCCCGCGGCGGTGACAGCGCATCAATGGCTTCGTCCGCTGCGGAACATGCCGTGGGTTTTGCGGTTGAGGACGCCTTGTGCAGCCAGTTTGTTCATGGACGGGCTGGCATGTGCGTGGGTGATGGCCATGCCCAAAGCATCGGCCGCATCTTGACGCGGCACCACGGGCAATTGCAGCAAACGCTTGACCATCTCTTGGACTTGCGACTTCGCGGCACGACCGGAGCCGGTCACCGACTGTTTCATCTGCAAGGCGGTGTACTCGGCCACAGGCAAGTCGCAAGACACCAGCGCCGTCACACAACAGCCCCGGGCCTGCCCCAAGAGCAGCGTCGCTTGCGGGTTGACGTTGACAAAAACAATCTCGACCGAGGCCACATCGGGTTGGTAGCGGGCATTGATTTCGCGGATACCGTCGTAAATCACCTTCAAGCGGGCAGGCAAGTTACCCATGTCGCCCCGGGTGGTCTCGATCACGCCGCTGGCCACGTATTGCAGGCGCGAGCCGGTCATGTCCAGCACACCAAAGCCCGTGGTCTGCAGACCCGGATCAATGCCCAGGATGCGCACAGTTTGGGGCGTGGCCGTGGTCAATGAACTCATGGCAACACCACATCGCCCATGCGGGCCACGATCTTTTCGGCCTGGCTGGCCAAGTAGGCCGATTGGGCCCGCTGCTCAAAATACCGGGGGCGTGGCAGCATGACGGCCAAACGCGCCGCCTCCCAGTCGTTCAAACGGGCCGCATTCTTTTTGAAATAGTGTTGCGCCGCCGCTTCAGCCCCAAAAACACCCTCCCCCCATTCGACGCTGTTGAGGTAAATCTCCAAAATTCGCCGTTTGGACAGGCAAGTCTCCAAGGCCAAGGTGATCAGCATTTCTTGCCCCTTGCGCAGCAAGGTGCGTTCGCCCGACAAAAACAGGTTCTTGGCCAACTGCTGGGTGATGGTGGAGCCCCCCACAATTTTCACAGGTGGGGTTTTGCCATCCGGGCGGCGCTGGGCGCGTTGCTCGGCCAGGGCTTTGGCTTTGGCGTTTTTCTCCCAAGCTTTTTCCAAAGACTCCCACCACACGCCGCCGTGCTGCGCAAACAAGCCGTCCTCTGAAGCGATCACCGCCCGCTGCAATTTGGGCGAGATGCTGGGCAAATCAACCCATTCTTGCCGCCAAGGCAACTGGCCTTGTCGGGACACAATTTGCCAGATCTGCGAGCGCTCAAAACTGGTGGATTGCGGTGCCAACACGGCCATGCTGGCGATGCGCAAGGCAAAGAACAACTGCAAGCACAATCCCGCCAACAAGACCAGCACACACCAACGGCCAAAAGCACGCATCAACATCCTTTGTTTCTGGGTTTCAAGGGCTGCTTCGCCCCTCAGGGTTGCGCTCGCCTGGGGTCAACATGCGCATGTCCAGCGTACCCTCTTTGGAAAACTGAAAACGGGTGACCACCACAATTTGGTCGGCCTGCCGCCGCATGTTAGCGCTGAACCCATCAAAAGGCGCAGCACTGCGCACAATCGCCACCGCCCGCTGGTCCAGCAAAGGCTGCCCGGAGGGTTTGGCCACCTCGGTTTGAAGCAAGCGCCCGCGCGCGTCCACGGTGATCACCATGGTCAACTGCCCATACAGCTTTTGCCCACCCACCTGCGGAAAATTGAGCGTGCCACGGGTCTCAATGGTGCGCCTCAGCTTGTCGTAATAAAGCGCATAGACCGCTTGCCTAGTGGCGGGGCCGATGAAACGTTTGCGCGGACCGGCTTGGGCTTTCTGGAGTTGGGGCTCAATTTGGGCCAACTGGCGGGCCAATTGCTGCTGTCGCTCTTGCCGGGCTTGGCGTTCGGGGGCATCGGCGGTTTCGCCGGAAGGGTCTGTGCTCAGGGCGGACAGTTCCTGCTTGAGCTGGGTGAGCAAGCGCATTTGTTGCAGTTTGAGCGCTTCGATTTGACGTTGCATGGCCCCGATGTCGGTGCCCGGCTCCTGGACCGCCGAAGGGGGCAAAGGGGAGCTGGCGCGTTGCTGGCCCGGCACTGAACCGCCCCCTGCCAAATCAACTTGGGCGATGGCCTGTGCACGCTCAGGCGGTGTGTCACTGCGGGCATTGACCAACACCACCTCCAAAGCGGTGTCTTCAAAAACCCGCTGAAAGCCCTCGGGGTCGGCAAAACGCCAAGCGATCAAAGCGACATGCACCCCTAAGGAAAAGACCAAGGTCCAGACCAGCGTGTGGCGTTGAAGCGCCTGCTTCAGCCCAAAAGGTGACAAAGCGCCCTCAAGACCCATCGCTTTGTGTGCTGTCGGACAAATCAAGGGCGATGGTGAGCGGCCCTGCGGCCATGACCTCGTCGTCATCGGCCTCTTGGCTTTCCGCATCAGCGGCCACAGCATCCGCATCGCTCGGGGCATCCAAGTGCGCGGTCACCGTACCGTGCACATCGAGTGCCATCAGGTCCACCTCACCCAGTTTGACGCGCACCCGCGCACCGCGCATCAGGCCTTGTGCGCCCATCACACTGAACATCAAGGGCAAGGTGTCGGCCCGCACCAACCAGCTGCCGCCACCCATCTCCTTGACCAAACTGGCTTCGATCTCTTCAATGCCTTGCTGCTGCACATGGCGCAGTGTCCAGTAACGTTCCATGCTCGACTGCACGCTGTTGTAGGCGCTATAAGCCGCATCAAAGCCACTGATGATGGAAAACAACTCGGCGTCTTTGGGCTTGAAGGGCGCGGCCAAGGCAGCGGTCGCGCCATGCTGAGCACACGCGATGATTTGCCACTGGTTGACCAAGTCGGTGTAACGGCGCAAGGGCGATGTGCTCCAGGCGTAGCTGGGCACGCCAATGCCGGCGTGCGGCAGCGCCTTGGTGCCCATGCGCACCTTCACACCGGGCGCCATGCTGGCTTGGCTGCGGTAAATGCCGGGCACACCCAGTTGGGCCATCCATTGGCCCCAAGTGCTGTTGGCCAAAATCATGGCCTCGGCCACCATCAAGTCGAGCGGCGCACCCCGTTTGCGGGTGCCAATGACCACGGTCTCTTCGCCCGTGGGCGGGGCTTCGTTGCTTTCACGTTCGAGCTTGAAGCTGTAATCGGGACGGTTGAAGTTTTCGGGTTTGCCCCGCACCACTTCACGGCGGGCCTTGAGGGTTTGCGCCAAACGCCAGAAGAACCCTAGCGTCGCGCGGCTCACGGGCACATCGGCATGGTCGCTGCCGTCTTCGCCTTCCAACCACTCGCGTGTGATGCGATCGTCCAGCTGGTCATGGCGCAAGTTGACCAAAATCGGCACCCGCTCCAAACGGGTGACGGCACTTTGCACTTCCAAAGTGTCTTCGCTGAAGGTGACGTAAAGCGACACCGCCGGGCAGTCGCGCCCCTCGATCAGGGTGTAGGCCTGCACCACGCTGTCGGGCAGCATGGTGATTTTGTAGCCGGGCATGTAAACGGTGGACAAACGGGTACGGCCCAGTTGGTCGATGGCGCTGCCTGGCGTGAGTGCCAAGCCGGGCGCGGCGATGTGGATGCCCACCGTGACGGTGCCGCTGCCCAGGCCTTGCAGCGACAAGGCATCGTCGATTTCGGTGGTGTGTGAATCGTCAATCGAAAAGGCTTGCACCGGGGCCAGTGGCAAGTCGTTCAAGATGGCCGGCGCCTGCAAAGCCGGAAAGCCCGTGCCTTTGGGGAACAGATCGAACAAGAAACGCTGCCAATGGAAATCCCAAGCCGAAGCGATGGCCCCGGCGTTTTGCAGCAAGTCCAAAGGCGCCCTTTGGCTGGCCTTGCTGGCCTCGACCACAGCCTTGTACTCGGGGGTGTTTTTGTCAGGACGGAACAGGATTTTGTACAGTTGCTCGCGAATCGGCACGGGGCAAGTGCCCGCCACCAATTCGGCCGACCACGCCTCGATTTGGGCCTGAACCTGTTTCTTTTTCTCGATGGCCAAAAGAGCCTGCTGCACGATCTCGGCCGGCGCTTTTCGAAAACGCCCTTTGCCGGCGCGACGGAAGTAATGTGGGGCTTCGTGCAGGCGCAGCAAGGCAGCGACTTGCTGCAACGTGCTGGCCGAGTTGAAATAGTCTTGCGCCAAATCGGCAAAGCCAAATTCTTCCTCGGGTGCGAATTCGTAAGCCAGCTCCAGCTCGATGCTTTGGCTGAGTGCTGTGGCCTCGGCCAACAAAGCGGCTGGGGTGGGTTTGTCAAATTTGAGCAGCAGGGCTGCGGCTTTGACTTTGACCCGCTTGCCCGAATCGAGCTCGACCTGCGCGGACGCCTCGGCTTCGGACAAGATGCGACCGGCCATGAATTTACCGGCTTCTTCAAATAATGCGTACATCGGGTGATTTTCCCACGCCCCGCCGCGCTGAAAGGCTCAGCCCATCAGGCCAAGCGAAGAAATTCCAGTATTTCGGGCAGGTACAGGTCGAAATCACTCAGGGCGTGGTCGCTGCCCTCGATCAAGCGCACTTGACCGCCACCGTGGCGGGCCAGCATTTCTCGCCAATCGAGTACCTCATCACCTTGGGCGATCACCGCCAGGGTTCGGGCTTCTGGGCTTGGGGTTGGAGGCTGCGCCTCCAACTCGAGCAGCTCTTGCACAAACGACGCATCAAAAAAGACTTTTTGCGAAGGGTCGTGCCAGGCCGGGTGTTCGCCAATGTGCTGGGCCAAATCCCGCGCCGGGTGCACCGCCGGGTTGAGCAGGACCGCAGGGCAGCCCCAATCACGCGCGAGCCACGCGGCGTAAAAGCCCCCCAAAGAAGAGCCGACGATGGCGATGCGATCAAGCGGCCAATGGGCTGCGCCAGATTGCAACAAGGCCATGGCCTGCTGGGGAGATGCGGGCAATTGGGGGCAACACCAAGTCACGCCCGGGTACTGTTGTTGCACGATGTCGGCCATTTTGCGGGCCTTGACCGAACCGGGCGAAGACCGAAAACCGTGCAGGTACAGCAGGTGTGTGGTGCGCGGCATCACCAAGCCGGTTGCAGGGCGGCAAAGCCGCGGGGCGCTTGCGCGGCCTTCTCGAAAGTCACCACCTCGTAGGCATCGGGCTGGGACAACAACTCGCGCAGCAAGCGGTTGTTCATGGCGTGGCCCGAGCGGAACGCGCTGTAAGCGGCCAACAGCGGTTTGCCCAGAATGTACAAATCGCCCATGGCGTCGAGAATCTTGTGTTTGACGAACTCGTCGTCGTATCGAAGACCATCGGTGTTCAAGACTTTGTAATCGTCCATCACGATGGCGTTGTCCAAGCCGCCACCTAAAGCCAAGCCATTGGCCCGCAGCATCTCCACGTCTTTGGTGAAGCCAAAGGTGCGGGCGCGGGCGATGTCGCGGGCATACACGCCGTCCGACATGTCAAACACCACCTGCTGCCCGGTCGAATCCACCGCGGGGTGCCGAAAATCGATCTCAAAGCTCAGCTTGTAGCCGTGGTAAGGCGTCAAACGCGCCCACTTGATGTTCTCGCCCTCACCTTCCGACACCTCAACAGGTTTGAGCACGCGCACAAAACGCTTGGGCACAGACTGCTCCACCACGCCCGCGCTTTGTAGCAAAAACACAAAAGATGAGGCTGAACCATCCAGGATGGGCACCTCTTCGGCCGTGATGTCCACGTACAAGTTGTCAATCCCCAAACCCGCACAAGCCGACATCAGGTGCTCGACCGTCAGCACTTTGGCTTGGCCCGCGGAGATGGTAGAAGCCAAACGGGTGTCGGTCACCGCCTCGGCGTTGACCGGAATGTCCACCGGCTCGGCCAGGTCGATCCGGCGAAACACAATGCCGGTATCCGGCGCTGCGGGGCGCAGGGTCAGCTCGACGCGCTGACCGCTGTGCAAACCCACGCCGACGGCTTTGGTCAAGGTTTTGAGGGTGCGTTGAGCGAGCATGCGTGTATTTTAGTTGGCGAGAGATTTGGGAGTGTGGGAAAGGATTAGGCGTGCAGTCAACAAGGACCGCCACGACAGGTACGCAGTCTCGGTGGGTTGCCCGGTGCTGGCGGGCGATATTGAGGCGCGAAGCGACGACGAGCCCGACGGCACCGGGGGACACGCCGAGACGGCCAAACGTCAACGGCCCTCTTCAGTGACCCAACCGGTCATGGCCACACACAAAAAGGGGCCAGACAGGCCTTCACCCGTCTGACCCCAAAGCACCAGAAATAACCGTCAGATCAGCAGATCAGTCGGCTTGCTTGCGCAAGAACGCAGGGATCTCGATGTCGTCCATGCCTGCGTTGGCCATGCCGTCCACACGCGCTGCCGCATGCGTGCGGTTGCTGCGCCAGTAAGCGGGCACATTCAAACCGCTGTTGTTCATCGGAGCGGCAGCGTTACCGGCGGTAGCAACCGCATCCTGACCACCCATGGTGAAAGGCACGTTGTCGGTGCCGGTGCGCAGCACCTGCAGCGGAGGCGCGGTGCGGCGTGCACCGGCTTTGGACAAACCAGTGGCGACCACCGTCACGCGGATCTCGTCGCCGAGGCTTTCGTCGTAGGCCGTACCGTAAATCACATGGGCGTTTTCAGAGGCGTAAGCACGGATGGTGTTCATCGCTTGCTTGGACTCGGACAATTTCAGCGAACCCTTGGCAGCGCTGATCAACACCAGCACGCCCTTGGCACCCGACAGGTCAACGCCTTCAAGCAGCGGGCAAGCCACGGCTTGCTCGGCTGCGATGCGGGCGCGGTCTGGGCCGCTGGCAGCGGCGGTGCCCATCATGGCTTTGCCAGGCTCGCCCATCACCGTGCGCACGTCTTCAAAGTCGACGTTCACATGGCCGGGCACATTGATGATCTCGGCAATGCCACCCACGGCGTTTTTCAGCACGTCGTTGGCGTGGGCAAAAGCCTCGTCTTGGGTCATGTCTTCGCCACCGGGCAATTCCAACAGCTTTTCGTTCAACACCACGATCAGCGAATCCACGTTGGCTTCGAGTTCCTGCATACCCAGGTCAGCATTGGACATGCGGCGGCCGCCTTCAAACTCGAACGGCTTGGTCACCACACCCACCGTCAGAATGCCCATTTCTTTGGCAATGCGCGCAATCACAGGCGCTGCGCCCGTGCCCGTGCCGCCGCCCATGCCGGCGGTGATGAACAACATGTGTGCGCCTTCGATGGCGGCGCGGATGTCGGCTTCGGCGCTTTCGGCGGCTTCACGGCCTTTTTCTGGCTTGCTGCCAGCGCCCAGACCGGTTTGACCCAGCTGGATGAATCGGTGCGCTGCGCTGCGGGCCAATGCCTGCGCGTCGGTGTTGGCGCAGACGAATTCAACGCCTTGAACTTGGCGCTCGATCATGTGCTCCACGGCGTTGCCGCCGCCACCGCCGACACCGATCACTTTGATTTGCGTGCCTTGGTTGAATTCTTCTGTCTGGATCATTTCGATGGTCATGGTGATACTCCTAAATTTGTTTGCAGTTGCCGAGGTTTTTTATCTAAATTCATTTTGGGGGAAAAGGGGTGTCAACATCGACACGGTCGTGAAGTCGGTGGACTGCCCCTGGCCAGATATCTTTTTTGCCAATTCATCAGAAGTTCCCCACGATGAAGTCTTTGAAGCGCCCAAAAGCGTTGTTCACCGAACTCTTCTTTTGCGTCACTTTGTATCCCCGCAGACGGGCCATGCGGGCTTCTTCCAAAAGGCCCATCACCGTTGCAGCGCGGGGCTGGCTGACCATATCGGCCAAACCACCCGAATATTTGGGCAAGCCACGGCGAACAGGCTTAAGGAAGATGTCTTCGCCCAACTCGACCATGCCGGGCATGACCGCACTGCCGCCAGTGAGCACGATGCCGGACGACAGCACTTCTTCGTAACCCGACTCGCGGATGACTTGGTGCACCAGCGAGAAGATCTCTTCGATGCGCGGCTCGATCACACCCGCCAAAGCTTGGCGGCTGAGCATGCGTGGGCCACGGTCGCCCAAACCGGGCACTTCCACTTGCGCGTCTGGATCGGCCAACAGTTGTTTGGCATAACCGCTTTCCACCTTGATGTCTTCGGCATCCTTGGTGGGGGTGCGCAATGCCATGGCGATGTCGCTGGTGATCAGGTCACCTGCGATCGGGATGACGGCAGTGTGGCGAATCGAGCCATTGGCAAAAATGGCCACGTCGGTCGTGCCCGCACCAATGTCCACACACACCACACCCAGTTCGCGCTCGTCTTCGGACAGCACCGCCAAGCTGGACGACTGAGGGTTGAGCAACAGTTGGTCAACCTCCAAGCCGCAACGGCGCACGCACTTGATGATGTTTTCGGCCGCACTTTGTGCCCCGGTCACGATGTGCACCTTGGCTTCGAGGCGCATGCCGCTCATCCCGATGGGTTCTTTGACTTCTTGGCCGTCGATCACGAACTCTTGCGGCGCCACGAGCAGCAAACGCTGATCGGTCGAGATGTTGATGGCGCGGGCCGTTTCCATCACACGGGCCAGATCGGCCTGGGTGACTTCCTTGTCCTTGATGGCGACCATGCCGCTGGAGTTGATGCCCCGGATGTGGCTGCCGGTGATGCCGACATTGACGCGGGTGATTTTGCAATCGGCCATCAACTCGGCTTCTTTCAAAGCCTGCTGGATGCTTTGCACCGTGGCGTCGATGTTGACCACCACGCCCCGTTTGAGTCCGTTGCCAGGTGCGATGCCCAGACCGGCGATTTTGAGTTCGCCATCGGGCATCACCTCGGCCACCACCGCCATGACTTTGGAGGTGCCAATGTCCAAGCCCACCACCAGATCTTTGTACTCTTTTGCCATTTGAATCACCGTTTCCGTTTCATTCTTTTGCTCTGATCACTCAAAGCTTTTTCTTGCCATCTGTGTCCAGCGTGGTGACACCCCGCAAGCGCAAGGCATAACCGTCTTTGTGTCGCAAATCTGCACCCGCCAACGCGTTAGGTGTCCGACCATAACGGGCCGTCACTTGCGAAAGCGTCTTGAAAAATACCTGCAACTGCGCTGTCATTTCTGCTTCGGTTCCCCGGCCCAACTCCAACAAAGCGCCACGGTCGGTCAACACGCGCCAACTGCCCCGAGGCGTCAACTCCAACTGGTCGATGCCCATGTCCACCGCGCCAAAAATGGGCAGCAAATGACGGTACATCTGCACCACCGCCGCAGACTGGGCATCGGGGCCCTTCAAGCGTGGGAGCTTGTCAATGTCGACATCCTCCACATTGGCCTCGAACACGCGGCTTTGCTGGTTCACCATCTTGTTGGCACTCTCGTCGCCCCACAAAGCCATGGGTTCATGTTCGACCAACACCGTGCGCAAACGGTTGGGGAAATCTCGGTGCACCACCGCGCCTCTGACCCAGGGCACGGCTTCAAAAGCCAATTTGGTCTGGTTCAAATCGATGGTGAAAAAATTGCCTTGCAATTGCGGCACCACATTGGCCCGCAAAGTGATGGCGTTGTTGCGTGTGACTTCACCTTGCACGGTGATGGCCTGAATCGCGAAGACAGGATGGCGCAACAACCACCAAGCCGTGCCGCCCAGCAGCAGCAAAACGAACACCACAAACAAGGAGGCAGCAGCCATGTTCATGAGTCGAATGTCCAGCGGCAACGGCATGGTGGATTTCACCCTTGAGCCTCCTGCACATGGTCCAGCGTGGCCGAAGCCAACAACTGGCAGCACAAGTCTTCGTAGCTGATGCCTGCGGCTTTGGCCGACATGGGCACCAAGGAGTGACCGGTCATGCCGGGCGAGGTGTTGATTTCCAGCAAATAGGGCTGACGCGTGGCCGCATCGATCATCACGTCAATGCGCCCCCAGCCCCGGCAACCCAAAACTTGGTAGGCCTTCACGACCAGCGCCTCGATGGCGGCTTCTTCGCCAGCAGGCAAGCCACTGGGTACCAGGTATTGCGTGTCGTTGGTGAAGTACTTGTTTTGGTAGTCGTAGTTGCCTTCGGGGGCCACGATCCGAATGACCGGCAGGGCTCGGGCTGCGTCGCCCTCACCCAACACAGGGCAAGTCACCTCGTCGCCCACGATGCATTGCTCGCACAGAATGTCTGCATCGCAGAGGGCCGCTGCGGCCAAGGCGGCAGGCAAGTCTTGCAGTTGAAGGACCTTGGTCACGCCAATCGACGAGCCTTCGCGGGCCGGTTTCACGATCATGGGCAATCCCAATTTCGCCACCAAGGCGTCCAAGGACACACCACCCAAATGTTCACGGCGCACCAACTCGTAGCGGGGTGTGGGCAAGCCTTCTGCAAGCCATACCCGCTTGGTCATGGTTTTGTCCATGGCGATGCTGGAGGCCATCACACCCGAGCCGGTGTAAGGCAGGCCCATGAGCTCCAAAGCCCCTTGCACGGTGCCGTCTTCGCCATAACGGCCATGCAAGGCAATGAAACACCGATCAAAGCCCTCGCGCTTCAAATCACCCAAATCACGATCGGCTGGGTCGAACGCGTGTGCGTCGACGTCCCCAGTGCGCAAAGCCTGCAAAACGCCCTGCCCCGACATCAAAGACACTTCGCGCTCGGCCGATTGCCCGCCCATGAGGACGGCCACTTTGCCCAGATGCAAGGCACTCATGCGGCACCCCCCAGTTCAACCACTTGGGCAGGTACAGCCCCGATGGAGCCGGCGCCCATGCAAATGAGCACATCGCCGTCGCGTGCATTGCTGAGCACCGCTTGTGGCATGTCGCTGATCGCATCGACAAAAATCGGCTCCACCTTGCCCGCTACCCGAAGTGCGCGTGCCAGCGAACGGCCATCGGCGGCCACGATCGGGGCTTCGCCTGCGGCATACACCTCGGCCAACAAGACGCTGTCGCAGCCTTGGCCAATCACTTTTACAAAATCTTCAAAGCAATCGCGGGTGCGGCTGTAGCGGTGCGGCTGAAAGGCCAAGACCAAACGGCGGCCTGGAAACGCCCCACGGGCCGCGGCCAAAGTGGCGGCCATTTCAACTGGGTGATGACCGTAATCGTCAATCACCGTGAATTGGCCTGCACCGCCTGGCACAGTCACTTCACCATAACGCTGAAAGCGGCGTCCCACGCCTTTGAAGTTGGCCAAGGCACGTTGCACCGCGGCGTCTTCCACACCCAACTCCACCGCCACGGCCACCGCGGCCAAAGCATTGAGCACATTGTGGTGGCCAGGCAAATTCAGCACCAAAGGCAAATCAGGCAGGGTCACGCCGTTGCGGCGTTGCACGGTGAAACGCATTTGGCCTTGTGCGGCTTGCACATCGACGGCCCGCACTTGTGCACCTTCGTTCAAACCGTAAGTGGTCACGGGCCTGGCAATGTCGTTCAGAATGGACTGCACACCCGGATCGTCCGCGCACACGATGGCCGTGCCGTAGAAAGGCATGCGGTGCAGAAACTCGACAAATGCGCCCTTGAGTTTGCCCAAGTCATGGCCATAGGTTTCCATGTGGTCTGCGTCGATGTTGGTCACAACCGCCATCACCGGCAGCAGGTTCAAGAACGACGCGTCTGACTCATCGGCCTCGACCACGATGTAATCGCCCGTGCCCAACTTGGCGTTGGCACCCGCGCTGTTCAAGCGACCGCCAATCACAAACGTCGGGTCCAACCCGGCCTCGGCCAGCACACTGGCCACCAAGCTGGTGGTCGTCGTTTTACCGTGGGTGCCCGCAATCGCCACACCTTGCTTCATGCGCATCAACTCGGCCAGCATCACGGCGCGGGGCACGATGGGGATGTGGCGCTCACGGGCCGCGATCACCTCTGGGTTGTCCGATTTCACGGCAGTCGAGGTGACCACCGCATCGGCTGCTTTCACGTTATCGGCCGAATGTCCCACATGGGTGACGATGCCCAAAGCAGCCAAACGCCGCAGCGTGGCGCTGTCAGACAAGTCGGAACCCGAAATTTGGTAACCCAAGTTGAGCAAGACTTCGGCAATGCCGCTCATGCCCGAGCCGCCGACACCAATGAAGTGAATTTTTCGGATGGCGTGTTTCATGCAGCCAACTCCTCACAAGCCATCACGACCTCCCGAGTCGCATTTGTTTTTTTCTGAGCGTTTGCCTTTTCGGCAGCAGCGAGCAAGCGCTCGCGTGTCAGGCCCGCCAAAAAGTCAGCCAGCGCTTGGGCTGACAGATCTGCTTGCGGCATGAGCCAGCCCCCGCCCTGCGTCACCAAAAACTGTGCGTTGGTGCTTTGGTGGTCGTCCACCGCAAAAGGAAACGGCACGTAAAGGGCGGCCACACCCACCGCAGCCAATTCGGTCACGGTGCTGGCACCCGCCCGGCAAATCACCAGATCGGCTTGCGCAAAAGCGGTGGCCGTGTCGTCGATGAAAGGGGTCATTTCGGCCTGCACACCCGCTGCTTGATAGTTCGCACGCAGGGCGTCAATCTGTGTGGCGCCACTTTGGTGAACCACCACCGGGCGTGACGCCAAGGGCATCAAGGCCAGGGCTTGGGGCACCGTGTCATTCAAGGCTTTGGCACCCAAACTGCCCCCCACCACCAGCACGCGCAAAGGACCCGTGCGACCTGCAAACCGTTCTGCCGGAGCCGCTTGCTCGGTGAAGGCTCGGCGCAGGGGATTGCCCACCCAATGGCCTTGCTTGAAGACACCCGGAAAGGCGGTGAACACCCGGTCTGCCACTTGGGACAGCACTTTGTTGGCCATTCCGGCCACCGAGTTTTGTTCGTGCAAGACCACGGGTTTGCCGTAAAGGGTGGCCATCATGCCGCCGGGGAAGGTGATGTACCCCCCCAAACCCAAAACCACGTCGGGTTGAACACGCCGCACCACTTGCCAACTCTGCCAAAAGGCGCGCAGCAGTTTCAAAGGCAAGACCAGCAGTGTTTTCAAGCCTTTGCCACGCACGCCCCCAAAGGACACGGCCTCGAAGGTGAACCCACGCGGTGGTACCAGCTGGCTTTCCATGCTGTTTGGCGCACCCAACCAGTGCACGCGCCAACCGGCCTCACGCAAAGCTTCGGCCACCGCCAAGCCTGGGAAGATGTGCCCCCCTGTGCCGCCCGCCATGACCAGTGCGCATTTGGTGCTCATGACCGACCTCCGCGCATCATCTGTTTGTTTTCGGCATCGATGCGCAGCACCACCGCAATGGCGATCAAATTCATCATGATGGCCGAGCCACCGTAGCTCATCAAAGGCAGGGTCAAGCCTTTGGTCGGCAAAGCGCCCAGGTTCACGCCCATGTTGATGAATGCTTGGAAACCGATCCAAATGCCCACGCCTTGGGCGACCAAGCCAGAAAAAACTTTGTCCAAAGCGATGGCTTGGCGACCGATCACCATGATGCGGCGGCTGAGCCACAAAAACAGACAGATTACCAAAGTCACACCGACCAAACCGAATTCTTCGCCGATCACCGCCAACAAAAAGTCGGTGTGCGCCTCAGGCAACCAGTGCAACTTCTCCACACTGCCACCCAAACCCACACCCCAGACCTCGCCACGGCCAATGGCGATCAAGGAGTGCGACAACTGGTAACCCTTGCCCAAAGCATGTTCGGCGCTGAAAGGATCGAGGTAGGCAAAAATGCGGTCACGCCGCCATGGCGAAGCCGCAATCATCGCCACGAAGGCCCCCACCAAGACGGCAAAGATCAAAAAGAACATGCGGGCGTTCACGCCACCCAAAAACAAAATGCCCATGGCGATGATCGCGATCACCATGAACGCACCCATGTCGGGCTCAGCCAACAAAAACACACCGGCCAGCGCCACGGCAGCACCCATGGGCAATACCGCACGGAAGAAACGCTCTTTGACGTCCATCTTGCGCACCATGTAATCGGCCGCATAAATGATGGTGGCGAATTTGGCCAACTCAGACGGTTGGAAGTTCATGATGCCAAAGGAAATCCAGCGCCGCGCACCATTGACCCCTTTGCCAATGAAGGGGATCAGAACCAAAGCCAACATCACAAGCGACGCCACAAACAAAGGCCGGGCCAGTTTTTCCCATGTCTCTGTGGGCACTTGGAAGGCCAGCAAGGCCATGATGCCGCCCACGGCCATCGAGATCACATGCCGGGTCAGGAAATGGGTTTGGGCATAACGCGAAAAACGGGGGTTGTCCGGCATGGCAATCGACGCGGAATACACCATGACCATGCCCCACATCATCAAGGCCACCACCACCCACACCAAGGCTTGGTCGATGCTTTGCAAACGGGCTGCGGCACCCATGCCTTGCCGGTTGGCGTCATAAGCACCCAAATTGACCGGCAAGCTGCCATGGCCGGATTGGGCGGTGCGCCACCCTTCGCCTGACAGCATGTGTCCCATGCGGGTTAAACCCGCTTGAAGACGTTGCGAGAAGTTGAGCGCGTCGTTCACAGCGCACCCTCCATGGCCACACCTGCAGCTTCGGCCAGCACGGCCACCGCCTGGCAAAACACCTCGGCCCGATGGCCATAGTTGTCAAACATGTCAAAGCTGGCGCAAGCAGGCGACATCAACACCGCGTCGCCACTTTGCGCCAAGCGGGCTGCTTGCGCCACGGCATCGGCCATGTCTTGGGCGTCGTGCAGGGGCACGCCTGCGTCCTCCAACACCGAGCGGATGCTGGGCGCGTCTCGGCCGATCAACACCACGGCGCGTGTGAAGCGCTTCACTGGGTCGGCCAGGGGTGCGAAGTCTTGGCCCTTGCCATCGCCACCCAAAATCACCACCACACGGCGCTCTGCACCCAAGCCTTGCAAAGCAGCCACGGTGGCACCCACATTGGTGCCTTTGCTGTCGTCGAAATATTCCACTTCGCCCACGATGGCCACAGGTTCGACGCGATGTGGCTCCCCGCGGTATTCGCGCAGGCCATACAACATGGGGCCGAGTGCGCAACCGGCGCTGCTGGCCAAGGCCAAGGAGGCGAGGGCGTTGACCGCGTTGTGGCGGCCGCGAATGCGCAAAGCGTCAGCAGGGATGAGCCGCTGAAAGTGCAATTCTTCGGCTTCATCTTTGCGGCGGCGACGTGTTTCATCGGCCTCCAAAGCGCGTACCAGCCACGTCATGCCGTGGGTCACCTCGATGCCGAAATCGCCGGGGCGTTGGGGCATGTCGCCGCCAAAGGTCAAACAAGCACGTTCAATCGGTTTTTGCAATTTCACCTTGATGGGCGCTGGCCGCATGTTCATGACTTGTGTGTCATCGCGGTTCAGCACCATCAAGGCTTGCTCACCAAAAATGCGGGCTTTGGCTTGGCCATACGCCGCCATGTTGCCGTGCCAATCGAGGTGGTCTTGCGACAAGTTGAGCACCGTGGCGGCTGTAGGCTCAAAGCCCTCACTGCTGTCGAGTTGAAAGCTGGACAACTCCAAAACCCAGACCTGTGGCAAGGCTTGTGCCATGGGGTGCACAAGCACCTGCGCCACAGAGGCCATCACAGGTGTGGATGGCTCATCATCGTCCAAAGGCTCTGGCACAACAGTGACCAAAACGGGCGTCTGTTCTGTCTCTTGCACGGCTGCCAGCTCAGCCACGGCTGGTTCGTCTTGGCTGTCTTTCTGATTTTTTTCCTGATTTTCTTCCTGCAACTTGACCTGTACTTCAGCCTCCGCCAAGGCCTCGGTCAAGGTGTCGAGCAAGGTGGGGCCGATGTTGCCTGCGACCTTGACAGTTTTCCCGGCACGCGCCACCAATTGTCCTGTCAGCGAAGTCACCGTGGTTTTGCCATTGGTGCCCGTGATGGCCAGCACCTGCGGGGCATAGCCCCATTGGGTTTTCAGGTCCTGCAGGCCTGCAGCAAACAAGCTCAGTTCGCCACCTTGCCACAAGCCCATGGCTTTGGCCGCATCGACCACAGGGGCCACTGTGTCTGGGCTCAGGCCAGGGCTGCGGAACACGGCACGCACCGAAGTGCCCTCGACCAAATCGGCTGAAAATGGGCCCGACACAAAGCGCACCTCAGGCCATTCGGACTGCAAGACTCTTAATTGGGGAGGCGTATCACGGGTATCGGCCACCGTCACGTCGGCCCCAGCGTGCGCGCACCAACGGGCCATCGCCAGGCCCGAAGCACCCAAACCGAGAATCAGAACGTGTTGACCTTGGAGCTGCATGGCTTACCTCAGCTTCAGGGTCGACAAGCCGACCAAACACAGCAACATGGTGATGATCCAGAAACGGACCACCACTTGTGTTTCTTTCCATCCACTTTTCTCAAAGTGGTGGTGCAAAGGGGCCATCTTCAGAATACGACGACCTTCGCCGTATTTCTTCTTGGTGTACTTGAAGTAGGTCACCTGGGCCATGACCGACAGGGCCTCGACCACAAAGATGCCACCCATGATGGCCAACACGATCTCAGCGCGCACAATGACCGCGATCGTGCCCAATGCGGCCCCCAAAGCCAAGGCGCCGACATCGCCCATGAACACTTGCGCCGGGTGGGTGTTGAACCACAAGAACGCCAGGCCAGCACCGGCCATGGCGGCGCAAAAAATCATCAATTCGCCAGAGCCAGGAATGTGCGGGAAAAACAGGTATTTGGAATACACCGAGCTGCCCGTCACGTAGGCAAACACGCCCAGTGCCGAACCCACCATCACCACCGGCATGATGGCCAAACCGTCCAGCCCATCGGTCAGGTTGACCGCGTTGCTCGAACCCACAATGACCAGGTAAGTCAAGACCACAAAGCCCAACACACCCAAGGGGTAGTTGATTTCCTTGAAGAAAGGCACTTGCAAGCCTGCCTTGGGCGGTAAATTCACGTCAAAACCCGACAACACCCACTGACCGAACAAGTCCAGCACCCTGGCGTTGGAGACTTCAGAAATGCTGAACACCAAATAAAGCGCGGCCAACAAACCAATCACGGATTGCCAGAAATACTTCTCGCGTGAGCGCATGCCCTCAGGGTCTTTGTTGACCACTTTGCGCCAGTCATCAACCCAGCCAATGGCCCCAAAGCCCAGGGTCACGATCAGTACGATCCAGACAAAACGGTTGGACAGGTCAAACCACAGCAAGGTGGAGATCGCGATCGACAACAAAATGAGCACGCCGCCCATGGTGGGTGTCCCACTTTTGGACAAATGCGACTCCATGCCGTAGCCCCGGATCGGCTGGCCGATCTTGAGTGAGGTCAAACGGCGGATCACAAAGGGGCCTGCGGCCAAGCCGATCAAGAGCGCCGTCATCGCGGCCATCACGGCACGGAAGGTGATGTATTGGAAAACGCGCAAAAAGCCCCACTCGGGCGACAGACTTTGCAACCACTGGGCCAGACTAAGCAGCATGGGCCTCCCCTTTTTTGTTGTTGTTTTTCTTGTCTTCGCCTGCTGACAGCAGGGCTTGCACCACGCGTTCCATCTTCATGAAGCGCGAGCCTTTGACGACCACACTTTGAAATTGACCCACCTGGGCTTGGGCAACAGCCAGCAAACTGTCCATGTCGGCGAAATGACGGGATGCACCAAAAGCTTGGGCTGCGTGCACGCTCAAGTCGCCCAGGGTGTAGAGCGCCTGGATGCCGCTTTCGGCGGCATAGGAACCCACTTCGGCATGGAACTCTGGGCCTTGGTTGCCCACTTCACCCATGTCACCCAACACCAACAAACGCGGTGAAGGCAATTCGGCCAGCACATCAATGGCGGCACGCACCGAATCGGGGTTGGCGTTGTAGGTGTCGTCCACCAAAGTGATGTCACCACCCGTAGCATGCAACACCAGGGCACGCGAGCGGCCTTTAACGGGCTCAAAAGCCATCAGGCCTTGCGCCACAGCAGACAAAGACACCCCAGCGGCCAGCGCACACGCACTGGCGGCCAAGGCGTTTTTCACGTTGTGACGACCTGCAATGTGCAAATGCACCGGGGCTGTGCCTTCAGGTGTTTTGAGGGTGAACTGCCAAGCGCCCGATTGCCAAACCACGACGGCTGCACGCACATCGCCGGGCTGTCCCGCGGCATCGCCGGTCATGGCAAATGTGCGCTGTGCACGTTGCACACTCATGGCCTGCCAGACAGCGGTGAAGTCATCGTCAGATGGAAAAACCGCCACACCTGAATCGGGCAAGGCTTGCAACACGGCACCGTTTTCGAGGGCCACGGCCTCGACCGTCCCCATGAACTCTTGGTGTTCGCGCTGTGCGTTGTTGACCAAGGCCACGGTTGGCTGGGCCAATTGGGACAAGTAAGCGATTTCACCAGGGTGGTTCATGCCCAGCTCGACCACAGCGATGCGGTGGTGGGCACGCAGGTTGAACAAGGTCAACGGCACACCAATGTCGTTGTTGAGATTACCCTCGGTGGACAAGGCATCGTCACCGGCATGGGCGCGCAAGATGCTCGCAATCATTTGCGTCACGGTGGTTTTGCCATTGCTGCCCGTGACGGCGATGACGGGCACATCGAACTGCGCACGCCAGCCTGCTGCCAATTCGCCCAAAGCGATGCGCGCATCGGGCACCACCAGAGCGGGCAAACCATGCGCAGCAGCCGCGGCCTCGCCAGAGGCCTCACACACCACAGCGACGGCACCCTGGGCTTTGGCCTGGGCGATGAACTGGTTGCCGTCAAACCGCTCGCCACGCAAAGCGACAAACAAGTCGCCCGGCAACAAGCTGCGGCTGTCGGTGTGCACGCGATCGGCCACCACACCTTGAACATGGACACCACGCCCCTGGCTGAGCCAACTCAAGGCCAAGTCGAGTTTCAAATGCATGGTGGTCTTGATGGTCATGCGTTCGCCCCTTGGCCTTGGGCAGCGCGTTGCTGCAAAGCCATGCGGACCTGCGCCACATCCGAAAATGGATGGCGCACGCCTTGAATTTCTTGCGTGGTTTCATGGCCTTTCCCAGCCACCAAGACCACGTCTTGCGCTGCTGCTTGGGCCACCACCCTGGCAATGGCCACGGCACGATCGGTCTCGACGAGCGCCTGGTGCGCTTGCGTCAGGCCTTGCGACATGGCCGCCAAAATGGCCTCTGGCGATTCTGAACGGGGGTTGTCGCTGGTCAACACCACTTGGTCGGCTGCGGCCTCGGCAGCGGCTGCCATCAAAGGGCGTTTGCTGGCATCACGGTCGCCACCACAACCCAACACGCACCACAAACGACCACCACGCTGCGTCGCCTGCGAGCGCAGCGCTGCCAATGCGTGCGAGATGGCATCGGGCGTGTGGGCGTAGTCCACCACCACCAAAGGCAAATTCTGATCGCCATGGGGTGAGGGTGAGGTCATGTCACCCACTTCAGCGCTCACGCGTTGCATGCGGCCCGGTACAGCGGTCAGGTGCGCACAAGCGCGCACAGCCTGAGCCAAATCAAAACCCAAGGCACGCAAACTGCCGATCACGCCCAACAGGTTGTCGATGTTGTAATCGCCCATCAGGCCCGTGTGCAATGTCTGCACTTGCGCGCCCTCGATCACCTCAAACGCCAAGCCATCGGCACTGGGCAGTGCACGAGCGTGCAAACGCGCGGGCGAATGGGCATTCAAGCCTTTCGAACAGGTCCAGATGTCCAACGAAGCGCCCTGTAGCTCCTTGGCCAGCAAGGCCCCTTGGGCGTCATCCACATTGATCACCGCGGCCTGCAAACCCGTCCAGCCAAACAAGGCTGCTTTGGCCGACCAATAACAGGCCATGTCGCCGTGGTAATCGAGGTGGTCTTGGGTGAAGTTGGTGAACACGGCCACGCGAATTTGCGTGCCATCCAAACGGTGCTCTGCCAAACCGATGGATGAAGCTTCAATGGCGCAGTGGGTCACACCCGCATCGTCGAAGGCGCGAAATTGCCGCTGCAACAAGACGGGGTCTGGGGTCGTCATGCCGGTGCTCACCAAGTGAGGCAACTGGCCCACGCCCAAGGTGCCCACCAGACCACAGGTTTGTTGCAATTCAGGCGAAGACAACGCCTGCGCCAACCACCAAGCGGTCGAGGTTTTGCCGTTGGTACCGGTCACCGCCAGCACGTTCAATGCTTGGCTGGGCTGTTCGTAATAAGCATCTGCGACCCAGCCCGTTTGCGCTTTGAGCTCGGTCATGGCCGCCAACTTTTGTGGCGCTTCTGCATGGGAGGCATCGGCCTGCAAGACCTGCAGCCAAGGTTCATGCCCTGCTGACTCCATCAGACAAGCAGCAGCCCCTTGTGCCAGAGCTTGCGCCAAATAACGCCGACCGTCGGTGGCAGCGCCTGGCCAAGCGATGAAGCCGTCGCCTGCTTGCACCAAACGGCTGTCGGTGCGCAACTCGCCGGTCACGCGCGTGCGCAACCAGCGGGCAGCTTCGGGGGCGTTGTGCAGCATCTGCATCAGAACGACTCCTCGACCGACTTGGCCACGGTCTGGGGCTTGACCGCCATGTCAGGCTGTACACCCATCATGCGCAAGGTTTGCTGCACCGTCTGACTGAACACAGGCGCAGCGACATCACCACCAAAATACCGCCCATTGCTGGGCTCGTCGATCATCACCGCCACCACGATGCGCGGCGCCTCAATGGGCGCCATACCGACAAAGAAGCCCCGGTACTTTTTACCGGCGTAGCCTTTGCCTTCTTGTTTGTGGGCCGTGCCTGTTTTGCCACCCACCGAATAACCCATGGTCTGGGCTTTGGGCGCGGTACCACCCGGGCCGGCGGCCATCTGCAGCATCTTGCGCATGGCTTTGGCGTTTTCGACACTGAACACCCGCACGCCTTGCACCTGCTGCTCGGTCTTCATGAGCGTGGCCGGAACCACCTCACCATCGCGTGCAAACACGGTGTAAGCCCGAGCCACTTGGAACAAACTGCCCGAAATGCCGTAACCGTAACTCATGGTCGCTTGCTCAATCGGACGCCAAGTTTTGTAAGGACGCAGGCGCCCACTGACCACACCCGGAAAAGGCAGCTGGGGCTTTTGCCCAAAGCCCACTTGTGCAAACATTTCCCACATTTCGCGGGGTTGCAACTGCATGGCCATCTTCACGGTGCCCACGTTGCTCGACTTCTGAATCACTTCATTCACCGTCAACACGCCGTGCGGGTGGGCATCGGAGATGGTCGAGCCGGTGATGGTGATGCGGCCTGGGGCCGTCTGAATGGGCGTCTCGGGCTTGACCAGGCCTTTTTCCAAAGCCAGCCCCACCGCAAAGGGCTTCATGGTGGAGCCGGGCTCAAAGGTGTCGGTCAACGCGCGGTTGCGCAGCTGCTCGCCACTCAGGTTGACCCGTTTGTCGGGCGAGTAACTGGGGTAATTGGCCAATGCCAAAACCTCGCCAGATTGGGCGTCGAGCACGACCACACTGCCCGCCTTGGCTTTGTGCTCCAGCACCGCTTCGCGCAACTTTTGGTAAGCAAAAAACTGGACCTTGCTGTCGATGCTCAACTGCAAGTCTTCGCCATCCACAGGCGGCACGGTCTCGCCCACGTCTTCAACCACACGCCCCAAGCGGTCCTTGATCACACGGCGTGAGCCGGGCTTGCCGGACAGCTGCTTTTGGAACACCAACTCCACGCCTTCTTGGCCCTGATCTTCTACGTTGGTGAAGCCCACAATGTGCGCAGCCGCCTCGCCCTCAGGGTACAAACGCTTGTACTCCTTGATGTCGTACACGCCCTTGATGCCCAGCGCCAAAATTTGCTTGACCACCGGCTCATCCAGCTGCCTGCGCAGCCAGACAAAGGTTTTTTCATCGTCCTTGAGTTTTTTTTCCAACTCGGCGGTTGACATGTCGAGCAAGCGGGCCAGTTCACGCAGCTTGGCGGGATCACGGTCGATGTCTTCCGGGTTGGCCCAAATGCTGGGCGCAGGGACGCTAGAGGCCAACAACATGCCATTGCGGTCGAGCACACGCCCCCGGTTGGCAGGCAAGGTCAGGGTGCGGGCAAAACGCACTTCACCTTGACGCAGAAAAAAGTCGTTGGCATAGACCTGAACGTAAGCAGCACGGGCAATCAAACCTGTAAAACCCAGTGCAATGGCCGCCACAATGAACTTGCTGCGCCAGACGGGCGTTTTGCTGGCCAGCAAAGGGCTCGAAGAAAGCTGGACGCTGCGGCTCACGGACGCGCCTCCTGCACAGCATTGGCAGCACCAGGCTTGCTCACGTATTGGGTAATGCCAGGCGAAGCCGGGCGCATTTGCAATTGCTGCCGTGCGATTTGCTCGACACGCAAAGGCGTGGCCTGGGCGCGTCGCTCGACCTGCAGGCGGTCGTGGTCCACCTCCAGGCGTTTGGCTTCTTTGTTGGCCGACTCCAGCGCCATGAACAAACGGCGCGTTTCATATTGGCTATGCACCAACACCAGTGCACTGGCCAAGACAGCCATCAATAAAAAGAGGCTCAAGCGGGTCATGCCGGCACCTCGGTGCGCTCAGCCATGCGCATGATGGCGCTGCGCGAACGGGGGTTGCCGCGCACTTCCGTTTCGCTGGGACGAATGCGGCCATGGGTCTTCAAGCGCATGGCCACTGGCGCGGCAAAAGGCACGCGGCGGTCCACCACCTCTTTGGAGTGCTTGGCCATGAATTGCTTGACGATGCGGTCTTCCAGCGAATGGAAGCTGATCACCACCAAACGCCCGCCTGGGGCCAAGACCTGCAGACTGGCTTCTAACGCTTGTTCGAGCTCCGCAAGCTCTGCGTTGATGAAAATCCGAAAAGCCTGAAATGTCCGCGTTGCAGGGTTCTGGCCCGGCTCGCGAGTTTTGACCGTGTCAGCCACGAGCTGGGCCAAATCGGTGGTGGTTGAAATTGGGCCCCGCTCTTGTCGGCGAGCCACAAGCGCCTTTGCAATCTGAAAAGCAAACCGTTCTTCGCCATAGTCACGTATCACCTCCGTGATTTGATCCACCTCTGCAGTGGCCAGCCAATCGGCCACACTTTGTCCGCGCGTGGTGTCCATGCGCATGTCCAGTGGGCCGTCAAAACGAAAAGAAAAACCCCTCTCGGGGCTGTCAATTTGGGGGGAGCTGATGCCCAGGTCCATCAAGACGCCGTCGACACTGCCAGGAGGCAGTTCACCCAGGTTCGAAAAGCCTTCATGGCGAATCGAGAAACGGCTGTCTGCGATGCGCCCAGCCTCTGCAATCGCCTCGAGGTCTTTGTCAAAAGCCTGCAAACGGCCTTGCGCGGACAAACGCGACAAAATCAAGCGGGAGTGTCCGCCTCGACCGAATGTGGCATCCACATAGCGGCCGTCAGCACCGGCCGAAGCCTGCAGTAATTCGTCAACGGCCTCATTCAAAAGGACCGTGATGTGGGTCAGTGCAGAGGTGCTCATGGCGTTCAGAACGAGAAGTCCTTGAACACATCGGGCATGTCGCCCTGCATGGCCTGCGCTTCTTGCGCGTCGTAGGTGGTTTTGTCCCACAACTCAAAGTGGTTGCCCATGCCCAAAAGCATGGTGTCTTTGGAAATGCCTGCGGCTTGGCGCAACTCTGGGGAGATCAAGACACGGCCGGTACCATCCATCTCGACATCCATGGCGTTGCCCAAAAAGATCCGCTTCCACCATTGGGCCGACATGGGCAAGGCGGCGATGCGTTCGCGGAACTTTTCCCACTCGGGGCGGGGGAACACCATCAGGCAGCCATGCGGGTGCTTGGTGATGGTCAGCTGGCCTTGGGCTGTCGCGCTCAGGACGTCACGATGCCGGGTCGGTACAGACAACCGCCCTTTGGCATCCAGACTCAGCGATGAAGCGCCTTGAAACACAGCGAAGACCTTTTCCAGTTGAAATGCACCAGTGGAAACACTTTCCCCCACTTAATTGCACTTTTTTGCACTGTATCAGGAATTCACTCCAACTCAACGGGTTTAGATCATTTTTTTCAATGAAATCAATGGCTTAGCGCTGGAATTGAAGCCAACCAGGCGGAGAATTTCTTTGTAAATTAGGCACTTACGAGAGGCAGTGAAAGTAAGCTGTGAAGGATCAAAAAAAATGAAAAATAACAAATGCATCAAACCCAAAAGCATTTTTTCAAAACCTTGCCGGGTCTCTGGCCGTAAAAAAACCCCTCGAGAGGGGTTTTTTTACGGCTGTCACAAAGCAGGCGTGGATCAATCACCAAACATTTTTTGCTTCAACTCTCGGCGCTGCTGCGCTTCGAGGGACAGGGTCGCGGTAGGACGTGCCAACAAGCGGCCCACACCAATGGGTTCGCCCGTCTCATCGCAGTAGCCGTATTCTCCGCCATCGATCAACACAATGGATTGCTCGATCTTCTTGAGCAACTTGCGCTCACGGTCGCGGGTGCGCAGCTCCAGAGCGTGCTCTTCCTCGATCGTGGCGCGGTCTGCCGGGTCTGGCACCACCACGGTGTCTTCACGCAAATGCTCGGTGGTCGCACCCGCGCTGTACAAGATCTCCTGCTTCAAGATGGACAGCTTGCGGCGAAAGTAGGCCATCTGCACGCTGTTCATGTACTCATCGTCCGACATGGCCAAGATTTCGGCATCGGTCAAGTCTTCTACAGGCTTGTTTTTCCAGTTGTTGGCCAGCTTGGGGTCTTTTTTGATCGGTGCAAAAGGCGCAGAAACGGCCAACACGGGCGTGGTCGGCATGAAACTGGATTTAGCGGCCGTCGAAGCCACTGCAGGGGGCAAAGAGGGCACCGTGATTTGGGCCAAACGTGCAGAAGGGCGTGTGGCACGGACCAATTGCTCGGGCGCTGCCGGAGCCGCCACTGAGGCCACCGCCTCGACCACTGGGGCGACCGGGGGAGTCGTCGTCGCCACTTTTTGAACTGTCATAGATTTCGCTTTAGGTACTGGAATCGCCTGAGGAGACGATTTTGCGGGTGCCACTTTTGCCTTGGGGGCAGCGGTTGGCTTGGAGGCTGTCACAGGCGCTTTGGGGGCGACAGGTGTGGCAGCTTTGGTTTTGACTGGGGCAGGTGCGGCCTTGGCCTTCACAACCGGTTTGGAGGAAGCCTTGGCCGAGGTTTTAGCCGGCGCTTTGACAGGCGCTTTTGCAACCGTTTTGGTCACAGCCTTGGCCGGCGCTTTCACAACCGCTTTGGTTGGCGTTTTGGCTTTGGCCTCACTTTTAACCGGGGCTGCCGGTTTGGCTTGCACCCCTTTTTTGGCGGGTGCCGCTTTGGCCGACGTGGTTTTCACAGGGGCCGCCACTTTTTTCTTCGGGGTCGTCACGTCTTGTCTCCTAGCCGTGTGAAAAATCAGGCCCACACCTTTTGCCACCCTGCAGCATTCGATGGAAAAACCTGTTGATTTGCAGTTCAACCCCTTTAAAACTGTATGGGGTTCAACAGCCTCCCCAAAAAGGGGGAGGCTTCAGGCGGGCGATTGTAACGATAAGAACGGTTCAAAAATGACCCGGCCAAGATTAAAGGTCGAGTTGACTGTGCCAAGTCACACCAAGCACTGTTCCAAGCCTTGCAACAAGATGTCTTTGGGCAAATCGATGCCAATGAACACCATCTTGCTCGTTTTGACCTCGCCATCGGCCCACATGGGGCCCAAATCGCTGCCCATGAGCTGGTGCACGCCCTGGAAAATCACCTTGCGCTCGGTGCCGCGCATGTTTAACACGCCTTTGTAACGCAGCATGCGGGGGCCGTAAATGTTGACGATGGCGCCCAAAAAGTCTTCCAGCTTGGCCGGATCAAACGCTTTGTCCGAGCGGAAAACAAAGCTTTTCACATCGTCATCGTGGTGATGGTGGTGCCCCTGACCTTGAGCCGCGTCGTGTTGGTGCGAAGGGTGGTCACAATGCTCACCATGTTCGTGGTCATGGGCCTGCTCGTGTTGGTGTGACGGGTGGTCGCAATGCTCGCCGTGCACATGATCATGGTCGTCCTCTTTGAGAAAGTCCGGGTCGATGTCGAGCTTGGCGTTCAGGTTGAAGCCCTTCAGATCGAACACCTCAGACAGTGCCACTTCACCGAAATGCACCACTTTTTGTGGGGCACGCGGGTTCATGTGTTTCAGGCGGTGCAGCAAGGCGTCGAGTTCTTCGGCCGAGACCAAATCGGCCTTGCTGATGAAAATCTGGTCGGCAAAGCCGACTTGGCGACGTGCTTCCTGGCGGTCGTTCAATTGCTGGGCCGCATGCTTGGCGTCCACCAGGGTCAGGATGGAATCGAGCAAATAAGTCTCGGCGATCTCGTCGTCCATGAAAAAAGTCTGTGCCACCGGGCCGGGATCGGCCAAGCCCGTGGTCTCGATCACGATGCGGTCAAAGTCCAGCAAGCCCTTGCGGCGCTTGGCGGCCAAGAGCTGCAAGGTCACGCGCAGGTCTTCGCGGATGGTGCAGCAGATGCAGCCATTGCTCATCTGGATGATCTGCTCATCGGTTTCTGACACCAGGATGTCGTTGTCGATGTTTTCCTCACCAAACTCGTTCTCGATCACCGCGATCTTTTGGCCGTGGGCCTCGGTCAGCACGCGTTTGAGCAGGGTGGTTTTGCCCGAGCCCAAAAAGCCGGTCAGGATGGTGGTGGGGATCAGGGACATGGCACGGTTCCGTTGCAGGTCAAAAAAGCACGAGTTGGGGAGTGTAGCGACGAATTCAAGCGCCAAGCGTGCGCGGCGGTCATGGCCTTACAACGCTGCCCAGTGGGACAAAGCGGGCTTCATTTGCGCTTGGCGCGGGGGTGGGCTGCGTCGTAGGTTTTGGCCAGGTGCTGAAAATCCAGCCGCGTGTAAACCTGGGTGGTGCTGATGTTGGCGTGGCCCAGCAACTCTTGCACCGCCCGCAGATCGCCGCTGGACTGCAGCACATGGCTGGCAAACGAGTGACGCAGCATGTGCGGGTGCACCGGGGTGGCCAGACCCGCCAGCAGGCTGCGGCGCTTGAGGCGCTGCGCCACACCGCGAGGCGTCAGGCGCGTGCCGTGCCGCCCGGGAAACAGTGCCAGCGCCAAAGGAGATGCCCCTTTGACGGGCTGCATCAACATGCCCGTCAATTGCGGGCGCACGGCCAGCCAGTGGTTCAGCGCCTCGATGGCCGCCCGCCCCAAAGGCACGGTGCGGCGCTTGCTGCCTTTGCCCTGCACCTGCACCTCGGCGTTTTGCAGGTCGATCCAGCCGCGCCCTGCCCGACTGGCGTCGGTGCTGGCCACCACGTCCAGCCCGGTCAACTCGGCAATGCGCAGGCCGCAGCCGTAAAGGAGTTCGACCATGGCCGTGTCTCGGGCTTCGAGCCAGGGGTCGTCGTTGTCCTCTTCGTGCTCGGCCAACTGCACCGCTTCGTCCACGCCCAGCGCCTTGGGCAAGGGCTTGGCCACACGCGGGGCCCGCACGTCGGCCACCGGGTTGAGCGGGATCAGGCCCTCGCGCCCCAGCCAGGCGTAAAACCCGCGCCAGCCCGACAAGATGAGTGCAATGCCGCGCCCACTGCGCCCGGCGCTGTGCATCTGGGCCACCCAGCGGCGCACATGGCCGCTTTGCACCTGCAACAAGGGCACTTGAGTTGCCGCCGCCATCTCGGCCAGGCGCGTCAAATCCAGTTGGTACAGGGTGCAGGTGCGTTCGGCCAAGCGCTTTTCAAAGCGCACATGGTCCAGATACCGGGACACCAGCGGGTCGGTGGCCGCCGCGTCCGCCATGGCCGCGTCCGACACCGTTCAAGCCTGCGGCTTTTGCAACACCGACAAAGCTGCACCCGCCAACTCGGCCAGACGCTCCAGCAGGTCGGTGCCCATTTGGCTGTTGAAGCGCTGGGCGTCAGGCGAGGCCAGCACCAACAGGCCAAAAGCAGCTTGACCCGGTGCCGGGCGCAAAGCGAGCAGCGCCAAAGAAGCCGCCTGCGTGGGTTCAGCCAACCACTGCACGGCTTCATAACCCGAGTTCGGCCCCACATAAGGCGTGTCCAATGAAGTGGCCAACACTTGCACCGCTTCGGTCACACCCTGCGCATACGCCGCCTGAGCGTGCTCGCCCTGCAGCGACCACAAACGCAAAGCCACTTGCGGCACCTGAAACAGATCACGGATGTTGTCCACCGCCAAATCGGCCAATTGGTCGTGGGGTGTGACGAGCAACTCGCACGACCAGCGGTGCAGCTTGTCGGTCAGCACCATGTTTTCGTTGCCGTGCCGCATCATGTCCATGATGCGGTGCTCCAGGCCCTTGATTTTGTCGCGCAGCATTTGCGCTTGACGCTCCTGCAAGCCCACGGTGCGGTGACTTTGGGGGTGGGTCAGTTGCACGGTGGCCAACAGCGAGGCGTGGCGCTCAAAAAAGTCCGGTGTGTTCACCAAATAATCGGCGATGTCGTCTTCGGTGATCGGGCTCATGGGTTCAGGCTTCGTCATGGGAGGCTCCAGAAATTCAAAAGGTCAAAGTGAGTCAGGCACATCGATGCTGCCCTCAAACACAGAAGTGGCGGGCCCCGTCATCATCACGGGGCTATCGGGCTGTCCTGCCCACTCAATGGTGAGGGTGCCGCCGTGGGTTTGGACATCCACAAGGGGGTCCAGCCAGCCTTGGCGGATGCCGGCGACCACGGCTGCACACGCACCCGTGCCGCAAGCCAGGGTTTCGCCCGTGCCCCGCTCGAAAACCCGCAATTTGATTTGGCTGCGCGAGACAATCTGCATAAAGCCCGCGTTCACGCGCTTGGGGAAAGCCGGGTGGTTTTCAATCCTTGGACCTTGGGCCAACACCGGGAAAGTGTCCACGTTGTCCACCCGCTGCACGGCATGCGGGTTGCCCATGGAGACCACGCCCACGCGTGCGATGGAAGGGGCCATGCCCAACTCGCCCAGCGCCAAATCGAACACGGGCCAGCCGTTGACCTGGTCACTGATGAGGCCAATGGGGTTGAAGGGCACACGCTCCCAATCAAAAATGGGCGCGCCCATGTTCACCGTCACGCGGCCATCGGGGTTCATGGTGAGATCGATCTCGCCTTGCTGCACCTTCACGCGCACCGTGGTTTTGTCGGTCAGGCCCTTGTCGCGCACGTAGCGCACAAAACAACGGGCCCCGTTGCCGCAGTGCTCCACCTCGCCGCCGTCGGCGTTGTGGATCACGTATTCAAAATCCAGCCCCATCGCGGGCGAGGGGCGCACCGTCAAAATCTGATCGGCGCCCACGCCAAAGTGGCGGTCGGCCAGAAAACGGTACTGGGCCGCGTTCAGGCCCAAACGGCCCTGCGTCTCGTCGAGCACGACAAAATCGTTGCCTGCCCCTTGCATCTTGGTAAAGCGAATGTGCATGGCCTGGATTATCGCCTCGAGCCCACACCCACCAGGGCAAGCAGTCAGCCGAAAAGTCAACAGATAATGGGCCATGGCACGCCAATCTCAACTCCTTCACCTCCAACGCGAACCCGCCCCGCTGCGCCCAGCCGCCACCGTGCTGCTGCTGCGCGATGGACCCGACGGGATCGAAGTCTTGATGACACGTCGCTCGATGACGGCCAGCTTTGCACCTGGGGCTTATGTGTTCCCGGGCGGGGGCATTGATGCCGCCGACACCCAAGCCCACACCATGGCCAAGCGTCGCACCACACAAAGCGATCTGCACCTGACCCAAGCCATCGCAGCCATCCGTGAGAGCTTTGAGGAGCTGGGCATTTTGTTGGCCCGCCATGCCGATGGGCGCTGGGCCGATCAGAGCGACATCGCGGCCATCGACCGAAAAGCACCGTTTGCAAGCCAATGCCAAGCCCGAGGCCTGACACTCGCCGCCGACCAGGTTTTTGTATTGGCCCACTGGATCACTGACCGCGACTTGCCGCGCCGCTTTGACGTGCCCTTTCTGGTCGCCCGCATGCCCGAAGGCCAGACCCCGGTGGCCGACGAAACCGAGCAATTTGAACCCCTCTGGGTGCGCCCAGCCGATGCGCTGACCCGCCACGCAGAGGGCCAGTTTTTCATGGTCTTCCCCACCGTTCGCACACTGGAGCGCCTCAAAGCATTTGCCAAAGTCGACGACGTGCTGCAAGCCTGCGCGGTGAACGATGAACCGCTGTGGACCAGCTGCCCCCGTGCGGGCTGGCTGGCGGGCAACGAAGCGCGCTACATGGAGCACGAAGCCCCATTTGGCGAGCTGGCCTTGGTCACACCCGACGGGCAAATTCACCACCACCTGGACTGGCAAACCGACCAGCCGGTGCCCCTGCTCCAAAACGTGCAGCGCCTCACCGCCCCCAACCCCGGCGTGATGACCGGCCCCGGCACCAACAGCTATTTGGTGGGCGACCCGAACACCGGCTACATCGCCATCGACCCCGGCCCGGCCGACAACGACCACCTGCAGCGCCTGTGGCGTGCGGCGGGTGGGCAAATCAAGGCGATTGTGTGCACCCACTCGCACCCAGACCATTCACCTGGCGCGGCCCCGCTGCAGGCGCTGTGTACCCACAAGCCGCCCATACTGGGCCTCTCCTCACGCCCCACCGCCCGTGTGAACAGCCGCTTCACCCCCGAGCGCGAACTGGCCGATGGCGAAAAACTGGTGCTGCAAGGCATTGGCGTGGATGGCGAAATCACCCACACCCTGCGTGTGGTGCACACGCCTGGACACGCGGCCAATCACCTGTGTCTGGTGCTCGAAGAAGACGGCCTGCTGTTCTCGGGCGACCATGTGCTCAACGGCAGCACCACCGTGATCGACCCGCCCGATGGCCACATGGGTGACTATTTGGAATCGCTGGACAAATTAGCTGCAGCCTGCGAGGCCGGTGGCATCGAATTCATCTTGCCCGCGCACGGTCATGTGCTGGGCTTTGCCCACCAGGCCATCACGCACCTGAAAGCGCACCGCCTCAAACGCGAGGCCAAAATCGCCGCCGCCATGCAGGCACTTCCCCAAGGCAGCCTGCAAGAGTGGGTGGAAAAAGCCTACGACGACGTGCCTTCACGCCTCTGGCCCGTGGCGGCCCGCTCTTTGCAAGCGCATGTGGACCACATCCGCGAGCAAGCCCTGTCTTGATTCGCCTTGAGATTTTTTGAAAGCATTGATGATTTCTTCTGAAGAAGGCATTCGCCTGGCCAAACGCGTAGCCGCTGAGCAAAACTGCTCGCGCCGCGAAGCCGAAGCCCTGATCGTGGCCGGGGGCGTGCAAGTTGCAGGCAAAGTGGTCACCGACCCAGCCCGGCGCGTGCGGGACGAACAAGCCGTTCAAGTCAACCGTTTGGTCTCCATGGCCGCCTTGGCCCCCATGACTTTGGTGCTGTTTAAGGCGGCCCACCGGGTGGCCAATTTGGCTTGGCTCCAAGATACCGTGGGTCTCAAAGCCCCCCAACCCGGCATTTGGGGTCCTGAACGCCTGGCCAAAATGCAAATGCCCCTGCCTCTGGCCAAACCCGCCAGTGGGCTGTGCATTTTCACGGACGATGTGGCGGTGCTGCGCCATTTGGAGGACCGCCGCAGTCCGATGGAGCAAGAGTGGATGGCGACCGTGGGTGGCGAAGTGCCCGAAGGTCTGATCAAGTCCCTGAACGGCCCGGGCATTCGCACCAGCATCAACCGGCAGACCGACACCCTCACGGTGCTGCGCATCGCTGGCAAAGACATTGACGGTCTGGATTTGGGCCGCTGGCTGGACGAACAATGCCCGCTGCAAGACCTGCGCCGCCAGCGCGTGGGGCGCTTGAGCGTGGCACCTCTTGAGCCCGGTCAGTGGCGGCAACTCGAAGGTTACGAACGGTTCTAGTTGATTTCCGACAAAAACACACAGGATTTACCCTTGAAATGGAACGGGCAATCCCCATTTGTGTCAAGAGTCTGAGAAAATTACCGAATAGTCACATTTGCGACCTCGCAGAACGTGACTTGGGCAATGTTCATGAGGGCTTGTCCAACGAATCAAGGAGCACACCATGCGTTTGAGCACCAAAAGCCGATTTGCCGTCACCGCGATGATCGACGTGGCGCTGCGCGAAGACCGCGGCCCCGTGTCGCTGGCCGCCATCAGCGTGCGCCACCAAATTTCGCTGTCCTATCTGGAACAGCTGTTCAGCAAACTGCGCCAGCACGGCTTGGTTGAAAGCACCCGTGGTCCTGGCGGCGGTTATTCGCTCTCGCGCCATGCCGAAAAAATCAGCATGGCCGACATTGTGGGCGCTGTAGATGCACCCTCGGACGAAGAAGCCGCAGCCGAAGGCGGCTGGATGAACAGCGAGTTGTGGGCCAGCCTGAACGAAAAAATGCTGACACACCTGCAATCGATCAGCCTGCGCCAATTGGTGGCCGAGCAGCGCACCAAGGGTGTGACCGTCGAGCCTGCACCCGCCCCAGCCGTCAAGCGCGGTGTGTTTGCCAAGCCCAAAAGCACTTTGAAAATCACCGCGCCCAACTCGGTGTTTGCCTTGGGGGCAAGCTTGATGCCCTCGCGCGGTTAATTAAACACAGCACGCGGCTGATCTTTACAAGCAAAAGCAAAAAACCCGCTTCGGCGGGTTTTTTGTGGCCTGAAAAAGTGTGAAGCTCGCCGATAAGCCGGATTCTGTGCACAGCGGTTGCCCGCTGCGTGACCGCCATTACTCTGGGCCGGGGGTCGCCCACCCGGCTCGATGCTACCTACCCGCCAACTCACCCCGCGGAACCACAGGGAGAAGGCATGCGGCGAACCGCACCCCTTCAGGAAGGCCTACTTGGTATTGCTGCGCGTAGAGATTGCCCGTTTCACCCGAACTCAATCGGCTCGTCTCTGTTGCTCTGATCCTCACCTCACGGTGGAGAGGCGTTGCCTCCTACGCTGTCCTGTGCAGTCCGGACGTTCCTCCAGTGCTTCCTTTCGGAAATTGCACCAGCGACGGTCTAGCGAGCTTCACCGTGTGATTATCGCCTGCAGGTATCCACTCACACCGCAATAGAGCCCTGAATTTTTGTGGGAGCGACGCCCTCGTCGCGATAATGCGCTTTGACTCCATCCACATTCGCCGCGAGGGCGCGGCGCCGACACTCCACCGAAACAGGAACCCCTCATGAAAGCCCACACCATCCTCGACACCATCGGCAACACACCCCATGTGCGCATCCAACGCCTGTTTGGTGCCCATGCCAACGTGTGGATCAAGTCCGAGAGAAGCAATCCAGGTGGCTCGATCAAAGACCGCATCGCGCTGGCCATGGTGGAAGACGCCGAAAAAAGCGGCGCACTGAAAGCTGGCGGCACCATCATCGAGCCCACCTCGGGCAACACCGGCATTGGCCTGGCCATGGTGGCCGCCGTCAAGGGCTACAAGCTGGTGCTGGTCATGCCCGACAGCATGAGCATTGAACGCCGCCGACTGATGCTGGCGTATGGCGCGACGTTTGACCTGACGCCCCGCGAAAAAGGCATGAAGGGGGCGATTGCCCGCGCTGAAGAACTGGTGGCCAGCACCCCTGGTGCCTGGATGCCCCAGCAGTTTGAAAACCCCGCCAACATCGACGTGCATGTGCGCACCACCGCACAAGAGATCCTGGCCGATTTTCCTGAGGGCATTGACGCTCTCATCACTGGCGTGGGCACAGGCGGCCACTTGACCGGCGCGGCCCGCGTGCTCAAAGCCCAATTTCCGAACCTCAAAGTGTTTGCGGTGGAACCCGCCGCATCGCCCGTGATCTCGGGCGGCGCACCTGCGCCCCACCCCATCCAGGGCATTGGCGCGGGTTTCATCCCGAAAAACCTGGACACCAGCGTGCTCGACGGCGTGATCCAAGTTGATGCCGAAGTGGCCCGTGAATACGCCCGCCGCTCGGCGCGTGAAGAAGGCATGTTGGTGGGCATTTCGTCCGGCGCAACGCTGGCAGCCATTGCCCAAAAACTGGCCGAATTGCCTGTCGGGGCCACGGTGCTGGGTTTCAACTACGACACGGGCGAGCGTTATTTGTCGGTCGAGGGGTTCCTGCCCAATTGAGCTGCACACAGCGATAATCAGCACTTCTTGCTTGATAACCACAAGCCACAGAGGTGTCCATGATCCGAATTTCCGAACTCAAACTCCCCCTTTCGGCCCTGCCGGTTGAACTGCGCCGCGCGGCCGATGCGCCGTCCGAGACCGACGAAGACCGCCTGCCCACACCGCACCCCGAACAGGCGCTGCGCCAATTGGCTGCGCAGGCCTTAGGCATTGATGCGGGATGCATTGCCGCGCTGAATGTGTTCAAACGCAGCTTCGATGCCCGCAAGGCCGATTTGCTGGCGGTCTACATCGTGGACCTCACGCTGGCTGATGCCGCCACCGAAAGCGCCTTGCTGCAGCAGCACACGGCCAACCCGCACATCCAGCCCACGCCCAACATGGTTTGGCACGCGCCCTGTCAAGCACCAGCCCATTTTGGCGAGCAAGAAGGCCAACGCCCCATGGTGGTGGGCTTTGGGCCTTGCGGTATGTTTGCAGCGCTGGCGCTCGCGCAAATGGGCTTCAAACCCATCGTGCTGGAGCGCGGCAAGCCCGTGCGTGAACGCACCAAAGACACCTGGGGCCTGTGGCGCAAAAAGGTGCTCAACCCCGAGAGCAATGTGCAATTTGGCGAAGGCGGCGCAGGCACCTTCTCTGACGGCAAGCTGTACAGCCAGATCAAAGACCCACGCCATTTGGGCCGCAAGGTGATGGACGAATTTGTCAAGGCCGGGGCGCCCGTCGATATTTTGTATGCCGCCCACCCGCACATCGGCACCTTCAAACTGGTCAAAGTGGTAGAGCACATTCGCGAGCAAATCATCGCTTTGGGTGGCGAGATCCGCTTTGAGCAACGGGTGAGCGATGTGCTGCTGTCCCCTGCTGCAAACGGCCACCAATTGACCGGCTTGCAGGTCCTAGACCTGCGCACAGGTCGCAGCCAAACCCTGCACACCCGTCACGCAGTGCTGGCCCTGGGCCACAGTTCACGCGACACCTTTGTCATGCTGCACCGCCGCGGCGTGGCCATGCAGGCCAAGGCGTTTTCGATTGGCGTGCGCATTGAGCACCCCCAAAGCGTGATCGACCAAGCCCGCTGGGGCCGCCACGCGGGCCACCCGCTGCTGGGCGCGGCCGATTACAAGCTGGTGCACCATGCTCAAAACGGCCGCGCGGTCTACAGCTTTTGCATGTGCCCCGGCGGCACCGTGGTGGCTGCCACCAGCGAGCCGGGCCGCGTGGTGACCAACGGCATGAGCCAGTACTCGCGCAACGAGCGCAACGCCAATGCCGGTATGGTGGTCGCCATTGACCCGCCTGACTACCCGCTGGACACAGTCGCTTGGCAAGCCGCGTTTGGCGACGAAGACGGCGCACAACTGGCGAATGAGGCCCAGCAACTGGCCACACAACAGCCGCCTGCACCACACCCACTGGCTGGCATCGTGCTGCAGCGCCAGCTGGAAACGCGTGCTTTTGAAGTGGGCGGCAGCAACTACGAAGCGCCAGGCCAATTGGTGGGTGACTTTTTGGCGCAGCGCCCCTCCACCACTTGGGGCAGCGTGTTGCCGTCCTACAAACCGGGTGTCAAGTTGGTCGACTTGGCCGATGTGTTGCCAGATTACGCGGTGGCCGCCATGCGCGAGGCGCTGCCGGTGTTCGGCCGCAAGATCAAGGGCTACGACATGCACGATGCGGTGATGACCGGGGTGGAAACACGCACCTCATCGCCACTGCGCATCCCGCGTGGCGAGGACCACCAAAGCACCAACACCCGAGGCATCTACCCTGCGGGCGAAGGCGCCAGTTATGCGGGTGGCATTTTGTCGGCGGGAGTGGACGGCATCAAAGTGGCCGAATCTTTGGCTTGGGACCTCACGGCTCCCGCCTTTTAGACCGACACCATGTGGTGGCGAATGGCGTAACGTGTCAAATCGGCCACCTTGTGCATCCCAATTTTGCGCATGATGTTGCGGCGGTGCACTTCCACTGTGCTGGGCGCGATCGAGAGGTTGCGTGCAATCTCTTTGGACGAATACCCATCGGCAATCAGGCGCAATACCTGCTCTTCCCGACCGCCTAAAAGGTTTTTTGCAGGGCCATCGCCTGTGCGAACTTTCCTGAAACAGTCGATCATTTCAGACGCAGCCGATTGGCACAAATACTCACGCCCTGATGCCGCAGCTCGGACGGCTGACATCAATTCGTCGATGCTGCTGGTGGTCGACACGTAGGCTTTGGCACCTGTATTCAAAATTTCCATGACCGAGTGCCGGTCCGAATCGCTGGAAAAAGCGACCACGCACCGGGATGGCTGCTCGTGGGCCATTTGCTGCATCAACTGCAAACCTTGCGCATCGTTGGCTTGTGTGCCGATCAACACCACATCGGGGTCTTCGGTGTTGCACAGCGCATGGGTCTGCTGGCCATTGTTGGAAACGCCCACCACGTTCATGTCTGGGTGGGTGCGCAAGATGGCGGCGATGCCTTCAGAAATCACCTGGTGTTTAGAGGAAAGTAAAACGCGAATGCACATGAGGCTGGCTCCGTAGCGCTGCAGTACAGTGCCTGTTGTGACATGCAAATAGAGTTTTTTAGCGCCTTTGCTAAGGGCCTCTCTTTTTCGCCATGCTGTTGACCCCAGTCTAGGCAGATACCCGGCCGCTCAGTGTGCGCTAGCCCACATACAGAGAAATACAGCCTACTTTCTATTTTCCGTTCACTTCACGCCACGCCCTGCTCTTGCATGCAGCGCTGCAAAGACATCCGTCCAGAACAACTGAGCTTTTGGTAAATGTGGTGCAAATGCAGCTTGGCCGTCCCCTCGCTGATGGACAGTTGGCTGGCGATTCTCTTGTTCGGCAAGCCCTCGGTCACCAGGCGGGCCACCGTCATTTCTCGGGGGGTCAATAACTGGGCGGCTTGGGCTTTCTCGCGTTTTTGCGCCAGCAGCAGGGCCATGCTCTTGTCAGAAAGATCGTGGTCCAACCATTTGCCGCCCGCGTGGACGAACTGGATACAGCGGGCCAAAAAATCTTTGGTTTTGTCTTTGGACACCAGCCCCTGCACATCCAGATCCAAGGCCAACAACACATCGCCAATCGGAGCGCCCGTGAACACCACGGGACGTGTTGGCCATTTTTGTGTCTTGATCTCGGCCAACAAAGCCAAACCCGTTCTCCGAGACAAGGACAAGTCCATCACCAGAATGTGGGGACGGTAACGTTGTACCGCCTGCAAGGCATCCTCGCCGTTGGTCACGCATGCCTTGACCGCAAAGTCATTTGCCCCCTGGAACGCATGGGCCAGCCCTTCGAGCATCATGGGGTAAGGGTCAGCCAATACAAGGTCGATGCACATGAATCAGGTTTTCTTTCAATGAAGGCACGGACCGCGAGCGCTTTTTGAGCATTCAAGCGCGGGTCCCTGTGCTTTAGAGGATAGGACGCCCAGCGCTGAATGACGATCCTCTGTATCGGTGATAACGACTACTCAATAACCGTTAGATTTGCAAGATTCCTTCCAGGTCAATGCCATCCACTGGCCATCTAAGCCCCAACCCATAACCAAAGCAGGGCTCAAGAATTGGGTTTGATCTAGGCGTTGACCCCGCCATTGATCCCACCTGCGCTGCGTAAAATCGGCACATGCCTCTTTCACCGACCGACAACCCCCAAGCGCGCAACCCGCTGCACGGCCTGACCCTGGAGGCCATCGTCACCCAGTTGGCCGATTTCTATGGCTGGGACGATCTGGGTCAACGCATCCAGATCCGTTGCTTCACCCACGACCCCAGTGTGGGCTCCAGCCTCAAGTTTTTACGTAAAACGCCTTGGGCGCGTGAAAAGGTAGAAAGCCTTTACTTGTTCATGCTGCGCGAGCAAAAAAGACAAGGCTTTTGAAGTGCAGGGCCTGAGCACCTCGCTCAGTCCGACAGCATCGTGCCCCGGCATTTGGCGGCACCACAGCGGCAGACATAACGCGCCTTCAAGGCCTCGGTCATCGGCTCATCACTGAACAAGCCATAGTCAAAGGTCAGCTCTTCGCCTTTGAAAACAGGCCTGCGCGTCATGATGAAAATGCGCCCTTTTCGCTCGTCGGGCACACAATTGGGTCGGCAAGAATGGTTGATCCATTTGGAGTCGTTCCCGCCATAAAGCGCGTCAATCACCAGGCCATCGTCCAAGTGAAAGTAAAAGGTGTGGTCGGGGTTGCTGGCGTCGTGCGGGTGACGGCGGATCGCCTCGGCCATGGTGATGACCTCCCCCACGTATTCAATCACCCGCTCGCCTGCGGCGATGTGGCGGGTCGCGAACACACCTTTGCCGTGCACGTCAGAAGAATGCACATGGATGGGGCTCAGAACGTTCGTATGGCTCAAAGTGGGTGTTCAACAGGGTGAGGTGAAGGGCGGTGAGGCGAGGCCTGACTATAGAGACTTTGCACCGCATCACGGCAGCGACAGCCCTGCGAACTTGACTCTGTTTTAATTTATTCACATTGCAGCAAACACAAAGGCAGACCGGTATGTCACTCGTCATGGGTTGGGAAGAATGGGCCAAGCACGATGCGGTCGGGCTGGCCGAGCGGGTGCGCCTTGGCGATGTGACACCCACTGAGCTGGCCCAGCAGGCGGCAGCCGGCATTGCCAAAGTCAACCCGACGCTCAGCGCCGTGGTCGAAGTGTTTGACGACCTGCTGACCGACCCCACCCGCGACGGCATGAACCCGGGCGGCCCCTTTGCGGGCGTGCCCTACCTGATGAAAGACCTGGGCCCGACGCTGAAGGGCCGCTTGCAGGAAATGGGCTCGCTCTTGATGCGTGGCAACCGCGCCACCGCTGACAGCTACCTGGCGAGCCGCATCAAACACGCCGGGCTCAACGTGATCGGCCGCACCACCACACCCGAGTTTGGCGTGTGCAGCTCGGCAGAAAACCCGGCCGTGTACGTGACGCGCAACCCCTGGAATTTGGAATACACCACCTGCGGCTCGTCGGCGGGCACGGCGGCGGCGCTGGCGGCAGGCGTGCTGCCCCTGTCGCACGCCACCGATGGCGGTGGCTCGATCCGAATCCCGGCAGGCTTCAACGGCAACATTGGCCTGAAGGCCTCGCGTGGCGTGTTCTCGATCGCACCTGGCGCTTCCGACATCACCGGCTTTGTGTCGACGCAGGGGTGTCAGAGCCGAACCGTGCGCGACACCGCCGCGTTTGTGGACCATTGCCGTGGCGGCGCACCGGGCGAGTTCATGCCCTATTGGTCGCCCGCCGAGCCCTACAGCCAGCTCATTCAACGCGACCCGGGGCGCTTGCGCATCGCCTTGTCGCACGAGTGGGGCCACTACCGGGCCGTGCCGCACTTTGTGGCCGAGCTCGAAAAGGCCGGGCGCTTTTTGGAGAGTCTGGGCCACCACGTTGAATGGGCCCTGCCCCAAGTGGACCTGGAAGCCGCGTTTGCCGCGCAGACCACCTGCTACATCAGCAACTTTGCGCAGACCATCACCAACCTGATCAAGCCCATGGGGCTAGAGCGCCCGCCTGCTGATTTGGTGGAGCCGATCAACATCAAGATCTGGGAAGAAGGCCTCAAAACCAGCTACGCCGAACGCGCCCGCATGCAGGCCGTGTTCAACACCACCTCACGCGGCTTTGGCGAATTCTTTGAGCAATGGGACATCATCCTCACGCCCATCACTGCGCTGCCCACGCCCAAGCTGGGCACGACCGAATACCTGACGATCAGCAGCAACCCTTCTGTTTACGGCTGGTTTGAGAACCTCTGGCAAAACTTCGCCTACACCCCGCTGTCTAACCTGTGCGGCATCCCTGGCATTTCACTGCCCATGGCCAAGCAAGAAAACGGCCTGCCTTTGGGCATTCACGCCCAAGCACGCCAAGCCAACGATGGGCTGCTGCTGCAACTGGCGGCGCAGATTGAACGGGCGCTGGGTGGAAAGTGGAACGAGGGGCTTAGGCCAGGGGTGCATGTGGCTCAGGTCACACCTCAGTGAAGGCCTTGTCTGACAAATCAGTTGAGTTTGAGAAGAGTGACCGATGCAACCACATTTTCTTCTGTTCCTCCGCTGAGACTTTGCAGGCCCACTGCAGCGGCGGAATGGTAATTGACCAAGGTGACCGTGTCGCCTTTTTCCAACCTCACAATGACTTGTCCATTGTTTTGTTGTGTACCGGCTCCAGACCCATAAATGGATCCGGGAACCACTCTCCCATTGACGAAGATGGCAAACTGATTGGACTGAGTTCCGGACACTGAAAAACTGACAAGATAATTCCCATTTTCCAAAATGCTTATATCTGAAGAGCCCGCTTTGTTTTCGATGTTCACCAAGCCACTTTGACCATCAAACAACACGGCCGCATCAATGGCCACATCTTGTCGAATCAGTGCATAGATGTAACCGTAAGCCGACAGTCCACCACCTGCTGGTCCGGTGGCACCGGTAGCGCCCGTTGCGCCCTGTGCACCTGTCCCTCCCGCTGCACCTGCTGCACCCGTTGCACCTGTTTCACCGTTGCAGATGTAGGTTGTAGAAGTGACTTCCAAGGCGTCCAGTGAATTGTTGGAATTGCTGTCAACGCCAGACTTGGCGACGACCCCTCCGGTCAAACAATGAATGCCAGGCAACTCGGTAGCAATGGTCACCAAGGACTTCAAACCATTTGCCCCAGTTGCGCCGTTAGAGCCAGCAGCTCCAGAAGCGCCAGTTGAACCTGCTGCGCCGTTATTGCCGGTGGCACCAGTAGCACCTGCTGAACCGTTAGCCCCAGCAGCGCCAGTCGCACCCGCTGCGCCATTATTACCAGTTGCACCGGTCGCACCGGCTAACCCGCTTGCTCCTGTAGCGCCAGTGGCACCATTTGTCCCGTTGAGTCCAGCCGTTCCATTCAAGCCCGAATTGCCGCTGGAACCGTTGTTCCCGTTGTTGCCGTTGCATATGTAATTTGAGGATGTGACCTCCGATGCATTGAGTGTTTTGTCTTGATTCGAGTCGAACCCTGCACTCACTTGAGTTCCGCCAGTAGAACAATTTATCCCAGGCAATTCACCAGCGACAACAACAAGTGCACTCAAACCGCTTGTGCCTGCTAAGCCATTGAAGCCAGTTAAACCGGGTATGCCGTTCGTTCCATTGCATATGTATTGTGTGCCCGTGATCTCTGTATTTTGCAAAACGAGGTCGTGGTTGGCATCCACCCCCGAATTGACCGTAACACCTCCGCTGGCGCAAGCGCTCAAGGGTGCTTCATTTTGAATGGCGAGTTTGATGGATTGTGCTGACAAATCATTGGATGCAACTCCCCCACAAGCCGTGAGGATGGAAACCAGAAAAAGCACAGTTACCCGTTGAATATTACGTATCGTCATTTGCAGTGATCAAAGCGAGTTCTTGTCAAAAAATTTCGACAATTCATTTTGATCACTCAAGTCGATGGCGTCTGTGAACCAACGAACCGAATCGCTCAGAACAAGCAGCACGACTCGACACCGGTCCCAGACGCGCGACGGGTTCAGGCGGCTTGAACTGTTGACCGCCTTTAGCAGGCCCGTTACTTACTCAACAGTGACGGACTGGTTCAGGTAGTGAGTAATTTTTGTGTTCATAAATTTCTATCCTCGACCGTCTTTTTTTTTGCAGACCAGAGAGACGGTGTCTGTTCCTGGAGTCACTTCGTATTCCCGAGCTTGCTGCCCATCTCGTACAACTTTGATGCCGTCATTGACGATGGGCAGATGCATTGTCAGCGTTAATTCGTGCTCTCGATTATCGCTTTCATAGCGTACATCGATCCGCTTTACCAAACCGCCGATGTACTCCTTCTTCTGCTCATCAGTCAAAACGTCCAGCGTCTCTACTTCGTCGCCAAACTCTTTCACCCAGTTCACCCACTTCCGTGATTCGTCTGTGCCAGCCAATTCAAGCCGTGAATTAGCAAGCTCGGCTTCGATGTTACCTAGTGCTTCACGAATACGAACCAGCGTGACAGCAAAGCTGAGATCACTGACAGCACCAAGCAATTTGTTCGCCTCAAGATTGCCGAGTGTTTCATTCATCTTCGAATGATCTTTCTGGAGTTTGCGAATTTTGGCTTGAAGCGCTTTGATCTCAGCATCAGTGCGGATCTTGATACCGTTCTCTTTGAGCACCCGATTTTTGACTTCTTCCTTCAGTGTGCTCGACTTCGCATGAAGTGATGTGACCAGCTCCCAGACCAACTTATCAGTCTGGGGAATGTTCATGGCACGTGCAAACCCACAGCCCATGCCACGCTTCCACGGGGATTCTGATCCACCCTTCTCAACCCATTCACGCTCTTTGTTGGGACAGTAGTAAGAAGACTCAGCGCGGGACTTGATGATCCGACCACTGATGGGTCGACCACAATGCCCACAGAACATCAAATCACGCAAAAGATAGAAGTGTTTTGACGTTGCGTTTTTCTGAGACTGCCTCAGCACCTCGCTAGTACGCTTGTGCTGAGCCGCATTCCAAGTGATCTGGTCAATGATGCTTGGGCATTGAACTTCAATCGTCTGTCCAGACTTGCTGTCTGTATAGATGTAATGCCCAGAGTAGTGCGTATTTTTCAATAGCGCATTGATTGATCCAATCGTCCACAAGCCTTTCTTGCGGCGTGGGCTGACACCATTGGAATCCAAGACTTGTTTGATGTACGTTGCGGCGCCACCTTTCACAATCTCTTGAAAGATACGCTTGACCCACTTGGCTTCTTCATCGACCACAACAAGTTTTCTGTTTTCGAGCTTGTAGCCGAATGGTGGAGGTCCGCCGTGCCAGCTGCCAGAACGAACACGGTTCATCTTGCCAAGCCGTGTTCGCTCAGCTCGTGTGACGTTGTCAAACTCAGCAACAGCATCCAGCAATTGCTTCAAAAACTTGTCTTGCGGGGATGACAGATCAAACTGCCCATCCTTGGTGTACAGCGTGACACCCTGCTTGTTGCACTCATACCGAAAGACAGAAGCGACTTGGTCGTTGCGTGACAAGCGAGACTGGTCATAAACCCACAGATGCTTGACCTGCCCTGCCTTCATCGCCACATAGAGCGCATTCAGTTCAGGACGATCAGCGATGTTTTCATGATGGGAGCTGCGACCACCTTCGTTCCAAACCTTGAAGTCAAATCCAAGCTCTTTAGCTTTCTTGACCCCTAGGTCCCGCTGTGATTCAAGTGATGTGCCCTGCTCAGCCTGTGCGGTTGTAGACACACGGGTGTAGATGTGGAGCGTGTTATCTGCTGATGTTGCGCCTGTCACGGAATGTCTCTCAATATTCTTTATTTTGCCTAAAAACTAAGCATATTCCCTTTGACATCAAATTCCTACACGTCATTGGAAAACACCAGCAAAATATGCCAATTTTGAATTAATCAAGCGTCTAGTAACGGGACGCTTGAATCACCAGATCGCTCCACGCACATACCGCTGACGCAATCTGTTCCAGTTGATTTCGCTGATGCCAGGAGGACTCCATTTCCCTTCATCGACTGCTTTGTCCATCGCCTTCTTTTGTTCATTTGTCCATCGCTTGCGTGATTTGACAGCCTCATAAGACGGGAACTGACCAATTTCGGCATTAGCAATCAATGCTTCGGCTCGATTAGTCATACGAATGACAGCAACACGCATAACCCTCTCCTTGAGAATTCTGTCTTTCAGTGGCTCGCCTGCACGCCTCTTATGCAGAGGCGAAATCCCAAGTTCCGCACCGATGTCATACAGGTCCATCTTGATTGGCTTATCACCAGTTGATGGATGTGTCATTTCATAGTCAAGCATTGATCGCATGTGCCAGACACGAACAGCCGATTCAAGAACTTTCATTCGGATGCCCTTGACCTTCAGCAATCGGAACTGAGCATCGCCTTTCCTGATCTTGCGATCCTCAATTTCACGAATGAGCTCTAAGAACTGACGTTTTAGCGTCTTCTCCGAAATGTTCGTCGGAATGCTTAGCAACATGCGTTCTGAATTCCGAAGATGCTCATGCAACGACATCTCATCCACACGTTCTATCTTCGGCGGTGTCATCTGCTCTTGAAATAGTGCGAATCCAGTGTCGATCCACCATCCAGCGAAGTCCTTTGAAAGGACATCACCAAAAGCCTGCCAGACCTGTTTTAGATCTGGATCAAGCGTCTTTCCCTTCTGCTTGCACACCCACCAGTAATCCTTGCTACAGCGCAAAGCCTCAAACCACCATCGGTAGGGACTTACAGCCGCCCGCTCAAGTATTTCGAAATGGCTACGGGCTGTAAAGCCACTTATGCCCTTAAAAAAGAGTGTATTTTTTTCGTTCACGGTTATCAGTTTAATTCATATTGATAATTTTATTTGATAGCGAAATACAGTTCATACATCGACAAGACGAAAGCAATTCAGCCCAAGTTTGATGTTGATACCGCTCAACTAAAGGAGATACCTATGAGCAAAAAGAACGTCGCAGCCGCTGCTAAAAATTCCGCAGCAATTCCAACTCAGTCCACCGGCGCAAGCATCAGCACCACGATGATGCGACGCATCAGCGATCTGGCGATTCGCCGCGAAGCGTGGGAGACCACTGAGTACAACCGCTCCAATCAAGCTCTTTATGGCGTGATTGCAGAGTGTCTCAACCTGTACCTCGATTTGACAAGCGGTACAGACATCAAATTGAAGAAGCAAGGGCTGGAAAACTTCATCAAGACGAAAGGGTATGTTTTCAAAGAAAGCTCGCCACTTTCCTTGAAAGTCATCCGCTGTGTGTTCGGTGATCGTGACCGTCGCCGCCTGTCGACGTATCACACCGTCCTGCTTGCTGCAATTGCCGATAAATGGGCAGTGAGCGATGTTGCAAAAAATATTGCCGATTGCGGCGGCGTGCAGGAAATCTCCATGCGAAAGCCCGGTGGCATGTCTGCAAAAGACAAAGCAAATGCTGCTCGTGCCTCACTGATGAATCAGTCAATTGCTACGCTGAGCAGTGATGCAATTTTCAAGCAGTTCAACAAGGAACATGAAGCAGAGACCGCTGTCGCAGTTATGACTCTAAACAGCGATGGTACTTACAGCGTTCACTGTGTAGTCCGAAGCGCAACCGCAGTCAATGCAGCACTGGCGGGGTATTTCTCCGCCAACAAAGAAGTCTTGGTCGGGCTTCAAGAGCAACAAAAAGCGCAAGCCGCCGAGGCTGAAAAAGCCCAATTAATTGCGAACGCGGTATCAGCCGCCAACGATGCACAGACGGAACTTGCCGCCTGAACGAAATCGAGTGCGGGACCTTTCCCGCACTCACTAACCAGTAAAGGAATTCAAATGATGAACGACAAAGAATTTTTGCCCATATCTCTTGATGAGATTGTGATTTCTGATGTCCTTTCAAAGGACATGTTGACGAAGATCGTCAACAAAGTGATCCCATTTCCCGCTTTTGGAAAATGCGGAATCATCCTTCACGGACCGTACGGAACCGGAAAGACAACGCTGGGGAAACTGATCCCCGATTTGATGGAGAAAGCGCGCGGCGGGTGCAATGCTCACTCCGATTTTTATCAATGTGCGCAGGGCATGAATGGCGTGACATTGGTAAGTCAAATTCAGACAGCGACTCAGTACGTCAGTCTGAATGGCAGCGGTCTTCACTATTCCATCTTGGATGAGGTGGACAACATGACCGTAGCTGCCCAAGCATCACTCAAGGCAATCATGACGGGACTGCACGGTATTTTCATCATGACCACAAACGACATCACGGCTGTGGACAAGGGGGTCGTGAACCGCAGTCACGTGATTCACATGATGGCAGCGAAACCGCATGACTGGCTGCCATTGGTCAAGCGAGTGATTACAGCTTGCGGTGCACCTTTACCGCCTGATGCGTCATTGATTCCAGTGATCGGGGCGTGCAACGGGTCTGCCCGTGACATCTGTAGTGCCGCTGTCGAAGTTGCAATCCAGTCAATTCAAACAGGAGGCTCTAATGTGCTCTGAAGACGAACGCTTCGATCTGATTAGAAGCAAATTAGATGTCTGTCTTTACTGTGATCAAGAATACATTTCGCGTGAGTATTGGAGTATGAAGTCACTCATATTAGAGTATTGCACGCTTTTCTCACCGAAATCCGAAAATGATTTTGCAGCAAGCACTTGCCTTTGCATTATTGATCTTGCCCTGTTCCTTGATGTAGATGAGATCAATCCAACCTCATCAATTGAACTAAGTCGCCTGCTCCGCATTGATGAAGAATTGAAGTTGTATTGTCAGAATCAATTTCTGAATAATCACCGAATTCCGATTGAAAAACTAAAAATTGCGACAGATGCTTTAGCAATGATTTAGCCAATGTTAGCAACACATCAGCCTGATAAAAATCCAGCCTTGTGCAGGAATGCCAGTCAATTCAACTTTGAGGTAAAATTATGGAACAGAAAAAATTTCGTTTTCAAGTAAAAGTCAGAGCGGAACTTGTTTATATTAAAGAAGTGTATTTATCTGATCGCGAATCCGCAGCGGAGTATGCCAACCATATTCTTGATAACGAGATTTTCGAGGACTGGGAGTTTCATTTATATGAAACTGGTGAATCATCATGCCGAATTTACGAAGAAAAATAAACTAATTGCCAGCCTTGAGCTGGCTTTTTTGTTGTCCTTTAGCAGGACGATCACGCCAGTAATTCCACTGCCGAACGCATAAGCTTGGGATTGCTCTCAATGTATTTCTGGGTGACTGCCATGCTGCGGTGTCCTGCCAAATCCATCAACACGCGAACCGATACGCCCATCTCACTGAGCTTTGTGATAAAAGTTCTTCTGGAGCTGTGGGATGAGCCGCCAGTGATACCAGCGCCCTTGTACAAGTAATGAAAATGCTGTGCTAATGTTGACGCTGTGAACCCGCGATTGGGGTTTTTCTGTGTCGTGAACAATGCACGGGTAGTGTCCGTCATGGTCACAGCCTTCAAGTCTTTCAACTTGAAGCGGGTCTGCAAGTAATTCTTAATTTCTTCCTGCGCTTTCGCAGACAAGATAACGGTCCTGCCCCGTGATCCCTTCGTCTGATCTGCCGACAGTCGAATTTCTTCAACGATCTCACCAGTCGGGGTGAGCACGTCACACAGACGCAGTGCAGCAAGTTCGCCCACGCGCATTCCTGTTGCATTGAGCACGACGAACATGGCGCGATTGCGCGTGCTGTGTTTGCGACTTGCGATGTACAGCAGGACTTTGCGAACCTCTTTTTCTGAGAGAACTTTTGCTTGGGACATTTCAGACTTTCCTTACATATCAAATGATTAACGTGTATTTAGTCTCTTCCCTTTGATTCGGTCGGACAAGCCTTTTGGCGAAATATTGGAACGTCAATGATTTCAAGCACTTACGACAGGACCAAATGAAATATGAATTTGTTTTGGTTTTCTGACGTGTCGTGGATCTGAGCGTCTGACGCGCCCACACATGCTTTGTGTCGACGGATCAGAAATATTCGCTTGTACTTGGATCTGATGCGTTCGTGTGCGTAAGCATGACTTCCCGCGTGCCACTGCGCTAGCTAACCAGCTCATGCTTGTTGACTGCTAGCGCTGGTACCGCATTTTTAGCTACTAATCAAGTTCAATTTCAACTCTCTCAATCGATCGATACTGCTCTAGAATTGATAACCGTTTAATTTGGAGACAAAGTGAAAAAATACCTACTGTTGCTCGCATCGTGTCTGATTACAGCCACCAATGCACAAGAAGTCGTGAACTATGAGTACACAAATCACGAAGGAAAAGTTCAATCCGTTGAAGCAACTCTGCGAAAGCCAACAGGTGCATCCAATAACAAAGCAATCGTGATTCTTCATCATGCTGGTGGATGGTCAGAAGGAACGACCAGTCAATACGCAGAGATGTTCTCTGCCAATGGATATACGACACTTGAACCTCGCATGTTCAACATGCGCTCACAGATGAAAAACAGCGCTGAGCACCTGTCGCAAGCTATGGGCGGGTTGACTTATTTGGCAGCTCAACCTGGCGTTAACAAAGACAAGATTTCATTGATGGGGTTGTCTTTTGGCAGCTGGATTGCTGCTTATGCAGGCACAGAATGGGCAAGTCAAAAATTCACTGATGGCAAATTGAAGTACAACAAGATTGCCCCACTGTATGCGGTCTGCTGGCTTCTCGAACGAGGTGCCAAGAAAGAACTGGGCTCGTTGCAAAATAAGTTTTATCCCGTCGACATGTATGACAAATGGACGCAGGTTCCATTGAAATTCTTTGCTGGGTCGGAAGACAATTACGATGACAAAGATCCGAAAACTTGTCAGAACTTCATTGACGTAATTCCAGATGCAACCCAACGTTCTCTATCTTCTGTGAACGTGTACAAAGCGACTCATGGGTGGGACCAGAAGACCGCCACCTTTTTCGAAAAAGGTGCTTGCAAAGGTAAGGGCTGCAACAACACCAATCAAGCAAATCCTGAAGTCACTGCAAAAGTGAAAGAGGATTTGCTCAAATTCATCAACGAATGATTTTCCGTCTTCCTCATACAACGGAGTCACATCAAGGCTAGGAATGAAATGGGCGTGGGTTCAAAGTTCAATTCATGAACACGAACCCACACCTCGAATTTGAACTGGCGCAATTCACTGGCACAGAAAAGCTGTACCGATTGACCACACGCCATTTGTTGACTGATGGCACCATGTACCTCGCTGAACATGCGAAGTGCTATTGGCTGATGATTGCTGTGGCATCACATCTAATTGGGAAGATCGATGACCACTTCGCAGTTGCCAAGCTAAGTGTTGTGGGCAATGGTGCCGTGCTCACACTCGGTGATGGAAACGTAAATGTCTTCGCCAAGCAATCCATTGAATTCACAGATTTCCCATTGCCCGAAGTGAAGCTGTATTGCTGCTTTGATGGGGATCACTGGATGATCATGCTTCCACGTGAATACTGAAATCCCAGACCATGTCATTTCTATTGACATGATTCACATGTCCTGTCACTGACAGCGAACCTTCGGTTCACTAAGTGCTTTCGCCACTCATTTCGCTTCGCTCATTCGTATCGCTCAGCACTTCAGTTCGGATTGATTTGATGGGAAATATTCAGATCACATGAAGTGGTCTTTTGGACTTCTGAATTCATCTCTGTACTTGAGCCATAACCACCCTTCTAAAGCGAAGGGGCGGTTACTTTCGTTTTGTCCGTCGCCACGTGACAACCAGTTGGATTCACAAGGGATGCTCAATGAGCATTGTCTCTACACGGCAATTCGTGCGTTTCAATGTGAATATGTTTATGGGCATTTTTCGTCCGCTCTTGGCTCTGCTCCTTACCGTTACCAACAGCGATTTTTAAAGCATCTCTCAGGTGTTTTTGATGCTATGGCGGACTTTGATCAAGTTGCTCTTCTTGTTCAGCTTGTCACCAAGCCGATTACCGTTTCGATGTGAGAAATGTTCCGATGATTCATCAGTCATTTAAGGCGTCCTTGCGGGGATAGTCTCACAAAGCGTGTGCTGAACATCACACGATCTACCGTCACACCATCAATAAGAACGGATTGTCGGCACACTTTGAAGCGGTGCTTGCTTGTCATTCAGTTTTGTCATCTTTATTTATGCCAATCCAGCCATAACCAAATATTTTCTTGACGAAACCAAACGGCACGGACTAGGAAAGAAACGGACACGGCAATAGGCTCAATCTCACTCATCAACACAAGGAGATTTCAATGAGTACGATTCTTTCGAGTCTGAAATTGGTCAACGCAAAGCGGGTGAATTCGATTGACCCTGTTGTCTTTCGTCGGAACAAACTGAATGAAAAATTGAAGGTTCAGATCGCTATGGCACAGGCAATGAACAAAGGCGAGAAATTCACTGTCAAGCGCATGCGGAATGTGCGTGACGATGTGACTGGTTTGACTGCAGTGGTTGAGGTCAGCAAGCGACTCAAGGCTTGGTGGTTCACGAACAATGACACCAAGAAGGTTGCCGTTCAAATCTTCTATGGCAACAAGGTCATCGATCTAGCGAAGGGTAAGAATGCCGTGGAAGTTGCGAACTGCGATGAACTGATCGCTGTGCTGTCGAAGTTGCAAGAGGCTGTGCTTGATGGATCGCTAGATGCTCAAATCGAACAGGCAGCGGATTCGGTGAAGGCGCGCTTTGCGAAGTAAGCATGGCACTGGCAGATCGTGAGCGTCCAGTGACGGGACGCTCACATGTCCTTTGAAAGGACATCTTCCAGCTAGCGCTGGCACCAGACTTCATGCAGTCATAAATACATGCATGAAGATCAACGAATTCACCACCAATCTCAATACCTACGTTGCCACTGTGCGTGTCGTCTTGCGCAATGGCACGACCATGGCGAAAACGCACGTCATCGCTGATGGCACCAATCAAGCTCGAATGTTGCTCATGCACTTGTATGGCGAGGGCAATGTCTTTTCAGTTCAAGCTCTTATGGATGAGGAAGTGACAGAGGGCACGAAGACGCTCACGGCATCTGAGTTGCAGGTCAAGTCACTGACTGACCGTGCCAAGCAACTCAATCAACAAGCGAAAGAGACGAAGGCACGGCAGTCACTAGAGAAGGCTCGCAAACGGGCGCAAGATATATCAGCCAATGTCTTGTAAAAATTTCATGCTTATTTAAATCGAAATTTCTCCACACCTTTGTTAGTCGTAACACTAGCCTCCAGAACATTGCAAATCCGACCTTTTGTACCAATCATGAACGATAGTGTTTGACCATATTTTAATTTTTTAGGCAACGCTATTTGTTTGTAATATTCGCAATTACCTCTATTAAGTTCTAAATTGTGAATTTCGATTTCATCTGTTGTTGATTGAACATCAGCATACTGCACATATTCTCGCCATGTACTTGACCATTTTTGGTTGATTGATATCGACACAGATGATGCAATCGATGGCATTGATATTGCCAACCCGATAGCAATCAGTAATTTTCTTTTCATTTTTACAACGGTGAGTTTTTTGTGAATTGTTGCAGTCCAACAAGAAATTATCAAAAATATCGTCTGCAAAAATTGCATGCAATAACTGTAGGAATTTTTCAATCGTGGGAATAGGCTCATTGCTGTCAATCACAGTCAATGAGTCAAGAAGTCTGTCAGAGCCGTTTCATCTTTTCCCAGTGCGTGCGTCACATTCGCACGTGGGAAGATGCGCATCTGCCTCTGAGTCAGAGTCGCATTGCTTTTGATCTGTTCATGCTCATTGCTCAGAGCAGCCAAATTGAACAGCCTATGACGCTAAAGGAATTGTTCAACTCACTCAAGTACAGTGAACGTGGCGTTCGTTACGTGTTGGATCAGTTCGTTGACGGAGGCTGGTGCGAAATTGTTGGAAGCGAGAAAGATAAGCGTTTTCGTCTCGTTGTTGCATCTCAACGACTGACAGATAAGCTGGCAGAATATGAGCAGGTTGTGCTCAGCAATTACCGGTCATCACATCTAACACTATCAGTTAGCGCTGGCTCCAGCGTCTGATCCAGCACAGAGCTATCAATCCACTCCACTTACATCTGACATCAACCCCACAAAAGAGTCGCTCAAAACTGGCTTTCGTAGTTCCGAGACAGATTGACTGGTTCAGCGTCCTATCACTGCACGCTTGATCGTCATAGAGCATAAATCAACTGTTTGTACTGACTCAAGCATGCAACGATGCTTTCAAAAAGCCTCTTCATGGCTTTCAGATTAAAAGACAAAAAGTTTTTCAAGCTAGACAAACATGTCTCTTGCAAACAATAAATACTGACCGGCTTTCGTTCGTCTTTTGGACCTTAGGCAAGAAGATGCTCAGTCCTACGACCGGTAAGTAAAGTCTCTCGTTGACAAAGCCAAACGACTCAATCAGTAATCGTGTATTAACAAAGGGCTGATGGAGTTAAAAGCGCGAAAGAGAGACGGAATTCCGCTGCTGCTAAAAATTAATTATGAAATAAAATTCACCCTGTAGCGTCAGCTCCATCACTCAAATGCATTTTCTCGCCAAGATAATATAAGCCCCACGCAGTAACGGTAAGAAGTTGAACAAAAAATAGAATATAAATAGATGTTGCCAAAGCACTAAACCAGGGAATCAAAGCAGGTATAAGTGCAGCTTTGATGGCTGGCGCTAATGTAAGCGCTAATGCCGCACCAATTGTCAACAAAAAACTAAGCATTGTCAGATAGGCAAACATTACCGCCAAAAATAATCTACGATTTAATTCCAACTTATCAGTTAAAGCCCCTTCAATAAGAAATCTCATTTTCGGAGGATTGCCTGACATTGGTCTAAGCATCTCTTTGCCACCAAATGTTGCGACAGCCGCTAGAGCCGCCGTATAAAATCCAGGAAGATTTTGAACGAAACTTTGTATTTTGCTTATAAACCCACTACCACTCCAGATATCAGTAGGATTGGGCTTAATATATCCAAGATAGTCTAACAAACTAGGCAAAAGCCATGCGCCCCCTGTCACGACAGCCACTGCAATTGGAAAACCCCAGTTCACCCAAAAATGCACTCTATCTGGATGACTTATAGTCAAATAAGAAAAGGGTCTAAGCAACACTTTAAACACAGCAACTCCAATTCAATCTATTAAATCTTTCATCTTCAAAATAATTTCTTCGGAAATTTTAGTTTGATGGTCAAAATGTGGATTGTCTAACTCAATAATTTCTGATCGCGTAAAAGCATCTTCAAGTCGATGTGCATTAAATAATTTTTTCTTAATTTGCACATCATCCACATCTCGTTCTTTATATTCAATCCGTATAGTATCCGCATCAAACTTCCTATTATCAAATGCAGTCTTTAGCAATTTTTTAAGGTAGGGTATATCAGGCTTAACACTTTTCAAATTAACATGCATTTCCATTCTATCTATCTCCACCGGCACAGTTGAATCAAACGATTGATGCCCTTTATCAATTAAATCGACACCAACAATTCTGCCTTTGTTAATTATTTCAGTTAGAGCCCCATTAGGCAATGCTGAGAATGAAAAAGCATGTTTAACTTTATATTTTTTCTTTTTACCATCATCATCTAAAATATTTGTTGGCAGAGGAATTTCATCAAACCCAACAAGACCACCCGACTTTTTCACCTGTTTATAAACATTATTTAACAAAGATACAATTTTTTGAGGATAAATGCCAGCCCCTGTTGTCATCAACATTTTCCCAGAAATTGATGATTCATTGAATTTAATCAGCACGTGCGCTGAGACTTCAATATCTTCATCAACTGCTTTATTTCCAAGACGTCTTGTCTTTGAGCCTCTTCTCCTATAAGCGACATCTGAACGATCAGGATCAGGTTTATTAAGTAATAGCACAAGCTCCCGCGCAGTTTTATCTGACGTCACCTGAGTTACTTCGATCGGAGTTTTTCCGCACTGTATTTCAATTCCAGACTTTATATATGGAATTATTTTTTCAACAATTTTCCACAGACTAACTTGAGGTGGAATTGGTATTCTTTCATCAAGAGAATTTGTACTAACTTGAAGCTCGAAGAAATTGACAGTTCTATTATTGATTTTCACGATATTCCCTTTTTGACCTATGGAGCTTAGACCATTCCAAACCCTTATTGGAATTACATCATTTACTGCATAGGTTGCCAAGTCCCATATGTGCATTTCTCGTTTTCTGGACTTTATAAGTCTTAGCCGTGAAACTACATCACTCTTTGAGTTGTCTTTGCGAAAGACAAACTGATCGTCTCGTAACAGGTCGCTGATGTCACTGTAATTGGGCATCATTCAAACCACAAGTCCACCAACTCTGGTGCCACCTTCAATGTGAGTCTTTCTTGCCTGAGCTTGCCTTTCTTGTAGATAGAAAACACATGCTCAGCACCCAGCAAGCAGCCGTTGACTGAGCGTGTACCTGACTTCGTCAAAAGCCTTGCAATTGCCTCAAACGTCAGTTCTTCACGCTCACGTAACAAAAAGACTCTGTCAAACAGCCGTTGCTGACAGTTTGAGTAGTGTTTCTTGTAGATTTCCTTGCTTTTCAGTTTGACGACCATGACCACTCTTGTCTGATCGTCAAAATTACTCACTAGCTGAACTATTCCACGGTGACTGACTTGGCCAAATTCCTAGGCTTATCCACATCCGTGCCCCTTGCACACGCCGTGTGATAACTCAGCAATTGCAAGGGCACGACATGCAAGATGGGCGAGAGCACGCCGTAGTGTTCAGGCATGCGAATCACGTTGACGCCTTCACTGCTTTCAATTTTTGTGTCGCCATCGGCCAGCACATAGAGCACACCGCCTCGGGCGCGGACTTCCTGCATATTGCTCTTGAGCTTTTCGAGCAGCTGGTCGTTGGGTGCCACGGTGACAACAGGCATGGCGCTGGTCACAAGCGCCAGTGGGCCGTGTTTCAGCTCACCTGCGGCGTAGGCCTCGGCATGGATGTAAGTGATCTCTTTGAGCTTGAGTGCGCCTTCGAGGGCGATGGGGTAGTGCGTGCCCCTGCCCAAGAACAAGGCATTTTCTTTGCTGGCGAATTCTTCGGCCCAGCTGATGATTTGCGGCTCCAGCGCCAGCACGGCTTGCAGCGCGGCGGGCAGGTGGCGCATGGCTTTGATGTGCGCGGCTTCCTCTTCGTCGCTGAGGCGCCCTTTGGTCTGCGCCAGCGCCAGCGTCAACAAAAACAGCCCGGCCAGTTGGGTGGTGAAGGCCTTGGTGGAGGCCACGCCGATCTCGGCCCCGGCGCGGGTCACGTAGGCGTGTTTGCATTCGCGCACCATGGCGCTGGTGGACACGTTGCAGATGGTGAGCGTGTGCGTCATGCCGAGGCTCTGCGCGTGGCGCAGTGCGGCCAGGGTGTCGGCGGTCTCGCCGCTTTGGGTGATGGTGACGATCAGTGTGTTGGGGTTGGGCACCGATTCGCGGTAGCGGTATTCGCTGGCGATCTCGACCTGGCAGGGCACTTTGGCGATCGCCTCGATCCAGTACTTGGCCACGCAGCCGCTGTAGTAGCTGGTGCCACAGGCCAGGATCAGCACGTTGTCAATCGCTTTGAAGGTGGAATATGCGCCGTCACCAAACAGCTCGGGCGTGATGCCCTCCACGCCTTCGAGCGTGTCGGCAATCGCACGCGGCTGCTCGAAAATTTCCTTTTGCATGTAGTGGCGATAAGGGCCCAGTTCGGCCGCGCCGCTGTGGGCGTGCACGGTTTTCACGGCGCGGGTCACGGCCTTGTGGTCGCGGTCCACCACCCAGTATTTGCCCAGTTGAATGTCGACCACATCGCCCTCTTCCAGATAGACGATCTGGTCGGTCACGCCCGCCAGCGCCATCGCGTCGCTGGCCAAGAAGGTTTCGCCTTGGCCCACGCCCAAGATAAGCGGCGAGCCCGCACGCGCACCGATCACGCGCTGCGGTTCATCTTTGTGGAACACGGCAATGGCATACGCGCCATGCAGCTGGCGGATGGCGGTTTTGACGGCTTCAAAAATATCGCCGTCGTACACGCTGTCCACCAAGTGGGCGATGACTTCGGTGTCGGTTTGGCTCAAAAACACATAGCCCTTGGCTTGCAAGGTGGCGCGCAGTTCTTCGTGGTTTTCGATGATGCCGTTGTGCACCAAGGCCACCTTGCCCGGCTTGGCGTCTGACGCGCCTGTGCCGTGGCTGAAGTGCGGGTGTGCGTTGTGCACCGAAGGCGCGCCGTGCGTGGCCCAGCGGGTGTGGGCAATGCCCGTGCCGCCTTCGATGTGGTCGGCGCTCACCTGGTCCATCAGCTCGGCCACGCGCGAGGTGCTGCGGGCGCGTTGCAAGCCCCCCGTGCCGCCGCTCAGGCTGGCCGCGTGCACGGCCACACCGCAGGAGTCATAGCCCCGGTACTCAAGCCGTTGGAGGCCCTGAACGAGGATGGGAACGATGTTGCGGGAAGAAACTGCGCCGACGATGCCACACATGGAGGGACTCCAAAAGAGAGGGGATGGGTTCGATGGTAGGCACGCTCAATAAAAATATCAGATCAATTTTCAGTTTATTTTGGTTTTTTATTTCATCAATCATTGATCATGGAATTTAATTTCATTAAAATGGCATTTATGGAATCCAATGAACTTGATGCCATCGACCTGCAGCTGCTCGACAGCCTGCAGCGCGACGCCAGCTTGAGCAATGTGGCGTTGGCCGAGAAGGTCAATGTCTCGCCCCCTACTTGCCTGCGCCGCGTCAAGCGCTTGGTGGAGGGCGGCTGGGTCGAGCGGCAGGTGGCCGTGCTCAGCACCGACCGGCTCGCCGCCACGCTGGGCCATGGCCTCACAGCGCTGGTCGAGGTGTCGCTGGACAAACAGGGCAGCGAACACCTGGACGCCTTTGAAGCCCGCGCCGTGGCGCTCGATGCGGTGCAGCAGTGCTGGCGCGTGTCGCCCGGGCCCGACTTCATGCTGGTGGTGCAGGCCCGCGATATGCCGCACTACCTGGCCATCAGCCAGGTGCTGTTCACGCAAGACGCCAATGTGCGCAATGTGAAAGCCTTCTTTTCGACCAAGCGGGCCAAGTTCACAACGACGTGGCCAGTGCTGCCGCAAGCGTTCGGAATGAACAACCCAGGCATGAAAGAATCACCGTGACAGCCGAGTGTGTGCATTTTCGGCAAAACCAACACCAGGAGAACTGACATGGAAGTGATCGTCATCACAGGCGCATCCGAAGGCATTGGGGCCGAAATGGCCACACAGCTCGCCCACAACCAGGGCTCTGCCGTGGCGCTGGTGCTGGCGGCCCGCCAAGCCAGCAAGCTGGAATCGGTGGCCGAAGCTTGCCGACAGCACGGCGCGCAGGTGCTGTGCGTGCCCACCGACGTGGGCGTGCAAGCCGATTGCCAGGCTTTGATCGACCGCGCTGTGCAACAGTTCGGCCGCATCGACACCCTGATCAACAACGCGGGCGTGTCGGCCCATGCCCTGCTGCAGGACGTGAAGGCCGAACACCTGGGCTGGTACGAAGACCTGATGCGCGTGAACCTGTGGGGCACCGTTTGGTGCACACACGCGGCGCTGCCTCACCTCAAGGCCTCACGCGGACGGCTGGTGGGCGTCTCGTCGCTCGCAGGCCTGGCTGGGGTGCCGGGCCGCACGGCCTACTGCGCCACCAAATTTGCGATGAACGGTTTTCTGGAAGCGCTGCGCACCGAGCTGTTGGCCGATGGGGTGTCGGTCACCCTCGCCTACCCGGGCGTGGTGGCCACCGACATCCGCCGCCGGGGCTACAACGCCCAAGGCCAGCCTGCAGGCACCAGCGGCCTGAGCGAAGACAAAGCCATGCCCGTGGACGTGTGCGCCCGCAAAATCTTGCAGGGCGTCGAACGCCGCCAGCGGGATGTGATCATGAGCCCACTGGGACATGTGGGCCGCTGGCTCAAGCTGATCGCGCCGTCGCTGGTCGATCGCTTGGCCTCGGCTGCCCTGAAAAAATCCGACACAAGCCGCTGAGCTGAACTCTGAGCAGAACGCTGAGCGGGCCAGTTCAGGTTTTGGGTTTTTTCTGGGGGCGTGCCCAGTTGGCGATGCTGACCTGCTTGCCGCGGGCCACGCTGAGCGAGCCCGGTTCGGTGCTCTTGGTCAATGTCGAGCCGCCGCCCACCGTGCCACCCGCACCAATGGTGATCGGAGCCACCAACACGCAGTTGCTGCCAATGTGCACATCCGCCTCGATCACGGTGCGGTGCTTGTTGGCCCCGTCGTAATTGGCGGTGATGCTGCCCGCGCCGTAGTTGACCCGCTCGCCCACGGTGGCGTCCCCCAAATAAGCCAGATGATTGGCCTTGGCGCCTTTGGCCATCGTTGAGTTCTTCACTTCGACAAAGTTGCCAATGTGCACCTCGGCCCCTAGCTGCGCACCGGGGCGCAGACGGGCAAAGGGACCGATCAAGGCGCCCTCGCCCACCGACACGCCGAGTTTTTCGCCGTCGATGTGGGTGAAGGGATGGATCACCGCCCCCGCCGCGATGGTGCAGTTAGCGATCACGCAGTTGGCGCCGATCTTCACGCCTTCGCCCAATGAGACTTGACCTTCAAAAACGCAGTTCACATCGATCTCAACGTCTTGTGCGCAGTCGAGTTGGCCACGCAGGTCAAAGCGGGCGGGGTCTTTCAGGCGCACGCCTTGTTCCATGAGTCGGTTGGCTTGGCGCAGCTGGTGGGCACGTTCCAACTCGACCAATTGCACCGGACTGTTCACACCCGCCACTTGCAGCGCATCTATGATTTTGTGCGCCACCACAGGCAAACCGTCGGCCACGGCCAGCTTGACCACATCGGTCAGGTAGTACTCCCCCTGGGCGTTTTGGTTGTCAATGCGGCTCAGCCAGCCTTTGAGCTGTTTGGCGGGCACGGCCATGATGCCGCTGTACACCTCTTGGATCTGGCGCTGCGCGTCGGTCGCGTCTTTGTGCTCGACGATGGCCTTGACGGCATCTCCCTCGCGCACGATGCGGCCGTAGCCCGTGGGGTCGGCCATGTCGAGGGTCAGCAGTGCCAACTTGTCACCACCGCACTGCACGATCAGGGCTTGCAAAGTGCCCGCCTGGGTCAGGGGCACATCGCCCGACAAAATCACCACGACCCCATCGTCGGCCAGCGCGGGCACGGCCTGCTGCACAGCGTGACCGGTGCCCAGCTGCGGCTCTTGGCGCACACATTGCACCGCCAGCGCTTGCCCGGGGGCCAGCAACAGGGGCTCCACCTGGTCGGCACCGTGCCCGGTGATGACCACGGCCGAGCGGGCGTTCAGTTGTGCAGCGGTGTTCAGCACATGTTGCACCAGCGGCACCCCCGCCAGACGCTGCAACACTTTGGGCAAACGGCTTTTCATGCGGGTGCCTTTGCCAGCGGCCATCACCACAACATCGACGGGAAACAGGGCGTTCAAACTCATGGGTCTCTTTCTCAGGCCGCCCCATGTTCGGGGTGAGCACACAAGGCTGAATTATCACCAGACTCTGCACTGAAGCCCGTCACCGATGGGCGGGATGATCGGACGGTTTTGGCAAACGGTACACAATGGCACACCATCGGGCTTGCCCGACCCGCACCTCAACCCATGACCGGGCATTGGCAACCCCACTCTGAGAACCCTTGCATGCGATCAACCCTCTGGACCGGCATATTGCTCAACATGACCGCATTGTTGGCCAGCTGTGGCGGCGGCGGTGGCGGTGGCAACACATCCCTAACGACAACCGCGACTCAACCCAGCCCTACCAGCTGCGACTCCACCACCTTGTGGGCCGCACACCCTGCTACATCCGGCAGGGCTATACCGGACAACGACAGCACGGGTATATCGGTGAGCTGGGACAACCAGAACTGCACTTTGCGCACCGTCACGTCAACTACGCTGGAAGTCTGCTTGAGCCACCCCAAAACTTCGGATTTGAGCTGGACCATCAGCCCACCGGCTTACAGCGCTCCTCTGACACTCACGCCTCCAGCCGACTGGAACACCAGTGGTTCATCCTGCGATTCAGGCCAAGGCAAGCTTCAGCGCATTGATCTTTTGACCTTGTTGACACCGACTGCCACCCGTGGCAATTGGACGCTCAATGTCAAGGATCGGAGATTGGGCGACACGGGCACCTTGATTCAATGGCGCATCCTCATCGTGGGCAACACATGACGCGGGCATGGCTCACGGTCCTCGCGCTGCTTCTTCTGCAAGGCTGCAGCGCCATCAAGCTGGGTTACCAGCAACTGCCCACCTTGTCTTATTGGTGGTTGGACAGCACCGTGTCGTTCAGCAGCGCTCAAACACCGAGCGCCAAACAGGCCCTAGAAAACCTGTACCAATGGCACCGAAGCGAGGAGTTGCCGGCTTATGCCGAACTGCTTCAGCGCGCTCAAGTTTTGTCTGCAGGCCCCATACAAACCGAACAAGTCTGCCGTGTCTGGGCAGATGTTCAAACCCGATTGGACACCGTGATGCGCGAGGCGGTGGTGCAGGCCGCACCCGTGGCCATGGCGCTGGGGCCAAGGCAACTGAGCCACATGGCACGGCGCTGGGAAAGTCAAAACGAAGATTGGGAAAAAGAATGGTTGTTGGGCAGCGCCAGCGAGCGCCTTGAGCGGCGACTGGACAAAACCTTGGAGCGTTACCGATCCTTTTATGGCGAGTTGACGCCTGCCCAAGTTACCTTGGTCAAGACGCAATTGGCCCAGTCGCCTTGGACCGCTGAGTGGGGCAGGCAAGACCGCCAGCGCAGACAACAAGATTTGCTGTCCACCTTGCAAGGCATCAGCCAAAAAAAACTGTCGCCAACCGAAGCAGAAGCGCAACTTTGGGGGGTCTGGCAACGCTGGATGAAACCGCCAGAAGCAGGGCAACGCGCTGTGATGCAAAGCTTGTCGCAACGGGCCTGCGAGAACTTGGCCCAGTTGCACAACACCGCCACACCTGAGCAGCGGCAGCAGGCCACGCGCCGACTGCGGGCGTATGAGAAAGACGTCAAAGACTTGGTGAAAGCCAAGCCCTGATCAGGCGCCATGCCAAGCACGCAACCATGCGCTGCACAAGCAGCCATGTCATCAGTTTTGCAAATAAATCGGTATTGTTGATTTTTGCAATTCAGATCTGCGTTTCTTGTTGCATCGCAGCAAAATTCACGTAGAATTCCGAACAGGCGTGCTTTTTTGCATGCACCGTTTGTCTCCTCCACCCTCTGAAAAGGTGGATTTGCCCCCAGCCGCAAGGCTGGGGGCATTTTTTTTGGCCTGAATTTTCTTGAAGGCTTTCAAGCAATGGTGTTTTAATCCTTTGTAGTTACTTTATCTGCGCACGCCCAAAGTCAGCCAAGGAGAAATTTGTGTCCCCTCCGACCAACACCTGTGACGTCAGCTTTTCCCCTCACCAAGTTGAAAGACGGCCGTGGGTGTCGTTTTTTACAGCGGGGGTGGGTTTGCTTTTCGGCGGTCCACTTTGGGCTCAATACCAGATCACCATTTCAGACAAAGCACCGGAATACCGACAATTCGATCGGGTCGAGATCACAGGCTCCAGTGTGATCAATCCACGCAGCCGAGAAGCCTTGCCGGTGCGTGTCATTGACCGCAAGGAAATCGAGCGCATGGGCGTGCAGTCGGTGCCCGAGTTGATCCAGGGGCTGTCCTCCATGCATTCGTTCACCGAAGCGGGCGGCACCAATATTTCTGGCCAAGGAGGCTACCGCTCGGCCGCCATCCACGGCTATGAAGCGGGCACACTGGTTTTGATCAATGGCCGCAGAGCGCCTTCATTTGCCAAACAACGTCCTCAAGTGGACCGCACAGCGGTGGATTTATCGATGGTGCCCCTGCGCGCCATTGAGCGGGTCGAAATCTTGACCGATGGTGCCTCTTCCATTTACGGCAGCGATGCGATAGCAGGTGTTGTCAACCTGATCACCCTGAAACAAGCCCCTGGACTGAGTCTGAGCGCTGAAAAGCTCAGCACGCCAGGTGCGGGGGATGGCCACAGTGCAGGCATCAGCTGGGGCCAAGGCAAGTTGGATTTAGACGGCTATGCCGTGTCCATGCATTTGGAAAAGTCACACACCGACCCCGTGCGCATGCGTGACCGCGCTTACACCGATCTGCGAACGCAGCTTTACGGACAAGACTCTCAGGGCAATCCGGTGTATTTCGTGCCCCAAAACATGTTTCCTCACAACGCGCCTGCACAACTGCTGAGCAACAGCACCAACTCTGCGCTATGCCCTGAGGGATTCGACTACAGCATCACACGCAGGGCTGCGACATGGCCAACACCCTACCAGTGTCAAAAAAGCCAGTTGCGTGAGACCTACCTCTACCCTGCTTACGACAACACCAACTTGTGGATGGCCTTTGAAAAGCAAATCGACGCCTCGCTGGCCGTATTTTCTGAAGTGGGCTACCAGCAGCAACTGAGCGCTTACCGCCGCATCGTCAACGGAAGACCAAGCAACGCCAGCATTCTCTACGATGCAGAATCATTCAACCCCGGATTTGCCGAAGAAAGACAAAACAACCACCGCGCAGTGATTGGCTTGCGCGGTGATTGGCGCAACTGGCAGTACACCTTGAGTCATACCCGTGCAGAAAATCATTTCCAAACCATCAACACAGGGGGCTTCACCAATGGCAGCGATTGGGGAACCCTCCTGACCGCAGCCGAGCGTCAACTAGACCCGGCCACATATTCCGACGCCACTTGGGCAAAAATCAGAGCGCGGTTTGCCGAACCCGCAACATCTCAAGAATTCCGGACACGCTTGCAAGAAACACAATTGCAGGCCTCGCGGACCATCGGCGAAACCGATTGGGGAGAGATCAAGCTGGGCACCGTACTGTTCAGCACCCAATCTCAGTTGGTCAATGCGCGGGCTGTCAACCTGGAAGACTATCCGTTCAAGCGCAGCAACCATGGTGCGGCACTGGAACTGCAGTTGCCATTGTTGGACCGATTAGAACTGGTGTCGAGTTTGCGAACAGAACGCTACAGTGACTTTGGCAACGTCTTGACAGGCAAACTGGGCGCCAAATGGGAAGTTGCAAGCAACACCCATTTGCGCATCAGCCAAGGCACAGGCTTTCGCGCCCCCACACTGGCGCAGACCAGCCCCAGCAACTACGCCTTGTTCAGCAGCACCTCAACGACCGATAACTATTCCGTTGGCAACGCGAACTTAGAACCCGAGAAATCCCGCCAATGGAGCTTGGGTTTGCTGTCGCAACCCACGCCGCAGTTCAGCGTGAGCCTGGATTACTGGGCACTGGATGTCCGCGACGTCTTTGGCACTTGGACAACCACCCAGATATTCAACGACCCTGCCCTCAAAGCCCTTTATTACACGACCAATTACAACGGGGCTGGAAAGAATCGCAACATCATCACGCCCTTGAATCAGGGCACCATGGCCAAATCAGGCATCGATTACCAGTTGCGTCAGCGCTGGCCAGTCAACTGGGGGCGGGTGTGGCTTGGGCTTGAAGGCACTTACAACCTCGAATCCAGGCGCAGCACATTTCCGGGTCAGGCCCCTGTCTCCAATTTGGCCAACTACGACACCGCCACCGGGACGGTCACAGCCCGCAACCTGATCCGCATCACATCGTCTCTCGAATCCAATCATTTCGGCATCACCGCGCTTGTCAATTACCACTCTGGCAACAACGAGGTCATGCAAGCGTTGATCGACAGCCAAGGACTTGACGCTGCGCCGCGATTTCAGCACCGAGTTCCTGGCCACTGGACACTGGATCTTTCGGGGACCTACAAGTTAAAACCGGGTATCAGCTTGCGGGCTCACATTGCCAATTTGACCAATCGGATACCGCCAGTGCGCTACAACAGCCCCTATCTTGGCTCCACCTTGGCAGACACCCGTTACGACGATTATTACGGCCGCACTGTGCGGATCGCCATGGACGTGAAGTTCTGAAAAAAGGCGCGTGGTCTGCGCGATATGATCAAAACATATTCCGCTGCCCTCGCAGGCCCGCCAGAACGCCGACATGACCACCTCCAAACTCCGCCCCGCCGACTACCTGATCAAGATCCTCAATGCCCGCGTTTATGACGTGGCCACCGAGTCGGCCTTGGAGCCAGCCCAAAACCTGTCTCGCCGCCTGGGCAACCAGGTGTTGTTGAAGCGCGAAGACCAGCAACCCGTGCACAGCTTCAAGCTGCGCGGCGCTTACAACAAGATGTCGCACCTGACGCCCGAGCAGCTCAAAAAAGGTGTGATCTGCGCCTCGGCGGGCAACCACGCACAAGGCGTGGCGCTGAGCGCCAGCAAGCTGGGCACCCGCGCCGTGATCGTGATGCCCACCACCACGCCACAGGTCAAGATCGACGCGGTCAAGGGCTTTGGGGGTGAGGTGGTGCTGTTTGGCGACAGCTATTCCGACGCCTACAACCACGCACTCACCCTGCAAAAAAAGCAGGGCCTGACTTTTGTGCACCCGTTTGACGACCCCGATGTGATCGCAGGCCAAGGCACGATTGCCATGGAAATGCTGCGCCAGCACCAAGGCCCGCTGGATGCGGTGTTTGTCGCCATTGGCGGCGGCGGTCTGATTTCAGGCGTGGCCAATTACATCAAAGCGGTGCGCCCCGATGTGAAGGTGATTGGCGTGCAGATGAACGACTCGAATGCCATGATGCAGTCGGTGGCCGCCAAAAAACGCCTGACCTTGCCCGATGTGGGTTTGTTCTCGGATGGCACTGCCGTCAAGTTGGTGGGCGAAGAAACATTTCGCGTGGCGCGCAACTTGGTCGACGACTACATGACGGTGGACACCGACGCGGTCTGTGCGGCCATCAAGGATGTGTTTGTGGACACCCGCTCGATCGTGGAGCCCGCAGGGGCCTTGGCGGTGGCCGCCATCAAACAGTACGTGGCCACGCACAAAACCAAAGGCCAGACCTACGCTGCCATTTTGTGTGGCGCGAACATGAATTTCGACCGCCTGCGTTTTGTGGCCGAACGCGCCGACGTGGGCGAAGAAAAAGAAGCGCTGTTTGCGGTCACCATTCCCGAAGAGCGCGGCAGCTTCAAGCGTTTTTTAGAGCTGATCGGCAGCTTGCCAGGCGGCCCGCGCAACGTCACCGAGTTCAACTACCGCATGAGCGATTCGGACAAAGCCCATGTCTTTTTGGGCTTGAGCACCCATGGCAAAGGCGAAAGCACCAAGATCACAGCCAACTTCAACAAGCAAAAATTCAAGGCGCTGGACCTTTCGCACGACGAACTGGCCAAAGAGCACATCCGCCACATGGTGGGCGGGCACTCGGCCTTGTCACAAGACGAACGCCTCCTGCGTTTTGAGTTTCCCGAACGTCCGGGTGCTTTGCTCAAGTTTTTGAGCCTGATGCGCCCAGGCTGGAACATCAGCTTGTTCCATTACCGCAACCAGGGGGCTGACTACGGTCGTATTTTGGTGGGCATCCAGGTGCCGCCCAAAGACGACAAGGCTTTTGACAAGTTCTTGCAAACCCTGGGTTATCCGTACGCGGAAGAGACAGACAACCCGGTTTACCGTTTATTTTTAAGGGCCTGAGGCTTGGCCCCTGAGAGACTAGCCGCCCTCTGCGGCCGCTGGCAACTCCAGGGTCCACTGCGCTGGCCCGCTTGAGCTGGCACCCAATTCGGCCCGCCTTGCCTGCAGCCGCTGCAGCACCACGCCATCGGTCACGGTCTGGCCTACCCTGAAGGCCTTAGGGGGCAGGCCACCGACCGAGATCAGCGCGCTGCCTGAGCCAGAACCACCCGCGATCACACCCAGCAGCTGAAACCGCAGATCGGCAGCCACCGCGGCACTGGGGCTGGCAGCCCGATGGCCCAATGACCGAGCGACGCCGACGGAAAACTGGGCGTCAGACTGGGCAGCAGGTTCCTGCACCACCGGCACGCTCGTCCCAGCGGTCAAAACTGGGAACTTCAGGGCCCAAACCACGGCACCACCCGCGGCCAAAAACCACACCAGTCCCGTGAGCCATTTGACTGCCCAATGCGAAGGGCCAGAAGAAGATGGAATGTGCAACATGCGCAGATTATGATGTAAGGCATGCATCAAAATGAATTCCATCCCCCTCGCCGCCAACGCGGTTTCACCCTGATCGAGCTCATGGTGGTGTTGGCCATCATTGGCGTATTGGCCGCCATGATCGTGCCCAACGTGCTGGGCCGCGCGGACGATGCGCGCACCACTGCGGCACGCACCGATGTGGGCAACCTCATGCAAGCGCTCAAGCTCTACAAATTAGACAACCAGCGCTTTCCCAGCGGTGCGCAAGGACTGAATGCCCTCATCCTCAAGCCAACGACCGAACCCGTGCCCGGCAACTGGAAGCCTTATTTGGACAAACTGCCCAATGATCCTTGGGGCCGTCCTTACCAATACATGAACCCCGGCATCAAAGGCGAAGTGGATGTGTTGTCCTTTGGTGCTGACGGACAAGCCGGCGGCGAGGGCAACAATGCGGACGTTGGCAGCTGGCAGTAAACGACTGCTGGACTCTGGTTTCACGTTGCTGGAGCTGCTGGTCGTGGTGGCCTTGATCGCGGTAGCCACAGCAGGCGTGAGTTTGTCATTGCGTGACAGTGCCGAAAGCGCTCTGGCACGCGATGCCCAACGTCTGGCCAGCCTGCTGGAAACCGCCAGAGCCCAAGCCAGAGCCAGTGGCGTAGCCGCCCAATGGCAGCCCACGCCTTCAGGCTTTGAATTCAGCGGCTTGCCCCGTCAGACACTGCCCTCGCAATGGTTGAGCAACGGCACGCGTGCATCGGTCAATGCACCGATTGTTTTGGGGCCAGAGCCCATGATCGGCCCTCAAACCGTGGCCTTGAGCCTGGCGCCCAACCATGCCCCAAGCCCCACCGCACGTTTATGGGTAGCGACCGATGGTCTGCGACCCTTCACCGTACAAAACCAAGCCACCGCAGTGGGTTTGCAACCTTGAGACGGCACAGCGCCATGGTCGGCTCGCGTGGCTTCACCTTGATCGAGGTGCTGGTGGCCTTGAGCATCACGGCAGTGGCTTTGCTCGCAGGCCTCAAAGCCACCGGGTCTCTGAGCCGCAATGCCGAAAGGCAAAGCACCAGCCTCTTGGGACAAATTTGCGCCGAGAACGAACTGATCCGCTTGCGCCTGTTGCGGCAATTGCCCGACAGCGGCAACACCTTGGTGACGTGTGTTCAGGCGGGCCAAACCCTGCAAGTCGACCTGTCGGTGCGCCCCACGCCCAACCCGAATTTCAGGCGCGTCGATGCGCGGGTATTGAGCCAAGGCGACTATGTGTTGCAACTGTCGACCGTGATGGGGCGCAACTGATGCCAAGCTCGCGAAGCCGCGGCTTCACTTTGATCGAAGTGCTGGTGGCCATCGGTGTGATGGCCTTGATGACCCTCATGGCCTGGCGCGGCATCGATGGCATGCTGCGCACCCAAACCGGCTTGCAACAACGCAGCGACCAAATTCGCACCTTGCAGTCGGGTTTGGCCCAATGGCAAGTCGACCTGGACCAGTTGACCGAACTGACCGGCACCCCCAGCTGGGACTGGAATGGGCAAGTGCTGCGCCTGACCCGGCGCAGCGCCACGGGCAAGGATGTGCAAGTGGTCGCTTGGACTTGGCGCAACAACCCCGGCAGTGTTGACGGTGGTCAGTGGCAACGCTGGCAATCCTTGCCTCTGAACAAAGTCAACGACTGGCAAACCGCTTGGCAATTGGCCGCCCAATGGGGGCAAACACCCGACGACAGCACGCAGGCTGGGCAAGCCCAGATCCACCCTTTGAAGGGTTGGCAAATTTTTGTCCACCGGGGCGGCAGCTGGACCAACCCCTTGTCCAGCGACGTCGTCACGCCCAATGCGGCACAGAAACCCGGCAATTTCGCGCCTGGGGGCATTCCAGACGGGGTGCGTTTGGTCTTGGACTTGCCCGCCTCTTCGCCTTTGGTCTCTGGTACGGGTGCAAGTGCGGGTGGCCCCATCACGCTCGACTGGGTCAGGCCCACGTTTTCGGGGCCCAAATCATGAGGCGTTCAGAACGAGGCGCAGCACTGCTGACGGCCATGCTGACGGTGACCCTGGTGGCCACCATCGCCTCAGCCGCACTTTGGCAACAATGGCGGCAAGTCGAGATCGAAACCGCCGAACGGGGCCGCAGCCAAACCACCTGGATGATGACGGGCGCGCTGGATTGGACCCGTTTGATCCTGCGCGAAGACGCGATCTCCGCCCAAGGCGCTGGGGTCGACCATTTGGGTGAACCCTGGGCCTTGCCGGTCCAAGAGTCCAAGCTGTCCACTTTCTTGTCGCAAGACCAACAATGGCGCGAAGGCGATGCGGAAGTCTTTTTGTCGGGTCAAATCACCGACGCCCAGTCGCGACTGAACGTGATGAACCTGCTGGACAACGGCCAAATCTCTGTGCCAGCCCTTCAGCGCTTTGGGCGTTTGTTTGAGCGGCTGAACTTGCCTTTGCAAGAATTGCAAACCTTGTCTCGCCAGCTTCAGGCAGCGGCAGCCGCCGCCAAGTCAGCCGGGGGGTCGCCATCATCGGCCCCCTTGATGCCGCAGCAAACAAGTCAGCTGGCCTGGTTGGGACTGAGCCCTAGCACCTTGGCGGCGCTGGAGAACTTCATCACCGTGTTGCCCGAGGCCACACCCGTGAACTTGAACACCGCCCCGGCCGAGGTGCTGATGGCCAGTCTACCGGGGCTTGACTTGGCGCAAGCCCGTCAATCGGTGGCCTTGCGTGAGCGAGGGCATTGGGCTTCACTGGATGCCGCCCGGCAAGCGCTGGGAGCGGCAGGCCAAAATTTACAAGCCGGGCAACACGATGTGCAAAGCCGGTATTTTGAAGTGACCGGTCGCATGCGCATCGACGACGTGGTGCAAGTCGAGCAACTGCTGGTCAAACGGGAAGGCAACCAGGTCAACATGGTGTGGCGCGTGCGCAGGCCGGTACTTGTCACGCGCGAGCCCTAAAATGAATCTTCCATGCGTACTTTGATTGTTCAGCTGCCCTTGGGCACCCCCTCACCCAGCACGGTTTATCCGTATGCCGAGGTGCAAACAGACACGCCTGCGCAGGCCTTGGCCTTGAAGTGGGCTGCAGCCGCTTTGCTGCCCACAGCCGATCAGCAAACCGATGTGGTGGCCCTGGTGCCTGCCCAGGCCCTGTCTTGGCACCGCGTGACCCTGCCCGCCGGGCTGAACAAGCCAACCGCACGACGCCAAGCCGCCTTACAAGGTTTGCTGGAAGACCGCCTGTTGGACGACCCCACCACCTTGCACATGGCCTTGGCGCCCGATTGGCAACGCAGCGCACAGCCGTGGGTGGCCGTGTGCGACCGTGAATGGCTGAGCGCCCATTTGCAAGCCCTGGAATCGGTGGGGCTCACCGTGCACCGCATCGTGCCCGAATTCGCCCCCACGTCCGAGAACCTTCAGCTGCATGCCTTGGGTGATGCCGAACAAGGCTGGCTGTGGTGCAGCCACGGCGAGCGGGGCGTCTGGGGCCTGCCCTTGAGCACCCTGGGCCTTGATGGACAAGGCTTGTGGGCCCAAGACGACGAACGCTTGGCAGCCGATGTGCAAGCCGAACCTGCCGTGGTTGCTTTGGTGTCGCAACGCTTAGGGCTGCAAGCCCGCCTCATGGCCCCCAGCCAACATTGGCTGAGCGCCCTGGCCAATGGCTGGGATTTGGCGCAATTTGACTTTCAAACCGATGCGCAAAATCGCCGCTTCAAGCAAGTGCAACGGGTTGCCAGCCATTTTTTGAACCACCCCACATGGCGACCTGTGCGTTGGGGACTGTGGCTGCTGCTGGCCACCCAAATCGTGGGCCTGAATGCGTGGGCCTGGAAAACGCGGGCCAATTGGCAAAACCAACAACAAAGTTGGAGCCAACTGCTAAAAGACAATTTCCCACAAACCCTCGTGGTGGTGGATGCCCCCGTGCAAATGGCCAAAGAAGTGGCACGCTTGCGGCAAGGCTCTGGCCAATTGGCGCCACAAGACCTCGAAGCCATGTTGGCGGCATGGGGCCAAGTCTTGCCCCCCGACATGCCCGCCCCAACGGCCTGGCGTTATCAAACAGGACAACTGTTCATCCAAGACTTCAAGGCCAGCGCCAGCCAGCAAAACGCCATCACCCAGGCCCTGAACAAGCTGGGTTACCAATGGCGCGCCGATGGCACAGCTTGGGTCATGCGACCCCAAGAGGGAACCCCATGAGTACGCAAACGACGGAGCCACGCGTCAGCTCGCTCACAGCCCTTCGCGCCGCCTTGAGCCAAGCTTGGCAACAACGCACACCGCGTGAACGTCAGCTGATGCAAGTTGCCGCCTGGGTTTTGGTCATCTCTGCGCTTTGGAGTTGGGCCATCGCACCCGCTGTGCGCACCTGGCATGAAGCCCCCACACGCCAAGCCGCACTGGACGCCACATCGAACCAAATGCAGCAACTGCAAGCGCAAGCCCAGGCCTTCAAAAAACCCCAGGCCGTGACCCGGGCAGAGGCGCTGCGCTGGTTGGAAGACAACATCCCCACCCAGCTGGGCACTGAAACCCGTTGGCAATTGCAAGGCGAGCGCTTGAGTGTCCAGTTGTCAGGCACCTCGCCAGAACAACTCGCCTCCTGGCTGAGACAAGCGCGTGAACGCGCCCAAGCGCTGCCCGTGCAAGCCCAACTGCAACAAGCGAGCACTGAATCTTCTGGCGCAACTTCTTCGACAAAAATGTCCAGCCCTGCCAGCAAGCCAGACGCCTCCGGCCAAGCTGTCCGCTGGAACGGCAGTTTGCTGTTGAGCCTGCCCTGAGCATCACACCCGACCATGCCCCGCACACCCGCGAACCCCGCACGACCACACCACCCAGCACCTTGGGGCTGGGCGGGTCTGGGTGCGTGTGTGGGTTTGCTTTTGGCTTTGCTGGTTTGGGCACCTGCGACCTGGTTGGCCTGGGGCGTGACACAGGCCAGCCAACAGCAAGTGGTGCTGCAATCGGTCAGAGGCAGCGTCTGGAACGGCTCGGCCCAACTGTTGCTCAGTGGTGGTGAGGGCAGTCGCGATGCCCAAGCGCTGCCCGGACGTGTGCATTGGAAAATCCAGCCCGGCTGGCTGAAGGCCAAGCTGAGCTTGAATGCCGATTGCTGCATGACCGAGCCCACCCATTGGGCGGTCAGCGCCGATGGCAACTCCCTGCGCTTGAGCACGGCCGACCACCGCTCACAATGGCCCGCCGTTTTGCTCAGTGGCTTGGGTGCACCGTGGAACAGCCTGCAAGCGACCGGCCAACTGACTTTAAAAACCGAAGCGCTGGCCCTTCAATGGAGTGCTGGCCGCCTGTTGTTGCAAGGTCAAATCGAACTTCAAGCGGCACAAATGGCCTCACGGCTGAGCACGCTCAAACCCATGGGCAGTTACCGCATCGTTTTGCGTGGCACGTCCGAGGGCAGCCCCACGCCAGAGTTGCTGCTCAGCACCACCCAAGGGCCCTTGCAGCTCACTGGCCAAGGCCAATGGGTTGGGGCCCGCTTGCGTTTCACGGGCGAAGCCAGCGCCGACGAGGGCAGCGAAAGCGCCTTGACCAATTTGCTCAACATCATCGGCCGCCGTCAAGGCGGCAAAAGCCTGCTTTCTTTGGGATAAGCCATGCACACGCCTCACTTTTTGACCGCTTCTCGCCTATCAGCCTTGGCCTTGGTCTTGGCCTGCTGCGGCCCCGCAGCCTTGGCCCAAACTGGTGGTGCCAAAACCAGCACGTCCAAAGAACCCATCACGCTGAATTTCGTCAACGCAGAAATTGACGCCGTGGCACGCACCTTGGCCACCCTGTCGGGCCACAACGTGGTGGTCGATCCTCGTGTCAAAGGCACCATGAGTTTGTCCAGCACCGTGGCGGTGCCCCCCGCGCAAGCACTGCGCTTGTTTGCCTCACAACTGAGAACCCAAGGTTTTGCACTGGTCGAGTCGGCCGGTCTGTACACCGTATTGCCAGAAGCCGAAGCCAAGCTGCAAAGCAGTGCGGTGTCTGCTGGCGCCGTGCCTGCCAGCAGCGGCCAAATCGTGACGCAAATTTTCAAGCTCAACCACGAAAACGCGAACAACCTGGTGCCCGTGCTGCGCCCCCTGATCAGCCCCAACAACACCATCAACGTGAACCCTGGCACGAACGCGCTGGTCATCACCGATTACGGCGACAACCTGCAAAGGCTGGGCCGCATCATCGCGGCGCTCGATGTGGCCAATGCCACTGGCGTGGAGATCATTCGCCTGAAGCACGGCATCGCGGGCGATTTGGCACCCATGCTGCAACGCCTGATCGACTCGGGTGCCGCTGCCGGGGCACCCGCGGCCCAGGGTCAAACCGACAACGGGTTCAAAACCACGGTGCTGGCCGAAGTGCGCACCAATTCGCTGATCGTGCGTGCGGCCAATCCGGCCCGTTTGGCCCTGACGCGCGCACTGGCAGAGCAACTCGACCAGCCCAACGCCACGGGCGCGGGTGCGGCCAGTGGCAACATCCATGTGGTCTATTTGAAAAACGCAGACGCCACCAAACTGGCCGTGACTTTGCGTGCCGCCATGACCGGCCAAGGCGGTGCCACCAACCTGGCGAACAGCACATCACCCACACCCATGGCGACTGCCGGCAACAGCACCGTTGCGAACACGTCGGCTCCCGCCACTGGCGGTCAAGTTCAGGCCGACCCGGCCACCAACGCGCTCATCATCACCGCACCCGAGCCTCAGTACCGCCAGCTGCGCAGCGTGATCGACATGCTGGACCAACGCCGTGCCCAAGTTTTTGTAGAGAGCCTGATCGCCGAAGTCAGCGCTGACAAAGTGGCTGAATTTGGCGTGCAGTGGATGAGCGGAACAGGCACAGGCAGCAACACGGTGGGTTTGTTGGGCACCAACTTCTCGGTGGGCGGCACCAACTTGTTCAGCTTGGCTGCAGGCGCGACTTCTGGAAAAATCACCCCATCGACCGGACTGAACTTCGCCATCGGACAACAGCGCAACGGCGTCTTGGCCTTGGGTGCACTGGCCCGGTTTTTACAGTCCAATGGCGATGCCAACGTGCTCTCTACGCCCAATTTGCTGACCCTGGACAACGAAGAAGCCAAAATCGTGATCGGCCAAAACGTGCCTTTTGTAACGGGGCAATACACCGCCAACAACAGCAACAATGGCGCAGTCAACCCCTTCCAGACCATTGAGCGCAAAGACGTGGGCCTGACCCTGAAAGTCAAACCACAGATCAGCGAAAGCGGCACCGTCAAACTGCAAATCTTCCAAGAGGTCAGCAGCATCGACAGCAAAAGCTCCAGCACTGCGGGCCTGATCACCAACAAACGCTCCATCGAGTCGAGTGTGTTGGTCGACGACGGCTCCATCGTGGTGCTGGGTGGACTGTTGCAAGATGACACCACCAACAGCCAAGAAAAGGTGCCGGGCTTGGGTGACTTGCCCATTTTTGGCAACTTGTTCAAATCAGAAGCGCGCAGCCGCAAGAAAACCAACCTCATGGTGTTCTTGCGCCCGGTGGTCGTGCGCGACGGTGCAGCCACCGAGGCTTTGTCCATGGGTCGGTATGAGCAAATGCGCCTGAACCAACAGGGCTTCCAGCCCACGGCCACGGGTGCCTTGCCCTTGAATGGCTCAGCCGTTCTTCCCGACTTGGCTGCACCCACCAACAGCAAGCCCTGATCCTGACCATGCGCCATCCCCTGCCCTACGCCTTTGCCCGCGCCAGCCGCCTGCTGCTGGAAGACGATGGTGAACGCCTGACTTTGTGCTGGTGCGACGAGAGCGACCGCTCGGCCCAATCCGAAGTCACGCGCAAGTTTGCGGCCCAAGGGCTTCAACTGCAGCACAGCGCCTCGGGCGACTTGGCGCAACGGATCAACCAAGCCTATTCGGGCGGGCAGGCCAACAGCACATCGAGCGCTGCTGCCGTGGTCAGCGAGGTCGAGTCCGAAGCCGACCTGTCGCGCATGATGCAAGAGCTGCCTGCGGTGGAAGACTTGCTGGAAGCCAGCGACGACGCGCCCATCATCCGCATGCTCAACGCCTTGCTCACGCAAGCGGCGCGCGACGGGGCCAGCGACATCCATATCGAGCCCTACGAGCGCCACAGCAGCGTGCGCTTTCGGGTGGACGGAACGCTGCGTGAGGTGGTTCAACCCAACCGCGCCCTGCACGCCGCGCTGATTTCGCGCCTGAAGATCATGGCCGAACTCGACATCGCTGAAAAACGCCTGCCGCAAGACGGGCGCATCAGCTTGCGCTTGGGCACGCGTGCGGTCGATGTGCGGGTGTCCACCCTGCCCAGCGCGCATGGCGAACGCGCCGTGTTGCGTCTGCTGGACAAAAGTGAAGCGCGCTTGACCTTGGAGGCCGTGGGCATGCAAGGCCGCGTGTTGCAGCAAGTTGATCAATTGATCAGTCAACCCCACGGCATTTTGTTGGTGACCGGCCCCACGGGTTCAGGCAAAACCACCAGCCTGTATGCGGCGCTGCAGCGGCTGGATGCGACGCGCAACAACATCATGACGGTGGAAGACCCGATCGAATACGAGCTCTCAGGCGTGGGCCAAACCCAGGTGAACGCCAAGATCGATCTCACCTTTGCCAAAGCGTTGCGCGCCATCTTGCGGCAAGACCCGGACGTGATCATGATCGGTGAGATCCGCGACTTCGAGACCGCGCAAATTGCCATTCAGGCCTCGCTCACGGGCCACTTGGTGCTGGCCACGCTGCACACCAACGACGCGGCCAGCGCCGTGACCCGCTTGACCGACATGGGCGTGGAGCCGTTTTTGCTGAGTTCGTCGCTCTTGGGTGTTTTGGCGCAGCGCTTGGTGCGCAAGCGCTGCACCCACTGCGGTGGCGCAGGGTGCGAACAATGCGGCCACACTGGCTACGCGGGGCGCACGGGTATTTTTGAACTGCTGGTGGCCAGCGACGAAATCCGCGCCCAGATCCACAACCGGGCTGCCGAATCCGAATTGCGGGCCACGGGCTTGGCACAAGGCATGGTGCTGATGCGTGACGACGGGCAACGCCTGGTGGACGCTGGCGTCACCAGCGCTGAAGAACTGCTGCGCGTGACGCGCGACTGACACCCATGCCTGCTTACCGTTTTGAAGCCCTGCAAGCCGACGGTGCCCTGCGCAAAGGCGTGGTGGAGGCCGACAGCCTGAAGTCGGCCCGCACCCAACTGCGTTCGCAGTCGCTGGTGCCCTTGGTGGTCGAAGTCATCGCAGCGGGCACGGCGGACGCTCAAGCCAATTTGCCTTGGTGGCAGCGCCCGGTGGGCACAAGCCGCGCCTTCAACACCAGCCAACGCGCGGTCTGGACACGCCAACTGGCCGGCTTGGTCAGCAGCGGCTTGCCGATCGAACGTGCGCTCTCGGCCTTGGCCGAAGAGTCCGAGCATGACAAACAGGGCCAACTCATGGCCGCCATCCGCGCCGAAGTCAATTCGGGCAGCAGCTTGGGTCGCGCACTGGGCCTGCACCCCGGTGAGTTTCCGGCGATTGATCGGGCCGTGATCGCCGCAGGCGAAGAAAGTGGGCATCTGGGCGATGTGCTGAACCAACTGGCCAACGACCTGGAAGACCAGCAACTCTTGCGCTCCAAATTGTTATCGGCATCGCTGTACCCGGCCATTGTCAGTCTGGTGGCTTTGGCCATTGTGATTTTTTTGGTCACCTCGGTGGTGCCACAGGTGGCCGGTGTTTTTGCAGGCACCAAGCGGCAACTGCCTTTTCTCACGGTGGCCATGTTGGCCCTCAGCGACTTTGTGCGCGCTTGGGGTTGGTTGGTCTTGCTGGCCATGGCAGCCGGCGCGTTCGGCTTGCGTTTGGCCTTGAAACAAACCGCTTTTCGTTTGAGGTTTGACGCCGCGTGGTTGCGCTTGCCCTTGATCGGCCGGCTGGCCCGTGGCTACAACAGCGCCCGCTTTGCCTCCACATTGGCCATGCTGACTGCCGCGGGCGTGCCCATCCTCAAAGCTTTGCAGGCCGCTGCCGACACCTTGTCCAACCAAGCACTGCGTGCTGACGCCCTCGAAGCTTTGGTGCGTGTGCGCGAAGGTGCCCCCTTGGGCACCGCGCTGGCCCAAAACGCCCGTTTTCCGGGTTTGCTGTCCATGTTTGCACGCTTGGGCGAACAAACCGGCCAACTGCCTGTGATGCTGCAACGGGCCGCGACACAGCTGTCATCTGAAGTGCAGCGCCGCGCCATGGCTTTGGCCACCGTGCTCGAGCCCTTGTTGATCGTGGGCATGGGCGGTATGGTCATGTTGATCGTGCTCGCCGTTTTGATGCCGATCATGGAACTCAACCAATGGGTGAAGTAAGCCCGAGGAGCCCACATGCCCGCTTCCCTTGAAGGCCAACTCGTCGTCGCGATCTCTTCTCGCGCTTTGTTCGACTTTGAAGAAGAGAACCAAGTTTTCGAGCAAGGCGACGACCGGGCTTACATGAAGCTGCAGCTCGATCGCCTGGAAGCACCTGCCAAACCGGGCGTGGCCTTTTCTTTGGTGCGCAAGCTGCTGGCTTTCAACGACGCCGATGCGCAGCGGGTCGAGGTGGTCATCTTGTCGCGCAACGACCCGGTCTCGGGCATGCGGGTGTTTCGCTCGGCACAGCATTACGGCTTGTCCATCCAGCGCGGCAGTTTCACCCGAGGCCAGCCCCCTTGGCGCTACCTCAAGCCGCTGAACGCCAACTTGTTTTTGTCCACCCATTTGTCGGATGTGCGTGCGGCTTTGGGCGCTGGCGTACCGGCTGCGCAGGTGTATCCCCATTCGGCCTTGGCTTCCGAAGCCCACCCTCACGAAGTGCGCATCGCTTTTGACGGCGATGCGGTGCTGTTCTCAGACGAGGCCGAGCGGGTGTTTCAGGCCGAGGGCCTGACGGCGTTTCAAGCGCATGAGCGCGACAAGGCAGGGCAGCCCCTGCTGGCCGGGCCTTTCAAACCTTTGCTCGCAGCCCTGCAGCGTCTTCAGCAAGAGGGGACACCTGCCATGCGCATCCGCACGGCACTGGTCACCGCACGCAGCGCCCCGGCGCATGAGCGCGCCATCCGAACGCTGATGGATTGGAACATCGAGGTGGACGAAGCCATGTTTTTGGGCGGCTTGCCCAAAGGTGAGTTTTTGCGCGAGTTCGAACCCGACTTTTTCTTTGACGATCAGACCGGGCACATCGAATCGGCCGCGCGGCATGTGCCTTCGGGGCATGTGGCGTCCGGCGTTTCGAACCCAGACTGAACTGGGCTGTCGATCACTCGATCAACGTCACCTTTCTTCGGCTTTCCCGGCGGGCTATCCACACCGTGGAGCCCAAGATGACCAAGGCCCCAGCCCAAGTCCATTGGCTGGGCACATCGCCGAACACCAACCAACCCAACACCGAAGCCCAAACCAAATCCAGAAAGCGCAGCGACTGGGTGGCCGAAATGTCGGACAGTGCGAACGCCCGCGTCAAGCTGTAGTGAGCCAGCGTACCCAACACCCCCGTGGCAGCGAAACCCAGCCACTGCAAGAGCGTGGGCATTTGCCAATGGGGCAAGGCCATGGGCAAGCTGAGCACGGAGACCGTGATGGCCTGCCACAGCACGATGACACCCGGTTTTTCATAGCGGGTCAGCGCTTTGGTGATGAGGAAAGACGCTGCAAAGACGGGCGACGATGCCAGCATGACCAAATTGAACCAACCACCCTCACCCGACATCTTGGGCAAGACCACGACCAAAACCCCGGCAAAACCGATGATGGCGGCGATCCAACGGTCTTTGCGCATGGGTTCGCCCAAAAACCAAGCTGCGCCGATCATGATGAAAATCGGCCCGGTAAAGCCAATGGCGGTCATGTCGGCCAAAGGGATTTTGGGCAAAGCGGTGAACCACAAAATCAGGCCCAGCGTGTGGACTCCGCCGCGCCAAAACTGCCCCGCCATGTTCACTGGCATGTAAGAACGCCAGCCATCTCGAAACACCCAAGGCAAGATCACCAACAGGCCAAACACGTAGCGCAAGAACTGCGACTGGTAGACGTCCAGCTGCAAAGTCAGTTCACGGGCAATGGTGTTGAGCAGAGAGAACAACAGCCCGCCCAACACCATCCAAACCATGCCTTGAACAGCAACGGGCCAAGAAGAGAAGGCCCGGCGGCTGCGGTGCTGCGCCAACCGCCAAGGGCGAGGGAGGGAGAAAAAGGCCTTGCGCGGTTTCATGCGCAGCCTGGAAGCTTGGAATCAATCACCCGGCCATCTTAGGCCCAGTCAGCGACCCGGTGGGTCGCTTGGGTTACGCCGTTTAGCGTTCGGCGCTGTTTTGCAAGGCCGCAATGCGCTCTTCGATCGGCGGGTGGGTGCTGAACAGCTGGCCAATGCCACCTGCAATGCCCATGGCCGCCATGCTCTTGGGCAACTCGGCGGTGTGCACACCGCCCAAGCGGGCCAGAGCGTTGATCATGGGTTGTTTGCGGCCCATCAACTGGGCAGCGCTGGCATCGGCGCGGAACTCGCGCTGGCGGCTGAACCAGGCCACGATGATCGCTGCGACAAAGCCCAGCAGGATGTCCATCACGATGGTGGTGATGTAGTAGCCCATGCCGGGGCCCGTGTTTTCTTCGTCGTTTTTGCGCAGGAAGCTGTCCACGGCATAGCCCACCACGCGCGAGATGAAGACCACAAAGGTGTTCATCACGCCCTGGATCAGGGTCATGGTGACCATGTCACCGTTGGCAATGTGCGCCACTTCGTGCGCGAGCACGGCCTCAATTTCTTGGTGCGTCATGTTTTGCAACAGGCCTGTGGACACGGCCACCAAGGCCGAGTCACGGAAAGCGCCGGTGGCAAAGGCGTTGGGGTCACCTTCAAAAATGCCCACCTCGGGCATACCGATGCCGGCTTTATCGGCCAACTTGCGCACGGTGTCCACGATCCAGGCTTCGTCGGCATTGGCCGGTTGCTCAATGACTTTCACGCCCGAAGACATCTTGGCGATCCATTTGCTCATGAGCAAAGAAATGATGGCACCGCCAAAGCCCATGATCAGCGCAAAGCCGAGCAAAGCACCCAGGTTCAAGCCGTTGGACGTCAAAAAGCGGTTCACGCCCAACAAGTTGGCGACGATGCCCAACACCAGCACCACGGCCAGGTTGGTCACGATGAATAGAAAAATGCGTTTCATGTGGAGTTTCACTTTCACCCGAAAGACGCGGGCACGTTGGAACGGATATTAGGGGGTTGGACCCCAAAATCAAGCCGGCGGCAAGATTTCCGAATTGGCGTACGGTTTTTCAGTGGCGGCAGGCCTGCGGCGCGGGCGAAACACGCTGGCATCGTCATAAAACGCGGGGTTCTCGTTATCGGGCCACCAGCCAGGCACGCCCAAAAGGGGCAAGGGGCTGAAGGGTTTACCGGCCAGCTTTTCAGGCGTCAGGTCTTGCGCCAGCCAAGCATCGAGGTCTGGTGCAGCCACCCCTTGCGGCACGCGCCACAGGTGCACGGTGATCGATTTGTAGGGCTGAACCGCTTTTTCAAGCGCGGCATGGCCAAAGGCCCACAGGCGGGTGTGCGCCCATTCGGCACGCAAATCGACCAAAGCCTCCGTCCAGCGGTGTTCGGTCAACGCGGACCAAAGCCGGTCTGATGGCTGGATGAGCCAAGCGTTTTCGTCGAACACCGTGGCTGCATCGCGCACCGGACCACGCACTTGGCCCACACCCGCACGGGCGATTTCACTGGCTTGTAATTGGTTCAACCGCTTTTTGGCCAAGGGAAAGTGCATCCAGCACAGAGCGTTAAAGAAGTCGTGCAGGCCTTCGCGGGTAGGCACCTGGCCACGGGCAAAGATGAAGTCTTCGTAGGCTTGGCCTTCGGGCAAATCGGCTTGCGGCACAAAACGCACGGGCACTGGCGCGTGCGCTAGGCTCGGGGCTTGCATGAGGGTTTGATTCAGGGCTTCAGGCTGAGGGCAACCCGCCGCCACCTGCTGGGCGATGGGTTCGCCCACAGCACGCCAGTCGGCTAACCAAGGGGCTTGCCAATCGATGTCTGGAACGCTCAGGGCGGATGTTGGGACACACCTGCGTCCCGCCCGGTTCGGGTTCAGCGCTTGGCTCAGAGGCTCACCATCCGCCAGGGCAGACTTTCGCCCGAGCGCAAGGGCTTGAGCTGGGCCTCGCCAAAAGCGTAGCTCTCGGGCGGTGTCCAGTTCTCGCGGCGCAAGGTGATGCGGTCGGTGTTGCGCGGCAGGCCGTAAAAGTCGGCCCCGAAGAAGCTGGCAAACCCTTCGAGTTTGTCGAGTGCACCGGCTTGGTCAAAAGCTTCGGCATACATCTCGATGGCCGCATGTGCCGTGTAGCAACCTGCGCAACCGCTGGCGTGTTCTTTGAGGTGTGCCGGATGCGGTGCGCTGTCGGTGCCCAGAAAGAAACGGTTGTTGCCACTGGTGGCCGCTTGCACCAACGCCAAGCGGTGCGTCTCACGTTTGAGCACGGGCAGGCAGTAGTAGTGTGGGCGCATGCCGCCCAAGAACAAGGCATTGCGGTTGTACAGCAGGTGGTGCGCCGTGATGGTCGCACCCAGGTTGGCGTCACCTGCAGCCACGTACTGTGCGGCCTCTTTGGTGGTGATGTGCTCCATCACAATTTTCAGGCCCGGAAAATCGCGCCGCAGCGGAATGAGTTGCTGCTCAATGAACACGGCTTCACGGTCAAACAGGTCGATGTCAGACGAGGTGACCTCGCCGTGCACCAGCAGCAGCACGCCTTCGCGCTGCATGGCTTCGAGCACGGGGTAAATCTTGCGCAGATCGGTCACGCCCGCGTCGCTGTTGGTGGTGGCGCCGGCGGGGTAAAGCTTGCACGCCACCACACCTGCGGCCTTGGCGCGGGCAATTTCTGCCGGGGCCAGGTTGTCGGTCAGGTACAGCGTCATGAGCGGCTCAAAGCTCATGCCTTTCGGCACGGCGGCCTGGATGCGCGCCTTGTAGGCCAGCGCCTGCTCGGCGGTGGTCACCGGGGGCTTGAGGTTGGGCATGATAATGGCACGGCCGAATTGGGCGGCCGTGTGGGGCACCACCACGTTCAGGGCAGCGCCGTCGCGCACATGCAGGTGCCAGTCGTCTGGGCGGATGAGGGTAAGTTCTTGCGTCATGGGCCGTATTGTCTCAAACCTGCGGCATTGGCAGGATGGGTGGGCAACTCATGGGACAAGAGGCGAGGCAGTGGGCCGGGGCTCCTACTCGCTTCGCTCGCCAAGTCGCCCCAACCCACTGCCCCGCCTCTTGTGCGAAGGTTAGAAATGAACTGCCTCAGTGCCCCAGGATCTTGGACAAAAAGTCTTGCGCTCGGTCGGTTTGTGGCGAGTCAAAGAACTGCTGGGGTGGAGCTTGCTCCACCACCTGGCCTTGGTCCATGAAGATGACGCGGTCGGCTACGGCTTTGGCAAAGCCCATCTCGTGCGTCACGCAAAGCATGGTCATGCCCTGACCGGTCAGCTCGATCATCACGTCCAGCACTTCCTTGATCATCTCGGGGTCGAGCGCTGAGGTGGGCTCATCAAAAAGCATGATTTTGGGGGTCAAACACAGTGCTCGGGCAATCGCCACACGCTGCTGCTGGCCACCGGACAGTTGCAGCGGGTACTTGTGAGCGTGCTCTGAAATGCGCACACGCTCGAGCTGCACCATGGCTTTGTCCACGGCTTCCTTGCGCGGCATCTTGGCCACCCAAGTGGGCGACAAAATCAGGTTTTCCAAGACGGTCAGGTGCGGGAACAGGTTGAACTGCTGGAACACCATGCCGACTTCGCGGCGCACTTTGTCAATGCCTTTGAGGTCATCGCCCAGCAAGGTGCCATCGACGGTGAGGGTGCCTTCTTGGTATTCCTCGAGGGCATTGATGCAGCGGATCAGGGTGGATTTGCCTGAGCCCGAGGGGCCGCAAATGACGACTTTTTCGCCTTTGGCAAATTGCAGGTTCACGTCGCGCAGCACATGGTAGCCATTGCTGGCATACCATTTGTTCACGCCTTTGAACTCGATCAGGGGGGTAGCGTTGGTGGTCATCAGGGGTCTTTCGGTCAGCGAACTTTGCTCACAGCGGTGCGGTCTTCAATCCACAGGCTGTAACGTGACATGGCAAAGCAGAACGCAAAATAAATGAAGGTGATGAAGAGGTAGGCTTCGATCTTGAAAGGACGCCAGTCGGCATCCGAGTTGAGCGCCAGGCCCAAGGCACCGGTCAACTCATACAAGGACACGATGGTCACCAAGGAGGTGTCTTTGAACAAGCCGATGAAGGTGTTCATGATGGAAGGCACCACGGTGGCCAGGGCCTGGGGCAAGACGATCATGCGTTGGGTCTGCCAGTAAGTCAGGCCCAAGGTGGCTGCCGCTTCGGTTTGACCTTTGGGCAAAGCCTGCAGACCGCCGCGGATCACCTCGGCCATGTAAGCCCCAGAAAACAAGGTGATGCCCACCACCACGCGCACCAGCACGTCGATCTTCACGCCCTCAGGCATGAACAAAGGCAGCATGAACGAGGCCATGAACAACACGGTGATCAGCGGCACGCCACGCACCAACTCCACATACAAAGTGCACAAAGTCTTGATGGCCGGCATGTTGGAGCGACGGCCCAAGGCCACGAAGATGGCCAAAGGAAAAGCCAAGGTCATGGAAATCACCGTGAGCATCACCGTGAGCGGTAAGCCACCCCACTGGTCGGTGTCCACCGAAGTCAGGCCCAAAAAACCACCCTTCATCAGCACAAAGTACACGGCCAGCATGACGATCCAGACCAAGGGCAAAGCCTTGTTCCAAAAGCGGGGCATGCAGCTGATGACCACCACTCCCAACATCAAGGCGGTGGCAATCACTGGACGCCAGTGTTCGACTTCGGGGTAACGCCCCATCACGATGAGACGGCCTTTTTCGGAGATCACGCCCCAGCAAGCACCCACGCCGCGCATGTCGTTGCAGGCTTGCAACTGGCTGCCAAAGACCGCATTGAACAGCGCCCAATCCAGCGTTGAAAACAAGGCCAGAATGCCACCGGCCAACAACACCAGCGACAAGACGGTATTGCCCAAGCTGGAGAACAGATTGGTGCGCAACCAAGCCACAGGGCCTGAACTGCGGCCGGGCATGGGCCTGGCCTCCAAGGATTTAAAAACAATACTCATGTCAGCGCTCCTGAATGGCGGCACTGGCGTTGAACCAGTTCATAAGAGCCGACGTGATGAGGGACAGCGTCAAATACACCAACATCACAATGGACAAGGCCTCAATCGCACGGCCCGTCTGGTTCAGTGTGGTGTTGGCAATCGACACCAGCTCGGGGTAGCCGATGGCCACCGCCAAGGAAGAATTTTTCGTCAGGTTCAGGTATTGGCTGGTGAGCGGCGGAATGATCACCCGCAGGGCTTGCGGCAACACCACCAAGCGCATGGATTGGCTTTTGCTCAGACCCAAAGAAGCAGAAGCTTCGTGTTGCCCCAAAGACACCGAGGCGATACCGGAACGGACCACTTCGGCAATGAAAGAAGCGGTGTAAAAAACCAAGCCGCACAGCAGCGCCATGAACTCGGGGCTGAAGACACCCCCATCTTCGATTTGGAAGTCGCCTACTTTGGGGACATTCCATTCGGCAGGTGCACCTCCCGCCAACCAGCCCAAGAGCATCAGAGCGCAGGTGACCGCCAACGACACCGCCCACACCGGACGGGTATGGCCTGTTTGGTCAAAATGCGCTTTGGCCTTGCGGCGGTAATAAATGGCAAACAAGCCCCCTAAGGCAGCACCAACGAGGGCCAGCGTTTGTCCCAACTGCCATTCGGGCCAGGGGAATGAAACGCCGTTTTTGCTCAGGTAAAAATCACCCAGCTTCCAGGCCTTGTCGAAATCGGGCAAGGCTTCGGTGAACACCAAATACCAAATCAGCAGCTGCAGGTACACCGGCACGTTGCGAAAGAACTCAACGTAGCCATAACAAACCTTGCGCACCAGAAAGTTGGCCGAAAAGCGCCCCACACCCACCAACACACCCAGCAAGGTGGCCAGCACAATGCCAATCACGGCCACTTTGAGCGTGTTGAGCATGCCAATGAAAAAGGCCACCAGATACGTGCTGTTGGACGCGTACTCGATCATCGTTTCGCTGATGTCAAAGCCAAACGGTTGCAGCAAAAAGTCATAGCCACTTTGGATGCCACGCAGACGCATATTGGTCAGCGTGTTGCGCACCAACAAGCCCACCAAGGCCAAGGCGGACAAAATCGCGACGATCTGGTAGATGACCGAGCGCCCTTCGCGGCTGCGCCACGAGATGGATCGGTTTTTCTTGCCAGGCAATGGCCTGGCCTCGATCATGGAAAAATGGGACATGTACAGGGCCTGAAGAAAACCACGGTTACAAAAGATACGCCCCAAGAAGGGGCGTATCCAGAGTCTTTAAGAAAGACCGAAAATTAACGCAATGGGGCTGCGTACATCAAGCCGCCTTTGCTCCACTGGTTGTTCAGGCCGCGTGGCAAGTTGATGGCGGTCTTGGGGCCGACGTTGCGCTCAAACATTTCACCGTAGTTGCCGGTGGTCTTGATGGCGCGGGCCAACCACTCTTTGTCCAGACCCAGGTGCTTGCCCAAATCTTCTGTGGAACCCAACAAACGACCCACTTGTGGGTTGTCGCTGGTCTTCATCTGGTCCACGTTGGCTTGGGTGATGCCGTACTCTTCGGCTTCGACCAAACCGCTCAACACCCATTTGTTGATGGCGAACCACTCGTCATCGCCACGGCGAACCATTGGGCCCAGAGGCTCTTTGGAAATCAAGTCGGCCAACACAACGTGTGCTGCTGGGTCTTTGGCTTCTTTGGCGCGAACCGAGGCGAGGCCCGATGCGTCGGTGGTGTAAGCCTGGCAACGGCCAGAGAAGTAAGCGCCGGTGGCAGCTTCCACTTTCTCAAACACCACGGGCTTGAGGTTCAACTTGTTGGCACGCGAGAAATCGGTCAGGTTTTTCTCGGTGGTGGTGCCCGATTGCACGCAGACAGTGGCACCTTTGAGTTGCTTGGCGCTGGTGATCTTGCCTTTTGGCACCATGAAGCCTTGGCCGTCATAGTAGTTGGCACCGATGAAGTGCAGACCCAAAGAACCATCGCGGTTCAAGGTGTTGGTGGTGTTGCGGGCCAACACATCCACTTCGCCAGACTGCAAGGCCGTGAAGCGCTGCTGTGCCGTCAAAGGCACGTATTTGACTTTGGTCGCGTCGCTCAGCACTGCTGCGGCCAGCGCACGGCAATGGTCCACATCCAGACCCGACCAGTTGCCACTGGAGTCGGCTGCAGAAAAACCTGCCAAACCGGTGTTGACGCCGCAAACGATTTGTCCACGCTGCTTGATCTGGTCCAGTGTTTTGCCAGCCATGGCCGAAGTGCCGGCCATCAGGCCGGTGGCTGCCAATACGGCAGTGATCACGGTTTGTGCATGTTTTTTCATGGTTTGTGTCCTCTTTTCAATTTTGAGCGGCAAAACGCCACCCGATGATTAAATGCCAAATATGCGCCCGGACTGCCTAGGAGCTTCCCTAGGTGGTGTCTTGGGCTCAAAACACCGATTGGCCGCACCATCTTGATGCGTTGGCCAAACCTGCTGTACTTCAAAGCACAAAGTGCGCCTGAATCGCTTTGAACTTCGATTGTGCGGCAAAACCCTTGCACCCTTTGCCCCAGGGACATGATTCAAGCATGGCAACGCAAAAAACGCACCCTTTTAGGAAGACGATGCGTGTTCTCGCAACAGTGCCCGTGTGTTTTGCAAGGACTGCAAAAAGTCCAACGCCTGCACATACAAGATCTGCCCTGCGGGCGTGAGTTGGGTCGGGTACGAACTTCGGTCCACCAAATCTGTTCCGGCCCAAGCTTCGAGCGACTGGATGCGCCTAGAAAACGCAGGCTGAGTGACATGACGCAGCTGAGCCGAACGGCTGAAACTGCGGGTTTCAGCCAAGCTCACAAAATCTTCCAGCCACTTGGTTTCCATCGGCGGTTCGCTCCTGTCGCTTGGCGGTTCAATCGGTGGATTGTTGCAAAGCCCACATGCTCGCGTAACGCCCGTTTTGGGCCAGCAAGGCCGCGTGGTTGCCGCGCTCGATGATCTGCCCGGCGTCCATCACCAAAATCTCGTGGGCATCGACCACAGTGGACAGACGGTGCGCAATCACCAAGGTTGTTTTGTTTTGCGCCACACTGGCCAACTCGGACTGGATGGCGCGTTCGTTGGCCGAGTCGAGCGCCGAGGTGGCTTCGTCAAAAACCAAAATCGGCGGGTCTTTGAGCAAAGTACGGGCAATGGCCACGCGCTGCTTTTCACCGCCTGACAATTTCAGGCCCCGCTCGCCCACCGACGTTTGGTAACCCTTGGGGGTGGAGGCGATGAAGTCGTGGATGCGGGCCGAACGCGCTGCGCCTTCAATCTCGGCTTGGCTGGCACCGGGGCGGCCATAAGCGATGTTGTAGGCCACGCTGTCGTTGAACAGCACCGTGTCTTGCGGCACGATGCCCAAAGCTTGGCGCACGCTGGTTTGCGTGACCTGCCGAATGTCTTGCCCCGCGATGCGGATGAAGCCCTGCTGCACGTCATAAAAGCGGAACATCAAGCGCGCCAGCGTGGACTTGCCCGAACCCGAAGGCCCGACCACCGCCACGGTTTTGCCCGCCGGAATGGTGAAACTGATGTCCTTCAGGATCGGGCGGTCGCTCTCGTAGGCGAAAGACACACGATCAAACACCACATCGGGTGCGCCTTGCAGGCTGAGCGCCTGGGCACCTGGCGCATCGGCCACTTCGCGCTCGCGGTCCATCAGCACAAACATCTTGTCCAGATCGGTCAGGCTTTGCTTGATCTCGCGGTAAAGCACACCCAAAAAGTTGAGCGGGATGTACAGCTGGATCATGAAGGCGTTGATCATGACCAAGTCGCCCAAAGTCATGCGACCGGCCACCACCCCTTCGGTGGCTCGCCAGAGCATGGTCACCAGCGCCGCCGCGATGATGAGCTGCTGCCCTGTGTTGAGCACCGACAAGGTGGTTTGCGCCTTGAGCCTCGCGACCCGCAGGCGCTCCAGGCTTTCGTCGTAACGCCCGGCTTCAAACACCTCGTTGCCAAAGTACTTGACGGTTTCGTAGTTGAGCAGCGAGTCGATGGCCCGTGTGTGCGCGGCCGAGTCGAACTCGTTGGCCTGCTTGCGAAACTGGGTACGCCACTCGGTGATGCGCACCGTGAAAAAGATGTACAGCGTCAAGGCCAGCAAAGTGATGCCCGCAAACCAAGCGTCAAACTTCACAGCCAAAATCGTCAGCACCAAAGCGACCTCGATCAACGTGGGGATGATGCTGTAGAGCGAATACGAAATCAGCGACTCGATGCCGCGCACGCCGCGTTCAATGTCGCGTGTCATGCCGCCCGTCTGGCGGGCCAGGTGAAAACGCAGACTCAGGGCGTGCAGGTGCTCAAAGGTTTGCAAGGCGATGCTGCGTGAAGCACCTTGTGTGGCCTTGGCAAACACCAGCTCGCGCAACTCGGTGAAGGCCGAGGTCATCAAACGCAAAGCGCCATAACCCACCAACAGCGCGACCGGCACCACCAGCACCACTTGCGGATCGCCAGGCTTGAGGCTCATGGCGTCCACCAACTCCTTGAGCAGCAAGGGCACGCTGACGTTGGCGAGCTTGGCGCCCACCATCAGACTCAAGGCGATGACCACGCGCCACTTGTATTGCCAAAGATAGGGCAAGAGGCGTGACAAGGTTTGCCAGTCACCGCCCACAGCGGGCTGTGCGGCCTGACCTGAAGGTTTTCCGGGCGGAGAAGCAGAAGGAGCGGTTTCGCCGTGGTGGCGCATAAGGGACAATCCGGTTTTATTGATAACCACCGATTGTGCCCATGTCTGACGCCCCACACCCCCACGCCGTGGCATTGCCCACCGACCAAGAACTGGTGCTCAAGGCCATCCCCATGCCTGCGGACTGCAATGCCAGCGGCGATATTTTTGGGGGCTGGGTCATGGCACAAGTCGACTTGGCGGGCGCTGTCTTGCCCGCCCGGCGTGTGCGCGGCCGCATGGTGACCGTGGCGGTGAACGAATTCATCTTCAAACAGGCCGTCAAAGTGGGCGACATCTTGTCTTTTTTCTCACGCATCGTGCGCGTGGGCCGCACCTCGGTCACAGTCAAGGTGGAGGTTTTTGCCGAGCGTTTTCAGCTGCAAGGCCAGTACATCAAGGTCACCGAAGCCAACCTGACTTATGTGGCGGTGGACGACCAGGGAAAACCGAGGTTGGTGCCTGCCGAGTAATGCCGAGGGTCTGAGCGAAGGCTCAGAAGATCAAGAGACGATGTAAGCGGCTGCACCCGTCGACATCAAGGTCCCGTCGGGCCCACAAAATTCCATGCGTGAAGAACCCACACGCGAGCCGACCCGCAAGGCGTTGGCCGTGATGGTGAAGTGCTCGCCAATGCCGGGGCGCAAATAGTCCACCCGCAAATCGATGGTGCCCAGCTTGGCAAAGCGCTCCAAGCGCTTGGCGGGCGGTTCGTCCATGTGTTTAGCAGCCAACGCTGCCATCACGGCTGCGCTGCCGATGGCGTCCAGCACTGCGCTGATGACGCCGCCGTGGATGCGGTTGTAAGCAAAGTGGCCGACCAACTCGGGCCGCATGTCGATGCGGGCCGTCACACCTTCGGGTGTCACCTTGACCAGCTTCAGGCCCAAGGTTTTGTTGAAAACGATTTTTTCTTCGTAGATCTGGCGAAAACCTTCGATGTACTCGGGTTCCAGAACCACAGGGATTTCAGGGTGATGGGGCATGCTGCTGATTCTAGGGAAGAACAAACAACTGCAGCCCCTTAGCCCTCACAGCTTGGAAAAATCGGGTTTGCGCTTTTCCATGAAAGCCCCAAAGGCCTCTTTGGCAGCAGGCTCACGCAGCATGCGACCGAAGCTCTTGCCTTCTTCGTCCATCTTTTGCAACACAGCTTGTGTATCGCCTTTCATCAAGCGCTTGGTCTCGATCAAAGACGACAACGGTTTGCCCGCCAACTTGCGGGCTTGCGCTTGCGCGTAACCATTGACTTCGGTGGGCGGCACCACGCGGTTGACCAAACCCACCTCTTGCGCGGCTTCGGCAAAAAAGGCCTCGCCCATGAGCAAGGCCTCAGCGGCGCGGTGGTAGCCGAACATTTTGGGCGCCAACAAGCTCGAAGCCGCCTCCGGGCACAGGCCCAGATTGACAAACGGCATGGAGAACGCCGCGTTGTCGCCGGCATAAACCAAGTCACAATGGAACAACATGGTGGTGCCGATGCCCACTGCGGGTCCGGCCACAGCGGCCAACAGAGGTTTTTCAAACGTGGCGATGCCGCGCAAAAAGCGGAACACCGGCGACTCTTGCGTGCTGGGCGGCTGGTTCAGAAAGTCGCCAATGTCATTGCCCGCACTGAAGATACTTTCGTGGCCCTGAAACAGCACCACGCGCACGCTGGCGTCAGCGGCCGCTTGGGCCAATGCATCGGCCATGACCGCGTACATGGCCGAAGTGATGGAGTTTTTCTTGTCCAGACGGTTGAAGGTGATGGTCATCACCCCTGCGTCGATGTGGGTCAGGATGTCAGACATGGTGTTCCTTGTGGTGTGGGTTCACTGAACCCGAATCCAGGTTTGCGTACGCCCAAGCATTGGGGCACCGATGTAGCCGCGCACTTCCAGCTTCTTACCGCCGTCGATCGGGGTCAAACGCAAGCTGTAGTTCTTGCCATTCTCGGGATCGAGGATTTTCCCACCCTCCCACACCGCTTTGCCGTCACCTTGTTGACCGCCCCGGATGATTTCCATGCCAATTTTGGGCTGGCCCTTGCGGTCGTCGGTGCACAGGTTGCAATTCGGGTCGGTGTTGGGGTTGTTTTGCAGCGACCGCTCCACCACACCCGAGAGGCCCGAACTGGCCGTTTGGGTGATGCGGATTTCCGCTTTGGGCTGCTTGGTCTCGTCGTCGATGCTGCGCCACAGGCCCACAGGGCTCATTTGAGCCTGCGCCAGCAAGGTGAACAGGCCTAAGGTCAGTGCGGTTGTTTGTTTGATCATGCTCATGCCTTGACGTTGATCAAGCCAATGCGGCGTCGGTGTCCATCAGCACATCGCTGCCGGCACGGATGCGGCGCATCAGGCTCGATGTTTCGGGCATCAGGCGGGTGAAGTAAAAACGCGCGGTCTGCAACTTGGCTTGGTAGAACGGATCGGGGCGCTGTGCCTCTTCTTCTGCCTCGGCCAGTTTGGCCAACGCGATTTGCGCCGAGCGGGCCCAGAAGTAGCCCAGCACCAAATGGCCCACCACGCGCAGGTAATCCACAGCGGCAGCACCCACTTCGTCGGCATTGCTCATGGCTTTCATGCCCACTTCGCCTGTGAGCTGCGTGAGCTTTTGGCCCAGATCGGCCAGCGGCTTGATGAATTCGCCCATGGCCTCGTTGGCCATTTCGGCCTTGACGAGTTGCTCGACCAGTTTGCCGAACTTTTTGAGTGTGGCGCCTTGGTTGCCCAACACTTTGCGCCCCAACAAGTCCAGTGATTGGATGGTGTTGGTGCCTTCGTAAATCATGTTGATGCGGGCATCGCGCACATACTGCTCCATGCCCCACTCCTTGATGTAACCGTGGCCACCAAACACTTGCATACAGGCCGACGTAGCCTCCCAAGCGTTGTCGGTGGTGAAGGCTTTGACGATGGGCGTGAGCAGGGCCACGACTTCTGCAGCCTCCGCACGCACGGCCTCGTCAGGGTGGTTGAATTCTTTGTCGAGCAATAAAGCGCAGTAGCAAGCCAGAGCCCGGCCGCCTTCGGCATAGGCCTTGGCCGTCATCAGCATGCGGCGCACATCGGGGTGCACGATGATCGGATCGGCTGGCTTGCCAGGGGCCTTCACACCGGTGAGCGAGCGCATCTGCACGCGGTCTTTGGCGTAAGCGAGTGCGTTTTGGTAAGCCACTTCGGTCAGGCCCAGAGACTGGTTGCCCACGCCCAAACGGGCGGCATTCATCATCACGAACATCGCAGCCAAGCCCTTGTTGGGCTGACCCACCATCGTGCCCACGGCTTCGTCCAACACCATTTGGCAAGTGGCGTTGCCGTGGATGCCCATTTTGTGCTCCAGGCCGCCGCAGTAAATGCCATTGCGCTCACCCATGACGCCATCGGCCGACACATTGAACTTGGGCACCAAAAACAAGCTGATGCCTTTGTTCCCGGGAGGGGCATCGGGCAAACGGGCCAACACCAGGTGAACGATATTGGGAGCCAAGTCGTGCTCGCCTGCGCTGATGAAAATCTTTTGTCCGGTGATGCGGTAGGTGCCATCGGCTTGGGGCTCGGCCTTGGAACGCAAGAGTCCCAGGTCGGTGCCACAATGCGGCTCGGTCAGGCACATGGTGCCTGTCCACTCGCCGCTGGTGAGCTTGGGCAGGTACAAGGCTTTTTGCTCGGGCGTGCCGTGCGCATGCAAGGCTTCGTAAGCGCCGTGTGACAAACCGGGGTACATGGTCCAGGCTTGGTTGGCCGAGTTGAGCATTTCGTAGAAACACTGGTTCACCACAAACGGCAAGCCCTGCCCGCCATATTCGGGGTCGCAGCTCAGGGCGGCCCAACCACCGGCGACGTATTGCTCGTACGCGGCTTTGAAGCCATCTGGGGCTTTGACGGCGTGGGTCTCGCGGTTGAGCTCGCAGCCTTGCGTGTCGCCAGACACGTTGATGGGAAAAATCACCTCAGAGGCGAACTTGCCACCTTCTTCCAGCACCGCGTTGATGGTGTCTGAATCGGTCTCGGCGTGCTTGGGCAGCGCCTTGAGCTCGGCGCTGACGTTGAGCAACTCGTGCAAGACAAACTGCATGTCACGAAGAGGCGGGTTGTAGACGGGCATGGGAACTCCTGATTGGGGGGGTTAACGTGATCGAAGCAATGAAAGCTCAAGTCTTGGACGCATAGCGGTCCAAAATGTGTGAAAAACCGCGCCGTGCGTGCTCGGTGGCATTGGGGTTGCGCAAGAACCTGGCTTCGTAGTGCAGGGCCAAAATCAGGCCATGGATCTCAAACGCGATTTGGTGTGCATCGGCTTCACGCATGAGTTGGCCTTCGGCTTGGGTCAACTCGACGGCTCGGCGCAAAGCGGTTTGCCAAGTGCTCACCGATCGGGCAAGCGCATCGCGCACCGGACCCGTCCGATCATCGAATTCCACGGCACCACTGATGTAGATGCAACCAGAATCGATCTCTGCCGAGGTCTGGACCATCCAGTTGTCGAACATAGCCTGCAGCCGCTGAACGCCACGGGGCTTTTGCATGGCCGCGTAAAACACCTCGGCCTCAAAGCGGTCGTGGTATTCGCGGATCACCGAAATTTGCAATTCTTCACGCGAGCCAAAGTGCGCAAAAACGCCTGACTTGCTCATGCCCGTGACCTCGGCCACGGCACCAATGGACAGGCCTTCCAAGCCGATTTGCGAGGCCAAACCCAAAGCCGCGTCAATGATCACCGCTTTGGTTTGCTGACCTTTGATCAGCACACGTTTGCCCGCGTCTGGGACGGGCGAGCTTTCAGCTTTGGCGGAATGAGAATGGACGGTCATGGTCTTCAAAAAAGAACGATCGTTCTATTTTGCACCAAAAACCGTCCGAGATTCAAAACACCGGAACCACCAAGGGTAAATCGGGAGCACCTGTCGCTGCCCTAGGGGCAGCAGCCAGGTGTCCACATCCATTCACCCGACTTCAAGCCTTGAAAGCAACAACCTTTTGGGTTTGTTCACCCAAACCGTCGATGCCCAAACGCATCACGTCGCCTCGCTTGAGGTAGACCGGCGCAGGTTTGCCATCGACCTTGACGCCCATGCCCACGCCCGGTGGGGTGCCGGTGGTGATGATGTCGCCTGGCTCGAGGGTCATGAACTGGCTCACGTAGCTCACCAACTTGGCCACACCAAAAATCATGGTCTTGGTGCTGCCGGTTTGAAAGCGCACGCCGTTCACATCCAACCACATGCCCAGGGCTTGTGGGTTGGGCACTTCGTCACGCGTGACCAGCCAAGGGCCCACGGGGCCGAAGGTGTCGCAACCCTTGCCCTTGTCCCAAGTGGCACCGCGCTCGAGCTGGTATTCGCGCTCGCTCACGTCGTTGACCACGCAGTAGCCAGCCACATGGTTCAACGCGTCTTTTTGCGTGACATAACGCGTGCGGGTGCCGATCACGATGCCGAGCTCGACTTCCCAGTCGGTTTTCTTGGAGCCTTTGGGCAGCATGACGTCGTCGTCAGCGCCTTGAATGCAAGAGATCGCTTTGGTGAACACGATCGGCTCGGCGGGGATGGGCATGCCTGCTTCGGCCGCGTGGTCAGCGTAGTTCAAGCCAATGGCGATGAACTTGCTGGTGTAAGAGATGGGGGTGCCAAACCGTTTTTTACCGCGCACCAAAGGCAGCTTGTCGGTCTTGACCTTGGCCAATTTGGCCAAGGCCTTGTCATTGAGTTGGTCGGGCGAGATGTCTTTGACGACACCACTCAGGTCGCGCAAACGGCCATCGGCATCGATCAGGCCTGGTTTTTCTTTGCCGGGTTGGCCATAACGAACGAGTTTCATAAATACCTTTCAGTGCTGGAACAGAATCAATAAGTGGAACGGCCACCGGACAAGTCAAAAACCGCCCCGGTGGAGAAGGAACATTCTTCGGTGCTCAACCAAGTCACCATGGCGGCGACTTCTTCGGGCTCACCAAAGCGGGCCATCGGGATTTTAGAGAGCATGAACTGGATGTGCTCGGGCGTCATTTGATCAAAAATCGCCGTCTTCACAGCCGCGGGGGTGACACAGTTCACCCGCACCCCCGTGTCGGCCAGCTCTTTGCCCAGCGATTTGGTGAGACCTATCACTGCGGCCTTGCTCGCGCTGTAAGCGCTGGCGTTGGGGTTGCCATCCTTGCCTGCCACAGACGAAATATTGATGATGCGGCCGTAGTTGTTCGCCTTCATGTGGGCGCTGAGTTCGCGGCAGCAATGGAACAAGCCATGCACGTTGACATCGAACACCTGCTTCCAAGCGTCCACCGGGTAGTCCCAGACTTTGACGTTGGGGCCAGTGATGCCGGCACTGTTGACCAACACATCGACCACGGCCAAGGCTGTCGTTTGCGCGGTGGCCTGAACCACCGAAGCGTGATCGATCACATCGACCTGCACGGTGTTGACCACCGCACCCAACTGGCCCTTGCGCAGCTGCTCGGCCGCTTGGGCCATGCCTGCCAGATCGCGGTCCCAGATGGTGACGCGTGCACCAGATGCCAGCATGCGCTGCGCAATCGCAAAACCCAAACCGGTCGCTGCACCGGTGATGACCGCGTGGCGGCCTTTCATGTCGAGCAAATTCATGTGTTGCTTTCAGTCATCAGATGGTCATGCCACCGTCCACCATGTACGCATTACCCGTGGCGAAGATGGATTCGTCGGAGGCCAAAAAGGTCACGATGGGCGCAATTTCTGCCGCTTGAGCCAAGCGCCCCATCGGCTGGCGGTTGATGAAGTCTTTGCGCGCCTGTACCGGGTCGGCATAGCTGTTGATGCGGTCCTGCAGCGAGGGCGTGTCCACCGTGCCGGGGCAAATCGCATTGCAGCGCACGCCCTGGCGCACGTAGTCGGCTGCCACGCTTTTGGTCAGGCCAATCACCGCCGCCTTGCTGGTGCCGTAAATGAAACGGTTGGGCAAGCCCTTGACACTGGAGCAGACGCTGGCCATGTTGATGATGCTGCCGCCGCGCCCGTCTTTTTCAAACTGCGCCACCATTTTGGGGATGGCCGCCTGGATCATCCAGAACTGCGAGCGCACGTTCAGGTTGAAGGCGAATTCCCACTCTTCATCTTTCGCCAATTCGATGTTGCCGTTGTGCACAAAGCCCGCGCAGTTGAAGAGGATGTCGATGCGGTCCAAGCTGGCCACTTGCGCTTCAATCGCTTTTTTGTCGAGCACATTGAGCACGGCCGTGTGCACATTGGCCACGCCCTGGTAGCTCTTGAGCAGTTCGGCGTTCACATCGGTCGCATACACGGTGGCCCCTTCTGCGGCCATGGCCAATGCCGCCGCTTGGCCAATGCCTTGCCCGGCAGCGGTCACCAGCGCGGTTTTTCCTTTGAGTCTCATGATGCCTTGATCTCCATGTGGGTCATCTGTCGTTGTTGAATCGCCGCCCAGTCCCAGGCAATGCCCAGGCCAGGGGTTTCGGGTGGATGGGCAAAGCCGTCCTTCACTTGCATGCGTGATGTGGTGATGTCGTCGAGCTGCGGGATGTACTCCACCCATGTGGCATTGGGCACGGCCGCACAAAGACTGACGTGCAGCTCCATCAAAAAGTGCGGGCACACCGCCACGTCAAAGGTTTCTGCCAAGTGTGCGGTCTTAATCCAAGGTGTGATGCCACCAATGCGCGCCACATCGGGCTGCACGATCGAGCAAGCGCCCTGCTCCAAATATTCGCGAAACTGCATCGGGTGGTACATCGACTCACCGACCGCAACAGGAATGGTGGTGTGCTCGCGCAAATGGCGGTGCCCCGACACGTCTTCAGCGGGCAGGGGCTCTTCAATCCAGGCCAAACCCAAGCCATCGAAAGCCCGCGCGCGGCGCACCACCTCGGCGCGATTGAAGCCCTGATTGGCATCGGTCATCAACTCAAAGCCCGGCCCCACCGCATCGCGCACCGCAGAGAGGCGCGCCACGTCTTCGCTCACATGCGGGCGGCCAATCTTGATCTTCGCGCCTTTGAAGCCTTGGGCTTGTGCCTCCAGCGTTTGGTCCACCAGCGCCTCGGGCGACAAATGCAACCAGCCCCCTTCGGTGGTGTACAGCGGCACACGCGCCTGCGCGCCGCCCAGCAAGCGCCACAGCGGCAAGCCTTGGCTTTGGGCACGCCAGTCCCACAAAGCCGTGTCCACGCAAGCCAGCGCCAAGCTCGTCATGGCCCCCACTGCGGTGGCGTGGGTGTGGAAAAACAGGTCTTTCCAGATCGCCTCCACCATGACCGGGTCACGACCGATCAAGCGAGGGACCAGGTGGTCTTTGAGCAAAGCGATGACCGACGAGCCGCCCGTGCCAATCGTGTAAGCGTAGCCCGTGGCCTCGATGCCATCGCTGCAGTGCAGCGTGAGCAAGAGCGTTTCTTGTGTCACAAAGGACTGGATGGCGTCGGTGCGCAAGACCTTGGGCGGCAAGTTGACTTGCCGAAGGCTCACGCGGTCAATGGAGACGGAAGACATAGGCAATTGGGGCCTTCACAGGAGGGGCAAACGTTTGTACACAGGTTGGAAGCAGGCATGTCGCCAGGGATATCCGCCCTGGCCACCCATCTTCGGGTTTGTGCGGAGTTGCTTTGACAAAGGTTGATGTGATGATTGTGCAACTGGTCTGACCACTTGTCCAATTCACGTTATCCCTGATCTCACCCATGCCTCTCCAAACCTTGGAACCGCAGCGCCTTTACCGCCAAATTGCCGAGCAACTGCGGCAACTGATGGCGTCAGGCGAATTTGCCGTGGGCTCACGCTTGCCGGCAGAGCGGGACTTGGCACTGCAGTTGGGCGTGAGTCGCCCCTCGGTACGGGAAGCGCTCATCGCACTCGAAGTCGAGGGCATGATCGAGGTGCGCACGGGTTCAGGCATCTACGTCCAAAGTACAAAATCGCAGAACCGTCAACACAGCGCGCCCGCCAGCGACGCCCCCACCGAATGGGGCCCACTCGAGGTCATGAGTGCACGCATCATCGTGGAGTCCGAAGTGGCGGCGCTCGCCGCTCAGAATGCCCAAAAGAAAGACCTGCAAGCCATCCGAAAGGCCTTGCAAAAAATGAAGCTCGAAGCCGCCCGCGACGAAGTGCCCCGCTGGGGCGATGAAGCCTTCCACGAAGGCATCGCGCAGGCGTGTGGCAACAGTGTTTTGCTGGACACGGTGCAACGCTATTGGCAAGCGCGAAACAGCCCCTTGTTTGAACGCCTGGGCGACTATTTTGAACACCCCGCTTCTTGGCAAGCCGCCATCACCGAACACCAAACTGTACTGGATGCCATCGAAGCACGAGACAGCGCTGGCGCTCGTCGCGCCATGCAAAAACACATCAAACAAGCCTACAAAAGATACAGCGCGAGCTGGCGCCGCGCTCCCGCCCGTTAGCTGGCTGCTAAGGGGGTATGCAGTTTTTTTCGCGTCAGCATTTTTCAAAACCACTGAGGAGACAACGATGAGCAAACGATTCACCCTGAAAACTCTGGCCGCCGTCGGCGCAATGGCCATGGGCACGCTGCTGGTCAGCACCGGCGCCATGGCCCAGCAAAAAATCAAATGGGCGCACGTCTACGAGACCTCTGAGCCGTACCACACCGAGTCGGTGTGGGCCGCCGAAGAGATCAAAAAGCGCAGCAACGGCAAGTTTGACATCCAGGTCTTCCCCGCCTCCACCTTGGGCAAAGAGACCGACATCAACCAAGGCTTGACCTTGGGCACCGTGGACATGATCATCAGTGGCCCCTCCTTTGCCGCACGCACCTACCCACGCTTTGGCATCGCCTACTACCCCTTCATCTTCCGCGATGGCGACCACTTGATCGCTTATTCCAAGAGCCCCGTGTTCCAGGAAATGGTCAACGAGTTCCGCAGCAAAACCGGCATTCAAGTCACGGCCTACACCTACTACGGCGCACGCCACACCACGGCCCAAAAAGCCTTCACCAACTGCGCGGGCATGAAAGGCATCAAGATCCGCGTGCCCGATGTGCCGGCTTACCGCGCCACCCCTGAAGCCTGCGGTGCCAACCCCACCCCGATTGCTTTTGCCGAGGTGTATCTGGCCCTGCAAAACGGCACCGTGGAAGCGCAGGAAAACCCCCTGACCACCATCGAAGCGAAGAAGTTCTATGAAGTGCAAAAGGCGATCATGATGACGGGCCACATTGTGGATGGTCTGACCACCCAGATTGCACCTCACTTGTGGAACAAGCTGAGCGACGCCGAAAAGAAAATCTTCAGCGATGTGACACAAGAAGCTGCTGTGCGCGCCACAGGCAAGATCAAAGCGCGTGAAGCAGAACTGGTCGACGAGTTCAAGAAGAAAGGTCTGCAGATCGTGCAGGTCGACCGCAAGTCCTTCCAGGATGCGGTCCTGAAAAACAAACCCCTGACAGGCATGGGTTTCACGCAATCTGACTTCGACAAGATCCAAGCGGCCAAGTGAGTGGCTGACTGTGCCTTTGCACAGTCCAGATGTGGCGGGTCTGCCCTCAAGCAGGCCCGCTGCTTATCCCCTGTATGAATGAATTCAAGGACAAGCCATGAGCAACACCCCCGATCTGGACGCCATGCCCAAAGTGATAGGCGACGATGGGCAGTTTCACGCCACCGATGACGAAGTGGACCTGTCGGGCACCCCCATCGAGGCTTGGGTTGCAGTGGGCTTTTTCTGGGCCTTGGGTCTCACGGTTTTTTACCAATTTTTCACGCGCTATGTGATGAACAACTCGGCCTCGTGGACCGAAGAAATTGCCCGCTATTTGTTGATCGCTGCGGTTTTCACAGGCGCCACCATTGGTGTCGCCAAAAACAACCACATCCAAGTCGATTTTTTCTACCGCTTCATGCCTGACTGGATGGGCCGGGCCATGGGCGTGGTGGTCGATGTGATGCGCATCGCCTTTTTTGCCGCAGCCACATTCCTCACGGGCCAGATGATGGAAAAACTGGGCAGCTACAAGATGACCATCATCGACTTGCCCATGAACCTGGTTTATGGCGTGGTGATGGCGGGTTTTGCAGCCATGTGCCTGCGGGCGATGTGGGTCGCACGCATCCATTGGCAACGCGGCTACACCGTTTTGCAACGCCCCGAATCTGAAATGACCGACCGCTGAAACGCCTTTAGAAAGTTCTCCATGCTGAAGATCCTTTTTCTCATCCTCATGAGTGGCGGCATCCCGGTGGCCATTGCCATGGCCGGCGCGTCACTGATTTACCTCTTTGTTTCCGAAAGTTCACCACCGTTTGTGGTGATCCACCGCATGGTGTCAGGCATCGACAGTTTCCCTCTGCTGGCCGTGCCCTTCTTCATCCTGGCCGGCAACCTGATGAACAACGCGGGCATCACCAACCGCATCTACAACTATGCGCTGGCTCTGGTAGGTTGGCTTAAGGGCGGCTTGGGCCACGTCAACGTCGTGGGCTCTGTCGTGTTTGCGGGCATGAGCGGCACGGCCATTGCCGATGCGGCGGGCCTGGGCACCATCGAAATCAAGGCCATGAAAGACCACGGCTACAGCACCGAATTTGCGGTGGGCGTCACGGCGGCATCGGCCACACTCGGCCCCATCATTCCGCCCAGCTTGCCCTTTGTGATCTACGGCATGATGGCCAACGTGTCAGTGGGTGCGCTGTTCCTCGCGGGCATCTTGCCCGGCATCTTGATGGCACTGCTGATGATGCTGACAGTGGCTTATTTCGCGCACAAAAACGGCTGGGGTGCCGATGTGAAATTTGAATGGCCCAAAGTCATCAAGGCACTGGCCGAAACGGCTGTGGTCGTGGGCTGGCCTTTGTCCATTTGGTGGCTGGTCACGTCCATGGGCACGCCACCTCAAATCACCGTGTTTGTGGCCCTGATCGTTTTGTTCGCTGCCGACAAATTCTTCAACTTCCAGGCGGTCTTGCCCATCATGACCCCGGTCATTTTGATCGGCGGCATGACCACGGGTGTGTTCACCCCCACAGAAGGGGCGATTGCGGCCTGTGTTTGGGCCATTGTTTTGGGCTTTTTTTGGTACCGAACATTGAACTTCAAGATGTTCGTGAAGATCAGCCTCGACACCGTCGAAACTACGGCCACCGTGCTGTTCATTGTGGCCGCCGCCAGCATTTTTGGCTGGATGCTCACAGCCACGGGTGTGACCACGGCCATCAGCGAATGGGTCTTGGGCTTCACCAAAGAACCTTGGGTGTTTTTACTGCTGGCCAACGCACTGATGCTGTTTGTCGGTTGCTTCTTGGAGCCGACTGCGGCCATCACCATTCTGGTGCCAATTTTGGTGCCGATCTGCCAACAACTGGGCATTGACCTGGTGCACTTTGGTCTGGTCATGGTGCTCAATTTGATGATCGGCCTGCTGCACCCACCGATGGGCATGGTGCTGTTTGTGTTGGCGCGTGTGGCCAAACTCAGCGTGGAGCGCACGACGGTGGCCATCTTGCCTTGGCTATTCCCCTTGTTGGGGAGTTTGGCCATCATCACCTACTTCCCCAACTTGGTGTTGTGGTTGCCCAAACAATTTTATTGACCTGTAGGGCGCGTTATTGCGCGCAGCTCCCAACCGATTGCAAACATGTCCAATTCATTCATTCGCTTGCACCCTGCCGATGACGTGGTCATCGCCCGCAGCCAACTCATGAGCGGCAGCACTGTGGACGGCGTGGCCGTGCGCGGCCTGATCCCGCCTGGTCACAAGATCGCCACCCGCGCCATCGCCGCAGGTGAGCCGGTGCGCCGCTACAACCAGATCATTGGCTTTGCCTCGCAGGCCATTGCTCCCGGTGAGCATGTGCACACGCACAACCTGAACATGGGCGCGGAAAAAGGCAACTTCGAGCGCGATTACGCCATCGGGCAAGACGTGAAACCCGAGCCAGTGCGCAAGCAGGCGACTTTCATGGGCTACAAACGCTCGGATGGCCGTGTCGCCACGCGCAACTACATTGGTGTGCTGTCGAGCGTCAATTGCTCAGCCACCGCTGCCCGCGCGATTGCAGACCACTTTTCCAAACGCAACAACCCTGGGGCGCTGGCCAACTTTCCGAACGTAGATGGAGTCGTAGCATTGACCCACGGCACCGGCTGCGGCATGGACACAGAGGGGCTGGGCATTCAGCTTTTGGAGCGCACGCTGGCCGGTTACGCCACACACGCCAACTTCTGGGGCGTGGTGGTGGTGGGCCTGGGCTGCGAAGCGAACCAGCTCAACACCTGGCTGGCCCACAGCAGCTTGCGCGAGGGCGACACGCTCAAAGTCTTCAATATCCAAGACACGGGCGGCACGCGCCTCACGGTGGAAAAAGGCATTGCTTTGATCGAAGAAATGCTGCCCCGCGCCAACGCCATCAAACGTGAGCCCTGCAGCGCCGAACACATCACCGTGGGTTTGCAGTGCGGCGGGTCTGACGGCTATTCGGGCATCAGCGCCAACCCGGCGTTGGGCGCAGCGGTTGACCTGTTGGTGCAACACGGCGGCACCGCCATCCTAAGCGAAACACCCGAGATTTATGGGGCCGAGCATTTGCTGACACGCCGTGCGGTCAAGCCCGAAGTGGCGCACAAACTCATCGAGCGCATCCGCTGGTGGGAAAACTACACCGCCATCAACGGCGGCGAGATGAACAACAACCCCTCGCCCGGCAACAAGGCGGGCGGCCTGACCACCATCCTTGAAAAGTCTCTGGGTGCAGTGGCCAAAGGCGGCACCAGCAACCTGCAAGCCGTCTACGAATACGCCGAGCCGGTCACGGCCAAAGGCTTTGTCTACATGGACACGCCCGGCTACGACCCGGTGAGCGCCACGGGCCAAGTGGCGGGCGGCGCCAACCTGATCTGCTTCACCACCGGGCGCGGCAGTGCCTACGGCTGCGCGCCCTCGCCCAGCCTGAAGTTCTCGACCAACACCGCCCTGTGGAAAAAGCAGGAAGAGGACATGGACCTGAACTGCGGCGAAATCGTGGACGGCGGCGTGAGCATCGCCGACATGGGCCAGCGCATTTTTGAAATGATCTTGGCAGCTGCCTCTGGTGAACCCACCAAGAGCGAACGCCACGGCTACGGCCAAAACGAGTTTGTGCCGTGGCAAGTCGGCGCGGTAATGTAATGACTTTGCGGGACAGATCTTTAGCTCTGTCCCCAACCAATTAAGCAAGAACATGAGCCACACCATTTCTGCAAGCGACCTCCGCTCCAAAGTCGCACGCATCATCGAACAAGCGGGCAGCGCCCCGGCGGAGGCCGCTCAGGTGGCCGACAACCTGGTCATGGCCAACCTGAGCGGGCACGACTCGCATGGCGTGGGCATGGTGCCGCGTTATGTAGACGCCGTGCTCGAAGGGGGGCTGAGCCCCAACACGGGCGTGAAGGTCTTGCTGGATACCGGCCCACTGCTCAACCTCGACGGCCAGCGCGGCTACGGCCAAATCACCGGCGTTCAAGCCATGCAGATGGGCATTGAGCGCGCCAAGCAGCACGGCGTGTGCACCGTGGCGCTCAGCCGCTCCCACCACCTGGGCCGCATCGGCCACTTTGCCGAAATGGCCGTGGCCCAGGGTTTGGTGTCGGTGCATTTTGTGAACGTGCTCTCGCGCCCCGTGGTCGCGCCCTTTGGCGGTGGCGATGGGCGCTTTGGCACCAACCCCTGCTGCATCGGCGTGCCCATGGGCAGCCGCGCCCCCTTTGTGCTGGACTTTGCCACCAGCCGCGTGGCGCAAGGCAAGATGCGCGTGGCCCACAACAAGGGCGAGCAAGTGCTGCCCGGCTATTTGATCGACGAAAACGGCCACCCCACCAACGACCCCGGCGTGGTGGTGGTGCCGCAGTCGAACGGTTTGTTTGGCGCACTCATGACCTTTGGTGACCACAAAGGCTTTGGCATGGCCATGGCCTGCGAGCTGCTGGGCGGGGCGCTCACAGGCAGCGGCACCTGGCACCGAGAAGCCGACCAGCAACGGGCGGTGTTGAACGGCATGCTGACGATGCTGATCGACCCGGTGCGCCTGGGCACACAAACGATGTTTGAACAAGAAGCCCTGGCCTTTGCTGACTGGCTGCGCCAAAGCCCCGATGCGCCGGGCAGCGATGGCGTCAAGCTGGCGGGCGAGCCAGAACGCACAGCCCGCGCCGAACGCGAACAAAGCGGCATCTGGATCGATGACGCCACTTGGGCCGAGATCGAAGCGGCTGAACAGAAACTCCAACAACGTTGAGCGCACCGGGGCTGCTGGCCCTGCGTTCAAGGTCTTTACCCCCTCACGCCATGACCCTGTCTGCTGCCACACTCCGCACCCTGCCCGAGTCCGTGCACACCCCTGCGTATGACCGCACAAGCCACGCCCCCGGCGTGGTGCACTTGGGGCTGGGGGCCTTTCACCGCGCCCACCAGGCCATGGTGTTTGACCAGCTGCTGGCCGGTGGCGACACGCGCTGGGGCATCCACGGTGTGGGCATGACGCGGCCCGATTTGGTCAACCAACTCAAAGCACAAGACGGCCTGTATGCCGTGCGTGTGGCCGATGGTCAAGGTGTGAAGTGGCAAGTGCCTGGCGCTTTGTGGCGCACCAATGTGGCCGCCACCGAACGCGATGCCGTGGTGCAAGCGATTGCCACACCCAGCACGCGCTGGCTCACGCTCACCGTGACCGAAAAAGGCTACACACCCGTGCTGGGCCAGCTGCTGTTGGACGGTTTGCGTCTGCGCCAGCAAGCGGGCTTGCCCGGCATCACCATCGCATCGTGCGACAACTTGCAAGGCAATGGCCACAAGCTGCAAGCGCTGGTCAAAGCTGCCACGCCAGCGCAAGACACCGAACTGCTGCGCTGGCTGGACGCGCAATGCGCTTTTCCGTGCAGCATGGTCGACCGCATCGTGCCTGCCGCCACGCCCGAAGTGATGGCGGCCGCGCACGAGGCATTGGGCCTGCAAGACCACTGCGCGCTGAGCACAGAAGGCTTTTGGGAATGGGTGATCGAAGACCGCTTTGCCGACCCTACAGACGCCGCCCTGCTGCAAAGCGCAGGCGTGCGCGTGACAGGCGATGTACACAGCTACGAAGAAGCCAAGCTGCGCATGCTCAACGGCAGCCACTCGGCCATGGCCCTCATGGGGGCCGTGACCGGCAGGCCCTTCATTGCCAGTTGCATCGGGGTGCCGCACATCCGCACATTCGTGCACCAACTCATGAGCCGCGAAGTTGCGCCGCACCTGAGCCGCAGCGACTGGGCCGAGTACCGCGACGCACTGATTGCGCGATTTGGCAACCCGTATCTCAAGCACAGCGTGCACCAGATCGCGACCGACAGTTCACAAAAAATACCGCAACGCTGGCCACCCTCGGTGTTGGGCCAGATCGCTCAAGGCGCATCGTTTGAACACCACGCACTGGCCGCGGCCGTGTTCCTGCGCTACACCCTGGGCGTGGACGAGCAAGGCCAAGCCTACGCCCTGAATGACCCGCAAGCCGACAGCCTCATGACACTGGGTGCCACCCAACGCACCGAGCCCGAGGCTTGCGTTCGTGCCCTTCTGGCCCGCGAAGACCTGTGGGGCAGCACCCTGCCGAGCAACGCCGCATGGATTGCTCGCGTGACGCATTGGCACCAGCAAGTGCTGCAGCACGGTGTGGACGCCGCCATCCAGCAACTGCTGACCCAAGAAGCCTGAGCACGGAGGCCGCGCCATGAAAATCACCGCCGCCCGCGTCATCGTCTGCAGCCCTGGCCGCAACTTTGTGACCCTCAAGATCGAGACCGACCAAGGCGTGTACGGCGTGGGCGACGCCACGCTCAATGGCCGCGAACTGGCCGTGGTCAGCTACCTTGAAGACCACCTCATTCCCTGCCTGATCGGGCGCGACCCGCAGCAGATCGAAGACATCTGGCAGTACCTCTACAAAGGCGCTTACTGGCGGCGCGGCCCGGTGACCATGAGCGCGATTGCCGCCGTGGACACCGCGCTGTGGGACATCAAAGCCAAGATGGCGAACATGCCGCTGTACCAGCTGCTGGGCGGGCGCAGCCGCACCGGGGTCATGGTCTACGGCCACGCCAACGGCCGCGACACCGCTGAAACCGTGGACGAAGTCTTGCGCCACAAAGAAGAAGGCTACTTGGCCATCCGCGCCCAAAGCGGCGTGCCGGGCCTGAACAAGGTCTATGGCGTGAGCGGCAACCCTGGAACCAAGCGCCTGTACGAACCCGCCGACGGCAACTTGCCCAGCGAACACGACTGGAGCACCGAAAAATATTTGCGCCACACGCCTAGCCTGTTTGAAGCCGTGCGCGAAGCCGTGGGCCCCGACATCCATTTGCTGCACGACGTGCACCACCGCCTCACGCCCATCGAAGCCGGGCAACTGGGCAAGGCGCTCGAGCCCATGCGCCTGTTCTGGATGGAAGACCCGACGCCTGCCGAAAACCAGGACGCCTTCCAGTGGATACGCCACCACACCACCACACCGATCGCGGTCGGCGAAATTTTCAACAGCATCTGGGACTGCAAGACCCTGATCGAAAAACAGCTGATCGACTACATCCGCACCACCGTGGTCCACGCGGGCGGCATCACCCACCTGAGGCGCATCGCCGACCTGGCCAGCCTCTACCAAGTGCGCACCGGCTGCCACGGCGCGACCGACCTGTCACCCGTGTGCATGGGCGCGGCCCTGCACTTTGACACTTGGGTGCCCAACTTTGGCGTGCAAGAGTTCATGCCCCACAGCGAAGAAATGCTGTCGGTCTTTCCGCACGACTACCGTTTTGAGCGCGGCATGATGCACTGCGGCGAGTCACCCGGTCATGGGGTGGACATCGACGAGAAGCTGGCCGCCAAGTACCCCTACCAAAGGGCTTATTTGCCGGTGAATCGGCTGCAGCACGATGGGACACTTTGGAATTGGTAATGTGGTTATTAAACAGCAGCCCAATACAGTTTCAAGGGATTGGCCACCATGACTTGCTCCAGAGATTCAGAGCCAATCCACTCTCTCGCCTGAGCGGTCAAATTTTCAAAATCTGAAAACTGCTCATAGTTTGTGCAGGGCCAGTCGCTACCCCAGAGAACTGCGCTATCGCCAAGTTCACTCAATAACAGTGACGCCAACGTGTTTGAATTCACGCCACCCAATCGATAGGCACCACTGAACTTCACATAAACCGGTGACACTTTGTTTCGCTGACTGAGCGCCAGCAAAGTCGGGTCGGTCGCGCAAGCCTCTAGTGGCTTGGCCATGTGGTCTACCACCACGGGCGTAGCAGAAGGCAACTGCGTCAGCACATGCGGCAGCTGCCCCTGATCGGTGTGGACTTCGAGATGCCAATTCAATTCATGAATGGCCTGCCAAATGTTTTCAGCCTGAGTCCATTCTGGAATTTCATGCGATACCCCTGACAGATTTAAACGTATGCCTCTGACGCCCGCTTGATGCAGGCTTCTTAAATCGTCGAGACTTGCTGCAGGGCTCACAACCGCAATCCCTCGCAACATGTCGGGATAGGCCTCCAGCGCAGCGACCATCCAACTGTTGTCAGTGCCCAGAAAACTCGGTTGCACCCAAACACCACGAGCCACCCCAACACCTTGCGCTTGCGCAATCCAGTCGGCCAAGCGTGCGCTGTACTGAGGTGCATACCGTGCGCCCTCGATCGCTACCCCTGCGTTGAAGACATGGAAATGGGTGTCAATCCATTTTTTTGACATCGTTTGACTCATGGACTATATTCTAGTCCTCTAGATGTCTAGAATCAAATCATGTCCACTCTTCTCAACCGCCCACTACCAGGCCAAAGCCGTTACGGCTCACTGGCACTGGCTTTGCGCCATCGGATATTGCAAGGTGAATGGGTCCCGGGCGAAGTAATTCCCGCAGAGTCAGTGTTGGCACACAGCTACGGCGTGGCACTGGGGACAATACGGCAAGCCCTGTCTTTGTTGGTCGAAGATGGGGTTCTGCAACGCCGGCATGGCAAAGGCACTTTTGTCACCAAAGGTGTCGGTGGCGCATCCATGATGCGATTTTTTAGATTTCGCGGCGCAGATGGTAGCGCCAGCACCACGCCACACTCGCATATTCTGTCAAATCGTTTGCGCACTGCCACCGTGCAAGAGGCGCAAGCTTTTGGCCTGTCACAGGGTGCTCAAGTCCTTCACATCGAACGCCTTCGCAGCTTGGCGTCTGAACCCTGTTTGCTTGAAACCATCGTTTTACCCTTGCCACTTTTTAGTTCTTTGGCCGAATCCGATACTGATGCGTGGGACGACTTGCTCTATCCCATGTACCAGGAGCGTTGTGGCGTTGTCATCCAGAAAGCACAAGACAGCCTGAGCTTTGCAAAGCTCAGTGCCAGCCAAGCCAAACGTCTGAGACTTGCCGCTTCCCACCCCTGCGTTCTGGTTGAACGACAGGCTTATGACATGGCTGGCAGTTGCGTCGAAATTCGCACTACTCGGGGCGACGCCTTTTCTTTCAAATACACCGCTCAGGTGCAATAACAACTCTCAGGAGATATTTCATGATTGGCCCTTTTTATCAAAAAACATTCAACTGCATCGCGCTGACCACATTGATTCTTGGCGGAACAGCACCTGCCGTAGCGCAAACCGGCTATCCCACCAAACCGATCACGTTGGTCGTCACTTACCCGCCGGGTGGTGGTGCAGACGCCATGGCCAGGCTGATTGTCCCCAAAATGGGCGAAGCACTGGGGCAAAGTATCGTTGTCGACAACAAGCCTGGCGCTGGGGGCCAAATTGGCGCCGCAGCAGTCGCCAAAGCGGCCCCAGATGGCTACACCTTGATGCTGGATGCCTCCTCGTTTTCAGTTAACCCTTCCCTTTACCCCAAGCTGCCGTATGACAGTTTGAAGGCCTTCCAACCCGTGGGTGTGGTGGCGTTGTTTCCCAATGTGGTTTTGGTCAATGCCAACTTCCCGGCCAAGAACATTGCCGAGCTGACTGCCGCTGCCCGTAAAAGCAAGGATGCAGTGTCTTACGCCTCTTCTGGAAATGGCTCGGCCCAGCACTTGGCAGGTGCACTCTTTGAATCGGCTGCAAAAGTAGACATGATCCACGTCCCTTACAAGGGTGGCGGTCCCGCTCTGAACGATGTGATCGGCGGACAAGTACCCCTTTTCTTTGGCAACCTGGCCTCAACGTTGCAACATGTTCAGTCTGGCAAACTCAGGGCGCTGGCTGTGACCTCAGGCAAACGATCTGCCATCTTGCCCGACGTGCCCACATTGAGTGAAACAGGCCTTGCAGGCACTGAAATATACGAATGGAACGCTGTATTTGCGCCGGCCAACACACCTGAAGCCGTAGTGAAAAAATTGGCGGCTGCATTTCAGCAAGCTTTGGACTCACCCGAAGTCAAAACCCGTGTGGCGCAACTGGGCGGAGAGCTCCAAAAAAGTTCACCCGACCAAGCCCGGAAATTCATCGAACAGCAAATCAATTTGTGGGGGCGCGTGATCAAAGAGCGCCAAATCACCACCGAGTGATTTCAGCAATTACTCCCATCGGATTTTCATGGGTACGATGAAGATCCTTTGGCACTCTCCTCAGCAAGATGCCTTAAAGCATCCGCGCCAGCGCCGCCTGCAAATGCTCCGAAGGCAAACGCTTGAAACCCGAGCGGGCAAAACGCTGTAAGCGCCCTTGCATGAAGGCCACCAACAGCGAGGCCTGCACCTGGGTGTCCACGGTGGGCGTGGCAGATGCGGCGTTCGCATCACGCAGGGATTGGCGCAGCTGCGCTTCAATCTTGTCAAACAACAAGTTGATGCGCTCTTGCAAGCGTTCGTGCTCCAGCACCAAGGCATCGCCAATCATCACGCGGCTCATGCCTGGGTTTTTCTCGGCAAACTGCAGCAGCAAGGCCACGATGCGGCTGGCCTGCACGGGGCCAGCGGGCTCACGGTCCGTCACCTGACGGATCAGGCTAATCACCGATTGGTCGACAAAGTCGATCAGGCCTTCGAACATCTGCGCCTTGCTGGCAAAGTGCCGGTACAAGGCTGCTTCGCTCACGCCGATCTTGGCGGCCAAACTGGCCGTGGTGACACGCTCTGCACCGGGCTGCTCCAGCATGGCGGCCAAGGTTTGCAAAATCTGCAAGCGCCGCTCGCCCGGACGTGGGCGCTTGCGTGCAGGCGCGGCATCTTCGTCTGAAAACCGCTCGCTTTGTGGTTCTTGGTCGGCCATGTCTCCCCCCTCTTTTTAATGCTGGTGCGCAGTCCTGCGTTCGCCTTCAGCGGCTGCGGATCATGGTGCCAAAGGCCTGCTCGGACAGCACCTCGAGCAACATGGCGTGCGGCACGCGGCCATCAATGATGTGCACCGCGTTGACGCCGCTCTTGGCCGCATCCAGCGCACCCGCGATTTTGGGGATCATGCCGCCGCTGATCGTGCCGTCGGCACACAACTCGTCAATGCGGCTGGGCGTCAACTCGGTCAACAGTTGGCCTTCTTTGTCCAGCACGCCACGGATGTTGGTGAGCATGAGCAATTTTTCGGCTTGCAGCACGGTGGCCAGTTTGGCGGCCACCACGTCGGCGTTGATGTTGTAGCTTTCGTTGTTGACACCAAAACCAATGGGGCTGACCACGGGAATGAAGGCGTCGTCTTGCAAACAAGTCAGGATCGATGGATCGATGCTTTCGATCTCACCCACTTGGCCGACATCGTATTCTTTGTTCGGATCCTGGCTGTCCACCAAGCGCAGCTTTTTGGCGCGGATCAGGCCGCCATCACGCCCCGTCAGGCCCACGGCTTTGCCGCCTGCGCGGTTGATCATGCCCACGATGTCTTGCTGGACTTCGCCGCCCAACACCCACTCGACCACTTCCATGGTCTCGGCATCGGTCACGCGCATGCCCTGAATGAATTCGCCGGTTTTGCCCAAACGCTTCAGGGCCGTTTCGATCTGCGGGCCGCCACCGTGCACCACCACCGGGTTCATGCCCACCAGCTTGAGCAGCACCACATCTTCGGCAAAGGCTTGCTGCAAGGCGGGGTCGGTCATGGCGTTGCCGCCGTACTTGATGACCAGCGTCTTGCCATGGTACTTGCGGATGTAGGGCATGGCCTGCGCCAAAATTTGGGCTTGGTCATGCGGTGCAACGGTAGGGGCAGCAGTGTTGTCGGTCATGGTGCGTGGCAAAGGTTGAGAAGTTTCAAAAGTCGGAGGGATTGTGCAGCACAGGCCTGCGGCAGCTCAGAGAATCTCGCTCAGCATGCGGTTGACGCCTTGCTGCCAAGGGGGCAGCACCAGCCCAAAAGCGTGTTGCAGCTTGAGGGTGCTCAAGCGTGAGTTCAAGGGCCGCTGTGCGGGTGTTGGGAAAGCACTGGTGGGCACGGGGGCGATGTCGCTCACCTTCAAGGCCTGCGCGGGCTGCAGGGCACGCGCCTGTGCAATCACATGGCTGGCATATCCGTGCCAACTGGTTTCACCCGAAGCCACCAAATGGTAGATGCCTGACAAAGCCGGAGCCGAGTTGGCCATGGCTTGGCGGATGGCGTGGGCCGTGACATCGGCGATCAGGTCTGCACCGGTGGGTGCGCCATGTTGGTCATCGATCACGGTGAGGCGTTCGCGTTCACCCGCCAGGCGCAGCATTGTCTTGGCAAAGTTGCCGCCCCGCGCCGCATACACCCAGCTCGTGCGAAAAATCAGGTGGTGGCAGCCGCTGGCGGCAATGGCTTGTTCGCCTTCAAGTTTGGTCTGCCCGTACACACTCAGCGGCCCGGTGGCGTCGCCCTCTTGCCAAGGCAACACGCCCTGGCCGTTGAAGACATAGTCGGTCGAGTAATGCACCAACCAAGCACCGATTTCGGCAGCAGCCTGCGCCAGCGCAGCGGGCGCGGTGGTGTTCAGGCAGCGGGCCAAGTCGGGCTCGGACTCGGCTTTGTCCACGGCCGTGTGCGCGGCGGCGTTGACGATGACATCGGGTCGGTAATCCCGCACGGTTTGCGCCAGGCGCTCGGGCTGGCTCAGGTCTCCGCAATGCAGGGTGCTGTGCCGGTCCAGCGCGAGCAACTCGCCCAAAGGGGACAGGCTGCGCTGCAGTTCCCAGCCCACTTGGCCATTTTTTCCCAGCAGCAGAATCTTCATGCTTGGCGCTCTGCGTAGTTCTTGCTGACCCAGTCGCGGTAAGCGCCGCTTTGCACATGCGCCACCCAATCGGGATGGGCCAAGTACCACTCGACGGTTTTGCGGATGCCGGTGTCAAAAGTCTCCGCCGGCTTCCAGCCCAATTCAGCTTCGAGCTTGCGGGCATCGATGGCGTAACGGCGGTCGTGGCCGGGGCGATCGGTGACGTAGGTGATCTGGCTGGCGTAGCTTGTGCCGTCGCCTTTGGGGCGCATTTCATCCAGCAACTGGCAGATGGTTTGCACGATTTCGATGTTGGGCTTTTCGTTCCAGCCGCCCACGTTGTACACCTCGCCCAAGCGCCCGGCTTCGAGCACGCGGCGGATGGCACTGCAGTGGTCTTTGACATAGAGCCAGTCGCGGATTTGCATGCCGTCGCCGTACACAGGCAAGGGCTTGCCCGCCAATGCGTTGACGATCATCAACGGGATGAGTTTTTCGGGGAAATGGTAGGGGCCGTAGTTGTTGCTGCAGTTGGTGGTGAGCACCGGCAGGCCGTAGGTGTGGTGCCAAGCGCGCACCAAATGGTCGCTGGCCGCCTTGCTCGCGCTGTAGGGGCTGTTGGGTTCGTAGCGGTGGGTTTCGCTAAAGGCAGGATCGCCTTTGGCCAAAGAGCCATACACCTCGTCGGTAGAGACATGCAAAAAGCGGAACGCCGTTTTGTCAGCCTCGAGCAAATCGGTCCAATAACCGCGCACCGATTCGAGCAAGTGGAAGGTGCCGACGATGTTGGTCTCGATGAAGTCACCCGGGCCATGGATAGAACGGTCGACATGGCTTTCGGCGGCGAAGTTGACCACCGCACGGGGCTTGTGCTCGGCCAGCAGGCGGCTGACCAGGGCGGCATCGCCAATGTCGCCTTGCACCAACTGATGGCGCGCATCGCCTTGCAGACTGGCCAGGGTTTCGGGGTTGCCTGCGTAGGTGAGTTTGTCGAGGTTGATGACGTTCTCGCCGCTGGCAGCCAACCAGTCGAGCACGAAATTGGCACCGATGAATCCGGCACCGCCGGTCACAAGAAGGGTCATAAGAAGGGTTTGAAATGGGGGCTGCGGGTCGCAGCACCACTGTTGAAGGATTTTAGAAGCATTGCACGCGCTTGCAGGTTAAAGTGGCATCTTGTTCAGGAAGTTCAACATGGCCACCAAAGACAACTCGAAACGCAGCAAAGCGGGCTCACAGTCCCATTCGGACCAGCCCACACCCCCAGCACAGCATGTGTGGTTGGCTGGATTGGGGGCCATGGCCAAAGCCCAAGAGCAAGGCAGCAAAGCCATTGAGGCCTTGGTGAACGACGGTTTGGCGTTTCAGCGCAAAAGCCAAGCCGAAGCGCAGCAACGCCTGCACGAAGCGACAGAACGCCTGAGCCACATGGCCACCGGATTTGGCGAGCAGGCCACAGGCCGCGTGGACAAGCTGGAGCATTTGTTTGAAGACCGTGTGGCCAAGGCTTTGCATCGCCTGGGCATGCCCACGCTGCTGGACATTCAGATGCTGACCGAACGTGTGGCACAACTGGAGTCGCAACTGGCGGCCGCCTTGAAAGCGCCATCGGCACGGGACGCCAAAGCCCCTGCGAAAACCGTGTCGAAATCTGTGGTTAAAACGGTGGCTAAAACAGCGACCCCATCTGCAGGCAAAACACCCGCCAAGAAAACCCGGTCAAAGCCAGCCTGAACGACTGACACGGCGCACCGACATGGCCAAAAAAGCCCCCCGCCGCACCGCCGAGCGCATTGCCGAGGTCACGCTGGCCTTGTTCAACCGATTTGGCGAGCCCAATGTCTCAACGACCTTGATCTCGGCCGAACTGAACATCAGCCCGGGCAATCTTTATTACCACTTCGCGTCCAAAGACGCCTTGGTCAACCGGTTGTTTGACCAATACGAAGTGGCCATGCTGGCCCTACTGGATGCCGCACCCGATGTGCACGACATCGAGGACGCTTGGTTCTTTTTGCATTCGCTGTTTGAGCAGGTGTGGAACCACCGGTTTTTGTACCGCGACCTGAACAACCTGCTCTCTGGCAACCGCCATTTGGAGACGCATTTCCATGCCGTCTTGGAGCGTCAAACGCGGGCCTTCAGGCAACTGCTTGAATCCTTGGCTTCAGAGGGTTTGATGGCGATCGACCCGGACAGCATCGAAACGTTGTCGGCCAGCATGTCGGTGATGGTGACGTATTGGCTCAGCTATGAATATGTGCGCAACCCACGGCAAGCGCTCGAACCGGCCAGCGCGGGGCTGGCCCTGACACGCGGTGCGCAGCATGTGCTGGCCCTGTTAACGCCCTACATGGCCAACCAGGACTTGCAGGCACATTTGCAAGCCTTGAGTTCGGCCTACAACGCCAACGAGCCGCGTTAAAACCGCCGAAAAAAGCCTGCGCTTGAGGCTGAGGTCAGGGCGCTTCGCTGAAACGCAGCGCTGCCAACGCCAGCAAACCGTCAAAAATCAGGTTGTCCACCAGCTCAAATTGAAGCGACATGCTGGGCGCCATTTTCCAACCTGCGCCACCGGTCATGATGCACGCGGGCTCTTGCCCGGTGTGCTCGCGCAGGTGTTGCACCATGCGTTCGCAAGCCCCGGCAATGGCATAGGTGCCGCCACTGGTGAGGGCATCGCTGGTGTTGGTGGGGAATGGGGTCACCTCACCTGTGGGCACATGCAAACCTGCCGTACCGGATTCAAGCGCTCTGAGCATGATGCCGTGGCCGGGCAAAATCAGCCCCCCTAAGAACCGCCCTTCGGCATCGATCGCCTCGACGGTCACGGCCGTTCCCACCATGACGACCACCAGTGGTCGCGATGGGCCTGCGGCCAATATGCGGTGACGTGCGCCGATCATGGCCACCCAACGGTCAGAGCCCAAGCGCGAAGGGTGGTCGTAGCCATTGGTCAGCCCAGCCTCTTGCGCGCTGGGCACCACCCAATGCGGGGTGACATCCCAGATGTCCATTTGCTCTTGCACACGGCGCTTGATGGCATCGCCTGCCACCACACACCCCAGCATGTGCTGGGGTTTAGGCAGCTCGGCCCATGCGCCATCGGACAAGCGGTCGATGTTTTCCAAGAATTCGGCGCCTTGCGCCAGTAACTGCCCATGGGGGCTGGGTTGGTCGTACAGCGCCCATTTGAGGCGCGTATTGCCCACATCGATGGCTAAAAATGTCATGCGGCGATGATAATGAGTTTCTACTCCGACGGACGCCCTCTGACGTACTTCCGACCGAACAAATTCAAATGCGCGGCCGAATCACGGGCATCACCGATTCATAGGCCCTGGCGGCACGCAACACCAGCGCATCCCCAAACATCGGACCCACGATCTGCAAGCCCATGGGAAGACCGCTCTGGGTCAAGCCACAAGGCACGGTGATGGCGGGTTGTTGGGTCAGGTTGAAGGGGTAGCTGAATGGCGTCCAACCCAACATGGACACCGGGTCCATGGGCACGGTACCCGCTGCACGCGCCTCAAAGGCCGGAATAGACACCGCAGGCGTGACCAGCAGGTCAAAGCGCTGCATGAACTGGCGCATGTGTGAACCCAAAACGCCTCGGCGCTGGTTCATCTGTTGTATCTGCAAGGCGCTCAATTGCGCACCCAGCTCCGCCTCGGCTTTGAAGTCGGGGTCGGCCACGGCCTGCTGCTCTGCGTTCAAGCCCTTCCACACGGTGTAAGCACCCAAGAACCAAAGGCCTGTGGTGATGTCGAGCGGGTCTTCGAAGCCGGGGTCAAGCTGCTCCACATGCGCGCCCAGGGCTTGGAGTTGTTGCACGGCTGCATAGACTGCGGCCGAAATTTCGGGGTGCACGTTTTGCGCATAGCCCAAGGTGGGCGAATAAGCGATCCGCAGACCACGGATGCCGTCTTCCAGACCCACGGTGTAGTCGCTCGCATCTGGGGGCAGCGATGTCCAGTCGCGGGCATCGGGTTGCTTGAGCACGTTGGTCATCAAAGCGGCATCCCGCACGCTCATGGTGTGCGGGCCCAAGTGCGCCACCGAGCCAAAGGGTGACAAGGGGTAGGCGGGCACCCGGCCAAAGCTGGGTTTCAGGCCCACGTTGCCGCAAAAGGCCGCCGGAATGCGCACGCTGCCCGCGCCATCGGTGCCCACGCCAATGGGCCCAAGACCTGCCGCAACAGCTGCGGCCGTGCCGCCCGATGAACCGCCAGGCGTGTGGTTCAAATTCCAGGGGTTGCGCGTGATGCCGGTGGCGGGCGAATTGGTCTCACCCTTGCACCCAAACTCAGGGGTAGTGGTTTTGCCCAGCAAGACCGCTCCAGCTTCGCGCAAGCGGGCGGTGGCCGGGGCGTCAACATCCCAAGCTTGGTTCGGGTCAATCGTGCGGCTACCGCGCAAGGTGGGCCAGCCTTGGGTCAGGATCAAATCTTTGATGGACGTGGGCACGCCGTCCAAAGCACCCACGGGCGCGCCTTGCTGGCGGTGCGCCTGCCAACGGGCTTCGCTGGCACGGGCGCTGTCCAAAGCGGCCTTTTCGTCCACCAGACAGAAGGCATTGATTTGCGGGTTGACGCGCTCGATGCGCTTCAAAACCGCCTGGGTGACTTCAACCGGCGAAGTCTGGCCGCTGCGGTAAAGCGCCAACAGTTCGTGGGCGGGGACTTGGGTCAGGTCTTGCGGTGTCGCGCTCATGAGGTGCTCCTCTAAAGAATTACAAATGCCCGAGCAGGCCTGGACGTCAGGGTCGGGTGCGGGTGTTCGGACTGAGTTTTTTCCAGGGCAGATCGCCCGGATCGGCTGCCATCGGTCCTGCCGCTTTGGCCACCAAAACGCGGCTGGCGATCGGCGTGAAATCGGCCCTGAAATGGTTGGAGCTTTTGACCACCAGCAGCTTCATCTGTTCGGGCTGGATGCCCACGGCGCGAAACAGCTCGCGGTCAAGCATTTGCATCTTGCCGCTGGCCACGGCGATCAAGACGCCTTCAAATTCAAGGCAGGCGCAGGGTCCGATGTGGGCTTTCATGCCGGTCATCATCGGACCTTTGAGTTCGCAATAATCCGGCCCCAAAGCCCGCACCGTGAAGCGCCCCTGCAAGGGCGGGTCGCTCACCTCGCCGCTGAAGGTGGGCACAGCCTTGCCCAAAGCCAGTTGCAAGCTGGCCCCCACGCCTGCGGCATGGGCCATGCGGGCAGCCTCAGGGTCGTACAACAAACCCAGCGCCACCTGGCCAGGCCAGCGCTGGCCCGCGCCTTGTTGCAGCAAGGCATGCAGCATGCCGGTGGTGTTGCTGTCACCGCCTGCGCCCGGGTTGTCTTGTGTGTCGGCCATGACCACGGGCGCAGAAGTCACCTCGGCCGCGGCCAAGGCTTGGGTGACCGCCTCGCGGGCAGGCAGCACATCAGGGCGCCACTGGCCAGGCTCGGCCACACGCTCAAACAAGCGCTGCACCGCAGCTTCGGCCTGCGGGCCGTGGCCCCAGACCACAGGGCCGCACTCGGCAAAATCAGACGCCGGAAAACCCATGCAAAAACTGAGCATGCAACCGGTTTGTGTTTCCAGCGCGATCATCTCGTCGTAGAGGTCTTTGGCCGGCGCCATCCAGGTGCTTTGCGCATTGAGCGGAATCAAGAACGGCAGGCGTCGCGCCTGCATGGGGCGCTTGCCGCCTGCACGAAAATGCTCGCGCAGCAGCATGGCGGCCCGCTCGCCAGTCTCGGCCATGTCAATGTGCGGGTAGGTGCGGTAAGCCACCAGGCCATCGGACATCTGCAACATGCGCTCGGTCACGTTGGCGTGCAGGTCCAGGCTGGCCACGATGGGCAACTTGGGGCCCACCACGGCGCGGATGCGCGCGATCAACTCACCTTCGCTGTCGTCGGCGTTTTCGGCCACAGCCGCGCCATGCAAATCGAGGTAGACGCCGTCCAGGCCCTGCACCAAGGCCGCGCGAACGTCTTCAAGAATGGCCGAACAAATGCGCTCGAACGCATCTTTCGTCACATAAGAAGACGGCGTGGCACCGGCCCAAGCCGAAGGCACCAGCTGCCATCCCTCACGGCGGGCCGCATCGATGAAACCACCGGCCGGGATGTTCACGCCCGTCATTTGGTCCAGCAATGCTTGCCCACGCACAAAGGCTGGAAAGGCCTCGCCGCTTTGAAAAGCGGTCCAATCGGCCAAGCTGGGGGCAAAGGTGTTGGTCTCGTGCTGGTAACCAGCGATCAGGATACGGGTCATGGGGACGTTGGGTGTGACAGGCCTCAAGCCTCGGTATTCAGGGGCGGCAAGGCAGCAGGCGCAGCCTGCAGAAGGCGGCGTGTGTAGTCTTGTTGCGGATTGGCATAAAGCTCGGCCGTCAGGCCTTCTTCAACAATGTGGCCCTGGTGCATGACCACCACGCGGTCGCACAACTGGGCGGCCACGCGCAAGTCGTGCGTGATGAAAAGCAAGCCCAGACCCAGACGGCCCTGGATTTCGCGCAGCAGGTTCAAAATTTGCGCCTGCACGCTCACATCCAGCGCGCTGACAGCTTCGTCGGCCACCAGGACTTGGGGGCGGCACGCCAGCGCACGGGCGATGGCCAAGCGCTGTCTTTGTCCACCACTGAACTGGCTGGGATAACGCTTGAGCGCCTCCACCGGCAAACGCACCTGCGTCATCAATTCGGCCGCCAAGGCTTCGGCCTCCGCGCGGGATTGGCCAAAGTTCATGGCCCCTTCGACCATGGACTGGCCCACCGTGCGGCGGGGGTTGAGCGAACGGTTCGGATCTTGAAACACCACCTGCACCTGGCTGCGCAAAGGCCGTAAACGGCTTTCCGCCAAGGTGGCGACTTCTTGGTCACCCCAATGGATGCGGCCCTCAGTCGGGTCGATCAGGCGAATCAAGCAACGGGCAAAAGTGGACTTGCCTGAACCCGACTCACCCACAATGCCCACGGTCTCACCTGCGTGCACCGCCACTTGGGCATTTTGCAGCGCAGCGGTGGCGCGGTTGCGACCCATCCAGTCACGGCTGGCATAGGTTTTTCCGACACCCTGACCCGACAGCAAGGCCGGGCCACTGAAAGCGGGTTTGGCAGCAGGCGGTGTCATGCCAGGAACGGCCTCGAGCAACTGGCGCGTGTAACTGGCCTTGGGTCGGCGCAGCACCTGCTCGCAAGGGCCTGCCTCGACCGCTTCGCCTTGGTTCATGACCAGCACCTGGTCGGCGATCTCGGCCACCACGCCCATGTCGTGGGTGATGAAGAGCACCGCACTGCCCTGCTCGCGCTGCAGGTCGGCGATTAAACGCAAAATTTCTTTTTGGGTGGTCACGTCGAGCGCGGTGGTCGGCTCGTCGCAAATCAAGAGCGCAGGCTTCAAGATCACCGCCATCGCGATCACGATGCGCTGACGCTGGCCGCCACTGAGTTGGTGCGGATAGCTGCGCAGCATGCGCGCCGGGTCGGGCAGCTTGACCCGCTCAAACACACGCAGGATTTCGGCACGGCGCTGCTCGGCAGGCCAATCGGTGTGGGTGGACAGCAATTCGTCGACTTGGTCGCCGCAGCTCATGACCGGGTTCAGGGCTGTCATGGGCTCCTGAAACACCATGCCCATGGCCTTGCCGCGCAATTGGCGCAGCCGCAGCGCAGAGGCATTCAGCAAGGATTCGCCTTGCAGAACAACATCGCCCGCCACGGGCTGCAGCTCTTTGGGCAGCAGGCCCATCACGGTGGTGGCCATGACGGACTTGCCCGAGCCAGACTCGCCCACCACACACAAGGTCTGGCCCGGCAGGATGTCGAGCGACACCTCGGTGATGGCATGTGCCCGGTCACCGCCCGCGGGCAAGGCGACCGAGAGGCCGCGAATGGAAAGAACGGCTTGAGAAGCGGTCTGAGTCATGCGCCGCTCCGCTTTGCGAATTTGGGGTCCAGCACATCGCGCAGGCCGTCACCCAAGAGGTTGATGGCCAGCACCGTGGGCACCAAAAACAGCGCGGGGAACAGCACATTGCCGGGGTACTGGGTGAACTGCACCCGGCCCTCGGCCATGATGTTGCCCCAAGTCGGGATGTCGGCGGGCAAGCCCAACCCCAAAAAACTCAGAATCGCTTCGGTCAGCACCGCACTGGCCGCGATGAAGGTGCCTTGCACAATCAGCGGCGCCATCGCGTTGGGCAGGATGTGGCGAAACAAAATGACCGGTGTGGGCGTGGCCAAGGCTCGGGCTGCCTCGACAAAAGGCTCCTCGCGCAAGCTCAGCACCAGCGCACGCACCAGGCGCGTGACACGCGGAATTTCCGGAATGGCGATGGCCACCACCACGGTCCAGATCTGGGCACCCAAGGCCGCCACCAGCGCAATGGCCAGCAAGATGGCGGGGATGGCCATGAGACCGTCCATGAAACGCATCAGCACCGCGTCCATCAGGCGAAAGTAACCGGCCAGCATGCCCAACAAGCCGCCCACGGCCAAGGCCACGGTGGCAGTGAACAAACCCACCAGCAAAGACACGCGGGTGCCAAACAGCACGCGGCTGTAGATGTCACGGCCAAAATTGTCACTGCCCATCCAAAAGGTGTGGGCCACGCTGGTGCCATCCAGCAAGCCGAACTGACCGACCACACCTGCGGCGGTGTTGATGTTGGCCGAGTCCATGGCGGCCGGGTCGACCGTGCCCAACCAAGGGGCCACCAAGGCGATCAGGATCAAGAGGCCCAGCACACCCAAGCCCAAACGGACGGTGGTGTGCGCGAGAAGTTTTCGGAAGATGGCGTTCATCAGTAACGGATCCGGGGATCGAGCCAGAGGTAGCTCAAATCCACCAACAAATTGATCAACACATACAGCACGCTGAAAAACAGCACCACGCCCTGGATGACCGGGAAGTCGCGGTTGAGCACCGCGTCCACCGTGAGCGAGCCGAGGCCCGGAATGGCATAGACCGTCTCGGTCACCACCACGCCGCCGATCAAGAGCGCAATGCCAATGCCGATCACCGTGACGATGGGCACCGCCGCATTGGCGAGCGCGTGGCGCAGCAAGACCGCTTGCTCGGTCACGCCTTTGGCGCGGGCGGTGCGGATGTAGTCTTCGGTCAGGGCTTCGGACACGCTCGCCCGCGTGACCCGCGCAATGAGCGCCACATAAATGGTGGCCAGCGACAACCAAGGCAGCACCAGCTGATAAGCCCAGGCCCCCACCCCTTGCGAGAACTCACCAAACAATCGGCGGTAACCCTGCACAGGCAACCACTGCAGCTGAATGGCAAAGATGTAGATCAGCACATAGCCGATCACAAACACCGGCACCGAGAACCCGGCCACCGCAAAGCCGGACAAGATGCGGTCCAGCCAGCCCCCCATGCGCCAGGCGGCCAGCGTGCCCAAAGGCACCGCCACCAGCACCGCCAGCACCATGGTGCCCGCCGCCAGAGACAGCGTGGGCTCGATGCGCTGGGCGATCAGCTCGGTGACCGGTTTGCCCAGGTAAAAGGAATAGCCCAAGTCACCCTGCAGCACACCCATCAACCAGATGCCAAATTGCGTGAACAAAGGCTTGGTCAGGCCCAATTGCTCGCGGATGCGGTCGATGTCTTCGTTGGTGGCGTTGTTGCCCGCGATCACGGCGGCCGGGTCCCCCGGCGTGAGCCGAAGGATCAGGAACACGATGACCGCCACCGTGAACAACACAGGGATCAGCGCCAGCAGGCGCTGCAGCAAGAATCTCAGCATAAAACTTCAGCTGCTCTTGGGTTTAAAAAGAAGTTCAGTTCTTTTTGATGTTCCAGTAAACCTGTGCGCCGCCAGGCACCAGACCCGAGATGTTTTTGCGCAAGGCAGCGGGGTTGAAGTACTGGCCCAGCGGAACGTGTGTTGCGGTTTCCATGGCGCGCAGCTGAATTTGTTCAGCGATCTGCTTCTTCTGCGCATCAGTGGTGGCCTGGGCAAACTTGACCTTCAGGTCTTCGATTTGCTTGTCGTCTTGCCAGCCGAACCAGCCCTTGTCACCCGCGGCGTTCATCATGGCCATGGTCAGCGGGTTCAGGATGTCTCCCGCTGTCCAGGCGGTCATGAAGGCGTTCCAGCCGCCTTGTGCTGGGGCGTCTTTCTTGGCGCGGCGAGCCACCAAGGTGGCCCAGTCCATTTGCTGCATGTCGACCTTGAAGCCCGCGGCTTCCAGTTGCTGCTTGGCCACCAGGGGCAGTTTGGCGATCGCGGCCAGGTCGGTCGGACGCATCAGCACCACAGGCGTGCCGTCGTAGCCCGCTTCTTTCAGCATGTCAGCCGCCTTTTTGGGGTCGGCCATGCCTGTGTAAATGCCGGTCTTGTCGCTGGCCAAGGGCGTGCCGCAGGGGTACATGCTCTTGCAGAAGGTGAACATGCCGGGTGCGCCGACCTGCGTTTTGAGGTGCGCTTCTTGTCCCAGTGCCACCATGGCGGCCTGGCGGATCTTCACGTTGTTGAACGGGGCATGCAGGTGGTTGAAGCGCAGGATGAACTGCAAGCCTGCAGGCTGGGCGTCCACCAGTTGGACGTCTTTTTGGGCCTTGAGCGAAGCATATTGCTCGAACGTGGGCTGCTCGACGATGTCGACTTCACCAGCCACCAACGCATTGAACTGGGTTTGCGGGTCGCGGATGATGACCCACTCCACGCGGTCCAGATGCACATTTTTGCCACCGGCGGTGCCATCAGGGGCTTCGCTGCGGGGTTTGTATTTGTCGTTCTTCACGTAAACCAGACGCTCGCCGGGTTTGTATTCGCCAGGCACGAACTTGTAAGGGCCCGAACCAATGTGTTCCTTGATCTGCTCGCTGCCAGGCGTGGCAGCAATGCGTGCAGGCATGATGAACAGCACGTTCGAAGAGGGCTTGCCCAGCGCTTCGAGCATCACACCAAAGGGCTTGTTGAGCTTGATCACAAAGGTCTTGGCGTCGGGCGTGGCATAGCTGTCCACGCTCTTGGCCAGCACACCGCCAAAGCTGTCGCGGCTGCTCCAGCGCTTGATGGAGGCCACCACGTCTTCGCTGGTCACGGCTTTGCCATCGTGAAATTCCAAGCCATCACGCAGGGTGAAGGTCCAAGTCAGGTTGTCCTTGCTGACGTTCCATTTGTCCACCATTTGCGGCTTGGGTTTGCCAGCCAGGTCGGTGCCAAACAAGGTGTCGTAAATCATGTACCCGTGGTTGCGCGTGACAAACGCGGTGGACCAGACCGGGTCCAGAATCGTCACGTTGGCGTGCGGCACCACGCGCAGGGTCTTGCCCTGGGCTTGCGCAACAAAGGGGGTCAACAGGGCTGCTGCCAAAGTGGCCACAGCAAAAAGGGAACGACGCTTCATCAGTTACTCCAGTCAAGACGGGGACATTGAACAATGGTCCTGAACATTATAAAGCGAAACATGACCACTGCTTATCAGGACATTACCCAACTCGGTGCACTGGACTTGTCCCGTGCGATACACACCAAGCAAGTCTCATGCCGCGAAGTGATGCTCGCGACATTGGCGCAGGTGGACCGACTCAACCCCCAAAGCAACGCCATCGTCAGCCGCGTGGACAGTGAGATCCTGCTCAACCAGGCCGATGCGCGAGATGCGCAACTGGCCCGGGGTGAGTCGATGGGTTGGCTGCATGGCATACCGCAAGCCGTCAAAGACCTGGCCCATGTTCAGGGTTTGCGCACCACTTTGGGCAGCCCTTTGATGAAAGACTTTGTGGCCAGCGAAGACGGCCTGATGGCGCAGCGCATGAAAGCCGCAGGCGCCATCGTCATTGGCAAGACCAACACCCCCGAATTTGGCCTGGGCTCGCACACCTTCAACGAAGTGTTTGGGGCCACACGCAACGCCTGGAACCCGGACAAAACAGCGGGCGGCAGCAGTGGCGGCGCGGGCGTGGCCCTGGCCCAACGCATGCTGAGCGTGGCCGATGGCTCGGACTTCATGGGCAGCTTGCGCAACCCCGCAGGCTGGAACCATGTGTTCGGCATGCGGCCTTCGCAAGGCCGCGTGCCCATGTGGCCTGTACAAGATGTGTTCATTGCGCAATTGGGCACGGAAGGCCCCATGGGACGCCATATGCGCGATGTGGCCATGCTGTTGTCAACACAAGCCGGTGCGCACCCGTGCAGCCCCACGAGCCTGAGCGAGGACCCGGCCGTGTTTGCGGGGTCGTTGGACAGCAACCCCAAAGGCCAGCGCATCGGTTGGCTGGGCGATTTGCAGGGCTACCTGCCCATGGAGGGCGGGATTTTGGAGGTCTGCCAATCGGCCTTGAACAGCTTTTCGGGCATGGGTTGCACCATCGACGAAGCCCAATTGGGCATGCCACCCGAGCAAATTTGGCAAGCATGGTTGGTGTGGCGGCAGGCTTTGATGGGGCCACGCATCGCGCCTTTTTTGATCAACCCCGCCAACCGTGCGCACATCAAAGCCGAAGCTCTGTGGGAATACGACCAATCACTGGGCTTGACCGGCGCTCAATTGATGTCGGCCAGTGCCAGCCGGACGCGCTTTTACCAAAGCATGTTGACCTTGTTTGAGAAATTCGATGTGCTGGCCATTCCTGTGGCCCAAGTTTGGCCGTTTGATGTAAGCCTGCGCTGGCCACAAAACGTGGCAGGCCAAAGCATGGACACTTACCACCGCTGGATGGAGGTGGTGATCTATGCCACCTTGGCAGGCCTGCCTTCGATCAGCGTCCCTGCAGGCTTTGGCGCAAACGGCTTGCCCATGGGTCTGGCCTTGATCGGCAAGCCCCAAGGCGATTGGGCGTTGCTGAAACTGGCCCACGCTTACGAGATGGCGAACCTGGGGATGCTGGCCCAACGACCGCCAGGCGTCTGATCAGCTAAGGATTTTCCCAGCTGGATGGGCTCAGTTTTGCTGCCAAGGCAAGCCACGTACCCGCCAGCCACCCTGAACCCCTCGGTGGGCCTGAGCGTCGGGGTCGCCTTCAAAGCCTTCGAGGATGTTGTAGGCCTGCACACCCAGCTCGGTCGCACGCTGAGCCGCAGCAATCGATCGCACCCCGCTTCGGCACAGCAGGACCAATTTTTTGCCACCCGCACCCAAAGCCTGAATGCCTGCATCAAAGTCAGGGTTCATGGCCATGCTGGGCCACTGTTTCCAAGCAAGCGCATGAGCGCCAGGCACAAACCCCACCCAAGCACGCTCAGCGTCGGTGCGAACGTCCACGATGTCGGCTTCGCCCGATTGCACCCAGGCCCAAGCCTGTTCTGGGGAAATGTCACCTGCGTACCCCGTGGCCGATTGAAGTGCGGGAAGTGTGGTCGGTGTAGAAATGGTCATCAGGCGTTCATCCAAGTGTTGGAAGGGTCATTTTCAGAGGCTTTCGAAATCAAATCATAGCTTTAAGCCTGCGCGTCAAAGTGTCAGTGACAGGACAGGTCGCAACGGCTAAGATGCGGGTTTTGGTTGACGTTTACGTCAACGTCAAAGCGATACATACCGACTGTTACCGGAGCCACCCATGACCGATCTGTCCGCCGAATTCAAAGCCCTGGCCGAATACCGACCCACGAACAAGGTGCGCTTTGTTACCGCTGCCTCTTTGTTTGACGGCCACGATGCGGCCATCAACATCATGCGCCGCATCCTGCAAAGCATGGGTGCCGAAGTCATTCACCTCGGCCACAACCGCTCGGTGGACGAAGTGGTCACCGCAGCCCTGCAAGAAGACGCGCAAGGCATCGCCATCAGCTCTTACCAAGGCGGGCACAACGAATATTTCAGCTACATGGTGGATTTGCTCAAGGCGCGAGGTGGCGAGCACATCCAAGTGTTTGGCGGCGGTGGCGGCGTGATCGTGCCCTCTGAAATACGCACCCTGGCCGACCAAGGCGTGCGCATTTTCAGCCCCGAAGACGGCCAAAAAATGGGCCTGGCCGGGATGATCGGCGAGATGGTCATGCGCTGCGACAAAGACATCAGCCCCTTGGCTCCGAAAGACGTGGCCGCGATTCAGGGTCATGGCGAGATGAACTGGCGCGCCCTGGCGCAGCTGATCACCGCCCTCGAAAACGACAAAGCCGATGCGGCTGTGGTCAAAGCCGTGCGCGAACAGGCTGCCAGCAAGAAAGTACCCGTGCTGGGCATCACCGGCACCGGTGGTGCGGGCAAGTCGTCGCTCACCGACGAGCTGATCCGCCGCCTGCGCCTGGACCAGGGCGATGCGCTGCGAGTGGCCGTGATCTCCATCGATCCCTCCCGCCGCAAGAGTGGTGGTGCGCTGCTGGGCGACCGCATCCGCATGAACGCGATTTCACCTTGGTCGCAAGGCCCGCGTGTGTTCATGCGCTCGCTTGCCACGCGTGACTTTGGCAGCGAAATTTCTGCCGCCCTGCCCGACGTGGTGGCGGCCTGCAAGGTGGCGGGTTTTGACCTGATCGTGGTGGAGACCTCCGGCATTGGCCAGGGCGACGCCGCCATCGTGCCGCATGTGGACGTGCCCATGTATGTGATGACGCCCGAGTTCGGCGCAGCCAGCCAACTCGAAAAAATCGACATGCTGGACTTTGCCGAATTCGTGGCCATCAACAAGTTCGACCGCAAAGGCTCATCGGACGCCTTGCGCGATGTGGCCAAGCAGGTGCAGCGCAATAAGGAAGCCTGGACCGTACCGACCGAGCAGATGCCGGTGTTTGGCACCATGGCGGCGCGCTTCAACGACGACGGCGTGACCGCGCTGTACCAGGCGCTCAAAGTGCGTCTGAGCGATCTGGGCATGACAACCACCGAAGGCCGCCTGCCCGTGGTCAAGGTGCGCCACAGCACCCACCAAAACCCGGTGGTACCCGGGGCCCGCACCCGCTACCTGGCCGAGATCAGCGACACCGTGCGTGGGTACAAAAAACGCGCCGTCGAGCAATCGCGCCTGGCCCGCGAAATCCAACAACTGCGAGCTGCCGCCCGCATGCTCGAAGTGGGCAAAGCCGGCCGCGCCAAAGCGGCTGAAGCCGCCATCGATTTGGCCGTGGCCCGCGAAGAAACTCAGGACCCTCAAGCCAAAAAGCTGCTGGCCCAGTGGCCCGACATGCAAAAAGCCTATGCGGGTGACGAGTACGTGGTCAAAATTCGCGACAAGGAAATCCGCACGGCCCTCACCACCAAAAGCCTCTCAGGCACCACCATCCGCAAGGTGGCGCTGCCCCGATACGAAGACGATGGCGAAGTGCTCAAGTGGCTGATGCTCGACAACGTGCCCGGCAGCTACCCCTACACGGCTGGTACCTTTGCCTTCAAGCGCGAGGGCGAAGACCCGACCCGCATGTTCGCGGGCGAAGGCGATCCCTTCCGCACCAACCGCCGCTTCAAGCTGGTGTCAGAAGGCTTGCCCGCCAAGCGCCTGTCCACCGCGTTCGACTCGGTCACGCTTTACGGCAACGACCCCGACCTGCGTCCGGACATCTACGGCAAGATCGGCAACTCGGGTGTGAACGTGGCCACGCTCGACGACATGAAGGTGCTGTACTCGGGCTTTGACCTGTGCAACCCGACCACCAGCGTGTCGATGACGATCAACGGCCCCGCGCCGTCGATTCTGGCCATGTTCATGAACACGGCCATTGACCAAAATCTCGATAAGTTCAAAGTCGAGAACGGCCGCGAGCCCACAGAAGCCGAATCCGCCAAAATCAAGGCATGGGTCTTGGCCAATGTGCGCGGCACGGTGCAAGCCGACATCCTGAAAGAAGACCAAGGCCAAAACACCTGCATCTTCTCGACCGAGTTTTCGCTCAAAGTCATGGGTGATGTGGCGCAGTATTTTGTGCACCACGACGTGCGCAACTTCTACTCGGTGTCCATCAGCGGTTACCACATTGCCGAAGCCGGGGCCAACCCGATTTCGCAACTGGCCTTCACGCTGAGCAACGGCTTCACTTTTGTGGAAGCGTACTTGGCGCGTGGCATGCACATCGACGACTTCGCGCCCAACTTGAGCTTCTTCTTCAGCAACGGCATGGACCCCGAGTACACCGTCATGGGCCGCGTGGCGCGACGCATCTGGGCGGTGGCGATGAAAGAAAAATACGGTGCGAACGAGCGCAGCCAAAAGCTCAAGTACCACATTCAGACCAGTGGCCGTTCGCTGCACGCGCAAGAAATCCAGTTCAACGACATCCGCACCACACTGCAGGCGCTGATCGCGATCTACGACAACTGCAACAGCCTGCACACCAACGCGTTTGACGAAGCGATCACCACGCCCACCGAAGACTCGGTGCGCCGAGCCATGGCGATCCAGATGATCATCAACCGCGAGTGGGGCCTGGCCAAGAACGAGAACCCGAGCCAAGGCGCTTTCATCATTGAAGAGCTGACCGAGTTGCTCGAAGAAGCCGTTCTGGCCGAGTTCGAGAAAATCGCCGAGCGCGGTGGCGTTTTGGGAGCGATGGAAACCGGCTACCAGCGCGGCAAGATCCAAGACGAGTCGATGCACTACGAGATGCTCAAGCACACGGGTGAGCTGCCCATCATCGGCGTCAACACCTTCCGCAACCCCAAGGGCGACGAAGTCATGGAAACGCTGGAACTGGCCCGCTCGACCGAGGAAGAAAAGCAGTCGCAACTCAAGCGCCTGAACGACTTCCACGCCCTGCATGCGCAAGAGTCGCCAGCCATGCTCAAGCGCTTGCAACAGGCTGTGATCGACAACGGCAACGTGTTCGAGGTGCTGATGGACGCGGTGCGTGTTTGCTCGCTCGGTCAGATCACCAACGCCTTGTTCGAGGTGGGTGGTCAGTACCGGCGGAATATGTAAAAACCCATGAAAAAGCCCCGAGAGATCGGGGCTTTTTCACGCCAACTTGAGCACCTGAGTGCTCAAGCCAGTCTCAGATCAACCGATCACAGGCAGACCACTGATGTAGCCCACTGCTGCACGCTTGGCCAAAGTCCGCGAACCCGAAGGCACGGATGGGCCATAGTTGGTCAACACGGCTGCTTTCAAGGCGTCCTGGGCAGGCGTCTTGAAGGTCCAATCGGCGGCATGCTGGAAGCCTGACATGACATAGCTGTAACCGTTGAGGTTGTCCACAGGGTGCAAGCCCGTGCACTCGCCTCCGGCAGGAACCGACAAGACTCGGCTCAAGGTTTTGGTGTCGACGTTGTACGCCCAAACATAGTTGTTCAAGTGGTAGCCGGAGTCTTCACCAATGAACAGGTTGCGCATGGACTCTGAGAACTTGACGTTGTCAGGGCATGAGATTTTGTCAATGGCCGACGTGTTGCCATCGGCATCGGCGGCGATGTCTTCGCCCAGCAACTTGCCGACGTAAGGCGCAGCGACATCAGGAACGGCGAACGTCGTCGGCACCCAAGCGCTGTTGATGGCGCCGTTGGCGGTGTCTTTTTGCGCATCGTTGAGGTTGGCGGCGTACACACCGCCGGACAAAATTTTCTTCACATTGACATCACCAACGCCGTCTTGCATGGTCTTCTCGATGCGAGACATGGCGAAATAAGCGACTTTGTCTTTCGCATTGAGGGTCACGCCCTCCAGCTTGGTGAACTCCATGCTGGCGCCCACGATGCCTGCGTAGCGGTGCGTCTCCAGGAAGGCAGCCGCTTTTTCCATGCCGGCTTGAACCTTGGTGAACTCGGCAACGCCGTCCAAGCTGACGGCGCTGTAGCCCGTTGTCGCGACGGTCTTCACATCAATGATGTTTTCAGCCTTCAAACCGTTGGGGTTGGTCCAAACGCTCTTGGCGAGTGCTTCGATTTCTTTGCTGTTGGCGCTGCCCAACTTGATCCACTTCACAGTGAAGACACCACCGTCGGCAGACTGCGCAGCAGATGTTTGCGTGACTTTGGCGGCGTAAAGCGTACCGGCGGACAAGTCATTGGCCACATCGGCCACAAACATGAACAAACCACCCCCCACGTAGTCATCACCCATCAACACCGTACGGTTGTCAGGCATGATTTGAACCAATTCGCGAGAAATGCGGCCCAGGCAGAAGTGCTTGCGCACAGCTGCCGTGCCGTCTGCATTCACAGTCACTTCAGGAACGTGACCGTAGAGGTAGGGGTTCGCAGCGGTTTCGCTGCCAAATGCGTTGCGGCTGAACGCCTTGAACAAGCCACCAGCGTCACCGGTTTTTGTCACAGACCAAGCATCGGGCTCGTACTCCTCGCTCGAGAGGTGGGTATTCCATGGGGAAATACTGCCGCCGCAAGGGATCCAGATGCCGTAAACGCTCTCCGTGGGCACGTTGTAATACTGCTTGGCCACGAGTTCACCCGTGGTTTTGTTTTGATCCAGTGCCACGACAGCAATCGGCCCAGGCAAAGCACCATACATGCTGGCACCGGCGTTGTTGCTGGTTTTGTACTCAAACTGGGTCACAACAAACAATGCATTACCGGTAATGCCAGGTACGGTCGATGCAGGCAAGCTCAGCAATGAAGTTCCATCGACAGAGTCCGAATAAAACTGCTCTTCTTTACCGGCGACAGATGTGTCCATGATCGGTGTCACGCCATCGGGCTTGAAGTAGCCGCCAGCCAAAATGTCTTTGCCTTTTGGGTCCTTCAAAACATCACCCGTGCGGTAGATGGTTTTGTAGCTCAAAGGGGAGGCCTTGACCACGGAACCGTCGTTGTAAGTGATGTCGATGGTGGCATTGGTGTAGACCATGGCACGGTTGGCATCCGTGGATGGATTGGCCATGCCGTTGAATGTGATTTTGGAAACCTTCACAGCAGAGCTGCCGCCACAAGCGGTCAAGCCGAACATGCTGGTCATGGCCAAGCCAGCGCCGACTTTCAGCGCCGTACGACGGCTCAAAGATGCAGGAACTGCATCTTTGGAAATGACCATCGGATTGAATTGATTGAACTTCATACGGGTACATCCTAAAAAAGTTGGTGGAATAACCACGCAACCTTATTCGGCCTTCGTGAAAATCTCATGACAACCGCATGCGGCCTCAGAAGGCACAATCCATCCATGCAAACGCCAACACCTTTCATCGCACCAGAGGTCTTTGACAACGCCGACGACGCTTTGTCACGGGTTCAAGCCATTTACGAGCAAAGCGTGACACACTTGCGGATGGCCATGCAACGCTATGTGGCCGGTGATGACATGCAAGACCGGGTGCGCGCTTGTTACCCGTATGTGCGGCTTGAAACGGCTACCGGCTGGGAGCCACCGCAAGACGCCGACAACGAGCCCTTGAGTTACGGCTTTGTGGCCAACGCGGGGCAATACACCACCACCCTCACCCGGCCAGATTTGTTTGCGCCCTACCTGCGGGACCAATTTGACTTGCTGATCCGCAACCACAACGTGCGCCTGGAAATAGGCACCAGCAAAGACCCGATGCCGGTGCATTTTTCATTTGCTGAACACGAGCACATGGAGGGCGAAATGAGCGCCGCGCGCCGCGCCCGCATGCGCGATGTGTTTGACCTGCCCGATCTGACGGCGATGGACGACAGCATCGCCAACGGGACTTGGCGAGGCGTTAACGGCCAAGCTGAACCGCTGTCGCTGTTCACGGGGGCACGCACCGACTACTCGCTGCACCGCTTGAGGCATTACACCGGCACCAGCCCGTCGCATTTTCAGAACTACGTGCTGTTCACCAACTACCAGTTTTACATCGACGAGTTCATCGCGCTGGGTCACGCGGAAATGGCCAAAGAGGACAGCGTTTATTCGGCTTTTGTCGAGCCTGGCAATCTGATCACGCGCCGAAAAGGGTTGTCAGCCGAACCCAACGATGCGCTGGGCGCAAGCCCGCCGCGCCTGCCTCAAATGCCCGCTTACCACCTGGTGCGCGAGGGGCACAGTGGGATCACCATGGTGAACATTGGCGTGGGCCCGGCCAATGCCAAAACCATCACCGACCACATCGCTGTGCTGCGCCCGCATGCTTGGCTGATGGTGGGTCACTGCGCGGGGCTGCGCACCACGCAACAGCTGGGCGATTACGTGCTGGCCCACGCCTACGTGCGCGAAGACCATGTGCTGGACGAAGATCTGCCCTTGTGGGTTCCGATTCCGGCACTCGCTGAAATTCAGGTGGCGCTTGAGCATGCCGTGTCCGAGATCACGGGATGCGAAGGCTTGGAGCTCAAACGCCTCATGCGCACCGGCACCGTGGCCAGCACCGACAACCGCAACTGGGAGCTGCTGCCTGACAACACGCCTCAGCGGCGCTTCAGCCAAAGCCGAGCCGTCGCGCTCGACATGGAAAGCGCCACGATTGCCGCCAACGGCTTTCGCTTTCGGGTGCCCTATGGCACGCTGCTGTGCGTGAGCGACAAACCATTGCATGGCGAAATCAAGCTGCCGGGCATGGCCAACCATTTCTACCGCGAGCGGGTCAACCAGCACCTGCAAATCGGCATCCGAGCACTGGAGTTGCTGCGCGCAGCCGGCCCGGCCCAGCTGCACAGCCGCAAATTGCGCAGCTTTGCCGAAGTGGCTTTCCAGTGAACTAAACCCTCCATGACCCTGGTCCTGCTCAACCCCCACGCCCAAGGCGGCCGAGCTGCTCAGCGCGCTCCGGTCCTGAGAGCGTGGCTGGCCGAACATGCGCCGGGGGCACAACTGGCGGCCCCCGAAGCCCTGCAGGACAGCATAGCCCTGCTGCATTCGCGGCCCGAAGGCAGCCGCGTGGTGGTGGTCGGCGGCGATGGCACGCTCAACTGCTGGCTGCCCGCACTGCTGTCGCGTCGGCTCACTGTAGGGCTGGTGCCCATGGGCAGCGGCAACGACAGTGCACGGGCATGGGGCATTTATGGCCTGCCCTGGGAACACGCTCTGACGTTGGCGCTGCAGGGCTCCGCGCAAGGCATCGACACTGGGCTGGCAAGCTGGAGCGATCTGCAAGGCCAGACGCGCGACACCCCTTTTCTGTCAAGCCTGACCGCAGGCTTTGATTCGGCCGTCGGGCTTCGCGCCCTGAATGGCCCAAGCTGGCTGCGCGGTTTGCCGCGTTACCTTTGGGCAACACTGCACGAGCTGATCCACCTGCGCCACTGGGACCTGACGCTGCACAGCGATGGGCACTTGAAACACCAAGGTGCCAGCCTCTTTGCCTCCAGCCTGAACACCCCGACCTTCGGCTCGGGCATGCCCGCTGTGCCACATGCGCAATTGGCCGATGGCCAGCTTGACGCGCTGCTGGCCGGCTCGTTTGGCCGTCTGGGCGCCCTGCTCATGCTGCCCCGGCTGTTGGTCGGCCGACACCTCGGTGACCCGCGCATCGCCTGTTGGCTGTACAGGCAGCTGGACATCGCCTGCGCTCAAGGGGTGCCCTTGGCCGCTGATGGAGAATACTTGGGTGAGGCCAGGCATGTGCGCATCCAGTGCCAAGCCGACAGCTTGCGGGTGGTGCGCCGGTGATGACCGCAGCCTTCAGACCCGATTCACACCCTTTTTGGCGTTCTGTGTCACAGTTCGCCCATTGACTTTGGACCCTGCCCTTTTATGAAACTGCTGTTTGTTGCCGACCCCCTGGAATCGTTCAAGATTTACAAAGACACGACCTTTGCCATGATGCGTGAGGCGCAAAAGCGCGGTCACCAGGTGGTGGCCTGCCAGATGACCGATGTGCGCTGGCAGCAAGGCGAAGCGGTGTCAGCCCATGTGCGCGAGATCCGCCTGACCGGCGATGCCACCCACTGGTTCACCGAAACCAGCACCAGCCGCTCTGCCTTGAAGGACTTTGATGCGGTCATCATGCGCACCGATCCGCCTTTTGACAGCGAATACTTCTACGCCACCCACCTCCTGAGTCAGGCCGAACGGGAAGGCGCCAGGGTCTTCAACAGCCCAGCGGCATTGCGCAACCATCCCGAAAAACTCGCGATCATGGAGTTTCCGCAGTTCATTGCGCCCACGCTGGTCACCCGCAACCAAGCCGACATCCGCGAGTTTCACGCCACACACGGCGCCATCATCTTGAAACCGCTCGATGGCATGGGCGGCACAGGCATTTTCAAGGTGGGTGCCGACGGCCTGAATTTGGGTGTGATCATCGAAACCCTGAACCAAGGCGGCACACAAACCGTGATGGTGCAAAAGTTTTTGCCTGGCATCGCGCAAGGCGACAAACGCGTGCTGCTGATCGGTGGCAAACCGGTGCCGTTTTGTCTGGCGCGTATTCCGCAAGGCGGCGAAGTGCGTGGCAATTTGGCTGCAGGCGGCAAAGGCGTAGCGCAGCCGATTTCCGCTCGAGACCGCGAAATCGCAGAAACATTAGGCCCAATCCTGTTCGCACGCGGTCTCATGCTGGTGGGTCTGGACATCATCGGTGACAGCCTCACTGAGATCAACGTGACGAGCCCCACTTGCTTTCAGGAGATCACCGACCAAATGGGCTGCGATGTGGCGGCGCTGTTCATGGATGCGGTCGAGGCCGCCTTGAAATCATGAAGTCACTTCGCTTTTGAACCGCTCGATGCGGTCGGTCAGAACAGCTTTTCGGGTGTGAAGCGCACACCCATGGACAACCAACGGTTCTTTGAACCCGCCCCCCATTGGGCCCCTCGGGTTGCATCCACCTGCAAAACCCCTGGGATCACGCCAAAACGCAGACCGCTTTGCCAAAAAGGTTTTTGTCGGTCATCGCCAAAGGTTTCTGCAATCAACAACCAGCGACCGGTGGCCTGGTATTCCATCCCCATCCCCCAGTTGAATTGGTCGTTCCGCGATGACTTGTCACGAGACCAACCCAAGTTGGTGTGACTCACCAAACGGTCGTCCATGAAGGACACCGAGAGCGGCACATAAACAAAGGTGTTGCCCAGGTTGTTAGGCCCCACATTGGCCGAAGGGTGGCGAAATTGCCCAAGAGCCACGCCGCCGCCCCAACCATTGGGCGTCATGCGTTTCCACAAGGTTTTGGCTTGAATGACTTGATCCTGGCTTGCGCCCTGCTGTGGGTCTTTGAAACTCCCCCCGCCCAGCGTGACTTCCAGATTGCCCGTTGGATTGCAGGCGGGCAAGGCCCAGTTTTCTGTTCGATCGGCGTAGCGTCGCGTCCAGCTTTCAACCTGGCAAGAACCCTCGGTGGTCAAACGTGCATCGTCGGTCATGAATGGACGAGCCGCTTGGCTGCTGCCATGCCAGCAAGTCATCAAGGCCACCAGCGGTAAAAGCATTTTGATAGTCATACGAATAAATTATAGGTTTGTCAGTGACGCCCAGATGACGGTTTCAAGGCTTTAGCAGATCGCCGTCTTGGAAGGTGTAAACCCTTCCAGCATCCAAAGCGACCCAGGCTTCGTCGGTGGTCAGGGGCTGCGTCACCACCACCGCCACGCGATCAGACTCGCGCGTGTGATCGGCAAAATTCACGCTCAAGTCCTCATCACTCAATGTGGCTTGCGTGAACGGGTGTCTGCGCAGCACGTAATGCAGGTTCGTGCTGGCGTGCGCCCACAGGGCTTGTCCATTCGACAACAAAAAATTAAAGGTGCCGTGCTGGGCAATTTGGGGCACCAGCTCCCGCAAAGTCAGCGACAACTCCTGCACAGTAGGCACGCTGGCATGTGACTTGGCCAGCTCTTGCATGAGCCAGCAAAAGGCCCGTTCGCTGTCGGTCTGCCCCACAGGCCTGAAACTGCCGTGCAGCCGTGGTGCGTAGTCCAGCAAGTTGCCGTTGTGCGCAAACACCCAGTAGCGGCCCCACAACTCACGCACAAACGGGTGGCAATTTTCCAGACTCACCTCCCCCTGCGTGGCCTTGCGAATGTGGGCAATGACGTTCTGGCTTTTGATCGGGTAACGGCGGATCAGATCGGCGATGGGCGAAGTGCTGGCGCTTTGGTGGTCCACAAAATGGCGAACGCCCTGCCCCTCAAAAAAGGCGATGCCCCAGCCATCGCCGTGGTGGTCGGTGATACCACCGCGTTGCGCAAAGCCGCTGAAGCTGAAAGTCACATCGGTGGGGGTGTTGCAATTCATGCCGAGCAGTTGGCACATGGTTCAGTCTTTCTTGGCAATCGTTTGGGCTTCACCCATTTTCCATGCAGCCAACAGGGCCAGCGCGGTGGTCGTAGCCAGAAATACAAAGGTTTCGTTGAAGGCCCGCAAATCGGCGTCGCCCGAACTGCTTGAAGCCAAGGCATACACCGCCAAACGCCACTCGAGCACGATGGCGCAAATGCTCACGCCCGCCGCACCACCCAGCATGCGCACAAAACCGATCACGCTCGACGCTTGAGGGATCAGGTCTTTGGGCAAGCCCCGCATCGCGCCCAGGTTGAGCGACGGCAAGATGAAGCCCAAGCCAATGCGCCCGAGGATCACCAAAATCCAGAGCAGCGCCAAACCCGCTGCTGGGTGGACCAAGGGCATGAGCGCAAACGACAGCGCCAGCAAAGCCAAGCCCCAGCTCACCCAATGGGCGGGCGGCATGCGGTGCGACAAACGCCCCACGGCTGCGATGGTCACGGCCAGCAAAATACCCGCAGGCAACAAGGCCGCGCCAATGTAGGAGGGTGACAGCCTCAAGCCCATTTGCATGTAAACCGGCAGCAAATAGGTCGAGCCAAACAGCGCGATACCGTAGGTGAAAGACACCAACGCCCCCATGGCGAAATGGCGGTGGCCAAACACCTGCAGGTTCATGAGCGGGCCTCTCCTCGCTTGGTGGACTTGGCCTGTTCGGCCAGAAGATGCGCGTCGCATGCGCCGCCCAGGCTGCAGCAAATGCCGCTGCCAGGCTACAAACAAGGCCATGCCCACGCCCGCCAGTACCAGCAGGGCCACGGCCACCGTGTGGTCATCGCCGCGCAGCTGCACCAGGCCGTTGAGCAGCATCAAGGTCGAGGCGCTGGCCAGCGCCAGCCCAATCCAGTCCAAGCCTGGGCTGTCGGCATCGGCCTGCACGCCGCCCGGAGCCGAGGTGGGCACATAGCGGCGAGACAACCACAGCGCCACCATGGCCAGCGGCACCACCATGAAAAAGATCGAACGCCAGCCGAACACATCGACCAGCACACCGCCAATGCTGGGGCCAATGGCCGGGGCCAGCACCACGCCCATGCCGAACAAACCACTGGCACGGCCCTGCTCCTCAGAGGCAAAAGCGCGCAAGATGATGATGGCCGGAATGGGCTGCACCACGCCGGCAGCCAAACCCTCGGCCACGCGTGCTGCCAAAACCCAAGGGAAATCGTTGGCCAAGCCACCCACCACACCGCCGCCCAGCAGCAGCCACATGCACACCTCGTACACCCGGCGGTAACCGTAGCGCGACAGCAGCCAGGGCGTGGTGAGCATGGACACCGTCATGGCCACCATGAAGCCGGAGGTCACCCACTGCACCCGGCTTTGGCCCAGCGTGAAGTGCGCGCTCATGTCGGGGATGGCCACGTTCATGATGGTGGACGACATCACCGCCGCCATCGAGCCCAGCATGACCGACAGCAGCAGCAACCAGCGATGCCGATCGCCATAACGCGCTTGCAGCGCCTGCAGGCTGTGGGGGCCTTGGGCCAGGCTCACGCGTATTCGCCTTGGTTTTCACCTTGGCTTGTGCCTTGGGATGACTGTTCGGACGCCGCTACGCAGGCCGCGCAAATGCAGGCCTTGTTGCGTGCCGCTTCGGGCACTTGCTTCAGCAAATCGGCGCTGAACTGAACCCGCGTGCACCAGCAGGGCCCGGGGGCCTCAGCGCCAGCTTGGGGCATGGCCATGGCGCAAGCATTGGGCTGCCCGCACAAGGGGCAGTGGCAAGGGTCAATGCTCAGAGGTGCTGTCATGACAGCGGACTCTCAGTTTCAGATGGGGGTAACCGGTCAATCCAGCGCATCGCGCCCTCCTCAAAACACCATTTTCAACCATGCACAGCAAAACGGCTCCCGAGGGAGCCGTTTTTTTAAGTGTCGGACCGTGTCCGGCCCCTGGGCTTTCAGGCCGCTTTGACCTTCAAGCGCCAAGCGTGCAGCAGCGGCTCGGTGTAGCCACTGGGTTGCGCCTTGCCTTTGAAGACCAGGTCGCAAGCCGCTTTGTAAGCTGCCGACTTGGCAAAGTTACCGGCCATGGGTTGGTAAGCCGCATCACCGGCGTTTTGGGCATCGACCACAGCGGCCATGCGTTCCATGGTTTGTTTGACTTGCTTTTCAGTCACGACGCCGTGCTGCATCCAGTTGGCCATGTGCTGGCTGCTGATGCGCAGCGTGGCGCGGTCTTCCATCAGGCCCACGCCGTTGATGTCAGGCACTTTGGAACAGCCCACGCCTTGGTCAATCCAGCGCACCACATAACCCAAAATGCCTTGGGCGTTGTTGTCGAGTTCTTTTTGTTTGTCTTCAGCCGACCAGTTGGCGGCGTCTTTGGCCACCACAGGAAACTGCAACAAAGCGTTGAGCGTGTCTTCGCGCAACTGTTTCGGGTCTTGCTTGGCCACAGCCTTTTCCATCTGCTTTTGCAGGGCGGGCACGTCCACTTGGTGGTAGTGCATGGCGTGCAGCGTGGCAGCCGTGGGGCTGGGCACCCAAGCGGTGTTGGCACCGGCCAGGGGGTGGCCAATTTTGGCCTTAAGCATGTCGGCCATCAGGTCGGGCATGGCCCACATGCCTTTGCCGATCTGGGCGCGACCGCGCAAGCCGCAGGCCAGGCCCACGTTGACGTTGTTCTTCTCATAAGCGCCCAGCCAAGTGCTGTTCTTGATGTCGCCCTTGCGCATGACGGGGCCGGCCAACATGCAGGTGTGCATCTCGTCGCCGGTGCGGTCCAGGAAGCCGGTGTTGATGAAAGCCACACGGCTCTTGGCGGCGGCGATACAGGCTTTCAAGTTGGCGCTGGTGCGGCGCTCTTCGTCCATGATGCCCAGCTTGACGGTGGAAGGCTTCATGCCGATCACTTTTTCGACGCGGCCAAACAACTCGTCGGCAAACGCGACTTCGGCCGGGCCGTGCATCTTGGGCTTGACGATGTAGACGCTGCCCGTGCGGCTGTTGCGCAGGGGGTGGGAGGACTTTTTCTGCAGGTCGACCAAGGCGCAGGTCACGGTGACCATGGCGTCCAGAATGCCTTCGGGGATCTCTTTCATGCTGCCATCAGCGGCTTTGTAGAGGATGGCAGGGTTGGTCATCAGGTGACCGACGTTGCGCACAAACATGAGCGAGCGGCCGTGCAGCTTGACGGTGCCTTTGCCAGCGGGCTTGGTGTATTCGCGGTCACCGTTCATGGTGCGCGTGAAAGTCTTGCCGCCCTTTTGCACTTCTTCACTCAGGCTGCCTTGCAAGATGCCCAGCCAGTTGGCATAGGCCAGCACTTTGTCGTCAGCGTCCACGGCGGCCACGGAGTCTTCCAGGTCGAGGATGGTGGACAAGGCGCTTTCAGCGATCAGGTCGGACACGCCAGCCGGGTCGGTCTTGCCAATCGGCGTGGACTTGTTGATTTGCAGGTCCAAGTGGATGCCGTTGTGCACAAACAGCACGGATGCTGGGGCCTTGGCATCACCGGTGTAGCCCACGAATTGCTTGGCATCGGCCAAGGTCGAATTTTTGCCGTTGGCCAAGGTCACGACCAGCTTGCCCGCTTTGACAGCGTAGCCCTTGCTGCCCACGTGCGAGCCTGTCTTCAGGGGTGCCGTGCGGTCGAGCACGTTGCGGCAGTAGTCGATGACTTTGGCGCCGCGCTTGGGGTTGTAGCCCGAGCCTTTTTCACAGCCGTCGGCCTCAGAAATGGCGTCGGTGCCGTACAGCGCGTCGTACAAAGAACCCCAACGGGCGTTGGCGGCGTTCAGGGCGTAGCGGGCATTCAAAATCGGCACCACCAGCTGAGGGCCCGCCAGCTTGGCCAGCTCGGCGTCCACGTTGGCGGTGGTGGCTTGGTCGTTGCGGGGCTCGGGCACCAGGTAACCGATCTGACTCAGGAACTTGCGGTAGTCCTTCATGGCCTTGCCTGCAGCCACAGGTCCAGGGTTGGCGGTGTGCCACTGGTCCATGGCGGTCTGGATGCGGTCACGCTCGGCCAGCAAGGCGATGTTTTTCGGGGCCAAGTCGGCCACGATGTCATTGAAGCCTTGCCAAAACTTGTCTTTGTCCACGCCCGTGGCGGGCAGCATCTGGTCGTTGATGAAGTTCAGCAGCGGGTTGGCCACTTGCAGGTTGTGGATCGTGGTGCGTGCAGTCATGAAAACCTCTCGGGTCAAGTCAAAAAATCAGATCGGGCCGAGGCGTGCAAAGTGACATCTGCAGAGCGGCCAAAGATACGAAGCACTCTATTCTAAATTTAGACACCGATAAAGACGCCGAAACTGCATAGACCCATGACTTTTGCGCACAAATCCACTGTTGTTTAATCTGGTCATGACAAGCATCCACGTCCCTGACGTCCTGATCAGCGAAGTTGGCCCGCGCGATGGCCTGCAATCGGTCAAAGCCACCATGCCCACAGCCGACAAGTTGCGCTGGATCGATGCACTCGCGGCGACGGGCCTGCGCGAAATTGAAGTCGCCTCGTTCGTGCCCGCCCAGCTGCTGCCGCAAATGGCCGATGCCGCGCAGGTGGTGCAGCATGCGCTGCGCCACAGCGGCGTGCGGGTGATGGCGCTGGTGCCCAACCTGCGTGGCGCGCAAGCCGCGCTGCAAGCTGGGGCACAAAAGCTCACCTTGCCGGTATCGGCCAGCCCGGCGCACTCCATGGCCAATGTGCGCAAAACACCCGAAGCCATGGTCGACGAGGTGCGGGCCGTCTTGCGCTTGCGCGACGAGATCGCGCCCGGCGTGCCCGTCGAAGTCGGCATGTCCACCGCTTTCGGCTGCACGCTTCAAGGAGCAGTGCCCGAAGACGATGTACTGCACCTGGCAAACCGCTTGGCCGAGGCGGGTGTGGACGAAATCGGCCTGTCCGACACCACCGGCATGGCCAACCCGGCGCAGGTCTCACGCTTGTTCAAGGCGCTGTTCAGCGAAGTGGGTGCCTTGACGGGCGCGGCCCACATGCACAACACCCGGGGCCTTGGCCTGGCCAATTGCCTGGCCGCTTATGAGGCAGGCGTTCGCACCTTCGACAGCTCGCTCGGCGGCCTGGGCGGTTGCCCCTACGCGCCCGGCGCTTCGGGCAATGTGGTGACCGAAGACTTGGTCTTCATGTTCGAAGCCATGGGCGTGGACACGGGTGTGAACTTGGAAAAACTCATGGCCGCACGGGCACCGCTCAAAGCCGGCTTGCCTGGTGAGCCGCTTTACGGCATGACGCCCGAAGCTGGTTTGCCCAAGGGCTGGAAAAGCGTTTAAGCAGCGCTTCTGGCGCATCAATCACCCATCTGAGGGCCGGCATTCCAACCTTGGACGCGCATAATTGGGCCGCATGGACAAGCTCAAAGCCTTCGAAACCTTTGTCTCGGTTGCCACCAAAGGCAGCCTGACCGCCGCAGCCCGGGCCGAGGGCGTGGCACCAGCCATCATCGGCCGCAGGCTCGATGCGCTGGAAGAAAGCCTGGGCGTGAAGCTGCTGGTGCGCACCACCCGGCGCATCACCCTCACCCACGAAGGCAGCGCTTTCTTGGAAGACTGTCAGCGCTTGCTCTCCGATGTGGCCAATGCCGAGGCCAGTGTCTCGGCGGGTGGCGTCAAGGCCAGTGGGCATTTGCGCATCACGGCTCCGGCCGGGTTTGGCCGCCGTCATGTGGCCCCACTGGTGCCGCGCTTTCGCGAGCTGCACCCCGATGTGTCGATTTCGCTGAACCTCAGCGATCGGGTGGTGGACCTGGCCGCCGAGGGTTTTGACTGCGCGGTGCGCGTAGGCGACCTGCCCGACAGCTCGCTGGTCAGTGTGCGGATGGCCGACAACCGCCGCCTGTGCGTGGCCACTCCGGCCTATCTGGCCCGGCGCGGCACGCCGACTCAGCCCTCCGACTTGCTGCAGCACGACTGCCTGACCCTGTCGAGCGATGCCTCGCAAACCCGAGGCTGGGCCTTCCGCAACCCGGCCGATGATGGCCAAGGCGTGGTTCACTTGCGCCCGGGGGGGCCACTCGACTGTTCGGATGGCCAAGTGCTGCACGACTGGTGCCTGGCCGGTTACGGCATCGCCTGGCGCAGCACCTGGGAAGTGGAGGGCGAAATACGCTCAGGTCAGTTGGTGGCGGTACTGGAAGACTTTGCTGCACCACCCAACGGCATTTTTGTGGTCTTTCCTCAGCGCAAGCACTTGCCGCTGCGTGTGCGGCTCTGGATTGACCACCTGAAACACCATTACGCCCAACCCGGTTACTGGCAAACCCCAGCCCCGTAAAATCCCCCCATGCTTTCTGCCAAACACCAATTGCTCACGGCCCTGGCCGCTGAACTCGACAAACTTCAACCCGGTGCTGGTGCACGCGCGGCCTTCGAATCGCCCAAAGTGGCTGCCCATGGCGACTTGGCCTGCACGGCCGCCATGCAATTGGCCAAAGCCCTCAAGCAAAACCCCCGGCAACTGGGCGAAGCCCTGCGCGAAGCCCTGCTGGCCACCCCGGCTTTTCAACTTTGGGTTGACGCCATTGAGCTGGCGGGTCCGGGCTTCATCAACATCCGCCTGAAAGACGCTGCCAAGCAGGCCGTGGTGCACGAAGTGCTGCAAGCCGCTGAATGCTTTGGTGACCAACCGGCCCAATCCAACAAAGTGCTGGTCGAGTTTGTGTCCGCCAACCCCACAGGCCCCTTGCATGTGGGCCACGGCCGCCAAGCGGCTTTGGGCGACGCGATTTGCAACTTGCTGGTCACGCAAGGCCAACAGATCTACCGCGAGTTCTATTACAACGACGCGGGCGTGCAAATCGGCACTCTGGCCAAGAGCACGCACATGCGCTCTCTTGGCATCAAGCCGGGCGATGCGACTTGGCCCACCGACCCCGATAATCCCGAAAGCAAGGCTTTCTACAACGGCGACTACATCCAGGACATCGCCAACGATTTTCTGGCGGGCAAAACCGTGCAGTCCGACGACCGCAGCTGCACGGCCAGCGGCGATGTGAACGACGTGGACGGCATGCGCGAGTTCGCCGTGGCCTATTTGCGCCGTGAACAAGACTTGGACTTGAAAGCCTTTGACGTTCGCTTTGACAACTACTACCTCGAGTCCAGCCTCTACACCAGCGGCAAGGTCGATGCGGCCGTGCAAAAGCTCAAGGACGCAGGCAAGACCTACGAGCAAGACTGCGCCTTGTGGCTCAAATCCACCGACTACGGCGACGACAAAGACCGCGTCATGCGCAAGGGCGACGGCACTTACACCTATTTTGTACCCGACGTGGCGTACCACATCGCCAAGTGGGAACGCGGCTTCACCCGTGTGGTCAACATCCAAGGCACCGACCACCACGGCACGATCGCCCGGGTCCGTGCAGGTTTGCAAGCGGCCAATGTTGGTATACCCGAGGGCTACCCCGACTACGTCTTGCACACCATGGTGCGTGTGATGCGCGGCGGCGAAGAGGTCAAGATCTCCAAACGTGCGGGCAGCTACGTTACACTGCGCGACTTGATCGAGTGGACCAGCAAGGACGCGGTGCGCTTCTTCTTGCTTTCACGCAAGCCCGACACCGAATACATCTTCGACATTGACCTGGCCCTGGCCCAGAACAACGACAACCCGGTCTATTACGTTCAATACGCCCACGCACGCATCTGCTCGGTGCTGGCGGCCTGGAAGGAAAAAGACGGAGGTGATGTTGCCAAGCTGGCCCAGGTCGATCTGTCGCCACTGCAAAGCCCGCAAGCCCACGCGCTCATGTTGGCATTGGCCAAATACCCAGAAATGCTGACGTCGGCAGCCACCGACTTCGCGCCGCACGACGTGACGTTTTACCTGCGCGACCTGGCCTCGCTGTACCACAGCTACTACGACGCCGAGCGCATTTTGGTGGACGACGAAGCGGTCAAACAAGCCCGCCTGGCCTTGGTGGCAGCCACCGCACAGGTGCTGCGCAACGGTCTCAAAGTGCTGGGCGTGTCAGCCCCGCAAAAAATGTAAAGGGACAGGTCATGCAACTCCACAGCCAACGCGGCGGTACTTTTCTGGGCTTCATCATCGGTTTGGTGCTGGGCTTGGGTGTGGCCCTGGCCGTGGCCGTTTATGTGACCAAGGTGCCCACACCGTTTTCCAACAAAAACCAGCCCCGCACGAACGACCAGGACGTTCAGGAAACCGAGAAGAACAAAGACTGGAACCCCAACAGCGTGTTCCAACCCAAACCGCCCGCGGAGGTGCCAGCTGCCCCAACAGCCTCCACAACCGATTCAGGCAAAGAGAAAACCCCATCTGGGGAGGCAGGCAAAGCCTCTGCAGATGCTGCAAAGTCCGAACCGCGCCCAGCCGTTACAGCAGACCCCTTGGGTGACTTGGCCAAGTCCAAGTCAGGCCTTTCCACACCAGCGGCCTCCGGCAATGCGGCCGACCCTTTTGACTACGTGATCCAGGTCGGTGCGTACCGAACCCTTGCAGATGCCGACGCCCAAAAAGCCAAGCTCGCCTTAATGGGCTTGGACGCGAAGGTTTCTGAGCGCGACCAGGCTGGCCGGACGGTATATCGCGTACGCTTGGGCCCGTTCACAGACAAAACCACCGCAGAACGCATCCGCACCCGCTTGGAAGGCAGTGGCCTCGAAAACACCTTGGTGCGCGTTCAACGCTGAACCCGTCGCCCTTATCTTTGGAGTACCGACATGAAACGCCGTTTGTTTTCCACCTTGGCCGTGACCGCCAGCGCTTGGTTGAGCGCCCCTTTGGCATGGGCTCAAGCCGCTATGTTCAAGTCCGGCAAGGACTTCCTGACCTTGGACCGCCCCGTGGCCACCGAGTCTGGTACCGGCAAAATAGAGCTGATCGAGTTTTTTTGGTACAGCTGCCCCCACTGCAACATGTTTGAGCCCAACTTTGCCCAATGGGTCAAAAATGCGCCCAAAGACGTGGTGGTGCGCCGCATGCCCGTCTCTTTCCGCGATGACTTTGCCCCGCAGCAGCGTTTGTTTTTCACGATTGAGGCGATGAACCTGATGGAAACGCTGCACCCCAAAGTGTTTGCCGCCATCCATGTGGAAAAGCTGATGCTCAACACCGACGCCAGCGTGCTGGCCTGGGCCGAAAAGCAAGGCGTGGACAAAACCAAGTTCAACGAGGTGTACAAGTCTTTTGGTGTGGCCAGCAAACTCAAGCGTGCCGTGCAGCTGCAAAACGACTTCAAGGTTGAAGGCGTGCCCTCTCTGGGCGTGGCTGGCCGCTATTACATCGATGGCAATTTGGCCGGCAACATGGACCGGGCGCTGAAAGTGGCCGAATCACTGATCGCTCAATCCCGGTCGGCGCCTCCCAAACAGAGCTGAGACCCGCTCCACGTTCACACATGGACAATACCCGGCCAAATGCATGTTTGGCCGGGTTTTTTATGCGCCAACCGCGGGCACCAGGGCCGATCTGGCCGCGCTTGCCCCTACAATCCAAAGAAATTTATCAGCAAGATTCATGCCCTCAATGAAAATACAGCTCGCCATCGGCCTCTTCGCCTCAGGGATGGGTTTGCTGGGCATGCCCGCTTGGGCCGAAAAAGCCGACCGCGACAAGCCGCTGCTGATTGAAGCGGACGCCATGCGTCACGACGAGAACAAATTGTTGACCCACTTCACCGGCCAAGTGGTGGCCTACAAAGGCACGATGGTGCTGCGCGGTGCGCGCATGGAAGTGCAACAGGACAAAAATGGCCAGCAAATCGCGCAAATCTGGGCTGCGCCCAATGAACGCGTGTTCTTTCGCCAAAAGCGTGAAGGCGTCGACGAGTTCACCGAGGGTGAAGGCGAAATGGCGATTTACGACAGCCAAGCCGACATGGTGACCCTGGTCCAGCGGGCCGAAGTGCGGATCTTGCGCGGCACGGTGTTGGCCGATCAAATCACAGGCCAAAAAATTGTCTTCAACAACACCACCGAAGTGATGACGGTCGACCGGCCCTCACCCGGCACCAAAGCCACCGACCCTCGGGATCAACGCGTGCGGGCCGTGCTCACCCCTCGTAAAACCACCCCGGTCACTGCGCCGCCAGCGACCAACTCGGCCCTTCCGGCTTTGCGGGTCAGCCCAGCAGCAACCGAAAGCAAAAAGCCATGAGCGAGCCCGTCATCAGCAGCAGCTTGGTGGCGCACCACCTGAAAAAAGCCTATGGCAGCCGCAAGGTGGTGCACGATGTGTCGGTGAAGGTTGAAAAAGGCGAAGTGGTGGGCTTGCTCGGCCCCAACGGTGCGGGCAAAACCACCTCGTTTTACATGATCGTCGGCTTGGTGCGCGGCGACGGTGGGCAAATCATGATCGACGGCGAAGACGTCACCCGCATGCCCATCCACAAGCGCTCGCGCATGGGCTTGTCCTACCTGCCACAAGAGGCATCGATCTTTCGCAAGCTCACGGTGGCTCAAAACGTGCGCGCCATTTTGGAACTGCAAACCGATGCCAAGGGCGAGCCCTTGTCGTCCGCCGACATCGAAAAACGCCTGGGCGAACTGCTGGCCGACTTGCGGGTCGACCACCTGCGCGATTCGTCCGCCGTGGCATTGTCGGGCGGTGAAAGGCGACGCGTGGAAATTGCCCGCGCCCTGGCCACCGACCCACGCTTTATTTTGCTGGACGAGCCCTTTGCCGGCATCGACCCGATTGCCGTCATCGAAATCCAACGCATCATCGCCTTCTTAAAGCAGCGCGGCATCGGCGTGCTGATCACCGACCACAACGTGCGCGAGACCTTGGGCATTTGTGACCACGCCTACATCATCAGCGAAGGGCGCGTGCTTGCCGAAGGCACGCCCGACGAGATCGTGTCGAATGCCGAGGTACGCAGGGTGTACCTGGGCGAACACTTCAGGATGTGATGCACACGAGCCTTTTCCTTGACATGAAAGTGCAGCCATGAAGCCCGGCCTGTCGCTTCGCATGTCCCAGCACCTGGCGCTCACGCCCCAGTTGCAACAATCCATTCGCCTGCTGCAACTGTCCACACTGGAGTTGTCGCAAGAGGTCGACCAGATGCTGGACGACAACCCGTTTTTGGAGCGCAGCGAAGAAGAGGCCGCCTCCGAGGCTTTTGGACTGGACCAAACCGACACCCCAATGAGCTTGGGCGACCGCGTGAGCGAAAGCGCCAGCACGTCGAGCAGCAGCAGCGATGACAGCGCCAGCGAAAGCAACGATGAAGCCGTGACCGATGTGGCCGAGAGTTGGGACGGTGACGGCAGCGTGGACATGCGCCCCGACGACAGCGAATGGGGCGGCGATGCTGGACCCCGCCAGAACAACGGCGAAGAAACCGCCGACGCCATCGACCTGGCCCGCAGCAGAGGCTCATTGACCGACTTTTTGCACCGCCAAGCGCTGTCGCTGCGCCTGTCCGAAGTGGACAGTGCCGCCCTGCGCTTTTTGATTGAATCGCTCAACGACGACGGCTACCTGACCGACACATTGCCCGAGCTGGCAGCCAGCTTGGCGGGCAGCGACGATTACGAGCAGCTGGACGAGCTGGTGCACCGCTTCACTGTGGCGCTGGGTTTGCTGCAATCGCTCGAACCCGTGGGCGTGGGCGCTCGCGATTTGGCCGAATGCCTGCGCATCCAGATCAAAGCCTGGCTCAAAGACGATCCGGAAGATGAAGTGGCCCAAGCCGCGCTGGCCGTTTGCGCCCAGCCCTTGGAAATGCTGGCCAAGCGCGATTACAAACGTTTGGCCGTGGCCTGCGGCCTGGACGAATCGGTGGTCAAAGCCGCCATCCCCTTCATCGCTCGGCTCGAACCCAAGCCCGGCCGCCCCTTTGTGCAGGCCGAGCAAAACATCATCATCCCCGACGTGCTGGTTGTGAACACCAGCAAGATCGCCACGCCCAAGTTCCGCATCCAGCTCAACCCGGACGTGATGCCCAAACTGCGTGTGCACGACATTTATGCCAACGCCCTGCGCGGCAGCAAAGGCTCATCGCACGCGGGTTTGCAGCAGCGCTTGCAAGAAGCGCGCTGGTTCATCAAGAACATACAGCAGCGCTTTGACACCATCTTGCGCGTGTCGACTGCCATCGTGGAGCGGCAAAAAAACTTCCTCACGCACGGCGAGTTGGCCATGCGCCCGCTGGTGCTGCGCGAGATCGCGGACGAGCTGGGCATGCACGAATCCACCATCAGCCGTGTGACCACGGCCAAGTACATGTCCACGCCACAAGGCACGTTTGAGCTGAAGTATTTCTTTGGCTCGGGCCTGGGCACCGACAGCGGCAGCGCGGCATCGAGCACCGCCGTGCGGGCGCTCATCAAGCAGTTTGTGGCCGCTGAAAAACCCGCCAAACCGCTGTCGGACAACCAGATTTCCGAGATGCTGAAAGAGCAAGGCATCGACTGCGCACGTCGCACGGTGGCCAAGTACCGCGAAGCCCTGAAGATCGCCCCTGCGAACCTGCGCAAAACCCTGTGAAAGTATTTGAGTGAATTCATTGAACCTGTTCATGCCTTGCGCCGCTGGCGTTGAGGGCTTTTTGGCCGACGAAGTCCACGCCATCACGGGCCTGACAGGCCACGACCTGATGACCGGGCGCGGTGGCGTGATGGCACGCGCTTCGTGGCGCGATGCGATGCGCATCAACCTGCACAGCCGCTTGACGCAGCGCGTTCTGGTGCAGCTGTCGGTCACCGATTACCGCAACGAAAACGACTTGTACAACGCCGCCAGCGAAGTGGCCTGGGAAATCTGGTTCACCCCCAAGCAAACCTTCAAGATCGACATCACGGCGCAGCACAGCCCACTGACCAGCCTGAACTTTGCGGCGCTCAAAATCAAAGACGCGGTGGCTGATCGCTTTCGCGCCAAACGCGGCGAGCGCCCCAGCGTGGACACCACCTGGCCCGACGTGCGCATCTATGCGCACCTGACGCCCGAAACGGCCACGCTCTACATCGACACCTCGGGCGAGCCGCTGTTCAAGCGCGGCTGGCGCACCGACAAGGGCGACGCGCCGTTGAAGGAAACCCTGGCCGCCGCCATGATTGCGGCCAGCGGCTGGGACGCCACTGTGCCCTTGTACGACCCCTGCTGCGGCAGCGGCACGATCCCGATCGAAGCGGCGCAAATCGCCTGTGGCATCGCACCAGGTTTGCAACGTCGCTTTGGTTTCGAAAAACTACTGCCCTTCCAGAACCACGTCTGGCAAGGACTGATCGAAGAAGCCCGAGACCTGGAGCACGAACCCACCGCGCCCGTCTTTGGTAGCGATGTGGCCTTCCGCATGGTCGACTTTTCGGAGCGCAATGCCGAGCGTGCTGGCGTGTCCGGCGTGATCGAGTTCCGAGGTGGTGATGCGCTGCAACGCATGCCGCCCAGCGAGACACCCGGCGTGATGCTGCTCAACCCGCCTTATGGCGAACGCATCGCCGCAGCGGGTGTGGCCGGGCGCGGGCGCGACAACTTCCAGCCGGGAGCCTTGGCTAACGCACGAGCCTCCGAGCAGAGCCACCACCGCGAAACCGCCCAAACCCAAGACGGCGACGACAGCGTCGACTTCTTTGCCCAACTGGCCAGCCACTGGAAGAAAAACTACAGCGGCTGGAGCGCTTGGATGCTCACGCCAGACCTGAAGCTGCCCAGCAAGATGCGCTTGAAAGAGTCGCGCCGCGTGCCCATGTGGAACGGCCCCATCGAATGCCGTCTGTTCCGCTTTGACATGGTCAAAGGCAGCTTGAAGCGCAATGCCACCCCCACTGCCGACACACCGGGGGCTGACGAAACGCCTGCGTCATGAGCGCAGCCGCAGATGCGCAAGCCCCGGTGCGCCGCGTGCTGGACACCAACATCGTGCTCGACCTGTGGGTGTTTGACGAACCCAAGGCCGAAGCCCTGCGCACCAGCGTAGAGAGCGGCAGCACACAGTGGCTGGCCACCGCCGCCATGCGCGAAGAGCTGGTCCGTGTGCTGGCCTACCCGCAAATCGTCAAACGCCTGACGCACCGCGAGCTGCCCGCCAACGCCGTACTGGGCCACTTTGATCAGTACGCACAGCTGCAGCCCGACGCGCCCAAAGCGCCCTACGCCTGCAAAGACGCAGACGACCAAAAATTCATCGACCTGGCAGTAGCCCACACCGCAGTCTTGCACAGCAAAGACGGACAAGTGCTTTGCATGAAAAAACGCTTAGAGCGCTGCGGCGTGGCGATGAACCCCACCATTTCCTCGATGGTCGCAATGAATGCGGCCTGATTTTTAATAAGAACACCATGAACACCACTGCTGGCTTGGAAGCCGAAGACTTTGACACCTTGGACAACATCCTGGACGACCTGCGCGAGCGCTTTGAAGAGACGCCGCAGTGGGAGTTTTGTGAGGGCTTCATGGCGGCGCTGGTTTGCTGCCGCCGCGCCATCCCCGACAGCGAGTGGCTGCCGATGCTGCTGGGCATTGACCCGGACGAGGCCGAAGGTGGCAGCTTTGCCGACGACGCCCAGCGCCAGCAGTTCATGGCCTTGTGGCAGCGCCGTTTTGATGAAATCAAGCTCGCGCTCGACACCCCCGTGGAAGCGCTGGACGACGACAAGGCCTATGCGCCTGAAGTGATGGATGTGCGCGGCGCGATTGGGTCATTGCCGCCCGAAGAGCGCGAAGAAATAGAGGACAGCGAGATCCCGTCGTTTGCACAGGTGTGGGCGCTGGGCTTCATGTTCGCCGTGGAAAACTGGCCTGACGAATGGGCCACCCCGAAAGACAAGGACGCGGCCAAGTGGTACGACTTGTCGCTCGAAGCGGTCGTTGCCTTGACCGAAGACGACACCGATGTGCCCACCTTGTCTGCATTGTCAGAAGACGGCCCGCCGAGCGTGAGCGAAAACCGTTTGAACGCTTATGGCGAAGCGTTGTGGGCCATTTATGACTTGCGCGAGATCTGGCGCAACATCGGCCCTCGCGTAGCGCAAGTGATCAAAGAAGCCACACCGGGACGCAACGACGCATGCTCATGCGGCAGCGGTAAGAAGTACAAAAAGTGCTGCGGGGCTTGAGCGCTTAGCTCTTCACCCGTATCCCCTTTTCGCGGCGAGGGCGCCGCTCCCACAGAATTTGTAGGAGCCCCGCCCTCGGGGCGATGAGTGGTCTGCAAGCGTTTTCGCGACGGGGGCGTAGCTCCTACAAAATCAAACCATACACTGAGCCAGCGCGTCGCTGGTGGCTTCGGGCAGTTCTTCGGGAATGAAGTGGCCAGAGGCCATGACCTGCCCCGCAACATGGCCAGCGCACTGCGCTTGCCACAACTCAACCGGCTTGAACATGCGGTTGACCACGCCTCGGCTGCCCCACAAAACCAGCGTATCGCAAGCGATTTTGTCGCCGCGTTCTCGGCCTTCGCGGTCGTGCTGCAGGTCGATGCCCGCACTGGCGCGGTAGTCTTCCGCCGCACTGTGGATCGCAGCGGGCCAGCCCTTGTCGTTGAGCGCGGGGTTGCAAAAGGCACGCTCGTATTCGGCCAAGGCCTCAGGCTCGATGTAGCCTAGGCTTTGGCTGCCCCAGCCGCCCAGCTTGGCGTGCAGGTAGGCTTGAGGGTTGCCGCCGATCATCAACTCGGGCAGTGGTGCAGGCTGCGTCAGGTGGAACCAGTGGTAGTAGGCCTGCGCAAACGCAAAGTACGGATCAGCCACCGGGCCGGAGACCTCCGGGGTTTTGCCCGGCACTGTCCCCCAGTGACCGCTGTACATGTCGAAGGTGGGCGCAATGTCGATGACGCACAACTTCTTGACGCGCTGGGCATGGTCCAACGCCAGCCGATGCGCCACGCGCCCACCACGGTCGTGCCCACACAAAAAGAAGTCGCCCACGCCCAAGGCATCGAGCAAACCGACCACCTCTTGCGCCATGGCGCGTTTGCTGTAGTGCGCGTGCTCGGTATCACCCACGGCATGCGACGAATCGCCGTAACCCCGCAGGTCGGGCATGACCAGGCGGTAACGGCCGCGCAGGTTTTGCGCGACGCGGTGCCACATGACATGGGTTTGTGGAAAGCCGTGGAGCAGCACCATCACCGGCAAGTGCGCTTGCGCAGCCCAATGGGCCGATTGCCGAAAGCAGACGGGCAAGCCCGCCACCGTGAGCGTTTGCTGCTCGAAGCCTTCAAACCAGGCCATCAGTCGACCTTGGCACCCGAAGCCTTGACGACCTCGGCCCATTTTTTGTGCTCGGACTCAATCAGCGCTGCGAATTGCGCGGGCGTGTTGCCACTGGGGATCGCGCCCAAGGTGGCCAAACGCTCTTTCATGGCAGGCGTGGCCAATGACTTGGCGACCTCTTGCTGAATGCGGCTGACCACATCGGCGGGTGTGCCGGCAGGTGCCAACAAACCAAACCAGCTGCTGGCCTCAAAGCCCTTGAGCCCTGCGGCCTCTTCCACGGTGGGCAAGTCAGGCAAAGCGGCCGAGCGCTGGGCGCTGGTCACAGCCAGGGCTTTGAGTTTGCCCGCCTTGATGAGTTGCATCGCCGAGGGCAAGTTGTCGAACATCACGTCCATGCTGCCGCCCGCCAAATCCAGCAAGGCTGGGCCGGAGCCACGGTAAGGGATGTGCGCCATGAAGGTGCCAGTTTGCGACTTGAACAACTCACCCGCCAAGTGGATGGAAGTGCCATTGCCGCTGGAGGCCATGTTCAGTTTGCCGGGGTTGGCACGGGCGTATTTGATGAAGTCGTTGACGGTGTTGATCTTGTTGGCCGCTGCCTTTTCGGTGTTGACCACCATGACATTGGGCACGCCTGCGACCAAGGTGATGGGCGCAAAGTCTTTGAAAGGGTCATAAGGCAGCTTGGCGTACAGGGCGCGGTTGATGCCGTGTGTGCCCACGGTGCCCATGAGCAGAGTGTAGCCATCGCCCGCCGACTTGGCCACTTGTTCGGCCCCCAGGTTGCCGCCAGCACCGCCTTTGTTTTCGACCACGAATTGTTGACCAAATGCTTTGCTCAATTCGGGCGCAATGGCACGGGCCAGGATGTCTGTGGTGCCACCAGGCGTGAAAGGCACCACGATTTTGACGGGCTTGTTGGGCCAGGCGGTTTGCGCCCAAGCCACAGACGTGGTCGACAGCAAGATAGCAGCCGCGATGCCCAGAACCGGGCGGCGAGTGAAATGGCGTGACAGTTGGACCATGCGTATCTCCTTGTTTTGATGCATCAGTTGATGATGCCACGCAGGCCGAAAAATCCTGTCGCAGACGCGAAGAAAACGGCTGGATTTAAGGGTTTGTCCCGGTCAAAAGAGCCTGCAAAGCAGGCTTTTGCACTTTGCCTAAAGCGCTCTTGGGCAGGCTGTCCATGAAGACCACGCGGCGCGGCAGCTTGAAGCGGGCGATGCGGCTTTGCAGGTGTTGCAGAACGGCTTCGGCGCTCAAGGCTTGCCCTGCGGCGTCAGGGCTCCGCACCAGGACCACCACAGGCACTTCGCCCCAGCGGGCATCGGCCACGCCGACCACCGCGTTGTCGGCCACGCCGGGCAAGGTGACGAGCTGGTTTTCGATTTCGGCCGGGTAGATGTTCTCGCCACCCGAGATGATCATGTCTTTGCTGCGACCCACGATGGTGATGCAGCCGTCTTCGGCGCGCTGGCCTAAGTCACCGGAATGGAACCAGCCTTCGTGCAGGCCCGCGTGGAGTTCGCCGTCGGCACGCCAGTAGCCGCGCATCAGGTTGGCGGCGCGGATACAGACTTCGCCCGTTTCTCCGGGGCCAACTTCCTGCCCTTGGGCGTCGATCAATTTGACCTGCGCCTCCGGGTGCGGCCAGCCCGAAGCGCCCACGCGGGCCATGGCCTCGGGCAGGCGCAGCACGATGGACACGGGACCAGTTTCGGTGGTGCCATAGACCTGCCCCACGGGCACCCCGCGAGCGTGCAGGGTTTCGAGGTAAGCCACAGGCAAGGTGGACGAGCCGGTCATGATGCCGCGCAGGCAGGCGAGCGAGGTGTCGGCCCAGCGCGGGTGTTCAAACAAGGCACGCATGGTGGCGGGCACCAAGAGCGACAGCGTGGGGCGGCTCGTGTGCATTTCATCCAGCCAAGCCGTGGGGTCAAAGCGCGGGTGCAGCACCACCTCCACCCCCGCCAACAACGCGGGCAGGGTCTGGATGCAGAGGCCGCCCACATGGAACATCGGCAGCGTGGACAGCACCTTGTCGCTGGGCACAAAGTCGTGCGCCCAGGCACTGGCGCGGGCATTGGCCAACAGCGCCGCTTGCGTGTGCACCGCCCCCTTGGGCACGCCTGTGGTGCCCGAGGTGTAGACCAGCAGCATCGGCAGGTCGCTGTGCACAGTGGGCCGAGGCAGGCCGCGTGGTGAGGCGGTGGCGATCAGGGTGTCGTGGTGCGTGTGCTGCAGGTCCGCGCCTTGCAGTGCCTGCGCCGTGGTGGCATGGTGGCTGTCGTGCACCAGCAGACGCGGCTGAGCGTCTTGCATGACCTGCTGCAACTCGGGCACAGCCAGGCGAAAGTTGAGCGGCAAGAACACCGCGCCCAAACGGGCGCAGGCCACCAACGTGACCAGTTGCAGCTCGTGGTTGAAGCCTAGCCAGGCCACGCGGTCGCCCGTCTGCACACCCCAGGTGGATTGCAGGTGAGCGGTGACGCGCTCCACGCGCCGCCAGAACTTGGCAAAGTCGCAGGCGAAGGTGCTGTCACCCGTCTGTTTGGCCTTGCGCTCATCGCCCCGGAAGGTCATGGCGGGCTGCGTGCCGCAGTCCTGCGCCAGCTGTGCAAAGCGCGCCGCGAGGGGGCTGGTCTCGGGGGCCTGCATCACTCGTCTTTTTCGCCGGGTTCGTACAGGGCTTCGCGGCCAATGCGGTCCATGCACAACTCTGCTGTCCAGGGCAGCATGAGCGAGCCGCAACGCGCATCGCGGTACAGGCGCTCGAGCGGCAGGCTTTTGAGCATGGACTGACCGCCGCAAGTGCGGATGGCCAAGCGGGCGATGTCTTGCGCGTTTTCCATGATGGTGTACTGCGCGGCGTAGGCCCGCAGGCGGGTGGACTTGGCTGGATCGACCTTGGCGTCTTCAATGGCTCGCAAGAAGAGGTTGCGGGTTTGTTCGAGCTTGATGAACATCTCGGCCACGGCGATCTGTTTGGTCGCGAACTGTCGGCGTTTGATGGGGCCCGTGCCCGGGATCTCGCCACGCAGGTAGGCCACAGTGAAGTCGTACGCCGCTTGCGCGATGCCCATGTACGTGGGCGAGAGCGTCATGAACATGTGCGGCCAGCGGCTGGCGGCCTGAAAGTACAGGCCTTGCGGCATGAGCGCCGCGTCGTCGGGCACAAACACGTCTTTGAAAATCAAATTGCGCGACACGGTGGCGCGCATGCCCAGCGGGTCCCAGTCACCTTCGATCGTCAGGCCTGGCGCGGTGCGGGGTATGGCCAGGTACAAGGTGTCTCGGCGCGAGAGGTCAGCGCCCTCTTTTTTCTCGGTACAGAGCACGCCAAAGTAATCGGCCGCGTCTGACAGGGATGCGAAGATTTTTTTGCCGTTGATCTTCCAGCCGCCATCGACCTTGACGGCGAGGGTGCCGAAGGGTTGAGCGCCTGACGCTGCAGCACCGCCCTCCGAGAAAGGTTGCGCGTAAATCGCGCCGTCTTTCACCACGCGGGCAAAGTGCGTGGCCTGGTGCGTGCGGTGGCTGGCGCGTTGCTCGGGCGTCATCTCCAGATCTTCAGACAACAAGCCGCTCCAGAGCATGGTGCAGACGTGCATGTTGAACGTGAGCGCGGTGGCGCCGCAGTAGCGGCCGATCTCGGCCGAGACCATGGCATAGGTGGCGTAATCGGCACCCTGGCCGCCATGCGCTTCGGGCACGCACAGCGCCAGCAGGCCTGAGTCGCGCATGTCGTCGTAGTTGGCAAACGGGAACTGGGCGTCGCGGTCGAGCTGCGCGGCACGCGGGACGAACTTCTCGCGGCCCAGTTGCCGAGCCAGGGCCATCAGCTTTTGCTGCTTCTCGGTCAGGGGGTAATCGTCGCCACAGATGGGCATGACGGTGGGCTGAGTTTTATCTTGCACGTCGGTCATCAAAAGCTCCGCAAAAAAGGCAGCAATGCATCGGCAAAGCTGTCGGGTTGCTCAAACGTCAGCAAATGGCCCACGTCCGTCAGGCACAGGTATTGCGCATGAGGAATCTTTTCGGCCATGCGCTGCACCACAGCGGGCGCAGCGGTGCGGTCGTGTTCGGCCGCGATGCACAGCGTGGGCACGGTGATCGTGGGCAAGGCGCTGCGCTGCTCAAATTGCACCAACGCGCTGAGCGCCGCTTTGTAGGCGGCTGGCGTGATAGAGCCCATGCAGGCTTTGGCCTGTGACAGACCCGGGCCGTCAAAGCCCGGTGCCACCATGGTCGGCACCAAGCCGTTGGCCACATCGCCCATGCTTTGGCCTGCTTCCAATGGGGCCAGACGCTGCGCGATGAAGGCTTGTTGAAAATCGCCGCCGCTTTGGCCAAAACCCGGACTGCTGGCGGCCAGCACCAAGCCTGCCACGCGCTCAGGGTGACGTGCCCACATTTGCAAGGCCACCATGCCGCCCAGACTGTGGCCCACCAACACGGCTTGCTGCAAACCCTGTGCGTCCATCAGCGCGGCCAGCGCAGCAGCCAAGTCATCAAAAGTGCAAGGCTCGATCATCGGGCTGTCGCCGTAGCCCGGCATGTCCCAGGCGACACTGGCGTAACCGGCTTGGGCGCAGGTCTGCTGGATGGCCGTCCACGAACTGGCCCGTCCGCCGATGCCATGCAGAAAAACCAGCGTGGGCTTTGTGGGAGCCGCGCCCTCGCGGCGATCAGACGTGCTTTTCGCGACGAGGGCGTCGCTCCCACAAGTCATCTCAGAGCTCTTCGCGATGGGGGCATCGCCCCCACAGGCGGGCACAGCCACGCAAGACATCAGGGTGCTCATGCCAGCGCCGCGCTCACGACTTGGCCCGCATCGACCACCACCGTGTCGTCGAGCCGGATGGTGCAGCCGCGCATGGGCAGGTCAAAGTGGCCCAGCGTGTGGCGACCCGCGACCTCGTTGGCCCCGGTCGAATACAAAAAGTTGCCCGCAAAGGCGCGCAGCTCGGTGCCGTTGCAGTCGCGCTTGTCATAGAACGCCATGGCGTCCCAGCGCGCCGCCGGGTTCAGGCCAAAGCCCACATGCGAGACGGCATAAGCGGCGCGGTGGCCCTCGGCGTCTTCCCAGGCCTTGTAGTAGCCGCGCATCATGTCCACATCCACGCCCTGCCCCTCGATGGCGACCACGCTGTCGTTCTCGATCGTCAGGCGGATCGTGTCGCGCAAATAGCTTTTGAAGGTCAGGTTCACATCACCGGGGGCCATGACCAGCGTGCCGTTGACACTGCCTGCGGCCGGGAATGCCAGCGCCAGCCCAGCGGGCCAGTGCGACACCATGCCCGGCTTGGGGCAAAAGCCCCACACACCACCCACCACCGCCTGTTTGTCGCCATGTTTCAGGTTCACCCGCAGGTCGGTGCCTGCGGCAGACGTGACGTGCATCTGCTGCGCACCACGCAGTTTCTTCATGGCGGCACGCACCACGCCTTCGAGCGCCGGATCGGGCACGGTGCGCTCCAAAATTTCAGGGTGCTCGTTGGACACCATGAGCAGTCGCGGCATGTGGCCGTCCACGCCCTTCATGATGGTGGGCAACTCGGGCGCGTGCAGCAGGCCTTCGACGGTGCAGTCCACCACCATGTCGGCGCGGGCCAATGCAGCCACCACGGGGCCGAGCTGGCCAATCGCGTCGCTGGCACCTGTAGAGCGCACGGGCGCAGGGGCGGTGAGTGCAGGCGTCGTCAAAGTCACCTCGAACACGCGGGCGCCCATGGCCTCCAGTGCGAGGCGGGCCAAATCCACGTTGACCCGGCGTGATTGGGTTTCGGCCAAAATAGCGACCACTTCGCCAGGCTGCACCTTGCACAGCGTGAAGGTGCGGGTAAAGGCCGCGAGCCACCTGTTTTCGATTCGTTCCACCAGCATGCTTGTCTCCTTGGCCTGCAGCTCTGAACGGCTCACCTGCAGACATGAATGGTCAGTTTATATGAAAATTCATGCAATTCAACTATCATCCATACATGCACCAAGCCCCCCCATCTCATATCAAAGCGCTGAGTCCAGACTTTGAAACGCCGCATTTCAAGCAAGCCCTGTCGCGCTTTGCCACGGGGGTGACCGTCATCACCACGTTCGCGCCGGGCGCACAGAAAGGCGATTCGGCCAGCAGCAGCTTTGTGGGCATCACCGCCAGTTCGTTCAATTCGGTGTCGCTCACGCCCCCGCTGGTGCTGTGGAGCTTGGGGCAAGGCGCCAGCAGCGCACCGCTGTTCCATGCGGGCACGCATTACGTGGTGAACGTGCTGGCAGCCGATCAGCTGGATGTCTGCAACCGTTTTGCCTTCGGCAAAGGCGACCGCTTTGCCGACACCGCTTACAAGCTAGGCGAGTCGGGTTTGCCCATTTTGGATGGCGCTCTGGCCTGGTTTGAATGCCACAACCGCAGCCGCCACGAAGAAGGCGACCATGTGATTTTTGTGGGCGAGGTGGAACGCTGCGGTTTCAGCGATGGCTCTGCCCCACTCGTCTACCAGGGCGGTCAGTTCAGCACCACCACGCCACTGGCATGAGCAACCCGGCAGGCTTTGTCGACGACTACCTGGCCTATTTGCTGGCCCGCGCCAGCCATTTGATTTCGAGCGAATTCCACGCCGTGGTTGAGGCCAGCGGCCTGAGCCTCATGGAGTGGCGCGTCATGGCGAGCCTGTCGGGCAAAGACAGTTTGAGCATCAACGAACTCGCCAGCATCGTGCTGGCCAAACAACCCACCGTGACCAAGCTGGTCGGACGCATGCAAGACGCCGGATGGGTCACGCGCTGCGACGCCGCACACGACAAACGGCAAAGCCTGGTGAGCCTCACGGCAGCAGGTCGGCGCAAAGTGCAGCCTCTGCTGAAACAAGCCAAAGCGCACGAAGCACAGGTGGTGTCAGCTTTGGGTGCGGACCCGGCCCATCAACTCAAGCTCATGCTGGAGAGCTTAATTGCGGCGCATGGCAGTACCTGAGCGCGCAAGGGCACAGCCAAAATTTTGGGCTTTAGGTTTGGGTGAACCATTTATTGCAATCTCTGCGGCAAGTGGTTGGGGCTAAGACTCAATGGCTGCATTGCAGGGCGGACATTGGGAAATCCGACTGGCCTGCTGTTTAAGACCAATACCAGACACTCATCAGGTCTGCAAAACAGATACAGGATTCAGCGATGCGATTTGCTCTGCCGCATGCTCGACAATGAAATCGGCAATGCAGGTTATGTCGGATAACGTCAAAAGATGCATGCCAACTTGGGTTATCGGGTCGTCACTGGCCATCGCGACGATTCCATGTGATGTGGGCCAAAGTGGCGACTTATCAACCGCCGCACGCCAGACTTCCAGCTTGGGGAAATCACCTTGCTTGAAACCTTCAATCAGCACCAAATCACACGCTTGCAACTTATCCAGTAATTGAGGCAGAGGAGGTTCATTGTCTTCGCTCAGTTCATGCATCAAAACCCATCGGCGTCGGCCCATGACCAGTACCTCTTGACATCCTGTTTCGCGCAGTCGATAAGAGTCTTTACCTGGTCGGTCAATGTCCAAATCTTTGTGACTGTGCTTGATCACCGACACAATCATCCCCCGGGCTTTCAGCTCCGGAACAAGGTGCTCCAGCAAAGTGGTTTTGCCCATCCCGGAATGTCCTGAAATGCCGAATACACGCATTTCAACCCCGCTTGCCTGATTGAATTGGCTTGTCTTGGCCAATGATCTTTTCACCCGCTTGACGCACCGCGTTCAAAAGTTCGCTTTGGAGCTGCTCACTGCACATGGCTCGTGCAAGCATGACGGCACCCACGTTCTGGGCCATGATGGCCCAAGCCGAATGGGCATCCCCTGTGAGGGCTTTCACATTGGCGTGAATCTCTTGGACGCCCTGTTCAAAAACCAATTTAACTTCGTCACCAGCGCGTCCGATCTCTGGTGTCAATGACGGCAACGGGCAACCGTCGCCTGCGTTATGTACGTGCGCCAGACTAAGGTAACCCGCTAGGGCACGCGATACCTGCACCTGGTCAGTTGAATCTACCGAGGCATACATGTCTGCAGTGCGCTTCAGTTCTGCTTCGATGATGTTAATGAACAAATCCGACTTGCCCGTGAAGTGCTTGTACAAAGAGCCGGTTGTGACGCCCGCAGCAGCGGCAAGATCTGTCAAGCCACTGGCATTGAAACCATTCTGCTTTGCATGTTGACCACTTGCACTGAGCAGATTCTCTCTTGCTTGCTCTTTGTATTCAGCGTTGTAACGCATAAGAATCTTTAAAAATTTGAGTTGACAGTTTTTTACCGATTGACTTAGGATAACAGTCATTATCCAATTTTTCAACCGACATTGATCTAGGAACACATCGCCATGGAAACTGCTGAGACAGAAGGATGGAAGAAATCCGCGTGCATCATTTGCTCGATCAACTGCGGCTTGGAAATCAAGACGGAAAATGGGCGGATCACCAAGGTGAAGGGCGATAAAGACAACCCTGTATCTCAAGGCTATATCTGTGAGAAGTCGCAACGAATGGACTTCTACCAAAACGGCGCGGACCGCATTGATTCTCCAAAACGCCGCAAAACCGATGGCACCTACGAGAACATCGATTGGGACACCGCCATCCGCGAAATTGCTGAAAAGTTCAAAGCCATCAAACAGCAACATGGTGGTGACAGCATTCTTTATTACGGTGGCGGCAGTCAAGGCAACCATCTAGGCGGAACATACGCAGACAGCACCATCAAAGCACTGGGTATTCAGTACAGATCCAACGCACTGGCACAAGAAAAGACGGGGGAAGGCTGGGTGCAAGGCAAGATGGCTGGCGCACCAGTGCATGGTGACTTTGAACACTGCGAAGTCGCAGTTTTTCTTGGGAAAAATCCTTGGCAATCGCATGGCTTTGCACGCACAAGGGTCATTCTTCGAGAGATTCAGAACGATCCGAACCGCGCCATGATCGTGATTGATCCGAGGCGCAGCGAGACCGCCAAAATGGCGGACTTCCACTTGGCCGTCAAGCCGGGAACAGACGCTTGGTGTCTGTCTGCTTTGTCTGCCATCCTGGTCCAAGAAAATTTGGTAGCCAAAGCCTGGCTGGATGAGCACACCACCGGCTATGCAGCCGTTGAAGCTGCCATGACAAAGATCAACGTCGCACAGTACGCAAAGATTTGCGGCGTGGATGAATCACTGCTTCGGTCTGCAGCGCGTCGCATTGCCAGTGCCAAAAGCGTGTCGATGATTGAAGATTTGGGTGTGCAAATGAGTTTGCATTCGACGCTCAACAGTTATCTGAATCGGTTGGTCTGGCTGCTGACGGGCAATTATGCGAAGAAGGGGGCTAACAACGCTTTTGCACCTTTCCTCAACCTCTCAAACTCCACTCGAAGCACATCCAAAAACACGAAATCTGGCAAGCCTGCTGCGCCCCGCAAGTGGACGCACAGCCCAGTCACCAACTCCAAGGTGATCATGGGGTTGATTCCGTGCAACGTCATTCCAGATGAAATACTGACAGAGCACCCTAAGCGCTTTCGGGCAATGTTCATTGAAAGCGCCAATCCCGTTCACTCATTGGCGGACAGTCAGCGCATGCGGCAATCCCTTCGCGCATTGGAGTGCAGCGTCGTGATCGATGTGGCCATGACAGAAACGGCGCGGCAGGCCGACTATGTGCTGCCTGCTAGCAGCCAATTTGAAAAGGCCGAGGCGACGTTTTTTAATTTGGAGTTTCCACGCAACGGATTCCATTTGCGTCATCCTCATTTTCCTCCTCGACCTGGCACTCTTACAGAGGCAGAAATCCATACGCGTCTGCTGGAGGCGATGGGAGAGTTGGACGAAACCAATTACAGCTTTTTACGCGCCGCAGCACGCCTGGGGCGCACGGCGTTTGGCCTGGTGTTTGCCTGGAAATCTACTCGCGACAAAAAGGTCGCACGATATGCCCCTGTGTTGCTGTATCGCACTTTGGGGCCTAGCCTGCCAGCCAACTTGGCTCCTGCGGCCACCCTATGGGGAATCAGTCAAATTTACGTCCGCACTCAAGCTGCAGCTGCAAAAGGGGCAGGGTTTGGAGGCCCGCCTTTGATCGCAGGCAATCGTCTGTTTAATGCCATATTGAACAGCCCTTCGGGTGTCATCTTTGGCGTTAGCCAATACAGCGACAGCTGGGACGCCGTGAAATTGCCCGATCACAAAATCAACTTGAACATCAAAGAGATGTTGGACGAGTTGGCAACGATTGACAGCAAACTGCCACACCACAGACCAGATTACCCCTTCATCTTGTGCGCCGGTGAACGCCGAGCGGAGACAAGTCAAACATCCATTCGAAATCCGGAATGGATGAAGAAGGGCGACTTCAGCGTCATGCGCATTCACCCCGAAGACGCCGCCATGTTGGGATGCGCAGACGGTGACTGGATTCAACTCAAAACGCCCCGTGGTACCGCTAAAGCGCCCATTGAGTTATCGGACGAATTTCAGCGGGGCTATGTCTCCATGCCCAATGGGCACGGTTTGGATTACCCCGATGCCGATGGCACGTTGACCCGCAGAGGTGTCTCAGTGAACGAACTCACCAACACGGCTGACCGCGACCCCTTTGCCGGAACACCTTGGCACAAGTATGTGCCTGTTCATTTAGAACGCCTTGTTCAAAACTAAGAGAGTGCCGAGGACGCCATGACCCACGTTGTGACAGAGAACTGCATCCAATGCAAATACACCGACTGTGTGGATGTTTGCCCAGTGGATTGCTTTGTAGAAGGCCCCAATTTCTTGGCCATCGATCCTGACGGATGTATCGATTGCGCAGTTTGCATTCCTGAATGTCCTGTCAATGCAATCTACGCAGAGGAGGATCTACCCGCTGACCAAAGGCACATGACTGCTCTAAATGCGGAGGTTTACCGACTCACTGGATGGAAAACTATCACCAAACGAAAGATTCCGCTTCCTGATGCCGAGGCCTGGAAAGGCAGAACAGAAAAGCTGGCGCACTTGATTCGCTAAGCGTGCAGCTGGACCAGCCAATGGTTGACTAAATGAGGAGATCACCATGAATGCGGACATGCAATTCAAAACCCCGATATCAGCCCCCACTCGCATCCACCACATGCTGGACCGATGGGTTCGTGAGCAACCGCAGGCACCAGCATTGCGGGATGCCAAAATTCGCCTGAGCTACTCGCAGCTAGATGAAGCCTCGCGTGCGGCAGCAGAGCAGCTCAAATCACTGGGCGTACGCGCAGGCGACCGCGTGCTTCTTGTTGGCGAAAACTGCGTGGCTTTGGGCGTACTGGCGATGGCGCTCAGCCATCTCGACGCATGGGTCATCTTGGCAAACGCCCGGCTGTCTGACCGGGAAATTGACGAGTTCATTTCACATGCCCGTCCGCGCCGGGTTCTTTACACCGAACAGGTCTCAGCGGACGCGGCCCGTCACGCAATGCGACACGGTGCGCAGGCCGTTTCATGGGATGCCCTTGGCAACATCGCAGTCGGGCCGCTCGACACCGAGACTGTGCCCGAGCCAGCATTTATAGAGCCAACGCGGCAAGTAGCGGCCATGATTTACACCTCCGGCACCTCCGGCGCACCCAAGGGCGTCATGCTGTCGCACGCGAATCTGATGTTTACTGCAACGTCCATCGTCAAGCAGCGCAGCATTGCGCCGGGAGATGTCTCGTATTGCGTGCTACCGATGGCGCACGTGGTAGGGCTGGCCGCGCAGTTTTTGGGTTCGATGGCTGGCGGCGCCGAGGTGATATTTGAGCCGCGATTCTCCCCAGCCAATGCTGCTAAGGCCTTGGCAGAGGAAGGGGTTACAGCGTTTGCTGGCGTGCCTGCCCTGTACGCCAAGTTGTTGGAATGGCTGCGGGAATCAGGGGCAACATGGCGGGCACCTAGGCTGCGTTTAATCACGGTGGCCGGTGCCCCTTTGACTTCGAATTTAAAGACCGACGTAGAAGCACTCTTTGGCCTTCCGCTACACAACGGATATGGATTGACGGAGTGCGCACCTACTGTCGCTCAGACACGGTCAGACGCGGTGCGCACAGATTGCGCCGTAGGGCAACCAATCCCGGGGGTCGATATACGCATCGTCAACCCGCAGGGTATGGACGTGAACGGTGGCGACATTGGTGAGTTGTGGGTTCAAAGCCCTGGCCTGATGCTGGGGTACTACAACAACGATGCAGCCACACAACAAGCCATCAATGCCGATGGCTGGTTCAACACTGGAGATTTGGCGCGACAGGAGTCAGATGGCGCGCTGCACATCGTTGGGCGGACTAAGGAGTTGATTATCCGGTCAGGCTTGAATGTGTACCCGGTCGAGGTAGAGCAAGCCATCAATAGCCATCCAGAGGTCGTTCAGTCAGCTGTCGTTGGTCGCAGCGTAGAGGCCAATGAAGAGGTGGTTGCGTTCATCGAGCCGACGGCAAACAGCACACTTGATGCAGCGGGAATGCAGAACTATCTGCGCGAACGGCTTGCCGCCTATAAGGTGCCGAGTGACATCAGGTTTCTGATGCAACTCCCCTCGTCACCTACCGGGAAGGTGCTCAAGGGAGTGCTTAAGGTAAGCGCTCAAGAAGTCGATCCATTGGTGTCAGATGCTGTGTGAATCAATCCCTATGAAAGGCTCTCTATGACTGAAAAAAAAGCCATCCTGGTTATCGGTGCAGGTGACGCAACCGGTGGTGCCATCGCCCGACGATTTGCGCGCGAGGGCTACATCGCGTGCGTGACCCGCCGCACGGCCGAAAAACTTGAACCTTTGGTCCAGCAGATCACGGCAGAAGGTGGGCAGGCCCATGGATTTGGCAGCGACGCGCGCAAAGAGGAAGAAATGATTGCTCTTGTCGAGCGGATCGAACGCGACATCGCCCCCATTGAGGTGGCCGTCTTCAACATCGGTGCTAACGTGCGGTTCGGAATCACAGAAACCACTGCCAGGGTCTATCAGAAGGTATGGGAGATGGCCTGTTTTGGTGGCTTTCTGATGGGCCGTGAAACCGCCAAGGCCATGCTGCCGCGCGGTCGCGGCACAATCATCTTCACCGGTGCCACGGCTAGCCTGCGCGGGCGTGAAGGCTTCGCTGCATTTGCCGGTGCCAAGCATGCCCTGCGCGCTCTTGCCCAGAGCATGGCCCGTGAGCTTTGGTCTAAAGGAATTCACGTTGCACACCCGGTCATTGATGGTGCCATCGACACAGAATTTATCCGCTCAAACTTTCCTGAACGCTACGCCATGAAGGATCAGCAAGGCATCCTCAGCCCAGACTCCATCGCTGAGGCCTATTGGCAAATTCACCAGCAACCCCGTGACGCCTGGACTCACGAGACCGAATTGCGGCCCTGGATGGAATCTTGGTGATAGCAGGGCAACAACCGATCAATTACTCACACGTAAACCCAATGAAGCCACTTCAAGTTCAGTTCCTCTTCGATTTCGGTAGCCCGAACGCGTACCTCTGCCATAAAGTCCTGCCGGGTATTGAGTCGCGTACCGAGATTCGGTTTGAGTACGTGCCGATACTGCTCGGCGGCCTGTTCAAGCTGAGCAACAACCGATCTCCGGCTGAGGCCTTTGCCGACATACCCAACAAGCGAGCCTATGACAAGCTGGAGATCCGACGCTTTGTTGCTCGGCATCAGCTCACTCGGTTCCAATTCAATCCCCACTTTCCGGTGAATACGTTGAAGATCATGCGACTGGCTGTCGCGGCACAGACGCTGGGGTGCGAAACCCAGTACATCGATGCTGTGTATTCGGCAATGTGGGAGGCAGCGCGCAACATGGACGACTCAGCTGAGATTACCGCCGTTTTGCATGATGCCGGCCTCGATGGAGCCGCACTTTTTGCCAAATCGCAGGAGCCTGAGATCAAGGCCCGCCTTACGGCTAACACGCAGTGTGCATTCGAGCGTGGTGCGTTCGGCTCCCCATCTTTCTTTGTGGGTGATGAATTGTTCTTTGGGAAAGATCGCTTGAGAGAAGTCGAAGAAGAAATCGAGAAACAAAGGATGAAGTCCAACCTATCGAACTAGGCTTCGTGTTGGACGTGAATATTCGCAAGACCATACATTCCTATGAGTGAATTTGGTCTGTGGGCAACGCCCATTTTCAGGATTGGGCTGTCAGCGAGAAATCGTTGCGACCGCCTTTGCGGCGATCAGCGGATGTCGGCTTTCTGGCTTTGAAAGCGAGGGGGGCTAGGACCGCAATGGGTCGGTTGCGGCCAGCCACTTGCGACGATTGAATGTCTGGTCCCAGCCTAAACCTGCCGATCGATCTGGGCTTTCTCCAGCTTTTAACCAAATCCTTTTTAGTTCACTCCGGAACCACAGCCGTCACTTCGATCTCAACTTGGGCCCGGTCTTCCACCAGATCGGCCACCTGCACCAGCGTCATGGCCGGGTAGTTCTTGCCGATGACTTCCTGATAGACCTTGCCCAGCTCGCGACCACGGGCGAGGTATTCCTTCTTGTCTTTGACGTACCAGGTCATGCGGGCCATGTGCTGTGGGCCTGCGCCTGCGCACGCCAGCGTGTCGACGATGTTTTGCAGCGCCTGGCGGCACTGGGCTACAAAGTCGTCGGTCTCGAACTGGGCTTGGCCGTTCCAGCCGATCATGCCCGCGACGAACACCATGCGGCCACGCGCTTCGATGCCGTTGGCATAGCCTTTGGCGGGTGCCCAGCCATCGGGTTGCAAGACGTTGAACATATGGGGCTCCTCAGGAAGAAATTTGACGCAGCTTGAAGCGCTGCAGTTTGCCGGTTTCGGTGCGGGGCAAGGCGTCCAAAAAGACCACCTTGCGCGGGTACTTGAACGGGGCGATGGTTTGCTTGACGTGCTCTTGCAAGGTTTTTTCCATGGCCGCGTCGCCCGTGTGGCCGGGCTTGAGCACCACATAGGCCTGGACGATGTGGCCGCGGTCTTCGTCGGGCATGCCGACCACGCCGCACTCGGCCACGGCCGGGTGTTGCAGCAAAGCGCCTTCCACCTCAGGGCCTGCGATGTTGTAGCCCGCCGAGATGATCATGTCGTCGTTGCGCGCCTGGTAGCTGAAGTAGCCGTCGGCGTCCATGACAAAGGTGTCACCGGGCAGGTTCCAGCCGTCTTTCACATAGTCTTGTTGGCGCGGGTCGGCCAGGTATTTGCAGCCTGTGGGGCCGCGCACAGCTAGGCGCCCCACGGTGCCAGGCAGCACGGGCTGCATGTCGTCACCCACGATCTGCGCCACATAGCCGGGCACCACTTGGCCAATGCTGCCGGGGCGCACTTGCGCGCCCGCACTGGAGATGTAGATGTGGATCACTTCGGTGCCGCCAATGCCATCGGTCATCTCGATGCCTGTGGCCTGCTTCCACAGCTGGCGGGTGGCGTCGGGCAAGGCCTCGCCTGCCGAAACGGGGTGCTTGAGGCTCGACAGGTCAATGCCTTTGGCCAGCGTCGCCATTTGGCGGTACATGGTGGGCGCGGTGTAGCACTGCGTGGCGCGGTACTTGGCAATGGTCTGCATCAAGGTCTCGGGCGTGTGCTTTTCCAGCAGTACGGTGCTCGCACCATAGCGCAGCGGAAACGCCAGCAGACCACCCAGCCCGAAGGTGAAGGCAATGGGCGGCGTGCCGCAGACCACATCGTTTTCGTTCATCTGCAGGATGTGGCGCGGGAACAAGTCGCACATGGCCAGCACATCGCGGTGGAAGTGCATGGTGCCCTTGGGCTTGCCCGTGGTGCCGCTGGTAAACGCAATCAGGCACACGTCGTCGCGGCTGGTGGCGTGAGGCGTGTACGCGCCAGTGTGCTGCGCCATGCGCTGCTCCAAGCCATCGGCGGCATCGCTGCGGAACTGCACCAATTGCTGCAAGCTGGCCATGTGGCTGACGTGCCCGGGCGTCATGCAGTGCTGCAGTTCGTCGGCCAACAAGCTGTCGCACAGGGCGGCGCTGACCTGCGCTTTGTCGATGATCTGTGCCAACTCGCCCGCACGCAGCAGCGGCATGGTGGGCACCGCGACCAGCCCCGCCTTGAGCGCGCCCAGCAAGCAAGCGGCCATCATGGGGCTGTTGCCGCCGCGCAGCAAAATTCGGTTGCCGGGAACGAGGCCCATGTCTTGTGTCAGCACCTGGGCGATGCGGTTGCTCTTGTCTTGCAACTGCGCATAGGTCCAGCTGAAGTCGCCACCACCCTTGTTGAAGTCGCTCACGCCATGCAGCGCGATGCGATCGCTCCGGCCTTCGCTCACATGGCGGTCCACCAATTCCACCGCGCAGTTGAGTACATCCGGGTAGTCCAGCTCAGACCGGTCGGCGATGAACACGGGCAGCTGGTCTTTGGGCGGCAGTCGGTCGCGCGCAAAGGTGTCGGTGTGGCTGCTGGGCAGCAGTTGGTTCCAGTCGCTCATGTCAACCTTTCAGCAAGTCTTTGCCGATGATCAGCTGCTGCACTTCGGTGGCGCCTTCGTAAATGCGCAGCGCCCGAATCTCGCGGTACAGCGACTCGACCATCACGCCTTTTTTCACGCCCATGCCGCCGTGCAGCTGCACCGCCATGTCGATGATCTGCTGGGCGTTTTCGGTGGCGGTCATCTTGGCCATGGCCGCTTCGCGTGTGATGCGTGCGCCCTGGTCGCGTAGCCAAGCGGCGCGGTAGGTGAGCAGCGTGGCGGCGTCGAGCATGGTGGCCATCTGCGCGATCTTGGTTTGGGTGATCTGAAAGTCGCCCAAGCTTTGGCCAAACATCTTGCGTGAACGCGCCCAGCTGATGGACTCGTGCAGCGCACGCCGCCCAAAGCCCAAAGCGGCTGCCGCCACCGAAGTGCGGAACACATCGAGTGTGGCCATGGCCACCTTGAAGCCTTGGCCCGCATCACCAATGCGCTGTGCTGCAGCCACTTTGCAGTTGTCAAACTTGAGCGTGGCCAGCGGGTGCGGCGCGACGACGTCGATGCGCTCTTCAATCGTCAAGCCGGGCGTGTCGGCATCGACAATGAAGGCGGTGATGCCACGCGCCCCCGGCGCTTCACCCGTGCGGGCGAACACCACATAAAAGTCGGCAATGCCGCCGTTGCTGATCCAGGTCTTGCGGCCGTTGAGCACATAACCGTCTGCCGTGGCGGTGGCGCTGCACTGCATTGCGGCCACGTCAGAGCCCGCATCGGGCTCGCTGAGCGCAAAGGCCGACAGGGCCTGGCCTGAAGCCACGCGAGGCAGGTAGCGCTGCTTTTGGTCAGGCGAGCCCATGAGGCTGATAGCCCCAGTACCCAGGCCCTGCATGGCAAAAGCAAAGTCAGACAAGCCGTTGTGAAAAGCCAGCGTCTCGCGCAGCAGGCACAGCTGGCGCGTGTCGATCACGTCCGATGCGGCGCCGTAGGCTGTGCCAGAGACTGCGTGCTTGAGCCAGCCGCCGCTGCCCAGCAGGCGAACCAGACGGATGCATTCGGCGTCGACCGCATCGCGGCTTTCGTCGTGGTGGGCGTGAGCCAGGTGTTCTTGGCACCAAGCGTCCAGCCGCACTTTGAAGTCGCGGTGGCTGTCATCAAAGAAGGGCCAATCGAGTTCAGCGGGGTGCTGTGTTGGGTGGTTATTGGACATGGCTCAGTCGCCTTCAAAAATGGGCGTTTGCTTGGCCACAAACGCGTGGTACGCCCGGTGGAAGTCGTTGGTGGCCATGCAAATGGCTTGGGCCTGGGCTTCGGCCTCGATGGCTTCGTCCACGCCCATGTTCCATTCTTGTTGCAGCATCTTTTTGGTGATGCCGTTGGCAAATGTGGGGCCTGCCACCAGCTGGGCGGCGATGGCCTGTGCATCGGCCAACACGGTGTCTGCCTCGCACACGCGGTTGTAAAAACCCCAGCGCTCTGCTTCCAGTGCGCCCAAGCCGCGCCCGGTGAACAGCAACTCACTTGCACGGCCCTGGCCGATGATGCGCGGCAGCAATGCGCACGCGCCCATGTCGCAACCGGCCAAGCCGACTTTGTTGAACAGGAAATAGGTCTTGCTGCGTTCGGTGCCGTAGCGCAGGTCAGACGCCATGGCCAGAATGGCGCCTGCGCCTGCGCACACGCCGTCGATGGCGGCGATGATGGGTTGTGGGCAAGCGCGCATGGCCTTGACCAAGTCACCCGTCATGCGGGTGAAGGCCAAGAGGCCGGGCATGTCGAGTTGGGTGAGCGGGCCGATGATTTCGTGCACATCGCCCCCCGAACAGAAGTTACCGCCCTCGCCCGTGATGACCACGGCGTGGATGTCGGGCGCGTAGGGCAAGGCGCGGAAAAAGTCACGCAGTTCGGCGTAAGAGTTAAACGACAGCGGGTTCTTGCGCTCGGGGCGGTTCAGGCTCACCGTGGCCACACCGCCCTTGACGGACAGCAAAAAATGCTCGGGCTGGTAGCCCGCCATGGGCTGGTTGTGGCGAGGCAGCTGGTGGGGCTGGCCGGGCAGGTAGCGTTGGCTCATTTTGTCTCCTTCGATTGTGTTGGGGTGCCGGACTTCAAGGTGCCCAGCAATTTGTGCAGTTGTTCTTGTTGGCTTGCCGCCAGCGGCGACAGCAGCTCGACGACCCAGCCCTCGTGCGCCAGGGCCATGGCCGCAAATGCGCTGCGCCCGGCCTCGGTCAGGCTGACGTTGTAAGAGCGGCGGTCGCTGGCCTGCATTTGCCGCTGCACCAGTTGTTCTTTTTCGAGCTGGTCAACGATGGATGTGACGTTGCCACCCGTGACCATCATGCGGCGCGACAGTTCGCTCATCGACAAGCCTTGCGGCTCGCGCTCCAGCTGGGCCATGAGGTCAAAGCGCGGCAGCGTGATGTCAAACTGCTCACGCAGGCGCTGGCGGATGGTGTCTTCGATGCGGGTGGTGGCCGACAACAAACGCAACCACAGGCGCAGCGAAGCGTGGTGGTCGGCGTGCGCGCGCACTTCCATGTCGGTGTCTTGTCGTGCACTCATGACACCAACTCCCCACCATCGATGGCAATCGATTGACCGTTGATCGCATCGCTGCCCGCTGCGCACAGCCACAACACGCTTTGCGCCACTTCGTGCGGCTGCACCAAGCGCTGTTGCGGGTTGCTCGCGGCCAAGGCTTGGCGCGCTTCGGCTTCGCTCTTGCCGGTTTTGCTCACGATGTTTTGCACCGCTTCGCGCACGATGTCTGTTTCGGTGTAGCCGGGGCAAATGGCGTTCACGGTCACACCTTTGCGAGCCAACTCCAAGGCCAGCGCTTTGGTCAGGCCCACCACACCGTGCTTGGCGGCCACATAGGCGCTCACATAGGCATAGCCTTTGAGGCCCGCTGTGCTGGCGATGTTGATGATTCGCCCGGGCGTGCCTGCTTTGGCCGCTTCGAGCATGCCCGGCAGCACGGCTTGGATGCAGTGGTAAGTGCCCGTCAGGTTGACGTTCAGCATCTGCTGCCACAGCGCGGCATCGGTCTTGGCAAAGGGCGCACTGTGCGCCTGGCCCGCGTTGTTGACCAGGATGTTCACCGGGCCAAAGCGGGTCTGAGCTTGCTGAACCGCGGCTTGCACGGCGTGTTCATCGGCCACATCCATGGGCGCGATCAGCACCGCCACGTCGGGCACTTGCGCACGCAGCGCCTCGGCTTGCGCCTGCAGCGTGTCTTGTGAGCGGCCACAGAGCGTGAGACGGCAACCCGCTTGCGCGAGCTGCAGTGCGATGGCCGCGCCAATGCCTGCGCCCGCGCCTGTGATCAGGGCGTGGCGGTTGCTCAGCATGCTTTGCCCCCTGTAGGAGCGGCGCCCTCGCCGCGATGGACTTTTGTGGGAGCGGCGCCCTCGCCGCGATGGACGCCCATTCGCGACGAGGGCGTCGCTCCCACAAATTCAAATTGCAAGGAAGGTGAATTTACCCCATGTGAATGCGACATCTCAATCCCCCTTTGTCGCAGCCTGCTGGGCACGCTCGCGGGCAAAGCCCGCTTCAAGCTGCGGCTTGCCGGACACATAGGCACGCGGCCAAGCGATGTCTTTGAAGCCGATGCGTGCCGCTTCGGTCAGCGTCCAGGCCGGGTTGGCCAGGTGCGGGCGGGCCACGGCGCACAGGTCGGCGCGGCCAGCGGCCAAGATGCTGTTGACGTGGTCAGCTTCACTGATGGCGCCAACCGCGATGGTGGCGATGCCTGCTTCTTGGCGGATGCGGTCGGCAAACGGGGTTTGGTACATGCGGCCGTAAGTGGGCTTTTGCTGTGCACTGACCTGACCCGACGAGCAGTCGATCATGTCAGCACCTGCAGCCTTGAAGGCGCGGGCGATCTCGACCGCATCGGTCGGCGTGATGCCGCCTTCGACCCAGTCGTGCGCCGAGATGCGCACCGACATGGGCAGGTCTTTGGGCCAGGCCGCACGCACGGCGGCAAACACTTCGAGCGGGTAGCGCAGGCGGTTTTCGAGCGAGCCGCCGTATTCGTCGTTGCGTTGGTTGGTCAGCGGGCTGATGAAGCTCGACAGCAAGTAGCCGTGGGCGCAGTGCAACTCCAGCCAGTCAAAACCAGCTTGAGCTGCGCGTTGGGTGCTGGCCACGAAGTCGGCCGTGACGCGGTCCATGTCGACGCGGGTCATGGCACGGGGCACATCGCCGTGCGGCAAATAGGGCTGGGCGGAGGCCGCCAGCAAGGGCCAGTTGCCTTCCGCATCGTCAGCGGGTACAGGCTGGTCCATGCCCGCGCCTTGCCAAGGTCGGCAGGTCGAGCCTTTGGGCCCAGCGTGACCGATCTGCAAGCCGATCTTGGCGTCAGACTTGGCATGCACCCAGTCCACTATTCTTGCAAAGTCGGTGGTCTGCTGCTCATTCCACAGCCCCGGGCAACCGTGGGTGATGCGGCCGTCGGCGCTGGGCGCGGTCATCTCGACCATCACCAGCCCGGCACCGCCCATGGCGCGTGCGCCCAGGTGCACCAGGTGGTCGTCGCCCACGCGGCCGTCCACGGCCATGTATTGCGCCATGGGCGATACCACCACGCGGTTCTTGAGCGTGACCGAGCGTTGGGTGTAAGGCGTGAACATGGGAGGACGAATGCCCGGCTTCGCTGTGCGGCCCGCAAACCAGGCCTCGTAACCTTCCAGCCAGGCTTTGTCGCGCAGGCGCAAATTCTCATGGCTGATGCGCTGGCTGCGGGTGAGCATGGAGTACATGAACTGCTCGGGTTCGAGCTGGTCGCAGTAGCGCTCGCCGCACACCTCAAACCATTCCATCGCGTTCCAAGCGGCGTTTTGCAGGCGGATCACATCGATCTCGCGCACGGCTTGGTAATGTTTCAGCACTTCAGGGATGCGGTCAGCGGTGTCGCCCAGCGCCTTGAACTGGCGCACCAACTCAATCGCGTCTTCGAGCGCGAGCTTGGTGCCCGAGCCGATGGCAAAGTGCGCGGTGTGCACCGCGTCGCCCATCAGCACCACATGGCTGTTGCCGTTGAAGTGTGACCAGTTGGCGCACTTGACGCGCTGGAAGTTGAGCCACGCCGAGCCACGCAGGTGGCGGGCGTTGGTCATCAGCTTCTCGCCTTGCAGATTCTTAGCAAAGAGCTTTTCACAGAAGGCAATCGACGCGTCTTGATCGGCCTTGTCCAAACCGTGCGCCAGCCAAACGTGTTCGGGGCACTCGACGATGAAGGTGGAAGTCTGGTTGTCGAATTTGTAGACGTGAGCCTGAAACCAGCCATGCTCTGTCTTTTCGAACAAAAAGGTGAAGGCGTCGTATTGGCGGTTGGTGCCCAACCAGATGAAACGGTTAGGACGGGTGACGATGTCGGGTTCAAAAATTTCTGGTGTGCGGCTGCGCACACGCGAGTTGACGCCATCGCTGGCGATGATCAGATCTGCATCGGGAAAGTCCAGATCTGAACTCACGTCTTGTTCGAACAGGAGCTTGACGCCCACTTGCTCACAGCGCTCTTGCAAGATGTTGAGCAACTTCTTCCGTCCGATGCCCACAAAGCCGTGACCGCCAGAGCGAATCACATGGTCTTTGAAGTGCAGCTCGATGTCATCCCAATGGTTAAAGGCTTGCTCTACCTCAGCGGCTGTTTCTTTGTCCCATTCACGCATGTTCTCTAGCGTCTGGTCCGAAAACACCACGCCCCAACCAAAAGTGTCGTAGGGCTTGTTGCGCTCCACCACGGTGATGTCGTGGTGTAGGCCAAGCTTTTTCATCAGCAACGCAAAGTACAAACCCGAAGGACCACCACCAATACACACAATTTTCATGATCGTTCTCTTTGCTATAGACCGCACAGGCCATTGATTAAGGCCTATATATTTCAAACCTCAAGTATTGAGGTGAATGAACGTACGGTCAATCAGGGAGTAACCCGTAGAAAACGAAAGAAGGAGAGGGAAAGGGGGGATGCAGAAATGCTTCGCACAAAGTAAAACGCCCCACCGTTAGGTGAGGCGTTTTGGGCTGTTAGAAGCCTGACGATGTCCTACTTTCACACGGGAATCCGCACTATCATCGGCGCTAAGTCGTTTCACGGTCCTGTTCGAGATGGGAAGGAGTGGTACCAACTTGCTATGGTCATCAGGCATAACTTGTTGTCATCTTGATCAAATCAAGACAACGAATTCATAGAGTTTCGAATCAGATTTTGAGCTCTCGCTCAGGCTTTTCAGCCTTTTTTGAATGCGTCAACTTGGCATAACTTCCTTGACCAATGCACATCTTTCAATGTGTGATCAAAGTTATAGGGTCAAGCCTCACGAGCAATTAGTACAGGTTAGCTTAACGCATTACTGCGCTTCCACACCCTGCCTATCAACGTCCTGGTCTTGAACGACTCTTTAGGGGGCTCAAGGCCCCGGCAGATCTCATCTTGAAACGAGTTTCCCGCTTAGATGCTTTCAGCGGTTATCTCTTCCACACTTAGCTACTCGGCAATGCCACTGGCGTGACAACCGATACACCAGAGGTGTGTCCACTCCGGTCCTCTCGTACTAGGAGCAGGCTTCCTCAAATCTGCAGCGCCCACGGAAGATAGGGACCAAACTGTCTCACGACGTTTTAAACCCAGCTCACGTACCTCTTTAAATGGCGAACAGCCATACCCTTGGGACCGGCTACAGCCCCAGGATGAGATGAGCCGACATCGAGGTGCCAAACACCGCCGTCGATATGAACTCTTGGGCGGTATCAGCCTGTTATCCCCAGAGTACCTTTTATCCGTTGAGCGATGGCCCTTCCATACAGAACCACCGGATCACTATGTCCTACTTTCGTATCTGCTCGACTTGTCAGTCTCGCAGTTAAGCACGCTTATGCCATTGCACTATTATCACGATGTCCGACCGTAACTAGCGTACCTTCGAACTCCTCCGTTACGCTTTGGGAGGAGACCGCCCCAGTCAAACTGCCTACCATGCACTGTCCCCGATCCAGATAATGGACCTAGGTTAGAACCTCAAACACACCAGGGTGGTATTTCAACGTTGGCTCCACGAGATCTAGCGACCTCGCTTCAAAGCCTCCCACCTATCCTACACAGATCTGTTCAAAGTCCAATACAAAGCTACAGTAAAGGTTCATGGGGTCTTTCCGTCTTTCCGCGGGGAGATTGCATCATCACAAACATTTCAACTTCGCTGAGTCTCAGGAGGAGACAGTGTGGCCATCGTTACGCCATTCGTGCAGGTCGGAACTTACCCGACAAGGAATTTCGCTACCTTAGGACCGTTATAGTTACGGCCGCCGTTTACTGGGACTTCAATCAAGAGCTTGCACCCCATCATTTAATCTTCCAGCACCGGGCAGGCGTCACACCCTATACGTCCACTTTCGTGTTTGCAGAGTGCTGTGTTTTTATTAAACAGTCGCAGCCACCGATTTTTTGCAACCCCGTTCGGCTCCCTTTGTTCAAGTTCACCTAATAGGGGCATACCTTCTCCCGAAGTTACGGTATCAATTTGCCGAGTTCCTTCTCCTGAGTTCTCTCAAGCGCCTTAGAATACTCATCTCGCGCACCAGTGTCGGTTTGCGGTACGGTCAATTACAAGCTGAAGCTTAGTGGCTTTTCCTGGAAGCAGGGTATCACTCACTTCGTGTGCAAGCACACTCGTTATCACCCCTCATCTTAGCCCGGCGGATTTGCCTACCAGGCATGACTACAGGCTTGAACCAACATATCCAACAGTTGGCTGAGCTAACCTTCTCCGTCCCCACATCGCACTTGTAATCGGTACAGGAATATTGACCTGTTTCCCATCAGCTACGCATCTCTGCCTCGCCTTAGGGGCCGACTCACTCTACGCCGATGAACGTTGCGTAGAAAACCTTGCGCTTACGGCGAGGGGGCTTTTCACCCCCTTTAACGCTACTCATGTCAGCATTCGCACTTCTGATACCTCCAGCAGGGTTTACACCACCACCTTCACAGGCCTACAGAACGCTCTCCTACCACTTGCAATAAATTGCAAATCCGCAGCTTCGGTAACTGGCTTAGCCCCGTTACATCTTCCGCGCAGGACGACTCGATCAGTGAGCTATTACGCTTTCTTTAAATGATGGCTGCTTCTAAGCCAACATCCTGACTGTTTTAGCCTTCCCACTTCGTTTCCCACTTAGCCAATTTTAGGGACCTTAGCTGGCGGTCTGGGTTGTTTCCCTCTTGAGTCCGGACGTTAGCACCCGGTGCTCTGTCTCCCAAGCTGTACTCATCGGTATTCGGAGTTTGCCTTGGTTTGGTAAGTCGCCATGACCCCCTAGCCAAAACAGTGCTCTACCCCCGATGGTAATACTTGAGGCACTACCTAAATAGTTTTCGGAGAGAACCAGCTATTTCCAAGTTTGTTTAGCCTTTCACCCCTATCCACAGGTCATCCGCTAATTTTGCAACATTAGTCGGTTCGGACCTCCAGTACCTGTTACGGCACCTTCATCCTGCCCATGGATAGATCACTTGGTTTCGGGTCTACACCCAGCGACTGATCGCCCTATTCGGACTCGATTTCTCTACGGCTTCCCTATTCGGTTAACCTTGCCACTGAATGTAAGTCGCTGACCCATTATACAAAAGGTACGCAGTCACCCCTTTCGAGGCTCCTACTTTTTGTAAGCATGCGGTTTCAGGATCTATTTCACTCCCCTCCCGGGGTTCTTTTCGCCTTTCCCTCACGGTACTTGTTCACTATCGGTCA
>NZ_NESM01000001.1:1262500-1881021 GCF_002778285.1 Limnohabitans sp. 15K
CCTTAGATCGTATGCGGTATTAGCGTAACTTTCGCTACGTTATCCCCCACGACTGGGCACGTTCCGATATATTACTCACCCGTTCGCCACTCTCAAGGGGTTGCCCCCTCTACCGTTCGACTTGCATGTGTAAAGCATTCCGCCAGCGTTCAATCTGAGCCAGGATCAAACTCTATAGTTCGATCTTGATTTTTTTCGCTCTTTCGAGCAACTCATAAATTGGAATCGACGTGGTCACCATCTCTGATTTCCACATCTTTTTTACTTCATGAGCGTTTGTTAGCTAATTAAAGCTAAGTTCCGAAGAACTTGGCAATCACCATCAAACGCCCACGCTTATCGGCTGTATATTTTTAAAGAACCTAGGCAACTCTCATCACCTTATCTTGCTACGCTGCGATCAGCGAAGCCTTCCATTATATCACGCTTTTGCGCTTTCTTTAAAAGATTTTTGATGTCTTCTAAAGAAAACGCCCCACCGTTAGGTGAGGCGTTTTGGGCTGTTAGAAGCCTGACGATGTCCTACTTTCACACGGGAATCCGCACTATCATCGGCGCTAAGTCGTTTCACGGTCCTGTTCGAGATGGGAAGGAGTGGTACCAACTTGCTATGGTCATCAGGCATAACTTGTTGTCATCTTGATCAAATCAAGACAACGAATTCATAGAGTTTCGAATCAGATTTTGAGCTCTCGCTCAGGCTTTTCAGCCTTTTTTGAATGCGTCAACTTGGCATAACTTCCTTGACCAATGCACATCTTTCAATGTGTGATCAAAGTTATAGGGTCAAGCCTCACGAGCAATTAGTACAGGTTAGCTTAACGCATTACTGCGCTTCCACACCCTGCCTATCAACGTCCTGGTCTTGAACGACTCTTTAGGGGGCTCAAGGCCCCGGCAGATCTCATCTTGAAACGAGTTTCCCGCTTAGATGCTTTCAGCGGTTATCTCTTCCACACTTAGCTACTCGGCAATGCCACTGGCGTGACAACCGATACACCAGAGGTGTGTCCACTCCGGTCCTCTCGTACTAGGAGCAGGCTTCCTCAAATCTGCAGCGCCCACGGAAGATAGGGACCAAACTGTCTCACGACGTTTTAAACCCAGCTCACGTACCTCTTTAAATGGCGAACAGCCATACCCTTGGGACCGGCTACAGCCCCAGGATGAGATGAGCCGACATCGAGGTGCCAAACACCGCCGTCGATATGAACTCTTGGGCGGTATCAGCCTGTTATCCCCAGAGTACCTTTTATCCGTTGAGCGATGGCCCTTCCATACAGAACCACCGGATCACTATGTCCTACTTTCGTATCTGCTCGACTTGTCAGTCTCGCAGTTAAGCACGCTTATGCCATTGCACTATTATCACGATGTCCGACCGTAACTAGCGTACCTTCGAACTCCTCCGTTACGCTTTGGGAGGAGACCGCCCCAGTCAAACTGCCTACCATGCACTGTCCCCGATCCAGATAATGGACCTAGGTTAGAACCTCAAACACACCAGGGTGGTATTTCAACGTTGGCTCCACGAGATCTAGCGACCTCGCTTCAAAGCCTCCCACCTATCCTACACAGATCTGTTCAAAGTCCAATACAAAGCTACAGTAAAGGTTCATGGGGTCTTTCCGTCTTTCCGCGGGGAGATTGCATCATCACAAACATTTCAACTTCGCTGAGTCTCAGGAGGAGACAGTGTGGCCATCGTTACGCCATTCGTGCAGGTCGGAACTTACCCGACAAGGAATTTCGCTACCTTAGGACCGTTATAGTTACGGCCGCCGTTTACTGGGACTTCAATCAAGAGCTTGCACCCCATCATTTAATCTTCCAGCACCGGGCAGGCGTCACACCCTATACGTCCACTTTCGTGTTTGCAGAGTGCTGTGTTTTTATTAAACAGTCGCAGCCACCGATTTTTTGCAACCCCGTTCGGCTCCCTTTGTTCAAGTTCACCTAATAGGGGCATACCTTCTCCCGAAGTTACGGTATCAATTTGCCGAGTTCCTTCTCCTGAGTTCTCTCAAGCGCCTTAGAATACTCATCTCGCGCACCAGTGTCGGTTTGCGGTACGGTCAATTACAAGCTGAAGCTTAGTGGCTTTTCCTGGAAGCAGGGTATCACTCACTTCGTGTGCAAGCACACTCGTTATCACCCCTCATCTTAGCCCGGCGGATTTGCCTACCAGGCATGACTACAGGCTTGAACCAACATATCCAACAGTTGGCTGAGCTAACCTTCTCCGTCCCCACATCGCACTTGTAATCGGTACAGGAATATTGACCTGTTTCCCATCAGCTACGCATCTCTGCCTCGCCTTAGGGGCCGACTCACTCTACGCCGATGAACGTTGCGTAGAAAACCTTGCGCTTACGGCGAGGGGGCTTTTCACCCCCTTTAACGCTACTCATGTCAGCATTCGCACTTCTGATACCTCCAGCAGGGTTTACACCACCACCTTCACAGGCCTACAGAACGCTCTCCTACCACTTGCAATAAATTGCAAATCCGCAGCTTCGGTAACTGGCTTAGCCCCGTTACATCTTCCGCGCAGGACGACTCGATCAGTGAGCTATTACGCTTTCTTTAAATGATGGCTGCTTCTAAGCCAACATCCTGACTGTTTTAGCCTTCCCACTTCGTTTCCCACTTAGCCAATTTTAGGGACCTTAGCTGGCGGTCTGGGTTGTTTCCCTCTTGAGTCCGGACGTTAGCACCCGGTGCTCTGTCTCCCAAGCTGTACTCATCGGTATTCGGAGTTTGCCTTGGTTTGGTAAGTCGCCATGACCCCCTAGCCAAAACAGTGCTCTACCCCCGATGGTAATACTTGAGGCACTACCTAAATAGTTTTCGGAGAGAACCAGCTATTTCCAAGTTTGTTTAGCCTTTCACCCCTATCCACAGGTCATCCGCTAATTTTGCAACATTAGTCGGTTCGGACCTCCAGTACCTGTTACGGCACCTTCATCCTGCCCATGGATAGATCACTTGGTTTCGGGTCTACACCCAGCGACTGATCGCCCTATTCGGACTCGATTTCTCTACGGCTTCCCTATTCGGTTAACCTTGCCACTGAATGTAAGTCGCTGACCCATTATACAAAAGGTACGCAGTCACCCCTTTCGAGGCTCCTACTTTTTGTAAGCATGCGGTTTCAGGATCTATTTCACTCCCCTCCCGGGGTTCTTTTCGCCTTTCCCTCACGGTACTTGTTCACTATCGGTCAATGATGAGTATTTAGCCTTGGAGGATGGTCCCCCCATATTCAGACAGGATTTCTCGTGTCCCGCCCTACTTGTCGTTAGCTCAGTACCACACATTTGTTTTCGCATACGGGACTATCACCCACTATGGTCGGCCTTTCCATGCCGCTTTGCTAACAATTGCGCTATCACTAACAGGCTCTTCCGATTTCGCTCGCCACTACTTTCGGAATCTCGGTTGATGTCTTTTCCTCGAGCTACTGAGATGTTTCAGTTCACCCGGTTCGCCTCGCATGACTATGTATTCATCATGCGATACCCCTAAGGGTGGGTTTCCCCATTCAGAAATCTCCGGATCAAAGCTTATTTGCCAGCTCCCCGAAGCTTATCGCAGGCTTTCACGTCTTTCGTCGCCTATCATTGCCAAGGCATCCACCACATGCTCTTATTCACTTGACCCTATAACTTTGAACTCTCTTGCGAGAACCCATCGTTATTTTCAAGGAATGTCTGTCAGGTCTTTCACCTGACGCGTTATGCCGTAAATGAATAATTCCTCAACACAGGATGTCTCCATCCAATATCAATAGAACAATTCGTCTTTACTTGAATTTCAAACGTCGTTTGAATATTCGTTTTGACGCAATCAAAAAATTGTCACCAGGGGCACGGTCCGCACTAAACCTTTACGAATGTGCGGTTTCCCCTGGCAACTCTGATTCGACTCTATGAATTTTTAAAGAACAGCCGTGTGTCTTGCGACACTTGTTAATCGATCAATATCAATCAACACAAAAAAAGCCTTATGCATCACCATGCAAAGCCTCTTTTGTTTTGAATGAGATCAAAACCTTTGATAAGTTCTATCCAGATATTGGTGGAGGATGACGGGATCGAACCGACGACCCCCTGCTTGCAAAGCAGGTGCTCTCCCAGCTGAGCTAATCCCCCGTTGTCTTACCCTTAGCGCTCTTCAGCACCTGTCTTCAGAAGGATTGGTGGGTCTGGTTGGTCTCGAACCAACGACCCCTGCGTTATCAACACAGTGCTCTAACCAACTGAGCTACAGACCCAAGTCGATGCTCAACGACTAGGCTTTATGCCCAAGCCGTCAGCGACTTGCCTTCCAACAACCGATAAGTGTGAGCGTTCAATTTAGATTGCAGTTTCCAGAAAGGAGGTGATCCAGCCGCACCTTCCGATACGGCTACCTTGTTACGACTTCACCCCAGTCACGAACCCCGCCGTGGTAATCGCCCTCCTTGCGGTTAGGCTAACTACTTCTGGCGAGACCCGCTCCCATGGTGTGACGGGCGGTGTGTACAAGACCCGGGAACGTATTCACCGTGACATTCTGATCCACGATTACTAGCGATTCCGACTTCACGCAGTCGAGTTGCAGACTGCGATCCGGACTACGACTGGTTTTATGGGATTAGCTCCCCCTCGCGGGTTGGCAACCCTTTGTACCAGCCATTGTATGACGTGTGTAGCCCCACCTATAAGGGCCATGAGGACTTGACGTCATCCCCACCTTCCTCCGGTTTGTCACCGGCAGTCTCATTAGAGTGCCCAACTGAATGTAGCAACTAATGACAAGGGTTGCGCTCGTTGCGGGACTTAACCCAACATCTCACGACACGAGCTGACGACAGCCATGCAGCACCTGTGTTACGGTTCTCTTTCGAGCACGAAGCTATCTCTAGCGACTTCCGTACATGTCAAAGGTGGGTAAGGTTTTTCGCGTTGCATCGAATTAAACCACATCATCCACCGCTTGTGCGGGTCCCCGTCAATTCCTTTGAGTTTCAACCTTGCGGCCGTACTCCCCAGGCGGTCAACTTCACGCGTTAGCTTCGTTACTGAGTCAGTGAAGACCCAACAACCAGTTGACATCGTTTAGGGCGTGGACTACCAGGGTATCTAATCCTGTTTGCTCCCCACGCTTTCGTGCATGAGCGTCAGTACAGGTCCAGGGGATTGCCTTCGCCATCGGTGTTCCTCCGCATATCTACGCATTTCACTGCTACACGCGGAATTCCATCCCCCTCTACCGTACTCTAGCTATACAGTCACAAATGCAGTTCCCAGGTTGAGCCCGGGGATTTCACATCTGTCTTATATAACCGCCTGCGCACGCTTTACGCCCAGTAATTCCGATTAACGCTTGCACCCTACGTATTACCGCGGCTGCTGGCACGTAGTTAGCCGGTGCTTATTCTTACGGTACCGTCATGAGCTCCTCGTATTAAGAGAAACCTTTTCGTTCCGTACAAAAGCAGTTTACAACCCGAGGGCCTTCATCCTGCACGCGGAATGGCTGGATCAGACTTGCGTCCATTGTCCAAAATTCCCCACTGCTGCCTCCCGTAGGAGTCTGGACCGTGTCTCAGTTCCAGTGTGGCTGGTCGTCCTCTCAGACCAGCTACAGATCGTTGGCTTGGTGAGCCTTTACCCCACCAACTACCTAATCTGATATCGGCCGCTCCAATCGCGCGAGGTCTTGCGATCCCCCGCTTTCATCCTTAGATCGTATGCGGTATTAGCGTAACTTTCGCTACGTTATCCCCCACGACTGGGCACGTTCCGATATATTACTCACCCGTTCGCCACTCTCAAGGGGTTGCCCCCTCTACCGTTCGACTTGCATGTGTAAAGCATTCCGCCAGCGTTCAATCTGAGCCAGGATCAAACTCTATAGTTCGATCTTGATTTTTTTCGCTCTTTCGAGCAACTCATAAATTGGAATCGACGTGGTCACCATCTCTGATTTCCACATCTTTTTTACTTCATGAGCGTTTGTTAGCTAATTAAAGCTAAGTTCCGAAGAACTTGGCAATCACCATCAAACGCCCACGCTTATCGGCTGTATATTTTTAAAGAACCTAGGCAACTTTCATCACCTTATCTTGCTACGCTGCGATCAGCGAAGCCTTGAATTATGACACAGTTTTTAGCGCTGCGTCAAGTTTTTGAAAATTTCTTAGATCACCAAGATCATTTCATCAACCCCTTCACTGTGCTTCCTTGGCCTCTTTCGAAAACCTCACTTGTGTGCAGCGAAGCCCTCGATTATGGCACAGCTTTTTAGACCTTGGCAGGTTTTTTGATGTCTTTGTGAAAGTTTCGTGCTTCCTCACCCGGATAATGGGCCCATGGCTTTACTCACACTCTTGAACGCGTCCTTGGCTTTTGGCCACGTCGCCCTCCTCGATCACGCCGACTTCTCTTTGGAGACGTCTGAGCGTATCGGCTTGATTGGTCGCAACGGCACAGGCAAATCGTCCTTACTCAAGATACTGGCGGGCATGGAGCGCCCTGACGACGGCAATCTGCATTTGCAGCAAGGCGTTCGCATCGCCTATGTGGCTCAGGAGCCCATTTTGGTGCCTGAGCACACCATTTTTGAGTCTGTGCGCGAAGGCTTGGCCGAAGTGGTGCAATGGATCGACGATTACACCCACAGCAGGGGTGACCTGGACACTTTGCAAGGGCAAATTGAATCTCGCGATGGTTGGGGCTGGGAGCAGCGGCTGGACGAAACACTGCAGCGCCTGCAATTGGACCCCAATGCAATCGTGCAATCTCTGTCTGGCGGCATGCGCAAGCGTGTGGCCTTGGCGCAAGCTTTGGTGACCCGCCCTGACGTGCTCTTATTAGATGAGCCCACCAACCACCTGGACCTGAACGCCATCACCTGGTTGGAAGACTTGTTGATCGACTTCAAGGGCAGCGTGATCGCCATCACCCACGACCGCGCGTTTTTGGACCGCATCGCCACCCGCATTGTGGAATTGGACCGCGGCAAGCTGCGCCCTTATCCGGGCAACTACGCCGCCTACCAAGTGCAAAAAGAAGAGCAACTCGCTCAAGAAGCCGTGATTCAGGCCAAGGCCGACAAACTGCTGGCCCAAGAAGAAATTTGGATCCGCAAGGGCGTGGAAGCACGCCGAACCCGCAGCCAAAGCCGCATCACGCGATTGCAGAACCTGCGCGGCGAACGCGCCGCACGCCGTGAAAAAGTGGGCAACGTGAAGATGGAAGTGGCCTCTGGCGTGCCGAGCGGCAAGTTGGTGGCCGAACTGACCGACGTGACCAAAAGCTTCACCCAGCCGGACGGCAGCGTGCGCACCGTCATCCAAAAATTCACCGGCACTTTGCTGCGCGGCGACAAGATCGGCTTGCTGGGCCCCAACGGCGCGGGCAAAACCACCTTGCTCAAACTCATTTTGGGCGAGCTGGAAGCCGACAGCGGCGAAGTGCGCCGTGGCACCAAGATGGAAGTGGCCTACTTCGACCAAATGCGCGACGCACTGGACCTGGACGCCACGCTCGAAGACTTCATCAGCCCCGGCAGCGAATGGATCGAGATTGGCAACAAGCGCCAGCACGTCAAGAGCTATCTCGGCGACTTTTTGTTCTCGCCTGCACGCGGGACCTCGCCGGTGCGCTCACTTTCGGGTGGAGAACGCAACCGACTGCTGCTGGCCCGCTTGTTCGCCCGTCCAGCCAACGTGCTGGTGCTGGACGAACCAACCAACGACCTGGACATCGAAACCCTGGAGCTGCTCGAAGAGCTGCTGCAAACCTACGAAGGCACCGTGTTTCTGGTCAGCCACGACCGCGCCTTTATGGACAACGTGGTGACCGGCATCATCGCCTGCGAAAGTGCCCCGGACCAGCCTGGTTTCTGGCGCGAATACGAAGGCTCGGTGCAGGACTGGCTGGTCCAGTCCAAGCGCGCTCAGGCCATTCGGGCCCAAGCGGCGCAACGCAGCGGCTCGACACCACCCGTGGCCGCCGCCGTCACTGCCCCAGCAGCTGCAGCGACCGTGACCACCGCCCCGGCGCGCAGCAAGCTCAGCTACAAAGAGCAGCGCGAACTGGCAGAACTGCCCGCCAAGATTGAAACCCTTGAAAAAGAACAGGCTCAGACCCGCGCCCAACTGGCCGACGGCAGCGTTTACCAGCGCGACCCAGGTCTTGCGCAGCAACTGTTCCGACGCGACACCGAACTCGACGAGCTGCTGCTGACGGCCATGGAGCGCTGGGAAATTCTGTCGGCACGTTGAAGCGCAAGCCCGAAGCGCCCGTAGGGCCTCACTTCATACGACAACAAACCCATGACCTCTTCCGAACTCAGCGCCCTGCTTGTGCTCGCCACGGTGAGCAGCTTCACGCCCGGGCCCAATACCACGCTGTCGACCGCCATGGCCGCCAACCACGGCCTGCGCCGGGCCATGCGCTTTGTCTGTGCGGTGCCTGTGGGCTGGGGCATTTTGTTTGCCCTGTGCGCCACGGGGTTGGGCGGTTTGGTGGTGGCCTTTCCGCCCTTGCGCTGGGGCATCGTGACGCTGGGCACGGGTTATTTGATGTGGCTGGCCTCGCGTTTGTGGCAAAGCGGCAGCTTGCAACAGGCCGACAGCGCCAAACTGCAAGTGGGTTTTGTGCAGGGCGTGGGTCTGCAGTTTCTCAACATCAAGGCCTGGATGTTGGCGCTTGCGATCGTCGCGGGTTGGGTGGCTGGACGCGAAGACGCGGCACAGCGCACATTGATGCTCTTGCCCATCATGGTGGCCTATGGTTTTTTCAGCAACCTGACCTATGCGGTGGCGGGCTCGATGCTGCGGCACTGGCTGGCTCACGGCCGCCGCTTGTTGATGTTCAACCGCTGCATGTCGGTGGCGCTGGTGGCCACAGCTTTGTGGATTCTGAACGGCTTGCGCCAAAGCGCTGGCTGATGCCCGCATGAACAACACCCCTCAACACCGCGAGAACCTGGGCCTTTGGCTGGGGTTTCTGGGCGTCGTCATTTTTGGGCTCACCTTGCCCATGACGCGCCTGGCCACCGGCACGGTGGACGCACCACAAATGTCACCCTGGTTTGTGACCTGGGCGCGGGCCGCGCTGGCCGGAAGCCTGTCGCTCGTTTACCTGTTGGCTGTGCGTGCCCCACGCCCCACCCCGGTGCAACGTGGCCCCTTGCTGCTGGCGCTCGCGGGCAACGTGATCGGTTACCCCTTGCTCTTGGGTTGGGCGCTGCGCCACGTCACAGCCAGCCATGCCGCCGTCATCACCGCTTTGCTGCCACTGGCCACTGCCGCGGCAGCCGCTTGGCTCATGCATCAACGCGCACGCCTGGGTTTTTGGGTGTTTGCCGCTTTGGGCAGCGCCCTGGTCGCGGTTTACAGTCTGCTGCGCGCATCACAGCTTGGGCACGGTTTTGGCCTGACCTGGGCTGACACTCTGCTGCTGGGCGCTGTGGTGGCCGCCTCGCTGGGCTATGTGGCCGGGGCCAAAGTCACGGCCAGCATGGGCGCTGAAAAAGTCATCAGCTGGGTTTGTGTGATGGCACTGCCCATCACGCTGCCCGGAGCCTGGCTGACCTGGCCCGACAACGCCATCGCCCCGGCTTCTTGGCTGGCCCTGATGTATGTGGGTATGTTCTCCATGTGGGCGGGCTTTTTTGCCTGGTTCCGCGGCCTGTCGCTGGGCGGCCCGCTGCGGGTGAGCCAGCTGCAATTGCTGCAACCTTTCATCAGCATTTTGGCGGCCGTGCCTTTGCTGGGAGAATCACTGGACGCCATGACCTTGGGCTTTGCCCTGCTGGTGGTGACCACCGTTTTCATGGGGCGGCGCATGGCCAACACCCCCAAATCGAACTGAACAAAAAATTGAGGAGCAACGCATGAACTGGCAAATGGCCCAACGCGCCGAAAAAATGAACCCCTCGGTGATCCGCGAGATCCTGAAAGTCACCGAAAAGCCCGGCATTATCAGCTTTGCAGGCGGTCTGCCCTCGCCCCTGACCTTCCCGATCGATGCCATGCGCGAAGCCAGTGAGCGCGTGCTGCGGGATGACGGCAAAGCCGCCCTGCAATACGCCGCCAGCGAAGGCTACGCACCACTGCGCGAATGGGTCGCGCAAGACCTGCTCAAGCAGGGCATGAAGGTCAGCCCCGACCAGGTGCTGATCACCACCGGCAGCCAGCAAGGCCTGGACCTGGTCGCCAAAATCCTGATCGACGCAGGCAGCCGCATCCTGGTCGAAACCCCCACTTACCTGGGCGCACTGCAAGCTTTCACGCCCATGGAGCCCACGGTGGTGAGCGTGGACAGCGATGAGCATGGTGTGGACGCCGACGACCTGCGGACCAAAGTGGGCACCGGCGCGGACAAGGCCCGCTTTGTGTACCTGCTGCCCAACTTCCAGAACCCCACGGGCCGCACCATGACCGAAGCGCGCCGTGCCGCCGTGGCGCAGGTGGCTGTCGAGTCTGGCTTGCCCATCATCGAGGACAACCCCTACGGCGACCTGTGGTTTGACGCGCCGCCCGGACCCTCGCTCAGTTCGCGCCACCCTGATGGGAGCGTTTACCTGGGCTCGTTCTCCAAAATTTTGGCTCCCGGCCTGCGCCTGGGTTATTTGGTCGCGCCCACCGCGCTGTACCCCAAGCTCTTGCAAGCGAAACAAGCGGCCGATCTGCACACGCCCAGCTTCAACCAGCGCGTGGTGGCCGAAGTGCTCAAAGACGGCTTCATCGAACGCCATGTGCCCACCATTCGCGCCCTGTACAAGCAGCAGTGCGAAGCCATGCTGGCCGCGCTCGACCGCGAAATGGCAGGCCTGGGCCTGACCTGGAACCGCCCGGTGGGTGGCATGTTTCTCTGGGTGCAACTGCCCAAGGGCCTCAAAGCCATTCCGCTGCTGGCCAAGGCCGTCGACAAAGGCGTGGCCTTTGTGCCGGGCTCGGCTTTTTATGCCGAGGGTGCCGACGAGAGCACCTTGCGCCTGTCGTTTGTGACCGCCACCGTCGACCAGATCAACACCGGCATGACCGCGCTGGCCGCTGCGATCCGCGAGTCACTCTGAGCACCTGATCTGGAGCGCACGATGCAAGCCCGTCCTTTCCAACAAGTTGACGTTTTCACCGACACCGCATTTCTGGGCAACCCGCTGGCCGTGGTGTTGGATGGCACAGGCTTGAGCGATGCGCAGATGCAAACCTTTGCTGCCTGGACGCAGCTGAGCGAAACCACATTTGTGTTGCCGCCCACACCCGAGGGCGCTGCGGGTGGGGCTGACTACCGGGTGCGAATCTTCACGCCCGGGGCCGAGTTGCCCTTTGCGGGCCACCCCACACTGGGCACGGCCCACGCCTGGCTAAAGGCGGGCAACACGCCACGGCAACTTGGCGTGCTGATGCAGGAATGCGGCGTTGGCCTGGTGACTTTGAAGCAGCTGGGCGAGCGCTGGGCTTTTGCGGCGCCCCCACTGAACCGCTCGGACATCTCGGCCGAAAACCTTGCCCCTGTGCTGGCGGCCTTGGGGCTGGATGCATCAGAAGTCATCGCCGCCCAACACCTGAACAACGGCCCGCACTGGCTGAGCCTGCTGATCAACGATGTGGACACGGTGCTGGCACTCACGCCCGATCATGCCGCCCTGAAAAAGCTGGGCACCAAAGTCGGCGTGGCGGCCAAGCGACAAACAGCAGAGGGTGGCCTGATCCGCCGCGCCAACCGCGAAGCCCGCGCCTTTGCGGCATCCACCCGCATCACCAACGACCCGACCGATCTGGAAGTGCGTGCCTTTGCCGCCCCGGTGGGCATCGCCGAAGACCCGGTCACCGGCAGCCTCAATGCGTCGCTGGCGCAATGGCTCATGGCCGAAGGCCACATGCCCAACACTTACAGCGCCCGTCAAGGCACGGTATTGGGCCGTGCGGGCCAAGTGTTTTTGTCGCAAGACACGCAAGGCCAAGTCTGGGTGGGCGGCGATGTGGTCGGCTGCATCTCGGGCCTTGTTCACTTGTGACGCCCAACGTGCGCCGCTGATCACCCCAGCGACAGTCGCAAGTCCCTGATCTGCGCACAATGGCAGACCATGGGAACACTTTATTTGGTCCGCCACGGACAAGCCTCTTTCGGGGCCGATGACTACGATCAACTCAGCCCGCTGGGCCGTCAACAGGCGGTGCGCTTGGGTGAATACCTGCGGCCCAAACTGCAAGACAAACCCATCGAGGCCGTCATGATGGGCAGCTTGAAACGCCACCGCCAAACCTGGGAGGGCATTGCCGAAGGCGCAGGCCTGCCGCACACCCCGGCGGTGTGGCCAGGCCTGAACGAATACGACAGCCACGCGCTGATCGAGTCCATGCACCCCGAGCCACTGGCCAAACCCGACACACCCGAGCTCTACCGCCACCACTTTCGCCTGCTGCGCGACGCGCTGCAAGCCTGGATGGCTGGTCGCACCCAGCCGCGTGACATGCCCAGCTATGCCGACTTTGTGGGAGGTATCGAAGCCGCACTCGACCATGTTCGGCAAAACCACTCAGGCGACGTGATGATCGTCTCCAGTGGCGGCCCCATCTCCACCGCCGTCGGCCGGGTGTTGGGCACCCCGCCCGAAACCACCATCGAGCTGAACCTGCGCATCCGCAACACGGCACTGACCGAGTTTGTGTTCAACCCCAAGCGCCACATGCTGCTGACCTACAACACCTTGCCGCATCTGGACAGTGACGCGCACAAGGACTGGATCACCTTTGCCTGAAGCCAAAAACCCGCACCAAGGGTAATGGCCACTGGTACATTCCCTAGGCAATAAGCCTTCAATTTGCAGGCAAGATTGCGCCATGAACAGCTCAATCGCCTGGTTGGCCCTCCAGTCCTTGGAGGGCGGCATCCAGCTCACCGCCCTGCAAGCCGCCGATGCAGACCGCCTTGCAAGCGGCTTGGCGACTTTGCTGGACGAGTGGGCGCTGGCCTCGGCGGTTCAAACTTTGACTTTGCCCTTGAAAGGCACACAAGTCGCACTGATTTGCACGCTGCGCCCCGACTTCAGAGCGCAGTGCATGCCGGGCCACGACACCTTGAGCTTGCACGACAAATTGGGGCACACCCCTCAGACTGACGAAGCATGGGCCTTGGAGCGCGAAATCTGGGTGGCCTTGCTCGGTTCCCCCCACCGCTTTCAGTTTGCCAGCCTCGACTCGCTCACCTCGCACATCCGGGTGCGGCGCAACATGGTTTTGGACGCCCGAAAAACCGCCTTGGCTTTCAAAACCGAAGCTGCCGAAAGGCCTCAAGCCTTTTGGCAAGACGGTGGTGATGAGGCCGGTTTCATTTTGCAGCCCGGTCGCTGCTTGGTCGATGCATTGGTAGCCGCCACCCAGCCCGATGTCACAGGCAAGCTGTACGATTTTTCTTGTTACCGGGCCACCGAGTACGTGATTTTGCTGGGCATTGCACAAGAGCTCAAAACAGAAAATCCCGAACTGCTGAACCAGCTGCAAAGCCTCAATCAAGTCCACGCGGTGCGGTCGGGTCAATTCCATGAGGTCTACCTGATCGAGTACGGCAGCATGGCCAAACCCTTGCCTGCGCGTTTTTATGTGCCGGGTGACCGCTTGTGGTTTCGCAACCCCGACGAACGGTCTTCAGATGTGATGGGCTACGAAGGCTCTTGGGTGCTCTATATGGGCGGTGGCTTGTTCAGCAACTTCTGGAAGCGCGACACCCCTTACACACTCGAATCCAAAGCCATCGAAATCTTCCACTGGAAAGATGGCGTTCATGCCGACGCTGAAGGCAAGCTGCACATGGACGAATCGGTGGTGGAGGCGCTCGTGGAAAAAACCGAAGCCAACCCTTCAGCCAGAACCCAGGTGTTGGAACGCATGCTGCGCCCGCGCGACCCACAAGGTGTTTACGCACAAGGCGGTTGCATCGACACCACCCGCGAATACCCCAAAAGCGTGAGCCGCGATCACTGCGAGTTGGTGCTGCCCCGTTTCTGAAAACTGGGCGGTCTCAGCCGACTTGGTCGCTCAAAGTGCCAGGCGGTAAGCGGTCGATTTCACCCAACAACTGCGCCAGCGCCCGACCCGAGGCGTCCAGCAAGGCCTGGCCTTTTTCGACAGTGGCGGCAGCCGCATTGCCCGCTGCACCGTGGCGGTTGTAATCCTGCATTTGCCAGCCCAGCTTGGCGCTTTTGCCGTTGCCCAAAATTTCAAAAGTCTCCGCGCGGTCTTGCGAGGTGGAACGGAAGTTTTGCGCCAAATCCATGCGCACCCGCTCTGGGCGCAGCGCCAGCATCATCGAGGTTTCGGTGTCGCCCGCATGCACGCCAAATCGGTGCTCTTCAGGGGGAAACAGCGCATTCACGTCCCCGCCTTGCGCGTCGCGCAGCGGCAAATTGAACCAGCTCACGCTGTAGACCAGCATGCCCAGCCGTGCCCGCAAATCGCGCGCCACGATGTCCATCACGCTCACTTGTCCGCCATGGGCGTTGAGCAGCACCAATTTTTTCACGCCACTGGCCGCCACCGACTCGCCGATGTCGGTCCACAAGCGGATCACGGTTTCGGCCTTGAGCGTCAAGGTGCCGGCAAAACGGGCATGCTCAGGGCTCAAACCCACCGTCTGAGTGGGCAAAAACAAGGCCGGCAAGTCAGCCGGCAAGTGCGGCAAACAAGCCGCCACCACGCCGTTGACCAAATCGGTGTCCACCGACAGCGGCAGGTGTGGGCCATGCTGCTCGGTCGCTGCTACGGGCAGGATGGCGATGGCCCGATCGATGGCACGGTCTGGCGCCAAAGCCTGAAAATCGAGGGTGGTCCAGTCGGCCCAAAAACGCGAAGGGTTTTGCATGTTCGGCATCTTAATGGAGCCCGGGCGTGTACAGTGCTTTTCGCAGTGTGCTGCTGAGTTGCCCCGCACGAAGATTTCGGGGCCAAAAAGAAGGATTGGCGTGCAAGTTTCCGTGTTTTCTCGTGGCCAGGCCACCGCTTTGCCCAAGACTGTGGTGCAGGGCTGGGTCGCTTTGATCGCCTTGTTGTGTCTCTTGGCGGCGTGGCCCCTGACCAGTGATGCGCAAACGAGCTCGCTCTTTTCCAGCAAAACCCCAGCTGCCAACTTGCCCGCCACCAGCACGCTGTTGGACAGCGCGGCCAAAGCTGCCAACGTGGTCAAGACAACCCAAGTGCGGGCCGAGGTGCTGGTGCACGCGCCCCAAGGCATTCAAGCCGGCAGCACTTTTTGGCTGGGCCTGCAGATCGAGCACCAGCCCCATTGGCACACTTACTGGCAAAACCCCGGCGACTCAGGTCTGCCCACTCGGCTGAATTGGCAGCTGCCTGACGGCTTGCAAGCCGGCGACATTGCTTGGCCTTTGCCCAAGAAAATCCCGATCGGCACGCTGGCCAACTATGGCTATGAGGACCGTTTGCTGCTGCGCGTGCCCGTCACCGTCGGTGCCCATTTCCAGTTCCCGGCCGCGGGCGGCTTGCCCTTGCGCTTGCGCGCCGATTGGCTGGTGTGCCGCCAAGAGTGCATCCCCCAAGAAGGCCAATTCGAGCTGAACTTGCCCTCTGCCGCGCCGCAAATCCAGCGCGCACCGCTGTTTGATGCAGCCCGCGCGCTCAGCCCCCAAGTTCTGCCCCAGTTGAACCAAGGCGGCAGCTGGGTCACTGGCGGCCAAACCACGGTGTCAGAGGACGGACAACACCTCCGCCTGCAGGTGCACGGTCTGCCTGTGGGCTGGCGCGGCCAAACCTTGAGTGCTTTCCCCATCACGGCCCTTGTGGTGCACAACGCGGCCCAATTAGCAAGCCAAGGCCAAAGCCCAGAAAAAGGCTGGTCACAAAGTTGGCAAGGTGCGGTGTGGCGCGCACAAATTCCGCTGTCTGAAGAGCGCAGTGACAGCCCGAAAACCATGCGCTGGGTGATCGCGGTGGGCCCGGAATTGGCCCCCAAGGGCCCGGCTTTTGAAATGGACACGCCCGTCACTGGCACATGGCCTGCGGTCACACAAGCTGCGCCTGCCGAGATCTCCACGGCATTGGCCAAGGCCTTGGCCGACAACGCCAAAAATACCAGCACCAATTTGCCCAGCCCAACCACCACCGCTTTGGGCCTGACGCTGGCCATTTTGGGCGCACTGCTCGGCGGCTTGATGCTCAACCTGATGCCCTGCGTGTTCCCGGTGCTGGCCATCAAGGTGCTGGGTTTTGCCAAGGCTGACACCTCGCCAGCGCAGCACCGTGCTGCGGGCATCGCCTACACGGTGGGCGTGGTGTTGTCCTTCATGTTGCTGGGCGGCCTGATGCTGGCCTTGCGTGCGGCGGGCGAGCAGCTGGGCTGGGGCTTTCAACTGCAATCGCCCCCCGTGGTGGCAGGCTTGGCGCTGTTGTTCACCTTGTTGGGCCTGAACCTGGCAGGTGTTTTTGAATTCGGGCAGATGCTGCCCAGCAGCTTGGCGTCTTTGCAAAGCCGCCACCCCACAGTGAACGCTGGTTTGTCGGGCGTGCTGGCCGTGGCCGTGGCTTCGCCCTGCACCGCGCCTTTCATGGGCGCGTCGCTGGGTTTGGCGATTGCGCTGCCGGTTTGGCAAGCCTTGGTGGTGTTTGCCGCCATGGGCGTGGGCATGGCATTGCCTTACCTGGCGGCCAGCTGGTGGCCGGGTATCGCCCGCGCCTTGCCGCGCCCCGGGGCTTGGATGGTGACTTTCCGCCAAGCCATGGCGTTCCCGATGTTGGCCACCGTCGTTTGGTTGTTGTGGGTGCTGGGTCAGCAAACCGGCATCGACGGGGCCAGCGGCCTGCTGGCTTTGCTGCTCACGGTGGCTTGGCTGGTGTGGGCGCTGGGCTTGAGTGGACGCACGCGCTGGGTGATGAGTGGCCTGGCCTTGGCCACTTTGCTCTGGTTGGGCAACAGTTGGCTGCCTTTGGCTTTGCGCGAGGCCCCAATGGACACGGTGGCCAGCGCCAGCACGACCGGATCGAACCCCATCTCTTCCAAGGCCATGCCAAGCAACACTTGGCAGCCTTGGTCTGAGGCGGCCCTGCAAGCCCAACTGGCGGCTGGGCGTCCGGTGTTTGTGGACTTCACCGCCGCGTGGTGCGTGACCTGCCAATTCAACAAAAAAACCACCTTGGCCGATGCGCAATTGCTGGCCCAGTTTGCACAACGCCAAGTGGTGCTGATGCGGGCCGACTGGACGCGGCGTGACCCGGCCATCACACAAGCCCTGACGGCACTGGGCCGCAGCGGGGTGCCGGTTTATGCGGTTTATGCGCCCGGCCGTGCGCCCGTGTTGTTGTCGGAGCTGCTCAGCGTGGCCGAAGTGCAAACCGCCTTGCAGGGACTTCCGGCTCGTTGAGCTGCCACACAGATGGTTCCATGTGGGCGCGAGCCCCTGCTCGCGAATGACTCTGGAAGTGACGCCGGAAAAACCCGGCCTGGGCCTGCCACAATAAGGGCATGAGCTCTTTCGCCCCCCTCCAAAACGACAGCTTCTTGCGCGCCTGTCTGCGCCAAGCCACCGACCACACGCCCGTCTGGCTCATGCGCCAAGCCGGGCGCTATTTGCCTGAGTACCGCGACACCCGCGCCAAGGCAGGCAGCTTCATGGGCTTGGCGACGAATGTGGACTACGCCACCGAAGTCACCTTGCAACCGCTCGAGCGCTACCCGCTGGATGCCGCGATTCTTTTCAGTGACATCCTCACCGTGCCCGACGCCATGGGCCTGGGCCTGAGCTTCGCCTTGGGCGAAGGCCCCAAATTCGCCAAAAACGTGCGCAACGAAGCCGCCGTGGCCGAATTGGCCGTACCCGACATGAACAAGCTGCGCTACGTCTTCGACGCAGTCACCAGCATCCGCAAAGCGCTGAACGGCCGCGTGCCTTTGATCGGCTTTTCCGGCAGCCCCTGGACACTGGCTTGCTACATGGTCGAAGGCGCAGGCTCGGACGACTACCGCCACGTCAAAACCTTGATGTACAGCCGCCCCGACCTGATGCACCGCATTCTGGAGATCAACGCCGATGCCGTGGCCCTGTACCTGAACACGCAAATCGAAGCCGGTGCCCAAGCGGCCATGATTTTTGACAGCTGGGGCGGCGTGCTGGCCGATGGGGCCTTCCAGCAATTCAGCTTGGCCTACACAGCCCGCGTGCTGAGCCAACTCAAAACCGAACACAACGGCCAACGCATCCCCAGCATCGTCTTCACCAAAGGCGGCGGCTTGTGGTTGCCCGAGATGGCGGGCCTGAACTGCGACGTGCTGGGCTTGGACTGGACCATGAACCTGGGCCGCGCACGCGCCCTGGTGGGCGGCGAGATCGGCGGCCCCGGCAAAGCACTGCAAGGCAACATCGACCCCAACATCCTGTTTGCCCCACCCGAGCACATTGCCACCGAGGTGCGCCGCGTGCTGGACAGCTTTGGCACGCCGCACACGGACAAAACCACCAACGGACCCACCCACATCTTCAACCTGGGCCACGGCATCAGCCAATTCACCCCACCCGAGCATGTGACAGCGTTGGTGGAGGCGGTGCACAGCCATTCGCGGGCCATGCGCCAAAAGTGAGCATGGCGCGCAGAAAGTCTTCGGCTCTTAGCATAGAAAAAAGACAGATAAAAGCCTTTATTTGCAAAATATTTGTCTTTGAGCGCTTGACTTATGCACAAAAGTAAAAAGCCACTCTGGCAGTACAGGCTTGCTGCACAGCAGCAAACCCCTTCCAACACCCAATCTGTAAGTCATTGATTTGATTGGACTTTTAATCTTGCACATTGGATGGGCAATTTGTTGGAAGGCTTGATTTTCAAGGCTTCCAGCGCATCCCAATCGAGTTTTCAACAAAGTTATCCACAGATTTTTTGGATCAAGCCCAAAGTACTGAAAAATCAAGGACTTACATCTTGTTTCAAGAAGTTGGCTAACCTTCAATACCCACAAATCCACCTCGAATCACCGGAAACCTTGTGAGCACACCCTGCTGGATCGACGTCGCCGTCCAGACCCCCGCCCACAGCCAGGTGGGCGGTTTGCTGTCTTACCGATGCCCATTTTTGGTGCAACCGGGCCAATTGGTGCGTGTGCCTTTTGGCCCACGCGAGGTGTTGGGCGTGGTCTGGGCGATTCAAGACCATGCCCCGGCCGACATGCCCGCATCCAATGTGCGCGACGTGTTGGGTGTTTTGGAAGGCTTACCGCCGCTGGATGAAGCTTGGCGGCAACTGGTGCAGTTCTCGGCCCAGTATTACCAGCGCTCTTTGGGCGAGGTGGCGTTGTCGGCCTTGCCCCCCCAGTTGCGCGACCTGAGCAACGAACAACTGGCCCGCCGCCTTAAAAAACAAAACACCGAGCGCGCCGTGAACACCACGCCCGGCCCGGCCTTGTCGGACGAGCAAAGCGCCGTGCTGGCGCAAATGGCCACAGGCACCGGGCCGTTTTTGTTGTTTGGCAGCACCGGCAGCGGCAAGACCGAGGTGTATTTGCAGGCCGTGGAACGCATGTTGGCCGCCGACCCACGAGACCAGGCCTTGCTCATGGTGCCGGAGATCAACCTCACGCCGCAGCTGGAAGAACGGGTACAGGCCCGCTTTGGCAACGACGCCGTGGTGTCCATGCACAGCGGCATGACGCCCGCCCAGCGCCTGAAGGGCTGGCTGGCCGCGCATGCGGGCCACGCCCGCATCGTGCTGGGCACCCGCATGGCCATTTTTGCGTCCATGCCGCACCTGAAGCTGATCGTGGTCGACGAAGAACACGACCCCAGCTACAAGCAGCAAGAGGGCGCACGTTATTCGGCGCGAGACTTGGCGGTGTATCGGGGCAGATTGCACAAGGCCCCGGTGCTACTGGCCTCGGCCACGCCCTCGCTGGAAAGCTGGCACCACAGCCGGCCGGCCGATGCCGAAGATACAGGCGGTCGTTACCAACGCCTGCTGATGCCCTCGCGCATTGGCACAGCACTTTTGCCCAAGGTGAGGCGCGTGGACATGAACAAACAGCCGCGCCGCGCCGTGCTGTCCACCCAGTTGGTCGCCGCCATCCAAGAGCGGGTCCAGCGCGGCGAGCAATGCATGCTGCTGCTCAACCGCCGTGGCTATGCCCCCGTGCTGCACTGCGCCGACTGCGGCTGGAAAAGCGAATGCAAGCACTGCAGCGCGTTTCGGGTGTTCCACAAAATTGACCGCACCTTGCGCTGCCACCACTGCGGACTGACCGAGCGCGTGCCACGCGCCTGCCCCGAGTGTGGCAACGCCGACATCGCCCCCATTGGCCGCGGCACCGAACAGCTCGAAGAGCATCTGGGCGAGTTGTTGGCGCACGTTTTACGGACTGACGGCAGCCCGGTGCGCATCGCCCGCATCGACGCCGACACCACACGCCTCAAAGGTGCGCTGGAGAGCCAACTGGCCCAGGTGCACTCCGGCGAGGTGGATGTCTTGATCGGCACCCAAATGATCGCCAAAGGGCACGATTTCCGGCGCATCACCTTGGTGGCCGCTGTCAACCCGGACACCGCACTGTTTTCAAGCGACTTTCGAGCACCCGAGCGCTTGTTTGCGTTGCTCATGCAAGCCGCAGGCCGCGCTGGGCGAGATGCCACCCAAAGCGCCACCAGCGAAATGTGGGTGCAAACCTTTCACCCGCAACATGCCTTGTTTGAGGCGCTCAAACAACACGACTACCCGGCCTTTGCCGCCAGCGAATTGGCCGAGCGCACCGCCGCCGACCTGCCGCCCATAAGCCACCAGGCCCTGCTGCGCGCCGACGCCCGCACGCAAGAAGCCGCCCAAGCCCTGCTGAACGCGGCCCGCGAGACCTTGGAAGCACAACTGAGCGAAAACCCAGACACCGCCGACTTGGTGCTGCAAGTGAGTGTGTACCCCGCCGTGCCCATGAGCATGCAGCGCGTGGCCGATGTGGAGCGCGCCCAAATGCTGCTGGAAAGCCCCAGCCGTATGGCGCTGCAAAAAATGCTGTGGCACCTGCATGGCGTGCTGCACCAAGTGCGCAGCCAGCCCGAACACAAAGGCGTGATCCGCTGGCTGGTGGACGTGGACCCGCAGGCGATCTGACACGGCGAGTCCTCCCCTTGTAGGAGCGAGCCCCTGCTCGCGAATCTTTATAGAGGGTGCCGCAAGCATTCGGCCGCAGGGGCAGCCTCCTACAAAAACCAAACAGGCCGACCCTTGGCGTGGATGTCAGGCTTTGAAAAAGGCCACCGCCCCAGAGAAGGTCAAAAAAGCCACTGCGGTGGTGACCAAAATGATGCGGGCAATGCGCCCGTTGTCAGCCCCCAAGCGCTCAGCCAGCAGCGACACATTGCTGGCACTGGGCAGTGCGGCCACCAACACCATCACCTGCAACGCCAAAGGATCGATCGGCACGCCCCATTGGATGGCCGTCAAGCCCACCAGCAAAACCAACACCGGGTGCAGCACCAGCTTGGCCAGGGCAATCGGCAGGTAGTCCGCCATGCGCAAAGGGCCATCGGCGCGTTCATGGGCCAGCATTTGCGAGCGGGCCAAGACCGCACCAATGGTGAACAGCGCCACAGGCGAAGCCGCATCGGCCAACAAGCTCACGGTTTTGTTCACCGGGCCTATCAGTGCCAAGTTCCAAAATGAAAACGCCGCCCCCAAACTGATGGCCCAAGGCATCGGGTTGCGCAGCACCCCGGCCAGCGCTTTGCGGGCGGCCACCGCCGCACCGTGCTCTCCGGCCGCGTCCATGCGCGACAAAGCCACACACAAGGACGAGGTGATGACCAAATCCACGACGATGGTCACAATGGCCGGCCCCACCGCCTGCGCACCGAGCAAGGCCACCAACAAAGGCACGCCCATGAAACCCGTGTTGGGAAAGGCCGCGACCAAAGCCCCCAAAGACGCATCGTTCCAGCGGATGCGCGGATTCAGGCTGATGGCGATGCTGAACGCCACCATCACCAAGGCGCAAAACAAGTAAGAGAAAAACACCCCGGCATCGAGCAATTGCGCAATCGGCGTGTCGGCCCCGAACCGAAACAACATGCACGGCAGTGCAAAAAACAGCACAAAGCCGTTCAGGCCCGGAATGGCCGCCAAAGGCAAAAACCGCCATTTGGCCGCCACATAACCGCACAAAACCAGTGCAAAGAAGGGAAAGGTGACACGCAGGATTTCAAGCATGCCCCGATTGTCGGGGTAAACCACTAGACGACTGGCCCAAGGCAGTCGCCGTGCAGACAAGCTGGACACGCCCCATGGGTCTGTCAGCGAAAGTCTGTCAATCCAGGTCTTCAGCCTGTCGGTCCGCGTCATACGGGCAGCGGTCACACGCCAGACCGCTATGATGGCCCGCTTTGCCTCGCATCTTCGTTTCGCCCACCTCCCCCATGTCAGCCGGACTCAACAACGCCCAACTCGAAGCCGTGAACTTTGTCTCCGGCCCCTGCCTGGTGTTGGCCGGGGCGGGTTCGGGCAAGACGCGGGTGATCACACACAAAATCGGGCGGCTGATCGAAGCCGGGCTGGAGCCCAAGCGCATCGCCGCCATCACCTTCACCAACAAGGCCGCTGCCGAAATGCGCGAGCGGGCCAAGCAGCTGATTGGACGCGCCGCCAAAGATGTTCTGATCTGCACCTTCCACGCCCTGGGCGTGCGCATCATGCGCGAAGACGGTGCGGTGCTGGGCCTGAAACCCCAGTTCAGCATCATGGATGCAGACGATGTGACCAGCATCTTGAAGGACTGCGGCGGCACCACCGACGCGGCCACCGCCCGCCAGTGGCAGTGGACCATCAGCCTGTGGAAGAACATGGGGCTCAATGCCGAGCAAGCTGCCGCTCAGGCCCCCGACGACAACGCCCGGGTGATCGCCCGCATCATGGCGCTGTACCAAGAGCGGCTGACGGCTTACCAGAGCGTGGACTTTGATGACCTGATCGGCATGCCCCTGAAACTGCTGGCCGAGTACCCCGAGGTGCGCGAGCGCTGGCAGGCCAAGATGGGCCATGTGCTGGTGGACGAATACCAAGACACCAACGCCACCCAATACGAGGTGCTGAAACACCTGGTGGGCGAGCGGGCACGCTTCACGGCGGTGGGCGACGACGACCAGTCGATTTACGGCTGGCGCGGCGCGACGCTGGACAACCTCAAGCGCTTGCCAGTGGACTTTCCAAATCTGAAAGTCATCAAGCTGGAGCAAAACTACCGCTCCACCAGCGCCATCTTGCGTGCGGCGAACAACGTCATCGAACCCAACCCCAAGCTCTACCCCAAGACCCTGTTTTCGGAGCTGGGTGAGGGCGAGCCTGTGCGCGTGGTCGATGCCGTGAACGAAGAGCACGAGGCCGACCGCGCGATCGCGCGCATCCAGTCGATTCGCGGGGGCCAAATCAACCCGTCCAAACACCGCGAGTTCAAGGACTTTGCCATCCTGTACCGCGCCAACCACATGGCCAGGCCGTTTGAACAAGCGCTGCGCCGCGCCAACATCCCCTACAAGGTGTCGGGCGGGCAGAGCTTTTTTGACAAGGCAGAAATCAAAGACCTGTGCGCCTGGTTTCGCCTGTGGATCAACAACGACGATGACCCGGCATTTTTGCGCGCCATCACCAGCCCCAAACGCGGCATTGGCCACCAGACCTTGGGCCAGCTGGGCACCTTTGCCACGCAATACAAACTGAGCCTGTTCGAGGCCTTGTTTGCGGGCAGCCTGCCCAGCGCGGTCAATGCCCGCGCGGTGGATGGCTTGCACGAGTTTGGCCGTTACATCAACGACCTGGAACACCGCGCACGCCTGACTTTGGGCAAGACGGACGCATTGGCTTTCTTGTTGGAGTGGCTGAAAGAAATCGGCTACGAATCGCACCTGTACGACGGCGAAGACAACGAAAAAGTGGCCTCGGCCCGCTGGACCAATGTGCTGGAGTTTTGCGACTGGATGGCGGGGCGCTGCGGCGGCGAGATCGAAGACGCCACCGGAGCCCAAGCGACAGAAGTCAAAAACCTGCTGGACGTGGCGCAAACCATCTCGCTGATCTCGACCCTGAGCGAACGCGAGAAAGACCAAAACGTGGTCACCCTGTCGACCCTGCACGCCTCCAAGGGTTTGGAGTGGCCGCATGTCACGCTGGTGGGCGTGAACGAGGGCTTGTTGCCCTTCAAACTGGGTGATGACGACACCACCGCAGGGGCCAGCCAAGAGGGCATTTTGCTGCGCCTGCAAGAAGAGCGCCGCCTGATGTACGTGGGCATCACCCGTGCTCAGCGCAGCCTGGCCGTGAGCTGGACCAAACGCCGCAAAAAAGGCCGCGAAACCGTGGCCGCCCTGCCCAGCCGCTTCATTGCCGAAATGCGGCTGGACGAAAACACCACCAAAGAAGACCCACGCGAAAAACTCAAGGCCTTGCGTGCCGAATTTGCCCAGCGTGCCGCCAATGCGGCAGCAGAGGCCAAGCCTTGAAGCCGCTGGCGACAAGCTTGGCATCGATTGCCACAGTTTTGTCGCAAAATACAGGCCTTCTGAGCACCGGCCTGCACCCTATAGGCATTTGAACCTTGAACTCCAGCACTTACCTTCAGCCTCCGTCCAAGCGCAAGCTTTGGGGCGTGGCGGGCGTGGTGGTTTTGCATGCGCTTTTGCTGTGGGCCATTCAGGCGGGTTTGCACCGCACAGTGGCGCAAAAACTGCCCACGGTGGTGCAAGCGCTCTTGCTGGAAGAAAAGCGACCTGAACCACCGCCGCCAGAGCCGCCCGCCAAAGCGCCCCCTCAAGCGCCGCCCCCCAAAACCCCGCCACCACCCGCCTTTGTGCCCCCCGCCGAAGTGCCTGCGCTTGTGGCCCCACCCAACGCCATTGCGGCCGTGACGGCTAACCCGGCACCTGCACCCGCGGCGGCCCCCACTTCGGCACCACCAACGGCCACCGCCAGTCCTGCCGCCCCCCAGCGCACAGCACCCGCCACACGCACCGCCGCAGGTGTCAACATGGCCCAATGTGACAAGCCCGAATACCCCAGTGCCTCCAGGCGCATGGAAGAAGAAGGCACCGTTGGTTTGAAGTTTTTGGTGGGCGCAGATGGCAAAGTGATCCAGTCCGAAATCGAAAAAAGCTCGGGCTACAAACGCCTGGACGAAGCGGCAAGAGCCGGTTTGGCGAAATGCCTGTTCCGCCCGGCCATGGTCGACGGCAAACCCGAGCAAGCCTGGACCACCATCAAGTACGTCTGGCGTCTGGAATGAACCCCATCCAGCCACGCCACACCCACCCAAGACACAAGCGAAAAGGAAATCACCGCATGATCACCGCCCTGAAAAACACGCTGTTGGCCGCCACTTTGCTGGCCAGCCTGCTGGTCACGGGTCACAGCTTGGCCGCACCCAACAAGGACACCCCAGACACCGCAGCCCCACCCTCGGTGACGGCGACCGTGGCCGTCCAGCCCGCTGCTGCGGTGGCCGCTGACGCCAACGCCCCCGAAGCCAACCCCTACGGGCTGGGTGCCTTGTGGGCACAAGGCGATGCCGTGGCCAAGGGCACGCTGTTGATTTTGGTGATCATGAGCATGGGCAGCTGGTACGTGATCTTCACCAAGTTCACCGAGCAGTCCAAGCTGCACAAGTTCGCGCAGGCGGCACAAGCCAACTTCTGGACCGCGGGCTCGGTGCGCCAAGCCGCCGATGCGCTGGACAGCGCCAGCCCCTTCCGTTTCATTGCCGAAAAGGGCTTAGAAGGCGCGTCCAAACACGACGGCCTGCTGGGCACCGTGGACTTCAACACCTGGGTCACCATGAGCATTCAGCGGGCCATGGGCACGGTGCAAAGCCGCATGCAAGATGGCTTGGCGGTGCTGGCCACGGTGGGCTCAACCGCGCCCTTTGTGGGTTTGTTTGGCACCGTGTGGGGCATCTACCATGCGCTGGTCAAGATCGGCATGTCGGGCCAAGCCAGCATCGACAAAGTGGCCGGCCCCGTGGGCGAAGCCCTGATCATGACCGCCATTGGCCTGGCTGTGGCCGTGCCGGCGGTGCTGGGCTACAACTGGCTGGTGCGCCGCAACAAAGCGGCCATGGAAGAAGTCAATGCCTTTGGCGCTGACCTGCACGCGGTGCTGCTGGCTTCGGCGAAAAAGTAATGGGTCCGAACCTTGGCCCCTCGCTGGGCACGGCAGACGATGACGAGGTCATCGGCACCATCAACACCACGCCCCTGGTGGACGTGATGCTGGTGCTGTTGATCATTTTTCTGATCACCATCCCGGTGGTGACCACCTCGATCAAGGTGGACCTGCCCAAAGAACTGAACGTGGTGCGCCAGGCCAAGCCCGAAACCGTGGTGATCTCGGTCAACCAAGCCGGGCAAATCTACCTCTACGACACCCCTGTCAAATCTACGACCGATCTGGCCGAGCGGTTGCAAAAATTTGCCGCCATGAAGCCGCAACCGGATGTTCAGATCCGAGGTGACGCACAAAGCGCGTTCGAGTCGGTGGGGCGCGTCATGTACGCGGTGCAACGCGCAGGCATTGCCCAAGTCGGCTTCATCACCGACCCGGCGCCTTAAGGCCCGCAAACCCTGCAAGTTATTCAAGGAAATACACATGGCCATGCATCTGGGCAGCAGCCAAAGCGATGAGTCCGAGGTGATGATGGACATCAACACCACGCCGTTGATCGACGTGATGTTGGTGCTGATCATCATGCTGATCATCACCATTCCGGCGCAATTGCACTCGGTCAACCTGGACATGCCTGTGGTCACCAGCACACCACCCAAGGTCGATCCGGTGGTCGTCCACATTGAGATCGAAGCCGACGCCAGCCTGCGCTGGAACGGCCAACCCCTGGCCAACCGACAAGCACTGGCCTCGCGCCTGGCCGAAGCCGCGGCCTTGCAGCCGCAACCCGAGTTGCACATCCGCTCTCACGCCAAAGCCAAGTACGAAGCGACTGCTGCCGTGCTGGCAGGGGCCCAACGCGCGGGCCTCACCAAGCTGGGCATGGTGGGCAGCGAACGGTTTGCGTATTGATTCCACATCCTTCTAAAACCTAAGTTTCATTGCTTTTGGTACGGGCAGGGGTAGCATGAACAGACCTATGAATGCTCCAGCGCCCACCTCGCACGCACTGCTCATCGTGGATGATCATCCGGTTTATCGCGAAGCCTTGGGAGAGGCCTTGTCCAAAGATTTCGCACCTTTGGGCATTGACGTCAAAACCGCCAGCAACGCCAGTGAAGGCATGTCCTTGGTGAGTGAATCCTCGCAGTCTTGGCTAGTCTTGCTGGATGTCTTGATGCCGGGCTTGAGCGGTTTGGCGGGCATCAAGGTCTTCAAAAGCATGCCCAATGTGGCGCATGTGGTGTCCATTTCCGGTCTGGATGCCGATGTCTGGGAGCCTCGCGCCGTGGCCGCGGGTTCAACGTTGTTTTTGTCCAAGAACAACACCTCTGCGGTCATCTTCAAGAAAATCTACGGCTTGTACAACGGCGTGCAGGGACAAAACGTACCCAACCCACTGTCTACGCAGAGTGAGTACCGCCTCACCCAGAGGCAACTGGAAGTTCTGACCTTGATCTCCATGGGGCATCCCAACAAGATCATTGCCGACCTGTTGGACATCAAAGAGCAAACGGTCAAAATTCACATCAACCAGATTTTTAAAGAGTTGCGGGTTTTCAACCGCACCCAAGCGGTCTTGAAAGCTCAAAAACTTCTGCTGACGGCCACCCCGCCTCAGGCTTGAGGCATCCATGAACCCTTCTGTGCTTGGTCGTGATTTGCCCTCTGAGGGGCGCATGGACCCATCGTTGATTGCCATTGAAAAATTGCAATCCATGCGCGACTACTCCAAGTCCAGCACCATCGCCACGGTCTTGGCACCGCTGTTGTGCATCCCTTTGTATTGGGACAACACAGATCCATTCGCATTTGGCGCATGGTTTGTGGCGATGAGCCTTGCGGTCATTGCGCGGTATGGCTTGATCAGATCCATTGGCGCTGTACCCCAACCGGCCCAGGATGCCCAACGGTTGAACATCGGTATTGGCTTGGTGACTTTTGTCTGGGGCATGGGCTGGTATGTCTTTGTTCAGCCGTCCGACATGGTGAGTTATTTAACGTACCAAATCATCAGTCTCACGGTGCTGTTTGTCGGTATGGTGGGGTATTGCATCAACTGGCGGACTTTTTTTGCTTTTGTCATTCCGCTCAAAGCGCCTGAGCTCATTTTCATTTCCTTGCATTTCAGCCAAATCGTTTGGCCTATTGCACTGGGATCGATGGTGGCCTTTTATTTGGCTTTGAAAATGGCGTTCCTGTTTTCCAAATCATGGGAAAAATCATTTGCATTGCGTTTGAAAAACGATGCGCTGATTGATCAACTGATTGAGGAAAAAAACGCCTCCATGGCGGCCAACTTGGCCAAATCCGAATTCATCGCGACCGCCAGCCATGACTTGCGTCAACCGATGCAATCGATCAATATTTTCATGGACTTGATTGACACGCAGCAATTGAAGGCGAGTGACGGCTCTATCTTCAACAGAATGCGCAAAAGCGTCTCTGTGCTGAACCGGATGTTCAACACCCTGCTGGACATCAGCAAACTCGATTCCAGCTTCGTGGTCCGGCAAAGCCAATTCAATTTGGTCGAGATCATTCACAACTTGGAAGAAAGTTTTACCGACCAGTACACGGAAAAGAAAATCAAGCTGACGTTCACGGGTGGCCATCACTTGGTCATGGGCGATGCCCATTTGCTTGAGCAAGTATTGAGAAACTTACTGTCCAACGCGATTCAATACACCGACCATGGACACATCCGAGTGACCTTTCAGATCACTTCAGGCACGTTGAGCTTTTCTGTAGAAGACACGGGCTGCGGCATTCCAGAGGCCGATTTGCCTCTGATCTTCAATGAATTTTTCCGCTCAGACCACTCTCGCTCTCAATACGACGGTTTGGGCCTGGGACTGGCCATCGTGACCCGCATCGTCAAAAAGATCAACGGCCAATGCCAAGTGCAATCTGAAGTGGGCAAGGGCTCTGTTTTCACGGTTCACACGCCTTTCGCCATCCTTACCCAAGAGACATTGGAAAGCACGCCTTCACTTCCTGTGCAGCACACTTTGCAAGAAGCAGAACCCCCAGCGTATGAACTGCAGGATGAGACGCCAACACGTCATTTGGGCATCATTGAAAACGACGAAGCTCTTCAGCAAGCCTACCAGCAATACTTCGCGCAATCGGGCTACAGCGTTCACATCGTGCCCTTTGAAGAAACGGCCTTTCGGGCCCATTTGGCATCGTTGCCCAAACTGGATTTCATACTGAGCGACTACCGCTTAGGCGCCAGGGATGGGATTTATTTCATCCAGCAATTGCGCGAAGAATTCAACCACGACATCCCAGCGTGCATCGTGACGGCAGACACATCACCACAACACTTGGAGTTGTTCAGCCAGCACAACATCGACGTCATGTACAAACCCATTGACATCAAAACCGTGGAGAAATTCATCGCCCTTCACATGCCCTGATGTGCGTCTGGGCTCAGTGCCAATGGGCTATGGGTTGATTCAAGTGCTTATTCGTCGCTGGCAATTTCAGCCAAGGCAATACACACCCGGCTGACCATCACTTTGGGAACCGTTTTTGTTTTGACAGTTCCCTTGCCCACGGGGCCTTGGTAGTCGTAAAACGACTTCCACAAGCCCTCCACTTCTTGGTCATAAGCCACCAGGCGAAACGCATCACCGTTCGGGCATCGGCCCGTCATGGTGATGCCAGCGTCTGGCTGGGTGGCAACTTTCTGGGCCGAATCGGCATGCGGCGTAGCGGCCAAGGAGGCTCCAGCCAGGAACAAAAATAGGGCTGACATGCCATATCGAGCCCCCAAGCAACGGTGATTGTGTTTCAGAGTTTTCATCGAATTTTTGCGGAAACGGTGCATCCATCCTAGGTTAGGCACCGCGACGGATCCATAACAAATTCGCTCTAGAACCAAAGCTCGGAGGGTCGGCCTTGGGATTTTTGACACAAAAAAACCGCTCTGGAGAGCGGTTTTTTCATGGGGTCAAGTCCGATCAATCGGCGTACTTACCGGCCGCGTCGACGGCAGTTTTGATCTTGGCCATTTCAGCAGCGACAAACTTTTTGTGCTCAGCCGGCTCTGTGCGGTTGTCGTTCACCACCAAGGCGCCCAGGCCTTCGTTCTTTTTGATGAAGTCAGGGTCTTTCAGCGCCTTCTTCAACGCCTCGTTCAGGGTTTTGGTGATGGCTTCGGGTGTGCCTTTGGGCGCATACAAACCGTGCCAGATGGTCAGGTTGAAGCCTTTGAGGCCCATCTCTTGCAAGCTGGGGTAATGTTTGAGCACAGGGTGTGTGCTCAGGGGCTTGGCGGTGGTCACGGCGAAGGCCTTGACACGACCCGACTCGATTTGCTGGGTGGTGTTGGTGGTTTGGTCACACATCACATCGACCTGGCCGCCGATCAGGGCAGTCATGGCGGGGGCGGTGCCACCAAACGGGATGGTGGTCATCGCGTCTTTGGTCTGCAAGGTGGATTGCCAAAGCAAACCGCAAAGGTGCGAGGCTGAACCCAAACCCGCATGGGCAATGTTGAGTTTGCCAGCGTTGGCGCGGATGTAGTTTTCGAAGTCGCGGTAGGTGTTGGCGGGCAACTGGGGCTTGCCGATCAGGGTCATGGGCACGTCGTTGATCATGCCCAAGTATTCAAAATCATCCAGCGTTTTGTAAGCGAGCTTGCGGTACAAGGCGGGGGTTGCGGCCATGCCGATGTGGTGCAACAACAGGGTGTGACCATCGGGTGCGGCTCTGGCCACTTTGGTGGCACCGATCGTGCCGCCGGCACCGGCTGCGTTTTCGACCACAAAGTTGCTGCCGGGCACGAACTTGCGCATGGCTTCGGCCAAATCGCGCGCCACGCGGTCGGTGGGGCCTCCGGCGGTGAAGGGCACAACGATGGAAATTGGTTTGGTGCCAGGGTAAGTCTGGGCATGAGCACCCAAGGAAACAGCAGCGATGGCTGCCAAGGCAAACAGTTTTTTCATTTCTAAACCCCAAAAGTTATTTTGATAGTCTAGAACCAAAGTTGAAGCTTGCCATGGCGGTAAATACTTAGTCACTTTTCCTAATTTCCCGCTGGACACAGGGTCATGGGCCAAACCAAGGCCCAACAGCACTCACTGGTAGCTTCTGGCGTCTTCAATCACCTTGCCGTCGTTGGCCAAACTGCCTTGCGCCACCAGGTGCACATCACCCCGCAGTTTGGTCACGTCGCGCACCGCCTCGGACAGCTTGGCCTTGAGCGCCTCATCCCCCAAACGATCGGTTTCCACATGCAAGGCCATCTGGTCATTGGCCATCTCGCCGGTCACCACCAGCCGGGCTTTGCTCACTTCAGGGAAGCGTTTGACGATCTCAGCCACCTGGCCTGGGTGCACAAACATGCCCCGGATCTTGGTGGTCTGGTCGGCGCGGCCCATCCAGCCTTTGATGCGCTGACCGGTGCGTCCGGTGGGGCAGGTGCCGGGCAAGATGGCCGACAAGTCGCCCGTGCCAAAACGGATCAAGGGGTAATCGGGGTTGAGCGTGGTGATGACCAACTCGCCCACCTCGCCCTCGGGCACTGGGTCGCCGGTGCCGGGGCGAACAATCTCCACGATCACGCCCTCGTCCAGCACCAAACCTTCACGCGCTGCGGTTTCGTAAGCGATCAGGCCCACGTCGGCCGTGGCGTAGCACTGGTAGGCGTCGACGCCTTTGGCGGTCATCCAGTCGCGCAGGCTGGGCGGGAAAGCCTCGCCCGACACCAGCGCTTTGCGCACGCTGGGCAAGGCCACGCCCATCTCGGCGGCTTTTTCGAGGATGATTTTCAGGAAACTGGGCGTGCCGATGTAGCCCGCAGGCTGCAGCTCGGCCATCGCGCCCACTTGCTGCTCGGTCTGACCAATGCCCCCCGGGAACACGGTGCAGCCCAAAGCATGGGCACCCGTTTCCATCATGGAGCCTGCGGGTGTGAAGTGGTAGCTGAAGCAGTTGTGGATCAACTCGCCCGGGCGGAAACCCGCCGCAAACATGGTGCGGGCCATGCGCCAGTAGTCAGAGCGGGTGCCTTCGGGCTCGTAAATCGTGCCGGGGCTGGCAAACACTCTGGGCATGCCTTGGCCAAAACCCAGGGTGCTGAAGCCGCCAAACACATTGCCACCTGCAGCACGCACAGCTTTTTGACGCTCGAGCAATTCGGTTTTTCGGATCACAGGCAATTGGGCCAGTGCAGCGCGGCTGTTGACGCTGGCGGCATCCACGTCCTTGAGCAAGTCGGCAAAAGCCGGGGCCTGGCTTTTGGCGTGCGCAACCTGCGCGGGCAAAGCGGCCATGAGGGCGGCTTCGCGGACTTCTGGGGCGCGTGTTTCGAGAGCGTCGTAGTGCGTCATGGGTGCTGTGCGGGTCAATGGTGGGCACGCCCCTGCGTGCAAAAAACAGTGCTGTGGGTGGTCCATTCGCGCGCAGGGGCACGCTCCCACAGGGGAGGGTTTCGGTTGCAGAACCCTTAAGCCAACCAGCGCTTGCGGCGCTTGTAGCTCTTCACATCCTTGAAACTCTTGCGCTCGCCGCCGCCCATCCCTAAGTAAAACTCTTTCACGTCTTCGTTGGTGCGCAGGTCTTCGGCAGCGCCGTCCATCACAATGCGGCCTGACTCCATGATGTAACCGTAGTCGGCGTACTTCAGCGCCATGTTGGTGTTTTGCTCGGCAATCAGGAAGGTCACTTTTTCCTTCTCGTTCAAATCTTTGACGATGTTGAACACCTCTTCCACGATCTGTGGCGCCAAGCCCATCGAGGGCTCGTCCAGCAAGACCATGTTGGGGTTGGACATCAGGGCGCGACCGATGGCGCACATCTGCTGCTCACCGCCGGAGGTGTAGGCCGCTTGCGAAGTGCGGCGGGTTTTCAGCCGCGGGAAGTAGGTGTAGACCTTTTCGAGGTTGGCCGCGATCTCGCCCTTGTCGGTGCGTGTATAGCTGCCGGTCATCAGGTTGTCTTCGATGCTCAGGTGGGCAAAGCAGTGCCGGCCTTCCATGACCTGCACCACGCCACGATTGACCAAATCGGCAGGCGAGAGGTTCTCGATGCGTTCACCACGCAGCTCGATGGAGCCCTTGGTCACCTCACCGCGTTCACCCTTGAGCAAATTGGAAATCGCCCGCAATGTGGTGGTCTTGCCCGCGCCGTTGCCGCCCAGCAAAGCCACGATGCCCTGCTCCGGCACTTGCAAAGACACGCCCTTGAGTACCAGGATGACGTGGTTGTAAATGACTTCAATGCCATTGACGTTGAGAATGATGTTTGAACCGTTCATGGGTGGCCTGTTTGAATCAACTGAAAGAGCAACCACACACGGGCTGGCCTTTCAGTTGACGGCTCACGCGTCAGCGCAAGCCATCAACTTCAGTCACTTAGCTGGGTCGATCAAGACTGGCAATCCGCAGGGGCGCGGCGTGTCATCTTCTTGTCGGCCAGGTACTTGTCAGCGCCTTGTTTGACCATGGGCTTGATGATCTGCTCATCGGCCTGAATGAAGTCCGATGTGAAGTTCCACTTGCTGCCATCCCAGGTCTGCACGCGGGCTGCGGTCGAACCCATGTGGTCTGCACACGATGTGGACAGCGGCTGCATGATGCCGGTGAAGCCCATGGCATCCAGACGCTTTTGGTCCAGTGCCAAGTTTTCCAGGCCCCAGCGCACTTGCTCGCCGGTCATGACCTTGCCCTTGCCAAAACGCTCTTGCGCGCGGCGCACAGCTTCCACGCCCAACATGCCAATGATCACGCCACGGGTGTAGAGCACTTGGCCCACTTCGTCTTTAGGACCGGAGCCTTGGCTCTTGCCGTGCACATGCTTCAAGATGTCTTGGATGACTTTGGGCTGTGTGCCCGATGTGTTCAAGGCCAAGGCGTTGTAACCCTTGGCGCCTTCACCCACGTCTTTGACATCAGGCTCAGCACCCGCCCACCACACGCCGTACATCTTGTCGCGTGGGTAGCCCGTGGCTTGTGCTTCTTTCAAGGCGGTGGAGTTCATCACACCCCAGCCCCACAGCATCACGTAGTCAGGACGGCTTTGACGCACTTGCAACCAGGCCGACTTTTGCTCGACGCCAGGCGCTGTCACAGGGATCAGCTGCAGGTCAAAGCCGTGCATCTTGGCGCGCTCTTGCAGCAATGGGATGGGCTCTTTGCCAAATGGCGAGTCGTGGTAAACCAAGGCGATTTTCTTGCCTTTGAGTTTGTCCAGGCCGCCTTCTTTTTTGCCCAGGTGCTGCACCAGGATGTCAGCGCCAGTCCAGTAGCTGCCCATGAGCGGGAAGTTCCACTTGAAGGCCAAGCCATCTTGCGCAATCGACAAGCCGTAACCCAAGGTGATCAAAGGCACTTTGTCTGCTGGCGCTTTTTCGGTCAACGCAAAGGTGATGCCTGTGGCCTGTGGGTCAACAAGGCCACACCGGGGCGGCCCTTCAGGCGCTCATAGCATTCCACGCCACGGTCTGTGGCGTAACCGGTTTCACACTCTTCATAAGTGAGCTTGACACCGTTGATACCGCCATCGCGCGCATTGATCAACTTGAGATAGTCCTGCTTGCCGTTGGCCCATGGAATGCCGTTGGGGGCATAAGGGCCGGTGCGGTAAGACAGCAACGGGAAAAACTGTTCCTTGGCTTGCGCCTGAACGGATGTCGCCAAGAGCGACGATGCAGCGGTTGCCACAGCGGCCACGGCCAAAATCAAATCACGCATCTTCATGCTTGTCTCCTTTGAAAATTAACACTCAACTCACACACAAAAAATCAAAAACCATCCAAACGCTCAATGTGGGAAAGGCCACAGACGCAACTTCTGCTTGGCAATCGACCACAACTTGGCCAGGCCATGCGGCTCCACAATCAGGAACCAAACAATCAAGCCACCAAAGATCATCAGCTCGGCATGCGACACGCCAGCGGTTGAAATTTCAAAACCCGCCAAGCCGGCGACAACAGGCAAGATCTGACTCAGCGCAATGGGCAGCAAGGTGATAAAAGCCGCGCCCAAAAAGCCGCCCAGGATGGAACCCAGGCCGCCGATGATCACCATGAACAAGAGGCGGAAGGAGATGTCCACCGAGAAAGCTGCGGGCTCCCACGCGCCCAGATAAACAAAGGCCCACAAGCCACCGGCCACACCGATGATGAATGAGCTCACGGCGAAAGCACTCAACTTGGCGTACATCGGGCGGATGCCGATCACGGCAGCGGCCACATCCATGTCGCGGATCGCCATCCACTCACGGCCCACGGCGCTGCGCACCAGGTTTTTAGCGAGCAGTGCGATCACCACCAGCAAACCCAAGCACAACCAGTATTTGCTCAAGGCACTGTCAATCGGCAACCCGAACACCTGCAGTTCAGACACGGAAACCGAACCCGAAGGCGAATCGTTGGTCAGCCACTTGATGCGCAAAAACATCCAGTCACTGAAGAACTGCGCAGCCAATGTGGCCACGGCCAGATACAAGCCTTTCACGCGCAAGCTGGGCAAGCCAAACAAAATGCCAAAGGCCGTGGCGCACAAGCCGCCCAAAATCAAGGCTGGAATCAAGGGCAGGCCCGGAATGCGCACAAAAAAGTTGTAAGCCCCATAAGCACCCACCGCCATGAAGGCGCCCGAACCCAGAGAAATTTGTCCGCAGTAACCCACCAGAATGTTCACCCCCAGCGCAGCCAAGGACATGATCAAAAAGGGAATCAGGATGGCGCGAAAAAAGTAATCGGTGGCCAGCATGGGCACCACAGCAAATGCAAACACCAACAAGATGGCCATGAAGACCTGGTCTTGCCGGATGGGCAAGATCTGTTGGTCCGCGCGGTAGGACGTTTTGAATTGACCGTTTTCTCTGTAGAACATCTTTTCCCCTTACACGCGGTCGATGATTTTTTCGCCAAACAGACCTTGCGGACGGATCAGCAAGAAGCCCAGCGCCAGCACATAGGCAAACCAAATCTCGATGCCACCGCCGACATAACTGCCCAAATAGACTTCCGACAATTTTTCGCCCACGCCAATGATCAGGCCGCCAATGATGGCACCCGGTACGGACGTCAGACCACCCAGAATCACCACCGGCAAAGCCCGCAAAGCCACCGAGGCCAATGAAAACTGCACGCCCAGTTTGCTGCCCCAAATCATGCCGGCGACCAAGGCCACAACACCAGCCACACACCACACGATCACCCAGATGCGGTTGAGCGGAATGCCAATCGACTGCGCCGCTTGGTGGTCATCGGCCACCGCCCGCAAAGCCCGGCCTGTGGACGTTTTCTGGAAGAACACCGTCAGCAAAGTCACCATGGCAGCGGCGATCAGCGCGGCATACAAATCTTCCTTGTTGACCAACACCCCGCCCTCGAAGAGGCCTTCCAGAATGAAGACCGGGTCTTTGGGCATCCCGATGTCGATCTTGTAGATGCTGCTGCCAAACAAGGTCTGGCCCAGCCCTTCAAGGAAATAAGCGATGCCCAAGGTGGCCATCAACAAAGTCGCTCCTTCTTGGTTGACCAAGTGGCGCAGCACCAGGTATTCCACCGCCCAAGCCACCACAAACATCACCACCGCCGCCATCGCGAACGCCAGCACGTTGGCCATCAGCAGGCTGTCCACACCGGTCCACTGTGGGATCCACTCCGAAAAGCGTGCCATCGACAAAGCGCCAAACAGCACCATCGCGCCCTGCGCGAAGTTGAACACGCCTGATGCCTTGAAAATGAGCACAAAGCCCAAAGCCACCAGCGAATACAACATGCCCGCCATCAGGCCGCCGAGCAGTGTTTCAAGAAAAAATGCCATCTTTAAATCCTTGTTCGTGCGGTTTCGTTAGTGCGAAGTGCCCAGATAGGCACTGATCACTTCTTCGTTGTTGCGCACTTCTTCGGGGGTTCCGTCGCCAATTTTTTTGCCGTAGTCGAGTACCACCACGCGGTCCGAGATGTCCATCACCACACCCATGTCGTGCTCGATCAACACCACGGTGGTGCCAAACTCGTCGTTCACATCCAAAATGAAGCGGCACATGTCCTGTTTTTCTTCCATGTTCATGCCGGCCATCGGCTCGTCGAGCAGCAACACTTGCGGCTCCATGGCCAAGGCGCGGCCCAAGTCCACCCGCTTTTGCAAGCCATAGGGCAGCTGGCCCACCGGGGTTTTGCGGAAGGCCTGAATCTCCAGAAAGTCGATGATGTGCTCGACAAATTCACGGTGCTCTTCTTCTTCGCGCTGGGCAGGACCAATGCGCAAAGCCTGCATGAACAAGTTGCTTTTGATGCGCAAATTGCGGCCGGTCATGATGTTGTCGATCACGCTCATGCCCTTGAATAAGGCCAGGTTCTGGAAGGTACGGGCAATGCCCATCTCGGCCACCTGGCGGCTGTTCATGTGGTCAAACTTTTGACCGCGGAAGGTGATGCTGCCCTCTTGCGGCTGGTACACACCGTTGATGCAGTTGAGCATGGAGCTTTTGCCTGCACCGTTGGGGCCGATGATGGCCCGCACCTCGTGCTCACGCACATTGAACGAAATGTCGGTCAGCGCTTTCACGCCCCCGAAGCGCAAACTGATGTTACTGACGTCCAGAATGACGTCGCCGATTTTTTTGGTCATGCTGCAGCCTTCACGGGTGTGAATGTCTTGGCGTCGGAAATCTTGAGCGTAGCGCTGACGCTGCCGGTGCGGCCGTCTTCGAACTTGACCACCGTCTCGATGAACTGCTCGGTTTTGCCTTCGTACAAGCCATCCACCAAAGGTTTGTATTTGTCGGCAATGAAGCCGCGGCGGACCTTGTTGGTGCGCGTCAACTCGCCATCGTCGGCATCCAGCTCTTTGTGCAAAATCAAAAAGCGTGAGACCTGACTGCCAGCCAGCATGGCGTCTTCGGCCAGATCGGCGTTGACTTTTTGGACGCATTCCTGAATGAGTTGGTACACCTCGGGCTTTTGCGCCAAGTCGGTGTAACCGGCATAGGGCAGGTTGCGGCGCTCAGCCCAGTTGCCCACGGCGTCAAAGTCGATGTTGAGCATCACACACACTTTTTCGCGCTGGTCGCCATAGGCCACCACCTCTTTGATGTGCGGGAAGAACTTGAGTTTGTTCTCAACGTACTTGGGCGCAAACATCGCGCCGTCGTTGGCACCGCCCTGAATGCGACCCACGTCTTTCACACGGTCGATGATCTTGAGGTGACCTTGGTTGTCGATGAAACCAGCGTCGCTGGTGTGGTACCAACCATCTGGCGTCAGCACTTCGTCGGTCGCCTTCTGGTTTTTGTAATAGCCCTTGAGCAAGCCAGGCGACTTGACCAAAATTTCGCCGTTTTCGGCCACCTTGATTTCGACGCCCTTGCACGGCACGCCCACGGTGTCGGCTCGCGCTTGGTTGTCGGGCTGCAGACACACAAACACCGCGGTTTCGGTGGAGCCATAAAGCTGCTTGATGTTCACGCCGATGGAGCGGAAGAAGGTGAACAAGTCGGGGCCAATCGCCTCACCCGCGGTGTAGGCCACACGCACGCGGCTGAAACCCATGTTGTTGCGCAAAGGACCGTACACCATCAGGTTGCCCAGGCCATAGACCAAACGGTCCACCCAACCCACCGATTGGCCGTCCATCAAGGCAGGGCCCACTTTTTTGGCCACAGACATGAAGTAGTGGAACATTTTGCGCTTGAAGCTGCCCGCGTCTTCCATGCGGATCATCACGCTGGTCAGCATGCCTTCAAACACCCGGGGAGGCGCAAAGTAATAGGTGGGGCCAATTTCTTTCAGGTCGATGGTCACGGTCGCCGATGACTCGGGGCAGTTGACCACGTAACCGCACACCAGCCATTGCGCATAGCTGAAAATGTTTTGGCCAATCCAGGCGGGCGGCATGTAAGCCAGCACATCTTCGGCGCTGGTCAATTTGTCAAATTCAGCCCCAGCGTCGGCGCGGTCGATCAAGGAGCTGTGGGTGTGCACCACGCCTTTGGGGTTGCCTGTCGTGCCCGAGGTGAAGAACATCGCGGCCACATCGGTGTGGGCGGCTTTGTCCACCTCTTGCGCATAAAACTGGGGGTGCTGCTTGGCAAACACGCCACCGGACGCGATCAGCTCTTCGAGCGATCCCAAACCCTCTTCGGTGTACTTGCGCAGACCCCGTGGGTCGTCGTAGTAAATGTGGGTCAACTGTGGGCATTGCTCACGCACTTCGAGCATTTTGTCGACCTGCTCTTGGTCTTCAACCACACAAAAACGCACTTCGGCGTTGGTGATCGGGAACACACATTCGGCAGCGGCTGCGTCTTGGTAAAGCGGCACGGGGATCGCGCCCAGCGATTGAGCGGCCAGCATGGTGGCATAGAGGCGCGGGCGGTTGGCACCGACCACAATCAGGTGCTCACCGCGCTGCAAACCCGCTTGGTGCAGACCGCAGGCAATGGACTCGACCAGCTGCGACAGCGCAGCCCAGCTGGTGGCTTGCCAAATGCCATATTCTTTTTCACGCAAGGCGGGCGCTGTGGGGCGCTCGATCGCGTGTTTGAGCATCAAACGGGGAAACGTTGTTTGCATGACCTGACCTGTCTCCAAAAACGGGGCATCGCAACGAATGCGATTGAACTTTGCCGAATGCTAGGCACGCATTTGACGTCAAGTTGTCGTTTGGACGACAATTTAGGGTAGACCCCTAGCCCAACTGACCGTCAGCTGACACACAGACAAACACCATGGTCCAACACAACAGCGTCCACCAGCGCCGCCGTGCACCCACAGAATCCGAATTGAAAGAGATCCCTTGGCTGCACCTGCTGAGCCCGCAAGAACGGCTTGAAATCGTGCCGCAATTGGTCGTCAGCGACCCTCAAACGGGTGACCATGTGTGCCGCGTGGGTCGCCCGGTGACGTATTGGTTTGGGGTGATCTCGGGACTGCTGAAGATGAGCAGCGACAACGAGAGCGGCCAAACCATGACCTTCACCGGCGTCCCACCCGGCGGCTGGTTTGGTGAGGGCACGGCGCTCAAACGTGAGATCTACCGCTACAACATCCAAGCGCTGCGCCCCAGCGTGGTCGCCGGCATGCCGCTCGACACATTCCACTGGCTGATCGACCACTCGCTGGGTTTCAACCGTTTCATCATGCAGCAGCTCAACGAGCGCTTGGGCCAATTCATCGCTGCCCGGGAAATGGACCGCATGACCAGCCCCGAACTGCGCCTGGCACGCCACTTGGCGGCCTTGTTCAACCCGGTGTTGTTCTCAGGTGTCGGCGAGGTGCTGCGCATCACCCAGCAAGAGCTGGCCTATCTGGTGGGTTTGTCGCGCCAACGCGTGAACGAAGCCCTGAAAGTCCTTGAAGCCCGCCAGCTCATCCGTGTGGAATACGGCGGACTGCGCATTCTGGATTTGCAAGGGTTGCGTACGGCCACTTTTTAAGTCAAACACCTATGCCCACTGAACAAAACAATTTATTTTTGTCATTTTGGTGACCCCAAACCCCTTGTCCCTAGCAATAACCCTGTACCCAGTGAGAGATGACAGAGATAGGCTCCCGCCAGTTCATTCCTCAACACCTCAGGAGTTTTTTGATGTTCAAGAAAATTGCAGTCTGCACCGCCGTTTTGGCCCTCGGCATCGGGCAAACGTTGGCCCAAACAGCCGCCCCGGCTGCGCCACCTCCCGCTTGGAAACAAGGCATGAATGCCGACAACGCCAACTCCACATTGGCCCCCCTGGCAGGCAAGCTGACCGTCACCCCTGCAGCCGACATTCCCCTGAACAAACTCAAACTGCCACCAGGCTTCAAGGCCGAAATCTGGTCTACCGGTACGCCTGGCATTCGCGCCATGAGCCGCGGCGAGAGCGGCAAAATTTACGCAGGCACGCGTGGTTTGGGCCGCGTTTATGAAATCAGCGACAACGGCAAAGAGCGCACCAGCCGCGTCGTGGTCGACAAATTGAACCAACCCGCCGTCACCTTGCACAAGGGCAACTTGTACGTCATGTCGGTGGACAAAGCCCTGCGTTATGACGGCATTGAAGCCAACCCCAATGCCCAGGCCGTCGACATGACCGAGGTCTTCAAATTGCCACCGCTGCAACACCACAACTGGAAGTACCTGGGCTTTGGTCCAGATGGCAAGTTGTATGTGCCTTTTGGCGCACCTTGCAACATCTGCGAGCCCGGTGCTGAATACGCCCAGATTCGCCGCTACAACGCCGACGGCTCGGGCATGGAGGTGATCGCCACCGGTGTTCGCAACACCCAAGGCTTTGACTGGCATCCCACGACCAAAGAAATGTGGTTCAGCGACCACGGCCGCGACTGGATGGGCGACAACGCCCCTGAAGACGAACTCAACCGCATGACCAAGACCGGTTTGAATTTCGGCTTCCCTTACTGCCACGCCAATGGCATTCCCGACCGTGACATCGTTAAAGACAAGGCCTGCGACGGCGTGAACTTGCCCGTGACCACCATGGGACCCCACGCTGCGGTGATGGGCGTGAAGTTCTACACCGGCAACATGTTTCCAGCCGAGTACAAAAACACCATGTTTGTGGCGCGCAAAGGCTCATGGAACCGCACTCAGAAATTTGGCTATGACGTGGTCACCGTCACCACCGATGCCGACGGCAAGAACGCCAAAGTCACGCCGTTCATGACCGGCTTCAAAGACGACAGCGACAACAGCTTCTGGGGCCGCCCCACTTACATGCTGCAAATGCCCGATGGCGCCATGCTGGTCTCGGACGAGCAAACGGGTGCTATTTACCGCATCTCGTATGCCAAGTAAGCGCAAGACGCCCACCAGGGCGCTGGCAACAGCGGCCTGGGTGGTGAGCTTTGGCTTGACGGCCTGGCCCTTGCTGGCGCAAACGGCTGCACCGGCTGTTCCTGGCACAGCCCAGGTCAATGCCAGCATCAAGGCCCCCGAGCGGGCCGCCTTGTGCATGGCCTGCCATGGAACCGGCGGCGTGTCTCAAATTCCCGCCATTCCTTCCTTGGCAGCGCAACCCCGTGTTTTCATTGAAAACCAGTTGGTGTTGATCCGGGAAGGCCTGCGCGACATTCCGGCCATGAAGGGCTCACTCGACGGTGTGCCCGATGCCGAATTGACCGCCTTGGCGCGCTATTTTTCGGCCCAGCCGGCACCGGCTCCAGCCAAGGGCAAAGCAGATGCACAAAGCTTTCAACGCGGTAAAGAATTGGCCAAAGCGGCCCTGTGCGGCACCTGCCACCTGCCTGGCCATCAAGGCCGTGACCAAGTACCGCGACTGGCCAGCCAACAAGAACAGTTCTTGCGTGACGTGATGAAAGAGTACCGGGACAACCCCGGCCCAGGCCGTGACACCGTCATGGCTGCAGCGCTTTACGGCATCAACGATGCACAACTGAAGGATCTGGCGCACTTTTTTGCGTACAGCCCCTGAAGTGCCGTTGCCAAAAAAGGGACAATGGCAGCTTGCCGATTTGGCCCTTTTTTGATTCAGCACACCCATGACCCAGCCCCCGGCATTCAAACGCGCCCCCCGACCAGAAGGCAAAGGCGAAACGGCCGCCCCCAGCGGCACCTCGCGCCTGAACAAACGCATGGCCGAGCTGCGCATGTGCTCGCGCCGCGAAGCGGACGCCTGGATCGAACAAGGCTGGGTTCAGGTCAACGGCCTGCCCGCCAGCATGGGGCAACAAGTCACGCTGTCGGACCGCATCACCATCGACAAAGCCGCCGAGCAGCAACAAGACCGGCAAGTGACTATTCTTTTGCACAAGCCCATGGGCTATGTGAGCGGCCAGGCCGAAGATGGGCACGAACCCGCCATCACCCTGATCAACCCGCGCAGCCACTGGGGCGGTGACCCGTCCAAACTGCGCTTCACCCCACCGCACCTGCGGGGTCTCGCCCCGGCCGGGCGCTTGGACATCGACTCCACAGGCCTGTTGGTGCTGACTCAAGACGGCCGCGTGGCACGCCAGCTGATTGGCGAAGACTCGGAGATGGAAAAGGAATACCTGGTGCGTGTGGCCTACACAGGCCACGAAAACACCGCCGCCGCCGCTGCCGCCTCGGCCACCTACGGCGGCAAAGCCAACCAGCTGACCACCATCGGCGACTTCGACCGGGTGAGCGCCAACGTGCAAGCCGTCTTCCCCAAAGCCCAACTGGAGCGCCTGCGCCACGGCCTGAGCCTGGACGGCAAGCCCCTCAAGCCCGCCAAGGTGGACTGGCAAAACCCTGAGCAGTTGCGCTTTGTGCTGACCGAAGGCAAGAAGCGCCAGATTCGCCGCATGTGCGAGCAAGTCGGCCTGAAAGTGGTGGGCCTCAAGCGCATCCGCATGGGGGGTGTGCAGCTGGGGCAAATGCCGGCAGGGACCTGGCGGTATTTGGGACCGAACGAGTCGTTCTGATCCCTTTTAAAACCCCTCTTGAAACCTTACCAGACGCCCCCAACTGTGGGGCGTTCTTGTTTTCTGACTTTTTTACTGTTGAACCGCTATGAGCAAACAAACCCATGCCTTTCAGGCCGAAGTTGCGCAACTGCTGCACTTGGTCACCCACTCGCTTTATTCCAACCGCGAAATTTTCTTGCGCGAGCTGATCTCCAACGCCTCAGACGCCTGCGACAAATTGCGCTTTGAAGCGCTGAACAACAACGGCCTTTATGAAGACGCACCCGACTTGCAAGTGCGCCTGTCCTTCAACCAAGCCGCCAAAACGCTGACCATCACCGACAACGGCATTGGCATGACGGCGCAAGAAGCGATTGACCACCTGGGCACGATCGCCAAGAGCGGGACCAAAGATTTTGTGAGCAAGCTCAGCGGTGACCAAAAGTCAGATGCGCAGCTGATCGGTCAGTTCGGTGTGGGCTTTTATTCGGGCTTCATCGTGGCCGAAAAAATCACCGTCGAAACCCGCCGCGCAGGCACGGCAGCGGCAGAAGGTGTGCGCTGGATCAGCGGCGGAACGGGCGACTTTGAAGTGGAAACCATCACCCGCGCTGAACGCGGCACCAGCGTGATCCTGCACCTGCGCGAAGAGGCGATGGAATACGCCAATACCTGGAAGCTCAAGGAAATCGTCGGCAAATACGCCGACCACATCAGCCTGCCTATCTTGATGGAAAAAGAAGAGTGGCAAGACGGCGAATTGATTGACCCCAGCAACGAAGAGGCTGGACGAAAGCCCGGCGGCATGCTCAAGACAGGCGAGTGGGAAACCATCAACAAAGCCAGCGCCCTCTGGACACGCCCCAAGAAAGACATCACCGACGAGCAGTACGCCGACTTCTACAAACAGATCAGCCGCGACTTTGAAGCGCCACTGACCTGGACCCACAACCGCGTGGAAGGCAGCACCGAATACACCCAACTGCTCTACATCCCATCCAAAGCACCACAAGACCTGTGGAACCGCGACAAGAAAGCCGGCATCAAGTTGTATGTGAAGCGCGTCTTCATCATGGACGAAGCCGAAGCGCTGATGCCCAGCTACCTGCGCTTTGTCAAAGGCGTGGTGGACTCGGCCGACCTGCCGCTGAACGTGAGCCGCGAGCTGCTGCAAGAAAGCCGCGACGTCAAAGCCATCCGCGAAGGCTGCACCAAGCGTGTGTTGTCGATGCTGGAAGATTTGGCCAAGCACGACAAGGCGCCAGAAAGCACAGACGGTGTGACTGATGTTTTAAGCGAGGAAGACAAAGCGAAGCTTGGCCAGTACACCAAGTTCTACGCCGAGTTCGGTGCGGTGCTCAAGGAAGGTCTGGGCGAAGACTTTGGTAACCAAGCGCGTTTGTCCAAACTGCTGCGTTTTGCGTCATCGACCCACGACACCGTGAGCGTGAGCTTTGCCGACTACAAGGCCCGCATGAAGGAAGGCCAAGACGCGATTTACTACATCACCGCCGACACCTTGGCCGCCGCCAAGAACAGTCCACAGCTCGAAGTCTTCAAGAAAAAAGGCATCGAAGTTTTGCTGATGACCGACCGCGTCGACGAGTGGGCGCTGAACTTTGTGAACGAATTCGACGGCACCCCACTGCAAAGTGTGGCCAAAGGCGCGTTTGACCTGGGCAAGCTGCAAGACGAAGAAGAAAAGAAAGCCGCCGAAGACGCGGCCGAAACCTTCAAGCCCGTGCTGGCCAAGCTCAAAGAAGCGCTCAAAGACAAAGCCGAAGACGTGCGCGTGACCAGCCGCCTGGTCGACAGCCCCGCCTGCCTGGTGGTGACCGACGACGGCATGAGCATGCAACTCGCCCGCATGCTCAAGCAGGCTGGCCAACAAGCCCCTGAAGTCAAGCCCGTGCTCGAAGTCAACCCCGAGCATGCGCTGGTCAAAAAGCTGGACGGCTCGGTCCACTTCCATGACCTGGCCCACATCCTGTTTGACCAAGCCCTGCTGGCCGAAGGCGGCTTGCCGGCTGACCCGGCGGCTTATGTGAAACGGGTGAATGCGCTGCTGAGCTGATCGGCACGTCCCTCAAACAAAAGGGGCGGCACCTGTAGGTGCTGCCCCTTTTTTCTTGGGTGCTTTGAAAGTCAGGCTTTCAAGGCGTCCTTGTAGACCGAGTTCACCGGCTGGGCCATCACCTTGCGCAGCATCGGCTCAAAGGCTTCGATGGGCAGCGTGTCATAGCCCGCATCAAACGCCGGGTCGTCGTAGAGCGCGATGAACTCTTCTGTACGGGCGTAGTGCGGGTGATCTTTGAACATGTCGCGCATATTCCGGTCCATGCCGATGTGGTGAAAGAAGTTGTAGCCCTGAAAAATCCCGTGGTTTTGCACCATCCACAAATTGGCTTCAGACACAAAAGGTTTGAGGATCGCAGCGGCAATGTCGGGGTGGTTGTAGGTGCCTAAAGTGTCGCCAATGTCGTGCAGCAAAGCGCAGACCACGTACTCGTCGTCACGACCGTCCCGCAAGGCACGCGTGGCCGTTTGCAGGCAGTGAGTGTAGCGGTCCACCGGAAAGCCGCCGTAGTCCCCGTCGAGCAGCTTGAGGTGGGCGATCACCCGGTCGGGCAGCGACTTGGTGAATTGCATGAACTCGCCAGCAATCAGGGTCCAGTCCTGCTGGGTGCTGTCTTGCATGCGGATGAATTGGGCTCGGTCATTCATGGGCACTCCTGCATTTCAAAACGCCAGCGTAATGGTTTTGGTGTGCACGAACTGTCCAGTAGATGACTGCAAGGGACACCCGAATGCGCAGGCATCGGTTAGATTGGCACGATGAGCACCACACCCGCCGACCCCTCCCTCATCGATTCGCGCCAAGCCGCTTGGCGATTGCTGGTCACGCTGGGGCTTGTGGTGCTGGGCAACAGCAGCATGTACATCGTGTCGGTGGTCTTGCCCGCGGTGCAGACCGAGTTTGGGGTGGGCCGGGCCGATGCGTCGCTGCCCTACACGCTGATGATGATCAGCTTGGGCCTGGGCGGCTTGATCACTGGCCGCATGGCCGATCGGCACGGCTTGACTCCGGTGCTGTGGGTCGGGGCGCTGGCCGTGTGTGGCGGCTTTGTGTGGGCGGGCGTATCGGGCAGCATCTGGGCCTTTGGGCTGGCGCACGCACTGATGGGCTTTGTGGGCAGCTCGTCTACGTTTGCGCCCCTGATGGCCGACACCGCTTTGTGGTGGAACCGGCGTCGCGGCATTGCCGTGGCCATTTGCGCCAGTGGCAATTACATCGCGGGCACCATCTGGCCACCGATTGTTCAACACGGTGTGGAGACCTTGGGCTGGCGTCAGACCTACATCCTGCTGGGTATTTTTTGCGGGGTGGGCATGTTGTTGCTGGCCACACTCATGCGTCAGCGCCCGCCGCTGGTGACGCTCACCCCAGCCAACGCCCATGCCACCGTGGTCGACCGCAGCCGCCCCTTTGGCCTGAAACCTGCACACGCACAGAGCCTGCTGTTTGTCGCGGGCATGGCGTGTTGCGTGGCCATGTCGATGCCACAGGTGCACATCGTGGCGTATTGCACCGATCTGGGTTTTGGCGCGGCACGCGGGGCCGAGATGCTTTCGCTCATGCTGGCCAGTGGCATCGTCAGCCGACTGGTGTTTGGCATGATCAGCGACCGCATCGGCGGCATCCGCACTTTGTTGCTGGGCTCGATGCTGCAAGGCGTGGCCTTGCTGATGTTTTTGCCCTTTGACGGCATGGTGCCGCTGTACATCGTCTCGGCCATGTTCGGGCTGTTTCAGGGCGGCATCGTGCCCGCCTACGCCATCATCGTGCGCGAGCATTTCGACCCCAAAGAAGCTGGCGCCCGCGTAGGCTCGGTGATCATGGCCACCTTGTTGGGCATGGCGCTGGGCGGCTGGATGTCGGGCTGGGTGTTTGACCTGACGGGCAGTTACCACGCGGCCTTTTTGAATGGCATCGCGTGGAACCTGCTCAACCTGTGCATTGCCAGCTGGTTGTTCTGGCGAGTTCGCCGGACAGAACGTGCCTGACAGGTGAGCAACTCAAACGATCAGGATGGGCTCGCGCATCTGCTCAACCTGCTCTTGCAACATCAGTACCTGACCGCGCCAATAGTCGGGCGTGCCAAACCACGGAAAGTTGATCGGGAAAATCGGGTCTTCCCAACGCCGCGCCAGCCAAGCGCTGTAGTGGATCAAACGCAAGGTGCGCAGCGGCTCAATCAGGCGCAACTCTGCGCGGTCAAAGTCGCGCACCTGCTCATACCCGTCCAGCAAGGCCGACAGCTGCTGTGTGCGCTGGGCTCGCTCGCCCGAGAGCAGCATCCACAGGTCCTGCACGGCAGGCCCCATACGGGCGTCGTCCAAGTCCACAAAGTGCGGGCCGCCACCGGGCAGTTCAGTGGGCGTCCACAAAATGTTGCCGGGGTGGCAGTCGCCGTGCAGGCGCAGCAAGCGGCGGTCTGCAGTGCCTTGCGCAAAGGCTTCTTGGATCAAAGCCAGCGCAGGCACCAAGGCCTCGCGCCATTCACGCTCCACCTCCAGCGGGATCATCTGGTTTTTTTGAAGCCACTCGGCAGGCTCGAGCGCAAAGGTCTGCACATCGAGCGTGGGTCTGTGCGCAAACGGCTTGGCTGCGCCCACGGTGTGGATGCGCGCCAGAAAACGGCCGATCCATTCCAACACTTCGAAGTCATCCAACTCAGGCGGGCGGCCACCGCGCAAAGGGCTGACCGAAAAATCAAAACCTGCCGTGTGGTGCAAGGTTTGTCCGTTCAGGGCCATCGGCGCGACCACGGGCACTTCGGCGGCCATCAACTCCGCAGCAAAGTCGTGCTCCTCCTGAATTTGGTCTCGGCTCCAGCGGCCAGGTCGGTAAAACTTGAGCACCACCGCCGACGTGCCTTGCACCAGCTCGTCCAGGTGGGCGCGGTACACACGGTTTTCGTAAGAGCTGAGCGCCAGCAAACGGCCATCGGGCCACAGACCCAAATCGGTCAAAGCGTCCATCACCCGGTCCGGGGTGAGTTCAGCATAGGGGTGCAAAGCATTCGGGTCGGTCATGCGCCGATTGTGACCGAGCGCTTGCGGCCGTTCAGTGTCCTGTGAAACGGGCTGCGCGCTTTTCCACAAACGAGCGCACGCCCTCGGCAGCATCCTCGCTGTTGGAGAGCGATTTCTGGACCGAAATGAAGTCGTGCATGGCCACCAATGGGCCTTGCTCCACCGCCTTGAGCACGTTTTGACGCGTGGCCACCACGGCCAGCGGTGCTTGTGCGGCGATCAACTCGGCAATGCGCATGGCTTCGGCCAGCAAACCTGCGGCAGGCACCACCTTTTGCACAAAGTTCAGGCGCAGGGCCTCGGCGCTGTCAAACACGTCGGCCGTCAGCAAATGCAAAAGCGCATTGCCCGTGCCCGCACGCTCGGCCATGCGCAGCGTGGCGCCGCCCGTGGCCATGATGCCGCGCTGCACCTCCAACTGAGAAAAACGGCAGTCCTCGGCCGCCACCACGATGTCGGCGGCCAGCATCAGTTCTATGCCCAGCGTGTAGGTGATGCCCTGCACCGCCACCACCATGGGTTTGGTGCGTCGGCGATAGCCCTCCATACCCAGGTTGAGCGGGTCCACCAGGCCCAGCGGCACGGCCTTTTCGCCACGCTGCATCAGCGGCGCGATGGTGGGCAAATCAAGTCCAGCGGTGAAGTGGCTACCCGCCGCACACAACACGCCCACGCGCAGCGCGGGGTCGTCATCCAACCGGGTGTAAGCCTCGCCCAGCTCACGGTACATCTTGGGCGTGAAGCCGTTGCGCTTGGCTGGGCGGTTGATGCAAATCTGAAGGACTGCACCGTGGACGGTGCAGTCGATCTGGCCTTCGGGGTGTGGGGTGGTGTTCATGGGCGCATGTTAGGCCCAGGGCCAAGACCCTAGATTCACCGAAGTGACATCCTTGTGGGAGCCGCGCCCTCGCGGCGATAGGCTTGTGGTCTGTCGGCAACCTTCGCGGCAGGGGCGCCGCTGCGCCCCTCCCACAGAGAGCTCAATCTTCACAAATGCAAAAACCTTGCTTTTGAAGCAATGTTTTGCCGCGTCCCTTCAGGTCCGCCCCGGAATCTCCGCGAGCAGTTGCTCCACATGGGCCTTGGCTTTTTCGAGCGAGGCCATGCTGCCTGTGAGGTACATCCGGCCGCTGGCGCCGATCATGCTGCACTCGACCAAGGTCAGGTCGGGCGCAACTTTTTCAGCTTCGTTGGCCATGTGGGCACCGAACAGGGCCGGGGCCACTTCCATCAGGAGCATGTTGTCACCGGGCAGCACCATGCTGGCTTGACGCGTGCGGTTCATCAGCACGGCGTGCTGATCGGTCACGTTTTCCAGAATGTCGCTGTAGAGCAATTGCGGGCGCAATTGGTCTTCGGCTTTGGCCCCCATCCAGTCCAGGATGACCTGGCCGGCACGCTGCAAGGCCGCGCCGTCGTTGCTGTGCAACTCCAGCACGCCAAACTGGCGCTCCACCGCCAAAATGCCGGGCTCCAGCGTGGGTTCGGCCTTGAGGGCCAAGTCGATCACGCGCTGGATCGACAGCCCTGGGGCGATCTCGACCAGCAGCGCGTGGGTGCCCTGCATCGCCACATAGCCGCGTGCGCCCAGGGGCGAACTCATCCACGAAGAGAACTGAGGCTGCAGATCGGTGAGCGTCAGGTAAACCCGAAGCTCAGCGGCCGGTTTGGCAGGCGGTTTCGTGGGCGCGGTGGCTTTTTTGCTTGTGGCCATGCGGCCTCCTTATCTGCAACAGCCTGCGATCACTTGCCGTCGAAGGCTTTGGACACATCGGCGTGTGGACGTGGGATGACGTGGCAAGACACCACTTCACCGATCGCGCCTGCGGCTTCTGCACCGGCTTCGGTGGCGGCCTTCACAGCCCCCACGTCGCCCGAAACGATGATGGCGACCAGGCCGCCACCGACTTCTTTTTTGCCAACGATGTTGACGTTGGCGGCTTTGACCATGGCGTCAGCGGCAGCGAAGGCAGCAACATAACCTTTGGTTTCGATCATTCCGATGGCTTGTGACATGAGAGTCTCCTTGAGGGGTTAAAAAAGAAAGGGTTGAGGAAAAAAGTCAATGCGCTCAGCGCATGGGTGTGGGGGTGTCGTAGTTGTCGAGCGAGGCGATGATGAGTGCATCGGCCACCACGCGCGGGTGGGCGGGGGCAAACCACCATGCAGCAGGGGCCCCGATGGTGATCATCACGCGCTCGCCAATGCCGCAGCCCATGGGGTCGTAGCAGACCACCACGTCCTTGGGGTAATCCAGCTGCACCTCCAGCAACGCCCCAGGGGGCAACTCGGGCAGGCGTTTGCTGGCCACAATGCGGCCGATCACGGTTCCTGTTTTCATGGCTTGGTTCCTCGTTCAATGGTGATGCCGCGCTTGCGCAGGGCTTCTTTGCCCAAGGGGGTCATGACCGCCTTGGGGTGCAGCCGAACGGTTTTCACGCTCGGCGGCAGGGTTTTCAGTAACTTCTCGCCGATCACACCTTTGAGCTCGGGTATGTCTTCGGCTTTGTGATCGTGTAGCGTGCAGGTGTCGCCCTTGCACTCGCAGGCCTTGCCTGCCTTGCACGACGAGCAGCAAGCCGCTGGATCGGTGGCGGTGGTGGCGGCCATAGCCGACGTGGCTGGCGTACCGGCAGCGGCTTGCGGTGCAGGCGCAGCAGCGGCCACCGCCTTGACGGCCGCCTCGTCCACCCGCATGTCAAAACGAAGCAGGCCTGATTGCGCTGCTTGCAACAGTGCCGGGCTGGCGGCCAGGCGTTTAAAGAGTTCTGTCAATGCTTGCGCGTGGGCACCGGTGCCTACACGCAAGGGCACCACCACGCCCTGAGGCCCAGCTGCTGGCGAAGTGGCAGGGGCTGTGGCTGCTGGTTTGGGCGCACCGATCTGCTTCCAGTAAGCGTCTTTGCGAGCGATCAGGCCATCGCGGATTTGGTACACATCGGTGCCGTCCAAAGCGACCGATTGGCCACCGGGCAGCGGCACGCTCACCTTGTAGTTTTGCACCACGGTCTGGCCCAGCACGTTCATGTGCGAATCCGAAAACTTGGGGCCTGTGGGGCTGGCAAAGCGTTCCTTCAAGAACGTCAGGCATGCCGCACGGCCATGGAGTACGCGCGAATCGGGCAAGGTCCACACCACATCGGGGGCAAAACAGGCCACGATGGCTTCGGCATTGACGGCGGCATAACCGGCTTCAAAGCGCTGCATCAGGGCGGCGATGGCGCTGCCAGCATCCGTGGCTTTGGCACCCAGGGCGGTGCGCACCTGCGCCCGAATTTGCTCGCGCAAAGCGTCTGCGCTCATGCAGCACCTCCGGCGTCACGGATCACGGCCTCTGCCACCTCGGCGGCAGTGCGGACATCGGACGGTGTGCCCGACAAATACAGGCGCCCGGCAGGGCCCATGAAACGGCAATCCACCAACTTGACGTTCGCCGCTTTCTCAGCTTCGTTGGCCACCAGCAGCGCGTAAGACGAGGTGGTCATCTCCATGATGTAGAGCGACTCGCCCGGCAAAAGCATGCTGCCGGCCTTGCTGCGGTTGATCAAAAACGCGTGGTAACCGTCGACCCGGTCAATGACTTTGGACGCCAAAATTTCGGGCTTGAGCACGCTTTTCTCGCTCACACCCATGGCATCCAACACAGCGGCACCCGCCGACTTGACCGACGAGGAAGACTGGCCGTGGAACTCCAGATAACCAAACTGACGCTCCACCACCAAGTTGCCGGGCTTGACGTCGTCGTGCTTCAAGGCGATGTCAGTCAGCCACTCGATGTCCATGCCGGGGGCGACCTCGATCACCATGGCTGCGTCGTTGTGGCGCGGCAAAAAGCCTCGTGCGGTGGAGCCCAGCAAACACATCAGTTGTGGCTGCAAGCGGTCCAGAAAAATGTAGCTGCGCAAAGTGGACATGACAGGCTTTCAGCGAAGGTGTTCGAGTTCTTCCTGCACGATGCGCAGGACCATGGCCTGGAGTTCAGGCGTGAGGGTGGACAGTTGCGAAGGGGAGGCACCGGCCGCAGTAGCCGCAGTGACCGCGCCCGAAGCCATGGCCCCGGCCCAACCACCGGGCAGCGGGAAGGCCACGCGTTTCCAGTTGACCAGCAGTTCGGGGCCGACATTGCAGTCCACCGAGCTTTTGCCCGCGTAACCCGTGCCGATGGTGAAGGTGTAGGGCAGCCCGGTGTTGGCCCCGGTGCTGTCGTGCACCGTGGAGCCGTTGACGACCACGCGGTAGTAATCGAGCGCCGCACCCCAGACCACGGCCTGCTCGGCGCTGGCCGAATGGATGCCCGAGGTGTGGCCTGCACCGCTGTGCTGCAGCATGAGGCGGGCCACATCGATGGCCTGGTCCATGCCCGGCACCACCACACAGCCCAAAATGGGTGAGAGCTTTTCTTTGAGCAGCACATGGCCCGCTTGCGGGTTGGTGATAGGGCACACCAAGGCCTGGCAGTCGACGGGCACTTGCACGCCAGCGGCCTGCGCGATCTCGTGCGCCGGGCGGCCCACCACCTTGCCGTTGAACTTGCCGCCGGGAAAAGCGTAATTCTGGATTTGCAGTGCCTCTGCGTCGGTGCACACATGCGCACCCTGGCGGGCCAGCACTTGCTGCATCTGCGGCGCAATGCTGGCGTGCAGCATGAGCACCGAAGGGGCTGAGCAGGGGCTGCCGTGGTCGAAGTTTTTGGCGGCCACAATGGTCTGCGCAGCCGCTTCGATGTCGGCGCTGGCGTCCACGTAAATCGGCACATTGCCCGAGCCCACACCAATGGCGGGGTTGCCCGAGCCATAGGCCGCACGCACCATGGGCGTGCCGCCAGTGGCCAAAATCACATCGGTGCGGCTGTCGCGCATCAGCGCCCCTGTGGCCTCGACTGTGGGGCGGGTCAGGATTTGCAGCGCATGGGCCGGACCGCCGGCTTTTTCGATGGCGGCTTGCAGCTCATTTGTCACGGCGGTGCAACAAGCCAAAGCCACCGGGTGCGGCGAGATGACCAGCGCGTTGCGCGTCATCAGACACAAGATGGTTTTGAAAATGATGGTGGCCACGGGCGAGGTGGAGTTGGACAAGCCCACCACCACACCTGCGGGGCGGCCGATTTCGACGATGCGCAGCGCGTCGTTGCGGCGCACACCGCCCAGCGCCACCTGGTCCCAAGCGGTGGGCGTGAGGGTGCAGGCGATCTGGTTTTTGGCGATCTTGTCGGCCACTTTGCCGATGCGGCTTTCACGTACGGCCCACTCTGCATAAAACTCGGCACGCGGCAGCAAGGCGGCGGCCACTTCTTTGGCCACACGTTTGGCCTCTTCGGGCGTCCACAGCACCAGCGTGGCAGCGGCTTGCCGGGCGCGGCCCAGCAAGTCGCGGGCCTCCTGCAAGGCGGCCAGGTCGTGGTCGGCCAGATCGATGGGCTTGCTTGAACTCATGACAGGGTGCGTTCCAGATTCAACGGCGCTGAGCGGCGTTGGCCACGGCGTTCAGGTCCACGTTTTCCAGGGCGCTGAAAATGGCTTCCACCGCCTGCTGCTCACGCGGGCTGGCCGCTTGCATGCGGGTGGTGTCCAGCAGTTGACGCATCACCGAAGGCTGACCACCAGCGGCAGCAGCACCGGGGTTGAGCGTGGGCACAAAACTGCCGCAGGTCATGCGCTGACCGGCGCGGTAGTGCGGCGCGTAGTCAAACACGGCGTAGTGCTGCGTGGCGCAGTTGTCCCACATGGCGAGGGAGTCTTTTTCCCAACGGAAGCGCACCATGAATTCTGGTTTTTTGACCCACTCGTAAAGCATGTTGAGCACGGACTCGGACAGGTCCATGTGCATACCCAGCAAACGCTTGGTCCAGATCGAGTTGACGAACAAAATTTTGCGGCCGTTGTAGGGGTGCGTGATCACCGCCGGGTGGGTCACCGTGGGCGTGTTCTCGATCATCTTGCACTCCTGTGCACTGGCCTGCACCATCATGCCGCTCTTGGCCGAGGCACGCTGTGCCAGGCGCTCATTGATGTTGGTGCGGCGGAAGTGCCAAGGCAGGTCGTGGTCGGCCTGCAGGCCTTCGAGCATCTGCTGCATGCCGGGATTGAGCGCGTCATACGCTGCTCCTGCATGCATCCACATCGTATCGCCGCCAGAGGGAGGCAAGTCGGTGATACGCAGGATAGAGACCATGTTGGGCTTCTTGCGGAAGGTCACGTCGGTGTGCCAGCGGTCGGTCTCGGGCGCTTCGTGGCCTTGGTTCGAGATCAGCTGAATTTGCGGATGACCTTCGATGTGTGGGAAGAACTCGTGCTGCTCCATCTCACCGAAATTAGCCCCCAAGCGAATGTAGGCCTCAGGCTTCAAGGCCTGCTTGCGGAAAAAGACCACGCCGTGTTGCCACAACGCCTGCTTGATTTCTTCATAAACGTCCTCCGAGCGGGTGTTGTTCAGGTCAACGCCGCTGATCATGCCGCCAATGGTGGGGGTCATGGGGTCCACCTGAATGTGACGGTATTTCATTTTTTATCTCCTAGATGTGTCAGAGCAGTCAGGCTCATTGCCAGTGCAGCAAACGTTTTTCGAGCCAGGTCATGGTCCGCACCACAGCCACGCCCAGCAGGGCCAGCACCAGCAGCAGCGCCATCACACCATTGACTTCAAAGGTGGAGCCAAGGTAGGCCAGCGACTGGCCCAGACCCTTTTCAGAGGCAATGATTTCGGCCCCGATCACACCCAACAAGGCGTAAATCAGACCCAAGCGCAGGCCCGAGAAGATGACCGGCACAGCACCGGGCAAGGTCACCTGAAAGAAGGTGGTCACCGGGCTGGCGCCCAGGGTTTTGCAAAGGGTGAGGTGGTCTTGACTCACCCCACGGATGCCAGCCACCGTGCTGGACAGCACGATGAAAAATGTCAGACTGCAGCCCACCGCAATCTTGGAGCCCAGGCCCAAACCAAACCAAAGTATGAACAGCGGTGCCAAAGCAATCCGGGGCATGACGTTCATGGCGTTCAAATAAGGGTCGAGGAATTTTTCAACCTGCGGAAAAGCCACAAACAGCAGGCCCACGGCCAGAGCAGCGGTGCTGCCGAGAGAGAAAGAGATCAGCGTGCCGGCCATGGTCCAACCCATGTCGGTCCAGAGCTTGCCCGTCGCAATGTTGTTCCACAAAAATTTAATCACGCCGCTGGGCTGCCCGACAAAAGTCGGGTCTAGCCAGCGGTTGACGGTGAGCCACTCGCCCAGCGCCAACAAGACGGCGATGAACAAGAGGTGGGCACCACCCCAGCGCAGGGTTTCAGCCTTCATGTTTGCTCCAGCCAGATTCCAGGTGCGACCACAGCTGCGCATACAGCTCGTGGAAATGCGGGTCTTTTTGCAGTTCGCGAATCGAACGCGGACGAGGCAAGTCGATGGCGATATCGGCCACGATGCGGCCGGGGCGCGAGGTCATGACCACCACCCTGTCCGAGACAGCCACCGCTTCCGACAGGTCGTGTGTGACGAACAGCACCGATTGTTTGTACTGCTGGCACAGGCGCAGCAACAGGTCTTCGAGTTGCAGCTTGGTTTGGGCATCCAGTGCCCCAAAAGGTTCGTCCATCAGCAGCAGGGGAGAACCCATAGAAAAGGTGCGGGCCAAGGCCACGCGTTGGCGCATGCCATGCGATAGGGCTTTAGGTAAAGCGTTTTCAAAACCGGCCAGGCCAACTTCTTGCAACATGACGCGGGCACGCTCCTCTGCTTGGGTACGCGGTATGCCACGCACCTCCATGCCGAACATGGCGTTGCCCAAAGCCGTTTTCCAGGGCATCAGGCTGTCGCGGGCGAGCATATAGCCGACCTGCGAGTTGCCCTGACGCGGCACGAGGCCGCCCACTTTTAAATTGCCTTTACCCGTGTGGGGGACCAAGCCCGCAGCCAGATTCAACAGTGTGGTTTTGCCACAGCCGCTGGGGCCCACAAGGGATACAAACTCACCTTGCCTTACTTGCAGCGAGACATCGGACAACACCTCGCTGGTGCCGTCGAAGCTCAAATGCACGCCATCGGCAGCAATGGCCAGGGGCTTTACGCTCAATTCAGTTGCTCCGCTCATGCAGTCGTTCGTGTGAACTTGTGCAGCGCTCAGCGCAATTGCAAGATCTTGCTGGTGTCAAAGGTCTTGTCGATCTGCTTGGTGTTGCTGAGGTAATCAGCCGCAGCCTGCAAAGCTTTAGGGTCCAAGGCAAAGCGCGAGCCGCCGATCGAGTTGCGCAGCGAAGCCTCGACTGCGGCAGCACCAGCAGGACCTTCGATCTTGAATGTATCGTTGATGACCTTCAGCACCGCATTGAAGTTGGCCGGGTTTTGAACAAAGGCTTCGGACTCACGCATGGCTTTGGCAAACGCGTCAAGTGCAGCACCATTCTTTTGCGAAAAATCGCCACGTACCGTCATCGGACCCGATGCACCGTTGAGTTTGGTGATGGCTTCAGGGCCTTCGCCCTTGCGGGGGTCCACGATCACGCGACAGACTTTCATGGCCGAACAAAAGCCATCCATGGGCGCAAAGAGCATCACTGCATCGATCTGCTTGTTGGCAATGGCCGGCAAGGCGGTATTGGGTGCGCCAACAGGCACGATGGTCACATCGCTGCCCGACAAACCTGCACCTTTGAGCAAATCGAGCAACTGGAATTCAGCGCCGGAGCCACGGGCTGTGACGCCAATCTTTTTGCCCTTGAGATCGGCCATGACGGCGGGGTAGCCTTTAGCGGCATTGGGGGTTTCGGTGTGGGCACCTGCCATCAAAAAGAAGATGTTGTCACGCGCAGCGTTGCCAATGATCTTGAGGTCTGCCCCTTTGTTCGCCGCCTGAATGACCACTTCGGCTGGGCCGAAGGCCACGTCAATGTCGCCCGCCATCAGGGTCTGGATGCCCAAGGGGCCTGCGGGGATGGTTTTGAGTTCGCACTTGAGACCATTTTTCTCGCAATACCCGTTGGCGACCGCCACACGAACGATCATATTGCCCAAGCCTGGGTAGTCCTGAATGCGCAAAGTCTGGGTTTGCGCCATGGCGGCGGAACTCAGTGACAGGGCAAGTGCACCAAGGGCGGTGCGAAGCAAGGCAGGGGCAGATAAGGTCATGTCGTCTCCATGGGGTTGGGGTACTGGCTTGATCGCCGTCAAATTCTCAGGTCCCGATTTAATTCCCCTCGGATGCCGCAAATTGTTTCTGATGTGACAATTTAGGGGAAAGCACTCAATATCGAGCACCCCAGCACTGGATCACCTCCGACGGTTTACCCGTCACGATGACAACATCTTTATTTGCAGTATGAATTCAGCAACCCCTGCAGCCCGTGGCCTGGCTTTTAAAAACATGGATGTCGACGCCCTATCACAGAATTGGTCGGTGAACTCTGCATTGACACAACGCTCAGCCCAAGCCCTGGAAGGCATTGGCGTGCTGCGCCATTGGCAAGAGGGGCAAGTCGTGTTGAGCCGGGGCCAGTCGATCTCCACCGCGCTGCTGCTCATGAAAGGACGGTTGCGCGTGAGCGTGACCACCCCCGAGGGCGAAGAACAACTGCTGCGCTGGATGCTGCCCGGCGAGATTTCAGGCTTGAGTTCGGTGTTTGCAGAAACCACCTACCCGGCCGATCTGGTCTCGGCTGGTCCCAGCCAGGTACTGCACATCGAGCGGGCCAAACTGCTGGGGCTGATCAGCCAGGACGCCACCGTGGCAGTGGACCTGCTGCGCATTTTGGGTTTGCGCATCAACCAATTGTTTGACACCCTGGCCGACCAGGGCATGCACACGCTGGAACAGCGCGTGTGGGCCACTTTGGAGCGCATTGCCAAGTTCAACAGCGTGCAAGTGACCGACGGCGTGCAGCTGCGCGTGAGCCAATCTGACTTGGCGCAGGCCGCCATGGCCTCGCGCCAACGGGTCAACCAGCAGCTTCAAAATTTTCAGGACAAGGGCCTGATCCGGCTAGGCTACCGCAACATCGTGCTGCTGCGGCCAGTCAAACACAACGTTTGATCAATACCTGTAAACACCCTGCCCGGTCTTGCGGCCCAAACGGCCTGCCGCCACCATTTCTTTGAGCAAGGGGCTGGGGCGGTATTTGCTGTCGCCGTACTCCTTGAGGTAGACCTCCATCACGGCCAGGCACACGTCCAGACCGATCATGTCGGCCAGCGCCAGCGGGCCAATGGGCTGGTTGCAGCCGAGCTTCATGCCAGCGTCAATGGCCTCGGCTTCTGCCAGGCCTTCGCCGAGCACAAAGAAAGCTTCGTTGATCATGGGCACCAGGATGCGGTTGACCACAAAGCCGGGGGCGTTCTTGACGGTGATGGGCGTCTTGCCCAGCGCCAGCGCCAGCTCATGCACCGCGTCGTGGGTGGCGTCGCTGGTCTGCAGGCCACGGATAATTTCGACCAGCGCCATCATGGGCACGGGGTTGAAGAAGTGCATGCCAATGAAGCGGTCCGCACGCTGCGTGGCGGCGGCCAGCTGGGTGATCGAGATCGACGAGGTGTTGGACGCGATCAGCACATTGGGAGCCAGCATGCCGTCGAGCTGCTTCAAGATCTTGACCTTGAGTTCGTGGTTTTCGGTGGCGGCTTCGATGACCAGCTGGGCGCCCTTGAGGTCGTCGTAGCTGCTGGAGCCTTGGATGCGGGCCAGCGCAGCGGCCTTGTCGGCTTCGCTGATCTTTTCTTTCTTGACCAGACGGTCCAAGCTGCTGGCCACGGTGGCAACGCCTTTGGCCACGGCCGCGTCCGAAATGTCGACCATCACCACTTGGATGCCCGAAACGGCGCAAGCCTGTGCAATGCCATTGCCCATGGTGCCTGCGCCAATGATGCCTACGGTTTGGATGCTCATGTTATTCATTCCTTCAAAGTGGGGGAGACTTAAAAAGGAATGATCTTAACGGGCCCCATACCCCCTCAGAACTTGCGTTGCGCCTCTAAGCCCAAGAGCAGTTTGCGACCGGGGCCAGGCTCAAAGAAGCGGCCGTTGCCATCGTTGACGATCACCGACCCTGCGTGCTTGCGATCGGTCAGGTTGTCCAAGCGAACAAATTCACGAAGTGTCCAATCACCCCGTTCTTGCTTGAACTGAAGGGCCAAATTGAACAAGGTGTAAGCACTTGCTGAATCGGTGTTAAGGTCGTTGACCATCACACGGCCTGTGTGAATCGTCTCCAGCATCACCCGGCTGCCAGCCCAGCCCGTGTCCCAGGCGGCTTGCGCGAACAGTTGCTGCATGGGCAATCCGGGGATGCGATGACCCGCAGGCACTTGCACTTGTGGGCTTGGGCTGGGGCAGCCCGTGGTGGTGCAAGTCATGAAGGCGTCTTGGTAATTCGCCCGCATCCAGGTGTAAGCCGATGTCAGCGTGACAGGCCCCGTGCGCCACTCCCCCGCCAACTCCAAGCCTTGGCGCAGTGTGCGTCCGGCGTTTTGGAATGTGGTGCGGCCACCCGTGTTGTTTTGCACCACGATCTCATCGTCGGTGCGGATATCGAAGGCGGTCGCGCTCCAGCGAAGCTTGTCAGCACGTCCGCGCAAACCCAGCTCGGCACTGGTGCTGCGCGCAGCATTGAGCGCGGTGTTGAAACCCGACACACCGCCGCTGCGGTAAGCCACCTCGTTGAGCGTGGGAATTTCGTAGCCCTTGCCGATGCTGGCAAAGGCCTGCAAAGAGGGGTTCAGCTGCCAACGAACCCCCAACACGGGCAAAGTAGCGTGGTAATTTTTACTGCCGCTGTCGTCCCGGTTGGCACCCACGATATAACTGTCGAGGGATTCGTATTGGGTGCGTGTTTGACGCACCCCGCCCATGAGCGTCAGGTCTTGGGTGCGCCATTCGGCCTGCAGGTAAGGGTCCAGCGTTTGGGCGCGGTTGACCTCGTCGCGGCGCAGCTTGCCTTGAACACCCCAAGTGCTGCCAATGAAGTTTTCATAGCCTTTGCGCTTGTCGCTTTGCAGATCCGATGCCACGCCCGCGCTGAGCGACAGTCGGCCGCCTTGCCAATCGCCTTCATGCCGCCAGCGAGCATTCCAGCCCCAATAGTCGCGGTCCAGATCGATCACACCGCCCGAGCTGCCCGGGGGCATTTGTGCACCCGTGGTGATGGACTGGTACTGCACCACCTGGCGCTGCCCCCCATAGCCCATCAACTCCAATTTGTGACCATTGCCCAATGCTTGCTCAAAGGCCAGACCCAGCTGCGTTTGTGCAACCGTTTTGCGTGTGTTAAAGCTGAGCGCTGCTGCATTGGTTTGGTCTGGATTAGCGTCCAATTCGGCACGACTGAGACCTTGCGGGTCCAAAGCCGAACTGCTGTGCAGGTTGAACACCAGCACCGTGCGCCCACCCTCGTGAGGACGCGAGAGTTTCATATTGACCGTGCTGCGGTCAGCGGCCGACTGAGGTCGCGTGCCATCGGTGGCAAAACCGCTCACATCCACCGCATACGACCAGCCAGGGGCCTGAGGTGTACCGGTCTGGCCTGTGGCCTGCGTGGAAGCACGCCACAAGCCGTCCGAACCCGCCACCACACCCGTGCGCCATTGCGCGGGCTGCTGGCCGTCTTCGGTGTACAGCAACAAAGCGCCACCTGACGATGCACCGTAAAGTGCGGCCATGGGTCCGCGCACCACTTCGACCCGGTCGGCGCTGCCCAGCGGGAAGTTGGCCGCCTGACCCGAACCATCGGGCGCACTGGCAGGAATGCCATCGACAAACAGGCGCACACCACGCACACCAAAGGTGGCTCTTGCGCCGTAGCCGCGCACGGATATTTGCAGGTCTTGGGCATAGTTTTGGCGGTTGCGGATCACCAGACCCGGCACACGACCCAAACTTTCGGACAGATTGACCTGTGCTTGCCCGTCTCGCAGCGTCTCGCCATCGACCACATCGACCGATGCCGCACCGCGCCAAACCCCGCTGCCAGAGCGCCCTGCAGTGACCAACATGGGGGAGAGCGCACCCGCATCAGCCAGCGTCGCTTCTTGAGACTCCGCTTGAGCCTGCGCGTTGGCTGCGCACAGCAAGCCAATGGCCAAAGCGATTGGACGAGGTGAAAGAGCCCATGCGGGCATCCATGGTGCGGCGATTGAGAAATTCATGAATTTGCTTGACTGATCTTGAAAAAAATGGGCCCATCGACCAAAGCCAGCTTTGCTTGGATTGAACGGCCGCTGCGCTCAACGTGGCTGACCGACCTCAATGGGAATGGAAGCATACCAAGCCGCCAAATCTTCAATTTCTTTGTCTGTCAGCGGCTTGGCCATCACGGCCATCACCTCGTTCGATCGCTTACCGCTGCGGTATTGCTTGAGCTGCTCTTCGATATAGATTGCAGGCTGCCCAGCGAGGTGCGGTGCATTGGGCATGGTGGACAAACCATTGGCCCCATGACAAGTGGCGCACATGCCGGCTTTGACTTGACCGGCTTTGACATCGGCAGCGTGACCCTGCGACAGAGCGCAGATCCACATGCCCAGAAAGACACCCCAAGACCTCAGTTGAAATGATTGGGTTAAAAACATCTTGATCCTTTTCATCCAAGAAAAAGCACCCGCTTAGAAAGCGGGTGCTTGGTGCTTTCAAAGCATCAGTTGCCGTAGGTCACGCGGTAGATCGCACCCGCGTAATCGTCCGAGATCAGCATGGAGCCGTCTTTCATGACCGCCACGTCAACAGGACGACCAATGTAAGTGCCGGTTTCTGGGCTCAACCAGCCTTCGGCAAACACTTCAGACTTGTCGGCGGTGCCATCGGCTTTGAGAGAAACAAAGTTGATGAGCGCACCACTGGCGGGGCTGCGGTTCCAAGAGCCATGCGAGGCGACAAAAATGCCACCACGGTACTTGGCGGGGAACTGCTTGCCTGTGTAGAAGGTCATGCCCAGCTGCGCTTGGTGCGCGGGGAACTCAATTTGTGGGAAGACCGCGTTGGCGGGCTCTTTCATGTCCTTCAGGTCAGGTGCAGCGGGGGAGCCGGCCACCTTGTACTTGCCATTCCAGTAGGGATAACCGAAATGCTCGCCCTTTTTGGTGGAGCGGTTCAGCTCGCCCGGTGGAATCTCATTGCCCAAACCGTCGGTCTGGTTGTCGGTCCACCACAGGGTTCCGTCCTTGGGGTTGAAGTCCTGACCCACCGAGTTGCGCATGCCGATGCTGTACACCTCGCGGCCGCTGCCGTCAAAGGGGTCCATGCGCACGATGCCGCCGATGCCCAGGCGATTGAACTCATCGACTTTGTCAGCAGGCTGCACGTTGAAAGGCTGACCCAGCGTGACATACAACTTGTTGTCTGGTCCGATGCGGCAAGTGCGCGCACCGTGGTTGTAAGACTCGTGCTCGGTCGGGATCAGTTTGCCTTGTGGCACCACCTCGATGACCGCAACATCCGGGCCTTCGTAGAAGAATTCAGCGGCCGGGAAGTTCAGCACCCGGTTGTGTTCGGCCACAACCAAGAAGCCATCCTTGGTCCAGCACACGCCATTGGGGACTTTGAAGTTGAGCGATGGCGCAAACGACTTCACCTCATCGGCAATGCCGTCGCTGTTGCGGTCTGTCACAGCCCAAACGGTGGTCTTGCGAGTGCCCACAAACAGCATGTTGGTGGAAGGTGCAATGGCCATGTGACGAGCATCGGGCACCACCGCAAACAGTTCAATCTTGAAGCCGTCGGGCATCTTGATCTTTTTCAGGTTGTTGCGGATGGCATCGGCATTGCGGCCGGTTTGTGGCACCACCGGAATGTTCAGATCGGTCGTGGCGACCTTCATCTGCTTCATGGTGTTGAGGTTGTCTTTGCCGGCTTGGGCATAGGCCCCTGTGGCCAGCGTGGCTGCGAGCAATGCAGCACTGAGTTGGGTCAATTTCAAGGTCATCTCCTGTTTTTAATGGTTGATTCAAATCCGCTATCGCCATTAGAAACCCCCGGTTGTGCGGGAGTTGGCCCATTCAATTTAAGTCAAAGCTTTGCGCGAAGCCTTGGTAAAAACCCTTTTAAAAAGCGGTTTTTAATTGAAAAAATTTTCAAATTTCACGCAATAAAAGTACGCGACTTCAGTCTCTCTGGCGACTGACAAATGAAGAATTGGCTAAAGCTCAATGCGCAATTCACGGAATGTGCGCATACCCACGGAGGGCTGTTTTGAGGGGGGGATTAGCTGTGCGGCGATGGGCCGCCACTGCCGACTGCGCAGTCATGGATGACTGTCAAACCACTGCATGGACCTGCCTGCCAAAAGCAAATCTGAGGGTGAAATTTCAAATTAGACCGTCTGAGAGAAAAGCATCAACACTTGCACCGCGCGGTGACAAGTGTTGATGTGCGCCTGATTAGAAGGCGTATTTCAGGCCGAGAACCGCACCGGACTTGCCGTTGTACTTGTTGAGCAAGGTGTAGAAAGGCTCGTTGGCGTTGGTGCCCACCAAAGCAGCGCTGGCCGTCAGACCGTTGCCCAAGTCTTTGTTCAGAGTCAGTGCGTAATCGCTGTAAGAAGCATTGACCACGTTTTTGACTTTCTGGTAGCCGTAGTGCGGCACCAAGGTGAAGCCGTTGCCCAAGTCAAAGTTGGCGCTCAGGTCCACGTAGTAGCTGTTCTTGCTGTTGGGGTTACCAAACAAGTTGGAGATCGCGTGCGAGTACTTGGCCGTGACCAAACCGTAGGTCACCGCACCGTACACCTCGTTGGTGTTGGCGTTGGCAAAGCCACTGACCTTGGCCAAGTTGTTGCCCGAGTACTCATAACGTAGGAAACCCACGTCGTAGGCCGCATCGCCCACAGCGCCTTTGTATCCACCGTACAGGTCGATTTCAACCGGGCCCTTGATGCCGCCCACGCCCACGGTGGTGCCTGTGTCCTTGATCCACTGGATGCCAGAAGCCCAAGCGCCAATGTAAAAACCGCTTTTATCGGCATAGTCCGCACCACCTTGAACTGTTGGCTGGGCGCGGGTTTGCGAAATGCCGCGGTAACGGTAGTCAGTCACAGCGCCCACGTTGTAGGACAAAGTGCTTTCTGGTGCAGCAGGTGCTGTTTGGGCTTGGGCCACAGAAGTCAAAGAACCGATGGCCAAAGCGATCAAGGATGGAACGAGGATTTTTTTCATGAGGGAGAACTCCAAGGGATTGAAAGAATTGGTTTTTACGAAAATTCCAATATTAGGGTTTTACCTGATGATTGTGGGTTTAGATATTTCAACTTTCCAATGTTGCAATAAACCAACGCAATTTCCGACGAAGCACTTGGTCGGGCGTCAACTCCTGAAACGCTTCCTCGTCAAGGCCAGCGCAATCCAGAACGACACCACCGCAAAGCCCGCCAGCACCAGCACATGGCGCAGCGGCTGGTCTGGCCAGCGGTCCAAAAACAGCGGGCGCACCAAATCCACCGCCACCGACAGTGGGAGCCAGTCGGCGACCACACGCACAAAGCCGGGCAGTTGCTCACGCGGAAAAAAGATGCCCGAGAGGAACATCATGGGCGTGAGGAACAGGGTGAAGTAATAGGTGAAGAAGTCGTAGCCTTTGGCCAGCGCGTTGAAGATCAGCGCCATGCAGCTGAAGGTAATACCCACGCCCAGCAGCACGGGCCAAGCCACCAGCAGCTTCCAACTGTGGCTGATGTTCAGGACCAGCATCACACCCAAAATGGCCGTGACGGTGAACAGCGCTTTGAAGGCGGCCCACAGCATTTCGGCCATCACCACGTCGTCCAGCCGCACCGGGGCGTTCATGATGCCATCCCAGGTTTTTTGCACATGCATGCGCGAGAACGCCGAGTACAGTGCCTCAAAGGTCGCCGCGTTCATGGCGCTCATGCAGATGCTGCCGCTGGCCAAGAACAAGATGTAAGGCACTTTTTCGCCGCCCATCTCAACCTGCCCAATGAGCGCACCCATGCCGTAGCCAAAGGCCACCAGCCACATGAGCGGCTCGGCGATGTTGCCCACCAAGCTGGGGATGGCGAGTTTTTTCCAGACCAGCCAGTTGCGCTGGAACACGGGCCACCAGCGCATGGACAGGCGGGGCGCGGCCCAGATGTTGTTTTGAATTTGACTCATGATCAGCCTTCCTCTCGGATCTGGCGTCCGGTCAATTTCAGGAACAGGTCTTCCAGGTTGGAAGGTCGGTGCAGCGTGCGCAGCGCGGGCCAGGCCTCGAGTGCGTGCATCAAGGCGCGGCTGTCTTGGGTGTAGAAGAAAACCGTCTCGCCGCTGACTTCGACCCGCCCTGCCAGCGCCTTCAAGCTGGCCTCTTGCGCCAATGGCACCGCGCCTTGGCCAAAGACCTCCACCACTTCAGGCTCCAGGTGTTCGGCGATCAAATCGCGTGGCGCACCCTCGGCAATCTTGCGGCCTTGGTCCAGCACCAAGAGGCGAGAGCACAAACGCTCGGCTTCGTCCATGAAATGGGTGGTGAGCAAAATGGACTTGCCTTCTTGCAGCAGCACCTGCAGACGCTCCCACATCAGGTGACGCGCTTGCGGGTCCAGGCCCGTGGTGGGTTCGTCCAGCATCAGCAGTTGAGGGTGGTTGATCAGGGCACGGGCGAGGCTCAAGCGCCGCTTCATGCCGCCCGACAACTCGCCGGGCTTGGCTTTGGCTTTGTGGCTGAGGGCACCAAACTCCAGCAGTTGGGGGATACGCTCGCGAATGACCGCGTCGGGCAGGCCAAAGTAACGGCCAAATGCCAGCAGGTTTTCTTCGGCGTTGAAGTCCGGGTCGAGCGTGTCCATTTGCGCGACCACGCCCAAGCGGGCTTTGATGTCCAAGGCGTCGCGGGGCATTTGCAAACCATCGAAATAGCGGATATCGCCACCATCAGGGTGGGACAAGCCCAGGCACATGCGCAGCGTGGTGGTTTTGCCCGCGCCGTTGGGGCCGATCACGCCCAGGCATTCGCCGGGGTTGATGTGGAAAGACAGGTCATTGACCACCGTGGTGTCGCCGTAGCGTTTGACCAGGTGTTCGACCGAAAGCAAAGGGGTGTTCATGGACGAGATTGTGCCTGCGGGCGGCCCGATAAAATCAAGGCATTCTTCTGAACCGCCCCTGCGGCCACCACATGTCCAGCTCCTTTTCTGACCGCCTGGCGGTTTTGCCGCAGTACCTGATTCCCAAGCAAGCCCTGACCGCCTTCGCGGGCTGGGTGGCCGGCAGCCAATGGGGTGGTGTGACCACGGGCATCATCGACCGCTTTGTGCGCCGCTACAACGTGAACATGAGCGAAGCGGCCAACCCGGACACGGCCAGCTACACCAGCTTCAACGAGTTTTTCACACGCCCTTTGCGTGGCGATGCCAGGCCATTGGCCTCTGCAACTTTTGTCAGCCCGGTGGACGGCGCCATCAGCCAGTGCGGCCCGATCGCGGGCGATCAGGTGTTTCAGGCCAAGGGCCACAGCTACAGCACACGCGCCTTGGTAGGGGGCGATGCAGCATTGGCGGCTCAGTTTCAGGACGGTGAATTTGCCACGCTTTACCTCAGCCCGCGCGACTACCACCGCATCCACATGCCTTGCGCGGGACGGCTCACGCGCATGATTTACGTGCCGGGCGATCTGTTTTCAGTGAACCCAACCACAGCCCGTGGCGTGCCAGGGCTGTTTGCCCGCAACGAGCGCGTGGTGTGTGTGTTCGAAGGCGAGCACGGCCCTTTTGTGATGGTGCTGGTGGGCGCGACGATTGTGGGCAGCATGGCCACCGTGTGGCACGGCGTGGTCAACCCGCCACGCCCCGGCACAGTGCGCGAATGGACTTACGAGATGGGTAGCATCACCCTGGACCAAGGCGAAGAGATGGGCCGCTTTTTGCTCGGCTCCACTGTGGTGATGCTCTTCCCCGAAGGGATGATGCAGTTCAAAGCCGACTGGACACCCGCTCGCCCGATCGTCATGGGCGAGGCGATGGGCTCGCTGGTTTAAATCTCGATTTTGGAACCCAGCTCGACCACGCCGTTGGTGGGCAGGTTCAAGAACGCAGCCGCACCACTGGCGTTGTGGTGCATCTGGGCAAAGAGTTTTTCACGCCAAGTGGCCATGCCACCACCAATCGTGGGGATCACGATGTCGCGTGACAGGAAATAGCTGGTCATCATCGGGTCGAGCTTGTAGCCCTCGCCTTCAATGCTGGCCAAGGCGCTCGGCAAGTCGGGGTTGTCCTTGAAGCCATAGTTGACAATGACTTGCCAGCATTCGTGCCCGAGCGGCGTCACATCCAAGCGCTGAACGACGTCCACACGCGGCACCTCGTGGCTGCGCACCGTGACAAACAAATTGCGCTCGTGCAACACCTTGTTGTGCTTGAGGTTGTGCAGCAAAGCGTTGGGCACGGTACCGGTCTCGGCCGTCAGAAACACAGCCGTGCCTTCGACGCGGGTGGGCGGCGAAACGAAGACGGCATCCAAGAAATCAGGCAAACGCAAAGCGTCTGAGCGCAAAGATTCGTTGAGCAAGCGACGGCCATCGTGCCAAGTCAACATCAGCGTGAACACGACGGCGCCAATGAACAGCGGGAACCAACCACCGTCCAACAGCTTGAGCATGTTGGAGGCCCAAAACGCCAGATCGACCACAAAGAAAAAGCCCGTCGCGCCAATGCACAAGGCCAAGGGCAATTTCCATGCGTAACGGATCACATAAAAGGTCAGCACGGTGGTGATCAGCATGTCGGTGCACACGGCGATGCCATAGGCCGCCGCCAGGTTGCTCGATGACTTGAACATGACCACGGCCAACACAATGGCCACAAACAGGCCCCAGTTGACGAAGGGCATGTAGATTTGTCCCGTGTCGGTTTCGCTGGTGTGCTGCACTTCCAGTCGGGGCAGATAGCCCAACTGAATGACCTGCTTGGTCACGCTGAAAGCGCCAGAAATCAGCGCTTGCGAGGCAATGACCGTGGCCATCGTGGCCAGACCCACCAAAGGCACCAGGGCCCAGTCGGGTGCCATCATGTAAAACGGGTTTTTCACAGCTTCAGGGTTGGACAGAAGCAAAGCACCTTGGCCAAAGTAGTTCAGGGTCAGGCAAGGCATGACCACGCTGAACCAGGCCAGGCGGATCGGCTTTTTGCCAAAGTGGCCCATGTCGGCATACAGGGCTTCACCACCAGTCACGCACAGGACCACAGCGCCCAAAATGATGAAAGTGATACCTGGCTCATTCCACATGAAGCCCAGCGCGTAATGTGGGCTAATGGCCAAAAGGATCTCGGGGCGCTGCACGATGTGCGAGACACCCAAGACGGCAATGGCGAGAAACCAGACCAGCGTGATCGGACCAAAGAATTTGCCAATGCCCGCAGTACCGCGCTTTTGCACCCAAAACAGCAGGAACAAGATGACCAAGGTGAGCGGGATCACCGCCTTTTTGAAGTTCGGGGAGATGATCTCCAGGCCTTCAACGGCGGACAGCACGGAGATGGCGGGTGTGATGACGCCGTCACCATAAAACAGACAAGTGCCAAAAATACCGACGATCAGCAACACCTTGCGGGTTCGAGGACGGTCCTTCACCGATTGCGAAGCGAGCGCCAACATGGCGACCAGTCCGCCTTCGCCATGGTTGTCGGCGCGAAGGACCAAGACCACGTACTTGACCGACACAATGGTGGTCAGCGTCCAAAAGAAAATCGAGAGAATGCCGTAGACGTTTTCGGGCGTGAACGGCACATGGCCGGAGCCAAACACCTCTTTCATCGCGTACAGCACGCTGGTGCCGATATCGCCGTAAACCACGCCAATGGCGCCCAGTGTCAGGGCGGCGAGAGAGGATTTTGTTGAGGACACAAAAAATGGCCTGACCGGGATCAGGCGCTTAGTCTTGAAGTTCGCTATTTTGCGCCCAATGGCGGCTCTGTGTCACCGCTCATCCTAAGATTTTGTTGCAGTGCAACAACTTCAGTCGTAAACCTCGGCCTCCGGATCGGTGGCTTCCAGCTCGTAACTGGCCGCCAACATGGCCAAACGGCCAATCACGCCATACATGTAAAAGCGGTTGGGCACACTGGCCCCGGGTTTGACGCCAGGCTGAGGCAAATGGGGGGTGTCGGCAAAGGCCAAAGGCACAAAGCTGGCGCCCGGCGCGTTCAGGTTTTCATCTACACCGCGCTCGGCATGCACGCGGTAAAAACCGCCCACCACATAGCGGTCCATCATGTAAACGACCGGCTCGGCCACCGCGTCGTTGATGCGTTCGTTGGTCAGCACGCCCTCTTGGATGATCACGTCGTTGACGGTCTGGCCGTCCTTGATGACGTTCATCTTGTTGCGGGTCTTGCGGTTCAGGACATCCAAGTCCGCCACATCGCGCACCGTCATGATGCCCATGCCGTAAGTGCCGTTGTCGGCCTTGACGACCACAAACGGCTTTTCGTTGATGCCGTATTCCTTGTACTTGCGCTTGATCTTGGTCAGCAGCGCGTCCACGTTGCTGCGCAAGCAGTCCATGCCCGTGCCTTCGGCAAAGTTCACATCGCCACACTGGCTGAACATCGGGTTAATGAGCCACGGGTCAATGCCCAGCAGCTTGCCAAAACGTTTGGCCACTTCTTCGTAGCATTCGAAATGCTTGGTTTTGCGCCGCACGCTCCAGCCGGCATGCAAGGGTGGCAGCAAAAATTGCTCGTGCAGCTCTTCCAATATGCCCGGGGCACCGGCCGACAAGTCGTTGTTGAGCAAGATGGTGCAAGGGTCAAAGTCTTTGAGGCCCAAGCGGTGCTGGCTGCGCACGACCGGCTCCAACGTCACGCTCTCGCCGTTGGGCAACTCGATGGTGGTGGCTTCTTTGATCTCAGGGTTGATCGAGCCCAAGCGCACGTTCAGTCCAGCCATGTGGAAGATGCGCTGCAATTGCGCCACGTTGGCCAAATAGAAAGTGTTGCGCGTGTGGTTCTCAGGGATGATCAGCAGGTTTTTGGCTTCGGGGCAGATTTTTTCAATGGCTGCTTGCGCAGCCTGGACGGCCAATGGCAGCATCTCGGGCGTCAAGTTGTTCCAACCACCGGGGTAGAGGTTGGTGTCCACGGGGGCGAGCTTAAAACCGGCGTTGCGGATGTCGACAGAAGTGTAGAAAGGGGGGGTGTGCTCCATCCATTCCAGACGAAACCAGCGTTCGATCGCGGGCATGGAGTCCAAAATGCGCTGCTCCAGCTCATTGATGGGGCCGGTCAGGGCAGTGACGAGATGGGGAACCATGGGCGACCTTTATGGGGCTGAAACTAAGAAATGATATGGGGCTGGTTGGCTGTTTTGCAAGCGCTTACCGGACAGGTCACAAAGGGCATGTCGGCCGGACCACACAAGGTGGTCCGATCAACTGCGGACTTCACCCTCACCCAGCACGACGTATTTGAGTGAGGTCAGGCCTTCAATACCAACCGGACCGCGGGCATGGAATTTGTCGGTGGAAATGCCGATTTCGGCCCCCAATCCATACTCAAAACCATCGGCAAAACGGGTGCTGGTGTTGACCATGACGCTGGCCGAATCCACCTCGCGCAAAAAACGCTGGGCATGCAGGTGGTCGCGGGTCAGGATGGCATCGGTGTGGTGGCTGCTGAAGTGGTTGATGTGGGCAATCGCCTCATCCACGCCTTCGACCACCTTGATGCTGATGATGGGTGCGAGGTATTCCTCAAACCAGTCCTGCTCGGTCGCGTCTTTGAGGTTGGCACCAGCAACTTGGCTCAGGATGGCCTTGGCCTTGGGGCAGCAGCGCATCTCCACACCTTTGGCGGCATAGACCGCACCGATTTTGGGCAAAAATTCTGCCGCAACACCACGCGCCACCAACAGGCTTTCGCTGGCGTTGCAGGGGCTGTACTTTTGAGTTTTGGCGTTGTCAGTCACCTTCACGGCCATGTCGGTGTCGCACGGATCGTCCACATAGGTGTGGCAGTTGCCGTCCAGGTGCTTGATGACCGGCACCTTGGCTTCGGCGCTGATCCGCTCGATCAAGCCCTTGCCGCCACGCGGGATGACCACGTCCACATACTGTGGCATGGTGATGAGCTGTCCCACAGCGGCGCGGTCGGTGGTTTGCACCAGTTGCACGGCGTCCAGCGGCAAACCGCTCTCGGTCAGCGCCAGCTGCACCAGCTTGGCCAAGGCCTTGTTCGATTCAATCGCCTCGGAGCCGCCGCGCAAGATGCAGGCGTTGCCGCTCTTGATCGACAGGCTGGCCGCCTCAATCGTCACGTTGGGGCGGCTCTCGAAAATCATGCCAAACACGCCAATAGGTACCCGCATCTGGCCCACACGGATGCCGCTGGGCATCTGCTTCATGCCAAGGACCTCGCCGATCACATCGGGCATGGCCGCCAACTGCTCACAGCCCTGAGCGCAGGTCTCCAGCACTTTGGGGGTGAGTTTGAGGCGGTCCACCATGGGTTCGGCCAAGCCCGCGGCCCGGGCGCGCTCTAAATCTTTGGCGTTGTCCAACTGCAAAGCATCGGTGTTGGCACGCAGCAAAGCAGCCAAATGGCGCAAGGCCTGGTTTTTGGTGGCAGCCGAAGCCTTGGCCATCAGGGCCGAGGCTGTTTTGGCCTGCTGGCCCAGGGCCTGGATATGGGCCTCCAGGCTGGCATGCACAGGTGTGGGCGATGGGTGGGCTGTCGTTGCGGAATTCATGGCTGCATTTTCGCATTGTCTGGCCACCCTGCCACAAGGCACCCCATGCCCATCAAAACGGGAAACGCGCCTCCCAAGCCTCCACCTCGGGCAGCCCCAAGCACGCGTTGTACTCCTGACTGCTCAGCATGCGCGGTCGAACCCCTTGTGTGTGGCCATCGGTGCGAAGGTGATCCAAGGCATCGCGCATGGCAAAACCCAGGGCATTGCGAAGCAAGGCCGGATAAATGGCCAAACCAATGCCATGGGTGTGCAGATCGCGACTGTGCAGCGTGGCCAAGGGCCCGCCTGCATCGATGTTCACGGTACACGGAATGGAGATGGCATCGGCAATTTGACGGATGTCCGCCAAGATCCCGTCGTGGGCTTTGAGCTCGACAAACACGGCGTCCGCACCCGCTTTTTCAAAGGCTTGGGCGCGCAAAATGCCTTCAGCCAAGCCGCCCGAACCGACGCTGTCGGTGCGTGCAATGACCATGAAAGACGGGTCGTTGCGGGCGGCCACAGCGGCTTCGATTTTGGCCACGGCCTCCCGAAACGGCAGCACTGTGCGTGCGCCAGGCAACTGGGCGCAGCGCTTGGGTGAAATCTGGTCTTCGATGTGAATGGCCGCCACACCCGCAGCTTCAAACTCCTCGATGGTGCGACGCACAGCCACCACACCGCCGTAGCCGGTATCGGCATCGCAAATCACAGGCAGGTCCATGCAGGCTGCCACGCGACGGGCGTGCGCAGAGATCAGCGACAAATCGACCAAACCGACATCGGGCCGTCCCAACAAACTGGCTGACACACCGTTGCCCGTCATATAGACGGCCTCGAAGCCGAGTTGTGCAACCATGCGGGCGCCATAACCGTCATAGACGCCCGGTGCCACCAGTGCAGGGCCCGTGCGGGCAGCCGACAGTCGGGCACGCAAGGCTTGGCGCAATCGGGTCACGCGCCCGACAGGATTCTCAGTCGTCATACGGGCACTTCCCAATCAGGGTATTTCTTCAAAAACGGAATCAAGCCACCTTCTTGCAAAATCGCGCGGATGGCCTTGGGCACAGCTCTCAGCGGCCGCTGGATCTGTTTGGCTTGAACGCACAAGGAAGGCGCGGCCAAATCGATGGTGATCTCGTCGCCATCCAGCAAGCCATCGATGTCGCACTCCACCACGGGCAGGCCATTGTTGATGGCATTGCGAAAGAACTGACGACCAAATGAAGGGGCCACAATGGCGCTCACCCCCATGCGCCTCAAAATATGAACGGCTTGCTCACGCGACGAGTTGATGCCGAAATGGGTGCCCGCAACGATCACACCGCCGGGCACAAACCGCTTGGCAAAACCAGGCGATACGGCCTCAAAAGCTTGTGCAGCAATGAACGCCTCGTCTTTGCCAGGCAGGTATTTGCCAGAGCAATTCAAGTCGGTGTTCACGTCGTCACCCAACAAGTAAACGCGCCCGCCAATCAGGTCATTGGACATGTGAAGCCTCCCATTGGCCACCGGGCACAGTGCGGGGATCGGTGATGCGCCCAGTCAAGGCCGATGCCGCCACCGTGGCCGCAGAACCCAACCAGATGTCGGCTTCGTGGTTGCCCAAACGGCCTTGGAAATTGCGGTTGGCACTGGAGATCACCACCTCTCGATCACCCGGAATCAGGTGATTGGTGATGCCCACACAAGTACCGCAGCCAGCTGCCTCCACCGAAGCACCCGCTTCGGTCAAGGCCTCGATCAGGCCTTCGCGCGCCGCAGCCAAATAAATTTGACGCGATGCAGGGGTGATGATCATGCGCACGCCTTTGGCCACATGACGGCCTTTCAAAATGGCCGCTGCTTGACGGATGTCGTCCAAGCGGCCATTGGTGCAGGTACCGATGAGGGCAAAGTTGATTTTCTGACCCACCACTTCTGAGGCCGCCACGATGTCATCCACCGAGTGTTTGCGGGCCACTTGTGGTGCCAGCTGCGACGCGTCGATCTCAAACCGATCGGCATATACAGCCCCTTCGTCGGCCGTCACGGCTTGCGGCGGTTTGGCGCCGTGGCGTGCCAGCCAATCGAATGTTTTTTGATCGGCTTCCAGAATGGCCGCTTTGGCACCCAACTCGGCGGCATGGTTGGCCAGTGTCATGCGGTCGTCGATTTCCATGGCACTGACGGCCGAACCCACGTACTCAATGGCGCGGTAATTCAGGCCCTCGGCGCCAAAACGGCCCAGCATGTACAAGGTGAGGTCTTTGGCCCAAACACCCGGCTGCAAGCGTCCTTGTATGTTCACCCGCACCGACTCGGGCACCCGAAACCAAATCTTGCCTGTGGACATCACTGCTGTGACGTCTGTGCCCTCAATGCCTGTCCCCAAGGCATTAAAAGCCCCATAGGTGACGGAATGCGTGTCGGTGCCAACAATCAAATCGCCACAGGTCAGGTGGCCACCTTCTGGCATCACCTGATGGCAAATGCCATCGCCAATGTCGTAAAGCACACTGCCGTGCTGCTCGGCAAATTGGCGCATGGCGGTGTGCCCTTGCGCTGCTTCCAATGTGGGCGGTGGCGAGAAATGGTCGAGCACCCAAGCGGTCTTTCCTGCAAAGGGCAATCGCGTCAACCCCATCTTGTCCACCATGCGGATGGCGTTGGGTGCGCGCGCATCGTGCACCATCGCAAAATCCACCTTGGCCACCACGATGTCGCCAGCGTTGACATGGTCCAAGCCGGCGTGGCGGGCCAATATTTTTTCGGCCATGGTGGCCGCGTGTGTTTGTTTCATTACTCTGCCTTGATTTTGGCTTTGCGAATCAAAGCGCCCCATTTGTCGCTTTCATTGCGGAAATATTTGGCGGCTTCGTCCGGCGTGGAAGGTGAAGGCTCCAAGCCCAGTTTGCGCAACTGCGCCACCACACCAGGGTCTTTCAGGGTCATGACCAAGGCTGTGTTCAATTTTTTAACCACTTCGGGTGGGGTGCGCAAAGGTGCGGCAAACCCATACCAGTTCACCGCCTCCAAGCCGGGGTAACCCGATTCGGCCATCGTGGGCACATTCGGCAGTGCCTCTAAGCGCTTGCTACCAGTCGTGGCGATAGGGCGAAGTTTGCCCGTTTGAATATGCTGAACCGCATCGGTGGGACTGGAAAAAATAGACGGCAGCACGCCACCGAGCAAATCGTTCATCGCAGGCGCACCGCCGCGATACGCCACATGCTGGGTGTTCAGCCCCGCTGCGGCCTTGATCAGCTCACCGGCCAGGTGCCCGCCGCTGCCCACACCCGATGAACCGAACGACAAGCGTGAGTTTTCTTGACGCCCCTGCTTGATGTAATCGTCAAAATTGCGGACATCGCTGGCTGCATTGACCACCAAGACATTGGAAAAAATCACGGCCATGCTCAGAGGCGCCATGTCGGTGATGGGGTTGTAACTCAGCTTGTTCAAATGCTGGTTCACCGAAATCGATCCCACGGTGCCGAGCATGATGGTGTGGCCATCGGCGGGCGCCTTGATGAGCAGGTCGGTCGCAATGTTGCCGCCTGCACCCGGCTTGTTGTCGATGACGATGCTTTGCTTGAGCAATTCACCCAACTTGGGCGCCATGATCCGGGCCACGGTGTCCGAACTGCCACCCGGGGCGAATCCGATGAGCAGTTTGATCGGCTGCGTCGGAAAGTTGTCCGATTGCGCCCACCCTGAATTGCTGACGATGGCACCCCATACTGCGCACAGGGTGAGGATGAATCGGCGTTGAAAGATCATGCAGCCACCTTGGTAGGGATCAAAACGGCTCAGTTTAGAGCAAGGCCTGTGAGCGAGTTTCACATTGGCGACAAGTTGTCAACGCAGGGCGCAGACCCAACTCATGCGCATCGCCAAGCGCTTCAAAGCCTGCCAGCCGTCGGTCGGCCACTCGGGCACTTTCAGGCCTTTGACAATGCCATCCACCAGATGGGCCGATTGCAACATGCCATTCAGACGAGACTCGGTCATTCGAGGCAGCACGCGCTCAAACAAACGTTCACGCGCGCCCCACACACGCTGCTCTCGCAGCGCCATGGGCAAGGGTTTGCCACTGGCCATGGCGTCTTTCACCCGCTTCAAGGCTCGGATGTCTTCGGCCAGCGTGTAGTGGACCAGCACCGCCGCTTCGCCTTCGGCCTGCAGGCCGTCGAGCATGCGCTGCACCCGCTCCACTTGACCAGACAACACGGCTTCGGACAACTTGAACACGTCGTAACGGGCCACATTGACCACTGCAGATTCGACTTGTTCTTGGCTGAGTTCGCCCGCGGGGTGCAGCAAGCCCAGTTTTTGAATTTCTTGGTGCGCGGCCAGCAAATTGCCCTCCACACGGTCGGCGAAAAACTGCAAGGTTCGCTGACCTTCTTCACCCGCCACCACGCGCTGACCTTGCTGCTGCAAGCGCTGCGCGATCCACTGGGGCAATGCGCTGCGGTCCACGGGGTCGACCTGAATCGACACGCCACCGTTTTCGAGTGCGCCAAACCAGGCCCCTTTGCGGGTCGCCGCATCCAGGCGAGGCAAGATGAACAAGGTCAGGGTGCTGTCGTTGCCTTGGGCCGAAGCGACCAATTGCTGAATAGCGGTGCTGCCTTCTTTGCCCGGTTTGCCGGAGGGCACACGCACTTCCACAATTTGCTTGTCGGCAAACAGGCTGAGCGAGCCGCCTGCAGCCAGCACTTCGCTCCAGTCAAAATGCGCTCCCGACACGGTGTGCACACTGCGTTCGGTGTAGCCCTGGGCACGGGCGTTGGCGCGGATGGCATCGGCCGCTTCCTGGATGAGCAAGGGTTCGTCGCCATGCAAAACATACAGGCTGCGCAAACCCTTTTGCAGGTGCGCTGCCAATTGTGGAAGGGTCAATTGCATGAGACTGCTCAGTGCGGCCGCATCAAGGCTTGGCAGCCGAGGGCACGCTGCGCGACTTGACCGCCGACAAGCGTCGCATGATCTGCTGCACGATGTCCGTCTGCATGTCGCGGTACAAAATGCCTTGCTCGATTTCTTTGGACAGCGCCGCCGATTCGGTGAAACTCAAATCACGCTGCTGGAAAAGCTCAACAGGCTCGATCAGTTCCACGCCCTGCGGCGTGCGCAAGCGAAAGTTCACGCGCAAGCGCAATTGCAACTCACGCATCTGCCCTGTTGCACTCACACCGACTGGCACTTGCTGGCGCGTCTCGCTCAAGATGTCCAAAATGGCGTCCGCTTTGAGCATCTGCTTGGGGTCGGTCATCAGATCGATGCGTCCCGAACCCAACAAATTGCGCCGCAGTTCAACACCCAAAGGTGAGGCGGTCGAGAAGTTTGCGTACAAGGTCTTGAACGCAAAATCATTGGTTTGTCTCAACTGAAACCCGCAGCCCGCCAAGCCCGCCGTCAGAAGACTGGCGCTTGAAACGGTCAAAAAAGATCGGCGTGTGGGTTTCATGCGGGGCTTAAACGACGATGTTGACCAAGCGGCCTGGCACCACAATGACTTTCTTGGGCGCAGCGCCAGCGGCTTGCTTGACAAAGGCCTCTGTGGCCAACGCAGCCGCCTCGATCTGTGCTTTGTCGGCCGACGCAGGCACCCAAATGGACCCGCGCAACTTGCCGTTGATCTGCAGCATCATCTCAATCTGGTCGCGCTCCAAAGCCGACTCGTCCACAGCAGGCCAAGGCGCATCGAGCAACTCGCCCACAGCCTTGGCAAAACCCAGCTGCTGCCAAACCTCGTCGGTGATGTGCGGGCAAGCGGGGTAAAGCATGCGCATCAAGAGGGAGACGCCTTCGCACAGAGCGGCGGTGTCACCCGCGCTGCCATCGGGCTTGAAGTCTTCCAGCGCATTAAGCAACTTCATGCAACCCGACACCACCGTGTTGTATTGCATGCGCTCGTAGTCGTAACCCACTTGCTTGAGCACCAGGTGCATTTCGCGGCGCAAGGCTTTGGCCGAGTCACCCAAAGCGGCCTGGCTCAGATCCTGGCCCGTGGCCGAACGCAGCAATTCGTGGTGCTTGAAAGCGAAGTTCCACACGCGGCGCAAGAAACGGTAGCTGCCTTCCACGGCCGAGTCGTTCCACTCCAGCGTCACCTCGGGCGGTGCGGTGAACATGGTGTACAAGCGCGCGGTGTCGGCACCGTACTTCTCGATCAGGTCCTGCGGGTCAACGCCGTTGTTTTTCGACTTGGACATGGTGCCCACACCCTCGTAGTCGATGGCGGTGCCCACGGGCAGACGGCCATCGCCGCTGTCGGCTTCGTTTTTCAGCTTCGCACCCACCACTTTGCCCGTCTCGTCGAGCACATGCTCCACATCGTGCGGCCAGAAGTAGTCTTTGCCACCCTTGGCGGTGCGGCGCGAATAAATGTGGTTCAGCACCATGCCTTGTGTGAGCAGCTTGGTGAAAGGCTCGTCGACCTTGACCAAACCCAGATCGCGCATGACCTTGGTCCAAAACCGCGCATAAAGCAGGTGCAAGATGGCGTGTTCAATGCCACCGATGTACTGGTCCATGCCGCTGCCACCTGTGGCTTGGTTCTGATCGCGCATCCAGTAATCGGTGCCGCCTGCCACCATCGCCTCGGCGTTGGTCGGGTCGCAGTAGCGCATGAAGTACCAGGACGAATCCACAAAGGTGTCCATGGTGTCGGTCTCGCGGCGGGCGGGCTTGCCGCACACCGGGCAAGTGACCCCAGCGTGAAAGCCTTCGTGCTTGTGCAGCGGATTGCCCGAACCGTCCGGGATGCAGTCTTGCGGCAACACCACGGGCAGGTCTTTTTCGGGCACCGGCACAGCGCCATGCTCATCGCAATGGATGATCGGGATCGGTGTACCCCAGTAGCGCTGGCGGCTCACGCCCCAGTCGCGCAGACGCCAGGTGGTTTTCTTCTCGCCCAAGCCTTTGGCAGCCAGCAGCTCAGCCACTTGGGTGACGGCAGCTTTTTGGGTCAGACCATCGAGTTCGCCGGAGTTGACGCACACACCGTTTTTGGTGGCGTACCACTCAGACCATGCGGTCGCATCAAAGACCTCAGAGGCCTTGGCGTTGCCTGCGTCGGGCAACGATGTTGAGCTTGCGTCTGAGGCGCCCGACGCAGGCGACGACAAGGCCGGCGCACGAGCAGAGACAACTTGCTTGATCGGCAAGGCGTACTTCAGCGCAAACGCAAAGTCACGCTCATCGTGCGCAGGCACACCCATCACGGCGCCGTCACCATAAGACATCAACACGTAATTGCCGACCCAAACCTCAACCTGCTCACCCGTCAAAGGATGCGTGACGAACAGGCCCGTGGCCATGCCCTTTTTCTCTTGCGTGGCCAGCTCAGCTTCGGTGGTGCCGCCGCTCTTGCACTCTTCCAAAAACGCCGCCAATGCAGGATTGGACGAAGCCGCGTGCAGCGCCAGCAGGTGCTCTGCTGCGACCGCGCAAAAGGTCACACCCATGATGGTGTCGGCGCGGGTGGTGAACACGTACATCTTGCCGTCGCCAATCAAGGCGCCATCAGCGCCCGCGATGGTGTGCGGGAAAGCAAAGCGCACACCTTCCGATTTGCCGATCCAGTTTTCCTGCATCAGGCGCACTTTGTCGGGCCAGCCGTTGAGCGTCGCCTTGTCGTTGCCGATCTGCACATGGTCCAAGAGCTCTTGGGCATAGGCCGTGATGTTCAGGTAATAGCCCGGAATTTCACGCTTTTCTACCGGAGCGCCTGTGCGCCAGCCTTTGCCGTCGATGACCTGTTCGTTGGCCAACACGGTCTGGTCCACCGGGTCCCAGTTGACGACTTGGGTCTTGCGGTAGGCGACGCCCTTTTCCAGCATCTTCAAGAACAGCCACTGGTTCCACTTGTAATAGGTCGGATCGCAGGTGGCGACTTCGCGCGACCAGTCGACCGCCAGGCCCATGGCCTGCATCTGCTTTTTCATGTAAGCGATGTTTTCGTGGGTCCACTTGGCCGGGGGCACGCCATTCTTCAAAGCGGCGTTTTCGGCGGGAAGGCCAAAAGCGTCCCAGCCCATGGGCATCAAGACGTTGTAGCCCTTCATGCGCAGGCTGCGCGTGAGCATGTCGTTGATGGTGTAGTTGCGCACATGGCCCATGTGCAGCTTGCCGCTGGGGTAAGGCAGCATGGAGCAGGCGTAGAACTTCTTTTTGCTGGCGTCTTCGGTGACGCGGTAGGCATCGCGGGCCGTCCAGCGGGACTGCGCTGCGGGTTCGACTTCGAGGTGGTTGTACTTGTCTTGCATAGCCTGCAATTGTAGAGGGGCAGATCAGGTCAAACGTGGACCTTGGCAAGCATAGGCAGGGGATAGCCCGGGCTCCTCAGACGCAAGCTCAACATCGTCACCCGGGCCATCCCCTGCCCATGCGAAGACCATCACCCAAACTCTTTTGGGAGCGAGCCCCCGCTCGCGAATGGCGGACCTGCCACTGCAGACATTCGGCCGCAGGGGCGGCCTCCCACAGATTCAGGCCAAGGGTGTGACAACTCAGCGCGTGAGCGCCGGGGTGGTTTGCGCCACAAAACCGATGCGCGACAAACCGGCTTTTTGGGCCAGGCCCATGGCCTCAACCACCCGGCCGTAGGGCACCGACTGGTCGGCACGCAGCTCCAGCTCGGTATGGGGGTTGCGTTTGGCGGATTCGGCCAAGCGCAGGCGCAGGGCGTCGGGAGTGATGGGCTTGTCGTTCAAATACAAGTTACTTTGGGCATCCACCACCAAGGAAAGTACTTGGGGCGATGCGCCGGCCTCACCGCCCTCAGACTGGGGTAGGTCCAAGCGAATGGCGCTGGTCATCAGGGGTGCCGTCAAAATGAAGATCACCAGCAAAACCAGCATCACGTCCACCATAGGGGTGACGTTGATCTCGCTCATGGGGGCGTCAGGCTTGCGAGATTCCAGGCGACCGAAGGCCATGGCTCAGTCCTGGGGGTCGGCGAGCAAAGCACGCAAGTCGTGGGCAAAACCCTCCAGCTCGGCTTCTATCTGATTGATTTGACGCCCGAGCAGGTTGTAGCCCAACACAGCCGGTATCGCCACAGCCAAGCCTGCTGCCGTCATGATGAGGGCTTCGCCCACAGGGCCTGCCACCTTGTCGATGGTCAATTGGCCGCCATCGGCGATGCCCGTGAGGGCGTTGAAAATGCCCCAAACAGTGCCCAACAGGCCCACAAAAGGCGAGATGGCACCGGCAGTCGCCAACCAAACCTGACCCCACTGCAGGCGTTTCACCACCGCTTGCAGGGCATCGCGTAAAACACGGGTCAGCTGGGGATGGCGGTCGCCGGACGACGCCAAAGTGCCGCCCATGGGCAACAAAGTCGCGTCCAACAAAGGGGTGATGCAGACGTCGCGGTCAAACTGGGCGACGCGTTGCTGTGCATCGTCAAAAGCCGTGGCCTGCCAAAAAGCCGCGATGCTGCGGCGCATGTCGCCACCCACGCGTGAGAGCAAACGCCACTTCCAGAAGATCACCACCCAACTGCCCACCGACAGCACCAACAGCAGCAGCGCCAACAAACGGCTGACCGAATCGCTGTGCAGCAAAAAGTCGTTGAGGGTCATGACGTGGTCAGGAGACGTCAGCGCAAATTCAACACATCAAACATGTCAAACAAACCGCGCTGCTGGGTGGCCAAGTAACGCACAGCCCGCAAACTGCCTTGTGCGTAGGTGGAGCGGCTGGATGACTTGTGGGTCACTTCAATGCGCTCGCCAATGCCTGCAAACAAAACGGTGTGGTCACCCACAATGTCGCCACCTCGGATGGTGGAGAAACCAATGGTAGAAGGATCCCGCTCACCGGTGTGGCCGTAGCGTTCGTAAACGGCGCACTCTTTCAGGTCCCGGCCAATGGCATCCGCAATGACTTCGCCCATTTTGAGAGCAGTGCCAGAGGGCGCGTCCACCTTGTGACGGTGGTGGGCCTCAATGATTTCGATGTCGTAGCCCGTCGACATGGCTTGTGCGGCCATTTGCAAGAGCTTGAGCGTGACGTTGACGCCCACACTCATGTTGGGGGCCATCACGATGGCGATGTCTTTGGCAATTTCAGCAATTTCGGCTTTTTGCGCCTCGGTGAAGCCGGTCGTTCCGATCACCGCTTTGACGCCCAATTCGCGACAAACCTGCAAATGGGCCAGCGTGCCTTCGGGCCGTGTGAAGTCAATCAAACAACCCGCACTTTTGAGACCCGCATGCAAGTCAGATGTCACCAAAACACCGCTGGATTTGCCCAGCGGGGCTGCGGCATCTTGCCCCAATGCCGGGCTGGCGGCGATGTCGAGTGCGCCTGCTAAGCGGCAGTCTTCAGAGGCCATGATGGCTTCGATGAGCATGTGCCCCATGCGGCCAGAGGCGCCCGCAACGGTGACGGGCAAGTGGGTCAGTTGAGTCATGTCGTTTTTTCCCATCAACGGGGCGTGGGCTCCAAGGGGGGGTAGCTGGCAGGCAATGCCGCTGCAGGTTGGGCGCGTTCGGCGGCTTTGGGCGCAGGGAATTTTTTCAAGTCTTCTTCGCTGGCTTGCAAGTTGCTCACGGTGGCCGCTTTGCGCTGAACAATCAAGCGCTCAACGAATTCGGACTCGCTGGGCAAATCGCCACCGTCTACCGAAGCGACGACATCGTTCTTGAAAAAGACCGTGAGCTGAAAACTCTGGGGCGGCACGCCCTGACGCCGAATGCTGAATGCGTAATCCCAACGGTCAGCGTGAAACAGGCTGGTCACCAAAGGCGTGCCCAAGATGTCCTTGACTTGGGCGCGCGCCATGCCAGGGCTGATCGCTTGCCGCTGCTCTTTGGACACGAAGTTGCCCTGCACCACCTCGGGTATGTAGGGCTTGAACAGGCCCTGGGACAGGCTGGAGGTGCTGCCACAACCGGCCAAACAGGCGCACACGATGAGCATGGCCAAGTTGGTGCATGTCGCAGGAAAAGTCTGGGATGCTGTCATGGTTGATGGCTGGCCGATATGATCGACTCATTGTAGCGGCAGCTTCAAGCCTGCACCGTTCGCAACCACCCAGATGCCCTAGACCATGAACCAAATTGACGAACTGAAAAACAATGGTCTGAAAGCCACGCTGCCCCGCCTGAAAATTCTGGAAGTGTTCCAAAGTGGCTTGCAACGCCACATGACGGCCGAAGACGTTTTTCGGCACTTGCTGCTGGACAACACCGACGTGGGCTTGGCCACGGTTTACAGGGTGTTGCTGCAATTTGAGCAAGCCGGTATTTTGAGCCGCAACCACTTTGAAGGTGGCAAGGCGGTTTACGAACTCAACGAAGGCCAACACCACGATCACATGGTGTGTCTCGATTGCGGCAGGGTGGAAGAGTTTTACGACCCGGAAATCGAGTCACGCCAACAAGCCGTCGCGCAGGCCAAAGGATTTGTGATCGCCGACCATGCTTTGAGTCTTTACGCGCACTGCACACAAAACCCCTGCCCCCACCGCGAGCGCTGAAGGCATCTGCGCTCACTCCATGGCGCGGCGTTGTCGTTCAATGAAGTCTTGGTAGGTGTCAATGCCGCGCATTTGCAAAATCGTGTTGCGCACAGCCGCTTCCACCAACACCGCGATGTTGCGGCCCGCCACCACCTGAATCACCACTTTGCGCACCGGAATGCCCAAAACATCCTGGATCAGGGGTTCCGAAGGCAGGCGTTCATAGTCGCGTTCCAAGGTTTCTTTGCGCACCAAGTGAACGATCAGTTTCAGCCGCATTTTGCGGCGGACCGCCGTCTCGCCAAAAATGGCGCGAATGTCCAGCAAACCAATGCCACGCACTTCCAGTAGGTTTTGCAGCAAATCGGGACAACGGGCTTCAATGGTGGTTTGGTTGATGCGGTACAAGTCCACCGCGTCATCGGCCACCAAGCCGTTGCCGCGCGAAATCAGCTCCAGCCCCAACTCACTTTTGCCCAGGCCCGACTCGCCTGTGATCAACACACCCATGCCCAAAATGTCCATGAACACCCCGTGCATGGTGGACCGGTCGGCAAAGTGCTTGGACAAATAGGCGCGCAGAACATCGATGACAAAAGCCGACGATTGTTCGGTCGAGAACATCGGAATCTGTGCACGCTCACAGGTGGAAAGCAAGGCCTCGGGGGCAACTTGGCCATCGGCCAAGACCAGCACCGGCGGCTCCAGGGTGACGATGCGTGAAATGCGCCGCGCGCAGTCTTCGGGCGTGGAATTGCTCAGGTAAGCCACTTCGCGTGGCCCCAGAATTTGGACACGGTAAGGGTGGATGTAATTGAGGTAACCGACCAAATCGGCACCGGACCGGGCTTCGCGCACGGCCACTTCGTCAAAACGGCGCTCTGAAGCCCCCAAACCCGCCACCCATTGCCACTTGAGGTTTCGGCGGTGATCTTCAAACAAAAGGTCTGCGCTGATGACGGTTGGTTTCATCGCCAAAACACCCAGTTCAGTGGATCAAACGGTTTGTGCAGACTGCCACTGCGCAATCAATTGGTGCAGATTGGCTTGAACCGTGCTGTTCTTGATGTTCTCACGCAAGGCGGTGTCGCTGAGCAGCTCAGCGATTTCCGAGAGGATTTCCAGGTGCTTTTGGGTCGCCGCCTCGGGAACCAACAAGAAGATCAGCAAATTGACCGGCTGTTCATCGGGCGCATCGAAACCAATCGGCTGCGCCAATTGAAAAACCGCGGCCATCGGTGCCTTAAGGCCCTTGATGCGGCCATGGGGGATGGCCACGCCATGGCCCAAACCCGTTGAGCCCAATCGCTCACGGGCAAACAAGCTGTCCGTGACCAGCGCACGAGACAACCCATGCAGGTTCTCAAAGAGAAGTCCGGCTTCTTCGAATGCGCGTTTCTTGCTGGTGGCTTCCACCCCGACAAGAACTTGGGCAACAGGCAGTATGGATGACAGGCGATTCATGGTCGAGGCCGGATTATGCACCTTGCGGGAGGAAGCCCACTTTTACGTGATCGCTCGTGACTTTGGGCCTCATGTGCAAGGTCACATGAACGGTCTTGACCCAGCGCCAAGTCTCCATGAAAAAGGGCCACAAATTGTGGCCCCGGTTTTGACAAAGGGTTGGCCTTTACATCATGCGTTTGGGGGCACTGTGGTGGTGATCGGTGATGCGGTCTTTGTGCTTGACCACTTGGCGGTCCAGCTTGTCCACCAGCTCATCCACGGCCGCGTAGAGGTCCTCGTGCGCACTTTCAGCGAACAGATCGCTGCCTTTGACATGGATGTTGCATTCGGCGCGCTGGCGCTTTTCTTTTTGTTTTTGTTTTTCGACGGTCAAAAGCACTTTGACATCCACCACCTGGTCGAAATGCCGGGTGATTCGGTCGAGTTTCCCCGTGACGTACTGTCGCAGCGCCGGGGTCACTTCGAGATGATGCCCACTGATGATCAAATTCATAGTCGTCGCCTCCATGGATTCAGGGTGAAAAAGCCCCACCGGAGCAGGGCTCGGAAACCACCTGCTGGGTGGTTCAACCCCACTATGCGCCGCGTCACATGGAAAAGCAAGCCAACAGAATTTAAACCTGAAAAGGGGGCCGAAATGGCCACACTGGGCCGTTATTGGTGCTATCGTGCGGAATGAAGCGGATCACCAAACGATGCCGCTCAAGGGCTGATGGATGCCGCAGGCGCACCATGCAAACGCAAACGCCCAGCCTGCCACGCACTCAGGCCACTGGCCACCACCCCCAACAAACCCGCCATCCAGTAACCGGTGAGCTGCCCTTGCGGATCACGCCCGATGATCAGCCCCGCCACCAAGGCAGCCAAGCCCATGGAAGCGGACTGCACGGCTGAGTTCAGGGTCATGAACGTACCGCGCAAACGAGGCAGGGCAGCCGAAGAAATCATCGCCATGCCAGGGATCATGCGCCCGCTCATGACGGTGAACAACAAGGTGGATATGACCAACAAGCCCCACACGGGCAGGCCTTGAGACAGCGTGGTGGCCATCAAGGGAACGGTCACGGCCAAAGCCAAACACTGGAACATCCGAACCTTGCCGACCCGGTCCGTCAAGCGGCCAAAATAGCGCGCACTCAGCAAGGTGGCCAAGCCGCCACACAGGTAAATCCAGGGCACCTCAGCCGGCAGCATGCCAGCGTTGGACTGCAGGTAAATGGTGATGTAAGGAATGACCGTGAACGACGCGAACATCATCAAGCCCGACACAGCAAAAGCTTGGAGGTGGTTGGGCTCGGCCAGCACTAGGCCAATGCCGCGCCAAACACTCACCCTTTCGGGGTGGTGCAAGTGCGCGTCCAGCCTTGGCAAAGTTTGCCAAGCGCCCAGCGCCAGCACACCCACCAGCAAAGCGATGCCCACAAAAGGTGCATGCCAGTTGAAATGCGCTGCCAAAAACAAGCCAAGGGGCACGCCCGCCACGGTGGACACGGAGAACGAGGTCATGACCACGCTCATGGCGCGGCCCCGGCGCTCAAAGGGGATCACATCGGCCACGATGGTCTGGGACAAGGCCGACAACACCCCACCAAACAAACCTGCAGCCACGCGCGCCACCATCAACCACACATAGTCGGGCGCCAGAGCGCACGACAGCGTGGCCAGTCCAAACAAGGTGTACATGGTCAACAGCAACTGTTTGCGGCTGAAGCGGTCAATGTAGGTGGCGGCCATCAAACCCGAAAAGCCCGCTGACAAGGTGTAAGCCGAGACCAGGAGGCCAAACTGGGCGTTGCTGATGCCAAACAAAGCCGTGAATTGCGGCCCCAAAGGCATCATGATCATGAAATCGAGGATGTGGGTGAACTGGATGCCTGCGAGCGTGAAGAGCAGCCAGCGCTCACGCCGAGGGGTCAAATGTGGGGTCATGGAACAATGCCGTTGAATGGCTTGAATCTAACACCCGTCGCCAAGCGCGACGGCACCCCATGTTGGCCAGCCCACACAGACGCATCCGGTGCCATAATTCGGCCATTCATTTTTGGAGACACATTGCCGTGGAAACTACCCCGAGTCGGTAGCTTTCGAACGCGCTGAGCACCTCGCCCATCGTTCGAAAGCTGCAAAGAACACTTCGCCGCCCCTTTGAACTTTTGGCACCTGGCCATTTTTGGATTCGCCATGCTCAACATCTTCACCCTTGTCAACGGTCGCCTCTTTCAAGAAGAGATCGAGTCGTTGGAAGAACTCTCCCGCTTTCAGCCCATCTGGGTTGACCTGGAATCGCCCACGCTGGAAGAAAAGCGCTGGATCAAACAATACTTTGGCCTGTCCATCCCGGAAGATGCGATGGACGAGGACATCGAGGAATCGGCCCGTTTTTACGAAGAAGACAACGGCGAGCTGCACATCCGCTCCGACTTTTTGATCGCCGACGATGACGAGCCCCGCACCGTGCGCTGCGCTTTCATCTTGAATTTGCACAACGCCAACCTGCGCAGCCAAGGCGTGCTGTTCTCCATCCACGACGAAGACGTGCCCGTGTTTCGCCTGCTGCGCATGCGCGCGCGCCGCGCACCCGGCTTGATCGAAGACGCCAAAGAGGTGCTGCTGAAATTGTTTGATGCCGATGCAGAGTATTCGGCGGACACACTGGAAGGCATTTACGACCAGCTCGAAAAAGTGGGCAACACCGTGCTCTCGGGCGATGTGACCGATGCCATGGCCAGTGAAGTGCTGGGCGCCATTGCACGGCAAGAAGACATGAACGGCCGCATCCGACGCAACGTGATGGACACGCGCCGCGCCCTGAGTTTCATGATGCGCTCCAAAATGCTGAATGCCGAGCAGTTTGAAGACGCGCGCCAGATCATGCGCGACATCGACTCGCTCGACTCGCACACCGCGTTCTTGTTCGACAAGATCAACTTCTTGATGGACGCCACGGTGGGTTTCATCAACATCAACCAGAACAAGATCATTAAGATTTTCTCGGTGGCCAGCGTCGCCTTGCTGCCGCCCACGCTGATCGCCAGCATCTATGGCATGAACTTCCAGTACATGCCCGAGCTGAACCAGACTTGGGGCTACCCCATGGCCATCGCCTTGATGGCCGCCAGCGCCGTGGTGCCCATGTGGTATTTCCGCCGTCGCGGTTGGCTCAAATAAAGCCCACTCAAGCGGGTTGGCGCTTGGCCAACCACTGCGACAAAATGGCCCGGCTGTAACGGCTGGCCACCTCTCGAATGAACCGGTTGAAGTCGGTGTGTGCTGCATCGTCTGCGCGGTCTGAGATGGTGCGCACAGCCGCAAACGGCACGCCATAGTCAAAGCACACTTGCGCCACTGCAGCGCCTTCCATCTCGACCGCCAAAGCCTCTGGCAAGGCTTCGCACAGTGCCTGGCTTTCGGCGTTGGTCGCGACAAAGCGGTCGCCACTGACGATCAAGCCCCGGTGCACCTGTGGCGAAGCCAATTGAAACTGGGTCAACGTGTCAGGCCCCAAATGCAGCTCAGCGGCCTGCAGCACCTGCTGCGCGGCCTCGGCCAGTTGCGCTGACAAAGTGGCATCGGATTCAAAAAGGGCGCGGCCATACAGCGGCACCTCGTGACGGGGGAATAGCGGAGAGGCATCCATGTCGTGCTGCACCAAGCCGCTGGCCACCACCACATCGCCCACACGCACGTCCTTTCCCAAGCCGCCTGCCGCGCCAGTGAACACCAGTGCATCGACCCCAAAACGTTCCAGCATGACCGTGGCAGTGGTAGCTGCGGCTACTTTGCCAATGCGTGAGAGCACCGCCACGACCGCATGGCCTTGCCACTGGCCCACCCAAAAGTCGCGTCCCGCCACCCTGACGCGCTGCTCATCGGGCATGTCACCGAGTACAGCCGCGAGCTCTTCGTGCAGGGCACTCATGATGCCAATCACCGCCATGGATCACCCCTTTCTGTGTGCGTTGAGCACAGGCCACAAATTGAAAACGGCCACAAGAAAACTTGTGGCCGCCAGGCTCAGTCCCGGCGCGTCCGCGCCGGGTCAAGATCAAGCCTTGTTGCGCAACTCGCGTCGCAAGATTTTGCCCACAGGGGTCTTGGGCAACTCATCGCGGAATTCGATCACACGAGGCTGCTTGTATGCGGTCATGTTCTCTCGGCAATAAGCCATGATTTGCTCGGCGGTCAAGGCCGGGTCTTTCTTGACCACCACCAGCTTGACCGTCTCGCCGGTTTTCTCGTCGGGGATGCCAATGGCCGCGCATTCGAGCACGCCGGGGCAAGCCGAAGCCACTTCTTCCACCTCGTTGGGGTAGACGTTGAAACCGCTGACCAAGATCATGTCTTTCTTGCGGTCCACAATCTTGAAGTAGCCACGCTCGTCTATGGTGCCCACATCGCCCGATTTGAAATAGCCATCGGCCGTCATGACCTTGGCGGTTTCATCTGGGCGCTGCCAGTAACCCGCCATGACCTGTGGGCCTTTGATGGCGATCTCGCCAGGCATGCCCGGTGTTGTCACCTCTTGACCCTCATCGTCCAACAGCTTCATGAAGGTGCCGGGAATCGGCACACCGATCGTGCCGGTGAACTCTTTGCTGATGGTGGGGTTGCAACTGGCTGAAGGGCTGGTCTCGGACAGACCATAACCTTCACAAATTGGGCAACCCGTTTTCTCCAGCCACAGCTTGGCTACGTTGGGCGTGACGGCGGTGCCACCGCCCAAAGATACCAAGAGATTCGACCAATTCACCGTCCCGAAATCCGGGTGGTTGGCCAAGCCATTGAACAAAGTGTTGACGGCTGGAAAGCTGTGGAAGGTGTGCTTGGACAGCTCTTTGAGCACCGCGGGCAAGTCACGCGGATTGGGAATCAAAATCGTCTTACCACCCATGCGCAAGCCCAGCATCATGTTCACGGTGAAAGCGAAGATGTGGTACAGCGGCAAAGCGCACACCGAGGTGGGCTGCTGCCCTGCTGGCATGCGTCTCATCGCAGGTTCGTTCCAAGCCTCGGATTGCAGCACGTTGGCGATCACGTTGCGGTGCAGCAGCACGGCGCCTTTGGATACGCCCGTGGTGCCGCCGGTGTACTGCAACACAGCAATGTCGTCGGCGGTGAGTTCGGGTTTGCGAAACGCTTGCTGTCGCCCCTTGCTCAAGGCGTCATTGAAACGAACGCCTTGTGGCAAATTGAAATGGGGCACCATCTTTTTGACATTGCGCACCACGTAATTGACCAAACTGCCTTTGAGCAGGCCCAATCGGTCGCCCATGGCCGCCAACACCACATGCTGAACTTGGGTTTGGGCAATGCATTTTTCGAGCGTCGCAGCAAAGTTTTCGATGATCACAATCGCCTTGGCGCCACTGTCTTTGAGCTGGTGCTCCAGCTCACGGGCCGTGTACAAGGGGTTGACGTTCACCACCACAAAACCCGCACGCAAGATGGCCGCCACAGCCACGGGATACTGGGGCACGTTGGGCATCATGATGGCGACGCGGTCGCCTTTGCTCAAGCCCAAAGACTGCAGGTAAGCGGCCAGGCCCAAGCTTTCTTGGTTCACTTGGGCAAAGCTGACATCTTTGCCCATGAAGCTGTAAGCGGTGCGTTCTGCGTATTTGGAAAAACTCTCTTCAAGCAAGCCCACCAAAGAGGTGTATTGGGTGGGATCAATGTCGGCGGGTACACCTTCGGGGTAGCTCTTCAACCAAATCGGATTCGCGTTCATATGGGGTTCTCCTGCGAGGCAGTCTACCGTAGATCTGACTGATAACTGACGCCAAAAGCCTCGGGGTTTACGCGAAAAAAAAGGGGGTGAACACCGTTCACCCCCTCGTTTCTACCGATACGCTGAAGTCTTAAGACTTCAAGGCAATAAGTACTTCGTCCAGCATCTTCTTGGCATCGCCAAACAGCATGCGGTTGTTGTCTTTGTAGAAGAGCGGGTTGTCCACACCGGCATAACCGCTGGCCATGGAGCGCTTCATGACGATGCTGGTGCGGGCTTTCCAAACTTCGAGCACCGGCATGCCCGCGATCGGGCTGGTCGGGTCGTCTTGCGCGGCGGGGTTCACGATGTCGTTGGCACCGATCACGATGGCCACATCGGTCTCGGGGAAGTCGTCGTTGAGTTCGTCCATCTCGAACACGATGTCGTAAGGCACTTTGGCTTCGGCCAGCAAGACGTTCATGTGGCCAGGCATGCGACCCGCCACCGGGTGGATGCCAAAGCGCACGTTCACGCCTTTGTCGCGCAATGTCTTGGTGATTTCAAACACCGTGTGCTGGGCTTGGGCCACGGCCATGCCGTAGCCGGGCACCACGATCACGTTTTTCGCGTCGCGCAGCAACTCCGCGGTCTCTGCAGCCAAGATGGGGCTGACCTCGCCCACCGGCTCGGCCGCTTCACCCGTCGGCTTGGGCGCAGCGGCCGTGGTGCCAAAGCCCCCAGCGATCACGCTGATGAAGCTGCGGTTCATGGCGTTGCACATGATGTAGGACAAGATCGCGCCACTCGAACCCACCAAGGCACCGATCACGATCAGCAAGTCGTTGCTCAGCATGAAGCCGGTGGCCGCAGCGGCCCAACCGGAGTAACTGTTGAGCATGGACACCACCACCGGCATGTCCGCGCCACCAATGGCCATGACCATGTGGATGCCGAACAGCAAAGCGATGGCGGTCATGATGACCAAGGGCACCATGCCGTCTTGCACCGTGTGGGCGTTCATGAACTCACGGCCAAAATAAACCACCGCGATCAAACCCAGCAAGTTGAGCCAATGGCGAGCAGGCAAGAGCAAGGGGCTTCCACCGATGCGTCCGGACAACTTGCCAAACGCAGCCACCGAACCCGAGAAAGTCACCGCGCCAATGAAGATGCCAATGTAGATTTCACCCGCGTGGATGGCATGCGCTGCGCCGTCCAAATTTTTGGAGGCTTCGGGGTCCACATAGGTGGCATAACCCACCAGCGCCGCCGCCATGCCGACCATGCTGTGCATGAGCGCCACGAGTTCGGGCATTTGTGTCATCTGCACTTTGCGCGCAGCGTACAGACCAATGATGGCGCCCACCAGCACGGAGCCCACGATCATGGGGATGCCTTCGGTTGTGACTTGCGGGCCAAAGATGGTGGCCAGCACGGCCAGGCTCATACCGATCATGCCGTAGAGGTTGCCGCGCCGTGCGGTTTCTTGGTTGGACAAACCACCCAGGCTGAGGATGAAGAGAATGGTCGCGCCGATGTAGGCGACCGTGGCCAGACTTGAGTTCATGAGTGTCTCTTTTCTTAATCGGTTGGGAACAGCACTAAAGAGCTGTCCCCAAAGTCTTAATCAGTCGGGGACAGAGCTAAAGATCTGTCCCCGAAGTCATTATTTTCGGAACATCGCCAGCATGCGCTGGGTGACGGCAAAGCCGCCAAACATGTTGATGGCGGTGAGCACCAGAGCCAAAGCCGCCAAGATGCCGATCAGCGTGTTGGGGCGCCCGGCCGCGGCCATGGGCGAAATTTGCACCAACGCACCGATGGCGATGATGGAGCTGATCGCGTTGGTCACGCTCATGAGCGGGGTGTGCAAAGCGGGCTTGACGTTCCAGACCACCATGTAACCCACAAAGCAGGCCAACACAAAGACCGTGAAGTGCGACAGGAAAGCCGCAGGCGCATAGGCGCCCACCAGCACCAGCAGCACAGCAGCGACGGCCGACACGATCAGCAACTGACCCACGGGCATGGGGCCTGAGGGCTCGCCGTGGCCGTGGCCTTTTTTGGCCGCAGGCGCAGCGGCGGGCTTGGGGGCGGGCTTGGCCGCCACCACCAGAGGCGGTGCAGGCCAGGTGATTTCACCGTCCTTGATGACCGTCAGGCCGCGGATCGCGTCGTCTTCCATGTTGACGTTGATCACGCCGTCTTTGGTCTTGCACAGCTCTTCGGTCAGGCGGAACAAGTTGGTGCCGTACAGCGTGGACGATTGACGCGCCATCCGCGAAGCCAAGTCGGTGTAACCCACGATGGTCACGCCGTGCTTGACCACGGCCTTGCCGGGTTCGGTCAGTTCGCAGTTGCCGCCTTGCTCGGCGGCCATGTCCACGATCACGCTGCCGGGCTTCATGCTTTGCACCATCGCAGCGGTGATCAGCTTGGGCGCGGGCTTGCCGGGGATCAACGCAGTGGTGATGATGATGTCGCACTCTTTGGCTTGCTTGGCGTACATCTCGCGCTGCGCGGCCTGGAAGCCTTCGCTCATGACCTTGGCGTAACCGCCGCCGCCCGAGCCTTCTTCTTCGTAATCTACTTTGACGAATTCACCGCCCAGCGACACGACCTGGTCGGCCACTTCGGCGCGGGTGTCGTTGGCACGCACGATGGCACCCAAGCTGGCGGCCGCGCCAATGGCCGCCAAACCGGCCACACCGGCACCGGCAATGAACACTTTGGCGGGGGGCACTTTGCCCGCGGCCGTGATCTGGCCATTGAAGAAGCGGCCAAAAGCGTTGGCCGACTCGACCACAGCGCGGTAGCCGCTCACACCGGCCATCGAGGTCAACGCGTCCATCTTCTGGGCGCGGCTCAATGTGCGGGGCAATGCGTCAATCGACAACGCGGTGACCTTTTTGGCGGCCAGCTGCTGCATCAAATCGGGGTTTTGGGCGGGCCATAAAAAGCCGATCAAGGTCTGACCTTCGTGCATCAGGGCGACTTCGTCGGACGTGGGGGCACGCACTTTGAAGACAATGTCGCTGCCACTCCACAGCGCTGCAGCGTTGGGGGCAATGGTCGCGCCGGCCTCCACAAAAGCCGCATCCGACAGGTCGGCGAGATCGCCCGCGCCTTGTTCCACGACCACAGCAAAGCCCAGTTTGACCAGTTTGGTCACCGCATCAGGGACCGTGGCCACCCGTTTTTCTCCGGGAAAAATCTCTTTGGGCACGCCAATGCGCTGTGGCGTGACGACGGTATCGCCTGATTGCATGTTTGTCTCCTCGCTCAATCCACAAAAGATAACCAATCCTCCAGCTTAACCGATGTCAAGGTTTTTTGAGGCGGGGGCGTCGATAATCTCAAGTATGGACACACGCTGGAAACCCAATGTCACCGTGGCCGCCATCATTGAAAAAGATGGCCGTTACCTGTTGATCGAAGAACACACCCAAGAGGGCTTGCGCCTGAACAACCCGGCGGGTCACCTGGACCCGGGCGAGTCGCCTGCAGACGGCTGTGCCCGAGAGGCACTCGAGGAAACAGCCCACCCCTTCAAGCCCACAGCGTTGGTGGGCATTTACTTGTCACGCTTTCAGCGCCCAGCATCAGGCGAAGACATCACCTATGTGCGGATGGCCTTCTGCGGGGAGATCGGCGATTTGCAAGCCGACCTGAAACTGGACGTGGGCATTGTGCGCACCCTCTGGATGACACCGGACGAGGTGCGCGCCAGCGCCGACCGGCACCGCAGCCCCTTGGTGCTGCGCTGCATCGAAGACCACTTGGCTGGGCAACGCTTTCCACTGACCGTGATCCACACCGATCCGGCTGTGGCCAATTTGCCACCATTGACCCCATGAACGCCGTTTGGCCCAGCGAAGCCCTGTGGCTGCTGACGGGCGCAGCAGCGTTTGCAGCGGGGGTGCTCAACGCCATTGCCGGTGGCGGCAGTTTCCTGACGTTTCCGGCCCTGGTGTTTGCCGGCGTGCCGCCATTGGCGGCCAACGCCACCAGCGCCATGGCGGTGAGCCCTGGGTATTTGGGCAGCGTGCTGGGCTTTCGGTCCGAACTGCGTGCCTTGCCAAGCGCGTTGTTGAAACGAGAAGTTCTCATTGCGGCCATCGGCGGTCTCATGGGCGCAGGTTTGTTGCTGGTCACCCCAGACCGCGTGTTTTCGGGCCTGGTGCCTTGGCTGCTGCTTTTGGCCACGGCCTTGTTTGCGGCAGGGCCAGTGTTGGCCAAGCGCAACGCAGGCCATGGACATCCGGCATGGCGTTTGCCCGGCCTGCTGGGTGTGGCCATTTACGGTGGCTATTTCAACGGGGGTCTGGGCATTTTGCTGATGGCGCTGTACACCCTGACGGGCGAAAGCCGTCTGAACACCGTCAACGCACTGAAGAACCTCAACTCCTTTGTGCTGTCCTTGCTGTCGGTCGCGGCCTTCGCTGTGGCTGGGGCCATCGTTTGGCCCCAAGCGTTATGGATGATGTGCTTGGCCACCGCAGGCGGTTGGGTGGGTGCACGTTGGGCCAAGAGACTGCCGGTGCGCTGGGTGCGCTGGCTGGTCATCGGCACAGGGCTGGTTATGAGCGGCGTGTTTTTCTCCAGGGCTTGACCGCACGGCATCTGGCGCATGCGTGCGCTGCAGGTGAAACGCCAAATTAAGGCAGCACCGGCTTTTGCCCCGCAGCCACCGAATCCAATTGCGCCTGTTCGGCCAACACCTTGGCCACATACCCACCGTCTTCTGTCAGGGCATAGCCCCCCAGATAGAACTTGAGACCGTCTTCCAGAGAGCCGCCTCGCATCTTGATGGCATCGGCCAAGACAGCCACACCCACGCGCACATTGGCAATCGGGTCAAAGGCGGCGAGGCGACCTCCATAGGCTTCATAGCGTTTGGCATGGATCTCGGTCACCACCTGCATCAAGCCTTGCGCCCCCGCCTGACTTTGCACATACGGGTGAAAGTTCGACTCGATGGCCATCACCGCCAAGATGAAATGGGGAGCCAACTTGGTCTTTTTCGACAAGGCGTAAGACTCGGCCACCAAAGCGGCCACGGGCTCGGGGGCCACTTTGTATTTGCGGGCCAGCCATTCGGCCACGGCCGCTTGGGGCTTGGGCAGATCTTGCACACGCAAGGCCGTCGCTCGCTCGGTCGTGTCTTGGGGCAGCCACGACAACAACACTTGGCGATCGCGCAACCAAGTAAAAACAGCCCCTTCCGCCGAGTGCAGCCATTGCGGGTTCAGCCACAAGGCCAGCACCAAAGCGAGCGCGGTCAAACCCACCGTGGCCAAACCACTGTGGGTGATGATGAACATGCCTTGCGCGACATCGCGCAGGAAAGTTCTGCCGTACTGGCACCAAGTGCAGGTTGGGTTCATGGATGTTGGCTTCTAGCGCATTATAAATTTGGGGGCTCAGGCGGGCTCACCCAAGGGTCACGGGATAATTGGGGCATGTCCCATTCCACCCGTGTGGTCGTCGGCTTGTCCGGCGGCGTCGATTCCGCTGTCACCGCTCACCTGCTCAAGCAACAAGGCTATGAGGTGATCGGCATCTTCATGAAAAATTGGGAAGATGACGACGACAGCGAGTACTGCTCATCCAATGTTGACTTCGTCGATGCCGCGGCCGTGGCCGATGTGCTGGGCATCGAGATCGAACATGTCAATTTTGCGGCCGATTACAAAGACCGCGTTTTTTCCGAGTTTGTGCGCGAATACCAAGCTGGGCGCACGCCCAACCCGGACATCTTGTGCAATGCAGAGATCAAGTTCAAGTCGTTTCTGGATCACGCCATGCGCTTGGGGGCCGAAAAAATTGCCACTGGCCATTACGCACGGGTTCGGTTGAATGCCGCGACGGGCCGACACGAGCTGCTCAAGGGCCTCGACCCCAGCAAAGACCAAAGTTACTTTTTGCACCGCCTGAACCAGGCGCAGTTGTCCAAAACCCTGTTCCCGGTCGGTGAGCTGCACAAAACCGAGGTGCGCCGCATTGCCGAAGAGATCGGCCTGCCTAACGCCCGGAAAAAAGACTCGACCGGCATCTGCTTCATCGGCGAGCGGCCTTTCCGCGAGTTCTTGAACCGCTACATCAGCAAAGAACCCGGCCCGATCAAAGACCCATCCGGGCGCACCATTGGCCAACATGTGGGCCTGAGCTTCTACACATTGGGCCAACGCCAAGGATTGGGGATTGGCGGCATCAAAGCCAAAGGCGCGGACATGAAAGCCTTGCAAGCACGCGGTTTGCGCGGCGCAGGCGAGCACACCCCTTGGTTTGTGGCCCGCAAAGACATCCCCAACAACACCTTGTGGGTGGTGCAAGGCCATGACCACCCTTGGCTGCTGTCACCCCAACTGCAAGCCACCGACGTGAGCTGGTGCGCGGGCCAGGCCCCAACGCCCGGCGCATATGCGGCCAAAACGCGTTACCGGCAGGCCGATGCACCTTGCGACCTCCAAGCGCTGGGCATGCCCGATGGGTCAAAGGGCTTTGAACTGTCGTTCGGCGAGCACCAATGGGCCGTGACCCCAGGGCAGAGCGCGGTGCTGTACGACGGCGAGGTGTGTTTGGGCGGCGGCGTGATCCAGTCGGCCAGCGCCTGCCCCCCAAACTCGGTCTAACTCACTCCCCACCCAGCCCCAACTGGTTGGGTTGGCGCTTCTCGATGGCAAAGCGCAGCAAAGCCGCAGTGCGGAAAATGCCGTGCGCAAATTTGCCGTAAGGCAAAGTCAGGAACAAGGCCATCACCGCGCCCAAGTGCAGCGCCAACATCAAAGGCATGGCCGCTGTTTGGCCCACCAGCCACAAGAGCAAACCCGTCACGCTGACCAAGAACAACAAGGCAATGAAGCCGCGGTCCATGAGTTTTTGCGCTGCGTCGCCGTGGTCTGGGTGGCGACGCAGGTTCAAGCGCCACAATCCGGCCGTGCCCACCGTGAGGCTCACCCCACCGATGACCCCCAGAAACTTGGGCAAGCTGGTCAGGTCATAAGGTGCAGGCCAGCCCAGCACGTAGTGGTAAAGCGTCGCCACGCTGGTGGCGGCAAAACACAACATGAAGCCGTAAAACGTCAAGTGGTGAAACCGCCTGCGGGCATGTGTCCACGCATCGTCTTCGTTGTGGCAACCTTCGCCGTGGCCACCGTCCAGGTACTTCAATTTCAGCGCAGCGTGTGCAGCCTCGGCGGCAGCGGGGGAGGTCAAATTGGCCCCACTGGTGGCGGGCGTCACATCGCGCCAAAAGCGGCGAACGCCCAGCGCCAGCGCCAGCACAGCAAACAAGAAGATGGGCGCAAACAAGCTCACCATCAGGTTATGCGGGAACACGGCATAAAAGCCACCTGCCACAGGGGTTGACCACAAGGTGCCCTGGCGCAACATGGCCAGCGCCAAAAACAGCGCCAATCCCAAAGCGAGTGCGACCGACAAGGTCAGGCCGTTGCGTTGGTACAGGCTGCCCAAAGCAGGCGGCCAAGCGTAGTCGGCATAGGTCTGGCCGCGCACCTGGGCCATGGCCTTGGGCACGTTGATGGCAAAGTCGTGCGGCGGCGCGTACTGGCAAGCGTGCAAACACGCCCCGCAGTTGTGGCACAGGTTGGCCATGTAATGGATATCGGCTTTGCCAAACTTCAAGCGGCGCGTCATGGCCGGGAACACCGCACAAAAACCCTCGCAATAGCGACAGCCATTGCAAATTTGCATCTGCCGCGCCACTTCGGCCTCGGGTGCAGTCAGCTCGCCACGCGCCAATGCGCGAGCATCTTGGGTCAGGGCTTCAAGCGTTTGCATGGGAAGCTCCTTCTTTCTGGGCCATGACGGCCTTGGCCGCCTGTTCACCTGCGATGCGGCCAAAAGCCGTGCCAATCGTCATGCCCACCCCGGCGGTATAGCCCTTGCCCAGCACATTGCCCGCCATCATTTCGCCCGCCACAAACAAGTTGGGGCTGGGCTGGTCATTGAATCGCACAGCGGTGGTGTCATCGGTTTTGAGGCCCAAATAGGTGAAAGTCACGCCCGGCCGCACGGCATAGGCGTAATAGGGGGCGGTGTCTAATGGGCGCGCCCAATGGGTTTTGGCGGGGCTCACACCCTCGGTGTGGCAATCGTCCAGCGCCGTGTGGTCAAACTTGCCTTCGCGGCAAGCGGCGTTGTAATCGTTCAGGGTTTGCATGAAAGTCGCTTCGTCCAGGCCCAATTTACGGGCCAACTCGGGCAAGCTGTCTGCCTGCGTGCCTTCAAACACAGGCGGCATGAAACGGCCCACGGCTTTGGCGTCGATGATGGAATACGCCACCTGCCCCGGCTGCTGCGCCACCAAACGGCCCCAGATCGCGTAGCGCTTGGGCCAAAAATCTTCGCCTTCGTCGTAAAAACGCCGGGCTTCGCGGTTGACCACCACGCCCAAAGACACACAGTCGATGCGGGTGCAAATGCCGCCGTCGTACAAAGGGGCACGGGCGTCGATCGCCACCATATGCGCCTGGGTGGGGTCGCCAATGCGATCAGCCCCTTGTGCCAACATGTATTTGAGCAACACACCTTGGTTAAAGCGCGTGCCGCGGATCAGAAATTGGTCGGCCGGGAATTCACCGCGCTCGTTTTGGCCCCAAGCTTCACGCAGCCACTCTCGGTTGGACTCGAAGCCACCTGCGGCCAGCACGCAAGTGCGGGCCTCGATGCGCTCTCGCCGCACGCGGCCATCGGCCAACTTGTGCATCACCGACGCGGCCACAAAACGGCCTTCGTCCAATTCGACCGCGTCCACCTCGGCGTTGTAGTGGATCTGCACGCCCAGTTTCTCGGCGCTGCGGTAATAGGCATTCACCAGTGCCTTGCCCCCGCCCATGAAAAACGCGTTGGTGCGGGCCGTGTGCAAAGCGCCCGACAGCGAAGGCTGAAAGCGCACGCCGTGCTTGACCATCCAGGGCCTGCAAGTGGCCGAGTGGCGAATCGCCAGCCGGGCCAGGTGTTCGTCGGTCAAGCCGCCTGTGACCTTGAGCAGGTCTTGCCAAAACTCTTCTTCCGGGTAGGCGTCAACCAGCACATCCTGCGGTGCATCGTGCATGCAGCGCAAATTGCGCGTGTGGCCCGAGTTGCCACCGCGCCACTCGCGCGGGGCCGACTCCAGCAGCATCACACTGCACCCCGCTTCGCGGGCCATCAGGGCCGCGCACAGGGCCGCGTTGCCGCCGCCGATCACCAAAACATCTAAAGTCACGTGACAAATCCTCAATTCAAGTCGCCAAGTATGGTCGATGATCGAATGAACAACAAATGAAAAAATAAAGCTGATTATTGCGAAAATCGAAACAATCACCACACCAACGCACGGACCACCCCATCAAGGGCGGAAACCCGCATGGGCCATCGACAGCACGATGTCATTGAAGGCCTGAGCACCTGGCGAAAGCGTCACACCCTTCTTGCGCACCAACACAATTTTTCGGCGCACCACAGGCGATTTGAGCGCAATGCGCAGCACCCCTGGACGGTCACCGTCCGCACACGTGGTTGCCGGCATGATGGCGCAACCCACACCCGCCGTCACCAAGTTGAGTGCTGTGGCGTGGTGCTGAACTTCGTAATGCCCCTGAAGCTCGATGCCTTTCTTGGCCAGTTGGTAATTCATGACGATGCGGGTGCCTGTGAAGCTGCTGACCACAATCAGGTCATCCACATTCATATCGGCCCAAGTCAATGAGGTCCTGTTACTCAAAGGATGTTCGCTGCGGCAATAGAACATCAGGGGATCATCGAAGAGCACCGTCTCATCCAAATCAGGATGCTTGGTGCCTTGCACCGTCACCCCCAACTCAGCCTGCTGACCCAAAACGGCTTCGCGTATTTCGTAAGCACTGGCATCCACCAGTCTGATTCGATTGGCAGGAAACCGATCTCGGTACTGGCGTATCCAGAGCGGCAACACCGAGGTTGCCAGTGTTGGCACGCACGCCAAAGTGAAATGGCCCTTTCCTGTTTTGGATGCGTCCTTCAGTTGCGTGAAGGTACTGGCCATGTCCGTGACCAAGGCGCGCGCCTTGGGCAGCAAGTCTCGACCCACAGGCGTCAATGCCATGTGGCGCGTGGTGCGATCCATCAGCTTGAGGTCGAGGTAATTCTCCAGCTTCTGGATTCGACGGGTCAAAGCAGCCTGAGTCAGGCCGAGTTTGTCGGCGGCCTTGTTGAAGGCCCCCAACTCCGCAACGGTGACAAATGCCTGCAAGCCATCGAAATCAATTTTCATAAGCGTGACGGATCAAATGGCCGCTATTGTGGTCCGAAACGCATTTCCACCTGCAGGCATCCCCTATGAGGACACCATACAGTAGGCCCTCACACCAATTCAGCAGGCTCAGTCAATCGAAACTCTTGTGTCACGTTGGCCCAGTGCTGCAATTGAGATTTGACGTGCCATCCCAGTTGTTGTGGCGAACTGGGCTGAACCTGTACACCATCATCCAGCAAACGTGCCACGGTTTCAGGGTCGACCAATACTTTGTTCAAGGCAGTGTTCAAGCTGCCCACCACCGCAGACGGCGTGCCGGCGGGTGCAAACAGACCGTACCACTGGGTCAAGTCCAACTCGTTCAGACCCAGCTCGCTGAAGGTGGGCAATTCTGGCCATGAGGGCAAGCGCTCCTGCCCCGCCACAGCGAGGGCCACCAGCTTGCCTGACTTGAGGTAGGGCAAAGCACTGAACAAGCTGGGCACCATCCACTGCGCCTGACCCCGCATCAACGCGTTCAAAGCGGGCGCTGCACCCGAATGTGTGACACCTTCTGCGACCACACCATGGCGTTTGAGCAAGATTTCGGCCGCCAAATGCGGCACCGTGCCTTCGCCAGCCGAGGCATAGTTCATCACCTCGGGTCGACTGCGCAACTGTTCCAGCAAGTCTTTGGCTGTTCGCAGCCCCTGCCCAGCACGCACCACCAGCACACTGGGCGAGTGGCCAATCAAACCGACAGGCACAAAGTCCGCTTGCGGGTCATAACGCACGTCTTGCATGACCGGATTGATACCGTGGGTCGCAATGTAGCCAAACATCAAGGTGTAACCATCCGGCCGCGCAGCCGCCACGTATTCCGCCGCCACGCTGCCATTGGCACCCGCACGGTTGTCCACCTCGATCGACTGACCAAGTTGAGGCCCGAGCTTGCGCGACAGTACCCGCGCCATGGTGTCATTGCCACCGCCGGCACTGGTGGGCACGATGATGGTGATGGGTTCGCTGGGGTAAGTTTCCAGGGCTACCGGCGTATCTGCCTGCTCTGGCGGGAAAACATAATCAGGCAAGTGCAACTGGCCTTGCATGATCTTGCGCGCTGTACGCACCAATGCAGCCTTTTGCACAACAGCAGCATCACCTTCGCCCGCCACCTCCACATCGATGTCGATTTGCCCTTGAGGGTGCACCACCGATAACAAATGACGACCACTGGCGCGGGACAAGCCTGAGGCCACGGTTCCTGGCAAAGCAAATGCGGTGCTGACGCCAATGGCACCCGTCACCGCGTGCGAAGAATGGCAACGATGCGGCGTGAAATAGCGCGACACAATGCTGTCCGGGCTGTCACCCGGGCTGACGATGACCGGTTTGGGCACCACACTGCCCGACACATCACCCAGCCCCATGCGGCGACCCGCCTCCAGACGCATGACCTCGATCTTTTCCAACAAAGCGGCATTGGCATCGAGTTCTGCAGGACGTTCACGGCCCGTGAGCCCCAACTCGCTCGCCCGCAGGATCATCAGTGGCATGGCGGCATCAATGCAAGTGACCGTGACCCCTTCAATGCTTTCTGTGCGCTGGCCTGTGGGAAACAAGTGCCCAGTCACCGCGCCCCATGCGTCCAGAAAATTCAACAAGACCGGAGCTGCCGTCCCCGCCACACCATCAATTCGCGCCGAACCTTCATAGGTCACACGCCCCCCCGGGGTTTGCACCGTCGCATCAATCTTGGCACCGGTGTTGACGTTGTGAATGCGCACGGTGGTGGTCCCGTCTTGCGCCTCAATCAAACCTTGCTCGATGGCAAAAGGGGCCACACCGGAAAGCATGTTGCCGCAGTTAGGCCGGGTGTCCACCGATTGATGCCCCACACCCACCTGGGCAAACAAATAATCCAAATCACAATCCGGCAAGGTGGACAGTGAAACAATCGCCACCTTGCTGTTGAGCGTGCTGTTGCCACCCAATCCGTCCAGCTGCAATGGATCCGATGCGCCAATCGCACCAATCAAAGCCTGATCACGCGCGGCCGGATCCGATGGCAACCAATCCTTGAGGAAAAAAGGGCCACGGGATGTGCCCGCACGCATCAAGACACAAGGAATTTGACGATTTACTTTGGACATTTCAGTCAGCCTGCAATTTGGCACGCTGCACAACCTGACGCCACTTCACCAAATCCTTGCGAACCATCTCACCCAGTTGTTCTGGCGTACTGGTATCAACATCTGCCCCATGCCCTTCAATTTTTTTGATGATCTCTGGGTCATTGAGCACCTTGTTCAAAGCCTGATTGAGTTTGACAATGACGTCTTTCGAGGTTTTGGCAGGCGCAAAAATCGCGTACCACTGATCCACCTCAACGCCGTCAATGCCCAGCTCCTTCAAGGTCGGTACGTCCGGCAACACAGCCGAGCGTTTGTTGCCCGCAATGGCCAAAGCTTGCAAGCGGCCCGACTTCACAAAAGGCACACCCGTGAACAAACTGGGAAACATGACGTGTGTTTGTCCGCCAATGGTGTCATTGACGGCCGGTGCAGAACCTTTGTAAGGCACATGGAGCAAGGACGTTTGTGTCGACATTTTGAAAAGTTCAGCGGCAAAATGGGGTGCGGTGCCGTTGCCTGCCGATGCCACGCTGTACTGGTCCGGTTTTTCCTTCAAAACCCGCACCAAGTCCTTCACATCTTTGACTTTGAGCGAGGGATTGACCACCATGAGGGTAGGTGAATAGCCGACCAAACCGACAGCCTCAAAATCCTTGACGGGGTCGTAACGCAACTTCTGCAAGGCCGGATTCATGGCGTGTGTCGCGATGTAACCGAACATGAGGGTATTGCCATCCGGTGCTGCCTTGGCAACAAACTCAGCGGCCAAAGCGCCATTGGCACCGGCCTTGTTATCCACAATCACAGACCGATTGAGCAACACCCCCAATTTTTGACCAATGGTCCTGGCCATGGCGTCGTTGCCTCCGCCTGCCGCTGTCGGGACAACAATGGTCAGCGGTTTTTCTGACTGCGCCACACCCAAATTGCAAGTTGCTGCCAAGGCTAATCCAGCCACCCATGCCAAATTCAATTTCATACCGAACCTTTCAACGTGTCGTACTTGATTTCAAAGTCGGCGAATGGTGCAGGAAATTCAGCTTTTATTGAATTGCAATTTTTAATATGATTGATGCATGAGACACATCAATTTTGATTTGCAACAACTCCAGGCTTTTATCGCAGTGGCAGAGCGCGGTAGCTTTCGGGCCGCCGCTGATCACATCCATCTTTCTCCCCCTGCACTGAGTCGGCGCATCGAAAAACTGGAGTCCATCATTGGGACTCGGCTTTTCAATCGAACAACACGGGAGGTTGAACTGACCAGCATTGGTCGGATTTTTCTCGACAGGGCACGTGCGGCCATTGACGATTTGGAGTCCGCCATACTGGGCATCTCAGACATTGCAGCAACACGCAGTGGTCGCGTCACGGTGGCCTGCGTTCCATCCGCTGCGCTGTACTTTTTGCCTCATGTCATCAGCAGTTTTTCCGTCAAATATCCGTCCATACGGATTCGGGTGATTGATGAATCCATGAACCAGACTTTGCAAAGTGTGTTGACGGGAGAGTCGGACTTTGGCATCGGATTCATGAATACCCTGATGCCGGAGATCACGTTCGAAGGCATTCACAACGATCCGTTTGTCGTGGCCATGCGGCGTGACCACGCCTTGAGCTCTCGCAAAAGTGTGAATTGGGCCCACATTGAAAACGAGCGACTTATTTCAGTGGCACGCAGCAGTGGCAACCGTCAACTGCTCGACGATGTCATGAGCAAAATGGGCTTGTTACCCAACTTCGCCTTTGAGGTCAGTCACATCGGAACTTTGCTGGGCATGGTGGAGGCGGGTCTGGGCATAGCGGCAGTCCCTCGAACGGCATTACCGACCAATCACCCGGTGGTGATTGGTTTGCCTTTGAAAAATCCATCCATTGCGCGCAGCTTGGGATTGCTGAGAAAACAAGGGTCCACTCTCAGGCCTGCAGCGGCCATGTTTCATGACCATTTGTTTGAAGCACTCCAAAAGCGCAAAATCAGTGGCCTCTGAAATGCTTCCCTAATGCGGACTAGAACTGATATTTACGCAAGCCGCCATCGACCGGAATGACCGCACCCGTGATGTAACTGGCCAAAGGCGATGCCAAAAAGGTCACCAGATTGGCCATGTCCTCGGGCTCACCGTAGCGACCCATCGGGATCTCGTTCTCGCACTGCCACTGACGGTATTCCGGGGTGTAGTTGCGAAAGATCTGCTCTGAATGGATCCGTCCGGGTGGCACGCAGTTGACTGTCACACCATGTTTTCCGACCATGCGAGACAGGCCTTTGGCCCAGCTGTGCATGCCGGCCTTGGCGCAAAACGCGCCGTTGGTGTGCTCGGGCTCGCTCTTACCCGTGATGTTGATGATGCGCCCCCAATTGCGCTCAATCATCTGGTCGATCAAGGCGTCGGCCACTTGACGTGGACGGTGGAAGTTCAGGGTAATGGCCTCTTGCCAAGCCTCTTCACTCACATGCAGCTCTTTGAAGCTGCGCGAGCCCCCGGCGTTGTTCACCAAAATGTCCACGCTGCCTAAACCAGCCAGGGCCGCATCGGCCAGGCGCTTGGCAGCATCTTCGACATACAAATCTGATTCGATGATCACGGGCGCATGGCCACCCGCTGCGACTATTTCGTCGGCCAGCTCTTTGAGTTTGTCCACACGTCGCGCCGATACGGCAACCCGCACGCCTTCAGCCGCCAGAGCCTTGGCAATACCACGTCCGATCCCTACACTGGCGCCCGTCACCAGCGCTGTCTTCCCACTGAGTTGAAGGTTCATTTTTCATCCTCTTTGATCAACCGCCACCCTTTGCAGCGGACTTAAAAAATCAGCTTAGCACAGCCGAAAAAATTTGAGCCTGACTGATTTTCAGCTCAAAAACTAGTCGCGGTGAATTCGTGCGTGAATTTTTTGCACGGTTTTCCATGTTCCTAAAAGTACAAACGGAATCGACAGGCCCGCGAGTACTTCTGGACTGAACGGCAATCCCAATTTGTTCAGGGCTTTTGCACCGTACAACACCAAACTCACCACGTAATAAGAGATCGCCGCGATAGACAGCCCTTCCACCGTGCTTTGCAAGCGCAATTGCAAAGCTTGGCCCTTGGTCAGTTTTTCGAGCAACATTTGGTTTTGCGCTTCTGTCGCGATGTCCACCCGCGTGCGCAGCAATGCACTGGTGCGCGAGACACGTTCGGCCAAAGATGCCAGGCGCTTTTCGGTGGCCTGCACCGTGGCCATAGCGGGTGACAAACGCCGCTGCATGAACTCGCCCAAGGTTTGGGTGCCCGAAATCGGCCGCTCTCGCAGCTCGGCCAGGCGCTGGCTGACCAGCGTGTCGTAAGCCCGCGTGGCCGAAAACCTGAACCCGTGTTCGGCTGTGGCCCGCTCGATGCGGGCCGCCAAAGACACCAACAAATCGAGCAAAGCCTGATCGGTCTGGCCTTTGCGCTCCAGCAAACCCGTGATATCGGCCAACTGCGCCTCGGCGGTCGACAGCATGGCTGACAGATTTTTGGCCACTGGCAAGCCGCGCAAGGCCATCAGTCTGTAGGTTTCCATCTCCAGCAGGCGCTGAGAAATACGGCCAGCACGCGCCTTTGTTGTTGTCTCAGGGGCCAAGACCAGCATGCGCTCAAAACCATCGGCACCAATGCGAAAGTGCGTCAGGATGCACGAGTGCGGCCCGCCCTCAGTGGTGTTGCCCATGCGCGACGCCAGCAAAGCCCCTTCACCCAACCATGCCTGCGCCGTGGAGATCAGGCCTTCTTGGTCCAAATCGGCGGCAAGCATGCCCATGTGTATAGCCGCCATGGTTTGCCCTGGCAAACCCCGAAGCCAGTCGGTACCCGGGGCCACATGCGTGGCCAATTCGGGCAACTCTGTGCCCCAACCTGCATGGGCAGGCAAGGTTTGCACAATGGAATAACGCGTGAACTCGGTATGGCGCTCCCACTTGACGGTGTAGTGATCACAACGCAAACGCAAAAAATTGCCTTGCAGGCGATCCAAGGTCAAATCGGCATGCCCTGGCAAAAGCTGCAAATGGGCCAATTCTTGTTCGCGCGAAACACCCTCGTTGAGCACCGCCACATACACAATCAGCGCTGGCAAGCTCACCCTGGCCGAGGGGCGGGCGTGGACTTCGTTGTGCAGTTCACGCCGCTGGGCGTCTTCTGGTGGCAAAAACCGAGAAGTGATTTCGTTCATGGCCAATTTTCCAATAAAAAAACCCGTGACGCGGGCCACGGGTTGATCGACAAGCCAAAGGCTTTAAAAGCGCTGGCGTACCGCTCAAAACGGAATATCGTCGTCCATGTCGTCAAAGCTGCTGGCAGCTGGCCTGGGCGCTGCTGCGGCTGGGCGCTGAGCAGGTGCTGCCGCCGGACGTGCCGGCGCTTGGCGAGGCGCATAACCCCCACCACCGCCACCGCCGTCTTCTGAAGGGCCGCCCATGCCTTGGCGGCTGCCCAGCATTTGCATGCTGTCGGCGCGGATGTCGGTCGCGTATTTTTCAACGCCGTTTTTGTCGGTGTATTTGCGGGTGCGCAGGCTGCCTTCGACATACACCTGGCTGCCTTTGCGCAGGTATTGGCCCGCGATCTCGGCCAATTTGGCAAAAAAGCTGATGCTGTGCCACTCGGTGGCCTCTTTCATCTCACCCGATTGCTTGTCTTTGTAGCGGTCGGTGGTGGCCACGCGGATGCTGGTGACCGCATCGCCTGAGGGCAAATAACGGGTTTCGGGGTCGGCACCCAAGTTGCCGACGATGATGACTTTGTTGACGGATGCCATGAAAACTCCTCGATGATGTTCGAATTATGGGGCTTTTATGCCGTGTCCAGAACCGGTTCAGCACGCGCTGTAGGGTGCATGGGCAAGGCCAACAGCAGCCACGCCAGCATTGCCACAGCGCAACAGGCAAAAAGGGCCGGACTGCCCCAGTTTTTGACCAACCAGCCGCCGCCCCAGCCACCCACAAAGAAACCCAAGGATTGCAAGGTGTTGTACACCCCTAATGCCGTGCCGCGCACTTGGATGGGCGCCATGCGTGAGGCCAAGCTGGGCTGTGTGGCTTCGAGCGCATTGAAGCCGCAAAAAAAGAGGAATAACAGCGCCGCCATGGCCCCCAAACTGGTGGTGCCCGAAGACTGGACCAACAAGCCGATCTGAACCAAGGCGATCAAGGCAATCGCCCCCAGGAATGCTTTTTTCAGGTGTCCCCGGCGCTCCATCGCAAATACGACACCAATCAACACAAAAGAACCCAACACAGCGGCCAAATAAACCTGCCAGTGGTCAGATTTGGCCAATCCCGCCTGAACCAGCAGGGCCGGCACAGCCACCCACATGGCCAACTGGACCGCATGCAGCACAAAAACACCGAAATTCAGACGCATCAAACCCGCATGGCGCAGCACAGCCTTCAGGCCCCCTCGGGCTGGTACCTTGATTTGAGGGGGCGCCGGGGGCGCCCCCCAAACCACCACCAGCACGCCCAGCAAAGCCAACACACCGGTCAAGCCAAAAAGACCCGACAAACCGACGTAGCCCACCAACACCGGGGCCACCACCAAAGAAAAAGCAAACATCAAACCGATGCTGGTCCCCACCAAGGCCATGGCTTTGGTGCGAACCTCGTCACGGGTCAAATCGGCCAGCAAAGCTGTGACGGCCGCGGAAACAGCACCCGCACCTTGCAAACTTCTCCCCACCAGCAAATGGGTCAAATCATTGGCAGCTGCGGCCCAGAAACTGCCCAGCGCAAAAATGAACAGGCCCACAACAATCACGCGCTTGCGGCCAAAATGGTCCGAAGCCATGCCAAAAGGCAGCTGCAAAAAAGCTTGCGTCAAGCCATAAATGCCCAGGGCCAAACCCAACAAGGCCGGGTCGTCACCCCCAGGGTACTGGCGGGCCTCCAAAGCAAAAACAGGCAAGACCAAAAACAAGCCGAGCATGCGCAGGGCAAAGATGGCAGACAAAGAAGCGCTGGCACGCCGCTCCAGCGGATTCATGGGCACAGAAGTGGCCGCAAAAGTGGTCGCAGATGGCTTTTCAGGGTTTTCGGTCACACACAGCAGCCCAGGGCAAGAATTCAAGTGAGAGGGGGGGCTGGATTGTCCCTGATTGCGCAGCCAAGGTGCCAAGACTTGCCGTGACGGGGATAATCAAAGGTTTTGCCGATCTGACCACCCACCGTGAAACTTGCCGATTCCCCTCTCTTGCCCGAAGAACCCGATGCAGCGCGGTATTTGGCGTCAGCGCTGCGGCAAACCCACATCAGCGTGCGCGGTGCCCGCACGCACAACCTCAAAAACATCGACCTCGACATCCCGCGCAACCAACTGGTGGTGATCACTGGCTTGTCGGGCTCGGGCAAGTCGAGTTTGGCCTTTGACACGCTGTACGCCGAAGGCCAGCGCCGCTATGTGGAAAGCCTGTCGGCCTATGCGCGGCAGTTTCTGCAGTTGATGGACAAGCCCGATGTGGACCTGATCGAGGGTCTGTCGCCCGCCATTTCCATCGAGCAAAAAGCCACCAGTCACAACCCGCGCTCCACCGTGGGCACGGTGACCGAGATCCACGACTACCTGCGCCTGCTGTACGCCCGCGCAGGCACGCCCTATTGCCCCGACCACAACCTGCCTTTGCAAGCGCAAACCGTGAGCCAGATGGTGGACGCCGTGTTGGCCCTGCCCGAAGACACCAAGCTCATGATCCTCGCGCCGATTGCCCGCGAGAAAAAAGGCGAGTTCGAGAAAGTGTTTGAGCAGATGCAGGCGCTGGGCTATGTGCGCTTTCGCATCAATGGCCAGACGGTGGAAGTCGAAAACCTGCCCACGCTCAAGAAAACCGAGAAGCACAACATCGACGTGGTGGTGGACCGCATCAAAGTTCGCGCTGAGGAGGATGCCAAAGCCCGCGACGCCCTGCGCCAGCGACTGGCCGAAAGCTTTGAGGCCGCGCTGCAACTGGCAGAACACCGCGCCGTGGCACTCGAGATGGACACAGGCAAAGAACACCTGTTCAACGCCAAGTTCTCGTGCCCCGTGTGCACCTATTCCATCAGCGAGCTCGAACCACGCCTGTTCTCGTTCAACTCGCCCATGGGCGCTTGCCCCACTTGCGACGGCATTGGCAGCATGGCGTTTTTTGACCCGGAGCGGGTCGTTGCTTTTCCCTCGCTCAGCCTGGCAAGTGGTGCCATCAAAGGATGGGACCGGCGCAATGGCTTTTACTTCAGCATGCTCGAGAGCCTGGCCAAGCACTACCAGTTCGACATCGAAGCGCCGTTTGAAAAACTCGCGCCCATCCACCAACAAGTATTGCTGTTCGGCTCGGGCGATGAAGAAATCAAGTTCAGCTACACGATGGAGTCCGGCGCCTCGCAGGGCAAGAAGGTCAGCAAGAAGCACCCGTTTGAGGGCATCATCCCCAACATGACGCGGCGCTACCGCGAGACCGACTCGTCGGTGGTGCGCGAGGACCTGGCGCGCTACCGCAACATGCAGGCCTGCACCGATTGCCAAGGCACGCGCTTGCGGCGCGAGGCGCGCCATGTGCGCATTGGCGAAGGCGCACAGGCCCGCGCTATTTACGAAATCAGCCACATCACCCTGGGCGAGTCGCAGCAGTATTTTCAGGGCCTGAGCATGCATGGGGCCAAGGCCGAGATCGCCGACAAGGTGGTGCGCGAGATCGCACTGCGCCTGAAGTTCTTGAACGACGTGGGTCTGAATTATTTGAGCCTGGACCGCAGCGCCGACACCCTGAGTGGTGGCGAGTCGCAACGCATCCGCCTGGCCAGCCAGATCGGCTCCGGCCTCACGGGCGTGATGTATGTACTGGACGAGCCCAGCATCGGACTGCACCAACGAGACAACGACCGCCTGATCGGCACGCTGCAACACCTGCGCGACATCGGCAACAGCGTGCTGGTGGTCGAGCACGACGAAGACATGATCCGCGTGGCGGACCATGTGATCGACATGGGGCCGGGTGCGGGCGTACACGGCGGGCGCGTGATGGCGCAGGGCACCTGCGCCGACATATTGGCCGCGCCCGATTCGGTCACCGGCCAATACATGTCGGGCCGAAAAAAGATCGAGATTCCCAAACGCCACAAAGCGGGCAAGGACTTCATCGAGATCGTCGGCGCTTCGGGCAACAACTTGAAAAGCGTGAACGTGAAGTTTCCCGTGGGCTTGCTCACTTGCGTGACGGGTGTCTCAGGCTCGGGCAAATCGACCTTGGTGAACGACACGCTTTACACCGCAGCGGCGCACCAGATCCACCGCGCCCATGACGAGGCTGCCGCCCATGAAGAGATCAAAGGGCTGGAGCATTTCGACAAAGTCATCAACGTGGACCAGTCGCCCATTGGCCGCACGCCGCGCAGCAACCCCGCCACCTACACGGGCCTGTTCACCCACATCCGCGAGCTGATGGCCGAAGTGCCAGCCGCCCGTGAGCGCGGCTACGGCCCGGGGCGTTTCAGCTTCAACGTGACCGGCGGCCGCTGCGAAGCCTGCCAGGGCGACGGCATGGTGAAAGTGGAGATGCATTTTTTGCCCGATGTGTACGTGCCCTGCGACGTGTGCCACGGCATGCGCTACAACCGCGAAACGCTGGAGGTTCAATACAAGGGCCAAAACATCGCGCAGATTTTGAACATGACTGTGGAAGCCGCACACCAGTTCTTCAGCGCCGTGCCCAACATCGCCCGCAAGCTGCAAACCTTGCTCGACGTCGGCCTGACCTACATCCGCCTCGGCCAAAGCGCCACAACACTCTCAGGTGGCGAGGCGCAACGCGTCAAGCTCGCGCTCGAATTGTCCAAACGCGATACGGGCCGCACGCTTTACATCCTGGACGAACCCACCACAGGCCTGCACTTTGCCGACATCGACCTGCTGCTCAAGGTGCTTCACCAGCTGCGTGACGCGGGCAACACCATCGTCATCATCGAGCACAACCTCGACGTGATCAAAACCGCCGACTGGCTGATCGACATGGGGCCGGAAGGTGGTGCGGGCGGTGGCACGGTACTGGGCGAAGGCACCCCCGAGCAACTGGCCAAAAACAAGGCGAGTTTCACCGGCCACTATTTGGCGCGCTTGCTTTAAACACTCTACCCACACCTTTTCATCCAACCACTTTTGAAATTTCAAACCACTATGAAAATCGTGATCCGTACATTTTTCAGAACCCTGCGCGTAGTGCTGGGCCCCGTCATGCTGCTGAAAGAACGCCTGACCCAACCGGCGGGTGTGCAACGCCCACAAGCCGCACAAGCAGCGATCGACCAACAGTGCCAAAGCCTGGCGCTGTACCAATTCAGCACCTGCCCGTTTTGCATCAAGGTGCGCCAGGAAATGCGCCGCCTGTCCTTGCCCATTGAAAAGCGCGATGCGCAGCACCACGCCGCCAACCGCGACGCCTTGTTGCAAGGCAGTGGGGCCACCAAGGTCCCTTGCCTCCAAATCACCGAAGCCAATGGCCAGACCCGGTGGCTGCAAGACTCGACCGAGATCGTGGCGTATTTGCGCGAGCGATTTGCCTGAACTTCCGCCTGCAAGACATCAAACGCAGGCAGGTCGGTGGCTTCAGCTCCGACATGCCCCCTGACCCCACCCTTCGTCCATGGAAACCGAACTCAAACTCAGCCTGTCGGCGCCTGAGCTGCCTCGCCTGCTGGCCCACCCACTGCTGGCCACAGGCGCAGACATGCAGCGCCTGCTCAACACCTATTTCGACACGCCCGACTTGGCACTGCAAAAGCGCCGCATGGCGGTGCGCGAGCGGCTGGCGGGTGATCAATGGTTGTAGGCCACAGCCAAAATGGCTTGTCGCGCAGGCAAGAATGGGAAGGTCCGACCACGCCGGGTGCGCTGCAATTCGATGCGCTGGTAGATGACGCCGCACTGGCGCAAGATCTGATGACCCTTCGCCCCGATTTACGCGCCTTGTTTTGTACCGACTTTGAGCGTCAGCGCTGGGTCATCACCCATGATGGCGCGCGCATCGAAGTTGCCATCGATCAGGGCCGCATCCATGTGCCCGGCACCGACCTGAGCGAGCCGCTGCTGGAGCTGGAATTGGAACTGCTCAGTGGGCCGGAAGATGCCCTGATGGCGTTGGCCGATGTGCTGCGCCAGACACCGCTAGGTGCAGTGATGCTGGTGCCCAGCGATGCGAGCAAAGCACAGCGGGGGATGGCCTTGTGCGCTAGGGCCATAGCTACAAGTTGAAAAACACTTATTGGTAATGCCCCCGACAGGCAATCACGGTCAGCTCCACATCGTCCACGGCATAAACCAGTCGATGAACATCATCGATGCGCCTAGACCAATAACCTGACAAATTGCCTAACAAGGGCTCGGGCTTGCCAATGCCTTCAAACGGGTCGCGCCGGGCCGCATCGATCAACAGATTGATTCGCTTGAGGGTCTTTTTATCCTGCCCTTGCCAATACACATAATCGGCCCAGGCAGGCGATGTGAAGGCAATCCCCCGGCTCATGGGGTGATCAGTTCACGGCGCTTGGCTTTGCCGGCTTTGTGCTCGGCAATGGATGCCGCCAAGTGCGCTGCGTTGGCGGGACTCGAAAGCAAGTACAGGGTTTCGGCCATGCTCTGGTAGTGCGCCATGGACATCACCACCGCGTCACCGCCATCACGGCGGGTGATGATGGTGATGTCGGCATCGTCTTCCACGCCGTCCAGAACAGACTTCAGTCCGTTGCGTGCTTCGGAATAACTGATGATTCGCATGATCGTGACTTGTTCAATATATTGAACAAGTATTGTAGCTTTTCCAGCCCTTGGCGGCGATGGCCGCTCAAGGGCATTTGCGCGCTGCGCAGATTACGCAGCGACCACCGTCAGCAAGGTTTGACCATTCGCGACCAGCTTTTCGCCTTCAGCATCCACCGCAAACAAGTCGCAGCTTGTGAAAATCTGCGCTTTGCCCGGTTTGACCACCCTTGCTCGGGCAATGAACTTTTGACCGACGGCAGGGCGCAGGCAGTTGACCGAAAAGTTGGCGGCCAACAAATTGGGGCCGGCCACGGTACCTGCTGCAAAGCCGCACGCGGTGTCGATGAGTGTGCCGATCAAGCCTGCATGCAAAAACCCCGAATACTGCCCGACCTCTGGCCGCCAAGGCATCTGGATCTCGACAAATCCGGGTTCGGCCACGGTGACTTCGATGCCGCACCAGCGGTTGAACTCGGCCATGGCGTTGATTTTTTTCAGCATCTCAAGTGGGCTCATAGGGTTCTCCTGGCTTGGGTTTTGAACCACCCGATGTGGTCCATCAGTTTTTTGCGAAGTGCTTTCTGCTCGGTCAAGAGCTGGTCGATCTCGGCCACACGCGCCAGGATCGCGTCGATCATCTCTTGCGCTGACAGCTTGCCCGTTTTGAAGCGCGGCAAATACTCAGCGATGAAGGAGAGCGAGAAACCCATCTCACGCGACATGGCGATGAAGATGACGTGCTTGACGGTTTTCTCGTCGTAATCGCGGTAGCCGTTGGGCAATCTCTGGCTTTCAATGAGTCCGTCAGCTTCATACCGCCGCAAGCGGTGCACCGACACCTGGGTCTTGGCAGAGAGTTCTGAAATGCGCATGGATTCAGTCTAGCAACGCTCGCACAACGCCAAGGTTCTGTGCCTTGACGCATGAGCGACAAGCCAAACAAGCATCTGCGCCGCAGGTGATACCCGGTTGCGCGATGCTGGTGTACAAAACACCCCTCAACCGGAGCCCCCGATGACTGCACATAAAGCTTTGCCCCACGCCCAACCCGCTGATGTGGGCCTCTGCCCCGAACGCACGCAGCGCCTGATGGACGTGCTGCGCCGCGAAGTGGACAGCGGCCGACTGCCGGGCGCGGTGGCCATGGTGGCCCGTAAAGGTCAGATCGCCTTGTTCGAGGCCGTGGGCCAGCAAGACCCCGGCACGGGCGCACCGATGAAAACCGACAGCATCTTCCGCATCTATTCGATGACCAAGCCGGTCGTGTCGGTGGCGGTGATGATGCTGGTTGAGCGTGGGCAATTGCTGCTCTCCGACCCGGTCAGCCGATGGATGCCCGAGTACGCGAACCAACAGGTGGCAACAGGCAACGGGTTGGAACCGGTCAAGCAAGAAGCCACGGTGCAAGACCTGCTGCGCCACACGGCAGGGCTGACCTATGAATTTCTCGGCACCTCGCCCGTGCAGCAGCAGTACGGGCAAGTCAAGATCGCTTCGCGTGAGCGCACCAACGCCGAGTTCTCGCAAACGCTGGCGGCGATGCCCTTGCAGTTCCAGCCCGGTACCGTGTGGGCCTACAGCCGCGCCACGGATGTACTGGGGCGGCTGGTCGAGGTGGTCAGCGGGCAAGGCTTGGGCGCATTTTTGCAAGCAGAAATCTTTGGCCCGCTGGGCATGGTGGACACCGGCTTTGCCGTGCCGCCCGATCAGCAGCACCGCATTGCCGAACCCTTCGCGCACGACCCTGATGGCGGCGTACCCATGAAGGTGCTCGAACCCCGCCAAGTGCCCGCCATGGAAGGCGGCGGAGGCGGGTTGATGTCCACCATGATGGACTACACCCGCTTTTTGCAGTGCCTGCGCAACCGGGGCGAGCTGAACGGTATGCGACTGCTGGGCCCGCACACGGTGGACTACATGACCGCCGATCATCTGGGCGGCATGCCGTCAGATGGCACCTTGCTGCCGCCCGGTCACGGCTTTGGTCTCGGGTTTGCGGTACGCACGCAGCTGGGCTTGTCGCCCGTGCCCGGCTCGGTTGGCCTGTATTACTGGGGCGGCATCGCCGGCACCACCTTCTTTGTGGACCCAGCGCTGGACATGTACGCGATGCTGATGGTCCAGGCGCCCAATCAGCGGGACTATTACAGGCCCCTGTTTCGCGACCTGGTCTACGCAGCCTTGCTCTGAGGCCATACGCCTCAGGCCAGTCAAAGGCTTTTGCGGTATTCCAGCGGCGTACAGCCACGCCAGCGCCTGAAGCCGCGACTGAAATTGGTGTCGTCCACAAAGCCCAGTCGCTCTGCGATGGCGCTCATGGGCAGCTGGGTGTTTTTCAGCAACCAACAGGCCATCTCGCTTTTGGCCTCGTCCAGCAAAGACTGGTAAGTCACCCCTTCGGCCACCAGTCGGCGAATCAAGGTACGCGGTGACATGGCCAAACGCTCGGCCGCCTCCTTCAGGCTGGGCCAGTCTTGCTGTTCACTGGGCATCATGGCGCGCAAACGTGACACCAGGCTGCCGTCGATGGCAGCGAGTTCTTCTTCGCAGCTTCGGCACGCGCTGGCATAGAGCTTGGCGTCGACCGTTGGCGTGGCCTTGCGGGCAATCGCATGCGGAACCCGCAGAAGTGTTTGCGCTTGGGCATAGCGCATCTGCATGGGAACATTCAAAGGCACTTCTCCGCTCCAATGCGCGTCAAAGTGCATGTGCGCGGCAGCCTCGTCTCCCGCCACACCCTGGATCATCTTGAACACCGAGACGGCGGTGCCGATTTCGCAAAAGGTGCGCAGCGGCCCCAGGGGCATGCGCGGCTCCAAAACCAAGCGCATTTCTTCATCATCGCTTTCGCAGCGGTACTTGAAGAATCGGTTGCGCATCGAGGCATAGCGCGCCAGCGTGTGCATGGCCTCGCCCACGGTGGCGCTGGACACCACCGCATAACCCATGGCGCCATGGGCCGATGCCGGGATCAGACTGCCCAGGTCGATGCCCAAATAGGGTTTGTGGGCCACATCCAGTTTTTCAAGCAAGGGCAGCACATCGAGGACCGACACCATGCGCCCCCCTTCGGGCAAACGCAGTTCTACCGCCAGGCCCATGCGTTCGGCCAGGGCGATGGCGATCCGCACATAGGCCGGATGGATGACGCCTTCGCGCCAGGCTGCAGGGGAGGTGGGTTCATTCATGCAAAGAGATTGTCACTTAATGAGGAAATATTGTCACTTGCTGAGCTGTCCGAAATGCGACCACTCCAGACAATGACTGATCACACAAACGCTTGGCGGCATGCACCACCAGGCCAACGAGAGAGACAAAAACATGTCGTCGAACGCGTCTTCGAAAAATCCAATCCTGGTCTCGCCGGATAAAAAAGCCGAGCACTACCGACTAACCAACCCACCGTTGATTGCCTGGCCCACCTTGGCCATCTTGGTGTTCATCCTGGTGGGCATTGTGGGCACCGACACACTGGCTTTGAACGGACATGTGCCGATGTGGGTCGCAGCCATGCTCAATGTGCTGTTCATGTACCCCATCTTCCATGTGGCGCATGACGCCACACACCGAAGTGCTTCGTCGAATGTGCAACTCAACGACTGGATGGGCCGCATCGCCTTGCTGATGATCGCGCCACAGGTGTCTTTGAGCACCTTCCGCTACTCGCACATGATCCACCACCGCTTCACCAACGAGGCCAAAGACCCCGACCATTACGCACACGGGCCCTGGTGGAACATTGTTTTTCGCTGGATGACCTTCGACTTGTCGTATGCGGTCTACAACTGGCGCTCGGGCGACCCACGGGGTGTCAAAACACTCAAGGACACCCTGCCACTGGCCGCCATGACCGTAGCGCTGGTCGCCGCCTTGGTCTATTTCGGGTACGGCTGGGAAGTGGTGATGTTGTGGCTGATTCCCGCTCGCATCACAACGGCACTGATCGGCTTTGTGTTCTTGTGGCTGCCGCACCTGGACGGCGATGAACATGGGCAACTGCAACACATCACCACGGCGGCATCCACCCAGAACAACCTGACCGCAGGCACCACCATGCGCATGGGGAACGAACCGGTGATGGACGCGCTCATGCAATGGCACAACTACCACCTGATACACCACCTGTGGCCCACCACACCCTCCTACAACCACCGCAAGGTCTGGCAGTTGATGGAGCCCGAGTTGCGCGCTCGCGATCTGCGCATCCAACATGGCTTGGCGCTCATCCCCACCTTCCACCCCGGTGGCACCACCGCCATCGGATCGCACTGACCCCATTGCACTGAAAGGCTGACATGAAGAAATACCGCTGCGCGTATTGCGCCCATGTGTACGACGAAGCCGAAGGCGACCCGGACACGGGCATCCCGCCGGGCACCCCGTTTGAGGACTTGCCCGAAGACTGGTGCTGCTTGGAGTGCGGCGCCATGAAATCGGACTACCACCTGATCGAAGACTGACACAAGTCTGATAGCTCAGAAAAACAAGGAGACAAGTGCATGAAAAAATTTCTCAAAATCGTCGCTGCTGTGCTGATCACCCTGATCGCACTCGTCGCCGCAGCAGTGCTGTGGGCCACATCTCGTCTGGCCAAAGACGACCCGAGCATCAACCGCCCCACTTACAAGCAATATGAAATGGGCCAAGGCGCTGCCGACGGCACCCCCAAGCCCAACGATGTGGGCTATGTGGTCGACAGCGCAGGTCGTGGCCGCATCGTGCCGCCGATGCCGCCTGAAAAGCCGATGGACATCCACACCCAGGCCAACCAGAAACACAACCTGAGCCTGCGCTCATGTTTTTGGCCTGGTCCCCGCGCACGAAACGGCGTCTTCACCAACGACGCCAACTCCTTTTCATTGGAAAACCAGTTCCCAGACACCGCCACCACTTACATCCCTACGGCATTCAAATTGCCAGAGGGCGCCAAACTGGTCGTACAGGGCGAATTCCCGCACATGCGCCATTGGAACTTCAACACTTACAACCCCCGTGGCGAGCCGCAGGATGCACTCAATGACGTGGAAATCACACCCGATGCAGGCTCGGTCAATCCATTCGTACCCGGTGTGCCTCGGGATGCCAAGAACCGCCGCTACACCTTCACCATCGTGAACGGCAAGCCGGTCTCGCCACGCCCGGCCAATACGCTGTACACCAACGCGGATGCAGGCGCAGAAGTGTTCATGTGGATGCGCAACTACGTGCCCGACCACAGCACCGATTACCTGGGCAGCGTGGCCCTGCCGGCCGTAGCCATGGTCAAAGCCGATGGCCAACGCCTGGAGGGTGATGCCGCCTGCGAAGCCAGCAGCACCGCCATGCGCGGCAAACAATTGCCCAGTTCGGTCGATGGCCGTGCCTGGGTCTTGCTGACCCATCTGCCTTGGGTGGACACGGCCAATGTGGGCGCCAAGGATGTGGAGGCGCGCCCGTTGCAAGCCTTCTTCAACCGCAAGCAGGTGGTGACCGATTTGTTCTTCCCCATGCTCACGGCCAAAACACCCGAACAAGTGGGCGGCTGGTGGAGCAACAAGGTCACGCGTTATGGCTACACCTACCTGAGCCGAAATTACGGTCAGGTCTATGTCATGACGGCCAAGCTGCCGCGCACCCCTAAAAACTGGCATGGCGAAAAAGACAACCCTTCTGATTACGACATGCGCTATGCCTCGGTCTGCACAGGTGGGTCCTTGACGGCCGCCAGCACGCCGGACTGCATCTATGACGAACAACTGGCGGCCAGTGCAGACGCCAGTGGCCGCTATGCACTGGTGGTTTCGCGCCAAGATGACCGCCCGTCCAATGCCACAGTAGCGTGCGGCGTGGCCTGGATAGACATGGGCAATGGCGACGGCATGGTCAGCGGGTCGCCACAATTTGCATCGCTCATCAACCGCCACACACAAGTTCATGCGGACTTCAAACACAGCTGGTTCGCGGTCACCCAACCTGGTACCGAAAAGCAAGCCATGGGCGAGTACCTGCCCTATGTGCTCAACCTCAAGGCGAAAGATCGATTTGAAGCACTGGGGTGCCCTGTAGACAAATCCAAACTCTGGGCCATGCTGCCCAAATGACAAGAAATGGCCATGCCGCCTTGTGGCATGGCTCAAACAATTGGAGACACGCATGGACATGGATTACATCGTGATCGGTGGCGGCTCGGGCGGCAGCGTGATGGCGGGCCGACTGAGCGAAAACGCCGAAGTGCAAGTCATGCTGCTGGAAGCTGGCGGCCGAGGCGACAGCTGGCTGGTCAACACACCTGCAGTAGCGGTGGCGATGCTGCCGACCCGCATCAACAATTACGCTTTTGAAACCGTGTCACAGGCAGGCTTGAACGGTCGCAAGGGATACCAGCCACGCGGCAAAGGGCTGGGGGGATCATCCGCCATCAACGCCATGGTCTACACCCGTGGGCACCGCTCCGACTATGACCACTGGTCAGAACTTGGCAATGTGGGCTGGTCTTACGACGAGCTCTTGCCTTATTTCAAACGCAGCGAAAACAACAGCCGCATCCAGGATGAATTTCATGGCAGCGATGGCCCCATGCATGTGTCTGACCTGCAGACGCACAACCCATTCCAGCAGATCTACCTGAACGCGGCGCGTGAAGCGGGTTTCCCGATCAACGACGACTTCAACGGGGCCACGCAAGAAGGCTTAGGGGTTTACCAAGTCACGCAGCGCAACGGCGAACGCTGGAGCGCCGCGCGTGGCTACTTGCACCCGTACATGGGACAGCGCCAAAATCTGCATGTCGAAACCGGCGTGCAGGTCACGCGCATCCTGTTTGAAGGCCGCCGTGCTGTAGGTGTTGAGTGCATCCAGTCCGGCACCAAGCGCGTCATCCGCGCCCGCCGTGAAGTGCTCTTGTGCGCAGGCGCTTTCCAGTCACCACAGTTGCTGATGGCCTCGGGCGTGGGGCCTGGTGTGCATTTGCAGCAGCACGGCATCGAGGTGCTGCACAACTTGCCCGGGGTGGGCCAAAACCTGCAAGACCACCCGGACTTCATTTTTGGCTACGCCGCCAAAAGCTTGGATTTGATGGGCATCTCGCTGGGCGGCACCGCTCACTTGGCCAAAGAAGCCTTGCAATACATCCGCACACGGCAAGGCTTCATCGGCACCAACTACGCCGAAGCCGGTGGTTTCTTGAAAACAGACCCATCGTTGGCGGCGCCAGATGTGCAACTGCACTTCGTTGTGGGTTTGGTGGAAGACCACGCACGCAAGTTGCATGCAGCCCATGGCTATTCGTGCCATGTGTGCGTCTTGCGCCCCAAAAGCCGTGGACAAGTCACGCTGGCCCATGCCGATGCGCGCCAAGCACCGCTCATCGATCCGGCTTTTTTGGCACACGACGATGATCTTGAAACCTTGCTCAAAGGCTACAAACTCACCCAGCAACTGATGAACGCCCCCGCCTTGGCCCGCGTGCGGCACAAAGATGTGTTCACAGGAGGGGTGCAGACAGACGATGAAATCCGACACCTCTTGCGCGAACGCTCCGACACCGTGTACCACCCGGTGGGCACCTGCAAGATGGGCACCGACGCCATGGCGGTGGTCAACCCCACCCTGCAAGTGCATGGCCTCGAAGGGCTGCGCGTGGTCGACGCCTCCGTCATGCCAACGCTGATTGGTGCCAACACCAACGCCACAGTGATCGCGATGGCCGAAAAAGCCGTGGACCTGATTCGTCAAGCCCATTGATCCCTCATGGGGTCGGTATGATCCATACCGACCCCAGAGTCAGTGCCGAAACACCGGCGCTGGCCCACTCAAAATTCCCCCTACTAGAGACAAAACCATGACCACATCCGGCCTCATGATGAACCGCCCCTTGCTCATTTCGGGCATCCTCGAACACGGCGCTGCGCAATTCGGCGACCAAGAAATCGTTTCGCGTGAGACGCACGGCCCGCTGCACCGCACCACCTACGCCGAAACCGCCCAACGCGCACGTCAGCTCGCCAACGCACTGGCGCACATCGGCCTCAAAGCAGGCAGTGCGGTCGGCTCGATCGCTTGGAACAACCACCGTCACCTGGAAGCGTATTACGCCGTCTCGGGCAGCGGCATGGTCATGCACACCTGCAACCCGCGCCTGCACCCGCAGCAGTTGATCTATGTGATCAACCACGCCGAAGACGAAGTGGTGTTGTTTGACGCGACCTTCGCGCCGCTGGTCAAAGGCATCGCCGCACATTGCCCCAAGGTGCGCGCCTGGGTCTGTTTGGCCGACGCGGCCAACACGCCCGCCATCGAGGGAGTGGCCAATGTGATGAATTACGAAGGTTTGATCACCGGCCAAAGCGACACTTTCGCTTGGCCCGAGCTGGACGACCAAACCGGCGCTGCACTTTGCTACACCTCGGGCACCACCGGCAACCCCAAGGGCGTGCTGTACACGCACCGCGCCATCGTGCTGGACGCCACCACCGCCTGCCTGCCCGATGTACTGGGCTTTTCCACGCAAGAGACTGTTCTGCCCGTGGTGCCCATGTTCCACATCAACGCTTGGTGCATCCCCTATGCCGCGTTGGTGGCGGGCACCAAACTGGTCTTGCCTGGCCCCAAGCTCGACGGCGCCAGTTTGTATGAACTGATGGACGCCGAGCAAGTCACCATCAGCGCGGGTGTGCCCACCATCTGGATGGGCTTGATCCAGCACGTCGAGCAAAACAACTTGCGCTTTGCCCACATGAAGCGCACCTGCGTGGGCGGCTCGGCCATGCCGATGGCGTTGATAGCCAAGTTCATGGACAACTACGGTGTGGAAGTGCGCCACGGCTGGGGCATGACAGAGACCACGGCTGTCGCCACCATGAGCAACCTGAGCCGCGCCGACCGCTTGCGCCCGGCCGCCGAGCAACACGCCATCGTGGCCAAGCAAGGCAAAACTGTCTCAGGCATCGAGATCAAAATCGTGGATGAAAACGGCGCCATGTTGCCCCGCGACGGCACATCGCAAGGCGAGCTGATGGTGCGCGGCCAGTGGATCATGGAGCGCTACTTCAAGTCCGACAAAACCGCGCTGGTGGACGGCTGGTTCCCCACAGGCGACATCGCCACCATCGATGCGCACGGCACCATGCAGATCCGCGACCGCACCAAAGACGTCATCAAAACCGGTGGCGAATGGATCAGCTCGATCGACCTGGAAAACGCCGCCATCGGTCACCCCGCCGTGGCCATGGCTGCGGTCATTGGCGTCAAGCACCCCAAGTGGGACGAGCGCCCGCTGCTGTTCATCGTGCGCAAGCCGGGGCAGGCGCTGGAAAAGCAAGAGATCCTCGACTACCTGACCACGCAAGTGGCCAAGTGGTGGGTGCCCGACGATGTGGTCTTCCTCGAATCGCTGCCCGTGGGCGGCACAGGCAAGGTGCAAAAGAACGACCTGCGCAAAGAGTACGGCGGCGTGTTCAGCTGATCACGTCTTGCTGAGCAAGATTTTGACCTGTGGGAGCCCCGCCCTCGGGGCGATCATTGGTGGTCTCAGGGGCTTGATCGCGGCGAGGGCGCCGCTCCTACAGAGGCGCTCCTGAAACAACCCTCTTCATGTAGCCTCCGACTGCGGCTCAAACCTTGGCGCTGGGCCGCTCGTTCATGCGGTCGCGCCAAGCTTGCAAAGCGTTCATGCCCTCGTCGCCGGGCACAAACTTCATCAGGCCGCGCGCAAACTCCAGCGCGCAAAACGCGGTGATGTCGGCGATGGTGAAACGCTCGCCCGCGATGAAAGGCTGGCTTTGCAGGCGCTGGTCAAAACCCCGCGCCACCTCACGCACCTTTTCGGCCTGAGAGCGGCCAAACTCCGGAAACTGCGGTTTTTCCAAAGCGGCCAAGCCTGGATGGCTGTGGCGGATCGCGTTGGCGATGCCGCCCAGCAAATACAGCTCCACCTGCCGGTCGGCCATCTCGATGAAGCCGCGCTCGTCACCGTCCACACCCATCAGGTTGGGCTCAGGAAAGCGGCCTTCGAGCAAGGTGCAAATCGCCCGTGTCTCGGTGATCACGCGGCCGTCATCCAACTCCAGTGCGGGCACTTTGGCCAGCGGGCTTTTGGCCAAATATTCAGGCTGGCGGTGCTCGCCGCCGTTCAGGTCCATGTTGATCATCTCGATGCCGGTGATGTTTTTCTCGACCAAAAACATCAGCACCCGGCGGGGACTGGGGGCGCGGTGGGCGGTGTAAAGCTTCATGGGGTGTCCTTTTTCGGCAGGGGCAATGTGCACAGTCTCCCGTGCGTTTTGTGCAGACTATCACCCGCCTGAACGATGGCATGCCACACAGATGACAAGCGATCGCCGCACCACGCCACAAGACACAGCGGCGACAGCCAGTCACAAGCCGGACAGCACAGAAAGAATCCAGGCATTCCAATCGTCTGGAACACAGATCAACGAATGAAGAAACCAGACCATGAACTTCGACATCCCTCCGGACATAGCAGCGCTGCGTGACCGCACGCGGCAGTTCATTGCCGAACAAGTGATCCCACTGGAGGGTGATCCGCGCCACGGCCTGCACGGTCCGTCCAAAGAACTGCGCGAAGAACTGGTGGCCCGCGCGCGCGCTGCAGGCTTGCTCACGCCCCACGCCTCGGTCGAGATGGGCGGCTTGGGCCTGAGCCATATCGCGAAAGCGGTGGTGTTTGAAGAAGCCGGTTACTCCAACTTGGGGCCCACCGCGCTGAACATCCACGCGCCCGACGAAGGCAACATCCACCTCATGGAAGAAGTGGCCACACCCGCACAAAAAGAGCGCTGGCTGCGGCCCCAAGTAGCGGGCCTCACGCGCTCGTGCTTTGCCATGACCGAACCCGACCCGGGCGCGGGGGCCGACCCGTCGATGCTCACAACCACCGCCGTGCAAGAGGGTAACGACTACCTGATCAACGGCCGCAAATGGTTCATCACAGGGGCCGAAGGGGCCGACTACGCCATCGTCATGGCGCGCATGGAAGACGGCACGGCCACCATGTTTTTGACCGACATGGACAAAGCGGGCATCACGCTGGAACGCAGCATGGACGCGATGGACAACTGCTTCACCGGTGGCCACGGCGTGCTGCGCTTTGACAACGTGCGCGTGCCCGCCGCCGATGTGTTGGGCGAAGTGGGCCAGGGCTTTCGCTACGCACAAATTCGGCTGGCACCAGCACGCCTGACCCACTGCATGCGCTGGCTGGGCCAGGCTCGCCGCGCGCACGACATCGCCGTGGACTACGCCAGCCGCCGCAAAGCCTTTGGCAAGCCCCTAGCCGAACACGAAGGCGTGGGCTTCATGCTGGCCGACAACGACATCGACCTGCACACCGCCCGCCTGCACATCTGGCACACCGCCTGGCTGCTCGACCAAGGCCAAAAAGGCGGCTTTGAATCGAGCCGCGCCAAAGTGGCCTGCTCAGAAGCCGAATGGCGCGTGGTGGACCGCTGCGTGCAAATTCTGGGTGGCCAAGGCGTGACCGCCGAAACGCCCGTGATGCGGATCTTCATGGACATGCGGGCTTTCCGGATTTATGACGGCCCGAGCGAAGTGCACCGATGGAGCATGGCGCGCAAGATCGTTTACAAGGCGCAGCAGGCGGCAAAGGCGTAAGCACCCCGGCCAGCGTCTTAGCGAGCGCGCAGTCGGGCCAAGCTGAGCGCCGCCCCCAGGCCTGCCGTCACGGCGCCCAACATGATCGCCCGACCAGCGCCCAGCGGCCCAAACAAGTTGAAACACAGGGCCACCAAAGCGGCACCGCTGGCCTGCCCGATCAGCCGCGCCAAGGCCACCATGCCGCTGGCACCACTGGTGCGGTGGGCAGGTGCACTGGTCATGATGGCGCGCAAATTCGGTGACTGGAACAAACCAAATCCCATACCGCACAGCGCCATGCACAACGCCATCAGGCCGAATGAAACCTCAGCGCCCATTACGCCCATAATGCCCAGCCCGGCCATGCCCAAGCTCAGAATGCTCAAGCCCACACCGCCCAAAATGGCGGGTGGGTATCGGTCAGACAGCGTGCCTGCGACGGGCGCCATCACAGCCACCACCAGCGCCCAGACCGACATGAGCACCCCCGTTTCCAGGGGAGGACGCCCCAGCTGCTGCTGAAAAAAGAAAGGCAAAGCCACGAACGCCAAGCCTTGGGTCGTGAAAGAGCTGAACGAGGTGAACACCGACAAGCTGAACAAAGGCCTGCGCATCAAATCCACGGGTAGCACAGGTGCCGCATGCCCGCGCTGGCGGCGCAGCAAGCAGAAGCCGCTGCCCAACATGAGCACCAGTGAGCCGACCACCACGACAACCCCTTGTTGCTGCGCAATGGCACTGAGCGTGAATACCAGCGACGCAAAACAAACGGCCGACAACAGCGCCAGAACACGGTCATAGGGCGCGTCGGTCTTTGCAGCTTCCGTGCGGGGCAGGTAACGCCGCGCAAACAACAGCCCCATCAAGCCCAGCGGGGCCTGCAAGCCAAACAACCAGGGCCATGGCAAAAAGGCCAGCAAGACGGAGGCCACTGTCGGCCCCAAGCTGAAGCCCAAACCCACAATCAAAGCGTTCATGCCCGCACCGCGCCCCAACTTTTCGGGCGGGAAGATGCGCTGAATCAGGGCCAAATTGACACTCATGACCCCTGCCGCACCCACGCCCTGGATGGCACGAAAAAAGGCCAACCACTCCAAGCTCGTGGCACAAGCGCTGCCCAGCGCCGCCAAATTGAACAGCAACATGCCCAGCAAAAACACCTTGCGTGCGCCCCAGCGGTCTCCCAACGCGGCCAGCGGCAACAACACAGCCACCACGGCCAGCTGATAAGCATGGACCACCCAGACCGATTCGGCAGGCGTGCGCTGCATGGCCGCGCCGATCGCAGGCAATGCCGTGTTGGCGACCGATTGATCGAGCGAGCCGAGAAAGACAGCGGTCAGCAGGGACAGCAGGGCTATCCACCGCACGCCCTCGGGTGTGTACTTGACGGCGGTGGTCGTCAGGGCCTGAAGGTCCTTAGGGGCCTTCAAGCCTTGGCCGCTTCGAGCGTGTCGCGCGTCTGCAGGGCCACTTGACGGGCCGCCGCTGCAAAGTCGTCACCACTCGATGCGTAAAGCACCGCGCGCGATGAGTTGACGATGACCGAACTGGCGCTTGAACCATCGGCGTTGGCGCGCCAGCCAGCCTTGACGGTGGCCACGGCATCGCCGCCTTGTGCGCCCACACCGGGAATCAGCAAGGGCACGGTGGGGGCAAGTTCGCGCACACGTTCGATTTCTGCGGGGTAGGTCGCACCGACCACCAAGCCAAGTTGGCCGTTCAGGTTCCAAGGGCCTTGGGCCAATTGGGCGATGTGCTCGTACAACAAAGGCTGGCCATCAACCGAAGCCAAACGCTGGTTTTGCAGATCGTCGCCGCCAGGGTTGGAAGTGCGACACAGCAAAAACGCGCCTTTGCCGTGGTACTTGAGGTACGGGGCCACCGAGTCCCAGCCCATGAAGGGCGAGAGGGTCACGGCGTCGGCACCGTAGCGCTCAAAAGCCTCTTTGGCGTATTGCTCGGCCGTGCTGCCGATGTCGCCGCGCTTGGCGTCCAGAATGATCGGCACATTGGGGGCCACGCGTCGCATGTGTTCCATCAGGCGTTCAAGCTGGCCTTCGGCGCGGTGCGCGGCAAAGTAGGCGATTTGGGGCTTGAAGCTGCTGACCAGATCGGCGGTGGCGTCCACGATGGCGGCGCAAAAGTCGTAGATCTTGTTGGCGTCGCCTTTGTAGCGCTCAGGGAACTTGGTGGGTTCGGGGTCCAGGCCCACGCAGAGCATGGAGCCGTTTTGGCGCTCGGCGGCGCGCAGCATGTCAAGAAAGGTCATGCGGGTATTTTAAAGGGCGGTCTTGTGGCGCTGATGGCGACAGCCTTGCTCGCGGCCCAAGGCTAAGATGGCAGCATGCACAAACTCTCATCGCGGCAATGGACGGTTCTGGTCTTGCTGACCCTGGTCTGGGGCATCAACTGGCCGATCATGAAAATCGGGGTCACAGGGTTTCCACCGCTGAGCTTTCGCGCCCTGTGCATGTGGCTGGGCACACCCGTGTTGGCTTTGGTTCTGGTGGTGCAGCGGGTACCGTTTCGCATAGGCCGTGAGCATTGGCGAGAGTTGTTGCTTCTGTCCACCTTCAACATGTTTTTTTGGCATGGCCTGATCATCGTGGCGGTGCAGTCGCTGTCCAGCGGACGGGCCGCAATTTTGGGCTACACCATGCCCATGTTCTCGGCTGTTCTGGGGGCGTGGGTGTTTGGCGACCGTCTGGACAAGCGGGCTTGGGGCGGCGTGGCTGCGGCCTCGCTCGGGGTGGTCTTGCTGCTCTGGCACGAGCTGTCAAATCTGAGTGGCAAACCTGTGGGCGTCTTGCTGGCTTTGGGCGCTGCCAGTACTTGGGCTTTGGGCACCCAACTTCTGCGCAGGACCTCAATGCCCGTGCCCACTTTGACCATTTCTTTTTGGATGGCTTTTCTAACGACCGGCGTCATGACGTTGTTGGCCATGGTGTTGGAGCGCGACCAGTGGCATGCGCCGTCTGACGCCACCTGGGGCGCCATCGTTTTCAATGCGGTGCTGGTCTTTGGTTTTGCTCAGGCTGCTTGGTTCTACCTGGCCCGCAGTTTGCCGCCTGTGGCTTCCACGCTGAGCGTGATGCTGATCCCGGTGTTGGGTGTGTTCAGCGGTGCGCTGTGGCTGGGTGAGGTGCTGCACTGGCAGGACTGGGCGGCCGTGGGTTTGATGATGCTGTCGATTGCGGCGGTGCTTTGGCCCAAGCGCAGCGCGGTTTGAATGGCTGTTTATCCCTGCACTGTCTTGAGGGCCAACACCAAGTCGGCCCAAGCTTTGGCTTTATCCGGCAAGTTGCGCAGAAGCGCATCGGGGTGGTAGGTCACCACCACGGGCACGCCCTGGAAGGTGTGGACTTGGCCGCGCAACTTGCCCAATGGCTCGGTCGACTGCAGCACCGCTTGAATGGAAAACCGCCCCATCACCACGATGACTTTGGGCTTGACCAAAGCCACTTGGCGGGCCAAAAAGGGGGCGCAAGTGGCCAGCTCTTGCGGACTGGGGTTGCGGCTGCCAGGCAGGCGGCACTTGAGGCTGCTGGTGAGGTACACGCCGCCTTGCCCTTCCGTGGTTGCTTCGCGGCTCAAACCGACGGCCTTGAGCATGTTGTCCAGCAGCTGCTTGGCTTGGCCCACAAAGGGCTCACCGTGTTGGCCTTCGGCTTCGACTTGCGGATCACCAATGAACATCCAGTCGGCTTGCACATTGCCCACGCCAAACACCGCTTGCTGGCGGTGCGAGCACAAATCACAGGCTTGGCAAGTGGCGACGGTGGTTTGAAGTGTGGCCCAGTCCATCTGGTCCACGCCGTCGGCCAAGGGTTTGCCCACCATGACCTCGGCTGTCGGCTTTGGCACAAGGGCAGGCGCAGGTGCTGGGGCCGCAGGTCGCGGTGCTGGCGTTGCCAAGGCTGCCACCGGGGCGGTCACCGGGGCGGTCACCGAAGGCGAGATAGAAGTGGCTTGGGCTGGAGCTTGGGCTGGTGTTTGAGCCTGAGCTTGCGGCTGATCATCGGCAGTGCCCTCACTGGTGCGTTGCGGCCACCACACGCGCACGCCCATCTCGGCCAGCATGGCGCGTTGGCGGTCGTCCAGGTCGAATCGGGTGGGGTCGCTCATGTTGGGGCTCACAGTTTCAAACTCATCACCACCGCATGCTCACGCTGCTGGCGGCCTGCAGGATAGTAATCCTTGCGGATGCTCACTTGCTTGAAGCCGTAACGCTCATACACATGCAAAGCGCGCTGGTTGCTTTGGCGCACCTCCAGCCACAGCCATTGCGCGCCTGCGTGGCGCGACCACAGCGACAAAGCGTCCAGCATCATGTGGGCCCAGCCTTGGCCCTGATGCGCAGGGGCCACAGTGATGTTGAGCAAGTGCATTTCTTCAAAGCCACGCATGGCCAAAAAGTAGCCCAGCAACTCACCCTCCAGCCACAGGCACTGGGCCTCAAACAGGGGGTTGATCGAATCGCGGAAATTGCCCCGCGTCCAAGGATGGCTGTACGCCATCTGCTCGATGGCGATCACCGCATCCAGGTCGTCCTGCGTCATCGGCGACAGCGTGACGCGGTTGCGCGTGGCCTCGGAAGGCTGCGTGCGGGCGGCGGGCTGGACGGGCGTCATGGCCAAAATCAAGCGGCGCCTGACGCAGGGGGCAAAGCGGCCCCGGCCAAGACGGCTTTGTCGTGCAAAGCTTGGGCCTTCATGACTTCGCGCTCGGCGGTGGTGTTGGCCACTTTGTCGCGGATGTACAGCGGCATGGCCTGATCGGCCGGCACGGCCAAGCCCTGAGCCCACAGGCCAGGCGCCAGGCGCAGCAAGGCAGCGGCAGTAGGCAGGGCTGTGCACCGGGAAACTGTGAGTTGGCCCGGCAACAATCGCTCGCCATAAGCTGCAAACGCGTTGCCCGCCAACAGCACCGTGCCGCCCTCGGGCAAGGCCAGTGACGCTGGGCTGGGGATGTTTTCGGGGGCACTGACTTGCAAGGGCGTGGCTGCTTGCCAATGTCCCTGGCCATGTGCTGGCTGCCATTGGTAGGCCGCGCTGTAAACCTCGTCCATTCGCGCATCCAGCAGCGCCAGCACGGTCAAGTGGGCATCGGGTGCCAGCAGACCCGCTTGCACCTGAGCCCAGCGGGCTTCTTCGGCCACAGCCAGCAAGGTATCCACGGGCAACACAAGCACATCGGCCCCAAAAGCCAAACCTTGCGCCACGGCGCACGCGGTGCGCAAGCCTGTGAATGAGCCCGGCCCTCGGCCAAACACGATGGCGTCAAGCGAGGCCAGCGGCATGTCGGCCTCGGCCAGCATGGCCAGCACCGCCGGGATCAAGCCGCTGGAAGCTTGTGCGCCACCGGGCAGGGTTTGTGTCCAGACTTGGTCGCCACGGGCCACGGCCAAGGACAGCACATCGGTACTGGTGTCAAAGGCCAGCCAACGCCCTGCTTGGGTGGTGGCGCTCATGCCTTGCCTCCAACCGCCAACGTGGGGGTGACCACAGCAGGCTTGGCTTGGCGCACGCCAAACAAAATGCCGCTGGTGACCAGCGCCAGCCCGGCCAGCAAATTCCAGTGCATGGGCTCACCCAAAAACCAGACCGCGCCCAGCGCCGACAAACCGGGCACCAGCGCCGTGATCATGGTCGAGCGCACCGGCCCATAGTGGCGAACCATTTGCGTGAAGGTGATGCCGGAAATGACCACCGAGCCCACGCCCTGAAACACCGCCTGAAAAACGATTTCTGTCCAAGGCACTTGCGTCAAATGGGTGGGCAAGACGCCCATCCCGATCAAGCCCAGATAGACCGGTACAAAAGTGACGAAAGCAAACGCGGTGATGGCCATGGTGGCTCGCACCGCGTCCAGTCCATGCCGACGCACCGTGACGCTGTAAGCCGCCCAACAGCAGGCAGCGGTCATGAAAAGCAAATCGCCCTTCCAAACCTCACCGCCGTCAAAAGCCATGAGCAAGCTCGCGCCACCCACCAACACATCGCCCAACACAATGAAGCCCAGACCCACCGCGCGGGCCGACGAGACTTTTTCGCGCAGCACCAGCCAAGCCAGCAGCGTGGTCCACAGGGGCAAGCTGCCAGGCATCAGAACAGAAGCATGGGCGGCGGGCGCAAAAAAGAAACCGTTGTAGGCCAAGACCGCGTAAAGCAAGCCGCCCAAAAACCCCGCCTGCACTGTGGGCGCCAAAGGCAAAGGAGACAGCCCACCCAAAGAACCCACCGATTGCCCTGCAAGACGCGCCGGGCGCATCAACCACCATGCCCAGGGCAACAAGACGGCGCTGGCCCCCAAAATGCGGGCGAGCGCAATGTCCAAAGGCAGCAAACCCCTTGAAGCGGAAGCGCGCGCAATGACAATGAAACCGGTCCAGATGAACACCGTGATGACCGCAGAAGCCAGACCCACGGTTTTTGAAGAAAATCGCATGGCCCGAATCATACGGGGCCGCCGCCCTCTTTCTGGCTTGACCTGATGAACGTCACCCCTGCCCGTTAGACTCGACCGATGCTTTTTACCCGCGCCTTGCGCCCCCATGTCGACACGCTGGCCCATGGCCTTTGGAGTCAGCCCTTGTGGGTTCGCCGCAAACCCCATGGCACCTTCGGCGGGTTGCTGTTGCTGGCACTGACCGTGAGCGCCGCTTTGGCTTGGCCTGCCCACGCCCAAAACGCCACCACAACAGCACCCCATTCACCGGCTCACAACCCATTGCCTCGCCAGGTGCTGCAGGCCCTTCAACAAGCGCAAGTCCCGCCATCGGCCTTGAGCGTCCAGATCACCCCCTTGCCAGACAGCCCGCTCTCGGGCAAAGCCCCTCGCCAGTTGTCCTACCAAGCGCAAGCCCCTGTCAACCCTGCTTCGGTCATGAAGCTGTTCACCACCTATGCGGGGCTGAGCTTGCTGGGGCCTGATCATGTCTGGCGCAACCGCATCTACACCGATGGCCTGCTGCGCGATGGTGTTTTATCGGGCAACCTGATCGTGCGCGGCAGCGGCGACCCCAAGCTGGTCGTTGAGCGCCTGCAAGACCTGCTGGCCCAAGTACAAGCCGCAGGCGTGCGCGAGGTGCGGGGCGACATCGTTTTGGACCGCAGTGTGTTTGACGTGCGTGAACGCAGCGAGCCCTTTGACGACGAGCCCCTGCGCCCTTACAACGTCTCACCCGACGGCCTGCTGGTCAACTTCAAGGCGGTGGTTTTCAAGTTCACGCCCGATGCCGCAGGCGGGCCCGTGCAAGTGCGCTTTGAGCCGCCGCTGGCCGGCTTGTCAGTCACCGCCCAACTGCCCGCCACACAAGTGCCTTGCAACGACTGGCGACGCCAACTGCAAGCCGACTTCAGCCAGCCCTTGCAGGTGCGCTTTGCAGGCAGCTACCCCGTTCGCTGTGGCGAGCGAGAATGGCCTGTGGCTTATCCCGATCCAGAAGCCTATGCGCCGCGTGTGGTGCGCGCCCTTTGGCTGGGCGCGGGCGGGCAACTCACCGGGCAAGTTCGTTATGGCACGAGACCCACATCTGCTCGCTTGCTGCTCGAAGCGCCGTCCATGCCTTTGGCCGACATCATCCAGGACATCAACAAGTTCTCGAACAACGTGATGGCCCAACAGCTTTTCCTGACACTGTCGAGTGAATTGGGATCACCGGGGCGCTTTGAAGCTTCGCGACTGCGCTTGTCGCAGTGGTGGCGCACCCACTTTGCAGGACACCCCGAACCCGAATTGGAAAACGGCTCGGGCCTTTCGCGCAGCGAGCGCAGCACCGCCAATGCTTTGACGGCATTGCTGCAAGCCGCCAACGCAGGCCCGCACGCCAAGTACTTTGTCAACTCTCTCTCACTGGCAGGCATCGATGGCACCACCGCACGGCTGAAAGACCGGAACCCACAATCACCAGTCATTGGAAACGCCTGGCTGAAAACCGGCTCGTTGCGCGACGTGGCATCGGTCGCGGGCTATGTGCAAGGACAAAGCGGCCAGCGCTACAGCGTGGTCGCCATCATCAACCACGCCAATGCGAACCTGGCGCGGCCCGCGCTTGACCAATTGCTGGAATGGACGGTGCGTGACACGAACAACACCGACAGTGCACGCCCTGCAGCCAAAACCCCGAGACCCTGAACCATGACCTTGATCGACTGGGTGGGCTCTTTGGCCGCCTTCCTCACGACCGCCAGCTTTATTCCGCAAGTTTGGCAAACCTTTCGGACCCGCGATGTCAGCGGCATCTCGCTTGGCATGTACAGCCTGTTCACCGTGGGTGTGGCCTTGTGGTTGGTTTATGGCGTGCTCATGATGGCCTGGCCCATCATCATCGCTAACACCATCACCACCAGCTTGGCATTGATGATTTTGATGATGAAGTTGCGTTACCGCTGAGTATCTGCCCGGCTGAAATCGATGACAAATCAGTGAATACCCCATGGCTTGAATCGTTTCACTCGACTAAAGTGAAAAAGAACGAGTGTTCTTTTTAATCCAATGGAGACAAACCATGAAAACATTGAAGTACGGCATTCCGATGCTTGGCGCAGCCCTTCTCGCTGCTTGCGGCGGCGGTGACACAGCGAATGGCACTCTGATCGATAGCCCAGTTTTGCTGGCCACCCTGACCAAAGCACAGTTTGACGGTGGTCCGCTGACGGCATTGAGCGGCAAAGCCAAATGTGACGTCAAAGTCGTTTCCCTCAACTATGTGACGCCAGGTGCCAAGGGTGAGAGCTCCAATGCCTCAGGCGTTTTGTTGCTGCCCTCGGGCGCCGACTGCACTGCCGCCGCACCTTTGGTCGCGTATGCCAAAGGCACCGATGTGCAAAAACCCCGCACACTGGCCAACCCTGCAGATGGCGAAACATACTTGCTGGCGGCCATGTACGCCAGTCAGGGTTATGCCGTGGTGGCCACCGACTATCTGGGCTTTGCCAAGTCCAACTACAGCTATCACCCCTATCTGCACGCAGACTCTGAAGCCACATCGGTCATCGACTCGATTCGCGCCGCACGCAAAGCGGTGCTGTCTCAAGGCGCCAGCCTCAACGGCAAGGTCATGCTGACTGGCTACTCTCAAGGTGGTCACGCTTCCATGGCGGCTCACCGTGAGATCGAAAAGAACTTGTCATCTGAGATCAACGTGGTGGCGGGCGCTCACTTGGCTGGGCCTTACAACCTGTCGGGCTCGATGAAACTGACAGAGGCCATTGCAGGTTACCAATTCTTTGTGCCCTACCTGGTCACCGCGTGGCAGAAGATTTATGGCAACTTGTACAGCGATGTCAAAACCGCCTTCAAAGCGCCTTATGCTGACGGCATTGAGTCCTTGCTGCCCAGCCCTACATTGAACTACACCACACTGGTCACCAGCGGCAAGCTGCCGGGCATCAACGGCGAAACACCGAACCAAGCCCGCGATGCTTTGTTCCAGTCAGCGTTCAGCAGCGACATCCTGACCAACGCCAACAACGCCACATTCCTGGCCGCCAAAAAGAACGACTTGCTCGATTGGACACCCAAGTCGCAACTCATGTTGTGTGGCGGCAGTGGTGACCCCACCGTGCCGCCTGCCGTGCACCAGGCTGTCATGAAAAAGGCTTTTGATGACAAGGGTCTGAAAAACGTGACTTCTGTGGATGTGGACCCTTACATTGCAGCCACTTACGGTCCGGTGACTTTGGCCAATGCTGCGACCTACTACGGCAATTACCACGGCACTTATGAACCACCGTTCTGCCACGCACAAGCCAAAGGCCTGTTCGATTTGGTGAAATAAGCCCGCTTAAGCCGCGGCCCGCTGCAACCTGTCCCGCACGCCTTCCCATTCGGGCGTGTCGGGCGGCAGTTGCACCCAAATCTGAGTCACACCCCGGGCGTCCAAGTCTCGCAACACGCTGAACAAGTCGTGCGCAGCTTGTTCGGCCGTCGCTGCTTGCTGTCGCCACAGCACCCCTGCACCCCAACCCTGTTCGTCCATGGGGCGCTCGGTCGACCACACGCCTAAGTTGTTGGCGTGTGGTCCCAAAGCTTGCAGCTTGTGCGCGATGTCGGCGGCGATCATGAGCCGCACTTTGGCGCGGGGCGCATAGTGCGACTCGAGCGTGCCCGAAGCGCGTGGGGCGGATTGTCCAAGCACCTCTTGCGGCGTATCTTTGTCCAAAACGGCTCGGCCACAAGCCGCTTCAATGTGCGCCCGTGTGATGTGCCCTGGGCGCAGCAGCACCGGCTCGCCGCGGGTGCAGTCGATGATGGTGGACTCGATGCCCACATCGCATTCGCCACCGTCCAAAATCAACAAATCAGGGCCCAACTCGGACTGCACATGCGCTGCGGTGGTGGGGCTGACGCGGCCAAATCGATTGGCGCTGGGGGCAGACAGGCCGTCCACACCCATGGCCGCGCAAGCGCGAAGGAGCTGCTGGGCCAGCGGGTGCGAAGGGCAACGCAAGCCAATGGAATCTTGCCCTCCGGCGGACGCACTGGCCACGCCGCTTCTGCGCGGCAGGATCAAGGTCAAGGGACCAGGCCAAAAAGCCTGCATCAAGCGCTGCGCAAACTCGGGCACTTGCCCCGCAAACAGCGGAACCTGGTCCGCGCTGGCCACATGCACGATCAAGGGATGATCGGCCGGGCGGCCCTTGGCCACAAAAATTTTCGCCACAGCATCGCCGTCGGTGGCGTTGGCCGCCAAGCCATAAACCGTCTCGGTGGGCAAACCGACCAAATGGCCGTCACGCAAAGCTTGTGCAGCCTGCGCAACAGCAGCATCCGAGGCATTCAGGATCATGGTGGCCTTTAAAACGCTGCAATGCCAAGCAAAGCCGCAGCTTGCAAGGCGGTGGAACGAACCGCCTCAGACGTTGTGCCGGTGATGTTCAGGTGCCCCATCTTTCGGCCGGGTCGGGCCGAGACCTTGCCATAAAGGTGCAAATGCGTGCCGGGTAACGCCAGCACTTTGTCCCAGGCGGGGCTAGTACCCTCGGGCCACAAATCACCCAGCAAATTGAGCATGATCGACGGCGAGTGCTGGCGCGGCTGCGTGAGTGGCAGGCCCGCCAAAGTGCGCACCTGCAGCTCAAACTGCGACTGGTCGCAGGCGTTCATGGTGTAGTGGCCGCTGTTGTGCGGGCGCGGCGCCATCTCGTTGACCACCAACTGGCCGCCTTCCAGGATGAAGAATTCCACACACAGCACGCCCACATAGTGGATGCCTTCGGCAATGGCACGGGTGGCGGCCACGGCCTGTGCTGCGAGGTCGGCAGGCACAGCGCCTTCGTACACGCTGGTCACGGCCAGAATGCCATCGCGGTGCTCATTGAGTTGGACCGGAAAATTCACCATCTGCCCGTCTGCGCCACGCGCCACGATGACCGAACACTCGGCCTTGAGCGGCAGCATTTTTTCAAGCACGCAGGGCACGCTTTTGAGCTCGATCCAAGCGGCCACCAGCTCGGCACGGGTCTTGACGCGGATCTGGCCTTTGCCGTCGTAGCCCATGCGGGTGGTCTTCAAGATGCCGGGCAGCAAATCGTCGGTCACAGCAGCCATCTGATCGGCTGTATCGATGACGGCATGCGGGGCCACCGGCACGCCACAGCGCACAAAGTGGGCTTTTTCGGCAGCACGGTCTTGCGCAATGGCGACCGCGTCGGCACCGGGCGCCACGGGGCACTGCGCGCCCAAGGTACGGAGCGCTGGGGCGGGTACGTTTTCAAATTCGGTGGTCACTGCGGCGCAGCACGCCAACAGTTGCTTCAGGCCCTGCTCGTCCAAGTAGTCGGTCTGGATGTGGTGGTGGCTCACCAGACCAGCTGGGCTTGTGGCGTCGGGGTCGAGCACCGCCGTGAAGTAGCCCATGGCCTGCGCAGCGTGAGCGAACATGCGGCCCAACTGGCCGCCGCCCATTACCCCCAGGGTGGTGGGCTGGCCATTGACCATGGACCCCGGCAAGATGGGGCGGCTCATGCGGCCCCCACGGGGGGCAATGTCATGGCACGGGCCGCAGCGGTTTGCTCGGCGCGGAAGGCTTCGAGCTTTTGGCGCAAGGCTGGGTCGTTGTTGGCCAGCATGGCCACCGCAAACAATGCCGCATTGGCCGCACCCGCCGCGCCAATGGCGAAGGTGGCCACAGGCACGCCCTTGGGCATTTGCACGATGCTGTGCAGCGAGTCGACGCCCGACAAAGCCTTGGTTTGGACCGGCACGCCCAGCACCGGCACCACGGTTTTGGCCGCCAGCATGCCAGGCAGGTGGGCTGCGCCGCCTGCGCCCGCGATGATGGCTTGCAAGCCTCGTGCAGCGGCGGTCTCTGCATAAGTGAACATATCGTCCGGCATTCTGTGGGCTGAAACCACACGGGCGTCGTGAGCGATGCCAAACTGTTGGAGAATCTGGACTGCGTGCTGCATGGTGTCCCAGTCGGAGCTGGAACCCATGACGACGCCGATGAGCGCTTGAGTCATTGGGTGCTTTTTGTGATCAATGTTGAATTTTAAGGTTTCGCTCCACCCGGAGCGGAAACACAACCCGGAACCCTCCCCGCCATGATGGACGTCACGATACAAAACTTTGAAACCGAGGTGATCGCCGCTTCGATGGCCACGCCCGTGTTGGTGGACTTTTGGGCCCCCTGGTGCGCCCCGTGCAAGTCGCTGGGCCCCGTGCTCGAAAAAGTCGAGACCGCCTACGAAGGCCGTTTCAAACTGGTCAAAATCAACTCCGACGACGAGCAGCAACTGGCCCAGGCCTTTGGCATCAAAAGCCTGCCCACTTGCGTTTTGCTCATCAACGGCCAACCGGTCGACGGTTTCATGGGCGCATTGCCCGAAGGCCAGGTCAAGCAGTTTCTAGACAAACACCTGCCCGCAGAGAGCGAACTGCAAGCACAAGCCGCTGCCCAAGAAGCCCATGAACATCTGCAAGCGGGTGACGCCGACAGCGCCCGTGCCGCCCTGGAGCAGGCTTTGGCCACCGACCCGGGCAACGACGATGCGCGTTTTGACTTGGTCAAGCTGCTGATCGGCCAAGGGGAGTTGGCCGAAGCTTCCGCATTGCTGGCCCCGACCATGGCCCGCATTCCGGTGCCGCTGCGCTTTGAGGCACAAACCCAATGGCTCAAAGCCTTGGAGTTTGTGACCACCGACCCCCGCGGCGAATGGGAGTTGGACCAATTTGACGCCTTGATTGCCCAAAACAAACGTGACTTTGACGCCCGTTTTGCCAAAAGCCGTCTGCTGATCGCGATCGGCCAATGGGAGGCGGCGATGGACGAATTGCTCGAAATCATCATGCGCGACAAAAAGTGGGAAGACGAAGCCCCCCGCAAAACCTTTGTCGCCCTGCTGGAGTTGATGACCCCGCCCAAGCCCAAAACGCAAGACGCGACAGGCAAGTCGGCGGGTGGCATCGAGCTGATGGGCAAAGCCGCCATGCAAGAAGACCCCCACCTGGCCATGATCTCCAGCTACCGGCGCAAGCTGAGCATGATGCTCAACTGAGCACAGCTCAGTCCTCAAACAAAAGCCCGGTCCGGCTGCAGTGGTGCAGACGGATCGGGCTTTTTAACGAGCGCACCGCCAAACGCCTCAGCGCAGCGCCCCTGCCTGGCGCTCGATGTCCATGCGCATGCGCTGCAGCATCCCCAGCGACATGAGCACCTCGCCTACCACAAACATGGGCCCCACCAGCAGGCCCACCAGGTCATCGACAAAGGCCGGTTTGCGTCCCTCGAAATAGTGGCCAATGAACTGGAGCACCCAGCCGATGAAAAACAGGCCCAAGCCCGCCTGCCAAACCGCCAAACCCAGAGATTGCGCCAGGGGTGGCACCTCGTGGGCGGCCGCGATCAGCACGCCATTGACCAAGGAGGTGGCCACGCCCAGCAACACATCGCCCCGGCTCAGGTACCAAAGGCTGGTGAGCGCCCACAAGGCCCAAGCCAGCGTCAGCGTGTGACCGGCCACAGACCAGGCCGGACCCAGCACCAAGACACCGACGGACATGAAAATCAAGGGAATGCCCGCCAAATGGGTGGCGATGTTGCGGCGATCGCGGTGGTAATGGGCGTACTGCACCATCAAGGCGGTCGCAGGGCGGAAAAGTGTCATTCGATCCTCTTGTTCTGGCGCTCAAAGCGCCCAATGTAATACTTGTCGTTACAGAAATTTACGGGTTTTGCTCAGGTGCACCATCACTGCCTGCGCTTTTTCAAACGGTAACAACCTAGAATTTAACCATCACTTTTGGACTCATTTTCAAACCATGCCACGCACCGAGCCCCTGATCACCCCTGAAGAGCTGCAATGCCTGCTCGGCGGTGCGTCTGTGCGCGTGAACGTCCCCACACGCAATCTACTGGCTCAAATGCCATCTTTGCATTTTGGCGCTGCACTCTGGCTGGTCAAGGGTGTTTTCCTGTATGCCGTGCTCATGAGCCCCGATGCCGCCAACCTGGTGGGCAGCAGCCGCTACCTGTGGATGCGCGGAAGCCTAGAGCTGGTATGCCTGGCTGCATTTTGGGGCGCATCCCTGCACCCACGCGGCCCAACGGTCGCACGCGCCAGCTTGCTGGTGGCCGGTACCACCTTGCTGCTCGATGCCATGACGCTGCTGGCGTTGCCCAGCTGATTTCGCAAGCCCCAAGACAAAGGCGCTGCATTGCAGCGCCTTTTTTGTGCCCGACATGCCGTGCGCTTCAGGCCATCAGCTTTTTCATGGCCTCTTCGTATTTGGCAGCGGTGTTCTCAATCACCTCGCGGGGCAGACGCGGCGCTGGCGCTGTTTTGTCCCAAAGCTTGCCATTGACCTGAGCGGTCTCCAGCCAGTCGCGTAAAAACTGTTTGTCGTAACTGGGTGGATTGGACCCTTCCACATAGCTGGCGGCGGGCCAGTAGCGCGAAGAATCGGGCGTCAGCACCTCGTCCATCAGCACCAAGGTGCCGTCGGCGTCCAGACCAAACTCGAACTTGGTGTCGGCAATGATGATGCCTTTGGTCGCAGCGATGTCGCGGGCCGCCTTGTAAAGCTGAATGCTGATGTCGCGGATGCGGGTGGCCAGATCGGCGCCGATCATGGCCACGGTTTGCTCGAAGGTGATGTTTTCATCGTGCTCACCCACGGCGGCTTTGGCCGCAGGGGTGTAGATGGGCTCGGGCAAACGGCTGGCGTTTTTGAGGCCTGCAGGCAACTGAACGCCACACACGGCTTGGTTGTCTTGGTATTCCTTCCAGCCACTGCCTGCCAAATAACCACGCACCACCGCCTCAACCGGAAGGGGTTTCAAGCGCTTGACCAGCATGGAGCGGCCGGTGACCTGAGGCACTTCTTCGGCGCTGACCACACTTTCGGGGGCATCGCCCGTCAGGTGAATCGGGCAGATGTTCAGGCCTTTAGGGCCAAGCTGGTCAAACCAGAACAAGGCCATTTTTGTGAGCAAAACGCCTTTGCCTGGAATCGGCTCGCCCATGATCACGTCGAACGCGCTGATGCGGTCAGACGCCACCATCAAGATGCGGTCATCGCCCACCGCGTAGTTGTCGCGCACCTTGCCACGCGCCAGCAGGGGCAAGGAGGTCAGGGCCGAAGTGTGGAGGGCAGAAGTCATGGCAAAAACAATCAGGCAACAGCAAAAAAGAAAAAGGCCCGTTGAACAGGCAACGGGCCATTCGGCGAAATTATCGCAGCCTCAGTGGACGACTTGCGCCAGTTCGCCCTTGGCGTATCGGCCCGCAAATACTTGCAAAGTTTCGCCCTTGATTTTGGACGCTTGGCCTTCGCAACCGAACTGCAGGTAACGAAGCTTGCACAGTTGTTTGGCCGCTTCGCGAGCGGGTTTGAGCCATTCACGCGCGTCGAACTTGTCGGGGTTTTCTGCCAAGAACTTGCGGCAAGCTGCGGTCATGGCCAAACGGATGTCGGTGTCGATGTTGATTTTGCGCACGCCGTGCTTGATGGCTTCTTGGATTTCCTCGACGGGCACGCCATAGGTCTCCTTCATGTTGCCGCCATATTGGTTGATCATGGCCAACAACTCTTGCGGCACGCTGGACGAGCCGTGCATCACCAAATGGGTGTTGGGAATGCGCTGGTGGATTTCCTTGACACGGTAGATCGCCAAAATGTCGCCCGTGGGCTTGCGGCTGAACTTGTAAGCGCCGTGGCTGGTTCCAATGGCAATGGCCAACGCGTCCAGGCCCGTGGCCTTGACGAACTGGGCCGCTTCTTCGGGATCGGTCAGCATTTGGCTGTGGTCCAGCTTGCCTTCGGCGCCGATGCCATCTTCCTCGCCGGCTTCGCCGGTTTCCAGATTGCCCAGACAGCCCAATTCGCCCTCGACCGACACGCCCATTTTGTGGGCCATGTCCACCACCCGGCGGGTGACGTCGACGTTGTAAGCGAAGTCGGCGGGTGTTTTGCCGTCTTCCATCAAAGAGCCGTCCATCATCACGGAAGAAAAACCCAGATCGATCGCGCCCTGGCAAACCGCCGGGCTTTGGCCATGGTCTTGGTGCATGACCAGCGGGATGTGGGGCCACTGTTCGGTCGCGGCTTGAACCAAGTGCTTGATGAAGGGTTCACCTGCGTATTTGCGGGCACCTGCGCTGGCTTGCAGAATGACCGGTGCGCCGACTTCGTCGGCAGCGGTCATCACAGCCTGAACTTGCTCTAGGTTGTTGACGTTGAAAGCTGGAATGCCATAACCGTTGACGGCGGCATGGTCCAGCAGCTCGCGCAATGAAACGAGTGCCATGGTGGTGATTTCCCGGGGAAGTTGAAAATTCAGAGGCGCCGAGGTGTGCCCGGCCCTTAACTGATCAGGATTTTATAGGGTTCGGCCTGACACACCTCAGGACCGCCCCCTCCCGGAAGGGCGAATCACCCTCAATCAACCTTGCAGATTTTCAGCATGTTGGTGCCGCCAGGAGAACCCATGGGCTCGCCGCAGGTGATGGCGTACACGTCGCCCGAACTCACAATGCCGCGGCTCTTCAAATGGTTTTCAGCCTCGGCCAAAGCCGTGTCGCGGTCGGCACTGGTGTCCATCAGCAAAGGGCTGACGTTGCGGAACAAGGCCATCTTGCGCTGTGACGACAGTTTGGTGGTCAGGGCGTAAATCGGGATGTGCACCCGGCGACGGCTCATCCACAAGGCAGTGGAGCCGGACTCGGTCATGGCCACGATGGCTTTGGCACCCAAATGGCTGGCGGTGAACAAAGCGCCCATGGCGATGGACTGGTCGATGCGGCTGAAGGTCTGGCCTTTGAAATCGGCGTCGATTTCCACATCTTCCGCGCCCTCAGCGGCCAGGCAAATCTTGGCCATCTCTTCGACCGTCTCCAGCGGGTATTTGCCTGCTGCAGTTTCAGCGCTCAGCATCACGGCGTCGGTGCCGTCCAGCACGGCGTTGGCCACATCGGAGACCTCGGCGCGGGTGGGCACAGGGTTGGTGATCATGCTTTCCATCATCTGGGTCGCGGTGATGACGACCTTGTCATGCACCTTGGCCAGCTTGATCATGCGTTTTTGCAAGGCGGGCACGGCCGCGTTGCCCACTTCCACCGCCAAATCGCCCCGAGCAACCATGATGCCGTCGCTGGCCAACAAGATGCTTTCGAGGTGAGGAATGGCTTCAGCGCGTTCGATCTTGGCAATCAAGCCCGGTTTGTGGCCGTATTCGGCACCCGCCACATTGCACAGCTGGCGGGCCATTTCCATGTCGGTGGCATTTTTAGGAAAGCTCACGGCCACGTAATCGGCACGCAAGCTCATGGCGGTTTTGATGTCGTCCATGTCCTTGGCGGTCAAGGCAGGGGCTGTGAGGCCGCCGCCTTGTTTGTTGATGCCCTTGTTGTTGGACAGTTCGCCACCCAACTTGACGGTGGTGTGCACCTGCTCGCCCTTGACGGCGTTGATGGTGAGCACGATCAGGCCGTCGTTCAGCAGCAGCACATCGCCCGCCTTAACGTCGCGGGGCAATTCCTTGTAATCCAAGCCCACACCCTGCAGGTCACCGGGTTCGGTGCGTGAGGCGTCCAGAACAAAAGGCTGACCTGGCTCGAGCAGGACTTTGCCCTCGGCAAACTTGCCCACGCGGATTTTGGGGCCTTGCAGGTCGGCCATGATGGCCACTTCGCGGCCCGCACGTTGCGAGGCTTCTCGCACCAAGCGGGCACGGTCCACATGGTCTTGCGCCTTGCCGTGGCTGAAATTGAGCCGGACCACATTCACACCGGCCCGAATCATGGCTTCGAGCAGCGCAGGATCGCTGGAAGCAGGGCCTAAGGTGGCAACAATCTTGGTAGCGCGACGGGACATTCAAAGCTCTCCATGTAATTTAATTTCAATTCTCACACGGAATAGGTTACATGTCGGGTTCTTTCGGCCACTTTCCCCTGCTGGGAAACCCCAATTTGACGACCTCCACCCCAGTGCAAGACGTGCTTGGCCCTCGATTCCCCTGCACTTCTGACCCTCAATTGAGCCTTGTCAGTTCACCGAGGGAGCGGGGCGACTAAACTCAGGTCTCGCTTGTTCAAACAGAAGCACCATGACTGCCATGCACACAACGACCACCGAACAACCCATTGGACTGGACCAGCCTCTGCCGCACCGCAAGACATTGCGTGAATGGTTGGTGCCCTTGTCCGGGCGCAGCACCGTCAGAGCCTTCGCGCTTTTGGTGCTGGATTACGCTTTGTTTTTTGCCTTGATCACTGGCACGATCGCGCTGGACGCGATTTTGGGCAAAGTGCTGTGCGCCTTGGCGGCGGGCTTTGTGATTGGCCGACTGTTCATCATTGGCCACGATGCCTGCCACCAAAGCCTGACGCCCCACCGCGAATTGAACAAGGTGCTGGGCCGCATCGCATTTTTGCCATCGCTGACCCCGTACAGCTTGTGGGACACCGGCCACAACGTGGTGCACCACGGCTACACCAACCTCAAAGGCGTGGATTTTGTCTGGACCCCCCTCACAGCGACCGAGTTTGAAGCCCTGAACCCCATGCAAAAACTGCTGGAGCGGGCCTACCGCAGCGGCTGGGCACCTGGCCTGTATTACATGGTCGAAATTTGGTGGAAGCGTGAGTTCTTCCCCAACAAAACCCACATGCCCACCCGCCGACCCATCTTTTTCAAAGACAGCTTGTTGGTGAGCCTGTTTGCCGCGTTTTGGATCGCCACCATCGCTGCCGCTGCCATTTACACAGGCCAGTCGGTCGTGTTGTCCTTGCTGTTGGGTTTTGTGGTGCCCTTCTTCTTTTGGAACACCATGATCGGTTTTGTGGTCTATGTGCACCACACCCACGTCAAGGTGTCTTGGCACGACAACAAGGCCGCCTGGACCAAGGCCGCGCCGTTCGTGTCGACCACAGTGCACCTGACCTTCCCGTTCAACATCGGCGCGATGATGCACCACATCATGGAGCACACCGCCCACCATGTGGACATGAGCATCCCGCTTTACCGTTTGAAGCAAGCCCAAAGCAAGCTCGAAGAAATGCTGCCAGGCCGCATCATCGTCCAAGCTTTCTCTTGGAAGTGGTACTTCGAGACTGCCAAGAACTGCAAGATGTACGACTTCAGCCGCGAATGCTGGACCGACTTCAAGGGCAACATGACCAGCCCGGTGCGCGGCAACCTGCCCACTTCGGCCCAAGCCTGATCAGGCCTTCGCCTCCAACAACAAAAAACCCCGCGATGCGGGGTTTTTTGTTGGGTGATCGTTTGTAAGAGGCTGCCCCTGCGGCCGAATGCATGCTGTGGCTCCGGCTGGCATTCGCGAGCAGGGGCTCGCTCCCACAAGGGAGGGGAACGCGTTCAGCCTGCAGCGCGTTTGGCCAAAATTTCGAAGGCGGGCAAGGTTTTGCCTTCCAAGATCTCCAGGAAAGCGCCGCCGCCCGTCGAGATGTAGCCGATCTGCTTTTCGATGCCGTATTTGGCGATCGCGGCCAAGGTGTCGCCACCGCCTGCAATGCTGAAGGCACTGGACTCGGCAATCGCCTGTGCAATCACTTTGGTGCCGTTTTCAAAGGCCGCAAACTCGAACACACCCACCGGGCCATTCCAGACGATGGTGCCTGCCTGTTTGAGCTGGTTCGCCAATTTGGCGGCAGTCTCGGGGCCGATGTCCAAAATCAGATCGTCGTCGGCCACGTCGGTGGCTTTTTTCACCGTCGCGACCGCGTCGGCGGCAAAAGTCTTGGCGGTAACCACATCGGTCGGGATCGGCACTTCGGCACCCCGGGCTTTCATGGCCTCGATCACGGCTTTGGCCTCGTTCACCAAATCTGCCTCGGCCAGACTTTTGCCGATCTTCAAACCTGCCGCCAGCATGAAGGTGTTGGCGATGCCGCCGCCCACGATGAGCTGGTCCACGTTTTGTGACAAGCTTTTGAGGATGGTCAACTTGGTGGACACCTTCGAGCCCGCCACGATGGCCGCCAGCGGGCGTTTCGGGTTGGCCAGGGCTTTGCCAATCGCGTCGATCTCGGCCGCCAACAAAGGGCCCGCACAGGCGATGGGGGCGAACTGGGCGATGCCATAGGTCGTGCCCTCGGCGCGGTGGGCGGTGCCAAAGGCGTCGTTCACATAGATGTCGCACAAGGCGGCCATCTTGCGGGCCAGCGCTTCGTTGTTCTTTTTCTCGCCTTTGTTGACGCGGCAGTTTTCGAGCAACACAACCTGACCGGGTGCAAGCTCCACGCCCTCCACCCAATTGGCAACAAGCGCCACATCTCGGCCCAGCAGTTCGCCCAGGCGCTTGGCCACCGGGGCCAGCGAGTCTTCGGGTTTGAAAGCGCCTTCGGTCGGGCGGCCCAAGTGGCTGGTCACCATCACGGCTGCACCAGCGTCCAGTGCCATCTGAATGCAAGGCACGCTGGCGCGCACGCGGGTGTCCTCGGTGATGCTGCCGTCATCGGCTTGTGGCACGTTCAAGTCGGCGCGGATGAAAACACGTTGACCTGCGACTTTGCCTTGGGCACACAAATCAGAAAAGCGGATGACGTTCATGAGAGAGCAGGTCCTGTATCGGAAAATTTGGGGTCTATTTTAAAAGCAGTAGGGCACGCACATTCGCTAGCAGGGGCTCGCTCCCACAGAGAAGAACACGCTGGCTTACCAGCCAAGGCCCAAGTGCAAAGGCAAATACACGGCCATGCCGCCCAAGATGGTCAACAGCACATTTTTGCGCCAAAAATACACCGCCATGCCCGCACAAGCCGCAAACAAACGCGCATCTTGCCAAGTGGTGACCAACACGCCTTGAACGGTGACGATGTCGGGCACCACCACGGCCGACAAGGCCGCAATCGGGGCGTATTGCAAGCCGCGCTCAGCCCAGCGGGGCAGTTGCCAGCTTTTGCTCGAAATGAAAAAGAAGCTGCGGGTGACCACCGTCACCAGCGCCAGCCCCACGATGACCGCCAAAGACCAAAAATCACTGCTGTTCATGCCGCCGCCTTCGCCGCAGGGCGGATTTTTTCAACCGTCATGCACAAGATCACCGCAACACCAATGGCCACGACGATGTTGAGCTTGAGCGGCAAGTTGTAAGCCACCACCGCCGTGGCCCCCGCCACCGCAGCCGACAACATGCGCATGCGCGAGCTGGCCAGTGAACATTGGATGCCCAGCAAACACAAAATGCCCGCAAAGCCCAAGCCCCAACTGGTCGGAATCATGTTCGCCAGCGCGATGCCCGCAAAACTGGCCACCATCCAGGACAACCAGTTGAGAAAGTCATTGCCCGCCAGATACGCCTCTTGCGCCAGGCGACCCTCATCGGTCTGCGCAGGCTGGGCGTACTTTCGGGTGAACAAGACGTAACTGATGTCGGTGGTCAGGTACGCATGGCACAGCCGCTGCCAACGCGGCAAATGGATCAAGAACTGTCGCAAATGCAGACTGAACACCACAAAGCGCAGGTTCACACAAAAGCCGGTGGCCAAAATCACCCAAGCGGGTGCGCCCGCCACCAGCAAGGGAATGGCCGCCAGTTGCGAGCTGCCGGCAAACACCAGCAAGGTCATGGCACTGGCATCGAACACGCTCATGCCCGACTTGACCATGGCCACCCCGGTCATCAGGCCCCAGGCGGCAATGCCTGGTGCTTGAGGCGAAACCTCGCGCATGCCCTCCAAAAAGGCGGGGTGACGGTGCAAACGGGGGAGGAAAAACATCAGGCCACCAACCCTTGACCCAGTTGCAAGGGACATCCGCGCAAAAAGTCGGCCGCACTCAAACGCTTGCCACCGGGGCGTTGCAATTGCGTCAGGCACAACTGGCCTTCGCCACAGGCGACACGCACACCCGAGTCATCGGCGCTGAGCACGGTGCCCGGCTGGGCCGCAGCCTGCAAAGGCTCAGCCACGGCTTGCCAAAGCTTGAGGGTTTCGCTGCCCGCAGAGGTCGTCAAAGGCACGGTCATCCCGGGGAAGGGGTCAAACGCACGGATACGGCGGGCCAACACTTCGGCTGGCAATGCCCAGTCCAGCGCGGCTTCGGTTTTTTCGATTTTATGGGCGTAGTTCACGCCTTCGGCCGGTTGAGGCAGGTGCGGCAAGGCATCGAGCGAGGCCAAGGCCTGCACAATCGCCTCGCCTCCGAGCGCGGCCAAGCGGTCGTGCAGCACGGCAGTGGTGTCGCTTGGCAAGATGGCCTCGGTGCGCACCAGCAGCATGTCGCCCGTGTCCAGACCCGCGTCCATCTGCATGATGGTGATGCCGGTTTGGGTGTCACCCGCCTCGATGGCACGGTGAATGGGGGCAGCCCCGCGCCAGCGCGGCAAGAGTGACGCATGGATGTTCAGGCAACCCTTGGGCGGCAAATCGAGCGTCCACTGCGGCAGGATCAAACCATAGGCGGCCACGATCATGGCGTCCGCTTGTGCGGCCAACAGCGCCTCACGGGCCAATGCCGCGTCTTCGGGGTATTTGCCATCCAGCCGCAAGCTGCGCGGCTGGGCCACGGGCACGGCGTGGTCCAAGGCCCATTGCTTGACAGGCGAGGGTTGCAGCTTCATGCCGCGCCCTGCAGGTCGGTCAGGCTGGGTCAACACCAGCACGATCTCGTGGCCTGCCGCGTGCAGGGCCGCCATGGCCACTTGGGCAAATTCGGGCGTGCCCGCAAAAATCAAACGCATCCGGTTCAGCGCTCGGCTTTTTGGGCTTTGACCATCTTGGTCTTGATGCGGCCTTGCTTGAGAGGGGACAGGTACTCCACAAACACCTTGCCCATCAGGTGGTCCAGCTCGTGCTGAATGCAAATGGCCAACATGCCTTCAGCGTCGATGCTTCGGCTTTTGCCGTCGCGGTCCAAGGCCGTGACCTTGACTTTGGTTGCACGTTCAACGCCGTCGTAAATGCCGGGCACCGACAGGCAACCTTCCTCGCCCTTCACACGCTCATCGCCCATCCAAGAAATCTCGGGGTTGATCAGCACCAAGGGCTGGTTGCGCTCTTCCGAGGTGTCGATCACCACCAGTCGCTCATGCACGTCAATCTGCGATGCAGCCAAGCCAATGCCACTGGCCTCGTACATGGTTTCCAGCATGTCGTCGATCAAGGCATGGATGCGGGCATCCACCGCTTGCACGGGTTTGGCCACCTTGTGCAGGCGAGGGTCGGGGTAGCAAAGGATGGGAAGCAGGGCCATAGTCAAAACAATGAAGAAATCGGGGGCTCAATCAAAGACGTATTGTCCCCAATTTCCAATGCGCCTGCCGCAGGCAGGGCGCAGGGTGGTGGCGCAGGTGTTCAGCGCCCCGCAGCACAGGCGGCAAAGAGGTTCAATTCGGGCTTGGCCAGACGGGTGGTGACTTGGTTCAAGCCCAACACCGAGTGAAAAACATGGTCGTGCGACAAGGGCTTGGCACTTTGGTCTTTCAAACACGCCATGCGCCAATCGCGCTCGCGCTGCAGCGGTTTGGACAGCCACACCACCATGGGCACATGGGTTTGCTCTTTGGGGGCGATGCTGTAGGGCATGCCGTGCAGGTACAGGCCTTTTTCACCCAGCGATTCGCCATGGTCTGACACATACATGAGCGCTGTGGGACGCTGCTGGGCTTGCAGCCATTTCACGGTTTTGGCGATGAAGTGGTCGGTGTAGACGATCGAGTTGTCGTAAGCATTGACGATTTGCTCTGGCGGGCAGTTTTGTAAGGCATGGCTGCTGCATTCGGGCTGGAATGGCTTCATGGCCGTGGGCGAGCGTTTGTAATAAGCTGGGCCGTGGCTGCCCATCTGGTGCATCACCACCACCGTGCCTTTGGCACGTTTGGCCGGGTCCAGTGCGGCCAGTTGCTTGGGCAACTCATTGAGCATGACCTCGTCCAAGCATTCGCCGCTGCTGCAAAACTCAGGCACTTTCAGGGCCGTGGTGGCAAAGTTGGGCACACGGTCACACACGCCTTTGCAACCCGACTGGTTGTCGAGCCACAGCACCGCCAACCCGGCACGCTGCAGCACATCCAACACGCTCTCGTAACGGTCCTTGCTGCCCTCGTAAGCCGTTTTGCCCAAATGAGAAAACATGCATGGCACCGATGCTTGGGTGCTGGTGCCACAAGACTTGACGTCTGAAAAATAAACCAGATCGCCCTGCGCTTGAAGTTGGCGCAACTGCGGCGTGGTGTCGCGGTCATAACCGCCCAAACCGAAATTGGCTGCGCGGGCGGTCTCGCCCAAAATCAAGAGCACCAAGGGCGCAGCAGCTTCGTTGGCAGGGGTCTTGTGTAAGGTCGCGTCTTCGCCAATGGTTTGCAAAGGCTTGGTGGCCTGCGTCGCCTGTCCCACGGTCAAGAGGGTCACCGCGTACAGGCTGTTGAATGGGTTGATCATGTAGCGCAACTGTTTGTGGTTGCGGGTGAGCGAAGCGATGTCTTGGAACGACATCCAGAACACCCCCATGGCCACCACAAACGCCAACACGGCCACGCCCAGTTGTCGCGCGATCAAGGTCTTGGCGGGCACCGCGCGAATCGGCTGCTGCCAAAGCCACACCCCCGGCAAAACCACGCCGATCAACGCCGCCGCCAACATGGGCCACGACAGCAAATCGCGCACCTCGCGCACATCGGTCTGCGCCACGTTGGCCAGCATGCTGGTGTCGATGACCACGCCGTAGGTCAGCATGAAGTAGCTGCTGGACGTCACAGTGACCAGCATCGCCACGCCCGCCAGCTTGAGCCAGCGCGGCCACACCCACAAACACAAAAAACAAGCCAGCAAAGCCAACAAGATCACCCACAAGCTGCCCAAGGTGGTCAGGGCACGCACGCCTTGGGTTTCGGGCAATTGCCAGATCGCCATCCAGAATGGCAAGTTGCCGACTGTTGCCAGCCACAAGGCCACAGCCGCCAGTAAACTCGTGGGGTGCCATGCAGAGCGCGAAGCAAGAATCGTCATGAAGTGTGTGTCTCAAGATACCAATGGGCTTGATTCTAGACAGTGCACATGACTCCTTTGATTGATTTGCCCCATGAAACCTGCTCACCACTACGCCCACATGCGCGATTTGTCTCCGACTCGTCGCTTGGGGCTCATCACCTGGGTCACCCTGATGTGTTTGCTGGCCTGGGACTTTTCCGGGTTGGACGTGGGCTTGATGAGTGCGATAGCCGACAGCCATGGATTCCCACTGCGAGACAACTGGTGGTTTGAGACCGTTTTGCACACCCGGGCCAAACAGTTGGCCATCGTGGTTTATTTGGCATTGCTGGTCATGGTGTGGTGGCCCCAAGGGGTGCTTCGCCAACGGACGCGCTGGCAACGTTCAGAAATCATGGTGGGCATCACTCTGAGCCTGATCACCATCAGCACCCTCAAAAGTTTCAGTTTGACGAGTTGCCCCTGGGAATTACAGGCCTTTGGCGGACAAGCTTTGTACGTCTCGCACTGGCTGTGGGGCTTGCCAGACGGGGGCTCTGGGCGCTGCTTCCCCGGGGGACATGTGTCTTCCGCTTTCGCCTTTCTGGGCTTGGCCTTGCCTTGGCTGGTCTCTGATTCGGCATCACAACGCGCCACAGGCCTGCGGATTTTGTTCATGGTGGTGTTAGTAGGTGGGGTGCTGGGTCTGACCCAAACGCTCAGAGGCGCGCATTACCCCAGCCACACTTTGTGGACGGGCTTCATTTGTTGGACCGTGGTGTTGGCCAACCACTTGCTGTTTGGGTGGCTGGCCCAGCGGCGCACAACCCACTAGTACCCTGAGGCCAAAACCCGACGATTTCGCATCGGTTGCACCGCTAGGCAAGGCCCGCCATTTGGCCCACAATGCCCCTACAGACAGCCGCAAAGGCTGCACAGGGAGACATGATGGTGAACACACCCGAAGAGCTGGCGTCTTGGTTGCGCTTGGCGCTCACCCCCGGCGTGGGGCCCGAAACGGCACGGCGACTGCTGGCCACCTGGGGGCAACCCGGCGCCATCTTTGAGCAAACCGACACCGCCTTACAACAAGTGGTTTCGGTCCTGCAAGCCCACGCGCTGCGTGAAGCACCGCAGGGCTGGCGCGAATTGACCGACGAGACTTGGCGCTGGCTGCAGACCTCACCCGAACCGGGCATTGCGCGGGCCCTGATCACCTTGGGCGATCCCGACTATCCCGCCGCCTTGCTTGAAATTCCCGACCCGCCGCTCATGCTTTATGCCTTGGGCCAAATCGGTGCGCTGCACGGGCTGGAAATCGGCCACTGCGTCGCCATGGTGGGCAGCCGCAACCCCACACCACAAGGTCAAATCAACGCCCGTGAATTCGCACGCAGCTTGGCAGCGAGTGGACTGACCATCGTCTCGGGTTTGGCGCTGGGGGTGGATGGTGCGGCCCATGAAGGGGCATTGCTGGGGGCATTGCCCGAAGTGAAGAATGGGATGCCGCCCACCATCGCCGTGGTGGGCACGGGGCTGGACCGGGTCTACCCGCGTCAGCACCGCGATCTGGCACACCAAATTGCCAAGCGGGGGGTCATCCTCAGCGAATACCCGTTGGGCACGCCGCCGCTGGCGCCCAATTTCCCACGCCGCAATCGGCTCATTTCGGGCCTGTCACAAGGCACGCTGGTGGTCGAGGCCGCCTTGCAGTCGGGCTCGCTCATCACCGCCAAACAAGCACTGGAGCAAGGGCGTGACGTGATGGCCATCCCTGGCTCGATCCACTCGGCCCAATCCAAAGGCTGCCATTTGCTGATCAAGCAAGGGGCCAAGCTGGTGGAGTCGTCACAAGACGTGCTGGAGGAGTTGAACCTGCCCGTGGAGCAGGCACAAGGTACGCTGGCGCTGCAGCCATCATCTGCCAACGATGACCCGCACCATGGCGACAACAAGTCAGAAGACGCCTTGCTACGCGCCATGGGCCACGATCCGGTGAGCCTGGACGCGCTGCAAGCACGCTGCGGTTGGCCCACTGCAAATCTGCAAGCCCAGTTGCTGGAGTTGGAGCTGATGGGGCAGGTGGGTCGCTTGCCGGGCGGGCTGTTTCAGCGGGTGGGGTCTGCTTAGCGCTTGAATGGTCACCACCCTTCGGCTGCAGGGGCAGCCTCCCACAAGGCGCGTTGACGTAAAAAAGGGCCACAAGTGGCCCTTTTTCAAGTCAAGGTCGGTCAGACGACCGCACCCGAATTTTCGTCGTTCGGGTCGTTGTCTTTCTTGAGCGGCTTGATCAGGTCTTCGCGCTGCAAACCCAACCACATGGCAATGGCTGCGGCCACAAACACCGACGAGTAAATGCCAAAGCAAATACCGATGGTCAGTGCCATGGCGAAGTAGTGCAGGGTCTCACCGCCAAACAGCAACATGGACAACACCATGATCTGGGTCGAGCCGTGGGTGATGATGGTGCGGCTGATGGTGGAGGTGATGGCGTTGTCGATGATCTCCACCGTGTTCATCTTGCGGTAACGACGGAAGTTCTCGCGAATTCGGTCAAAAATCACCACCGATTCGTTGACCGAGTAACCCAGCACGGCCAGCACCGCGGCCAACACCGCCAATGAAAACTCCCACTGGAAGAAGGCAAAGAAGCCCAAGATGATGATCACATCGTGCAAGTTGGCAATGATGGCCGAGACGGCAAACTTCCACTCGAAGCGGATCGCCAAGTAAATCATGATGCCCACCACCACAAAGGCCAAAGCTTTGAGGCCGTCCTCCGCCAGCTCGTCGCCCACTTGTGGGCCGACAAACTCGGTGCGGCGCAAGGTGACATCGGGGTCATTGGCCTTGAGGGCCGACAAGACTTTTTCGCTTTGCTGGGCCGAGCTCACGCCTTTTTGCGCGGGCAATCGGATCATCACGTCACGCGCAGAGCCGAAGTTCTGCACCTGCACTTCTGAAAAGCCCAGCGTGCTCACCGTGCCGCGCACCTTTTGCAGGTCGGCGGGCTGGCTGTAGCTCACCTCCATCAAGGTGCCGCCCGTGAACTCCACCGACAGGTGCAGGCCACGGCTGAACAGGAAGAAGACCGCCAGTGCAAACGTGATGAAGGAGATCACGTTGAAGACCAACGCGTTCTTCATGAACGGGATGTCTTTTCTGATTTTGAACAATTCCATGGTCTTTTCCCCTTAGTCGGCTTTCACCGCAGTGCCAGCCTCTGGGCGCCAGACGGTGCCGATCGATACCGATTTGAGTTTCTTCTGACCGCCGTACCAAAGGTTGACCAAGCCGCGTGAGAAGAACACGGCCGAGAACATGCTCGTCAAAATGCCAATGCAGTGCACCACCGCAAAACCACGCACCGGGCCAGAGCCGAACGCCAGCAAGGCCACGCCCGCGATCAAGGTGGTGATGTTGGAGTCAAAGATGGTTGCCCAGGCGCGGTCGTAACCGGCATGAATGGCAGCCTGTGGGCTAACCCCGTTGCGCAGCTCTTCACGCACGCGCTCGTTGATCAGCACGTTCGAGTCAATCGCCATACCCAACGCCAGCGCCATCGCGGCCATGCCGGGCAAGGTCAAGGTCGCTTGCAGCATCGACAAAATGGCCACCAAGAACAACAGGTTCACACCCAAGGCGATGCCCGAGAACAAACCGAACATGGCGTAGTAAATGACCATGAAGGCCACGATCACCAGGAAACCCCAGGTCACGCTGTTGAAGCCCTTGGCGATGTTTTCTGCACCCAGGCTCGGGCCAATGGTGCGCTCTTCGATGATCTCCATGGGTGCCGCCAGGGAACCTGCGCGCAGCAACAGCGCGGTGTCGTTGGCCTCGGCCGTGGTCATGCGGCCAGAAATTTGCACGCGTCCGCCACCGATCTCGGCGCGAATGACGGGGGCCGTGACCACTTCGCCCTTGCCCTTTTCGAACAAGATGATGGCCATGCGCTTGCCCACGTTGTCGCGCGTCACATCCTTGAAGATGCGGGCGCCCTTGGCGTCCAGTGTCAGGTTGACCACGGGTTCCTGCGTCTGGCCGTCAAAGCCTGGCTGGGCGTCGGTCAGGTTGTCGCCCGTCAAAACCACTTGTTTCTTGACGATCAAGGGGCGGCCCTCGCGCTCCAGGTAGCGCTCGGCGCCAAAAGGCACGATACCGCCTGCTTGTTCAGCCGCACGCGCTTCGGTGCTCTCGTCGACCATGCGCACCTCCAGGGTGGCGGTTCGGCCCAAAATATCTTTGGCCTTGGCTGTGTCTTGTACGCCGGGCAACTGCACCACGATGCGGTCCAAACCTTGCTGCTGAATCACCGGCTCGGCCACGCCGAGTTCGTTGATTCGGTTGTGCAGCGTGGTGATGTTTTGCTTCAAAGCCTGCTCTTGCACTTTGCGTGCGGCTTCGGGCTTGATGCTGGCCGTCAGGCGGAACTCGCTGCCATCGGCTGCTTCTTGCGCTTGCAAGTCGGCGAACTGGTCAGACAACACGCGTTTGGCCGCTTCGAGTTGTTTGGCATCGCGCAGGCGAATCTCGATGCTTTGGCCATTGCGGCTGATACCGCCATGGCGCACATCTTTTTCGCGCAGCAAGCTGCGCAGGTCACCCGTGATGGACTCCACCTTTTGCGTCAGCGCCGCTTGCATGTCCACTTGCAACATGAAGTGGACGCCACCGCGCAAGTCCAAACCCAAATACATGGGGGAGGCGTGCAAAGCGGTCAACCAAGCGGGTGAGCGCGACACCAAATTGAGTGCCACCACAAACTGTGGGTCAGCACCTTCGGGCGTCAGCGCCTTCTGGATGGCATCTTTGGCTTTCAGCTGTTCGTCGGTGCTTTGAAAGCGCGCCCGGATCGAGCCCCCCTCCAGCGAGACCGTTTGGGCATTCACCGCTGCCGTTTTGAGCGCATCTTCGACCTTTTGCAGCGTCGAAGTGTCCACCTTGATGGTCGCCTTGCTCGAAGACACCTGCACCGCAGGGGCTTCACCAAAAAAGTTGGGCAGGGTGTAGACCACCCCCAGCAACATGGCGATCACGAGGATCGCGTACTTCCATACCGGGTAACGGTTCATAGTGACTCGCGTGCAGGGTGACTTACAGGGTGAATCAGCGACAACTTACTTGATCGTGCCTTTGGGCAACACTTGCACCACAGCACTGCGCTGCATTTGCACTTCCACGCCCGTGGCCAACTCCACGCCCACATAGGCCTCACCCAACTTGCTGACTTTGCCCAAGAAACCGCCGGCCGTCACGACTTCGTCGCCCTTGGCCAAGGCGTCGATCATGGCGCGGTGCTCTTTTTGCTTTTTCATCTGAGGACGAATCATCACAAAGTACAAAACCGCAAACATCAGCAACAAAGGCAGCATGCTCATCAAGGTGGACTGCATGTCGCCACCTGCAGCAGCGGCAGGAGCGGTTTGGGCGAAAGCGGAAGAAATGAACATGGAAACTCCACAAAGGGGAATGAATCTGGATTTATCGAGGCACAAAGTCTGCACCACGCGAACGAAGCCGCCATTGTATGCGGCGCTATGATGTCTTTTGAAAGCCCTTTTCCGGCACGGTTGGCACGCCAAATTGGCTGCGCATCACCGATCAGCACTGCGCCAGCAGGCCTTGAACCACCCATCAGGACACGCCATGCACCCCGAATCAACAGCCCCTCATGGCCACGGCCAACACCACGATCATGAGCACGGCCACGATCATGAGCACGGCCACGACCATGAACACAGCACCTTGGGCGAGATGGACCTGCGGGTGCGGGCCTTGGAAACCCTGCTGACGCAAAAAGGCTACCTGGACCCGGCCGCCGTGGACCGCATCATCGAAACCTACGAGGTGCATGTGGGCCCGCACAACGGGGCCAAAGTGGTGGCCCGCGCCTGGGTCAATCCGGTTTTTCGGGACTGGCTTTTGACGGACGCCACCGCCGCCATCTCCTCGATGGACTACACCGGTCGCCAAGGCGAGCACATGGTGGCCGTGCCCAACACCCCCGACACACACAATATGGTGGTTTGCACCCTGTGCAGCTGCTACCCCTGGCCGGTGCTGGGCTTGCCCCCGGTTTGGTACAAAAGCGCGGCTTACCGTTCGCGTGCCGTGATCGAGCCACGCGCCGTGCTGGCGGATTTCGGCGTCACCTTGCCCGAAGGGCAAAACATCCGCGTGTGGGACTCCACTGCCGAAGTGCGTTATTTGGTGCTGCCCGAACGCCCCGCAGGCACCGAGGGTTGGAGCGAAGAACAACTGGCCCAACTGGTCACCCGCGACGCCATGATTGGCACTGGTTTGCCCCTGAACCCCCAAGTGAACTCAGAGGTGGCCCCATGAACGGCGTGCACGACATGGGCGGCCTGCAAGGCTACGGCCCGGTGCCCATCGAGGCCAACGAGCCTTTGTTTCATGGCGAATGGGAACGCCGCGCTCTGGGCATGACGGTGGCCATGGGCGCCAGTGGCCTGTGGAACATCGACTTGGCACGCTCTGCCCGCGAATCGCTGCCCCCACTGGACTATGTGCAAGGGCCCTACTACGCCATCTGGATCAAAGCGCTGCAAAAATTGCTGCTCGAACGCGGTTTGATCACCACCGACGAGTTGGCCCAGGGCAAGCCCATCACAACCCCGGTGACCGGTGTTCGCGTGCTGCAAGCCGCCGCGGTTGACGCCGCCCTGGCCAAGGGCAGCCCCACCGATCGGCCCAGCACACAAGCACCGCGCTTTGCCCCGGGTCAACGCGTGCGCGCCCTGAACCTCAACCCGCAAGGCCACACCCGCTTGCCCCGCTATGTGCGCGGCCATGTGGGCACCGTGGTGCTGCACCACGGCAACCACGTTTTGCCCGACCAGCATGTGAACAAAATGCTGCCGCCTTTTGACGGCACGGCCGAGCACCTGTACACCGTCGTTTTTGACGGCACCGAGCTGTGGGGCCCGCAAGCCGAAGCAGGGCACCAAGTGAGCGTGGACGCCTGGGAGTCTTATCTGGAAGCGGCCCCCAACTGATCACCACCCCATGAACAACGCCATCCAAGACCTGAACGACCTGGCCCGCGCCTGCGGCGACGGCTTTCCCATGCCCGCCACGGCCAACAACGGTGCCGTTTTTGAAGAACCCTGGCAAGCCCACGCCTTTGCCATGACCTTGCAGCTGCACGACAAAGGCGTCTTTACTTGGCCCGAGTGGGCCACCGCCTTGACCCACGAAATCCGTGCGGGCCAAACGCGTGGCGAAGCCAACGACGGCAGCCTGTATTACACCCACTGGCTCAACGCACTGGAACAGCTGGTGATCGAGCGCCAACTGGGCACGCCCGAGCAAATCCACGACCTGGAACACGCCTGGGCAGATGCCGCCGCACGCACGCCACACGGCCAGCCCATCGTGCTGGAAGTCACAGACAGGGGTTCCGTTTGAACTTGCGTTTGTGGGCCATGCTGGCCTTGGTGAGCAGCTTGACTTCTCTGGCCATCGGCACTTCGTTTGCCAAAAGTCTGTTTCCCGCATTGGGGCCGGAAGGCACCACCGCTTACCGCTTGGTCTTTGCCACCGCGATGCTGATGGCGGTGTTTCGGCCTTGGCGTCGACGTTGGGTGTGGGCCGATGCGATCCCATTGGGCCTGTACGGCGTGACGCTGGGCATCATGAATTTGCTGTTTTACAGCGCCATCAAGACCATTCCCTTTGGCGTGGCGATCGCCATCGAGTTCACCGGGCCGCTCGCGGTAGCGGTCTGGACTTCGAAAAAAGCCAGTGACTGGCTGTGGGTGGCGATGGCCGCTTTGGGCCTGGGCTTGTTGTTGCCCTTGCCGGGCGCAGACGCCGCTGCAGCACTCGACCCGCGCGGCATGGCTTTCGCCTTGGCAGCGGGCGTTTGCTGGGCGCTTTACATCGTGTTTGGCCAACGTGTAGCCCAGCGCTACGGCGCCATGGCCACCCCGCTGGGCATGTTGGCCGCCGCCTTGGTGGTGGCCCCCATTGGCATTGCACACGCAGGCAGCACCTTGCTCGACCCACAATGGCTGGCCGCTGGTTTGGCCGTGGCGCTGTTGTCGAGTGCCGTGCCTTATGCGCTCGAAATGTTCGCGCTCAAGCACCTGCCCAAAAACACCTTCAGTATTTTGCTCAGCTTGGAGCCCGCCGTGGGTGCCTTGGCGGGGTGGCTGGTGCTGGCCGAAAGCTTGACACTTTTTCAGGGGCTGGCGATTGCCATGGTGATGGCCGCGTCCATGGGCACCGCTTGGTCGGCCGGGCGCTCGGCCTCGAGCCCTGGATAGGCTTCATTCGCGAGCAGGGGCTCGCTCCTACAAAACGTTCGCCTTACTTGGGCTTGGGCTCTTCGGGTTTGGCTTCGTTGGCAGAGGCCGCTTTCGGCTTGGCATCTTCTGCCTTTGAATCACCCTTTGCATCGCCCTTGCCATCGCCCTTCCCATCGCCCTTCCCATCGCCCTTGCCATCTGACTTGGCGTCGGCCTTCGGGTCGCTCTTGAGCTTTTCCAGTTGCTTGAGCATCCAGCTGCGTTTTTCCAGCCGCTCTTGCTCCAGGCGCTCCAACTCTTTGATCCGACGTGCGTACTCAGCTTCGGCCTTGGCTTTGCGCTCACGGGCTTGGGCGGCAATGGCTTCGATGGCCATTTGCTCTTCACGCTGCCGGGCCTCGATGGCCGCCTTCACTTTGGCTTGCTCCTCGGCCAAGAGCTGTTCCTGCCGGGCTTGTTCCAGTTTTTGACGTCCCACTCTGGCGCCCGCAGTTTCCCTCACCCCTGTGCCCCAAGGCAGCTTGTCCAACTGGCGGCGAATGGCCTCATCCGCGCTGATGGGCCTGGTTTTGCCGTTTTCAGTCACGCTGTAAAAGCCCTCGCACTGGGTCTTCACACCAGATTGGACACATGGAAAGCTCTTGGGGTTTTGCTCGCCCCACGCTTTTTTCTGCGCCAAGAATGCATCGCATTGACCCATGGCACGCTGGATTTTCCAATCCTCGGGGCTGGATTCTTTGTCGTTGACTTCGAACCACTCGTAACGCACCCGGTCCATTCGCAAGGCCGTGCGCACGCATTCGGCCTTGGCCTGTCCCATGGCGGCAAAGCCACTGAGCCAAGCAGCACGCAAAGCCACGTTGTCATCGACCACTTGAAACTGTGTGCGGCCTTGAGTAGGGCATGCGTTGACAATCTCATCGTTGACCCGCTTGGACTTGCCGCGCCAAGTGACGGTGACGGACTCGAGGTCTTGCGGGGTGATGTCGATGCGGGCCTCAAAGTAAGGGGCGCGCACTTCTCGCTCAATGGTGGCTTGGCCCTGGATTGAAATTTCCAGATTACACTGCTGCTCGGCGTTTTGCACACGCGCCGCCACCACCACCGTGTTGGGCTGTTCGGCCAACAAACGGTATTGCCCAGCCTGCGCCAGACCCACAAAGACCAGCCCACAAGACAACAGGCCGGCCAAGCCAGCGGCTTTCAAAGCGCAGCGGAAAGTGAAATGTGATTGCATGACTGAGGTGAATCGGCTCGAAACCCAGATTCTTGATAGGCCAGGCTCAGCGCCCTACAAAAACCGGCTTGCTTAAGCAACTGCACCGAGGCGGACCGTTCCTAGGCAGTCACAAAAGCCTCAAACAAGCACATCGCATCAGGGCATAGAGTGGTTAACGGGTTGAACGACTGCAGTTGAAGACAAAAAGCCATCGAGCCTCAGGGTCGAAAAAAGAAATCACCCAGGGTTTGGTCATAGACCGCGGGCACTTGTTCATGCCCCACTGTTTTTGACAAGCGGGCCACTTCGTTACGCACGTTTCGCACCAATCGCTCGATAGAAACACCGGGTTTGTCAATTTCCTTGAGCAGCACCCGGGTGAACAAACCATGGGGCTCACGGTCTTGTGGCCCCAGACGATCCAGCGCTTGCTGCCCTGTTCCTGCTGAAAACATCACCATCTGCCCCGTTGCGGCGGAGGTGGACGCCAGTCCCCGTCCGCCAATGGTTCGCCCTGCTGTTTTGAAAGGGTTATCCCTGCACGCATCAATGATGGCCAAGGCAAACCGCGCCTTGGTATCCTGAAAGTCATCCAGAAGTCGTTGCAGAGGAATGGCTTCGTCACGCACCTGGTCTTCTGACTGACCACGGATGTCGACGGGCAACAGGTAATTGGTGGCCCCCAATTGCACGCCGTGTCCCGCAAAGAAGACGACGACCTCATCACCACCGCGAATTTGTGACTTAAAGGTGCGAATGGCCTCTTTCATGCCACGCTCGGTCAAATCAAGATGGGTAGACACCTCAAAGCCCAAGCGCCCCAAGGTTTTGCTCATGGCACGGGCATCTGAGCGTGCGTTTTGCAAGACAGCGACCTCTTTGTAGGCATCATTGCCCATGATGAGTGCTCTGCGCATGCCTGTGCGTGTATCGTTGGACGACACTGGCGCATCAATCGCAGGCGCCTTCTGCGCTTGGATCTGGCTCAGTTGCTCTTTGAGTTTGGACAGTTCGGCATTCACACGCAGGATTTCCTGAGCATCACGTTGCCGCGCCTCTTGCACCAAACGTTCTTGGGCCAAAGATTCGGCTTCCTTTTGGCGCTTCAAGCTCTCGGCTGCGGCCAACTTCTTGTCTTGCTCTAATTTGAGGGCCTGCGCCTGGGCCAAGGCTTCGGCCTCCTTTTGACGCTTCAGGCTCTCGGCTGCGGCCAATTGCCTGTCTTGTTCCAATTTGAGCGCCTGGGCCTGGGCCAAAGCCTCGACCTCCTTCTGGCGCTTCAGGCTTTCGGCTGCGGCTAATTTCTTGTCTTGTTCCAATTTGATTGCCTGCGCCTGAGCCAAGGCTTCGGCGTCCTTTTGACTCTTCAAGCTCTCGGCAGCGGCCAATTGCCTGTCTTGTTCCAGTTTGAGAGCCTGGGCCTGGGCCTGGGCCAAAGCCTCGGCCTCCTTTGTGCTCTTCAAGCTCTCGGCTACAGCCAATTGCATGTCTTGATCCAGTTTGATAGCTTGTGCCTGGATTTCAGAGGCATCCGCGCTAAGTTCGCTCAAATCTATGGAATAAGCAGTCGCGAGATAGTTGCTGCGATCGTCCTTTTCAATGTTCTGGACGATGGTGTCTGTTTTGGAAATGAAATGTACCGTAGTGTTGGAGCTTTTGAAAACACGACCGCTTAGCACTTCGAGTTTATGAAGTCCCACGGGTATCAAAAAATCTTGTTGTTCGGCGGACCGACAAGGCATCTGCAAACCCATAAATCGAACGGCACAATCTTCAAGATTATTTCTAGCATTCAAACCAAATTGCAAGCTTCCCAAACCCAGCAGGCCCTTCGCATTCACCTGCGGTAATTGCACCAAACGAGCGAACAACTGGTCTCGAATCGCTGCACCTGCTTCACCCTCTTCAGGTACAAAGGCCATCAATTCTTGACGCAACGACGCGTACCCCAACTTGTGAACCGACCAACTCAACTGTCGCAAAATTTCTACACGTCCGCCACGCACCACGGCCAATTCCTGGCCTTGGCGGACCTCAGCGCCCACCGAGATAGCAGTAGTTCGCTCCCAAGACATGGAAGACATAATCAGGGATATCCAGCCGTTCGGGTGCCCGATAACAAATCCCGTTTGTGACGATGAAAAGCCCCCCGCGTACAGCAGGGTGCCATTCGCTGGAACCAGCACTTTTTGCAAGGCATTAACCTCCAGCCACAGTCCGGGTCTGGGGCCAGAAAACTTCTTCTGAAACAGGGGCTTGTCGGGACTGGCGTCCAAGGGCAAAACCCATTGCAAAGCACTGGCAGACGCATCAGCAGACCGCGAATCAGCGGGCGCAGCTGCCCACGAACTGTGCAACAAAATGCAGCAGATCCAGAGCATGAAAAATGGGATTCGCAACAACATGGCTCGAAGAGTAGATAAAAGTAAATGTTGTGATACCAGCGCAAATAGTACCCTCAGATCGGAGGTCATGCAGCCCTCCCATTGGGGCACAGAACTTGGGCGGGGCTATCCGTTTGATTACCGTCCGACAAATAACGGCCTTCGCCGCTCAGCAAACGCTGCACGCCCTTCGGCAAAGTCGGCGCTGCGGCTGGTCATGTGCTCGCGCTCGCGCAGTCGGTCCTCGTCCATGTCCCCGCCTGCAATCTCGTTCAAAGATTTTTTGGTTTCTTGCACCGCCAAAGGGGCCAAGGCCAGAATTTCGCGCACCAAAGTCTGCAAGGTCTGCGCCCAGCTGTCAGGCCCCACCAATGCCTCGAACAAACCCAGCGCATCCAGTTGTTGGGCCGTGAAAGGCCGCGCGGTCAAAAACGCCCGCTTGGCTGCCACCAAACCAAAAAGATTCACATAACGCTGCAAGCCACTGGGGTAGTAATGCAGTCCCAGCGCCGTGGCGGGCATGCGCCACTCGATGCCTTGCAGACCGATGCGCAGATCACACGCCAACACCACGTCGGTGGCCCCGCCATACACGCTGCCGTTCAGGGCACAAATCGTCACCGGCCGCAGCTTGGCCAAGGCATCGGGGATTTCCTCAAAAAAGGTTGCGCCATGGCCTGGCTCGTCAAAACCACCAATGTCGTAGCCCGCACAAAACACCGGCTTGGGTTGGCCTGCGGTGTTGGCGGTCAACACCAGCACACGCACGGTGGGGTCGCGCTCGATGTGTTCAAAGTGCGCCAGCAAGGCTTTGAGGTCGCCGTTTTCCAAGCGGTTGCGCTGGGCGGGGCGGTTCAGGGTGATCGTGGCCACACCCTCCTCGATGTCCAAGACGGGGGCTGAAGCTTGCGCAAAGGCTGAAGACATGGGTGGAATCCAAAAACAAAAAGGGTGCCCGAAGACACCCTGATTGTAGGAAGCTGACCCATTTCAGAGCCGGCTCATGGGGGCGAGGCTTAAGCCTTGGCTTTGGCCTTGGTCATGGCGGCCTTGACCGAAGCTTCTGCTTGGGCTGTTGCGGCTTTGATGTTGGACTCGGCGGTGTCAGCGGCTTGCTTGGCGACTTTTTTCAGGGTTTCAGCAGCAGTTTGGCCAGCTTCGAAAGCGGTCTTGATGGCGGCCACAGCGGCGTCAGAGCCAGCTGGTGCGTTTTTCAGGCTGTTTTCAACCAGGCTTTTGACAGCTTGCTCGGACTCGGCCATTTTGCCCTCGACGGTTTTGGTGAACACGGCGCTGGTGCTGTTGGCGATGTCAGCCAAGTGACGGCCATAAGACACCGACTTTTCGAAGGCAGGCTGCACCAAAGCGGCTTGTACGGCCATCATGTCTTGAGGAGTCTTGGCGCCCATCAAAGCTTGCATGTTGGCGAAAGACTCGCCCACAGCGGCTTTGCCAGCGGCCATGTTCAGCTCAACCAAGCGCTCGAAACCGGCAAATGCGGTTTGCGACAGGTCGGCAGCAGCGGTCAGGTTGGCTTTTTGGGTGGCGGCGAATTGGTCAGCGTTGAAGTTCATGGTGTGTTCCTTGGAAAGGTTTGTTGCAATGCAGCAATTTGAACAGCATGCCGGACCACAAGCAAGGGAAAACCCGCACTTTAGAGTCCCCTCTCCAATTGGCTTGTCTTGGTCCTGTCCATTGGCAACTCACTACACTTGGCACAACGGCCATTCCGGTCAAGACACCCCTTTATTTATGGAATTTCTCAGTTTGCTTTTCCTGTTGGCCACGGGCATCCACTGGCTCAACACCCAAGGCCAGCGCCAACGCACCATCTTGCTGGCCGAGCAATTGCGTCCTTACCAAATAGAAAAACACATGGAACAACTGACCAGCGCCTACATGCGGGCGCTGGGCGAAACGGACCCGGAGCGACAGCAGCAAATCTTGCAGCTGCAAGAACAAGCCGAGCAACAACTGGCCAACGAGTTCCAAAACCTGGCGCGGGAATTTGCCAAGCTGAGCGCGCCGCCCACACGGGGTTTCAAGCTGGCCATTCCCCACATCGACCAACTCTCGCCCAAATTCACCTTCGACATGCGCCGCCTGCTGGAAGTGCACGCCCAAGGCATTGGGCGCACCGTGAGCAACCTGCACGGACTGAACCCCAAAGAGCGCTCTTTCCAGATGATGGGCGAGATGTTTTTGATGCAGCACAGCTGCCACTGGTTTTGCAAATCCAAAACCATTGCCTCGGCACGCATGTTGGCCCAGCACCAAACCCGCTACGAGCAAGCGCTCGACGCCGCGAGCCCAGAAACACGACAGGCTTATTTCAGCGTGGTACAGGGCTGAAGCCCCTGCGAACGCTCAGCGTCACACCTCACCGCTCCAGCGATTGCAGCGCCGCCTGCGCGATGCTCTCAGCATCCACCGCAAAGAAGCGGCGCAGCGCAGCCCGCGTGTCGCTGCGGCCGAAGCCGTCGGTGCCCAGCGTGCGGTAGCGGCGGCCTTCGGGCACGAAAGCGCGCACGCTCTCGGGCACGGCGCGCACGTAGTCGGTGGCGGCGATGACCGGGCCTTGCGTGCTGGCCAGCAGTTGCGCCAGATGTCCGGCACCCACACTTCCACTGGCTTCCTGCGCCATGCCGTCTCGGGCCAGCTCACTCCAGCTGGTGATGCTCAGCACCTCCACGCCCAAACCTTGCGCGGCCATTTGCTGCGCGGCTTTGACCACTTCGGTCAAGATCGCACCCGAGCCGAGCAAGGTCACACGCTGGGCGGCATCGCTCGGGCCGTACGCGCCAAATCGATAACCCCCGCGCAGCACGTCGCCCTCGACACCCGCAGGCAAGTCGGGCTGCGCGTAGTTCTCGTTCATCAAGGTGACGTAATAAAACACATCGGCTTGCTGCTCGACCATCTCGCGCATGCCTGCATCGACGATGACAGCCAGCTCACCTGCGAAGGCCGGGTCGTAGGCCTTGCAGTTGGGGATGGTGGCCGCCACCAAATGGCTGCTGCCGTCCTGGTGCTGCAGGCCCTCGCCGCCCAAGGTGGTGCGGCCTGAGGTCGCGCCGAGCAAAAAGCCGCGCGCCCGCTGATCGGCGGCGGCCCAGATGGCGTCGCCCACGCGCTGAAAACCAAACATCGAGTAATAAATATAAAAGGGCAGCATGGCCAGGCCGTGCACGCTGTAGCTGGTGGCCGCGGCCGTCCAGCTGGCGATCGCGCCCGCTTCGCTGATGCCTTCTTCCAGAATCTGGCCATCGGTGGCTTCGCGGTAGCTCAGCACCGAGCCGATATCTTCGGGCGCGTAGCGCTGGCCCACGCTGCTGTAAATGCCAACCTGTTTGAACAGGTTGGCCATGCCGAAGGTGCGCGCCTCGTCGGCCACGATGGGCACGATCCGCGGGCCCAAGGTGCTGTCTTTGAGCAGGTTGCCCAACATGCGCACAAAGGCCATGGTGGTGCTCATCTCTTTGCTATCGGCCTGCAGCGCAAACTGCCCGTAACTGGCGAGTGCGGGCACAGGCAAACGGTCACACACCGTCTCGCGCTTGGGCAAGCTGCCACCCAAGCGGGCGCGGTGCTCGCGCAGGTAACGCATCTCGGCGCTGTCGTCGGCGGGCTTGTAAAAGGCCAAGCCCTTGGCCTGCTCGTCACTCAGCGGCAGGTCAAAGCGGTTGCGGTAGTCAATCAGGTCTTGCTCGTCGAACTTCTTTTGGCTGTGCGTGGTCATCTTGCCTTGGCCCGCGCTGCCCATGCCAAAGCCTTTTTTGGTGTGCGCCAGGATCACCGTGGGTTGGCCACGGTGCGCAGCCGCTGCCGCATAAGCGGCGTGGATTTTCACGATGTCGTGCCCACCGCGCTTGAGCCGGTCGATCTGCTCGTCGGTCATGCCCTGCGCCAGCCGTGCCAGCTCTTCGTTTTGGCCGAAAAAATTGTCGCGGTTGAATCGACCATCTTTGGCGGCAAAGGTCTGCATCTGGCCGTCGACCGTGTTGGCAAAAGCGCGCAACAAAGCGCCCGAGGTGTCGCGGGCCAGCAGGCCGTCCCAGTCGCTGCCCCAGACCAGCTTGATCACGTTCCAGCCCGCACCCGCAAACAGCTTTTCCAGCTCGTCGATGATGCGGCCATTGCCACGCACCGGGCCGTCCAGGCGCTGCAAATTGCAGTTGACCACCCAGACCAGGTTGTCGAGTTTTTCTCGCGCGGCCAAGGTCAGAGCACTCATGCTCTCGGGCTCGTCCATCTCGCCGTCACCAAACACGCCCCACACCTTGCGGGCGCTACAGTCTTGCAGCTGGCGGTGCGTCAGGTAGCGCATGAAGCGCGCGTGGTAGATCGAGCTGATCGGCCCCAAGCCCATGGAGCCCGTGGGGAACTGCCAAAAGTCGGGCATCAGCCAAGGGTGTGGGTAGCTCGACAAACCGCGCGCGCCGCTGTCGGGCGCGGTGATCTCTTGGCGGTAGTGCAGCAAGTCGGCTTCGCTCAAGCGCCCTTCCAGAAAGGCGCGGGCGTAGACGCCGGGTGCGCTGTGCGGCTGGAAGAACACCAAGTCGCCTTTGTGCTGCTCGGTGCGCGCATGAAAGAAGTGGTGAAACCCGGTCTCGAACAAATCGGCCACGCTGGCGTAACTGGCGATGTGCCCACCCAACTCGCCATAGGCCTGGTTGGCCCGCACCACCATGGCCAGCGCGTTCCAACGCATGATGGCCACCAGCCGCTCTTCGGTGGCCAAGTCGCCGGGGAACACGGGCTGGTCATCGACCGCGATGGTGTTCATGTAGGGCGTGTTCAGTTCGGGCTGCCAGCCCGTGCGCTGCTGGCGCGCCACGATGGCCAGCTCGTCAAGAATCTGGCGGGCACGCTCAGGGCCTTGCGAGCCGATCAGCGACAGCAAAGCCTCGCGCCACTCGGCGGTTTCTTCGGGGTCAATGTCGTGGGCGGACAACATCGCTTGCAAATGGGGTTCTATGGGTGCATTCATGCCCTTTACTCTACAGATGCAAGCGGCGCATGTGCTGCGTATTTGCGCCTCTTAGACCAGTATTTAAAGCACAATATGCCGTAATTGATAGGAATTCAGCACATGATTCTGGACAACGTGGATTTGAAGATACTCGACGAGCTGCAGCGCGACGGTTCGCTGTCCAATGTGACGCTGGCCAAACGGATTGGCCTGTCGCCCTCGCCGTGCCTGGCCCGCGTGAAGTCGCTGGAGTCAGGCGGCGTGATCCAGCGCTACGTGGCGCTGGCCAGCGCGGCTGCGCTGGGGCTGGGCCTGACGGTGTTCATCTCGATCAGCCTCAAAACCCAAAGCAAGGAAACGCTGGCGGACTTTGAGGCCCACATCGCGCGGCACGACGAAGTGATGGAGTGCTATTTGATGACCGGCGACAGCGACTACCTGCTGCGCGTGGCCGTGCGCGACATGGCGGCGCTGGAGCGCTTCATCCTGGAGCAGCTCTCACCCATTCCCGGCGTGGAAAAAATCCGCTCCAGTTTTGCGCTCAAGCAGGTGCGCTACAAGACGGCATTGCCGCTGGGTTTGGGGTAAGGCACTTTCAGCCCTGCGCATGCTTCTTCAAATAGGGCCCCACCATGTGGCGGCTGGTGCGTTGCAGGCCCATCAGCAAAGCGTGGTCGGCATGCTGGCAGCCGTAACGGGTTTTCAGGTCCTGCTGCATCTGCGCCAGCAAATGCGCGGCCATCTCGGCATCGGCCAGGGCCCGGTGGGCGCGGCCTGACGATGGCAAATGGTGCAGAGCGGCCAGCGTGCCCAGCTTGTGGTTGGGCGCTTGCGGGTACAGGCGGCGCGACAGCAACAAAGTGCAGGCAAAGGCATGCGAGCCGTCTTGCCCGCAACGCGCCAGCTCGGCCTGCCAAAACTTTTTGTCAAAGGCCGCGTTGTGCGCCACCATGGGCCGCCCGCCCACAAAGCGCGCTGCCTCGCGCATCACCTGCTCGGCCGCTGGCGCGGCCTGCACCATCTCGTTGGTGATGCCCGTGAGCTGGGTGATGAAACTGTTCACCCGCACCCCGGCGTTCATCAGGCTTTGGTAGCGGTCCACCACTTGGCCGTCTTCGAGCATGACGATGGCCACCTCGGTGGCGCGGTCGCCCATGGTGGGCGACATGCCTGTGGTTTCAAAGTCGATGATGGCGATGGAGGACATGGAGTGAAGGCTGATGCACAAACGGGTCTCAGATTAAAACCTGCTTTCACAGGCTTGCACCATATTAAAGATGGCTTTAATATGATGAACCTGTATTCAAGCGATCTTTAATATCTGGCCATGCGCGTCACCGGTACTTACGTCACCTCAACCACTCTCGGTGAAAGCGTGCGCGCTTTTGTGCCCCATGCGCTGCCACCTGCTGAGCCCGAACTGGACGCTGCTTGCTATGCCGGACTCAACCGCACGGCTGAACTGGCCTTAGCACGTCTGGCAGGGGTGGCAGGCTTGGTACCTTCGATCGACTGGTTACTCTACAGCGCCATCCGCAAAGAGGCCCTGCTCACATCCCAGATTGAGGGGACCCAGGCGACACTGGTCGACCTGTTTGACAAAGAGGCGGGGTTGGTCGTCAGCAACACAGACGATGTGGAGGAGGTCACCAATTACCTGCGTGCCTTTCGCTGGACAGAACAAACATTGCGGGCCCCCAACGGCCTGCCCATGAGCGTGCGCCTGATGCGGCAAGCCCACCGCCTGCTCATGGACGGTGCCCGTGGCTCAGGTCGCCAACCGGGCGAGTTGCGCCAGTCTCAAAACTGGATCGGCGGCACTCGGCCCGGTAACGCTGTGTTTGTCCCCCCGCCGCCCACGCAAGTACCCGCCCTGCTGGCCGATCTTGAACGCTTCATCCACGACACACGGCCCACCCTACCCCCTCTGGTGCGCATTGGGCTAGTGCACGTTCAGTTTGAAACCATTCACCCCTTTTTGGATGGCAACGGACGCATTGGGCGATTGCTGATTGCCGCACTCATGGAGCAATGGGGCTTGTTGTCAGAGCCCTTGGTCTACGTGAGCGCCTACCTCAAGCAGCATCAAAGCGAATACTACCGACGACTTTCTGCAGTCCGCACGGATGGCGACTGGGAAGGCTGGGTGGCTTTTTTCCTGGAAGGTGTTGCCCGCGCAGCAGACACCGCAGAGCGTGGCATCGTCGCATTGGCCAGCCTGATCAACACCGACCGGCGTCGCCTGCTCCAAGAGCCCAGAATCACGCCAGCCAGTCTTCGTCTGTTTGAACTCTTGCCACTGATGCCCATTTTTTCCATCGATCAAGTCTGCGAAAAACTGGGAACCACGTTCCCCACAGCCAATGCAGCGGTCAAAACACTGGAAAAGCTCGGCATCGTGGTCGAGCAGACTGGGCAAAAAAAGAACCGTCATTACAGCTACCAAGCCTATGTGGAATTGCTGAGCACTTGATCAACCCATGCAACCCGGCCCCATCCTCTTCTGCGGCGACCCCCACGGCCAGTGGCAGCAAATCATTGATGCGGCTGAGCAAACCCACGCCCGCGCCGTGATCTTGCTCGGCGACTTGGAGCCTGCACGCCCGCTGCACATCGAGCTGGAACCGATTTGGGAGCGCGTCTGGTTCATCCACGGCAACCACGACACCGACCACGCGGGCAACTTTGGCAACGTCTGGCACCCAGAGGTGAGCGAGCGGCAACTGCACGGCCGCGTCGTCACGCTGCCCTGCGGCACGCGCATCGCCGGGCTGGGCGGCGTGTTTCGCGGTGCGGTGTGGTACCCCAAAGACCAGCAAGCGCCCAAGTTTCGCAACCGCGAAGACCACGCCCGCGTGACGCCGCGCCAAGACCGCTGGCAAGGCAGCGTGCACCTCAAACACTGGTCCACCATCTACCCCGACGAGGTGGAACAACTGGCCACGCTGCAAGCCGACATCCTCATCACCCACGAAGCGCCCGGCTACCACGACCACGGATTCAAAGAGCTGGACACACTGGCCCGCCGCATGGGCGTGCGCATGACGGTGCACGGACACCAACACGACAACATCGACAGCAGCGCGCGCTGGGCTGAGCAAGGGTTTGAAAGTTATGGGGTGGGTCTGCGGGGGGTGATGGTGGTGGATTGATTGATATGAAATTTTCATTTTCATATCATTCACACCTTGCCCAAGGAGACTTTGCCATGTCGTCCATCACCATCCGCAACTTGCCCGAAGAAACCCTCAGGGCACTGCGCGTGCGTGCCGCATTGGCCGGGCGCAGCACAGAAGCCGAAGTGCGAGCCATTCTGGAGCAAGCTGCCCGCCCGGAAGGCCGCATCCAACTGGGATCGCTGCTGGCCGAAATTGGCCAAGAAGCAGGCGGCTTTGAGTTGGTCATTGAGCGAGACAAGACACCAGCAAAACACATCGTATTTGAATGATCCTGTTCGAAACCAGCGTCATCTCTGAGTCGCTTAAGCTGCCTGTGGGCGAAAGAAAAGAAACCCTGCACCTTGGCCTAGAGCAAAGAATCCTGCCTTTTGACGCAAGTGCGTCTTAGGCCCATGCAGACATCCTTTCAAAGCCCATCTCGGTCTTTTGATTTTTGCAAGGTAACCCAGGCAAAGCCCTGGTACACAAAGCCACACCCTTTTCTTAAGCTGACTGCCTCACTCACATGGAGGCAACATGCACCCCGCAACAGACCCAAGCACCACGCCTGTTTATGGCGTTCGCCCCAGCAAGCCCGGCTTGTATTTGGGCTTGTTTCATGGCCGCGACACGCCCAACCAAGTCATGAACGGCTGGGGCTTTGATGGTCCGGCCATCGGGCCGCTCAGGTACTTTCACACCACCTACGCCTGCTCGGTGAATGTGGAATTCGTCAGCCCCACAGACGCCCAACTGTTCACAGGCACCCACGACACGCTCATGGACTTGGCCATCAACGGTGACCTGCTTTGCTTTGACGGCAAGCTGTACGGCGATTGGACGGTGTATTGGGTCTCGCCTGAAGAATGCTTCAGGCCACCCGACACCTTCCGGCAAAACACCCGCCCCAACGATTTGCGCAGACAAGCCAAACTCAAGGAACCCTTTAGCGGCGAGTGCAGTCCATGAACTCGTTAGATAACTTGAATTCCAAGAGAGGTCAAATAACCAAAAATAGGGTCGTAAAAAGCCGGATCTCTGGTGGGATCCTCGGGATCGCCGGGGGGGATCACGATCACCATGCCTTGCCGAGCGCGGGTGAGCAAGACCCGATAGGCATTCTTCAAATACATCTGGCGATGCGCCAGGTGTATTTTTTGCCATTTGTTGCCCACAAACGAACGGTATTCCCATTCGGCTTCGCCAAAGCGCAAGTCGGCATCCCAGACCACACAAGCCCAGTCGAGCTCTAAACCTTGAACATGAAACTCGGTGGCCACGTCTTCCAAGTAAAAAGAAGACCGAACGTCATCGCGGTCGTCCAAAAACCAATGGATGGGGTCCATGGGTGAACGAACGTCGATGGCGTGTGGGCGCAGGCGAACGGCTTGCGAAGAAACCACCATGCCGAAGCGCTCGCTGCCCCGAGCTTTTTCGCGCAGCCAGCGCTTGGCCTTATCCAAATCGCGGGTCACCACGATCGGGTAGCGCGCCTGAACGTCTTGGAACATGGCTTGGGCCAAATCGATACGACGGTCCAACAAGTGCTTCACGAAGGTGGACACATGTTCTGCGCGGAAGGAGCGCATGGACACCGACAAATGCAGATCGTCGTTGTGGTGAACGTTGTCCCGCGACTTCAGCTGCGTCAGCGCTTCGTTTGCACCGTACTCTGAGTCTTGAAGGTGCGGCGAGATGTGCACCGCCCAATCGGGGTAGTGCTCGTGAATGGCCTTGAGCCACTCGCCAATGCCCGCCTCACCCGTGTTGATCTCTTGACCACCGCCCACCAAACACACGACCACCGCCCAGTCGGGGTGACGGTCAAGACAAGAAATCAAGAAGTCGGGCTCGGAGCGGTTGAAGTCTGGGTAGCCCTTTTTGCGGGCCATGAACTGGGTGGTTTGTTCCAGCGTCCAAGCGCGCTGCGCTTCATCAAAGATCACCACGTGGTCCACTGGCGGCCGCTCGTCCGACAAATACGCATCGCGGAAATGGTGAACGTTTTGAATGAAGGCTTCAACGGCTTTTCTGGCTTCGCCTTTGCGCAACTTTTGACCCACGGCTTTTTTTCGTGCCACCTCGTCCCGGACCAAGGCTTCACGCAGAATGGCCACCAAAGGGCCATTGCCCGATAGGTACACGCTGTGCAAATCGCTCTCAGCGTCCATGTGCTTGGTGGCGATGTCCAAACCCACCAAGGTTTTGCCCGCACCGGGAACACCTGTCACAAAACAGATGACCTTTTGCTTCCGTTGTTTTGAGTCTTGGATCAGCTGCGCAATGGCAACCGAGGTTTGCGCCAAGTTCTTTTCACCCGCATCGTTGCGCGAGAGTTCGGCCACCGAGTGGTTGCCGTATAGCGCTGACGCGGCCTCGATGATGGTGGGGGTGGGACGGTAACGCCCGTTGGCCCAAGCGGCGGAGTCCAGTTGGGCACCCGACGAAAAGGCCAACACATCTTCGATGGTGGAGGCCAAGAAGGCAGATGATGTGTTGATGGGGAAAAGTAAACCGTCGTTATGGTGACTGGTGACGATCTGACCGCGGGTGCCTTGTGTTTGGGTGGCGATCAAGATGGGTGCGATCACGCAGTGGTGACTGGTCTCGTGGAAGTTTTTGAGGGCGAGCGCGTAGTCCCAAACCTGATCCACCGCAGCACGGTTGAAAAGCGCTTCACCCACCTTGAACTCGATAACAAAAATGGCGTGGTCGATCAACGCCAACACGTCGATGCGTTTGCCCAAACGCGGCACGATGAACTCAAAGAAAACTGCGCCGCGGCCTGTGAACGATTTCAGTTCTTTCTGAAGAATTTGTATCTGTGACCGCCATGCATCGCGCTGGGTCATCTCGATGGAAAAACCACTGTTCTCAGTCAAGACACCCAGCACCAAGTTGGGGTCTGATGTCACAAATTGCTTGATGTCTGCCGAATAGAAGGAACGATTGGAATATTGCACGCGTTACCTAAAGTACTTATTTCTAAATTGAGATGATCTTAAACGGATTGATGATGATTCAGGGATGCCAGCTTGATACTCAACCACCTGAGTTAGCAACGCAATGTTCTCAATTGGCCATGTGGTGCTGGCCCAGAAAAAGGCGCACATCCTGCTGGTCACGCTCAACAAACAAGGCCGGGCTGACGAGCACAAGTACATGGACCACTGGATCGATGACACGCACTTTCACTGGCAAAGCCAAAACGCCACCGACCCGAGCAGCAGACGCGGCGACGAAATCATCCGCCACGCCGCTTTAGGCATCGACATCCACCTCTTTGTGCGCGACACCAAGCTGGCCGCTGGCAAGGCCGCACCGTTCACGTACCACGGCCGGGTGCGCTACCAGTTGCACCAGGGCAGCAGGCCCATGAGCATCGTGTTTGGGCTGACCGCCTAGTACGCTTGAAATTCGTTGCTATCGCGGCTGATCAATTGCATCAGTTTGGGGTGGATGAAGAGCTTTTCTTTCCCATAGGTCATTTCGCGCAGCACACCCAAGGCCACGAGCTCTTTCAAATACCGTGATGCGGCTTGCCGTTGCCCAATCCTCTTGTCCACGAGGTTGCCAATTCTGCAGTAAGGCTGTTCAAAGATCACATCCACCAGTTCGCGGCTGTAGATTTTGGGCAAGCTCAGCCGTACGTGTTCGGTAGTGTGCTCGGCCAATTGCCGGATGGCCGCGATCTTTCCGGTGGTCCATCGCGATGTTTCTTCTACCGCTTTGAGCATGAACAAGACCCAAGGCTCCCAAGCCTGGTCCCGTGTGACTTCCAGCAAAAGGCGGTAATAGTCGGCTTTGTTCGCGATGATGTGCCGACTCAAATAGAGGATGGGCAGGTTCAGCAGCTCTTGCTGGATCAGAAACAGGATGTTGACGACACGGCCTGTGCGTCCGTTTCCGTCCGTGAAGGGGTGAATGGCTTCAAATTGGTAATGCCCAACAGCCATGCGTATCAATGGGTCCAGTTCGGTTTCGTTGTGCAGAAACCGTTCCCAGTTGGCCAGCAAGGTCCGCAACCGGTCTTCCCCTTCCGGCGGTGTGTAGATCACTTCGCCCGTCCGGTCGTTGGCCAGTTGGGTGCCGGGTGTTCGTCGGATATCCATGTCCGCACCTTTGAGGGTGCGACACACCTCGACCGCAGTGGCCGTGCACAGGGGCCTGGATCGGAGTGACCGATAGCCTTGGTGGAGTGCAGTTCGGTAACGCAAGGCTTCTTTTGTTGCGTGATCCGCTTGCCCATCACCATCCACGTGTTGGAACAGCTGGTCGGTGGTGGTGACGATGTTCTCGATTTCCGAGCTGTCTTTGGCTTCCAACAACGGAATGGTGTTGATGAGCATGGTCTGGTTGGGGATCAGCTCGGCGGCTTGTTTCAGCTCGGCCAATGCAGCGCGCGCCGTAATGCAGGCACGCAGCACTGCTTTGCTTTCCAGGTCGTGCCCCGGAGGCAGTGTCGGTAACTGGTTATGCGCCCGGTCTGGCTGCCAAACGGGTTCGATGTCGTACATGTACTTGAAATTAAATTATTGAAACATGTTCGAAGAATATGTTCTCAAGAGCGACACGTCAAGCAAACGTGTTGCAATAATTCAATTTTTCGAACATGAGAGCAGCCTCATGTTCTTGGCGAGTACACGTCAGCCCAGTCATGTCGCCAGAATATCATTTTGACGACATGATGGCTTTTATCGATCAAATATCAATGTTCCCCGCCCGCAGCGCGTTGCTTTCGATGAAATGGCGGCGTGGCTCGACCTCGTCGCCCATGAGCATGGTGAACACGCGGTCGGCTTCGATGGCGTCGTCGATCTGCACGCGCAGCAGGCGGCGCACAGTGGGGTCCATGGTGGTTTCCCACAGCTGGGCGGGGTTCATCTCGCCCAGACCCTTGTAACGCTGGCGGCTGGTGGTGCGTTCGGCTTCGCTGATGAGCCAATGCATGGCCTGGCGGAAGTCGCCCACTTTTTCTTCTTTCTGTCGCTCGCCTTCACCGCGCAGAGCTTTGGCGCCTTCGGAAAGGAGCCCGCGGAAAGTATTGGCGGCTTCGGCCAATGCACCGTAATCGGCACCGTGCACAAAGTCTTGCGTGATGATGCTGCTCTTGATGTTGCCGTGGTGGCGACGGCTGATGCGCAGAATCGGTTTGTCGGTACGCACGTCAAACTCGGCTGCCACTTCGGCAGGGATACCGGTGGTGTTGAGTTCGCGCAGCTTGGCTTGCAGCGCGGGGGCGCATTCGGCGGCTTGCTCCAGCGTGTCCAGGTTCAGGGACACGCCGTCGGCCATGGCGCGCAGGGCTTCGGCGTCCATGAAGTTGGACAAGCGTGCAATGACGTGTTCGGCCACTTGGTGTTTGCGGGCCAAGGCTTCGAGCGTTTCGCCTGACAGCACTTGTGGGGCAGCGCCGCCCGTGCTGATGCTGGCGTCTTTGAGCGCGATGCGCAGCAAGAAGCCGTCGAGCGCCGGACCGTCTTTGAGGTACAGCTCTTCTTTGCCGGCCTTGACTTTGTAGAGCGGCGGCTGGGCAATGTAGATGTGGCCACGCTCGACCAGATCAGGCATCTGGCGGTAGAAGAAGGTCAGCAACAGGGTGCGGATGTGCGCGCCGTCTACGTCGGCGTCGGTCATGATGATGATGCGGTGGTAACGCAGTTTGTCGACGTTGAAGTCGTCGGTGCCGCTCTTGCCGGATTCGGCAGTGGCTTTGCCGATGCCGGTGCCCAAGGCGGTAATCAGCGTGACGATTTCGTTGCTGGTCAGCAGCTTTTCGTAGCGGGCTTTTTCGACGTTCAGGATCTTGCCGCGCAGGGGCAGGATGGCCTGGAATTTACGGTCGCGACCTTGCTTGGCCGAGCCACCAGCGGAGTCACCCTCGACGATGTAGATTTCGCACAGGGCCGGATCTTTTTCCTGGCAGTCGGCCAGTTTGCCGGGCAAGCCCATGCCGTCCAGCACGCCTTTGCGGCGTGTCATTTCGCGGGCTTTGCGGGCGGCTTCGCGGGCACGGGCGGCTTCGACAATCTTGCCGCAAATGATCTTGGCGTCGTTGGGGCGCTCTTCGAGGTAGTCGTTCAGGGCTTTGGCCACGATGTCTTCCACCGGGGCGCGCACTTCGCTCGACACCAGCTTGTCTTTGGTCTGGCTGGAGAACTTGGGCTCGGGCACTTTGACGCTCAGCACGCAGCACAGGCCTTCGCGCAAGTCGTCGCCGCTGACTTCGACTTTTTGCTTTTTGGCGATCTCGTTTTTCTCGATGTACTTGCCAATCACGCGGGTCATCGCGGCGCGCAGACCGGTGAGGTGGGTGCCACCGTCACGCTGGGGAATGTTGTTGGTGAAGCACAGCACGCTCTCGTTGTAGCCGTCGTTCCACTGCATGGCCACTTCGACACCGATGCTGGTGCCGGGGATGCCGCCATAGCTGTCCGCTGGGCGCTCGCCGTTGGCATGAAAAGCGTTGGGGTGCAGCACCTTTTTGTTGGCGTTGATGAAGTCCACAAAACCCTTGACGCCACCTGCGCCAGAGAAGTCGTCTTCTTTGCCGCTGCGCTCGTCCTTCAGACGAATGCGCACACCGTTGTTGAGGAATGAGAGTTCACGCAAACGCTTGGCCAGAATTTCGTAATGGAAATCGGTGTTCTGCGTGAAGATTTCAACGTCGGGCAAGAAGTGCACTTCGGTGCCGCGCTTGTCGGTGGCACCCGTGACGCGCATGGGCGAAATTTCGACGCCATCCACGGTTTCGAGCAAACGGTTTTGCACAAAACCTTTGGCAAAGTCGATCTGGTGCACTTTGCCTTCGCGACGCACCGTGAGGCGCAGCCATTTGCTCAGAGCGTTGACGCAAGACACACCCACGCCGTGCAAACCGCCAGAGACCTTGTAGCTGTTTTGGTTGAACTTGCCGCCTGCGTGCAGTTCGGTCAAAGCGATTTCGGAGGCACTGCGCTTGGGCTCGTGCTTGTCGTCCATCTTCACGCCCGTGGGGATGCCGCGGCCGTTGTCGGTCACGCTGATGGAGTTGTCACTGTGAATGGTGACCACGATGTCGTCGCAGTGGCCCGCCAGCGCTTCGTCAATCGAGTTGTCCACGACCTCGAACACTAAGTGGTGCAGGCCCGTGCCGTCAGAGGTGTCACCAATGTACATGCCGGGGCGCTTGCGCACGGCCTCCAGGCCTTCCAGAATCTGGATGGAGCCTTCGCCGTAGCCTTCAGATGCGCCCGCCTGGTTGGCGTCGATCTTGGGTTGAGCGGTGGTGAAAGCGTCTTCGCTGGGGTTGATTTCGTCGGTCATGTTCAATTTTCTCTGTCGCTTGAATGGCCGAAACCCGCGAGGGGTCGCGGGTTTCGATATGGGGCCTTAAGTGGGCATCAAGGGCTTTCGCCTTAAATGCGCATGGGCATCACCACATATTTGAAGTTGTCGTTCTCGGGGATCGTGATCAGCGCCGAGCTGTTGGCGTCGGCCAAATCGATGCGGACCATGTCTTGGCCCATGTTGCTGAGCACATCGATGATGTAGGTGACGTTGAAGCCGATTTCGATGCTGTCGCCACCGTAATCGATGTCGAGTTCGTCCACGGCTTCTTCTTGTTCGGCGTTGGTCGAGGCTACGCGCAGGCTGCCCGGGTCAAGGTTCAGGCGCACGCCCTTGAACTTGTCGCTGGTCAGGATGGCGGTGCGCTGCAAGCAAGACAGCAGGGCTTGGCGGCCCAGGGTCAGGTTGTTGCTGTGGCCTTTGGGGATCACGCGGTTGTAGTCGGGGAACTTGCCCTCGACCAGCTTGGTCACGAACTCCATGCCGTCAAAGCTGAACTTGGCCTGGTTGTTCGCAAATTGCATCTCGATCGCGCCGTCGGCGTCCGAGAGCAAGCGCTGCAGCTCGAGCACGGTTTTGCGCGGCAAGATGACTTCTTGTTTGGTAGGCACTTCGACGTCGAGCGTGGCGGCGGTGAAGGCCAAGCGGTGACCGTCGGTGGCGACCAAGCTCAGGCGGTTACCTTCGGCCACAAACAAGATGCCGTTCAGGTAATAACGGATGTCGTGCACGGCCATGGCGAACGAAACCTGGCTGAGCAATGTTTTAAGGGTTTTTTGCGGCACGCTGAATACGGGGCCGAAGCTGGCGGCTTCTTGCACCAGCGGGAAGTCTTCTGCGGGCAAAGTCTGCAAGGTGAACTTGGACTTGCCGCCCTTCAAGATCAGCTTGGCTTGTGACGATTCAAGGCTGACGGTTTGGTCAGCGGGCATGGTGCGCAGGATGTCGATGAGTTTGCGCGCACCCACGGTGGTGGTGAAGTCGCCTGGGTCACCGTCCATCTCGGCGGTGGTGCGGATTTGAATTTCGAGGTCGCTGGTGGTCAGCTGCACGGCGTGGCCAGTTTTGCGGATCAACACGTTGGCCAGCACGGGCAAGGTGTGGCGGCGCTCGACAATGCCGGACACGGATTGCAGGACCGACAGCAATTTGTCTTGGGTGGCCTTCAGGACGATCATTTGTCTACCTTTGGTGGTTCTTTTCAGGCATCAGCCCAAGATGGGCAGATGGATGCAAACAGGGTACATTTTCGCCGTTTTTCGGCTGTTTTTTTGTCCAAAACCCCCGATTGGGCATTCTTTTGCCGGGGATCGGCCAGGGGCCTTGTGGGAGCGAGCCCCCGCTCGCGAATGCCCGCACAACCGGGGTGCCGGCATTCGGCTGCAGGGGCAGCCTCCCACAAGTGAGAAATGGTCTGACATCATCCCTTGAGGGTTTGCTCCAAGACGTGCAGCTGCTGGTTCAACTCGGTCATTTGCAGGCGTTCAGCGTTGATTTTGCGCACGGCATGCAACACCGTGGTGTGGTCGCGCCCGCCAAACAGCTCGCCGATCTCGGGCAGGCTCTTTTGGGTCATTTCCTTGGCCAGGTACATGGCGATCTGGCGCGGCCGAGCGATGCTGGCCGGGCGCTTCTTGCTGTACATGTCGGCGACCTTGATCTTGTAGTAGTCGGCCACCGTTTTCTGGATGTTTTCGACACTGATCTGGCGGTTTTGAATCGACAACAAATCGCGCAGGGCGTCACGGGCCAACTGGATGGAAATTTCCTTCTGGTTGAAGCGCGAATAAGCCAGGATTTTGCGCAGCGCGCCTTCGAGCTCACGCACGTTGGAGCGCACGTTTTTGGCCACAAAAAACGCCACCTCCTCGGGCATTTCGCTGCCTTCGCTGATGGCTTTGTTGATCAGGATCGCCACCCGCATTTCCAGCTCGGGCGGCTCCATGGCCACCGTCAGGCCCGAATCGAATCGCGAGACCAGTCGCTCGTGGATATCGGCCAGGCCCTTGGGATAGGTGTCGCTGGTCATCACAATGTGCGACTTTTTGGCCAGCAAAGCCTCAAAGGCGTTGAAGAATTCTTCTTGCGTGCGGTCTTTGTTGGCAAAGAACTGCACATCGTCGATCAGCAACAAATCGAGCGAGTGGTAATGGTGCTTGAACTCGTCAAACGTCTTGCGCTGGTAGGCTTTAACCACATCCGACACAAACTGTTCGGCGTGGATGTACAAAACTTTGGCTTCGGGCCGGTCGGCCAACAGCTTGTTGCCGATGGCGTGCATCAGGTGGGTCTTGCCCAAACCCACGCCGCCATAGATGAACAAGGGGTTGTACAGGTGGCCCGGCGAGCCCGACACATGCATGGCCGCGGCACGCGCCATGCGGTTAGCGGTGCCTTCGACCAGGTTGTCAAAAGTCAGAGCGGTGTTGAGTCGGCTGCGGAAGCTATTGGTGGCCGGCTCTTCGGGCAAATCGATGGGCTCAGGCCCGTTTTCCATCGACGATGGCGTGGACTGACGCACAGTTCTGATGCCGCTGTCACGCGGAGTAATCACTAACTCTATTTGAACTGGGTGACCTTGCAAACTTTCAAGCATCGCAGCCAAACGGCCTGCATATTGCGCGCGAATCCAGTCGAGTTTGAACCGATTGGCCACAAACAAAGTCATGCGCAATTGGTCTTCCGACATCTGCGCAGTGAGCGGTTTGATCCAGGTATTGAACTGCTGCTCTGGCAGCTCGCGTGAGAGCTCGTCCACGCACGCCTGCCACAAGGCTTGGCCGGCATCCATCGAAAATTCTGGGGTGAGTCCCTCGGGCATGTTGTATTTATTTTTTGTGGACAGTTGTGAGAGGATGCAGCAAGGAAATAAGGCTTATCAAGAGCTTATCCACATGCCGATACGAGTTCTAAAGCCCATCATAAACCACATCGGTTCTGGTTGGGATCAGGGAACACCCGAAACCTAAATGACGGTTTATTTGCCGAGTGCCCGAAAGTTTGCGATAATCTTGGGTTTCGCCCAAAGCTGATTCATGGCCTTGGGCACAAAGGAAGAGTTATGAAACGCACCTACCAACCATCCAAGACACGTCGCGCCCGTACCCACGGCTTTCTGGTTCGCATGAAAACCCGTGGCGGTCGCGCTGTGATCAATGCACGTCGCGCCAAAGGCCGCAAGCGTCTGGCTGTCTAATGCCTTTTCGACCGTGTGGCTGTGGCCCGTTGCCACAGCATTCGGTTGATCTCAGGGTTTGGCCATCGTGCAGCGTTTGAAAACACGCCCACAGTTTCAGGCCGCCCTGGCGGGTGGAACAGTCTCGCGCACAACGCACTTTGCATTGCACCGCCTGACACTGACCCGACCCGCAGACACTCCCTTGGCACCTGCTGAACACACTGGGCCTGCACCCTCATCGGAGCAGGCCCTTTTTGACTTGTTTGACATTTGGCTGGGCGCGATGGTGCCCAAACGCTGGGCAAAACGGGCTGTGACGCGCAACGCCATCAAACGCCAGATCTACAACGTGAGCGAGCATTTCGGTGATCGCCTGCCTGTGGCTGCCCATGTGGTTCGTCTGCGCAGCACGTTTGACCGCAAGCAATTCATCAGCGCCACCTCCGAGCACCTGAAGCTGGCCGTGAGGCAGGAGCTCGAGCAACTGTTCGAGCGTGCCGTTCGGTCACAAACACCAGAGGTTCGCGCATGATCATCCAGCGTTTGTTGTTGGGTGTAGTGCGCGGTTACCGCTTGCTGCTGAGCCCATGGCTTGGATCGTCCTGCCGTTTTGAGCCCACTTGCTCGGCCTACGCTTTGCAAGCGCTGGAGCAGCATGGTGCTGCTCATGGCGCTTATCTGACGGCTCACCGCCTGGTGCGGTGCGGCCCTTGGTGCAGCGGTGGTCACGACCCTGTTCCACCTCAAGCACCCCGCTTGTTCTCTGCTTTGTTTTCCCCTACTTCGTCAAAGAAGACCCCATGAACGATATCCGTCGCACCATCCTTTGGGTGATTTTTGGTTTTTCCATGGTCCTGTTGTGGGACCAGTGGCAACTGTCCAACGGCCAGAAGGCCACTTTCTTTCCGAAACCGGAAGTTGCAGCACCTGCCAAAACGTCGGCAGCACCTGCGGCCAGCGCCAGCGCAGTGCCCACAGCGGCCACCGCTGCCGTGGCCGCCACACCCGGTCAGGTGCCCTCATCTGTGCCTGCAGCAGCGGCTGCCGCTCGCGAAAAAATCGAAGTGACCACCGATGTGCTCAAGCTCAGCTTTGACACCGAAGGTGGCTCTTTGGTGCGCACAGAGTTCACCCAACACGCCGATTTTGTTGACAGCACCAAGCCGCTGGTTTTGCTCGACCAGAGCAGCAACCGTGTTTACATGGCACAAACCGGTCTGATTGGCGGCGACTTTCCCACACACAAATCGCCGATGAAGTTCAGCGGTGAGCGAAGCCTCAAAGACGGCCAAAATGAGCTGACTTTGCGCTTCGAGTCCGATGCACAAAATGGCGTGAAACTGGTCAAGACCTACTCGCTGAAGCGCGGCAGCTACGCCATTGACGTGAAACACGAAGTGGTCAACTCCGGCACCACCAACGTGTCGCCTCAGCTGTATTTGCAATTGGTGCGTGACGGCAACAAGCCTGCGGGCGAATCGTCGTTCTATTCAACCTTTACAGGCCCTGCTGTTTACACAGAAGCCAAGAAGTACCACAAGGTCGAGTTCAGCGACATCGAGAAAAACAAAGCTGAAATCGACAAGACCTCACCCAATGGTTACGTGGCCATGGTGCAGCACTACTTCGCATCCGCTTGGTTGCTGGCCGACGGCATTCAACGCGAAAACTTCGTGCGCAAGGTGGACACCAATCTGTATGCCGTGGGCATGATCACGCCCTTGGCCGATGTGGCCCCTGGCCAGTCCAAGAGCGTGAGCACGCAACTGTTCAGCGGCCCCCAAGAAGAAAAAGTGCTGGAGGCTTTGGCCCCAGGCTTGGACTTGGTGAAGGATTACGGCTGGTTGGCCATGTTGTCCAAGCCTTTGTATTGGTTGCTGGACAAGTTGTTCAGCTTCATTCAGAACTGGGGCTGGTCCATCGTGGCCTTGGTGCTCTTGCTCAAGATTGCTTTCTACTGGCTCAACGCCAAGGCTTACGCCAGCATGGCCAAAATGAAAGCCATCAACCCCAAGATCATGGAAATGCGTGAACGCTTGAAGAGTGATCCGCAAAAGATGCAACAAGAGATGATGAAGATCTACCGCGAAGAAAAGGTCAACCCCATGGGTGGCTGCTTCCCGATCATGATTCAGATTCCCGTGTTCATTGCCCTTTACTGGGTGCTGCTCTCCAGTGTGGAAATGCGCAACGCGCCTTGGATCTTGTGGATCAAAGACCTTTCAGCGCCCGATCCGTTCTTCATCTTGCCCATAGTCATGACATTGACCACCTTGCTGCAGACTGCGCTTAACCCCGCACCACCAGACCCGATGCAAGCCAAATTGATGTGGTTCATGCCGCTGATCTTCTCAGTGATGTTCTTCTTCTTCCCTGCCGGCTTGGTCTTGTACTGGATCACCAACAACATCTTGTCGATTGCCCAGCAGTGGATGATCAACACCCGAATGGGCGTTCCACCGCAGTTCAATCTGCCATCGTTCAAGTAAATCCAAAGGGCCGCGCAAGCGGCCTTTTTTTGGCTTACCCACGCGTCAATAACCCCTCTTCATTCACCCCATTTGACACTGCCCATGCTTGCCAGACACCAAGAGCCCATCGTCGCCATCGCCACCGCACCGGGACGCGGCGCGGTGGGCATTGTGCGGGTCTCGGGCCCCAACTTGGCCTCGCTGATCGATGCGCTGTGCGGGCGGCCCCTCAAGCCGCGTGAAGCCACTTACCTGCCCTTTGCCGATGCCGATGGCAGCCCCATTGACCACGGCCTGGCGCTGCACTTTGTAGCGCCGCACTCCTTCACAGGCGAAGACGTGCTGGAGCTGCAAGCGCACGGCGGACCGGTGGTGTTGCAACTGCTGGTGACGCGTTGCCTGCAGGCGGCGGCAGAAGTGAACCCAAGCACTGGACTGCCACGTCTGGCAGGCTTGCGTGTGGCGCAACCAGGTGAGTTTTCTGAGCGTGCGTTCTTGAATGACAAGATCGACCTGACACAAGCCGAAGCGATTGCCGACCTCATTGACGCCAGTACCGAAGCCGCTGCGCGCAGCGCCAGCCGCTCTTTGGCGGGCGACTTTTCCAAAGAAATCCATGTGCTGCGCGACGCCTTGATACACCTGCGCATGTTGGTCGAGGCCACGCTGGATTTCCCGGAAGAAGAAATCGATTTTTTGCAAAAAGCCGATGCACAGGGGCAATTGACACGCCTGCAAGCGGCCTTGGTGACCGTGCTGGGCAAGGCCAAACAAGGCGCGTTGCTGCGCGAAGGCATCAAGGTGGTGATCGCGGGCCAACCCAATGCGGGCAAAAGTTCGCTGCTCAACGCGCTGGCTGGGGCCGAGTTGGCCATCGTCACGCCCATTGCAGGGACCACCCGTGATGTGGTGCAGCAAACCATCCAAATCGAAGGTGTACCGCTGCATGTGATCGACACCGCCGGGCTGCGCGAGGGCGAAGGTGTGGACGAAGTCGAGCAAATTGGCATTGCCCGCGCTTGGGGCCAGATCGACAACGCCGACGCAGTGCTGTTTTTGCACGACCTGACACGCACAGGCCAGACCGATTACGACAGCGCCGATGCCGACATTGCCGCAGCATTGAAACAACGTTTGCCCGCCAGCGTGAGCGTGATCGATGTCTGGAACAAAGCCGATGCAGCCAGTACCGAAGGCGAACGCACAGGACTGACCTTGTCGGCCCGAACGGGCGAAGGCCTGCAAGCCCTCCGCCAGCAACTGCTGCAACAAGCAGGCTGGCAACAAGCCAGCGAAGGCCTCTTCATTGCCCGCGAGCGCCATGTGCAGGCGCTGCATCGCGTGCGCGAGCATTTGGAAATGGCCGATGCCCACTTGGCCGCGCAAGCGCAAAACCTGGACCTGCTGGCCGAAGAACTGCGCTTGGGCCAAAACGCGCTGAACGAGATCACCGGCGAGTTCAGCGCAGACGACTTGCTCGGCGTGATCTTCTCGAGTTTTTGCATCGGCAAGTGAGCCTCTTCGGTTTTCGCCTACCGAGCTTGTAACGCTCGACATCAACGCCCCTTTAGACTTTCCATGTTCACTCGGCAACCCATTGAGTTAGGGTTTTCGTGGGTGCGTCCGCGCTTATTTTTGTGCACAATTTGAAAATCATGCAAGAAATAGCCTCCAGCACCACCGTCTCTGAGCAAGCGTTCCAAGCTTTAAGGCTGGACGTTTTGTCCGGCCGCCATGTGCCAGAAACCAAACTCAAAGTTGAAGCACTGCAGCAACAATATGGGTTTTCCAGCAGCCCGCTTCGCGAAGCACTGAACCGTTTGGTGCAAGAGGGAATGGTCAAGGCGGATGAGCGTCGCGGCTTCAGAGTCGCCGCCATTTCGCCAGACGATCTGGCCGATATCACCAAAATGCGCCTGCTGCTCGACGTGACCGCCCTGCACGAATCGATCCAACACGGTGATGACGCTTGGGAAGCCAACATTGTGGCGGCCTTTCACCGACTCGAAAAAATAGAGTCCCGCTTGCCACAAGGCCCCGTCGTCCTCGACGCCGAGTGGAGCCAGCGCCACCGGGACTTTCACATGTCCCTGATCGCGGCCTGCCCCTCTGAACGCCAACTGGCTTGGAGCATGAGCTTGTTTGACCAGGCCGAGCGCTATCGCCATTTCGCCGCACGCAACCGAACTGTGCTCAAAAAGAAAGACGCCGAGCACCGCGCTCTGATGAAAGCCGTGGTGAGGCGCGATGCAGCGACCGCTGCCCAAATGCTGACCGAACACATTGCGGGGACACAAACGAATGTTTTGGCTGCTTTTGCGCTGATGCAAAAAAATCGCACCTAATTTTTTTAACATTCAACCCAAAGACCACATGCTGAAAGTTAGCAAACCCACCCCTTCTCATTTCGGCATCTATGTTTGGGATGTTGACAAAATGGTGAACTTCTACACCTCGGTTTTTGGCATGGTGGTCAATGACCGAGGGGTAGGCAAAACCTTCAAAGCCCCCTTGGTTTTTTTAAGTTCGACACCCGACCAGCACCATCAGTTGGTCATCGCGGGTGGACGTCCGCCAGAGGCAACCTTCAGCACGGTGATGCAACTGTCCTTTGCTGTGCCGTCCATTCAGTCGCTGCGCGATTTGCGTGACAAAGCCATGGCCTTGGGCGCGACCAAGGTGATGCCCATGAACCACGGCAATGCGCTGTCAGTTTACTTTGCGGATCCAGAAGGCAACACGGTGGAGACCTACATCGACATGCCTTTCTACATTTCACAGCCACACGGTGATCCGCTTGACCTGAGCCTAGACGATGCCACCATCCTGCGCGAAACCGAAGCGATCTGCCGCAGTGACCCCAGCTTCATGCCGATTGACCAATGGCAAGCGCAATTCGTTCAAAAAATCTAAACCCATTTCACCCTAGGAACTTTCATGAAATTACTCTCCTTCGTTCACCAAGGCCGCGAAACATGGGGCGCCGTGACAGGCCCAGACACCGTGGTGGATCTGGGCCAAGCGATGCCGCAATTCGCTACGCTCACCGACTACATTGCCACCGGTGCTTACCTCCAAGCGCAGCACGATGCAACCCAACAAAAGACGTCCATCGCCATGGGCGACATCACCTTCTTGCCGGTCATCCCTAAACCGGAAAAGATCGTGTGTGCTGTTCGCAACTACATGGACCACCACCAAGAGGTTTTGGCTGCGGGCATGCACCGCGAACTGTCCGAAGAGCCGCCGATTTTTCTGCGCGTTTGGCGCTCACAGGTCGCGCATGGCCAACCCATCATTTGCCCCAAGGTCTCGGGTTCGCTCGACTGGGAAGGCGAATTGGCCGTGATCATTGGCAAAGAAGGCCGCAATATTTCGGAAGCCGATGCGTTTGACCATGTGGCGGGCTACTCTTGCTACAACGATGGCAGCATCCGCGAATGGCAATTCCACGCCAAGCAAATTGCTTCGGGCAAAAACTTCGAGTCCACCGGCGGCTTTGGCCCCTGGATGGTGACGGCTGATGAAATTGCACCCAACCAAGAGCTGAAGCTGATCACACGCTTGAATGGCGAAGTGGTGCAGTCCAGCCACACCGGGCACATGATTTTCCCGATCGCCAAGCTGATCAGCTACGCATCGACCATCTTCACCTTGGTGCCCGGCGACGTGATCGCCACCGGCACGCCGGCTGGTGTGGGCTGGAGCCGCAAGCCGCAATGGTTCATGAAGCCGGGCGATGTGTGTGAAGTGGAAATCGAAGGCATCGGCACTTTGGTCAACCCGATCGTCGCGCAAGTCTGAACATGAAAGCCATCCAAGTCCAGGTGCCCGGCGGGCCCGAGCGCTTGATGCATGTGGATCTGCCCGATCCACAGCCCGGCCCTGGACAGGTGCGCGTGAAAGCCCGTGCGATTGGTGTGGGTCGACCCGATGTGCTGATTCGCCAAGGCACCTACAAATGGATGCCACCTCTGCCTGCCATACCAGGCGCAGAATTGGCCGGCGTAGTCGACGCCATCGGTGAAGGCGTGACGCAATGGCGACTGGGTGACCGAGTGCTGGTGAGCGCACGCGAACTGTCACAGCGGGGTGGATGCTACGCCGAGGCCATCGTGGTGCCACAAGACGCGCCCTACCGATTGCCGCCCGCCGTGGCTTTTGAAGACGCGGTCAGCCTGCCCAACTTGCAACTGGCTTTAGCGCTCATGCGAGTGGCTGAGCCAAGCCATCGCCCACAGCCAAATGTGCTCATCACGGGTGCCTCTGGCGGCGTGGCCGGCATGCTGGCTCAGGTCGCCCGATACCGGGGCTTCGGCACCATCGGGACCAGCCGGACAGCCGACAAAAGCGCTTATGCACTCGGCCATGGCTTTGACCATATGGTCTGCACTGGACAAGACGATCTGAAGACCCGAATTCAAACCCTCACGCAAGGCCGTGGTGTGGACTTTGTGTTCGATCACCTGGGTGGGCAAAGCTTGGTCGATGGCTTGCACAGCTTGGCGCCACTGGGTACCTTGGTGTCTTACAACATCGTTCAAGGCATGCCCACTGAAGACGTATTTCAAGTACTTCGTAACTTTCTGGGCAAGAGCCTGGCCGTGCGGTGTTTTTCGATGCACACCTTCGATGAAGACCCAAAGGCGCGGCGTGCACTGATGCACGAGGCCATCGAATTGATGGCTCAAGGGCATGTCAAGGCACCTGTTCACCAGATATTCAAACTCAGCGAAGTCCGCCAAACCCATGCCTTGCTCGATCAAGGCAGCGTCAGCGGCAAGTTGGTGATGCAACCGTGAAGTTCGTGCATGCAAGCGTCCGAAGAAGGTGCTGCATGCTTTGTTCATTTTTGAGGAGACAAACATGCTTCGTCGACATTTAGTCATCGCTTTGAGTGCTGGGTCATTGGCCTTGCCCATGACAGTTCTGGCTCAAACCTATCCAGAACGCCCCATCAAAATTCTGCAGGGCTTTGCACCTGGTGGCAATGCCGATGCCATCGCCAGATCGGTCAGTCAGGAAATGATCAAGGGCTTGGGCCAGTCCATGGTGGTCGAGGCGCAAGCCGGGGCAGGTGGCACGATTGCGGCGACCACTGTGTCCAAAGCCAAGCCCGATGGCTACACCTTGCTCTTGGCAACGGGTGGACACGCGGTAGCTGGGGCGCTTTACAACAACCTGGCCTACCGCACTGTGCAAGACTTCGAGATGGTCAGCACCATCACGTATTTCCCATTCTTGATCGTGGTGCCGACCAACAGCAAGTTCGCCAATTTGTCGGCTTTGTTGGCCACGGCCAAAGCGAACCCCGAGCAAATCACTTACGGCACAGCAGGCATTGGCTCCACCCACCATTTGGCGGGCGAACTGCTCGCCAGCATGTCCAAAACGCAATTGCTGCATGTGCCCTACAAAGGCGATTCGGGCTCTCTCACGGCTTTGCTGGCAGGTGACATCCCGATGATCATTGCGCCACCCACTGCGGTGATGGCCAACATCAAAGCTGGAAAATTGCGCGCCATCGCAACCACAGGGCCACAGCGCTGGCCGGGCCTCCCCGAGGTGCCCACTGTGGCTGAGCAAGGCGTGGCCGCTTATGACGTACGCTCGTGGGCTGGCCTGATGGCGCCCGCAGGCACACCCCGACCTGTGATCGACCGCCTCAATGCCGAACTGCAAAAAGCCCTGCTGGTGCCCGGCGTGAAAACGCGCCTGGAAGACATGGGCGGCGAGGTGAGAGGGAGCACCCCTGAAGACATGAAAACCATGGTGGCCGGTCAGACCCAAAAGTGGATTCAGATCGTCAACGAAGCCAAAATTCCCAAGCAATAAACCCATCTGAAACAAGGATCCCGCATGTCATTGATTGAAATTCGCAAACGCAGCCTGACGATCGAAACCACCTACCACGAAGGGGGGCCGGTGACGGACACCCCCCTGAAGCTTGCTGCGGCATGCGCAGTGATCAAAAATCCTTACGCTGGGCGTTACGAGCCTGATCTGATGCCCTTCATGGCGGAGTTGCGGTCCTTGGGCACACTGCTAGCGCAGGAGTTGGTGGACACGCTGGGCAAAGACCAAATCGAGGTGTACAGCAAGGCAGCCATCGTGGGCGTCAACGGCGAAATGGAACACGGCGCAGTGTGGCACGAAGCGGGCGGTTGGGCCATGCGCACAGTTCTGGGCGAGCCCAAAGCCATGGTGCCTGCCAGCAAGGCGGTGGCGCACACCGGTTATCGCCTGATGGTGCCGGTGCATTACATCCATGCCAGTTATGTGCGCAGCCACTTCAACAGCATGGAAGTGGGCATCCAGGACGCCCCTCGACCCAATGAAATCCTGTTTGCCCTGGTCATGGGCACAGGGGCCCGTGTCCACTCTCGGTTGGGCGGATTGACCAAGGACAAGGTTTCGGTCCACGACGGGCAACGCTGATCGCCTCAAAACAGGTCACTTCAGAGACTGATAGGGCAGAGGTTTCATCACAAGATGATTCCTTTGCTTTTTTTCATTTCAGACCATGGCCACAGCCACACAACCCACCCTCAGCCCCGAGCAAGACAGCTATTTGCGTGAGCGCTCGGACTGGATGGGCGCTTATCTGGTGCTGCACGCTTGGGGTGTGATTGCACTGGCCATGGCGTTTTTCATCGCTTGGCCCAACCCCTTGAGCTTTGTCGTGGCCGTGGTCATCATTGGCGGGCGGCAGTTGGGGCTGGCCATCTTGATGCACGACGCTGCCCACCGTGCCTTGTTCAAAAACACCCGGCTCAACGACACGCTGGGGGCTTTTTTGTGCGGCTGGCCAGTGGGCGCAAGCCTCGCCTTGTACCGCCCTTATCACCTGAGCCACCACCGGCACACACAGCAAAAAGAAGACCCCGACCTGATTTTGTCGGCGCCTTTTCCGATCAGCAAGGGGAGCTTTTGGCGCAAGATGCGGCGCGACATTCTGGGCATCACCGGCTACCAACGTCGCATGGAATTTTTCCGCATGGAGATGGGCCAAGACCCCAGCCCTTGGCAACGTTGGAAAAATCTGTTCGCCGCGGAAAAATATTTCGCTCTGAGTAACTTGGCCATCTTTGCCATCACCACTGCAACGGGCGTTTGGTGGGCTTACTTTGCGCTGTGGTTGTTGCCTCTATTGACTTGGTACCAAGTCATCAGCCGTGTCCGCAACATCGCCGAGCATGCGGTGGTAGGCGACAACGATGACCGCTTGCGCAACACGCGCACGACACTGACGAATTGGGGCATGCGCATGGTGTTGGCACCTTACTGGGTCAACTACCACCTAGAGCACCACTTGTTTGTGTTCACACCCTGCTGGAAGCTGCCTGCCGCGCACCGCTTGCTGATGGCGCAAGGTTTCAGGCCACGCATGGAGCTGGCAGACGGCTACCTGCAGGTGCTGCGCAAAGCGGTCTCCAAACCGCACGATGACAGCCACCACGGCACACCCAAAGGGCAACGCAAAAGCGCTGCACTCATCTGAATCAACCACACAAGGACTGAACATGGCCAACCGCCTGAGCCAACAAGCGGCCATCATCACCGGCGCCAGCCGTGGCATTGGCCGCGCCATCGCCGAAGCTTATGCAGCCGAGGGCGCCAGCCTGTGCCTGATCGCCACCGATGAGGCTCGCCTCAAAGAGGTCAAGGATGCACTGGGCCTGCCCGAGGACCGCGTCATGACCGTGGGCCTGAATGTGACCGACCGGGACGCTTGTTTTGCCGCCGTGTCAGCGGCAGAAAAACGCTTCGGGCGTGTGGACGTGCTGGTCAACAACGCCGGGGTCTACCGGGCCAAGCCTTTCATGGAATACGTCCCACAGGACTTTCAGGACATGCTTGATGTCAACCTGTTTGGCGTGCTGCACTTCACACAAGCGTGCCTGCCGGGCATGCAACAACGCCAGCACGGCCGCATCATCAACATGGCGTCCACCGCAGGCAAATGGGGCTCGCGCAACCAAAGCGCCTACAACGTGAGCAAACATGCGGTGGTGGGCCTCACGCGCTGCGTAGCACTGGAAGCCAGCCCGTACAAGGTGACCGTGAACGCAATCTGCCCTGGCTTCATCCAGACCGACATGGTCGAAGAACTCAAGGCGCAGGTGGCGCAGAGTACAGGCATGAGCGGCGACGACATGGTCAAGGCGGCGCTGACCAGAGTGCCCTTGGGACGGGTATTAAACCCTTCGGAAATTGCGGGCTTAGCCGTTTACTTGGGCTCATCCGAATCGAGCGGTATGACCGGCCAGAGTATCCACGTCGACGGCGGCATGGTGCTCAGCTGAGCGCAGCGAATCGGTTAGGCGACTTCCATCGTCACGCAAGAGACATGACATCGGGATAACCATGTATCCGCAGTTCATCTTTTAAACAAAGAATAGCAAGGTAATTTTCTTTTTTTGTCCTGGTACAAAATTCAATGGCTGACGAAATCATTCTGGAAACCCGGGGTCTCATCAAAGAGTTCAAGGGTTTTGTTGCCGTCAACGGTGTGGACCTTCGCGTCAAGCGAGGACAAATTCACGCTCTGATCGGGCCCAACGGCGCGGGCAAAACCACGGTCTTCAACCTGTTGACCAAATTTCTGATCCCCACACAGGGACAGATCATGTTCAATGGCCAAGACATCACCGCAGAAAAGCCCTCGCAAGTGGCCAGAAGGGGCATTGTTCGGTCCTTCCAGATTTCGGCGACCTTTCCCAATTTGACCGTCATGGAAAACGTGCGCATTGGTCTGCAGCGTGCCACGGGGACCTCCATGCACTTTTGGCGCTCCGAGCGCAGTTTGAACCAACTCAACGACAAGGCAATGTCATTGCTCGACCAGGTCGATCTGGGCAACATGGCCGACCTGACGGCGGTGGAATTGCCCTACGGCCGCAAGCGCGCCCTGGAGATCGCCACCACGCTGGCGATGGACCCTGAGCTGATGCTGCTGGACGAGCCCACACAAGGCATGGGCCACGAAGACGTGGACCGCGTGACGCAACTGATCAAAAAAGTCGGTGCCAACCGCACCATTTTGATGGTGGAGCACAACATGAATGTGGTGTCCAAAATTGCAGACACCATCAGTGTCTTGCAACGTGGACAAGTGATTGCAGAAGGACCTTACGCCGTGGTCTCACAAAACCCTCAAGTGCTTGAAGCCTACATGGGCACCGCCGACAACCAACTGGAGGGCGCCCATGGCTGAGTCCAAAGAATTCCTGCGCATCAGCAACCTCCAGTCTTGGTATGGCGAATCGCACATCCTGCACGGGGTGGACATGACCGTCAACCAAGGCGAAGTGGTCACACTGCTGGGACGCAACGGTGCCGGGCGCACCACCACCGTCAAATCCATACTGGGTCTGGTGGGCCGACGCACCGGCTCCATCACCATCAATGGCCAAGAAACAGTGAACTGGGCACCTCACCAGATCGCCAAACTCGGCCTGGGTTATTGCCCTGAAGAGCGCGGTATTTTCTCGGCATTGACCTGCGAAGAAAACCTGATGCTGCCGCCCGTGATTGCCCCCAACGGCATGTCGGTCGAAGAAATTTACGACATGTTCCCCAACCTGCTGGAGCGCCGCAACAGCCCCGGCACACGGCTGTCAGGCGGCGAGCAGCAAATGCTGGCGGTCGGCCGAATTCTGCGCACAGGTGCACGGTTCTTGCTGCTCGACGAAATTTCCGAGGGCCTGGCCCCTGTGATCGTGCAGACGCTGGCGCGCATGATCACGGCCCTGAAAGCCAAGGGCTTCACGATCATCATGGTGGAGCAGAACTTCCGGTTTGCCGCGCCCTTGGCGGACCGGTTTTATGTGATGGAACATGGTCAGATGGTGGAAACCTTCAGCTCGCAAGAGCTGTCCTCCAAGATGGGCATGTTGAACGAGTACCTGGGCGTCTGATTTTTTTCTAACTGGAGACAACACGATGAAACGCAAACTTCTTTCCCTCGCTGCCATGGCCGCCTGCGCCTTTGCTGGTGGTGCACAAGCCCAGATCTCTGACGGCATCGTCAAGATCGGCGTGCTCAACGACATGTCAGGCCTGTACTCCGACATCACCGGTCCCGGCTCGGTGACAGCCGCCAAGATGGCTGTCGAGGACTACATCAAAGCCACCAAGAGCACGCTCAAAGTGGAAATCGTCAGTGCTGACCACCAGAACAAACCCGATGTGGGCTCCAACGTGGCGCGCCAGTGGTACGACACCGACAAGGTCGACATGATCGCTGACGTGCCCACATCGTCCGTGGGTTTGGCCATTGCCAAACTGTCTGCCGACAAGGGCAAGCTGCACGTCAACTCCGGTTCGGCCACAGCCGACCTGACTGGCAAGGCCTGCAACGCCAACACCATCCACTGGGCTTATGACACCTGGATGCTGGCCAATGGCACAGGCAAAGCCATTGTGAAAAGCGGTGGTGACACCTGGTTCTTCTTGACCGCTGACTACGCTTTCGGCCAAGCCCTGGAGCGCGACACCGAAGCTGTGGTGGTGAAAAACGGCGGAAAGGTGGTCGGTAAGGTGCGCACGCCCTTCCCAACACAAGACTTCTCTTCTTTCTTGCTGCAAGCGCAAGCTTCCAAAGCCAAGATCATTGGTCTGGCCAACGCAGGCGGTGACACCACCAACTCGATCAAGCAAGCCGCCGAATTCGGCATCACCAAAGGTGGCCAGAACCTGGCAGGCATGTTGGTGTTCCTGCCCGACGTGCACTCGCTGGGTCTGAACATCGCGCAAGGTTTGAAGTTGACCGAAACCTTCTATTGGGACCTGAACGACAACACCCGCGCTTTCACCAAGCGTTTTGCAGCAGCTCAGGGCGGCAAGCACCCATCCATGGTGCAAGCGGGCGTTTACTCCAGCGTGATCCACTACCTGAAGGCCGTGGACGCAGCCAAAACCGATGACGGCACCAAAGTCGCCGCCAAAATGAAAGAGCTGCCCACAGACGATCCTTTGTTTGGCAAAGGCACCGTGCGCGCTGATGGTCGCAAGATCCACCCAGCCTATCTGTTCGAAGTCAAAAAGCCTGCCGAGTCCAAGGGCCCATACGACTACTACAAGCTGGTGGCTACCATCCCAGCCAACGAGGCATTCCGCCCATTGGCTGAGAGCGATTGCCCATTGGTCAAGAAGTAATCACACCCCTTTGTTCAAGCAAGTCGAATCATCATGGAAATCTTTGGCATACCCTCGCAAGCCCTGTTCGGGCAATTGCTGATCGGGCTGATCAACGGCTCTTTTTACGCATTGCTCTCGCTGGGCCTGGCCGTGATTTTCGGCTTGCTGAACATCATCAACTTCACCCATGGCGCCCAGTACATGCTGGGCGCCTTTGTGGCCTATTTGTCATTGACAAAGCTGGGCATCAACTATTGGGCGTCACTCATCCTGACGCCCATACTGGTGGGCGCCACCGGCATGCTGATTGAGCGCACCATGCTCAAGCAGCTGTACAAGTTGGACCACCTGTATGGCCTGCTGCTCACCTTCGGTCTGGCCTTGATCATTCAGGGTTTGTTCCGACACGAATTCGGTTCTTCGGGCATGCCTTATCCGGTGCCCGAAGTCTTCAAGGGTGCTTACAACACCGGCTTCATGTTCCTGCCCAAGTACCGGGCCTGGGTCATTGTGGCCTCGCTGGTGGTGTGTTTGACCACCTGGTATGTCATTGAGCGCACCAAATTGGGTGCCTATTTGCGCGCCGCCACCGAAAACCCGAGCCTGGTTCAGGCTTTCGGCATCAACGTGCCCCGCATGATCACCCTGACCTATGGCTTCGGCGTGGGCTTGGCTGCTTTTGCCGGCGTCATGGCCGCCCCCATTTACCAGGTGAATCCGACCATGGGCGCCGACATCATCATTGTGGTGTTTGCCGTGGTCGTGATTGGTGGCATGGGCTCCATCATGGGTGCCATCCTGACGGGTTTTGGTCTGGGCTTGATCGAAGGTCTGACCAAAGTGTTCTACCCCGAAGCTTCCAGCACGGTGATTTTCATCATCATGACCATTGTTCTCTTGATCAAGCCCGCCGGGTTGTTCGGCACGCAGAAGTAAGACCATGACCACTGTCTCGACACCCTCCTTCAAGACCCAGTCTTTCACGCACCAGTGGGTGGCCTTTGCCATCATGGTGCTGGTCCTGGCCATCGCGCCCATCTGGGTTTATCCGATCTTCCTCATGAAGGTCATGTGCTTTGCCTTGTTTGCTTGCGCCTTCAACTTGCTGATCGGTTTTGGTGGTCTGCTGTCTTTTGGCCACGCCATGTTTTTGGGCACCGCCGGCTATGCCGCGGCACATGCGGCCAAAGTTTGGGGCTGGAACCCTGAGTTGGCTGTGCTCTTTGCAACCGGCTGCTCGGCCTTGTTGGCGCTGGTGACCGGCATGCTGGCCATCCGCCGTCAAGGCATTTACTTTGCGATGATCACCCTGGCGTTTTCGCAGATGGTGTTCTTTTTCTACCTGCAAGCGCCTTTCACAGGCGGTGAAGATGGCATCCAGTCGGTGCCACGCGGCAAGTTGTTTGGCGTCTTCGACCTGAACGACAACACAGCCATGTACATGTTTGTACTGGCCATTTTCCTGAGCGGTTTCGCCCTCATCTGGCGCATCATTTATTCGCCTTTCGGTCAGATCCTCAAGGCCATCCGTGAAAACCAAGACCGCGCGATTTCGCTGGGTTACGACACCGACATGTTCAAACTCATTGCCTTTGTGATTTCGGGCGCTTTGGCAGGCACTGCCGGGGCCACCAAGTCGCTGGTGTTCCAGTTGGCCTCGCTGACCGATGTGCATTGGTCCATGTCGGGTGAGGTGGTCTTGATGACGCTGCTGGGCGGCTTGGGCACTTTGTTTGGGCCCGTGTTGGGCGCGGCTGTGATTGTGAGCATGCAAAACTACTTGGCCCAATTTGGGGCATGGGTCACCATCATCCAAGGTGCGATTTTTGTGATCTGCGTGCTGGCCTTCCGTCGCGGCATCATTGGCGAGATCGCCAACTGGATCAAAAAGCCCTTGTGAGTCTTTGACTTGCCGCATCGAGCTTCAGGGCTCCACGAAAAAACCGCCTCAAAGGGCGGTTTTTTCATGGTCAGCAGTTTGCTGCAACCGACGCATCAGCGCATGAAGTTTTTCACGTAATCTGCGCCCAAGCCCACGTTTTCAAAGTGTGCGCGGTATTTTTCGATGCGGGTAAAGACGTCGTCGTAGCCCGTCGCGTTGCCCTGCGTGTCCACATACATGAGTGCACCATGCACCGTGAACATGGTGACCATGTCCTGGCAATCATCGGGCACCACCAGGGTGTGGGTTTCACCCGGGGGCTCAAAGACATAGCCACCGGTTTCGGCCACCCAGTCGTGCTCTAAATACAGCCATTTGCCACGCAACACATAGGCGTGGACCATGCCGGAGTGGCGGTGCCGCTGCAGCAAACCCGAACGCTTGACCTTGAGCAGGTGAACGTAAAAACCACCCGAGGTATTCAAATGCAAAGGGCGTGACCAGATGCCCGGGGCAATCGGCGCCCACAGGCGCTCATCGTCGGTGTCCACATCGGGGATGACCATGTCCGGGGACATGCCCCAAGGCTGCGGTTTGGCATAGGGCTGGCGGTCGTCAGCGTCGCTCATGGGTAAATCTCCATTCAACATTCCCTCAGCTTAATGCCCACAAGGCCGCGTGCCTGCACTTTGGGTGACAGCCACTCCTGCGGTGCATGGAACAATGGCGTCATGCAAACACATCACTTCTCCCCCGACAGCGTCCAGGTTCTGGCGTTTGACATTTTCGGCACCGTCGTCGACTGGCATGGCAGCATCGTGCGCGAGATGCAGGCCCTGCACCCCCAAGTGGATGGCGATGCCTTTGCACTGGCCTGGCGGGCGGGCTACAAACCGGCCATGCAGCGGGTGATGAGCGGCGAACTCGGCTGGACCTTGATCGATGATTTGAACCGCATGATTCTGGACAGCTTGCTGCCCGAATTTGGCTTGTCGCATTTGAGTGAGGCCGAACGCCAACACCTCAACCGCGTCTGGCATCGTTTGCATGCATGGCCCGACAGTGTGGCGGGGCTCACGCGGTTAAAGCGCCGATTCACCATCACCAGCTTGTCGAATGGCAACATCGGATTGCTCACCAACATGGCCAAGCAGGCCGGCTTGCCTTGGGACTGTGTGCTGAGCGCAGAAGTGTTTCGCGCCTACAAGCCAGACCCAGCCACCTACCTCGGCTTGGCCAAGGTGTTCAACCTGGCCCCTGAGCAGGTCATGCTGGTGGCCGCGCACCATGATGACTTGGCAGGCGCTCGTGCCTGCGGCTTGCGCACCGCCTACATTGAACGAGCCTTGGAGTTTGGCCCAGCTCACCCCAAAGATGTCTCACCCCAAGCGGGCAATGACCTGCATGCGATGGATTTGAACGCCCTGGCCGATCAACTCGGTTGCTGAAGCACGCGGCAACGGTCGAGAGAAGGCGCACCCGCCGCGTGCCATTGGGGCACGGTGCGGATGTCACTTTTTAACCGCGTAAAAGTTTTTCTTCGGCCACAGCCAGTGTTTGTGATTTGCCGGACAGCACCAGCGTGTCGCCTGAAAAAAGTTCGGTGTCATCGGTCACTTTTTCAGGCTGACCGTTGGCACGGCGCAAGTTCACCACGCGCACGCCGATGGCGTGAAATGCCAAGTCTTTCACTTGTTTGCCCAACCAAGGCGATGCCTGCGGCAGCCCCACCGTGGTCAAACGCTCATGGTCAATTTCATCCAGCGTGTCGTCGTCTGCGCCGTGAAAGTAACCGCGCAGCAGGTTGTATCGGGCATCGCGCTGGTCTTGCACGATGCGGATCACGCGCCGCATGGGCACGCCGACCAGCGCCAACGCATGGCTGGCCAGCATGAGCGAGCCTTCCAGGGCCTCGGGCACCACCTCGGTCGCTCCAGCCAATTGAAGCTTTTCAAGGTCCAGGTCGTCTTGTGTGCGCACGATCACCGGCACTTGGGGCGCATGGCTGTGGGTGTGGTCGAGCACCTTCATGGCGGCGGGCACATCCAAGTAAGTGATGACCACGGCACTGGCGCGGGCCAGGCCTGCGGCCATGAGCGCCTGCAAACGCCCGGCATCGCCAAACACCACCGAATCACCGGCCGCTGCAGCCTGACGCACCCGGTCCGGGTCCAGATCGAGCGCCATGTAGGGAATGTTTTCTTTTTCCAGCATGCGGGCCAGGTTTTGGCCGCAACGCCCATAGCCGCAAATGATGACGTGCTTGCTGGTGTTGATCGACTTGCGGGCGATGGTGGTCATCTGCAGGGACTGTTGCAACCACTCACTGGCCACCACTTTGAGCACGATCCGGTCGCTGTGCATGATGATGAAGGGCGTGGCCATCATCGACAACACCATGCTGGCCAACACGGGGTTGAGCAAAGCGGGAGGGATGATTTGGCTTTGCGCGCCCAAGGTGAGCAACACAAACCCGAACTCACCAGCTTGCGCCAAGTACAAACCCGTGCGCAGCGCCACCCCGTTGCTGGCCCCGGTCATCTTGGCCAAGGCTGTCACCAAAATCAACTTGAACAGCACAGGCAAGGTGGTCAGAAGCAGCAGAAGTGGCCACCGGTCCACGACGATGTGCCAGTCCAGCATCATGCCGATGGTGATGAAGAACAGCCCCAGCAACACATCGTGGAATGGCCGAATATCCAGCTCCACCTGGTGCTTGTATTCGGTCTCTGAGATCAGCATGCCCGCCACAAAGGCGCCGAGCGCCAAACTCAGGCCTGCCAGCTCGGTGATCCAAGCCAGGCCCAGCGTCACCAACAGCAAGTTCAGCACAAACAGCTCTTCGCTTTTGCGCCGAGCCACCAGCGTCAGCCACCAACGCATGACCCTTTGGCCTCCAGTCATCAACACGGTGATCAACACCGTGGCCTTGGCGGCCGCCAGCAGCAGGGCCGAAAACATCTCTTCTGCTGGCGCACTCAAGGCCGGGATCATGACGATCAACGGCACCACCGCCAAATCTTGGAACAACAAAACGCCGACCACGCGCTTGCCGTGCTCGGACTCCAACTCGAGCCGGTCGGCCACCAGCTTGATCACGATCGCCGTGCTGCTCATGGCCATGGCGCTCGACAAAGCCAAGGCGGTTTGCCACTCCATCTTCCAGAGCGTGGGGGCCAGTGTGGCCACAAACAAAGACAACACGGTCACGATGACCAAGGTCAACAACACTTGCAACAGGCCCAAACCAAACACATGTTTGCGCATGGAGCGCAGCTTGGGCAGGTTGAATTCCAGCCCGATCACAAACATCAAAAACACCACACCGAACTCGGCCAAGTGCTTCACGCCTTCGGAGTTTTGTGCCAAGGCCAAAGCATTGGGGCCAATGACCACGCCGACCGCCAAATAACCCAGCATGGGTGGCAACTTGAGCATGCGGCAGCCGACCACGCCAAGGACGGCGGCCAGCAAATACAACAAGGTCAATTCCAAAGCGCCCATGCCTTGATGGTAACAAGCACACAGCGCCCGATAAAATGCACACATGCCAGTCAATTCCGCCCACACCCTTCAACTCGCACGCGAGACCCTGGACATCGAAGCGGCCGCTTTGCTGCAAGCCAAAAGCCGGTTGGACGATCGTTTTGTCAAGGCCGTGAATCTGGTGCTGGGCGTGCAAGGCCGAGTGGTTGTGACGGGGATGGGTAAGAGCGGACACATTGGCAACAAAATTGCGGCCACTTTGGCCTCCACCGGCACCCCGGCCATGTTTGTGCATCCCGGCGAAGCCAGCCACGGTGATCTGGGCATGATCCAAGCCATCGATGTGGTGCTGGCCATCTCCAACAGTGGCGAGAGCGACGAGCTGGTGGCCATCTTGCCGGTCCTCAAACGCTTGGGCGTGCCCTTGTTGGCCATGACCGGCGGACTGACCTCTTCACTGGCTCGCCACGCCGACATCGTGCTCGATTGCTCGGTGGACAAAGAAGCCTGCCCCCTGAACTTGGCCCCCACCGCCAGCACCACGGTACAACTGGCCATGGGCGATGCCTTGGCGGTGGCCCTGCTGGATGCACGGGGCTTTAAACCCGAAGACTTTGCCCGCTCACACCCCGGTGGTGCCTTGGGTCGCCGCCTACTGACCCATGTGGCCGACGTGATGCGCCAAGGCGACGCCGTACCCCAGGTCGGCCTAGATGCCGAATTCACCGCGCTCATGCGCGAGATGAGCAGCAAAGGCTTGGGTGCCACATCGGTCACCGATGCCGATGGGCGCGTGTTGGGCGTGTTCACCGACGGCGACTTGCGCCGCCTCATTGAAAAAGGCGCGGATCTGCGCAGCCTCAAAGCCTGCGATGTGATGCACGCCAACCCGCACACCATCCGCGTAGGCGCATTGGCCGTCGAAGCCGCCGAGATGATGGAGCAACGCCGCATCACCAGCATACTGGTGGTGGACGATGAAGGCGTGCTGTGCGGCGCCCTCAACACCAACGACCTGATGCGGGCCAAAGTGATCTGACATGCAAACACTGACCCCCGCTTTGAACTTCCCGCCCGAGTTGCTGCTGCAAGCACAAGGCATCCGTGTGGTGTTCTTTGACGTGGACGGTGTGCTCACCGACGGTGGGCTTTACTTTTCCGAATCCGGTGAAGCGCTCAAACGTTTTCATGTGCTGGACGGGCAAGGCCTTAAATTGCTGCAGCAGGTAGGCATCACCCCAGTGGTCATCACCGGGCGCGACTCGCCCGCGCTGCGCTTGCGCCTCATAGCCCTGGGCATCACCCACGCGCGTTTTGGCACCGAAGACAAGCGCCCCGCCGCCGAAGAATTTTTGCAGGCACTGGGGCTCGACTGGTCACAAGCGGCCGCCATGGGCGATGACTGGCCCGACTTGCCGGTCCTGCAGCGGGTGGCCTTTGCTTGCTCGCCAGCCAACGGCCATGCCCAAGCCAAAGCCTTGGCCCACCACATCACGGCCGAACGCGGCGGAGAAGGTGCTGCACGCGCCTTGTGTGATTTGCTGCTGGTCGCCACGGGCCATTACGCCAAGCTGTTGGCACAGGTCGGCGTCAGCGCCCACACCGGACCGTCTGCATGAAACTGCGACGCCTGTTGGATGTCCTGAGCGCTTACCTGCCCTTGATTGTGTTGGCCTTGTTGGCATGCGGCAGCTGGTGGTTGGTGCGCAGCATGCCCACTTTGAGTAACCCTCAAGCCAACAAACCCGTGCGCCAAGACCCGGATTACCGGCTGCGTGATTTCTCAGTCAAATCTTTCAACGCCAAGGGACAAATGACGCGCGAGGTGACCGGCCAGACCGCGAAGCATTTCCCCGCGACAGAAGAACTTCACATCGAAGAGATCCGCATCTTTGCCCAAAATGAAAGTGGCGGCACCATGAATGCGCAAGCCCAGCAGGGCGTTTCAAGTGACGATGGCGCAAAGGTCACATTGATCGGTCAAGCGCAGGCCATCAAGCACCCGCAAGCAGACAGTCCACAGATTGAACTGCGTGGCGAGCGCTTGGTGGCTTTGCCCGACGAAGACCGGGTGGTGTCAGACGACCCGGTTCACATCACCCGTGGCCGCGACGTTTTTACGGCAAACAGCATGGATTTCAGCAGCAAGACCGGCGAATACGCCTTGCAAGGCCGCGTGCGAGGCAGCTTGGTTGCGAAACCCCCGAAGCCTTAAAGACCAGTCATTCTCGTCAGAAACAACAAAGCCCTGCGGGCAGGGCTTTGTTTTCAAGCAAGGGCCGCTCTCAAAGAGCGGCTTGGGCACAGATCAGTAGCTGTTGCCACCGCCATAACCACCACCCCCACCACCTTCACGGCGTCCGCCACCACGGGGGCCAGCGCCATAGGGGCTGCGGAAACCGCCGCCACCACCTTCGCCGCCGCCTTCACGGCGACCGCCGTAACCGCCGCCGCCTTCACGGGCACCGCCATAGCCGCCACCGCCTTCGCGGCCGCCGCCATAACCACCACCGCCCTCGCGGGCACCACCGTAACCGCCGCCGCCTTCACGGCCAGCGCCGCCATAGCCGCCGCCACCTTCACGACGACCACCGCCACCAAAACCGCCACCACCAAAGCCACCGGTACGGGGAGGGCGTGCTTCCATGGGACGCGCTTCGTTCACCACCGCATTGCGGCCACCCAAAGGCTGGCCATTCATGCCATTGATGGCTGCTTGTGCTTCAGCATCGCTGCCCATTTCCACAAAGCCAAAGCCTTTCGAGCGGCCCGTGTCACGTTCCATCATGACTTTGGCGCTGGTGACAACACCAAATTCACCGAAGGCTTGTTCCAGGTCGCTGTCACGAACCGAATAAGGCAGGTTGCCGACGTAAAGTTTATTGCCCATGAAAGGGACTCCTCAAAACACAGAGATAAAAGCGATGGAGCTCCGACAACGCATTCGATATACCTGAAAACATCTCATGAAAAGCGAAACTGATGGGGTCACCGCAAACATGGCCTCGGCGCTTGTTGCACCGAGGTCAATTAATTATGAGTGAGAAAACAAACCAAAATGCAAGAGGGGAATCCCCTTTTCCCTGATAAAGCAGGACTTGCATAGAACATGTGTTGTTTTACCAACTCACCTCACGGTCGGGTGAAGCGCTGATTTTGTGGATACTCAAATCAGCACCGTCGTATTCTTCTTCTTGGCTGAGTTTCAAACCCAAGGTGATTTTCAAAATGCCATAAATCACGAAACCACCCAAAAGGGCCCAAACCACGCCCATGGCCGTACCGATGAGCTGGGCTGATACATTGACCCCGCCCAGACCACCCAAACTGGCCGATCCGAAAATACCCGCTGCGATTCCGCCCCAAGCACCACAAACACCGTGCAAGGGCCAAACACCCAACACATCGTCGATCTTCCATTTGTTCTGGGTCAGGGTGAACATGACCACAAACAAGCCACCGGCCACTGCGCCCACCACCAATGCACCAAACGGGTGCATCAAGTCAGAGCCCGCGCACACGGCGACCAAGCCCGCCAAGGGGCCGTTGTGCACAAAGCCGGGGTCATTTTTGCCCATCAACAAAGCCACCAACGTGCCGCCAACCATGGCCATCAAGGAGTTAACCGCCACCAAACCCGAGATCTTGTCGAGTGTTTGGGCACTCATCACGTTGAAGCCAAACCAGCCCACGATCAAGATCCAAGAGCCCAAGGCCAAAAACGGAATGCTGGAAGGCGGATGGGCCGAAACTTCACCGTTTTTGCGGTAACGGTTGTAACGGGCACCCAGCAACACCACGGCCGGCAAAGCGATCCAGCCGCCCATGGCGTGCACCACCACCGAGCCTGCGAAGTCGTGGAACTCGTCGCCCGTGAACGCTTTGATCCAAGCCTGCACGCCAAAGTGCTGGTTCCAGGCGATGCCTTCAAAGAAGGGGTAAACAAAGCCAACAATCACCGCTGTGGCAATGAGCTGAGGCCAGAATTTGGCGCGCTCGGCAATGCCGCCCGAAATGATGGCTGGAATGGCCGCTGCAAAGGTCAGCAAGAAGAAGAACTTCACCAGCTCATAGCCATTCTTGGCGGCCAATTGCTCGGCACCCACAAAGAAAGTCGTGCCATAGGCCACGCTGTAGCCGACTACAAAGTACACCACAGTGGAGACCGAGAAGTCGACCAAGATCTTGACCAAGGCATTGACCTGGTTCTTTTTACGAACTGTGCCCAACTCTAAAAAGGCAAAACCCGCGTGCATGGCCAGCACCATGATGCCGCCCAACAATATAAATAGCGCGTCCGCGCCCTGTTTCAGTGCTTCCATGAAGGTCTCTTGGTGATTTATGGATCAAATTGGTGCATCAAGGGCATGAAAACCCTGCACGCACCAATTGCAAGCAAGAAATAAGCCCAAATTGATGCGCATCAAACCCGTGCGCCAAAACGCTCCCGTAAGATGCATCCTCTTTGAACTCCGAACCACTCATTCCCCATGGAAGCATTCCTCGTCTCTACCGGCATCGTGGCTCTGGCCGAAATGGGTGACAAAACCCAGCTCTTGTCGCTGGTGCTGGCGGCCCGTTTTCGCAAACCCTGGCCCATCGTTTTGGGCATTTTGGTGGCCACACTGGCCAACCACGGCTTGGCGGGTGCGGTCGGCAGCTGGGTCACCACCATGGTGGGCCCGGATGTCTTGCGCTGGGTGCTGGGCGCCTCGTTCATCGCCATGGCGGTGTGGATGCTGATCCCCGACAAACTGGACGACGATGAGGGCGACAGCGCCCCGCGCATGGGCGTTTTCTTGACCACGGTGGTGGCTTTCTTCTTGGCCGAAATGGGTGACAAAACACAAATCGCCACCGTGATGTTGGCTGCCCAATACAACGCTTGGTTCGCCGTGGTGGCGGGCACCACGCTGGGCATGATGCTGGCCAACGCGCCTGTCGTGTGGCTGGGCGATGCCATCACCCAGCGCGTGCCGCTGCGTCTGGTGCACCTGATCTCGGCAGGCATTTTTGCCGTGTTGGGGACGCTGGCATTGCTGGGCTGGGGCTGATTTATACTTGCGCTGCGCCGATTTGCTCCAGCTTGCGGGCGCAGGAATCTCAGATTCCAAAATGCAGCTAAAGAGGCAGAGCCCAACCCGGTATCGCTTCTTCAGCGTTATCGGGTTTTTTCATTTTCGCCATGAGTTTGATCGCCACGCCACAGTCGATGACCTTTGAAGCAGCCTTGCCTTTGCAAAGCGGCGCGTCCATCCGTGGTTATTCGCTCAGTTACGAAACCTACGGCACGCTCAACGCCGACAGGTCGAACGCGGTCCTGATCTGCCACGCGCTCAACGCATCGCACCATGTGGCGGGCGTTTACGCCGACCAACCGAACAACGTGGGCTGGTGGGACAACATGATTGGCCCCGGCAAACCGCTGGACACCGACCGGTTTTTTGTCATTGGCGTGAACAACCTGGGCTCGTGCTTTGGCTCGACCGGCCCCATGCATGTGAATCCGGACACCGGCCGTGTGTACGGTGCCGACTTCCCGGTGGTCACGGTGGAAGACTGGGTCAACGCCCAAGCCCGCTTGTTGGACGCACTGGGCATCGAACAACTGGCCGCCGTGATGGGCGGGAGTCTAGGTGGCATGCAGGCGCTGAGCTGGACGCTGCAGTACCCCGAGCGCATGAAGCACGCGGTGGTGGTGGCCAGCGCCCCCAACCTGAACGCCGAGAACATCGCCTTCAACGAGGTGGCGCGCCGCGCCATCGTGACCGACCCGGACTTTCACAACGGCCACTTTTACGAGCATGGCGTGGTGCCCAAGCGCGGCCTGCGCATCGCCCGCATGATCGGCCACATCACCTACCTGAGCGACGACGTGATGAACGAGAAGTTCGGACGCGAGCTGCGCAATGCCGTGAACAGCGCGACCGGCTACAAATACTCCACACAAGATGTCGAGTTTCAGATCGAGAGCTACTTGCGTTATCAGGGTGACAAGTTCAGCGAGTACTTTGACGCCAACACCTATTTGCTGATCACCCGAGCGCTCGACTACTTCGACCCGGCCCAAGCCTTTGGCGGCGACTTGTCCAAAGCGCTGGAACGCGCCATCTGCAAATTCCTGCTGGTGAGCTTCACCACCGACTGGCGTTTTTCACCTGCGCGCAGCCGCGAAATGGTCAAAGGCCTGATCGACAACCGCCGCGATGTGAGTTACGCCGAGATCGACGCGCCCCACGGGCACGACGCCTTCTTGCTCGACGATGCACGTTACATGAACCTCGTTCGTGCCTACTTTGAACAAATCGCCCAAACCTTGACGACCACCAGCGGAGGTGCCGCATGAGCGACCCCTTGATCATGCAAGCCATTGCCCGCTTGGTGCCGCAAGGCGCGCGCGTGCTCGACTTGGGCTGCGGTGATGGTGCCCTGCTGGCCCACCTGCAAGAGCACAAGGGCTGCACGGGCTACGGCGTGGAGCTGGACGATGCCAACGTATTGGCTTGCGCCAAACGCGGCGTGAACGTGCTGCAGCTCAACCTCGACCAAGGCCTGAAGGTTTTTGCTGACCAGTCTTTTGATGTGGTGCTGCAGATCGACACGCTGCAACACCTGCGCAACGCCGAGGTCATGCTGCGCGAGACCGCCCGCGTGGGCAAGATTGGCATCGTCGCCTTCCCCAACTTCGGCCATTGGTTCAACCGCCTGAGCGTGTTGCGTGGGCGCATGCCCGTGACCAAGCGCCTGCCCTACCAGTGGTACGACACGCCCAACATCCGCGTGGGCACCTTTGCCGACTTTGGCGACCTGGCTCGCAAAAACGACCTGCGCGTGATGGATGCCTTTGGCTTGCAACAAGGCCAAGAAGTGCGCTTTTTGCCCAACCTGATGGCGGGCACGGCGGTTTATAAATTGCAACGCGGCTGACATGCCGCACACACCCGCCAAGGTGAGCGCGCACCCACCCCATGGCCCCTGGCTGATCGCCAACTTGCTGGCCCAAATTTCTTTTGGTCTCTTGGCCATGACCTTGTGCCTGCCGTCCATGCAAGAGTGGGGCGCTATTTTTGACACGAACCAAGCCGATGTTCAGTTGACCTTCAGCGGCTACGTGGTGGCCTATGGTGTTTTGCAACTGGTCTATGGCCCCCTGTCCGATCGGCACGGGCGCAAACCCATTTTGATGCTGGGTCTGGTGGTGGCGGGGCTGGCGTCGGTCATGGCCGCACTGGCCAGCGACATCACCACCCTCACCGCGGCACGGGTGCTGCAAGGCGCTGGCAGCGCCGCCAGCATGGTGGTCGGCCGCTCCATGGTGCAAGACCTGTTCAGTGGGCCGCAACGCACCCGCGTCATGGCCTACATCGGCATGGCGCTGGGCATGTGCCCACCGCTGGCCACACTCATCGGCGGTCAGATCCATGTGCGCTTGGGCTGGCAAACCAACTTCGTGTTGCTGGCCCTATTGGCGGTACTGCTCTTGGTGGCAGCTTGGCTGGGCTTGCCGCGTGTGGTCAAACCCATACCCGCTGATGGCCACTGGCTGCGGGCCATGCTGAGCGCTTATGCCCGTTTGCTGGGTGAGCCTCGCTTTTTGCTCTATGTCGCCATCCTCGCCGCAACCACGGCCACGTTCTATGCCTTCCTGGCCGGGGCACCCATCGTGCTCAAAGGTTATGGCATCGGACCAGACGGTATTGGCTGGTTCATCATGGCCGTGCCCGTGTCTTACATCTTGGGCAATTTCATGACCTCACGGCTCATCGCGCAGGCGGGCGAATCGCGCGTGATGGCCTGGGGCCAGGCCATGACGCTGGGTGGCCTGGTGGTGATGCTGGCGCTGGGGTTAGGGGGTGTGCAGACGGCGCTGGCCGTGGCTTTGCCGCTGCTCTTGCTGGGTTTTGGACACGGTTTGTTGAACCCCCCTGCGCTGGCGGGCACCGTGGGTGTGTTGCCCGCCTTGGCCGGATCGGCCGCTGCCGTGGCCGGGCTGATGCAGCAACTCACCGGTGCCACGGGCGGCTACCTGGTGGGCTTGGTGCCACACGAAGGCGCCGTGAATCTGGGCTGGATGATGCTGGGCTTTGCCCTGACTGGCGCGACAGCGCAGTTTTTCCTACGCAGGCGCTGAACAACGCAACGCTGCCGGTCACGCCCGTCGGGCGGTCACACACCAGTCAAGGCAAGGGTTTACCCCATGCAAATATTCTTAGATACCAAAGTATATTACGGTCCATTCCACGCTTCACTGAGGATTCTTGAATGATCACGCACGAGGACAATCTGCTGCTTTGCCAGGTTGAAGGCCAAGCACCCGCTGGGCAGATGATGCGACGTCATTGGATCCCGATCTGCCTGTCAGAGGAAGTGAGCGAAGCCGATGGCACGCCCGTCAAAGCCCGAATCCTTGGGGAAAATTTGGTGGTGTTTCGTGACACGGATGGTCGTGTGGGTGTGGTGGACGAGAAATGCCCGCACCGCGGGGCTTCCTTGCTTTTTGGCCGCAATGAAGAAGGCGGCCTGCGCTGTCTGTACCACGGCTGGAAAATGGACGTGGAGGGCAACGTGCTGGAGATGGTGTCCGAACCTCAAGCCAGCAACATGGCTGAAAAAATCAAACACAAAGCGTATCCGGTGAAAGAGTGGGGTTCTTTTGTTTGGGCGTTTTTAGGACCCCAAGAGAACATCCCCGAGTTCGTGCCACCGCGCTGGGCACCCACAGCACAAACGCGCGTGAGTGTGGGCAAAGCCATCTTGCCGGTCAATTGGGCGCAGATTTTGGAAGGGGCCATCGACTCGGCGCACAGCTCCAGCTTGCACAGCTCCGACATGGTGCCCGCCAGAGTGCATGGCGCGCAGGCCACCGATAAAAATTGGCTACGCCCCTCCACAGACAAAGCGCCCCGCATGCAGGTGCAAAAAACCGCTTACGGTTTTCGCTATGCAGCGATTCGCCGCCCGATTTTTGATGCACAGACACACGACTACATCCGGACCACCGTGTTTGTCGCTCCTTGGACGGTGTTGATCCCGCCCAACAATCTCTACAACGTGGCGAACGTCAACATTCCGATGGACGACACGCACACCTGCTTTTATTTCATCGCTTGGGGGGATGCCAGCCAAACCCCCGAAACGGAAACTTGGCGTAAGTTTTTGGGCATGTCCCTGGGCGTCGACCTGGACGCTTATTACCAACCGCTGCGCAACTACGGCAACCGCTTTTGGCAAGACCGCCAAGCCATGAAGGCCGGCAACTTCACGGGCATCCAGGGCATCCCCAACCAAGACATGGCCATGTGGATCACGATGGGTCCGATTGCCGACAGAACCCAAGACCGCTTGGGCGCCAGCGATTTGGCCATTGTGGAGTTCCGCAAGCTGATGGTGCAAGCCGTGAAAGACTTTCAACAAGGTGCACCGGCCATGGGCACAGGCGATCAACACATCCCTGAGTCGGTCTGCTCTTTTCAAAACGTGATTCCCAAAACGACCGATTGGCGGGAATACGAAGCCCATTACATCTGGAAAGACAGCCCCGTCAATCCGGAACTCGACACCGCTTACTCTGTGAGGAAATGATGACCACCAACCAACTTCAAATTTCGATCGCCATGGGCGATTACGACCGCAACCGTGCGCTGTACGACGGGCGCGTGCAGATCGACGGCTGCGACCCCGTCTACATGCTCTTGAGTCCTGAAGAGATGTTTTTCCGGGCCATGCGCAGCCGCGACTTTGACATCACAGAGCTGTCTTTTTCCAGCTATCTGGTCAAACACTCACGCGGAGAATGTCCGTACATTGCAGTGCCGGTTTTCCTGTCGCGCGCGTTTCGCCACACCTCGATCTACGTCCGCAAAGACAGGATTCGCCAAGCCTCAGACCTCAAAGGCAAGCGCATTGGTATCCCTGAATACCAGCTCACTGCCATCGTTTGGGCACGCTCGATTTTGCAAGACGACTACGGCATCAGCCCGGAAGATGTGACCTGGGTGCGCGGCGGCATCGACACGCCCGGACGGCCTGAGAAAATCAAACTCGACTTGCCGCCCGGCGTGAAAATTGAAAGCGCCCCAGAAGGCAAAACCATTTCGGATTTGCTCAACGAAGGCGAGATCGATGGCTTCATTGCGCCTCGTCCACCCAGTGGTGCGGCCATGAGCAACCCCAACGTGGGTTGGTTGTTTGATGACCCGACCGCTGTGGCCAAAGATTACTACCGCCGCACAGGCATTTTCCCGATCATGCATGTGGTGGGCATTCGCAAAGAACTGGCTGCGCAGCACCGCTGGTTGCCGGGCGCGGTATTCAAGGCCTTCAGTCAATCCAAACAAAAAGCACTGGAGTTGCTGGAAGACACCTCGGCCACCAAAGTCACGCTGCCCTTTGTGGAGGAGCAACTCAAAGCGGCGCGCGACACCCTCGGCCATGATTTCTGGTCCTATGGCGTCGAAGGCAACCGCAAGACTTTGGATGCCTTTTTGCACCACCACCATGCTCAAGGCCTGTCCAGCAAACGCATGGCCATCGAAGAGCTGTTTGACCCCTCGACTTACGAGTCATACAGCATCTGAAGTGCCGGCATCCGCCAGCATCGCTTGAGCCTCTGCCTTGACCAGATTTTCAATCATGGTCAGCAGGGTGCTCCTCAATTCGGCGATCGATGCTTCGCTGATGCCCTCCACGCTGATGCGGTTGACCTCTTCGGCCAAGGGCACCAAGTCCTTTTCGAGCGCGCGGCCTGAAACCGTCAAGAACACATGCATGTTTTTGCGGTTGCCCGACATCTGGCGACGCTCAATCAGGCCCATGCCTTCCATGGCCTTGACCGCACTGAAGGTTGTGGGCTCCATCACCCCGGCCAAATCGCTCAACTCTTTTTGTGTCAACCCGTCCTTGATCCAAAGGATGCGCAAAAACGTCCAATGGCCAAAAGAAACACCGTGAGCACTCAGCCTCAATTGCAAGGCGCGCATCTGAGCACGCCCCACATCTCGGATCAAGTGGGCCAAGCGGTCATTGGGGACAGACTCGCGCCAATGCTGCAACAGTTTTTGGGTTTCGTTGGATCGTGAAGACATGGCTTAAACGGGTGAATAGGAAGCCGTCTGGTGTTGCATGGTGATCGGCTGACCTTGTTGGGCGGACGCCAAGATACCCAGGCACACCTCCATGGTGGCTTTGGACCAAGCGCCACCATGCACAGGCGAAGCGCCGTGGCGTGCAATCGACCACAGCTCATCCACCACCTCTTGACGCGGGATGTCCATGGCAGCGCAAGGCACCAACTGCACGCCGTGCACATCATGCACCTCCACACCTTGTGGGGTGAGGCGCAAATCGGCCTGGCTGCATGACACCAGCACAGGCCCGAAGTGCTGAAATCCTGCGGTGTCATGCGAAGCGCTCGGAGTGTAAGCAGGCCCGCCGTAATTGCGCTCTGCCTTTTGTGCGACCTCCCGCATTTCATCGCTCGCGCCGATGCGCTTTTGCCGCGTGGCTTGGTGCGTCAAGGGCTTTTTGATTTGGCCCAATTCCCCCACCTGGTCCATCCAAACGTCCGAATCGAAAAAACCATAACCGTTGTAATGAACCTGTGCAAAAGCGCCGGACTCAAAATTCAACAATGCGCCATACGCACCTTCTGTGGCTCGAGCCTTGTCCCATGCACCCGTTCGGGCATACACAGAAGTCACCAAGCCACCGGCCAACAAACGGACCACGTCAATTTGATGGGCCGCTTGACTGAAGACCACACCGCCGCCTTGCGCCGTGTTCAGTTCTTCCGGTCGGCGTGGGCGGTACAAAAAATCGGTGAAATTGAATGCCAGCACCGATTGCACCTGCCCGTAACGACCACTTCGAATCAGGTCCAAAGCCAAGCCCACTGGACGGTCAAAACTGTGGCTGTGCCCCACCACCAAGTGCGTCCCCGCTTGCTTGGCCGCATGGATCATGCGATCACATTCGGCCAAGCTCAAGGCCATCGGTTTTTCAACCAAGACGTGTTTGCCATGCGCCGCCGCCAAGGCCGCATGTGCCTCGTGCCATGGATGCGGCGTCGCAATGTAAACCCACTCCACGTTCGGGTCTGCGCACAAGGCCTGCGCACTTTCATGCGCCTGCGCGCCAAATTGTTCACGGAAAAGTGCGGTGGCATTGTCGTGGGGGTCACAACAAGCCACCAGTTGAATGCGCGGATCTGCGGCCCAAGTGGGCAGCATCAAAGTAAAGGCACGGCCCAGACCCAGAACACCCACCCTCAATGGCTGTTCAACACTCATAGATCCAGCACCAAATGCGCACTGCAAGCCCGGGAAACACACACCATGATGTGCTGGCTCTTTTCGTCGTCCATCAACACAAAGTCGCGGTGATCGGCCTCACCCTCGAGCAAGGTGACTTTGCAAGAACCACAGGTGCCGCTTTCGCAAGAACTGGGCACCAGCACGCGTTCGCCTCGCAAGGCGTCGAGCAAACTTTGGCCTGCGCCCACCCGGACTGTCTTGCCAGTGCGCGCCAACTCCACTGTGAACTCACGGTCATCCGTCTGCAGTGCGTTGCCTGAGCCAAAACTTTCGAAATGCACCGAGCTGCTGGGCCAGTGGCCCGTCATGTCTTTGACCTCGTCCATCAGCCGCTGGGGGCCGCAGCAATACACATGACATCCTGTAACAGGCTTATCAAACAACTTCCACAAATCAAATGCCTTCTGGGCATCCCCTTGGTCATGGTGAACCATCACTTTGCCGGCCCAGGCCTCGGAATTCAATTCATCCAAAAACGCCGTGCTGTCTGCATCTCGCGTCAGGTAAACCAGCTTGAATGCCCGTAAACCCTCGGCTTGCAATTGCTGCAACATGGCGCGCATCGGCGTGATGCCAATGCCGCCGGCCACCAGCAAAAAGCTTTTGGCTTTTGCATCCAAGCTGAACGCATTGACGGGGGCAGAGACATCCATCCAATCACCGACCTGTGTGCCATCGGCAAGGCTGATGGAGCCCCCGCGCCCGTTCGCTTCACGCTTGATGGCCACTTCGTAATGGCCCGTGTCCGCTGGGTCTCCGCACAAAGAATAGGGGCGGTTGACCCCATTGGGCATCTTCATGGTCACATGCGCACCCGCTTCGAACCCAGGCAAGGCTGAACCTTCAGGGTGTGCCAAAGCCAACCAATAGGTGTCCTTGGCGATCACGCGTTTCTCCGTGATTTTGAGTCGCATCCAGCCGGATGTGGGGTCCATGTCTCAAGCCTTTCAACCAAGGTGGGTAAACACCATTGACAAAGTGCCAATGATTTCATGAAATCAGTTTATCTTAGATTGCTAAGAAAAAATAGACCGCACTCACCCTGAACCTTTTCACCTGCTTCAAGGATATGGATATGAACCGTCGCGCACTCGCTGCACTGGCAGTGGGCTTGGCCTTCTCGCCCTCATGGGCCCTCGCACAAGGTCAAACTTTTCCGAACAAGCCTGTCAAGTTCATTGTTCCCTACGCAGCCGGTGGCCTGCCCGACTCGGTCGCCCGCATCGTGGCCCAGAAGCTCACGGAGCGCTTGGGGCAATCGTTTGTGGTCGACAACAAACCAGGCGGCAACGGTGTTGTGTCTTACCAAAACCTGGTGAGCGCACCCAACGACGGCTACACCTTCATCGTGTCGGACGGCTCCATGCTGTCCATCACGCCACAAATCAACAAAAGCGCGCAGTACACCGCCGGCAAAGAACTGATGCCGGTTTCCTTGATTGCTCGCTCGCCTTTGTTTTTGGTGGCACACCCCAAAAGTGGCGTCAAAAATTTGCAAGACTTCTTTGCCAAGGTCAAGGAAAAGCCGGGCCACTACACCTATGGTTCTTCCGGGATTGGCAGCTCACACCACTTGACCATGGAGGCTTTGAAAGCCGAAATGAAACTCGACTTGCGCCACATCCCGTTCAGAGGATCGGGCCAATCGGTCCCGGCTTTGGTAGGTGGGCAAGTGGACTTTTTGTTCTCCGCTTTGCCCTCCATGCTCGGTTTTGTCAAAACCAACCAAGTCACACTGATTGCCAGCAACGACGCCAAACGTTCCAACCAGGCCCCGGATGTCCCGGCCATTGCCGAAGCCGTGCCCAAATTTGACTTCTCTGTCGCCATTGGTGTTTTGGCCCGTGCAGGCACACCGCCCGACATCGTTAAAAAACTCAGCGATGAAATTGCCCAGGCCGTCAAAGCACCGGAGGTGATTGAGAAACTCACCACCGCGGGCATCGACCCGGTGGGCTCTACCCCCGAGGCCTATGCCAAAGTCATTGAGCTTGAAAACGCTGCCATGGCCAAGGCCGGGAAAGCAGCGGACCTCAAAGCCGATCAATGAACGTGGAGTTCAGCACAGCACAAGTCGTGCTGTGGTCGCTTTGTGCCTTGTTTTTCACGATGGGCGGCTTCGTCAAAGGCACGATGGGGGTCGGCTTGCCCCTCGTGGTGGTCCCTACACTCAGCCTTCTCATACCGGCCCCTCAAGCCATGGGCCTGCTGGTGGTGCCCGTGCTGGTCTCGAATTTGTGGCAAGCCATCGAAGGCGGCAACATCCGCTACAGCATTCGACGCTTTGGTCGTTTGATCTTGGTGCAAATGGTGATCACCTTGCTGACGGTCAAATTCAGCTCTGGCTTGAGTGTGGGCCACCTCAACCTGTTGATCGGCATCAGCTTGCTGGTGGCAGTGGCTTGGATGGGTCTGAAACCCAACGTGCAAGTTCCAGCCCGCTTCGAAAACTTGGCCTGCATTGTGGTCGGTGCTTTGGCGGGTTTGATGGGGGGCATCTCCTCACTCACGGGGCCCTTCATCATCACCTTGTTGATGGCCCTCAAGCTGAGCCGTGAACAGTTCATTGGCAGCATCAGCATCATTTACTTGGCGGGCAGCATCCCCATGTACGGGGCCATGCTCTGGTACGAACGCTTTGGATGGGTCGAGGTAGGACTTTCCGCCTTAGGCCTGATTCCCATGTTTTTAGGGCTCAAAATAGGCAAAGCGCTGCGTCACCGACTGTCCGAAGACACGTTTCGCAAACTCCTTTTGATTTACCTGTTTGTGTTGGCCATTGTGCTGACCTTGAAATAAACCACCATGAACACCTCAACGACAAGCATCCACTGGTCAGATGACTTTCTTTTGGGCTTTGGTCCCATGGACGAAACCCATCAAGAATTTGTCTCCTGCATTGCAGCCATTCAAAACGCTGCACCCCAAGACTGTCTGGTTTTGATGGACCAATTGCTGGAACACGCCACCGCACATTTCCAGCAAGAAGACGATTGGATGATGGCCACCGAATTTCCACCCCGTACTTGCCACATGGACGAGCATGCCGCTGTACTGGCCTCCATCACGGGCGTGCGCGAACTGGCCATCCAAGGTGCCCCCGAAAAATGCCTGCCTTTGGCCAATGAATTGGCGCGCTGGTTCCCGTCGCACGCAGACCACCTGGATTCGGCTTTGTCGCACTGGATGTGCAAAATCAAATACGACGCCAAACCGCTGGTTTTCAAACGTTCGGTCGCCCATGTCACCTCTTGAGGTTTGCTGGACATGAATCAGTCGGCCTACGGCATGAGATAAGTTCACAACTGGTGTAATCGCCATTGCCTACAAGGACGTTCTGTTTTTATATTCGCCCTATGAAAAAACGCACGTTCTTGGCTTGGGGTGGCGCATGCCTGCTCTCCACCACCGCTTTGCAGGCCCAAAGCAAATACCCAGACCGCCCGATTCGATTGGTGGTGCCATTTGCACCTGGTGGTGACGGCGACATCATTGGCCGCATCTGGACCAAACACATCACGGCCGCGAGTGGGGCCAGCCTGGTCGTGGACAACAAAGCAGGGGCAGGCGGCGCCATTGGTGCCAGTGACGTTGCACGCGCCAAGAGCGATGGCTACACCCTGCTGCTGGGCACATCGACAACGCAAATCATCAACCCACTGGCTTCTTCATCGCCGACTTATGATCCCGTCAAGGATTTCGTGATGGTCGGCACCATCAGCCAAAATCCGACCTGCATCATCGTCAACCCCAATTTGCCTGTGAACAACACGCGTGAGCTGGTGGCCCTGTTCAAAGCCAATCCCGGCAAATACGCCTACGGCTCGGCCGGTCCAGGGACGATCACCAATCTGACCGGTGAGCTGTTCAAGTTATTGGGCGGCAAACTGGATGTGCAGCATGTGCCCTACAAAGGCGGTGGCCCTGCCTTGCAAGACGTGATTGCTGGTCACATTCCACTGATCACGACCATCATGTCCTCGGCCGTCCTGGCCCAACACCGTGCCGGCAAAATCAAGATCTTGAGTGTGAACAGTGACAACCGGTTGAAAGTGGCACCCGACATTCCGACCTCGGTAGAAGCAGGCTTCCCCGAAATGCGTGTTCAGGTCTTCAACGCGATTTTTGCCCCCGCCAATACCCCGCGAGACGTGCTGGATTATTTGAAAACAGCCCACGCCAAAGTCCACGCCACGCCGGCTTTCACGCAGGAGTTGGAGCGCTCCGGTTCGGAAGCCATGAACCTGACGGACCCCGATCAGTTCATGGCCGAGGAAGTCAAGCGTTGGTCTGCGGCCATCAAAGCCACCCAATTTAAATTGGGCTAAACCTTCAATCAGAAGGTTGCAAAACCACTTCACGGCCCGAAACGCTGGAGGCCATCACGGCCTCGCACACTTCTAAAGTGGCCAAGCCCCATCGGCCATCGTGCACAGCCGCTGCACGACCTGAGATGGCGTCATGAAACTCCATCAAGACCAGATCTCTGGGGCTGAGGTCATTGGGCAGCAGAACCTCACGCGAACCCATCGCCGTTGAAATTCTCAAGCCTGTTGGCGTTTGCCGGATGTCGCCTTTTTCACAATGCACCACCGTCAAACCAAAAAAGGGCTGAAAGGGCGCACGGTCAGGAATGGCGTGAACCGCCCGTTTTTCTTTAGCCAAACGCTCCTGCTGAGGGTCCAGTGCGACTTGCAGTTTGCGTGCCCAAGGGCGGTCTTCAGGGCTTTGCGCAAATCCCCACTCCGAGATTGAAAACCCCAGGTCCATGCTCGAAAGACCTGCATAGCCACTGTAGACGGCTGTGGCCGCTGCGCCGTTGTCAAAGTCAAGGAACACCGTGTGCGCCCCTACGGAGGACCTGTCTGGATCAAAGTCAAAAGCACGCGCCTTCACACAGCTCACTTGACCCGCACACAACCATCTCAAAATGTCGAACTGGTGTGCGCCTTGGCGAAAGGTGACACCACCGCCTTTGGCAACATCCAACTCGTCAGATCGTCTGGGCCGGTACATCCAATCGGTAAAGCACCAGGTATTGACCATGCGGACAAGCCCCAGCTCGCCAGAATCAATGATGTTCCTCATGGCCTGAACAGGTCGGTCAAAGCTGTGGGAATGTCCCACCAACAAGACCACCTTGGCTTCTTCAGCAGCGCTCACCATGGTGCGCGCGTCCGACAGGCCAGTGGCCATGGGTTTTTCCACCAGCACATGCTTGCCGTGTTGAGCGCACATCACCACCTGACTGGCGTGCAACTCGGTGGGTGTTGCCAAGTAAACCGCGTCCAAGCCTGAATGCGCCAACAACGCATCCAGGCTGTCGTAAAGCGCCACCTGGAAGCGGTTTTGCAAGCCTTCACGCACATGCGCCACAGGCTCAGCAATGGCCACCAGTTTGAACCCCGGATGCTTGTCAAGCGCCGGCAAAAAAGCCTGCCCAGCGGCCCCGAAACCGACCAAGCCAATGCGTACAACAGGGTGGTCCATCATGGCCTTGTCTTGTCGGTCACTTGGCCCGTTTGGTCACGGTGTCCTCAAACATCTTGGTCCACTTGGCTTGCATGTCAATGGCCATGGCAGGGTCGATGTATTTGACAGGGGTTTGGGTGAAAGGGTGTTCAATCTTTTTGCTGGTGGGTACAAATTTGTCATCGGCCAACAGCTTTTGTCCATCACTCAACAAGAACTCGTAAAACAGCAAGGCTGCATGCGGGTTGGGTGATTTTTTGAGCAGGGCAATGGTACTGGGTTGCGCCATCAAAGGCTGCAGTGCCAGGCCTTCGACGGGGGCCCCCTTGGCTTTGACTTGCTCCGGATTCCAGCTGTAAACCGTGAGCGCCAAAGGCACCTCTCCTGAAGAGACCAACATGGTCAGGAGCGAATGCCCTTTGCGCACTGAAATCCCGTTGTTGGCCGCCATGTTGTTAAAGAGTGCCAACCCCTTGTCTTCACCCATCTGAGCCATCAAGGCGCCAAACCATGCATGGTTGTTGCCTTCAATGCCCAGTTGCCCCTTCCATTTGGGCGAGAGCAAATCCTCGTAAGTCTTTGGCAAATCTTCCTTCTTGATCTTGCCCGTGTTGTAGGCGGCCATCCAAACGTCAACGGTGATGCCGACCCACTCTTTGTGTGCAGGAACAGCTTGGGGGATCAAGTCTTGGTGAAATACCGAGCGCACTTCTTGCAACAATTTTTCACGCGAAGCGGCTTCATTTTCTGGTGCATTGTTTTGCACGATGTCCACTTCGAACTTGTTGCCCCTGGCCTCGGAAATGACCCGCTGCAGAACAGCCTCAGACCCCGCTCGCCAAGCCTTGGTTTTGATGTCGTATTTCTGGGTGAATGCGGCCATCACCTTGGACAGCGCCGGGTACACATGGTAGACCGTGAGCGTGCCTTCTTTTTTGGCCCCGGCGATCAAGCGCGCCTGTCGGTCTGCGCCAGTGTAAGTGGCCAATTCAGCCACAGATGCAGCGGCTTTGGAGCCTTCAGTGCTCTGCGCCCACAGCGTTGGCGCGCCACTCAAACTCAAAACAGCCAAGAAGACCAGGCAAAAAGTCTTGTGAATTTGGCGAAAATTAGAAGCCATTTCATTTCCCTTCTTAGGATGTTCTGGCACGTCCCAACGCGCGGTACGCTTTGCGTTTGAGGTACTCGAAGTTCACGATGTACTGCTCCGACCGGGTGATGTTGAAGTGCAAGCGCTCGATGCTTTGGGCATCAAACTGTTCACCAATGCCCCCCCCAGATTGCGCAGCCAACTGAATCTGGCACGCGTTTTCCAGCATGATGGTCAAAATGGTGGCCTCTTCAATGCTGGCGCCCACAACAGCCACGCCATGGTTGCGCATGAGCACCGCCTTGTGCATGCCCAGAGCTTTGGCCACGCCGGCACCCATCGCCTGAGACCGGATCAGATCGATCGTGTCGCGGAAATAGGGCAAGCCATCTGAAAAAGCCACAGCGGGCTGGCTGATGGGTTGCAGGTTTTGCCCAGTTGCTGACAAAGCCACGGCATGGCTGGGGTGGGTGTGAATGACGCTGTTGACATCCGGTCTGCATTTGAAAATTTCAGAGTGGATGTACACCTCGCTGTGCTTGCGTCCGCCACCACCCACCTTTTCGCCGTCCAGGTCGCACAGGACCATGTTGTCCATGGTGATTTCGTCAAAGCCCATGCTGTGAGGCTTCATGAAGAAATGCGTGGGATCACCCGGCACCCTGATGCTCATATGGCCACGGGTCAAATCACCCAAGCCCTCGGCATCCAGGATCAAACCCGAATCGATCACTTTTTGTTTGGCAACAGTGCTGTCCATGAGGGGCATTTCCAGTTCAATCAAAAAGTTGAGACAAGTCTTTGGCGATCGGTGAATATTTCGCGTGCGTGCGCATCATGAAACTCGAAAAACCGTCACTGTTGTGGTGCTTCTTTTTCTCGTTGGGCAAGTCGATGCGCGCGTTGCGCAAAGGATCGCGCACCAAACCCATCGGGTCTTGACCGGCCTCCACCTTTTTCATTTCACGCCGCAGTGTCCGGCGGTACAAGGCGATGCCTTTGTCTGTGGCCCCCAGGTTCTCACGACTGCGGTCAGCAATCGCGCCTTGTGACACCCAAGCCATCATGTCTTGACCATCGACGTTGTCGACGATGAATTCACCGTCGGCATCCAAATAGGGCACGTCATAGATGTGCACCTTCTCCAGCAAATGCGGTGGCACAGCCTTACCCGCTGGGGGGACATAGGCGTTGTACCAAAGGTGCATGGTGTGCTCATCATCGACCGGCACGCGAATTTGGAAGGAGTAATAGCGGGATTTCTCATCACCGTTGCCCACCGCCAGCATGTTCGGAAAAACAATGGGATGACCGATTTTCCAATCGTCATCGTCCTCCGAATGGCCTGCCAGCAAACGGTGTTTGGTGATGCCGTATTCAAACTCTTTGAAGTCGATTTTTTCGTGGTGCGCACTGATCGCCACTTTGACCCCCTCTTGCTCTTTGAGGAACTCGTAGTGATGGCCATGCAGCCATTCGGTGTGAATGGGATCGAGTGAGTTTTCCATCACCTGCAACCAGTTCACCGGCAAGATGACACGGCCCATCATGCGGATCGTGCCCTCGGCCACAAAACCGTCAAAACGCGGCAGCAAAGGTTGGGGCTGAGGGCCCATATAAGCAAACAGCAATCCCCCCAACTCCTGCACCGGATAGGCATCGGTCGAAACCGTGGCACGAAAAGCCGGATTTTCCTTCTCGTTGGGCTGGTTCAGACACTCGCCTTGGGGTCCAAACTCCCAACCGTGGTAAGGGCAACGGATGCCGTTTTGCGTTGGAATGCCATGGGCAAACGAAGCCCTGCGGTGGGGGCATTGTTCGGCAATCAGCCCCAAGCGCCCCTGCCGGTCCTTGAACAAGACCAGGTTCTCTCCCAACAACCGCACGCGCTTGGTCCACTTGTCCTGCATCTCTACCGCGGCGGCGATCGGCTGCCAATAACGCCGCATCAATTCGCCCATGGGCGTTCCCCGACCGACTTGGGTCAATATTTGGTTTTGTTCAGGGCTTTCCACACGAACTCCTATTCATTTGACTGGCCTGTAGCGCTGTGCTTAAAACATCAGCCTTCGGTTCATTTTGTTTTGACTCGGGCAGCAGGTTTGACCGCTTTAGAGGTTTTCACGGTCTTCTCGGTCTTGGCGGCCTTGGCCTTGACCTCGACCTTCGCTTTTTTCGGCACCACCCCAGAAGCTGTTGGTCTGCGCCGCTTGGCGGCAGCTGGGGTCACCAATTGCCCCAAACTGCTGCCATCTTCCATGAGGTGTTTGATCTCCGTGTTCATCGCCACATCCCGGCGGCGCTGCAAAGCGATTTCTTCACCCGTGATGAAGTAATCGCCTTTGACGGCACGCTGTGCCATTTGCTCATTGCGCTCGCTCCAGTCGCCCAGGGAGTAGCCAAACCATGGCGCTTCCGGCTTGAGTTTGGGCAAGCCCAACTCTTCCCAAATGGCTTTGGCGTTTTCCATGAACTCCCGTTTGGGCAAAGCGATGGGTGGGAAATCGTCTTTCAAAGTCGCGTCAATCAACAAAGAGCCATCAACCCCGTTGTTGCGTGGACTGCGTGGACCGTGTCCCGGGTCTCGCCCTTGCAGAACCTGCAGGTCAAGCGCAAAGTTCGCCCGGTAACTCATGGCCCACAACAAGGCATCGGCATTGTCTGGATCAATGTCCTCGTTCACGGCCACCACCATCTTGCCGCCTGAGCGCAGCAAAGCGGCTGCGCCATACAAGGCACGCCAAACCTCGGTGGGTGGTGTTTTTCGGCTCACCACCACCACCAGCACTTTGCGCAAATTGGTCAAAGGCTCATGCATCGACACCTTGACCACGCCTTTGATACCCAACTGCTTTTTCAAGTGGTTCAAAAACACCGGCTCGAGTGCAACGCGTTTGATCAAACTGGACTCTGAGGGCGTGACCTGAGAAATGATGGAGGTCAAAATAGCATCTTTTCGGCGGGTGATCGCCGTGACCTCCATGTACGCATTGAACTCTTGCAAATTCACATGCCCATGGGACTCACCAAAGGGGGCCTCAGGCTCCAGCCACTCGGTATTGATGTAACCCTCAATCACGATTTCAGCTTCGGCGGGCACCAGCAAATCCACCGTTTTGCACTTCACCACATTGATGGGTGAGCCGGCCAGCCCGCCCGCGACATGCAGCTCATCGGTGTCTTCTGCCAACTTTTGTGCAGAGGTAAAAGCCACGCTGGGCGGGCAACCCAAAATCACAGCAGCCGCCAGTTTTTGCCCCTTGGCCTTGGCCTTCTCCCAATGGGTGTAAATGCCCGGTTGGTTTTCAAGAGAAGGGTTCATGCCCAGGCGTGTGGGTGACTTGACCTGGCCACGGTAAATGCCCATGTTCTGAATGCCGGTCTCCGGATCTTTGGAGATGTACTGCGACAAGGTTGTATAGGGCGCATTGTCCCAACCTGGCGTGGAAATCGGGATGGGCAAGCTGTCCACGCCCTGACCCGGCTTGAGCAAGTCCTTGCCTTGCACCACGATCTCTTGACAGGGCGCGCTGGTCACCACGTTGGGAAGGATCGGGTTGTTGATGGCATGGGTCCATGTTTTACCGATGTCCTCAATCTTGCAACCCATGCCCACACTGTAGATTTCTCGATTGGCGGCCAAGGCCCCGACCACCACGGGAATATCGTATTTTTTTCCTTTGCCATTCACCACGTTGGTGAACAAGAAGGCTTTGCGATCAGGCTCGGCAATGCCCCCTCTGAACTGCCAACGGACCAGCGGATGCAGTTCGGTGTCTTTGTTGATCGGCCGGTCTATGGTCACCAGAAGGCCGGCCTCATCCAGCGCTTTGATGTGTTCATGCAAATCGCGATAAGCGCGCGCAGGGTGCTGGCTCGTCGTGGCCGTTGTTTTCTTGGCACTTGGCTTTTTGGCTGCGGTAGATGTTGGAGATGGATTTTTTTTCATGGCAAAACGCTTTCAGACCTTGTTCAGCGGTCAATGGGTATTACTTGATCGGTTTGGTCACCGTGTCTTCGAACAACTTGCTCCACTTGGTGAAGTTGGCCAGTGTCGCCACCGGATCCACGATGTCCACCTTCAATTCAGGGTAGGGCGATGGCACCTGCGTGTTGGTCGGTAAGAAGTGCAAACTCGCCAACAGTTTTTGGGTTTCTGGTGACAGCATGTAGTCATAGAAAAGCAAAGCCGCATGAGGATTTGGTGCTCTCTGGGCCACCGCCACTGCAAAACCCTGAGCCACCACGGGCGACATGGCGAACCAGTCCACCGGTTTGCCGGCACGTTTGTCTTTGGCAGGCAGGTCAATGTAGGTTGTCAGTGCCAAAGGCACCTCGCCTGCAATGACCATGTTGTGCAAGAGCGAGGCCCCAACGCGGGGGGTGATGCCATTGCGCGCCACAATGTCTTTGAACAATTTCAAGCCCTGCTCTTCGCCATAACTGGCCACGACACGCGTGAACCATTCCTCAGCTTTGGCCTCCACGCCCAGATTGCCCTTCCATTTCGGGTGCAACAAATCTTGGTAAGTTTTCGGCAGGTCCTCTTTTTTGTACAAATTGGTGTTGTACGAGTGCACCGTGACGTTCAAAAATGGGACGGCCCAACCGTTGTGTGCAGGCAAGGTGGAGGCCATCATGTCCTTGTGAAAAGGCGAGCTCACGGGCTGAAGCAACTTCTCGCTCCAAACATAAGCCATCTCACTCGCTGGCATCATGATCAAGTCGACCTCAGACTTCTTACTCGTCCCTTCACGGAGCACACGCTGCGTCACGTTGTTGCTGCCGGACCGCCAAGCCTTCACCTTGATGCCATATTTGGCTTCAAAAGGGGCCAAGATCAACGGCAGATCAGAGGGTCTGAAAGCCGTATAAACGGTCAAATTGCCTTCAGCTTTGGCCGCATCCAGCAACTTTTGTTGGCGATCCGGCTTGTCATATTGCATCAGCGCAGAAGGTGTGGCGGTTTGCGCCCAAGACACCGACTGCAACGCCCAGAAAAGGCCTGTGACGTACAAGCCCAAACGAAGCTTTTTGGCGTGTTGAAAAGTTTTCATTTTTGTCTCCTCTGTATACAACCCCAGCCCACTGAGCACAGAACGATCACATCTCCTTCGGCACGCCACTTCGTTTGACGATCTCGCCCCAGTTTTTGTATTCGCTGCGCAGGTAGGCCGCAGCTTCATCCGTGGTTTTGCTTAAGCGCGGTTGCAGCCCCAAAGACACCAACTTTTGCTCTACCTCGGGCTGAGACACGACCGCATTCAACGCGGCATGGGTGGCTTCAACCACGGCTTTGGGCGTTCCTGCCGGGTAAAGGACCATCAACCAAGTGGTGGCCGTGAAGTCTTGAAAGCCCTGTTCCATGAGGGTGGGCACATTCGCCAATACACCACCCAAACGCTTGGCACTGCCCGCCGCCAGCGCCCTCAGGCGGCCAGACTCCACATGGCTGCGCACAGCCGAGGCGGTCTCTAAGGCCATGGACACGTTGCCAGAAATCACGTCGGTGAGCCCGGCGACGCTGCCCTTGTAAGGAATGTGCATGATTTTCAAACCCGCCTTGCGCTTGATTTCCTCCATCGCCAGATGCGACACCGTGCCATTGCCAGAAGAAGCGTTGTTGAGTTTGTCAGGGTTGGCTCTGGCATACGCCACCAACTCTTGCAAATTTTGGACCGGCAAAGAGGGGTGGCACACCAGCACAAAGGGCAGGTCACCGACCAGCCCTGAGGCCTCAAAATCTTTGGATGTGTCGTAGCCCACCGAGCCATAAATGTGCGGATTGGTGGCTGCCGCAGACATGTGGGCCACCATCAGTGTCAAGCTGTTGGCGGGTGACTTGGCCAATTGGCTCAGTGCCAAACTGCCCCCCTGGCCCGGCCGGTTTTCAACGATGTAACTGTCCCCGGTCAGAGCGCGCAAGCGCTCAGCGAGCACGCGTGTCACCATGTCTGTGGCTTGCCCAGCGGGAAAGCCCACGATCATTTTCACAACCTTGCCAGAACCGGATGTCTGGGCAAAAGCCAGGGGACTCAAGGCTGTGCTGGCCGCAGCAGCCAACAGTGTCCGTCTGGAAAAGTGGAAAGCATTCATGGCGCATCCTAATGAGGGGAATCAGCGAATGAGGTTGGCACCGGCAATGGCCAGCGCAGCACCCAAAACAGCGGCGGGTGCCAACCACCAAGCAGGAACCATGGCAGGACCATGACCCGAAGACGGGTACGGATTCACAGTTTGAACGGCAGCTGCGGGCGCATCGCCTTGAACCGGTGACGAGGGTTCGAGCAATGCGGGACCGGCCTTCAAAGCGGGCACCGCATGGACCTGCGCCTCGGGCTCAGGTGGCAACAGCTGTTTCCGCAAAGCTTTGAAAAAATCATCGGCCATTTTTTTGGCCACACTGTCGATCAGTCTCGATCCGACTTGCGCCAATTTGCCACCAATTTGCGCTTTGGCCTCGTAAGAGAGTTCGGTGCCATCGGCCGTCTCTCGCAAACGCACAACCGATGTGCCCTTGCCAAAACCCACAGCGCCACCTTGGCCTTCAAAATGCATGACGCATGACTCAGGAGCCATGACGTCCGTCATTTTCAAACTGCCCTCAAAGCGCGCCCTCAAGGGGCCGATAGCGGTCTTGATGACCACCTGAAACGCATCGGGACTGACTTGCTCCACCGATTCGCAACCTGGCAAGCAGGCCTTCAGAACGACAGGATCGTTGAGTGCGGTCCAGACCACCTCACGCGATGCTGGAATGACTTGTTGACCAATGATGTCCATGGCCTGCTCAGTGCGCTTTTTTCTTCATTTCAGCAGCCGTATTCACCATGGAATGCATGCTGCGTGCGTAATCGATAGCGCCTTGCTCGTCCATGCGTGGCGCTACGCGCAAATACTCCTTGAGGCCCAAGATCGCTGGGCGGGGTCGGCTGAGCAACAAACCCGTGAATCGGTCGACTTCTGCATGCAGTTTGTCCGCCGCCACCACGTTGCTCACAATGCCAAAATTTTGAGCCTGCTTGGCATCGATGAAGTCGGCGGAATAGGCCATCCACAAAATGGCGTTCCGGTTCATCCGGTCATAAATCGCGGACATGACCATGGTGGGCATGACGTTGTGCGCGATTTCAGGAATGTTGAAGGTGGCCTGGTCACTGGCAAAGGACACATCACACAAGGACGCGATCGCCGTACCAAAACCCATGCAACGCCCCTCAATCACGCCAATCACCGGCACTTGGCAGCTGCGCAAGGCTTTGTAACTGTTGAAAATATGGTCGTACTCTGGGCGACGCGAGTAAGCTTCTGGCGAAGGTGGGTTGGCAGCATCGCGAATGCGGCCGGTACAAAAATCTGGGCCCACACTCGAAAGCACCACGCAATCGGAGGTTTCGTGTGCCTTGAGCACAGCCTCAGCGAGTGCGCCGGCCATGCTGTCCGAGACACCATTGTCTTGTGTTCTGTTGAATTTGACACGCAGAATGCGGCCATCTTGTTCAATCAGGATTTGAGGGTTCATGGTGGATTCCTTTCAGGGTTTGATGTTCAAAAGAAGGCGGCAAAATGCCGCAGCAAAGCTGCATTGAAAGCAGCAGGCTGATCGATGTTGGGAAGGTGTCCGGCATCGGCAATGATCTCCAGCACAGCCGAGGGGATCAGGTCTTTCAGTCCTTGCATGGCTTGTGGCAAGGGGCCGTCGTTGGCGCCCACAATCAGGGTGGTGGGCACTCGAATCGAGCCCACCTGGCCTAAATAATCGAGGCCTTGGATGGCTCGGGCACAGCCTTCAAAGCCGGCCACCGATGTGATGCCAATCGCCTGCAGGAATTGCTGCTCAATGGCAGGGTGTGCATCCAAAAATGCGCGCCCAAACCAACGTTCGGCAGTGGCACTGGCCAAAGCTTGGCAACCTGCAGCCTGAGCGAGGGCAATGCGCTCATCCCAAGGCACTGCCATCGCAGGCGTCATGTCTGCCCGTGCATCGCACAAACACAAACTCAACAAACGATCCGGATGCAGACAGCCCAAGCCAAATCCACTCATGCCGCCCAAAGACAGGCCCACGTAATGCGCGCGCGTGATGTGTAGGCCATCCAGCACGGCCAAGCTGTCATCCACCAGGTCCTGCATGGTGTAAGGCGCAACAGAGGCTTGAGACATCCCATGGCCTCTCGTATCGGCACGAATGACACGCATCCCCCGATCGGCCAGCAGTTGGGCTTGCGCCTCCCACATCATGCTCGAGGACAAAATGGAGTGGGTCATCAAGACCGGGGTACCGGCATCAGGGCCCTGTACATGGACTGCGATATCTCCGGCTGCCCCCCGCACGCGCAGGTGTTCAACGGCAAACTTCATGCGATCGCTCCTTGTGTTTTTTGCAATGCTGTCCAAATGGCTTGGGGCGTCATGGGCAGGTGATCGATCGAAGCCCCCAAAGGCGCGAGCGCATCATTGACGGCGCTGGCAATGGCGGCGGGGCTACCCAAATAACCCGCTTCACCTGAGCCTTTTTGACCAAATTCGGTCAAAGGTGAGGGCGTGCAATGGTCCACGATGGTGATGGCCGGGACTTCGGCCGAACTGGGCAACAGGTAATCCATGAAGGTGCCCGACATCAACTGCCCCTCTTCTGAGAAGGCAAACTTTTCCATCAGCGCTGCCCCCAGTCCGTGGGCAATGCCACCATAGGTCATGCCGTGCACCACATCCGGACTGATCATCACGCCGCAATCGTGGCCGCAGACATAGCGCCGAATGCTGACCTTGCAGGTCCCCGGATCGATGCTGGCCAAAATCACATGGGCTTCGAACGAATGACAGGGGTACATTTGCACCCGACCATCCTCTGTAGGCAACATGCCGCCCGTGGGCACCTCCCACACAAACTTCTCTTGCAGACCAGGCTCCATGCCCTCGGGCAAAAGATGGAACTTGCGGTGCGCGATCTCGATCAAGGCATCCCAACTCAAGCACTTTTTCTCATCGTTTCGGGCGGCCACATGTCCGCCCTCATAGACCAAGTCTTCCTGCGCAACGCCCAAGTTGAAAGCAGCAATGTGGAGCAGTTTTGACCTGATTTTTTTGGCCGCACCGGCCGCAGCACCGCCCAGCATGATGGCCATCCGGCTGCCCACCGGGCTGTTGGAGGGCAAGGCATTGAGCGAATCGGCGTGCAAAACACGGATGCTGTCGGGTTCGCGGTGCAAGATTTCAGCCACCACCGTGGACACCATGGTTTCATGGGCTTGCCCCGACGTCGAAGTCCCCATCAGTGCCGTGACAGTGCCCGCCAAGTCCACCCGCACCAGGCACGAATCCATCCAAGTGGTGGTTTGATTCTTGGGGTTAAAAAGCGGCTCGAAAGACGAATTGCCACCCGATGGCTCAAGGCAAGTGGCAATGCCAATCCCGGCCAACCAGCCCTGGCTGCGCAAGGCATCGCGCTCGGCCACAATTTTGTCAAAAGGGGCCGCATTCAAGGCCTTGGTCATCACCGTATCGTAATCACCCGAGTCGTAATGGGTCCCGCTGGGGATCAGGTAAGGGAACTCGTCTTTCCCAATCATGTTGCGACGGCGCAATTCAATCCGGTCCATGTTCAAAAAGCGCGCCACTTTGTCCAGCCCGGTTTCAATGGCGTAATTGGTGGGGGCTTGGCCAAAACCACGCACCGCTTCCTGCGGGGTTTTGTTGGTCATGACGGCAATGGCGTCGTACTCCACACTTTGAATCCGATACGGACCCACGATCGCGCCCACAGGCTTGCCCAGCTGCAAAGGTGAGCGGCCCGAATACGCCCCGATGTCGTCCAAGGCCCGCATGCGCATGCTGCGCAAAGTGCCATCTTTTTGGAATCCCAAAGTCACATCAAAAATGCGGTCCGGGCCTTGCATGTCACCACCGCGCATGTTCTCAATGCGGTCCTCGATGAGGCGCACGGGTCGACCCAGCTTGCGGGCCAAAAACCCCACCAGCACCGAATGCTTGAGTCCGCGCTTGACGCCATAACTTCCGCCCACATCCACATCGAAATGCACCCGAACGGCATTGCCCGGCAAGCGCAAGGCCTTGGCCAACTGATCTGGGAATTTGGGCATCTGAATCGACGCCCACACATCCAAAACACCTGTGGCATCGTTCCAGTCGCACATCACCGCAAAGGTCTCAATGGGCACGGTCGAATTGCGCGCCCAGCGAACGCGATAACTCAACTGGTGGTCACATTTCGCAAAATCTTCGTCCACCGGACCCCACAAGAATTTGCGTTGAAAAATCACATTCGAGCCGTGCGCCGGATGCACCAAATGCGCACCTGGTGCCATCGCGGCCTCGGGGTCGACGATAAAAGGCAAGGTTTCGTACCGAACGGCGACGAGCTCCGCTGCGTCTTCTGCCAAGGCACGGGTTTCGGCCACCACAGCAGCCACCCATTCACCCGCGTAACGGGTCACATCGAAGGCCATGGGGTAACGCGTGACCTGTGGCGCGTCCACGCCCGGCAAGGTGGGCTCGGTGCCTTGGCGCAGCTCTTCCCCCGTGAGCACAGCGTGCACCCCCGGCATGGCCAATGCGCGGCTGGCATCGATGGACACGATTTTGGCGCTGGCGTAAGGACTGGCCACCAAGGCCACATGGAGCATGCCCACTTTTTGAATGTCAGCGGCGTACTGGCCTTTGCCCACCACAAAACGTTTGTGCTCAACAGCCCGGCGGTGCTTGCCAATAAAACGGAAATTGCTCGAGGGCTCAGCCATGGGTGTGTCCTTGTGGCGAAGTGGCGTGCATCACAGCATCCACAATTTGCTGGTATCCGGTACAGCGGCACAGATTGCTGCTGATGGCCTCTCGCACCTGCGCTTCGGTGGGATGGGGATGACGGTTGATCAGGGACTGGCAGGCGATCAGCATCCCGGGCGTGCAATAGCCGCATTGCAAAGCATGTTTTTCGCAAAAAGCATCTTGAATTTTGGACAACTGGCCGCGCTCGGGCGCCAGGCCCTCCACCGTGGTCACACTCAATGCGTCCGCTTGCACCGCGAACATGCAACAAGAGCGCACAGGCTGATCGTCGAGCATGACGGTACAGGCGCCACACACCCCGTGCTCACAGCCCACATGGGTGCCCGTCAAGCCCAGTTCATCGCGCAAAAAGTCGACCAGCGTGGTCCGAGGTTCGACCCGGCGCTGTTGCAGCACGCCATTCACCCGAATCTCGATGTCATGTTGAGTTGTCATTTTTTCACTCTCATGTCTGGTCACGCGGCGTTCAAAGACGCCTGTTGTGCAGACTGAATCAATACACGTTCCAGCAAAACACCGACCAAATGTGTCCGGTAAGCTGCTCCAGCATGCATGTCGCTGCCGGGGTCACACAAGCGTGCCGCCGCTTGGGCCAAATCTTTCGCCATGTCTGAGGTCAGGGTTTTTCCGATCATGGCATCCGTCAATGCGCCAAAGACCAAGGGGGTTCCCGAGACACCCCCCGCACCCAGGCTCAAACGCAAAATTTGACCTTCCGCGTTGAGCTGGATCTGACACGCCGCAGAAGCCATGGCGAAATCGCCGTGCCGAATGGCCGTCTCTTCAAACGCACAGCCCACGCGCCCACCCGACCACACAGGCCAATCAATGCGGGTGAGGCATTCGGCATCACCCACCGCTGTGAACATGGGACCGAGAAAGAAATCGGCCGCAGGCACCACCCTTTTTTCAGCCAGGCTTTGAATGTGGATTTGTGCGTCCAGCACCATGGCCGCCAAGGGCAGTTCGGCAGAAGGATCGGCATAAGCCAAACTGCCACCGACCGTGCCACGGTTGCGTGTTTGCTGATGCCCCACCCAACGAAGCGCCTGTTTCACCAAGGGCAAGCCCGTGATCACATCGGCATGGCTTTCCATTTGCGCTTGCCGCACACCCGCACCGGTTGAGATGCCATCGGTGTGGCGAACAAGACCTTGCAAGTCGGTTAACCGGTGGATGTCCACCAAAAAGGCCGGACGCGCCAAGCGCATGGCCATCATGGGCACCAAACTTTGGCCGCCGGCGATCAGTTTGGCGTCGCCACCATGCGCGTCAAGCAGGGTCAATGCCGCATCAAGATGGTCCACGCGCACATAGTCGAATGGTGCCGCCTTCATCGGGTTTCCCGCCTCAAAGTGGGATCATTTATCACGCCGAACTCCTTTTTTATCGTTTTAATTTTGATGCTGCCCGAAACTCCACGCAATCCAAGTTAACTCACATACCAAGAGTTTTTCTCACATAATTACCGACTATTTAAGGACAAAATGTGGGCCAGTCATGAGAAAACTTCCTCCACTCAACGCTGTTCGCGCTTTTGAAGTCGCGGCCCGTCACGTCAGCTTCACCAAGGCGGCCAAAGAGTTGTGCGTGACCCACGGTGCTGTGAGCAAACAAGTCGCCACACTGGAAAGCTGGCTGGCCACGCCTTTGTTCAACCGCTCGCAATCACAAGTCACATTGACCGAGGCGGGACGCACATTTTTCGCCGCCGTCACCCCTGCGCTGGACCGCATCGCCGTGACCTCCATGCAACTGCTGGAGCAAAGCGACCCCACCGCCTTGCGCATCAATGCGCCACCGACCTTCACCATGCGTTGGTTGATTCCTCGCATCTCGGCTTTTCAAAGAAAACAAACCGGCATTGAGGTGAAACTGACCACTTCCACAGCACCGGTGAATTTTGAAGAGCACGCCTACGATGTCGCCATACGTGCTGGACACCATCCCTTACCAGGTCTGACGTCGGTCCCGTTCATGACCGAAATCATCGTGCCCATCTGTCACCTTGACCTTCTGGAAAATGGGCGGCTTCAATCCCCGGCAGATTTGGCAGGTCAGACACTGATCAGCTACTCCACGGAACCCCTGTCTTGGGCTGAGTGGTTGCCCGAGGCCGGCCTGAAGGCCCCCCTACAGACTCAGCAGCTGGAGTTGGAGCAAATGTTTTTTGCCTTGCAAGCCGCCGCCGAAGGTTTGGGTGTGGTGTTGGTGCCCTTGTTCTTGGTGGCCGACGACATCATTGCCGGGCGTTTGTGCGCGCCTTTTGGTTTGACCGGCGCACGCAAGCGCCAATACTTTGCCAACACCCCGGCAACAGCCCATTCAAACCCCGCCATGACCAGTTTTGTGGAGTGGCTGCTGCGCGAGGGTCGAGACACCGAACAATCCATTGAGCTGCTGTCCCACACCATGGGATGGCAAACCTGAGTTCCGATTTGTGAAATTTCCTCCAACCTGCAACGGCATCCTGATGCGCAAAAATTAACTTGCGGGCATCATCCGACGTTCAACCCATTGTTTCGATCACCATGAGCAAAAACAAAACCGGCTACCCCGACTTGCACGACCATTTGGCCCAGCTGAAAGAGCGCGGCCTACTCCAAGTCATTGACCACCCCATCGACAAGGATTCCGAGCTCCATCCCCTGGTGCGCTGGCAATTTGTGGGTGGCATGGATGAGGCAGAGCGCAAAGCCTTTTTGTTCACCAACATCGTCAATGCGCAAGGGCGCAAATACGACATGCCTGTGGTGGTCGGCGCTCTGGCCGCCAACCGCGAAATCTACAGCGTCGGCATGGGCTCCAGCGTAGAAGAAATCCAAGCCCGTTGGGACCATGCCATTGCACACCCCATTGCCCCCAAGATGGTGACCCAAGCCGAATGCCAAGAGGTCATCCACGAAGGTGACGCTTTGCAAGGCGAAGGCCATGGCCTGGACATGCTGCCCATTCCGATTTCAACACCGGGCTTTGACAGCGCGCCCACGCTCACGGCCACCAATGTGATCACCATGGACCCCGAAACGGGGGTGCAAAACATGGGCACTTACCGCTGCGCACTCAAAGCCCCAGACCGGCTGGTGGTTCGCATGGCCACACGCGTGGGGGGTGCCGGGGGTTACCTGCACTACCAAGCCTGGAAAAAAGCGGGGCACAAAACCATGCCGTGCGCCATCGTTTTAGGCTGCCCGCCCTTCGTGGCCTTCATGGGTCCTCAAAAATTACCCATCGGCATGGACGAGTTCGATGTGGCAGGCGGTCTCGCAGGTGTGCCCATCGAAGTGACCCAGGCACGCACCGTGAACTTGCGCGTACCCGCGCAAGCCGAAATCGTTCTCGAAGGCTTGATTGACCTTGAATTTCTGGAGCCAGAAGCGCCATTTGGCGAGTCCCACGGACACGTTGCACTGGAAGAGTTCAACCTGCCCATGAAGATCACGGCCATCACCCATCGCTTCAAGCCGGTGATCCCCTCCTACATCAGCCAAGTGGCACCCAGCGAGTCGAGCGTGATCAAACGCGTGGCTTATGAGCCCTTGTTCTTGGCCCACCTGCGCAATGCACTGGGGATCAAAGGCGTCAAGCGGGTGTCGCTGCACGAGCCGTTGACGGGTTTGCTGCGCGTGACCATCATCACGTTTGAAAAGAACACACCCAAGACGGAAATCTGGCGCGCTTTGTATGGTTCGGCCTTTTTCAAAGGCGACTGCGGCAAGATCTGCATTGCGGTCAACGAGGACATCGATCCAGACAACGCCGACGCACTGCTGTGGGCCATGGCCTACCGCATGAACCCGGTGGCCGATGTGCGCACCCTGGACCATCGGGGTCAAGGGCATGGTCCTAAACGAGAAAACGATGGTGAAGAAGACTCCACCTTGTTGATGGATGCCACCATGAAAGGGGACATGCCGCCCTTGGCTTTGCCCACCAAAGATTACATGGAACGCTCCAAAGCCATATGGGAGCAACTCGGCTTGCCCAAACTGCGGCCGCAAGCACCTTGGTTTGGCTACTCGCTGGGCGATTGGTTACCCCAATGGGACGAATCAGCCTTGCGGGCAGCCACAGGTCGGTACTTGGAAAACGGCAAAATCAGTCTTGGCCAACAACGCAATGACGTCAAGGCCGAATCCAAATTCCGTCCAGATCAAGTTTGAGGCCGCCCATGGAAAACGCCACCATCGCCCCACCGCGCCGCCTGATTGTCGGTATCAGCGGCGCCTCCGGCATCATTTACGGCATCCGAATTTTGCAGGTGTTGCAAGGGTCCGGCATCGAAACCCATTTGGTGATGAGCGATTCGGCCAAGCTCACTTTGGCCACGGAAACAGACATGAGCTTCAAAGAGGTCGAAGCCCTTGCCACCGAAGTGCACAACGCCAAAAACATTGGCGCGACGATTTCTTCTGGCTCGTTCAAGACCATGGGCATGGTGGTTGCACCCTGTTCGATCCGTTCACTGTCTGAAATTGCCTATGGCATGACCGGCGGCTTGCTCACCCGAGCCGCCGATGTGGTCCTGAAGGAACGTCGGCGCTTGGTGCTCATGGTGCGCGAAACGCCATTGCACACAGGGCATCTGAAGTCGATGCTGCAGGCAGCCGAAAATGGTGCCATTTTGATGCCCCCCGTTCCTGCACTCTATGCACGCCCTCAATCACTGGATGACATGGTCAACCACACCGTGGGGCGCTGCCTGGACTTGTTTGACATTGAAACTGAGCTGGTCAAACGCTGGTCTGGCATGGGCAAGAGTGTCGACAAAACCTGATTTGTAATCGCCAAGCACCATGAAATCACTGTTCGTTTATTACAAAGTGGCGATCGATCAACACGCCATCCTTCGCCCTTTGGCTGAAAAATTTCAGCAACAGGTTCAGCTGGAATGGCCAGAGCTGCGCTGCGAGCTCTTACAACGCCCACAAGCCACACCCGAGGGCATTGAAACTTGGATGGAGGTCTACCACCACCCACAGGGCTTGAGCGACGACATGATGATCGGCATTGAACGTTTGGCCCAAGAGATGGGTTTGCCCGCCAAACGGGCCTCTGAAGTGTTCACGCCCTTGCGTTAAGCCAGATCCATGGGTTCAAGCCTGCTGAAACCGGCCGTATGGCTACGCCCTGTGCTGACTGCACTGGCCGCTTTCTGCGGTGCGGAAGCGGCTTATCTCATGCACATTCCCTTGCCCTGGATGCTCGGCTCCATGTTTGGCGTGGCCTGCATCACCTTGGCCGGTCAGGTGTACCCCCAACCCAAATGGGCACGAAGAAGCGCACAAGTGTTCATTGGCAGTGCGCTGGGTCTGTTCTTCACCCCCTTGATTTTTCAGCAACTTTGGGGGCTTTTGCCCTGGATCACCGTCGGCGCTGCATCGGTCATCCTGATGTCTTTGCTGGTCGCACCCCTGTTGCAAAAGATGGCTGGTTTGGATGGGGCCACCACCCTTTATGCCATCGCTTTGGGTGGTGCTTCCGAGATGAGTGCACAAGCCCAGGAGGCAGGTGCAGACGCCCCCATGGTGGCCCTGTCGCACACCGTTCGCATCGTGCTGGTCATGCTGACCACCTCACTGATCGCAGGCACCAGTGGTGGTGCGATGCCCCTGCCCAACACAACGGCGCATCACTTGTCGCTGAACAACGCCGCCATTCTGCTGGTCGGCTCTTACCTGATGGGCATGTTGTTTGTCAGGCTGCACATAGGCAGTGCCTGGAAGCTCGGCGCATTGCTGGTCGGTGCTTTGTTTGCCCTGTCAGGCTTGCAAGGACGCTGGCCCCAAGAAGGGGTTGTGGTCGCACAGATGGTGATTGGCTGGGGCTTGGGTCAGAACATGACCCGTTCATTTTTTACGCGTGCACCCCTGGCCATGCTCGCCATGGCAGGGTCCACCCTGCTGCTGATGGCCGGGTGCATGGGCATGGCCTGGGTTTTGTCGCAACAGATCAACATCCCCTTGATCACTGCATTTTTGGCCATGGCCCCCGGTGGCATGACCGAAATGGGCCTGATTGCCAAACTCTTCGGTTTGGCGGTGCCAACGGTGATCACCTTCCACCTGTTGCGCATGGTGTTTGCTTTGCTCTTCACACAAGTTTTGGGGCGTTGGCTCATCCGCCTCCATTGGATCAAAACCTGATTTATCCTGTGCACTTGTGCTGCCGCTGAATCTTCTGGGTTTGGCCCTCTTACTCCAAAATTTATGTCACACAATCCCCCGTTTTTATTGGCTGGCGTCATGGGCTGGCCCGTGATGCACTCGCGCTCGCCGCTGATGCACAACCACTGGATGCAGCAACACCACATGGCGGGGGCTTATGTGCCTTTGGCCATTGCGCCAGAAGGCTTGGCGGCGGCACTGCAATCCCTCAAACCCTTGGGTTTTGCAGGCTGCAACCTCACCATCCCGCACAAACAAACTGCCATGCTGATCGTTGATGAGGTGGACGATGCAGCCCAACGCATTGGTGCCATCAGCTGTGTCACCGTTCGCGCCGATGGCTCTTTGGCCGGCAGCAACAACGATGCAGCAGGTTTCATCCGCAACCTCAAGGAAGCACAGCCTGACTGGCGGGCAGACAAGGGGCCGATTGTGGTCATCGGTGCCGGCGGCGGCTCCAGAGCCGTTTGCTACGGCCTCATGCAAGAAGGCGCCCGAGAAATCCGATTGGTCAACCGGCACTTTGAAAGGGCAGAGCAATTGGCGGCTGACTTTGGCGGGCCTATCCAAGCCTACCCCTGGTCACAACGCCACGACATCTTGGCCGATGCCGCGCTGGTCGTGAACACCACCAGCCAAGGCATGGTCGGTCAGACCGCGCTGGACGTCCAACTCCATGAGCTGCCCACGTCGGCTTTGGTCGCCGACATTGTTTACATCCCGCTGGAGACCCCGTTTTTGACCGAAGCCAGGCTGCGCGGCAACGCGACGGTCAATGGGCTGGGGATGCTGCTGCACCAAGGCCCGCTGGCCTGGAAAGCGTGGTGTGGGATGGAACCCGCCGTCACACCCGCTTTGCGCAGCTTGCTGGAAAACAGCATCACTTCAGCTTTGCCTTGAAGTGGTCCCAGGCCCGCTTGAACAAGGTTTCATTCCAAAGTTTCTCGCGGCACATGGCCAGTTCATGGTCATTGAACACGTAAGGCTCACCAATTTGCATGGCCATGTATTGGCGGTACGCGTTTTCTTCCATGTAGTTGGCCAACACAAACGCCTCCACAATGTTCGGGCCCACCGTCACAGCACCGTGGGCTTTCATCATGGCGGCTGAACGGTCGCCTAAAGTGGCGGCCAAACGGTCGGCCATCACCTTGTTGTTGATGGAGTTGGGCGAATCCAAAACCGGCATGGGGTACACCAGAGAGCCTTGGCCATAAACCGGCAAGTAGGGTTTTCCGGCCATGCTCAAGAAGGTCGACCATTTGGGGTGCGCATGCACCACCGCCTTAACATCGGTCCTGGCACGGTAAATGCCAGCATGCAGATGGAATTCGAGGGGTGGCTTGAACGAACCACCGTCCACCACCTGGCCTTCCATGTCAATGGTGCAAATGTCGTCCACTGTCAGACAGCTGCGCTGGCACGAGCCCGCATTGATCAGCATGTGACCCGTGTCCAACAAGATGCTGGCGTGTCCGTTGTAGTCGATGATGTCCGATTGCTCCAGCATGCGGATGCAATCGACCAGTTGTTGCTTGAGTGCTTGGCTCATATCACCACCTTGGTCATCATGCCGTTGGGGAAAATTTCTTCGGGGGTGAACTGCTTGTGGGCAATGCCTTGTTGGAAAGTGTACAGCGCCATCTGCTCCCAAGTGGCGCGGTTTTCTTCGATGCCAAAGGGGAAAGTGTCGCCGTCAAACATGTCACGCATCTTGCGGGCATAGGTTGCCAACCAGGGCAGGGGGTAACGTGACACCGCCGGGTCCATCAGGCGTTCAATGCTGCGACGCTTGGACTCCAGGAAACCGTTGTACAAATTGCGCGGCACCCAAGGGTGCTCTTCGACCACACTTTTCTTCATCGCGATGATGTGCATGATCGGCCAGACTTTGGTGCGCGTGTAGTACGCCTCTTCCATTTCCAGGTAATCGGGGAACAGGCGAACGATGTCCGGGTTGCCTTCCAAGAAACACGTTGGAGGCCGCGCAATGATCGCGCAATCGATCTCACCAGAAGCCAGCATTTCACTCAAAGACTTGTCAGACACCCGCGTCAAGTTGACGCCTTCGGGCAAAGTGATTTCCACCTTTTCTTCGCGCCCAGGCGCGTTGGCACCGGCTTGGTACCAATGCACATCGGTGAGTTTGACGCCCATTTCGTTGTGCAACCAACCGCGCATGTACACCGCCGCAGAGTGCGCCCACTCGGGCGAGCCCACCTTCTTGCCAATCAGGTCTTTGACGGTCTTGATGCCACTTTTGCGGTTCACATAAAAAGAGCTGAACCTGAACAAACGAGAGCACACCACGGGCAGCCCTATGATGTCGCTGTCAGGCCGGGTCACTTGGGTCGAGAATTTCGCAAATGAGAGCTCGGAAATGTCAAATTCACGGTTGGCCGTGAAGCGCGCAAAACACTCGTGGTGACCCAGGTTGAGCCAATTCAGATCGATGCCTTCGGCTTGCACAAAACCCATGCGCAAGTCGCGAAAGTGGTCGTAATCGGTGGTGGCGATCGACAGTTTTAAAAGAGACATGTTTTTCTTTCTCAGGGATGAATGCTTGTCAGCATGTGGATTTTAAAAATCATTTGTCGGCTTGAATGCCCGCAGTGTCCACCACGCGCACCCAGCGGGCCAGCTCGTCTTTGACCAGCACTTGCAGCCGCTCTGGCTTGCCGCCCGCCACCACCAAGCCTTGGCGGTTCATGGCGTCTTTGACATCGGCGGTCTGCAACAAACTGTTGATGTCGGCATTGAGCTTTTGAACCAAATCGGCAGGGGTTCCGGCCGGCACAAAAACGCCGTACCAAGTTTCCACCACAGCATTGGGCAGACCAAGTTCCTTGAGTGTGGGCACATTGGGGAAAGCAGGCGTGCGCTCAGGACTCATGATGGCCAGCATGCGCAAGGCACCCGATTGCAAATGGGGTGCTGCGGTTTGCAAGGCCACCACACTCGCTTGCACATGGTTGCCCATCAAATCGGTCAAAGCACCCGAGGTGCCTTTGTAAGGCACATGCAGAAGCTTGATGTGCGTTTCTTGGGTCAGAAATTCCATGGCCAAATGTTGAGGCGACCCCAAACCCGGCGAAGCATAGTTCAGCTGCCCCGGATTCTTTTTGGATGCGTCCACAAAGTCTTTGAAATTCGTCAGAGGCGATTTACCCGAGGTGACCACCCCCATGGCGCTGGTTCCCAACAACACCACCGGATCAAACGCCTGCAAAGGCGCGTAAGCCAATTTGCGGTTCAGGGCAGGCACCGTGCCGTGCGCTGTGGCCGTGAACAAAACGGTCAAGCCGTTCGGGGCAGCTTTGGCAGCGAACTCGGTGCCAATGGCCCCACTCGCGCCCACACGGTTGTCGGTGATCACCGAGACTTTCCAGCGCTCTGCCAATTTAGGACCCAACAGGCGGGCCAACAAGTCAGCCCCCGTGCCTGTCGAGAACGGCACCAAGAATGTCACATTCCGCGATGGATAAGCCGCGCCAGCAGCCGGTGCCTGCGACCAAGCGGGCAGGCAAAAAGCTGTCAATAAGGCGGTCGACAGGGCCAATGCATGGATTTTTTTCATGGCGTTCTTTCGGTCAAAGCTCAACGGCCTTGAGTTTTTGTTTCCACAGTTGCCATGGGCGTTCGATTTGCAGATCGTTGATTTCCGAAGAATTGAAGGCCTCATCGTCGGTCAAGTACGTCACTTCACCCAGCATCATCGACTGGGCTTGCAAGCGCGCATTCGACTCTGTGTAAATGGCACGAAACACCGCTTGCGGCAATGATTTGCCCACCGTGACACTGCCATGACCACGCATCAAAGCCACGGCGCTTTGGCCCAAGGTTGCAGCCAAAGATTCACCCAAGGCTTGGTTGCGGATCAACATGTCACTCGATTCACCTGCCGCATTGCGGATTTCAAAAACGGGCGTGACGCTTCCCAAGAAACCACTCATGTGACAGATCGGGCGCAAACGTGCCCCTGTCACACCAAAGGGAATGATGGCCGGAGAGTGGCTGTGAATCACCGCCACCACATCTGGCCGCGCCTTGTAAACCGCACTGTGGATGAAGCGCTCCAGATAAGACTTGCGGTCTTGTGCATCGTGCACATTCCCATCCAAATCGCATTCCAAAATGTCTTCTGCCTGCACCATGGAAGGCGGCAAGCTGCGCGAAATCAAGAAACGGTCAGGGCGGCTTTCATGCCGAACTGAGACATGGCCAAAACCATCAAAGACACCTTCGTTCACCAAAATATGGTTGGCACTGACCAAGTCGTCCAACAAACCCTTCGAGACATTCAACATCGTGTTCACTTTCATTTAAAACCGTCATTTCACCAAGAAAAGCTGCATCCAAAGTTTGTGCCATTTTTCGGCTTCATCCACCACGAGGCTGGGGTCGGTCATCACAAATTTGAAATTGTTCAACGTGGATCGGACCTTCATGTTCGCGGGTGGTCGGCCCAAACTGTTGAAGAGTGCTTGCGCCTCTGGCGAAATCATGAAGTCCGCCAGCAAAGCGGCCGAGTGGGGACGCGGTGCATTTCTGGCCACCGCCACACCCTGGGGTCTGGCCAATGTGGGCTCTATGGCCACCCAATCGATGGCCGCACCGCGTTGCTTGATGGATTGGGCATTGGCGTTGTAAATCGTCAGGCCCACAGGCACCTCACCAGCCGCCACCATTTGCGCCAACAAAATATGGCCCTTGCGCACGTCCGGCTTTTGCTCGGCCAATTTCTTGAAAAAGCTCATCCCACGCTCTTCACCCAAGGTGTTGACGAGGCCGCCCATCCACTCGGCATCGGTGGACTCAATGCCCAGCAAACCCTTCCACTTGGGCTCCAGAAAGCCTTCGTAGTGTTTGGGCAAATCAGAAGCTTTGATTTTTTGCGTGTTGTAAGCCACCACAAAAAAGTTCACACGGTCAGGCATCCACAGGCGGTGCTTGGGAATCATGCCCTGCGGCAAATCTTCAATGTGCGGGCTGTGAAACTCGCTGAACATGCGCTCACGCGCCATCATCTCCATCTCGGGGCCATTGGTCTCGATCACATCCACCACATGCCGCCTTGCTCGGCCCTCGTTGACCACCCGCTGGACGACCCCTTCACTCAGGCCTCGCCAGACCTCCACCTTGATGCCATATTTCTTCTCAAACTCACGCATCAATGGCGCGGCCTCGGTGGGTGACAGAGATGAGTAGAAAGTCACCACCCCGCCTTCCTTGCGCGCCCGCTCCAAAAGCCAGGCCTCACGGTCAGCGCCTTTGTACATGTAAATGGCTTCATGCGGGTTGGCCGCGGATCCTGTTTGCGCCAAAGACAAGGTGGGCATCGATGACAGGCCCGACAAAGCCATCGCCAAGATCGAAGCACGCACCATTTGACGCCGCGCCCATGGCCGCGACAGATTGAACAAGTTCAACATGGCAACCCCTTTTCTCAGGCCTTGGCCAGCAAAGTGCGAACACGGGAAGGCGACAGGGGAGCTTGTCGCACCCGAACGCCTGTGGCATCGAAGAATGCATTGGCCATGGCGGCTGGCACGACGCGGCAGGTGGCTTCACCTGCACCGGTGGGCGCTGCCTCAGGACGGTTGATCAGCACCACCTCGATTTTTTCGGGTGCATCTTGCATGTCCAAAATCGGGTAGGTGTTCCAGTCCGTACTGACCACCTTGTCAGGGGCAAACTGCACCTCTTCAAACAAAGAGCGTGACAAAGCCTGCACCAAAGCCCCCTCGATGGTGTAACGAAGGCCTTGTGGGTTAACGATCAAACCGCAGTCGTGCGCCACGGTGAACTTGCGACCCCAGATGCGGCCCGTTTGGCGATTGACCTCGATTTCTGCCACCACGGCCACGATGGTGCCTGCGCGCTGCGCATAGGCAATGCCGCGACCGGTCAACACATTGCCCGTTCGGTCGCGTGGTGTGTTGCCCCGCGCTTGCCAGCCTGACTTGTCGGCCGCAGCTTTCAGCACGGCCAAGTCGCGTGGGGCTTTGGCGTATTTGAGTCGGAACGCCACCGGGTCATCGCCTGTGGCGTAAGCCAATTCATCCATGAATTGTTCGCTGGCGAACTGGATCTGCAAACCCACCGGATCACGCATGTGCGAGGTGCGCATGGGCGAAGCACTGGCGATCAAATCCGGGATGACCTCCCAACCCAGAAGCTTGCCGTCAAAGCCATAACTCTCTGCGGGTGTGCCAAAACCCACCCCTGCCTTAGGGGGCAAACCCAGCTGCATACCGACCAAGCTGTCGCGAGGGTCCGACTCGTTGCTCTCAATGGTGGCCCGTGAAAAGGCCCGAGAAATGAACTCGTAACCGGTGACTTTGCCATTGGCATCCAAGGCCGCGCGGGCACGGTGGATCGACGCAGGGGCTTTCGGGTCCCACGCTGTGGCGTCATGGCGCATGCCCTGCACACGCACAGGACGGCCCGTCATCTTCGAAATCATCGCAGCGTCCATCACCGCGTCACCCGCGTCGTTTCGACCATACGATCCAGGGCCTTGAACCCAAATGGCGTGCACCTTGTCGACCGGCACCTTCAAGAGAGCGGCTACACCATCGCGTGCGTAATGTGGTTTTTGGCTGCCCGTCCACAGGGTGATGCCATCGGCCTTGACATCGGCCACCGCACTGGCTGGGCCCATGCTGGCGTGCGACTGGAACGGCCAGTAATACTCGGCCTCCACCACTCGCGCTGCATTTTTGAAGGCGACATCCAGGTCACCGTTCTTTTCAGACAGGTCTTGTTTAACCGTGGGCGCCTGGCGGATGTGGTCAAACAGTTGGCTGTACTCCGGAAAAGGCCGGGTTGAGGCTGACCATGTCACCTTCAACTCGCGGGCTGCCCGCACCGCATCCCATTCTTTTTCAGCCACCACGGCAATGAAGTGTTTCTCCTGAACGACTTGTGCACCCTTGATGTGCGCAATCGAGGCCACATCGACTTTCTCGGGCGTACTGCCCGCCACAGGGGTCCGCACCACCCGCGCATGCAACATGCCAGGCACACGCACATCGCCGATGTTGCCCTCGGTGCCATAGAGCTTCCAGGCCACATCGTTGCGCGGAATCGACTGGCCAACCACCTTGTACTCAGAAACTGGCTTGAGTTTGGCTTGCACCTTGATGTCGAGTGGGTTGCCAATCCGCTTGTTCCACTCGACCTTGCTGTTGAAGTATTTGCCACCGATCAAATCGGCATAGCTGACCGATTTGCTGGCGTCTGTGGCATGCGCCACCACGCCGTTGTTGACCCTCAGTTGGTCAGCGGGCACGTTCAATTTCAAGGCCGCCAACTCAACCAAAATGCGACGGGCTTCTGCTGCGGCGCTGCGCAAGGGCTTGGCACCGGCCTGAATCCCCAAGGCACTGGAGGCACCGCCTTGGTTCATCGAGCTGGCCGAATCGCCCATCACCACTTTGACCTTGCTGTAAGCCACATCCAATTCTTCGGCAACGATCTGGCCAATGGCCACGTCTAGACTTTGGCCCAAGTCAACCTTGCCGTAATAAGCGGTCACTTTGCCATCGGTTCCAATGGCCACCCACGAGTCGAGCTCGTCGGCTTTCAGCGCGGGCTTGACTGCGCCGATGGCTGCGGCCAACGCGGCACCTGATGCACCAGCAGCACCCGCTGCAGCGGGCGCTGTTGCAGATTGGGCTGCTGCCAGGCCGGGCAAAGCGCCCGTGACCGAAACGACCAAGGCGCCTGCAGCTGAAAGAAAGTCTCGGCGCGAAGTGCCCCACTCAGTAGATGCCGTTGTTTGGTTTTTGGATTCATGTGTCATGTTGTCTCCTTCAGGCCATCTGGGTTTGGGCACGCTTGATGGCACGCAAAATGGAGACATGGGTGCCGCAACGGCACTTCAGTCCTTGCAGCGCATCGCGAATCTGGGCATCGTTGGCCTTGGGGTTTTTCTTCAAGAACGCCGCCGCTGTCATGACCCAACCATTGATGCAATGGCCACATTGAGGCACTTGCTCTTCGACAAAGGCCACCTGAATGGGGTGCGGCTTCTCGGGTGTCCCCAAGCCTGCCAAGGTCGTGACCTTTTTGTCCTTGACCAGCGACACAGGGATCACACAAGAGCGGACAGCTTGCCCGTCCAGATGCACCGTGCAAGCACCACATTGCGCCAAGCCGCAACCAAATTTGGGATTGTTGAGTTTCAAATCGTCGCGCAACGCATACAACAAGGGCATTTGCGGATCGCTGTCAATTTTGACTTTTTTACCATCCACCTGAAATTGTGTGACTGCCATCTTGTCTCCTTGTGAATTGAAATTCAATGAAATACCAAACCGTCCAGGGCTTCAACCAAGGCTTGTTGCAAGGCTGGGTCTGAGCTGCTGTGCCCTGCGTTGTGCACGACACGAAGCTTGCTTCCAGGCCATGCTTGATGCAAGCCCCAGGCCGTGGCCATGGGTGTGACCACATCAAACCGCCCTTGGACCACGGTGCAAGGCACAGTGCTGCAAGGTGGTGAAGCTTGTCCATGTGGCTTTTGCCACGCCAAACCTGTTTTCAAATCGGCATCATGGACAAACATGTGCGCCGAAATGCGCGCCATGGCCCAGCAAGCATCAGGGTCCAAGCGGCTGGGCACCTCGGATTCAATGCTGCACAAACTGTCTTCCCAAGCGCACCAAGCCAACGCGGCCTGCACTTGGTCGGCGCGATCACCACGGCTCAAGTGGTTCGCATAAGTGGCCAACAAATCACCTGAATGGTCATCACCCAATGCGGTGGAAAATTTGGCCCACGCCTCAGGAAACAAACGGCTGGCACCCCCTTCGGCGTACAACCAGTCCAACTCCGCAGCACTGCCTGTGAACACCCCCCGCAGCAGCAAGCCTGTCACCCGATCGGCATGCGCTTGGGCATAGGCCAAAGCCAAGGTGCTGCCCCAAGAGCCACCAAACAGAACCCAAGCCTCCACCGAACAATGCTGTCGCAACCGCTCCAGGTCTTTTACCAGGTGGGCCAAGTCGTTGTGCTCAGTGCTGCCGTGCGGCGTTGAACGCCCACACCCTCTTTGATCGAAAAGAATGGCTCTGTATTTCTCGGGGTTAAAGAATCGCCTGGACTGAACCGAGCAACCAGCACCAGGTCCGCCGTGCAGGAACACCACCGGTTGACCTTGCGGATTGCCACACTCTTCCCAATAAAGGTGGTGACCATCTCCCACATCAAGTAAGCCTTGACTGCGGGGTTCAATCGGAGGGTAAAGCATGCCCATGGTTCAAACTTTGCTCACCTGACCCAATGCCGCCGTGGCAGGGAAAACCAATGATTTGATGACCACGGGCACAGCGCCTGAAGTTTCCAACATGGCCCCCACATCAATGAAATCCAGTGCTTTCAAATGGACACCATCGATGGATATCACCGGGCACGTCATGTGCGATTCTTCGTGACAATGGATGCCGATCAAACCACCGCAGTCAGCATCACCCACCAACAACAAGGCGTGGCCTTGGTCGGTGATGGCCTTCATACCGAGTGCCACCGCACGGCAAAACGCATCCAACCTTGCAAATGTGGCCGATCCCTGCCAGCGGTAACACAGGCCTACCGCTTGCTCGCCATGGTGCAAATCAACTTTTCTCAGGGCATCTTGTATCGCCTGCGAGATGGTGGGCACGTCGAGCACCTCGGCCTGCAAGTCCAGCGCCGGTGCGATGACGGGCACATTGCGCAAAGGCAACTGTCCTGCGGGTTCAACGTAAATGGTGCTGCCGCTGATTTGAACGGTGTACTGTGACGCACCAATCACCGTGGCGCGAATGCCTTGGTCAGGTTGGCCAATGTTGGCACCCCAAGCCTTTGCTTTGGCTAAAACAGCTTTCGCCAAGTAAGGCCCCAAGTCGCCATAGGCCTGCGGCTCTCGGCCATAAATGTATTCAGAGACGCCGCCCGAAAATGTCAACACATCTGGCAAGCTGCGGCTTGTCAATTCTGGCAAGCGAAGCAACTGCGCCGTTTCTATCGACATGGTGCCCTGACCGCAAGCTTCCAAAATTTTGCCTGCCATCAAATCGGTGACACGTTGCAAATCTGCATCGGTCAAAGTTTGACCAAGGGCTACGCCCAAACCAGCTTCTTGTAGAAAATGGCGTCCCGCTTCTTCCATGCGGACCACCCGTGACTCTGCGTCTAAAGCCAAGAGGCGAGCACCGATGTCAATGGCGGTCAGATCCACCAACTCCCCGGCCTCGCAAACAGCAATTTTGGTGGTGCCGCCACCGATGTCGATGTTCATCACCCGTGCGGTTTCGCGAATGGAGCGCGCTGCAGCGCCAGAGCCAAAAGCGGCCAGAGTTGTTTCGAGCGCATCTCCGGCACTGACCGACACAAACTTACCAGCCTGACCTGCAAACAAGTCGGCGATGGCACGGGAATTTTTTCTGCGAACAGCAACGCCTGTGAGAATCAAGGCGCCCGAGTCGATGTCTTCCGGTCGCAGACCCGCTCCTGCGTATTGCGCATCGATGAAGACTTTCAGCGCCTGCGCATCGATGCTCTGATCGGCGGTATAGGGTGTCAACAACACCGCCGATTCGTGCAACACCGTCCGCTCACTGACGATGTAGCGGTTGTCCAAGCGCTCCATGAGCAATTTTGAAAACACCAGATGAGATGTGGACGATCCAATGTCCACACCCACACTGGTCAGCTCGATTTCATCCTCTTGTTCCAGGCTTCGCCGAACATGGCTGAAAAAGATCCGACCGCCTTCTGGCACTTCGCTCATGGTCTCCGGCTCACTTTTTGGGGCCGAACTTTTCCATGAATTCTGCCGGTATGTTGTACCAGTCTGGATCCATGCGATCGGGCACGCTGTTTCGCTTGAGCAAGGCCTGGTATTCGCTTCGGATGTGTGGGTCTTCTAACCAATAAGGAATGGTGGTACCGCCCTCCGTCACATCTTGTGCGGTGTAGTCGGTGTGTTTAGATCCTGGTGCGCCGGGGTCTCGTCCTGGGTTGTGCGGGCCAAACCAGGCTGTCAAACGCAAGGCCTCCGATCCCGAGCTGAAGTGCTGGTGGTACCAGCGAGCCCCTCCTGGCGCTGCGGACACCAAGCCGACCGGCTCATAGTCGATTCGGCGAACCAAATGCTCTTTGCCATCTTTCCAGGGTGTTTCGCCTTCATCTTCCGGCCAGGTGTAGGTGTAGCCTTTGCCGTTCAAGCAAATGAGCACTGCAGCAGAGGTGTGGGCGTGCGCACGCGAATAACGCCCGTTTTCGTGTTGCCCAATCCAAAAGTAAAAACAATTGTTGGTCATGAACGGTTCAATGCGGCGGTAACCCGGTGAGCGCCGGTTGTCCAGCGGCAAATCACAGGTCATCACATCCGGAATAAAGTTGGTCCGACGCATGGCCAAGCCACGAACTGGATCCGCCTCGATCTCATCACTGGCCTTGTAAAAATCATCGGCACCATTGAAGCGATCGCGGAAAACAAAGGGGTTGTTGAACACGGCTTCTTTGCTTTGCAGCATGTTCAGCACGTTGGGGGCGGTGGTGCCCGCCAACAACAACGCACCACTGGAGGTGGCATTGACAATGCGGTGCCAAGCATTGATTGGGATCGAAAACATCGAGCCCTTTTGCCACTCGAACACATGCTTTTTGGTGTCACCCTCTTGCCAAACCTCGGTGGTTCCACGCCCCTCGACAACCAAGTAAATCTCTTCGTACATGTGCTTTTCGGGGTGCAACGCGCCTGCGCCAGGCACCTCGACCACATAGCAACCCCACTTGGTTTCTGTGCCGTAGAGTTGAATGAAGTGGCCTTTACCGCCGGTTCGTTTCCAATCCACCAAAGGCAAGTTTTGTACTTTGTCGATGCCCACGTCACGGAACACCGGCAAACCTTCTTGCTCCATGAAAGCGTCATAAGGTGTGGGTTGTTTTTTAAAAACGCCGTAGCCGGCTTTTTTGTGACCTGCTGGCTCGTGCCAGTGAGAGTTGTCTTTGTCGTGCGGCATATTGGCTCCTGTTTATCGTTCCCTCATATGGAACGGCGTTCTTTTCATGTTAGATCAAGCGAACGTGAAGCGTCAACAGGTAAAGCCCGGAGTCTCTTTAATTTCTTGAAATCTGTGTGTGAGAAAAATGTGCAAATGGCGCACTGTGATGCAAGCACGCCACATTTTGCGGGTTATCACCGATACGATTCGCTCACTTTTTTTTGCTTAATATCAAGACTGTCGCGTTTGAAGGAACACTGTTCCAAATAAAAGAACGCCAGGCGGTCCACCCGATCCCTTTATGGGTTCATTTATTGCAAAGCATTGGAGACATCATGAAATTGAAACATCACGCCTTGGCCATCGCATCGTTGGCTGCTCTCGGCATCGTTACAACTGCACATGCTGCCAAAGTTGGCGCTGATTTTGAGGTCTACGGTAACCTGTACCCCCAGTACCAAAGCAGTTCATATGATGGTGGCACAAGCACTGCAACCAGCGCTTTGCCCAAAGCGAGTAAATCAACCGCATTGGTCGACAAAACCCAAGTCACACCTGTGAACTCCTACATCGGCTTCAAGGCTTCACGCAAGTTTGGCGAAGTTCGTGCAGGTTTTGACCTTCAAGGCAACATCAGCATCGACGAAAATGCCAAAGATGCTGGCTTCACGACCAAACCCCGCGATGCTTTTGCGTTTGTACAGCACGAAAAACTCGGTACGGTCTCCATGGGTCAAATGGACACCATTTACAAAAAGTACGGCGACCGTGTCCGCATGCTGGGCGTCAGCTCTTCCAACTTTGTATCAACAAGTACGGTTGCCTCGGATGTGAGTTGGAAAAGTACTGCCAACTTCAATACCCGCATTGGTCAACAGCTGGCCTATGAAACACCACGCCTGAACGGTTTCCAAGCTGGTTTTTCAGAAGCTAAGCCATGGAATGCAGGTGCTGCAGTCCCCTCGAAAAAATTGTCTTCGGTGGGCGCCAACTGGACCAACGGCACATATTACGTAGGTTTGGCACAAGAGACACACAAAGCTTACCTTGCTGCCGGCAACGACAAAGACACGGGCAATCGTTTGAGCTTGGGCTACAACGCTGGCAAAGTGCGCATCGGTATGGATTTTTCAAACCTCTCGTATGACAATCCCAGCGCCACCGTCAGCAACTACAAGACCACCACTTGGCAAGTTACTGGTGAATACTCTCTGACTGAGCAATGGGTCGTTGCGGCGAACTATGCCAAGGGCAATAAAGGTAGCTGCACATTGGTCAGCAACGCTTCTTGCTTGACCGATGGTTTGGGCGGCAACATGGTCAGCTTGGGTGCACGTTACAACTACGACAAAGACATTGGCATCTTCATGCTCTACGGCAAGAAAAAAGCGAATGCCAATGCCTCCTACAACAGTTCAGCTGCAACCATGTTCGGCGGTTCTTTGACCGACTTGGCTGTCGGCGTACAGTTCAAGTTCTGATCTAGCAACTCCAAAGTTCAATTGACACGGATGCTCCTCACAGGGCATCCGTTTTTTTATGTCGATGTCAGATTTGATGCCACGTCAGCTTGGCGAAACGGTCAACGCGTAGAGATCGTTTAAAGGTTTGAACTGGGTATCCCTTACTTCATCAAGAGGCACTCCACCTCTTAATGCGTTGATGCCGCAGACAGTCCGATCAAACGGTTTTTTCGCCTTGCGCAGGGATCCAGATCACCATGATGTTGGCCAAGATGATGGTGGCGGCCAAAAGGTAAAAAGCGGCCAGCAAGCCATATTGGTCGGCCACGATGCCCCCCAAGACGGGGGCGATGGCTTGTGCACCGGATTGCATGCCAAACATCAAGCCAATGGCGGTGCCACCCATGTTCTTGGGCGTGGCTTCCAACATCCAAGCTTGCATGATGGGCCTGGCCGCGTACAAGAAGAAACCCAACACCGCAATCAAGAACACAAACAGAGGGGTGCCGCCAGCAAAGGTCATGAGCAACAACACCACGCCACTGACGCCAAAACAAGACACCAAAATCGTTTTACGCCCCATGGTGTCTGATAAGTGCCCTGCAATGGGCGCTGCGATGAAACCGGCCAATTGCAGCATGGCCAAAATCACGCCAACCCAAAAGATGTCGTAGTTCATCTCTTTGGCCAAATACAAGGGCAAAAAGGTGAGCAAAGTGCCTTGCGTCATGGAGCGGAACGAAGAGCTCAGGGTCAACATGAACAAGCCCGGCGTACGCATCAGGCTTTTCAAGCCGGCAACGTAACTCGTCATGCTCTGACCGTCTTTGGCTTCATTCAAGGGTGGGGTTGAGCGAGGCTCGACAGCACCTTTGCTGGCAACAGGTTCAGACAAGGGCTTGTTTTTGGGTGCCAGGGTCAGCGCTCCCAAAAAGTACAGGATCAAAAAGGCCATCGCAGCACCAGGCAGCACGTTCAGCACCACAATCTCTCGCCAGGTGAGCGTGGTCAACAGCACACCAACCGCCAAGGGCGCCAAGGCATCACCCACATTACCGCCCATGCCATGCAGAGACAAAACAAAGCCTTTGCGGCTAGGGAACATGCGGCCCAGCAACGGAATAGCGGTCGGGTGCCAGAGGTTGTTGCCAATGCCGACCAACATGACACACAGCAAGAGCATCCAGTAAGCGGTCGTGAAACCCATCAGCAAATAGGGAAAGCCGACCCAGAAAAGGGACAAGGCCATGAGCTGCCCTTTTTTGCCCCACACATCCACCAACATGCCGCCTGGCACATTCGAGATGGCACCCGCCGCGTATTGGCAAGTCATGATGAAACCAATTTGGCTGTAGCTCAAACCCATCTCACTGCCAATCAAGGGCAGCAGCATGTAAAAGGTGGCGGGGTACCAGTGGGTCAGTGCGTGACCCAAAATGATCAAACCCATGTTGCGCGATTCGAGTCGCGTCATCCCGGTCAATAAAGCAGTGCTCATGATTTGCCTCCACGCATGACGATTTCATCGTAAAGCTTGCGCCATTTTTCCCGGTTGTCCAAGCTTTCCACCGGGTCAACAAAGTTGATCTTGAATTTGCGCAGGTCCGATGTGACCTTGGTGTTGCTGGGCAAGTACTCCAAATCGGCAAAGGCTTGTTGACCCTCGCCCAACAGGTAGTCCATGAAGAGGGCTGCAGAAGCTGGCTTGGGTGCGTTGCGCATCATGCCCACCGCATTGGCCCGTGCCACAGCGGGTTGCAAGACCACCCAGTCAATGGGCGCGCCTTTTTTCTTCAGTTGCTCAGGCATGTAGTTGTAAACCGTCATGGCCAAGGGCACCTCACCGGCGCCCACCATGTTGGTCAGGTTGGTGTGGCCTTTGCGCACCGAGATGCCGTTCACGGTGGCCAAATCGCGAAAATACTTCAAACCGTTGGCTTCGCCCATGGACTTCACCACCGTGACAAACCAATCGATGTTTTCAACCTCATAACCCAATTTGCCTTTCCACTTGGGGTCGAGCAAATCGGCATAGGTCTTGGGTGCGTCGGCTTTTTTGACCGCGTTGGTGTTGTAGGCTTGCACCCACAGTGAGTAAATGGTGGACGCCCACTCACGGTGCTCCGGCACACTGCCTGGCATCAGGTCTGCGAAGTGTGGCGAAGACACTTTTTGCAGCACTTTTTCTCGCGACAAGGCTTCCAGCTCGACAGCACCCGCGTGCACCAAATCGGCCGTGTAGCGCCTGGCTCTGTTTTCATTGAGCGTGCGGTTGAGCACGCTGTCGCCACTGGCACGCCAAGTGTTGACCTTGATGCCGTATTTTTTCTCAAACGGCTCAATGATCGGCTTGAGGTCTTTTTCGGCGATCGATGTGTACATCGTCAAGGAGCCCTCGGCTTTGGCCGCTGCAAGCAGCTTGGCTGCACGGTCCGGGGCGGTGCTGGTCAGCAAGGCCGGATCAAAGGCCTGCGCCTGTGCCCACATGGGCAAGGCGAAGAGGCTCCAGATGGCCCATTTTTTGGCGCGTTGCTTGAAAGATTGTGCTTGGCTCATCTGTGTCTCCAGTCCAATGAAAAAAGGGAAAGAAGCCAGAGGTTTCTTTCCCAATTCAAGTTCGGTGAATCAACCTTTACGGCTGAACACCTCTTCGTAAATACGGCTCCATTTGTTGCCGTCGTCCAACGTGACTTTGGGGTCGGCAAATGTCAAAGGCATTCTGTTCAATGTGGAGGGCACTTTGGTGCTGACGGGAATGAAGTCCCGCTTGCCCAAAATGGCTTGGCCTTCAGACAGCTCAAAATCATGGAACAAGATCGCCGCATGGGGGTTGGGGGCGTTCTTCGCCACGCCGTTGCCGTTCGGGCGCGCAACGGTTGGATCTAAAGAGAACCACTCCACGGGTGCTCCCGTATTTTTCATCTGCTCGATTTTGTAGTTGTACAGCGTCAAGCCGAGCGGCACCTCACCCGAAGCCACCAAGTTGGCCAGCAGGGTATGGCCTTTGCGCACCGAAATCGCATTTTTACGTGCGATTTCTTTGAACAAGGCGATGCCTTTTTCTTCGCCCATTTTCATGACGGTTTCGGCCAACCAGTCGCTGTCTTCGGCCTCAACCGCCAACTTGCCTTTCCATTTGGGGTCCAGCAAATCGGCGTAGGTCTTGGGCAGGTCTTCTTTTTTGACCAGCTTGGTGTTGTAGGCACAGGTGAAGATGTTGAGACGCGTGGCAATCCACTCCTTGTGGGGGCGGATGGCTTGCGGAATGAGGTCGACCAGGTGAGGTGACTTGCACTCTTGCAACAACTTTTCACGGGACAGAACTTCCAACTCAGGACCGTTGGTTTCGAAAACATCCACCTCATACCGTTTGGCTCGTGCTTCCAACAATCCGCGTTGCAGGATTTTTTCAGAACCGCTGCGCCAGACTTTGGCCTTGACACCATAGCGCTGCTCAAACGCGCTGGTCAAAGCACCGATGTCGTCCACAGGCATCGAGGTGTAGATGCTCACTTGACCTTCTTTGCGCGCACCTTCCACCAGTTTGTTCAGGCGGTCTTGGCCCGTCAAGCTGGCCAAACGGGCCAACAAAGCGGGTGATGGTTGGGCTTGCGCCGAAGCGAAAGCACCGGTTCCCAGCGCCAAAGCGCCCGCTTGAACCAACTGCCTGCGCGTCAAATTGAATGCGTTCATGGTGTTTCCTGTCCGTCGGCTGCTTCAGTTCTTCGGGGGCAATGTGGGCAATTCGGCTTGGTAGGCCTCGTCCATGCGCGGTGTCATCCCGTGCTTGGTCAATGCGTCGGCAAAACGCGTGCGCACAGCTTGGCTTTCGTCGGCGTAATCGATTTGATCACCCCCAATTCGGCGGCTGATCCAGGCCTTGGGAACACCTTGTGCATTGCGCACCGAGACGACTTCGTGCTTGAACGCCAAATAGCGCGCAGGCGTGGCACCCGTGTTGAAGTGCTGGTGGAACCACATGTTGGGCGGCACGATCATGGAGCCGACTTCCCAGTCGTATTGGCGAGGCTCTTCGCCCTCTGGCCACATCAAGCTGTAACCCTCACCACTCAAAATGATGACGTGAGCGCCGGGTCCGTGGCAATGGGCTTTTTTGTAGGTGCCAATGGGGAACTGCGAAATGTGGCTGTTCATGGAGCCGCGCGCCATGTTGAAGCGGATGTGACCGCCCCCTGCGCCACGCTCTTTGGCGCTGATCAAAGGCAAATTCACGGCATCCGCCACGAAGTTGGTCTCGAGCAACAAACCTTTTTGCTCACCCTTGCCACTGAAGTAGTCGGGCTCGCCGCTGAAGCGGTTGTCAAAGTCGTGCTTGGTGTTGAAGACAAAGTTCAGGTCTTCGTACAAGTTGATCACGGGTGGGCCATTGGTCACGGCCACAAACCGTGCCGCATCTTTGCCAGAACCGTTGAAGTGCTGGTGCGAGCAGTTGAGCGGGATGGCGAACAAAGCGCCCGCTTGCCATTCGAAAGTGATGCGGTGACCTTGGTCATTCCAGACTGTGGTGGAGCCACGGCCTGAAAGCACATAAATCATTTCCTCGAAAATCTGGCGCTGTGGCTCCAGTTGTTTTCCGGGGGCGATTTCAACCACATAACAATCGTTGGATGTGCGTGAAGCCTCGTGGTTGATGTAAACACCTTTACCACCACGGCGAGCCCAGGGCTTGAGGTCCACCGTGTTGAGGTTTCGCACATAGTGGGCGCTGATGATGTCCAGCCCCTCGTCTTTCACCCAACGGGTGTAAGGCGTTTCTTTTTCAGTAGCGAACTTCGAAGCCAAGTCTTCGGATACGAGAGCGTCTTTTGCCATATCGTGAATTTATTATTTAAAAGGAGATCCCTGCCAGACCTGTTTACTTGCGCAGATATTTCAGGATTTTTTCGCCATCCAACACCACCGAGGGGTCGAACTCGGGTGCATTTTCGAGTTGCTCCAAGTCGTTCAAGCCGCAATACTTGAAGATGCGGTTGATAGATGAAATCATGCGCACTGGGCGGTCTGGGTCGGCATTGAAGTGCTGGTGAATGGTGTTTGGTGGGATGTAGACCACATCACCGGCTTCCCATTCGTAGCGCTTGATCTCGTCCTGAGGTTTCCAGTGGTACGTGTCAGTGATTTCCACATCGCAATCTTGGTGCAGGTCATAACCACGGCCTTCCAAGATGTACACACACTCTTCGGCCAAGTGGCGGTGCTTACCGGACTTGCTGCCTGGCGGAATGATTTGCATGTAAGCGTCAACCGTCTCAATGCGCGTGTTCATCGACTCGTTGAGCAAGTGCTTGAGCAGGCCTTGACGGGCCATTTCCCAAGGCATGTTCTCGGGGTGCACCACTTTGTGACGCTTCGAGTTGCGCGCTGGCATTTGCTCTGCATCGTTGAGCAGACCTTGGTAATACTGTCCCTGCTCATTGCCTTTGAGCCATGATTTTGATTCGTCCCAAGCCATTTCAGTAACCTCCCTTTGGGTGATTGAAGTCATCTTCGTCATTGCGGGCTTTGAAGCCCTCGCCGCCTGGTGCGGGTTCGCTGGGGCGTGGTTCCACTTGGTGCTGGAACAACATGTTCATGAACATGTACATCGGCTTGGTTTTGATCACCAGGGCACGGGCAGGGCGCTCGCTGCTGGCGTTGAAGTGCTGGTGCACGCAGTTGTTGTGAACCACAGCAATGTCACCGGCTTTCCAGTCGTAACGGATGCCGTCGTGGATTTCGTAGCCCGTGCCATCCAAAATGTAAAACGCGGCTTCGTTCACATGGCCGTGCTTTTGAGAATTGCCACCGGGGCCGTACTCTTCCAAGTGCATGTGGAAAGTCTGGGTGATGCCATCCTTGGGTTCCACATAGTGACGGCTGAAAGCTTGAGGACCATCGTTGAATTTGATGTCTTTGCCTTTGCGAACCCGTGGCATGGCGCGCAAGCGCTTGAGCTCATCGTTCAGGTTGTAAGGGCCCGCAATCGCGCGCACAAACGTGCGGTCTTTTTTGCTGTGGTAATGCGATTCATTGGGAACGAATTCCGCGGAAGCCGCTTGTTGCTTGTCATCACTCATGGTGATTCTCCTTTTCAAAAAATAATGCCTCAGGCATGGCCCTTGATCACGATGCAATCTTTGGGGTCCAGCACAATGTGGATGGGGTGATCAACCGGTGTCATCTGGCTGGGGTGTACGCGCGCCATCATGACTTTTTCACCGACTTTGACCTGGAAATCCAGCACTTCGCCCAAGAAAATCTTGGCAAATACGGTGCCGTGGCAATGGTTGTTGTGCGCCAGTTGTGGCACCTCTTCACTCAAGAAGACGTCCTCCGGCCGAACGCAAACCTGGACTTGCTCACCCACCACAAAACCGCTGCGCAATGGCGCTTGCAAGACACCAATTTCGGTGTCGATCACCATCATGCTGTTGGGGGCGTTCAGGTCTTTGACCGTGCCCTTGACGAAGTTGATGCTGCCCACAAAGTCGGCCACAAACTCGCTGTTGGGTGTTTCGTAAATTTCTCGGGGTGTGCCGCGCTGGACGATGCGGCCATCGCGCATCACAGCGATTTCGTGCGAAAGCGCCAAGGCTTCCGACTGGTCGTGTGTGACATAGATGGTGGTGATACCCATCTCGCGCTGGATTTTTTTCAGCTCAAAGCGCATTTTTTCGCGCAACTTGGCATCCAGGTTAGACAAGGGTTCGTCGAGCAACAAGAGTTTGGGCTCCATGACCAAAGCGCGCGCCAAAGCCAGACGTTGTTGTTGGCCACCGGACAAACGGGTGGCATCACGGTCGCGGTATTGCGCCAACTCCACGGCCTCCAAGGTGCGCATGACCTTGGTTTCAATTTCTTTGGCCGTGTAATTTTTGTTGCCCACCTCCAGCGGGAAACTGGCGTTTTGGAACACCGTCATGTGCGGCCAAATGGCGTAGGACTGAAAGACCATGCCAAAGCCGCGTTTGTTGGGCTGTACAAACACATTTTTTTGGGAACTGTAGACCGCTACCCCTGCGACCTCAATCTGACCCGCTGTGGGCTTTTCCAAACCGGCAATCGAGCGCAGGGTGGTGGTTTTGCCGCAACCACTGGGGCCAAGCAGGGTGAACAATTTGCCTTCAGGGACCTCAAAGCTCACATCTTGTGCGGCTTTGACGATGGCACCCTTGTCGCTGACGTATTCTGTAAAAAGGCTGTTAACTGTTAACACGTTTTTTTCCTATTCAAGTCTGTTGCGAAAAGGGCTCAGCCCTCTTTGACGCCAAAGCGTTTACCTGCGGCCTGAGCCAGGCCCACCAACACCAGCAAAATTAAGATGAACAACACGCTGAGCGCAGACAACTCGACGTATTGACCGTTTTCCCACAGCTCCCAAATGCTGATGGAGATCACTTCATTGCCAGGGCTGTAAAGCAAGATGGACGTGGACAGTTCGCGAATCGACACAATCATCACGTAGATCCAACCCGCAATGAGGCCCGGTTTGAGCAGCGGCAAAATGATGCGGCGGAACACGGTGAGCCAACTGGCACCACTCATGCCTGCCGACTCTTCGAGGTCTTTGTGGATTTGGATCATGGAGGTTGTGGTGTAGCGCATGCCGTAGGGCATGAACCGCGTGATGTACGCCAACAAAATGATCCAGAACGTGCCGTAAATGCCGATGTCAAAGGTCAGATAAAAAATCATGATCGAGACACCCAAGACCAAGCCCGGGAACACCATGGGCAATGAAGCCATGTTGTCCAGCAACCAACGGCCTGGAATTTTGGTTTTCACCACGATCCAGCTGATGACCGATGCAATCAGCATGACCACTGTGGCCGTTGTCACGGACATCCACAAACTGTTCAGAGCGGCTGCCCGGATGTTGTCAGAGCCCAGCACGTAGCGGTAACCGTCCAAGGTGATGTTTTTCATCGCCTCCATGGAGGGCGGTGCATAAAACTTTTGAAGCGATGACCACAACAAAACCAAGAAGGGCAAAACCACAATCAACAAAAAGTAGACGATGAAAATGCCCAGTGTCAGGTAGCGCCATGGGCCCAGATCAATCGTCCGGGGTCTAAAGCCTTTACCCGTCACAGTGGAGTACTTGTTACCACTCGACGAAATACGGGCCTGCACATAAATGCCGCCTGTGGTCATCAACAAGAGAATGACGGAATACGCTGCTGCCAAACCGATTTGACTCGGGTACTGGTGGATCGCCTGGTAAATGGCGGAGGTGAAGACCTGAATGCCGGCAGGCAAACCCAGCAGGGCTGGGACTTCGAACGATTCAATGGCGCGGATGAACAGTGTCAGCACGGTGGCCAAAATCGCAGGGAAGGCGAGCTTCAGCGTGATTCGATACAAGGTATTGAGGACGCTGGAGCCGCTCATGGTCGCGGACTCTTCGAGCGAAGGATCCATGGCACGAAAGGCCGATGACATCAACAAAAACGCCATGGGCGAGTAGTGCAAACCGTCGACCCAGATCATGCCCCACATGGAGTAGATGTTGAAAGGTGGCGTGTCCAAACCAAACCATGACTGGAGGACCAAGTTGATCAAGCCAATCTTGGGGCTGGCCAACATGATCCAAGCGATGGTGAACAAAATGCCCGGAATGATCAGCGGAACGATGGACAGGGCATAAAACAAACGCCGCATGGGCGTGTTGGTTCGCTCATTGATCCAAGCCAATGTGGTGCCCAAAACGAAAGCCACCAGCGAGGCCCCAAATGCAAATTGAACGGAATTCCAAAAAATGGCCACCGTTTCGGGATTCGAATAGGCGGTGGCATAGTTGCCCAAGGTGAAAACCGACGGTGCTGAATTGGTTTCAGGCGTGTGAAAGCTTTGCCAAATCATGAACCCGAATGGCACCAAGGCCAACACGGCGACAACGGCCAAACACCCACCAATCACCAACCACTTGGCATCGAACCTTTGCCACCAGGGCGGCGGCGCAGTTCCCGCTTCAAAGCTTTGCACGAATTGCTCTCCTCGCAGTAACGACTGCATTTTTGAGTTTCAACAACTGAAATTGAATGTTCTTGTATGCGGAACCAAGATCCACATACAGGGACATTCTCAATTAAGCTTGATCTCCCGCTTGAAGTCAACACGTTTAATTCCGGGTTTTCCCTTGTATGAATTTCTGTTTTTGAGACCCACATGGACCTTGAGTGCAAAAAAATAACACTCTCTTGAATTCTTTCATGAAGAACGATGTTCTTTAAAGTGGAACTTGAGTATGATGGTTAAAACGAGTTTTTATTGCCCCATGGAACCCAAAATTTCTCAAAGCCCCCGCCTGTCTTCTGTGACAGCGGCCGTACGCGTTCTGAAATGCTTTTCAGAGGTAGAAACAGAAATCGGCATCAGCAGCTTGGCCAAGCGCCTGGATTTGGCCAAAAGCACGGTTCACCGCTTGGCCGTTACTTTGACCAGCGAAGGCCTGCTCGAGCAAAACCCAGAATCCGGCAAGTACCGACTCGGCATCAATTTGTTCGTGATGGGCGCTTTGGTTCGCCGCAGGCTCGATGTGTCGAACACGGCACAGCCGTTTTTGAATGTTTTGAGGGAGCGCACGGGCGAGACGGTGCACTTGGCGGTCATGACCGACACCAACATCATTTACCTCTACAACCTCGAAAGCCGTCAAGCGATTCGCATGAAAAGCTACATCGGCACCATCAAGCCCGCCATCGTGACCTGTGAAGGCCGCGCCATTGTGGCTTTTTCGGGCGGGGCCATGATTGGCAAGATTTTGTCGGGTCCCTTGGTTCAGCGAACCCCGGGTACAGAGATTGACCCGGTCAAGTTGTCCAAGATGCTCGACGCCGTGCGGCACAACGGTTATGCCATCGACGACGAAGAATCTGAGCAAGGCATGCGGGGAATCGGGGCACCGATCCGTGACGTTTCAGGCAATGTGGTCGCGGCCATTGGCATTGGTGGGCCCAGCCAGCGTTTGACCCTTAAAAAGCTGCGCAGCCTGTCGACCGAATTGATCAACACCGCCGACGCCATTTCTACGCAACTGGGTTATCGCCCTTGAGGGCTTTTTCTCCACCGCCACAGCCACCGTTACAAGCCATGTCCAATTGTTCTCAACGCGTCCACATTGCAGGCAGTGACCTGTCTTTTTCTTGCCAACCCGGCGACACGATTTTGCGTGCGGCTTTGCGCGAAGGCTTGGCGTTTCCCTACGAATGCAATGTGGGCTCGTGTGGCAATTGCAAATTCGAATTGCTGGAAGGTGAAGTCAAGTCTTCTTGGGCTGAAGCGCCCGGCTTGAGTGAAAAGGACAAACTCAAAAACAAATGGCTGGGTTGCCAAACCCACGCCTTGGGTGATTTGCAAATCAAGCTGCGCACGGCCGACAAATACAAACCGGTGCACACGCCCTTGAAAACCGAGGGCTGGCTCAGAGGTTCACGCCCCATCACCCACGACCTGTCCGAGTTCCGTTTTGAGCTGGCCGAGCCCATGGCATTCTCATCTGGGCAATACGCACTGCTTCAGATGGCCGGCATTCAGGGGCCGCGTGCTTACTCCATGAGCACACAAGGCGGCAACGCGAAGGTCATCGACTTCCAGGTGCGCCGCACCCCTGAGGGTGTGGGCTCTTCAGCACTCTTTAACTTGCCTTTGGGTGAACGCGTTGAGATCGATGGGCCTTATGGCATGGCTTACCTCCGAGAAGATGCACCACGGGATATTTTGTGCATTGCGGGCGGTTCGGGCTTGGCGCCCATGGTGTCTGTGGCGCGCGGTGCGTTGAACAGCCCCCAATTGGAAAATCAACGGTTGCATTTTGTCTATGGTGCGCGCACCACTCGCGACGTCTGCGGCCTGGACATGCTGGAAACACTGGACGCTTGGTCAACACGCGGCCATTACCAAGCGGTCATTTCAGGTGCCACGGCAGATGCGCCCCTGCAAGCAGGTCAATTGCAAGGGTTCGCCCACGATGCCGTCAATGACATCTGGGGGGACCGCCTGGCCGACATGGAAATTTATTTTGCTGGACCGCCTTTGATGGCGCAATCTTTGATCAAGGTGTTGGTGGACCGGAAAGTGCCGATGGACCAAGTGCACTTCGACCAGTTTTATTGATTCTTGAATCTTCTTTTTACCGCCCAACACGTTTTCCCATGAGTTCACAAGACACCCCCAAGCCCAACGTCCATTCTGTGCAGGACCATCAATATGGGCAGGACTATAGCCATACGCACGATGGTGAGTCAGACCACGACCATGACCACGATTTCGCGGGCGATGACCCCTCTCAAGAATCCTTGTGGCGTCAAGACAATGTGATCTTGCACAGTGTGGGCATCGACGTGGGCTCTTCGGGCACGCAGGTGGTGTTTTCACGCATCCACCTGCGCCGCATCGCCGAAGATTTGTCGAGCCGTTACACGGTGGTCGAACGCACACCGATTTACCAGTCACCCATTTCCCTGACGCCTTACCAAAGCGACACCTTGATGGACGCCAAGGCCTTGGGCGCCATCATCGACAAGGCTTACCAAGAATCGGGTTTGCACCCGGACGAAGTGGACGCGGGTGCGGTGATCCTCACCGGTGAAGCCTTGCGCCGCGAAAACAGCGAGTCGATTGCGGCCGTGCTGGCAGAACAAGGTGGGGAGTTTGTGTGCGCGACAGCCGGTCACCACATGGAGTCCATGCTGGCGGTTTACGGTTCAGGCGCAGCCAAACGCAGTTACGACGACAAGCAACGTATTTTGAACATCGACATTGGCGGTGGCACCACCAAGTTGGGTTTGGTTCAAAACGGTGAATTGGTGGCCACTGCAGCGGTTCACTTGGGCGGCCGTCTGATGGTGGTGGACGAAAAAAATACCCTCACCCGCTTGGACCCGGCGGGTCAATATTTGGCCAAACAGGCGGGCTTTGATTGGGCGGTCGGCCAACAGGTCAGCCGAAACCAACTGGCCCAAGTGGCAGGCTGGATGGCAGACGCCTTGATGCGCGTCTTGACCCAACGCTTCACACGCGAAGATCTGGAACACCTGTTCTTGACCGACCCGGTGGAAGACTGGGGCCAGTTGGACGGCATCATGTTCTCTGGCGGTGTCGGTGAATACGTGTACCGCCGCGAAATGCGCGACTTCGGCGACCTGGGCAAATTGTTTGGCGAATCGGTGCGAAACCGGATTGACCAATCGGCCTTGTCTGCGCCTTTGCTGCCAGCGGGTGAGTGCATTCGCGCGACGGTTTTGGGGGCCTCTGAATACAGTGTGCAGCTCAGTGGCAACACGACCTACATTTCTGAACCCGCCATCTTGCTGCCCCGCAAAAACCTGCAGGTGATCCCGCTCAATCTCGCGCTGGGCCCTGTGATTTCCAGTGACGAGATCGCCACGGCTTTGCGTCAATCTTTCCGCAGACACGACTTGGTTGAAGGTGCACAAGACGTTGCGGTGTCTCTGCGCTGGGCGGGCGCCCCATCGTTTGACCGCCTGTCGGCGTTGGCGCGAGGTCTTCTGGATGCCTTGCCTGAGTCATTGGCTCAAAAGCGACCCATTTATGTGGTGGCGGATGGCGACATTGCGCACAATTTGGGGCATTTGCTCAAAGAAGACGAGCGCATGCAAAGCGAAGTCTTGGTCATTGACGGCGTGACCTTGTGGGGCTTTGACTTTGTGGACCTGGGCCGCATCCGCATGCCCTCATGGACTGTGCCCGTGACGGTCAAGTCGCTGGTTTTTAATGAAGACCCCAGAGCCCATGGCAAGTCGGACGCTGGTGAATGGCATGCCCACGAAGATGGCCACATGCACCGCCATGCCAAGGCGCACACACATGACCACGGACACGATCACGGTCACTCCCATGCACACGGTCATGAGCACGCACACGGTCATGATGACCACGGGCATGACCACCACCACCCGCACGCGCATGAACACGGCCATGACCACAGCCATGACCATGACCATGCGCACGATCACAAGCCCAAGACATAAACAAACGCTTCAGCCCGGCGGGATTGGCCGGGCGTTTTTTTCACTTGAAGTGTGACAAATTAAAGGATCATCACATCATGGACACAACAGCTTCTCTTTGGGTGACATTGAGTTTGTTGATGGCTTTGGGCTTTCGACATGGCCTGGACCCCGACCACATTGCCACGGTGGATGGTCTGACACGCATGCGTTACAAGGCCAACGCTTATTGGTCGGCTCGCCTGACGGGATTCCAGTTCGCTTGTGGTCACAGCTTGACGATTTTGCTGGCCACCTTGATCTTTTATTGGCAAGGTCTGCAGTTGCCACAGTGGCTGGACCAAGTGGGTCTCTGGGTGTCGACGGTATTTTTGGTCTGGCTGGGCTTGGCCAATTTGCGCAACTTTTTCTCGCCTCATCCACATCAACACATCAGCAGCCCCGTGCAACGCATCATCTTGAAAGCCTTGGGTCCGTTTGCGCACCCCATGGGGGTTGGCTTTGCGTTCGCCATCTCATTTGACTCCTTGGCCCAAGCGGGTTTGATGGCGGCCAAAGGGCATGAGCTGGGTGGCTTGTGGATGATCGTCTTGCTGTCGGTCAGCTTTGGTCTGGGCATGATGCTGGCCGATACCGGCAACGGTTTGCTCATGCACTGGCTGGTCCAGCGAAGCGATCAAATGGCCAATCAGGTGGGCCGTTGGATGAGCGGCCTGGTGGGTGTCATGTCCTTGATGGTGGTTTTTGTTGGCCACACCAGCGCTTACCTTCCTACGCTGGACAGCATTTGGGATGCCTGGGGTGGCTACATTGGCGCAGGTTTGACTTTGACCCTGCTGCTGGCTTATGCCCTTGGCCGTTGGCACTTCCAGCACAAATCGCCCGCACTGAGCGCCCATTGAACACCTTGGACCTGGCCAATGCTTGGCGAATGGCCGTTCAACTCGTTGGCTGCAAATGGGCATGGTGAACACCATCGCCATGGTCGTGCCCCGCATCGGTTTCACTTCGGTGCATCGGCAAAATTTGGACCTGGCCATGGCGTACACCCGTTTGAGCGATCACCTTGTGTGCAAATTGACGGACTTCTTGGGTGCGGCCTTTTAAAAATGCCACTTCCAAGCAATGGTCATGGTCCAGGTGCATGTGCATGCTGGAAATGCTCAAGTCGTGCTGGTCGTGCTGAATGTGTGACAAACGCTCGGCCACGGTTCGGTCGTGGTGGTTGTACACATAACCCATATAGGCCACGCAATGGAGCGTTTCGTTTTTTTGCACCGCGTCTTGTGAATGCCATCCTCGAATCAAATCGCGCATGGCTTCAGAGCGGGAGGCGTAACCGTGTCGCTGCGTCAGTTCATCCAAAATAGTGGCCAACTCAGGCTCAATGGAGATGGTGATGCGTTCCATGCAGGTGCTTTCCCTTTTGACAAACCCCTTGTGCGGCGACCGTCGCCCATCTTCAGGATCTGTTTTTGATGAATGATACGCAGACTGACCGGAGAATCCCTGTTTACTTGCTCACCGGCTATTTGGGCAGTGGCAAAACCAGTTTGTTGAAGTCTTGGATGACCTCGCCATTGTTGCAAGATGCTGCACTGGTGATCAATGAGCTGGGCGAGGTGGGTTTGGACCACCAATTGCTGAGCAGCGCCAGCGAAAGCTCCGCCGCCTTGATCGCCAATGCCTGTGTATGTTGCACCGGTTTGCCTGGCTTGGCGCAATCCCTCGAGGATTTGTTTTGGGCGCGCCTAGAACGGCGCATTCCACGCTTTCCCAACTTGGTCATCGAGACCACAGGATTGGCAGAACCCGGGCCCGTCAGCCAGGTTTTGCTGGACAACGATTTGCTGCAAGAGCGTTACCGCTTGGCAGGCGTGATCACCTGTTTGAGTGCTTCCACGGCACACCAAGTCCTGGAACGCCATGCTGAAGCACGCGCACAGCTGCAAGGTGCCGACCTGTTGGTGATCACCAAAACCGACACAGTCAGCCCAGAAGCACTGCGCCAATTGACGCTGAAAATTGAGCACCAGCTGGTGCACTTGAATGGCCATGAGGCGGGACGCACACAGGTCGCCACATCCGCCCATGCCAACTTCAGTGCCGATCAGATGCTGCACGCTCTGAGCAAGGGATCGGCCAAAAATGAACATGAACATGAACATGAACATGAACATGAACATGAACATGATCACGACCACGACCACGACCACGACCATGGTCACACGCATGATCACCAACACTCGGCTGAAGCCTATTTTTGGCCCATGCCCGAAGCCCTGACGCCACTCACTTTGCCATCACGGATCGCTGAATTGCAGCAATGCCTTGGCGATCGTTTGTTGCGCTTAAAAGGCAGGATTGAAACCTCTGAGGGTCCTCGCTTGGTTCAGCTCGCACCCTTCGAACCCTTGGCCTGCATCACAGCCGATGACTTGTCCACGGCACCACAAGAGCCCAAAGGGCTGACCTTGATCGTGGCTTTGCCTTTGAGCCCCGCTCAACAGCAGCGCTTGACGGCACTGCTGGGTTCCTGAAATTTTCAGCGAAAAAAAACCAGGTCCGACAACCTGGTTTTTAATTTTTTCAGTTTGACAGCGGTCAAAGCCAAGGGTCAATGGTCATGTGAATCGCATCGGACGCACCTTCGCCCACCAGCGTGCGCAAGGCGTATTCGGTCTGGTCCAAACCAAAGGTGTGGGTGCTCATTTCTTTGACGTTGTGTCGGTTGCCCGCAATCAGTTGCAAAGCCAACTCGACCGACTCGTAGCTGTGGCCCCGCATGCCTTTGACGTTCAGGAACTTCGCAATGATCATGTCGCTGTCGAACATGGGCACTTTTTGTCGTTTGATGCCGCCCAAAATCACGGTGCCTTTTTTACGGGCCAATTGCAAAGCACTGACCACAGAGGCGGTGCCCCCTGAAGCGCAGTCAATGACCAGATCGGCCATCTGACCCCCCGTGATGTCCGCCACGGTCTCCAGCAGGTCCTGCTCACCAATCGCCACGGTATGGTGTGCACCCAAACGCTTGGCCAATGCCAGACGCTTGAGGTCGGTGGGGTTGTTCAAACCGGTCACGATGATGTTGGCCACACCGGCTTCGCGCGCCGCAATCACACACGACAAGCCTTGTTGACCCGGGCCTTGGATCAGCACGGTTTGGCCGGGTCCTGCGCCGCCTTGCAGATAGGTCCACTCGATGCCGTTCGACATGGGCAAAGCCAGTGCGGCGTACTTGGGATCAACGCCTTGCGGCACTTTGTGAAAGACCGTGTTCATGTGCAGCTCTTGGTACTGCGCAAAACCACCCCACAAACCAGAGCCCACGCTCAAACCTGTCGCGCCATACCGTGGGCCGCCCAAACGCCAGTCGGTGGCGTTGCACAAGCGGAAATCACCACTGCGACAAAAGTCGCAATGTCCGCAAGGCAGGTATTCCTCCAAAGCCACCAAGTCGCCTTCTTTGACGCCCCACTTCGGGCCGGCAATGGCGCCCACCTCTTGCACATAGCCCACGGTTTCGTGACCCAAAATGGTGGGGCCTTTCATCTTGGGCAGGTCTTGGAAAAACATCCAGTCACTGCCGCAGACGCCGGTGATCGCCACCTTGAGCAAGCCCGCATTGGGCTGTGGTTCGGGGGTTTCGAAGTTGCGAATGTCGATGCGACTGTCTTGCAGCGCAACAGCGGCTTTAAAGCTAAGACCCATGGGAGAGCTCCAGTTCAGAAAATGGCTTCAAACGGTGGCGTGTGGTTTGCCAGGTTCCGCACGGAATGCGTCTTTGGCAGCCTCTTTGAAGACCAAATCGCGCTTGAGCAAAACAGCCACGGAACGGATTTTTTGATGCTCAGGATCGAGCCCTGGCAATTTGAAATCCGGATCAGCGGCCAGCGCTTTGGCGGCTTTCATCAGGCGTTGGCGGGTCATGATGATGCCGTTGTCTGTGGACACCAAGTTCTCTTTGGTTCGGTCTTGAATGGCGCCCATGCTTTCCTGCAAAGAGGCGTCTTGCATGCCAATGCCTTCGATGCCGCTGTACAAGCTGCCTTCGCGTTGCGCTTGGCGGTCCATGAGGTAATCGTTTTCTGCGCGCTGCAAAGGCACGTAGTTTTTGTCAACCAAAACGTGGATGCTGGCGCCGCCAATCATGGCTTGGCGCTCGGCGTCGGTCAGCGGACGTGTGGGGTGGTAGTCAAAGCTCCATGTCCAGCAGGTGGTGTCGTTGATGGGCACCCAAAAGTGGCCGTGCACCGGGTGATCACCGCGGGGAGGCACCATGGTGAAGCAAGGCATGATCCATGGCGTCACTCGCCAGTAGTACTGGTCGTCCTCGGCATTGCGGCGCGCACCCACCAGCAAACCGCCATCGGCTTCCACCACCTCAAAGACTGGGCTCAAATCGTTCAAGTTGTACTGGTTGCCCTTGGCGCCCTTGAACAAGGGGTCACGGCTGAGCGAGGCGCTGTGCAAGAAGGACACATGGCTGGAGTCGATGCCGCCTTCCAAGGCTTGCAACCAGTTGGTGGCCTGCAAACGCTTGGACATGTAGGAGTGAGACAAAGGCAAGGTGGCGAACTCCCACTCAGGCAATGCAGGTTGACGCTCGGGTGGGCCCATGTAAACCCAAATCACGCCACCCCGCTCGACCATGGGATAGGACTTGAGCTTGATGCGATCGGCATAACCGCTGTTGGGCTCGGAAGGCACTTCTATGCACTGGCCCGTGATGTCGTATTTCCAGCCGTGGTAAGGGCAACGGATACCGCCTTGTTCGTTGCGGCCAAACCAAAGTGACACACCACGGTGTGCACAAAACTCATCGACCAAACCCAGGCGGCCCTCTGTGTCGCGGAAAGCCAGCATTTTTTCGGACAACAACTCCAGTCGCACGGGCTCGCAATCAGGGCTTGGCAGCTGCTCGGACAAGAGAGCGGGCAACCAATAACGGCGGAAAACTTCGCCCATCGGCGTGCCGGGGCCAGTTTGCGTGACCAAGTCGTTTTGTTCTTTTTTCAACATGCTTGTATCTCCTGATACTGAATACGGGTACTTAAAAAACAGCACCCTGATGGGGTGCCCGGGCGGGATAAAAAATCGTTCTTCATGAAGGAACATGGTTCTTTCATTCGAAACAAGGTTATCATTGCAAACTTGTTGTTGTCAACCGGAGATTCACTATGACAGGTCCATGCAAATATCTCTCACTCTGCAAATCATCGGAAGTGGCACCGGGCAAAGCCATCAAGATTGAGAAGGATGGACTGACGCTGGCCGTGTTCAATATTGAAGGTGAGTTCTTCGTCACCGACGACGTTTGCACACACGGTCCGGGTTCTTTGTCTGAAGGTGAAATCGACGGCGACGTGGTGGAGTGCGATTTTCACAACGGTTCGTTTAACATCAAAACAGGTGAAGTGGTGTCCCCACCTTGCATGATTCCGCTGAAGACCTACAAAGCGCGCCTCAATGATGGCGCTGTAGAAATCGAGAGCTGAAAGCACAATCCCGCTACACCAAAACGGCCCTGACAGGGCCGTTTTGCTTTGTCGCATCAAAACCCATCAATCGGTTTTGACTTGTTTCACCATGGGCGCCCACTGCTTCATCTCAGAGGCAATGAACTGGTTAAAACGTGGCACATCAAAATCAAATGTTTCCATCGAGGTTTTGTTCAGTTGCTCTTGTGCTTGAGGGGAGCTCATGACCTTTCGCACGGCGGTGTTCAGGCGCGCCACCAACTCGGGCGGCATGCCAGGAGGGCCGGACAACGAGAACCAAGTGACACCGGTGAGCGAGGGGTAACCCAGCTCCGTGAATGTCGGCACATCGGGGAATGCGGGCAAGCGCTTGGAAGAAGATGCGGCAAGCAAACGCACTTTGCCGGACTTGACCTGGGTGGCCGCGGTGCTCAAAGTGGTGAAAGAAGCGGGAATGTGACCTGCCACCAAGTCCGCCACCGCAGGCGCCGCACCTTTGTAGGAAATGTGCTGCATGGGTGTCTTGGTCAAGACTTCGAAGGCCTCGCCGATCAGATAGCCGTGGGTGCCTTGGCCGGGTGATCCCCAGCTGATGCCTTTGGGTGTGGCCTTGGCCATGCTGATAAAGCTTTTGACGTCGGTCGCGCTGACACTGGCATTGACCGCCAATGCGATCGGCGGGCCACCCAAAATCGCAATGTGGGTGAAGTCTTTGATGGGATCAAAGACTTTGGGGTTTTCAAGGGGCGCAATGACGTGCGAGGCCACGCCAGACACCACCAAGGTGTAGCCATCTGGGGCTGACTTTGACACCATTTGGGATCCGAGGACCCCGCCAGCGCCACCTTTGTTTTCGATGATGAAGGTCTGCTTGAAGATGTCACCCAAGCCATTGGCCACCAATCGACCCAAGGCATCCGAGCTGCCACCCGCAGCAAACGGCACAATGATTTTGACCGGCTTGGTGGGCCAAGCGGCGTCTTGGGCAAAAACGGTCAAGGGTGCCAAGGCGATCGGCAAGGTGGCCGCCAGCAAGCAAATAGAGGATCGAAAATTCATTGAAATCTCAAGGTTTGAAGGGTGCTCAGAAGCGCTGATTTTTCTTCATTCAGCTTTGCGCGTGATTCTCGGTGCGTCAGAAAAACTGTCAATAGGGACATTACGTAGTGGCGTGAAGACAGGTCACAGACCGTGTGTAAAACCGCCCTGTTTTTCATGCTGGCGCTGCGCATGCAACCCGGCTTTTAAGCACTCGCACGCGCGTGTTGCAAGGCCTCGCGCAACACCTTCAAATCGCCGATGTGGTTGGCCAGCAGCAAGATCAAGCGCGCGTTGAACGCTTCACTTTGCTCGTCACTCAGACCACTGTGCGCGTCGATCAAGTTTTCGTAAAACTCATCACCCGGTGAAAAGTCACGGAAAAATCGGCGGCCAGTTTCGTGAAAGTGAGGGTCTGTTTTCAGGGCTGTTTGTGTGTCGTTGCTCATGTCAGTCCTTTGTGCATTTCAGGCTTGGCCAATTTGAGCGCCCAAGGCGCGAGCCAATGCGGCTTGCAGCTGGACGGTGCCCAAGGTGCGCCAGCGGGCCACCACATGCTGGTCGGGGCGCAGCAGGTAAGTGGTGCCGTTTTTGGCGTCGTATCGTTTCGCGACCAGGCCTTGGCTGTCGACGATGACGTTCATGCCGGGGATGTTCATGGGGCTGGACGCAACGATGAGGGGAGTCACTTGGACGGGCTCATTCGCTTGCAGGGGCAAGCTCCCACAGGATGCGAGTTGCGCCAACACTTCGGGCGAAGGCGGGGCCTCGGCGAACAGCATGACCTGAAATCCCTTGCCCACTTGGTCGAGCAACCAAGCGTCTTGACCATTCACTTGCACGGGCGCATCGTCCATCGGTGCGCCGGGCACCATCTGGCCTTCAAACGCGTCGGTGTCGGGCGTGTTGAGCACCGATTCGGTCAAGAAGGACGGCATGGACAGGCGCCCCGAGTTGACCAGCTTGCGCGCAAACGGGTGGTGCTTGGCCAGCGCCAGCACCTGGTTGCGGAAGGTGCGGCTGGTGCGGCTCTTGGGCGTGATGAAGTCGGTCGAGCGCGTCGAGTTCATGATGTTCTCGTCGGCCGCAAACTGGCGGTCGTGCGCGTAGGTGTCCAGCAACTTCTCGTTGGCTTGGCCTTTGATCACCAAACCCAGTTTCCACATCAGATCGTCCGCATCCTGAAAGCCCGAGTTGGCCCCGCGTGCGCCAAAGGGCGAGACCTGGTGCGCCGCGTCGCCCGCAAACAGCACGCGGCCGTGGCGGAAGTCCGTCATGCGGCGGCACTGGAAGGTGTAGATGCTGACCCACTCCAGCTCAAAAGGCCTGTCGTCGCCCAGCATGGCCTGCAGACGCGGGATGACTTTTTCGGGCTTCTTTTCTTCTTCGGGGTCGGCGTCCCAGCCGAGCTGAAAGTCGATGCGCCAGACGTTGTTGCTCTGCTTGTGCAGCAATACGCTCTGGTTGGGGTGAAACGGCGGGTCGAACCAGAACCAGCGCTCGGCCGGGTAGTCGGCCTTCATGATCACATCGGCGATCAAAAAGCGGTCCTGGAAGACGCGGCCTTCGATGTCCAGCCCCAAGTGGCGGCGGATCGGGCTGCGAGCGCCGTCGGCCACCACCAGCCAGTCGGCCTCGATGTCAAACGTGCCTTCGGGTGTTTCCACCGTCAGCGTGGCGTACGCGTCGTGGCGCGTGACCGCGGTCACCTTGTGCTGCCAGCGGATGTCAGCGCCCAACGCCAATGCACGGGCGATCAGCATTTCTTCGACGTGGTACTGCTGCAAATTGATCATGCCAGGGCGCTTGTGGCCGGCGTCGGGCACCAGGTTGAATTGGTAAACCTCGTCCTCTTCCAAGAAGGTGCGTCCGATGTTCCAGCTCACACCCATGTTGCAGGCCTGCTCGGCGATGCCCAAGCGATCCAGAATTTCGAGCGAACGTTTGGCGTAACAAACGGCCCGCGATCCGACCGAAACGGTCTTGTCGTCGTCCAACACCAGGACGTCGAGCCCCTGCAAACGCGCGTCGATCGCGGCGGCCAAGCCCACAGGCCCTGCGCCAATGACGATCAAAGGCTTGCGCTGCGGGGGCGTCGACATCAGGTCGGCAGGCGACTTGTAGGGATAAATCGGGTTGACGTAAGCACCCATGTTTGGACTCCGGTCAGATCAAAGAACACCCTCGGGTGTGACAGGGCGTAATTTACTATAGATAAATCAGTTTACTTATCCGTAATTTTTGAACGCAGCGGCGGACACCAGCCCCGTATCAAAAACCACCGGGTTCAGCAGGTGCAGGCAAGTCGCGCTATGCTCAAGGCCCGTCTTTTGTATGACAACTTCATGCCCCAAAACTTCACCCCCGTCTCCAGTGGTGCGCGCTTGTCGGACCAAGTTGCCGAACAACTGACGGCCGAAATCAAGCAAGGCCGGCTGATGCCCGGCGACAAGTTGCCCACCGAGGCCCGATTGGTTGAACAGTTTGAGGTCAGCCGAACCGTGGTGCGCGAGGCAGTCTCGCGCCTCAAGTCCTTGGGCTTGGTCGACTCCCGCCAAGGCAGCGGGGTATTTGTGAGCCAGAAACTGCCCTTTGCACCTTTGCACTTTGAGGTGCGGCAAGCAGCATCCCAAGAAGCCGTGGTGCAGATGGTCGAAGTGCGCCGGGCGCTGGAGGCGGAAGTGGCGGCGTTGGCGGCCGAGCGGCGCAGTGCGGACGACATCCGCGCCATCCAACAAGCCGTGAAAGCACTGAATGCTGCGGTTGAAACGGGCGGCAACGGCGTGGCTGAGGACGTGAAATTTCACCGCGCCATCGCCGACGCGACGCGCAACCCCTTTTTGATTCAGACGCTGGAATACCTGGGCCAGTTTCTTCACGGCGCTACCCAAGTCACGCGGGCGAACGAAGCCCGGCGGGTGGACTTTGCGGCCGAAGTGCAAACGGAGCACCAGGCCATCTTGCAAGCCGTAGAGGCAGGTGATGCCGAAGCCGCAAGGCAAGCAGCAGCTGCGCACATGGGCAATGCCATCGTGCGCATTCAGCGCGCCCCCCCCGACTTTTGGCTACAAGAAGGCGAGCGACTGGCCCAGCCGCTGGTCAAAGGCCTGCGCGGTTGAAGTCCCGCGTCAGGCGCAAACGCTGATTTATTCGGCCTTGATGTCGGCCGCCTTGACCACAGCGGCGTAACGCGCCAAATCGCGCGCCATGTCGCGGCCAAATTTTTCTGAGCCGCCGGGGCTGGCGGTGATGCCCAAAATGTTCAGGCGCTCGCGCACAGCCGGGTCGTTCAGCACCGCGTTCAGTTCGGTGTTGAGTTTGTCCACGATCGCTCGGGGCGTTTTGGCTGGGGCCAGCAGCCCCACCCAAGAATTGATGTCGAAATCCGCCACGCCGTTTTCAATGAAGGTGGGCACGTCGGGCATGGATGGGGCCCGCTGCGCGCTGGACACCGCCACCGCGTGCAACTTGCCCGACTTGACGTGCGAAATCGCCCCTGCCACAGCGGTGTAGACCAGCGGAATGTTGCCGCCCAACACATCGGTCAAAGCCTGGCCACCGCCTTTGTAGGGGATGTGGGTGAGGTTGGCCCCGGTGCGCTGCTTGAGCAACTCGCCCGCGATGTGCGGGGTGCCGCCCGTGCCCGAGGTGCCATACGACAAACCGCCCGCTTGGGTTTTGGACAGGGCAATCACTTCTTTGAGCGTTTTGGCCGGCACGCTGGGGTGCGACACCAAAATCAAAATCGCATCGCCAATTTTGCCGATCGGTGCAAAGTCATTGGCCGCGTCAAAACCCACTTTGGGAAACACATGCGGGTTGATGACCAAGGTGCCGTCAAAACCCAGCAGCAGGGTGTAGCCATCGGGCGCGGCCGCGGCCACCATTTGGGTGCCGATGTTGCCTGAAGCACCGGGCTTGTTGTCGACGATCACCTGTTGGCCCAGCCGCTTGGACAGTTGCTCGGCGATCAGACGGCCACTGGTGTCGGTCACGCCACCGACCGCAAAGGGCACCACCAAGCGAATCGGCTTGTTGGGGTAGGCCGATTGCGCAGCAGCCGTGTTGGGGCTCAAAGCCACAGTGCCCAAGGCGCCCAGCAGCAGGCCTGTGCTCAGGACGGTTTGCAGCCATGGGCGTCGTGACAGGGGTTTCGGGGTTTTCATCGTGGTCTCCTCCTTGTTTGAACAGTGTTTGTCAGCTCTTCAGAAAAGTCATTCGGTCTCGGCGTAGCGCTTTTCAAAAGCCCACACGTCTTCAAAACCCATGAGCTGGGTCAAGTCGGCAAAGTCGTACAAAGGCGTTGGGCTGTTGGCCGACGAGCCCGTGTCCTTGAACTGCTGGTACACCTGCGTCATGGCCTGGACCCCGGCCAGCAAGGCCGTCACCGGGAAGATGGCGATTTTGTAGCCCAGCGCTTCCAACTCAGGGCGGGTCAGCACGGGCGTGCGGCCTTTCTCGACCATGTTGGCCACCAGTGGCAGGTCAAAGCTTTGGCCAATGCGGCGCATTTCTTCTTCGGACTCGGGGGACTCGACAAACAAAATATCGGCGCCCGCTTTGGCATAGGCCTCGGCCCGGCGCAGCGCCTCGTCCAGTCCCAAGGTGGTGCGCGCATCGGTGCGGGCGATGATCAAAAAGTCTTTGGACGCGCGCGAATCGACCGCCACTTGGATCTTGCGCACCATGTCGGCGGTGGGGATCACGCGGCGGCCGGGGGTGTGGCCACATTTCTTGGGGAACTCTTGGTCTTCGAGCTGGATGGCGCAAGCGCCAGCCGCCTCATAACCCCGAATGGTGTGGCGCATGTTGAGCAAGCCGCCGTAGCCCGTGTCGGCATCGGCAATCAGCGGTGTGCGGGCCATGCCCGCCATGGCTGTGACGCGCCCCACCATGTCGGAATAAGTGGCCAAACCGGCATCGGGCAGACCCATGTGCGAGGCCACCGTGCCATAGCCGGTCATGTAGAGGGCGTCAAAGCCAAAGCTGTCGGCCAAACGCAAGGAGACCATGTCAAAGACACCAGGGGCGACCACCAGGCCGGGTTGGTTCAAACGCGCACGCAAAGCAGAGGTTTTCGGATTCATGGAGCAAAAAGGGGTGAAGGGTGTTTAAATCGTGAGAATCAATTTCGTCATTTCAGCAGAAGAGAACACCATGGACCTGCACCTTCGCGACAAGCATGTTTTGATCACTGGCGGCAGCAAAGGCATTGGCCTGGCTTGCGCACAAGCCTTTCTTGAAGAGGGGGCCAAAGTGACCCTGGTTTCACGCGACACGGCCAACCTCAACGCTGCGCGGCAAACGCTGCAAGCGACCTTCTCAGCCGACCGTATCCACACGGTGGCCGCCAATTTGCGGGATGCCACGGCCGCCTTGGCCGCACTCGACTCGGCCGAAGCCGCCTTCGGTGCGGTGGATGTTTTGGTCAACTCGGCGGGTGCGGCCAAACGCACACCCGCCCCTGAACTGACCCCAGAGGCTTTTGCCGATGCGATGCAGGCCAAGTACTTCACCTATGTCCACATGATCACGCCCACCATCCAGCGCATGGCCGCGCGCGGTGCGGGGGCCGTGGTCAACGTGGTGGGCAATGGCGGCAAAGTGGCCAGCCCCATCCACTTGCCTGGCGGTGCGGCCAACGCGGCGTTGATGCTTGTGAGCGCAGGCTTGGCAGCCGCTTATGGGCCGCAAGGCATTCGGGTCAATGCCATCAACCCGGGTCTGACACTCACAGATCGATTGCAAGAGGGCCTGGCCGCCGACGCCCGCCTCAAAGGGGTCGACAGCGCAGAGGCCATGGCACAGGCCGTGGCCAAAATACCGCTGGGCCGCATGGCAGAGCCCGAAGAAATCGCTAACGCCGTGTTGTTTTTGGCCTCGTCCAAAGCCAGTTACGTGACCGGCATATGCATGAGCATGGACGGCGCACTCAACCCGATCGTTGTATGAAACTCACCTGTCAATTTCGCCTGTTGTGGGCGACCCTTTTTGTCTTGGCCAGCTTTGTTTCGGCTCAGGCGGAAACCGCCTCTTTACAAGCCATACCCTCGGTCGATGTGCCTCGCTACATGGGCACCTGGCACGAAATCGCCAAGTACCCCAATTGGTTTCAAAGAAAATGCGCCAGCAGCACGCAGGCCACCTACAGCCTGCAAGCCGACAGCCGGGTGCAGGTGCTCAACCGCTGCAAAACCGACAAGGGCGAGTGGACCGAGGCACTGGGTGCAGCGCGTCAGATTGACGGACCCACATCGGCCAAGCTGAAGGTGCGTTTTGCACCGGAGTGGCTGTCGTTCATTCCCATGGTCTGGGGCGATTACTGGATCATTGATCTGGACCCGCAATACCAATGGGTGATGGTCAGCGAACCCCGACGGGAGTACCTGTGGATTTTGTCGCGCACACCCCAAATGCCTGCAGCCACTTACCAAGCCTTGCTGGGCAAGTTGGAAGTGCTGGGGTTTGATCTGAAAAAAATCGAAGCCTCCCCACCCTGAAAAAACGCAAATTCGACATGCGGTCGGTCCTAGGTATCGTCACCGGCCTCTACGCATTGCTTCAAACCGCCACCAAAGCACTTTGTTTGAACCATGTTCACACACCCTGCCTTTTTGCCGCCCTGCCCAGCTTGGCTTGAACCGATCCAGACTGCGTTGAGCGCTCAGCTCAAAGCACAGCTGGGTGAGCGCGTGCGGGCCATGACCGGGGCCACGGGCGATGCGCGTGACTTTTTGGAGCCCGCTGGCGACCCCGGCTTGTTTGGTCCCAACTCGGTGGCCTGGCAAGTCCACGCCCATTTTGTGGCCATGATGACCGGCGGCTTGTCCTCGCTCATGCTGCAAGCCCTGCACCCCAGGGCTTTGGCCGCGGTCTGGGACCATTCCAAGTTTCGAACCCAGTTGCAGGCGCGGTTGGGGCGCACTGCGCTGTTTGTGGCCACCACCACCTATGGCGGCAAAGCAGCGGCCATGCAAACGATTGAGCGGGTCAACCGCATCCATGCACACATTCGCGGCACGCTGCCTGACGGCACGCCTTATGTGGCCAATGACCCCGAACTGATCCGCTGGGTGCACCTGGGCGAGACGACCAGTTTTTTGCGGGCTTACCAAGCTTTGTCACTGCAGCCTTTGGCCTCTGCTCAGCAAGACCAGTACTTTGCTGAAATGGCGCAAGTGGGGCAGCTTTTAGGCGCGCACGACCTGTCGCAGACCCAACACCAAGCGCTGATGCAATTGCAAGATTACCGCTCTGATTTGCGGGTGGACGAGCGCACACGCGAGACTTTGCACTTGATCGAGAACTACCCTTGCTCACCGCTGGACCGCCCCTTGGTCAGCCTGATCGTGAAAGCCGCCTTTCACCAACTGCCCGACTGGGCGCTGTCGCTGCTGGAGCGCGAGCGTGCTTGCGCTGTGGAGCAAGCCGCTGTGCGCACGGCCTTGCAAGGTATGGGTGCGTCACTCGCCTGGGCTTTTGCCGACACTGGGGTAGCAGCGCGGGCCAAGCAACGCATGGCAGCCAAATTCGACGTGGCTGAATCGGATCGAAAAAATTGAGTCCGAAAACTTGACCGCGCCTTGCAGTCTCGCCGGCACGCTGTGCTCGGTGTTCTCCAATGGCGGGAAATCCACCGGTTTTTGCGCCCAAGCCGTGGCCGTGGTGCTCAGCATGCTGGCGATCACACATTGACACATGTTGTGCTGGGTCATGAAGGGCTCCGGTGTTTGTCCATCGGCCCATCATCGGCTTGTTCTTTGGCCACGTCTGTGCGCTGTCGCGCCCAGACGCGCGCCTTTGCCATCAAGCGTGGAAGATCGACACCGTCTTGGTGTTCAGGTAGGCCTCCAGCGCCTCTGGGCCACCTTCGGAGCCGTAGCCCGAGTCCTTCATGCCGCCAAATGGCAACTCTGGCCAAGGCGCTGCGGGCTGGTTGACCCACAACATGCCCACGTCCAAACGTTGGTTCAGCTGGTGCATGGTTTTCATGCTGTTGGTGAAGGCATAGCCGGCCAAACCAAAGGGCAGGCGGTTGGCCTCGGCAATCGCATCATCGATGTTCTCGAAACTGCGGATCGCGGCAATGGGGCCAAACGGCTCGTTGTTCACCACATCGGCGTCGAGCGGTACGTGTGACAGCACTGTGGGCGCAAAGTAGTTGCCTTGTGTGCCAATGCGCTCACCACCGGTGAGCACCTTGGCGCCTTTGGCGCGGGCATCTTGCACGATGGCCTGCATGGCCGCCAAGCGGCGCTCGTTGGCCAGCGGCCCCATTTGGGTCCCTGCAGTCAGGCCATCACCCACCTTCAGCGCTTGGGCTTGCTCGGCAAAGCGCTGGGCGAACTCGTCGGCAATCTTGTGGTGCACCAGAAAGCGGGTGGGCGAGATGCACACCTGGCCCGCGTTGCGGAACTTGGCGGCACCGGCGGTCTTCAAGGCCAGACCGATGTCGGCATCTTCGGCCAAGATGACGGGGGCGTGGCCGCCCAACTCCATGGTCGCGCGCTTCATGTGCTGGCCCGCCAAGGCGGCCAATTGCTTGCCCACGGGGGTCGAACCCGTGAAGGTGATCTTGCGGATCAGCGGGTGGGCGATCAGGTAGTTCGAGATTTCGGCGGGCGTGCCATAGACCAAACCGATCACGCCAGCGGGCACACCCGCATCATGGAAAGCGCGAATCAATTCGGCTGGGGCGGCAGGGGTTTCTTCCGGGGCCTTGACGATGATCGAGCAACCGGTGGCCAATGCGGCAGACATCTTGCGCACCGCTTGGTTGATGGGGAAGTTCCAGGGCGTGAAGGCAGCCACGGGGCCGACCGGTAATTTCAAAACCTGCTGCTGCACATTCACGTTGCGTGGCGGCACGATGCGGCCATAGACGCGGCGGCCTTCTTCGGCAAACCACTCGATGATGTCGGCCGCCGACATGGCCTCGACTTTGGCTTCACCCAAGGGCTTGCCTTGTTCTTGCGTGAGCAGCTCGGCAATTTGCGGGGCACGTTCACGCATCAATACGGCAGCTTTGCGCAAAATGACGCTGCGCTCGTTGGCGGGTGTGTCGCGCCAAATCTCAAAGCCCTTTTGTGCGGCTTGTGCGGCACGCTCCAAATCGGGAATGCCCGCGTGGGCCAGGCGACCGATTTCGGTGCCGGTAGAGGGGTTGAACACGGGCAGTGTGCGGCCGCCTTCGGCATCGCACCACTGGCCATCGATGAAGAGTTGGGTGTTGGGATAAGTCATGGCGAGGTCCTGAAAAGAGGGTCTTGAGAGAGAAAAGGGAAAAGCAATAAGTCCGTTGGTCACAGCGCAGGCAAATTGTGGCCTGATTTCACGACAGCCCCGTCAACCTCGGGACAGCGTCTTTGGCTCACGATGAACGCAAACGTGCGGCCAAATGCTCCAGCAGCACATTCACACGGTGTGGGATGTACCGATTGCTGGGCAACACCGCATAAATGCCGATGGGGTCTTGTCTGAAATCCTGCAAAACCTCCACCACTTCACCCGTCGCCAAAAAGGGCTCGGCAATGAAGTCTGGCTGCAAGGTGATGCCCATGCCCTGGGCTGCAGCCTGCGTCAAGGCCAAGCCATTGTTGGCGTGTATTCGGCCACGCACGGCCACCGTTTGCAAATGGCCATTGACCCTGTAGCCCCAGGACGCAGCATTCAAGGTCATGCCATACAGCAGGCATGTGTGCTGGGTCAGATCCTGGGGCTCCCGCGGCTGGCCATGGGCTGACAAATAGGCCGGTGAAGCGAGCGTGAGCAAGCGCACCTGCCCCAATTGGCGCACGATGTCGCCGGGCTGCAAATTGCCGGTGATGCGGATCGACAGGTCAATGCCTTCTTCAATCAGGTTGGCCCGTTGGTCCGAGAAATCCATCATCAGCTCGACATGGGGCTGGGCCTTCGCAAATTCGAGCAAGGCAGGCATGAGCCTTTGGAGTCCAAAGCTGATCGGTAAACCCAATCGGATGCGCCCCCGGGCTTCGGCTTTTTCTTCGTTCAGACTGACCTCTGCGGCGTCCACCATGTTCAGAATGACGCGGCACTTTTCAAGGTAGGCCGCACCCGCTGGCGTGAGGGCCAAGCGGCGTGTGCTGCGCGTGATGAGTTTGACGTGCAGTCCTTTTTCCAGCGCCGCAATTTGGCGCGTGACTGCCGAGCGGGCCACCTGCAGTTGGTCGGCCACGGCGGTGAAGCTGCCGGCCTCCGCCACACGCACAAAGGTTTGCATTGCATCGAGTTTGTCCATTGCCGTGGATTCTGCAACAGCTTCAGCTCGCGCGCGTGCAAGCTGTAAACTGAATTCACCACCGTCAACCACTTACCAAGAACGCACATGCAAAACCCTCGCATCGGCATGATCGGTCTGGGCCTCATGGGTCTGGGCATCGCCACCAACATTGTCAAAAAGGGCTATGCCCTGACCGCCTTGACGCATCCTGGCAATCAGCCTTTAGGGGCATTGATCGAAGCGGGTGCCCAAACCGCCGAGACGCCCCAGGCGGTGGCGCAAGCCAGCGACGTGGTGATTTTGTGCGTCAACGGCTCGGCCCAGGTCGAGGCCATTTTGGCGGGCGACACCGGTTTGCTGGCCGGTCTGCGCGAAGGCATGACCGTGATCGACTGCTCCACCAGCATGCCCGAGTCCACATTGCAAGTGGCCGCGCAATTGGCGCAGCGCGGCGTGCGCTTCATGGACGCGGCCATGACCCGAACCCCCAATGAGGCGATGCAAGGCCGGTTGAACCTGCTGGTCGGGGGCGATGCCTCCTTGCTGGAAGCCTGCCGCCCGCTGCTGTCTACCTTTGCCGAAAACATCGTTCACGCGGGGTCTGTGAGTGCGGGCCACCGCATGAAACTGCTGCACAACTTTGTCTCGCTCGGTTCGGTCACGCTGCTGGCCGAAGCTGCCGCATGCGCACGCCGTTCGGGCATCGACGACGCCGTGTTCGCAGAGGTGCTGGAAAAGGGCGGCGGCTGGGGCGCAGCGTTGGAACGCCTCAAACCCTTTTTGCTGCGTGGCGAAAGCACAGGCCTGCGCTTTTCGATGGGCAACACCTTGAAAGACCTCGGCTATTACGCCGAGATGGCCCGCGAAACCGGATCGCACGATGCCGTGGCCAACGCACTGCACAGCGCCATGTCGGCCGCCTGCCAACAAGTGGACCCACAGACCTTGCTGCCTGAAATCGTCGCGCATTGGTCAGCAGGTCAAACAAGCACTAAGCCCTAAGCCCTGAGTCGGTCAGGCGCAGACCCCATCCATTCACACAAGTGTTTGCGAAGACAGGGGCTGATCACGCCAATTGTTGCCAATATTGCAACAATCATTTGCACATTGACCACTTTTTCAAAGCTCCTGAAGCGCCTAAAGTGGGACCTATTGGCAGCGTAAGGTTCTTTCGACGCGCTGCCCCACCTCAAAGTCTGTTGTTGCTCACCACCATGTCCACCCGCCGATCTGTCCTGTTTGTGCCCCACGGCTCCCCTATGTTTGCCCTGCATCCCGGCGCAGCAGGCGCGGCCATGCGCCAGATCGTCCCGCAACTGGGCACGCCGCGCGCCGTTGTGGTGGTCAGCCCGCACTGGGACACGGTGGTGCCCACCGTGGGTTTTGCCACCCGGCCCAGCACCATTCACGACTTCGGTGGCTTTGACCCCCGCTTGTACGAGATGCAATACCCCGCCACGGGTTGCCCAGAAGTGGCAGCGCAGGTCGTCACGGCTTTGCAAAATGCGGGCTTGCCCGCCTTGCAAGACGCCCAGCGCGGCCTGGACCACGGCGCATGGATTCCGCTGCGGCAAATGTTTCCGGATGCCGACATCCCAGTGGTGCCGCTGTCGGTGCAAAGCCAATTGGGTCCTGCGCACGCTTACCGTGTGGGCCAGGCCTTGGCCGCACTGGCTGCGCAAAATATCCTGGTCATGGGTTCGGGCAACATCACCCACAACCTGCGCGACTTGATGGTGGTGCGCATGCAAGGCGGCGCCACCCCAGACTACGTGCAGGGTTTTGCGGACTGGATCCACACCCACATGGTCGAGCGTGATGTGCCCGGTTTGCTGGCTTACCGCCAACAAACAGCAGGCCAACGGGCCCATCCCACCGACGAGCACCTGCTGCCGCTGTTCACAGCGTTGGGCGCTGCGGGTGCCAACGCACAGCCAGAGGCATTTTTTCGGGGTATCAGTGACCATGTGATCGCCATGGACGGCTACACATTCCACTGACTTTTGCAAAGGAACCCCACCATGACAACCGATCCCTCTTTGCGCTACACGCGCACCGCCCAAAGCCTGCACTGGTTGATGGCTTTGATGATTTTTGGCCTCTTGGCCCTGGGTTTTTACATGAGCGACTTGCCCCTGTCACCGGACAAGCTGCAGTACTACGCCTGGCACAAATGGGCCGGGGTGAGTGTGTTTGTAATGGTCTGGCTGCGCTTGGCCTGGCGCATCACGCACCAGCCACCCGCCATGCCTGACAGCATGTCCGCGACCCTGCAGTGGGCCGCCCATGCAGGCCACTTTTTGCTCTATGCGCTCATGATCTGCATTCCAGTCTCTGGATGGTTGATGAGTTCAGCCAAAGGCTTCCAGACCGTCTGGTTTGGGGTGTTGCCGATCCCCGATTTGATCGGCAAAGACAAATTGCTGGGTGAGAACCTGGCCGAGTTGCACGAAGCCCTGAACATCGGTTTGCTGCTGTTGATCGCGGGTCACACCGCTGCTGCGTTTTTTCACCACTTCATCCACAAAGACCACACGCTGCGCCGCATGTGGCCCACGCGCTGAACTGTCATCTTGCTCAACCCACACCCATGAACTTCATTTTTAAATCTCTGATCGTCCTGTCTGCAGCCGCATTGGCTTCGCAAAGCCAAGCCGCACCCTACCAGTCCATCGTGCCCGCCAAAAGCAGCGTGAGCTTCAGTTACAAGCAAATGGGCGTCAGCGTGGAGGGTCGCTTCAAAAAGTTTGCTGCACAGCTCAGCCTCGACCCAGCCAAAGCAGAGCAAGGCAAGGCCAGTTTTGAAGTCGATCTGGCCAGTGTGGACACCGGTTCGTCCGAAGCAGATCAGGAAGTGGTCACCAAATCTTGGTTCAACACCGCCGCCTTTCCCAAGGCCCAGTTTGTGGCACAACACATCCAACAAACCGCCCCCAACCAATACGAAGTTCAAGGCAAGTTGAGCATCAAAGGATTGACGCGCGACGTGAAGTTTCCCATGAAGCACACCGCACAGGGCAAAGACGGCCTACTCACGGGCAGTTTCACCCTCAAACGCGCCGACTACACCATTGGCGAGGGCATGTGGGCCAAGTTCGATGTGGTCGCCAACGACATCCAGGTCAACTTTTCCATCACCGCAGCACTGGGCAAATAAACCCTAGACGCCATTCGTGCGACAGCGGGAAACCATGCCCCTCTCTCGCCTTCCCCTTTTATCAACAGGAGCTTTTCCATGACATCTTTGAAACAACTCAGCGCCGCTGTGGCCATCGCTTTGGCCGCAGGCTCAGCGCTCGCTGCACCCGTCACTTACAACGTGGACAGCTCGCACACTTTCCCGCGTTTTTCATATTCGCACTTTGGTTATTCGACCCAGTTGAGCAGCTTTTCCAACACCACCGGCAAAGTGGTGCTCGATGCCGAAGCCAAAACTGGCTCGGTGGACATCAGCATTGACATGAAATCCGTGAACACCGGCTCTGTGGACTTCAACGGCCACATCCAAGGCGAAGACTTTTTGGACACCGCCAAGTTCCCTACAGCGACATTCAAATCGACCAAGGTGGTGTTCGAAGGTGACAAACCCAAAGCGATCGAAGGCAACCTGACCATCAAAGGCGTGACCAAAGCCGTCACCCTGACGGTCACCGGCTTTCAAGCCACGCCCCACCCGATGATGAAAAAGCCCGCTTTGGGCGCGAACGCCTTCACCACCATCAAGCGCACCGAGTTCAATGCCGGCAAATACGCGCCTTACGTGGGTGACGAGGTGCGCATCGACATCGCCATCGAAGCCGTGGCCCCCTGAACGCCACCCCGGGGCAGGTCAGTCGATCTTCGCGCCCGAGGCCTTGACCACCTGCGCCATGCGCACATAGTCGGCAGCCAAGAGCTTGCCGAAATCGGCGTTGCTCATGTCGCGCGGCTCAATGCCTTGCTTGTCCAAGCGCTCTAAGATCGCCGGGTCTTTGAGCAATTTGCTCACGGCGGCATGGATGCGGTTGGCTTGCTCTGCGGGCACAGCGGCGGGTCCCAACAGGTCAAACCAAGAGTCAAATTGGTAACCCGGCAAGCCACTTTCCGCAAGGGTGGGCAGGTCGGGCAGGTATTTGCTGCGCTTGGGTGAGGTCACGCCCAATAAACGGATGCGGCTGTCTTTGGCAAAAGCCAGCGCGCCAATACTGGCGGCAATTACCGCTTGGGCACGTCCCGAAATGACTTCGTTGATGGCTTCGCCCGTCGCTTTGAGCGGCACATGCACCACGTCAATGCCCGCCAAGCCATTGAAGTACGCCATCGACAAATGCGTGGCGCTGCCCACGCCTGCCGTGGCGTAGTTCATCTTGCCGGGATTGGCTTTGGCGTAGCGGATGTATTCGGCCGCCGTTTTGGCCGGCACATCGGGGTGCACCATGAGCACATAGCTCGCGCTGCCAATGTGGCCCAGCGGCGAAAAGTCCTTTTGGGGGTCATAAGCCAGCTTGGTGTACAGCGATCCGGCAATGTTGTGGCTGGCTGCCGCCATGACCATGGCCGAGCCATCGGCCTCGGCGCGGGCCACAAAGCCGGTGCCAATGGTGCCCCCCGCCCCAGCGCGGTTGTCCACGATCACGGTCTGGCCCAAGGCCGCACCCAACTCGACCGAAATCGAGCGGGCGAGGATGTCTTGCACGCCACCGGGCGCAAAGGGCACCACGATGCGCACCGTTTTGGTGGATTGGGCTTGGGCCAAGCCCACCGCTGACAGCATGGCCATGCCGAGACTGGACGATAAAAGTTCACGACGTTGGATCATGTGTGTTTCCTTGAGAAGGTTTTAAACCGTTGAAAAAAATCAGCCCACGCACACCCGGTCGGCCAGGCGGCGCATGAAGCGCTCACACCAAGCCAACTGGTCCAGCGTGACCCACTCGTTGGGCTGGTGCGCCTGCGCAATGTGGCCGGGGCCGCACACGATGGTCGGCACGCCCGCTTGGTGAAACAGAGCAGCTTCCGTGCCAAACGACACCTTGCCCGCGCCACTGGCCGGGTCGACCCCGGCGCAGTCAAAACACAGCTGCGCAATCTCGCTGTCAGCGGCCGTGGCAAAACCGGGCAGCACCGATTTCAGTTCGTGTGTGATGCCCGTTTCGGGCGCGACCGCCTGCATGGCGGGCACCAGGCTCTCGCCAAAGGCTTTGGCCTTTGCAAACAGCGCTTCGGGCGTGTTCATGTGGTGGTGGCGTATTTCCCAAGTCACCTCGCACTGGCGCGGGATGATGTTGAGCGCTGTGCCCCCTGAAATCACGCCCGTGTGCACGGTGGTGTGGGGCACGTCGTAAATCGGGTCGAAGGGGCCGTTTTGCACCAGCTCGCGGTGCATGCTTTTGAGGTTGGCGACAAACTCGCAAGCGATTTCGACCGCGTTCACACCCAACGGGGTGAGCGAGGAATGCGCCTCAAAACCATGCACCGTGGTTTTGTAGGCATGCTTGCCTTTGTGCGCAATCACCACCTGCATGCCGGTGGGCTCGCCCACGATGCAACCTGCTGGCTTGAAACCCTGAGCCTGCATGTCGGCGATCATGCGGCGCACGCCAATGCAGCCGACTTCTTCGTCGTAACTGAAAGCCAGATGAATCGGGCGCTTGAGTTTTCTTTTCAGCAACTCGGGCACCATCATCAGGCAGGTCGCGCCAAAACTCTTCATGTCGGTCACGCCCCGGCCGTACATCTTGTCGCCTTGGATCACGACTTTGAACGGGTCGGTTTCCCAAGGCTGACCGTCGACAGGCACCACATCGGTGTGGCCTGAGAGCACCAAGCCACCAATTTTGGTTTCGCCATCGTGCGCGGGCAGTGTGGCCCAGAGGTTGGCCTTTTGGCCGCTGTCATCGTACGTGCGGCTGCAAGTGATGCCCAGATCGTTCAGGTAGGCCTCGGTCCAGTCCAGCAAGGCCAGGTTGCTGTCACGCGAGACCGTGGCAAAGGCGATCCATTTTTCGATCAGCGGCAAGGCGGCGAGATCTGAGGCTTGGATGGGGGCTTGGACAGGTGACAAAGCGGCGTGGGAAAGCGGGGCGTTCATGCGGGACTCCGTTAAAGGGGCACACGTTGTGCGTCGTATTTCATCTTACAGGGCCTAACTGCCCGCTGCGGAGTGTGCCCTTCGCCTTGCGTCACCTTGCCGACATCTGGGGGCGGCTTGTGCGCCTAAAGTGGGCAGCTCATTCACTTATTGGAGTTGTCATGGCCATCTATGAACTGCGCACTTACAACGTGATCGTCGGAAAAATGTCCGAGGTCGTCTCGCATTACAAAAACGAAGGTTGGCCTGCGCTGGCCAAACACCCCCAAAAACTGGTGGGCTATTTCACGGGCGATGTGGGGGCGATCAATGAGCTGATCCATGTCTGGAAGTTTGACGACGATGCCGACCGCCGCGCCTTTTGGGCCGGGGTCTATGGCGACGCAGAATTCATGGCGTTCGCCGCCAAAATCCGTCCCCTGATTGCGCAGCAGCAAAACAAGCTCATGCTGTCGGCCCCTTGGGGACCGCAGCCCTGATTTGAAGCCTTGCTTCAATCGCTCAGGCGACGGCCCGAAATTTTGACCACCTCGGGCGGCAATTCGACCATGCCGTAGGGGCCTGTGACTTCGCCTTCCAGCGTGGGTCCGTTGACCTGGGCTTTGACGGATTTGAGCTGGCCCTCGGCATTGACAAAGCTGAAATGCAAGTCAGCGCCGTCCATGCGCGCGCCCAGCAAGGTTTGCACTTGACCATCCAAGTTCAAGCTGCCGCCCAAACGCTGGTGCTTTTGGGCCAGGCTCAGCGCTGCTGGTTTGCCTGTGCCCAGCCCTTGCACAGTCCACTGGCCCTGCACCAAGGCGGGTACGGTCCAGAAATAACCGGTGTTGCTGCCTGCGCGGATCACCTGGTCGGGCTCCCAATCGCCCATAGAAAACGTGTTGGACAAGACCCGCGTACCCGGGCGCATGGCCAAAATGGTGGGGCGCAACTGCGCGTTCAGCTCTTCCAGCAGGTACATCGTGACCACGGTGGCTTTGGAAAAATCTTCTTGGAAGATATCGCCATGCACGATGCGCACGCGGTCTGCCACGCCAGCGCGTTGGGCATTGCGCTGAGCCAGCGCTGCCAGGTCCTTGTTGTATTCAATACCCCAAGCGCGCGCGCCAAATTGCGCAGCCGCTGCAATGGGAATCTTGCCGTCGCCTGCGCCCAAATCCACCAGCTCGTCGTCGGCCGTGACGCCAGCAGCCTTGAGCAGTTGGGTCACCAGTTCATCGCGTGTGGGCAACCACATCACGTCCTTGCCCATTTGCCCCAACTTGGGGGCGTAGGTTTCCGGGGTTAAGTGGGAACACCCTTGCAACAGCAAAAGGGCGGCAAAAAGGCATGTTGAGAAAAATTTTGGCATGCGGTGCTCAAAGGTCATCGGCATCACTCTAAAGCAATCACGATGGCACTTTGGGCACAAATCCCCAGGCTTCGGACAAATCCCGATACACACCAAGCATAAAATTTGTATGATGACCTGATCAATTCCCCTCAGGAGACTTCCCATGCAACGCAGAAATTGGCTCGTGGCGGCGACCGCCTTGGCCCTGACCACGCCTTTCATGGCCTCGTCAGCGCTGGCGCAAGCCTGGCCCGCACGCCCGATCAAACTGGTGGTGCCTTTCCCACCGGGTGGCCTGATCGACAACATGGCCCGCCTGATCGCCCCCAAGCTGGGCCAAGAGCTGGGTCAGCCCATCGTCATCGACAACAAGCCCGGTGCCGGCGGCAACCTGGGCGCGGCCGAAGCGGCCCGCGCCGCGGCGGACGGCTACACACTCTTGATGGCGTCACCACCGCTCACCATCAGCCCGGCCCTGTATGCCAAATTGCCTTACAAGCCAGAGCAAATCGTGCCAGTGGGCCTGCTTGGCCGCGTGCCCAATGTGCTGGTGGTCAACCCGGCCTCAGGCATCCAGAGCGTGGCCGATTTGAGCGCCCGCATCAAAGCCAAGCCTGGCCAACTCAACTACGCATCCAACGGTCAAGGCACGTCCTTGCACCTGAGCGCCGAACTTTACAAAAGCTTAGGAAGCATATTTATCACGCACATCCCTTACCGGGGTGCCGCCGCTGGCCTGACGGCGGTGATGGCCGACGAGGTCAGCATGATGTTTGACAACCTGCCCTCGGCATTGGGCCTGATCAATGGCGGCAAGCTCAAGGCCTTGGCCGTGACCACGCCCCAGCGCAGCAGCGCCTTGCCCAATGTGCCCACCATGGAAGAGGCGGGCGTCAAGGGTTACCAAGTGTTTGCCTGGTTCGGCGTGGCCGCGCCTGCGGGCTTGCCTGCACCGGTGGCGCAAAAGCTGGAACAAGCGCTGGAGCGTGTGGCCAAGCAGCCCGAAGTCCAGGCCGCCATCCAAAAAGCCGGCGCCGAGCCGACTTGGGTGAACGCCCAAGGCATGGCCAGCTTCATGCAGGCCGACATGGCGCAGTGGAAAAAAGTGGCGGCCTACGCCAAGATCAACCTGGATTGAGAGCACAAACATGACAACAGTTGGACTGATTGGTTTGGGGGCCATGGGCTCGGGCATGGCGCAGTCTTTGCGCCGCGCCGGGCACAGCGTGCAGGTGTTTGATGTGCGCCGCGAAGTGGCCGAGGCCTTCACGAACGCCGGTGGCACAGCGCACGATTCACTGTCTTCGTTGGGCGCAGCGTGCGACGTGGTCGTGTCGGTGGTGGTCAATGCCGCGCAGACCGAAAGCGTGCTCTTTGGCGATGGCACCACACCCGGTTGCGCCGCCAGCATGAAACCCGGCAGCGTCTTCGTGATGTGCTCCACCGTGGACCCGAACTGGTCGGTGGCTTTGGAAGCGCGCTTGGAAGCCATGGGCCTGCGTTATGTAGACGCGCCCATCTCGGGTGGTGCCGCCAAAGCAGCTTCTGGCCAGATGACCATGATGACCGCGGGCAAGCCCGAGGCCTATGCCGTGGCCGAGCCGTTTTTGAACGCCATGGCCGCCAAGGTCTACAAGCTCGGCGACAGCGCGGGTGCGGGCAGTAAGGTCAAGATCATCAACCAACTGCTGGCGGGCGTGCACATCGCCGCTGCGGCCGAAGCCATGGCGCTGGGTCTGCGCGAAGGCGTGGATGCAGCAGCTCTTTATGAGGTGATCACCAACAGCGCAGGCAACAGCTGGATGTTTGAAAACCGCATGGCCCATGTGCTGGCGGCCGACTACACGCCGCTGTCAGCCGTGGACATTTTTGTGAAGGACCTGGGCATCGTGCTCGACATGGCGCGTGCCAGCAAGTTTCCGTTGCCGCTGTCCAGCACCGCACACCAGATGTTCATGCAGGCCAGCACGGCGGGCTTTGCCAAAGAAGACGACAGCGCGGTCATCAAGATTTTTCCGGGCATTGAATTGCCGAAGAAAAAAGGTGCCTGACCGTTGTGGGCGCTTGCCCCTGCGCGCGAATGCATTCGGCCGCAGGGGCGGCCTCCCACAACAACACCCAAACACAAGCCAACCATGACCAAAACATTGAAACTGGGCTGTATTGCCGACGACTTCACGGGCGCGACGGACCTCGCCAACAACCTGGTGCGCTCTGGCATGCGAGTGGTGCAGACGATTGGTGTGCCCACATCCCCATTGGCCGCTGATGTTCATGCCGTGGTGGTGGCGCTCAAGTCGCGCACCATTCCGGCTGCTGAGGCCATCGCGCAATCACTCGACGCCTTGAAGTGGCTGCAGGCGCAAGGGGCAGAGCAAATTTATTTCAAATACTGCTCGACCTTTGACAGCACACCCGATGGCAACATCGGCCCGGTGACCGAGGCGCTGATGGACGCGCTGGGCACGGACTTCACCATCGCGACCCCGGCCTTTCCGGATAACGGCCGCACCGTGTTCAAGGGTTACCTGTTCGCGGGCAATGTGTTGCTCAACGAGTCGGGCATGCAAAACCACCCGCTCACGCCGATGACCGACGCGAACTTGGTGCGCGTGATGCAGGCACAAACGAAACGCAAAGTGGGCTTGATCGATTACAAAACTGTGGCGCAAGGCGAAGGCGCGATCCGCGAACGCATCGCCGCGCTGCGTGCCGAAGGCGTGGGCGTGGCCGTGGTGGATGCGACCAGCAACGACGACCTGCATCGGCTCGGGCCTGCCTTGAAGGGCATGCCGCTGGTGACGGCTGGCTCGGGCGTGGCGATTGGCCTGCCCGCCAACTTTGGCTTGAAGCCTTCGCTGCAAGCAAGCCAATTGCCTAAGGCCAGTGGCCTCCAAGCAGTCGTCTCGGGCAGCTGCTCTGTGGCCACCAACGCGCAAGTGGCGCACTTCAAAGCGACAGGCCGCCCCGCGATGGCGATCAACCCGGCGGCGCTGATGAACGGCCAAAGCGAAGCTGTCGTGCAGCAGGTGCTGGTCTGGGCCGCGCCGCTGCTCCAGGGCGGCCCGGTGCTGGTCTATTCCACCGCCGAGCCCGAGGCCGTCAAAGCCGTGCAAGCGCAGCTGGGTGTGGCCGAGGCGGGTGCTTTGGTCGAGCACGCGCTCGCATCTGTGGCCCGTGGCTTGGTGGACCTGGGCGTGCAGCAGCTGGTGGTGGCCGGGGGCGAAACTTCAGGTGCCTGCGTGCAGGCGCTGGGCATTGCGCAGCTGCAAATCGGCCCGCAAATCGACCCGGGCGTGCCGTGGTGCCATGCGCACTCTGCCAACGGAGAAGGCGTTCACATCGCGCTCAAGTCGGGCAACTTCGGCACCGAAGACTTTTTCACCAAAGCTTTTGTCGCCTTGCCATGACCCATGTCCCCTGTAGGAGCGGCGCCCCCGCTGCGAAGGTGCGTCCGCAGCCCACAGACATTCGCCCCGAGTGCGGGGCTCCTACAATGAATCCATGCCCTTTGGAGACCGTGCATGAATGAATCACAAGCCCGCGAAGAGATGTGCCGCGTGGGCCGCAGCCTGTTTGAGCGCGGCTACGTGCACGCCACGGCGGGCAACATCAGCGTGCGATTAGACGACGGTTTTTTGATCACCCCGACAGACGCGTGTTTGGGCTTTCTGGACCCGGCGCGCCTGGCCAAGTTGGACCCACAAGGCCAGCAGCTGAGTGGCGACAAGGGCAGCAAAACCATCGCCTTGCACCGCCAAATTTACGCCGCAGCGTGCGAGCACGATGCCGATACGCGCTGCGTGATCCACACCCACAGCACCCACTGTGTGGCGCTGAGCCTCAACGCCGACGGCCCCGAGTTGCTGCCCCCCATCACGCCCTACTTTGTGATGAAAGTCGGTCATGTGCCCTTGGTGCTTTACCACCGCCCGGGCAGCCCCGATGCCGCCCACGAAGTGGCGCAACTGATCCGCAGCCACGCCGCGCAAGGCACACCGATCCGCGCCGTGATGCTGCCGCGCCTAGGGCCCAATGTGTGGCACGACACGCCCGCAGCCGCCATGGCCACGCTCGAAGAACTTGAAGAAACCGCACGGCTCATGCTGCTGCAACCCCACACCCCGCCGCTGCGGGCCACCGACCTGGACGAACTGCGCCAAACCTTTGGCGCACGCTGGTGACCCCGTAGGAGCGGCGCCCTCGCCGCGAAGAATTTCTCTGAACACCGAAAGAACACGATGCCCCGCTTTGCCGCCAACCTCTCCATGATGTACCCCGACTTGCCGTTTTTGGACCGCTTTGAAGCGGCCGCCAAAGATGGGTTCAAGGCCGTGGAGTATTTGTTCCCTTATGCCTTTCCTGCACAAGAGCTGGCCGCACGGCTGAAAAACAACGGCTTGCAGCAAGTGTTGTTCAACACGCCCTCTGGCGGGACCGAGACCGACAGCTTTGCCAAGGCTTGGGAAACCGGCAGTCGAGGCACCGCCAGCGTACCCGGTCGTGAAGCCGAATTCCGCACCGGTTTTGCGCAAGCCCTGATTTATGCAGAGGCACTGAACTGCCCGCGCATCCACGCCATGGTGGGCTTACGCGCCGAGGGTGCCAGCGCTGAAGCCGCAGACGCCACCCTCGTCAGCAACCTGCAATGGGCCGCTGCCGAAGCGGCCAAAGCCGGGCGTGATGTGCTGGTCGAGCCGATCAACACCCGCAACGTGCCGGGCTTTCACCTCAACCGCCAAGACCACGCGCACCGCATCGTGCAAGCGGTGGGTGCCGCCAACGTGAAGGTGCAGATGGACCTGTTCCACTGCCAGATCGTCGAAGGCGACTTGAGCGCCAAGATCGCCCAGTACCTGCCCACAGGTCGGGTGGGGCATTTCCAAATCGCCGAGGTGCCTCACCGGCACGAGCCCGGCACAGGCGAAGTGAACTGGACACACATCTTTCAAGTCATCGACAAGATATCGGCCGAATGCGGTTGGGACGGATGGATCGGCTGCGAGTACAACCCGGCCGATGCCTCGGCAGGCGGCACCTCGCGCGGCCTGAGCTGGGCACGCGCCTATTTATGAACCCGAAGAAATGAGCATGCACATGCGAGCAGTGGTGCGTTCAGAAGTGCGGTCAGGTCTGAGCACAGAGCAAGGCCTGCTTTGACATGGCCGATGCGAATTACCTGATCTGGGCCGGTTTGGCGGCGGCCATGGTGGGCTTGTCCAAAGGCGGTCTGCCCACCGTGGGCATGCTGTCTGTGCCCATTCTTTCGCTGTTCATGTCCCCGGTCAAAGCGGTGGTGATGCTGCTGCCGATTTACATCATCTCTGACATGGTGGGGCTGTGGTTGTACCGCAAGAACTTCAGCGCCATCAACCTGAAAATCCTCATTCCTGCTGGTGTGGGCGGTGTGTTGGTGGGCTGGCTCACTGCATCGGTGGTGTCGGACACGGCCGTGAAAGTGATGATTGGCCTCATGGGCGTGGGCTTTGTGCTCAACGCTTGGCGCAAGCGCCACACCGCGCAAGCACCACGGCCAACCAGCTGGAAAAAGGGGTTGCTCTGGGGCAGCTTGTCAGGCTTTACCAGCTTCATCTCGCATGCGGGTGGCCCACCGTTTCAGGTTTACCTGCTGCCCCAACAACTGCCCAAGCTGGTGTTTGCCGGCACCTCGACCTTGTTTTTTGCTGTCATCAACCTGGCCAAGTTGGGCCCTTACCACGCGCTGCAGCCCTATGGCACAACCGAACTGATGGGTGCTTTGGTACTGATCCCGTTTGCCCTGGTGGGCACCGTGGCGGGGGCCTACCTCACACGCAAGATCGCCGATGACTGGTTCTTCAAATGGGTGCAAGTGGGCTTGTTGGCGATTTCCGCCAAGTTGATCTTGGACGTTATTGGGGCCATGTGACGCATCTCTGCCTGACTCGAAATCTGCTTTTTTTCTTCATCAAAACGTCATACCCACTCCGCATACTGGAACGTCTCAGCGACCCGTGTCACTGAAGAGCCCTTCCTTATCTGGAGTGAAAATGAACATCAAGTATTTGATCGCGGCAGCGTCCGTGGCCTTGCTGCAAGCCTGCGGCGGGGAAAGCACGCCTTTCTTTAAAACCTTGTCGGGCGATGCCCCACTGGTGATTGGTCACCGTGGCGCTTCTGGCACATTCCCTGAGCACACTTTGGAGTCCTACAAAGCCGCCATCGACCAAGGTGCGGATTACATCGAACCCGATCTGGTCTTGACCAAAGACGGCGTGATGATTGCCCGCCATGAGCCGATGCTCGATGGCACCACCGATGTCGCCACCAAGTTCCCCACCCGCAAGACCACCAAAAATGTGGACGGCAGGCAAACAACCGCGTTTTTCGCCAGCGAATTCACATTGGCTGAAATCAAAACTCTGCGGGCCATCCAGCCCAACGGTGCCCGCTCAAAGGCTTATGACGGTTTGTTCTCCATTCCCACCTTGGATGAAGTGATTGCTCTGGCCAAAACCGAAGGCGCCAAAGTGGGCCGCACGGTCGGTATTTACCCAGAAATCAAGCACTCCACTTTCCACGCCACGGATGTTGGTTTTGGCAAAAACGTGTTTGAAGACAAATTGGTCGCCACACTGCATGCCGCCTACGGCAACGTGGCCACGGCCCCTGTGTTCATTCAGTCCTTCGAGGTGTCCAACCTCCAGTACCTGAACACCAAAACCAATATGAAGCTGGTTCAATTGATCGATGCTTACGATGTGCTCGATGACGGCAGCATCCAGGTCGACACCGCCACGTACAACGAATGGCGTCAGCCCTACGACTTTGTGGTCAGCAAAGACGCACGCACCTTCAAAGACCTGGTCACCGCCAGCGGTTTGGATTTCATCAAAACCTATGCCGACGGTGTGGGCCCATGGAAACCATACTTGGTCAAAACCGTCAACGACAAGGTTGACCGCACAGGTGATGGCAAGATCACCGAAGCCGATCGCCGCGTGGACGGCTCAACGGGCGTGATCGAATTGGCCCACCAAAAGGGTTTGTTTGTGCACACTTGGACATTCCGTGGTGACGGCGGCTACGACCTCGGCTTCAAAGATGTGAAAACCGAAATCGAGTACTACATCAAGCTCGGCATTGACGGTGTGTTCAGCGACTTCCCTGCTGCGGGTGTGGCCGCTTTGAAGTCGGTGCGAAGCAACTGATCAGGCATTAACCAGTCTGCTACCCAAACCTGAGCGGTGCCCATGCGGGTGTCGACTAGGTTTGGGTTTTTTATGGTCCCACTCAAGCCAAACCACACACCGTCTTGGAGCTTTCCCAGCTGCTGAGGGCTTGGCCCAGGTCTACGCCACGGCGCATGGCCGTCATTTCGGCCACGATGCTCATGGCGATTTCGGGCGGGGTCAGGGCACCCAGATTCAAACCCACCGGGCCGCGAAGTTGGGCCGCCTCGGCTTCGGACACTTCAAACGCCAACAAACGCTGGCGTCGCTGCGCGTTGTTGTGGCGCGAACCCAATGCCCCCACATAAAAAGCCGGGGTGTGCAGGGCTTCTATCAAAGCCAAGTCATCCAATTTGGGGTCGTGTGTGACGGCCACCACCGCGCTGTTGTGGTCCAGTCGCATCGCGAGCACCAGGTCGTCGGGCATTTGGGTAGACAAGGTCACACCGGCCATCGCTTCCCAGCCTTCGTGGTACTCGGCGCGGGGCTCACACACGGTGACTTGGTAGTCCAGCATGACCGCCATGGCTGCCAAATAACGTGACAACTGCCCACCGCCAATGACGAGCAAGCGCAAGCGCGGCCCGTGCACCGTGGTCAGGCTTTGGCCATCAAACTGCAGCTTGTCGCCCTCGGTAGCGGCGACCATGCGCACCATGCCCGTGGCCATGTCCAAACGCCGCTCTACACGCTGGTGTTGCTCGATCAGCACCAGCAATTCTCGAAGTTGTGATGTGGCCGACAGCGGCTCGAGCACCACTTGCACCGAGCCACCACAAGGCAGACCGAAACGGCGCACCTCTTCGGCGGTCTGGCCATAGGTGGTGGTCTCGGGCATGCGCATGGCCAATTCGCCTTCGGCCACACGGCGGATCAAATCGTCTTCAATGCAACCACCCGAGACCGAACCAGCCACTTGGCCGTCGCCCCGGATGATCATCAGGGAGCCCGGCGGGCGCGGGGCAGAGCCCCATGTGCGAACCACCGTGCCCATGACCACACGGTGGCCACGGCTTTGCCAGTCGAGGGCGGTTCGGATCACGTCGATGTCGATGCTGTTCATGGGTTTGTCGTCTCCATTTTTGAAATGATCATAGCTGGCCGATTGGCATCAGGTCGCAGAAAAAGCTAAGTGCAAACCCTGTTTTCGCCACCCTAAAAACACCAGTTGGCCTGCCGCCAGAACGCCCATCAGCGCCAGCGCAGACTGCATGGCCCAGGGGCCTTGTGTTGGACTGGCAGCCCCCACCCACACCAACAAAACCGGGCCCAGCAGAAGGGCGAAACTGCGGGTCAACCAGGGTGACCGCCTGTGTGCAGGGCCAAGCGGTATGCGCTGACGGCTGCAATGGACCGCCCAAGCCAGTGAAGGCAGCAACATCGCCAACACCCCATGAAAGGCGCTGTTGCCCAGCAGCATGAGTGCGCCCACAACAATCAAGGACAAGCTGACACAGGTTTGAGCTGTGGGGGATGCTTGCCATGACTTAGCCCCATGCGTCAACAAGGCTGTCAAGGTGGGCAAGCCAGCCATGAGCGCCAAGTGGGCCCCCACCATTTGCTCATTACTCCAACTCAAGCTGGCACACCACGCATTGCCCAGCCATAAGGTGCCCATCATCAAACCCATGGCCGAAGGCGCAAGCAGGGTCTCAAGGCCAGCTCGCTGTCCGCGGCAAGCGGTCGTGCCTGAGGCTGCAAGGTGTTCATGCGCATACAAAACCCCAACACACAGTGCCAGCAAAAACAGCACCATCAGATGCGTCAAAAGCTCTTCAGCGGGCCATAGCAAACCCAAAGCCAACAGGCCTGCCGCCAACACAGGGTGCCAAGCCAAAGGGCCGAGTTGAAAGGTGCTGACCTGACTGCGCGTTTCGATCAACGCGATCCACAGCCCCCACACCACCGCCAAACACAAGAGAGTGCCGTGCGCCCATGGCTGGGCGATTTGGCTTTTCAGCCCAAAAGCGCCCAACGCCGTGAACAGTCCCAGCAGTCCCATAACCCAAGGTGCGCAGCCCAGCGCCCAAGCACTGCCCCGGCAAAACAAGCGAACAGACCACCACAAGGCGACCGCCAGCACTCCACTGGCCCAAGACCATCCCAGGTGCATGCCCTGCTCACCCAGCCACAGCCAGCCCAGCAAAAGCACAATCCAATACGCCACTTCCCGCGCATGAGTCAAGGCCATGAGTGTAGGAGGCAAAGAGTTTGGGTGGTCAGACATGGGCATACCCATGCAGTTGGTCAGAGCCACCCGCCGCATGCACACTGACATTGAATGACACGATCACCCGGTCGGCCGTACCGTGGTAGGGCATGGCTTGGTGCGACAGCCATGAAGGAAACACCACCAGCTGGCCCGGCACCGGTTCGATATCCAGGTGGGCGTTTTGCAGGTAAGCATTGCCAAAATCCATGGCTGCACCGCCTAAACGGTTGAAGTGCGGGCCATAAAACCGCGTCACGCCATTGGCTGCGCCCAACACCGGGTGCTGACTGCGCTGCTCTGGCGGATCGACTTGCAGGCAATACACGCCTGACCAGGAGCAGTTGCCGTGGGTGTGCACATCGTGGTGGCTACCTTGGCTGGAAATTTGGAACCAGATGCCGCGCATCGCAATTTGAAAGCCCGGCTTGGCTTCAAGCCAAGCGCCTTGGTTGGCCAGCACCACGGTCTGGCGCACGCTGTCGACGATGAAGCGCACCAGCTGCTCCCATTCCGACAAACGGATGCGCTGCAGCAGGTCGTCCCGGCTGGCATAGAACGGTTTGAGCTCGCCCGCATGGGTTGCATTGGCCGGGTTGTTGGGGTCGGTGGCCCGCATGGTTTGGAACACCCGCACCAACACAGCGTTCACCGATTCGGCTTGCGCCAAGCGGTGCACGCCGATGGGCGTGTGCCAAAGGGTGTGGAGCGGGTCAGGTTGCAACATGTTGTTAGGTTGATTCAGCTCATGCGGTCACGGCCAAATGGACAGGCCACTTGAGTTGATGGCCCGTGCGCGCGGCCAGGGCAGCGATGTCCTCCAAGGTGTCCACATCGGTGCGGTAGCGGCTGTTGGTGCTCACCCAAGTGTGCACTTGTTCTGGGTGGGCGGCTTGCCATTGGCGGCAGCCCACGTTCGCGTCACCTGCCAAAATTTGATCGCGCACTTCGGTGCTGAACATCACCGGGTTACCGGGCAGGCCATCAATTGTGGGCTGTACCACTTGCGCGCCCTCGGGCCGCTTTTTGTAGGCTCCGATCAGGTCATTGATGTCTTGCGAGTTGATCAGCGGCTGATCGGCCAAAGCCACCAAAGCGGCATCGAGTTTGGGCGAAAGGGCTTGCAGCCCCAAACGCAAGGAAGAAATCTGTCCCGCATCGGGGTCAGGGTTGTGCACCATCGTGACCGGAAATTCTTTCACCGCCTCTTCGATGAGCTCGGCGTAATGGCCCAGCACCACCACCACCTCGTCCACACCGGCGCCCGACAGCGCAATGAGTTGGCGTCGGATCAGGGGCACACCGCCCAGCTCCAGCAGACTTTTGGGGCGATGGCCCATGCGCGAGCCTGAACCCGCGGCCAACAACACCGCCCCCACCGCCACGCGGCTGTACAAGCCGCCACCACCTTTGAGAATGCAACCCATGATCAGCCTCCGCAGCAAGAAGATTTGGCTGACACGGCCACACTGGCCAAAGCGGCCATTGGCTCGACGGTCTTCAACGGGGCAATGCTGAGATCCGATCCCGCCTCTGTTTGAGAGATGGCCGCTTTTTTTGCACCGCCACAGCAACTGCTGGCTACAGGGGCTGTTGCCACAGAAGCCTGCACCGAATCGGCGGGTTTTGCCAGAGCGGCTGCAGTGGCTGAGACAGCCACTGCAGCTTGAGGTTCACGCCCACGTCGCGCTGCGACCACCGAGGTCAATACCGACAAGGCAATTTCTTCAGGCGTCTGCGCTCCAATGAACTCGCCAGCAGGCGCCATGATTCGGGCCACGGCGGCGGGGTCTTCACCACTGGCGACCAAGCTGCTGAGCAAAACGCTGGCTTTCTTGGCGCTGGAGACAAACCACAAACCTTGCGGTTGCAACGCCAATGCGACTTTGAGGCCCTGCAGGTCGCGGCGGCCTTGGGTGGCCACCACCACAAACGGTGTGGAAGACAGTTGGGCACTCACTGCGCTCACTTCGTCGCTGGCCAGCACCGTGTCAGCATCTGGAAAGTCAGCGGGCACAGCACCTTGCGCCACCACTGCCACGCGCAAGCCCACACGAGGGGCCAGAGCCACCAAGGCCCGCGCCACGGGCGAGTCGCCCACGACGGTCAACGTGGTCGAGGGCATGACCGGGTCGATGAACAATTCCAGCGTGCCACCCGAATGGCAGGCCATGCCGAATTCGAGCACGTCGCCCAAGTCGCGCTCAGCGCTTTCATCTGACGGGGAGATGCGAATTTTGCGCGGCTGGCCGTCCAGCAAAGCGCGGCGCACGGTTTTGATGACCGCCGGTTGGGCACAACCGCCACCAATCCAGCCGTGAATTTGACCGTCAGAGGTCACGACCGCTTTGTCGCCTGCTTTGCCCGATGTGGGGGCCTGGGCGCTGAGCACCGTGACCAGCGCAAAGGGCTGATCGGCGCTTTGCAGGCGGGCGGCCTGGGTGATCCATTCGTTGCGGTTCATGGCGCTTTCCTTAAATGTTTTGTACGTTGTTCGGTTTTCAATGGACTTTTCAATTTAAACATTCAATGCAGCACGTGTCGGGCTGCGGCCAAATCGGCCAAGCTGGCCAACGGCACAAAGCGCTCGATGCGGCTGCGTGCGCGCTGCAAGGCACCCGCTGCGGGCACCTGGCGCGTGGGGTGAAACCAGGTTATGCGGGCACCGCGTGCGCGCACTTCCTGCAAGGCGGCATCCAGCAGGTCCGGCCCGTCGGTGTCAAAGCCGTCCGAGAACACCCATACGCGGGCACCCCGGTTGAGCTGGGCGCGGGCATGCTGGCGGCAAAACTCTTGCAAGCTGGCGGCGATGCGGGTGCCGCCACCAAATCCGGCGGTCACAGCGTTGACCTTTTCCTGAATGGCAGGCGTGTCGTGGTGCATATAGGGCGTGACTTCGGCCAAGCGGGTGTGGAACACAAACACGCGTGCATCGGCCTCCAGGGCAAAAGCGCGGGCAACGCGCAAGAAGAGCGCGGCGTGCGATTCCATCGAACGGCTCACATCGGCCAGGATGAACAGTCGCGGCGGCTCCACGCGTTTGACCTTCCAAGCGGGCTGCATCAACTCACCGCCCCAGGCCACGCTGCGGCGCATGGTCTGGCGCAAATCCAGCCGCCGCCCACGCGGGGCCACGCGCCAGCGGCGGGTAGGGCGCGCTTGCAGTTTGTCAGTGATTTGGCGGGCCAGTTGTAGCAGAGCGCTCAGCTCTTGGGGCATCCACATCTGGCCATCGCGCTGGTGCAGGGCTTCGGTGCGGCTGGCACCACCTTGGGCGCGGGGCGTGCCGTTGTCTTGTTCGTCATGCTGGCTCGATGCGGAGTCGCCAGCGGTTTGGGGCGCGGCCTGCTGGCCGCTGGGTTGGGTATTCGGCTGTTGCGCCGCGTCCATCTGATCGTGCAGGGCTTGCACACTTTGGCGCAGGTTACGGCTGGGCCGGGTCTGGCCACTCACTTTCACACCGCCTCGCAATTTTTCGGGGTGCCAAAAGCGCTCATAGACATCAGGCCACAGCTGCCATTCGCGGTGGCTGTGGCAGGCAATGGCTCGCCAAGCCGCTTGGAGGGGTTTTTCTTGCATAGGACCAAACAACTCGGCCGCTTGCAGCATGGCTCGCTGCTCGGCAACACCCACAGTGAGGCCGTGGTCGCGCAACAGCGCAGCAAAACCCGCCAGACGCTCAGAGGGCGCGGTGGCGCTCTGAGCAGTCGTGCCAGCAGCTAGGGTTAGGCTGCGCTCGTGCATGCCACATTCAACATTCGGCGCTCAAACTGACGGCAGTCATGCCGTCGCCTTGGCCTGCTCGTTGGCGCTTTCGGCCACACCCACTGTGCGGCGGCCTTCGACCAACTGGCGCAGGCGGTCGGGGCCCATCAAAAAGCGGTCTTCGCGGGTCTTGAGCAAACAGCCCAGGGTGCCGAGCACTGCCGACATGTCTTCGGGCAGGCTGTGATGTCGCATTTGAAAGAGGGCATTCACCCAGTCCAAGGTTTCGGCAATGCCGGGGATCTTGGCCAGGTCTTCGCGGCGCAGGCGCTGCACGAAATGCACCGCTTCTTCGACCAAGCGGGTGTCGGCCTCGGGCAAGGCGGATTTGACGATGGCGATCTCGCGCGCCAGCGTCGGGTAATCGAGGTAGTGGTACAGGCAGCGGCGGCGCAATGCGTCCGACAACTCACGCGTGCCGTTGCTGGTCAAAATGACCTGAGGAATGTGTGTGGCGCGGATCGTGCCGATCTCGGGCACGGTGATTTGGTATTCGGCCAGCACTTCGAGCAAGAAGGCTTCAAAGGCTTCGTCGGCGCGGTCGATCTCGTCGATCAAGAGCACGCAGGGACCTGACTGGCTGATGGCGCGCAGCAAGGGGCGCTCCAGCAAATAGTCGCGGCTGAACACGTCCGACTCGCGCACACTACCAACACCGTTTTGACCGCTTTGTACCGATTCGCTCATCCGGATGGCCATCAGCTGGCGGCCGTAGTTCCACTCGTAAGCGGCTTGCGCCAGGTCCAGGCCTTCAAAGCATTGCAGGCGAACCAGGGTGGCGTTTTGCGATTGGGCCAAGGCCGTAGCCAAGGCTGTTTTGCCCACGCCCGCGTCGCCCTCGAGCAACAACGGGCGCTGCAAAGCAGACGCCAACCACACGGTGGTGGCCAGGTCTTCATCGGCCAGATAGCCCGCACGTTGCAGCCGCTCGCGCAGCAAGCGCTCCTCAGCGGCGGGCTGTGTGGGCAGGTCTGGCGTCGTCATACTCAGGCTTTCTTGCCGAGCAAGCCACCGAACCAGCTCTTGACCAAAGCCCAGAAGATGGCCAAGCCGTTGATCTCGCGGGCTACCACGGGCGCCTTGGGCACAGCGGCAGGTGCAGCAGCGTCGCCACCCGATGCAGCGGCAGATGCAGCAACCGTCGAAGCCGCTGGCGAACCCTCAGCCGCCGGCAAGGTCAGCGCGGTTTGGCGGAAGTTCTCGACAAACTGCGCCAGCAACATATCGGACACCTGCACCATCATGCGGCCGCCGAACTGCGCAAATTTGCCGTTCACGATCACCGCCGCTTGGCCATTCAGCACGCAATGTGCTGGGTTGGCCGGGTCGGCGGTGATGATCGCGGTCAGGTCCATCGAGGCGGACGAACCGCCCTTGTCGGCGCCCTTGCCGCGCAAGACCATCTTGCGTTCAGCGGGCACTGCTTCGACCACGTCCACGGTGCCACCAAACTGGGCCACGGCCGGGCCGACCTTGACCTTGACGCCGCCCTTGAACGAGGTCTCGGACAGCTGCTCGGTGATTTCGGCACCTGGCATGCAGTTGGCGGTGGCTTTCAGGTCGGTCAGCAGGGCCCAGGCCCGTGCTGCGTCCACATCCAGCGGGTATTGTTTGTCGAGTTTGACTTCCATTTTCTTTCCTGATTACAAAGCTGCGCCGTGCTCGCGCAGCGCTTTCCAGGTGCGGAAAGCGTTGTGCGGCATGTCTAGGTGCGTGACACCTAAGTGAGAGAAGGCATCCACCACCGCCGAGGTGAAGGTAGGAATCGAGCCAACGTGGGGTGACTCGGCCACGCCCTTGGCACCCAGCGGGTGGTGCGGCGAAGGCGTCACGGTGTGGTCGGTTTCCCAGTGCGGCGTTTCCACGAAGGTGGGCAAGAAGTAGTCCATCAGCGTGTTGCCCAGCAAGTTGCCCTGCGCATCGAACGGCATTTGCTGGCCCATGGCCACGGCAAAACCTTCGGTCAAACCGCCGTGGATCTGGCCGTCGATAATCATTGGGTTGATGCGGGTGCCGCAGTCGTCCAGCGCATAAAAGCGGCGGATTTTGGTCTCGCCAGTTGCACGGTCGATGTCGACCACGCACAGGTAGATGCCAAACGGGAACGTGAAGTTCGGTGGGTCGTAGTAGTGCACGGCCTCCAAACCTGGCTCCAAGCCATCTGGTGGCTGGTGGTAGGCCTGCCACGCAACGTCGGCCATGGTTTTGAACTTGCTGTCGTCGCCCTTGACCTTGAAGCGGTCCACTTCCCAGTCGAGGTCGTTTTCGTTGACTTCGAGCATGTGGGCGGCGATCTTGCGGGCTTTCGCGTGAATTTTGCGAGCAGCCAAAGCAATGGCAGCACCCGCCACTGGCGTGGAGCGCGAGCCGTAGGTGCCCAAGCCGTAAGGCGCGGTGGACGTGTCGCCTTCTTCCACCTGAATCACTTCAGACGGAATACCCAACTCGGTGGCGATGATCTGAGCATAGGTGGTTTGGTGACCTTGACCTTGCGTGATCGTGCCCATACGAGCGATGGCGCTGCCTGTGGGGTGAATACGGATTTCGCACGAGTCGAACATGCCCACGCCCAAGATGTCGCACATCTTCGATGGGCCAGCACCCACCACTTCGGTGAAGGTGACCAAGCCAATGCCCATCAGCGTGGGGCTGTTGGGGTCGGCGCGTTTGGCCGCTTGCTCGGCACGCAGACCTTTGTAGTCCACGGCTTCCAGTACTTTGTCGAGAGCGGTTTGGTAGTCGCCCGAGTCGTATTCAAAACCAAAGGCGCTGGTGTAGGGGAACTGTTCTTTCTTGACGAAGTTCTTGGCGCGGATCTCGGCCTTGTCCATGCCCAGCTTTTGCGCCAGCACGTCGACCATGCGCTCGATCAAATACACCGCTTCGGTCACGCGGAAGGAGCAGCGGTAAGCCACGCCACCGGGAGCCTTGTTGGTGTACACACCTTTGACACTGGCGTGCGCCGCAGGAATGTCGTAAGAGCCCGAGACGATGTGGAACATGCCGGCGGGGAACTTGGTTGGGTCGGCACAGGCGTCAAACGCGCCGTGGTCGGCCACCACGTTCACACGCAGGCCGGTGATCTTGCCATCGGCGGTGGCGGCCAATTCGCCGTCCATGTGGTAGTCACGGGCGAAGGCGGTGGACGAGATGTTTTCAATGCGGTCTTCCACCCACTTAACGGGGCGGCCCAGCACGATGGACGCGACGATGGCGCACACATAACCGGGGTAAATGCCGACCTTGTTGCCAAAGCCGCCACCGATGTCGGGGCTGACGATGCGCACTTTGGATTCGGGGATGCCCGACAGCATGGACACCACGGTACGCACCACGTGAGGCGCTTGCGAGGTGATGAAGGTGGTCAGGTCGCCTTTGATCGGGTCAAACGAGGCCACGCAACCGCAGGTCTCCAGCGGGCAGGGGTGCACGCGGGGGTAGTACATGTGCTGTGACACTGTCACTTCGGCCTTGTCAAAAGCGGCATCGGCGGCTGACTTGTCACCGGCATCCCAGGTGAAGATGTGGTTGTGGTGGTCGCGCTTGCCGTGTGCGCCTTCGGTCTTGCCAGCGAGGTCTTCGCGGATTACCGGGGCACCAGGTTGGAGAGCGGCATAGGGGTCGAGCACCACGGGCAGTTCTTCGTATTCGATTTCGACGGCTTCTACTGCGTCTGCGGCGATGTAGCGATCGTCAGCGATGACGATGGCGACTTCCTGCATCTGGAAGTGAACTTTTTCGTCGGCCAACACGGCTGCCACGTCACCAGCGAGTGTGGGCATCCAGTGAAGTTTCAGGGGCTTCAAGTCGTCAGCGGTCAACACGGCGTGCACGCCTGGGATAGCGAGTGCGGCTTCTTTGTTGATTTTGACGATGCGGCCGTGGGCAATCGGGCTGCGCACGATGTCCATGTGCAACATGCCAGCCATCTTGATGTCGTCAACGTAGTTGCCCTTACCTTGGATAAAGCGGGCGTCTTCTTTGCGCAGGCGCGATGCGCCCATGCCAGCCAACGCGAGTTCGCGGGCTTCAGCGGTTTGTACCGGTGCGTTCATGTGTGTCTCCGATCAAATGGGTGTTCGCATCAAGCCGCAACGGGCTCTTGCAGTTTTTTGGCGGCGTACTGGACGGCTTTGACGATGTTCTGGTAACCGGTGCAGCGGCACAGGTTGCCGGCCATGCCGTGGCGAATTTCGTCTTCGCTCGGGTTGGGGTTCTCTTGCAAGAAGCGGTAGGCGCGCATCAGCATGCCGGGCGTGCAAAAGCCGCACTGCAGGCCGTGCTCTTTGTAAAAGCCTTCTTGCACCGCGTGCAGCACGCCCTTGTTGGCCAGGCCTTCGACGGTGAGCACTTCGGAGCCATCGCACTGCACGGCCAAGTGCGTGCATGACTTGACCGATTGGCCGTCGATGTCAACCGTGCAAGCGCCGCAGTGGCTGGTCTCGCAGCCGATGTGGGCGCCGGTCAGGTTGAGCTCTTCGCGCAAAAAGTGGATCAGCAGGGTGCGGGGTTCAACGGCTTTTTCTTCTTTCTTGCCATTGACGGAAACGGTGACGAGTTTTTTGGACATGTTGTTTTCCTTTGCTTTAAGCGCAGCGCGACCAGGCTTTGTTCAGGGCGCGTTTAACCATCTCGCCAGCCATGGCGGTCTTGTATTCGATGTCACCGCGGAGGTCTTCGGCGGGGTCGCAGGCAGCGATGGCCGCATCGACTGCGGCTTGCACGTTGGCGGCATTAAAAGGCTTGTTCAGCAAAGCAGCTTCGGCAGCTTCGACGCGCAGGGCGGCCGGAGCCACGTTGGTCAGGGCCACACGCACATGGCTGACCTGGTCACCCGATTTACGGATCACGACCGCGCAACCGGCTGTTGCCCAGTCTCCGGTTTTGCGCTTGAGTTTTTCGTAGGCGTAACCGGTGCCAGCTGCTAATGCGGGCACGCGGATTTCGCACATGACTTCGTTTTCTTCAAGCTGGGTCATGTAGGTGCCAAGGAAGAAGCCGTCAGCAGCCACTGTTCGGCGACCGTTTGGGCCCTCCAACACAAAGGATGCGTCGATCACGATGGACAGTGCAGGGTGGTCATTACCGGGGTCGCCGTGGGCGATGTCGCCACCAATCGTGCCGCGGTTGCGCACTTGCGGGTCGGCGATCAGCTTAGCTGCTTCGCACAACAGGGGCACTTTGGCTTGCAAAACGGGGGAGTTGATCAACTCGTTTTCCACCGTCATCGCGCCAATGACCACAGTGCCACCTTCTTCGCGGATGCCCTTGAGTTCAGGGATGCGGTTGATGTCGATCAGGTGTTCAGGGGCTGCAAAACGCAGCTTCATCATGGGCAACAGGCTGTGGCCACCGGCCAACAGCTTGGCGTCAGAGCCCAACTGGCCCAGCAAGGCCACGGCCTCGCCGACGGTTTTGGGCGCGTGGTATTCAAAACGCGGTGGAATCATCAAGGGTCTCCTGAGTTTTGTGAAAACAACTCAAGAGTATTACGGAGAGTCCTTTCCCGACTGCGTAGTCAGGTTTTAATCAATTTCGTCGTTTACTGGTCAATTTATTGCACGAAGTGCACTTTATAGAGCACGAAATGTATTGATCAGACTTTTCGAGTCTCGCAATCAGGGAATGTCCTAGGTGATGAAAAGCATAGGGTATACCCTCTATTTGGCTGGGCAATAGCCTCGGGAATGGGCTCAACCAAGCCCCAAAGCCTCCCGCAAGCGGGCCACTTCGCCTCGTGACACTGGCACGGGTTCGGTATTTTTACCTTTGAGTAACACATGGGTTTTGCTGCCCTCGCGCCCCAAGGACTGCACCGCTTGCAGATTGACGATAAAACAGCGGTGCACCCGCATGAACTGCGCCGGGTCCAGACGCAGAGCCAAATCCCCAATGCTCAGGTTACAAAAGTGGTAACCATCACGCGTCAGCACCCGGGTGTAATGGGCCTGAGACTCTAGGCTGAGAACATCGGCGGTGTCCACAAATGAGACTTTTTGATCGGCCACCATCGGGATACGCGAAAGGCGCATGTTTTTGGCAGGCGGCTCTGCGACGGGCAACTCTTGACTGACCACTTGGGTGACGTCGTAAAACACCAATGCAAATCCGGTGGTGTCTCCATTGACATCGCCAAGGCGGCTGACTTTGATCAGCAACACCTGTTCCGGGATGTTGATGATCATGGTCATCGGCACGGCATTGGCCATGGGGCAGCCCGAGGCCTCATCCAGCAAAAACTTGACCTTGGGCTTGGAGCGTTCAGGGTGAAAAGAAGTAACCAGTTTGTTGAACGGCTGTTTCTCGTCCACCGGCAAGACCTGGCGTGCAAAGTCGTTCATGGCCAGCACGTTGCGCTGCGCATCCAGATGGATGACCCCAGCCTCGAACTTTTCAAACAAGTACAAGCTGGGGTTGGCGGTGGTTTTGGCATCCATGGTCTTGTCTCTTTAGCCACCTCTTGGGCGGCTTGTCATCGGTATGCGCCCGCTACAGGCCCGAAGGCGATGGGTCAGTTGGGCATTAGCGAGACTTTAACAACGATTCTGGCCAAGCCCAGCGCAAAAGCGCTACAGTGTTTTTCTTTGACGATGACTTGAGGAACTCCGCTCCATGAACGCACCCTTGCACCGCGAAATGCCTGCTGGCACGCTCGACAGCGCCCGCGCCTTGACCGAAGTCACCCAAGCTTGGGACCAAAGCATCCTGCCCGAGCTGAAAAAGTACATCGAAATCCCCGCCAAGTCACCTTCTTTTGATGCCGACTGGGCAGCGCATGGCCACATCGAGACCGTGCTGCGCAACGCTGCGCAGTGGGTCGAGGCGCAAAAGGTCGAGGGCCTGACGCTCGAAATCATCCGCCTGCCAGGCCGCACGCCTGTCATGTTTTTTGAAGTCGCCGCCACCCGCGCAGCCAACGAGGGCTCTGGCCAGACGGTGCTGATGTACGGCCACCTGGACAAACAGCCCGAGTTCAATGGCTGGCGCAACGACCTCGGGCCCTGGACACCTGTTTACGAAGACGGCAAGCTTTATGGCCGGGGCGGTGCAGACGACGGTTATGCGGTTTACGCCAGCATCGCGGCGGTGCAGGCCCTGAAAAGCCAAAACACACCACACCCACGCATCGTCGGCCTGATCGAGACCTGCGAAGAGTCCGGCTCGTACGACCTGCTGCCTTATGTGGACGCGCTGCGCACCCGCTTGGGCGATGTGGGCCTGGTGATTTGCCTGGACAGCGGCGCGGGTAACTACGACCAGCTGTGGCTCACCACCAGCCTGCGCGGCATGGCCAGCGGCACGCTCAAGGTGCAAATCCTGACCGAAGGCATCCACTCGGGTGACGCCTCGGGTCTGGTGCCGTCGAGCTTTCGCATCATGCGGCAGGTGCTGGACCGGCTCGAAGACAGCGCTACGGGCCGCTTGCTGCCCGCCAGCTTTCACTGCGAAGTGCCTGCCGAGCGCTTGGCGCAAGCCCAAGCCACGGCCGCCATTTTGGGCGACGAGGTGTACAAGCGGTTCCCCTGGGCGCACTACGACTGCGGCGGCTCCACCAGCTTTGCCCTGCCCACCACCACCGACCCAACACAAGCGTTGCTCAACCGCACCTGGACGCCCACATTGAGCGTGACCGGAGCCGATGGCTTTCCGGCCCTGAAAGACGCGGGCAATGTGCTCAGGCCTTACACCGCCTTCAAGCTCAGCCTGCGCTTGCCGCCCCTGGTGGACGCCGCGCAAGCCGTGGCCGAAATGAAAGCCCTCCTCGAAGACAACGCGCCTTACCAAGCCAAAGTCACCTTCGAATCGGGCGGCGGTGCCACCGGCTGGAACGCGCCCGACACCTTGCCGTGGTTCGATCAGGCGCTCAACGCCTCCAGCCAGGCGCACTTTGGCGCAGGCGTGGGTTACATCGGGCAAGGCGGCACTATACCGCTCATGAACATGCTCAGCGCCGGTTTCCCCAAAGCACAAATGATGGTGTGTGGCGTGCTGGGCCCCAAAAGCAACGCGCACGGGCCGAACGAGTTTTTGCATGTGCCCTATGCCCAAAAGCTCACGGCGGCAGTGGCCGAAGTCATGGCGCGGATGCCTTGATGAACGTCATCGCACGCCCTTCGATTTCGCGCCCCACTGTGTCGGCGCTGCAGGGTGAGTCGGGCCAACTGGCGGTCTACGACTGGATCATGCCGGCCCACAAGCCCTTGGGCACGGTGCTCCTAGTGCACGGCTTGGGCGAGCACGCCGGTCGCTACAGCGAAGTCGCCGCCTACTTGCACCAATGGGGCTTTGCGGTGCGCGCGTACGACCAACAAGGGCATGGTCGGTCTGAGGGCGCACGCGGCGACCTGTTGCGCCCGGGCAGCTTGCAAGCCGATTTGTGCCGGTTGATCGACGACACACGGCAGCAAGTTGCTTTGGCCGACACGCCCCTGATCTTGCTGGGCCACAGCCTGGGTGGCTTGGTGGTGGCACGCACCTTGGCCGAGCGCTTGCGCCCGGTGGAAGCTGCGGTTTTGTCGTCTCCGGCCTTGGGTGCATTCCCCAATTTGGTCCAAAAAATGCTGCTGGCCAGCCTGCCACGCATCGCGCCGCACCTGCGTGTAGACAACGGCTTGAAGATCGATTTCTTGTCGCGTGACCCGGACGTGGTGAAGGCCTACAGGGCCGACGCGCTCGTGCACAGGCGCATCGCCACAGGTTTGGCGGCCTGGATTTTGGAGAACGGCGAGAAGACCTTGGCCGATGCGGCGCAGTGGCAAGTGCCCACCTTGCTGCTTTACGCGGGACAAGACAAGCTGGTCAACGCACAGGCCACCGCAGACTTTGCCAGCTCAGCGCCTCAGGACCTGGTGCAGACCCAGTGCTTTGAGGCCATGTACCACGAGATTTTTAACGACCTCTACCGGGCCCAAGTGTTCACCGCGCTCAAGCGCTGGCTGCTGGCACGCTTTTCTGCTTGAGCACCATCCACACCAAGGCGACGCCTGTGAGGGTCACGGGCAGGATGGAGCCGATGTTGAGCCATGTCCACCCTTGCGTGGTGACCAATGCGCCGGATGCGAACGACGTCACCGCCATGGTGGCGAACACAAAGAAGTTGATGGCCGCCTGACCGCGGTCTTTTTCGGCGGGCGTCCAGGCTTTCATGGCCAGCGTGGTGCTGCCGGTGAACAAAAAGTTCCAACCCAAGCCCAGCAAGAAAAGAGCGATCAGGAACTGGTGCAATTGAACGCCTGACAAAGCAATGGCGATGCAGGCGAAGTTGATGACCACGCCCACCGCCATGATCTGCAGCGTGCCGAATTTCTTGATCAAGTGCCCCGTGAAAAAGCCCGGTGCGAACATGCCGATCACATGCCACTCGAGCACCAGCGCCGCATCGTCAAAACTAAAACCGCACACTTGCATGGCCAACGGCGTGGCCGCCATCAGCAAATTCATCACACCGTAACTCAGGGCCGCTGCGGCAGCCGCGACGATGAACACCGGCTGGCGCATGATTTCGGACAAGGGCCGTCCGACGCTGTCGCCAGGTTTTTTGGCCGGCACCGCAGGAAAGCGGATGAAACTCATGCACACCATGGCCAAAATCGCCACGATGCCCAGCGCCATGTAAGCGCCCAAAAAGGGCACCTCGTACAAGGTGCGGGTGCGCGAAGCGAGGTTGGGGCCCACGATGGCCCCGATCAAGCCGCCAGCCAAAACCAGAGAGACCGCTTTTTCCTTGAAGCCGTCTGCCGCCAACTCGGCTGCGGCAAAACGGTACAACTGGCCGTTGGCGCTGTAATAGCCCGCAATGACCGTGGCCGCGACCAACAACCAGAAGTTATGGCTCCAGGCGGCATAAGCGGCCAGCAGCGCAGAGAAAAGCGCCACGCACAGGCCCAGCTGAAAGGACACTTTGCGGCCCCAACGCGACTGGCTTTTGGCCACCAGCCCAGTCGACAGCGCACCGCCCACCACGTAACCCATGACCGGCAAAGTCGCCATCCAACCCAAAGGGGCCATGGACAAACCCACCAAGCCGTTGATGGCGATGAAGGTGACGTTGTTCGTGAAGAACAGCCCTTGGCAGAGCGTGAGGAGGATGAGGTTAGGGTTCATGCAGGGCAGTGTAGTTGGCCGTCAGGGCTGCTTGCCCAAGTCTTGCAGCAAACGCGCGGTCAGGTACAAGCGCGGCACGATGGAATCAATCTCGATGTATTCATCGCGGGCATGAAAGCCCCAGCCGGCCAAGCCCAGACTTTCCAACACCACCGCCTTGCCCGAGCCACTGGCAAAGCCCGCGTCGGTGCCGCCGCCCGTGACAGGATGGAAAAACAAGGCCCGCCCATCAAGCTCGGCATAGATGGCTCGGGCACGTTGGGCCAAAGCCATCCCGCGCTCACCCGCCACATAAGGCGGACGCCCCACATCCATCTTGATGTGCACATGGGTGTCGGGCACCCGCTTGCTTTCTTGGGTCTTGGCGATCAGGGCGGCTTTGAGTTTGTCGGCTGCATCGGGCTGGAGCAAGCGCACATCGGCCGTGGCCACAGCGCTCTCAGGGATCTGGTTGCGCACCAGCCCGCCTTGGGCATGGGTCCAGTTGAGCTGGGCGCCTGGGATGTCCTTGGCAATGTGCTCGGTCGCCAGCATTTGGTGCGACAGCTCGATCAAGGCGTTGCGCCCTTCTTGGGGTGCGGCTCCAGCATGCGAAGCACGGCCTTTGACCTCCATCGTGGCGGTCGCTGTGCCCGCAGCAGAGAGCAAAACACCTTCGACTTTGGCCATGCTCTTGGCCGCTGTCGGCTCGTAAGACAGCACCACATCGTGCTCAGCAGCCAAAGACTGGATCAAATCACCGGAGCCGCCTGAACCGATTTCTTCGTCGGAGTTGAACAAAACGGTGACGGTGGCAAAGTCATTCCAACCTTGTGATTGAAGCACCGCCAGCGCGTGCAGGATCACGGCGATGCCGCCTTTGTCATCAGCGATGCCAGGGCCATACAGGCGGTTGCCGTCCAGCTTGTAGGGTTGCGTCGCCAAAATGCCTTCTGGGTAAACCGTGTCCATGTGTGCGATCAGCATGACCTTCAGACGCCCTTTGCCCGTCAACACACCTTTGACGATGGCGCGGTCGCTGTTGGTCGACTTGATACGTTCGGTCTTGGCACCCAACGCGTTGAGTCTGGCTTGGGCAAAATCGGCCACCCGCGCAATGCCGGCGATGTTGGCCGATCCCGACTCGATCAACACCAGTTTTTGCAAGGTGTCGATGACGGCGGCTTGCGCAGCTTGGGCCGCGGCAAACACCGCATCGTCACGCTTTTGTGCCGAAGCACCCATCGACAAAGCCAAAGCAACAGCGGCCAGGCAGGGCTTCAAAAGAATTTTTTTCATGGGCATGTGCATCCATCCAGTTGATGGCACATCGTAAGCGCTCAAGGCGTGGTGGGTACGCGCAAAAACCCTCACCGCGAGCGCCTTGGCGACAGGCTGGGGTCAGAGCACCGTCAAGGCCGACAGCAGGGCCAAGGGCGCAGTTTCGGCCCGCAACACGCGCGCGCCCAAGGTGACGGGCAGAAAACCTGCCACCAGCGCTGCCGCTTCTTCGGCGGGGGCCAAACCGCCTTCGGGGCCGCTGAGCACGACCACAGGTCGGGTGCTGGTGTTCACTGCCGCCAAGGACTGCGTGCCCTGCGCCAGCGAGAGCACCCAGCGATCTGCCGAGGCCGGCGGCTGCGCCAGCCACTCTTTGAGACTCAGCGCAGCGTGAATGGTGGGCACGCGGTTGCGCCCGCACTGCTCGGCGGCGGCCACAGCAACGCCTTGCCAGTGCGCCAGCTTTTTGTCGGCGCGCTCGCCCTTGAGCTTGAGCACGCTGCGCTCGGCGGCCAAGGGAGTGATGCTGGCCACGCCCAACTCGGTGGCTTTTTCGACCAACCAGTCCATGCGATCGTTGGCGGTGATGCCCGCCAGCAGGTGCACGGCACGGGCCGCTTCGCGTTCCAGCAAGCGGTGTTCGCCAATGTCGACATCCACATCGCTGCGGCCCATGCGTGTGACGGTGGCGTCGAACTCGCCGCCCTCCCCGTTGAACAAGGTGATCACATCGCCCGGCTGCAGGCGCAGCACCTGCACATGGCGTGCAGCGCCAGCGGGCAGGCTGAGGGCCAAGCCAGTGTGCAGGGGGGTGGGGCAGTAAAAACGGGGCATGCTCACATGCGCCCGTAAGCGAAACCGACCTGAGGCGTGGTGCCTTCGATCTCGTCGATCAGCTTGAGCAGCGGGCCGAGTTCACGGTAACGGTCGCAGGTGGTGCGGATGTAGTGGATGAAGCGCGGCGCATCGGCCAGGTATTTGGGCTTGCCGTCGCGCAAGGTCAGGCGGGCAAAGATGCCGGCAACTTTGAAGTGGCGCTGAAGGCCCATCCACTCCACGGCGCGGTAGAACGCACCAAAGTCGCTGTGCCAGTCTTCAAAGTCCATCAGCCCGGCCTTGCGGGCTTTTTCCCAATAGCGGATGGTGATGTCGAGCACAAAGTCTTCGTCCCAGGTGAGAAAAGCGTCGCGCATCAGGCTGGCGATGTCGTAGGTGATGGGGCCGTAGACCGCATCCTGAAAGTCCAGCACACCCAGCTGTTCGTTCTGAAAGGGCATCATCAAATTGCGCGGCATGAAGTCGCGGTGCACATACACGCTGGGCGCGGCCAGGTTGCGCTGCACGATCAGGCCGAAGGCTTTGTCGAACACTTCGCGCTGCTCACCTTGCAGTTGCACGCCGCGATGCTGGGCCAAATACCAATCTGGAAACAAGCTGAGTTCACGGTTCAACAAAGCGGTGTCATACGGTGGCAGGACACCAGGACGAGACGCCAGCTGCCACTGCACCAGCGCATCGACCGACTGCATGTACAGGCCATGGTTGGCCTGGGGGCGTTCGGGGTCGATGGCCGACATCATGGTGGCGTCACCCAAGTCACTCAGCAGCATGAAGCCGTGGGCCTGTTGCCAGTCCAGCACCTCGGGCGCGTGCAGGCCAGCCGCTTTCATCAAAGCGGCGATCCGCACAAAAGGCTCGGAATTTTCTTTGTCAGGTGGCGCGTCCATCACGATTCGGCTGACGCCCAGCACGCTGTCCACCCGCAGGTAACGCCTGAAGCTGGCATCGGCCGAAGCAATGCGCAAGGTTTCGGGCAAAAGCCCATGCAGCTTGGCCACGCTGGACATCCAGGTGGTGAACAACCCTTGCCGCGTGGGGTCTGCCCAAGGCACAGCTTCAACAGGGGCCGTCAAAGCGGGCGATGAGGAAATGAGGGGGGAAGAAGGGTGGCTCATGGATAATCCCATTCTACAAAGCCTGTTGCGGCCTCAATATGTGGGGGACAGGCTGATTGTTTTGTAACTTTCCCCATTTTGTGGCCTCTTCTTTCGCATTTTTCTGTTTGCCAATGACCCCGCGAACGGCCCTTGGCTTTCGTCATGGGGCCATGGCTTTGCTGTGGGCTTCGAGCTTCAGTTTGTCTTGGGCGCAGCCTGCGCCACTGACACTGCGCAGCAGTCCTCTGCTGGAAGAAACGGTCTCAGATCGCCAACGCTCCGAAGGAGCCGTCTTTGTCAAGGGCGCACAAATGACCGCACGTCCCGACATGGATTTGGTGGTCCAAGGCCAAGCCAGCATCCGGCGACCCGGCTTGGCTTTGAGCGCCGATCGGGTCGACTATGACCAAACGCAAGACGTGATCGACGCCAAAGGGCATGTGCGTGTGAGCACACCCACCAGTGTGTTCTCAGGCCCGCACCTGAGGCTCAAAGTCGACAGCTTCCAAGGCCGTTTTGAAAAACCGGAATTTGAGCTGTATGCCAGCGGTGGTTACGGACAAGCGAGCGAAGTCGAGTTTGTGGACAACGAACGGACCATCATTCGCCAAGCCAAGTACACCACTTGCCGCAGAACACCCGGCCCAGAATGGCTCCCCGAGTGGCTGATGAAAGCCGCGCAAATGACGATTGACGAAGAAGAATCGAGCATCCAGGCCAAAGGGGTCCAGCTGCGCTTTCAGGACATGGCCGTCTTCGCCGCCCCCTCGATGAGCTTGCCCCTGTCGAGCGAACGCAAATCCGGCTTTCTGCCGCCCTTGACCAGTGTTGACACGGTCAACGGCATTGAAATGGCTTTGCCTTATTACTTTGACATCGCACCCAACCGCGATGCCACCGTGACCACGCACGTCATGAGCCAGCGCGGCATCGCCGCCGACACGGAATTGCGCTACCTCGAGCGCGACTACAGCGGTCAACTGCGCTTGAACCTGATGCCCTCTGACAAGTTGCGCGATGAGCGCCGCTGGGGCTTGTCCGCTCAGCACAACGGTGGCATTGACACCGGCATTGACGGCATTGGGCGCATTGGTGTTGGCCTGTCCGTGAACCGAGTCAGCGACAGCAATTACTGGCGAGATTTCCCCCGATCCGGTTTGGCGCTGACACAACGCGTCATGCCCTCCACAGGTGTGCTGTCTTGGGGGCGGGGCGATTTCAGCATGAGTGCCCAAGTCCAACGTTGGCAAAACCTGCAAGAAGCCGCACCGCCCTACGACAGAGCGCCTCAGATCACCATGCGCTACGGCCAATGGAACGCAGAGGGCTTGGATTGGTCTGTGGTGGCTGACACCACGCGCTTTGAAGCCGATTTTTCAAGGGTTGCCAGCCTCGTCAGCGCAGGCACTTTGCCGCGCAACGGCGAACGCAGCTTCGTCCAGGCGCAGGTGAGTCGCTCTTGGATTAGGCCTTGGGGATTTGTCACACCCAAAGTGCAATTGGACGCCACCCGTTACCAGATGGACACCCCCTTCGCGGATGGCACAAGTACCGTGAATCGGGTTTTGCCAACTTTCAGCCTGGATTCCGGTTTGGTGTTTGAACGCGAAACGCGTTGGTTTGGTCGTGATGTGCTGCAAACCCTGGAGCCACGGGCTTTCTACGTGCGCACGCCGTACAAAAACCAAGACATGTTGCCGGTTTATGACAGCGGAGCGACCGACTTCAACCTGTCCACCATTTACAGCGAAAACAGCTATGTCGGCCATGACCGCCTGGTGGACAACGACTCCCTGACATTGGGTGTGAACAGCCGGTTTTTTGATGCGAGCAATGGCGCTGAAATGCTTCGGCTGGGTGTCGCACAACGCATACGGTTTTCAGACCAACAAGTGGTGCTGCCGGGGCAAACGGCCAGCACCACGGGCTTGAGTGACCTTTTGCTCGGTGCACGTGTCCGCTGGGACGACCGATGGTCGCTGGATGCCACCGTGCAGGCCAACAACCAAACACACGGCATCGACCGAACCACACTGCAGGGGCGCTACAACAAAAGCCCCTACCGAGTCATCAATGCCGCTTACCGGAGCAACAAACTGCTCACACCCAACACCGAATTTGTGGATGTGGGCTGGCAGTGGCCTTTGAGCGACCTGATCGGCAGCACCGATCAGCAAGCAGAGACCGCTTGGTCTCGCACACCCGGGCAAGGGCTTGGGCCGGACCGCTGGTATTCCGTAGGCCGCCTCAATTACAGCTTGAAAGAGCGCAGCCTTGTCGACACCTTGGTGGGGGTTGAATACGATGCAGGCTGCTGGCTGGGCCGTGTGGCTTTTCAACGGCTGCAAACCAACATCAACACCGTCAGCACCTCCAGTGCCACCAGCCGTATTCTTTTTCAACTTGAGTTCATTGGTTTTGCACGCGTGGGCGCCAGCCCACTGAAAGTCCTTCGTGACAACATTCCCCGCTACCAATACCTGCGTGACAGCATGGTTCAACCCAGTCGGTTCCAGCACTATGAATAAGTTTTTCTCTCCTGCCCGCTCGGCTTTTGTAGCGTCGATCCTCGGCGCGACAGGTTTGCTCGGTGTGGGCACCACGCTGGCTCAAAACACCGCCAGCACTTCGCCAGCAACACCGCTTCGCCAAGCCGATTTCATCGTGGCTGTGGTCAATTCTGAGCCCATCACCAACCGCGAGGTGTACATGTTGCGCCAGCGTTTGGCCGCCGAGGCTGCGGGCCTCGGCGGCAAAAGCCCGGACCCCAGTGAGCTCACCCGCGCAGCGGTCGAGCAACTCATCAACGAAAAAGCGCAGCTGCAACAGGCGCGTGAGGTGGGGATCAAAGTCGATGCCGAAGCCATCGATCAAGCCTTGCTGAACGTGGCCAGCAGCAACCAGTTGTCGCGCGAAGACATGCTCAAGCGCTTGGCGCAAGAGGGGATCTCGCTGGGCGCCTTTCGCGAGCAATTGCGCACCCAGCTGACACTTGCCCGATTGCGCGAACGTGAAATCGATGGCCGTGTCCGCGTCAGCGACCTGGAGGTGGATCAGTTCTTGAATGAACAGCTCAAAGCCCAAGCGGCCCAGCTGCCCGCCCAATTGAATTTGGGCATGGTCCTCATTGCCGTGCCAGAAAACAGCAGCGAGTCCGCCGTCAAAGCCTTGGCTGAACGCGCGGCCGATGTGGCCCGTCGCGCTCAAAGGGGAGACAACTTCGCCGAACTGGCCAAAACTTTTTCGCAAACGACAGACCAAGGCGCCAACGGTGGTGAGATGGGCCTGCGGCCTACCGACCGCTACCCCGAACTGTTTTTAGAGGCCACACGCGATCTGAAAGCCGGTGAAGTGGCTGGACCTGTGCGCTCTGCGGCAGGCTTTCATGTCCTCAAAGTGCTGGAGCGTCGCCAAGTCACAACCTTGATGGTGACCCAAACCCGTGCTCGCCACATTTTGCTGCGCCCGTCGAACCAGTTGTCGCAAGGACAAGCTGTGGCCAAGCTCACCGAAGTGCGTCAGGCCGTGGTGTCTGGCAAAGCCGACTTCGCTGTGGTGGCCCGTGAACTGTCTCAAGACGGCAGTGCGCAAGAAGGCGGGGATTTGGGCTGGGCCAACCCAGGCATGTTTGTGCCCGAGTTTGAGCAAACCATGAACCGCCTGCGCCCTGGCCAAGTGGCTGAACCCGTGGTCTCGCGTTTTGGCGTGCACCTGATCGAAGTCACAGACCGCCGCAGCGCCCCCATGAGCGAACAAGAACAGCGCACCCTGGCCCGCAGCGCCCTGCGCGAGAAAAAGTTGGAGGAGGCCTATGCCACTTGGGTCGAAGACATCCGTGGCCGTGCCTACGTTGAGATGCGCGAGCCACCCCAATGAAACACATCGCGCGCAAACGATTCGGTCAACACTTCTTGACCGATGGCGGCATCATCGATGCGATCGTCGACACGATCAACCCCGAAGCAGGCCAGCCCATGGCCGAGATCGGTCCGGGTTTGGCCGCCTTGACCCAGCCCCTGGTGGAGCGTTTAGGGCATCTCACCGTCATCGAGTTGGACCGGGATTTGGCCATGCGCCTGCGCGAGCACCCGCACCTGTCGGTGGTGGAGTCGGATGTGCTGAAAGTGGACTTCAGGGCTCTGGCCAGCCAAATGCTGGCCAAAACGCCCGGTCACCACAAGATCCGCGTCGTCGGCAACTTGCCTTACAACATCTCCACGCCGATTTTGTTTCACTTGCTCGAGCAAGTTGATGTGGTCGAAGACCAGCACTTCATGCTGCAAAAAGAAGTCATCGACCGCATGGTCGCCAAGCCCAGCACTTCAGATTACAGCCGCCTGTCGGTGATGCTGCAGTGGCGCTACGACATGGCCAATGTGCTGTTTGTGCCGCCCGAAAGCTTTGACCCGCCCCCGCGTGTGGACAGTGCCGTGGTGCGGATGGTGCCTTTGGCCACGCCACCGGTGGTGAACGTCAAGACACTCGAAACTTTGGTGCAGGTGGCTTTTAGCCAACGCCGCAAGATTTTGCGCAACACCTTGGGCAAATGGTTGGATGAAAAGGGCTTTGCTGGAGAATTTGATCTGCAGCGCCGTGCCGAGGAAGTGCCCGTGGCCGAGTTCGTGGCTTTGGCGCAAGCGGTCTGAACCCGTCTGAAGGAATCAAAAGCAGCCAAGGCCTAAACCCAGCGCCCACGAAAAAGCCCGTCAGTGACGGGCTTTTTCATGCGTGCCGACCGTGCGGCTCAACGGGAAGTCAGGCTGCGGCGAGCCAGTAACCCGCGTTGAATGGGCTGCTCATGCGCAGCGCCAAAGGCGACACGTCCACCAGTTTGTCGGTGGGCATTTTTTCGCCTTCTTCAATCGATTCGGCCATCACGGCGTCTTCGGTTGTTTGTGCCTCAATCGCCCGTCCTGCTTGGCTGTTTTGCGCAGAACGGGCTACAGAAAAGAATAGAAGCATCGGAAGGGTATCTTCCTGTCTCCCCAGTAATCGGCGGTGTCACGGAAGATGTCCAGCAATTGCTCGCGGGCTTCCTTGTCAAATTTGACGTGGGCAGGAATTTGTTCCAGCACCACGATGAAGCCTGGCTGTGGGCCCGACTTGTGCAAGGGGTCGGTCATGCAGTCGTACAAGGCGTCAAAATTTTTGCCAAAGTGCGAAGGCAAAGTGAATTGCGCACCAATGAGGTCCAGCACGTCTTGTTTGCTCTGGGCTTGGGCCAGGTTGGCGTACAAAAAGTGGTGGCCCAACCCTTGGGCGGCTTCTTGCAGATCGCTCACGCGGTAAGCGCGAATCGACTGCACGATGTTGGACCGCACGCCCTTCAGGGGCGCCTCTTGGTCGTGACGAATCGGCATGTCCATCTCCGTGGTCTTTCTCTAAAATCAAAAATCAAGGCTTGACGACTATCTTGCGAAAACTCGCGTAATGGTCTTGTGTGTAGTAACAGGCTTCTGGCTTGCGAGGGGCTTGCCCACCACAAACGATGCGCCGCGCTCCGCGATCCTTAGCCCCCGGCGTTCTGACGGTGTATTCAAGGTAAAACCCCCGTGCCTCACGGGGCAAAATTCGCTCTCGGTTGCCAAAAACAGTCCCGTCCTTCTCGTATGGAAAAGGACCTCCTTGATGGATAAGTTGGTACGTTTCTTGGCCTTCCCGCGGCAAATCTGTCACCCACAGGGTGGGCAAATCTTGGGCATCGGCAGCTGGACGCGCATGCACCACAAGGGTGCAAATTGATAAAAACAACCCCAAAAACGCCGTCATCCAGCGCAAAGGGGTGGACATTGGTCGAGCCACCTTCATGAAAACACCTTTCAGAACCTCCGGGTTAACCCGAAAACTCGAAGGCGCTAGTGTGAGGCAATCAAACTAAAAAAGCAAGCGAATGCCCAATGAACAAGCAGGGCTTGTCTGGACATTCGCTGTTTAAGTGAGCGCAAGCTCTGGTTTTAAGCCTTAACGGGCCGCATTCGCATCGGCCACTGTCAGCGCAGTCATGTTCACAATGCGCCGCACCGTGGTGCTGGGCGTCAAAATATGCACCGGCTTGGCCGCGCCCAGCAAGACCGGGCCGACGGCGATGTTGCCACCCGCCGCCGTCTTGAGCAGGTTGTAAGCGATGTTGGCGGCGTCAATGTTTGGCAAAACCAGCAAATTCGCGTCGCCAATCAAGCTGCTGTTGGGCATGATGGCTTGGCGGGCAGCCGTGTCCAAAGCCACGTCACCGTGCATCTCGCCATCCACTTCCAGCCACGGCGCATTTCGGCGCAAAAGGGCCAAAACATCGCGCATTTTGATGGCGCTGGGTTCGTTGGATGAACCGAAATTGGAATGCGACAACAACGCCGCTTTGGGCTGGATACCAAAACGGCGCATTTCTTCAGCCGCCATGACGGTGAACTCGGCCAACTGCTCGGCTGTGGGGTCGTAATTGACGTGGGTGTCCACCATGAACACCTGACGACCGGGGAGCATCAAACCGTTCATGCAGGCAAAGGTGTTGACCCCGGCACGCTTGCCCACCACCTGGTCGATGTAATTCAAGTGCATGGGATTGGTGCCCCAAGTGCCACAAATCATGCCGTCCACATCGCCCTTGTGCAGCAACATGGCCCCGATCAGTGACAAACGACGACGCATTTCGATCTTGGCGATCTGCTGGGTGATGCCTTTGCGCTCGGTCATGCGGTGGTAGGTTTGCCAGAAATCGCGGTAACGGTCGTCTTGTTCGACGTTCACCACGTCGTAATCCAGCTCTTCCCTCAAGCGCAGACCGAATTTCTCGATGCGCTCGGCAATCACAGCGGGGCGACCGATCAAGGTGGGGCGGGCAATGCCTTCGTCCACCACAATCTGAGAGGCACGCAGCACGCGCTCTTCTTCGCCTTCGCTGTACGCGATGCGCTTTTTCAAGGCGCGTTTGGCAGCGGTGAAGATCGGCTTCATCATGGTGCCTGAGGCGTACACGAAGCCTTGCAACCGTTCGCGGTAAGCGTCCATGTCGGCGATCGGGCGCGAAGCCACGCCGCTCTCAGCGGCAGCCTGGGCCACGGCAGGCGCGATCTTCATCATCAGGCGCGGATCAAACGGCTTGGGGATCAGGTACTCGGGGCCAAAAGCCAAGGGCTCGCCCACATAGGCTGCCGCCACCACTTCGCTTTGCTCGGCTTGGGCCAGCTCAGCGATCGCATGCACGGCTGCGATTTCCATCTCCAGCGTGATGGTGGTCGCGCCGCAATCCAAAGCACCCCGGAAGATGTAGGGGAAGCACAGGACGTTGTTGACCTGGTTGGGGTAATCGGTGCGCCCGGTGGCCATGATGGCGTCGTCGCGCACCGCTTTGACGTCTTCAGGATCAATTTCGGGGTTGGGGTTGGCCAAGGCAAAAATCAGTGGCTTGGCGGCCATGGACTTGACCATGTCTTGCTTGAGCACACCGCCAGCCGACAAGCCCAGGAACACGTCGGCACCGGCCATCACTTCACGCAGGGTGCGGTGCTCGGTTTTTTGCACGAACTGGATCTTGTCTTCGTCCATCAATTCGGTGCGGCCTTCGTAGACCACACCGGCCAGGTCGGTGACCCAGATGTTTTCACGCGGAATGCCCAGCTTGACCAACAAACCCAGGCAAGCCAAGGCGGCAGCGCCTGCGCCAGAGGTGACCAGTTTGATCTTCTTGGGGTCTTTGCCCACGATTTTGAGGCCGTTCAAGATGGCGGCACCCACCACGATGGCGGTGCCGTGTTGGTCGTCGTGAAAGACCGGGATCTTCATGCGCTCACGCAATTTGCGCTCGACATAAAAGCAGTCAGGCGCCTTGATGTCTTCGAGGTTGATGCCGCCAAAAGTCGGCTCCAGCGCGGCGATGATCTCGACCAGCTTGTCCGGGTCTTTCTCGTTGATCTCGATGTCGAACACGTCGATGCCCGAGAACTTCTTGAACAAGACGCCCTTGCCTTCCATGACGGGCTTACTGGCCAGCGGGCCGATGTCGCCCAAGCCCAGCACAGCCGTGCCGTTGGTCACAACACCCACCAGGTTGCCACGGCTGGTGTACTTGAAGGCGTTGGCTGGATCCTTGACGATCTCTTCGCACGGTGCGGCCACACCGGGTGAGTAAGCCAGCGCCAAATCGTGTTGGTTGACCAGCTGTTTGGTCGGGGCGATGGCGATTTTGCCGGGCGTAGGGAACTCGTGGTACTCGAGTGCGGCTTTGCGCAACTGGGCGCGTTTTTCTTCGGCTTGGACCTTGTTGGTCATTGTTTTGGCTCCGTTGTAGGGATGTGCTGTCAGGGCTGCCGGGATTCAGCAGCCTTCATAGATGGCAAAAGATTTGTCAACACCCAGGGCGACAGTCGGTCGATATTTTCATTGTAGACCCCGCATTCAACCCTCAAGGCCTGGGTAATGCCCTTCGCAAGTGAGTTGGCTTTTGACTTTTTCACACAAATGAAGGCCGTTAGGGTGGCCAATCAGCGCAAATGCTTCCAAGCTTTATGTTGCAAAGCCTCGGTCACGCGGGTTGAGCGAGAACCCGCCAGCACTTGGCATTGGGCTCCGGCTTGCAAAAAGCCGGTTTGCTCCACCGCCAGATAGAAGCCACAGCGACCACTTTGCACCATGTCTTTGGCTGCCAAAGCGTAGCCCATGACGGCGTTGAACTTGCCGCAAGGCTCGCGGGGTTGGGTGATTCGAAAAACGACATCGCCAAAATCAAGGCGATCACCAATGAACAAGTCTTGTTCGAGCAGGCCTTGCAAGCTCAGGTTTTCGCCCAAATAACCCGGCGTCAAAGTTTCTTCAAACATCGTGGCCCCGCGGGTTTGGCGCTGTGCTTGCCACCACGCCAGATGCTCCGACGGCAAGGCGTACACCGCTTTGCTGAGGCCACCATGCACCGACAAGTCGGCCTGCTCGTCCCCGGCCAAGCCCAGCACCCCGACCTCAATGGGGCCGGAGACGGTGGTTTTGCCAATGGCCGACACCAATTTGCGCCCGCCCACCATCAGGGGGCGAACTTGCCCAGTCTGGATGGCGAGCAGGGTGCCCGACAAACCGGACGGTGAATTCGGCTGAAAAGTGGGCTGCGGGCTGGGTTGCATGGGCCTTTCAGCCCCGCATCAAGGCTTCGATTTCGTCGGCCTTGACGGGCACGTCGCGTGTGATCAGCTCGCAGCTCGTGGCGGTCACGATGGCGTCGTCTTCGATGCGGATGCCGATGTTGTGGAACTGCTCTGGCACGCCCGGTGCAGGGCGCACATACAGGCCCGGCTCGATGGTCAGCACCATGCCCGGCTGCAGGATGCGGCTGGGGCGGTCCTTGATCAGTTCGCCGCTCAGCGGGTCTTTGCGCTCACTGACCTGGCCCACCTGCGAGGGCTCGACATAGCTGCCGCAATCGTGCACGTCCATGCCCAGCCAGTGGCCGGTGCGGTGCATGTAGAACTGGAAATAACTGCGGTTGGCGATCACGTCTTGTGCGTTGCCCACCTTCTTTTTGTCGAGCAGGCCCACGTCAAGCAGGCCCTGCGCCAGCACGGCCACCGTGGCCTCGTGCGGATCCACAAAACGAGCGCCCGCCTTGGTGGCGGCCACGGCGGCGTCTTGGGACGCAAGCACCAAGTCGTACAGCGCGCGTTGCGGTCCAGAGAATTTTCCGTTAGCGGGGAAGGTGCGGGTGATGTCGCTGGCGTATCCATCTAACTCGCAACCGGCGTCGATCAGCACCAGGTCGCCATCGCGGATTGGCCCCGCATCGGCGCGGTAATGCAGCACGCAAGCATTGGCCCCGCCCGCCACGATGGAGCCGTAAGCGGGGTACTGCGAGCCGTGCTGGCGGAACTCGTGCAGCAACTCGGCGTCCAGGTGGTATTCGCGCACCTCTTGCCCCGCACGCAGCATGGCTGCGCTGCACTGCATGGCGCGGATGTGGGCGCGGGCGCTGATGGTGCTGGCGCTGCGCATGATGTCCTGCTCGTGTGCGTCTTTGACCAGCCGCATCTCGTCGAGCAAGCTGCACAGATCGCGCTGCTGCTCGGGGCACAAAGCGCCGTAACGCACACGCGCGCGCACCGACTGCAGCCAGCCGTTCACCAGACTTTCGAGCCCGGTGTGGATGGCAAACGGGTACCAAACGGTGCTGCGGTTTTCCAGCAACTTGGGCATGTGCGCGGCCAACTCGCCGATCGGCAAAGCCCGGTTCACGCCCAATGCGGCAGGCGCGGCCTCAGGCCCCAAACGGATGCCGTCCCAAATTTCGCGCTCCAAGTCTTTCGCCTGGCAAAACAAGGTGCACTCGCCCTCGGCCGTGATCACCAAACTGGCATGCGGCTCGGTGAAGCCGGTCAGGTAATAGAAGTAACTGTCGTGCCGGTACAGGTAATCGCTGTCGCGGTTGCGCTGGCGCTCGGGCGCTGTGGGGATGATGGCGATACCGCCTGCACCCAATTGGGCAGCGAGGCGGGCACGGCGTTCGGCGTAGATCGTGTGAGAGGTCATTTGAACATTGTAGGAGCGGTGACGCTTGTGGGAGCAGCGCCCTCGCCGCGATAGGCCACCCATGCACTGCGAACCCCCGCCCCGGGGGCGGGGCTCCCACAAAATTTCCACCCCAGTGGATCAAGGGTGACGCTCAAATGTTCAGCTGCGCCAGCCGCTCAGGCGTGCCCACATCGGTCCATGGGCCCTTGTAGACCTCGCCCGTCACTTGCCCTCGGTCCATCGCGGCACGAAGCAAGGGCGCCAGCGCCAGCGCAACGCCTTGGGGGTTGCCGGGAGGCAGGCCACCGTCTGCAAAGAAGGCTTTTTTGTACAACGCGATGGTGCTGAAGGTGTGATCGCGACCTGCCGCCCCTTTGGCCAGGTTCAGCACCAGGCCTTCGGGAGACAAGCCAAAGTCACCGCCCACATTGTGCGCAGGGTTGGGCACCAACCACACATGGGCCAAGGCATCGCTGGCGGCAAATCGCTGAACAGCCTCTGGCGCGAACACAAAATCCGGCGCAAACACATCGCCTGCCACCACCCAAAACACATCCGCCAGCTGGGGCAGGGCGCGGACGATGCCGCCTGCCGTCTCCAGCGCCTGGCCAAAGTCCTGACCTTCGTGGGAGTAGGTGAGTTGCACCTCGGGCAAGCCGGGCCAGGTCACGCGCTCACCAAAATGCGCCGGGATTTGCTCGCCCAGCCAGGCGATGTTGATCAATTGACGCACAAAGCCACCCTGGGCCAAAGCCTGCATGGGCCACTGAATGAGCGGCTGGCCACGCACGCGCAGCAGCGGCTTGGGTGTTGCGTCGGTCAAGGGGCGCATGCGCTCACCGCGCCCGGCGGCAAGGACCATGGCTTGGGCATGAGCCCCTCCGCGCGGGGGCACTTGTGAAGAAGTTGAAATCGACATCGTTCGATGTTGCCATGCTTTGAGGCGCTCACGGGACAGGACAAGCCCAAAGAGCAGGCCTAAACTCTTTCCAGCACTTTTACACACCGGACCCCCATGACACGCCCCCTGCCCGCCGTCATCACCGCTGCACAAAACGCCTCGCAACGCATGGCCGACCGCCACACCCCTTTTGTCATGAACGATTGGTACGTGGCCGCCCTTGGCGAGGAAATCAAAGACCAGCTGCTCGCCCGCACCCTGTTGGGCCGCCGCCTGGTTTTTTACAGAACCAGCACGGGCCAAGTGGTGGCACTGGAAGACCGCTGCCCACACCGCTCCATGCCGCTGTCAGCCGGCACGCTGACACAAGACACCATCGTGTGTGGTTACCACGGCCTGCGTTTCAACACCGAGGGCGACTGCATCGAGGTGCCCTCTCAAGCCAACTGCCCCAAAAACGTGGGCATCAAGGCTTACCGAACCCACGAGCGCGGGGCGGTGGTCTGGATCTGGATGGGCGAAGCAGAAGAAGCGGACCTGTCCAAACTGCCGCCACAAGAGTGGATGGAAAGCCCGGAGTGGGAACGCTCACAAGGCTATTTGAGTTTGCAAGCCAGTTATGTGCGCTTGCACGAAAACCTGCTGGACCTGACGCATTTGAGTTTTTTGCACGCCAAAAGTTTCGGCACCCCCGATTACGCCAAAGCAGCTTTTGAAAGTGTCATCGGCGATGGCCAATTTGCCTTGCTGCGCAACGTGGTGCCCACCACCTTGCCGCCAGTGTGGGCCATTCCCACAGGTTTGACCGGACAGGGCCAGGCCGCCCGCATCGTGCGCTCCGAATTTCGCAGCCTGGGGCTGCACGAGGTGTCGGTGACTTTCTACGATTGCCACCTCCCAGAAAATGGGCCGGAAAACAAGCGGCCCGAGTTTCGCATCCGCACCGCGCACATGCCCACCCCCGAAACCGCCACCAGCACGCATTACTTCATCGTGCATGGACGCGACTTTGCATTGAACGACGCGGCCACCACCCGCTTCATGCACGATCAGTTGTTTGTGGCTTTTCAAGAAGACGTGGACGGCTTGGCGCTGCAAGAACTGGCTCTGGCCAGCACCCCCCCTGAAGATTTGTACGAATTTTCAGTGGCGGCCGATGCCCCTTCTGTGGCCATGCGCCGTTACGTGCTGACGCGGCAACGCCAAGAAACGCAGGGCTGAAGCAGGCTTTGCTCCCTGCGATCGCAGCGCCTTGCCGTGCAGCGGACAACCGCTAAAATCACGGGTTTTCCCGAATTCATCACCGGAGTTGCTCCTTCATGGCCAATACACAGCAAATGGCGAACGCCATCCGCGCCCTCGCAATGGACGCCGTTCAACAAGCCAACTCCGGTCACCCCGGCGCGCCCATGGGCATGGCCGACATGGCCGTGGCGCTGTGGGGCGATCACTTGCAACACAACCCGAGCAACCCACATTGGGCCAATCGCGACCGCTTTGTGCTGTCCAACGGCCACGGCTCCATGCTGATTTATTCGGTGCTGCACCTGACCGGCTACAAGCTTCCGATCGATGAGCTCAAGAAATTCCGTACCTTGCACAGCAAAACTGCTGGCCACCCCGAAGTTGGCGTGACGCCCGGCGTGGAAACCACCACCGGCCCACTGGGCCAAGGCATCACCAACGCCGTGGGCATGGCGCTGGCCGAAAAAATGCTGGCCGCAGAGTTCAACCAAGCTGGCCACGCCATCGTCAACCACCACACCTATGTGTTCCTGGGTGACGGTTGCCTGATGGAAGGCATCAGCCACGAAGCCGTGGCCCTGGCCGGCGCCTGGAAGCTGAACAAGCTGATCGCCCTGTACGACGACAACGGCATCTCGATCGACGGCCAAGTGGCTCCTTGGTTCATCGACAACACGCCTCAGCGCTTTGCCGCCTGCGGCTGGAACGTGATCGACGCCGTGGACGGCCACGACGCAGCGGCCGTGTCCAAGGCCATCGCCGCCGCCAAACACAGCGCCGACAAGCCTACGTTGATCGTCTGCAAGACCGCCATCGGCAAGGGCTCGCCCAACCGTGCAGGCACCTCCAAAGCCCACGGCGAGCCACTGGGCGCTGAAGAAATCAAACTCACCCGCGAAGCCCTGGGCTGGACGGCCGAGCCCTTCAAAATCCCCAAAGAGGTCTATGCCGACTGGGACGCCAAGGCCGCTGGCAAAGCCCGCGAAGCCGAGTGGAACACCGCCTTTGCCGCTTACAAAGCCGCCTTCCCCGCACAAGCCAAAGAGTTTGTGCGCCGCATGAAGGGCGACTTGCCCAAGAACTTCAACCAGGTGGCGTTTGACGCCGTGGTCGCCGCCCACACCAAGGGCGAGACCGTGGCCAGCCGCAAGGCCAGCCAACTGGCCCTGGAAGCCTTCACCGCTGCACTGCCCGAAATGCTGGGCGGCTCGGCCGACCTGACCGGCTCCAACCTGACCAACACCAAGAGCACCCCCGCCTTCCGCGTGGACCTGGCCGGTGACGTGGTCAAGACTGCTGAAGGTCAGATTGGCCGCCACATCAACTACGGCGTGCGCGAATTCGGCATGGCTGCCATCATGAACGGCGTGGCCCTGCACGGTGGCTACATCCCCTACGGCGGTACTTTCCTGACATTCAGCGATTACTCACGCAACGCCATCCGCATGGCCGCGCTGATGAAGCAACGCGTGATCCACGTCTTCACCCACGACTCCATCGGTCTGGGCGAAGACGGCCCGACCCACCAGTCGATTGAGCACGCTGCCAGCCTGCGCCTGATCCCTGGCTTGGACGTGTGGCGTCCGGCAGACACGGCTGAAACCACCGTGGCTTGGGCTGTGGCCCTGCAAAACGCGAACCGCCCCTCGGCTCTGCTGCTGTCACGTCAAAACCTGACCTACTCGCCCAAGAGCGATCTGGGCGACATCAGCCGCGGCGCTTATGTGCTGGCAGAGCCCAGCGAAGTCGGCATCAAGAAGACCCACGGCGTGATCATCGCCACCGGCTCTGAAGTGCAACTGGCCATGGCTGCGCAAAAGCTGCTGGCCGAACGCAAAATTGGTGTGCGCGTGGTCTCCATGCCCAGCACCAATGTGTTTGACCGCCAAGACAGCGAATACAAACAAAGCGTGCTGCCTGCGGGCATCCCCCGCGTGGCGGTCGAGATGGGTTCTACCGACGGCTGGTGGAAATACGGCTGCGCCGCCGTGGTCGGCATCGACACCTATGGCGAGTCGGCGCCAGCGCCTGTGCTCTTCAAACACTTCGGCTTCACCGCCGAAAACGTGGCCGACACCGTCCACGCCGCGCTGCTCAAGGCCTAAAAGGCCACTGACCGGGACTGAACGCGGGTGTCAGCGCTGAAAAGGGCTGACACCGGGTTCAGGGATCAGGCCCATGAAAGGGTTCTGGTTTCCAATCCGGTTACGTAACTGTTTCGTAATTTTTTCCCGAGGCTCTCACCATGACCATCAAGCTGGGTATCAACGGATTCGGCCGCATCGGCCGTCTGGCGCTGCGCGCTGCGCTCAAACACGGCTACACCGACATCCAGATCGTCGGCATCAACGACCCCAAGCCCGCCGACTACTTGGCGTACATGCTCAAGTACGACAGCGTGCACGGCCGCTTTGATGGCACCGTGGACTTCACCGAAGACAGCCTGATCGTCAACGGCAAAAAAATCAAACTCTCGCATGAGCGTGACGCGCATAACCTGCGCTGGGGCCAGATGGGCGTGGACATCGTGCTCGAATGCACGGGCCACTACCTGACCGAACCGACCAGCCAGATGCACATCGCTGCGGGTGCCAAAAAGGTCGTGATCTCGGCCCCGTCCAAAGACAGCATCCCCATGTTTGTCTATGGCGTGAACCACAAAAAGTATGCGGGCGAAGCCATCGTCTCGAACGCCAGCTGCACCACCAACTGCTTGGCCCCTGTGGTGAAAGTGCTCAACGACAAATGGGGCATCAAGCGCGGCCTGATGACCACGGTGCACGCTGCTACTGCGAGCCAGATGACCGTAGACGGTTCGTCCCGCAAAGACTGGCGCGGTGGCCGAGGCATCCTCGAAAACATCATCCCCAGCAGCACGGGCGCAGCCAAGGCCGTGGGCGTGGTGATCCCCGAGATCAAGGGCAAGATCACCGGCATGGCCTTCCGTGTGCCCACGTCGGACGTGTCGGTCATTGACCTGACCGTAGAGCTGAACAGCGACGCCAGCTACGCCGAGATCTGCGCAGAAATGAAAGCGCAAAGCGAAGGCGCCCTCAAAGGCGTGCTGGGCTACACCGACGAAAAAGTCGTCTCCACCGACTTCCGCGGCGAATCCTGCGCCAGCGTGTTCGACGCGACAGCGGGCATTGCTCTGGACAAGAGCTTCGTCAAGATCGTGGCTTGGTACGACAACGAATGGGGTTACGCCAAGCAGTGCCTGGAGATGGTGCGGGTGGTGGCCAAGAAGAAGTGAGCTGCCTCTGATGGGGTGTCAGGTGCCTGCGGCAGACGCAGATGCCGGTGCCCCGCCAGGGCTCAGAGGCGCTTCGCTTTGCCACATCGCCCCGACGGGGCACCGGCATCTGGGTCATGGTGGTCTTGCTGAAAGCGCCTTCGGGCGCTTTTTTCATGGGCGATGGCTACGTATGCAATCCGCCGCCTTCTCCGCGATCATGATGGTCGGCGCGTTGGTGTTGCCGCTCACGATGCGCGGCATGACAGAGGCATCGACCACCCGCAGGCCCGGCACGCCGTGCACGCGCAGCTGCGCATCCACCACCGCCATGTTGTCTTGGCCCATGCGGCAGGTGCCCACCGGGTGGTAGACCGTGTCGGCGTTTTGGCGAACCCAGTGGTCGAGTTGTTCATCGGTGCGGGCATCGGCAGATGCTGCCCATTCCTTGCCATACGCGGCCAAAGCGGGCTGGGCCAGAATTTTTTGGGCTTGGCGAACCCCGTCGCGCAAGCGCTGCAGGTCACGCGGATCGCTCAAAAACTGCGGGTCAATCAGCGGTGCGCTGTTGGGGTTGCGGTCGGCCAGATGCACACGGCCTCGGCTGTCCGGTTGCAACAAGCACACATGCAAAGAGTAGCCATGCCCCAGCGTGAGTTGACGGCCATGGTCCACCAGTTTGGCCACCACAAAGTGCAGTTGTATGTCCGGGTGCGCCTCGTCAGGACGGCTTTTGTAAAACGCACCGCCCTCGGCGAAGTTGGTGGTCAGGCGCCCCTTTCGGTGTTTGTGCCATGCCCACAAGGCTTGCAAGGTGTGCCATGTGCCTTTGGGTGACACGCCGATCAAATCGGTCTGCCCCGGCGCATCGGCCACCAGCACCGCGTCCGGATGGTCGTGCAGGTTTTCGCCCACCCCGGGCAAGTCGCGGAGCACCTCGATGCCCAGGCTTTGCAAATGCGCAGCAGGCCCAATGCCTGAGCGCATCAGGATGGCGGGCGACTGGAAAGCGCCTGCACTCAAAATGATTTCTCGCCGGGCAGTCACGGTCTGTGCCTGGCCACCCTGCAAGGTGTGAACCTGCCGCGCCACGCCATCCACCAAACCAATGCGGTCCACGGTGACGCCGGTCATGACGTGCAAGTTGGGCCGGCCCAACTTGGGCGTGAGGTAGCCCTTGGCCGCGCTGAAACGCTCGCCTGCCTTTTGCGTGACCTGGTACAGGCCTACACCTTCTTGTGTGGGGCCATTGAAGTCGGTGGTGTGCGCCAAACCGGCTTGCACACCCGCCTCGACAAAACGCTTGGCAAATGCATTGGGGCTTTGCAGGTCGGCCACGTTCAAAGGGCCGTTTTGGCCATGCCATTCGTTGTGGATGCGCTCGTTGTGCTCGGCCTTCAGAAAATAAGGCAAGACCTCGTCCCATGACCATCCCGTACAACCCTGCTCGGCCCAATGGTCGTAATCGGCCTTTTGGCCACGGATATAGGCCATCGCATTGGTTGAGCTGGAGCCCCCCAGAGTGCGGCCACGCGGCTGAAAGCCGATACGGCCGTTCAAGCCGGGCTGCGGCACGGTGTTCAAGCCTTGCGAGACGATTTCAGTGCGCGCCATGAGCGCAATGCCCGCAGGGCAATGGATCAAGGCGCTGGTGTCTGGCGGCCCAGCCTCGATCAGGGCGACCTGCACGGCAGGGTCTTCGCTCAAACGGGCGGCCAGCACACAACCGGCCGAGCCACCGCCCACGATCACATAGTCAAATTCCATGAGTACCTCGCCAAAAAACTGGTGTGACCAATATACGGCCTGGGGCAGGTCTGTACCTGTCTTGCGTGCGTCAAGCAAGGCGGCACCCGAACCCTCACAATGAAACAAATTTTGGGGGAACACCATGTTGTCTGTCATTGAAGTTTTTGACACGGAATGCCTGAGCAGGTTGAAGCCATGAGCAAGCCATCGGTCGTACGCCAAGAGGATTGGCACGACAAGCGCTGGTTGTGGTTGTTCAGCCCCGCGATCCCACTGGCCTTCACAAGCTCATTGCTCGCCTTCGTCCTGAGTGGCCAGTGGTGGTGCATGCTTTTGGCACCCTTGGTCATTCACCTTTTCTTACCGCTGCTCGACCGCATCTTTGGCGAAGACTTCAGCAACCCACCCGAATCGGCGGTGGCACAGCTCGATCAGGATTTGTTCTACCGCGCTTTGGTGTGGGCCTATGTCCCTTTACAGATGATCGGCACGGTGATGGGCGCTTGGATCGCGGCCACTCAAGCACTGCCTTGGTTTGGCTACATCGCCTTGGTGTTGACGGTGGGCGCAATCAATGGCATCGGCATTGGCACCGCGCATGAACTGGGCCACAAAAAAGAAGCCTTGGACCGGTGGCTGTCCAAAATCGCTTTGGCGCCCAGTGCGTATGGCCACTTTTTTGTGGAGCACAACCGGGGGCATCACAAACGCGTGGCCACCCCAGAAGACCCGGCGAGCGCACGCATGGGAGAAAGCTTTTGGGCCTTTTTGCCGCGCTCGGTCTGGGGCAGTCTGCAGTCGGCTTGGGCACTGGAACAAGAGCGCCTGAACAAACAAGGCCTGAGCGTTTGGCACCTCCAAAACCACAACCTGCAGGCTTGGAGCTTGACCCTGGTGCTGTTTGGCGTGCTGGTCGCTTGGCTGGGTTGGACTGTCTTACCGTTTTTGGTTTTACAGAGTGTGTACGCCGCCTCGATGCTGGAGGTGGTGAACTACGTGGAGCACTACGGTTTGCTGCGCCAGCGGGATGCGTCTGGGCGCTATGTGCGTTGCGAGCCCGAGCATTCGTGGAACAGCAACCACTTGGTGGGCAACCTGCTGCTCTATCACCTGCAAAGGCATTCCGACCACCACGCCCACCCCAGTCGGCGCTACCAAGCACTGCGGCATTTCGCCACCGCACCGCAATTGCCCGCAGGTTACGCCACCATGATCACGGTGGCTTATCTGCCGCCTCTGTGGTTTGCGTGGATGGACCCGCGTGTGATGGCGCACTATGGCTCAGACTTGGGTTTGGTCAACCTGCAAGCGACGGCCAAGGCCAAACTGGCACAACGTTGGGGTTGAGCGCTGTGCCGAGAGGTCACTTTTCCACAAACGCCAACACCGCCTCCAGCATCTTGCGCACATGCGGCTGCACACCCGCAGCCACTTCAGGCAAGTAATCAAACGGCCAGCTTTCTTGCATGTAGCTGCATTGCGTCATCTCGAGCTGGACCGCGTGGATGCCTTGCGCCGGGTTGCCGTATTGGCGGGTGATGTGCCCACCCTTGAAGCGGCCGTTGAGCACGGCGGTGTAGCCTAGAGCGGCTTGGCCAATGGCCAGCAGTTGTTCGGCCAGCGCCGGGTTGCAGCTGGCACCGTTGGCGGTGCCCAGGTTCAGATCGGTCAAGCGACCTTCAAAAAATCGCGGCAATACCGAGCGGATGGAGTGCGCGTCCCACAAGGCGGCCACGCCGTGCTGGGCCTTGATGCGGGCCAGCTCTTGCGCGAGTTGCGCATGGTAAGGCTGCCAGATGGCCTCGCGGCGCTCGGCAATTTCGGACTCGCCCGGCACATCGGCCGGGTCACGGTAGAGCGGCTGATCGTCGAACAAGTCCACCGGGCACAGGCCCGTCACGCTTTGCCCGGGGTACAGGCTGGCTCCGTCCGGTGGGCGGTTCAAGTCGATGACAAAGCGCGAATGCGTGGCCACCAGCACCGAGGCGCCCAGAGCATCGGCAAAGTCGTACAGGCGCTCCAGATGCCAGTCGGTGTCGGGCACGCGCTGGGCTTCGTCGGTGAGGCGTGCAGCCAGTGCAGGCGGCACATGCGTGCCCACATGCGGCATGGAAATCAGCAACGGGCGTGTGCCTTGGCGAAAGCGAAAAGCAGGTTCGGTGGTTTCAAAAGTCATGGCGTGTTTTCAAGAAGTTGTCGACGTGCGGCCACCAAGCCGCTCAGGGCTGCGTCGTGCAAAACATGGTGGCCCGACTGGACCTGCACACGGCCTGCCACCCACACCTGTTGCAAGGCCGACTGGCGGTGGCTGGCAAACACATGGGCCGACAGCATGGCCTCGGGCGTAGGCAGGTCGCGCAGCAGTGGGTGCTGTGCATCCAGCACCACCATGTCGGCCTGCTGACCCACAGCCAAGCCGGCGACTGGACGCGCACTGGCTTGAGCGCCACCGGCCACCGCTTGCAAGGTCATGGATGTGGCCACCGAAGGCTGCGCGGCACTGGCCAGCACATTGCGCTGGCGCGTGGCCAGGCGCTGGCTGTATTCGAGCAGCATCAGCTCTTCGGCAGCGTTCACGCAGGCGTGGCTGTCCGAGCCCACACCCCAACGGCCGTTGGCTTGCAACCAAGTGGGGGCATCAAAAATGCCATCGCCCAAATTGGCTTCGGTGCTGGGGCACAGGCCCGCCACAGCGCCCGTGCGGGCGGCGCGGGTGCTTTCCTCGGCGCTCATGTGGGTGGCGTGCACCAAGCACCAACGCGCATCGACCGGGGCGTGCTCAAGCAGCCACTGCACCGGGCGCTGCCCGCTCCAGGCCAGGCAGGCATCGACCTCGGCGGTTTGCTCGGCAATGTGGATGTGCACCGGGGCCGTGACGTCCAGGGCGTGCAAACCGGCCAGGGCCTCGCGCAAGCTGTCGGGCGGCACGGCGCGCAAAGAGTGCGGCGCCAAGCCCAGGCGAGCGCCTTGCGCCTCACACAAGGGTTTGAGCTTTTGCAGCAAGGCCAGCATGTTGTCGGTGGAGCGGATGAAGCGCCGCTGGCCAACGCTGGGCGGTGTGCCGCCAAAGCCGCTGGTTTGGTAGAGCACGGGCAGGAGCGTCAGGCCCATGCCTGCGCGTGCCGCCGCTCGCAACAGGCACATCGACAAGTTGGCGTCATCTGCATAAGGGCGGCCCTCTGGGTCGTGGTGCACGTAATGGAATTCGCACACGCTGGTGTAACCGGCCTCCAGCATCTCCACATACAGGCCCGTGGCAATGGCTTCCAGTTGTTCGGGCGTGATGGCCGCTGCAAAGCCGTACATCAGGCTGCGCCAGCTCCAGAAACTGTCTTGGGCAGCCCCCCGGTATTCGGTCAAGCCGCCAAACGCCCGTTGAAACGCGTGTGAATGCAAATTGGGCATGCCTGGTACCACGGGGCCAGTGGCGCGTGTTACGCCTTCAGGGCAAGTGGCCTGCGCTTTCACACCCGTGATCAAGCCTTGGTCGTTCCACGACAACAGCACATCGCGCGCCCAACCCGTGGGCAGCAAGGCGTGTTCGGCAAACAGGCTGCGCGGCTTCATGGGGCGCTCCGCTGCACGCGCATGCCGTCGACCGCCAAGCGGCCCTGGCGCACGACGCGGCACGCCGGACGCTGGCCCAGCCAATAGGCCAGTTCTGCCACATCGCCCAAAGGCCAGAGCACGAAGTTGGCGGGGCAGCCGACCGCGATGCGGCCATGCGTGGCCTGGAGGCCCAGTGCCTGCGCGGCGTGGCGGGTCACGCCCGCCAGCGCTTCGGGCACCGTCAAACGAAACAAGGTGCACGCCATGTTGAGCATCAACAGCAAACTCAAAGCAGGCGAGGTACCCGGGTTGTGGTCGGTGGACACGGCCATGGGCACACCCGCTGCGCGGAGGCCGGCAATGGGCGGCATATGCGTGTCGCGCAGGGTGAAGTAAGCGCCAGGCAAGAGCACCGCCACCGTGTCCGCTTGCCGCATGGCGGCAATGCCTTCGGCGCTCAGATGTTCGATGTGGTCGCACGACAGCGCGCCGAAACGCGCCGCCAGCGCCGAGCCGCCCATGTCCGACAGCTGCTCGGCATGCAGCTTGACCGGCAAGCCCAGCGCTTGCGCGGCTTGGAAGACTTGCTCGGTTTGCGCCAGCGTGAAGCCAATGGTTTCGCAGAACACATCCACCGCGTCGACCAAGCCGTCGGCAGCGAGTGCAGGCATCATCTTTTCACACACCAGCTGGATGTAATCGTCGCTGCGCCCAGCGTATTCGGGCGGCAGCGCATGCGCCCCCAAAAACGTGGTGCGAACCGTGACGCCAAACACCTCGCCCAGACGCCGGGCCACGCGCAACTGTTTGCGCTCGTGTTCCAAGCTCAGGCCATAGCCCGATTTGATCTCGATGGCACACACGCCTTCGGCCAGCAAAGCCTGCAAACGCGGCACAGCCGCGTCGAACAATTCATCTTCGCTGGCCTCGCGTGTGGCCTTGACGCTCGACACAATGCCGCCCCCGGCACGCGCCACCTCTTCGTAGCTGGCTCCGGCCAAGCGCATGGCGAATTCGTTGGCACGCTGCCCGCCGTACACCAAGTGCGTGTGGCAGTCGACCAAACCGGGCGTGACCAAGGCGCCATGACCGTCGTGTTGGGGCAATTGCCGATAAGCGTCTGGCACATCTGCGTGCGCGCCCACCCAGGCGATGGCCCCTTGTGCAACCACGATGGCCGCGTCGGTCACGGCTGGCGTACCTGCACCCAAAGCCTCGGGTGCCAAGTGCAGGTGGTGCCAAATGCCGTCGGCGCTGGGCCATGAATCAGGGGACAGTGAAGCGTTCATGATCAGTGAAATTGAAGTGTCAATGCGAGCAGCGCGGCATCGGGGCTTTGCGGGCGCAGTCGCCATGCCAAAGACGCATCAGACCACCACAGGCCTTGCTGCGGCACGAGCGTCTGCGTGCTTGCGCCTTCCAGCAACCAATGCCCTTGCACCGCCAACAACAAGCCCTGCGACGCAGCTGGCCCATCGCAGGCACTGCGCACCAGCTGCAGAGAAGCACTGCAAACAGCGCGTCGGGTCATGACGTTGAAATCGTGACAGTCGCCCGCCAGCAGACGGGCATTGATGGGCGCCTCGCCCGCAAACGCAAACGGGGCCAGCGGGGTGTCCAGGCGGTGCTGCACATCGCCACCCTCGCTTTGCAAATGTACACCCCCGCCACTCAACAAAGTGATGACCCTGTCAACGCCCGGAAAAGCCGAAAACGGCCCGTCACTGGCAATGTGCGCAATGCTCACACGCCAATCAAAATCGGTCATGCCTGCGCCATGGGGCTGGCAGACGATCTCGCGCGTCACACCGCCGCCGTTCTTCCAGGGCGTGGCCGGTAAATCATCCACATCGAATCGGTGCAGTGCCATGGGCATTCAAAAAGGTGGCTGGTCATGGGCCAGCCCCTTGCAGGCGTCAGACCCGATGCACATCACTTGATCATGGGCAGCTTCAGCCCTTGCTTTTTGGCCGTGGCCACAGCCAGCTCGTAGCCGGCATCGGCGTGGCGCATCACGCCCGAGCCGCTGTCGTTGACCAGCACGCGCGCCAAGCGCTCGGCCGCGGCGTCGGTGCCGTCGGCCACGATGACCATACCCGAGTGCTGCGAATAACCCATGCCCACGCCGCCGCCATGGTGCAGACTGACCCAGCTGGCGCCGCCTGCGGTGTTGAGCAGTGCGTTCAGCAGCGGCCAGTCGCTCACGGCGTCGGTGCCGTCTTTCATGGCTTCGGTCTCGCGGTTCGGGCTGGCCACCGAGCCGGTGTCCAAGTGGTCGCGCCCGATCACGATGGGGGCTTTGAGCTCGCCTGTGCGCACCATCTCATTGAAGGCGAGCCCAGCCAGGTGCCGCTCACCCAAGCCCAGCCAGCAAATGCGTGCGGGCAGGCCCTGAAAGCTGATGCGCTCACGCGCCATGTCCAGCCAGCGGTGGGTGTGCGCGTTGTTCGGAAACAGTTCCTTGATCTTGGCATCGGTTTTGTAGATGTCTTCGGGGTCGCCCGACAAGGCCACCCAACGGAACGGACCCTTGCCTTCGCAGAACATGGGGCGGATGTAGGCGGGCACAAAGCCAGGGAAATCAAAGGCGTTTTTCACGCCATGGTCAAAAGCCACCTGACGGATGTTGTTGCCGTAATCCACCGTGGGGATGCCCAGGGCCTGGAAGTCCAGCATGGCTTGCACCTGGGTGGCGCAGCCTTGCGAAGCGGCTTGCTTCAGGCGGGCGTGCTGCGTTGGGTCGAGCTGTGCGTCTTTCCATTGCGCCACAGTCCAGCCTGGTGGCAGGTAGCCGTTGATCAGGTCGTGCGCCGAAGTTTGGTCGGTCACCAGGTCGGGGCGCATGCCACCGGCTTGGGCGCGGCGCACCAGCTCGGGCAAGATCTCCGCCGCGTTGCCCAGCAGGGCAATCGAGATCGCCTCTTTGGCGGCGGTATGGTGTTTGATCAATGCGAGTGCGTCGTCGAGGTCTTTGGCCTGCTTGTCCACATAGCGGGTGCGCAAACGGAAGTCGATGCTGCTTTGCTGGCATTCGATGTTGAGCGAGCAAGCCCCCGCCAAAGTGGCTGCCAAAGGCTGCGCACCGCCCATGCCACCCAGGCCCGCAGTGAGAATCCAGCGGCCTGTCCAATCGTTGTTGTAGTGCTGGCGGCCAGCCTCGACGAAGGTCTCAAAAGTGCCTTGCACGATGCCTTGGGTGCCGATGTAAATCCAAGAGCCTGCGGTCATCTGCCCATACATGAACAAGCCCTTGCGGTCGAGTTCATGGAAGTGCTCCCAGTTGGCCCACTTGGGCACGAGGTTGGAGTTGGCGATCAGCACGCGCGGCGCATTGGCGTGCGTCTTGAACACGCCCACAGGCTTGCCCGACTGGATCAGCAAGGACTCGTCTTCGTTCAGGTCTTTGAGCGAGGCCAGGATCTGGTCAAAGCAGGCCCAGTCGCGCGCAGCGCGGCCAATGCCGCCGTACACCACCAGGCTTTGCGGGTTCTCGGCCACTTCGGGGTCGAGGTTGTTCTGGACCATGCGGTAAGCCGCTTCGGTGACCCAGTTTTTGCAGGTCAATTCGCTGCCACGGGGGGCACGCACCACACGGGTCGTGTCAAGGCGGGGATCGGTGAGAGAAGACATGGTGAACTCCTAGAAAGGGGCAACAATTCGGTCAGGTAGAAATCGGGTTGCCGCTGGATTGGTAGCGGCTGCCCAAACGGTATCGGCTGGCGGGGTGCAAGCACCGCACCAGGGTCACGGGCGTGCCTTGCGTCCAGGTGCGGCGCGTGAGCAACAAGCAGGGCTCGGCCGCGTCCATCTGCAGGCGCTGCGCCTGTTCGGCCGTAGGCAAGACGGCATCGACCACATGCTCGATTTCGTCAAAGGGCACGGTGCGCAGCAAAAACTCGGACGGCTGCTGCGCGCTGAAGTCTTGCTGCGCAAAGTCGGGCACCACCTGCGGGTTGACAAAACGGTCTTCAAGCTGGATGGGCACGCCGTCTTCCAGGTGCACGCACACCGAATGGAACACCGATTCGCCCGTGCGCACATTCAAAGCCGCTGCCACTTCGAGGGTGGCTGCGACACGTTCGACCACCAGCATTTCGCAGGCATAGTCGTGGCCGCGTTGGCGAATCTCGCTGGCCAGGTTGACGATTTGCAGCAAAGTGGATTGCGGTTTTTTTTCGGCCACAAAACTGCCCACACCTGCCACGCGCACGATGCGCCCTTGAGCGACAAGTTCTCGCAGCGCCCGGTTGACGGTCATGCGCGAGATGCCAAACTGCGCCACCAGTTCGTGCTCAGACGGCAGGCGGTCACCTGCGCGCAGCGTGCCATCCTGGATCTGGCGAGCAATGTGGTCTTTGATCTGCTGGAACAAGGCCACGGGCTCACCCGCCACGGGGCGTGGCGCATGAACAGCGCGATTGCGTGGGGCAAGCAGGCGGGTCATGGCAGCGTGTTCAGAGTTGGCAAAGTCAGGCAATCAATGCACATCGGTGGCCATGGACTCGGCGCGGATCTCTTCGGTCAATCGCGCTTTGAGGGCCATGAACTCCGGCGATGTCTTGATCGTGTAATGCCGAGGGTGCGGAAAATCCACCGCCAACTCGGTCTTGATGCGACCGGGCCGCGCGCTGAACACCGCCACGCGGTTGGCCATGAAGATGGCTTCATCGATGTCGTGCGTGACGAACAGCACGGTTTTTTGGGCGGATTCCCAAATGCCCAAGAGCAGCTCTTGCATCAGCACCCGGGTCTGGTTGTCCAGGGCACCAAAGGGCTCGTCGAGCAACAAAATTTTGGGGTCGTTGGCCAAGGCGCGTGCAATCGCGGTGCGCTGCTGCATACCGCCCGACAGCTGCTTGGGAAAGTGCTGCTCAAAACCGCGCAAGCCGACTTTGGCAATGAAGTAATCGGCCCGCTCTTTTTGGTCGCGCTCGGGCATGCCGCGCTCGCGCAGGCCAAAGCGGATGTTTTGCTCAATGGTGAGCCACGGAAACAGCGTGTAGCTCTGAAACACCATGCCCCGGTCGGCGCCCGGACCTTGCACCGATTGGCCATCCAGCAGCACCTGGCCGGTGGTGGGCTGGTCCAGCCCCGCCACGATGCGCAGCAAGGTGGATTTGCCACAACCCGAGGGGCCGAGGATGGTGACGAAATCGTTTTCGCGCACTTCAAAATCCACGGGCGTGAGGGCCTGCGTGGCCAAGCCTTGGGGCGAGGTGAAGACGCGTGAGACGCCTTGAATGGACAGTTGGCTGCTCACAGTGAACTCCAGGCAAACAAACGGCGATTGAGCGCCTTGAAGGCGAAGTCAGACACCAGGCCAATGAGGCCGATGACGATGATGCCGAAGATGATTTGGCCGGTGTTCAAGAGCGCCTGGCTGTCGGTGATCATGTGACCAATGCCCGAAGATGAACCAATCAGCTCGGCGACGATCACATAGGTCCAGGCCCAGCCCAAGACCAAGCGCAAGATCTCGGCGATCTCAGGCGCTGCGCCGGGGATCAAGACGCGCTTGACAATGCCCGCCGGATTGGCACCCAAGGTGTAGGCGGCTTCGACCAAGTCGCGCCGCGCCGCGCCCACACACACCGCCACCATCAACACGATCTGGAACACCGAGCCGATGAAAATCACCAGCACTTTTTGCAGCTCGCCAATACCCGCCCACAAAATCAGCAGAGGAATGAAGGCTGAGGCAGGCAGGTAACGGCAAAAGGACACGAAGGGTTCGAGGAAAGCCTCGACCCCTTTGTGCGCGCCCATGGCAATGCCCAGGGGCACGGCGATCAAGGTGGCCAAAATGAAACCGGCCAGAACGCGCCAAATCGTCATGCCAATGTCGAACATGAAATTGAATTGGGTGAACAAGAGGATGGCCTCTTGCACCATGGTCACCGGGCTGGCCAAAAAGGTGGGCGAGACATAGCCGCCCAGCGTGAAGAACGCCCAGACGGCAAAGAACAAAATGAAAAACCCAATGCCCAACACCCAGCGGGCTTGGCCGCTCACCGGCTCCAAAGGAGCCAGTGCGCGGCGAGCGCGCCGCACGGCGTTCGCAGGGGCCGAAGCCGTGTGTGCGTTCGTCATCGTTTTACTTGATGAAGCTGGTGTCAAACATGGACACGAACTCGGTTGGTGCCTTGCGGATCACACCGGCTTCGAGCAAGATGGCCGCGGCGTCTTTCATGAAGCTTTGCAGCTCGCCCGCAAAGAACTTCTGGTTGGCCGCTTTGTCTTGCCAGCGCAGGAAGGCCGATGACTTGGCAAAGGCCTCGCCGGTTTGTTTGACGGCTGCGCCCATGATCTCGTTGGACTTGGTCGGGTCGGTCTTGATCATCTCTAAAGCGTCAAAGTAGGCATTGGCCAATGACTGCGCGGCCTTGGGATTGGCCTTGAGCCACTCGGGCGCGCAACCCACGGTGTCCATGACCATGGGGTAGTCGAGCGTGGTCGCCAAAATTTTGCCGGCCTGCGGGTTGCTGCGCACGGTGGACAGGTAGGGCTCATACGTCATGGCCGCATCGTTTTGACCCGCTACAAAAGCTTGGGCGGCGGCTTGTGGCGACATCGTGGTGAGCTTGACGTCTTTCAGGCTCATGCCGTTTTTGCTCAACATCCAGGCCAAGCCAAAGAAGGGCGCAGTGCCAGGGGCGTCCACGCCAATGGTCTTGCCCTTGAGATCGGCAAAGTTGTTGATGTTGCCGCGCACCGCGATGCCGTCAGCGCCATACGACTTGTCCATCTGGAAAATCTGCACGATGGGCACACCATTGGTGTTCCAGGCCACATGAGTTTCCACCGTGGTGGCAGCGCACTGAATGGCCTTGGAAGCCAAGGCCAGGTGGCGGTCTTTCTGGGGAATCATTTTCAGTTCCACATCCAACCCGTGTTTCTTGAACAAGCCGGCTTTGTCTGCCAACGTGAGCGGCGCGAAACCGGTCCATCCGGACATGCCCAAAGCGATCTTGACCTCCTGGGCTTGCGTTTGAAAGGCCAAAGTGGCCGCGGTCGCACCGGCCAAGAGCAGCGAGGCGAATTTAACTTTTGATTTACGCATGAAGAAACTCCTTTTTGTTGATCAAGTCCACTTTGAATGGCCGGGAGTGCCACAGACAAGCGGGGAAAAAAGCCACCACAAACAGCCGCTCAACTTGTATAGACAGGATGGGGCCAAAAGAAAAGGCTGTTCGCGTTCAGGAAACAACATCTCTCCCAACATCCGCACCAGCTAAGTGCATGATCACGCCCTTAGCCCCAAAAGGCATCGGGAATTGCACCATCTTGCTGTCTATACAAATAGATGTTAGGAAAGACCTTTTGACTTTGCAAGGCGCGTGCCAACCATGCCCCACCGCCACACGGCACGATGCCCACTTTGACAAAACTCTCGTCAAAGCTGGCTTTGTCCAATGCGATGCGAATGTTGCGTACAGGGGCCATTCAAACTTCAGTGTGCTGGTTCCATAAGTGAAACGGCCATTGGGTTTTCCCTAGCCCAATTAGGGCATCGTGGGCCGCATGATTTAGGCAGAGCAGTTCAACGGACGCCCAACATGACCACACCTTCTTCTTCATCCGCCGCCCAGCCCCCCATCTGCAGCACCATGATGCAGATGCCCCTGTCGCTGAACCACTTGCTCGAACGGGCGGGCACTTTGTTTGCCAGCAACGAGATCGTCTCGCGCCTGCCCGACAAGTCGCTGGTGCGGCACAGCTACGGCGCGTTTTACCAACGCACGCGCCAACTGGCGCAGGCCCTGCAAAACCTGGGCTTGCAAAAAGGTGAACGTGTCGCAACCCTGTGTTGGAACCACCACGCGCACCTGGAGTGCTATTTCGGCATCCCGGCCGCAGGTGGGGTGATGCACACGCTCAACCTGCGCCTGTCACCCGAAGAGATCGCCTGGATTGCCAACGACGCACAAGACAAGGTGCTGATCATTGACGACGTGTTGCTGCCGCTGTACCAGCAGTTTGCGCACCTGTACCACTTTGAAAAGGTGATCGTGTTCCCGTTTTCCGGTGCTGCTGTGCCCGCGCCCTTCACCGACTACGAGCAGCTGCTGGCCAGCACCGACACACAGGGTTTTCAATACGCTCCGCATGCCGAAGACGACGCCGTGTCCATGTGCTACACCTCGGGCACCACGGGCCGTCCCAAAGGCGTGGTGTATTCGCACCGCTCCACGATCTTGCACACGCTGGTGGGTTGCTTGGGCGACTTTTGGGGCTTGAAAGGCAGCGATGTGATCTTGCCCGTCACGCCCATGTTCCACGCCAACAGCTGGGGCATTCCTTATGGGGCGGTGATGATGGGCGTGAAGCTCGTGTTTCCCGGGCCGCACCTGCATCCAGAGGATTTGCTGGACCTGATGACGGCCGAGCCCCCCACGCTGTCGCTGGGCGTGCCCACCATCTGGATGGGCTTGATCCAGGCTTTCGAAGCCGCACAAACCACCCAACCCGGCCGCTGGAAACTGCCCGCAGGCATGCGCTCTTTGGTGGGCGGTGCGGCGGTGCCAGAAGCGCTAATCCGCGCCTTTGACCGGCACGGCATCTGGATTTTGCAAGGCTGGGGCATGACCGAAACCTCGCCTTTGTGCACCGTGTCTTACCCCAAGTCAGAGCTGAAAGACGCGCCTATGGACGAGCGTTACCGCCGCGCGGCCATGGCGGGCGTACCCGTGCCCTTGACCGAACTGCGCATCCGAGGCGAGGACGGACTCGATGCCCCTTGGGACGGGCAGCATGTGGGCGAAATCCAGGTTCGCGGGCCCTTCATCACCGGCAGCTACCACCAGGTGCCGGTCAGCGAAGACAAGTTCAGTGCCGACGGCTGGCTGCGCACCGGCGATGTGGCCAGCGTGGACGCCTTGGGATTTGTGCGCATCACCGACCGCACCAAAGACCTGATCAAGTCCGGCGGCGAGTGGATCAGCTCAGTCGATCTGGAAAACGCCTTGATGGCCCACCTCGACGTGGCCGAAGCGGCCGTGATCGCCATCCCCGACCCCAAGTGGAGCGAGCGGCCGCTGGCTTGCATCGTGCTCAAACCTGGTCGAGCGCAAGGTCAGGCGCCCCGGCCCGAAGACTTTGCCGCGCACTTGCTGCAGCACGGCTTTGCCAAGTGGCAGGTGCCTGACCGCTACGAGTTCATCGACGCCGTGCCGCGCACCTCCACCGGCAAGTTCTACAAGCTCAAACTGCGCGAGCGTTTTCCCGCCTGAGGCGACTGGCCACCGTCTGCACAGCTCTGCTGCCAGTAGGCTCTGCGGGCATGGGGTTAAGGGGCACGGCCCACAATGGGAATGCGCTGTATGAGCGCACCTTTTTTTTCAAGGGGATGACCATGCGCCACCCATTTGCCACGGCTTTGTTGGCCAGCCTGTTGTCTTGCAGCCTGGCCTGGGCGCAGACTGCCGGGCAGTCCGACTCGGCGAAAGACAGCCCCCAAGTCACACCGCAAGTCACCACACAAGAGGTGTCTCAAGCCTTGCCGCCCGAGCCGCTGCGGCGGGTCCTGCAATCGGTGGTGACGGTGCAAAGCCGCAGCGACGCGCAAGCCAGCACCAGCCGCACCCTGGGCCAGCGCCGCGAAGGCTCGGGGGTGGTCATTGGCCCCGACCTGGTGCTGACCATCGGCTATCTGCTGCTCGAAGCCGAAAGCGTGGACCTGATCGACCACCAAGGCCGACGCATTCCTGGCCAAGTGCGGGCTGTGGACAACCTGACTGGCCTGGGCCTGATCCGCACCTTGATCTCCTTGCGCCTGGATGCCGTGCCACTGGGCGACTCGGACAGCCTGCCCACACCCGGCAAACTCTGGACACTGGGCCAAAACGAGACCGCCCCCACCGCGCTGGAGCTGGTCTCCAGAAAGGTTTTTGCAGGCAGCTGGGAATACCTGTTGGAAGCGCCCTTGATGACGATACCTGCCGTGAACAACTGGAGTGGCTCGGGGCTGTTTGACGCCCAGGGCCAGCTGGTGGGCATCGGCTCCTTGTTGGTGCAAGACGTTTACGGCGACCAAGTCCCGCTGCCGGGCAATTTGTTTGTGCCCGTGAACCTGCTCAAAGACCCTCTGCCCGACTTGGTGCGCACTGGCAGACGAACTGGCCCGGCCACGCCTTGGCTGGGCATCACCAGCCAGCGCTTGCCCAGCGGCGGCTTGGCCGTATTGCGTGTATCGCCGGACAGCCCCGCAGCGCAGGCAGGCATCGCCGTGGGCGACACCTTGCTGGCCCTGCAAGGACAAACGCTACAAGACCTGCCTGACTTTTACCGCCGCCTGCGGGCCTTGGGGCCAGCCGGCAGCCGCTTGACCCTCACGGTGCGCAGCAAGGACCAAAGCCGCGAGGTGGAGTTGCTCAGCACCGACCGAGCAACGGCACTGAAACGGCCCAGCGGGATTTGACCTGTTGATCTATTCTTTTCAAAACTTGATCCAAAACCGTTCAATGAATTTACAGGAGCTCACCCCTTGGACGATCGGGGTGGAATACGCCGATTGAGCCGCAGATCGGTAGTTAAACCGCGTAACCCGGCGAGACCTTGTCGGCCAGTCGCAGCATGGCAGGCCATTCTTTCCACCCCAGCGGGCTTCGTCCCTGGGGATATTCCCGAAGCGCCGCCTTGTTGAAGCCCAATCGGCTGATTTGCTCGGCCACGCCGTCTGGCGGAAAGTTCAGCTCTTGGCCGCAGGCCATGGCGTCCAGCTGAGCTTGGCAAGCTTTTTCAAGGTGCCACATGCTGCTGAAGGCTTCGGCCACGGTATAGCCCACGACCAGCGTGCCATGGTTGCGCAAGATCATGACCATTTTGTCGCCCAAGTCACTGGCCAGCCGTTGACGTTCGTCCAGCTGCACAGCCAAGCCTTCGGACTCGTGATAGGCCACTTTGCCGTGGAACATCATGGCGTGCTGGCTCAATGGCAGCAGGCCGCACTTGAGCATGGAAATGGCCATGCCCGCACGGGTGTGCAGGTGCAACACACAATGGGCATCGTCGCGTGCCGTGTGGATGGCGCTGTGGATCACAAAACCTGCGCGGTGCACGTCGTGAGGGCTGTCGCCCACTTTTTGACCGTCGCTGTCAATCTTGACCAAACTGGAAGCGGTGATCTCGTCAAAAGACCAACCGAAAGGGTTGATCAGGTAATGGTCGGTACCAGGCACTCGCAAGGAGATGTGGGTGTAGATCAGATCCGTCCAACCATGGTGGGCCACCAAACGGTAACAAGCTGCCAAATCCAGGCGCGCTTGCCACTCTGCAGGCGTCATCAGTGCAGAAGGACTGTCGGAGTTCGCAGTGGGGGTGTTCATGGGTCGTTCACTTCAGTGAGGGTTTGTGGCTGATCAATGCGGCCGCCAAGGGGCGGATTTAACTCTATCAGGACCTCACAGAAACCGTGCGCTGCAGGTGACGGCGTTTCTGGACCCGTCCAAAGAAAAGCCGCCAAGCCCTGTCAGGGCTGGCGGCTTTGCAACCAACAGGCGTCAGTTACTTGGCAGCTGGCATGGCTTTTTTGGCGGCATCGGCATGGGTATGTGCATGGGTCAGGTGCTCATGGGCCACTGCGACATGCGCATGTGCGCCCGTGTGGTCGTTGGCGCTGATCAGTTTGGCCACTTCTTTGTGTGCTTTGGCGGCCAACTCCAGATGTTCAGCGGCTTTGCTGTGGTGCTGCTCGGGCTTGAGCAGGGTGGGTGCAGATGTAGGTGTCACGGGTGTTTTGGATTCGAGTGTCATGGGAAGAACTTTCAAAAAATGGTGAATACGCCGAGGTGTGAACCATGTGCACCTGATTCACCCAACCATTTTTGAGCGCCCATGCGCCGCCGTCTGTTGGCCTGCACACGGATGAGCGTTGCGACGTGATCTTAAAAACCCAAAAGTTACTAAACCAGAACAAACCGAGGGACAGGCCGCGCGTTGTAACAAAGTTTCACAAACTCGCATAGGATGGTTACATCGCTCGCCCACCTCTATAAAGGGAAAGGGTGAATCTAGACTTCCAATGAAAGTGAAACTCCCATGACCACCAAGATCGGCATCAACGGCTTTGGCCGTATTGGACGCATGGTGCTGCGTGCAGCAGTGCAAAATTTCAAGGACATCGAGGTCGTGGGCATCAACGACTTGCTGGAGCCCGAATACCTGGCCTACATGCTGGAGTACGACAGCGTACATGGGCGCTTTCAGGGCACCTTGTCGGTGGAAGGGTCCACGTTGATCGTGAACGGCCAACGCATCCGTTTGACGCAAGAACGCGACCCGGCCAAGCTGAAGTGGAACGAGGTGGGCGCGGAAGTGGTGATCGAGTCCACAGGCCTGTTCCTCGACAAGGACAGTGCGGGCAAACACCTGAGCGCGGGCGCTAGGAAAGTGGTGATGTCCGCACCGTCCAAAGACGACACACCCATGTTTGTCTATGGCGTGAACCATGCGTCCTACGCGGGTCAGGCCATCATCAGCAACGCCAGCTGCACGACCAACGCACTGGCCCCCATCACCAAAGTGCTGAACGACAAATGGGGCATCAGGCGCGGCCTGATGACCACCGTGCACGCTACCACCGCCACCCAAAAAACCGTGGATGGCCCCAGCAACAAGGACTGGCGCGGCGGGCGCGGCATTCTGGAAAACATCATCCCCAGCAGCACGGGCGCGGCCAAGGCGGTGGGTGTTGTGATTCCTGAGATCCAAGGTCGGCTCACGGGCGTGGCGGTGCGTGTGCCCACCAGCGATGTGTCACTGGTCGATTTGACGGCCGAGCTGAACACCCCGGCCACCTATGCAGAGATTTGTGCCGAAATGAAAGCGCAAAGCCAAGGCGCACTGAAAGGCGTGTTGGGTTACACCGAAGCCAAGGTGGTGTCGACCGATTTCCGGGGCGAGGTGTGTACCAGCGTGTTCGACGCCGAAGCGGGCATGGCGCTCGACAGCACCTTCGTCAAGGTGATGGCCTGGTACGACAACGAGTGGGGCTACTCGAACAAGTGCCTGGAGATGGCGCGGGTGGTGGGCAAGGCTTAAGCCCACGGTTTACTGCTTCAGGGTGTCGATCCAAGGCACCCGTGCATGCATGACAATTGGCAGACCACGCCCATGCTTTTCATGGGCGTTTTCATTGGCTAATGGGACCCATGCACACACTGGAACAACTGCGCAGCGGCGCTTTGGCTGGCACCCGTCGCCTCGATCTGTCGTGCGATTTGACTGAGCTCCCAGAAGAAGTTTTTGCCCTGGCCGACACGCTGGAGGTGCTCAACCTGAGCGGCAACCGGCTACGCAATTTGCCGCACCAGCTGCCGCGCCTGCACAAACTGCTGGTGCTGTTTGCTTCGGACAACGCCTTCACCGTGCTGCCTGAAGTGCTGGGCGACTGCCCGACTTTGCAAATGATCGGCTTCAAGGCCAACCGCATTGCAGATGTACCTGCCGCCGCACTGCCACCCGCTTTGCGCTGGTTGACGCTGACGGACAACGCCATTCGCCAATTACCCAAAGAACTCGGGCAGCGCCCAGCCCTGCAAAAACTGCTGTTGGCAGGCAACCAACTCACCGCTTTGCCCGGCAGCCTGCAGGCGGTTCAAAGCCTTGAGTTGCTGCGCATCTCGGCCAACCGTTTGGAGCAAGTGCCCGACTGGCTGGCCGACATGCCAAGCTTGGCTTGGCTGTCGCTGGCGGGCAACGCCATGGGCTGGGCTCTTAGCCATGAGACGGCCTTGCCCGAAGTGCCGTGGACGTCACTCACGCTGGGCACACTTCTGGGCGAGGGCGCTTCGGGCCACATCCACCAGGTGGAGGCCCCGGGCTGGCCACAGCCGATGGCGCTCAAGTTGTTCAAAGGCGCCATGACCAGCGATGGCTTACCGGGTGACGAGATGGCCGCAAGCCTTGCCGCAGGAAAACACGCCACGCTCACTACACCCGTGGCCCGGTTGTCCAAGCACCCTGGGCAAGCGCAAGGTTTATTGATGCCGCTGATCCCGCCCGACCACGTCAACCTGGCAGGGCCGCCCAGCTTGCAGACCTGCACGCGCGATGTGTATCCGCCAGGCTTTTCACTGACAGCGCCCATGGCCATGCAAATCGCTCGCGATGTGGCCTGTGCCGTGGCGCATCTGCACCAGCGGGGTGTGATGCACGGCGATCTGTACGCGCACAACATCCTGATTGACCCCATGCACGGCCAAGCGCAGCTGGGGGACTTTGGCGCGGCCACGCGGCTGCCGATGGCGCAAGCTGAATGGCACCCAAGCCTCTTCGCGCTGGAAGTGCGGGCTTTCGGTTGTTTGCTGGAAGAGTTGGCAGACGCCGCCAATGCGCGGGTTGATCAACCATCGCTGCAGCCCTTGCAAGCGCTGGCCCGATCTTGCATGGCTGAGCAGCCACGCCAACGACCAAGCATGCGCGAGCTCGCACAAACGCTTCAAACGCTCCAGCCTTGATAAAAGCGTCACTGGCGATCCATCAAGATCAGCCACCTGCGTGACAAAGCAGGCTGCAAGCCTTGGCTACCATCACGCATGCACCTGACTGTTTCATCTCCCGTCCAAGCCCTCGCCGACATTCACCGCATCGAGGCCACACCCTTAGTCCAGGCCGTGCCCTGGGCCAGCACCTATGACCTGATCCGTGCCAGTGCCTTAGTTCACGCTGATCGGCCTGCGCTGACTTTCCTGCACACGGGCCAGCCCGGCGGTGCGTCCACCACCTGGACCTACCGTGACTTGCTGCACGGCATCCACCAAACCGCCAACCTGCTGCACGGCTTGCACTTAAGCCCGCACGACGTGGTGGCCATCTTGTTGCCGGGCGGCTTGGCTTACCACTTGGCGCTGTGGGGTGGCGAGGCGGCTGGCATCGTGCAGCCACTCAACCCCTTGCTGAGCGAAGACAAACTGCTGTCTTTGCTGCGCGCCAGCCAAGCCAAGGTGCTGATCGCTCACGGCGTGGACGACGACAGCCAGATGCGCGCCAAAGCGCTGCGCTTGCAGGCCCAATTGCCCCACTTGCACACCGTGCTGTGGGTGCATCCAGACGGTGAGCCCTTGGCGCAGCCCCTGCCCGATGGCACCCAAGACTTTCACGCCCTGCGGACTCAACAGGCCTCAGACCGGCTGCTCAGCGATCGGGGGTTCAGCCCTCAAGACATTGCTGCTTACTTTCACACGGGCGGCACCACCGGTGCGCCCAAGCTGGCACGGCACAGCCATGGGGCGCAAGTCTTCACGGCGTGGGCCAACGCCACGATGCAAGGCTTTCAGCCCACCGACGTGACGATGAACGGCTACCCGCTGTTCCATGTGGCCGGTGTGCTGCCTGGCGCACTGTGTTCACTGGCCATCGGCATGCACGTCATCATTCCCACCGCTGCGCTGTTTCGCAACCGCGAAGTGGTGCAAAACTATTGGCGCTTGGCAGAGCACCATGGTTGCACACTGATGTCGGGCGTGCCCACCGTGCTGGCCGCTTTGGCGGGGGTGCCGCTGGATGGCGCGGACATCTCACGCCTGCGCTCTGTGCGCACGGGAGCAGCACCGCTGCCCCCCGAATTGGCGCAGCGCTTTGAACAAACCTTTGGCCTGCAGATCAACGAGAGCTTGGGCATGACCGAGACCGCAGGTTTGAGCACCGTGGCCCCGCCTGGCCTGAGCGCCCCGGCAGGCTGCGTGGGCTGGCCATTGCCACATGCGCAGGTGCGCATCGTGGGCTTGAACAGCGACGACCAAGCCACCGGGCAAGACCTGCCCGCTGGCGGCAAAGGCATGGTGCTCTACAAAGGCCCCAATTTGTTCTCGGGCTACTTGGATGCGGCTGAAACCGCACGCAGTTTCACGCCAGACGGTTGGCTCATCACCGGCGATGTGGGCTTCATCGACGAACAAGGTCGATTACACCTGTCGGGCCGCGCCAAAGACTTGATCATTCGTGGGGGGCACAACATCGACCCCAAGGTGATCGAAGACGCTTTGGGGGCGCACCCTGCGGTGGACTTGTGCGCCGCCGTGGGTGCGCCTGATGCCTATGCGGGTGAACTGCCTGTGGCATTTGCCACGCTCAAGGCTGGAGCGCAGGTCAGCGAAGCTGAGCTGCTGGCTTTTACCGCCGAGCGTGTGGACGAAGCCCCCGCCAAACCCAAGAGTCTCACCATCCTTGAACGCATGCCCGTGACCAACGTCGGGAAAATTTACAAACCCGAATTGCGCACCCTGGCCACAGCGGCGGTGGTGCAGGGCCTGATTCATCAGGTGCTGACACCCTTGCAAACGCCTGCTGCGCAATGGCCGAGCTTGCATGCGGCAGGCGATGGGCCTGTCGAGGTCGATGCCCGCGCGACGCCACTGGCTCTTTGGGCAAGCATTCAGCCACTGCTGGCCGCACTGCCGGTCAAGCTGGTGCTGCACGCGCCCTGACAGCTTATGTCCAAAAAAATGCCACGACTGGCGTAGCATTTTTTCAGCTTCGGATCTGTAGGCTCAGCTCAGGTGCTTGCCAATGATCCCGGCCAACTCGAACATGGTAGCGCTGTCCTTGCCAAACACCGCTTGCAGTTTGCCGTCGGCTTTGATGGAGCGCTTGTCTGCCGGGTCCTGCAAATTGTTGGCCTTGATGTAGTCCCAGATTTTCTTGACCACCTCGGTGCGGGCATACGTGCCGTCACCGATCACGGCGGCCAATGAGGTGCTGGGCTTCAAGGTGCCCACGGCCGCTTTGCGCGGCGCTTTGGGCGCAGCAGTCTTGGCGGCTTTTTTGGCAGCGGGTGTTTTGGCTGCCGTGGTTTTGGCCGCAGCTTTCTTCACCGCCACCTTGCCAAACGGCGTCTTTTTGGCTGCCGTCTTTCGGGGTGGGTACTTCTTGCCGCCTTCGCGCTGCTCAAACTCAAACGTCACCTTGCCCTCTTCGGGGTTCCAGGCCAGCATGGCCTTGAAGCTTCGGCGGGTTCGGTTGCTGATGAACTTGTCGAGCAAATCGGTCTTGCCGGTCACCAGCAGCTTGGTCACCTGCTCGCGCTCCACCGGTTGCTGCAAGATGATCTTGCCGCTCTTGAAGTCACAGCTGGGCGTGGGTTGCTCGTTCGTGGGCACGGCTTTGCTGCACACATAGTTGCTGCCGTGCTCGTGCACCGCGCTGCCGCACTTGGGGCAAGCACCCAGCGACTCGTCGGTGAACTCGACAATCTCACCGCTCTCTTCGTTCTTCTTGTCGTCACCGAAGTCGAATTCGAGCTTCCAGTTCTTTTCTTCTTCGTTGTACTTGAGCGCCATCTCGGCCACAAAAGGCCAACCGGCTTTGGATCGGAAACCCTCCAGAGGGCCAATCTTCTTGTCGCGCATGAATTGCTCGACTTCGGCAGGCTCGAAGGTGCGTCCTGCAGGCGTCTTGCCAAACGAGAAACCGCAGCCTTCGCTGGCGCCATCCACACCCGTGCAGGTGTAACGGCGGTAGTTTTCTTTGACCACGCCACCACAGGTGGGGCAGGGCGTGGTGACGGTGGCGTAGTCGCCGGGCACGGTGTCGCGGTCGTACTCTTTGGCTTTCTTGACGATGTGCTCGGTCATGGCCGCGATCTCGGCCATGAAAGTGGCGCGGCTGAGTTTGCCTTGCTCCATCTGCGCCAGCTTGTATTCCCATTCGCCCGTCAGTTCGGGCTTGGACAGTTCTTCCACCTGCAGGCCGCGCAGCAGCGTCATGAGCTGGAAGGCTTTGGCGGTCGGGATCATCTCGCGGCCTTCGCGCAACATGTATTTCTCGTTGATCAGACCTTCGATCGTGGCAGCGCGGGTCGCTGGCGTGCCCAAGCCTTTTTCTTGCATGGCCTCGCGCAGTTCATCGTCGTCGACCATCTTGCCCGCACCTTCCATGGCGCCCAGCAGCGTGGCTTCTGAATAGCGGGCAGGCGGACGGGTTTTCAGGCCCTTGGCCTCGACCGAGTCCACACCGACCTGTTCACCCGGCTTCACCGGCACCAGGTTCTGGCCTTTGTCGCCATCTTTAGCGTCTTCCACTTCTTCTGCGGCTTCTTTGCCATAAATCGCCAGCCAACCGGGCTTGACCAAGACCTTGCCCACGGTCTTGAAGCTGTGGCCTGCAGCCACGCTGATGCGGGTGGACACTTGGTATTCGGCGCTAGGGAAGAACACCGCCATGAAACGGCGCACCACCAGGTCGTACAGCTTTTGCTCGGCCTCGGACAGTCCGCTGGGCGCTTGCAGCGTGGGGATGATGGCGAAGTGGTCTGAGACCTTTTTGTTGTCAAACACCCGTGGCAGTTTGCGCACATAGTTGTTATTGAGCGCTGTGAGGGCGTGTGGGGCCAAGTGCTTCATGCCGCTGTCCGCCAGCATCTCGAAGGTTTGCTTGGCCACGGGCACGTAGTCTTCGGGCAGGTGACGCGAGTCGGTACGCGGATAAGTCAGGGCTTTGTGACGCTCGTACAAGCTTTGGGCCAGTGCCAGCGTGGTTTTGGCCGAAAAACCAAATTTGCCGTTGGCTTCGCGCTGCAAGCTGGTCAGGTCAAACAGGCCAGGGCTGGCTTGTGTGGTGGGCGTAGCCTCCTCGGTCACGCTGGCCGTTTTGCCGCGCACCGCATCCACAATGGCTTGCGCCTCAGCGGCCGTCCATTTGCGGTCGGCTTTCTTCTCGGCGTCTTCTTCTTTTTTCCACTTGGGGTCGAACCATTTGCCCGGATAGGTGCCGGCAGCTGCAGCGAACTCGGCGTGGATTTCCCAATAGTCGCGGCTGATGAATTTGCGGATCTGCTCTTCACGCTCCACCACCACGGCCAAGGTGGGCGTTTGCACACGACCGACGGTGGTCAAAAAGAAACCACCATCGCGCGAGTTGAAGGCGGTCATGGCGCGGGTGCCGTTGATGCCCACCAGCCAATCGGCCTCCGAGCGGCTGCGGGCGGCGTCGGCCAGGCCCTGCATCTGGGTGTTGGTGCGCAGGTTGTCAAAGCCGTCGCGAATGGCTTGGGGCGTCATGGACTGCAGCCACAAGCGCTGCACGGGCTTGTCCAGGGTTTTGGCGCCCCCGGCGTACTGCTCGATCAAGCGGAAGATCAATTCCCCCTCACGGCCCGCGTCACAGGCGTTGATGAGCGCGTTCACGTCCTTGCGCTTGGCCTGCTTGACCACGGCGGAGAGGCGACTCTTGGTTTTGTCCACGGGCTTCAAGTCAAAGTGCGGCGGGATCACCGGCAAATTGGCAAAGCTCCACTTCCCGCGTTTCACGTCGTATTGCTCGGGGGCCTGGATCTCCACCAAGTGGCCCACCGCGCTGGTCACGACGTACGTGTCGTTCTCAAAGTGGTCGTCGTGTTTCTCGAACTTGCCCGAGATCGGGGTCAAGGCTTTAACGATGTCTTGAGCCACCGAAGGCTTCTCTGCAATTACCAGTGTCTTCATGTCATTACAATCCGTTGTCTCGCGTGTGCGCACGCGCCCGGGCACGCGCTCACGCACGCGCCCACATGAATTCACCATAACAAATTTTTGACGCCGTGGCCAAAACCCTTGTTTCATCCCCCAGCCGCTCCACCGACAAACCTGCTGTTGCTTCAGGCAAACGCATTCAGGTGCGCCGCTCAGGTGTGCATGGCAAAGGCGTCTTCGCGCTGCAGGACATCGCTGAAGGCGAAACCCTGATCGAGTACGTGGGCGAGGTCATCAGCTGGGACGAGGCGCAAGACCGCCACCCCCACGACCCCGAAGACCCGAACCACACGTTTTACTTCCATGTGAACGAAGACCGTGTCATCGACGCGCTGTTTGGCGGCAACTCCTCACGCTGGATCAACCACAGCTGCAACCCCAACTGCGAAGCCGACGAAGACAATGACCGCATCTTCATCAAGGCGATCCGCAACATCAAAGCCGGTGAAGAGCTGAACTACGACTACGGTCTGATCATTGACGAGCCGTACACCAAGAAGCTCAAGGCCGAGTACCCCTGCTGGTGTGGTGCCAAGAACTGCCGTGGCACGCTGCTCTCGCCCAAAGACCGCGCAGACACCCCCAAGATTCCCAAACAAAAGAAGACCCCATCGAAAGACAAGGTCAAATCGAAGACAAAGCCTAAAGCGGCCAAGCCTGCCAAGGCAGACAAGCCCAAAAAGCGCTGAGCCATGCCGGCCCGCCGCATTGACTCTGTAGGAGGCCGCCCCTGCGGCCGAATGCGCTTGAAGCTTTGCTGGCGTTTGAGAAGCGCATACCTTCGCGAGCAGGGGCTTGCTCCCACAACGCCCCACACACGCGCCCTCGTCAAAGCATGATCACGCCCACCCCTTGGCCCGCTGAAGCAATTTGGGAACAGGTCTTCCCCCTGTTGCCCGACTTCACGGTCGAAGTGCTGCCCGAGATCGATTCAAGCAACAGCGAGTTGATGCGCCGCGCTCGCGCAGGCCAACATGAAGCGACCTTGCTGGTGGCCGAGCGTCAAACTGCAGGTCGCGGACGCATGGGACGTGTCTGGCAAAGCCAGCCTGGCGACTCGCTCACCTTCTCACTCAGCTTGTCCCTCGCACCCCAAGACTGGTCCGGCTTGTCTTTGGCCGTGGGCTTGAGCTTGGCGGAGAGCCTGCATCCGGGTGTGCAGCTGAAATGGCCCAACGATTTGTGGTTCGAAGACCGCAAAATCGGCGGCATCTTGGTGGAAGCGGCCAGCATGGCTGGACGCAGCCAAGTGGTGGTGGGCGTGGGACTGAACATCCGTCCGCGCGGAGCCGACGGCCTGAACACACCGCCTGCTGCCTTGACCGAACTGCTACCCGACTTGACCGGGCCCGCATGTTTGGCACGCGTGGCTCTCCCGCTCATCCAGACGCTGCTCACATTCGAGAGCGAAGGCTTTGCGCCCCTGAAAGGCCGATTTGAATCGCGTGATGCGCTCAAGGGCCGCCAGGTGCACACCAGCGACGGCCAAGTGGGTGAGGCGCTGGGTGTCGGCACCACAGGCGCCTTGCGCTTGCAGACCGATGCGGGTGTGCAAGAAATCCACAGCGCCGAGATCAGCGTGAGACCCTTTCCTGTTTCGGACCCCAAGCCATGACCCGTTTTTTGATCGCTGTTTTGTTGGTCTTGAATGCCGTCACACTGGCTTGGCAGTGGGACGCTTTTGCACGCTGGGGCTTTGGCCCCAACACCGCACGCGAGCCTGAGCGGCTGGGTCAACAGATTCGCCCAGAAGCCTTGACCATCAAAAGCCCTGAAGCTGTGGCGAAACGCTTGGCCGCTGAGACCCCTTGAAACCCACTGAAAACCGAGATTGACCATGAGCCTGAAACTTTATTTCTCCCCGGGCGCTTGCTCTTTTGTGCCCCATGTTTTGTTGGAGATGAGCGGCGCCGAGTTTGAGCCGAGCATGGTCAAGCTGCACAAAGGTGAGCAAAACAGCGATGACTACAAAGCCATCAACCCACGCGGCCAGGTGCCCGTGCTGGTGAGCAACGGCCAACCCATCACACAAATTTTGGCCATCGTGCTGCACTTGGACCAAGTGTTCCCTGAAATGGGCTTTCTGCCCGCCGAGCCGCTGGCCCGCGCCCAAGCCCTGTCCACCTTGGCTTGGATGAACAACACGGTACACCCCACTTTCACGCACATCTTCATGCCGCAAAACTTCTCGGACCTGCCTGAAGTGCAAGCGGCGCTCAAACCCTACAACATCCAATTGTTTCGCGGCATGTTGGGCGAATTGCAAGCGCTGGTGGAAAAGGCCGCAAGCCAAGGTCAAGCCTGGCTCAGCGGTGAACGCTTCGGCCCGCTTGATGCCTACAGCCTGACACTCACGCGATGGGGAACGATCGCCGGCATTGCGCCCGAAGAACACCCCGCGCTGTGGGCCTTTGTGCAAAAAGTAGCGGCAGAGCCTGCCGTCGCCCGGGTGATCGAGCGCGAGCGTTTGCAACTGAACATGGGCAAGCCCGCCTGAGCGGGTTCACGCCAAAGGACTGAAGCGCAGCGTGAAGCACGCGCCCGGGGGGTTGTGCCCGGGGTGTGAAGCATCCACCGTGATGGAAGCCCCGTGCTGCTGTGCAATTTCCTTGACGATGGGCAGGCCCAAGCCCGAGCCGTCCACGTTGGTGCCCAGCGCCCGGTAAAAGGGCTGAAACACCAGTTCACGCTCAGCCACCGGAATGCCGAGGCCGTTGTCTTCAACCTGAATGACCAAGGCTTTGCTGTAGGGGTCCACCAACACGCGCACCGTGACCACCCCTTGGCGCTCGGGCGTGCTGGGTGTGTAATGCACCGCGTTTTCAACGAGGTTGCGCAGCATTTCTTTGAGCAAGGTGGGGTTGCCCATCACCTGTGCGCCCGGGGTGCCCGAGTCCACGCCTTCGTAGCCCAGGTCCAGCCCTTTGTCCATGGCGCCTGGCAGACAGTCTTGCAAGACATCGCTGGCCAGTATGACCACGTCGCAACTTTGTTGGGAGGGGTGCACGCCGCCGCCTTCGGCGCGTGCCAATGACAACAACTGGTTCACGGTGTGGGTGGCCTGAACGCTGGCGCGTCCAATCTGCTTCAACGATTTCTTCAAATCCTCTTCACTCGAACCCGAACGCTGGGCCAGATCGGCCTGCATGCGCAAGCCCGCCAAGGGGGTCTTGAGCTGGTGCGCAGCACCGGCCAAGAAACGTTTTTGTGTGACGATGGAGTCTTTCAGGCGTTCTAACAAGTCGTTCACCGAAACCACCAAGGGGGCCACCTCCATGGGCACGGCTTTGTCATCCAGTGGGCTCAAGTCGTCGGGTTTGCGGGCGCGGATGCGCTCTTCCAGCTGCGACAAGGGTTTGATGCCGCGTACCAGCGCCAGCCATACCAAAAGCACGGCCAATGGCAAAAGGGCGAACTGGGGCAGCATCACGCCCTTGATGATCTCGGCGGCCAGCACTGAGCGCTTTTCACGCGTTTCGGCCACCTGCACCAAAGCCGGATTGTTGCCCTCGGCGTCCAGGCGGATCCAGGTGTAGGCCACACGCACTTCCAAGCCGCGCATTTCATCGTCGCGAATGTGCACCTCGTAACTGCTGCCCTTGTCTTGATCGCTCGGTGGCATGGGCAAATCGCGCTCACCGCTCAGGTGCTCTTTGGCACCACCGAGCACTTGGTAATAAACCAAGTCGGTCTCATCGGCACGCAGCAGTTCACTGGCCGGTTGCGGCAAGTTGAATTGCACGCGTTGGTCTGGCCCCAACTTGACCTGTTGGGCCAGGGCTTGCACGTTGTAGATCAAGGCACGGTCAAAGGGTTTGTTGGCCAAGCCCTGCGCCACCAACCAGGTCAAGGCCAAACTGATCGGCCACAGCAAAAGCAAAGGCGTGAGCATCCAATCCAGGATTTCGCCGAACAAGGAGCGCTGCTCCCGCTTGAAAAGACGCACACTCCAGCCCCGGGATTTCATGGCGGCGCTGTCTTGGTTTCGGCGGGTTTGAAAGTCAAATCACCCAGCGCTCAGGCCGGGATTTTTTCGAGGCAATAACCCAAGCCGCGCACGGTGGCGATGCGGATCGGGCCTTTTTCAATCTTCTTGCGCAAACGGTGGATGTACACCTCAATCGCGTTGTTGCTGACCTCTTCGCCCCATTCACACAGACGCTCGACCAGCTGGTCTTTGCTGACCAGGCGACCGGCGCGTTGCAACAGCACCTCGAGCAAGCCCAACTCACGGGCAGACAACTCGACCATCTTGCCGTCGATGGTGGCCACGCGGCCAGACTGGTCATAGATCAGCGGTCCGTGTTTGATTTGCGACGTGGCGCCGCCCATGCCACGGCGGGTGAGGGCGCGCACGCGGGCTTCGAGTTCTTGCAGGCTGAAGGGTTTGGCCATGTAGTCATCAGCGCCGTAATCCAGCCCTTTGACACGTTCTTCCACGCTGTCTGCCGCCGTGAGGATCAGGACTGGCAAGACAGAGCCACGCGAGCGCAAACGCTTGAGGACTTCCAGACCGTGCATTTTGGGAAGGCCCAAGTCCAGGATCAGCAAATCAAATTCACTGTTCGTCATCAAGGCTGCATCGGCCTCGCTGCCACTGGCCACATGGTCGACGGCAGCGCCTGCGCTGCGCAAGGTGCGCAGCAATCCGTCGGCAAGCACCTGATCGTCTTCGGCTATCAGAATTCGCATGGCTGTCTCCTATTTTTGTGGGTGCGGCGCAGTCTGGGGTGGGTTGCAGCTTTTGCAATTCTAGTGTCTGGCGCATGTTGTTCTGGTCCGCGCTCTGCCGCCTACCCAGCAGCCGTCGTTCACGCTTAGCGCCTGTCAATGCGCATACGCCTCCAGGCCCAATGCGACGACCGTGGCCACGTCTTTGCCCACGGCTTCGCGGAATTCGGTCTCAGCCTGGGCCACCGCATCCTTGAAAGCTTGCAACCAAGCCAAGCCCACAGGCGTGAACACCACACGCCGGGCCCGTGCATCCAAGGGATCGGGTTCGCGTTGCACCAAGCCCCATGCGGTGCATTGGTCCACCAAGTCTCCCATGGCCTGCTTGCTCATCCCGGCTGCGCGTGCCAAATCGGTCAAGCGCGAGCCTTGCAAAGCCAAATGTCGCGTGATGTGCACATGTGCGGCGCTGATCTGGTCACGCGAAGCCAAGTTGGCCAAGGCCAGCGGCACGCCCTCGTTGCCCGCCATCAAGTGCAACACGCGCTCGTCAAAGCGGCGCATGGCGTGGCCCAGCAAACGGCCTAAATGTGTCTGCCGCCAACGGTCGTCCTGCATGTCCAGGGGTTCTGAAAGGGTGTCCACAGCGGCGGTGGTGTCGGCTTTGTGGTTCATTTTCATGGCTTCAAATGATAAGGCAAACTGACCAAAAATAACGTTTACACGTTTGTACAGGTCGTTTACAGTACTGTTCACGCATCCAGTAAACAACGCATCAGCGCTGAACCAGGTGCCCCAACCCATTGATATTCAAGGAGATTCCCATGAGCGACGACAACAGCGAAAAGTCTAAAGCCCTGCAAGCCGCCCTGGCCCAGATTGAAAAACAATTCGGCAAAGGCACCATCATGCGCTTGGGCGAAGGCGAAGTCATCGCCGACATCCAAGTGGTGTCCACCGGCTCTTTGGGCCTGGACATCGCTTTGGGCGTGGGCGGCTTGCCCCGTGGCCGCGTGATCGAAATCTACGGCCCAGAATCTTCCGGTAAAACCACCCTGACCCTGCAAGTCATCTCCGAAATGCAACGCTTGGGCGGCACCTGCGCGTTTGTCGACGCCGAGCACGCCTTGGACGTGCAATACGCCCAAAACCTGGGCGTCAACCTGCAAGAGCTGCTGGTCAGCCAGCCCGACACGGGCGAACAAGCCCTGGAAATCGTGGACAGCTTGGTGCGCTCGGGCGCGGTGGACTTGGTCGTCATCGACTCGGTGGCCGCCTTGACCCCCAAGGCCGAAATCGAAGGCGACATGGGCGACAGCTTGCCCGGCCTGCAAGCGCGTTTGATGAGCCAAGCCCTGCGCAAGCTCACCGCCACCATCAAGAAGACCAACTGCACCGTCATCTTCATCAACCAGATCCGCATGAAGATCGGCGTCATGTTCGGCAGCCCCGAAACCACCACCGGCGGCAACGCGCTCAAGTTCTACGCCTCGGTCCGTTTGGACATCCGCCGCACCGGCACCATCAAAAAGGGTGACGACGCGATCGGCAACGAGACCAAAGTCAAAGTGGTCAAGAACAAAGTCGCACCGCCCTTCAAGACGGCCGAGTTCGACATCCTGTTTGGTGAGGGCATCAGCCGAGAAGGCGAGGTCATCGACATGGGCGTGACCGCCAAGATCGTCGACAAGTCGGGTGCTTGGTATGCCTACCAAGGCGAGAAAATCGGCCAAGGCCGCGACAACGCCCGTGAGTTCTTGCGCGAAAACCCGGCTTTGGCCCGCGAGATCGAAAACAAGGTCCGCGAATCACTGGGCATCCGCTTGCTGGAATCGGCCATTGCCGAGCCCAAAGGCGAGTAAAAGGCCGTTGGCAGGAGGCCAAGCTTGAACAAGTCCGGCTTCCAGCCCTCGCTCAAAGGCCGCGCCTTGCGGCTTTTGAGCCAGCGCGAGCACTCACGCTTGGAGCTGGAGCGCAAGCTCAAACCGTTTGAAGAAACACCGGGCGAGCTGGCCGAGGCTTTGGATTTTTTACAGGCCAAAGACTTCATCAACGAGCAACGCGTGGTGGAGTCGGTGGTGAACAACCGTTCGCGCAAGCTCGGTGCCTCTCGGGTGCGTCAAGAATTGCAAGCCAAGGGCTTGCCAGCCGAAGCCATCGCCGAAGCCGTGCAAGAAATGCGCGGCACCGAACTGGCGCGAGCCCAAGAAGTCTGGCGAAAGAAATTTGGCGAGCCACCTGCCGACCAAGCGGCAAGGCTCAAGCAAGTGCGGTTTTTGGTGAGCCGCGGCTTTGCGCCCGAGGTGGTGCGCAAGGTTGTCTCCGGCGCAGAAGACTTCTGAGATGCGAAAACCAAGGACCAATTAAACCTACTTGGTTAATTCATCAAATAGGTTATTATCAACATGGAAAAAAGCACACCTCAATGCAAGCTCCACGTTGTAAAAGCCTTGGTAGCGGATGGTCACGTCAAAGCCACTGTGAGCGCATTCAACGGCGCTAGCGAGTTGGGCATCAACGACTTGGCAGGCATGTGCGCCGTTGTTTTGGCGCTTGGCCCATCAGACTTTTACAAAAGCATGACCACCCATGCCGATCACCGCATCTGGCAAGACTTTTACCACGTCAAGGTCACGGCTGGTCGTGAGTTGTACTTGAAGCTCACCGTCGTTGATGACGTGTTGATTGTTTCCTTCAAGGAGCGATGACCATGAAATGCCCTGCTTGCGGCGCTGCCGAACTCGTTCACGATACGCGTGATCTTCAGTACACCTACAAAAGCGAAAAAACCGTTATTCCCGGTGTAACGGGCGACTTTTGCCCGGCGTGCCATGAAGTTGTTCTGAGCCGCCAACACGGCGATCAATATGGCGCGAAGTTGGCTGCCTTTCAGCGCCAAGTCAACGCTGCTTATGTAGATCCCATTTACATCGCTCAAGTTCGCAAAAAACTCGATCTTGACCAGCGGCAAGCTGCCGAGTTGTTCGGTGGCGGTGTGAATGCGTTCTCACGGTATGAGAACGGGAAGACCAAGCCGCCACTGGCCTTGGTCAAGTTGTTCAAGTTGCTGGACCGTCATCCCGATTTGCTCAGCGAAGTCAAAGCGGGTTAAGTCGAAATTTGAATGGGCGCGTCTGCGCTCAGACTCCCAGCATCAACTGCAGGTTCTGCACCGCAGCGCCGCTGGCGCCTTTGCCCAAATTGTCCAAACGCGCCATCAACAACGCATGGCGGTGGGTTTCGTTGGCAAAAACGCGGATTTCCAGTTGGTTGGTGTCGTTCAAGGCGGTGGCGTCGAGCTTGCCGTTGTCGGTGGCCGGCAACACGCTCACCCAGCTGTCTGGGCTTTGGCCATAGTGCTTGGCCAGCGCGTCGTGCAAATCGGCCGCTTTGGGCTGACCAGGCAAGGTGTCCAAATGGAGGGGCAGTTGCACCAGCATGCCTTGGCGGAAATTGCTCACCGATGGCACGAACAAGGGGCGGCGGCTGAGACCGGTGTAGGCCATGATTTCCGGGATGTGTTTGTGCTCCAGGCCCAAGGCATAGGCTTCAAAAAGCGGGGCTTTGCCCGTCTCAAAATCTTCGATCATGGTGCGGCCACCGCCCGAATAGCCGCTGACCGATGGCAGCGCCACGGGAAAGTCGACGGGCAACAAGCCGGCTTCAATCAAGGGGCGCAGCAAAGCAATGGCACCCGTGGCGTAGCAGCCGGGGTTGGCCACGCGCTGGGCGTTCACCACGGCACCACGTTGGCCAGCGGTCAACTCTGGAAAACCGTAAACCCAACCCGGTGCCACACGGTGTGCGGTGGAGGCGTCGATGATGCGCGGCTTGCGCCCGGGCAAGCTGTCAATCATGGCCACCGATTCGATGGCGGCATCGTCGTGCAGGCACAGCACCACCAAATCAGCTGCGGCCATCAACTCGCGTTTGGCTTCGGGGTCTTTGCGGCGGACGGGGTCAATGCTGAGCACCTCGATCTGGGGCATCAAGGCCAAGCGCTCACGGATCAGCAAACCTGTGGTGCCGGCTTCGCCATCGATGAATATTTTGGCCATGGGTATTACTTTCACAAGAATTCAGGTGCCCAGCGTCATGTCGATGTAAGACGCAAGGATCAGGATTGGTGCAATGCAGCATGATACAGTCCTAGGCTGCAGTGTCCAGAGCCTGTTGGCGGTCCTCCATGATTGAAGGTCTCCGACAGACCGGTCGAATTCCACCCCTCTGAGAGAAGACCTCATGAAGATTCACGAGTACCAAGGCAAGGAAATCTTGCGTCAATTCGGTGTGCCCGTTCCACGCGGCATCCAGGCGTTCACGGTGCAAGAGGCGGTTGAAGCCGCTCAAAAACTCGGCGGCCCAGTTTGGGTGGTCAAGGCCCAGATTCACGCCGGTGGCCGTGGCAAAGGCGGCGGCGTCAAAGTGGCCAAAACCATCGACGACGTGAAACGCATCTCTGGCGAGATCCTGGGCATGCAGCTCAAGACGCACCAGACTGGCCCCGAAGGCCAAAAAGTCCGTCGTCTCTATATTGAGGACGGCGCTGACATCAACAAAGAGTATTACGTGTCTGTGGTCACCGACCGCGCCACCCAAAAGATCGCTTTCATCGCTTCGAGCGAAGGCGGCATGGACATTGAGGAAGTGGCTCACTCCACCCCCGAAAAGATCATCACCGAGTTCATCGATCCTCTGACCGGTCTGGGTGATGCCCAAGCCAAGAAGATCTCTGACGCCATCGGCATGCCTGCAGATTCCACCGCCCAAGCCGTGGACATCTTCAAGAAGCTGTACCAGTGCTACATGGAAACCGATGCTTCATTGGTGGAAATCAACCCACTGAACCGCGACAGCAAAGGCAACGTGATGGCCTTGGACGCGAAGTTCAACTTTGACTCCAACGCCCTGTTCCGTCACCCCGAAATCGTGGCTTACCGCGATTTGGACGAAGAAGATCCTGCTGAAGTGGAAGCTTCCAAGTTCGACTTGGCCTACATCTCCTTGGACGGCAACATTGGTTGCTTGGTCAACGGCGCTGGCTTGGCCATGGCCACCATGGACACCATCAAGTTGTTTGGCGGCGAGCCTGCCAACTTCTTGGACGTGGGCGGCGGCGCGACGGCCGAGAAAGTCACTGAAGCGTTCAAGATCATGTTGGCCAACAAGAATGTCAAAGGCATTTTGGTCAACATCTTCGGCGGCATCATGAAGTGCGACACCATCGCCAGCGGCGTGATCACAGCTTGTAAAGCCGTGAACTTGTCAGTGCCATTGGTGGTGCGCATGAAGGGCACCAACGACGAGCTGGGCAAGAAGATGCTGGCCGATTCCGGTCTGCCCATCATCTCTGCCGACACCATGGCCGAAGCCGCGACCGCCATCGTCGCAGCCGTTAAGTAATGACTTTGGGGACAGATCTTGAGATCTGTCCTCAACTGATTAGGAACAAACATGTCCATCTACATCAACAAAGACACCAAAGTCATCACCCAAGGTATCACCGGCAAAACCGGTCAATTCCACACTGAAAAGTGCCAGGAATACGCGAACGGCAAGAACTGCTTCGTCGCGGGTGTGAACCCCAAGAAGGCTGGCGAGTCCATCTTCAACATCCCAATCTACGCATCGGTCAAAGAAGCGGCTCAAAACACGGGCGCGACTGTGTCCGTGATCTACGTGCCCCCAGCAGGCGCGGCAGCCGCCATCTGGGAAGCCGTTGAAGCCGACCTCGACTTGGCGATTTGCATCACCGAGGGCATTCCAGTTCGCGACATGCTCGAAGTGCGCAACAAGATGAAGGCCAAAGAAGCTGCTGGCGGCAAGCGCACGCTGCTGCTGGGCCCCAACTGCCCTGGTCTGATCACCCCTGACGAAATCAAGATCGGCATCATGCCCGGTCACATCCACCGCAAAGGCCGCATTGGCGTGGTGTCCCGTTCGGGCACTTTGACTTATGAAGCCGTGGCGATGTTGACCGAGGTCGGCTTGGGCCAATCCAGCGCCGTCGGTATCGGTGGTGACCCGATCAACGGTTTGAAGCACATCGACGTGATGAAGGCTTTCAACGACGATCCAGACACCGACGCCGTCATCATGATCGGCGAAATCGGCGGTCCAGACGAAGCTGAAGCTGCCATGTGGTGCAAGGCCAACATGAAGAAGCCCATCGTGGGCTTCATCGCCGGTGTGACTGCCCCTCCCGGCAAGCGCATGGGCCATGCGGGTGCTTTGATTTCTGGCGGTGCAGACACTGCTGATGCCAAACTGGCCATCATGGAAGAGTGCGGCTTCATCGTCACACGCAACCCATCTGAATTGGGCAAATTGCTCAAGGCTCAGTTGAAGTAATCACGGTGTGTAAACCTCTTGGGGTTCAGACATCAGGAAAATGACGCACTTCAGGGCAGGCTTGACAGATTAAACTCTGGAGCCTGTACCCCAAGCGCTGCCAACGAAGGTTGTCAGCGCTTTGGTTTTTTAAATCACGGAGAACAACATGGAATTGCTACAAACAACAGAGTTTTGGATTGGTCTGCTCAAGATCATCTGGATCAACATCATCTTGTCGGGTGACAACGCCGTTGTCATCGCGCTGGCCGCACGTTCCTTGCCTGCTGAACAGCAGAAAAAAGCCATCATGTTTGGCTCGGGTGCCGCTGTCGTGTTGCGAATTGGTCTCACGGTCGTGGCTGCCAAATTGCTGGAACTGTCTTACCTGCAAATTGTGGGTGGCATTTTGCTGCTGTGGGTGGGCACGCAACTGCTGCACGGTGAGGACGAAGGCGATGAAGGCGGCGACGAGAAGTCTGGCCTTTGGGTCGCCATTCGCACGATCTTGATCGCCGATCTGGTGATGAGCCTGGACAACGTGATCGCCGTGGCCGCCGCTGCCAAAGGCAGCATGACCCTGTTGGTGTTGGGCCTGGCCATCAGCATTCCGTTGGTGGTTTTCGGCAGCAAACTGATGATCAAATTGATGGACCGCTTCCCCATCATCATTTGGCTGGGTGCTGGTTTGATCGGCTGGGTTGGTGGCGAGACCATCGTCAGCGATGTGGCACTGAAAGCGGTTGTTGAAGCCAATGGTTGGTTGCACCTTGCTGCACCAGCGCTGGGCGCCGCTTTGGTTCTGGGCATCGGCAAAATGGCATCCGCCAAAAAACCCGAACCCTCAGCCGAGTGATTTGTCTGGTGCATCTCGGGGTGGAATTCAAACGGTGATTCAATTACCATCGAATTCCATTCAACAGGGAGAGACAACCATGACAAAAAACCAACAAGGTTTGACATTGATCGAGTTGATGATCGTGATCGCGGTCATCGGCATTTTGGGTGCGCTGGCTTTGCCGGCGTACCAGGATTACGCCATTCGGGCCAAAGTGTCTGAAATGCTTTTGGCGGCCAACGGGTGCAAAACGGCCGTGAATGAGGCCATCAGCTCTTCGGCCGAGGTCAATGTGTCTTCGGCTTTGCCCAAGGTCTGTGACAGCCAAACCAGCAAGTACGTGGCCAGTGTGGCGGTCGATGGCAATGGCGTGATCACCGTGGTGGGTCAGCACGAGGCGCTGCGCGGCAGCACCAATGCTTCGGCCAACACCATCGCGTTGACGCCCTTGCAAACGGGCGACACCCCGGTCAACGGCAGCACCGATGGCGGCAAAACCATCTCAGGCTGGCGCTGCGGCCCGGCCAGCAGCAATGGCTTGCCGGTCAAGTACCTGCCCGCTTCATGCAAAGCGTCCTGAACCTTGTATGCACCCCCCAACGCCCTGCTGAACCCAGGGCGTTTTTCATGGTGAGGATCGCATCATGAGCGCCCTCACGCCAAGCACCGAATTCAGAACCCTCAGCGTTTTGCGCGCTTTGCTTTTGGGCGTGCTGATGGTGCTGCCTTGGGTTGCGCCCTGGTCGCCCGGGCCTCAAGCCAACACCGTGCCCTTGCTCGTCAGCTGGGGCTGCATCGCTTGGCTGTTGGTGGGTGGCCAACGCCTCACACCGCTGGACATTGCCAGAGCCTGGGCCATCGCGGCCCTGATCAGCAGCGCCATGGGGCTCGTCCAATACTTTGGGGCCGCTGAGGGCTTGAGCCCTTGGCTGTATGCGTCGGCCCCGGGTGAAGCGAGCGCCAATTTGCGCCAGCGCAACCAGCTGGCGACTTTGCTGGCCATCGGCGTATTGGCCGTACTGTGGTGGCAAGCGCATGGGCTGAAAACCCGACATGCGCTGTGGATGCTTGCCGTCTTGGCCACAGGCCACGCCGCCACGGCGTCGCGCACCGGTTTGCTGCACATGCTGCTGATTGGCGGCTTGGTCGTATTTTGGGCTTACCGATGCCGCCTAGAAACATCCCGTCTGTCAGCACGGTTGGGCTTTTGGACCTTGGCGATTTACCTGCTCGCCAATTGGGCTTTGCCTTGGGCTTTGAGCGTCTGGTCTGGGCAAGACATCAGCGACGCCTTGAGCCGCATGGGCCAGGATGAAGGCTGCGGCAGCCGACGCGTGCTGTGGGGCAACGTGCTGCAACTGATTGGGCAAAAGCCTTGGGGCGGTTGGGGTTGGGACGAACTCAAATACGCCCACTACATCACGCCCTATGGCGGCGGTCCAGAGCAACGGTTTTGCAACATTTTGGGCAACGCCCACAACTTGCCTTTGCATGTGGCTTTCGCGCTGGGCATACCCGTCGCCCTCGTTTTGGGTCTTTTGCTGCTGGTGATCTTGGCACGGGCACGACCATGGATGAGCCAAAAGCCGACCCACCAATTGGCGTGGTCGGTGCTGGCCGTGATCGGTTTGCACAGTTTGTTGGAGTTTCCGCTTTGGTACGGCCCGTTCCAAATGGCCATGCTTTTGTGCGGCGTGTTACTGCTGAGCCCAAGCTCGGGACTTCAAACGGGCACCTCACGCAGTCTGCAACTGGCGAGCAGCTTGCTTTTCGTGACCGTGTGCATGGTGGGCGCCGACTATGTGCGTGCACGGCAAATTTACATGCCCGCCGCAGAGCGTTGGCCGGTCTGGCGTGAAAACCCACTGGGCGCGGCCCGCAGCAGTTGGTTTTTCAAGCGTTCGGCCACCTTTGCCGAAGTGACCACCACCCACATCACCCCAGAAAACGCAGCTTGGGTGCTGGCCAACAGCCAAGAGATGCTGCATTACTCCCCCGAGCCCAAGGTGGTGCGTCAGCTGATTTTGAGCGCGCACAGGCTCGGTCAACGGGATTTGGTGGCGCTGCATGCAGACCGGTGGCGAGCGGCCTTCCCATCAGAGCCGTTGCCTGGGCAGTGATGGTGGCGACCGGCCCGGGGCCAACGTTCACTCCGCCTTGATGCCCGCATGGGCCGTTACACGGGACCACCGCACCAATTCGGAACGCATGAAGTCGGTGGCCTGATCGGGCGTCGCCGCAACAATGTCAAAACCCATGGCCTCCAACTTGGTCTTCATCTCGGGTTGTTTGAGCACCTTGGTGAAGGCCGCGTGCAAAGGCTTGATGATGTTGGCTGGGGTGTTTGCGGGCGCATACAGCGCAAACCAGTTGGAAACTTCTGCGCCGGGATAGCCAGACTCTGCCAAGGTGGGCGTCTGCGGCAAATCACGGTGACGCTGCTTGGCAGCGAGGGACACGGCACGGATGCGCCCCTGCTTGATGAATGGCAGGGCGTTTTGCAAAGGGCTGAACATGTAATCCAGTTGCCCACTCACCAAGTCGTTCATGGCCTGCGACTGGCCTTTATACGGAACGTGGTTGGCGCTGGTGCCCGCCAATTGGTTGAAATATTCAGCCGTCAAATGCTGCGAACTGCCCAGTCCGGCAGAACCGTAGTTCAAAGCCCCGGGTTTACTTTTGGCCAGGTCTACAAATTCTTTGAGGTTGTTCGCCTTGAGTGAGGCATTCACGACCAAGACCACATCGGTTTGCCCCACCAAAGCCACGGTCTGAAAGTCTTTCAACAAGTCATACGGCAGCTTGCGGTACACCGCCACATTGGTGGCGATCGTATTGGGCGAGAACAACAAGGTGTAGCCATCGGCTTTGGCCTTCGCCACGTATTCAACACCAATGTTGCCGCCCGCGCCGGTCTTGTTTTCAACCACGATGGCTTGGCCCAGCAACTCACCCACTTTTTGACCGACCGTGCGGGCCATGACATCGGTGCCGCCGCCAGCAGACACCGGCACCACCATTTGAATGGGCCGCTGCGGGTAATTTTGGGCCAAAGCCGGTGTAGCGAGCAGCAGGCCAGCCGTCCAACTGGTCAAGATACGCTGAAGACAGTTCATGGTGGTTTCTCTGGTTTTTAAAATGAATTTCGTGACGATAATCCATTCGCAAACATTTGCAATTGAAGTAAACACTGATACGAAAGAGGCCTCCTATGACCCTGAATGCCCATGCGACCGTGATGGACGATTTGGTCGTTGCAAACCACATCCTTGTGAACGAGGGCGTTTTGGATGGCTTCGGGCACATCAGTGTGCGCGACGAACGCCACCCGGATCGCTTCCTGATCGCCCGAAGCATGGCACCCGGCCTGGTCACAGCGGCAGACATTGTTTCTTGTGATCTGGACGGCAATGTGCATGACGAACAAGGCCGAAAAACCTACGTGGAGCGCTTCATCCACAGTGAAATCTACCGCAGCCGTCCTGATGTGAAAGCCGTGATTCACAGCCACTCCCCGGCCATCATTTCGTTTGGCGTCACAGGGGCCCGCTTGCGACCTATTTGTCACATGAGCGGATTTTTGGGTTCACAAGTGCCCGTGTTTGAAATCAGAGACGCCGCTGGCGACAACACCGACTTGCTCATCCGCAATCAGGCCCTGGGCAAAGCTCTGGCCAAGGATTTGGGTGACAACGCCGTCGCGCTGCTGCGCGGCCACGGCAACGTGGTGGTCGGTTTTTCGATCCAACAAGTGGTGTTCAGGGCCATTTACACCGAAAACAATGCCAAGCTGCAAAGCGACGCCATGCGCCAAGGCAACGTCAACTTCCTCTCGGACGGGGAGGTGGAGGCCACCTCCAGAATGAACGACGAACATTTGGACCGTCCTTGGGAAGTCTGGAAAAGACGGGCCCAGTTATTCAGTGGGGTGTGAGAAAAACGGGCACAGCCACTGGAATTGAGACCTCTATACTGGTGGCAAACAACGATCGGAGACCCTGTGAAAACTGCTACCTTCTTCTCCCGTGCCTTGCTGGCTGGCTTGGGCCTGACTTGCGCCTTGGCCCAAGCTGTCGAGCTCAAAGTGCTCAGCGGCAACGGTTCACGTCCTGCCGTCATTGCTTTGGTCAAACAGTTTGAGCAAGCCACAGGGCACAAAGTGAGCGTTGATTTTTTTGTGAATCCGGATGTCAAAAAGAAAATCGAAGCAGGCGAGTATTTTGACGTCACGGTTCTCAATCCCCCGGTCCTCGATGAGTTGATTCAGCAAGGTAAAGTGGCGGCCAATTCACGCGCAGTGATCGGCCGGATTGGCTTGGGTGCCGCCATCAAGGCCGGCGCACCCAAACCGGACATCTCGACCCCAGAAGGTTTCAAGAAAACCATGCTGAGCATCAACTCAGTGGCCTACCCCGGCGATGGCGCCAGTGGCATTTATTTTGTCAACCTGTTGGACCGCATGGGCATTGGCGCAGAAATGAAACCCAAACTTCGCCCCATGCCCGGCGAGTACAACGTCGAGGTGGTGGCCACGGGCACTGTGGACATGGTCGTGGTGGTGGCATCGCGCATTTATGGGGTGCCCGGCGTTGACATGCTGGGCTTGATTCCGAAAGAGCTGCAAACCTGGATTGGCTTCGCAACAGGCGTGAACCCTCAGTCCAAGCATGCCGAAGCGGCGCGTGCATTGACCCGATTCTTGACCACCCCTCCCGCAGACGCTGTGCTCAAACCCATCGGCATTGAACCGTTTGTCGAGTGAGCCCAGCAGTGCGTGTCGCTGACTTCAATCGGCATTAAAGGCTGGTGGGGACCATCAAGGGGCCACCCAATGCCCCGACTTGCCACCTTGCTTTTCCAGCAAGGTGATCCCGGTCATGGTCATGCCCCGGTCCACAGCTTTGCACATGTCGTAAATGGTGAGCAGGGCGACTTGCACGGCCGTGAGGGCTTCCATCTCGACGCCTGTCTGGCCGATGGTTTCGGCGGTGGCGGTGCAGACCACGGTGGATTCAGCGGCCAACACCTCGAACTCGACCGCCACCCGGGTCAGCCCAATGGGATGACACAAGGGGATCAGCTCACTGGTTTTTTTGGCCCCCATGATGCCGGCGATGCGGGCGATGCCCAACACATCGCCTTTTTTGGCGTTGCCCGACTGAATCAGCGCCAGCGTGGCAGGCAGCATCTCGATACGCCCCGTGGCGACCGCGATGCGGCGGGTGCTGGATTTGCTGCCCACATCCACCATGTGGGCTTGGCCTTGGGCGTCAAAGTGGGTCAAGACATCGGTAGACTGGGTCATGGTGGAGATGGTTAAAACCATTTACAAAAGGTTGACAAGAATGGCGCATCATACGGGGATCACAAGGGGCATCACAAAGGTAAAAGACGGCCTCTTGTTCTCTCTGGATTCATGAAAACCAAGACCTTGAAACCTTTATTGCGCTCTCCCAAATGGGTGCTGACCGTGCTGGTGTGCGCTTTGGGCATGCAGCCTGCCTGGACTCAAAACAACGCCTTGCCCACCTTGGGCAACAGCGAAGGCATTTCGCTGGGGGCAGAGCGGAAATTGGGCGACCGTATTGCACGCGAGCTTTACCGCGACCCAGACTACTTGGAAGACCCTGTGCTCGACGAATACATCCAGCGGCTGTGGGCACCACTGGTCAAAGCTGCGGTTGCGCGGGGTGAGCTATCGCCTGAATTACAAGAGCGTTTTGCATGGCGCATTTTGCTGGGACGTGACCGTTCAGTGAACGCGTTTGCGCTGCCGGGCGGGTATTTGGGGGTGCATTTGGGTTTGATTGCGGTGGTCAGTTCCAACGACGAGCTGGCTTCGGTGCTGGCCCACGAGTTGAGCCATGTGACGCAACGCCACATCGCACGCTCGATGGACGAGCAGGGCAAGATGACGCCTTTGCTCATTGGCTCGATGATTTTGGGCGCACTGGCGATCAGCAAGAACCCGCAAGCTGCAACAGGCTTGATGGTGGGTGGACAAGCCGCAGCCATTCAGTCGCAGTTGCGTTATTCACGCGACATGGAGCGTGAAGCAGACCGGGTGGGTTTTGGTGTTCTGGCCGATGCCGGTTATGACACCCAAGGGTTTGTCGGCATGTTCGCCAAACTGCAGCAAGCGGCAGGTGTGAACGACAACGGCGCATTCCCTTACTTGCGCAGCCATCCCTTGACCACCGAACGCATCGCCGACATGCAGTCGCGTTTGCAACTGAACAACAGCACGGCTCGCCCGTCCACAGACTTGGCTCAGGCCATGATGGCCGCTCGGGCCAGAGCGATGTCACAAAACAGCCCAGAAGCCTTGAAGGCCTGGACGCAAGATGGCAAAGCCACATCCGCACAAGCGACTCCCGCGCAAAAAGCCGGGGCCTTGTATGCAGCCACCTTGGCTCATTTGCAACTGCGCAACGCCTCAGAGGCAGAACGCACGGCAACCGCTTTGTCAGGGGTGGTGTCATCCCTGGTTTTACCCAACGCACCCCAGTCAGACGCCCTGCGTTTGGTGACCCTGCTCCAGGCCGAAGTAGCGGCCAAAAACGATCGATTTGCGCAGGCTCTCAAAACCCTGGAAAGCCTGAACCACACAACACTGCCCAGACCCGAGTTGATGGCCACAGCCGAGGCTTTTCTGAGATTGCCGGAGCAACCCGGCCGCACGAAAATCACCCAATTGTTGCGCGAACAAGTGACCTTGAACCCGCACGATGCACAAGCTTGGAACACTTTGGCTCGGTTGCTGGCCATGCAAGGCCAAATGTTGGCTTCACTGCGAGCAGAGGGCGAAGCGCAAATGGCCCGCATGGACTGGTCAGGCGCTGTCGATCGCTTTCGTGCCGCTCAGGACTGGGCCAAAAACAACCGCTTGCAAGCGGGCGACCACATCGAAGCCTCGATTGTGGACGCCCGTTTGCGGCAAACTCAAGCACTGGTGCGAGAGATGCAAACGGAGCGCTGACGCACTTCAGACTTCTGCTGTTGCAGGCTTTTTGTTGACCCACCAACCGGCACCCAAAACAGCCACAATGGCCACAATGTAGGCCATCCAACGCCACACGGCCTGAGAGGGCGCGTCAAAGTAAGTGTCAAGCAAAGGCTCGCTGATCACCATCTTGGCGGCGGTGAATGCCAACACAGCAGCGCCCAACTGGATGATGATCGGGAAACGCTCCACCATTTTGAGCACCACCGAGCTGCCAAACACCACAATCGGCACGCTGATCAAAAGGCCGATGATGACCAGGTCCCACGAGCCATGTGCGGCACCGGCCACACCCAAGACGTTGTCCACGCCCATCAGCGCATCGGCCACCACAATGGTTTTCATGGCACCCCAAAAGGTGCTGACCACGGGACCATGGTCATCGTCGTGGCCCGTGTCGGCCAACAATTTGTAAGCCACCCACAGCAAGCCCAAACCACCCACCAACATGAGGCCCGGGATTTGCAAAAGCCAGACCACGCCAATGGTCATCACGCCGCGCACGGCAATCGCCCCCACGGTACCCCAAAAAATGGCTTTCTTTTGCAAGTCTGCAGGCAAACTGCGAGCGGCCAGTGCGATCACGATGGCGTTGTCACCCGCCAAGACGAGGTCGATCAAAATAATGGCCAGCAATGCCGACCACCAAGGTGCAGATAAAAATTCCATGAGAGACTCCGGTTCAATGTGTTGAACCTGCTGGGGGCGAGTCGGAAACGTGCAGACAGCAAAGACACTGTCAGCAACACGGTCGACCCACCCTTTACAGGTATGGATCGAAGGTCTTGCTCAGCAACAAGCGGGGCTTGTGCCAGATGAACCGGAAGCTTGCGCTACGTATTGACGGCTCATCTAACCGGGCCCTTTGCAGGCCACGGCGATAGGGAGCTACTCCCCTTCTTACCTAGATTAAACCTGATCTTGGTTTTACCTTGCAAACGCTGGGGACATTGGATGACCATTTCAAGCCTGAGGGAACCGGTTGAAAGCGCTATGATCGCGCTCCTCCTTCAAACACACCATGGCCGGAATCCACATCACCGACATCGAAGCGGCCATCAACCATTGGCGCGCCAAGAACCCCTCTCCTGACGGGGTATCCCTGCCGCGCGAGCTGCGCGCCTTGGCCGAGGTGTATGCCCTGATGGTCTATTACAAACACGACCTGGCCGATGAGTTCACCTTGCCATTGGCCGCCGCCGAAGCTTGGCAAGACTGGTACGCCACCACGCCCGATACGCCCTGTATTGCCATTTGCTCGACCAGCCAGGGCGACGAGACCTGCAAGGGCTGCGGCCGCAGTTTTGAAGAAGTACAACTGTGGATCGAGATGACACCCGGTGAAAAGCGCGGCATCTGGCAACGCATCACGGCCGATGGCACGTCGTGGCGGTTCAACAAATACGCCGAACGTGCCGCGGAAGACCGTCACTGGGCCAAGGCTGCGGCAGAGGCTCAGGTCACGCTCGATCTCAAGCCCTGACCCACTGCGAGCGAGCGGGCTTTGGGTCCACGCGCCATCGCCTCGGGGGCGGGGCTACCACTTCAGCCCATGAGGCCAGGCTTATTTCCAGCGGATCAGCTCGATGTGCACGCTGCCTTTGTCGCTGCTGAAGGTCACGCTGCCTTCTTGCACGGTGGCTTGCAACTGCATGCTGCGCTCGGCCAGTTTGGCCAACTCCTGAGAGCCTTCAGTCGGCACGCGCCAGACCTGCAGTTTGTCCAAGCGCGTCAGCTTGGTTTCGATGCCTTTCCACCAGACTTCGGCTGCGTGGTTGAAGCAGTACAGCAGGACCTCATCGGCCTTTTGGCAGGCTTTCATGATGGGCTTGTCTTCGGGCTGGCCGACTTCGATCCACATGCGGGTCTGGCCGGTGAAGTCGCGCAGGCTGACGTCTGGATCGTCCGGGTCCGACAGGCCCGCACCGAAGGCCAGCTTGCCGTCGCCGTTGCACACGGCCTGCAGCTTGAAGGCGTTGATGGCCAGCGCCAGCAGGCGGATCATCATGCGCTCGTCGGTCTCGCTCGGGTGACGCGCCAGCGTGAGCTGGTGGTCTTCGTAATAGCTGTTATCGATGTCAGCGATCGACAGATTGGCTTTGTAGATGGTGGATTTGAGGGCCATGTGAGCCTTAAACCCTGCGGGCCAACTCAGCGGCCTTGCCGACGTAGCTGCCGGGCGTCATGGCCAGCAGGCGGTCTTTGTCGGCTTGGGGGATCTCCAATCCTTGGATCAAACCATGCAAATCAGCAGCGGTCACGGTCTTGCCACGGGTGACTTCTTTGAGCTTTTCGTAGGCGCCCTGCACGCCATAGCGGCGCATCACGGTCTGGATCGGCTCGGCCAGCACTTCCCAGGCGGCATCCAAATCGGCAGCCAAGGCTTCTTCGTTCAGCTCCAGCTTGTTCAGGCCCGTCATCAGCGAGGCATAGGCCAGCGTGGTGTAACCCAGGCCCACGCCCATGTTGCGCAGCACGGTCGAATCGGTCAGGTCACGCTGCCAGCGGCTGATCGGCAGCTTCTCGCTCAGGTGTTTGAGCACGGCGTTGGCCAGACCCAGGTTGCCTTCGGCGTTTTCAAAGTCGATCGGGTTGACCTTGTGTGGCATGGTGGAAGAACCAATTTCGCCAGCTTTGAGCCGCTGTTTGAAGTAACCCAGACTCACATAACCCCAGATGTCACGCGAGAGGTCGATCAGGATGGTGTTGCTGCGAGCGACTGCGTCGAACAACTCGGCCATGTAATCGTGCGGCTCGATCTGGATGCTGTAGGGCTGGAACGTCAAACCCAAGCCCCATTGGGCAAACTGGGTCTCACCGATTTCAGGCGTCTCGACCACTTGGCGCGCAAAGGCCTCCCAGTCAAAGTCAGGCCAAGCCGACAAGTGGGCGTTGTAGTTGCCTACCGCGCCATTCATCTTGCCCATCAAGGGCACAGCAGCGATTTTGGTGCGACAGCCGTTCAAGCGCATCACCACGTTGGCCATTTCCTTGCCCACGGTGGTGGGGCTGGCCGTCTGGCCGTGGGTGCGGCTGAGCATGGGCACCTCGGCAAATTGGTGCGCCATCTCGCGCAGTTTGGCGATCAGGCCATCGAGACCCGGCAAGATGACCTGCGCACGCGCGCCCTTGAGCTGCAGGGCATGGCTGGTGTTGTTGATGTCTTCGCTGGTGCAAGCAAAGTGCACAAACTCGGCGGCTTTTTCCAATTCAGGACGGTCTTTGAACTTGGACTTGATCCAGTACTCGACGGCCTTCACGTCGTGGTTGGTGGTTTTCTCAAACTCTTTGATCGCGACGGCGTCGGCTTCGCTGAAGTTTTTGACCAGGCCCGTCAGGTAACTGCGTGCACCCGGCGTCAACGGCTTGAATTCGGCAAAGCCGGCATCGGACAAGGCAATGAACCAAGCGATCTCAACCTGCACACGGCGGTGCATGTACCCCTGCTCGCTCATGAGCGGGCGCAAGGCATTGAGTTTGCTGGCGTAACGGCCATCCAGCGGCGAAAGAGCGGCAATAGGGGAAAAATTCATGCTTTGATTGTAATTCCCACCACCCCGGCAAAAGCCATCGCCCCAAATGCTCGGCCGATGGAAGAATCACCGTGTGTTTCACCTAGAATCGGCCATCCTTCAATGGCATTACCCCCTCATTTATGAAACTCATTGGCTCCGTCACCAGTCCTTATGTCCGCAAGGTGCGCATCGTGATGTCCGAGAAAAAACTGGACTACCAATTCGTCACCGAAGACGTGTGGTCGGCACAGACGGGCATCCACGCCACCAACCCTCTGGGCAAAGTGCCGTGCTTGGTGATGGAAGGTGGCGAAGCGGTGTTCGATTCGCGCGTGATCGTGGAATATTTGGACACTTTGTCGCCAGTGGGCAAATTGATTCCAACGGCCGGACGCGAACGCGCCGAAGTCAAAACATGGGAAGCCTTGGCCGACGGTCTGCTGGATGCGGCCTTGCTGGCCCGCATGGAAGCGGTCTGGACCGAGCGCCAAGACAGCCAACGCAGCCAAGCCTGGATTGACCGTCAACTCGACAAGATTCAGCATGCCTTGCGTGCCATGAGTCACGGTTTGGGCGACAAAGCGTTTTGTTCCGGCATCCACCTGTCCCTGTCTGACATCGCTGTGGGTTGTGCAGTAGGTTATTTGGACTTCCGCTTTCCGCAGATCGACTGGCGCACGCCTTACCCGAACCTGCACAAGCTGTACGACAAACTGGCACAGCGGCAGAGCTTTGTGGACAGCTTGCCGGGCTGACCGATTCGCCAAGCCTGAACACCCTCAGGTGTTGGCGCGTTTTTTGAGCCAGCGCATCGCGCCACCCACCACCGGGAGTTTTTCGTACAACTCCTCGGCTGCGTCCCAATAATCGCGGTGCATCGTCACCAAGCCTTGTTCGTTGAACACCACATGACTGCCACCGCGCACGGTCTGCATGGTGGTGGTGTCGAAACGTTTGAAGCGAAAACGGAACTCCCAAGTTAAGAAGGCTTGCGCGCCATCGACCAATTGCGCGGTGATGACGAAGTGCGGCTGATCGAGTGCGACGTACATGTGCCGAAAAATACGATCAATCTCGGGCAAGCCCTGCACCTCGTTGAAGGGGTCCTTGAACGTGGCTTGCACGTCGTAAAGCGTGGGCAACTGCGCCACGCTTTGCGGCGTCAAAGTTTCAAAAAACGCGGCCAAGTTTTGCGTGGTTTGTCGTGTGTCCATGGGCACTCTCAAAGTGGGTTTACAAACCGGTGAAGCGTCGCACCAGCGGAAAGTACAAACGGTAGGGCAGCAATCGCAAGAGCTTGAGCCACAAGGTGAAGCGCTTGGGGAAATGGATATCAAACTGGCCCTGCGCCCATCCCTTGAGCATCTCGCGTGCGGCCTCTTCGGGGCTGATGAGCGCCGGCATGGTGAATTGGTTTTGCGCGGTGAGCGGCGTGGCCACAAAACCAGGATTGACCACACTCACGCCAATGCCTTGGTCTTGCAGGTCGATGTAAAGCGTCTCGGCCAAGTGGGTGAGCGCCGCCTTGGTGGGGCCATAAGCCAGCCCATTGGGCAAACCGCGCCAGCCGGCCACACTGCTGAGCACACTGATGTGCCCGCTGTGGCGCGCGAGCATGCTGGGCAGCACCGCATGAATGACCTGCAAAGCGCCTTGGTAATTGACCTTGTCGTGCTGCAGCATGTCTGCCAAATCCATGGCGGTGGCGCGTTGGGCCTGGTAGCAACCTGCGGCGTACACCACCATGTCGAGCGGGCCTTCGGCCAACAGCGCTTGGGCCGTTTCCTGTACTTGGGGCCCATCGCACACATCGAGGGGGCGCCACTGCACGCCAGCATCTTGCGCGGCCCACGCCAGCACACCCTGCGGTTTGCGGGCCGACACCACCACTTGCGCACCTGCTGCACGCAAGGCCTGCGCGCAGGCCAGGCCAATGCCGGTCGATGCGCCCACCAGCCAAACGCGGCGGCCTTGCCAATCGCTGATTTGTTTGTTCAAGCTCATGCGCATCAACCCGGTTTGGCAGCCAACGGCGTGCGACGCGTGAACGACAAGGTGACTTCGCCCAGTTTCACGCCCCATTTGCTCATGGTGGCTTTGTTGAGCATGACGCGCTCGTCCATCAGGTACATCCAGTCGTCAAAGTCAACGTGCCAGACCCGGCCATCGACCGGCAAGGCCAGGGTGTAGCCCCAGCGAAAGGCGTTGCCACTGACTTGGCCGGACGCCTCGCCCACGACGTCGTCGGCGCGGCCTGTGTATGTGCCGTTGGGCCCGGCTTTGAGCCTCCAGATGCGGCGCTGCTGGGTGCCGTCCGAGTAGACAAAGGCTTCGTCCAATACACCTTCGTTACCGTTCCAGCTGCAATCCATGACTACCGTGAAGCGCTTGACCACTTGGCCGCTGCGGTCGGTGAACACGCCCCACGCGTCGATGGTGCCGGTGAAGTAGGTGCGCAAATCCAGCAGCGGTTTTTCTTGTGCGTAGTTTTGCACCTGTGGCCCGGCGCAGCTGGTCAAGAAAGGGCTTGCCGCCACGGCCGGGACAATGGCCAAGCGGGTCAGGGCGGTACGGCGATCGATGTGGTTTGAGTGGTTTGGCATGTGTGGCTTTCTTTGATGTTTCAATGATGTTCAAGAGACCCCGCGCACAGGTTCTTCAGGCCCACTGGCCGAAGAACCCGCACGCATCAAACCCCAGTACAAGGCCAGCGCCGCCAGCAACTTGAGCAGGCACGGCAACAAGCCGTAGGCCAGGCCCAGTGCCAAGACCGCCTGCGCGTCTTGCCGACCCGGGGCATAGCCCCAAATACCCAGCAAGGGCAAAGACAAGCCAGCGGCCAAAGCCAAGTTCAGTTTGGTAGCCAAATTCCACCAGCCCATGAAGGCGCCGTCTGTGCGGCCGCGCTCACCACAGCGGTCAATCAGTTGGTTCAGCAGCGCGCTGGGCACCGTCAAGTCAGCGCCCAGCGCCAAGCCAGACAGTGCGCACACCACCAAAAAGCCCGTGGTATCCCCCGCACCCAAACCCACCACACTCACAAAGGCCAAAACCGACAAGCCCATGCCCAGCGCCCACGCTTTGAGCAAGCCTGTGCGGTCAATCACCTTGAGCCACAAAGGAAACGACAACGCCCCAGCCGCAAAATACAAGCCTAAAAACAAGGGTTCCATGGCCTTGGGCGCTTGCAATCGGTCTTGTACAAAAAACAGCACCAACGTCGCGGGCACCGCACTGGCCAAACCGTTGAGCATGAAGGCCAACAACAAACGGCGAAAACCCGCATGCTTCCAAGGCTGCCACAGACCCGGGTTGCCACCGGCCAAGGACTGGGCCGTCTCAGAAAAAACCAAGGGCGTGGCAATGGCCTTCTGTGTCCAGCGCCAACTGAGCAAGCCCAAGGCCAACATGGCCACCAACAAGGCGGTGGTCATCTCCCAGCCCCACAGTGCGGGCAAGGCGGTGGCCAACAAAACACCCACCAAGGCCAATCCTTCACGCCAGGCCACCCAACGGCTTTGCGCCAAACCACCGCCGCCCTGGCGAGCGGCCCAAGCCTGGTGCAAGATGCCCAAACCGCTGTAAGCCAAGTGGCTGAGCGTGAGCGCACAGCCGACCCACACCAAGAGCTGAAAAGACGACAAGGCCGCTGTGGGTGGAAAAAACAAAGCCACAAAGCCCAAAGCCACGGCCAGTGCCAGCAACACAGCCGCAGCCCATACCGCCTGCCAAGAGTGGCGGTAAAGGCGGTCACCCCAGCGCCCCAACCACGGATCCACCACAGCATCGATGCTGCGCGTCAGCAACAAAATACCGCCCAAGGTGGCCAGCGAGACACCATAACTTTGGGCATAGACATTGGGCAGATGAACGTAAACCGGCAAGGCCACAAAGGCCAAAGGCAAGCCCAGCAAGCCATAGGCGGCAGGTGCCATGCGAGGCATTGCAGCCGTTGTGGGATCGGTTAAAGCACTCATGGCGTGAGGCCTTGAAGGAGCTTCACGCGCAACTGGGGCTCAGAGGTGCGTTCGCTCAACCAAATCCCGAAAAACAAGCGCGCAAAGATAGGGTCGGAAACGGCCCCGACGCGTTGCCCATTGACCCAAAACTCCACCCCCACACCCGGCAAATTGACCCCGGTGATGCGCTCGCCCGGACCGATGTTCGGAAAAATGCTGCGCAAGGCGTCACCCCAGGATTGCGCTTGCGCATCCGTGAAGCTGCCCACTCGGCGCATTTCACTGACAGAGCTGCTGGCAATGGCAGCACCCTCCAGGCGACGCAGATACTGCAGCTCCAGAGCAAAAGGGTGCTCGGCATATTGGGTGTGTCGAAAAGCCGCCGGGGCCCACAAGCGGGCGTCATAGACCTCAAAACCCCAAACACGCAAGCGCACAGGCGAAGTGGGCTTGGCCGCCTTCAATGACGCCACTTCAGGGCGGCTGTTTTCAGCATAAGCACTTTGGGCGAAGGCCGAGCCAACACCCAAGACCGCCGCCAAAACAATGCGCCACATCACGCAGGCTTGGCCAAAGTGAACTGGATCACGTCGATGTTGGCCTCATCAAAGGCCGCTTCACAATAGGCCAGGTAAAACTCCCACAAGCGAATGAAGCGGTCGTCAAACTCCAGGGACCGCACTGTGTCCAGTTGTGCCATGAAAGCCTCGCGCCAACGGCGCAGCGTCTCGGCGTAGTCGGGGCCAAAGTTCAGCTCATCGACCACCTGCAGGCCAGCGGCTTGGGCTTGCTTGCGGAACTCGCCGGGACTGGGCAAACAACCACCCGGAAAGATGTACTGCTGAATGAAATCGGTCGATTGCAAGTAGCGCTCAAAAAACCGGTCGTCAATCGTGATGCTCTGCACACACGCCCGGCCACCCGGCTTGAGCATGCGGCTGATGGTTTGAAAGTAGGTGGGCCAGTATTCTTGACCCACGGCCTCGATCATTTCGATCGAGCACACCGCGTCATAGGGACCATCGTTGATGTCGCGGTAGTCTTGCAGGCGCAAATCTGCACGCTGCTGCACGCCGTGCGATTGCATGCGGGCATTGGCAAACGCCAGCTGCTCGGTGGACAAAGTCACACCCGTGATCTGCGCGCCAAACTCGGTGGTGGCTGCTTCGGCCAAAGCGCCCCAGCCGCAACCGATTTCCAGCACCCGGTCGCCAGGCTTGGCATTGACCATGCGCAGGGCGCGGCGCACCTTGGCTTTTTGGGCGTCGCCCATGTCTTGGGTGTGGTCACCATCGAACCAGGCCGACGAATAATTCATCGTGCCGTCCAGCCACAGCTCGTAAAAAGCATTGCCCAAGTCGTAATGGGCGTGGATGTTTTTGCGGCTGTTGGTTCGGTTGTTGCGGTTGAGCAAATGCTTGATGCGGTAGAACAAGCGGCCCAACCAGTGGCCATAAATGGCGCTTTCGATGTGGTCGCGGTTGGCAATGGTCAAACGCAACAGACCCGCCAGGTCCGGTGTGGTCCAGTCGCCCGCCATGTAACCCTCGGCAAAGCCAATGTCACCTGATTTCAGCACTTCGGCGCACATGTCCCAACGGTGAATGTGCAGGGCCGCAAACGGGGCCTCGTGCGTACCAAAAACCTGGTTGTTGCCATCGGGCGCGTGCACCGTGAGCGTGCCAATTTTCAGGCGCGTCAACAGGCTCAGCAAGCGCGCAGCGGCTTTGGGCAGACTGGCGTGGGAAATGGTGGCGGTGCGTTGGCCCAGGTCGTGGGCGTTGTCGGCGGTCTTCATGGAGGGCGGCATCCGGTGGGGTCCAGTGTTCATCGGGTCACAAAATCACGAGGAGGTTCAGGCTTGCGCCAAAACGGTACTTTCTTGAGCCACAGCAGCAAGGCATGCCAGTGGATGCGGGCCACCACGCCCAGCGTGAGCAGCGGGAAACGCCACATCACGCGGCGCAGTGCCTTGGTGGTGGCAGGCTCCAGCACGCCGCTCCAGCTGGTGTCGATCAGCGGGCCGTCGGCATCGCCATGGTCCACACGCGCCACGATGCGGTCTTGACCGCCATGTGTCACGCGCATGAAGCGAAATCGGTACTCGCCTTGCACATCGCAAAAAGGCGAGACATGAAAAACCTTGTGGGCCAGCATCGTTTGGCCATAGTGCGGCTCGGGCAGCAAATAGCAATGGCGCTCGCCAAAGGTGTTGTTCACCTCGGCCACGATGGCGGTCAAGCTGCCGTCAGCGCGGTGCACGTACCAAAAGCTCACGGGCTTAAATGCATGGCCGAGCACGCGTGGAAACGCCTGAAGCCAAACTTCGCCAGTGGCGTCTTCAATCCCTTCGCGGTGCAGCAGTTCATCCAGCCAGGCCAGCGCGCCGCCTTTGTCGGCAGGGCGGCCATCGCCGTGGTCGGCATCGTGAAACGCAAACCAAGCAGGGCGGTTGATGGCCAAGTCGGTAGTGCATTGACCGGTTTGCAAACGGCGCATCGGCAGCATCAAAAACGCTGTCGGGTAAGCGAAGGCGTGGTGCGCAGGGCGGTGGCGTGTGTGCCGCACCTGGCCCCAGCCGATGAGCGCAGTGGCCAGCTTCATGCCGCCTGCTGGTCCTGGGCCGTGCTGCCCTGATCGTGGATGCGCTTGAGCAAAGCGCGGCCTACCGTCAGACCTGACTTCAGGCCGTCTTCGTGAAAGCCGTACCCTGTCCAAGCCCCTGCATACCAAGTGTGGCGCTGGCCTTGCAGCAAGGGCACACGCTTTTGTGCATCAATGGCTTTGAGGTCAAACACCGGGTGGGCGTAGTCGTATTCGCCAACGATGGTGGCCGGGTCAATCGCTTGGAGCGGGTTGAGCGAAACCACCACGGGCTGGGCAAACGGGATGCGCTGCAAGCGGTTGAGCAAATAGTGCAAACACACGCGCGATGACTCGCGCTCGGTGCTGCTGGCGCGCTCGTAGTTCCAAGCCGCCCAGGTTTTGGGGTTGGCAGGCAACACGCTGGCGTCGGTGTGCAACACGGCGCGGTTGTCTTGGTAACGGATCGCACCCAATACGCTGCGCTCGTCGCCTGAAGGCTCACGCAGCAAACCCAGCGCCTGGTCGGTGTGGGTGGCGATCACGACTTCGTCAAAGCGCTCGGCATGCCCGTCGGTGATGATGCGCACGCCTTGGTCGTCGCGCTCGATCAGGCGCACCGGGGTGTTCAGACGTTTGTCGTGAATGCCCGCCAAAATCTTCTCCACGTAATGACGCGCACCGCCCAACACGCTGAACCACTGCGGACGGTTGGTCACCTGGATGAGGCCATGGTTGTGGCAAAAGCGGATCATGGTGGCCACCGGAAACTGCAGCATCTGATCGGTTGGGCAGCTCCAAATGCACCCCAACATGGGCAGGAAATACCAGTCGCGAAATGGCTCGCTGAACTTGTGCGTGCGCAAAAACTCTGACAAAGGCTGCTGCAGCTCTTTTTCACGTTGGTCTTTGGCGATGCGGGTGCACAGGGCGTTGAAACGCATCACATCGGCCAGCATGCGCCAAAAACGCGGGTTGACCAAATTGCTGCGCTGCGCGAACACGCTGTCCAAGTCGGTGCCGCTCCATTCCAGCGCTTTGCCATTTTTAGCACCCGGCACTTTGACCGAGAACGACATGTCTGACGGCACCGTCTCCACGCCCAAGTCTGCAAACAGCTTGATCAGGTTGGGATAGGTGCGTTCGTTGAACACCAAAAAGCCCGTGTCTACGCCGTGCGTGACCAAGCCTTGTGGTGTGGGCAGGGTGATGTCCACCGTGTGGGTGTGGCCGCCAAAATAATCGCCCGCCTCAAAAACGGTGATGTCCGCGTGGTTTTGAAGGGTGTGCGCCACCGCCAGGCCCGAAATGCCCGAACCCACAATCGCCAGTTTCATGCGCGGCTTCATGGTTTGGCTTTCAGCGCTTTGTCGATGGCCGAGAGCAGGGTTTTGCTTTCCGGCCCGGTCATGCTGCTGTACTGGTCAATGACCTTGCCGTCGCGACCGATCAGGTATTTGTGAAAGTTCCAGCGCGGCTTTTGGCCGGTTTGCGCCGTGAGCTGTTTGAATAACGGCGCTGCGCCATCGCCCGTGACCTGGGTTTTGGTGAACATCGGGAACTTCACACCGAAGGTGCTTTCACAAAAGTCAGCGATGTCCTTGTTGCTGCCTTTTTCCTGTGCAAAGTCGTTCGAAGGGAAGCCCAACACCACCAGACCCTGGTCTTTGTATGAGGTGTTCAGCGCTTCCAGCCCTTTGTATTGCGAGGTGAAACCACAAAAGCTCGCGGTGTTGACCACCAAGACCACCTTGCCTGCGTACTGGCACAGGGACTGTGGCTTTTCGTCCTGAAGCCGGTCAAACGTGTGGTTCAAAATGGCCGGGCATGCCGCCGCTTGCGCAGGCGTGGGTGTGGCGGCTTGCGCCGCGTCCAAACCCAAGCCCAGAACAGCCGCCACAGCCGCCAGAACCCAGCTGACGCCCCATTGTTTTACCCAAGAGTGATTCATCTGAACTTTTAAATTCATTTTGTGACTGATCAGTTTAAACTCGTTTGGTTCTATTGTCACGCCCGCAACTGACCACCGGAGAAACACATGCCCAAACCCTCGGGTTTCAAAGGGAACAAACAAAGCTTGCCGCAAAAACCTTGCACGGTTTGTGGCCGCCCCATGGTGTGGCGCAAAAGCTGGGCCAAAAACTGGGAGAGCGTTTTGTATTGCAGTGACCGCTGCCGAGCCGACAAATCCCGCTCGCCCTCTGACACAAGCACGCGCGCCAAGGACCCAGTATGACCCGCCATCTGGTGTTGGTGCTGGGCGACCAGCTCGGCTGGGACAACCCGGCATTGACCGACTTTGACCCCGCCCAAGACCGGCTCTTGATGATCGAGGCCGACAGCGAAGCCGATGAGGTCTGGAACCATCAAGCCCGGATCGCGATCTTCTTGTCGGGCATGCGGCACTTTGCCAACGAAGCACACCGCCGCCGCTGGCCCTGCACTTATATAAAGGTGGACGACACCGAACTGCCCCCAGACTTTGCAGGGCGCTTGGCCCACGCCCTCGCCACCCACCGACCCAAAGCCCTGGTGGTCATGGAAGCAGGGGCCTGGCGCATGGAGCGGCTGATTGAAGACGCCGCAGCGCAGGCCCAAACTCTGCTGCGTTGGGTAAGCGACACGCACTTTCTGTGCAGCCGCGCCGAATTCGCCAAGTGGGCCGGCGACAAAAAAGAACTGCGTATGGAGTTCTTTTACCGCGAGATGCGCAAAAGGCATGGCGTGCTGATGGAAGGCAAAGAACCCATCGGCGGCCAATGGAACTACGACGCCGAAAACCGCAAAGGCTTTGGGGCCAAAGGCCCGGGCACGGTGCCACCGCCTGCACGGTTTGCGCCGGACCGTGTCACACAAGACGTGATTGCTTTGGTGCGCGAACGCTTTGCCAACCACCCTGGCACGCTAGACCACTTTGCCTGGCCCGTCACCCGCGAAGACGCACTGGTGGCCTTGCAGCACTTCATCGACCAACGCCTGGAAAACTTTGGCGCATGGCAAGACGCCATGTGGACCACGCTGCCCTTTGGCTGGCACGCGCTGGTGGGCAGCAGCCTGAACCTGCATTTGCTCCATCCGCGTGAGGTGATCGCGGCCGCCGAGCAGGCCTACCACGCACGCGGCCTGCAGCTGGCCAGCGTGGAAGGCTTCATCCGCCAGGTGCTGGGCTGGCGCGAGTTCATCCGCGGTGTGTATTGGCTGGACATGCCGCACATGGCCGAGGCCAACCACTACGGCCACACCCGCGACCTGCCCGCTTGGTACTGGACGGGCAAGACGCACATGGCCTGCATGCAAGCCACCATTGGCCAAAGTCTGCAGCACGGCTATGCGCACCACATTCAGCGCCTCATGGTCACAGGCCAATTTGCCGTGTTGGCGGGGCTGTCACCGCAGCAGGTCAGCGCTTGGTACCGCGCCATGTACGTGGACGCGGTGGAGTGGGTGGAAACGCCCAACACCCTAGGCATGGCCCTGCACGCCAACGGCGGGCGCTTCACCAGCAAACCCTATGTGGCCAGCGGCCAATACATCAGCCGCATGAGCAACTACTGCAAAGGCTGCCGCTACCAGCCCGAGGTGCGCACAGGCCTCAGCGCCTGCCCCATGACCACGCTTTACTGGGACTTTTTAATACGCCACGAACAAGACTTTGCGGGAAACCCACGCACCGCACTCATGGTCAAGCATGTGGGCCGCATGAGCGAGGAAGACAAAGCCCAGATACGGGCCCAGGCCGATGCCACGCGGGCGGGGCTGGACGGGGTGTGACTTTTGCCAAGTTTGATAATTAAACTGATAATCAAATCAGTCACCTCCAATAAGCCGCATGAAAGCTCTACAAAACCTTCCAATCCGAATAAAGAGCGCGGTTTCAATGCTGGTGCTGGGTGGTGCATTCTTGTCCTACAGCACCAATGCAGAAGCGCCTTTGGACATACGTGTGGCCCTGGTCATCGGGAACGCCGCTTATAAGAACGTCCCCGCACTGGCCAACTCCACCAACGACGCCAAGTCGATGTCGGTGGTGCTGCGCAAGCTGGGTTTTACCGTCGTGGAAGTGGTCGATGGCAGCAAAGCACAAATGAGCAAAGCCATCGAGCAGCTGCAACTGCAGCTCAAAGGCCGTCAAGCTGTAGGCATGCTGTACTACGCAGGCCACGGCCTGCAGCTGGACTGGCACAACTTCATGGTGCCCGTGGACGCCAAGCTTGAAGAGGCCTCCGACGTCCCCAAGCAAACGATTGACATTGAGAACGTCATTGACGTTCTCAAGAAATCCGGCACCCGAATGAACATCATCGTGTTGGACGCTTGCCGTGACAACCCATTCGCGGAAAAAGCAAGTGGCAAAGGTTTGGCGCAACTGGACGCACCGCCTGGCACCTATTTGGCATTTGCCACCTCGCCAGGCAACGTGGCCGAGGATGGTGACGTGTCAGCAGGCAACGGCTTGTTTACTCAGTATCTGCTCAAAGAATTGCAACGCCCCGCCAAGATTGAAGAGGTATTCAAGCGTGTACGTTTGCAAGTGCGTCAAAAGAGCCAAGGGCGCCAAATCCCTTGGGACTCCAGCAGCTTGGAAGAGGAGTTTGCATTTAATGACGGCAAGAAGTTCACCTTCAACCCTGAGGACCTGATCAAAGAAGGACAAGCGGCCAAGGAAAAAGAGGCCAAGCTCAAGCAAGAGGCCGAAGCTGCAATCCAACGCGAAAAAGACATCGCGGCGCAACAAGCACTTGAAAAACTGAGACTTGCAGAAGCGCAAAAGATTCAAGAAACCGCTTCAAGGCAAAAGGTTGAAGCCGAGGCCAAAGAAAGAGAACGGCAACTGGCACTGGCAGCAGAACAAGAGCGGCTGAAAGCCCAAGCGGCCGCGCAAGCACTTGAGCGTGCTCGCGCAGAAGAGGTGCAACGGTTGCGGGATATTGAGCAGGCCAAACTTCAAGTGGCGGAGGAAACTCGCAGAAGCAAGCTCTCGCAAGAAGCGGCTCGCGAACAGCAGTTCGTTCAAGAGAAAGCTGATTGGGACAAGATTAAAGACAGCAAAAATGTCAAAGAGTTTTATGCCTTCCTACTCAAATATCCTAATGGCCTCATCACAGAACAAGCCTCTTTTGCAATTGAACAATTAGAAAAGGCTAGGGTTACAACTCAGGCTGACAAAAATGGACAGGTCCAAAAGCTCGGTGAACCGAGATTCAGAATCGGAGACAAATGGACTTCTGTAACCCGTGATAATAAAACAGACAGAATAGTTTCTAAGCGCGACTTCAAAGTTGACAAAATAGAAAATGGGTTGGCCTATTTTAGTACGCAAAATGAGAGTGGTATTTCTACGCTCGATGGAGCGGTCCTTCGCGCTGTCAATCCTGAGGATACTTTTACCTTTGACCCACCTCTTATAATCATGCCGGGAGGGGAAATTACCGTTGGAATGAAATGGACTGCATCAACATTACAGTCAAGCCTTAAACGCAATGAAACGGCCATACGCACTGAAGAATTTCGTGTCGTTGCTTATGAGCAAATAACAGTTCCTGCTGGAACTTTCTGGTCATACAAAATAGAGAGAAATGCAATTGCTTTTTCTGGAAACAAAGTAACAAATACTCAGTGGTTCAGCCCAGATTTTGGCTTTTCCATTAAGCGCTTGCGAAAAACTGTGCCAGCTAAACGTTTAGGTATAACAGTGGGAAATGGTCTGGATGAAGTGACTGAGCTTGTCTCTATTTCTAGAGGCACCTCAAAAAATAATTAGGTAATCCGCCGTATCTTTTATATGAAGATCAAGCATGTGGGCAGACCAAAGAAGAAAAAATGCAAGTCAGGACGCATGCCAACGCGATGGGACCGGAATTAGATGAAATCTAAGAACTCTGATTTATTTACGCCGACTGATTTGTTTGAGCACATGCTGCTTGAAGGCCAGCGCCAGGGGTGAGAGTTTTTTACCTGCCGGATAGACGATGTGCCAGGCTGAGGGCAGGGGAAAGCCCTGCACATCGATCACGCTGACACCGTTTTCTTTTTGGTGGCCATGCAAAGCGTGGCGCGACACCACGCCAACGCCCAATCCACCGGCCACGGATTCCTTGATGGCCTCGTTGCTGCCCAGCTCCAGGCGCACGTCAGGCCGGAACTTCATTTGGCGGAAAAATTGGTCGCCCGCCATTCGCGTGCCGGAGCCTTTTTCGCGAAAAATAAAGCGGCGCTCAGCCAACTCTTGCAAAGGCACCTCGCGGCGTTTGGCGAGCGGGTCAGAGCTGGGCGCAATCACCACAATCGGGTTGGGCATGAAGGCCTCATCGCCCAAGTCCATGTCTTTCGGGGGCATGGACATGATGTACAAATCGTCCAAATTGTCACGCAAGCGCTGCACCACGCCGTCGCGGTTCAAGATTTCCAGCGACACGTCGATGGCCGGGTGGCGCTTGCAAAAGCTGCCGATCAGGTGTGGCATGAAGTACTTGGCGGTGCTGACTACGGCCACACGCAGTTTGCCGCGCGACAAGCCTTTGGCTGAGTCCACGTTTTGTTCAAACGCATCCCAGGTCTGCGCGACGGCGCGGGCTGTTTGCGCCAGCTCCTGTCCCACCTGGGTCAGGTAAAGCTTTTTGCCCACCAGCTCGTACAGGGGTAAGCCCACGGCCACCGCCATGTCCTTGAGTTGCATCGAGGCCGTGGGCTGGGTGACATGCATCACTTTGGCCGCTGCACTCACGCTGCCAGTTTCAGCCAGCGCCAAGAACAAGCGCAGTTGTCGAAAGGTGATGTTCATAGACTTTTATCTATAGTTAAAGGCATAAGAATCGATTTTACAAGCGGCAAGGGAATTTTTATGATCAAGGCAAGGAACACACCATGCAAAATCTGATCGACCCCGCCATCCTCTTTTTCATCTTTGGCGTGCTGGCGGGCACCGTCAAATCGAACCTCGAAATTCCGCCCGCCATCTCCCGCTTCCTGTCGCTCTACCTGCTGATGGCCCTAGGCCTGAAGGGTGGCTTTGCGTTGTCGCAATCGGGCCTGACTGCGACCGTGGGCATCAGCCTTGCCGCTGCAGTGGCACTGGCCATCGTCATCCCCCTGATTGGCTACACCGTGTTGCGCCGGTTTGTATCGGGTTTTGACGCAGCGGCTGTTGCAGCCACTTATGGTTCGGTCAGCGCCGTGACTTTTGTCACGGCTGTGCAGACACTGGAAAACCACGGCGTGCCCTACGGGGGGCACATGGCTGCGGCCATGGCCCTGATGGAATCACCCGCCATCATCCTGGCCGTGGTATTGGCCAATTCGTTGCGGCATAAAACGGCCTCGGGGGTCGTGGTGCAATCGGGTGGAACGGCCCTTTTGGGTGCGCCCGTGTCGCCTGCTGGCAGCTCTGTCGGCAAAATTCTTCACGAGTCTTTCACCGATGGTGCGCAGTTGCTGCTGCTGGGCGCCATGGTCATCGGTCTGATCACGGGCGATGCAGGCAAAGCCGCCATGGCACCCTTCTCGGTGGACCTCTTCAAAGGCATGCTGGCCTTCTTTTTGCTCGACATGGGTTTGATGGCGGCTCGCAACTTGCCGCAGGTCAAAGGCCAGTCACCCGTGCTGATCGCCTACGCCGTCCTCGGACCCATCGTGCATGCCACTTTGGCCCTGGGGCTGGCTGTGATCTTGCAACTGAACGCGGGTGACGGGGCCTTGCTGATGGTGCTGGCGGCCAGCGCCTCCTACATTGCGGTGCCCGCCGTGCTGCGAACCGCTTTGCCAGAAGCCAAACCCGCGCTGTATTTCGGACTGAGCCTGGGACTGACCTTTCCCCTGAACATCGTGCTGGGCATCCCGGTTTACTTAGCCGTGGCGCAATCGGTGCTGACATGAGTGCGGCGAAACATCTTCTTTATCAAGGAAGCCACGTCGCGTTTTTAACGCAACATGGCAAACAGAATTTGATGCGGGGACCACTCGAAGAGGCATTGGGCTGTCAGCTGGTGCACACCGATGGTTATGACACCGACCAATTGGGCACGTTCACCCGTGAACTGACCCGAGCCGGCTCCCAACTCGATGCAGCCAGGAAAAAGGCTGCGATCGGCATGGCCCTGACGGGCGCATCTCTGGGCGTGGCCAGCGAAGGCTCGTTTGGCACCGACCCCTACGGTGGCTTCATGCCTTGGAACACTGAAGTGGTCTTGTGGGTGGATCGTTTGTCGGGTCAAGAAGTCACTGGCTTCGCACATGGCCCCGCCCGAAGCCTTCACAAAATGGTGAAAACACCACAAGAGCTGGAGCGCTTCGCCCTGGAAGCCGGGTTCCCTGAACACCACCTGGTGCTGCGGCCCGAGTCACCAGAGCACCTCGACATGGACAAAGGCATTCACAATCCCGATGCACTGATGAAGGCCTTCCATTTGGCCCTTGCCAAATCTTCAAATGGCGCCGTTTTTGCCGAAAATGATCTGCGCGCATTCTGCAATCCCACACGGCAGAAAATGATTGTCAAAGCAACCTTGGACTTGGTTCAAAAACTGCTTTCAGCCTGTCCAAGCTGTGCCGCACCCGGCTACTGGCTCACCCAGCAAATTCCAGGTTTGCCCTGCCGCGCTTGCGGCAACTTGACCCGATTGCCCAAAGCGGAAAAATGGGGCTGCAAAAAATGCGGACACGAAGAACAAAGAGCGCTCAGTACCCAGCCATGGGCCGATCCCGCACGCTGCGATTTCTGCAACCCCTGATGCGCGCGAATCAAGTTGTCAAAGTCACCGCTTGCGACTCAAGCGCCCCCACAACCGCCCGCTGAATTGCCCCAAGTCATCGAGGTAGGTGAACACCACAGGAATCACCAGCAAGCTGAGCACGGTGCTGGTGAGCAGGCCGCCAATCACGGCAATGGCCATGGGTGAACGGAAACTCGCATCAGCGGCGCCCCAACCCACGGCAATGGGCAGCATGCCTGCACCCATGGCAATCGTCGTCATGACAATCGGGCGAGCACGCTTGTGGCAGGCGTCCAAAATGGCGTCCCAGCGACTCATGGGCGGCACGGCCGGGTGATCGCCCTCGGCGGGTTTGCCGCGCCGCGCTTCAATCGCGTACTCCACCAGCAATATAGAGTTTTTGGTGGCGATGCCCATCAGCATGATGAGGCCAATGAGCGAGGGCATGGAGAAGCTCTTTTGCGCGATCAAGAGGCCCACAAATGCGCCGCCCAGCGACAGCGGCAGCGCCGCCAAGATGGTGATCGGGTGCAGGAAGCCTTTGAACAGCAACACCAGCACGATGTAGATGCACAGCACGCCGATCATCATGGCCAGGCCAAAGCTGGCAAAAAGTTCACCCATGACTTCGGCGTCGCCCACTTCCACCACCTTCACGCCCGGCGGCAGGCTTTGCAGCGCGGGCAGCTTTTGCACCGCAGCTGTCACGTCGCCCAAGGGCATGCCCGATAGCTCGATCTCGAAGTTGATGTTGCGCTGGCGGTCATAACGGTCGATGACCGCCGGGCCACCCGCCACCTCGATGCTGGCGACCTGGCCGAGCATGACGGGGCCACGGCTGCCGGGCACCATCAGGCGCTCGAGCGTGCTCAGGTCATGCCTCGACTCGTCGCCCAGTTTCACGACGATGGGCACTTGGCGCTCCGACAAATTGAGCTTGGGCAGTGCCGCGTCGTAGTCACCCAAAGTGGCCACGCGCAAGGTGTCGCTGATGGCCGCGCTGGTCACGCCCAGGTCAGCGGCTTTGGCAAAATCGGGGCGCACCGCGATCTCGGGGCGCACCAGGCTGGCGGTGGACGCGATGGAGCCCAGGCCCTGGATGGTGCGCAGGTCGCGTTCCACGGCCATGGCGGCAGTTTGCAGGGCTTGCGGGTCTTGGCCTGTGAGCACCAGCACGTATTTCTCGCCCGAACCACCCAAGCCGACCTTGGTCCGAACACCGGGCAAGGGTTGCAGTGCCGTGCGGATGTCGTTTTCAATCGCTTGCTTGCGCGGGCGTGTACCGCGTTCGGTCAACTGGATGGTGAGCGTGGCCTTGCGCACCTCGGCCGCGCCGCCACCGGCAAACGGATCAGAGCCTGCGCTGCCCCCACCAATCGTGGTGTAAACGCTTTTCACGTCGTTCACCGTCATGAGCAGCTTGCGGGCGTGTTCAGCACTGGCCTGGGTTTGCGCCAAAGTCGAACCCGGCGGCAGTTCCACATAGACCTGTGTTTGCGAGTTGTCGTCCGGTGGAATGAAACCCTTGGGCAACAAGGGCACCAGCATGATGGAGCCAATGAAAAACAGCGTGGCCAACACCATGGTGACCAGGCGGTGCTTCATGCACCAAGTGGCCCAGACCATGTAACGTTTGAGCCACGCGGGCTCTTGGACGGCCGTGACAATGGGCTTCAAGATATAAGCCGCCATCATGGGGGTGAGCACCCGTGCCACCACCAGCGATGCGAAAACCGCCAGCGAAGTGGTCCAGCCAAACTGCTTGAAAAACTTGCCCGGAATGCCGCTCATGAAGGCCGTGGGCAAAAACACCGCGATCAAGGTGAAGGTGGTGGCGATCACGGCCAAGCCGATCTCGTCGGCCGCTTCCATCGCCGCCTGATACGGGGACTTGCCCATGCGCAAGTGACGCACGATGTTTTCCACTTCCACAATCGCGTCGTCCACCAGCACGCCGATCACCAAAGACAGCGCCAGCAGGGTCACCACGTTGATGGAAAAGCCCAAATACGCCATGCCAATGAAGGCCGGAATGACCGACAGTGGCAGCGCCACTGCCGAGACAAACGTCGCCCGCCAGTCGCGCAAGAACAGCCACACCACCAGCACGGCCAAAATCGCGCCCTCATAGAGCAGGACCAAAGAACCCTGGTATTCCTCTTCCACCGGGGTCACGAAGTCAAAGGCTTCGGTGATCTCAATGTCGGGGTTTTGCAAGCGGTACTCGGCCAGCGCCTGGCGCACCAAACGGCCCACGGCCACTTCGCTTTCGCCTTTACTGCGCACCACCTCAAAGCCCACCACGGGCTGACCATCCAGGCGGGCTGCAGAACGCGCATCGGCCAGTGTGTCGCTTACCGTGGCCACTTGGTCCAGGCGAACACGCCCACCACGCGATGTGGACAGCTCAATCTGACCGACCTCTTTCGCTGTCTTGACGGTGGCCAAGGTGCGCACAGGCTGCTCGCCTGCACCCAAATCCATTCGCCCACCGGAGCCTTCTTGCTGAACCTGCTTGAGCTGTCGCGACACCTCGGCCGCTGTGATGCCCAGCGACTGCAGGCGGTTCACGTCCAATGCGACACGCACTTCGCGCGTGACACCCCCCACACGGTTCACGGCCCCCACGCCACGCAGCGACAAAAGCTTGCGGGTGATGTCTTTGTCGACCAGCCAAGACAAGGCTTCATCGTCCATGCGTGGAGAACGCACTGTGTAGGCCAACACAGGGGTGCCCGCTAGGTTGAGCTTTTGCACCACCGGGTCACGCAGGTCGCCCGGCAAATCGGCCCGCACGCCCTGGATGGCCGAGCGCACATCGTCCACCGCTTCTTGGGTGGGCTTTTCCATGCGGAACTCGGCGGTGATCGACACCACACCGTCTTGCACTTTGGTGGTGATGTGTTTCAAGCCCTGCAGCGGGGCCATCGCGTTTTCAAGCTTACGGGCCACATCGGTTTCGAGCTGCGAGGGCGCAGCACCCGGCAAACTGGCCGTGACGGTGATGGTGGGCACGTCCAGATCGGGAAAGTTTTGCACCTTCATCGAGCCGAAAGCGATGAAACCTGCCACCGTCAGCAGCACAAACAACATGACGGCGGGAATGGGGTTGCGGATGGACCAGGAAGAGACGTTGAGCATGGCGTCCCTTTATTTGCTGGCAGGTGTCGGCGCTGGGGCATCCACCACACGCACCGTGTCGCCCTGGTTCAAAAACGCACCGCCACTGGCCACCACGCGGGCATCGGCTTTCAGGCCGCTGGTCACTTCCACACGGTCGCCGCTTTGGCGTCCGGTTTGCACCTTGAGCTGGCTGACCTTTTGGTCTGCCCCCACGGTATAGACATAGCTGAAACCATCGCGCACCACCACCGCCGCTTGCGGCACCGTGAGCGCTTGGCTTTGGCCCAGTGCGATCTCGCCTTGTGCGTACATGCCCGCACGAGCGCTGCCTGTGGCACTTGGCAAATCCACGTAAACGATGGCGTTGCGGGTTTGCGCATCGACCGAAGGCGCGACCATGCGCACCTTACCTTGCAGCACCTGGCCGCTGGCGGCTTTCACTTGGGCCGGTGCGCCCACCTGAATGCGACCAATCTCAGCGGCAGTGACTTCAGCGCGCCACTCAATGCGGCCCTGGCGAATCAATCGGAACAACTCGGTGCCTGCACCCACCACACTGCCCACCGTGGCCTGACGCGCAGAGATCACGCCCGCATCGGGTGCGCGCACTTGGGTCTGCGACAAGCGCACGGTTTGCAACTGCACCAAGGCGCGAGCAGACTGCACACGCGCTTGGGCAGACGCATCGGCGGACAGGGTCTGACTCAATTGCGCGCTGCTGAAAAAGCCCTGCTGCTGCAAGCTGCGTGCACGATCAGATTGGGCTTTGGCTTCTTGCGCACTGGCCGTGGCTTCGGCAAGAGCCGCTTCGGCCTGTGCCAACTCCGCACGCAAGGTGTCGGATTGCAAATTGGCCAGCACGTCGCCGCGCTGCACGCGGTCACCCACGTTCACCAGCACTTCGTTGATCTTCAAGCCATTGGCTTCCGCACCAATGATGGCCTCTTGCCAAGCGGCGAGGCTGCCATTGGCACTGATTTTTTGGGCCAGGCTGGCTGTTTGGGGTGTGGCGACGGTGACCGTCAGACTGGGCTTGGCAGCTGCGGCTTTGGGGCTCTCATCAGCAAGGCATGTCGACGCAATGCCCAAAAAACCAACACAAGCCCAAACCGACCAACGGCCACCCAATTTTTTCATGACGCTTCTCATTGTTGAACGCCACTTTGGCGTTGCAACAGTTTAGCGGTTGAACATGACAAATACAGGTCTATACCCTTCGGTCAAGGGGCTTACTCAACCCTCATTGCATGACGGTTTGCCAGACCGCCAACACAGCGTCGCGCTCGACCGCCAATTGCGCCACGGGCACATCGGTGGGCTCCTCATTCAGACGGGCATGGTGTTGCACACGGCGCATTTCTCGGTAAGCGTTGGCTGCGGCCTGGCCCATGCCGCCGGGCAGCAAGCCCGCAGCTTGTGCCCGCTGAAGCAAAGCAATGTTGCCCACGTTGTCGGCCAGCTCGGGGTGGGCGGCGGTGTGCAGCAACACCAAATACTGCACGGCAAATTCGGCATCCACCATGGCACCCGGGCTGTGCTTCACATCAAACCGATCAGCCTTGACCGGATGACCTTGGCGCACACGCTCGCGCATGGCGACAATTTCGGCCTTCAGGCTCTCGGCATCTCGTGGGGCACTGATGACGGCCTTGCGCACCGCATCAAACCGTGCTGCCAAACTGGGCAGGCCCATGACAAAGCGGGCACGGGTCATGGCTTGGTGTTCCCAAGTCCAAGCGGTGTTGCTGCCGCGTTGCTGCTGGTAGTCGGCATAAGCCTCAAACCGGATAACGAGCAGGCCTGAATTGCCGTTGGGCCTGAGTGCCGTGTCGATCTCGTACAAATCACCCTCTGCGGTTTTCACCGTCATCCAGTTGATCATCTTGCGGACATAGTTGGCATAAATTTCTTGGGCGCGCTCATCTTCGTCTTCGTACACGAACACGATGTCCAAGTCACTGCCGTAGCCCAGCTCTTTGCCCCCCAGCTTGCCGTAAGCAATGATGGCAATGGCCGGCTCTTCGCGGTGGCGATTTTTCAAGCGGCTCCAGCACCAGCGGGCCGTGATGCGCAACACGGCATCGGCCAAGGCGCTGAGGTCGTCGGCCACTTGCTCCACGCTGAGCACGCCTTCCACGTCACGAGCAAGCGTGCGGAACTGCTCGGCATGGTGGGCACGGCGCAACAAGTTGAGCAAGCTTTCTTCGTCGTCTTCTCCGGTTCTTTGCAGCGCCACCAAGCGGGCCTGCAACTCGCTTTCAAACTCAGCGGCATCAAAACGGCTGTCAAACAAATTGCCGCCAGCCAGCTCGTCAATGACACCCGGGTGTTGCAGCAAATACCGTGCAGGCCATTTGGCCGCACCCAGCAGGCGCAACAAACGTTCATGCACCGAAGGACGCTCCAACATCAGCGCCAAGTAACTTTCACGGCGCAAGAGTGGCTCGATCCAGTCAACCATGCGCAACACGGCCTCTTCGCTCACGCGCCCAGCGTCCAGCCACTGGGCCGTACGCTGCAACAAGCGCATGAGTCGGCCGCGCGCGTCGTCGCGCATCCCTTGAACACGCGGGTTGTCGGCCCACTGCGTCAGACGCGCGCGAACCGCGCCACTGAAATCGAGGACAACGGCATCCAATTCGGCATGCTCGCGGGTGTTTTTACCGTTCTTGCCGTTGCAGGTTTTGCAATCGCGGTCGCCGCCCAGCAAGGTGTCGAACTCTTGGGCCACCACTTCGCGGTGCGCATCCAGGTCCACCAAAAATGCACCCGTGTCGGTGTAAGCCAATGTCTGTGCGATCCAGGCCAAATCGTCGTCGCGGGTCGGCAGCACATGGGTTTGCTGGTCGTCCAGGTACTGAATGCGGTGCTCCACTTGCCTCAAAAACACATAGGCGGCGGCAAGCGCATCGGCAGTGGCCTGAGGCATGAGGCCAGCTTTGGCCACACGTTGCAGAGCATCCAGCGTAGGGCGGGTGCGCAGTTCAGGGAACTGCCCGCCGCGCACCACCTGCAAAAGCTGCACCGTGAATTCGATCTCTCGGATACCGCCGCGAGACAGCTTCACATCGTTGGCGCGTTCGGGGTGGCCCGCGCTGCGTTTGGCGGCATGTTCACGGATTTGCTGGTGCAGCGTGCGCAAAGACTCGAACACGTTGTAGTCAAGGTAACGGCGGAACACAAAAGGCAGCACCACGGCACGCAGCGCCTGGGCCGAGCCATTGGCCACCGCACTGCGGGGCGCGACCACACGGCTTTTCATCCAAGCAAAGCGCTCCCACTCACGGCCTTGCACCAGCAAATACTCTTCCAGCGCACCGAGCGACACCACGCTGGGGCCCGAATTGCCATTGGGTCGCAGGGCCAGGTCCACACGGAACACAAAGCCGTGTTCGGTGGTGTCGCCAATCAGGGCGTACATGCGCTTGACGGCGCGGGTGAAGTACTCCTGGCACGACACCTTGTTGCGGTCTTCGCTGTTGCCCAAACTTTGGCCATCTTCGTCGTACACGTAAATCAAGTCGATGTCACTCGACACGTTCAGCTCTCGGGCCCCAAGCTTGCCCATGCCGATGACCCACATCTCGGCGCGTTGGCCGTCAGGTTTGGTGGGTGCGCCGTGCAAGCCATCCAAATCGGCCATGACTTGCCGCCAAGCGATGTCCAGTGTCACTTCGGCCAACCAGGTCATGCCATGGGTCACCACCTCCAGGCTCGCCTGCCCACGGCAGTCCAGCTGGGCCAAGCGCTCCAGGGTCAGTTGGCGCAGCACACGCAAAGCCGCGCTGATGTCAATACCCGTCGCCCGCAAGGCGGCAAATGCCGTTTCTAAGCCATCGCGGGTAGGCGGGCCGGGGGGCAACAAAGGCAAGACATCCGCATAACGGCGGTGCAAACGCTGCAAAAATCGTGAATACATCGGCAAATCGTCAGGACTGACATCATTTGTAGCGGCGGTCACGTCCATCGGCTGGCTGCGGGTCATAATTCCTGCTGACTTTCTGATTCAAATGCTTGCACCCTCTTTGCCACTTTTCCATCGCCTGATCCATGTGCTGTCGCTCGCTGTGCGGCTCGTCGCATGGGCCTTGTTGTGCGTAGGTCTTGTGCTGGGCATGGGCTGGGCAACCCTGCATTTTTGGATTGTGCCGCGAATCGGCGACCACCGCCCAGCGCTGGAACGCTTGGCCCAACAAACCCTCGGGGTTCCGGTGCGCATTGGCCAAATCTCGGCCGAATCGACCGGTTGGGCGCCCTCGTTTGAATTGCGCGACATCGCTTTGCTCGACCCCGAAGGGCGCACCGCTTTGCATCTGCCCAAAGTGGGGATCGCCATCAGTGTGCGCTCGGTCTTGGGTTTGAAACTGGAACAACTCGTGCTGGATGCACCAGAGCTGGACATTCGGCTCATGGCCAATGGCCACTGGCGAGTCGCAGGACTCGAATGGACACAGAGCACGGGCGCTGACAACGCTGTTGCAGATTGGTTGTTCGCGCAACGCGAAGTGATTGTGCGTGGCGGCACCCTGCACTGGACCCGTGAAAGCACACCATCTGCCCCAACGTCTTCTCCGCCCCAAACCTTGTCGCTGAGCGATGTGGATGTGGTGCTGCGCAACTCGGCGAGGCACCACGATGTGCGCGTGGACGCCACACCCCCCACCGAATGGGGACAGCGTTTTGTCAGCATGGGGCGTTTCAAGCGCAACCTGTTGTCACTGCATCCGGGTCGGTGGTCAGACTGGACAGGGCAGGTTTACGCCGATCTCCCGAACATCGACTTGGCGCAATTGAGCCCGCACTTGCCTGCGAACGTTCAGATGGCCTCTGGCCAAGGCAGCCTGCGTGTGTGGAGCGATGTGACCCAAGGGCAATGGGCGGGCGGTCTGGCCGATGTGAACCTCACCGGACTGCAAGCGGCATGGGCCGCCGACAAACCCCCATTGAGTTTTGAGCGTTTGTCTGGCCGTTTGGGGGCCAAGGTCAATCCATTGGGGTTTGAATTCTCGACCCAGCAGCTGGCCTTTGTCAGCGATCAAGGCTTGGCTTGGCCTGGCGGCAACGTGTCTCTGGCCTTCACCCGCCCTCAAGGCAAAACCCCCGCACGAGGCCAACTGCAAGCCGATCAGCTCGACCTCTTGGCCATGCGCAACATGGCCTTGCGCATGCCTTTGCCAGAAGTTTGGCGGCAGCTCTTAGAACAGCAAACCGTCAGTGGGCAAGTCGATGCGCTGCAATGGCGCTGGCAAGGTGACTGGGAAAAGCCCCTGACTTACGAGGCCCAAATTGCACTGCAAAAACTGACCCTTCCACCGTCAGAAGGCGCGTCCACACATCCGGCCCACAGATGGCCAGGCGTCAAAGAAGCACACGTCAAAGTCAACCTGAACCAGGACCGCGGCCGGATCGACGTGGACATGAGGGCGGATGGTGCCGTGTTTTTGCCGGGCGTGTTGGACGAAGCCGAGGTCCGTGTGCAGACCTTGCACGCGCATGCCCTGGTCAAACACGAGGCCGGGAAGTGGCATGTGCCTGAGTGGAAACTCCAATTGAGCAACACCGACTTGCAAGGCGAATGGCAAGGTCAATGGCATCCCTCCGCCACGGGCGAAGGGCCTGGCAAATTGGAACTGCAAGGCAAAATCAAGCAGGTCGACGCAGTACGCGCTCACCGCTACTTGCCTGTGAGTTTGCCCAAAGACGTGCGCCAATATGTGCGCGACGCGGTGCGCAAAGGGGTTTACTCGGATGTGCAAATCAAGGTCAAAGGTGATTTGGCCAAACTGCCTTTCGCCAACCCCAAAGACGGCGAGTTTCGTTTTGCTGGGCGCATTCAAGATGTGGAGCTGGATTACTGGCCAGCGGCCTTGCTGCCGCCTCAAAGCCTGCCATGGCCTGTTTTGCACAAGCTGACGGGCCAACTGGTCTTTGACCGTTTGGGCATGAAGCTGAGCAAGGCCTCGGCACGGCTGGATGACGCACGAACCGGCCTGCAGTTGAACGACGGTGAAGTCGACATACCCGACATGGTCAATGGGGCGGTACTGAGCGTTGTCGCTGAAAACAAAGGCCCCGCCAACCAAGTGCTGAGCCTGGTGCAAAAGTCACCCTTGGATGCCTTGCTGTCTGGCGCATTGCGCCAAACACAAGCCACAGGCACCCTGCAAACCCGTTTCAAGTTGACCGTGCCCTTGCTCACGCCCAACAACACCAAAGTCCAAGGCACCGTGGCACTGACCGGGAACGACGTGCGCATGACACCCGATGTGCCTTTGCTGGAAAAACTCCAGGGCAATGTGCAATTCACCGAAGCGGGCTTCAGCCTGAACGGCACCCAAGCGCGCATGCTGGGTGGAACGGTGCGCATCGAGGGCGGTATGCGGCCAACGCCAGGCAGCAACGACATCGCTCTGCAATTGCGTGCCCAAGGCCAAGTGACGGCCGAAGGACTGCGACAGGCCAAAGAAATTGCACCGCTCAATGGGTGGGCCAAACAAACGAGTGGTGGCACCTCTTACACCGCACAACTGGGCTGGCGACAGGGACAGCCAGAGTTCACGCTGCAAACACAGCTCGATGGCTTGGCCCTGAGCTTGCCTGCCCCTATGGGCAAATCTGCCGCAACCAGCACGCCACTGTCCTTTCGCACACGCATATTGGGCGCAGGCGCGGGTCTGCGGGAGCAGCTTCAATTGGAATGGGGCAGCATCGCCTCGGCCCAGTACGTCAGGGATGTGTCGGGGCGAGAACCTGTGGTTTTGCGCGGCAGTTTGACCTTAGGTTTGCCAGCTTCTCAAGCCCCAGCCATGCCGGCTGCGGGTGTGAGCGCCACCGTGGCGCTTGACAACTTATCGCTGGACGATTGGCAAAACCTCTTGCCTCAAAACACGGGCACATCAGCCGGGCCATCTGCCTTAGCGGCCAACGCCTGGCAAGCCTATGCCCCCACACGCATCGGCCTGCAAGCCAACGCCATTCAAGCCGATGGCCGCACCTTGCACCAAGTGGTGGCAGGCGGCTTGCGCGAAGGGAACACTTGGCGCGTGAACATCGATGCGCGTGAACTCAACGGGCATGTGGTCTACAGCCAAGCTGTGGGCGATCAGCTGGGTCACCTGTACGCACGCTTGTCACGGCTGAACTTGCCGCCCTCTAGCGTGTCCGAAGTCGAAGGCCTGCTCGACACACCCCCTGTCAATTTGCCTGCGCTCGATATCGTCGTGGAACAACTGGAGTTGAGGGGCAAAAAACTCGGTCGTGTCGAGATCGAAGCCATCAACACCGAGCAACCCAAAATACGCACCAAAACAGGTGCCGAATGGCAACTGAGCAAACTCAACATCACCTTGCCCGAGGCCAATTTGCGCAGCACCGGTCGTTGGACAAAGGCCAACGAAGGTGGCACACAACGCAAAACACAGATGAACTTCAAGCTGGATGTCTCAGATGCTGGCGCCCTGCTGACCCGCTTAGGAACACCCAACGCTTTGCGCGGAGGCTCGGGACAAATGGAGGGCCTTGTGTCATGGCAAGGCTCGCCATTGGCGTTGCACTACCCCAGCATGTCAGGGCAGTTCGGCATCTCCATGGGGCGTGGCCAATTTCTCAAAGCCGATGCAGGTGTAGCCAAGTTGCTGGGTGTCTTGAGTCTGCAGGCGCTGCCACGTCGCTTGTTGCTGGATTTTCGGGATGTCTTCTACGACGGTTTTGCATTCGACTCGGTGCGCGGAGATGTCACGATCGTCCAGGGAATTGCACAGACGCGGAACTTGCAAATCAAAGGCGTCAATGCACTCGTGCAACTCGACGGATCGGCCGATATTGCTCAGGAAACCCAAAAATTGAGGGCCGTGATCTTGCCGTCTCTGGATGCCGGCACGGCCTCATTGGTCGCAGGCATTGCAGTCAACCCCGTGGTGGGGCTGACGGCCTTTTTGGCGCAGTTGTTTTTGCAAAAGCCTTTGATCAAAGTCAACACCCAAGAATTCCTGATCGATGGCAGCTGGGCTGAGCCCCGGGTGACCAAAGTCAACAGCGATGCGAAAGCATCTCCTGCCGTCAACACAACGCCTTGACACGCATGACACTGATTGGCGCAATTCGCCTGATGTCTGGCTGGCATCGGTTGATCAAGCAGGTTCGAAGCAAACTCGACGAATCTTTGCCTTGGGGTTCGGGTCGCCGTTCATTGTGGACTGCGTTGATTGGCCTGGTGTTGGCCGTTTTGGTGACACTGGTTTGGCTGGCCGGACGTTACGAAGCCAGCCAAGTGCAGGCTGAACTGGAACACGATACCGCCAACGCGGTCAGCGATTTGCGCGGCAGCCTGTCTCGGCAAGTGCAGGCCTTGCAGGCGCTGCAGTCCGAGCCGTTTGCACCCGCCGAATGGCAACCCAAAATATTGGAGCTGTTGCGTGACAACCGAGACTGGTTGCGCGTGGAGTGGCGCGACACATCATGGCAACTGCAAGCCTTTGCCGACTCGCCACTGCGGGGGCCCGTGTTTGAACGGATGGCACGCTCAGAGGTGCTGAACGAGGCGAATCAAGCTTGCCAGCGGGCCAAACGGCTGAACGGTCCCGCTTTCTCCAGCACGTATTTTTTGCCTCGAAGCGATGGTCTGGGCATTGAAGTGATGGAGTTGTGCCTGCCTGTGACGCAAACGGGTGAACTCATGGCTTACATGGTGGTGACTTACAGCCTGCAAGAATTGCTGACCGAGCGGCTGGGCCCCACATTCGGGCGCAACAACGAGTTGTCTTTCGTAGAGCCAGACGGCACGCGACTGGCCATCGCGGGTACACAACGGGGCGAACAACGGGTCTTCACCAGCCAGCAACTCGTGGATTTGCCAGGCAACACCTTGTTGCTGCGCATGGACGGTCGACGCGGAAAGCCCGATTTGTTTCCCAACGTGCTGACGGCCTTGGTCACCGGCATGTCAATGGCGCTGATCACGGTCATGGTGTTGCTCACCAAAGATGCACGCAGGCGGCAAAAGGCCGAAAGCGATCTGGCCGAGGCCCTCGCCTTTCGCAAAGCGATGGAGGACTCGTTGGTCACCGGTCTTCGGGCCCGCGACCTGCAAGGCTGCATCACCTATGTCAATCCGGCGTTTTGCCAAATGGTGGGGTGGGAGGCGGAGGCGCTGATCGGCAAAAACGCCCCCATGCCCTATTGGCCGCCCGAGATGGTGGACGAATACCAGCAACGCCAAGCGATTCGCATGGCCGGCAACGTGCCTCCTCGAGAAGGTTTTGAGTCGGTGTTCATGCGGCAAGACGGCGAGCGCTTCCCGGTGCTGATCATCGAAGCCCCGCTGATCAGCGTTCAAGGCGAACAAACGGGTTGGATGGGTGCGGTGATCGACATCAGCGAACAGCGCCGCATCGAAGAACTCTCGCGCGCCAGCCAAGAACGGCTTCAAGCCACCGCCCGCTTGGCCACGGTGGGCGAGATGGCCTCATTGCTCAGCCATGAACTGAACCAACCTTTGGCTGCCATTGCCAGTTACGCCAATGGCTCACTCAACCTGCTGCAAGACCCTCAAGCCGTGCCGCAAACGCTGGACGATGTCCACATGGCCTTGCGGCGCATTGCCGAACAGGCTGAAAGGGCCGGACGCGTCATCAACAGCGTGCACGACTTTGTGCGCAGGCGCGACCAAAGCCGAGAACCTGTACAACCCCAAGCCCTGCTGGACGCCGTCGCGCCGCTGATGAACCTGCAAGCACGCAAGTTGCAAGTGCGTGTGCACATGCGGGTCGCGGCCGGTTTGCCTCCCGTCTGGTGTGACCGCACCATGGTCGAGCAGGTATTGCTCAATCTGGCGCGCAACGGCATGCAAGCCATGGATGTGCCGCAGTGCCGCGACCGGGTGTTGGTGCTGCAAGTCCAACGTGCAGGGCCACATGCCGAAGATGCCGGCGTTGAATTCACGGTGACCGACCTGGGCGAAGGCATTGGGCCCGAGGTGGCTGCGCAGTTGTTCAACCCCTTCTTCACCACCAAAGCAGAAGGCATGGGGCTGGGCCTGAGCCTTTGCCGCACCGTGATCGAACAACACGGCGGTCAACTGGAGTTTGAAGCCCAAACCCCCAAAGGCACAGTGTTTCGTTTCACCCTGCCTGTGGCCACCGCCTAAAATTGCGCCATGCAACTCCCTTTTGACAGCACGGTCTACATCGTGGACGACGACATCGGCGTGCGCGAAGGCATGGCTTGGTTGCTGCGCACGCGGCGCTTGTTGAGCGAGTCTTATGACAGCGCAGAAGCCTTCTGGGACATGCTGCAAACCACCTTGCCGGGTGAGTCGCCTGCCGGCACGGCTTTACCGCCCCCCCTCAGCATGGCACTGCCCAAACAAGCCGGCTGCATTTTGCTGGATGTGCGCATGCCCGGCATGAGTGGGCTGGCCTTGTTTGAACACCTGCAAACCAGCGGCATCTCGCAAGCCTGGCCCGTGATTTTTTTGACAGGGCATGCCGACGTTCCCACTGCGGTGGACAGCGTCAAACGCGGGGCGTTTGATTTTTGTGAAAAACCCTTTTCAGACAACGCCCTGGTTGACCGGATCGAACAGGCCTTGCTGCTGTCTCAAGAACGCCTGAAGGCCCGCACGCAACAAGCGTTTTTGCAATCGCGCTTGAGCGAGCTGACCGAACGCGAACACGATGTGATGCGCCTGGTGGTCGAGGGTTTGCCCAACAAACTGATCGCCGACCAGCTCGACATCAGTGTGCGCACCGTTGAGGTTCACCGCTCACGCGTGTTTGACAAAATGGAAGTGAAATCGGCTGTTGAATTGGCCAATTTGATGCGGGCCTTGACATGAAGTGGAGCACGGCGCGTTCACCACTTGGCCGCTTCAGCGCCTCAGCGAAGCTTGCTGGCGTGCTCTTGGCCTGGGCCTTGCTCATGTCTGGGTGCTCATCCGTCTCCAAACTGCGCGATGTCGCCCCGCCACCAACGTCCACATCTCCATCTTCACCCTCACCCATCGACACGGCTTACCACCCCAAGCGCAATGACTTGGCCTTGTTCGCCCTGTCCTTGCTCGATACGCCTTACAGCTGGGGCGGGCGTGGCCCGGCCACAGGCTTTGACTGCTCGGGTTTGGTGTCGCATGTGTACCGCGAAGCCGCTGGTTTGCCTGTGCGCGGCAGCTCGGCCGATCTGGGTAAAAAAACCCGACCGGTCGATCCCTCGCGCATCCAACCTGGCGACTTGTTGTTCTTCAACACCTTGGGCGCTCGCCATTCGCATGTGGGCATTTATGTGGGCGATGGCCGCTTTGTGCACGCCAGCAACCCCCGCACGGGCGTCAGGGTTGACCAACTGAACAACCGCTATTACGCGCAACGCTTCGAAGGTGCGGGCACGTTGCTCGACTGAAGTGAATCGTGGGTGTCACGATCAGGGTGCTTTGTCGTCAGGGTCTTTTTGTTCGGCTGGGGGAAGCTCGCCATTTTTGCGCCCTGAAAACATGGTCCACCACACGATGACGACGAACAGCAGCAAGGCCAACAAGGCTTCTAGCAAAATAAGCGCCATGAACAAGTTTCCATTTTGGGGTTACCGCCAGACGGTCTTCAGCGGTTTGATCGCCGCCATTGTAGGCAGCCTCGTGGCGTGTTCGGTCTCCCCGGTGCTGGATGAACCCGAGCCCGCACGGCCATCTGCCACCAACGCCAACGCGTCGCCCGATCTGAGCCAAGGCCCCTTGCCACCCGTCATCACACAAGCCAAAAGCCGTTGGGTCCCGGTGCCTTGGTCCGACTTGCCGGGCTTGGACACCGATGCCCTGCACGAGGCTTGGCCTGCTTGGCTGCAAAGCTGCACGCGTCCGGCCGCAGGATGGGCCGCCCTGTGCCCCGAAATCAGGCAATTGGCCAGCGCCTCTGCGTCCATTCAGCGCCAATGGATTCGGCAAAAGTTGCAGGCTTACCGGGTCGAATCGCCCACACCCGCGGGCAATGGTTTGTTGACCGCCTATTACGAACCCGTTCTGAACGCACAGCGACAAGCACGCGCAGGCTTCAATGTGCCGCTCTATGGTCTGCCCAATCAGCTGAATGCCCGCAAGCCTTGGTACACCCGACAAGAGATGGAAACCCTGCCCGCAGCCCGCGCGGCTTTGCGGGGCAAGGAACTGGTTTACCTGGCCGACCCGGTCGACGCGATGGTGCTGCACATCCAAGGCTCGGGCCTGATCAACGTGACCGAGGCCGACGGCCGTCAGCGCCTGGTGCGTCTGGCGTTTGCGGGCACCAACGACCAACCCTACAAAAGCATCGGCCGCTGGCTGCTGGACCAGCAACTGATCCGCGACGCCTCTTGGCCGGGCATCAAAGCCTGGATCGACCGCAACCCCTCGCGGGTCAACGAGTTGCTGTGGCAAAACCCGCGTGTGGTGTTCTTCAAGGAAGAAGCACTGACTGTGGGCACGGTGCCGCCCGGCCCCAAAGGCGCGCAAGGCGTGCCCCTTACCGCGGGTCGCTCGATCGCGGTGGACCGGGGCAGCATTCCCTACGGCACGCCCGTTTGGCTGAAATCTGAAGGCCCCCAAACCAATTTGGACCGTTTGGTCTTGGCCCAAGACACGGGCACCGCCATCGTGGGTGCCGTGCGGGCCGACTATTACGCAGGCTCTGGGGCCGAAGCGGGTGAGTTGGCCGGACGCGTGAAACAGCCCTTGCAACTGTGGGCGCTGTGGCCACGATGAACCACATGCGTTTGGCTTGTCGCCCCGGCTGCGCCGCTTGCTGCACCGCCCCCTCTATCTCCTCGCCCATTCCCGGCATGCCCCAAGGCAAACCCGCTGGCGTGCCTTGTGTGCAACTCGACGACCAGCTGCGCTGCAAGATTTTTGGGCAACCGGAACGCCCCGCCGTGTGCCGTCAATTGCAGGCCTCGCTCGACATGTGTGGCCCTTCAGACGATCAAGGTGCGTTTGCACGGATTTACCTGACGCGACTTGAAGACCTCACACGGCCAGATGGCCCACACTGAGCCAGTCACCAACACGTCATGGCGTCCGCCAGTTCATGGGTAAGCTGGAATTTTGACCTCGGAGACTCCTCATGGCGTTCAACACTCCATCCCTGAAAGACAGCGTTCACCCCGACGAATGGCAATTGCGCTTGGATTTGGCCGCCTGCTACCGCCTGGTCGCCTTGTACGGCTGGAGCGACTTGGTGTTCACGCACATCAGCGCCAAACTGCCCGAGTCGGTAGCGGGGGATGACCACCAGTTTTTGATCAACCCCTACGGCCTGATGTTCGATGAGATCACCGCGTCCAGCCTGGTGAAAGTCGACATGCAGTGCAACAAGCTGCACGACACGCCATTTCCCGTGAACCCCGCAGGCTTTGTGATCCACAGCGCGGTACACGAAGCGAGGCACGATGCTGGTTGCGTGCTGCACACCCACACGCGTGCCGGGGTGGCGGTGAGCGCACAGTCGCATGGCGTGCTGCCCATCAGCCAGCAAAGCACCTTTGTGCTGGCCTCGCTGGCGTACCACGGCTACGAAGGTGTGGCCATTCGCGACGATGAAAAACTGCGTTTGCAAGCCGATCTGGGCGAAGCCAATTTTCTGATGCTGCGCAACCACGGTCTGCTCACGGTGGGCAAGACAATTGCCGATGCCTTCTTGTCGATGTACACCTTTGAGAACACTTGCCGAATCCAAGTCGACGCGTTGGCGGGTCAGTCTGGCGCGGCAGACCTCACGGCCGTCAACCCCCAAATTGTGACGGGCGTGGCCAATGCCATGCGGGTGCAAACGGGCGGTTTGGGCGGTGCGTTTGTCTGGCCGTCATTGCTCCGCAAGCTGGCGCGCGAGAGCCCCGACTACGCTTTGTGACCTCTTGTCCTGAACCACACCCACACCTTTGAATGGACCCCATGACCTCTTTGTTTGAACCCCGCCAAGTCGGCGCCATGCACCTGGCCTCACGCATCGTGATGGCCCCCCTCACACGCAATCGCGCTCCGGGCTCGCTGGCAAATGCCCGCATGGCTACCTATTACCGCCAACGTGCCAACCCAACCACGGGTGCGGGCCTGATCATCACCGAGGCCACGGCCATCAGCCACCAAGGCCAAGGCTATGCCGATGTGCCCGGCATTTGGAGCGAGGCGCAGGTCGCCTCCTGGAAACAAGTGACCGACGCCGTGCACGCCGAAGGCGGCAAAATCGTGATGCAACTGTGGCATGTGGGCCGCGTCTCACACACCAGCTTGCAACCCGGCGGCGCTGCGCCCGTGGCCCCTTCGGCCATCACCGCCAAAACCAAAACCGTGTTGCTGGTCGATGGTCAAGCCAAGTTCATGGACACCTCAGCGCCCCGCGCGCTGGACGCCTCTGAGCTGCCCGGCATCGTGCAGGACTACCGCCACGCCGCCCGCAATGCGATGGCCGCCGGGTTCGATGGCGTGGAAGTACACGCGGCCAACGGCTACCTGATTGACCAGTTCTTGCGCAGCGGCAGCAACCACCGCAGCGACGCTTACGGCGGCAGCATCGACAACCGCGCCCGCTTTTTGCAAGAAGTGATGCAGGCCGTGGTGGCCGAAATTGGTGGCGATCGCACGGGCATCCGCCTCTCGCCCGTAACGCCCGCCAACGACGCCAGCGACGATGCGCCGCAGCCCCTGTTCACGCATGTCATCAAGGCACTGGCCCCTCTGGGTCTGGCCTTTGTACACGTCATCGAAGGCTCCACAGGCGGCCCGCGCGACCACCAGCAAGGTCCGGCACCGTTTGACTACGCCGCGCTGCACCAAACTTACCGCGCTGCAGGTGGACAAGGCGCCTGGATGGTCAACAACGGCTACGACCTGCCGCTGGCCAACCAAGCCCTGGCCGAAGGTGCCGATCTGGTGGCGTTTGGCCGCCCCTTCATCGCCAACCCCGACCTGGGTGCGCGCCTCCAACAAGGCGGCCCCTTCAACACCGTCGAGCGCGCCACGCTGTATGGCGGCGGCGAAGCCGGTTACCTCGATTACCCGACATTGGGCTGATCGGCAAAAGCCAAACTGACCTTGAGGCCCAGGCCTTCGTCGCCCGCGCCCAGGGTCAGCGTCGCCCCCAAGATGCGGGCGTATTCCGACACGATGGCCAGGCCCAGGCCCGAGCCCTGCTTGAGGGCTTCCCCTGCGCTGCCTTGACCCCAACGGCTGAGCACTCGGGTGCGCTGCGCTTCGGTGATGCCCGGGCCGTTGTCCAGCACCGACAGCACCACCTGCGCGGTCTGCGGGTCATGGCCGATTTCGACCGTGACGTGGCGCTCCAGTGGGGCTTCTGGCAATCCGTATCGCAGCGCGTTGTCGATCAGGTTGTCGAGCACGCCTTCGATCAAAGCGCGTTGCGCCAGCACGACCACAGGGACATCGAGCCCGCGCGCACCGAGGTCCACATCCAGCGCGTCGGCGCGGTGCAGGTGGCGCATCAGCGTGTCGCGCACCACCTCGTCAAGTGCGATGCGCTGCGGCTGCAAAGCTTGTTCGGCTTCTTCGGCCAAAGCCAAGGCCAACAGCTGGTCAACCAAGTGGCTGGCCCGCTCCTGGCTTTGGGCAATGCTGCGCAACTGCTCTTGCCAGACCTTGGGGTCGGACTGAGACAGGGCATAGTCGGCCAGCGCACGCACCCCCGCCAAAGGCGTGCGCAACTCATGGGCCACATTGCCAACAAACTCTCTTTGCGCGCGCACGCTTTGGCCAATGCGCAAAAACAAGTCATTCACCACCTCGGCCAAACGTTGCACATCCCGGGTTCGGTTGGAAACAGCCACGGGCGTCAGGTCGTAGGCGTCGCGCTGCGCCACGGCCTGTTCCAGGTCCATCAGAGGTTGCACATCTTCCTGAATCACACGCCGCAACCACCATGCCAGCCAAATCAAAAGCAACACTTGTGGTGCCACGGAAATGAACAAAAGCTGCTCAAGCAAGCGATCTTGACTGCTGGTTGTCTGGGCCAAGACAACCGTGAATGGCAAAGGATTTTGGCGATCCACCACCACGGAGCGCAATGATCGATTCAGAAAAGTGATTTCAGAAAATTTCGGCAAAGACGATGCACCCTCACGGTCAACCCACAAACCCGGATGACCCGCCAACAAACGCCCATCGGGCAAATAAACAGCAAAGTAAAGCGATTCGTTTTGGTCAAAAAGCAGCGTGCTCATCTCGGTCGCTGTGAGGTCCAAAGTCAAAGCGCCTTGGTCCATACGCACATGGCGGGCCACGGCATAAGCGTCGTCGAGCAAAGCGCGATCGAACGCCTGTTGCGTGAAATAGCGGGAGACACCCAAAGCCAAACAAGTGCCCAGCAACCAAGTGACGGCCAAGGGCACGATCACATGTCGCAACAAGCGCGCGCGCAAAGAACGGGGAGGGGCCTTGTTCATGGCCGCTCTTCTTCCATGAGATAGCCAATGCCGCGCAAAGTCCTGATCGACGCGCCTGAATGGAGCAGTTTTTTGCGCAACCGCGAAATGAAGGCTTCCAGTGCGTTGTCGGCCAGCGCGCCGTCAAAGTCCGAGAGTTTGTTGGACAGGTCTTTTTTGCTCAAGGTGCGGCCTGGGGGGGTCATGAGCTCCCAAAGCACTTCAAGCTCTCGGGCGGGCAGCACCAGCTCTTCGGCGGCCACCAGCACGCGGCGGCCTTTGCGGTCGAGCACCAACTGGCCCACCTGGGTCTGATCGTCCGTGCCCTGACTGCGGCGCACCAGCGCGCGCAAGCGGGCCTCGACTTCGGCCAAGTCAAAGGGTTTGCCCAGGTAATCGTCAGCACCAGCGTCCAGCCCGGCGATGCGCTCGTCGGTGCGGTTGCGCGCGGTCAGCACCAGCACCGGGGTTTTGTCGCCCTTGGCACGCATCTCGCGCAACAAAGTGAGGCCACTGCCCATGTCAGCGCTTTGGCGGTCGGCCAAGGGCAGGTTCAGGTCCAGCAGCACGGCGTCAAACGCCTGCACGCGCCACAGGTGAACGGCAGTGGCCAGGTCGGACGCCGGGTCCACCCGATGGCCGGCATCGGCCAAACTGCGCAGCATGACCGCTTGCAACACCGGATCGTCTTCCACCAAAAGAATGCGCATGCCCCTGAAACCCCTGTCAGACCCTGCTCGTCACCCCCGAGACACCCTGAGTCAGGTGTTGGTCAGGCCGCATCGCAGATAAACAAGTCATGAGCATACGACACTTGTTTTTGACGGCCGCCCTCATGGGCACGGCCACCCCATGGATGGCCACGGCCGCCCACGCAGCAGACACGCTGGCGGCACCGTCTGCCGTACGCTTGGAGCAGGTGCTGCAAGCGGCCCGCCAGAACCCCGACGTCACGGCGGCACAGCGTGCAGCAGACGCCGCCCGGGCAGACGTGCTGGCGGCCGACCGCGCGCCTGCGCCCACGCTGTCGGCGGGCGTCTCGTCCATCGACCTACAAAACGGTGTGGGTGGCGGCTCGTTCTGGACCAAAAAACGCCTGGACAAATCACTGGGTCTGGACTGGACCTGGGAGCGCGGCAACAAACGCGCCCTGCGCACCGAGGTGGCCGAGCGCAGCGCGCGTGCGGCTCAGGCCGACGGCACAGACATGACCGTCATTCAGCAGATCGGGGCACAAAACGCGTTCTATGACCTGCTGGCAGCGCAGCGCCGCCTGCAAACCGTGCAGGGCATCGCCCAAAGCGCCCAACAACTCGCCGACACCGCGGGCCGCCGCTTCAAAGCTGGCGACCTGTCGGCGCAAGAGGCAGCACGCACACGCATCGAAGCTGAGCGCGCCCGCGCCGACGTGCACAGCGCCCAGCTGGAACAACAACAAGCCACGCAAGCTTTGTCGATCTGGACCGGACAGAAACCACCTGTCGGCGGGTGGACGGCGGAAGGCGACTGGCCGGCCAACAACGCCCTGGCCGCAGGAACCGAGGCCACCATCGACGCCTTGGTCGAACAGCGCCCCGATGTACTGGCAGCGCGCGAACGTGTGGCCGCAGCCCAGGCCGCCTTACAAGCGGCGCAGGCCCTGCGCAGCACAGACCCCAGCATCGGCGCGTCCTTCGACCATTACCCAGGCACATCCACCCGTTTGCTCGCACTGCGCATTTCGGTGCCGCTCGCGGGCAGCCAGCGTTTTGATGGCGAAATTGGCCGCGCATTGGCACAAGAACAACAAAGCCAGGACCTGCTGCAAAAAACCCGCCTGCAAGCGCACAGCGAACTGATGGCCCTGATGCAGGGTTGGCAGGCCAGCGCCGGGCGCGTGAAAATTTACGAGGAACTGATCGTCCCGCAAGCCACACAAGTCGCTGCGCAGGCCGAGCTGGCTTACAGCAAAGGGGGGCTGACTTTGACCGACTTGCTCGATGCGCGCCGCACCCTCAAGTCCACACAACTCGAAGCCTTGGCCGTGCGCAGCGAACACGCCAAAGCCCTGGGCACCTGGCAATTGCGCAGCGCCAGCGACACCACAAAACCCTGATGCCTGCAGCCCATCGCACACCTTGAGCACAACATGTCTTTGAAAAAAATCCCCACCCTGATCGCCATCATGAGTTTGGTGGCCCTTGCCGCCTGCCAGGACAAAGCCGAGCCCGTGGCGGCAACGCCCCTGCCCATCATCCAGAACAACCAACTGCGCTACCCCGCAGGGCACCCGCAACTGCCTTTGTTGGTCAGCACGCCCGCTGTGGAAGCCAAAGCCCTCACGGTCGAATTGCCTGCCCGTTTGGTCTGGAACGAAGAAAAAACCCAGCGCATTTACCCCGCGTTTGCGGGCCGAGTCACCCACATCACCGCCGATGTCGGGCAAGCGGTTGGCGCAGGCCAGGTGCTGGGACAACTGGCCTCACCAGAATTCGGTTCAGCACAGGCCGACACCTCGCGCGCGCAAGCGGACGCGACACTGGCTCGCCAGGCCCTGCAACGTCAGCGCGAACTGTTTGAAGCCGGTGTGGTGGCCCGCAAAGACCTTGAGCAAGCCGAAGCCGATGCCGCACGCGCCCAAGCCGAGGTGGCCAGAGCCCAAGCGCGCACCAGCCTGTACGGCAGTGCCTCAGGCGTGAACCAGCAGCTGGGCCTGCGCAGCGACATGCGTGGCGTGGTCGTCGAGCGCAACCTGAATCCAGGCCAAGAAGTCCGCCCAGACGGGGCCGGCCAACCGATTTTTGTGGTGTCTGACCCCAGCAGTTTGTGGGTACAAATCGATGCACAAGAAGCCGATCTGAAAGATTTGCGTTTGGGCGCCAAAGTCAGCTTGCTGTTGGCCCACTTGCCCGATCAAAAGTTCGAGGCGGTTGTGCAAGCGATCACCGACCAAATCGACCCCACCACTCGAACCATCAAGGTCCGCGCCCTCGTGAACAACCCTCAACGCCTGTTGAAAAACGAAATGCTGGCCAAAGTGCGTTACGACCGCAAAGTTGGCGAAAGCCTCGAGGTGCCTGCCACGGCGGTGTTCCTGCGTGGCAACAAACATTATGTTTTTGTAGAAAGCCAGCCAGGTGTGTTCGAGTCGCGTGATGTGACCGTGTCATACGGGGGCGCCAAACAGGTTTTGATCAGCGAAGGTCTCAAGCCTGGTGATCTGGTCGTCAGCCAAAACGGTTTGCTTTTGGCGCGTGAATTGCTGATTGCGCAGGAAACCGCCAAGGTGGCGACACAGGCCAAACCATGAAAAAGCTCATCCATTACGCACTGCACCAGCCTCTGTTCATCATGCTGGGCACGCTGTTGTTTGTGATGGCAGGTGTCATCGCTTTCAAAAATCTCTCGGTCGAAGCCTTTCCCGATGTCACGGACACACAAGTGACGGTGATCTCGCTCTACCCTGGTCGTGCGGCAGAAGAAGTCGAGAAACAAGTGTCGTTGCCCATCGAGGTGGCGCTGGCGGGCCTGCCCAACTCGATTCGGGTGTTTTCGCACACCCAGTTTGGTTTGTCTTTCACGGTCGTCACTTACAACGACAACGCCGATGTGAACATTGCCCGCCAGCAAGTCAACGAGCGCTTGCGAGGCGTCTCCCTGCCCCCGGGTGTGGAAGCGAACATTGCACCCAACGCCACGCCTGTGGGCGAAATCATGCGTTACCGATTGCGCGGCGACGGTCAGTCCACCACGGAACTGCGCACCTTGCAAGACTGGGTGGTTGAGCGCGCCTTGCGCCAAGTCCCCGGTGTGGCGGATGTGGTCGCCATGGGCGGCTTTATCAAGCAATACGAAGTTCAACCGGACATGGAAAAACTCCGTGCTCACAAATTGACACTTCAGAACTTGCTGGAGGCGCTGGGGCGCGGCAATGCCAACGCGGGCGGCAGTTACGTTGCACAAGGTCTGCAGCAATTTGCCATTCGCGGGATTGGTCTTTTGCGCTCGCCCGAAGAAATCGGTCAAGTGGTGGTTGCCACGCGCAACGCCACACCCATTTTGGTGCGGGATGTGGCCAGCGTACAAATAGGCGCTGTGCCGCGCCTGGGCGTTGTGGGTCAGGACATGGACAACGATGTGGTCACAGGCATCGTCATCATGCGCAAAGGTGAAAACCCAAGCGTGGTGCTCAAGGGCGTCAAGGAAAAACTCCTGGAACTGAACGAGCGCAGGCTGCCCAAGGGCGTGCAAGTCGTGCCGTTTTATGACCGCACTTGGCTGATGAACAAAACGCTGACCACGGTCTTTAAAAATTTGATCGAAGGCGCGCTGCTGGTCTCCCTGGTCCTTTATGTTTTTTTATCCAACCTGCGTGCCAGTTTGGCCGTGGTGGTGTTGATTCCGCTGGCTTTACTGTCCACATTCATGGGGCTCAAAATCATGGGGGTCCCGGCGAACCTGCTGGCCTTGGGCGCGATTGATTTCGGCATCATTGTGGATGGCGCGGTGATCGTGGTCGAGAACATCATGCACCGCTTGGCGCAGCGGGGTGAGGGCATGACCGACAAGGAGCGCAAAGCGCTCGTCATCGAGGCCACCAACGAGGTCGGCCGTCCCACCTTGTTCTCCATGCTGATCATCATTGCCGCACACATCCCGATTTTTGCGCTGCAGCGCCATGAAGGCCGCATCTTCCAGCCCATGGCCCTGTCGGTGACCGCGGCATTGATTGGTGCGCTGATTTTCTCGCTCACCCTTGTGCCTTTGCTGGCTTATTGGATGCTGCGAAAAAATCTGCCCCATGGTGACAACCGGGTTGTGGCCAAAGCCAAAGCCATTTACCGTCCTGCGCTGGAATGGGCACTTGACCACCGTCGCAAGGTGGTGGCCATCGCCATTGGCTGCTTTGTTCTGTCTATGGGCGTGGCATCGCGTTTAGGTTCAGAGTTTCTGCCCGAACTCAACGAAGGCACGATTTGGGTGAACCTGCGTTTGCCCTCCAGCGTCTCCAACGACGAGGCCTCCCGCATCTTGCGGCAAGTGCGCCAGGCCCTGATGACCATCCCCGAGGTGCAGACCACGGTGTCCAAAGCCGGACAACCCGAAGATGGCACAGACCCCAAGACCATCAGCATGGCCGAAGTGTTTGTGGGCATCAAACCCCAAGAGCAGTGGCGCGAAGGTCTGACCCGCGAAAAGCTGATCGACGAAATGGACCAGGCCGTCACGGCGCTGCCCGGTATGGAGCCCACTTTTTCGCAACCTATCCGCGACAACGTGCTCGAATCGATTTCTCAAATCGACGGTCAAATCGTGATCAAAATCGCCGGGGATGACCTAGAGCAACTCAAGCAAACCGCCGAAGCCATCGAGCGCGAGGTCAAACAGGTCAAAGGCGTGAGCCGGGCCGAAATCGACCGCAAGGGCGAATTGCCTCAACTGCTGATCAACATCCAACGCGAGCAAGCCGCACGTTACGGTCTGAACGTGAGCGATGTCCAAGACGTGATCGAAGCCGCACTGGCGGGCAAAGGTGCGACCACGTTGTGGGACGGTGAGCGGCGTTTTGACGTGACTGTTCGCTTGCCCAAAGAGCGCCGCAGCATCTCCGAGCTTGCGGCCATTCCCATTCCACGGCCCGACGGCGGTTATGTGAACCTTGGCGCTGTGAGCACCATTGAGGAAACCAGTGGGGCAATGAACATTGCCCGCGAGCTGGGCCAGCGCACGATGGCGATTGGCATTTTCATCAAAGGCCGCGACATGGGTTCCGTGGTGGCCGACATGAAAGAGCGCATCAACTCCAACGTCAAGATTCCCGAAAACTACAACGTCAAATGGTCCGGTGAGTTTGAAAACCAAGAGCGCGCCATGCAACGCTTGTCGGTGGTGGTGCCGATCTCGCTGCTGCTGATTTTTGTGCTGCTGTTTGATGCTTTCAGCTCCTTGAAAGCGGCAACGCTGATTTTGCTCAACGTGCCGCTCGCGCTCATTGGTGGTTTTGTCGCGCTCTGGATCTTCAACATTCCCTTGTCGGTGTCGGCCGCCATCGGCTTCATTGCCTTGTCAGGGCAAGCTGTGCTCAACGGGGTGGTGATGCTGACGGTGTTCCAGCAGCTGCAAAACAGGGGTTATTCCGTGATCGAGGCCGTCAAAGAGGGGGCACAACAACGCCTGCGCACCGTGCTGATGACGGCCATGCTGGCCGCCCTGGGCTTGCTGCCCATGGCCCTGAGCCACGACATTGGCTCAGAAACGCAGCGGCCACTGGCCATCGTGGTCATCGGTGGCTTGATCACCGCCACGTTGCTGACCTTGGTGGTGTTGCCCGTGCTTTACGCTTCTTGGTTCGCCAAGACGCCCGTCCCTCAAGAAGCAGACTAAACCCTTTGCCATCGCCAACAGACATTGGGCGTCTCGTCTTGTGAACGCCTTTCCTTGTTGCCTCAGTCCTTGGGTTTCCAACGCTTGAGCAGCAAGGCATTGGCCATCACGCTGACCGAGCTGAGCGCCATGGCGGCGCCCGCCATCATGGGGTTGAGGTAGCCCAAGGCGGCCAAAGGAATACCCGCTACGTTGTAGGCAAAAGCCCAAAACAGGTTCTGCCGGATCTTGGCCACGGTGCGCGCCGAAATGTCGAGCGCTGCTCCCACCAGTGCCACATCACCGCGCATCAGGGTGATGCCCGCCGCGTGCATGGCCACGTCGGTGCCATTGCCCATGGCCATGCCCACGTCGGCGGCAGCCAGCGCGGGCGCGTCGTTCACGCCGTCGCCCACCATGGCCACGACCTGGCCACCCGCACGCAGTTTTTGTACCTGTTCCGACTTGTCGCCGGGCAGCACATCGGCCAGCACCTCACCGGCTTCGGGGCGCAGGCCCAGGCGGCGTGCCATGGCCTCGGCAGCGGCTTGGTTGTCACCCGAAATCATCACCAGCTTGAGGCCACGATCGCGCAGTGCCGTCAAAGCTTGTGCCGCGCCCACTTTGGGCTCGTCGCCAAAACCCATGAGCAGGAGGGGCTGCAAACCCACATCGGTGCGCTCGGCCAAAGCCGATAGGCTCGCGCCTTGCGCATGCAAAGCATCGATGTCTGTTTGCCAAACGCCAATGTCCAACCCTTCTTCTTGCAGCCAACGCAAACTGCCCAGTAACAGTTGCCTGTCGTCTACCTTGGCCAGCACACCTTTGCCGGGTACCGCTTGCAAGTCTTGCGCGGTGGGGCCTGTCAGGCCCTGCTTTTCTGCGGCGCTCACCACCGCACGCGCTAAGGGGTGTTCGCTGCCGCTTTGCACGCGTGCGGCCAAGGCCAAAATTGTTGTTGCCTCGTGGCCGGACGCGGGCACAAGGGCCAGCAAGCGCGGTTGGCCCACGGTGAGGGTGCCGGTTTTGTCAAAGGCCACGGTTTGCACGCGGTGCGCCAGCTCCAGTGCTTGCACGTCTTTGATCAAAATGCCATGTTTGGCCGCTACGCCTGTGCCCGCCATGATGGCCACTGGGGTGGCCAAACCCAAGGCACAGGGGCACGCAATCACCAGCACCGCCACCCCGTGAATGAGCGCGGTTTCAAAGCTGGCCCCCAGTGCCATCCAGGTGCCTAAAGTGAGCAGGGCAACCAACAGGACCACCGGCACAAAGACCTCGGCCACTTTATCGACCAAGCGTTGAATGGGCGCTTTGCCAGCTTGAGCGTCTTCCACCAAACGGATGATGTGCGATAGCACAGTTTCGCGTCCGACGGCCGTGACGCGCATGACGACGCGCCCTTCGCCATTGATTGATCCTCCAGTCAAGGCCGCGCCGGGTGCTTTGCTCACCGGCAAAGGCTCGCCTGTCAGCATGGACTCATCGACTTGGGTTTGCCCCTCCAACAGTTCACCATCGAGTGGAAAGCGCTCCCCGGGGCGCACCACAATTTGGTCGCCCACCAAAATTTCGTCCACGGGCACATCGACCTCGCCGTCTTCGCCCAGCCAATGTGCTTTGTCTGGACGCAAGGCGTGCAAAGCGCGAATGGCCTCGGTGGTTTGGCGCTTGGCACGCGTCTCCAGCCATTTGCCCAACATCACCAGGGTGATGACCACGGCCGAACCTTCAAAGTACAGGTGGGGGGTGTGGCCTGCGTGCGCTGTGAGCCACAGCCAAACCGACAAAGCCCAACCTGCCGTGGTGCCCAAAGACACCAGCAAATCCATGTTGCCTGTGAGTGCCTTGAGGGCGTGCCAACCGGCCTTGTAAAAGCGAGCACCCAGAACAAATTGCACGGGCGTGGCCAAGGCAAATTGCAACCAGGCGGGCAGCATCCAGTGCAGTCCCCATATCTCACCCAACATGGGCAGCACCAAGGGCGTGGTCAACAGCAAGCCCATGCCCACGGGCATGAAGCCTTTCCAGGCCGAGTCACGTCCTGTTTCAAACTGCGCTTCGGGTGTTCGGGGCTCGTACCCCGCATCGCGCACAGCGCGTCGCAAACGCGCATCGGTCACTTCTGCAGAAGTCACTTGGATGCGGGCAGATTCGGTGGCCAAGTTGACCGTGGCGCTCAAAACGCCCGGCATTTTTTTCAGGGCTTTCTCAACCCGCGCCACACATGACGCGCAGGTCATGCCACCAATACCAATGTCGTAAATGATGGGGGGTTCGGTTTTGATCTGTGTCATAGCATGAAGCCCTGGTTGGTCTATGCTTTGACTGAACCCATAAGGGTCTTTTGAAAGGATGTCAGATGAACCATATTTTCACTGTTGAAGGCATGACCTGCGGGCATTGCGAAAAAGCGGTCACCAAAGCATTGGTGGCCTTGGATCTTCAGGCCAAGGTGGTGATCGATCGCCTCCAAAACAAAGTACAAGTCGATTCAGAAAAAGACCGTCACGTTTTGGCCCAAGCCATCACTGAAGAAGGTTACCGGGTCTCAGAGTGATGCCCTTTCAACAAGGGTTGACGCTCGACATGCTCGGACGCTGATGTGAATGGTCCATCTGTTGCCATATTTCTGGTTTGACCCATGTCAACCGTTTGCAAGCCAATGAGGGGTAAGTTGTGACCATGTTTGGATTCAACGAAGAACAATTTGCCCGGTTTGGTCTGACCGTCGGCATTGGGCTTTTCATGCTTTACATGCTTTTCATTGTTGGGCAATTGGCTTGGGCTTCAAAAGCTGGCAAGTTCGGAACTTTTGTCATTTTTCTGGGTTTGGCTTTTGGGATGTTGGGCTTTGTGGCCAAAGGGCTCATTCAGTGGCTGATCGGTGTCTAAAAATTTCTGGGACAAAGCTGTGGACAGATTCCATGGAAAAGACAAGTTATCCACAGCTTGGTCTGTCTTTTTAAAGTTGTTCATTTTGTCGTGACACCAAAAAACCAGAGTCACACACATCCTTAAAAGCAAGGTAAGTCCATGTCAGTGCTCAATAAAACCGACTTGTACACAGAAAAGCGCTCCCCTTACTACTACGACTATTTAAAGATATAAAACTATAGAGAGATAGCAAAGAAGAAGTGCGCTGTTAAGATTTGCGTCTTTCCATCCCAGACTGCACCATGGCGATCGTTTCAGAAGACCCTTCTCAACCCTGTTACGACATCAAAAGCGCTGATTTGTCCTTGCTGGCTTTGGTGCTCAAAACCACCGACATTCAAGCTGTTTCGTTCGCTTTAAAGCAACAAATGGCCGAAACCCCTGGGTTTTTTGACCAAGATCCGGTGGTGGTAGATGTGACTGCTTTGGGTCTTGAGCCCGACCAAATGCTCGATTTGGAAGCGCTGTTGTCTGTTTTGCGTGAACACCAATTTGTGCCTTTGGCCATCAAAGGGGCCCAGGAGGCGCTCTTGGTGAAAGCCAAGGGATTGGGCTTGGTCGATGCTTCAGATGCCCGCATTCGGCGTTCTGTGCTGGTTGAAGAGGCATCTCCAGCAGCAGCAGCGCCTCGCGAACCTGTGCCAGCTGTTTCTCCGCCTCCCATGGCTGCGCCTTTGGGGGCCATGGTCGTTGACAAACCCTTGCGATCGGGTCAGCAGGTGTATGCCAAAGGCCGGGATTTGATTGTTCTGGCCATGGTCAACGCAGGTGCTGAGGTGATTGCCGATGGGCACATCCATGTTTATGGTGCTTTGCGTGGCAAAGCCATTGCGGGTGCCCGCGGCAACACACAGGCTCAAATTTTTGCCCAGGTGATGGAGCCCGAATTGATTTCCATCGCAGGTGTTTACCGCACCAGCGAAAATGCCTTGCCCAAAGAAGTACTGGGTCAAGTGGCTCAGGTGAGTTTGCAATCTGGCCCCGATGGGGACAAATTGCTGATCACCCCCCTTAAGTCTTAATTTTTTCAATCGAGTCCAAGAAAGTTTCTCCATGGCAAAAATCGTTGTTGTGACCTCTGGCAAAGGCGGCGTGGGCAAAACCACGACCAGCGCCAGTTTCGCCACTGGCCTGGCACTCAGGGGTTTTAAAACCGCTGTCATTGACTTTGATGTGGGTCTGCGCAACCTGGACCTGATCATGGGCTGTGAGCGCCGAGTGGTGTATGACCTGATCAATGTGATCCAGGGCGAAGCCAACTTGAACCAAGCCCTCATCAAAGACAAACAATGCGACAACCTGTTTGTGTTGGCCGCCTCGCAAACCCGTGACAAAGATGCTTTGTCTCAAGAAGGTGTCGAAAAGGTTTTGAACGACCTGAGCGGCATGGGTTTTGAGTACATCGTTTGTGACTCGCCTGCAGGCATCGAGACAGGTGCTTTGATGGCCATGCACTTTGCCGACGAAGCCTTGGTGGTGACCAACCCTGAGGTGTCTTCGGTGCGTGACTCAGACCGTATTTTGGGCATGTTGGGCAGCAAAACCAAACGCGCCATCGAAGGCTTGGACCCGATCAAAGAGCACCTCTTGATCACCCGTTACAACCCCAACCGGGTTGAAGAAGGTCAGATGCTGTCGCTGCAAGACATTCAGGACATTTTGCGCATCAAGCTGCTGGGTGTGATTCCTGAAAGCGAAAACGTGTTGCAGGCGTCCAACCAAGGCACCCCTGCGATCCACATGGCCAACAGCGATGTGTCTGAAGCCTACAAAGACGTGATCGATCGCTTCTTGGGTGAAGACAAGCCGATGCGCTTCATTGAAGCTGAAAAACCCGGTTTCTTCAAACGTTTGTTTGGAGGCAAGTGAACCATGTCGTTTCTTTCCTTCCTCCTGGGCGAAAAGAAGAAAACCGCCAGTGTGGCCAAAGAGCGCCTGCAAATCATCTTGGCGCACGAGCGCAGTGGCCGCAATGCCGCTGAGCCCGATTACCTGCCCGATTTGCAACGTGAGTTGGTGGCGGTGATCAGCAAGTACATCAAGATCAACCCCAACGACATCAAAGTCAATTTGGAGCGTCAAGACAATTTGGAAGTGCTGGAAGTTAAGATCGAGTTGCCCGACGCACGCTGATCTTTTTTCTACCAAATCCCACATGAACCATCGCCTTGAAAAAGGCGATGGTTTTTTTATGGTGCCCTTGTGTTACTGGGCGCTCAGTGAGGCCCACAAAGCGCGTGCTGCACGGACGTTGCGTTCTTTGACGTGGCCAAAACCCTTGATGTTTTCAGGCACACGCGCCACGCTCACCGCATGGGCGTGTGAATCGGCGGTCAAGTTGTCCAGCACGACATCGATGTGCGCCATGTATTCCCGAATCAAGGCACGCTCGGTTTGACGTTCTTCGGTTTTGCCAAAGTAATCGAGTTTGGTGCCGCGCAAGCCTTTGAATTTGGCCAAGATTTTGAAACCGGTCAACATGATGGGGCCAAACTTGCGTTTGACCAATTCGCCTTGGCTGTTGTGCTTGGCCCAAAGGGGCGGGGCCAAGTGGTAGTGCACCTTGAAGTCGCCTTCAAAGCTGTTCTGAATGCGTTCCATGAAGCCCGTTTGTGTGTGCAGGCGGGCCACTTCGTATTCGTCTTTGTAGGCCATCAAGCGGTACAACTGACGCGCCACGGTGTCGCTGAGCAAGGTTTTGCCCAGAGGGGCTTCGGTGGCTTGAACACGGGCCACAATGCTTTGGTAAAGCTGTGCGTACGTCGCGTCTTGGTAGTCGGTCAAACGGGCTGTGCGGTCTGCAATCAGCTCATCCAAGTTGTCACGCTTTTTGAACTGGATCACTTGTGCAGGTTGCATTTGGGCCATCAATGCAGGCATTTGGTGCGCGGCGTGGCGTCCCCACTCAAAAGCGGCCAGGTTGTTCTTGACCTGCACGTCGTTGAGCTCGATGGCCCGCACCAAAGATTCACGGTGCAAGGGCACCCAACCCTTTTGCCAGGCGTAACCCAAGATCATGGGGTTCACATAAATCGTGTCGCCCATCAGTTGTTTGGCCAGCATGTCGGCATCAAAAGCGCCCACCGCTTCTGCACCCACTTGGGCTGAAATTTCAGCCACGCATTGCTCGGCTGGGTTTTGCCAGTTGCCGTTTTTCACAAAAGCGGCAGTGGGTGTGCTGTTGCTGTTCAAAGCCACATGCGTGCGACCTGGCCGCATGCGCAAGGTGGTTTCTTTGGAAGCGCTGACGATGGGGTCGCAGCCCATGATCAGATCAGCGGCCGCCATGCTCACACGGGTGGTGCGAATTTCGTCTTGGGTGTTGGCCACCAAGATGTGGCTCCAAGTTGCGCCGCCTTTTTGCGCCAAGCCTGCCGAGTCTTGCGTGACGATGCCTTTGCCTTCCATGTGCGCGGCCATGCCCAGCAACTGGCCGATGGTGATGACACCCGTGCCACCCACACCCGCCACCACCATGCCCCAGGGTTGGTCGATGATGGGCAGTTTTGGCTCAGGCAAAGCACCCAGCATGGGTGGGTTCAAGGCAGGCGTGCTGGACGTGGCTTTCTTTTTGAACGTGCCGCCTTCCACGGTGACAAAGCTGGGGCAAAAGCCTTTGAGGCAGCTGGTGTCTTTGTTGCAAGTGCTTTGGTTGATGGTGCGCTTGCGTCCCAAAGGCGTTTCAAGAGGTTCGACCGACAGGCAATTGGACTGCACGCCACAGTCACCACAACCTTCACACACCTCTTCGTTGATCATCACACGCACGGCAGGGTCGACCATGGTGCCGCGCTTGCGGCGGCGGCGTTTTTCGGTGGCACAGGTCTGGTCGTAAATGATGACGGTGGTGCCTTTGATCTCTCGCATTTCGCGCTGAATGCGGTCGAGCTCATCACGGTGGAACACGCGTACGCCTTCGGCCAAGGCCACGCCCTCGTATTTCTCAGGTTCGTCGGTGACCACCACGATGCGCTGCGCACCTTCGGCCTTCATGCTCATGGCGATCTGCACCACGCTGTGGCCCTCAGACCGTTCGCCGATGGCTTGGCCGCCCGTCATGGCGACGGCATCGTTGTACAAAATTTTGTAGGTGATGTTCACACCCGAAGCCACGCTCTGGCGCACCGCCAAAATGCCGCTGTGGAAATAAGTGCCGTCGCCAATGTTGGCAAAAATGTGCTGGTCGGTGCAGAAGGGTTGCTGGCCTGTCCATGGCACGCCCTCGCCACCCATCTGGGTGAAGCCCGTCGTGCTGCGGTCCATCCAAAGGCTCATGAAGTGGCAACCAATGCCGGCCATGGCGCGCGAGCCTTCGGGCACCTTGGTGGAGGTGTTGTGCGGGCAACCTGAACAGAACCATGGGGTGCGGTCAGCGGCGGCACCCAAGGTCAAGGTTTGCAGGGAGGTTTCTTTGGCGTCCAGAACAGCCAAGTGGGCATCGATGCGGGCGGTGGTATCCGCGTCGACACCCAGTTTTTTCAAACGCTTGGCAATGGCCCGCGCAATGATGGCCGGTGTCAGATCGGCGTTGGCCCGCAGCAAAGTGCGTTCGGTCGGGTTGGTCGTTGACCACTCGCCGCCCGAGGTGTCGCCATCGGCTTCGTCGAACTTGCCCACGATGGTGGGACGGACATCGTCGCGCCAGTTGTACAACTCTTCTTTGAGTTGGTATTCGATGACCTGGCGTTTTTCTTCGACCACCAAAATCTCGCGCAGGCCGGTGGCAAACTCGCGGGTGGTGTGCGCTTCGAGGGGCCACACCACGGCCACTTTGTGCACCCGTATGCCCAAGCGTTGGCAGGTGGCGTCGTCCAGGCCCAAATCGAGCAAAGCTTGGCGTGTGTCGTTGTAAGCCTTGCCGCTGGCGATCAGGCCGAATCGGTCGTTGGGTCCCTGAATAACGTTGTGGTTGAGCTTGTTGGCACGGATGTAGGCGAGTGCCGCATACCACTTGTAATCGAACAAACGCGCTTCTTGTTCGAGCGCGGTGTCGGGCCAGCGGATGTGCACGCCACCGGGCGGCATGACGAATTCAGGCAGCACGATTTGCACGCGCTCGGGGTCGATGTGCGCGGTGGCACTCGACTCGACGATTTCCTGGATCGTCTTCATGCCCGACCAGATGCCTGCAAAGCGGCTCAGGGCCAAGGCGTGCAAGCCTTGGTCCAGGATGTCTTGCACGCTGGCCGGGAAAAACACCGGCAGGCCGCAAGCCTTGAAGATGTGGTCGCTCTGGTGCGCAGCGGTGGAGCTTTTGGCCACATGGTCATCGCCCGCCACAGCCAGCACGCCACCCCAAGGGGTGGTGCCCGCCATGTTGGCGTGTTTGAAAACATCGGAGCAACGGTCCACGCCGGGGCCTTTGCCGTACCAGATGCCGAACACGCCATCAAACTTGTTGGTGCCGGGCGGCGCAAAACCCAGTTGCTGCGTGCCCCACAAAGCGGTGGCGGCCAGCTCTTCGTTGACGCCGGGTTGGAACACGATGTGCTGGGCCTTGAGATGGTCTTTGGCCTTCCACAATGATTGGTCGTAACTGCCCAAGGGTGAACCCCGGTAACCGCTGATGAAGCCCGCTGTGTTTTTGCCTTGCAAGGCATCGCGTTGGCGCTGCAACATGGGCAGCTTGACTAAAGCTTGCACGCCACTCATGAAGGCGCGTCCGACATCGAGGCTGTATTTGTCGTCCAGCGTCACCGTCTCAAGTGCTTGGCGAATCGCGTCGGGCAAAGGGGCGTTCATGTTGCGTGTCCTGCTTTGGATGAATAAGTCGCAGTGTAGGGGCGTGTTGTCCAGAGGCGCTAGCTTTGGGAGACAGAATTTTTAAGCGTGAGGCTTGTGGTGACGTGCCCCTCAGTCCACCCGGGCACCCGATTCTTTGACGATGCGAGACCAGCGCACCAAATCGTCCCGAACGACGCTTGCCAGTTGGGCAGAGGTGCCTTTGAAAGGCTCGCAACCCAGGGTGGCCAAACGGTCTTTGGCTTCGGCACTGTCCAAGGCCTTGGCCACTTCGTTTTGCACAAACTGAACCAGCTCTTTGGGGGTGCCGGCAGGGGCAAACATGCCATACCAAGGTGTGGCACCAAAACCTTTGACGGTTTCGCCGATCGTGGGTGCATCGGGCAAGGCCAAGACGCGCTTTTCATTGACGACCCCCAGCACTTTGAGCTTGCCCGCACGGACAAAAGCGATCGAGGAAGGCATGCTTTGGACCGACAAGGGCACTTGACCGCTGACCACATCGGTGGCCGCGGCAGCTGCGCCTTTGTAGGGAATGTGCTGAAGTTTGATGTCGGTGGCTTTTTGCAGCATTTCGCCAATCAGGTGGTTCAGTGTGCCGTTGCCCGCTGAGGCAATTTCAAACTTGCCCGGATTGGCTTTGGCCAAGGCGATCAGCTCGGCCATGTTGTTGGCCGGAAAACTGGGGTTGGCCACCAACACATAACCCGCACGGGCCAGGGGGGCCACAGGTTCGAAATCTTTGACCGGGTCAAAGCCTGCACGCTGGTACAAAAACGGATTGATGACTTGTGCGCTGTCGGCGGTGATCATCAGGGTGTAGCCATCGGGCTTGGCCTTGGCGGCGGCCACCGTGCCCACATTGCCGCCTGCACCCACGCGGTTTTCAATGACAAAGGACTGCCCGGTTTGCTCGGTGAGTTTTTGAGCCACCACCCGGGCGATGGCGTCGTTGGCACCACCGGCCGCTTGGGGCACGATGATGGTGACGGGTTTACTGGGGTATTTGTCTTGGGCGTGCACCGCAGTGCACCAAGAAAGGCACATCAGCAAAACCGCTGGGATGAACTTGCGCATGGTGTTGACTTTCTTCGTATATAAAAGGGGTTTTGAGCCGAAGGGCCGGTGAACTTTGGTCATGATCGATAAAGAGCCGCGCCTTGTCAATCACGCACGGCAAGCCCTTGGGCCCTCAGCGCAGCAGTGCAACAGGCGGCCCCTGCCTGTAAAATAAGCAGATTCAGCCGACCCCGTGGCAGGGCGGCCCACAGCGCAGGCCGCGCCATTTTTTGGCCTTTTTCCGAGGCGGAATTTTCATGCTTTACCCTCAAGAATTTGATGTGATCGTGGTCGGCGGCGGCCATGCCGGAACCGAAGCGGCTTTGGCCTCAGCCCGCATGGGCTGCAAAACGCTTTTGCTCAGCCACAACATCGAGACGCTGGGGCAGATGAGTTGCAACCCGTCCATTGGCGGCATTGGCAAAGGCCACTTGGTCAAAGAGGTGGACGCGATGGGTGGCGCCATGGCGCTGGCCACCGACGAAGGCGGCATCCAGTTCCGCATCCTCAACAGCTCCAAAGGCCCGGCCGTGCGTGCCACCCGCGCCCAGGCCGACCGCATTTTGTACAAAGCCGCGATCCGCCGCATGCTGGAGAACCAGCCCAACCTGTGGCTGTTTCAGCAGGCGGTGGACGACCTCATGGTCGAGGGCGATCGTGTAGTGGGCGCGGTCACGCAGGTGGGCATTCGTTTCCGTTCGCGGACCGTGGTGCTGACGGCGGGCACTTTCCTCGATGGCAAGATCCATGTGGGTTTGCAGAACTATTCGGCGGGCAGGGCGGGTGATCCGCCTGCGGTCAGTTTGTCGGCGCGCCTGAAAGAACTCAAGCTGCCGCAAGGCCGTTTGAAAACCGGCACGCCCCCGCGCCTGGATGGCCGGACCATCGACTTTTCCAAGTGCACCGAGCAACCCGGTGACGGTATGCCCGGCGGCATGACCCCGGACGGTGGGGTGCCGGTGTTCAGTCTCATGGGCAACGCGGCCATGCACCCCGAGCAAATGCCGTGCTGGATCACGCATACCAACGAGCGCACGCACGACATCATCCGCTCCGGCTTTGACCGCAGCCCGATGTTCACCGGCAAGATCGAGGGCGTGGGCCCGCGTTATTGCCCGAGTGTGGAAGACAAGATCAACCGCTTTGCCGACAAGGACAGCCACCAGATTTTTCTGGAGCCCGAAGGCCTGACGACACACGAGTATTACCCCAACGGCATCTCGACCAGCTTGCCGTTTGACATCCAGTATGACTTGGTGCGCTCGATGAAAGGCTTGGAAAACTGCCACATCTTGCGCCCCGGCTACGCCATCGAATACGACTTTTTTGACCCCCGCTCACTGAAGAACAGCTTTGAGACGCGCCAGATCAACGGCTTGTTCTTTGCGGGCCAGATCAACGGCACCACCGGTTACGAAGAGGCCGCCGCCCAGGGTTTGTTTGCTGGCATCAATGCCGCGCTGCAATGCCGGGGCGAAGCCGCCTGGTTGCCTGCGCGTGACCAAGCTTATTTGGGCGTGTTGGTCGACGACTTGGTCACACAAGGCGTGACCGAGCCTTACCGTATGTTCACCAGCCGCGCCGAATTCCGCTTGCAGCTGCGCGAAGACAATGCCGACGCGCGACTGACCGAAGTCGGCCGCCAGATGGGCTTGGTCGACGATGCCCGCTGGGATACCTTCAGCCGCAAACGGGATGCTGTTTCACGTGAAACAGAGCGCTTGAAGTCGGTTTGGGTGAACCCACGCAACTTGCCTGCTGAAGAGTCGCTGCGGGTTTTGGGTAAGGCCATTGAGCACGAGCACAACCTGTTTGATCTGTTGCGAAGACCGAATGTGAGTTACCCGGCGCTGATGACGCTCGATGGTGGCCGCATGGCCAGCACCGATGTTTCACGTGAAACGCTGGGCGACTTGAGCGAGTCGGTCATTGAGCAGGTTGAGATTGCTGCCAAGTATTCTGGTTACATCGACCGTCAAAAAGGCGAGGTGGAGAGGGCGGCTTTTTACGAGCACCTGCGTTTGCCCGAAAACTTGGACTACCTGCAGGTCTCAGCTTTGTCGATTGAGGCTCGCCAGAAGTTGGCCAAACACCGGCCCGAAACTTTGGGCCAAGCCTCGCGCATTTCGGGCATCACGCCCGCCAGTGTGTCGTTGCTGTTGATTCACTTGAAAAAGGGTGGGTTCAAAGGCTTCATGCAAACCGCCGATGACCGGGTTGAGGCGGGCGTACAGGCATGAGTTTGAATTTGGAAGCCGGACTGCGTGCGGGCGTGCAGGCTTTGGGCCTGAGCCTGACGGACGAACAAATCCAGCGCCTGCTCGACTATGTGGCGCTCATTCAGAAGTGGAACAAGGTCTACAACCTGACGGCGCTTCGCGATCCTGCTGACATGTTGACGCACCATCTGCTGGACAGCTTGACGGCGGTGGCACCTTTGACTCGGCACACAAAGGGTCAACCCATTCGTGTTCTGGATGTGGGTTCGGGCGGCGGCCTGCCGGGCGTGGTGTTGGCCATTTGCATGCCCGAGTTGAATGTGAGCTGTGTGGACACGGTGGCCAAAAAAGCCGCGTTTGTCCAGCAAGTGGCCGTCAGCCTGAAGCTGCCCAATTTGCGCGGCATCCATGCGCGGGTCGAATCCTTGGCGGATCCGTACGCAGTGATCTGCTCCCGCGCCTTTGCGTCTTTGCCCGACTTTGTGACCTGGTCGCGCTCGGCGCTTGCCGAAGGTGGGGTTTGGATGGCCATGAAGGGCAAACATCCGCAAGACGAAATCGATGCTTTGCCAGCAGACGTCAAAGTGTTTCACGTGGAACCATTGACGGTGCCGGGTCTGGATGTGGAGCGCTGCATGGTTTGGATGATGCCTGAGGACAGCAGTCTGAGCTGAACGCAGACGGGTCGTCTTTCTTTGGTTTGTGCGAGCATTGCGCCCAATTGAAATTCGCCCGCAGGGGTGGGCCCCCACAAAACACCCATGTCCTTGGGGCTGTGAGTGGCTGTTTCACGTGAAACAAGACGACTTGTTTTGACGTGTGCGCCAAGGCATCACTTACACTCAGCCCATTCCCCTTTAAAGAAAACCCATGTTTGGCATCTCGGATTACGGTGCGTTTGCCGCTGCTTTTGTGCTTCTGCTGTTCTTGCCGGGCCCTGGCAACTTGGCCTTGATCAGCTCGGCCAGCAAGGGTGGCTTGTCGGGCGGGCTGGCCTCGGTCTTGGGTTTGTTGGTGGGCGACCAGATGTTGTTGTGGCTCACGGTGGCTGGTGTGGCTGCCTTGCTCCAGACTTTGCCGCTGGTTTTCATGGCTTTGCAGTGGTTGGGTGCTGCCTATTTGATGTGGCTGGGTTACAAAATGATCACGGCCAAAGCGGGGGAAGGCCCCAGCATTCAGATCACACCTGGACATTACTTCCGCGAAACCATGCTGATTACCTTGCTCAACCCCAAGGCCATCATGTTTTACTTGGCCTTTTTCCCACAGTTCATTGATCCGGTTCACCACCAAGGTTGGATCACTTTTGCGGTGATGGCTTTGACGATCGCTGTGCTGGGTTTTGTCTATTGCTTTGGTGTGGTGCTGGTGACCCATTTCATGGCCGAGCGCATCCGCGCCAACCCCAAGGTGTCCGGTGTGTTGCAAAAAGTGGCGGGCCTGTGCCTGATCGGTTTTGGCCTCAAGATGGTGTTGACCAAGTAATGTGCGGCGCTTGACCTGCTTGTTTTTTCGAAAGCTTTGAATGTTCTTTGGTATCTCTGACTACAGTGCGTTTGTTGCCGCCATCGTGTTGTTTCTGGCTATTCCGGGGCCGGGCAATTTGGCGCTCATCACCTCGACCAGCAAAGGTGGTGTGACCGGTGGTTTGATGGCCACTTTGGGGGTGATTGCGGGTGATCAGGTGCTCATGTGGTTGGCGGTGGCCGGGGTGGCGGCGGTGTTGTCCACTTACCCTTCGGCTTTCACCGCTATTCAATGGTTGGGCGCTGCCTACCTCGCTTGGCTGGGCTTCAAAATGCTGTCGGCCAAGCCCGGTGATGCGCCCGTGCTGAACATTCGGCCTCGGCAGTACTTTCAGCAAGCTTTGGCCATCACCTTGCTCAACCCCAAAGCGATTGTTTTTTACATGGCGTTCTTCCCTTTGTTTGTGGACCCCCAAACCCATTTGGGCATGATCAGCTTTGGCGTGATGGCCGCGACCATTGCGGCCTTGACCTTTTTGTATGGCTTGGGCATGGCTTTGCTGACGCACCATTTGGCCGAACGCATGCGCGCCAACCCCGTGGTGGGGCGCGTGCTGGAGAAGGTGGCAGGTCTTTTCTTGGTGGGTTTTGGCCTCAAGTTGGCTTTGTCCAAATAGCTTTAAGTAAAACCCAGACACCGACCCGCACTGTCCTACGAACTGATTAACCTGAGCGCAATTTATGGCCACCATTTTCTGCATTGCCAACCAAAAAGGGGGGGTGGGTAAAACCACCACCACCGTCAACCTGGCCGCTGGTTTGGCCAAGGTGGGGCAGCGCGTGCTCTTGGTCGATTTGGACCCTCAGGGCAACGCCACCATGGGGTCGGGCATCGACAAACGCACGATCGAGCTGAATGTCTACGACGTGTTGTTGGAGTCGGCCACCATTGCCGAAGCCGTGGTCAAGGCCGAAAAATGTGGCTACGACGTGCTCAGCGCGAACCGCGAACTGGCGGGAGCCGAAGTGGAGTTGGTGCAGCTGGAACACCGCGACCAGCGCCTGAAAAACGCCTTGAAGGTGGTCGATGCCGACTACGATTTTGTGCTGATCGATTGCCCACCTTCGCTGTCCATGCTCACGCTCAATGGGCTGTGTTCGGCCCATGGCGTGATCGTGCCCATGCAGTGCGAGTACTTTGCGCTGGAAGGCCTGACCGACTTGGTCAACACCATCAAACAGGTGCACGCCAACCTGAACCAAGACCTGAAGATCATTGGCCTGCTGCGGGTCATGTTTGACCCGCGCATCACGTTGCAAATGCAGGTCAGCGACCAGCTCAAGGCCCATTTTGGCGACAAGGTGTTCAACACCGTGATCCCACGCAATGTGCGCTTGGCAGAAGCGCCCAGTTACGGTTTGCCGGGCGTGATGTTTGACGCTTCAGCCAAGGGCAGCCAAGCCTATGTCGAGTTCGCCCGTGAATTGGTGCAACGTGCGCCCACGCTCTGATTTTTTGGCCGCGCCTTCGGTGTTGCTCTTGCCCGGCTGGCAGGGCAGTGGCCCCGGTCATTGGCAAATGCACTGGGCCCGCACGCAAGGCTACGCCGTGGTCGAACAAAACGACTGGCTGCACCCTTTGCGCGGCGATTGGTTGGCTCGCTTGGACGAGACGGTGATTGACGCTCCGGGCCCGGTGGTGTTGGTGGCGCACAGTTTGGGCTGCATTTTGGTCTCGGCGTGGGCGGGTGTCTCAAGGCACACGGCCCGCGTGCGCTGTGCTTTGTTGGTGGCGCCCGGTGACACCGAAGCGCCCGAGTTGAAAGACCGTTTGCCCGGCTGGTCGCCCATCGCGCGCCAGGCACTGCCATTTCGCAGCATTGTGGTGGGCAGCCAAAACGACCCGTATTGCACAGCACAGCGGGCCCAAGCTTTGGCCCATGCCTGGGGCGCCCGATGGGTGGACTTGGGCGCTGCCGGGCACATCAACGCCGACTCTTCTTTGGGCGACTGGCCAGGAGGCCAGGCGCTTTTGCAAACACTTTTGAAGGATTGACCATGGTCACCAAAAAACCCAAAGGCCTTGGCCGCGGACTTGAAGCCTTGTTGGGCCCCAAGGTGCAAGATGCTCCCGCTGCCGACATGACGGCCGAAACGGGTGTGCCCACCCAGCTCAAGCTTGAGCAGATGGTGGCGGGCATGTACCAGCCGCGCACCCGCATGGACGAGGGCGCTTTGTACGAGCTGGCCGAATCCATCAAGGCGCAGGGCATCATGCAGCCTATTCTTGTGCGCTTGCTTTCCGAAGGCGAGAACGCGGGCAAATACGAGATCATCGCGGGCGAACGGCGTTTCAGGGCCAGCAAGTTGGCGGGCCTGGCCTCTGTGCCTGTTTTGGTGCGCGACGTGCCCAACGAGGCTGCTGCGGCCATGGCCCTGATTGAGAACATCCAGCGCGAAGACCTCAACCCACTCGAAGAAGCCCAAGGCTTGCAACGCCTGATCAAAGAGTTTGGGCTTACTCACGAAGCGGCCGCTCAGGCCGTAGGTCGCTCGCGCAGCGCGGGCAGCAACCTGCTGCGCTTGCTCAACTTGGCTGAGCCCGTGCAGTCCATGCTCATGGCGGGCGACCTGGACATGGGCCACGCCCGTGCGTTGTTGTCTTTGGACAAAGCCGCACAAATCACCGCAGCCAACCAAATCGCGGCCAAAAAAATGTCGGTGCGCGAGGCCGAAAGTTTGGCCAAAAAGCTGGGTGCCGAGTTCAATCTGGTGACGCAAAAGCCCAAGAAAGAAAAGTCACGCGACATTCGCCGGGTGGAGGAAGAGCTGTCGGACCTGCTCATGGCCGAAGTCGAGGTGCGCGTCAAAAAGCGCGTCAAGCGCTTGGGCAAGATGGAAGAGATGGGCGAGTTGAGCATCCAGTTTGGCTCACTCGACGAGCTCAATGGCCTGATCGAGAAGTTGCGCGGTTAACCCTGTGCCAGTGCCCGCAAAAAAATGGTCAAAAGCCTTGTGGCGAACATTGTTTCGCCCAGATGGTTTTTTGCGTCAAGAGATGCTGACCATTTATTTGTTGTTGGTTTGTTTCACCACTTTTTTTGGCTATTGCTTCACACCCGTTGAGCAGGTGGCCCAGGCCAATCTGGTGGTGTCTGTGTTGTCGCTGTGCTTGTTGGCCGTGGTGCGCGTGCGCAGCATTTTCAACAGCTTGGTCCATGCCGTCACGGCCTTGACCGTGTTGCTCACGTTCTACACCGCCCTGCAAACGGGTGGCATCAACTCGACCGCCGTGGTTTGGCTCAATGTTTTGTCGGTGCCGGTGCTCTTGATGTTGGGGCGGCCCGCCACCCTGGTGTGGATCGGGGTCATGCTGCTGTCGATCTTGGGTCTGACCTTGGTGACTTGGTTGGGTGGGGTGAGCAGCCACGTCAACGTCTCTTCGTCGGTGGTGACGTGGGCCTATTTGAACCACGTCTTGGCGCTGTTGAACCTGATGATGGGCGTGCGCATTTATGAACACCTGCACCAAGTGCAGTTGCGCAAACTCAACCAGCGCAACGATGCGCTCAAAGCCACACACGAAGCGTTGATTCGGGCGCAGGCGCACAAGGACGAATTTGTGGCGGCTGTCGGGCACGAATTGCGCACCCCCATGAATGTGATTTTGGGATTCAATGGTGTGCTGCACCGGGAGTTGGCCGATGATCCCGCGCAGTTGGCCGTGGTGGGACACATTCGCCGCTCCACCGAGCATTTGTTGCAAGTGGTCAACGACATCCTGGATTTCTCGCAACTGCAGGCGGGCAAACTGCGTTTGAACCCCGTGGACTTTGCGCTTCAGGCTTTGCTGGATGAGCTGCGGCAACGGCACATTGAAAAAGCGCAAGCCAAGAACGTGACGCTGCAATTGACCTTGGACGCCAACTTGCCTGCACGACTGCACGGTGACCGCAACCGTTTGTTGCAGACGCTGAACAACTTGGTCGACAACGCCGTCAAATTCACGCCCCAAGGGGTGGTTTTGATCGCGGTGAAGGCCCGAGGCGACCGTTTGCGTTTTGAGGTGAAAGACTCAGGCCGGGGCATCCCCCTTGAGCGTCAACAGCACATCTTCAGGCGCTTTGAGCATGCCGATGTTCAAACCAACCGCGCCTATGGCGGCACGGGCTTGGGCTTGACGCTGTGCGAAAAACTGGTGACCCTGCACGGCGGGCAAATCGGTGTGGACAGCCAAGAAGGACTCGGGGCACTTTTTTGGTTTGAAATCCCGTTGCAAGCGGCTCAAGCGGTGGACTGGTCGGTGCCCATGACAGACGACGGCTTGACCGATGAGGCTCTGCACATGTTGGTGGTCGACGACAACAAGGTCAACTTGATGGTGGCCCAGTTGCAATTGCAAAAATGCTGGCCCAAGGCTTCGATCACCACGGTCGACAGCGGTGCCAAAGCCCTCAGTCTGATGGACCAGCAGCTGTTCGATGTCGCCCTGATCGACATGATCATGCCGGACATGGATGGCATGCAAGTCACGCAGCAAATTCGCCAGCATTTCCCGGCCATTGCAGCCAACATGCCCATCTTGGCGCTCACGGCCAACACCAACCCTGTGGACCGTGAACGTTGCTTGGCCGCAGGCATGAACGATGTGCTGCACAAGCCCATGGACGCGGTGGTGTTGATGGCGACGGTGGGTCGTTACGTCAGACTCGCCCGGGAGGGCTTGCTGTGAACCTGATCGCCTTGATTCGCCAGCATCTGCCAGCTTTGGTGGGGCGCCTGCCTGTTCGGTACCAGCAGGGCAAGATGCCCTATGTGTTTTTCTTTGTGGTCGTGGTGATCGCGGTTTTGCTGACCTATGCGCTGATCAGCCCCTACCCCTATGCCGTGGTGAGCTTCAGCAGCTTGGCCTTTTGCTTGGCCTTGCTTTTGGTGCTGGTCAACCAGGGGTTTTCCTTGAACTGGGCCGTCCATTTGGGGACAGGCTTGGGGGCACTTATTTTGTTTTATGCGGTGTGGGCCGCGGGCGGTGTTCACTCTCCTCGATTGGCTTGGCTGTTGATCTTGCCCCTGACGCCTTTCTACGTGATTGGTCGGCGCGCTGGAACTTTCTGGCTCTTGGCGGTGATGGCGCTGCAAACGGCGATGTTGGTGGCCAACCATCTCGGTTGGGTGCAGCCTTTTGAGACCGGCATGGCGCACGTTCTGTCTTCCCTCGTCACCTATTCTTTGGTGACGTGTGTGCTGATTGTGGTGCCTTTGATGTACGACCACCTGTACCGCCAAGCACTTGAAGAAAGCCGCAACTACCAGCGAGAACTGGAGCTCAGGCGTGAAGAGCTGGAACATACCGCCCTCATGCGTGAGCATTTCATCGCGACCGTGAGCCATGAGTTGCGCACGCCCATGAACGCCATTCTGGGCTTCAACGCCTTGCTGCTCAGCCGTGTGCAGGACAAACCTGAAGCCCTGAACGTGCTCAACCACACCCGCCAGTCGGCCGACCACTTGATGACGGTGATCAACGATATCTTGGATTACTCCCAGCTGCAGACCGGTGAGTTGGTCATACAGCCCGAAACCTTTGAGCTGCGGCTTGTGGCGGAACATGCGTTCGAGCTGTTCAAGCCACGCGTGGAAAGCCTGGCGCTGGATTACCGCCTGGTGCTCGACCCCACCTTGCCTGTCTGGGTGCATACCGACCGCCACCGCTTGATGCAAGTGCTGGTCAACCTGCTGGGCAACGCGCTCAAATTCACCCACCAAGGCTCGGTGGTGCTGCGGGTGGATAAGCTCGATGCTGGCGTGACTTTTTCGGTCCAGGACACTGGCATCGGCATTGCCAAAGAGCGGCAAGACCAGATTTTTAAACGCTTCACCCAAGCCGAGAACGACACACAAACGCTGTACGGCGGCAACGGACTGGGCCTGGCGATTTCGCAAAAAGTAGCGCAATTGTTGGGCGGCGAAATCGGCTTCGAAAGCGAGCCGGGTCAGGGCTCACGCTTTTGGCTGCGTTTGCCCTTGACGGCTGCCGCAGCGCCGCTCAAGTCCACCGAAAAGCAGCATCACTTGTTGCAAAGTGCCGATCGCGCATGGACCTTTTTGGTGGCCGACGACCACCCCGTCAATCGGCTCTTGCTCAAGCAAGTGTTGCAAAACGCATGGCCTCACAGCGTGGTGTTGGAGGCGGTGGACGGGCAAAAAACCCTGGACGTTTTACGCGCGCAAACGGTGGACATGGTTTTCATGGACATGGTCATGCCGGTCATGGACGGCATCGACGCCACGCGGCTCATCCGCCAAGAGCCGTTGGCGCGTATCAGCCAAGTGCCGGTGTTGGGCCTGACCGCCAACGTGAACCCACTGGATCTGGAGCGGTTCATGCAGGCTGGCCTGAGCGGTGTGATGCTCAAGCCATTTGAGCCCGCACAGCTGTTCGAGCGCATTGAGCAGTTGTTGGTGCCTTGACCGCCTGATCTGCTGGATCGATGGTCTTGGCGCGCCCTCACATTGAGAAAATCTTCCCCGGGTTCATGATGTTGTGCGGGTCCAGTGCCCGCTTGATGGTGCGCATCATGTCGACTGCGCCTTCACCGGTTTCGGTGCGCAAGAAGTCCATCTTGTGCAGGCCAATGCCGTGTTCGCCAGTGCAGGTGCCACCCAAGCGCAGCGCGCGGCTGACGAGTTGTTGGTTCAGCGCCTCGGCCGTTTCGCACTCTTGGGCATTGTTCGGGTCGATCAAGTAGCCGAAGTGGAAATTGCCGTCGCCCACATGCCCCACTAAGAAGTAAGGCAAGCCGCTGGCATCGGTTTCGGTGATGGAGTCGAGCAGGCAATCGGCCAAGCGGCTGATCGGCACGCAGGTGTCGGTGCTGATGGCACGGCAGCCAGGGCGGCTTTGTACAGCCGCAAAGTATGCGTTGTGGCGTGCGGTCCAAAGGCGGGTGCGTTCTTCGGGTGTGGTGGCCCATTCAAAAGCGTTGCCACCCATGTCGCTGGCAATTTCTTGCACCGTTTCGGCCTGCTCTTTGACGCCCGCAGGCGAGCCATGGAATTCCATCAACAGCAGCGCTTCTTCGCGCAGGCCCAGCTTGGCGTAGGCATTGACCATGCGCACGGTGTTGTGGTCGATCAGCTCCACGCGGGCAATCGGAACGCCCAGCTGGATGGTCTGGATCACGGTGTGCACCGCGGCCTCGATGCTCGGGAATGAGCAAATGGCGGCCGAGATGGCTTCGGGCAAAGGGTAAAGGCGCACGGTGATTTCGGTCATCACGCCCAGCGTGCCTTCGCTGCCCACCATCAGTCGCGTCAGGTCGTAACCCGCACTGGATTTTTTGGCACGGGTGCCGGTGCGGATCACTTCACCCGATGAAGTCACCACTTCAAGGGCCAGCACGTTCTCGCGCATGGTGCCGTAGCGCACGGCGTTGGTGCCACTGGCGCGTGTGGCGCTCATGCCGCCAATCGTGGCGTCGGCACCAGGGTCGATCGGGAAGAACAGCCCGGTGGACTTGATCTCTTCGTTCAGTTGCTTGCGCGTCACCCCCGGCTGCACCGTCACCGTCAGGTCTTCGGCGTTGATGGCCAGCACCTTGTTCATGCGCGTCAGGTCGATGCTGATGCCGCCTTGCACCGCCAGCAAATGGCCTTCGAGCGAAGAGCCCACGCCAAACGGGATCACCGGCACCTTGTGCTCGGCGCACAGTTTCACCGCATCGGACACGTCCTGGGTGTTTTCGGCAAACACCACCGCAGCCGGTGGCGGCACATGCGTGAAGGCCGATTCGTCGCGGCCATGTTGCTCGCGGATCACCAAAGCGGTGGAGCAGTTGTTGCCGAAGCGGGCTTTCAAGGCCGTCAAAAAGGCTTCAGGCACGGCACGTTGGGCAACTTCGGGGGCCAGGTGAGCGGCGGGGGTGGGGGCGTTCATGGTGTCTCCTGATGTGGCGAGCGGACCCCGCCATGCATGCTGAACGGCAGTTTACGCCGCAATTAGAGGCCTTGCTGTCCGCTGTCAGACAAGTTGCAGGCACTTGGCAGACAATCTTGGCCAACAAAGAGGTTTACACCATGGGCAACCGACTCACACAAATCGCCACCCGCACCGGCGACAACGGCACCACCGGGCTTGGCAACAACCAGCGCGTGTCCAAAAACAGTTTGCGCGTGCACGCCATGGGCGAGGTGGACGAGCTCAACTCCCACATCGGCTTGCTGCTGTGCGAAGACATGCCAGCTGACGTGCGCGAGTTGCTGGTCGAGGTGCAGCACCAGCTCTTCAATTTGGGCGGCGAGCTGTCGATTCCCGGCTTTGAGCTGCTCAAAGAAGAGGCCGTGGCGGCCTTGGACGAGGCCCTTGAGAAATACAACGCCCAGCTGCCCAAGCTTGAAGAGTTCATCTTGCCCGCAGGCACACGCGGTGCGTCGCAAGCCCATGTTTGCCGCACCGTGGCGCGCCGTGCTGAGCGCGCTTGTGTGGCGCTGGGCAACGAAGAGGCCCTCAACGACACACCGCGCCAATACCTCAACCGCTTGTCGGACTTGATGTTCGTGTTGGCCCGCGTGCTCAACCGTCTGAACGGTGGCGACGACGTGTACTGGAAGAGCCAGCGCATGAAGTCCGCCGAGTAAGACGCCAGACCCGACCTGTCACCTAGGTGTACGTTGGCGGGTTTGACCGAGTGACAACGGGGCACACCCGCTGATAACCTCGGCTTCATGAACACTGCTGTCACCCCAAGCCAAGCGCCGTACCTGCCCCAAATTCGCTTGTACCAAGACTGGTTGCGCGACCAGCGCGGCCTGACTTTTGCCACTTACAACGACCTTTGGCGCTGGTCCGTGACCGAGTTGGACGCGTTTTGGCAAAGCATCTGGGATTACTTCGATTTCCAGTCCCCCACACCCCACACCGCGGTGCTGGCAGGCAACGTGATGCCCGGTGCCAAGTGGTTTCCGGGTGCCCAAACCAATTACGCCCACCAAGTGCTGCGGCATGTGCAGCCCGCGCACGCAGCGGGGCTTTTGGCGGTCATCAGCCACAATGAAAAAGGTCTGCGCCGCGAGATGACCTGGCCCGAGCTGCGCCGCCAAGTCGCCGCCATGGCGCTGCACCTGCAAGCGCAAGGCGTGCAGCCGGGTGACCGGGTGGCCGCCTATTTGCCTAACATCCCCGAAGCGATGGTGGCGTTTTTGGCCACCGCCAGCGTGGGCGGTGTGTGGAGCATTTGCGCGCCCGACATGGGTACCAACGCGGTGCTCGACCGCTTCAAGCAGATCGAACCCAAGGTATTGATCGCAGTCGACGGCGTGAGCTACGGCGGCCGCGACTTTGACCGCATGGACGTGGTGCAAGAGTTGCAAAACGCCTTGCCCAGCGTGCAACACGTCATCATTCATGAGAACTTGGGCACACTCGATTTGACCAACTGTGATGTGGGCGCCAGCGTGCAGATGTCCGTCATCACGGCGCGTGACGATGCCCAGGTGCAAGCGTTTGAGCCCTTGTGGTTGCCGTTTGACCATCCGCTGTGGATTGTTTACTCCAGTGGCACCACCGGCCTGCCTAAGCCCATCGTGCATGGCCACGGCGGCACCGTGATCGTGGCTTTGGCCAATAAAATTTTGCACAACGACATCGGCTGCAGCTACCAAGCCAACAGCTTTGGTGAGCGCTTTCACTGGTACAGCTCGACCGGATGGGTCATGTGGAACGCGCAAGTCGCGGGTCTGCTGAACGGCGTGACCTGCGTGATCTATGACGGCAACCCCGGGGGCAGCAAAGACAACGCCGACTGGGGCATTTTGTGGCGCATGGCCGCTGAAGAAAAGGTCACTTTCTTTGGCGCAGGCGCGGCTTACTTTGCCAACTGCCAAAAAGCGAATGTGGACATTTCTCGTTGCGGCGACTTGTCGCGGGTACGGGCTTTGGGCACCACGGGTTCACCCCTGTCACCCGAAACCCAAAGCTGGGGCAACGAGCAATTCAAGGCCATCGGCACCGACATCTGGTGGTGCAACATTTCGGGCGGCACCGACTTTGCGGGCGCCTTTGTGGGTGGCCACCGCGAGCTGCCGCAAGAGCCCGGCGTCATGCAGTGCCGCGAACTGGGCTGCGCTGTGGAGGCTTGGAATGAAGCGGGTGAGCCCGTCATCGGCGAGGTGGGCGAGTTGGTCTGCACCCAACCCATCCCCTCCATGCCGCTGTTCTTTTGGGGCGACCAGAACAACGCCCGGTATTTGGCCAGCTATTTTGAGATGTACCCTGCAGGCCACGGCCGCCAACCCGGCGGTGGCGATGGCCCGGCCAGCATGGGTGGCGTCTGGCGTCATGGCGACTGGTTGCGCATCGGCGACGCACAAGGCGTGGGCGAAGGCTGCGTGATCTTTGGCCGCAGCGACGCGACCATCAACCGCTACGGCCTGCGCATGGGCACCAGCGAGCTGTACAGCGCGGTTGAGGCCTTGCCCGAAGTCATGGATTCGATGGTGGTGGACTTGGAATACTTGGGCAAAGAAAGCTACATGCCCCTGTTTGTGGTGTTGCGCCCCGGCACGACCCTAGACGATGCACTCAAGGCCAAACTCAACAACGCCATCAAGGTGGCGCTCAGCCCGCGGTTTATCCCGAACGAGATCTTCCAGGTGGCCGAGATCCCGCGCACCCTGTCCGGCAAAAAGCAGGAGCTGCCGACCAAGAAACTCATGCTCGGCCAGCCGCTCGAAAAAGTGGTCAACCGAGACGCCATGGCCAACCCGGGCTGTCTGGACTGGTATGTGGAACTGGCCAAGCAGCATTTGGCCAAGGCCTGATACCGCCTGCCACTGACCTGAGGGCTGGAAACCCTCAGGGATCTTTGCGCAAGCCATGCACCTTGGTTGCAACTTTTATTCAGTGTTTTGAAAAAAAGTCGCGACTAATTTGCAATGTACTTTAAAAAAGTCGCAAAATAGCGGGTATGAAACGCTATCTCGATGACCGTGTGCAGGCCGATTTGGCCCACAAAATGGTGTTCCTCACTGGCCCGCGCCAAGTGGGCAAAACCACGCTCAGCCGCCAGCTCATGGCGCAGCAAGGCGGCCAATACCTGAATTACGACGTGCCAGCCGACCGGGCGCTCATTCTGAACCAGCGTTGGAGTCCCCAAGCGCCGCTGCTGGTGCTCGATGAAATCCACAAAATGCCCGACTGGAAGGCCTGGCTCAAAGGCGTGTACGACGGTAAAGCGGCCACCCAGCAGCTGTTGGTCACGGGCAGTGCCCGCTTGGACACCTTCAGGCAAAGTGGTGAATCGCTGGCGGGGCGCTTTTTTGGTTTGCGTTTGCATCCCCTGTCGGTGCGCGAATGGTGCGAGCAAACCGGGGCCACACCCGATGCTGCACTGACCCATTTGCTCGAACGCGGTGGTTTTCCTGAGCCCTGCTTGGCCCCTGACAACGAACAGGCCGAACGCTGGCGCAGGCAATACTTTGATGGCCTGGTGCGCAACGACGTGTTGGAGTTTTCGCGCATCCAGGAGGTCAACGCCATCCGTTTGTTTGCCCAAATGCTCCGCTCGCGTGTGGGTTCGCCCCTGTCGCTGGCCAGCATGGCAAGAGACTTGGCCGTGTCGCCCGTGACCTTGAAAAAGTACCTCGACATTTTGGAGGCGCTTTACATCGTTTTCGTGGTGCGCCCCTTTCACGACAACATCGCCCGCGCCACGCTGCAAACCCCCAAAGTCTATTTTTACGACACGGGCCTGGTCGAAGGCGACGAAGGCCTGCGCTTTGAAAACCTGGTGGCCACAGCCCTGCTCAAGCATGTGCAATGGCAGCATGACGCTCAGGGAAAAGAAACCGGTTTGCACTACATTCGCACCAAAGACGGCGCCGAGGTGGACTTTGCGTTGAGCGACAAAAATCAGCTCACTCAGCTCATCGAATGCAAGTTATCTGACGAAAAACCGCACCGCGCCTTGCAACGCTTTGCCCGGGAAAAAGCGCCGCTACAGGCTGTACAGGTGGTCCGCAACGCCCGGCACAACTACACGCTGGGCGATATCAAGATCGCGGTAGCGCACGAATTTCTGAACGGTTTAGCGGCTTGAGGGCGTGACAGGCGATCCAATTTTGGCAAAGCGCTGCCGATGACGGCCGCATCAGTGCTGAATTCCGTGAGCTGGCCCGCATTAACGGGGCGCTGGTTCAGGGGCTTTGAAGCCGTGCCGCAGGTGCGTGAAAGCGACCTGCCAGCCATCAAGGCGTTTGGCGTCTGAGCAAACGCAAAAACGGTGCCAGTGCAACGCTTTTGACACGGCCAAACAGGGCAAGCAAGCGGGTGACCAGAGCCCCTCTTTGGGCAAAAATGCGGCGCTGCGGATCGGCCTGTGGTTTGGGCAAATTCCAGCGGCTTCCTGGGCCCCAGATGCTGGTCACCACCAAATGAAGTGCTGCCAACAACAGCAGCACTTGCAAGCCAAACAGGAAGACAAAGCCCCACGCAAGGTCTGACCACAGCTTGTGCATCAGCCACATGACGGAGGGCAGCAACAAACTGGCCAACGCGGCCAGCTTGACGCTCGGGGAAAGCCGTTCCAGCATGGCTTCAACGGCTTCAGTTCTTGTGCAACTCAGCGTTCAACTCGCCCCAGCTCTTGTTGCGTGGAATGGCGTGCAAAGCGCCTGACTGTGAATCGCGGCGGAACAAGATGCCGTTTTTGCCTGACAGCTCCTTGGCTTTCATCAGGCTGCCGTCTGGCAGCTGCACGCGGCTGCCGCCGGTGATGTAGCAGCCGGCTTCGACCACGCAGTCGTCGCCCAGCGAGATGCCGATGCCGGCGTTCGCGCCCAGCAGGCAGCGCTTGCCGACCTTGATGACCTCTTTGCCGCCACCCGACAGCGTGCCCATGATGGACGCGCCGCCGCCGATGTCGCTGGCGTCATCGACCACCACGCCCGCGCTGATGCGGCCTTCCACCATGCTGGCACCCAAGGTGCCCGCGTTGAAGTTGCAGAAACCTTCGTGCATCACGGTGGTGCCGCTGGCCAGGTGCGCGCCCAGGCGCACGCGGTCGGCGTTGGCAATGCGCACGCCCGATGGGATCACGTAGTCGGTCATCTGTGGGAACTTGTCCACGCCTTTGATTTCCAGCACTTGGCCAATGGCGCGGGCCTTCATGCGGGCAGCAGGCACTTCGCTCACGGCGCAAGGGCCAAAGTTGGTCCAGGCCACATTGGCCAGCAGGCCAAAGATGCCGGTCACGTTCGCGCCGTGCGGCTGAACCAAGCGGTGGCTCAGCAGGTGCAGGCGCAGGTAAGCGTCGTGCGTGTCGGCGGGTGCATCGGCCAGCGATTTGATCTCGGTGCGCACAGCCACCACGGTGGTGCCGCGCACGGCGCAGGCGCTCAGCGCCTTGGCCACGTCAGCGCCCAAGGCCGCCACAGCTTCAGCTTCGGTCAGGCGGGTGCTGCCGCTGGCGGCGATGCCATCGGCCAATTCGGGGGCTGGGAACCAAGTGTCCAGCACGGTGCCGTCAGCGGCGAGGGTGGCCAGGCCCGTGGCGCGTGCGCCGGTGGTTTGGAAAGTGCTCATGGTGTTGCTCCGAAAAAATGGCCCGCAGTGCCTGCGGGCCGTTGGAAATCTGAAGACGTGATTATCGGGGATGGCGGATTAAGGTCTCGAATGGCTGGCCACATATTGGCGCAGCACGCTGTCCATGAGCGACTGCCAGCCTTCGCCCGTGGACTTGAAATAGGCCAGCACCTCGGGGCTGTAGCGCACCGAAACCAGTTGTTTTTTGTTCTCGGATTTAGGGCGGCCGCGCAAACTTTTGAGTGGGACCATTGCCTTCAATTGGGTGGGCGTGAGTGGCTGCGCATCCGGATCGCTCCGTGCTGCAGCGGTGATGGCCTTGTCCTCTTGCACGCTGGGCATGCGCACTGTGGGGCGCTTAGAAATTGTCGACATAGTGTTTTACCTCGCGTCGATTGGCACGGCGAAGAGGGGTTCAACGCGGATTCCCAGTCGAGTTCAACGGCCATGCCCAGTGGCAGACCATGTTTGATCTGGTTGGAAGCGTCTTTGGCTGGGTCGAACTCGATTTGCATTGTATTTGTGTAGCTACTGAAAATCAATGCTTCACCGTAAAAACCCCAAACTGAACACCTGCGGCGCAGCTTGTTGGTCAGGGCTTGGTAGGCCTGCTCAAACGGTGTGAAGTTGACGGGGGCGGTGTCGCCGCTTTTGTTGCGTTCGGCCAGGGCGTTGCGGATTTGGTACCAGCCGACATCGGGGCGGTTGAGTTTGTATTGGTCGCGTACGGTGCGCACGTCGGTGTGGGCAAAGTAGGCTTTCCACAGGGTGCGGCCCGCATCCAGCACGGCGGTGGCTTCTGCGGAGAGGGTTTTGTTCGCCAGGTACTGAACCATGAAGTCGGACTCGAAGCGGTCGGGCGCGTCTACCTCAGCTTCGGTGTAAGGGATGAAGTGGTTGACGATGGACCACTTTTTGCCGTTCCATTCGAGGTCGTTGGCGCTGGCGGTTAGGTTGCTGCCGTTGAACAGCATCCAAATCAGGCAATCGGTTTTGAACTCGTCCGTCAGCGGCTCTGTCGGTTGCAGGAATTGATCGCGGTCGTTCAGCCAAGTGGGTTTTACTAATCGACGGACAGAAAAAACAATTGCAGCCTGCCAAAAATTATTGGTTGTGACAAAGAAGGCACCAGCACTGCAAAAACCTGATGACAACAACGCAGTTCCCTGGCCCGCACCTTGTAAATCATTGCTGTCGCACAACATGCTGCCAATCGCACCGTCAGCCCATTTTGTGCCGCGCACATCTTTTGTACTGGTAGTTGGAGAAAGCGCATTTTCAAAGGTAAAGCATCTACAGTATTCGCACGAGGTCGTTGAATCCAAGAATTCAGAAATCGTTCTTTTGGGATGTTGTGGAATAACTTTTCGCCTATGGCATTTGCATCTCGATTCATGACATCCACCCGTATCTGGGAGGGAAACTCACTTAACAGTGGCTGAGTTTTCCAGACCAAGAATCCGATGGGGAAATTTCCACTTAAGCCATCGAACGCTTTGCTGTGGACAATGAAACCGCCCAGATATTGGGCGTACCAATTTGCACGAAAACTTTCAACATTAGGAGCGTTCACATACTTCAACTTGCTAAACATTGCCACTGTTGCAGATGGGATCTCCCTTTGAACCCGAACAACGAATTGCGTGAATAACTCCCTGTTGGCGTAGCCTTGGTTGGTTGAAAAGCTCGCAATTTTTGTGGTCGCGATATCGGTCTTCGCGCTCTTGTTCAGCGTATTTGCCGATTCGCCATAAGGCGGATTGATCAACACCAAAATCTTCTTCCCCTCCGCAATCGCTTTGCGCAATGCGGCTGGCACCTTGTTGCTCAAGCTGTAATCAATCTGCCCATCGTCGGTGATGTCGTCGTTGAGGTAGTCGTATTGAAAGCGTTGCGCCGACACGCAGGTCTTGGTGGCTTTCATCACGTCGATGTCGGCTTGGTCCAGCGTGCTCATGTAGAGGTTGCGCGGGTTGCTGTGTTTGACTTCCAAGTTGCCCACGCCGCAGCACATGTCCCAGACGATGTAATCCTTTTGCCAGTTAGCGCCCAGCGTTTCAGTCAGCTTGTCATAGGCTTTGTCCACCACATGCAGCGGCGTGTAATACGCGCCCTTGAAGCTGCGTTCGTCGTACGGAATCAAACTGTCGCGGCGCTCGAGCAGGTAGTCGCGGTATTCCGATTTGGGCGGGCGGTGGTAAATGGCCCAAAACTGCCGGTAGCCTTCTTTGTTGCCCAGGTCAAAGTTTTTGCCTTTGAGCGAGAAGATGGGTGCGCCGTTTTTGTGCATCAACTCGGCGGGCAAATTGGCGTGTGTGGACACGGTGCCGTCGTGCATGATGTCCGCGAAAAACAGCAGGGCGTAGTCTTCTTCGCTCACGCCCACGATCTCGCGGCCCACCATGGCCACCCATTTGTCGAACACCTGTTTCAGGTTGTCCGGCGTGATTTGCGTGCGGATGATGTCGCCCGACTTGATCGCCGCTTTGACGGTGCTGATGAACTCGTCTTCGTGCGTCTTGATCCTGAACGACACAAAGTAGGTGCCGATGTGGGCCGAGATGTCGTCCAGCGCTTCTTGGGTGAACTGGCTGGCCGACTTGCCCCATTGGATGGTTTTTTTGGCCAGAAAAGGCAGCACATCGTCGCTTTTCATGATGGCCGATTTTTCGGTGTCGATCACCGCCAAAAAGGGGGGCACATGCTCGCCTTTGTTCAGCGCCACCTGCACGTAATGCAGCAGCTGGGTGAACATGGCGTAACTGGAGTGGCGGTCGGTGTCTTTGGCCTCGAACCAGATCTCGCGGCTCTGGATGTCGATCAGGCCTTTGGTGTAACCCTTGAGGCCCAAGGCCTTGATGTATGCGTCTTTGACGTCTTCTTCGCTCTTGGCGGCTTGCAGCTGGGTGTAGAGGCTCACGACTGACTGTGTTGATTAAAAAACCAACATTGTCATTGAGTTAAGTAAATAAGTACTCTTAATTTGTAACTTATCGTTCGCTCTACAAAATGGACTCAGCGAATTTTGGACGTCGTGATCATTGGGTCTGACGTTGCAGACAATTCAGCAGACGCTTCGCTCTAGCGCAGCGAGCCCGAGCATTCTGATCAGCGACAATCAGCGCTCAGCCGATCAAAGCCATGCACACCAAGACCTCCTCCCTCCTTTCTGTCCCTCTTTCCGTTCTTTTGGCCGTCGCCGCTGGCGCTCTGGTGCCCAGCTCGGCAGCCTTCGCGGCCAAACCGGCCGCAGACAAAAACACCGCGAGCAAAGCCGCTGCGTCCAAAAAAGCCGTTTCCGGCAAGAAGGCTGCACCCAGCAAAAAAGCGGCAGCCGCCGCCAACGCGCTGCCTCCCTTGGCGGCCGATGTGGCCATGGCCGACAACGCACCCGCGCTGCCTGCCAAAGCCTGGTTGCTGATGGACTACGACTCGGGCCAGGTGCTGGCCTCGGCCAACGCAGACGAAGCCCTGCCGCCCGCCTCGCTCACCAAGATGATGACCAGCTACATCGTCGAGCAAGCCCTGCGCACAGGCAAGCTCAAGCCCACCGACCTGGTCACCGTGAGCGAGAACGCTTGGTGCCGAGGCACCAGCGCCGAGTCGTGCATGTATTTGCCGCTCAACAGCCAAGCCACCGTGATCGACATCCTGCGCGGCATCATCGTGCAGTCGGGCAACGACGCGTCCAAAGCGATTGCCGAGCACATGGCCGGTTCTGAAGCGGGCTTTGCCAAGCTGATGAACGCCGAAGCCCAGCGTTTGGGCATGACCAAGACGACCTTCGTCAACCCCACAGGCTTACCCGATCCGGCGCACAAATCGTCCGCGAAAGATCTGGCCATCCTGGCGCGCGCCATCATCCGCGACGGCGCGGAGTACTACCCCATCTACGCCGAACGCGAGTTCAAATACAACGGCATCAAGCAAGGCAACCGCAATGCTTTGCTCTACACCGACCCGACGGTGGATGGCCTCAAAACCGGCCACACCGCAGAGGCGGGCTTTTGTCTGGTCACCTCGGCCAAGCGCAACGACATGCGCCTGATCTCGGTCATCTTGAACACCCACAGCGCGCAGGCGCGTGCCGACCAAACACGAGAGTTGCTCGGTTGGGGGTACAGCCAGTTCGAAAAAGCCACGCCGATTCAGCCAACCGCGGTGGTCGCCAGTGCCAAGGTCAGCTTCGGTAAGGCCGACACGGTGGCCGCTGTACTGGGCGCGCCGTGGATGCTCACGGTGCCCCGTGGCCAGACCGTGCAAACCGCGGTCGAGCTCAAGCCTGGCCTGGAAGCACCCGTGGCCAAAGGCACAGTGATCGGCAAAGTGATCGCCACAGCCAACGGCAAGCCCTTGGGCGAAACCCCGCTGGTGGCGCAAGCCGAAGTGGAGCGTTCGGGCTGGTTGCTGCTCGCTTGGCAGAAAGTGGCCCACTTGTTCGGCAAGTGAGCGTTGGCCGTTTGGCCTGTGCCTAGAGGCATCTGAAGCTCAGCGTTTCGAAACGCCTGACGACATCCTCGACAACACATCAAACACCGCGGCCGTGTCGTGCTCAGCGTGGCCCAAGGCCATGGCCGCGTTGTAGACGGGCACGGTTGCGGCGAACAGCGGCGCGGGCACTTGGGCGTCGGCCAGTGCAGCAGCAATGAGCTGCATGTCTTTTTGCCAGATGCCGACTTTCATGGTCGCGGTGTTCCAACCTTCGTCTTGCATCAAGGGCCCACGCACTTGCAGCATGCGCGAGCCGCCTGCGCCGTCGCTCAGCACCTTCACGGCGTCTTGGGGTCGGATGCCCCAACGCTGGCCCAGCAGCAGCGCTTCGGCCGTCGACACGTTGTGGATGGCCACCAGCAAATTGGCCATCAGCTTCATCTTCATGCCGTTGCCAAAGGCGCCCAAGTCAAAAGAATTTTTTGAGAAGCCTTCAAAGACGGGCGCGAGTTTTTTGATGGCCGCCTTGGGGCCGCTGGCATAAACCGTGAGGTCTTTGTGCACGGCTTGTGCCCCGGTGCCCGACAAGGGGCAGTCGAGCATGACGATGCCTTTGGCTTTGAGCGTGTCGCGGGCAGCGGTTTTGTCGGCGATGTCGAGCGTGCTGGTTTCGACCACCAGCAAGTCGCGTTGGCCGACAGCGGCGATCTGCTGCGCCGCGTTGTGCAAAGCCTCAGGCCCGGGCAGAGAGCAGATGATGACTTGGGCATCGCTCGCCAAGTCGGCTGCCGATTTTCGCGCTGTGCCTCCGGCCGCTTTCAGGCGTTTCATGGCTTTGGGGTCAGGGTCGTAGCCCGTGACCTGAAAGCCTGCCTTCATCAGGTTCACGGCCATGGCCAGGCCCATGATGCCGACACCCAGCATGCCCACGCGTTCCATCGGCACGGTCTTTTGAGTGGCCCGAGCCGCCTGAGGGGCTCGGGGTTTTTTCGCTGAAGTGGTCATGCGGGCTGCTGCGGTGGCTTTATTCGGCCTTGATGCCCAGATCGTTGATCACCTTGTTCCAGAAGGCGTAGTCGCCGTTGGCCACGGTGTCGAGCGCAGCGGCGCTGGTGCCTGTGGGCGTGAGGCCCAGGTCAATCAGGCGGGCTTGAATTTCGGGCAGCTTCACGATCTTGACGATCTCGGTGTTGAGCTTGGCAATGATGTCGTTGGGGGTGCCTGTGGGTGCAAAGATGCCGTGCCACGAGCTGCCAATCACGCCGTTGACGTCGAGGTTGGCGTCAAACTCGGTCATGGTGGGCACGTCGGGCAGGCCGGGGATGCGCTGCGCACCCGAGATGCCCAAGGCCTTGACCTTGCCCGCCTTGATGAGCGGAATCGCGGTGGTCGAGGCTTCGACCGACAGGCTGATAAGGCCGCTCATCACATCGGGCGAGGGGTTGGTTTTGTAGGGCACATGGTTGAGCTTGATGCCCAGCCGCTGCGACCACACCTCCAGCGCCACGTGGGGCTGCGAGCCGACGCCCAAAGAGGCAAAGTCGATCTTGCCCGGGTTGGCCTTGGCGTAAGCCACCAGCTCCTTCATGTTGTTGTAGGGCGCCTTGGGCGTGGCGGTCAGCACATGGGGCACTTGCAGAATTTGGGCCACGGCCTTGAAGTCGCGCGGTGGGTTGTATTTGGCGTCCCGGTACACATTGGGCGCGATGGCGTGTGTGGCCTTGACGCTGAAAAACAGGGTGTAACCGTCAGCCGGTGCGGTGCCTGCCGCCACAGCGCCGATCATGCCGCCCGCGCCAGGTTTGTTGTCAACCACCACGGGCTGGCCCAGGGCCACGCTCAGTTTGTCGCCAATCAGGCGCGCCACCACATCGGGCGAGATGCCTGCAGGGAAAGGCACCACCAATTTGATCGGGCGATTGGGGTAGCCCGCAGATTGCGCAAAGGCGCTGGGCGTGCCGATGAGCGTGGTGCTGAGTGCGGCAGTGGTGGCCAAGGCGAGCAAATGACGGCGTTTCATGGTGTTGTCTCCGGATGTTTTTGTTGAGCGAAAGAAAAGGGAGGGGGAATCGTGGGCCAGCGTGTCAGCTCAGGGTGGCGAAATGCGCCACGCCAGCGGCGGCGACCACGCCGTCTTCGTGCGACTGCACGCCTGAGATGCCGATGGCGCCCACAAACTGGCCGTCGCGGACCAGTGGCAGGCCGCCTTCAATGGGCGTGGCGCCGGGCAGCATCATCATGACGTTGCGGCCTTTGGCCACGACCGCTTCGATGGCTTGTGTGGGGCGCTTGAAGAGCAGGGCGGTCTTGGCCTTTTCTTGGGCGACCACGCTGGAGGCTTTTTGCGTGCCGTCGAGCCGTTCGAGGTACATGGTGTGTCCGCCGTCATCGACGATGGCGATGACGACGTTCCAGCCGTTCTCCACGGCGCAGGCCCTGCAGGCGCTGGCGATTTGTTTGGCGTCGTCGATCGAGAGTGCCCATTGGCTGTACATGTGTGTTCCAGTTTTTCTAAAAGGGGATGGATGGGGGGGGATCAGAAGTTGACCTTCTGAGCGCCCTTGAGCGCCAGAATTTGCCGAGCTTCGTCGGGTGTGGCGATCTGCAGGCCCAGGCCTTCGATGATTTGGCGCGCTTGGCGCACTTGCTCGGCATTGCTTTTGGCCAGCGTGCCCTTGCCCAGCCACAGGCTGTCTTCCAGGCCCACGCGCACATGGCTGCCCATGCTGGCGCCCATGGCCGCGATGCGCATCTGGTGACGCCCTGCGCCCAAAACAGACCATTGGTATTGGTCGCCAAACAAGCGGTCGGCGGTGCGGCGCATGTGCATCACGTCTTCGGGGTGGTTGCCAATGCCGCCCAAAATGCCGAAGACCGACTGGATGAAAAACGGCCCCTTGATCAGCCCTTTGTCGGCAAAGTGCGCCAGGTTGTACAGGTGCCCGATGTCGTAGCACTCGAGTTCAAACCGGGTGTTGTTTTCGGCGCAGGCCCGCAGGGCGTATTCGATGTCTTTGAAGGTGTTGCGAAAGATCAGGTCGCGGCTGTTTTCCAGGTGTTCGCGTTCCCATTCGTGTTTGAACTCGGTGAAGCGGTCGAGCATCGGAAACAGCGCGAAATTGAACGAGCCCAAGTTGAGCGAAGCCACCTCGGGCGCAAACCGCATCGACGGCTGAATCCGTTCATCAATCGTCATGAACGGCGAGCCGCCGCTGGTGAGGTTGAGCACGGCGTTGGTGCGGCTTTTGATTTGCGGCAGAAACTTCCCGAAGGCTTCGGGGCTTTGGTCGGGCTTGCCCGTGACCGGGTCGCGTGCATGCAGGTGGATGATGGCCGCGCCCGCGTTGGCCGCCTCGACCGACGCCTCAATGATCTCTTCGGGCGTCACCGGCAGATACGGTGACATGGACGGTGTGTGGATGGCGCCTGTGACGGCGCAGGTGATGATGACTTTGTTCATCGCAGGGGCTTTTGTGGGCCTGGTGGGTTGACGATGGCCCATCGTAAGGACCCGCATGCGCACAGCACATCGTGTTAACCCTGAGAACAGACACCTGCGTTACAGCTGCGCTGCGCCTTGCAGCGCAGCGGGTGTCGTCAGGCGTTGACGTTGACCACCACCCGGCCGCGCACTTGGCCCGCCAGAATCTCCGCGCCCAAACCAATGGCGTCGGCCAGACCCACTTCACGGGTCATGCGTTCGAGCTGCGCGGCGTCCAGGTCTTGTGCCAAACGTGCCCAGGCCGCTTCACGCACGGCACGCGGGGCCATCACGCTGTCGATGCCCGCCAGCGTCACGCCGCGCAAGATGAAAGGCGCCACGCTCGATGGAAAGTCCATGCCTTGGGCCAAGCCGCAGGCTGTCACCACGCCGCCGTACTTCGTGCTGGCGCAAGCATTGGCCAGGGTGTGGCTGCCCACGGTGTCGACCACGCCGGCCCAGCGTTCTTTGGCCAGTGGTTTGCCGGGGGCGGACAGTTCGGCCCGGTCCATCACGTCGGCCGCGCCCAGCTGGCGCAGATAGTCGGCTTCTTGCAGGCGGCCAGTGCTGGCCACCACGCGGTAGCCCAGTTTGGCCAACAAGGCGATCGCCACGCTGCCCACGCCGCCGCCAGCGCCCGTCACCAAAATGTCGCCCTTGTTCGGTGTGACACCGTGCTTTTCAAGCGCCATCACGCACAGCATGGCGGTATAGCCTGCCGTGCCAATGGCCATGGCCTGGCGCGGGGTGAAGGCAGCGGGCAGTTTGACCAACCAGTCGCCCTTGAGGCGCGCCTTTTGGGCCAGACCGCCGCTGTGGCTTTCGCCCACGCCCCAACCGTTCAAAACGACTTGGTCGCCCGCCTTGAACAGCGGGTGCTGGCTTTCGGTCACCGTTCCCGACAAATCGATGCCCGGCGTGAGCGGGAACTTGCGCACCACGGGCGATTTGCCGGTGATGGCCAGGCCGTCTTTGTAGTTGAGGGTGGAGTAGTCCACCTGCACCGTCACATCGCCCTCGGGCAAAGCGCTGTCGTCCAGCGTTTGCAGGGTGCAGCGGTAACCGGCGTCGTCTTTGTGGATTTGCAGGGCTTGGTAGGTCATGGTGTGGTTCCTAAAAGATGCGCTACTTTGCACCAAAGTGCAGGGGGTCGGTAGCGCCCAGCGTCACCTGTGCGCTAGCATGGCGGCGTCTGAAAGGTCTGTTATGCGTGTTGCTCACTCTGTATGGCTTGTGCTCATTGGCTGCTGCTTGAGCCTGACGGCGGCGCTGGCCGCGCCCGACGAAGCGGCCCTGTGCAAAGACCAGGGCTACCCAGTGGGCACCCAGCGCAATTGGTTTTTTGACGAATGCGTGCGTGTGGGTTCGTTCACGCACCACGCCGAGATCCCGGGCCTGATGGGTGGACGCGCCAACGCCATGGCGCCTGCCGCGCAGCCGCTCGAATTGCCCAAGGCTGCGCAAGAATCTGCCTACCGCTGGGGCATCAACCATGAGAGTGGTTTGAGCATCGACGACTACATGAACCGCCAGCGCGTCATGGCCTTGCTGGTGATCAAGGACGGCGTCATCCAGGTCGAGCGTTACCAATACGGGCGCAACGCGGGCCACCGCTTTTTGTCGAACTCGATGGCCAAGACCATCACCGCGATGGCCGTGGGCCTGGCCCTGCGCGAGGGGCGCATCCAGTCGCTCGACGACCGGGCCGACCGCTATGCCCCGACGCTGGCAGGCACGCTTTACGGCGAGACCACGGTGCGCCATTTGCTGCGCATGTCCTCGGGCGCCAAGTTTGACGAGCGCTACGACGGCAAAGACGATCTGGCCCGCTACGGCATGGCCGCCTATCGGGGCGGCGCGGCCGAAGGTGCGCGGGTCATCATCGAGCGGCTTCACGCGCAAGGCGAACGCTTCAACTATGCCAGTGCCGAGACCGACATATTGGCGCTGGTGCTGCAGGGTGCTACGGGCGAGACGCTGAGCAGCTACCTGCAAACGCGCCTGTGGCAACCCATGGGGGCCGAGACCTCTGGCCTGTGGCGGGCCGGGGCCAATGGGCTGGAGCGCGCCAGCGGCAACTTCAACGCCACAGCGCGTGATTACGCCCGCTTGGGCATGCTGCTGGCGAATGACGGCACGCGGCCAGACCGCCCGGACCTGGGCGAGATCTTGCCGCGCGACTTTGTGCTCGAAGCCACCGATTGGAAACGCCACCCGTCGGCCTTTGCGCCGCTTCGGGCCACGCCGTATTACGGCTACGGCTACCAGGTCTGGACTTTCCCCGGTCAGCAGCGCCGCTTTGCTTTGCTCGGCGTTTACGGCCAGGCGATTTTTGTGGACCCATCGCAAAAGCTGGTGATGGTGCACCTGGCGGCCAACGCCACCGCCAAGGCCGGGCAGACCAGCATGGGCCGGGAGATGGGGGCGCTTTGGTACGGCCTGGTCACGCACCAGGGCCGCTGGTGAACGCCTTCAGCGTTTGTTGACCAGCACGATGCCCACCGCCACCAGCGCCAAAGACAGCAGCAAGGTCAGGGTCACGGTTTCGCCCAGCCAGAGCATGCCAAACAGCAGGGCGAACAGTGGGGTCAGAAAGACAAAGGCCGAGATTTTGGTGGCGGGGTAGTGGCCCAGCATCCACATCCAGGCCAAGTAGCTGGCGAATGCGCCCACCACGGTTTGCAGCGCCACCGAGCCCATGGCAAAGTCGCTCCAGGTTCTGCCCCAGGGTTCACCCAGCAGGTGCGACAGCAGAACCAGCACCACGGTGCTCACGGCCAGTTGGTAAAACAGCAGCTTTTCAGCAGCCAGACGTGTGAGGTTGGCCGCGCGGATGGCCACCGTCGTCAAGCCCCACAAGGCGCCTGCGGCCAGGCCCATCAGGTCGCCCGTGGCGCCGCCGCCGCCAAAACCTTCGCGCAGGGCAAACACCACGGCGGCAAACGCGCAAGCCATGCCCAACCATTGCACAGGCCGCAGCCGCTCGGTGCGGATGAACAAAGGCACCAGGGCTGCCACCCAAAAGGGCGAGGTGTACAAAAACACCGTCAGCCGCGAGGCCGCCGTGTGCTGCAAACCGATGTAGATGAAAGCAAATTCGGCTGCAAACAGGCCACCCACCAGCAAACCCGCCCACAAGCTGCCGTCGCGTTCAAACAGGCGCACGCCGCGCCACTGGCACCACAGCCACAACAGGAGTGTGGCCCCCACGCCGCGCACCGCCGACTGGAACACGGGCGGCAGTTCGGCCACCGTGGCTTTGACCAACACCTGCTGAAAGCCCCAAAACATGCAGCACACCAGCAAAATGCCGACAGCCAAGCCGTCCAGTTGGTCTTTGCGGATTTTTTCGGGCAGGTTCATGTCGATCATTGTGCCGCCGTGCAGCGGCCAAGCCTGTCACCCGCAAGCAAGCGGCCAACCCGCAGTGCTGCGCAGCGGGTGTCCGGGGTAACATGCTTGTCCAACTCCTGACCTTCTGCCTTTGCTCGCCCAGCACCTGCCCGACATGAACCGTTCGCTTGTTTCCCGCCGTGATTTGAACCGCCGAGCTTTGGCTTGGGCTTTGATGCCTTGGCTGAGCGCAGCCGCCCAAGCCCAAGCGGTGTCGGGCGCGGTGCAAGGCGCTGGCCCGCGTTGGCAAGTGGACCCCTTCAGTCTGGGCGTGGCCAGTGGCCAGCCGCAGCCGGGCAGTGTGGTGTTGTGGACGCGCCTGCGGATCACCGAGGCCGATGCCGCCTTCAAAGCGCAAAGCATGTCGGTGGTCTGCGAGGTGTTTGGTGATGCCGCTTTGCGCCAGCCCGTGCGTCAGTGGCGCGTGCAAACCGATGCGTCTCGTGCGCACAGCGTGCATGTGGTGGCCAGTGGCCTGCAGCCAGGGCGACACTATTGGTACCGATTTGTGTGCGGCAGCGCCACCAGCCCGGTGGGCCACGCCTGCACCAGCCCCGGCATCAACGACCCGGTGGACCGCCTGCGCATTGCTTTGGCGTCTTGCCAGCATTACGAGCAGGGTTACTTTGTCGCGCACCGCGAGATGGCCCAGCGCGACCTGGACTTGGTGCTGTTTGTGGGCGACTACATCTACGAAAGCTCCAACCCGCAGTACATGTTGCGCAAACATGTGGGCGCTGTGCCCACGCTGCTCGACGAATACCGTGAGCGGCATGCGCAGTACAAAAGCGATGCCGATCTGCGCGCCTGCCACGCCGCCCACACCTGGCTGATGACCTGGGACGACCATGAAGTCGTCAACGATTACGCCAACGACTTGGACAACAAATTCAACGATCCACAGGTGTTTTTGCGCCGCCGCGCTGCGGCTTACCAGGCTTACTTTGAGCACATGCCGGTCCGCTTGGGGCCCGATCCGGCCAGCCCGAGTCAGATGCGCATCCACGACCGCATGGCTTGGGGCCAGTTGGCCGATCTCTGGACGCTGGACTGCCGTCAATACCGCGACCACCAGGCCTGTCCGGACCCGAACCGGGGTGGGGGCCGTGTGGTGGTGGGTTGTGAGGCCTTGGCCAATCCGTCGCGCAGCATGCTCGGGGTGGCCCAAGAGCAGTGGTTCACCGAGGGCCTGACGCGCAGCACACGGCGCTGGAAACTGGTGGGGCAGTCGACACAAATGAGTTCCAGCGGCGTCAACACGCCTTTGGGGCGCAGTGCTTTCACCGATGGCTGGGACGGCTATCCACAAGCCCGCGCCAGAATTTTGGCCACGGTGGCCGAAGCAGGTTTGAGCAACGTGGTGGTGCTGGGCGGCGATGTGCACATGAACGTGGCGGCCCAGTTGCGCGTGCAGCCCAACGACGAACGCTCGCCCGTGGTGGCCAGCGAGATCGTGACCACGTCGATCACCTCGCGCGGCTTGGGGGAGAAGTTGCTGGCCCAAATTCGCGAGAGCAACCCGGACATCGTGCATGCCCGCTCCGACGAGCGGGGTTACACCTTGTTGGACGTGCGGCCCGAAGGCGTCAGCGCCGAATTCAGGACCACGGCCAACCCCGCGCGAGCGGATGGCGTGTTCAAGACCCAAGCGCAGTGGGCCATCCGTTCGGGGGTGGCTGGGGTGCAAAAAGCCTGATCAAGTGGCCAAAACCGGCCTTTTCGCTTTGGTTCTGGTGGTCTGCGCCATGACTGGCGGGTCTTTTTTTGGCCTTGCGGGCTAAAATGTGATCATGAACACCACCGCACAGGCCTTGCCCAAAAAGTCTTTCAAGATCCAGATGTTGGCGGCCCGTGAGGCGGCGATCATCCAGTCGGTGAACCGTTTGCTGGCCGAAAAAGGTTTTGACGCGATGACGGTGGACGAAGTGGCCGCCGAAGTGGGCATTGCCAAAGCCAGTCTTTACAAACACTTCGCCAGCAAAGAAGAGTTGGCCTGCGCCGCGATGGTGGCAGCCATGAGCAAGGCGCAGGCGTTCATTCAGGCCTTGCCTTCAGACCTAGCGCCTATGGACAAGCTCAAGGAGGTCACCCGCTGGACCATGACTCTGAAGCTGCAAGGCCTGATGCCTTCTTTGCCCAGCCAAAACTCCAGTTTGCGTGCCACCTTGATGGGCGATCCAGATTACATGGATGGTTTGATGGACGTCAGCGACGCATTGGGTGGCTGGATCGAAGAAGCACAGGCCCAAGGCCACATCAACAAAGCATTGCCCGCCGTCGCCGTGCTCTACACCTTGTTTGCCCGCGCCTGCGACCCGGTTTTGGAGTTCCTCAAAATGGGCGAGCAGCACAGCGACGCGCAAATCATCGATCTGGTGATGAGCACCTGCTTCGATGGACTGAGCGCTCGCTGACCATTTTTGTAGGAGCGGGCCCCTGCTCGCGACATGGCGCTTTCAGCGCACCAGCAACACAGGCACTTTGCAGTTGGCCAGCACCTGTGTGGCCACCGAGCCCATGACCAAGTTGCCCCAAGTGCCGTGGCCGTGTGAGCCCATCACCACCATGTCAAATTTGCCGGTCTCTGCGGCTTTGGAGATGATTTCACCGGCATGACCGACTTTGGCCATGGTTTTGGCATCGATGCCGTGGCGCACCAAAAACTTGGTCACAGGAGAGAGCACTTTTTCGGCCTCTTCACGGTGGTAGGTCTCAAGCATGTCCTTGCCGACGGCCGAGCGTGCACGGGCGGGTAGCTGCGGGTTCACGTTCAGCAAGGTGTAGCGGTTGTGCGCGCCAAAGAGTTCTTCGTGCGTGGTCAGGTAGGCCAGCATTTTTTTGGTGAATTCGCTGCCATCGACGGCCAATAAGATTTTCATCACGGTCTCCTGTTGCGGTGCCAAACAAGCTTTCACTTTAAGGGTGACTTGGGCGGGTTGCCTTGACCCAAGTCATGAAAAGAGGTGCTTGTTACGCCACTCAAACGGACCATGTGCCTTGGGCTTTGAATTGCAGCTGCTCGTTTTTGCGGGCGTAGCCCAAGGGGTTGGCCACCACGCGGCAGCCGTTGAGCATGTAGTCGCTGGGGCAATGCAAATGGCCGTGCAACCAAAGCTGCGCCTGGGGCAACAAGTGGTCGAGTGCATTGCAAAACCCCGCCGTACCCGGCACCCGGCCATAACGCGGGTCGGCGCTGTGCAGGCTGGGGGCAAAGTGCGTGACCACCACGGTGGTGCCATCAAACGGCGTGCTAAGCGCTTCGCCCAACCATTCTTGGCATTGCAGCGCTTGTTTGCGCAGGCCTTCGGCCAACCAGGGTTCGCCATGCCGGGTGGTCAGGGTTTTGCGCAGGTAATAGTTTGCCGCGCGAAAGGCTTTGTCGCGCGCTTTGAGTTGGCGCGTGTACTGGCTGTTGGGGTGGTGAAAGTGGGCCGGAAATTTGGCCGATGCAGGGTCAGGCAAAGTCTGGCCCGCCAGCGGCCCCAACGCGTCAAAGTCGGTCCACAAGGTGCTGCCCACAAAGCGCACACTACCTAATTGCAGCATTTCGCGCTCCAGCCAAGTGATGCCCAGCCGCGCACAGGTTTCTTGCAAGCGGGCGTGCGCTTCGTCGAAGTCCAGCCCGTCGTATTCATGGTTGCCGGGCACAAACAGCACCGGAGTGGGCCAGCCGTGCAAGGGCGAAAAGCGTTGCAGGCCAAAGTCGGTATCGCCCGCGGCACTCAGTGCCGATTGGGTTTGGTACGAACCGATGTCGCCTGCCAACACCAAGACATCGGCACCTTCGGCGGGGGTGGGCATGAATTCGGGGTTGGACTCGAGGTGCAGGTCGGACAGCAATTGGATGTTCATGCCAGTTCCCCTGCGGAAAATGCGGCTTGCGCCACTTGCAGCACTTGTGCGCGCAGCCATTGGTGTGCGCTGTCGTGTTGTTGTCGTCGGTGCCACAGTCCTTCGACGTGTACAGGGGGCACGTCAAACGGCAGTTCACGCAGCACCAGTTGGTCGCCCATGCCTGTGGTGGGCACAAAGTGGCGCGGCAAGACGGTGAGCAAGTCGGAGTTGACCACCACTTGCCCCGCCGTGAAAAACTGGTTCACGGTGATCACGATGCGGCGCTGGCGTCCAATGCTGGCCAGCGCTTCGTCGACAAAACCATAGGGGCGGCCCGAAAAGCTCACCAACAAATGGCGCGCGGCGCAGTAAGCGTCGAGCGTCATGGGCTGCTCGGCCAGGGGGTGGCCTTGCCGCATCACGCAGACATATTCACCCGCATACAGGCGCTGGTGTTCAAACGACACGGCTTCGCCCGCTTGTGCGCGGCCGGTCAAATCGGTCAATACGGCCGGAAAGTAACCCAGCGCGATGTCGGCAACGCCATCGCTGAGCAGGTTTCGCGGGTCGCGTGTGGTCAGCGGCACCACCCGCAGCGACACACCGGGCGCTTGGGTTTGCAGTTGCCTGGCCAGTTCGCCCATCAACTCGGCAGCGGTGGCGTCGGCCATGGCCAATATGAAGGTGTTGTGGGCCAGGTGGGGCACAAAATGGCTAGGGACGATGGCTTCTTGAAGCTGCCGCAAGGCTTCTCGCACACTGGGCCAAAGCGCCAAAGCGCGTGGGGTGGGCTCGATCCCGTGGCCATGGCGGCGCACCAGCTCGTCGTCCAGTGCATCGCGCAAGCGGCGCACAGCGTTGCTCACCGCAGGTTGGGTCATGGACAGGTTGTGTGCCGCTTTGGTCAGGCTGCGTTCGGCCATGACTTCGTCAAAAATTCGAAGCAAGTTGAGGTCGAGGGTGCGAAACGCGGCTGGAATGGTTGAGTTCATGCAAACCCCTTTGATGTATCACCATTATGAATGATGGACATCATGAATATAAAGTTGAGTCGCATGGGTAAAAACCCTATGATTCACCCATCGAGTTTGTTGATTTGTGCCGCCAAAGCCAACAAAAATCAAATTTAGGGAATGAAACATGAACACCACCAAATCTTTTTTGGGCACTGTGCCCACCGGCCGTGCCGCTGATACAGGACCCAGCACCTCCACCAAAACATTGGCCACTTGGATGTTGGCTGCTGGCGTCGCCGCCTCGGTGGTCTTGGTCGACCACTTGATCGACGACTGGGCCGAAACCCATGTGTTGGCTGCATGGCTGGCGCTGTGGGCGGTGGCGGTCGTGGCCATCGCTGCACTGCGCGGTGTGAGCCGCTTGATGGCGCAAAACCTGATGGTCGGCCTGGACGGCTGGTCTGCCCATGTGGCCCGTCGCCGCTCTGATGAGCGCCTTTGGGCCATCGCCCAAACCGACAGCCGTTTGATGCAAGACCTGCAGTTGGCCATGGACCGTTCTGAAGAACCCCAAACCCAAGCGGATGCGCCTTCCGCCGACCTGACCACCTACTTGGCCCGCCGTACGCCGCGCATGATCAACAACTTCTCTTATTACATTTGAGCGTTGCCAGCGGCTGGGGTGTGTGGTGCATCCTGCTCTGAGAAGGCCTCCATTTGGAGGCCTTTTGCTTTTCAGGCTTGGGCCTTGAGCGGCGTTGGCTTTGAAGCCAGATAGATGCCGGGCAAAATCAACGCAGCACCGGCGACGTGGTGCCAGCCCAAAGACTCTCCCAGCACAGCCCAAGCGGTGAGGCCCCCATACAAGGGGCCCAGGTACAGGCTAGCGGCCACTCGGCTGGCCCCCAGCACTTTCTGGCAAAAACCGTAGGCCCAATAAGCCCCCACGCCCGGCACCAATCCCGCCAACACCACCAACAGTGTGGCTTGCCCACTCCAAGCAGGGGTACTGGCTTGTTGGTATTCCCAAATGGCGAATGGCAAAAGGACCACCACACCCCCCGCGCAAATGGCCGCCAAACGTGCGGTGGCACTCAGGGGGCTGGGCCATTTCTTTTGCAGCAAAGCAAAACCGGCCCACGAGACCATGGCCAGCACGATCCAGCCATCGCCTGCGATCCACTGCACTTGGCCCAATGCGCCCCATTGCCCTTTGACCACCACATGGAAAACGCCGGACATGGCGATCAACACGCCCAAGCCTTGCCGCCAAGAAAACCGCTCGCCCAGCCAGAGCACCGCGGCCAAAGCGATCAGCACTGGCGAGGCGGCGTAAATCAGGGCGATGTTCATGGCACTGGTGGTTTGTGCGCCTTCGTAAACCCACGCCCCACACACCAGCATGCCCAAGGCCCCCAGCACCAGGTACTGCCCCGCGTGCGCCAGGGTGCTGCGGCGTTCGCGCCAAAGTTCACTGCGCGCAATGAAGCCCACGATCAAACCCGCCAGCGCCCAGCGGCCCAATGCCAGCATGTGCGGCTCGACCACCCCGGGGGCGGTTCGCGCCACGATGTAGTTGACGGACCACAGGGCAGGCGTGACCCACAAGAGCCAAAGGGCCCGTCGTTCTCGGGATTCGGGGGTGTTCAAAATGGATCAGGCTCAGAGGGTGGCCCAAAGCACTTGGGCGAAAGGCGTCACTTGATTTCGAAATCCAAGGACTTGGTGCCTTGACGGCCTTGTAAGTCTTCCACACTCATCAGAAGTCGGTGCGTGCCTTTGGGCAGACTGGCTTCTTGAACGTTGATGCCTTCAGCGGTCACTTTGGCGGCATTGACCAAGCGTTGTGTGATGTCGATGCGCAGTCTGCCGTACAAAACCTTGAAGGTTTCGGGTCGCACCATGCTGCTGGCAGCAGGCACAAACATCAATTGGATGGGTGTAGGCGATGCGATGGGTGCGTCCAATTTGGGATAAAGAACCTCGATTTGGGGCGCGCCAGAAACGGGACTGACTTTGGCGCTGAGGGGTTCACTTGCCGCCATTGAGGCTTGTGCTTCTTGCACCGAGACCAGATCAAACGCATGGACCGGCGCGAACAAGGCCCAAAGGCTCAGCGCCAAGATCGGTCCGGGTAGACATGAGGCAAAGCGCATCACGGGACCAAGCTGATTCGGACCCGGCGGTTTTCGCTGGCCAAGGGCTTGTCTGGTGTGAGCAAGTCGCTGGCGCCCTTGCCTTCCGATTGCAAGCGATCTGCGTTGACGTTTTGGCTGGTTAAATAAGACTGTACGGCCGCAGCCCTGCGTGAAGAGAGCTCTTGGTTGTATTCGGGTTTGCCTTTGGCATCGGTGTGGCCTTCCACTTTGAACTTCAAGCTGGACAGGCGCTCGCTGTTCATGGCTTGGGCCAGGTTGTCCAGCAAAGGTTTGCTGCTCGCTTGAAGGCGGGCCGAGTCGAAATCAAAGTTGATCGACAAGTCCACATTCACAGGTTTGGGGGCGATGTTGCGCAAACTGCGTGTAGCGGGTGGCGGTGGTGGCGTGAGCTTCTCGATCAGATCGTCCTTGGAGGCTTGTTGCAACAGTTGGGCCGATGCGGATACGCCTATCAAGACAAGCGCCAAAGCCAGAGTAAAACGTTTCATAAAACTTCTTTCAGGGTGAGAAGTTTGGCACCAAAGCGCTCGGAACCCTCGCCATCCTTGTTGTGAACCAAGAAGTTGATCAGCGCGGCGCGGCCACCAATTTCATTGAGGGCAAATGTGAACGGGTTGGTGGCGGAGGGCTCGGCCATGGCCAAACGGTCAACTTGACGTGGGCTTGAAGACACCATCACCAGAAGATGGTCTGTGCCGGGTGGTCCTGCGGCTTCCAGTTGCCAGTCGGGACGGGGCAGTTTGCGTGTTTGACCGGCCTTGATCTTGTTGTCTTTGTCGAGTCCGTTGGGGTAGAGCACGTAGAAGCTCTTGCGGTCACTGCCGAGCAAGACCATGTAGATGTAGCCATCGTGGCTGGATTTGATGCTCAGGTCCAAAGCATCTTTGCCAATTTTTAAAACGGGCTTGCTCAGCTTGACATCCAACACGATGCGCGGGTCGCGTTGTTGGGCAATGTCGTTCAAAGTGGCCAAAGAGGCCAGCATCGGCTCTGCGGCAACAGGCGGTGCGACGGCAAGCGGTGCAGGTGAAGGTGGCACTTGTGCCTGAGCTTGTGCCTGAGCCTGAGCTTGCGCCTGCGCCTGTGCCTGAGCTTGCGCCTGTGCCTGTGCCTGTGCCTGAGCCTGAGCCTGAGCCTGAGCTTGCGCCTGAGCTTGTGCCTGAGCCTGAGCTTGCGCCTGAGCCTGAGCCTGAGCCTGAGCCTGAGCTTGTGCCTGAGCTTGTGCCTGAGCTTGTGCCTGAGCCGAAGGCCGTTGTTGTGCCACAGGGATTAAATTGCGGTTTCCAGAAACGGAGACGTGGTGAGGCGTCAGGTCTTTCACACCTTTGAGTTTTTGGTCAATGGACGCTTGTGCACATTGCTCAACCTCTGCCAGCGAGACAGCACCCGAACCATCGGTGTCAGCGGCCTTGCCCAGCAAGCAATCGCGAATGCCTTGAGTGGCCAAGCCGCCTTTGCCGGGTTCGTCGAAGCTGACTTCATCGGGCCGAGAAGAGGTGATTTGGACCACGTTTTCTTGCAAAGCCCCCAAACGCGTGGACTCGCCCAACAGACTGCGTGTTTTCAAGTTGGAGGGTTTGCTGCAAGCGTCAGCTGCGCTGCTGGCTTTGAATGTGAACTTGGGCTTGAACTCAATGCCGCCGATGGACCGGGTGGCCGTTTTGTTGCTGGCAATCCCACCCGAGTGGCATGCATCGATCATGGTGATGACCTTGTCTGCATTGGCGGAGACTTTTTGGGTGGCCTGTGCCAACTCGGCATTGGTGATAGCTTGGCCATCGTGGGTCAGCAAACCTTCGACACAACCATTGACGGAAGGGTCCCAATAGCGCGTGCCGTGGCCCGAGAAATAAATAAAGCTGCGGCCACCCTCTTTGGTGCGGTCCCCCAATTGGCGAATTTCCTGCAGGATGTTTTCTTTGGTGGCGTCTTGGTCACGCACAACGCGAATCTGGTTGGCGGGAATGCCCATGGCCATGGCAATGCGTTTGGCACTGTCGACGTCATGGGGAACACCCTCCAAAGTGGCCGCACCGGTGTTGGCCCCATATTGGCTCAAGCCAATGACCAATGCCGAACGCAAACCCGGTGTTTGTGCGTGTACGGGCCAAGCCGAGAAAAGCGTCAAAGCCAACAATACGCCAGCAGGTTTCTTCATGTGAGCACCACCCAGAAAACAACAGGCTTCAGGCGCCCGCTAAAGCCTTGAGCCCGGAATAAAGCGCAACCCCTGTAGACACCAAGGGTGCGGCGGCGGTCACCAGGCTATGAACCTGGTTGGAAATTTCGGTAATCTTGAAATGACCCTTGTCATCGCGCTCCAGCAAGACCCGAAGGTTGATGATGTTGCTTTGTTTTTGACGCCAGAGCGTGACCAAACGGAGCATCAAATAGCCTGTGAAAAAGCCCAAGCCAATCGCCGCGGTGTATTCGAGGGTCTCGCGCCAGTCGCGTGGATTGTTGGGCCACAGTGGCACCGTATCGATGTAAGCCGTGATGCCCAGCATCAAAACAACAGACCCAACAGCCACCACCAGCGCCGACAAGAGCTGCGCAACCCAGCCCAAACCACTTTGGCGGGCACACACATAACCGGATAAAGCCGGCAAAGCGATCGTCAGCACCCGTAAAAACAAAGGCGGTGCGTCATAGATGAACAGCAGCACCCAGTGGCATAAACCAATGGCGGGGATGGTCAAAAGCGCCACGGTGATCAGCATGAACCAAGACGGCGCTCTCGTGGGCGTTTGATCTGTCGGTTCTGCCTGCGGCAATGCGTCAGCAAACGACAGTGCCGCGGATTGCACACCTTGGGTTTGTATTTGCGCCAAGGCTTGCGCTTGCTGTGTCAAAGCAGACTTGAGTTGTTCTACCTCTTGACTCACCGCTTGCAGCTGGAGTGCCAGCGGTTTGAACAAGACCAGATCCCGGGTGCAATGCCCGCACACCGTGGCTTGGGCGGGCACGTCCAGCCAGCAATATGGGCAGTTGAATGTGAGGGCGCTCACTTGGCGTTCAATCGGATGACCGTTTGTGCCTCACGTCCCTCCGAATCACGCACCGATACTCGGATCGGGTGGGCGCCTGCGGGCACGCTGGCTTGGGCCAACTCCAGCACGTTGCCATTCAATCCAGGCTTGAAGCGAGACGTCAGGTCGATGACGGGCTGCTTGAGGTATTCGATTTTGAGGGTTGACTCGTCAATTTTGGCGCCCCCCCGAGGTTCAAAGGCCAGTTTGAAGGCAAATGACTTGGCCGCCACGTCGGCTGGTGACTGCAAACTGATTCCCGGGCCGCGGGAGATGGCACGCGTGGCCGGCACTTGAAGGTTCGGCGTTTGGGCCTCGGCTTCGGTGATCAATTTGGTTTCAGCCGAGGCCATCCATGGCAAGCCGCCAAGAGCAATGGCCATGACCGTGGTCGACACAAATGAGCGCATGGTGTGTGTTTTCCGAACTGGAGAGTGGAGGATTGATGATCAGTGTAACAATTGAAATGATAATTTCGATGAATATCAAATCGCCTCTCCGGAATCACACCATGACAAGCTTTGCAATTTTTGGACGCCAAGGGCATTTGCCGGCACTGAGCCGCATCCAACGTTTCTGTCTCGCACTTTTGTTGTTGTGCATGACTGGTTTGGCTTTGCCAGCCATGGCGCAGCCCGTGGTGGGTTCGACCTACAAAGACTTCTTGCCCATGGGCGGGGGTGCCAGCGTGGCTTTGCCTGAAGGCACTTGGTTGTACAGCCACAACAGTACGAATACTCGTCCGGGTTACACCTGGGAAACTTACACACTGAGAAACAAACAAGCCGATGACCGAATTCCGTTTTTGGTAGTGAGACAGGCAACGGGATCGGTACGTTGGGGCAACACGGGTTGTCAGTCCAGCTCGACTCAGCACTTCATACTTAACCAACACGGAACACTAGCTAACCAATTGATTAATAAGTGCTCACGCTTTTTCGCCATGGGTAATTTTGATGTTTGGCGAAATGTCAGCAGCTGGTCTAACCCCAACGACAAAGAGTGGTGGATTGATGCTGTCAAAGGCTTTGACGAGCATGACAAATCTTTCAAATCAAGCATGTTTCTGGCCGAACTGTCGGTACAGCAGTTCAATGGCAAAGGCTTGCGAGTAGAGGCTTTCATCTTGCCCCCCAAAGGTACAGGGGCCATTCGATTCAGGGATGCCGTCAAAGCTGGTGAACCGCGCCCTGAGCAAACCATGCTCGACACGTGGGCCTCGATTTACATCGAATCCATGCAGCAAAGCTATTTCAACAAAAAGCCCCAGCCCATCATGGCCTTGGCGTACCCAGTGAATACGGGTGGTTCAAACGCGCCTGCTCAGGCTGTCCCTGCAATGGCGCAACCTCCTGTGGTAGCCGCTGCACCCAAGCCGGAACCCGCAGCTGTCAAACTCCCATCCGTACCAGCAGCTTTGCCAGCTCCTACGCCAGTTGTAGCGGCAGCGCCAGCGGCAGTTCCCAAGGCAGAGGCGACCCCTGTTAAGCCCGCCCCAGTTGCGGCAGCGCCAGTTGCAGTCCCTTCAGCCATCCCAATGGTTGCGGACAACGCGGCTCAAATCAAGCTGGATCAAGAGCGCCGGGCGCTGGACGAAGAAAAACGCAAAATGAACCAGCAACTGGAACTCATGAACCAGATGTTGGCCAAGTTGCAGCAAGAAAACGCAACCGCAACCGCAGCAGCGGCTGCCAAAGCCAAAGAGCTGGCCGCCGCCCCTGCGCCTGTGGCCGCCAAAGAACCCGTGACCTATGCCAACCGCAAGGCCTTGGTCATTGGCAATGACTTGTACAAACATGTCTCCAAGCTCAACAACGCGGCCGCTGACGCTGAGGCCATGGCCAAATCACTGGAATCCGTGGGCTACAAGGTGTTCAAGCATCTGAACTTGGACGAGAAGAAATTCAAACAAGCTGTGCGCGACTTCCGTCAAAACCTGACCGGTGGTGACGAGGTGCTGTTTTTCTATGCGGGCCATGGCGTGCAATTGGGCAATGCCAACTATTTGTTGCCCATCGATGTCCAAGGCGACCATGAAGACCAGGTCAAGGACGACGCCATCTTGCTGCAAAAAGTACTGGATGACTTGGAAGAGAAAAAGACCAAATTTGCCTTGGCCGTGATCGACGCTTGCCGAGACAACCCTTTTAAGGGCAAAGGCCGTGCGGTTGGCGGTCGGGGGCTTGCCCCCACATCGGCGGCCACGGGTCAAATGATCATGTTCTCGGCGGGCTCAGGGCAGCAGGCCTTGGACCGTCTGGGCGACAACGACAAAGAGAAGAATGGCTTGTTCACCCGAATTTTCGTGAAAGAAATGACCAAGCCAGGCTTGTCAGTTGACCGTGTTTTGCGCAATGTGCGCACCGAGGTGGTGCGATTGGCGCGTTCCGTGGGGCATGAGCAAACGCCAGCGCTTTACGACCAGGCGATTGGTGAGTTTTACTTCAAACAGTAATTCTTAAAGCCGTTGATATGAAAAAACCGCCCCGGCTTGAAACCGGGGCGGTTTTTTTGCGCCGCGCCTTTGGGGCGCGATATGGCTGATACTTAAGCGGCCAGTTTGGCCTGCAAAGCCGACTTGGTGTCCAAAAGCGCTTGGGGCAGGTGATAGCTCAGTTGGGCAAAGTGCTCATCGTGCAGCTTGAACTCGGCTTGCCAAGCGGCAGCGTCGATGCTGGTCACGGCTTTGAACTGCTCAGCGCTGAAGTCCAGGCCGGTCCAGGTGATTTCCGCATACGTGGGGGCCACGCCGAACATGGTGTCTTGGCCGGCGGCTTTGCCTTCCAGGCGGTCGATCATCCACTTCAGAACGCGCATGTTGTCGCCATAACCAGGCCAGACGAAGGAGCCGTCTTCACCTTTGCGGAACCAGTTCACGCAGTACATCGCGGGCAGCTTGTGGCCAGCGGCCTCAGCCTTGGCACCTGTGTCCAGCCAGTGCTGGAAGTAGTCGCTCATGTTGTAGCCGCAGAAAGGCAGCATCGCGAACGGATCGCGGCGCACCACGCCTTGCGCGCCAAAGGCGGCAGCAGTCGTCTCGGAGCCCATGGTCGCGGCCATGTAGACGCCTTCGGTCCAGCTGCGCGCTTCAGTGACGAGCGGCACGGTGGTCGAGCGGCGGCCACCGAACATGAAGGCGTCGATCGGCACGCCCGCGGCGTCGTCCCAGGCGGGGTCGAGTGCGGGGTTGTTGGCAGCGGCCACCGTAAAGCGGGCGTTGGGGTGGGCGGCTTTGGCGCCGGTCTCTTTGGCGATCTGGGGGGTCCAGTCCTTGCCTTGCCAGTCGATCAAATGGTCGGGCAACTTGCCTGTGTCTTTTTCCATGCCTTCCCACCACACGTCGCCGTCGTCCGTCAGGGCCACGTTGGTGAAGATCACGTCCTTGTGCAGGCTCAGCATGCAGTTGGGGTTGGTCTTCATGTTGGTGCCAGGAGCGACGCCAAAGTAGCCCGCTTCGGGGTTGATGGCGTACATCTTGCCGTCGGCGTGGGGCTTGACCCAGGCGATGTCGTCACCGATGGTGGTGACTTTCCAGCCGTCAAACGCAGCAGGGGGCACCAGCATCGAGAAGTTGGTCTTGCCGCAAGCGCTGGGGAACGCCGCTGCAACGTGGTATTTCTTGCCCTCGGGGTTGGTCACGCCCAAGATGAGCATGTGCTCGGCCAACCAGCCTTGGTCGCGGCCCATGTTGGAGGCGATGCGCAGCGCAAAGCACTTCTTGCCCAACAGCGCGTTACCGCCGTAGCCCGAACCGTAAGACCAGATCTCGCGGGTCTCAGGAAAGTGCACGATGTACTTCGTGGTGGGGTTGCAAGGCCAGCTGGTGGAGTCTTTTTGGCCAGCAGCCAAAGGTGCGCCCACGGTATGCATGCAAGGCACGAACTCGCCGTCAGTGCCCAGCACGTCGAACACGGCCTTGCCCATGCGGGTCATGATCTTTTGGTTGACGGCGACATAAGCGCTGTCGGTCAGCTCAATGCCGATGTGGCTGATGTGCGAACCCAGAGGTCCCATCGAGAAAGGCACCACGTACATCGTGCGGCCGGCCATGCAGCCGTCAAACAGCGGGTTCAGGGTGGCGCGCATTTGCGCGGGTTCCATCCAGTTGTTGGTGGGGCCGGCGTCTTCTTTTTGGGCCGAGCAGATGTAGGTGCGGTCTTCCACGCGGGCCACGTCTGAAGGGTCAGAGCAAGCCAGGAACGAGTTGGCGCGCTTGGCGGGGTTGAGCTTTTTGAAGGTGCCGGCAGCGACCAGCTCGGCGCACAGGCGGTCGTATTCTTCTTGCGAGCCGTCACACCAGTAGATGTTGGCTGGCTTGCACAGGGCGGCCATTTCGGCAACCCAGGCGATCAGCTTGGCGTTCTTGACGTAAGCGGGCGTATTGAGGTTCAGGCCCTGCATCACGGGTGAGTTCATGGGAAAGCTCCAAAGTTTAAAAATCGTTTTTTCAAAAACCCTGAGCAGGGGCTTTGAAAAAACGGCTGGGGTGCTGAGATACTGGGTGAGCGACCCAAATCGGTGCTGTAACCGCTTGGTAACCTGTGGGGCCTCGATTTTAGGGAGCCTGTCCCTTGTGTGCCTGTTCCTTGTGGAAAAAACCTTTTAAATCTATGCAAAAAATGCATAATCCGAACGTCCGTCATTTTTCTGAAACTGATCGCAAGAGGTGTTGTCGCGGCTTCTTGGCGGTTTGTGTGTTTCTGGTCGTCTCAGCCTTGACCCCGTTTGGGGTCCACGCTCAGGCCTCGGCCCCTGCGCCATTGCGGCTAAAAATTGCCGCCGCGAGCAACTTGAAGTTTGTACTGGCTGACTTGGCAGGCCTATACAAGCAACAAACAGGCGTTCAGGTGGATGTGAACTTGGGGGCGTCCGGCAACCTGGCGCGGCAGATTTTGCAAGGTTTGCCGGTTGAGCAATTCATCTCGGCCGACGAGGCTTGGGTGGCCGAACTGGCCAAAGCCGGTCGCACGGTGGACGCCGGGCAGCGGTACGCCATGGGACGCTTGGCGCTGATCGTGCCTAAAAATTCAGCACTGCCGTTGCCCCAAGGCTTGGCCGCTGTGGTCCGCGCCATGAAGCCGGGTGACAAATTTGCCATCGCCAACCCGGCGCTCGCCCCCTATGGCGTGGCCGCCGAAGAAGCTTTGCAGCGCGCAGGTGTTGGGCCCTTGCCCATGACCAACAAGGTGCTGGGCGACAACATCGGCCAAGCCACCCAGTTTGTGGCCACGGGGGCAGCTCAGGCGGGCATCTCTGCTTTGGCGCTGACGCTCGCCCCCGAAATCGCCAGTAGCTTGCAGGTCTTGCCTTTGCCAGCCGAACTGCACGCCCCCCTGTACCAGCGCATGGTCTTGCTCAAGGGCGCGACGGCGGCGGCCGCAGATTGGCAACGGTTTTTGCTCAGTCCCACAGCGCAGGGGGTGTTTGTGCGGCACGGTTACGCCTTGCCGCAATAATCGGGCTTCAATTCCACCTGACTTGTTCTCGCTCAACGAACCCACACCATGGATTGGTCTGCCCTTCACGTTTCGCTGACTTTGGCCGTCTTGACCACCTTGGCTTTGCTGCCACTGGGCTTGGCGCTGGCCCGTTGGCTGGCCGTAACGGCTTGGGCTGGGCGGCCGGTGGTCGAGGCCTTGCTGCTGTTGCCTTTGCTTTTGCCGCCCACGGTGATTGGGTTTTACTTTTTGGTGGCTTTTGGCCAGGGCAGTGCCTTGGGCGCGTGGCTGGCAGCCTCAGGCATTCGGCTGGTGTTCACCCTCGAAGGCCTGCTGCTGGTGAGTGTCTTGGTCAATTTGCCTTTCATGGTGCAACCGATTCAGCGGGCCTTTGCGGCGGTGCCGCACAGCCTGCGCGAGGCGGCCTGGGTGTCTGGCTTGTCGACCTGGCAGACGTTTTGGCGCATCGAGCTGCCGCTGGCCTGGCCCGGCTTGCTGGCAGGCATGGCGCTCACGGTGGCGCACACGCTGGGCGAGTTTGGTGTGGTGCTCATGGTCGGCGGCAACATCGAGGGCGAAACCCGCACCTTGTCGGTGTCTCTCTATGACAAGGTGCAAGGCATGGATTTGCAGTCGGCCCATGTGATGGCGCTGGCGCTGGTGGCCATCTCCTTGCTGGCGCTGAGCCTGGTGCTGGCCTTTGACCGGGTGGGCCAGCGTGGCCGGGCCCTGCAGGAGCGTTGATGCAAGGCTTGCAAGTGCATCTGCGCTCGGCCAGCCCTATTCGGCTGGAAGCCGAATTTGATTGTGGTGCTGGCGAGCTGGTGGCCCTGGTCGGGCCGTCGGGCAGTGGCAAAACCAGCATGCTGCGCGCCATTGCCGGCTTGTGGACACCGGCCGATGTGCAAGGCCACATTCGGGTGGCGGGCCAGGCTTGGTTGGACACGGCGCAGGGTGTGCAGCTGACCCCACAGCAGCGCCGCGCGGGCCTGGTCTTTCAGCAATACGCGTTGTTTCCGCACATGACGGCGCAGGCCAACGTGGCCTTGGCCGCCGGTCCCGACTGGTCGGGCGCTGATGTGCAAGCTTTGCTGACGCGTTTGGGTCTGGCAACGCTGAGCGAGCGCAGGCCTTCCCAGCTCTCGGGTGGGCAGCAGCAGCGCGTGGCACTGGCCAGGGCGCTGGTGCGCGTCATGCCCCGGCCTTCGGTGGCCCAGGCTGAAGCGCCAGAGGCTTTGCCGGGTGTTTTGTTGCTGGACGAGCCTTTTTCTGCCGTGGACGCACCCACTCGCCAGGCGCTTTACCGGGAGTTGGCGGCTTTGCGCCAGAAGGTGTCGGTGCCCATGGTCTTGGTCACGCATGACCTGCAAGAAGCCCGGCGTCTGGCCGATCGGGTGGTGATTGTGGACGCAGGCCAGACCCTGCAAACTGGGCAGCCGGCTCGTGTGTTTGCCAGCCCCCGCAACGCCCGCGTGGCCGAGTTGGTGGGCATCCAGAACCATTTTGAGGGCCGTTTTTACAAAGACCAGCCGGGTTGGGGGCGCTTGCACTGGACCGACGCGTCGGACTCAGACGCCGGCTTGGACTTGGCCGTGTTCGACAAAAACAAGATCGATGATGGCACCCGCGTGACCTGGGTGCTCAACGGCGAGCAGGTCGATGTACTGGCCGATGGCCAAGCCCCCAACCCGGCCGAACCCGGCCAAACCCGCTTGCGTTGCCAGTTGCTCGAGGTTTTGTCGCTGGGGGAGATCAGCCTGTGCACGCTTCGCCCAGAAGCTTTGCCCAGCCAAGCCATCACCTTGAACCTGACCACCCGCCTGCTCGACCGCTTGCAGGCGCAAGCCGGTGGCTGGGTGCAGTTGCTGATCGCCCCAGGGGCGCTGCACATCATGCCAGTGCGCACAAAATAAAACCCGCAAAGCTTGCGCTGTTGCGGGTTGGTGGGGTGCTGCCGGGGGCGCACCGGGGGGCGGCAAAGCCTCAGGCCATGAACACGGCAATGAAGGCCAGCAAGAAGATCAGCACGGCGCCAGCGGCCGGAATGACCACAGGAATGTGCTTGACCACGTTTTCCACGGGATCGTCGGATGTGTGTGAATCGTTGTGAGCTGACATGGGAAACCTCTGTACAAGAATGCGCGAATTGTAGCCAAGTCTGGCTGGCATGTGGCTGACGCGTTGGACGATCAGCCGGGAGAAGTAGCGCTCACGCTTCAATCAAACACGATTTTTCGTTCGCGAATGACCCGTCCCCACATGGCGGTGTCGGTCGCCATGTAGCGGGCCAATTCCTCGCGGGTGCCCGGCAGCGGTGTCAGGCCGTGTTTGTTCAGTTGCTCCACCACATCTGGGTTGGTGAGCACTTTCACCAATTCGGTGTTCCAACGGTCCAGCACCGGTTTGGGCACTTTGGACGAGGCCACAAAGGCGTACCAGTTGGTGGCATTGAAGCCCGGAAACCCGGATTCGGCGATGGTGGGCACCTTGGGCAGCGATGGCAAGCGTTGTGTGCCCGTGCTGGCCAGCGGGATCAATTTGCCCGCTTCGATGTGCGGCGCTGCCGTGGCCACTGTGGCGTACCAGCCGGTCACGCGGCCACCCAGCACATCTTGCAGCGCTGCCGCACCGCCTTTGTAGGGCACATGCACCGTGTCCAGTTTGGCCATGTCGTTGAGCAGCTCGCCTGCCAAATGCGAGGCAGAGCCGGGCCCTGTGGACGCAAATGTTAATTTGCCGGGGTTTTTACGGGCCGTGGCCACAAACTCCGCAAAGGTCTTGATGCCCGCGCCGGGATCAACCACCAGCACGTTCGGGAAGTTCACCGCCATGGTCAAGGGTGCCAAGTCTTTCACGGGGTCGTAAGGCAACTTCATCATGTGCGGCGCAATTGCCAATGGCCCCACCGAGCCGAGCAGCAAGACACTGCCATCGGCGGGTCCCGTGGCGGTTTGTTGGTGCGCAATATTGCCGCCCGCGCCGGCCTTGTTCTCGACCGTGACCGACACGCCCAGGTTCTCGCCCAAGCGCTTGGCGATGATGCGTGCGCCTGTGTCGGCCGCGCCGCCGGCCACAAAGCCGACGATCATGGTGATGTTCTTTTTGGGCGGGAAGTCTTGTGCCAAGGCCTTGGGCGCTTGCATGCCCAAAACCCCAGCCAACAAAAAGGTGCTGCCCAGCAAAAGGGTGCGCCGGGGGCTCACAACATTTTTGTCAAAAGTCACAGGGTGGTGTTTCATGGCTTGCCTTGTTCAACAGGTGTGGACATTAGCACCGAAATGAAACCCAGACAGCCATCCGGTGTTTGGGGTTTGCGCACGCTTTAAACTGAAATCCTCATCGATCGACGCAGGAACGGCATGAACCGCTTTTCACCCTCTACGCCCCGCATCCCCGGCATCCGGTTTGTGCATTCGCCGGGTCCTACCCATGTGCCCGACGAGGTCATGCACGCCATGCAGCGGCCCATGACCGATTTGTCGGACCCCAGGGTGGCGGCCATGATTGCCGAATGTGAAAGCGGCATGAAGCGCTTGTTGCACAGCCCGCACTCCGATGTGTTTTTGTTTGCCAGCAATGGGCATGGCATGTGGGAGTCGGCGGCCGCGAACCTGGCGTCGCCGCAGCACACCTTGCTGCTGGCGGGTTCGGGCCATTTTTCAGACCAGTGGGCGATCCAAATCGAGGGCCTGGGCATCGCTTTGCAGCGCACCCCCTACCAAGAGGGCCATCCCTTTGACGTGGCCGCGATCGAGCAAGCCCTGCGCGAAGACACGGCCCACCGCATCAGCGCGGTGATGGTGGTGCACACCGATACGGCCAGCGGCGTGACCAGCGACTTGGCGGCGGTGCGCCGCGCCATCGACGCTGCGGCTCACCCTGCGCTGTATGTGGTGGACGTGGTGGCCTCGCTGGCTGCCAGCCCTTTTGACATGGACGCGCTGGGCGTGGACGTGGCCTTGGGCAGCTCGCAAAAGGGTTTGATGATGCCGCCCGGTTTGGGCTTTGTGGCGGTCAACGCCAAAGCCATGGCCTGGTCGGCCCAGCACGCTGCCCCCCGTTTTTACTGGGACTGGCAACGCCGCCAGACCCACAACCAGTCGGCCAAGTTTTGCGGTACGCCACCGTTGGCCCACATCGCCGGGTTGGAGACCGCCATTGCCTTGCTTGAAGCCGAGGGCTTAACCAAGGTGTGGGCGCGGCATCAGCGATTGGCAGGCGCTGTCCATGCAGCGGTCTCGCGTTGGGCGGTGCCGGGTGCCATGCGCTTGCATGCCAAGCAGCCCGAGACACTGTCGGCCTCGGTCACCGCCATCGAGGTGTCGCCCGGTGTCGACCCCGAGGCCTTGCGCACGGTGGCTCGCGAGCGTTTTCAGGTGGCCATGGCCGGGGGCTTGGGGCCTTTGGCGGGCCGAGTGTTTCGCATCGGCCATCTGGGCGACATGAACGAGCCCATGATCTTGGGGGCGCTGGCCGGCATTGAGGCGGCCATGACGGTGCAAAAAATTCCTTTTGGCACCGACGGCGTGGCGGCTGCGGTCGCTTATCTGGCGGCTCAAAGTACCCGGTAAAAACTCAAAAATACCCCATCGGGCGCACGCCGCCCGGTGCCGATGAACTGGCTTTCGCTCAACCAAGTCCATTGCGGCGCGGTGGCTTCGAGTTTGGGTTGGCAGCGAAAGTAAACCTCGTCGGGATTGACGTGCTGGCCATTCATGATGCGCTGGGAGTTCTCCAGTGAAGCCACGCGCAAAGCGGTGTTTTGCACAAACACCCGGGTGCCATCGTCCAGCTCGATCACATAGCGCGCATCAAGGTGCGCCTGTGTGCCGCCGCCCAAAATCAATTGAAAGTCGGCACCACCAGCCAATACTTTGCCGTTGACCCGAGGGCCGGTCACGGTGCCGCCCGTGATCGGGATCATGCGGCGCAAACCAGCAGGCGTGTGGCCGACTTCGACCGGGGCTGCGATGGTCACGGCCAGGTCGCAAACATGTTCTAACTGGGGTGGCGCTAAGGTAATAAAGGCGGTGTTGGGCATGAATGGACTTTCTTTTTCAGTGATCAGCGGCATCAGTTCTGGGGAGACTTGATCCAATGGGCAATCTGTTGGACAGTCTCTTTTTCGTGGTTGATGAAGCCATGCCAGTGGAGTGCATCGCAGGGGTCGCCCACAGGGTCGGAGCCGCCTTGGACCATGATGAATTTCTTGATCGGTGCCGACTTGAGACCGTCGGTGATGCGGGCTGCCTCTTGGGGCAAGCAGATCTTGCAGGCATCTTGCTGGTGGTGCACGACCAGCGTGGGCACTGCTAATTTGCCAATGGCTTGTGTGGCGATGGCGCCGATCTTGTTGGAGGTCACGCTGGAGGTTAGGACCAGACCTTGCACCGTGCCTTGGGGCCAGGCAATCGTGGCCGCCGTGCCGGACACGGTGCTCCGGCTGGTGCCCACCAGCCACACGGGCGCATCGCTCAGTTGTTTGGCGTGGCGCACCACCTCGGCCAGCTCTTGCACATGCGTGGGACTGACGCGGTAGTCGTAGTCCAGGCGCTGTAAATCAGAAGCTCTGAAGACCACGATGACGTTGAATTGCTGGGCCGCAAACAGTGCGCGACTGCGCACCAAGAAATTCTTGCTGGTGGGCTGGCCCTCCACCAGCTTGCCTGTGCCCGCATCGCCACCGGGCAGCAACACCAAGGTGGCTGTTGCCTGCGGCTGTGTCATCACATAAATCGGCAAATGGGCATTGGCTCGACCGATCTCGAGTTTGACCATTTGTTCTTTGGCATAGACACCCAAGCCGCAAACGCATAACAGTAAACACAACAGCAGACGTTTCATCAGATGACTCCGAACAAATGTCAGCAATTTTGACTCAGTGCAGCGAAGACAAAAATTGCTGCAATTCGGGTGTCATCGGGTTGGCAAACAGTTCGGCTGGCGTCCCCTGCTCATGCACCAAACCTTGGTGCATGAAGATCACGCGGTCACTTACTTTGCGGGCAAAGTTCATCTCGTGCGTGACCATCAAGAGCGTCATGCCCTCTTGCGCCAGCGACTCCACCACGGCCAGCACTTCGCCCACCAGCTCGGGGTCGAGTGCCGAGGTGATTTCGTCGCACAGCAAAATGCCCGGCGACATGGCCAGCGCCCGGGCGATCGCCACGCGCTGCTGCTGACCGCCCGACAATTGGTCCGGGAAAGCATCGAATTTCTCGGCCAGGCCCACGCGGCCCAGCAGGCGTCGTGCCGCGGCTTCGGTTTCTGCGGCAGGCAACTGTTTGACCAAACCTGGGGCCAGCTGGATGTTTTTGCCCACCGTCAGGTGCGGGAACAGGTTGAACGACTGGAAGATCATTCCGACCTGCTGGCGCAGGCGGCGCATGGCGGCGGGGTCGGTGTAGACCAGCGCCTGGCCCTGCACGGTCAGGCTGCCGTGCTGGAACGTTTCCAGCCCGTTGATGCAGCGCAGCAGCGTGCTTTTGCCCGAGCCGCTTTTGCCGATGATGGCGATCACTTCGCCGGGCTGCACTTGCAGGTCGATGCCTTTGAGGACTTCGTTGCTGCCATAGGACTTGCGCAGCCCCGTGATGGCGACGGCAGCCGTGGAGTTAGCGTTGGACATGGAATTTGCCTTCGAGAGAGCGTGCATACAGGCTGATCGGGTAGCAGATCAGGAAATACAAAACAGCTACACAGCTGTAGACCACAAACGGTTTGAAGGTGGCGTTGGTGATCATGGTGCCGGCCTTGGTCAGCTCGACAAAACCGATGACCGACGCCAGCGCTGTGCCCTTGACCACCTGCACCAAAAAGCCCACGGTGGGCGCGACCGCAATGCGTGCGGCCTGCGGAAAGATGACGTAGCGCAGTTGCTCGCCAAAGTTCAGCGCCAGGCTTTGCGCCGCTTCCCACTGGCCTTTGCCAATCGATTTGACACAGCCGTGCCAGATCTCGGTGAGGAAGGCGCTGCTGTACAACGTCAGGGCCACGGCCGCTGCCGTCCAGGCCGAGGTCTCCACGCCCAGCATGGCCATGCCGAAGTAGGCCAGGAACAGCTGCATCAGCAAAGGCGTGCCCTGAAAGACTTGCACATACAGCGCCACGGCTTGTTGCAGGGTGCGGTTGGGTGTGGTGCGTGCCACCAGCAAGGCCAAGCCCACCAGGCCACCGCCCACAAAAGCGATCAGTGACAAAACGATGGTCCAGCGCGCGGCCAGCAAGAGGTTGCTGACGATGTCCCAGAGAGAAAATTCAACCACGGCGGCCTCCGAACAAGAAGCGTTGGCCGAACCAGTTCAGCGTGGCGCGGGTGGCGATCGACAGCAACAGGTAAATGGCGGTGGCGACGATGAAGGCTTCAAAGGCGCGGAAGTTGCGGCTCTGGATCAGGTTGGCGGCAAAGCTCAGCTCCTCGGTCGAGATTTGTCCGCACACCGCCGAGCCCAGCATCACGATGATGATCTGGCTGACCAGCGCAGGCCACACGCGCTGAAGTGCAGGCGGCAGCACCACATGGATGAAGGTTTGCATGCGCGAGAGCGCCAGGCTCATGGCCGCTTCGATCTGCCCTGCAGGCGTGGTCTGGATGCCGGCCCGCACGATCTCGGCCGAATAAGCCCCGAGGTTGATCACCATGGCGATCACCGACGACCATTCGGGGCTCAGGCGCACACCCATGGCAGGCAAGCCAAAGAACAGGAAAAAGAGCTGGACGATGAAAGGCGTGTTGCGTATCAGCTCCACATAGGCGGCCACGCCAGGGCGGCTCCAGTTCGGCCCCTGGGTGCGCACCCAAGCGCAGCCAATGCCCAGCAGCACGCCCAGCACCGCAGACACGGCCGTGAGGCCGAGCGTCCACGCCACACCCTTGACCAGCAAGGGCCACTCGGTCAAAACCGCCGCAAAGTCCAGCTCGATCGCCATGGCGTCAGCCTTTCAAGTGCTTATTCGGGCAACTGGCCAGCAGGGCGGCCCAGCCACTTTTGCGCCATCTTGTCGATGTCGCCTGACTTTTTGCCGTCAGCAATGATGGTGTTGACCTTGGTGCGCAGCGCATCTTCGCCCTTGCCCACACCGATGAAGTTGGGGCTGTCTTTGAGCAGCAGCTTGTATTCGGTGTTGAGCTGGGGGTTCTTTTGCATCATCACGCCCGCGACCGACACGCCCGTGGCCAGCAATTGGGTTTGGCCCGCGACGAAAGCGGACACGGTGGCGTTGTTGTCTTCAAAGCGCTTGATGTCGGTGCCTGCCGGGGCCACCTTGGTCAATTCCTGGTCTTCCAAAGCGCCACGGGTGGCCGCCACGGTTTTGCCTGCCAGGTCCGCCATCGTTTTGATGCTGATGGTTTTGGGGCCATAAATGCCCTGGAAGAAAGGCGAATAGGCCGATGTGAAGTCGATGACTTTTTCGCGCTCAGCGTTTTTGCCCAAAGTCGAGATGACCAAGTCGGCCTTTTTGGTTTGCAGGTAAGCGATGCGGTTGGCGCTGGTCACTGGCATCAACTCGATCTTCACGCCCATCTTGGCGGCGATGAAATTGGCCATGTCGATGTCCAGGCCTTGGGGCTTGAGGTCGATGCCGACAAAGCCATAAGGCGGGAAGTCGGTCGGGATGGCGATCTTGATCAGCTTGGTTTTCTGGATGTTGTCCAGCGCCGCTTGGGCGTGGCTGGCACCAGCCAAGGTCAAGAGGCTGGCGGCCACGGCGGTGGACAAGACAAGGCGTTTCGAGAGTTTCATAACAAGGCTCCTAGGTAAGTGGAAGGTGAAGTGGAAGGTGAAACTGAACGGGGAGTGCGCGAAGCGGTTTTCTTGGCCGCCATCGGGGCGCTCATGGGGGCCAAGGCCAGCCGCAATTCGGCCAGCGGGTCTGCCGGTGCAGCGTTGATTTGCAGCGCGGATTGCACCTGACCAATGTGTTCGGCCATGAGCCGCTCGGCAGTTTCTTTGTCGCCGCGCTCCAGCGCCTGCACGATCTCGATGTGTTCTTGGCAAGACTTCACCGCGTCGTGGCTCGACTGGTAGAGCATGGCGATCAGCGTGGTGCGGGCCGTGAAGTCGCGCAACGTATCGGCCAGCAACTGGTTGCCCAAACACTCGGCCAGACACACATGGAAGTCGCCCAGCAAAAAGCTGCGGCGGCCCACGTCGTCTTGTTTGAGCGCGGTTTTCTCTTGCTGGATGTGTTGCTTCAGGCGCTTGAGCGTGGTTTTGTCCATGGCCCCGGCGCTGCGGATCAGGCCGGTCTCGATGACTTTGCGGGCCTCGAAGGCTTCGCGTGCTTCGGTTTTGGACGGTTGCACCACAAACCAGCCCCGGCGTGAACTGACCTGCACGATGCCGCGTGCGGTCAGTTGCATCAGTGCTTCGCGCACCAGCGTCCGGCTGCAGTCAAACAGCATCGACAAAGCCTGCTCGCCCAGGCGTGCGCCGGGCATCAGCTTTTGGGCCAGGATCGCTTCCACGATCCGGTTGGCAATGTCTTTGGAGTTCACGGGCGAGGGATTCCTTTGCTTGAACCTTTAGCGAATACCGTGCCACTTGTTTTGGCATCTTGTATGCAAGATTTGTGCATCATAGGTGTGCGCAAATCATTTGTGGCTCATGGATTTCCCTTGCTTGGTGCGTGGCTGTGCACCAATTTGAGAGGTGCAGATGGCCTGCGCCCAAACAAAAAAGGCCTGACAGGAAAACCCCGTCAGGCCTTTGGCTGAGTGTTGTGGCGCTTAGCCTGCCAAGCCCACAAACACGTTTTGCACGTCGTCGTTGTTGTCGATGGCCCCCAAAAAGGCTTCGACTTCTTCCAGCTGCTCGGCGCTCAGGTTGGCGGGATCAACTGGGTTTTTGGGTTTGTAGCCCAACTTGGCCGACACCACGGTGAAACTGTGCTCGGGCAGGGCTCGGCTGACCAAGTCCAAATCGGTGGCTTCGGTGATGAACACCGTCACACCGTCTTCGTCGGCGGGCTCAAAGTCCTGCGCACCGGCTTCGATGGCGGCCAGTTCGGGGTCAGCGCCCGCTTGTGTAGGCTCGGCTTCGATCATGCCGACATGGTCAAAGTCCCAGGACACCGAACCCGAAGTGCCTTGTTGGCCCTTGCGAAACAGCACGCGCATTTCAGAAGCGCTGCGGTTCACGTTGTCGGTCAACACCTCGATCATCACCGCCACTTGGTGGGGAGCAAAACCTTCGTAAATCACGCGCTCAAAGCTGACCGCATCGCCCAGCAGGCCGGCACCCTTTTTGATAGCGCGCTCCAGCGTCTCTTTGGGCATGGACACTTTTCGGGCCTGTTCTACCACCAGACGCAGGCGCGAGTTGGCGGACGGGTCGGCGCCGTTGCGGGCCGCGATCATGATGTCTTTGGCCAGACGGCCAAACAATTTGCCTCTGGCGTCTGCTGCCTGTGCTTTGCCTTTTGCTTTCCACTGCGCGCCCATGGGGTTTTCCTAAGTTGGGGTTGGTGCACTGAAAGCACGAACCGGGTCAATCGGGCGCCAAATTCAAAGGCTTGGCGCATTTGTCGAGGAGCGTCAGTTTAATCGCCCGGGCACGGGCGGGGTCCAGTGAGAAAATAAGCGGGTCTTTTGAGATAAAGTCACGGCCTGACCCGCCTTAAAAGGGCAGTTTTTGTCACGGTTCGACATACCGCCGAACGACGTATACCTACATCCTGAAAACGAGAGTACCCATGGCTGCAGACAAATCCAAGATCATTTACACCCTGACAGACGAGGCCCCGCTGTTGGCCACGGCGTCTTTTTTGCCCATCATTCGGACCTTTGCAGCGCCCGCAGGCATCGAAGTGGCAGAAAGCGATATTTCTGTGGCCGCCCGTATCTTGGGTGAGTTTTCTGATTTGCTTCCCGCTGAGCAGCGCATGCCCAACAACTTGGCCGAACTGGGCAAGCTGACCCTCAAGGCCGAGGCCAACATCATCAAGTTGCCCAACATCAGCGCTTCGGTCGGCCAACTGGTGCTGGCGATCAAGGAATTGCAGTCCAAGGGCTACGCCTTGCCTGATTACCCTGAGAACGCCAAGACCGACGAAGAAAAAGCCCTCAAGGCCCGCTACGCCAAGTGCACAGGCTCTGCCGTGAACCCCGTGCTGCGCGAAGGCAACTCGGACCGCCGCGCACCCCGCGCTGTGAAAGAGTTCGCGCGCAAGAACCCCCACAGCATGGCCGAGTGGAGCCAAGCTTCGCGTTCACACGTTTCGCACATGCATGCGGGCGATTTCTACCACGGCGAAAAGTCCATGACCATGGACCGCCCCCGTGAGGTGAAGATGGAGCTGATCACCAAGAGTGGCAAAACCATCGTCCTGAAGCCCAAGGTGGCCTTGCTCGACCGTGAAGTCGTGGACAGCATGTTCATGAGCAAGAAAGCCCTCGAAGCTTTCTACGAAAAAGAAATCGAAGATGCACACCAAACTGGCGTGATGTTCTCTTTGCACGTCAAGGCCACCATGATGAAGGTGTCTCACCCCATCGTGTTCGGTCACTGCGTGAAGATTTTCTACAAAGACGCGTTTGCCAAGCACGCCAAGCTGTTTGACGAACTGGGCGTGAACGTGAACAACGGCATGGCCGATCTGTACAACAAGATCACCACGCTGCCCCAATCCAAGCAAGACGAAATCAAGCGTGACCTGCACGCCTGCCACGAAGGCCGCCCTGAATTGGCCATGGTCGATTCGGCCAAAGGCATCACCAACTTCCATTCGCCCAACGATGTGATCGTGGACGCCTCGATGCCCGCCATGATCCGCAACGGCGGCAAGATGTGGGGCGCTGACGGCCGCTTGAAAGACGTCAAGGCCGTGATGCCCGAATCGACCTTTGCACGCATCTACCAAGAGATGATCAACTTCTGCAAATGGCATGGTGCGTTCGATCCCAAAACCATGGGCACCGTGCCCAACGTGGGCCTGATGGCCCAACAAGCCGAAGAATACGGCTCGCACGACAAAACGTTTGAAATCTCTGAAGACGGCGTGGCCAACATCACGGACATCAACACCGGCGAAGTGCTGCTCTCCGAAAACGTGGAAGCCGGTGACATCTGGCGCATGTGCCAGGTCAAGGACGCCCCGATTCGCGATTGGGTCAAGCTGGCCGTGACCCGTGCCCGCAACTCCGGCATGCCGGTGGTGTTCTGGCTCGACCAGTACCGTCCACACGAAGCCCAGTTGATCACCAAGGTCAAGATGTACCTGCACGAGCACAACACAGCCGGTCTGGACATCCAGATCATGAGCCAGGTGCGTGCCATGCGTTACACCCTGGAGCGCGTGGTGCGCGGTCTGGACACCATCAGCGCCACTGGCAACATCTTGCGCGACTACCTGACCGACTTGTTCCCCATCATGGAACTCGGCACTTCGGCCAAGATGCTGTCGGTTGTGCCTTTGATGGCGGGTGGCGGCATGTACGAAACCGGTGCGGGCGGCTCGGCCCCCAAGCACGTTCAGCAACTGGTGGAAGAGAACCACTTGCGTTGGGATTCGCTGGGCGAGTTCTTGGCGCTGGCCGTGTCTTTTGAAGACTTGGGTCTGAAAACGGGCAACAAAAAAGCAGGCGTCTTGTCCAAAACCCTGGATGCTGCGACCGGCAAACTGCTCGACAACAACAAGAACCCATCACCCAAGACGGGTCAGTTGGACAACCGTGGCAGCCAGTTCTATTTGGCCATGTATTGGGCCCAAGAGTTGGCTGCGCAAACCGAAGACGCTGCACTGGCGGCACAGTTTGCGCCTTTGGCCAAACAGTTGACCGACAACGAAAAGAAAATTGTGGACGAGCTCAATGCTGTGCAGGGCAAGCCCGTGGACATCGGTGGCTATTTCATGCCTGACACGGCGAAGGTGGCCGCCATCATGCGACCCAGCGCCACCTTCAATGCGGCGTTGGCTTCGGTCAAGGCCTAAGGGGGGTCTTGCTCAAGGGTTGAAACACCGTTGAGCTTGCCAAAAAGCCAACCAGACTGAGTCTGGGTGGCTTTTTTCTTGCCTGTTCAGCGGCTTTTAACGGGTGTACGCCAGGCCCAGCGCCACGCCACCGAATAAATCGCCCTCGATCAGGGGCACACCCGCAAACTCGGCCTGCAGGACTTGCTGGAAAGTGCTGAGCGCCGACGATCCGCCCGTGAGGTAAATCGCATCCAAGGAGGCGTCGGTCAAACCGGCGCGCTGCACGCATTCACGCGCACAGGCCACTGTGCGGGTCAGCAAGTCTTGCAACTGCGCTTGCATGTCTGCCACGCCCAATCGTGCTTGCAATTCACGTTCGATGACCGACAGGTCAATGCCCGTGTCGGCTTTGCTGACCGAGCAGCGAATCTTGGCCTGCTCCACCTCGTGCGCCATCAGGTGGCCGTGGCGTTCGGTCAGCACTTGCATCAGGCGTTCGTGCAGGCGGGTGTTGCTGTAATTGGTGCGCAGCGTTTTGGCGTGGGCGATGGCTTTGGGTTGGTATTGCCAGTGAATCAGGTGCCAAGTGGCCAAGTCAAAAAACACGCGGCTGGGCACTTCGCGCTGCTCAGGACCGATGTGTTTGTAGCCCAGCAGTGGCATGACTTGCGCCAAATTCAGTTGCCGGTCGTAGTCGGTGCCGCCAATGTGCACGCCCGTGGTGGCCAGGATGTCCTGGCTTCGGTCGGCATTTTTCATGCGATCAGGCCCTAATCGCACCACGGTGAAGTCGGATGTACCGCCACCCAAGTCGACCACCAGCACGGTGCTTTCTTGGGTCAGGCGTTGTTCGTAGTCCAGCGCGGCCGCAATCGGCTCCAACTGAAACGACACCTCTTCAAAACCCACGGCCTGCACGGCTTGTCGCAACGAGGCCTCGGCCTGTGCATCACGCTCGGGGTCGTCATCCACAAAGTGCACGGGCCTGCCCATCACCACGCGGCGCGGGGCTGTGCCCAGGCTTTGGGTCGCGCGTTCGCGCAGGGTGGCCAAAAAGGTGCCAATGATGTCCTGAAAGCTGATCTGCTGGTGGCCGATTTGGGTCGTTTCCATCAGCAAGGGGCTGCCCAACAGGCTTTTCAGCGAGCGCATCAATCGCCCTTCCGTGCCTTCCAGGTAATGCTTGAGGGCATCGCGGCCAAAGTGGGTGCTGTGGTCTTCGGCGTTGTAGAACACGGCGGTGGGCATGGCCAGGGCGTCGCCCTCGAGGGCGATCAGGCGAGCAGCGCCTTGAGGGCCTGCCCAGGCCATGGCCGAGTTGGAGGTGCCGAAATCAATGCCGAGTGTGCCGGCGGGGGAAGAAGTCATGAAGGGGGAAGACAGAAGCCGACAGTAACAGTACAGGTGCCCGACATGGTTGACAGGCCTGAAGACCGGGCATTTTGCCACCAAGCACGGTGCTGTGTCCCCTCACGAAACCCGGACCCCTATCGTTGGCGATTGAAATATTGACGCATTTCCGCGAGGGTTTGGGATTCTTTAGGCTTGAGCATGGTCACTTTTGAAATGCTGCTTGGAAAAATATCCTCTTGCGTCAAGTTGTACTTTTCCATCACAGCCATGATCTCTGCGGTGCCCCGGTCTACGGCCTCTTGCCGCAAGCGTGCCCGCTCCAAATCAACATCCATTTTTTTCAACATTTCCAATGACTGAGCGATTTTGAGATCGAGCTCAGCTTTTTGCTGCTCAAGCTGTTTCAGTGAAGACATGGTGAGGATCCTAAAAAACGAAGGGGTACGACGGCTTGAAATCTAACAGTCGCCTTTGTGTGAACCCACATCAAACATCATGAAAACGCACAGATGCTCATGACCTACGGGTCGATCGTTGCGTGATGGCCGCACATCCTCACAGTTACTCTCACTTTCAGGGCGCCTTTTGGCTTGAATTGACAAAGGTGCGGTTTATGGCCTGTCAAGCTTCTATGATTTGCAGCATCCATGAAACGCTTGTTATGTCTGCTGTTGCTGTTGTTGTTTCAACTGTCCTTGCAGGCAGGGCAGGACCGCTATGAAATCGAAACGGCGTATTTCCATGATGGGCAACACAAGCACACCCTTGCGAGTGCCCAGGCGCAGGCATTCAAACCCTATCGAGGCCAATTGCGCCTTGGTTTTACCGAGGGTGAAACATGGATTCGCATTCGACTGAAAGACCCCCAGGCGGGCGCGTCGACAGAAAGGCCTTCTTCGCTGACGTTCAGGGTGGAGCCCTATTCACTGGACAGGTTGGCCTTCTACCAAGAGGACGCAGGCAAGTGGACGCAACAATTGGCGGGCGAGCTGCAGCTGCAAAAGAAAAAAATTTGCATTGAATTGCAACATTGCTTTGAATTCAGCACGTCGAATACCGGCGATCAGTTTGCGTATTTGAAAGTTGAAACGACCGCTGTTCGCATTGTGCGCACCGAACTGATGACGGCGGATGACGCACTGCAGTCATCGATTGCAGCCATTAAAAGCGTCAATTCCGCGCTGAATCTTTCCATCGCATTGCTGGTCCTGTCGGTGATATTTTTCTTCTTCGAGCGGTCACGCTTGTTGGTGGCTTTTTGCGGCTTTCAAACCGCGGTTGTGTTGTCGATTTGTGCTTTTGCTGGCGTCTTCCCCCATGGGTGGGCGTTCATGTCTGCGGTTCAACCCAATACCGTGGCTGGATTTGCGTTGGTGATGCGGCTGGCGATGACAGTCCTGATGGCCTGGATCGTGGTTTCTGCTTACAAGCCCAGTCAAACCTATGTGAAATGGGTTGTCGCTGTTCTTTTGGTTTGTGGTTTCAATCTTCTGCTCGTTTTGACAGGGTACGAAACCGAAGCGGGTTTGTTGAATTACTGCGTCGGATTCATTAGCCCCTTCATCCAAATCTGGGGGGCTCGCACAGTCAGTGAACCCATGCCTGGACGGTGGATTTTCAGGACGGGATGGCTCATTTATTTACTGATCATTGTTTTGGGATTTCCCTACAACTTGGGCACTCCGGACTGGCGCGACCAATTCAACTTTGCGCAGTCCAGCGGTGATTTGCGATTCAACGGCATTTTTATTGGCATGGTGGTTTTCTGGCTGGTGTTGAGTGAAAAATCCAGCCGTAATTTGAGAAAAATGCAGGAGCTTCAGGCCTTGCAAATTCAAGCCGCCGAATCCAAAGTCCATGAAGAAGGATTAAAAGAACGCAGAGAGCTGATTGACATGCTGACGCATGAGCTGAAGACGCCCTTGAGCACCATCAAATTTGCCATGGCGTCCATCAAAAGAACAGCGTTGGTGCAAGGTGAATCTGCAGAAAGGGTTCAGAACATCGATGCCTCTGTCAACCGCATGGATGCGATGATCGAGCATGTGGCAATGTCCAACAAAATTGAGCGCACGGACGCTCACGGCTTGGAAGAAACCGTTTTGGCGCTCGAATTGATGAATGTGGTGATGCAGGAGTACCGTGAGCCTGAGCGGTTTGAGCTCGATATCCAGGAGGGCGTCGTGTTTCGTGCAGCGCCCCATTTTTTGGCTTTGATCATCGAGAACCTGGTGAGCAACGCAGTCAAGTATGCGGCGGACGACAAAATCAGGATCAGCATCCATGATGGCCCAGAGAACATGACTTGTTTTCGGATCAGCAACCGCGTCGCGGCCGAAAACCATCCCGATGAGGCGCGTTTGTTTGAGCGTTATTACCGCCATCCGAGCTTTCAGAGCAGTCCAGGCATGGGCATTGGCCTGAGCTTGGTGAACTCGGCAGCGCAAAAAATGGGTGCCCAAGTGCGTTACCAAAAAATCGACCAAGACGTGGTCTTTGAAGTGAGGTTTCCCCGTTGAACACCCTGAGCCGAGATATGACAGACACCCCTTGGCCGTTGGTGCTGGCCTTGGTGGAGGACGATCGTTTTCTGCGCGAAGAAATCGAAGTCCATTTGAGGGCACACGGTTTTGAGGTGCACGTCGCCAACAGCGCTGTGGGACTGGACGATCTCAATGCCCGCATTGCTTTTGATCTTTACCTCATCGACCTGAATTTGCCTGGAGAAAATGGCCTGAGTCTGTGCCGGCGTGTCCGTCAGTCACGGCCTGATGCCGGTATTGTGATCATGACCGCCCGTGTGGCCCTGAACGACAAGATTGCGGGCTACAAACAGGGTGGTGCAGATCTTTACCTGACCAAACCGGTGTCGCCTGATGAGCTGGTTCTGGTGCTCTTGAGTTTGGGGCGTCGCCTGAAACAGTCGCATACAGCGAAAGAATGGTCCCTGAGTCTGCGCGATCGCACCTTGATGGGGCCGGATCAGGACCAGAAACTGCGCTTGACCAGCAAGGAAAAAACCATTTTGCTGGCGCTTGTTCAGGCCAAGGACAACACGCTGGAGTCTGTGGTGCTGTGCGATTTGTTTGCAGAGGAGGATGACGACACCTCGATGAGCAAACATGCCTTGGAGGAATTGATTGCCCGTTTGCGCAAGAAATTCAAAAGCGTCCAAGCTGACGGGGATGAGCCGGCCATCAAATCGGTGTGGGGGGTGGGTTACCAGCTGTGTGTCCGGATCAAATTTGTCCATTGATGGCAGGCTGGACGACTGACCCAGACAAAAACCGGAAAGTCCTTCGGGTTTTGGTATAGATTCGGTAGGTTTTAAAAAATTCAATGCCATGACCGATACCCCTACTGAAGCAAGCCCTCGTCCAGAACTGCCCGACCGTTTGTCGATCGACGCCCGCAGCCCGCACCATGTGCGCGCCGTGTTTGAGCACGACATCGGCATCCGATTCAACGGCAAGGACCGCAACGACGTCGAGGAATACTGCATCAGCGAAGGCTGGGTACGCGTGCCCGCTGGCAAGACGCTGGACCGCAAAGGCCAGCCGCTGCTGATCAAGCTCAAAGGCCAAGTCGAAGCGTTTTACCGCTGAGTCTATGCATGAACAAAAGGGTGCAGCAACTCCCGCTCGAAGGCCTGCGTGTCGTCGAGTTCACGCACATGGTCATGGGCCCCACCTGCGGTATGGTGCTGGCCGACATGGGCGCAGAGGTCATCAAGGTCGAACCCATTGAGGGCGACCGCACGCGTCATTTGTTGGGTTCGGGCGCGGGGTTTTTCCCCATGTTCAACCGCAACAAGAAAAGCATCCAGCTGAACCTGCAAAGTCCTGAAGGGGCCGAAGTGGCGCGCCGTTTGTGCGCCACGGCCGATGTGGTGGCCGAGAATTTCAAGCCCGGCTCCATGGTCAAGTACGGCCTGGACTACGTCAGCCTATCGGCCAGCAACCCCAAGCTGATTTATGCCAGCCTCAAGGGCTTCTTGCCCGGACCCTACGATCACCGCACAGCGCTCGACGAGGTGGTGCAGATGATGGGGGGCTTGGCCTATATGACGGGCCGCCCCGGTGACCCGCTGCGCGCAGGCACCAGCGTGAACGACATCATGGGCGGCATGTTTGGCGCGATTGGCGTGCTGGGTGCACTCATTCAGCGCGGCATTACAGGGCGTGGGCAAGAAATTCAATCGGCTCTTTTTGAGAACAACGTGTTTTTGGTGGGCCAACACATGTTGCAGTACGCCATCACGGGCAAGGCCGCCGAGCCCATGCCCAACCGCATCTCGGCTTGGGCGGTGTACGACGTGTTCACCGTCAAAAATGGCGAGCAGATTTTCTTGGCGGCTGTGAGTGATGCGCAGTGGGCCATCTTCTGTGACGTGTTGGGTTTTGCCGACCTGAAAGCCGATGCGCGTTACTTTGACAACAATGCGCGCGTGTCTTTGCGCGCCGAGTTGATGCCTGATTTGCGCCGCCGCTTGGAGGCATTCACCGCCGCCGAGCTGACCACGATTTTCGAGAAAGCTGGCCTGCCCTTTGCACCTATCGTCAAACCCGAGCAACTGTTTGACGACCCGCATCTGCAAGCCACCGGCGGCCTGGCCGATGTGCGCCTGACCGATGGCCCCAAAGCAGGGCAAAGTGCACCCGCCGCCTTGCTGCCTTTCACCATGGGCGGTCAGCGTTTGGGTGTGCGGCACCAGCCGCCCAAGCAAGGCGAAAACACAGACGAATTGTTGGCCGAACTGGGCCTGAACGCATCGGACATCCAGCGTATGCGTGAGGCCCGCGCTGTGGCCTGATCAAGTGGTCAAATGGCGCTTGACAGGCGGTTGATCAGCCGCCAGTATCGAGACATGTCCATCCAGGTTTTGATTTTCGGCATCCACCTCGCGCGCAGCACGCGGGGCAAGCCTTGCGCACCGCCGCAGGGCTTTTAAGCATTCCCTTTTTCGCTTGACCGATTTCATTCGGGCCCCGCTCACCTGCAGCGTGGCCCGGTTCACTGCTGGAGATTTTCATGACCGATTTGTTTGACAACCCCATGGGCCTGTGCGGCTTCGAGTTCGTCGAGTTCGCATCCCCCATTGCCAACACCTTAGAGCCGCTGTTCGAGCAGATGGGCTTCTCGCTGGTGGCCAAGCACCGATCCAAAGACGTGGTGCTCTACCGCCAGGGCGACATCAATTTCATTGTCAACCGCGAACCCAAAAGCTTGGCGGGTTACTTCGCTGTCGAGCACGGCCCTTGTGCCTGCGCCTTGGCATTTCGTGTGAAAGATTCGCACAAGGCCTATGAACGTGCCCTCGAGTTGGGTGCCCAACCGGTGGATGTGCCCACCGGCCCCATGGAGCTGCGCCTGCCGGCCATCAAGGGCATTGGTGGCGCGCCTTTGTATTTGATCGACCGTTTTGAAGACGGTAAAAGCATCTACGACATCGACTTTGAATTCATTGACGGCGTGGACCGCCACCCGCCTGGTCACGGCTTCAAGCTCATCGACCACATGACGCACAACGTCTACAAAGGGCGCATGGCGTATTGGAGTGGTTTTTACGAAAAGCTCTTTAACTTCCAGGAGATTCGCTACTTCGACATCAAGGGCGAGTACACCGGCCTGACCAGCCAGGCCATGATGGCCCCTGACGGCATGATCCGCATCCCACTCAACGAAGAGTCGGGCAAGACGGGTGGCCAGATCGAAGAGTTCTTGATGCAGTTCAACGGCGAGGGGATCCAACACATCGCGCTGCTCACCGACGACCTTTTGAAAAGCGTGGACGCACTGCAGATGGCGGGCATTCCGCTCATGACCGCACCCAACGACATCTATTACGAGATGCTCGAAGAGCGCTTGTCTGGCCATGGCGAGCCGGTGCCCGAGTTGCAGGCGCGCGGCATTTTGATGGACGGCTCGACCGCGAATGGCGAGAAGCGTTTGCTGCTGCAAATCTTCAGCCAAACCCTACTGGGCCCGGTGTTCTTTGAATTCATCCAGCGCAAAGCTGATGAGGGTTTTGGTGAAGGCAACTTCAAGGCGCTGTTTGAAAGCCTGGAGCGCGACCAGATCAGGCGTGGGGCGATTCAAGTGGCGTGAGCGGCTGGCGCGAAAGCTATGGCTGTGTAAAATTGCTCCGGGTAGTCACTTATGACTACCCAAAAACCGGAGTCTGTCATGACCGCCACTTCTGCCGCTACTTCAGCCACCATTCCCACCAGCCTTAAGTTGCCAGGCGCGCTCAAGCTGCAACTTGAAGAAGATGCCAAGCAAATGGGCATGAGTTTGCACGCTTTCATGGTGAGCACGCTGGCCGATGCCGCGCAGCGCAAGCGCTTGAGGCAAACATTTGCACAAGACGCGGCGGATGCGCTTGCCGACATGAAGGCCAGCGGAAAAGGTCATTCGTTGGACGATGTCCGGCTCTATTTTTCTCAACTCAAAGAACATCGTCAGGACAAGAGCGCGCCGCCTGCACCTTTGCAACCGAAAAAAATGGGCTGAGGTGTGAGCACCGTATTTCTGAGCCAAGCCGCGTTCCAGGACTTGGTGCGCCTGGAAACTTTTTTGTACGAGTCCGAAGATCCCTTGGCTGGGGAGTTGCTCGATTACATCCTGGATGCCTTGCAAGTGTTGACGCATCAACCCGGCATTGGTCGCCCGGTAGAAGGTGGTTTGCGTGAACTGATCATCTCCCGCAGGCGCAGCGGATATCTGGCGCGCTATGCGTGGGACGATGCCCTTGACCGGGTCATGGTGGCCCGCATTCGTCACCAGCGGGAAGCTGGTTATCAGGACGGAGAGGTTTGAGGCGCTTCAAGCCGCCCCATTGCATACGCGCAGCACCTGCTCGCCATAGGCTTCAAGCTTTTTCACGCCCAGCCCGCTGATGCCTTGCAGGTCGGGCAGGCTTTGCGGGGCCGCCTCGGCAATGGCGGCCAGCGTGGCGTCGTGGAAGATCACGTAGGCTGGCAGGTTGTGCTCCTTGGCCACTTCGGCGCGCCAGGATTTGAGGTTGATGTAGCGCACCATCGCATCCTGCCCCAGATTGGCCGCCGCTGGCCCCGGTGCGCTGCGTGAGCGGCTTTTTTTGTCGCTGCGCTGGCTGGTGCTCTCGCGCAGCTGCACCGGTACATCGCCTTTGAGAACGGCGCGTGAGGCTTCGGTCAGGTGCAGGGTGCTGAAACCGTCTTCGGTGTGCACATGCAGCGCACCAATGGCGATCAGTTGGCGCATCACGGCGCGCAATTGTTGTTCGCTGTAATCTGCCCCGACACCAAAAGTACTGATGCTTTCGTGGCCGCGTTGCACCATTTTCTCGGTCTTCTTGCCGCGCACGATGTCCATGGTGTGGCCCGCACCAAAGTTGTGGCCACTGCTTTGCTGTGTGCGGTACACAGTGGACAGCAGTTTGCGCGCTGCGTCGGTGCCGTCCCAGACTTCGGGCGGGTTCAGGCAGTTGTCGCAGTTGCCGCAAAACGGCATGTAAACACCTTGGGTGCTGTCTTTGGGGCCGCTATAGGTTTCGTCAAAGTAACTCAGCAGCCGCACTCGGCGGCAGTCGGTCGCTTCGGCCAGAGCCAGCAAGGCGTCGAGCTTGCCGCGCATGACCTGCTTGAACTCTTCGCCCGCCGGGCTTTCGTCGATCATGCGTCGCTGGTTCACCACGTCTTGAAGGCCGTAGGCCATCCACGCATCCGACGCCAGGCCGTCACGTCCTGCGCGGCCGGTTTCTTGGTAATAGCCTTCGATGTTTTTCGGCATGTCCAGGTGCGCCACAAAACGCACATCGGGCTTGTCGATGCCCATGCCAAAGGCCACGGTGGCCACCATCACCACGCCCTCTTCGCGCAAAAATTCGTTTTGGTGGCGCTGGCGCATGCCGGCGTCCAAACCCGCGTGATAGGGCAGTGCGTGGATGCCCGCCTCGCACAACATGGCCGCAATTTCTTCGACCCGCTTGCGCGACTGGCAATACACCACGCCCGCTTCTTCAGGGTGTTCGCGGTCAATGAAGCGCAGCAGCTGCGTGCTGGCGTCTTTTTTCTCGACGATGGTGTAACGGATGTTGGGCCGGTCAAAGCTGCTGATGAACAGCTCAGCGCTTTCCAGTTGCAGGCGCTCGACGATGTCGGCACGCGTCAGCGCATCGGCGGTGGCTGTTAACGCCACACGCGGCACGCTCGGGTAGCGCTCGTGCAGGACTGTCAGGCCTCTGTATTCGGGCCGGAAGTCGTGGCCCCACTGGCTCACGCAATGCGCTTCGTCGATCGCAAACAGGCTCAGCAGCCCGCGTTCGAGCAGCGAATCCATCTGCGCCAGAAAACGGCCGTTGGTGACGCGCTCGGGCGCTGCGTAAAGCAGGGTGATCTCGCCGCGCAATAAACGCCGCTCGATGTCGCTGGCTTCTTCGCTGGTCAGGGTCGAGTTGAGAAAAGCGGCGTTCACACCCGCTTCGTGCAGCGCACCCACTTGGTCGTGCATCAATGCGATCAGGGGCGAGACCACCACGGTGATGCCCTGGCCTGCGCGCTGGCGCGCAATGGCCGGAATTTGGTAGCACAGCGACTTGCCCCCGCCCGTTGGCATCAGCACCAGCGCATCGCCCCCTGCAGCCACATGGTCGATGATGGCTTGCTGCGGGCCGCGAAAGGCGTCGTAGCCAAAAACTTCGCGCAGGATGGGGAGGTGGGGGGACACTGGGGTTTGACGGCTTTTTGAAGGCTTGATTGTCCGCTATTGATGGGGTGGGTTTTGCGTGAGTCGTTTGAGTTTTTGCGGGTGTGGTGTGGGTGGGTGAGGGCGGGCACAGGGTTCCTCATGAGGCGGGGGTACGCCAAAATCGTCACCCTCTGCCCGCCCTCACCCACCCACACCAGACCATGGGCTGCGCGGCCAGCAACACCAAGGCCAACATTTATCGCCAGTAAGGACAGCTGTCATTGCCAGTAAAGCTAACGACCACCACCAGCGTTTGGAAGGGGGCGGCGACGGGCGACGATTTTGGCGTACCCCCGCCTCATGAGGAGTCCGCCGCCGTCCCCTTCCAAACGCGCCCAGCCGTACCCCTCCTCTGAAAGCTCTCCGGGGAGCGGCAGCGTTTACCATTCCAGCCCATGCACACCTCCGCCCTCGTCCTGTTTTCCGGTGGCCAAGACTCCACCACCTGCCTGGCCCATGCTTTGTCGCGTTATGAACGCGTCGAAACCTTAGCGTTTGATTACGGCCAGCGCCACAAAGTCGAGCTGGACGCTCGCCTGAACGTATTGGCAGCCATCAAAGTGCGCTTTCCGCAATGGGCCCCCAAGATGGGCGAAGACCATTTGCTGGACGCCGGCATCCTCGGCCAGATCAGCGAAACGTCCCTGACCCGCGACACGGCCATAGAAATGGAAAGCACGGGCCTGCCCAACACCTTTGTGCCGGGGCGCAACCTGTTGTTCCTCACGCTGGCCGCCGCTTTGGCCTACCGCCGAGGCTTGCAAGTCATCGTCACGGGTGTGTGCGAGACCGATTTCTCGGGTTACCCCGACTGCCGCGACGACACCATGAAGGCCATGCAGGTCGCCCTGTCGCTGGGCATGGACCGCAAGTTGCTGATCGAAACGCCGCTCATGTGGATCGACAAGGCCCAAACTTGGCAATTGGCGCACGACCTGGGCCAAAAAGCTGACCCAGCACAAGGCGGGCAAGCACTGGTCGACCTGATCGTGGAGCACACCCACACCTGCTACCTGGGTGACCGCACTCAGCGCCACGACTGGGGTTATGGCTGCGGCCAGTGCCCGGCGTGCCAGTTGCGAGCGGCGGGCTTTGCGCGGTTCCAAAAATCCTGAAGGCCGCACTTTTACAATAGGGGCCATGAAGACCCCTTTTTACACCCGCGCCCAAGCGCTGCCCGAGATCCTGAAAACCCGCATCGCCATCCTCGATGGGGCCATGGGCACCATGATCCAGCGCTTCAAGCTGACCGAAGCCGACTACCGGGGTGAGCGCTTCAAGGACTTCCCCAAAGACGTCAAGGGCAACAACGAGCTGTTGAGCTTGACCCGCCCCGACGTGATCCGCGACATCCACGAAGGCTATCTGGCCGCCGGTGCCGACCTGATCGAGACCAACACCTTTGGCGCGACCACCGTGGCCCAGGCCGACTACGACATGCAGCACCTGGCTCGCGAGATGAACCTGCAGTCTGCCAAGATCGCTCGCGCCGCCTGCGACAAATTCTCCACCCCCGACAAGCCCCGCTATGTGGTGGGCGCACTCGGCCCTACGCCCAAAACCGCCAGCATCAGCCCCGACGTGAACGACGCCGGTGCCCGCAACGTGACCTTTGAAGAGTTGCGCTCCGCTTATTACGAGCAGGTCGAGGCGTTGGTCGAAGGCGGCTCGGACGTGTTGCTGGTCGAGACGATTTTTGACACGCTCAACGCCAAGGCCGCGCTGTTTGCCATCGAAGAATTCTTTGAAGCCAGCGGCCAGCGCCTGCCCCTCATCATCAGCGGCACCGTGACCGATGCGTCCGGCCGCATTTTGAGTGGTCAGACCGTCACCGCTTTCTGGCACAGCGTGCGCCACGCGCAGCCCCTGGCCATTGGCCTGAACTGCGCTTTGGGCGCGACGTTGATGCGCCCCTACATCCAGGAGCTGAACAAAGTCGCGGGCGACACCTTCATCAGCTGCTACCCCAACGCCGGCCTGCCCAACCCCATGAGTGACACCGGCTTTGACGAAACGCCGGATGTGACCAGCCGCTTGTTGCATGAGTTTGCCGCCGAAGGCCTGGTCAACATCGTGGGCGGCTGCTGCGGCACCACGCCCGAGCACATTGGCGCGATCGGCAAGGCCGTTGCACCTTTGGCCCCGCGCAACGTTCACAGCGGGTTCTTCTACCAAGAAGCGGCCTGAGGCTTTTAAGCCTTTTCCTGTGGGAGGCCGCCACCGCGGCCGAATGCGTGCAGTGACAAGGCGACCCTTCGCGAGCAGGGGCTCGCTCCCACCAAAGAATCAATCTTCAAGCAGCAGCTTTTGCAACTCGGCCAGCTCTTGTGGGCTGAGGCTAATCGCGCCGTGCAGATAGTTCTGCATGCCGCCGTGTTGGTTGTCCACCGCGTCAAATGCAGCGTTCAAAAACTCGGGTTGAACTTGCCACAGCACCTTCATCACATGCGGGTGGCCCTGGCCTTCGAGTCGGGCATCGCGTTTGTAGAGCTGGTTGGTCAGCAAGTAATCGTGTGTGATGGTGGCTCGGTCGACACCCAGCGCTGAGAGCAGCAGCGCCGCTGCAAACCCGGTGCGGTCTTTGCCTGCGGTGCAGTGAAACACCTGCGGCGTGGGTTGTTCCAGCAAATGCTTCATGAACCGGCTGTACGTGTCCGCATTGCGGTTCACAAAGTCGCGGTAGGTCTCGCACATCAGTGCCACGGTTTCTTCGGTGGTGGGCACCACGCCCTGCGCCACCAGCGCTTGCATGCGGGCGATCACGGTCGGTTCGATGGTCAGCGCCACCCGCCCAATGCCCTCAATGGCATAGGGCGTGGTTGTGCATTCGGCCGTGCCGCGAAAGTCTAAGCTGTGGCGAACACCGAGCACCTTCAATCGCGCCACATCGGCCTCGCTCAATCCCGCCAGATGGTCCGAGCGAAACACATGGCCACGTTTGACGCGCTGGCCCCCAGCCGTTGGGTAGCCGCCCACATCGCGGAAGTTGGACGCGCCTTGCAGTAAGGGTGCCACTGTTGGGCGCTCGGGAGTTTCAAAGGCTGAATTCATAAGCTGCATTGTCGTAGTCAGCCTCGCGCAGAGCTGTTGCTGCTGCGACATGGCCTCCTTGACGCAAGGAGTACCCAAGAGGTGGCACGCCGTTTGCATGGGGTGTTCATGCACCTCGATTCGAACCCGATCCCAGCTGTCAGCCCCACCGACACCCCTGCCTGGCGCGACCCCTTGGGGCTGATGTTGGCATCGACAGGCGAGGGGGTTTTCGGGGTCGATCTGGAAGGTCTGTGTGTTTTCATCAACCCGGCCGGTGCGCGCATGATCGGCCTGGAACCAAAGCAAGTGTTGGGGCAGAACATGCATGTTTTGACGCACCATTCACACGGCGATGGGGCGCATTACCCGATAGACGACTGCCCGATTTACAACGCCTTTCGCCAGGGCCAGCCCTGCCGCATTGACAGCGAGGTGTTCTGGCGCGCAGACGGCAGCAGCTTCCCGGTGGAATATTCGAGCTACCCGGTTTTCGATCAGGGCCAGGTGCGCGGCGCGGTGGTGACCTTTGTGGACATCACTGAGCGCAAACGCGCTCAAGAGGCCTTGCATCAAGCCAAGAACGAGTTGGAACTGCGTGTGGCCGAGCGCACTCAAGCGCTTGAAACCGCTTTGCAGCAATTGCGCGAACTGGCCGCTTGGTCTGAGGCGGTGCGCGAAGAAGAGAGAACCCGCATCGCTCGCGAGGTACATGACGAGTTGGGCAGCTTGTTGGTGGCCCTCAAGATGGATGTGGGTTGGCTAGACAAGCGCTTGTCCGAGCAGGAGCAGCGAGCAGCGGAAGAAGCGCAAGCCATGCGCGAGAAGATGCGAGGCAAGTGCCAGAACATGAGCCGGTTGATTGAAAACGCCGTGGTCAATGTGGGCCGCATCATCACCGACCTGCGCCCCAGCATCTTGGATCACCAAGGCTTATGGGGCGCGCTGGAGTGGCAAGCACAAGAGTTTGTGCAGTCGGCCGAACAAGAACTCAAGTGGTGCATGGAAGTGGACGAGCAGCGCGTGTTGCCCGAGCCCATGGCCATGGCGGTGTTCCGCATCTTTCAAGAAATGCTGAGCAACGTGGGTCGCCATGCGCAAGCGCAGACCGTGGATGTGGACATCGTGGAGCGTGAGGGCTGGCTGCACCTGTCGGTGGAAGACGACGGCTGCGGGGCTTTGTCCCAGGCGTTTGAGTCGGCGCAGGCCTACGGCATCATGGGCATGCGGGAGCGGGCGCGGCACTTTGGTGGCCTGATCGACATCGACAGTGCGCCGGGCCGCGGTACGCGCATGCGCTTGTCCATGCCCTTGCCTGCGCATGAGGGGGCTCTGTGAATACCGCTGTGCGCGTGCTCCTGGGCGACGACCACAAGATCGTGCGCGAGGGTCTGAAAATGGTGCTGGCCGACGATCCCGCCATCCGGGTGGTCGCCGAAGCCGAAACCGGCCCCGACGTGCTGGCCTCCGTAGAGGCTCTGCAAGGCCCGCAAGGGCTCGACGTGGTGCTGCTCGACATCGCCATGCCGGACATGGACGGGCTGGATGTGTTGCAAAGCCTGCGGCGGGACTGGCCCGGCCTGCCAGTCCTGATGCTCAGCACTTACCCCGAAAAACAATATGCAGTGCGCTGTATCCAGTTGGGTGCATCGGGTTACCTGAACAAAAGCACCGACACCGACGACTTGATGGCCGCTCTGCGTCGTGTGGCCGCAGGCGGCATGCACGTTTCGCCAGCCACCGCTGAGGCACTGGCCAGCTTGGTGAGCCCGGGGCGCACCAAAAGCGGGATTGAACTGCTTTCGCACCGCGAGCATCAGGTGTACCTTTTGTTGACCCAAGGCCACACCGTGACCGAAATTGGTGCGCAATTGAGTTTGGCGCCCAACACGGTGAGCACTTACCGTGCACGCATCCTGGAAAAGACCGGCACCAAGAACGATGTGGAGCTCGCTTTGTACGCGCAAAGCCTGCACAGCGGCCTTTGAACTTGTCTGTTTTTGTGGGAGCGGCGCCTTCGCCGCGATGAACGGTGAAAACCGCCTTGAAGCAGCCAGAAATTTGTAGGGCCAGCCCTACACCGCCCCGACAAATACCTTGCGAAATGAATCCGAGTGTCGACGCTGGCACGTCATCCACGATTTCTGGCCCATAGATTGCAAGGAGACAGGCATCACTCACTTTGCGAGGCCGCCATGTCTGAATTCTTCGATCCGTACAACGCCGACCGCCCCCTGATGCTCAAGTGCAGCTGCGGGCGTGACCACTCGCCCGCCGACCACCACGCCGAAGTAGCGGCCGATGCCGCTGCCGCGCAATTGCGCGCCCGGTCAGAAACCGCCGAGTTTGAGGCCTACAGCCAAGAATTCATCGAGGCCACTTTGGTCAAGTCCTTGTTCCCACACGACGAAGAGCGACGCATGTTTTTGCGTGCTGTGGGCAAGAAGACCGCCATGGCCGCGATCGCCAGCGTGTTGCCCATGGCCAGCCTGCAAGCCATGGCGCAAGAAAAAGGACCACTGGAAAAAACCAATTTGAAGATCGGCTTCATTCCAATTACCTGTGCCACGCCACTCATCATGGCGCACCCCTTGGGCTTTTACCAAAAGCAGGGCCTGAACGTCGAAGTTACCAAGACCGCAGGCTGGGCCTTGGTGCGCGACAAGATGATCAACAAGGAATACGACGCTTCGCATTTCCTCTCGCCCATGCCCTTGGCCATCAGTATGGGCCTGGGAGCGAACGCCACGCCCATGAACGTGGCGACCATTCAAAACGTCAATGGTCAGGCCATCACGCTCGCCATGAAGCACAAGGACAACCGTGACCCCAAGAACTGGAAGGGCTTCAAGTTCGGCGTGCCCTTTGACTACTCGATGCACAACTTCTTGTTGCGCTACTACCTGGCCGAAAGCGGCCTGAACCCCGACACCGATGTGCAGATTCGCGTGATTCCACCAGCCGAGATGGTGGCCAACTTGCGCGCGGGCAACATCGATGGCTTTTTGGGTCCAGATCCTTTCAACCAGCGTGCCGTGTTCGACGAAGTCGGCTTCATCCATGTGCTGACCAAAGACCTGTGGAACGGCCATCCTTGCTGCGCCTTTGGCACCAGCACCGAATTCATTCAGAAAAACCCCAACACCTTTGCTGCGCTGTACCGTGCCGTGCTCACAGCCGCCGCTATGGCGCGTCAGCCGGGCAACCGCGAGTTGATTGCCAAGGTGATCTCGCCTGCGCAGTACCTGAACCAGCCCGAAGCCGTGCTCAACCAAGTGCTCACGGGCAAGTTTGCCGACGGCCTGGGCAAGGTCATGAACGTGCCCGACCGCGCCGACTTTGACCCCATGCCTTGGCAGAGCATGGCGGTGTGGATGCTCACTCAGATGAAACGCTGGGGTTATGTGAAGGGCGATGTGAACTACAAACAAATCGCCGAGAAAGTCTTCTTGATCACGGATGCGCGCAAGCACATGAAAGACCTAGGCCAGCCCTTCACCGCAGGCCCGGCCTATGCCAAGCACACCATCATGGGCAAAACCTTTGATGCCGCCAAGCCTGAGGAATACCTCAAGAGCTTTGCCATCAGCAAGATGGGTTGATGGGCCATGAAAACCACACACCTCAATTTGCGAGCGGCCATGGTCTCGCTGCTCATGTTCCTGGTCTTTCTGGGGGCGTGGCAGCTGTCGGCCACCGCGCCCACAGTGGCTGGCGCAGCCAAGGCTGGCATGAGCGCCGAAGAGATCGAGTACCAGAAGATGATGGGCAAAGACCCCGGCGCCGTTAAAAGCACGGGCTTCCCGCCACCGCTGGAAGTGGGCAAAGCCATCGTCGGTCACTTGGCCGATCCGTTTTACGACAAAGGTCCTAACGACAAGGGCATTGGCATTCAGTTGGCGCATTCCTTGGGCCGAGTGGGGCTGGGCTTTTTCTTGGCCGTGCTGGTGGCGCTGCCGGTGGGTTTCATGATCGGCATGTCGCCCCTCATGCGCAAGGCATTTGACCCCTTCATTCAGGTGCTCAAGCCCATCAGTCCGCTGGCTTGGATGCCGCTGGCGCTGTACACGCTCAAAGACTCGGATGTGAGTGGCATCTTCGTGATCTTCATCTGCTCGGTCTGGCCCATGCTGATCAATACCGCCTTTGGTGTGGCTGCGGTCAAGCGCGAATGGCTGAATGTGGCCAGCACGCTGGAAGTGCGACCGTTGCGCAAAGCTTTTCAGGTGATCTTGCCGGCTGCGGCCCCCACCATCGTCACCGGCATGCGCATCAGCATGGGCATCGCTTGGTTGGTGATCGTGGCCGCCGAGATGCTGGTGGGCGGCACAGGCGTGGGCTACTTTGTATGGAACGAGTGGAACAACCTGTCACTGGTCAATGTGATCTTTGCGGTGCTGGTGATCGGTGTGGTGGGCATGTTGCTGGACTTGGCTTTTGCCCAAGTACAAAAGGCGGTGACCTATGTGGAGTGACACCAGCGACCGCGAGCTGATCGCACCTTTGCCTACAGCGTCTTATGCACCCCAACCCAAGGCCAAAGCCATGACCCCTTTCCTCCAAATTGAAAAACTGGGCAAGGCTTACCAAAGCGACAAGCCGGTGTTTTCAAATGTCTCCTTCAACATCGACAAGGGTGAATTCGTCTGCATCATCGGCCACTCGGGCTGCGGCAAAACCACCATCTTGAACGTTCTCGCAGGCTTGGACACGGCCAGTGAAGGCCATGCCTTCATGGACGGCCGCGAGATCGCAGGCCCGAGCTTGGAGCGTGGCGTGGTGTTCCAAAGCCACGCCCTCATGCCCTGGCTCACGGTGCGGCAAAACATCGCATTTGCCGTCAAGTCCAAGTGGCCTGAGTGGAAAACCCCTCAGGTCAATGTCCATGTGGAAAAGCATGTGGGCATGGTGGGCCTGTTGCACGCCATCGACAAAAAACCCAGCCAGCTCTCGGGCGGCATGAAGCAGCGTGTGGGCATTGCACGTGCCTTTGCCATTCAGCCCAAGATGCTGTTGCTCGATGAGCCCTTTGGTGCATTGGATGCGCTCACACGCGGCACGATTCAGGACGAGCTGATGGGCATCGTGCGCCAGACGCAGCAGACGGTCTTCATGATCACCCACGACGTGGACGAAGCGATTTTGTTGTCCGACCGCATCTTGCTCATGAGCAACGGCAACGAATCGGGCGGCAGCTATGTCCCCGGTGGCTTGGCCGAAGTGGTGATCAACCAATTGCCGCGCGAGCGTACCCGCGCCCAACTGCACCACCTGCACGGCTACTACGACATGCGCAACCACATCGTCGACTTTTTGGTCTCTCGCGCCAAAGCCCATTGAAGTTTTTCAACCCTGATTTTCATCAACTCCCCTTAAGAGGTCTTTCATGAACCGTTTAGAAGTCACCGAAAAAATCATCTCCACCAAAGTGGCCAAAGGCATTAAGTGGAGCGACGTTGCCGAGAAAGTCGGCCTGTCCAAAGAATGGGTCACTGCAGGGTGCCTGGGTCAAATGACCTTTGACGCTAAGCAAGCCAAAATCCTCGGCAAAATCTTTGGCCTCACCGCTGACGAGATCAAATGGCTGCAAGTGGTGCCCTACAAAGGCTCTTTGCCCAGCCAAGTGCCCACCGACCCGCTGATCTACCGTTGGTACGAAATCGTGAGCGTCTACGGCACCACCATCAAAGAGCTGATCCACGAAGAGTTTGGCGACGGCATCATGAGCGCCATCGACTTCAGCATGGACATCGTGCGCCAGCCCGACCCCAAGGGCGACCGCGTGAATGTGGTGTTGTCGGGCAAGTTCTTGCCTTACAAGCAGTACTGAGCAACCCAAGGGTCCTGCTGGGGCTCCCGCAAAAGCCGTGCAGGTTTAAGGCCTGCACGGCTTTTTTACGTTTTCTGACCATCTGACGGTCCGCAGCTTCAAAAAAGCCGACAAAGTGATTAAAAATAGAAGATCCCGCCACGTCCTTTAACCAAGAGCCCACGCGAGCCCCAGCTTGGACAAGAAACAACTCTCCGAAAGCGACATCTGCGACAAGTTCATCCGCCCCGCCATGGAGCAGGCCGGGTGGCACGGGCTCGACCAGATTTACCGTGAGTTTCCCTTGCGGGCAGGGCGTGTCAGTGTGCGCGGTAACAAAGCCCACCGCGACCAAAGCACTGTGCTGCGGGCCGACTACGCCTTGTTTTTCAAAGCCAACATCCCTATTGCGGTGGTCGAGGCCAAAGACAACAACAAGCCCATGGGCTCGGGCATGGCCCAAGCCATCAACTACGCCGAGCTGCTGGGCGTGCCCTTTTGCTTTGCCAGCAATGGCGACGGGTTCGTGTTCCGCGACGCCACATTGGCCGATGGCGTGCTGGAGAAAAACCTCACCTTGGACGAATTCCCCTCGCCGCAAGACCTGTGGGAGCGCTATTGCGCTTGGAAAGGCTGGACGCCCGCCGTTCGCCAAGTGGCCGAGTTTGACTACGCACCCAGCAAAACGCCGCGTTACTACCAAATCAACGCCATCAACCGCACGGTCGAGGCCATTGCCCAAGGCCAAAACCGCGCCATGCTCGTCATGGCCACTGGCACCGGCAAGACCTACACCGCGTTCCAGATCATCTGGCGCTTGTGGAAGAGCGGTGCCAAAAAGCGCATCCTGTTTCTGGCCGACCGCAACATTCTGATCGACCAGACCATGGTCAACGACTTTCGGCCCTTCAAGGGCGCGATGGCCAAGCTCAGCCCCAACGCCAAAGGCGTAGAACGTGTTGACGCCCAAGGCCAGGTCACATTGGAAAACGTAGACCTTGCCGTCAACAAAACCACCAAGCTGGTTGATAAGAGCTACGAGATTTACCTTTCGCTCTACCAGGCCGTCACCGGCACTGAAGAAGAGCGCAACATCTACAAACAGTTCAGCCCCGACTTTTTTGACCTGATCGTGGTGGACGAGTGCCACCGAGGCAGCGCCAACGAAGACTCGGCTTGGCGCGAGATCCTCACGTATTTCGGCAATGCCGCGCAGGTGGGCCTGACGGCCACGCCCAAAGAAACGCAAGACACCTCCAACAGCGATTACTTTGGCGAGCCCATCTACACCTACAGCCTCAAGCAAGGCATCGAAGACGGCTTTTTGTCGCCCTATAAAGTCGTGCGGGTGGACCTCGACAAAGACACCTTTGGCTGGCGGCCCACGCAGGGCATGACCGACAAACACGGCCACCTGATCGAAGACCGCATCTACAACGCCACCGACATGAACCGCAAATTGGTTCTGGAGCAGCGCGACCAAGTGGTGGCCGCCAAGGTCACCGAATACCTCAAGGCCACCGACCGCTACGCCAAGACCATCGTGTTTTGCGAAGACATCGACCACGCCGCCCGCATGCGCCAAGCGCTGGCCAATGCCAACGCTGACATTTGCAAAGACCACCCTCACTACGTGGTGCAAATCACGGGCGACAACGCCGAAGGCAAAGGCCAGCTCGACAACTTTATCGACCCAGAAAAGCCCTACCCCGTGATCGCCACCACCTCCAAGCTCATGAGCACCGGGGTGGACGCACAAACCTGCAAGCTCATCGTGCTGGACCAGAACATCAAGTCCATGACGCTGTTCAAGCAGATCATTGGCCGGGGCACCCGTCTGCGCGAAGATCTGGGCAAAACCTGGTTCACCATCCTCGACTTCAAACGCGCCACCGAGCTGTTTGCCGACCCCAAGTTTGACGGTGAACCCGTGCAGATTTACCAGCCCAAAGGCGATGAACCTGTCACCCCGCCAGATGACTTGCCAGGCGCAGTGGGCGCAATTGGCCGTTTGACGACAGGCCAACCCGATCCATTGGATGGCCCCTTTGGCGCACAAGCAGGCGGTTACACCGCGCCCGGTGCAGGCGGTGATGTTGAGCCTAAAAAATACGTCCTCGGCGGCATGGTCACCGTGGCGGTAGCACGCGAGCGTGTGCAATACCTCAGCGCCGACGGCAAGCTCATCACCGAAAGCCTGCGCGACTACACCCGCATCAACTTGGCCAAGCAATACGACTCGCTCGACAAATTCTTGCAAGCCTGGAACGACGCCGACCGCAAAGCTGCTTTGGTGGAAGAGCTGGAAAAACAGGGTGTGCTGATCGAAGCACTGGCCGAAGAAATTGGCAAAGACCTTGACCCCTTTGATTTGCTTTTGCATGTGGCCTACAACATGCCGCCCCTGACCCGCCGTGAACGCGCCAACCGCGTCAAAAAGCGGAACGCCTTCACCCAATACGGCCCTGTGGCACGCAAGGTGATCGACGCACTGATCGACAAATACGCCGACGAAGGCATCGCCACCATCGAGAGCAACGAAGTCCTGAAGGTCCAACCCTTCACCGACTTTGGCAGCCCCGTGGAACTCATCAAAAGCTTTGGCGGTCGCCCCCAATACCTGGGCGCACTGCAAACGCTGGAGCGCGAGCTTTACGCCGCCAAACCCTAAAGAATCCGAATGTCCAACCTCTCCTCCGTCATCAAATCCATCCAAGACATCATGCGCCAAGACAGTGGCGTGGATGGCGACGCGCAGCGCATCTCGCAGCTCACTTGGCTCTTGTTCCTCAAAGTGTTTGACGCGCTCGAAGAACAGCTGGAGCTGACCCGCGACGACTACAAAAGCCCCATTCCTGAGGCCATGCGCTGGCGCAACTGGGCTACCGACGCCGAAGGCATCACAGGTGATGCCCTGCTGGACTTTGTGAACAACCAGCTCTTTGCCACCCTCAAAAGCCTGAGCGGTGACGCCCAGCGCAACCCCCGTGGCTATGTGGTGCGCGGCGTGTTTGAAGATGCCTACAACTACATGAAAAGCGGCCAGCTGCTGCGCCAGGTCATCAACAAACTCAACGCGATCGACTTCAACCGCCAGGCCGAGCGCCACCAGTTCAACGACCTCTACGAGAAAATCCTCAAAGACCTGCAAAGCGCAGGCAACGCGGGCGAGTTCTACACCCCCCGCGCCGTGACGCAGTTCATGGTGGACATGGTCAACCCCCAGCTGGGCGAGCGCGTGATGGACCCGGCCACCGGCACGGGCGGCTTTTTGGTCTGCGCCATCGAGCACCTGCGCAAACAAGTGCACAACACCGACGAAGAAGCCACGCTGCAAAACAGCATCCTGGGCGTTGAGAAAAAACAAATGCCCCACATGCTCTGCGTGACCAACCTCATGCTGCACGGCATCGAAGTGCCCAGCCTGGTCCGCCACGACAACACCCTGAGCCGCCCGCTGCGCGACTACACACCCGCTGAGCGCGTGGACGTGATCTTGACCAACCCGCCTTTTGGCGGCATTGAAGAGCCGGGCATCGAGCAAGGCTTTCCGGCCGATGTGCGCACCAAAGAAACGGCGGATTTGTTTTTGGTGCTCATCAAACACATCCTCAAAACCAACGGCCGCACCGCACTGGTGTTGCCCGACGGCACGCTGTTTGGCGAAGGCGTGAAGACCCGCATCAAAGAACAACTGCTGGCCGAATGCAACCTGCACACCATCGTGCGCCTGCCCAACGGCGTGTTTGCGCCCTACACAGGCATTAAAACCAACCTGCTCTTTTTCACCAAGGGCAAGCCCACCGAACACGTTTGGTACTACGAGCACCCCTACCCAGCGGGCGTGAAGAACTACAACAAAACCAAGCCCATCCGCATCGAAGAATTCGACGCTGAAAAAGCCTGGTGGGGCACCGAGGCCGATGGCTTTGCCGCCCGCGTGGAAAACGAACGCGCTTGGAAGGTGAGCATCGACCAGATCAAAGCCGCCAACTACAACCTCGACCAAAAGAATCCGCATGCCGCCGAAGTGGTGAGCCACGACCCCGAGCAACTGCTGGCCGACTACGCCCGCCTGCAAACCGAGGCGCAAAGCCTGCGCGACCAACTCAAAAGCATCCTCGCCCAATCGCTGGGAGCCCCAGCGTGAGCGCAGAGCTGACGGCGCAAGAACCCAGCGCCAAATACCTGGTGAATTTGCAGCCCCCACTGGTACGGCATTTTGACTTGATCGCCCAAGCCCCCGGCGGCGTGGCCCGCCTGCGCGAACTCATCTTGACGTTGGCCGTGCAAGGCAAGTTGGTGCCGCAAGACCCGAACGATGAACCGGCGAGTGAACTGCTCGAGAAAATCAGGGTTGAGAAAGACCGACTGATTGCAGAAGGCAAGATCAAGCGGGACAAGCCGTTCGCCGAAATTACTGATGAAGAAAAGCCCTTTGAGTTGCCTACAAATTGGTCATGGTGCAAAGGTCGCGAAATATTCAACGTGATTCGTGGTGTGACTTATCAAAAAACTGATGCACGCGAAACATTTGTCGAAGAACACCTCCCACTGCTGCGAGCCAATAATATTCAAGCAACTATCAACCTCGATGGTCTTGTATATGTTCCAAGGCATTTGGTCTCGGATGACCAGTGCTTACGCAAAGGTGACTACCTTGTGTGCTTGGCTAGTGGCAGCAAAAAGCTTGTAGGTAAGGCTGCACCTTTCACCTCAGATGTAGCTTGCACGTTTGGCGCTTTTTGCGGGGTAATTCGTCCGTTATCTGAAATGGACTTTCTCGCAATTTACCTTTCAAGCCCGCTGTATCGGGATACTGTTTCGGCAGCCTCAGCAGGCATTGGAATCAATAACCTCAAGGGGACATCACTCCTCGGGCTTGATATTCCGTTACCACCACTGGCCGAGCAATCCCGCATAGTCACCCGCGTCGAAGAGTTGATGCAACTCTGCGACGCCCTCGAAGCCAGCGGCCGACTCGAAGCGCAGCAACACACCCAACTCGTCAACACCTTGCTTGGCACGCTCACCCAAAGCGAATCGCCCGAGGCACTGGCCGACAACTGGCAACGCATCGCCACCCACTTCGACGTGCTGCTCGACCGCCCCGAAGCCGTGGACGCCCTCGAACAAACCATCCTCCAACTCGCAGTGCGCGGCCTCCTCGTCCCCCAAGACCCCACCGACGAACCCGCCAGCGTCCTACTGCAAAAAATCCGCACCGAAAAAGACCACCTCATCGCCCAAGGCAAGATCAAACGCGACAAACCCTTGCTACCCATCACCGACGAAGAAAAACCGTTTGAGTTGCCGCAGGGGTGGGAGTGGGTTTCGTTGGGCTTGTTGACGTCATTTGTCACAAGCGGATCTAGAAGCTGGAAAGACTTTTATTCAGCTGAAGGGGCAACTTTTATCCGCTCCCAAGATATCAAGTACGACCGCCTAGAGTTCGATGAGCGTGCGTATGTGAAATTGCCAATTGGCACTGAGGGCGTCCGAACACAGGTCCGCCTTCACGATGTATTGATCACTATTACTGGTGCAAATGTAGGCAAGGCAGCTGTAGTCGCTCAGTCGATGGATGAAGCGTATGTAAGCCAGCATGTTGCACTTGTAAGGCTTTGCGATACTCGGTTAGTGGACTTTTTGCATCTGTGGCTTGTGAGTGAAGGCGAGGGCAGAAAACTACTTTTGATGAGTAGCTATGGGGCAAAGCCGGGACTTAACTTGCAGAACATCAATGATTTGCCAGTTCCACTTCCGCCGATCGCTGAACAATCTCGCATCGTCATCCATGTCAACGAACTCCGCAGCCTTTGCGCTGATTTACGCCAACGCCTAGCAGCCGGGCAAACCGTGCAGTCGCATTTGGCGGATGCCTTGGTGACTGGTTAAGGCGCGCAACCAAGCTATGGCTTCACGCAACGAAAAACCTTGGTTGAGTGTGGACGACCAACTCGTTCAGTTGGTGGATCGGGGCATGGCCATCAGCGACCCAGCCAAAGCCCGCGATTACTTGGAGCGCATTGGTTATTACCGGCTCAGCGGGTATTGGTATGACATGCGGGTGCGCGATGTGCCGTTTTCCCCCTTGGACCCCAAGACAGGCAGCAAGCCCAAAAAGGTGGTGATTGAGCGCCCCGTGTTGGATGCGTTCAAACCCGGCACGCGCTTTCAGGATGCGGTGGACTTGTATGTTTTCGACAAAAAGCTGCGCTTGCTGACGATGGACGCGCTGGAGCGCATCGAGATTGCTTTGCGGGTGGACTTGTCGCATTGTTTAGGCAAGGTGGACCGCTTTGCGTACATGAACCCAGCGATTTTTCACAACACCTTTGCCAGCGATGTCAGTCTGGAGTCGGGTTTGACCAAGCACCACGAATGGTTGGTCAAACACGCGAAGTTGATCAATCGGTCTCGCGAAGAGTTCATCAAACACAACAAACAGAAATACGGCTTGCCTTTGCCCATTTGGGTGGCTTGCGAGGTGTGGGACTTCGGCTGCATGTCTACCTTGTTTGCTGGCTTGACCACCGAGATGCAAGACAACATTGCAGCCGCTTATGGCGTGAGTGATGGTCGGGTGTTTGCCAGCTGGTTGCGCAGCTTGAACTATTTGCGCAATGTGTGTGCGCACCACAGCCGCTTATGGAACCGCAACGTGGTGGACCAGCCCAAATTGCCTGCCGTGGGCGAGGTGCCAACACTGGATGGTTTTCAGGGCAACCCGAACGCCAGTTTGCGTGCCCGTCCGTTTGTGTTGCTTTGCATTTGCCAACATTTGATGACGGTGATCAACCCATCGTCAGGCTGGGGGCAGCGTTTGGTGAGCTTGCTGCAACAAGATTTCCCGGACTTGCGTCACGTAGGACTGACGCTGAACGGCATGGGCGTCGATGCCTCTTGGGAACAGCGAGCTTGGTGAGCGGCCAAAGAAAAACCCCCAAGCAGCATGACGCCGAAGCGCTTTGCCGAAGGGGGCCGTGTTGTGAGTAGTTTACCAAAACCGCCAGTGGATATCCAAAATCGGCCTTTGAAAAGCCCTCTGTTTGTTATCTGGAGCATGAGAAAATAACCCGTCCAGCCGGGAAAAATCCAAATAATTCAATGACTTGCGTAATTAGTTGTTATCTTTGACGCCATCTGAAAGAGCCCATGCCCATCCAACATGCCAGCTTGAGACACCGGCCTTTAAGAAATTGAAAGCCACGACATACGCCCTTGGGCATACTGGTACGCCTTATTACTGGCTGCGAACTGTGAGTGGCGAATGCCGAATTTGGGCCAACAGCCGAGATTGCTGGCGCTGAATGGGTTGCGAATGCCAACGCAACATCTCACATTGCCCTGACTGCGCACCCGTTCAGCAACCGTCTGGTGCTTGTATAAGGCTGAAAAATTAGATTTGGCTTCAGCTAAGAAAGCGGGTCTTTCGCGGCTAAGTGACTGATTTCATTGATGTCTAAACGTTCAAATCTGAAATGACTAGACAAGAAAACAGCAAGTCTCAGGCTGTTCATCTTGAGTTGTCATCAACCGCGATAGGGTTTGGCCAGTTGACCTTTCTTGTTCAGGATGCCCGCTCGGATGAGGAATTCTTGAGCGGTTTTTTGGGATTTACGAATCTCACCCCCAAAAGCTTGCATGTCGGCAATGCGTTCATCGGGCGTCATGATGACGACGGATTTGCCGCGAGGCGGTGAGGCCACTTTGCTGGGGCTTGTGTTGGTGGTCATGAACGAATGGCTCTGAATAGCTGCTTTCAAGCGACTCTACCTTGTCATTTGAGAGTTGAGAATTAGAAGGGCTTAAAATCCCCCCTTCCCCAAGGAGCGTTGCAGCCCGCCGCCGTCAAGGCGCAGCAGGTCAGGCTTGGGGCCGTTCAATGTCTGAATGATCTTGCACAACGACGCTCACCTGTAAGCCCAAGGTGAGCCTGTGTCTGTTGTCGCATCTAAAACTGTTTCTGTGCCCCCCATGAAGTTGTCCGGTCTGGAGCCTGTCTCCATCGGCACGGGGGCGCTGTTTGTCAACGTGGGTGAGCGCACCAACGTGACCGGTTCCAAGGCCTTTGCCCGCATGATTTTGAATGGCGAGTACGAGCAGGCCCTGGCCGTGGCGCGCCAGCAGGTCGAAAACGGCGCGCAGGTCATCGACGTGAACATGGATGAAGCCATGCTCGACAGCCAGGCGGCCATGGTGCGGTTTTTGAACCTGATGGCCGGTGAGCCCGACATCGCCCGCGTGCCGGTGATGGTGGATTCGAGCAAGTGGACCGTGATCGAAGCCGGTCTGCGCTGCATCCAGGGCAAGGGGATCGTCAATTCGATCAGCATGAAAGAGGGCGTGGAAGAGTTCAAGCGCCAGGCCAAGCTGGTCAAGCGCTATGGCGCAGCGGCCGTGGTGATGGCGTTCGACGAAAAAGGCCAAGCCGACACCTACGAACGCAAGATCGAAATTTGCGAACGCGCTTACCGCGTGCTGGTCGACGAGGTGAACTTTCCGCCCGAAGACATCATTTTTGACCCCAACATTTTTGCGATCGCCACCGGCATCGAAGAGCACAACAACTACGCGGTGGACTTCATCGAAGCCACGCGCTGGATCAAGCAGAACCTGCCGGGTGCCAAAGTGTCGGGCGGTGTGTCCAACGTGAGTTTCTCATTCCGGGGCAACGACCCGGTGCGCGAAGCGATCCACACCGTGTTCCTGTACCACGCCATCCAGGCGGGCATGGACATGGGCATCGTCAACGCGGGCATGGTCGGCGTCTATGACGACCTGGAGCCCACGCTGCGCGAGCGTGTCGAAGACGTGGTGCTGAACCGCCGCCCGGACGCAGGCGAGCGTTTGGTCGAAGTGGCCGACAGCGCCAAGGGCGCGGCCAAAGACGAGAGCACCAAGCTGGCCTGGCGCGGCACGCCCGATGCGCCCGTGAACGTGGCGCAGCGCCTGAGCCATTCGCTGGTGCACGGCATCACCGACTTCATCAGCGACGACACCGAAGAGGCCTACCAAGAGATTCTGGCCAAAGGCGGACGCCCCTTGCATGTGATCGAAGGCCCGCTGATGGACGGCATGAACGTGGTCGGTGACCTGTTTGGCCAGGGCAAGATGTTCTTGCCGCAAGTGGTCAAGAGCGCCCGCGTGATGAAGCAGGCCGTGGCGCATTTGCTGCCCTACATCGAAGCCGAAAAATTGGCGCAAGAAGCCGCAGGCGAAGACGTGAAAGCCAAGGGAAAGATCGTGATCGCCACCGTCAAGGGGGATGTGCACGACATCGGCAAGAACATCGTCACCGTGGTTTTGCAGTGCAACAACTTCGAAGTGGTCAACATGGGGGTGATGGTGCCCTGCCACGAAATTTTGGCTAAGGCCAAAGAAGAAAACGCCGACATCATTGGCTTGTCGGGCCTGATCACGCCCAGCTTGGAAGAGATGCAGTACGTGGCCGCCGAGATGGAAAAAGACCCGTACTTCCGGGATCGCCAGATGCCCTTGCTCATTGGCGGCGCCACCTGCAGCCGTGTGCACACGGCTGTGAAAATCGCGCCCAATTACTCAGGCCCCGTGGTCTATGTGCCCGATGCCTCGCGCAGCGTGGGTGTGGCGCAAGGCTTGCTGTCTGAGCAAGCGGCCAAATTCATCGCCGACTTGAACACCGACTACGACAAGGTGCGCGAGCAACACGCCAACAAAAAGCAAACCCCCATGTGGACGCTGGCGCAGGCCCGCGCCAACAAGACGCCGATCGACTGGTCGCATGGTGTGCACGCCGCGCCGAAATTCATCGGCCGCCGCGTGTTCAAGAACTACGACCTGGCCGAGATTGCCCAGTACATCGACTGGGGCCCGTTCTTCCAGACTTGGGATTTGGCCGGACCTTACCCCGCCATCCTCGATGACGAAGTGGTGGGCGAACAAGCCCGCAAAGTCTTGGCAGATGGCCAAGCCATGTTGCAAAAAATCATCGACGGCCGCTGGGTCACGGCCAATGCGGTGCTGGGCCTTTACCCCGCCAACAGCGTGAATGACGACGACATCGCACTGTACACCGACGAGTCCCGAAAGCAAGTGGCCATGACATGGCGCGGCCTGCGTCAACAAACCGAAAAGCAGCGCATTGAAGGCGTGATGCGCCCCAGCCGTTGCTTAGCCGACTTCGTCGCGCCGCAAGGCACAGCGCCAGACCATGTGGGCGTGTTCGCCGTCACCGCAGGCATTGGGGCCGATAAGCGCGCAGAGGCTTTTGAAGCAGCGCACGACGACTACAGCGCCATCATTCTCAAGTCACTGGCCGACCGCCTGGCCGAAGCGCTGGCCGAGTGCCTGCACAAAAAAGTGCGCACCGACCTGTGGGGTTACGCCGCCGCCGAGGCGCTGAGCAACGAAGAGTTGATTGCTGAAAAGTACCAGGGCATCCGCCCTGCACCCGGCTACCCCGCTTGCCCCGACCACAGCGCCAAAAAAGCGATGTTTGACTTGCTGCAATGCCAAGACATTGGCATGGGCCTGACCGAGAGCCTGGCCATGACGCCTGCGGCCAGCGTGAGCGGTTTCTATATTGCGCACCCCGAGGCGCAGTATTTCAACGTGGGCAAAGTAAGCGACGACCAAGTGCAAGACCTTGCGCAGCGCAGCGGTGTGCAAGTCAAAGACCTGCAGCGCTTGTTGGCCCCCAACCTTTGAACCAAATGACAAATTTCTGGACGGCTTGTGGCCACCAACACCTGACGCGCAACGAGCGGGGTTGGCTGGTAGCGAGCCCAGACTATTGGCGGCTGTGGCTGCAGCGGCCCGAAATGGCGCTGGTGCCCGAATCGTGCAAAGCCGAAAAGCGTTTGCATGCCGCCCTGACCGAATCGCCCAACATGCAGGTCACGCCTGCAGACTGCAAACATTTCAAGGACGACGATGTCCGCGAAAACTACAAACTGTTTCTGCGTTTTCGCGATGAAGTGGAAAGCGCGGGTTCTCTGGAAGCGGCCTACATGGGCTGGATCCAGAGCGGCAACATCCAGCTGCCGCCGCTGTTTATCGACTTGGTGGTGCAGGCCATCGTGTGCAATGTGCTGACAGGCATCGATGACGCTTGGGTCTGGCGTGCGGCCGAGCTGCTGTTCAGACGCCAACGCATCACCGTGCGCGATGGCCGTGTGCTGTCAGGCGACAGCGACACACTCGACAACTTGCAAGCCACAGGCGGTTTGGGCGAGATGGGCCGCTTGTTGATGGAGGGCGGTGCTGCGCTCAAAGCGGTTGATGTGAAGGTGCTGCACAAAGACAACGAAGAGCGTTACCTGTCGCAGCGCGAAGGCCTGGGGCGCTACGCCTTCTTGCTCGACATGACGCACGAAATCCAGAACGAGCTGCCGCACGGTTTGATCTTGAAAATGGTCAACGCCCGCTCGGGTCTCAAGGCCTTGTCGGTGGTGCTGGCGGGTTGGGTGCAACATTTCTTGGGGGTGTCGGTCAGCATCGAGCCGGTGCAAAAAGTGGACGACCCCGCCTGGCGCTGGCATGTGGGCCTGGACGTCACGGCCACCGCTTTGCTCAATGATTTGTACCAAGGTGTCGAGTTGGAAGCTGGGCGTCAACAACAACTCATCAGCCTGTTCAAGTTGCGCTTTGACAATCCGCAAGACATGCGCGCCGACGTGCAGGGCAAGCCGGTGTATTTGGGCTTGGCCATGAACGAGCAGGGCTTGCTCAAACTCAAACCGCAAAACCTGTTGCTCAATTTGCCCTTAACCCTCTCTGCCTGAGCGTGTTTCGCTCAGGTTTTGTTCTCTCTAAACTAACCAGCGCACCATGAAAACTTCCCTTCGCCTTTCGTGTCTCGCCTTCGCCCTCAACCTGACTCTGTTGGCCCAAGTGGCCATGGCGCAAAACGCGGTGACCACAGCCGCAGCCAAAGAAGAAGGCGCTGTGGCGACGCCCAGTGGACTGATCTACCGAAGCCTGAAAGACGGCAGCGGTGCCAGCCCCACGGCCAGCGACAAAGTGACGGTGCACTACAAAGGCACCTTCCCGGACGGACGCGAATTTGACAGCTCTTACAAACGCGGCCAGCCCATCGACTTTCCCCTCAACCGCGTCATTGCGTGTTGGACCGAAGGCGTGCAGCGCATGAAAGTGGGCGGCAAAGCCAAGTTGACCTGTCCGCCTGAAATCGCTTACGGTGCGCGAGGTGCGGGCAGCGCGGTGCCGCCCAACGCCACGCTGTTGTTTGAAGTGGAGTTGCTGGGCATTCAAGGCAAGTGATGCCTTAGGCGCCATTCACGGGACGATCAATCCACAGCTGACATGACACACCAGACATCTTCCCAAAGCGAAACTCCGCAGCGGCGGTGGAATCGACGTCAAACCTTGGCTGCTTTGGGCGCGGTTTCGGTATTGCCCGCCACTTTGGCTGTGCGCCCTGCGGCGGCGCAAGTTGCAAGCACTGCTTGGGCTGATACTCTGCGCGCCGCACGCGGCCAAACCGTGTACTTCAATGCTTGGGCAGGCAGCGAACGCATCAACGCTTATTTGCAATGGGCGGCGGGCGAGTTGCAGCGCGACTTTGGCGTCAAGCTGCAGCACGTCAAGATCAGCGATGCGGCCGATGTGATCAAGCGTGTGCGTGCCGAAAAGCAAGCCGGGCGCAAAGACACCGAAGGCACGGTGGACTTGGTCTGGATCAACGGTGAAAACTTTGCCGCCATGAAACATGATGGCTTGTTGTCTGCGCCCTTCGCAGAAACATTGCCGAATTTCCAGTGGGTGGACACGGTGGGCAAGCCCACCACGCTGGTGGATTTTTCGGTGCCCACCGACGGACTGGAATCACCTTGGGGCATGGCGCAGCTGACGTTTTTTGCCGATGCCAAGCGTCTGGCCAAGCCCCCGCAAAGCATGGCCGAGCTGCTGGCCTTGGCCCGCAGCCAGCCGGGGCGCATCACCTACCCGCGCCCGCCCGAGTTCCATGGCACCACCTTCATCAAGCAGGCCTTGATCGAACACGCGCCGGACGTGAAAGCGTTGGCCCTGCCTGTGACGCCTGCGGCTTTGGCGGCGCAAACCGCGCCGCTGTGGCGCTTTTTGGATGCGCTGCACCCGCACTTGTGGCGCGGCGGCAAACAGTTCCCGCAAAACTCTGCCGCTGTGCGCCAGATGATGGCCGACGGTGAATTGGTGATGGCTTTGACGTTCAACCCCAATGAAGCGGCCAACGAAATCGCCGCCAAGCGCCTGCCCGCTACGGTGCAGAGCTGGCAGTTCGCCAAGGGCACGATTGGCAACACCCACTTTGTGGCCATCCCGTACAACGCGCCCAGCAAAGCGGGTGCGCAGCTGGTCGCCAACTTTTTGCTCTCGCCCGCCGCCCAAGCGCGCAAGGCCGACATCGATGTCTGGGGCGACCCGACGGTGCTGGATGTGGCCCGCTTGCCTGCGGCTGAGCGTGCGCGGTTTCAATCGGCATCGCGACCCGGGCAAGTGGCCGTGACGGCCCCCGTGCTGCCCGAGCCGCATGCGTCTTGGGTGGATGCAATCGAAAAAGAGTGGACTCGCCGTTACGGCGTGTGAGCTTCTTGCCCGCTTTCTTGCTGGCCTTGATCGCTGCCGTGCCCATGGGCTGGGCGCTGTGGGCGGCTGCTTCGCAAGCGCTGGACGTCAGCGCTTGGCAGGCCTTGTGGGCCGATCCGCAAACGCTGCGTGCTTGGGGCATGACGCTGTGGACCGGGCTGGCCTCCACGGTGCTGGTGTGGTGGACTGTGGCGCGTTTGTTGGCCCATGGTTTCATTCGGCAGCAATTGGCCCGCTGGCTCACCCATGTGCCTGCCTTGCTGGCCACGCCGCACGCGGCCATGGCCATTGGTTTGGTGCTGTGGCTCGCACCCAGCGGCTGGGCTTTGCGCCTGGTGTCGCCGGGCCTGTCGGGTTTTGATGCACCACCGCCTTGGTTGACCACACAAGACCCGTGGGGTTTGGGATTGATTTTGGCACTTTGGCTCAAAGAAGTGCCGTTTTTGCTCTGGGTGGCGGCTACGCAACTGCAACGCGAAGACCTGCGCCGACGATGGCAAGCTGAATTTGCACTGGCCCAAACTTTGGGCCACACGCCCGCCACCGCCTTTGCCCAAGTGGTCTGGCCGCAGCTGGCCCCGCGTTTGCGCTGGCCGCTGCTGGCGGTGTTGGCCTATGGCCTCACGGTGGTGGACATGGCGCTCATCATCGGACCTGCGACGCCACCTACTTTGGCGGTGCTGGCCTGGCAATGGCTGGGTGATGCCGATGCGGCCATGCAGGCGCAAGGCGCGGCAGCGGCAGGTTGTCTCACGGTCAGTGTGGCCATCTTGGCGGCGGTGACCGTCATGGTGCTGCGCGCATGGGCGCGTCTGCGCAGAGGCGCGAGCAGCACTCTGTTGATGCAGGGTGATTCGCCCTGGGTGGGTTGGGCCATCGGCGGGGCTTATCTGGCCGTTTGGTGGGCCTTGGCGGTGGGCAGTGTGTCGGGCGTCTGGCCTTTTCCGCAGATTTGGCCATCGCTGTGGACGGGTGATGCTTGGTTGCAGGTAGTCGCCAGTGCCCCCACGGTGTGGACCACCTTGGGTTTGGCGGCGGCCTCTGCCAGTGTGTGCCTGGTTTGGTCGGTGGCCTGGTTGGAGCTGACAACGCGCCGCTGGCAACAGGCTTTGCGGCCCTGGTGGTTGCTGCCGCTGGTGTTGCCCTCGGTGCTGTGGGTGGTGGGCCTCTACAGCGTGGCGCTGCAGTGGCGACTGGAGGGGCAGTGGCTGGGCCTGCTTTTGGCGCATGCGGTAATGGTGCTGCCTTATGTGCTGCTGGCCTTGGAGCCCGCCTATTTGGCGGTCGATCCGCGTCAATCGGCTGTGGTGGCCAGCTTGGGTCAGGGCCGATGGACTGAATTGCTGCACATCAAATGGCCACTGCTCAAGCGTACCATCGCCTCGGCCTGGGCGGTGGGTTTTGCGGTCAGTGTGGCGCAGTATTTGCCCACCTTGTATGTGGGGGCGGGGCGCTTTGCCACCGTGACCACCGAGGCCGTGACGCTGGCGTCTGGCGCGCAGCGCTCGCTCATGAGCGCTTATGCGGCTTTGCAGATGCTCTTGCCCGTGTTGGCCTTTGCTTTGGCCGCTTACTTGGGCAGGCCACGCCAATTTGAGAAGATCGGGTCGATGAAAGACAACACATGAACGCGGGACTTCAGATCGACATCGAACGCTTGGGCACTGCGGCGCAGACCTTGGTGCAAGACCTGCACCTTCAGGTGCCCGCAGGCGAGATCCTCACGCTCATGGGGCCGAGTGGTTGCGGAAAAAGCTCGGTGCTGGCCGCCACTGCGGGCACGCTGGCCAGCGTGTCCGAAGGTTTGCAGCCTTTGCAGTTTGACGGCCGCGTGCAGCTGAACGGCCGTGACCTCACCACCTTGCCCACGCACCAGCGCGGTATCGGCTTGGTGTTTCAGGATGCTTTGCTGTTTGCCCACATGACGGTGGCCGAAAACCTGCTGTTTGCGGTCCCCCGCGCCTTGCCGCCTGCACAGCGCCAGGCGCGTGTGCAGCAAGCGCTGCAAGAAGCCGAGCTGACTGGCATGGGCGAGCGCGACCCGTCCACGCTCTCGGGCGGGCAACGTGCGCGTGTGGCGCTCATGCGCGCCTTGCTGGCCGAGCCGCAAGCGCTGCTGCTGGACGAGCCGTTTTCCAAACTCGACGCCGCCTTGCGCGCCCAGCTGCGCCCGTGGGTGTTTGCGCATGTGCGCGAGCGGCGCATCCCGGTGGTGCTGGTCACGCACGACGAACAAGACGTGGCCGACCCGCAGCGCGTGGTGCACTTGCGCGCCACCGAAGAAAGCCCAAGCCATGTTTGACCGTCACGCCCAAACCCTTTTGCGCCCCGCGCTGAACGCCGCCGCACGCGGCTTGGTGCGCGCAGGCATCAGCGCCGACGCGCTGACCTGGCTGGGCTTTGCCATCGGCATGGCCGCCGCCGTGGCCATTGCGCTGCAAGCGTGGTGGTGGGGCTTGGCGCTGCTGCTGGCCTCGCGCTTGCTCGACGGCCTGGACGGCAGCGTGGCCCGCCTGACCCAACCCACCGACGCGGGCGGCTTCCTGGACATCGCGCTGGACTTCGTGTTTTACGCGGCGATCCCCTTTGCCTTTGCGGTGGCCAACCCCGCCACCAACGCCCTGCCCGCCGCAGCCCTGCTGGCCAGCTTCATCGGTACCGGCAGCAGCTTTTTGGCATTCGCCGCGCTGGCCGAAAAACGCGGCCTGACGGACACCGCCTTACCGGGCAAAAGCTTTTACTTCTTGGGGGGGCTTACCGAAGCCACCGAGACCATCACTGTGTTTGCTGTCATGTGCATCTGGCCTGAACACTTTGGGGTGTTGGCTTATGGGTTTGCGGTGTTGTGTGCGGTGACGACGGGTATGCGGATTGGGTGGGGGTATTGGCGGTTGGGGTGTAGCTAAATCGAAGCACTATTTTTGTTTATATGGTTTGAATTCAGCATGCCTCTTAGTAATTTCAAAAATCCACTTTATCCTAAATCAATGCGAAGAATTGACGTTCGTTTTAAAACGTCAGTTAGAAATTCATTTATTGTGTGTAAGCTTGCAGCTCCATTCGAATTGACTTTGCCAAGCCAGTCAGATCGCCGTATATGGATTTTGAGTTGATACTCATCTTCCTTAGTGCTACATATATACCTTCGTAGAGGCTTGCTGGGATTATTATTTTTTTGAGTTTGCTTGAGTCGTAAAGCGGCGAATTTATTACAGAGTCGATTGTGCTCTCAAGGTTCCCAGATATAAGAAATGTGCCGGATTGTCGATCTATTCTGGCGTTTAGTTCAATAGGCTCTGTGATCCATGCAATGTCGTATGAGTAGCGGTCCACTGTGCTTTCAAATACCAAGTCTTGTTTTCCTTGGATTGAGAATCTGGTCTCATTAAACAATTTGTCCTTTTCTTTGATGTACTCAATAGATTTTTCCATTATCGCGGAATAATCTAGGCAATAAATAGACAAGTCTTTCTTGGACTGTGGATCGTAAGTTTCTAAGGCAAAATATAGTGCTATGTATGGGCTTGTTGTAAAGTCAATGAGTCTTGTTGGAACACCGTAATGCTGCATCACAGACAACCATGACAGTTTAGATTTTGGAATGTGTTCAGTACCGCTATAAATGTGATACTTAGACTTAAATACATCTAGCGAGTAGTCCTCGAATTTCCGCGCATTTCGGGCATTCCATTTCGTACCGATGGTTCGCTCTAGAGTTGATTGAAGACCCCAAGACGCATCCGACTGACCACGAAATACAAAGTTATTTGGTAGACTATTTAGTGATCGAATTAACTCATCTATTGAGTTGACTAACAGGTCATAGATCATTGCCGCACCTCTTTGTAAGTGTTTTTTATTATCCGAAGCACTTCCTCCTTTTTAGTATCTTGCTCGACAATAACTTTTTTTGCGTCACCTTTGAATGAAATACTTACTGGTCGTTCCCCTTTGGCGTTTTGTATAACTGCCATAGCATCGTTTGCTGTTGCCGCGGTAGATTTTGCAACAGCTGCAACGGCATTTTCATTCAGAGATTCTCCAGTAACTGTTACGCTGCCCTGTTCAGCTTCTAACTGTTGGCAGTAATATGACATGGGCTTTTGAAAGAGATCGTCTGCATCAATTGGGTTTGGGCCAGTAAATGTAGCCTTGAATCGTTTAATTGTATAAGCCGCAAAGAGCTTTTGCAGGAAACCTTCGGGGTCACGTATGAATTCAACTCGTACTTCAATTTTGTTGCGTTTTACCAATACAGTTGATGAAAGCAGTTTCTGAACTTTTCTTGCTATTGATCTGACATCTGCAGCAACTTTGGTCTTTTTTCCAATGCCAAGCAGGCCCAATTTGCTGTCGAAATAGACTAAGGTATATGGGCCTGAATCATCAATTAGTTCAGTGAAATTCCCGGTCGTTTCATCGAATTTTTCAACAGTTGTGAGTGTTGTGCGACCAATGGCAAATCTTCCGCCTCCGTCACTGAAATATTCAACGTTGCCAACGTGCCAAACATTGTTTTGCCGCATTTCTATAGACGGACGCTCAGCAAGACCTTTTTCAAGCATTTCCCTCGCTGATAGCTCAGGTTGAAAAAGGTCAACCTGTGAGGGCTTGATGAACTTGGTTCGATAAGATGGTATTCGAGCGTCGGCATCAATAAATGTTTTGTAAATTTCAGACTGAATGATTGGGCTCTTGATCGAGCGCCACACCGATTCCATTCGCAGCCTTGAACGAATTGTTATGCCGAGAACTGATGTTTAAAGGGAATCTATATCGGCTTTGGCATCAATATTATTACGAGTCCATTCGGAGGCTTTTCTGTATGCCTCTTCACGGCTATTTGCAAGCTCATTCTGGGCGCTAATTACACTATTGGCTGCATACAGAATTGTTGCTATCCAATAGCCACCAACTTGTTCTGTTATAAATATTCTGAATGTCTTGCCGATGGAAGTTTTTATATTAAGCGCGGTTGTTTCGCCGACGAATGACATTAGAAGTTCTCCATTGGGTGATTGGGTATAACGTTGGCGCTGTCCGGCGCGCAGCCCGTGCCGCGAAGCGGCAACATGCGGCTGCGTGTCCGTGACGAGCAACCAGTTAGGGCACGGGCTTCTTTTTCGGCGCCTTTTTAGCTGGCTTTTTAGGAGCTTTGTCTTCTTCAAAATGGTTGATTAGTTCAGTCCACTTTACTTTGACGCCGTTGCCAGCTTGGGTTTTTCCCTTGCACCACTCCACAGTGCCTTTTCCCAGGCGCAGGTCTCCTAGAAACTTTCCTTCGTTGTCATAAACGTCGAATGTGACGCCGTTGTTTCCGAGATCCATGTTGACGGCTAGATCTTTAATGCTGACTTTCACTGTGATACCCCTTAGGTAGTTAAAAAATATTCACTTCTTTTGCTCTAACGTGATGTAGACCACAAAACCAGGTTGAGACACCCGGCTCGTGTCGTTACATCCTTTTGTTGAAATCGTTGCAAGTTGCTTCCGCCATGGGTTTCGGGCCAGATGCTGTATGTACATGCAGGTATAAATTTGAAGACCAAACCCGTCATTCAACCCCTTGCAACTTCCTTCCCGCACCATCCAGCGCAGCAAGCATGAAAAGCCCAACTATACCCAAATAAATACGAAAAATTAACTACAAAACACGTTTACGTGTAAACCCCCATAAGACCCTCAAACCCACCCCAAGCACAAACTGGTATGTGCGATTGCGGCGAATATGCGGCTTATTCGCAGCATTTTTTGCGGTGAAAAATGACGCCTCAGCGCCTTCATAAGCTGATTGAACGACACTATCGCTTGCAAGCGCGACACATTGAGCGACATAATGGCCATCAATACTGTCGCTCTAAGTTGTGCTTTGGCCCTTAAGCGCGACAAATTGCCCTAAAAGGCCACCCCATGCCCCGCATCACCCCCGCCGACGAATTGCAACTGATCGAATCCATCGTGGCCGCTCACCCAGGCGGGATCGGCATTGCCGAGATTGAGGCGGCCATGGTGCAGCGTCAGGGCGGGGCGCTGAACCGTCGCACTTTGCAACGCCGCTTGCTCAAACTGATCGATGCGCAGCGGATCGCGTCTGAGGGGCAGAGCATTGCGCTGGTCTACAAGCCGGAGGCGCTGGCTTGGGCGCAGCTTGCGGGCGGGGGCGGTGACCGGGGCGTCACTGCCACAGTGGGTGTGGCCGAGCCGGAACCCGATCTGCCGGTCTCACCCGCAGGTGCCAGCATCCGTGATCGGGTCCGGCAGCCGCTGATGCATCGCCGGCCGGTCGGTTATCGGCGTGAGTTTTTAGAGGCGTATCAGCCGGGTGTCACGTTTTATTTACCAGCCGAGCTGCGCAGCCAGCTGCACGAGATGGGCCGCACGCCTGCCCATGAACGGCCCGCAGGCACCTACGCCCGGGACATCTTGAGCCGGTTGCTGGTGGATTTGTCGTGGGCTTCATCGAGGCTGGAGGGCAACACTTACAGCCGCTTGGACACACAAAACCTGATCGAGCATGGTCAGGCCGCGCAGGGCAAGGACGCCATCGAAACGCAGATGATCCTGAATCACAAAGCCGCCATCGAAATGCTCATTGAGGACACGGACGAGGTGGGCTTTGATGCCTTCACGTTCAAAAATCTGCATGCCGTCTTGTCGCAAGACCTGATGCGCGACCCGCAGGCCAGTGGCCGTCTGCGTCGGCGCGTGGTGGAGATTTCGGGCACGGTGTTTCACCCCGTCGCCATGCCCCAGGTGATTGAGGACTGTTTTGAGCTGCTGCTTGGCAAAGCTGCCGCCATTCCCGATCCGTTTGAGCAGGCGTTTTTCCTCATGGTGCAGCTGCCGTATTTGCAGCCGTTTGAAGATGTGAACAAACGCGTGTCGCGTATTGCCGCCAACATGCCGCAGATCCAGCACAAGCTGTGCCCCTTGTCGTTCATCGACGTGCCCGTGCGGGCTTACATCGAAGGCACTTTGGGGGTGTATGAGCTCAATGAGGTCGATTTGTTGCGCGACGTGTTTGTGTGGGCGTATGAACGTTCGTGCCAGCGTTATCTGGCCATCACCCAAACCATGGTCGAGCCGGACCCCTTCAAAATCAAATACCGCGAAGCGTTGATTCAGGCCGTGCAGGCGGTGGTCAAGGGCCTGCAAGCGCCCAGCCCAGACGCGCTGGCCCCTGTGGCGGCGCGCATGAAGGTGCCCGCAGCAGACCAAGATGCGTTCACCCGCATGTTGGCCGAGGCGCTGCACCAGTTGCACGAAGGCAGCGTGGCCCGCTACCGGCTGCGCCGCTCTGAATACCTGGCTTGGCAGTTGGTTTGCTCGGGTGGTGGCGATCAACTGTAACTTTTTGCCCAGCAGCACCGAACTGTCAGTTCATCAGCGTTATCGTTCACGGTCTTGGGCAGTGCACATCTCGCACCATCTACCAAGTGATCGCCCCATCAGGAGTTCCCCTTAAATGCGTCTTCGTCAAATTGTTTTGCTGCTCTTGCTGGCGCTGGCCATCGGTGCATTTGTGGCGCTGGACTTGGGGCGTTATCTCAGCTTTGAGCAGCTCAAGGCCAGCCAAGCCAGTTTTGACCAGCTCTATGCACAGCAGCCTTTGATGGTGGCCGCCGCTTACTTTGGGATGTACGTCTTGGCCACGGCGCTGTCGATTCCGGGCGCGGTCATCATCACTTTGGGCGGCGGTGCCGTGTTTGGCCTGTGGCAGGGCTTGCTGCTGGTGTCGTTTGCTTCCACGCTTGGTGCCACTTTGGCTTTTTTGGCTTCGCGCTTTGTGCTGCGCGAATGGGTCGAAGCGCGTTTTGGGCAGCGCTTGGCCGACATCAACGCGGGTGTGGACAAAGAGGGCGCGTTTTACCTCTTCACTTTGCGCCTGATTCCGGTGGTGCCGTTTTTCCTGATCAACCTGCTCATGGGCCTGACGCGCATGAAGACCTGGACGTATTGCTGGGTGAGCCAGCTGGGCATGCTGGCGGGCACGGCGGTGTATGTGAATGCGGGCACGCAGTTGGCGCAACTCGATTCGGTGAAGGGCATCTTGAGCCCTGCACTTTTGGGCAGCTTTGTGCTGCTGGGCATCTTTCCGCTGATCGCTCGCCGCATTGTGGCCGCTGTGCAAAAGCGCAAGGTCTACGCCCGCTGGGCCGACCAGCGCCCCAAGACTTTTGATCGCAACCTGATCGTCATCGGCGGCGGCGCGGGCGGTTTGGTCAGCGCCTACATCGCGGCAGCCGTGAAGGCCAAGGTCACGCTGATAGAGGCGCACAAGATGGGCGGCGACTGCTTGAACTATGGCTGTGTACCAAGCAAGGCGCTGATCAAAAGCGCCAAGCTGGCACACCAAATGCGCCACGCGTCGAACTACGGCCTGAGCGATGCGGCACCGAGCTTCAGCTTCAAAGCGGTGATGCAGCGCGTGCACGACGTGATCAAAGCCATCGAGCCGCACGACAGCATCGAGCGTTACACCGGCTTGGGCGTGGAGGTGTTGCAGGGCTACGGCAAGTTGCTGAACCCGTGGACCGTGGAAGTGACTTTGAACGATGGCCAGGTGCAGCGCCTGACCGCGCGGAGCATCGTGATTGCGGCGGGCGCACGCCCCATGGTGCCGCCTTTGCCGGGCCTCGATGACGTGGGCTACGTCACCAGCGACACGCTGTGGGACGAGTTTGCCAAGCTCGACGACATTCCGAAGCGCATCGTGGTGCTGGGCGGCGGGCCGATTGGCTGCGAGCTGTCACAAAGTTTTGCCCGCCTGGGTGCGCAGGTCACGCAGGTCGAGATGGGCGAGCGCATCATGGTGCGCGAGGACGAAGAGGTGTCTGCGCTGGCACGCGACGCATTGAAGGCCGACGGCGTGCAGGTGCTCACAGGACACAAGGCGCTGCGCTGTGAGCGCCGGGGTAAGGACAAAATTTTGGTGGCCTCCACACAGGGGCAAGAAGTGGAGATCGTGTTTGACGCGCTGGTCTGCGCCGTGGGTCGTGTGGCACGCCTGCAAGGTTATGGCCTCGAAGATATTGGCGTGCCCACGCACCGCACCGTCGAGACCAACGAGTATTTGCAAACGCTCTACCCCAACATCTACGCCGCAGGCGATGTGGCCGGGCCTTACCAGTTCACCCACACGGCCGCGCACCAGGCTTGGTATGCGGCAGTCAACGCGCTGTTTGGCGACTTCAAATCCTTCAAGGTCGATTACCGCGTGATCCCTTGGGCCACCTTCATCGACCCCGAGGTGGCGCGTGTAGGTCTGAACGAACAAGAGGCCAAAGCCCAAGGCATCGCGTACGAGGTCACGAAGTACGGCATCGACGACCTGGACCGGGCCATTGCAGACAGTGAGGCGCATGGCTTTGTGAAGGTGCTAACCGTGCCAGGCAAAGACCGCATTTTGGGCGTGACCATCGTGGGCGCCCACGCGGGTGACTTGCTGGCCGAATACGTGCTGGCCATGAAGCATGGCCTGGGCTTGAACAAGATTTTGGGCACCATCCACACCTACCCCACGATGTCCGAGGCCAACAAATATGCGGCGGGTGAGTGGAAGCGGGCGCACGCGCCCGAAAAGTTATTGGCTTGGGTCAAGAAGTACCACGACTGGAAACGTCGCGCTTGACCCGGCCCATCAAGAGTCGGCTTTGAAGGCGAGGGCTGTCACCAAACGACGCGCCATTTCCGAGTCATCTGCCAAGCGGCGTGTGTGTTCGGCCGTGGTGCTGGCTTCCAAGTTGGCGGCCAATGGCGTCACAAAATCGCGGATGTCTTGTTGGCCCATGGCCTGGCGCAGCGCCGCATTCAGGTTTTGCTTGACCGCTTCGCTGACCCCTGCAGGAGCGAAGAAACCAAACCACTCGCGCACCAGCAATTCGCCAAAGCCTTGCTCGCGGTAAGTGGCCACATCGGGCGTGAAAACTGCCCGATCGGGGCCTGAGGTGGCCAAAATTCGGATCTTGCCGCCTTTGTGGTGCTGCACCCAATCGCCCAGTGGCGATGACATGCCCGCGAGCTGCCCGCCCATGACTTGCGGAATGGCGGGGCCAGAGCCTGCGAAAGGGATGTTGGTGATTTGAAAGCCGCCCAGCATGGCCAAGCGACCTGCCAGCAAGTGAGGCATGGAGCCCGCAGCAGGGTTGCCGATGCTGGCTCTGCCTGGATTGGCCTTGGCCCATTCAACGAAGTCTTTGATGTTCTTGACCGAGTCGGGCACAGCAGGTCCGACCACAAAAGCGTGGTCAGTCGAGTGCCCAATGCCGATGGGGGTCACATCGGACTGAGCGTAACTGAGCCGGGTGTAAGAGTGCGGGTAAATCGTCAGCATGGAGGCTGGCGAATACAGGATGTGCGCGCCGTCAGCCGCTGCAGACTTTAGGGTGGTGACGCCGATTTGGCCACCAGCGCCGGGTTTGTTGTCCACGATGACGTTGTTGGCATAGGTGCCACGCATCTTCTCAGCGATTCGGCGGGCAAATGCATCGGTCGTGCCACCGGGCGGAAAGCCCACAATGATGCGCAGATTTTCGAGGCGAGTTTGCGCAAAGTTGGGCAGATGGGCCAAGCCCAGCATGCTGGCGGCAGCGCCTTGCATCAGTTGGCGACGGGTGGTCATGGGGCAACACTCCTTAAGATGGGTGAAATTGTCAAGATTGTGGGATTGAAGCACTTCACGGTCAGAAGTGCCACAGGGTATTCACCGACCGTTGGAAGGTTGGATCGTCACCGATGTTCCAACTCTGCCGCCCATGGATGGCGACAATCTCAACAAGTAAAAAATGTTTGCCAATTCACAAAAGTAAAACAGCATGATCAACAAGTTTGTGGACACGGTCAGCCAAGCGCTGGCCGATACCGCCGATGGCTCCACCGTCCTGATCGGCGGCTTCGGCACAGCGGGTATTCCTGAAGAGCTGATCGAGGGCTTGATCGCGCAAGGTGCGCGTGACCTCACGCTGGTCAACAACAACGCGGGCAATGGTGAGCAGGGCCTGGCGGCTTTGCTCAAAACAGGGCGAGTGCGCAAAATCATTTGCAGTTTCCCAAGACAGGCCGACTCCCAAGTGTTCGATGGTTTGTACCGCTCGGGCAAGCTCGAGCTGGAGTTGGTGCCGCAGGGCAATTTGGCCGAGCGCATCCGCGCAGCGGGTGCAGGCATTGGTGGGTTTTTCACCCCCACCGGCTTTGGCACCGAGTTGGCCAAAAACCCGGATGGCTCACTTAAAGAAACCCGCGAAATCGATGGGCGCATGTACGTTTACGAAACGCCCATCCATGCCGATCTGGCCCTCATCAAGGCCGAGCGCGGCGACCGCTGGGGCAACCTCACTTACCGCAAAGCGGCGCGCAACTTTGGCCCCATCATGGCGATGGCGGCCCGCAAAACGGTGGCCACCGTGCACGAGCAAGTGACCCTGGGCGAGCTGGACCCCGAGACCGTAGTCACCCCCGGCATTTTTGTTCAAGCAGTGGTCAAGATTGACCGTGTGGCCACGCAGGCCGGAGGCATCAAGGCATGAGCTACACCCGACGCACCAAAGACGAGCTGGCCGCCCGAGTGGCCCAAGACATCCCCGAAGGCGCGACCGTGAACTTGGGCATTGGCCAACCCACCTTGGTGGCCAACCACATTCCCGCTTCGCGCGAGGTGCTCTTGCACAGTGAAAACGGCATCTTGGGCATGGGCCCTGCCCCGGCCAAGGGCCTCGAAGATTACGACCTGATCAACGCAGGCAAGCAGCCAGTGACTTTGCTGCCCGGTGGCGCTTATTTCCACCATGCCGACAGTTTCGCCATGATGCGCGGTGGGCACCTGGACATCTGCGTGTTGGGTGCTTTTCAGGTCAGCGCCAAAGGTGACCTGGCCAACTGGCACACCGGAGAGGCCGATGCCATTCCGGCTGTTGGCGGTGCCATGGACTTGGCCATTGGGGCCAAGCAAACCTGGGTGATGATGGACCTGCTGACCAAGCAAGGCCAAAGCAAACTGGTTCAGGCTTGCACTTATCCGCTGACGGGCATTGCTTGTGTCAAGCGGGTCTACACCGACTTGGCCACGTTGGCTTGCACGCCCAACGGTTTGGTGGTGATCGATACCGTGGAGGGTCTGGGGCTTGAAGAGCTGTCAGCGTTGATCGGATTGCCGCTCACCGACGCCTGAAATCCGGGATCAGTGTGGAAACGGTGCAATGCCCGGTGCGGCGTTGTCTGGCAAGCCGCGGCGCGTGGTGTTCATGACCATGGCCAGCAAGCTGTAGTAGCCGCAGTGTGCCGTCATGTCGATAACGCCCTGATCGCCAAACATCTTTTGCGCAGCTGCCCAAGTCACGTCGCTCACCGACTGGTTGTGCAGCAGTTCTTGCAAGAAGTCGTACACCACGGTTTCTTCGGCCGTCATGTTCGGCGGGCGGCGGCCTTCGGCAATCGCGTCACAAGTCTCTTCGCTCACGCCAGCTTTCATGGCGATGGGTTTGTGGATGTGCCACTCCACTGGTTGGGACCAGTGGCGCGCTACCACCAGCACCGCAAATTCTGAATTGTGCAAACCCACGGTGTTGTCGTAGCGCAGGTATTCCCCCACTTTTTGCAGGCGGCGCATCAACTCGGGGCTGCGCATCAAGGGCACAAAGGGACCAGAGAGTTTTCCGCGTGGTCCGCTGACCAGTTCGTCGACCGCTGCACGTTGTGCATCGGTCATTTGTTCGCGGGGCATTTCGGGCAGACGGTCGGTTTTGCTGGAGGTCATCGGCTTGTCTTATGGGTTGAAAAATCAAACATCAATTTACCACCGGACCTTGGCACCCCGTTGGGCGTGTTCAGGTCAGGTGCCCGGTTTTCACCAGAATCAAACAGCCTTCGCGGCTGAAGGGTTGGTGCTGGCTCATGTGCGGGCTGCGCAGCCAGCTGCCGGCGGGGTAGTCGCCGTGCTCGTCCGAGAAAACGCCTTCGACCACAAAAATTTCTTCGCCGCCCCAATGCCGGTGTGGACTGAAATAGGTCTCGGGTGCCCAGCGCACCAAGGCGGTGTTTTGGGTTTCGAAGGTGTGCAGCGGCAAGACCTTCAGGCCCTCCGCCATGCCCTGACGCCATGTGCTGCGGTGCGTGTCGATGACCACACGTTCCTCGTCGCGCGCGTCCAGATGGCGCAGCTTGACGAACAAAGTGCAGCCCTCGGGTGATGCGGGCGCATGCGATGAGCCCACCGGGTTTTGGATGTAGGTGCCGGGGCCGTACACGCCTTGTTCGTCTTGCAGCGTGCCTTCGAGCACCAAAATTTCTTCGCCTTCGCCGTGTGAGTGGCTGGCAAAGGCCGAGCCGGGCGCATAGCGCACGATGGACGTGGCCCGCGCCACTTCGCCGCCATCGCGCTCAAGCAATCGGCGTGACACGCCTGAGGCGGGGGAGTTCACCCAATCGAGGGATGGGCTGTGCACGACGCAGCGTTGGGTCAGGTCGGCGTTGAGAGTGATGTGGTCAGCGAGCATACGGTAGGGGGAGTGTTTAGGTTTTGAGCAGCACAGGCTCGATCGCATCACCTTGCGCGGTGATGCGGCCAATGATGGCGGTGTGCGCATAGCCTGCCGTTTTCAGGGCTTGCACACAAGCCGCAGCTTGCACAGCAGGCACGCTGGCCAGCAGGCCGCCTGCGGTTTGCGGGTCAAACAGCAAGGGGTAGCGGGGGTCGTTCACAAACTCGTCGGCGTTGCGCAGCGCGCGGCGCAGGCGCACATTGGCGGGTTGCAAAGAGCTCACAATGCCCGCCTTGACGCAGTCCACCGCGCCGTCCAGCAGGGGCAGGGTGCTCATGGTCAGTTCGGCATCCACGCCGGATGGTCGCGTCATCTCGACCAAGTGGCCCAGCAGGCCAAAGCCGGTCAGGTCGGTGCAGGCGGTGGCCCCATGGCTGTGCAAAATTTTGGCACCTGTTTGGTTGGACTGCACCATCGACTGCAAGGCCGCCGCGATCCAGCGGCCCTTGGCCGCATGGCGTGCGTGCGCGGCGAACAAGGTCCCAGTGCCCATCGGCTTGGTCAGCAGCAGCACATCGCCCGCTTGCATGCCGCCCTTGCGCATCACGCCGTCCATTTTCTCGTCGATCAAACCGTTGATGGCAAAGCCCAGAGCCAGTTCCGCACCCTCTCCGGTGTGGCCACCCACCAAGGCGCAACCTGCGGCGTTGAGCACCTCGATCGCACCGCCCATCATTTGGGTCAGCAGGTCTTCGACTTTGCTCTCCAGCCCCGGCGGTACGGTGACGACGGCGGTGGCCGTTTGGGGCTCGGCCCCCATGGCGAAAATATCGCCCAGCGCGTGGTTGGCGGCCACTTTGCCGAACAAATAAGGGTCGTCGATGAAGGCGCGGAAAAAATCCACCGTCTGGACCACGGCCATGCCTGGCGGCACGCGCACCACGGCCGCATCGTCCGGAGAATGCAGGCCGATCAACACATCGGCACGCTCCACCGGTTGCAATTGACCCAAGGCACGCGACAACACATTGGCGCCCACTTTGGCACCGCAACCACCGCAGCGCATGGCGATGGCCGAGATGGCTTGCAGAGACTCTTCAGAGCTCAAACTCAAACGCGTGGTGGGCGCTTTGCCTTGGACCAGAATGTCTCTCAGCAGCTGGCCCATCGCCCGAATGGCGGTGCGCAAATGCGTGCCCGGTGCGTTGGCGTCCATGGTGGGCAGTTCTGTGAAGCGGCGCATGAATTCACGGTCAATCCGGTCTTTCCAACGCCAAACCCAATCGCCACCAAAGCCCCAAGACCCGCGTGAGCCCACAGCGTAGCGGTTGCCAGTTGAGATCAAAGCCAACCAGTGACGTTGCGGCTTGTAGGCCACGAGTTTTTGACCGCGCAGGCTGCGGCGCAAATTGTCGGCCAGTGGCTTGCCCATGCGCACGGCAAATACACCTGCTTTTTCCAGCGGGCGCTCGGCAAAGGAGGCGATATCGCCGGCCGCAAAAACCAGTGGATCGTTCAGACTTTGCAACTGGGGATTCACCAAAATGAAGCCTTTGTCGTCGAGTGTCAGGCCCGAGCTTTGCAGCCAAGCCGGACCACCCGCTTGCGTGACCCACATCGTTTCGTCGGCATCAAAGGTGCGGCCGTCGCGTGTGTGCAGGCAGCCTGGCGAAACCTGCACCACCTCGGCATGGGTATGCACCTCCACGTTGCGCTCTTGCAGCACTTGGGCGAAACGCTGGCGCACGCCAGGGTTGTGGGTGGGCAAGACCGAATCGCCGGAGGTCAGGAGAACAAACTTCAGGTCTTCGGGGTTGCGCCCCATGGCTTTGAATTCGTTGCGCAATCGGTGTTGCATGGACAGCACCAACTCCACGCCGCCCGCTCCCCCACCGATAACGGCAACGGTCATGCCCCCCCGGTAAGTGGGCCACTGGCGCGCTTTGTCCATCAGTGCCAGCCAGCGTTGGTTGAACTGCGCAATCGGCTTGACCGGCACCGCCAACGCTTGTGCACCTTTCACGTTTTGCACCTGCGGGGTTGAACCAATGTTGACCGACAACAGGTCGTAAGGCACAGGGGGGCGGTTTTTGCAAATGACCCTTTGGTTTTGTCGGTCGATGCCGACGGCTGCGTCTTGGTAAAGGCGTGCCCCTGCAAAGGCGCACAGTCGGCCCAGGTCGATGTGCACTTCGTCAAAGCTGTAGTGGCCCGCGATGTAACCGGGCAACATGCCCGAATATGGCGTGTCGATGTCGGTGCAGATCACGGTGATGCGCACACCGGGCTCTGGCTTCATGGCGAACATGCGCAGCACGCCCACATGGCTGTGGCCGCCGCCGACCAGCACCAAGTCGCGCAGCACGGGTTGATGGGAAGATTGCATTCAAAGGGTCCAGAGGTCTTGCACCCAGCGGTGCAAGGCAGCGCGCTCGGCGCTCGGTTCAAACAAAGGTGCACGCAAAGCGCACTGATGCTGCAAGTGTGCCACCAGGGCATGACCGGTTTGTGGCGATCGGCATGCCAGCAGCAAATCGGCCAAAGCTTGGGCGTTGCCCGGCTCAAACAGACCGGCGTAATCTTCGCCCAACAGGCCCATATTGCCGTCGATGCGCGAGGCCAACACTGGCGTGCCGCTGCACATCGCCTCCATCAGCACATGTGCGCCGCCTTCCATGCGGCTGCAGTGCACCAGCAGGTGGGCGCGTTGAATGCGCTGCAGGGTTTGCGCGTGGGGCACAGCCCCCAGCCAGCGGTAATGTGGACACTGCGCCTGTGTGTCTTGTGCGGCTTGGCCCAGAGCCGGGTCGAGCGCGGCACCGATGTGGTCAATGAAAACGCCAGCGCCTTCGGGTAACAGGCGCGCAGCGGCCATCAACGTCAGAGGGTCTTTTTCTTGGCGCAAATGGCCCACCATCACGGCGCGCACATGCCGAGTGGTCTTGGGCAAAGTCTGGCGCGTGCCGGTGGACTGAAAGACGACCCGCGCCTTGGCGTTGTGTGCGGGAGGCAAAGCCTTGATACCCAATTCTTGCAGCACCACCAGTGAATGGGCCAGCGACAAAGACTGTTGCGCCAAGGGGTCGTGCCCGATGTCGCGGTAGAGGTCGGTGCCAGTGAGTACCACGCCCAAGCCGCGCTGGCCGTGTTGGGCGTGCCAGGCTTGAACAGACTCGGCTGAGCGTCGGGCGTGCAGGGCCAGCATGACATCGTCTTGGTGGGCTTGGGGATCAGGCCATTGCCGTACGATGCGCACGTCATGCCCCAATAACAAACGCTGCCAGCGTCGTGCTGTTTGCCAGTTGCCGTTGTTGGCATCGGCCAAAGCAGGGCTGACAATGACCACACGAAGTTTTTGCATGGGCGGTTTATACATGAATGGCAGTAACACGGTGGGGGCAGGGCAGACCCCTTCAGAAGCGGCTTGGGCTGGCCCTTTCAGCGCTTTCCCCACCGACTGCCGTGGGCCGGTTGTCAGCGCCGTACGCACCGCTGGTCCAGAGGCTTTGGCCCAAGCCCTGCAAACCACCCGCGCCCGCACACTGGGCCTGATACAGGCTTGGCAAAACGCCATGCCCGACTTGTCGGTCACGCCCTTGCCCGGCATGAACCCCCCTTTGTGGGAGTGGGGTCACATCGCTTGGTTTCAGGAGTGGTGGACCGTGCGCAACCGCCAGCGCCATTGGGGCACGCGCAGTGCCAGCAGCGCTGAGTCGTTTGATGCCTCTTTGCTTCCCGATGCCGATGCCCTTTACAACTCCAGCGAAGTCGCGCACGACAGCCGTTGGGATTTGCCTTTGCCCGATTTTTCGGGGACGCAGGCCTATTTGGCGCAGGTGCTGCAGCGCAGTTTGGCCCACTTGCAGGTTTTGCAAGACAACCCGGCTGGGGTGAGCGACGAAGCCTTGTATTTCTGGCGCTTGGTGCTCCAGCACGAAGACATGCACAACGAGGCCTCGGTTTACATGGCGCAAGCCTTGGGTCTGGTTTTGCCAGAAAGGCTTTGCGCGCGCGCAGAGGCCCTTGGCCACCCCGATGGCCATGAAGTGACAACAGATTTGAGCCCGTCCATCTGGGTGCCCGCTCAAGTTCACACCCTGGGCCACACGGGGCCGGGTTTTGCTTTTGACAACGAACGTTTGGCCCATCCAGTGGCGCTGGAGGCTTTTGAGATAGATGCTGCCGCCGTGTCTTGGGCGCGCTACTTACCGTTTGTGCAGGCCACGGGCCATGCCCTGCCACCGCATGTGCGGTGTGAACAGGGCGTTTGGCAAGTCCAGAAGTTTGGCCAGTGGCAAGCGCTGGACCTGCAGGCGCCTGCAGTGCACCTGAATGCGCACGATGCCCAGGCTTGGTGCCAGTGGGCCGGAAGGCGTTTGCCCACGGAGGCCGAATGGGAGGGTGCGGCGCAGCACCCCGACTTTGCTTGGGGCCAGGTGTGGGAGTGGATGTCCAGCGACTTTTTGCCGTACCCGGGCTTTGAGGTGCACCCCTACCGTGACTACTCAGCGCCATGGTGGGGCGGCCACCGCGTATTGCGCGGGGCCAGCGCTGCCACTTCAGCGCATGTGGTGGACGTGCGCTACCGCAACTTCTTTGTGCCCGAACGGCGCGATATTTTTGCGGGCTTTCGCTCTGTGGCCCTTTAAAGCACGTTCAGGCCACAGCCCACACCACTGCAAAACGCTTTTCCGGATCGGTCCAAACGCGGGTGGAGGCAAAGCCCGCAGAACGAAGCAAAGCCTCAAAATTTGGCACCACCCATTTGCATGCGTTTTCGGTGTGGATGGTCTCGCCTGCGGCAAAAAGCCGCTCGCCACCCGGCCATTGCACGCGAACCGCTTGGCGTGCTTTCAAGTGCATTTCCACACGCGATGCCTGCTTGTTGAAGCGTGACAGGTGCTGCCAATCGCGCACGGCAAAGTCACTGCCCACCAGCCGGTTGATGTGCAGCAGCAGGTTCAGGTCAAAAGCGGCGGTCACGCCCAACGCGTCGTCGTAAGCGGCTTCCAGTTCGGCGGGTTCTTTGAGCAAGTCCACCCCGATCAGCAAGCCACTGCCGGCTGCCGTTCCACACGCTTGGTGCAAGCTTCGCAAAAAGCCCAGCGCTTGCTCGGGTGTGAAATTGCCGATGCTCGAACCCGGGTAAAACAGCACGCGCGGCTGTGCCGGGTCCAAGTCCAACGCGTCGGGCAAATCGAGGCCACCCGAAAAGTCGGTGCCCAAGCCGGCCATGGGCAAGCCGGGGTGCTGTCGTTGCAGCACATCCAGGGCTTGCCGCACAAAGTCCACCGAAATGTCCACGGCCACGTAGCGCCCGGCGGCCATGGGGCCAAGCAGCCGCCCGGCTTTTTCGCAGTTGCCTGCACCCAAGTCGATCCAACAAGCGCCTGTCGGCAAGTGCCGCGCCATGTCGGCGCTGTGCAACTGCATCAATTGGGCCTCGGTTCGGGTCAGATCGTATTCAGGCAGTTCGGTGATGGCCTCGAACAGGCGTGAGCCTAGAGCGTCGTACAGGTATTTAGGCGATGTGAAGGCCTGCGGGGCGCTCAGGCCCGCCAAGAGTTCTTGCGCTACGGCGGCGGCGTTGTGCTGGTACAGCTGGATGAATTGGGGCGTGGACATGCGGCATGTTAGGGCAGGCGCTCATGGCGCGTGGACCCGTGTGGGCAAGACCTTGGATTTGCCGCACGGACACTTCGATTGGGTGCTCTTTTTTTCCTTTGAGGCTTGGTGTCTTGAATTCAGGTTTTAATCTCGGTTGTTTGTTTTTATCGGAAGCCCTCAATGTCTAACGCCTTTTTATCGAAAATCCTGTCCAGTGCTTGCATAGGTCTGCTCGCCCTGTCGGCCACTTTTGCGTCGACAGCCCAAGTCCAAACCACGCTGCGCGTGACCACCATCCCTGAAGAGGCCGCCACCGAGCAGGTGCGCAAGTTCACGCCTTTGGCCACATATTTGGAAAAGCAGCTGGGCATGAAGGTGCAATTCACCCCCGTGACCGATTACCCGGCCGCCGTGGAGTCCTTGGTCAACAAGAAGGTTGACCTGGTCTGGTTTGGGGGCTTCACCTTTGTGCAAGCCAGCATCCGCTCGGGCGGCAAGATCGTGCCATTGGCGCAGCGCGAAGAAGACACGCGTTTCCAGTCGGTTTTTATTGCCAAGACCGATTCGGGCATCAAGACCTTGGCCGACATGAAGGGCAAGCAAGTCTCTTTCGGTTCGCAAAGCAGCACCTCGGGCCACCTGATGCCGCGCAGCTTCTTGTTGCAAGCCAACATCGAACCTGAAAAAGACTTCAAGCGCATCGCCTACAGCGGCGCACACGATGCAACCATCGCTTCGGTGGTCAGCGGCAAGGTCGATGCCGCCGCGCTCGACATCACCGTTTGGAAAAAGTTTGTGGCCGAGAACAAGGTCGACACCAAGGATGTGAACGTGTTCTACACCACGCCGCCTTATTTCAATTACAACTGGTCGGTGCACGCTGACATGCCTGCCGACTTGCGCGAAAAAATCAAAGCCGCTTTGTTGGCGCTGAACCCCGCCAACGCCGAGCAAGCCGAAATTTTGAAGCTCAACCGTGCCACACGCTACGTGCCCACCACGCCTGAGAACTACAAAGGCCTGGAGTCGGCCGCTCGCAGTGCCAACTTGCTCTAAAACCTGAGCGGCAGCGCGGTGAACATCGACCTTCAAGCCCTGGAAGCCAGGCATCCGGCAGCGCTGCCGGGTGCTCCTGCGGCCTTGCGTGCATTGAACCTGCAGCTCGCCGCGGGGGAGCAAGTGGCCATCATTGGCCCTTCTGGCGCGGGCAAGACCACCTTGTTGCAGGTGCTGGCCTGCGCACAGCCGCCCACAAAAGGTCAGCTGCAGTTGGCTGGTGTGAACCCTTGGACTTTGCCCGCACGGGCCCTGCGCCGTTTGCGTGGTCAGTTGTTTCTGGCCCCACAGGTGCCACCACTTCCCCCCCGCCAACGCGTGGTCACCTCGGTGCTGGCCGGGCGTTTGCCCGCCATGGGGTTGTGGGCCAGTTTGCGCTCGCTGTTTTACCCGTCCGACATTCCGGCCGCTTATGCCGCGCTGGTGCACTTTGACTTGGGCGACAAGTTGTTTGAACGCGTCGACCGCTTGTCAGGTGGCGAACGCCAGCGCGTGGGCCTGGCCCGCGCCTTGTTGGCCCCGGCCAGCCTGTGGCTGATCGATGAGCCTTTGTCAGCGCTCGACCCGATGCGCTCCCGCATGGCCATGTCCGCGTTGGTGGGTCTGGCGCGTGAACGGCAGACCACACTGGTGGCCACGCTGCACCAGGTGGACATGGCGTTGGCGCACTTTCCACGCATCATCGGGCTGCGCGACGGGCAGGTGGTATTTGATTTGCCCGCAGAGCAGGTCACGCCCGAGCGTCTGGCGCATTTGTACGACCAGTATGAACACGAGTTGCGTGGTGAGGCGCTGCCCGTGGCGTTGCAAGAGGCCACACCCGAAGCGCCCGCGCCCGTGGTGATGCACTGCCGCTGACGCGGTCAGTTCCTTGAAGTCACTGGCCCCGCAGATGTCGCTCGCTGTCTCCCCTTCGTCTGCAGACCGTTCATCCGGTTTGCCGCCTGTTCGTCCGAACATGCAAGCACCTGCACGCGACCCGGCTTTTGCCGCACGCGTGTTCTGGTTGAGTCTCGCGCTGGTCCTTTTGTGGCCTCTGGGTGTGGCCACCGAATTCCGTTTGTGGGTGCTCTGGGAACCCGAGAACCGCAAAGTCACTGCCAACTTTCTGCGCAGCTTTTGGCCCTTGGTGCACAACGCCGAATTTCTGCAGATGGTGGTGCGCGAAACCTGGCGCACCGTGGCCATGGCCACCGCTGGCGTCACGCTGGCGCTGGTACTGGCCGTGCCTTTGAGTTTGTTGGCCACGCGGGTGTTGTCACTCTCGGCTTTGTCCGGCCGCATGGACCGCTGGCCAGCCGTTATGCGCTGGTGCGTGCGGGCCACATTGATTGTGTTGCGCAGCATTCCTGAATTGATCTGGGCACTGGTGTTTGTCCGAGTGGTCGGCCTGGGCCCCACCGCGGGCGTGCTGGCGATTGCGCTGACCTATGGCGGCATGCTGGGCAAGGTGTACGCCGAGATTTTGGAGAGCGGTGAAAGCCACGCCACCCAGAGCCTGATGCGCAATGGCAGTGGCCGGCTGCAAGCCTTTGTTTACGCGCTACTGCCCAGCCATGCGGCCGAGCTGGCTTCGTACACCGTGTACCGCTGGGAATGCGCGATCCGCTCTTCGGTGGTGCTGGGCTTTGTGGGCGCGGGGGGCTTGGGCCAGCAACTGGACAACTCGATGAAGATGTTCAACGGCGGCGAAGTGGCCACTTTGTTGCTGGTGTTCATTGCGCTGGTGGCCTTGGCCGATCGCGTGAGTGCTTGGCTTCGAAAGGCTTTGGCATGAAGTCTTTTTCACGCGAAGCGGCCAACCCACCCTGGAAACTGCCGCCGCCCCTGTTCAATGCCCGCTGCCGCGCCTGCTGGTTCACAGCAGGCTTGCTGGTGTTGGTGGTGGCCAGCTTTGTGTCGCTGGAGCTCGATTGGGCCGCTTTTGCATCGATGGAAGCGGCGCGCAGCATGGGCCGCTTTGTGGCCGAATTTTTTCCGCCCGATTTGTCGTCCGTGTTTGTGCGCAAAGTGGCCTGGGCCGCTTGGGAAACCCTGGCCATGTCGGCGCTGGGCACCGCCATTGCGGCGGTGCTGGGCTTGGCGCTGGCCGTACCGGCCAGCCGCATGTCAAGCCAAGACCCCGCATGGGCTCGCACCCCCACGCGTTGGTTGCTCAATGCGCTGCGCGCCATTCCTGAACTGGTGTGGGCTGCGTTGTTGTTGATCTCGGCTGGGCTAGGGCCCATGGCGGGCACGTTGGCGCTGGCGCTGCACACCAGTGGCGTGCTGGGCCGCTTGTTTGCCGAGGCCATGGAAAACGTGCCTACTGGCCCCGGTGACGCTTTGCGCACCCAAGGTGTGGGGCCGCTGCGTGTGTTCTTTTATTCTACCTTGCCCCAGGTCTTGCCGCAGTTGATGAGCTACACGCTGTACCGCTGGGAAAACAACATCCGCGCCGCCGCCGTGTTGGGCGTGGTGGGCGCGGGTGGTTTGGGGCAGTTGCTGTCATTCCACATGGGCCTGTTCCACATGAACAAGACCGCCACCATTTTGGCGGCCATGCTGCTGATGGTGGCCTGCGTGGACGCGCTGAGTTTTGCGGCGCGGCGTTGGCTCACCCGCTGAAGCGTTGATGTGTTGATGTGAGCGTTCAGTGCCGTGCAGCGCGGGCGTAGCTTTGCGCCCCCCACAGCGCGGCTGTGCCCAGCAAGCTGGCCAACAACAACCACCACAAGGCCAGGGTGTAGCCGTGTTGGGGAGACCACAGCAGGCCCAGCGTCAAAGGCGCGGCGGCGCGGGCCAGCGCGATGGGCAAGCCCAGCAGGCCGTTGAGCCGCCCGACGTGGACGCGGCTGACGTATTGCGCCATGGCAGTGCCCTTGACGATGGTGTTCATGCCATTGCCCAGGCCATACAACAGCACAAACACCAGCGAGGCGACAGGGCTGAGCCCACCGATCAGCAAGGCCAGCACGCCCGCCGGGATCAGCGTGGGAATCCAGCGGTTGGCGGCGTGCACGTCCCAGTAACGCTCAAACACAAACAGAACCAAGCGCCCCAGCACCTGGATCACCCCAATGGCCGCCGGAATGGCGATCACCCAGGCGGGTGACAAGCCCGACTCTTGCAGCAAGGCGATCATGTGCGCAGGCAGAGCCGAGGTGACCGACATCATCAGCACCATGAACAGGGCCAACAGCCAAAACGGCGCGTGGCGCAGGTGTTCGCGCACGGAGGTCAGTGGGGGCATGTCGGTCGAAGCCGAGGGCTCGCGCACGGTGCGCGGCGCGCCTTGCAGCAACCAGGCGTGCAAGGGCGCACAAATCAAAAATTGCAGCGCTGCCAGCGCCCAAAGGGCTTGACGCCAACCCCACAGATCCATCCACCAGGCGAACAGCGGAATGAAAACCGTGCTGGCCAGCCCGCCCAAAAAAGTCAGCGTGATGATGGCCCGCCGAAAGTCTTGCGGAAAACGACGCGTGACCACGGCAAAAGCTGGCGTGTAAAAAGTGGCTGCCGTGCCCAGGCCCAGCCAGATCCAGGCGACATAAAACCCCGCGACCGTGGTGACAAAACTGTGCCCCACCAGGCCCACGCCAATCCACAAGGAGCCCGCCGTCATGACCCAGCGCTCGCGCCCCGCATCGATCCAGCGCCCCACCCCATAGGCCATCAAACCCTCGGCCAGCAGCGCCATGCTGAAGGCCAAAGACGACTCGGCGCGCGTCATGCCCAACTCGGCCTCGAGCGGTGTCATCAGCAGCGAGAAGGTGTAGAAAACACTGCCCCAAGTGATGAGCTGGGGCAGCGACAGCCAGAAGCTGAAGGGGCCCAAATCTAAAGTTCTCATCGAGTCGCGAGGTGAATACCGCATGGGCTCATTATCGTGAACTGGTCACACGCCGGGTCGTCAGCTTGCGTGCATCAGGTCAAAAAGCTGTCGCTTCGGTGCAGCGTTCGAGGTTCAACACGCATTAGAGTGCGTCAAAAGTGGACAAAATATGGATGCTCAATTGCTCTCGGTTTTGCAGCGTTTGCACGCGGTCGATCTGGATACACACCCTGCCTTGCAAACCCATGCCCGCTGGTTGGTCGTGGACACTTTGGGCTGCATCATGGCGGGATTGCGCGCCGCGCCCGTGGCCGAATTGGCGCATCGGGCAGCGGCGATCGATCCAGGCAGCTTTCGCCTGATCCCCGATGCCGCCGGCTTGTCTGCGGGCAATGCTGCGCTGGTGCTCGCCATGGCGGCATGCTGGGACGAAGCCTGTGAGGGCCATGCAGGCGCGCACGGCCGACCGGGTGTGGCGGCTTTGGCAGCGCTGTTGCCCATGGCGTCCAGGCTGACCTACGGGCAGTTCCTGAAATCATTTGTGGTGGGTTACGAAATCGGTGCCCGCATGGGGGCCAGCCTGCGCATCAACCCCGGCATGCATGTGGACGGCAACTGGCCTGCTTTGGGCGCGGCAGCTGCGGTGGCCCATGCACTGGGCTTGACACCCGCCCAAATCGTTCAAGCAGTGAATGTGGTCGCTTGCCAATTGCCCATGAGCTTGTATTGGCCGGTGCGTTCGGGTGACACCGCACGCAACACCTACTTGGGGCATTCGGCGCAACTGGGACAAAGTGCTGCGCTGGCTGTGGCCAGCGGTATCACTGCACCCACCGGATCGGTGGCGGAATACGCGCGTGTTGGTTTGGGCAAGCCGCCTTTGGTCTTTGACGATGCGGAGGACTTTCAATTGTTGAAGGCCTATTTCAAGCCCTATGCAGCGGTGCGACATGTCCATTACGGAGCCTTGGCAGCCGATACGTTGCGGGCCGCGATCAATCTGGACATGGTGGACAGTGTGGTGCTCCAGATTTATGAAGAGGCCACCATTTACTGTGGCAACCGCTCACCCCAAACGCCTTTGCAGGCGCAGTTTTCACTCAGCTTTGGGCTGGCCGCCATGTTGCGCTGGGGTCGACTGGACCCTTGGATTTACCGCGAACCTCAGTTTCAGGACCCTGCGCTGCGTGCACTGGAGGCCAAGGTGCAGGTGCAAGTTGATGCACTGTGGACGCAGCAGGGCCAGCGCGGCGCAAGGCTGTTGATTGTTTGCAAAGACGGCAGTCGGCACGAACATGAAGTGACGGCCGTGCCCGGAGATGCGCAAATGCCTTTCACTGAAAACGCCTTGCTGGATAAATTTTTAGGCTATTGCGAAGGCAGTATGTCCTCTGCCGCGGCCCAAAATTGGGCCCATCAATTGTTGTCGGCTTCAGCCGATGCGCATCCTTTTCCATTTTGGAATGCACCTCAGGAGAACACACCATGTTGAAGAAAACCCTTGCCATTACCGCTGTGCTGGCCACGACTTGGCTGGCCGGACCTTTGGCAGCGCAGACCACCGATTTTCCGAACAAGCCGGTGCGCATCGTGGTGCCTTTCCCGCCGGGTGGCGCCACCGACATCACAGCCCGCGTGGTGGCCGAAAAACTCAGCACCAAATGGGGTCAACCGGTGGTCATCGACAACAAGGCGGGCGCAGGCGGCAACGTGGGTTCGGACCTGGTGGCCAAATCGGCACCGGACGGCCACAACATCGTTCTGGGCGTGACCGGATCACATGCGATCAACATCTCCTTGTACAAAAAGATGCCATACCACCCGCTGAATGATTTCGAGCCCTTGACGCAGGCCACGATTTACCCGAACGCGATTGTGGTGAACCCGCAGGTGCCTGCCAACAGCCTGCCCGAGCTGATCGCCTTGCTCAAAAAAGAGCCGGGTAAATTTTCATACGGCTCGGACGGCAATGGCACCGCTTCGCACCTGGGCATGGAAGTCCTGAAAGCCAAAGCCAATGTGCAGCTGACCCATATCCCTTACAAGGGCAGCACCCCCATGATCACTGATTTGCTGGGTGGTACCTTGATGGTAGGCGTGACCGGTTTGCCTGCGGTACAACAGCATTTGAAGGCGGGTAAGCTCAAGATGATCGCCATCACCACGCTCCAAAGAGCCCCCGGTACACCCGATTACAAAACGGTGGCCGAGCAAGGCTTTGCCAACTTCAACGCTGCGCCATGGGCTGGGTTTTTTGCGCCCAAGGGCACACCCAAGCCAGTGGTGGACAAGCTGGCTCAGGACTTGGCCGACGCCCTCAAACAGCCTGATGTCGTGCAAAAGATGAATGAATTGGGCAGTACTGTGGTGGGCAACAAGCCTGACGAGTTTCGCCAGTTTGTGACCCGCCAGATCGAGATGTGGGCTGAGGGTGTGAAGATCTCCGGTGCGATGGTGGACTGAGCCATGGCCGCTTTGGGCAACTTTGCGCCAATTGGCGATTACGCGTTTCCCTATCGGGATCTGGTGGGTGCACGCGTGCTGGTAACCGGCGGACGCGGCACCTTGGGCGCAGCAATTTGCAGGGGCTTTGCGTCTTTGGGCGCGCAGGTTTGGAGTGTGGACCAGTCTCCCGTTGAAGGTGGCGAGCAGCACCCGCACATTGCGCATCGGGTGGCCGATGTGCGTGACCGGGCCTCGCTTCATGCGGTGCAGGCTGAAGTGGCACAGACCGAAGGCCTGGATGTTCTGGTGAATGCGCACGGCCTGCAGATCCGTTCGGATTTTGCGGGTTGCGATGAAGAGACTTGGATGACCTTGACCGATGTGAACCTGAATGGCGTTTACCGCAGCTGTCAGGTGTTTGGTGAGCCCATGCGCATGCGCGGTGGGGCGATTGTGAACATCGGCAGTGTCAATGGGGTGGTGGTGTCAGGCAAGGGCACGCCTTACGGTATTCAGAAGGCTGCCGTCTCTCACATGACCAAGGTGCTGGCGGTGGAGTGGGCACCGTTGGTGCGCGTGAACGCGCTGGCCCCCACGGCCATTCCGTCTGGCATGACGAAAGACCTGTTTGCCAACCCGGATTACGTTCGCAACAAGACGCAAAGCATTCCACTCCAACGCACAGGCACCGAAGAAGACATCGTGCACGCGGTGATGTTTCTGGCTTCATCGGCCTCGGGCTTGGTCACCGGGCACACCTTGATGATGGACGGTGGTTTGTCTTTGGTGTGAGGCATGGGTCTGGGCAGGTCGTCCCTCTTGATCAGATCGCTTCAATGCTCCTTGAGCACCCGCCGGTACTGCACCGCTTCGGCCACATGCGCGGCTTCAATGGTGTCGCTGCCGGCCAAGTCGGCGATGGTGCGGGCCACTTTCAGGCTGCGGTGGATGCTGCGGCCGCTCCAGCCGAGTTGGGCGGCGGCTTTTTGCAGCAAGCGGGTGGCCGCCTCTGTCAATTGCGCCTGCGCATCGATGGTTTGACCTTGCAGGTCGGCGTTGGCGCAGCCTTGGCGAGCCAGGGCACGCTCACGGGCGACCAAACTGCGCGCGGCAATGGTTTCGGTGTTTTCGCCAGGGTTTGAGTTCAACAAGTCCATGGCGGGCAGGCTGGGCACTTCAATGTGCAAATCGATGCGGTCGAGCAAGGGACCGCTGAGTTTGCCTTGGTAGCGGCTGACCTGGTCGGGGGAGCATCGGCAAGTTCGCGTGGTGCTGCCCAAATAGCCACAAGGACAGGGGTTCATGGCCGCGATCAACTGAAACCGGGCCGGAAACTCGGCTCGCCTGGCAGCGCGGGCGATGGTGATGGTGCCGGTCTCCAGGGGTTCGCGCAGGGCCTCTAATGCCGCCCTTGGGAATTCCGGTAACTCGTCTAAAAACAAAACGCCGTGGTGGGCGAGAGAAATTTCACCAGGTCTTGGAGGTGAGCCACCCCCCACCAAGGCCACCGCACTGGCCGAGTGGTGTGGCTGGCCCGTTGGCCGCTGTGCCCAGCGCGCCAAGTCGAAACGCCCGGCCAGGCTGGCGAGGGCAGCCGATTCGAGCGCGTCCTCCACCGACATGGGCGGTAGCAAACCTGCAAAGCGTTGTGCCAACATGGATTTGCCCGAACCGGGCGGACCCACCATCAGCAGCGAATGGCCTCCAGCTGCGGCGATTTCCAGCACCCGCTTCACGCCCGCTTGGCCCTTCACATCCGACAAGTCAGCGTAACGTGGTGGTGCGCTGGGTGTAGTGGCCACCATGCGTGCCCAGCCGTCGCTGGGCTCGGGCGGCGGCTCGTTAGACGGCGGTAAAAACTGCTGCACCACATCCAGCAAATGTTTGGCCCGGAAGACTTCTGCGCCGGGCACCAAGGCCGCTTCTTCGGCGCTGCCCGGCGGCAGCACCAAGCGCGTGTGAACTTGCTGCTGGCGCAGCACCAGGCCCATGGCCAATGCGCCGCGCACGGGGCGCAACTCGCCAGAAAGCGACAACTCGCCCGCGAATTCATGCCCCGCCAGTTTGCTGGCGTCAATTTGTCCACTGGCCGCCAAGATGCCCAGCGCAATCGGCAAATCGAGCCTCCCCGAATCTTTGGGCAGATCGGCTGGAGCCAGGTTGACGGTGATCCGTTTGTTGTGTGGAAACTCGAGGCCGCTGTTTTGCAGCGCTGAGCGCACCCGTTCTCGCGCCTCTTTGACTTCGACATCGGCCAAGCCCACCAGCGTGAAGCTGGGCAAACCGTTGACCAAATGCACCTCAACGGTCACTGCTGGTGCCTGAAGACCCACCAATGCACGGCTGTGCACCAAACTGAGACTCATAACCCCTCCATGCCCCATGCTGGTGCATGGCGTGTGTGGTGATGCCCGTTATGGGTACACCGAATTGATTTGAAAACGATTCAAACACATAAAGAGCTATAAAGCACTGGTAATTGCCCGAGTCGACAAGGATCTAGAGGTTGGCACGCTCCCTGCTTGAACTTAAGGTCATCGTTCATTTTTATTGGAGTCCCTCATGAAAAAAATCCTCGTTCCTTCATTGATCGCTTTGGCCATCGGTTCTTTGACTTCTGTGGCCCAAGCCCAGACAGCACCTGCTGAGCCAGAAAGCACTTTGTCCTACAACGTGGGCGTTGTGACTGACTACCGTTACCGCGGTATTTCGCAGTCGCGTCTGAAGCCAGCACTGCAAGGCGGTGTGGATTACGCGGACAAGAGTGGTTTTTATGTGGGTGCTTGGGGTTCCACCATCCAGTGGATCAAGGACACAGGCACCACCGTGGGCGTGGGCGGCATCAAGGGCCCGGTTGAAATCGACCTGTACGGTGGTTACAAAGGCGCTGTGGGCGATGCGGCCTACGACGTGGGTTTCCTGCGTTATGAGTACTCGGGCAACAACTTGGCCAAGGTCAGTGGCTTTGCCAACGCCAACACCAACGAGGTGTACGGTGCGGTGACCTACGGTTTGGTCACGGCCAAGTACTCGCACGCGATCTCCAACCTGTTTGGCAACCCCAACAGCAAGAACAGCTACTACGTGGACCTGAGCGCCAACTTTGACTTGGGCAACGGCTTCACCTTGGTGCCGCACTACGGCTACCAGAAAGTCAAAAACGTGGTCAATGCTTCTTACAGCGATTACGCACTTACCCTGAACAAAGACCTGGGCAACGGTCTGACGGCCAGCGCTGCTTTGGTGGGCACCAACGCCAACGAGCCTTTCTACACCTTGCTCAACAAGTACAACGGCAAGTCCGGTGCGGTTCTCGGCCTGAAATACGCCTTCTGATTTCCCTCATTCCAACCAAGGAAGCATCATGAAACTGGTGACCGCCATCATCAAACCCTTCAAGCTGGACGAAGTGCGTGAAGCACTTTCGGGCATCGGCGTGCAAGGCATCACCGTGACCGAAGTCAAAGGCTTCGGCCGTCAAAAGGGCCACACTGAGCTGTACCGCGGCGCGGAATACGTGGTCGACTTTTTGCCCAAAGTGAAGATCGAAGCCGCTGTCTCTGACGAACTCGTCGAGCGCGTGATCGAAGCCATCGAAGCGGGTGCTCGCACCGGCAAGATTGGAGACGGCAAGGTTTTTGTGTACGACCTCGAACAAGTGGTTCGCATCCGCACCGGTGAAACCGGCGCTGAAGCCCTTTGATCGACCAGAAAGAGAGTCAAGAAATGAAAAAACTACTCGCTACCCTGGCCTTAGGCCTGAGTTTGGGTTTCGGTGTGTTCGGTACGGCTTCTGTCGCCACCGCTCAGACCGCACCTGCCGCCGTCACGGCACCTGCAGCTGATGCGAAGGCCGATGCAGCCCCTGCACCTGCCGCGCCAGCGGCCGCAGCCCCCGCTGCAGCCGAAGCCGCTCCTGTTTTGGTGCCCAACAAGGGCGACACCGGCTGGATGATGCTGTCCACCATTTTGGTGATTTTGATGGTGATTCCGGGCTTGGCCCTGTTCTACGGCGGCTTGGTGCGCAGCAAAAACATGCTGTCCGTGCTGATGCAGGTCGTGGTTACCTTCTCGCTCATCACCGTGTTGTGGTTCATCTACGGCTACAGCTTGGCCTTCACCGAAGGCAATGCCTACATCGGTGGTTTTGACCGCCTGTTCATGAAGGGCATCTGGGACAACGTCGCCGGCACTTTTGCCAACGCCGCCACTTTCAGCAAAGGTGTTGTGATTCCTGAAATTTCGTTCGCAGCCTTCCAGGCTACGTTCGCAGGCATCACTTGCGCCTTGATCGTCGGTGCATTCGCTGAGCGTATCAAGTTCTCTGCGGTGCTGGCTTTCATGGTGCTGTGGTTCACCTTCAGCTACCTGCCTGTGGCACACATGGTCTGGTTCTGGATGGGTCCTGACGCTTACGCTTCTAAAGAAGTGGCCGACGAAATGACATCCAAAGCCGGTCTGTTGTGGCAGTGGGGTGCTCTGGACTTCGCTGGTGGCACTGTGGTGCACATCAACGCCGCTGTCGCAGGCTTGGTCGGTGCCTTCATGGTGGGCAAGCGTGTGGGTTATGGCCGTGAATCGATGGCCCCTCACAGCCTGACATTGACCATGGTGGGCGCCTCCTTGCTGTGGGTGGGTTGGTTCGGTTTCAACGCCGGCTCTGCTCTGGAAGCCAACGGTTTCGCAGCTTTGGCCTTCATCAACACCTTGATCGCCACAGCCGGTGCTGTGTTGGCTTGGTGTGTGGGTGAAGCGCTGATGCGCGGCAAAGCCTCCATGTTGGGTGCCGCTTCGGGTGCTGTCGCCGGTTTGGTGGCGATTACGCCAGCAGCAGGTAACGTGGGTCTGGGTGGTGCTTTGATCATCGGCTTCATCGGCGGCTTCGCTTGCCTGTGGGGTGTGAACGGTCTGAAGAAGATGCTGGGTGCAGACGACTCCTTGGACGTGTTCGGCGTGCACGGTGTCGGCGGTATCGTCGGTGCCTTGTTGACCGGTGTTTTCAACTCGCCAGCTTTGGGTGGCCCGAGCGCCATGGGCGACTGGGTTACGATGACCATGGTCACACCCGACGTTTACTCCATCGCTGCACAAGTGTGGATCCAGGCCAAGGCCGTGCTGCTGACCATTGTCTGGTCGGGTGTGGTTTCTCTGGTCGCCTTCAAGATCGTTGACCTGACCATTGGTCTGCGTGTCACCGAAGAAGAAGAGCGCGAAGGTCTGGACATCTCTTCACACGGTGAGTCGGCATATCACGGCTAATAGCCAGTAAAACAAGTTTCATTGCAAATGGTGGCGCAAGCCACCCCCTTTTCAGCCCGCAGTGCTTTGGCCCTGCGGGCTGTTTCTTTTTGGGGAAGTGCGCCCAACGGTCTGTGCGAGTGCTCGGGCACAATGGATTTCATGAATGCACCCGCCTTGTTGAAACCCACTTGGACCCCCATCACCACCGAGCCCGACGGCCTGGGTGAGTCGCCGTTTTGGCACCCGCAGGAGCAGCGCCTGTATTGGGTGGACATCCCCGGGCAGCGACTTGGGCGTTTGGCCGTTGATGGCATGCAAGCCCGAGGCCCTCTTGAGTATTGGCCCTTGACGCAAGAACCCGGCTGCATCGCCCCGGTGCAAGGCGGCGGCTTGATCGTGGCTTTGCGAGATGGCATTTATCGGGCACGCACTTGGGGCGGCGACCTGCAACAGCTGGCCGCAGCGCCTTACGACACCAGCAAGCTGCGCTTCAACGACGGCAAGTGCGACGCCCAAGGCCGCTTTTGGGCCGGTAGCCTTTACGAACCCAAAGGCCAGGCGCAAGGTGTGTTGTACATGCTGGACGACCAAGGCCTGCACGCCATGGTGGGCGGTGTGAAGGATGGCGTGGAGCATGGTGTTGTGACCGCCAATGGCCTCGCCTGGTCACCCGATAGCCGCACCGCCTACTGGGCTGACACCGCCGCGCATCAGGTGCGCTCTTTTGACTTTGACGCCGTCAGCGGCCAACTCACCAACAGCCGCGTGTTCTACCAAGCCACCCCCAAACCTGCAGGCTGGGCCTGGGGCAGCGATGCGCCTTACGGCGGACGGCCCGACGGCGCGGCCGTCGACGCCGAGGGCTGCTATTGGAGCGCCCAATACGAAGGCGGGCGTTTGCTGCGCATGTCGCCAAAAGGGGAGGTGCTGGCCGAAGTGTCCACTCCCGCGTTTTGCCCCACCATGCCCTGTTTTGGCGGTGCGGATCTGAAAACCCTGTTCATCACGACCGCCCGTCAAGGCCGAAGTGCAGCAGAGTTGGCTTTGTACCCTCCATCAGGTTGCATTTTTGGCATACGGGTGGATGTGCCGGGTTTGCCGGTGAACCATCACCGATCCTGAGGGGCCTCATTTTCAACACGGTTTTGATTCAAAAAATTCACGCTTCCCCCTGAGGCCGGGGGTTACCATCTTGACCCATGGAAGCTCAACTCAATGACCTGATCGATGCCGTGCGCCAAGCCGGTTCGGATGGCCGCGTGCTGCGGCTGCGCGGCGGCGGCACCAAAGACTTTTGGGGCCAAAGCCTCTCGGGCGATGTGCTCGACACCCGCGCTTACCGGGGCATCGTCAGCTACGAGCCCAGTGAGTTGGTGGTCACGGTGCGCTGCGGCACGCCATTGGCCGAGTTGGAAGCTGTATTGGCCGAAAAAGGCCAGTGCCTGGCTTTCGAGCCGCCGCACTTTGGCCAAGGCGCAACAGTGGGCGGCATGGTGGCCGCAGGGCTGAGCGGCCCGGCGCGCGCGACTGCTGGCGCTGTGCGCGACTACGTTTTGGGTGCGCGTTTCATCAACGGTCTGGGCGAGCACTTGACGTTCGGCGGCCAGGTCATGAAAAACGTGGCCGGTTACGACGTGAGCCGTTTGATGGCTGGCAGTTGGGGCACACTGGGTTTGATCACCGAGGTCAGCCTCAAGGTCTTGCCGGTGGCCCCGGCCGAGGCGACCTTGATGATCGCTGGATTGGCCCAAGGTCCGGCATTGAGTTTGTTGCACCGTTGGGGCGGGCAACCCTTGCCGCTCAATGCCAGTGCTTGGGTGCGTGACCCCACCGCCCAACCGGTGTCTGACTACTTGTTTGTGCGTCTGCGTGGTGCGGTGGCGGCGGTGCAATCTGCCATCGCCAAAATGAGCGCTGATGCCGCGGCACTGGGCGCGCAAGTGCTGGCCATGGACAACGTGGAGGCTGCGCAAGACTGGCTTGCCAGTGGTGAGCAAACCCTGCAATTTTTTGATGCACCCAGCCCCGATGTGTGCCTGTGGCGTTTGTCATTGCCACAAACCGCACCGGAATTGGAAATACCTGGCCTGGCCCATCCCTCCCCTTATATTGAATGGCAGGGTGCCCAGCGCTGGCTGTGGGCGCCCGCCTCGGCAGCAGTGGCCTTGCGCGAGTTGGCGCAGTCTTTGGGTGGCCACGCCACTTTGTTCCGCACCAGTGCGGGCCATGCCCTCGTGGACAAAGTGGTCGGTGTGAACACCCCGCTCGCCGCCGTGCAGCAACGCATACAACAGCAATTGCAAAAGCAGTTTGACCCGAAAGGCGTGTTCGCCACAGGTCGTTTGCATCCCCTCACGCCAGCCGTCTGATCTCGGGACGAACCTTCATGCAAACCAACCTCGCCCCCGAATACCAAAACACGCCCGAAGGCCTGGAAGCAGAAGCCATTTTGCGCAAGTGTGTGCACTGCGGTTTTTGCACCGCCACTTGCCCCACCTACCAACTGCTGGGCGACGAGCTGGACGGCCCGCGTGGCCGCATTTACCTGATGAAGCAGGTGCTGGAGGGCGAAACGCCCACCCGCAAAACCCAGATGCACCTGGACCGGTGCCTGACCTGCCGCAATTGCGAAAGCACATGCCCGAGCGGCGTGCAATACGGCCACCTGGTGGACATTGGCCGCAAGCTGGTCGACGCCAAAGTCGAGCGCCCCGCCAGCGAAAAGCTGGTGCGCTGGGCACTGAAAGAAGGCCTGCCGTCGCCCTTGTTTGCGCCTGCCATGAAGGTGGGCCAGATGGTGCGCGGCCTGCTGCCCGAAAGCCTCAAGGCCAAAGTGCCTGCGCCGCAAAACGCCGGCGCTTGGCCCACCCGCCAGCACGCCCGCAAGGTGCTGATGCTGGCCGGTTGCGTGCAGCCCAGCATGAGCCCCAACATCAACACCGCCACCGCCCGTGTACTGGACGCCGCAGGCATCCAGGCCGTGACCGCCCCCAAGGCCGGTTGCTGCGGCGCGGTCAAGTTCCACCTGAACGACCACGATGGCGGCAAAGACCACATGCGCGCCAACATCGATGCTTGGTGGCCGCTGATCGAAAGCGGCGAGGTCGAAGCCATCGTCATGAACGCTTCAGGCTGCGGTGTCATGGTCAAGGACTACGGCCATGTGCTCAAAGACGACCCGCAGTACGCCGACAAAGCTGCTCGTATCGGCGCGCTGACGCGCGACCTGAGCGAGTTGCTGCCCGAGTTGGTGCCGCTGCTCAAGGCTAAGCTGAACCCTGAAGCCCTGCAAGCGGCAGGCCTGCAGGCTTACCACCCGCCTTGCACGCTGCAACACGGCCAGCAACTCAAAGGCGGCGTGGAAAAGCACTTGGGCGATCTGGGCTTTCAGATCAAGGTCACAGCCAACGAGTCCCACTTGTGCTGCGGCTCGGCGGGCACTTACAGCGTGCTCAATCCCGAGTTGTCCAAGCAACTGCGTGACCGCAAGCTGGGCCACCTGAACGCGCTGGAGCCACAAGGCGTGATCAGCGCCAACATCGGCTGCATCACCCACCTGCAAAGCGGCAGTGGTCTGCCGGTGCGGCATTGGGTGGAGTTGCTGGACGCGTCGCTGTTGTAGTGTTTTCGCTGGCTCATTTCATCAATTGCTGATCGCGGATGCGGTGCATGCTTTCGATGTCGACCACCCACACCAAGCCGTCGCCGATCTGCCCGGTGTAACTGGCCTCCAGAATGGCACGGCGAACAGGCTCGACCATGTCCGATTCGACCAACACGCAAACCATCAATTTGTCTGTGAAGTCAGTCAGTTCATCTTTGACCGTTCGTTTCGTCACGGATGCTGGGGCCGTGAAGCCCTCAGCTTTGAAGATGGTTACACCCGGAAAATTGGGAATGGCACGCAAAGCATCACGCAAGCGAGGCAGTCGGTTGGGGCGAACAATGGCGCGAATTTCTTTCATGGTTAATCCTTGGGGTTCAGGCTTCGCTGGGGTTGTCGTCAAACCAGCGGTACAGAGTGGGCAGTACCACGAGCGTGAGCAGGGTTGAAGAGATCAGGCCGCCGATGACCACGATGGCCAAGGGGCGCTGAACTTCCGAGCCCGGACCTGTGGCAAACAGGAAGGGCACCAGGCCGAGCAAGGCCACGGTGGCGGTCATCATCACGGGTCGGAAACGCTGCACGCAGCCTTCTCTGACGGCGCTGGCGACGTCCATGCCGTCTTCGCGCAGGCGACGGATGCAGGTGACCAACACCACGCCGTTGAGCACAGCGATGCCCCACAAGGCAATGAAGCCCACAGATGCCGGCACGCTCACGTATTCACCGGACACAAACAGACCGACCAGACCCCCGATGGATGCGAATGGCAGCACCAAAATGATCAGTGCGGCCAGCTTTACCGAGCGGAACAGGATGAACAGCAAGAAGAAGATCGCGGCAATGGTCAGCGGGACGATGATGGCCAGCGTGCCCATCGCGCGCTCCATGTTTTCGAACTGGCCACCGTACACAAAGTAATAGCCTTCGGGCAACTTCACTTCCTGGTCAATGCGTTGCTGTACTTCGGTCACAAAGCCCGCCAGATCGCGGCCCTCTACGTTGGCCCCTACCACCACGCGGCGTTTGCCACTTTCGCGGCTGATTTGTGCCGGGCCATCCACCAGTTGAATGCTGGCCAGACTTGACAAAGAGACCTGAGCACCACCGGGGGTGGGCAGCAAGGTGTTGCCAATGGCTTCGGCCGACTGGCGCACTTGAGGCGGGAAACGCACCACAACGCTGTAGCGGCGTTCGCCTTCATAAAGTGTGGTGACGTCCTTGCCACCGATGGCGGTTTCGATGATGCTTTGCACATCGGACACGTTCAGGCCATGGCGGGCAATGGCTTTGCGGTCAATGTCCACGGTCAAGGCTTGCTGACCTGACAAACGTTCGATGCGGATGTCTCGGCTGCCCAATACGCTTTTGAGGATGCGTGCGACTTTTTCTGAAAGATCTTTGAGCTCGTTCAGTTCATCGCCAAAAATCTTGATGGCCACTTGTGATCTCACACCTGTGACCATCTCGTCGACGCGCTCTGAGATGGGCTGCGACAAGACGATCTGAACGCCCGGAATGCTCGACAAGCGCTGGCGGATGTCTTCGTCGATCTCATCTTGTGTCCTGTCGGATTTGGGATCGAGCAGGACGATCGGGTCCGATTCGTTCGGGCCAGCAGGGTCGGCTGGCGATTCACCACGGCCTAATTTGGACACCACCATTCGCACACCTGGCACCTCGGCGATGGTTTTCATGGCCGCCATTTCCATGCGAATGGACTCGTCCAGCGAAATGCTGGGGACCCGATTGATCTGAGGCGTGAGGGCACCTTCTTTCATGGTGGGCATGAAAGACTTTCCCAGCATGGGGAACAGCGCCAAAGAGCCCAATAACAGGCCAACGGCAACGCCCAAGGTCAGTCGGTTTTTGGCTGTAGCGGCATCTAACAAGCGCAAATAGCGGCTCTTGAGGAAAGCGATCAAGCGCGTGTCTTCGCCCGATCCACCCTTGAGAAAGTAAGAGCACAGCACGGGCGACAGGAACAGCGAGACGAGCAGTGACAAGGCCAAGGAAATGGCGATGGTCAGGGCCAGGGGCGCGAACATCTTGCCTTCAATGCCTTGCAAAGTCATCAAAGGCAGGAACACGAGGATGATGATGGCGATGCCAAAGATGGTGGGCGTGGCCACTTCGATGGTGGCGGCCAGAACTGTGCGCACACGCTCGCCAATGCTTTGACCTGCATGCCCCAGTCGGTGGTACACGTTCTCAACCACCACCACGGTGGCGTCGACCATCAGGCCGATGGCGATGGCCAGTCCTCCCAAAGACATCAGATTGGCAGAGATGCCATAACGGTTCATCATGATAAAAGTGCACAACGGCACGATGATCAGCGTGGCGACCACGATCAGGCTCGAGCGCACATCACCCAAAAAGACAAACAGCACGACCACAACCAGGAAGATGCCTTCAATCAGCACTTTGCCGACCGTCCACAGAGCGGAGTCGACCAGCTCGGTGCGATCGTAGAACGGGACGATCTTCAGGCCATCGGGCAGCATGTTCTGACTGTTGATCTCTTCGACGCGTTTTTTGATGCGGGAGACAACCTCCTTGGCGTTGCCGCCACGCATCATCAGCACAATGCCGGAAACACCTTCTGTGTAACCACCTTTGATGATGGCGCCTTGGCGCACTTCGCTGCCGATTTCGACTTGTGCCACATCGCGCACAAAAACGGGCACGCCGGCTTGCTCCTTGATCACGATGTTGCCGATGTCCTCCAGTGATCGGATCAGACCCACGCCTCGGATCAAATATTGCTCATTGACCTGGGGCAAGATGCCGCCGCTGGCGTTGGAGTTGTTGGCCGCAATGGCTTGCACGATTTGCTGAACAGACAGGTTGTAATGCCGCAGGCGCCCTGGGTCGACCAGAGCCTGGTATTGCTTGACGTAACCGCCTTGTGAGTTGATCTCGGCCACCCCTGGAATGGAGCGCAGCAGCGGGCGAACCACCCAGTCCTGCACGGTGCGGCGTTCGGTCAGCTCTTGCGGGGTGAGTGCGCGTTGCCCATCATCTGGCCGCTCCAGCGTGTACTGGTAGACCTCGCCCAAACCTGTGGAGACAGGCCCCAGCACCGGCGCAATACCTGCTGGCATGCGCGGGGTGACTTCGATCAGGCGCTCGGTGACCAGTTGTCTGGCGAAATAAACGTCGGTCTTGTCGGTGAAGACCAAGGTGATGATGGACAGACCGCTTTTGTTGAGCGAGCGCATCTCCACCAAACCAGGCAGGCCGGTCATGGAAATTTCCAGCGGCACAGTCACAAAGCGTTCGATTTCTTCGGGTGAACGCCCCGGCGCTTCTGTCGCGATTTGAACCTGGACGTTGGTCACGTCCGGAAAAGCATCAACCGACAAGCGCGTGGCTTCGCGCAGACCGAAAGCACACAGCACCAATGCAAGGACCACAACGATGAGTCGCTGGCTCAGCGCTGTGCGGATCAAGGAGGTGAGCATGCTTTACTCCAGCTCTGCGCGTTTGCGCTCGTTGTTCATGTGGAAGGCGCCTTGTGTGACCACTTCAGTGCCCTCTGACAACCCTTTGAGGACCGGACGCAGATCGTCCTGAGCGGGGCCCAGTTCAACAGGGGTGAGCTTGAAGCGCAAATTGGCGTTCTTGATGAACACATGGTCGCGGTCGTTTTCGCGCACCACAGCTTGTGCAGGCAAGGCCAGAGTTTGTTGTGTGGCCGATCGCACACGCATGGTCGCCAGCATTTGAGGCTTCAGATCCCGTTGGACGTTGTCCACCTGGGTTCGGATGGTGACGCTTCGGGTTTCTGGCGAGACAGTGTCGCCGACGAAAACGATCTTGCCTGACAAGGAACGGTTGCCCAGTGCAGGAACGTCGATGTTGACCGTTTGGCCGACCTGCACAGACCGCGCGACTTGTTCGGGCAGTGCGCCCACCACCCAGACGTTGCCCAGATCTGCTACCGTGAACAAGGGGTCGCCCGGTTGCGCCACCTGTCCTTGGCTGATATTGCGCTCGATGACCACACCAGCCAGCGTGGCACTGACCGAAGTGACCGGGTGCAGTGTGCCTTGGTCTTTCAAGCGTTCGATGGCGAAATTGGGCAATCCCATCAGTCGCAGCTGGTCGCCCGCGGCGCGAAACTCGGCCCGCGCGATGGTCAATTCGGATTCACGCCGCTGCATTTCTGCCGAGCCGATCACATCCGCCAAGATGAGTTGCCGTGCTCTTTCAACCGCCCGCTCTGCTTGCGATGCGGCGGAGTGTGCTTTGAGGTAACCCATTTGTGCGGTGGTCAGTTCGCTACTGGCCACTCGGGCCAGAGACTGTCCGAGTTGAACCCGGTCGCCCACTTCTGCAAGCACTTCGGTCACCCGTCCTGTTACTGCGGCGCCGATGCGCGTGACCAGGCGGTCATTGGCCTCAATCCGACCCGATATCTCCAGCCAGGGTGTGATGTCTTGCACCGTCAGCTTGCTGACCTTGAACTGGGCTGCCATGTCGGGCTTGATCACCACTTCCATCGGGTCAGCAGCAACGGCTTCGGCAGCAGAAGGCGGCGTGGATTTCTTGTCACCACAAGCGGGCAAAAGCAGCGCGCAAGAGCCCACCAAAAGGGCCAGCGTGGTACGTTTAAAAGTCAGAGTTTGGGATGTCATTGCATGGTCCTGCAAAAGATCAATAAGTGGACGGTTCGATGTGCTGGCCGGTCAAGCGATCCAGCAGCACGCGGGCCTCTTGCAGCTGGTAGCGAGCCTCGATCAGGTCGGCACGTACGCTGCGCAAAACGCGTTGTGCATCCAGCACATCCAGAATGCCGCGCTCGCCAAAGCGGTAGGCCGCTTGTGCGACACGCAAGGCGGCCTCGGCTTCTCGCACCGAGCCCAGACTCAACGCCTCAATCCGCAGGCGTGCCATTTCCAGGGATTTCCAAGTTTGCAAAATCTCCTGTTGGAGCTCTGCTTGTCGTCCCTCCAGACGAATTTGGGCACGCTCCAACTCGGCGTTGGCTTGAGCAATGGGGCCGCTGCGGTTGTCCAACAGAGGAATTTGAATCCCGACGCCCCACTGACCCTGGCGAAATTCGGGGTCTTGGCTTTGGCTGTATCGCAACTCCAAACCAGGCCATCGGCTGGATTCAGCCCCGCGCAGCTGGGCTTGAGCTTTGTTCACTTCGGCTTGAAGCAGCCTCAACTCAGGGTTGTTCTTGGTGACCAGCTCATGCAGCTGGTTCAGATCCAGCAACTCATGTGCCTCTTTCAGATCGCCCAGAAGTTTCCACTGTGTGGGCAGTTGACCTGCGGCCAGCTGGTTGAGCTGGACCTTGCTTTGCTCGACCATCAAGCGGTTGGTTTGCAGCCGTTCGCGTGCGGTGATGATTTCGGCATCGGCTTTGATGATTTCATAGCGTGCGGCCTCTCCGCTTTCGACCCTTAGACGCACACGTTCTCGCACTTGTTCCAGCAGTTGCACATCTTCTGCCGCTGCGTCTGCCTTGGCTTGGTAAAGCAAGCCCTGATAAATGCGCACGCGAGTCTGACTCACCAGTTCGTTGCGGGTCATACCGATCAGGTGGGTGCTTTCCAGTTCTGTGGCACTGGCCGCATCCATGCGTGCCTTGCGAACGCCAGGATTGTCGATCGGTTGGCTGATGCTCCAGCTTTGCACACTCCCTGGCGTTACACCCGCGATGCGGGCGGTGTTGCGTCCTTGGTTCCAATCGATTCGAGGGTTGGGCAGAGCTTGCGCTGACTTGGTGCCCGCGCGGGCTGCGTTGCGGGCACTTTGCGCTGCGCGCAGCTGTGGGTTGTGGGTCAATATGACAGGGATAAGTTGTTCTGCGCTCAACTCGGGTGCCGCATGTTGTGAGCTGTCACTTTGGATGGAAGCCGTTGCTGGTTGGCCTGAGTTCGACGTGGTGATTTGTGCTGTGGCGGCGCATGACAACAGGATCAGGCACCCACCCAAAGCGGCGGACGTTTGGGTGAGCCTGAATTGGCTGCGGCTTGAGGTCGGCCTTTTTGCAGATGATGTTTGGCGCATGAGGGATTCCGTGAATCAACAAGAAATCCGATGGTAGGGGCAGTCAACTTATGGAAAAAGCAGATTATTAAATACTTTAAGTTCGTAAAAAACAGAATGTTTTACGGTCGTGATGTGATGGACACGGCCAATGCGTCCCATCTCAACAACCCAAACAAAGTCCTTTTGCCAATCTGAAAAGGCCTGAGGCAGGACACGCCAAACGGTTCAACGGGGTAGCATTGGCCAACGTGATGTCACACTGCAAATAAAGGATCCTGCGATGGCCATACCTTGGTTGGCTGCTCTGAAAGTGATTCCCTGGGGGGATGTGATCGAGCACGCGCCTTCGGTGCTCAAAGCTGCCCGCAAGTTGATGGACCGTCAGCCACCTGGCCAAGCAGGCCCACCTGCCACGACGGAGCCCGTCAGTGCGGTGCCCAGCCTGGGTGAACTCAAAAACGCCTTGATCGCCGCTCAAGGTCAGATCGAACGCCAAGCTCAGACTCAGCGCGAGCTGACGGAAACATTGGCCGAGTTGGCTGAACAAAATGCGCGCTTGGTCAGCGCTGTGGAAGTGCTGCGCCTGCGCACGAGAGTGTTGGTTTGGGGTGGCGCGGCGATGTTGTTGTGGTTGGCTGTGCTGACTTGGAAGACTTGAGCCGGCTTGCACCCCCTGTCAAGCACGGCTCCATAGACCTCAACTTTCAGGCTGCCAGCGCCGCTTCAATGTCCTTGGCGATCTTCTCAGGCGAGTCTTGTGGCGCATAGCGCTTGACCACGCGACCGTCGCGCCCCACCAAAAACTTGGTGAAGTTCCATTTGATGCCCTTGCTGCCCAAAATGCCGGGGGCCTCCGCTGTGAGCCATTGGTACAGCGGGTGAGCGCCGTCGCCGTTGACCTTGATCTTGCTCATCATCTGAAAGCTCACGCCGTAGTTCTTTTGGCAGAAGTTGGCGATTTGTACGTCGTCGCCCGGGTCTTGGCTGGCAAATTGGTTACAAGGAAAGCCCAGCACGGCCAGGCCTTGATCGCCGTAGGCTTTGTGCAACTTTTCCAGCCCCGTGAACTGAGGCGTAAAGCCGCAGGCGCTGGCGGTGTTGACGATCAGCATCACTTGGCCTTTGTAACGTGAAAGGGCCACGGGTTGGTTGTCGATGCTTTGGGCTTCAAAGTCATAAAGGCTCATGGATGGGCTCCGTTGGCGTGGTTCAGTCTTTTCGTGAGGTGTCCGTCACCGACAGCAGTGCCGCCAGCAAAATCAGCGAACCACCCCACAGCGTTCGGTTTTCCCATTGTGCAGCACCCAGCAAAACGGAAGATACGCTGGCAAACAGCACTTCGGACAACATGACCAGTGCCGTGGTGTGGGCGGCCAGGCGCGCCGCGCCGTATTGCAGCGCCAGGTTGCCCAACAAAAACGAGATGGCCAGCAGCGCCACCAAGGGCAACCAAGTCCAAGCGGGGGCATCACCGACCGCCACCACGCCCGTGGCCAAACCCACTACGGCCGCCAATGTGGCCATGACAGCGCCGCCGCCAAACATGGCCAGGGTGCGCGACGCGCTGGGGGCGTCTTTGAGTTTGAGCAGCAGAGCGTTGGTGATGGCAAAGGTCAGGCCACCCATCAGGGCCAGCACGTCGGCCAAACTCTCGGGCACAGGCCAAGGGGTCTCGGGGGTTTTGAGCACGATGAACAAGCCGACCAGCGCCAGCAACAGGCGCAGCAAAGCCATGGGGGTGGGCTTGTCACCCAGCAAGCACCAGGCCACCAGCACCGACCATGCGGGCATCAGGTAAAACAGCAGCACCACGCGCACCACGTCGCCCACCGTGACAGCCCAGTTGAAGCCCACGTTGGTCAGGCCCGAGGCCAGCAACAAGAGCCACAGCCCGGGGTGGCCGCGCCAGCCCTGAAGTTGCCCGCTGCGCCACAGCCACAAGGCGATAGAAGCAAAGACAAAGGCATAAACCAAAGCCGTGGCCCAGAGCGGGTGCAGGCCAAGGGCCTCGAGTTGTTTGAAGGGCCACCAGCAGACGCCCCAGACCAATGCGTTGAACAGGAGCCCGGCAACCGCCAGGCTTTTGGGGGAGGTGTGGCCCATGCGAGGGCGGATCAGGAGGCGTCGCCGGAGGCTTTGGCGGCTGCAGTGGCTTGGCGCTTGCGCCACCAGCGCCAACCCAGCCAGGCCACACCCATGCCCAGCAAGGCAAAAATACCATGCTGAAACTGGCGCAGAACTGCAAACATCCAGTCCCAGTTTTGGGCGCCAAAGTAACCCAGGTAAACCCAGATGGGCACGCTGATCAAGGCGGCAAAGCCGTCCATGAAAAACCAAGTGGCAAAGCTGACACGATGGCTCATGCCAGCCGAGAAAAACACCGGGGTGCGAAGACCGGGCAAAAAGCGGGCCACAAACATGACCCACTTGCCGTATTTTTCAAAAGCGTCTTGCGCGCTGGCAAAGCGTTCGGGCGTGAGGATTTTGCGAAAACCGGGCAGTTGCGAAATGCGTTGGCCATACAAACGGCCCAAGGTGAACATGAGTCCGTCACCCACCAAGACACCCGCCATGCCCACAGCGAACATGGTGTTCACATCGGCATGACCCAGGCCAGCAATCACACCGCCCGTGACCAGGGTCACGTCTTCTGGAACTGGAACGCCAAATCCGCAAATCAAGAGCATCACAAACACGGCCAGATAACCGTATTCGGTGAAGATGGGCATCAAAAACTGAAAAACGTCCATGGATTACAAGGTTCAGCCAACGCCTGAGCGTTTCAGGCGGAATGCGCGGGGTTAACAGGCAGCGGGCCAGTGTAAAGCATTTGTAAGCCCCTTCCGTACAGGGGAAAGCCTGTGTGGACCCGAACCTTTGCGCCCAAAATTGGGCATCGACAGACTTGCTCTGATAAGCCGTTCAGGCGGAATGATGCTGGCATACTCGTTCAGCCTTTTGTTGCACTTGAATCCCATGCCCCGCCCCCTACAAGCCACCATCCACACCACTGCTTTGCGCCACAATCTGGCCCGCGTCCGGCAGGCCGCGCCCGATGCCCAGGCTTGGGCGGTGGTCAAAGCCAATGCCTATGGCCACGGCATCGAGCGGGTGTTTGAGGGTTTGCGCGGTGCCGATGGCTTTGCATTGCTGGATCTGACGGAAGCCGAACGCGTGCGCGCTTTGGGCTGGCGCGGCCCGATTTTGCTGCTGGAAGGCGCGTTTGAGGCGCGTGACTTGGAGCTGTGTTCGCGCCTGCACCTGTGGCACACGGTCCATTGCGATGAGCAAATTGACATGTTGGCGCTGCACAAGACCAACGAGCCTCACCGGGTGTTTCTGAAAATGAACTCGGGCATGAACCGGCTGGGCTTTGCGCCGCAGCGCTTTCGATCGGTCTGGACACGGCTCAATGCCTTGCCCCAGGTGGACGAGATTTCGCTCATGACCCATTTCAGCGATGCCGATGGCCCCAAAGGCATCACCGAGCAAATGGCCCGCTTTGAAGAAGCCACCCGCGACTTGCCTGGCGAGCGCACCTTGAGCAACAGCGCTGCCAGTTTGCGCCACGCCCAAGATGCGGCTGTGAAAGCCGACTGGATTCGCCCCGGCATTGCTTTGTATGGCAGTTCGCCAGATTTCCCCTCGAACTCGGCCGCCGATTGGCAATTGCAGCCCGCCATGAGCCTGAACGCGCAGATCATTGCGGTGCAGCACCTGCAGGCGGGCGACAGCGTGGGTTATGGCTCCAGTTTTGTGGCAGAACACCCCATGCGGATCGGCGTTGTGGCTTGCGGTTATGCCGACGGTTACCCGCGCATTTGCCCCACGGGCACGCCGGTACTGGTGGACGGCGTTCGCGGCCGCACGGTGGGCCGCGTCAGCATGGACATGTTGACGGTGGACCTGGACCCCTTCCCGCAAGCGGAGGTGGGCAGCACGGTCACGCTGTGGGGCCAATCGGCCAACGGCGCAGTGCTAGGCATCGACGAGGTGGCCCAAGCCGCGGGCACTGTGGGCTATGAGCTCATGTGTGCGTTGGCGCAGCGCGTGCCCGTGGTGGCGGTCTAAACCCTCACCCCAAAAAACCCCACCCAAAAGTCCAACAGGCGCTGTCACCTGCGTGCAGGCGCAAAAGTTGAATGTCATTAGAGTGGCATGGCCCTAGGAGAAGTTGCTGTCCGGGGCAACCTCATGACAGGAGACTTCGATTGCCCAATCCTTCCTCTCAAGCGACTTTGGCCGCTTTGTACCTGTGCATGGCCCGCATTAGGGCGTTTGAAAATGCCGCAGAAATCCTGAGCCAAGGCGGCGTCAGCGCTTACAACAAAACCGCCGACGGCAGCGCCAAAGTGCGCGGCCCCTTGCACCTGTCCACCGGGCAAGAAGGCGTGGCTGCTGGCGTGTGCGCCCACCTCACGCCCAGCGACTACCTCACCTCCACCCACCGTGGCCACGGCCACACCCTTGCCAAGGGGGCAGACCTGGGCCGCATGATGTGCGAGCTGTATGGCAAAGCCACAGGTTTTAACGGCGGCAAAGGCGGCTCCATGCACATCGCTGATTTTTCGGTCGGCATGTTGGGAGCCAACGGCGTGGTGGCCGCGGGTCTGCCCATTGCCGTGGGCGCTGCACACGCGCAAAAACTGCAGGGTCGCAGCGACATCACCGTCTGCTTTTTTGGCGACGGCGCCACCAACCGGGGGCCGTTTCTGGAAGCCCTCAACTGGGCGCAGGTGCACCGCTTGCCGGTTCTTTTTGTGTGCGAAGACAACCGCTGGAGCGCCACCACGGCCAGTGGTCCCATGATCGCCGGGCCCGGTGCTTCGGCCCGCAGTGAAAGCCTGGGTATTGCAGCGCACCAGGTCGATGGCAACGATGTGTGGGCCGTGTACGAGAAGGCGGCTGAGCTGGTGCGGGCCATTCGTTCCGGCCAAGGGCCGCGACTGTTGCATGCCAGCACTTACCGCGTCAAAGGCCATGTGTCGGTGGATTTGGCCGCTTACCGCGACCCCCGCGAAGTTGAAGAAGCCCTCAAAAACGATCCGATCCAGAACGCCCGCCGTGCCCTGCTGGCGTTGGGCAGCACCGATGCCGCATGCGACCAGCTGGACCAGCAAGCCCAAGCCGAAGTGCAGGCGGCCATGCAGGCGGCCGATCAGGCACCTTGGCCCGATGTGTCCGCCGCTTACACCGACATCCAGACCACAGGAGAAGGTCAATGGTTTTGAACACGATGAGTTACAGCCAGGCCGCTGTGCTGGCCGTGCAGCGCGAAATGGAAGCCGACGAGCGCGTGGTGGTCTTGGGCGAAGACGTGGGCCGGGGAGGTATCTTTGGCCAGTACAAAGGCCTGCAACAAACCTTTGGCGCACACCGCATCATCGACACACCCATCAGCGAAGCGGCCATCATGGGCGGCGGTGTGGGCATGGCACTGGCGGGCATGCGCCCGTTGGTGGAGATGCGCGTGGTCGACTTTGCCCTGTGCGGCATGGACGAAATCATCAACCAGGCCGCCAAGAACCGTTACATGTTTGGCGGTCAGGGCCGTGTGCCCTTGGTGGCCCGCATGCCCATTGGCATTTGGGATGCCTCGGCCGCGCAACATTCTCAGTCCCTCGAAGCCTGGTTTGCCCACATGCCCGGCTTGGTGGTCGTGTGTCCGGGCTCGGTGCAAGACAACTATTCCTTGCTGCGCGCGGCCATGCAGTGCGGCGACCCTGTGGTCTATATGGAGCACAAGACCCTGTGGGGCCTGGAGGGTGCGGTAGACGAGAGCGTGCAAGTGCCCTTGGGCCAAGCGGCTGTGCTGCGTCCGGGTGACCACCTGACGATGGTCAGCTGGAGCCGTCAGGTGCAGGTGTGCCAAACGGCTTGCGATCAATTGGCGGCTTTGGGCGTTCAGGTCGAGCTGATTGATTTGCGCACTCTGTGGCCTTGGGATCGGGAAACTGTGCTCAAGTCTGCGGCCAAAACAGGCCATCTGCTGGTGGTGCACGAAGCGATTCAGGCCGCAGGCTTTGGCGCTGAAATCGCCGCCACCGTGGCCGAAACTTTGGGTGTCCGCGTCAAGCGCCTGGGTGCACCGCGCATCCCGGTGGGTTACGCCCCCGTGTTGGAAGCGGTGGCCCGCGTGTCGGCTGATCAAATCGTGGCCGCAGCCCAGAACTGCCTGAAGCCCGTCACTCGGTGAGTGATGTTGTCCTCATGTTTGCGATCAGCTTGCACTTGCACGCTGCTGGCTTTTTCATGGGGTAATCCCTGTGTCTCCGGGGCGCTTTGGAGCCCGTTCGTGAGGCTTGTGGCCAAGAGCGCCATGGTAAAGTGAATTTTAAATTTGGCTTGAGACCTATGACCCATTTGCACGAGCAAGAGCCACCTGAGGTGGCTGCTGCTGAACCCGATGAAGAAACCGCCGTTCCTCTGAAAATTGAAGACTGGCTCACGGTCATCGTGATGGGGCTGCTCTCGCTCATCACGTTTGCCAACGTGCTGGTGCGCTATTTCACCGACCAGTCCTTTGCCTGGACGGAAGAGTTTTCGGTGTTTTTGATGATTGTGCTGGCGCTGGTGGCGGGTTCAGCATCGGTCGCCCGCAACCGGCAAATCCGCATTGAATACTTTGCCGACAGCGGCTCAGAAAAGCGCCAGCGGGCGCTGGCCCGTTTTGGTGCCCTGATGGTGTTTGTGCTGTTTGCTTTGATCGCGGTGCTGAGCGTGCGCGTGGTTTGGGACGATTTCCGCTTTGGCGAAACCTCGCCGGGCATTGGCGTGCCGCAGTGGTGGTACACCATCTGGCTGCCGGTCTTGTCGGTGGCCATTGCTGGCCGCGCATTGGGCTTGTTCATCCGTCGGGGGCGTCAGCCATGATCCCGACCCTCCTGTTTGTGGCCTTTGTGGTCATGATGCTCATGGGCGTGCCCATCGGCGCCGCTTTGGGTTTGGCTGGTGCCGCTTGCATTGCCTTGGCCAATTCGGATGCGCAGTGGTTTGGCCTTTTGGCTGTGCCGCAAAACTTTTATGCCGGTCTGGGCAAATACCCGTTGCTGGCCATTCCCATGTTCGTGTTGGTGGGCTCCATTTTTGACCGCTCGGGTGTGGCGCTGCGGTTGGTCAACTTTGCAGTCGCCATCGTGGGCCGTGGTCCCGGCATGCTGCCGTTGGTGGCTATTGTGGTGGCCATGTTTTTGGGTGGTATTTCCGGCTCAGGCCCGGCCAATGCGGCGGCTGTGGGTGCGGTGATGATCGCAGCTATGTCGCGTGCTGGTTACCCCGCGGCGTTTTCTGCCAGCGTGGTCGGGGCAGCAGCGGCCACGGATATCTTGATTCCGCCTTCGGTGGCCTTCATCGTGTATTCGGTGCTGGTGCCCGGGGCCTCGGTGCCTGCGCTGTTTGCGGCGGGGATGATTCCGGGCATTTTGGCGGGCATCGCCCTGATCGTGCCCACCGTGTGGATGGCCCGTAAGCACAAGATGGGTGCGCTCGAAGCGAGCTTGCCGCGTCCCGAGTTGTGGAAAAGTTTTGTGGAGGCCACCTGGGGCCTGGCCGCGCCCATTTTGATTTTGGGTGGCATGCGCGCCGGTTGGTTCACGCCGACCGAGGCGGCGGTGGTGGCGGTGTTCTATGGCTTGTTTGTGGGCATGGTCATTTACCGCACGATCAAGGTGCGTGATCTGTTTCTTATCTTGCGCGAGTCGGGCGAGTTGTCGGCCGTGATTTTGCTGGTGGTGTCGCTGGCGGGCATTTTTGCCTTTTCGCTGTCCACACTGGGGGTGATCGACCCGGTGACCAACGCCATCGTCAACTCGGGCCTGGGTGAATACGGCGTGCTGGCGCTGCTCATCTTGATGCTGATCACCGTAGGCATGTTCCTGGATGGCGTGTCCATCTTCTTGATCTTTGTGCCACTCCTCTGGCCCATCGTTCAGTACTACAAATGGGACCCGGTCTGGTTTGGGGTGATCCTCACGCTCAAAGTGGCGCTGGGCCAGTTCACCCCGCCGCTGGCCGTGAACTTGATGGTGTCTTGCCGCATCGCCGGGGTGCGCATGGAAGAGACCGTGCGCTGGGTCGGCTGGATGCTGTTTTCGATGTTCTTGGTCATGCTGGCCGTCATCGCTTGGCCCGAGTTGGCCTTGTGGCTGCCGCGTTATCTGGGTTACTGATTTTCATTTTTCAACAAGGAGACAACCATGAAACTTCGTCGTCATTTGCTCAGCCTGCTGGCTGTTGCGGCTGGTTTGAGCGCTTTCACCGCACCGACCCTGGCTGCCGATTACAAGGCCGAATACCGCATGTCGCTGGTGTTGGGACCGCCCACACCTTGGGGACAGGCCGGCAAGATGTGGGCCGACATGGTCAAGGAACGCACCCAGGGGCGCATCAACATCAAGTTGTACCCCGGCGTGTCCTTGATTCAGGGCGATCAGACCCGCGAATTCAGCGCACTGCGTCAAGGCGTGATTGACATGGCCGTGGGCTCGACCATCAACTGGTCACCTCAGGTCAAGGAACTGAACCTGTTCTCGCTGCCCTTTTTGATGCCCGACTACGCGGCCATTGACGCGCTGACGCAAGGCGGCGTGGGTCAGAAGATTTTCCAGACCCTGGACAAATCGGGCGTGGTGCCTCTGGCCTGGGGCGAGAACGGCTTCCGTGAACTGACCAACTCCAAGCGCCCTATCAAGTCCCCCGCCGACCTGAAGGGCATGAAAATCCGTGTGGTGGGCTCACCCATTTACTCAGACATGTTCTCGGCCATGGGCGCCAACCCCACACAAATGAGCTGGGCCGATGCACAGCCTGCGCTGTCCAGCGGTGCTGTGGATGGCCAGGAAAACCCCTTGTTTCTGTTCACTGTGCTGAAAATGCACACCGTGGGCCAGAAATTCGTGACCACTTGGGGCTACGTGGCCGATCCGCTGATCTTTGTGGTCAACAAGGACATCTGGGCATCGTGGACACCCGCTGACCAGGCCATCGTGCGCCAGGCGGCTGTGGACGCTGGCAAAGCCGAAATCGCCATCGCCCGTAAAGGCCTGGTCGAAGCCGACAAGCCTGTGCTCAAGGACATCGCCGCCATGGGCGTGACGGTGACATCGCTCTCCGCCGAAGAGCGCGAGGCCTTCGTCAAAGCCACCCGTCCGGTGTACGACAAGTGGAAAAACACTGTGGGCCCTGCCCTGGTGAAAGAGGCCGAAGCCGCTGTCGCTGCTCGCAAGAAGTGAAGTAATTACCTGGCCAACGCCCTTCGTTGGCCAGGCGTTTGTGTTCTTTGTTCAGCCCATGACCCCGACTTGGGGCGCTTGAATCTGTCCCTGTGGCCTTCTTGCTGCGAGCGAGACAGAGGATGCTGCCAGCTGGCACCACAATCGCTGCATGCCCCACCAGACTCACTTACACCGCCATGACCAGCATGCTTTGCTCATCGCTCTGGTGCTGGTGGTCATTTGGGGTGGCAACTTCACGCTGCAAAAGTACCTGTTTGACCTGATCACACCGGGTGGCTTCTTGTGGGCGCGTTACCTGCTCATGCCGGCTTGTGCATTGCTGTTGATGCGCTGGCGTTTTGGCCGCTGGCTGCCGCCGTTGCCGCGTCAAGACTGGATGCAGATGGCCTGGTTGGGCTTCATTGGGCATTCATTGCATGTGGGCTTGGTGACCTATGGCATCCATTGGTCCACGGCGTTTTCCAGTTCGGTCATTTTGGCGTGTGGGCCCATTTTTACCTTGCTGATCTTGCACAAGCAGGGCTTGGAGCGCCTCAGTTGGCCTCAAATTGCAGGGGTGTCGGTGGCCTTTTGCGGCGTGTTGATGTTCCTGTCTGACAAATTGCTGGGTGGCAACTGGCGTGCGGGCGGAGGTGACCTGGTGTTGTTGGTGGCGGCAGGATTCTTTTCTTACTACACCGTGGCGGTCAAACCCGTGATGCAAAAGCATGGTCCGGTGCTGACCATGGGTTACGCCACATTGCTCGGTGGTTTGCCGGTGATGCTCTTGTCGGTGCCTGCCGGCATGGCTGCCAACTGGTCGGTACTCGACTTTTGGGCTTGGGTGGGCTTGTTCTGGTCGATCCTGGTTTCGGCTTTTGTGGGCTGGTTGGCTTGGGGCTGGATCAACAATGTGCGCGGGGTGGCCCGCACAGCCCCTTTGATGTACTTGATGCCCCCCATGGCAGGCCTGTTTGCTTGGGCGCTGTCGGGTGAGCACTACACCTGGATCAAAATTGCCGGAGCTGGCGTAACCTTGTTGGGCGTGGCGCTGGCGCAGTATGCCGGGCAAATCAAATGGCGTTTGCGCTGAAGGGCTAACGCAGCCAAGTGTCGTAAGCGGTTTTGCAGATCAGGGCCAACACGACCACAATGAAAACGTGGCGCACAAAACCCGAGCCGTGTTTCAGGGCCAAGCGCGTGCCGATCAGGCTGCCCACAATGTTGGAAACCGCCATGGCCAAAGCCAAGTGCCACCAGACATGCCCTTGCACGGCAAACAGCACCAATGCTGAAAAGTTGGTGGCCACGTTGATCAGTTTGGCCGAGGCCGAAGCGTTCAAGAAGTCATAGCCCATGAGCCGCACATAGGCAAACACCAAAAAGCTGCCCGTGCCTGGCCCAAAAAAACCGTCGTAAAACCCGATCACCAGGCCAATCCCTGCGGCCATCCAGGCCTCTTGGCGACCGGTAAACCGAGGTGCATGGCTGCGGCCTAGGTCTTTTTTGGCCACGGTGTAGACCAGCAGCACTGTCAACATGATCGGCAGGGCTTTTCGAAACAGGGTGGGGTCCACATGCGTCACCACCCAAGCACCAGCCAAAGAGCCGACCAACCCCGCACCCGCCGCTGGGATCAGTGAGCGCCAAGGCATGACCACTTTGCGGCTGTATTGCACGGTGGCAAACGCGGTGCCCCAAATGGACGCGCTTTTGTTGGTGCCAAACAAAGTGGCGGGTGCTGCACCGGGGAAGGTGGCAAACAGCGCCGGCAACAAGATCAGGCCACCGCCCCCAACGATCGCGTCGATCAGGCCGGCCAGCAGCGAGGCCAGCGAAACAATCAGTAATTCCATGCAGTTGATTGTGGCACCCGCTGGGCCTTGGACCTGTCACGCTGTGGCGCAAAAACAGGCAAAAAAAAGCGCCGCTTGCGCGACGCTTAGAAAAATCACACCTCGTTTGGATGTTCGATGCTGTTCGAGTTTTTAGGCTTGAGTGTCTCCTCGGCCCTCGGGATGCAGATACTGCTTTGCATCGAGTGGGTGAAATATAAGGGACTGGCAGCGCACTTGTACTCAGGGATTTCCCGATTCGGGGGTAAATCCCTCCCCCCTCGGGTCAGAGTGAGTGCCCCCAATTGCCCTTACCATGGGGCATGACCTCCCTATTGCCCCCAACAGTGCCGCTGCCACTGGCCTTACCGGCCGAACGTCGCGACCTGGCCACGCCGTGTGGCTCGCTCAGCCTGTACCGTGCCGGGCCTGAGGATGACCGCGGGAGCTCAGATTCGAGCGCATCCTTGCCACCCTTGCTCTTGCTGCACAGCATCAACGCGTCCGCATCGGCCGCCGAAGTGGCGCCCCTGTTTGCCCATTACCGTCAGCAGCGGGTCGTGTATGCGCTGGAATTGCCGGGTTTCGGTTTTTCGGACCGCAGTGACCGGCCCTACACCGTGCGTCTGATGACGGATGCCCTTCAGTTGGCCTTGACGGCCATTCAGGCGGAGTCGGGTGGCGTTGCTGCCGATGTGGTGGCGGTGTCCCTGTCATGCGAATTCGCGGCCCGCGTCAGTGGTGAAACGCCGCAGCTGATCCGACGCCTCGCCATGGTCAGCCCCACCGGTTTCAGCGGCAAGAAGCGCCGTTATGGGCCAGCGGGCTCGGTTGTCGGTCCACCGTGGCTGCTTCGGCTGCTGCGTTGGCCGCGTTGGTCAGAGGGCGTGTACCGCACGCTGACCTTGCCGGCCGTGATCCGCTATTTTCTGGTGCGCACCTGGGGTTCTGACGCGATTGACGAAGCCTTGTGGCGCTACGACCAGCTGACCACGCGGCAGCCCGGAGCCCGCTTCGCACCCCTGTATTTTGTGTCAGCCCAAATGTTCAGCGCCGACATCAACAGCCTGTTCGAAGCACTGACTGTCCCTGTCTGGGTGTCGATGGCCACCCGCGGCGACTTCACCGACTACCAGGGCCGGACGACGGTGGCCGACCGCAGCAACTGGCAATTCCACGCTATAGAGGGCGGCGCGCTCCCCTATTTTGAAGACCTGCCGGCCTTTGCCCGTCAGCTTGACCCGTTCTGGGTCTGAGCCTGAGCCTTCGATTATTTGGCGGTTGGCATCACAAACTCAGCACCCTTGCCAATGCTCTCGGGCCAGCGCTGCATGATGGATTTTTGCTTCGTATAGAAGCGCACACCCTCTTCGCCGTAGGCGTGCATGTCGCCAAACAGCGAACGCTTCCAGCCGCCAAAGCCGTGCCAGGCCATGGGCACAGGGATTGGCACGTTGATGCCGACCATGCCCACCTGAATGCGGCGGCTGAATTCGCGTGCCACGTTGCCGTCGCGGGTGAAGCAGCTCACGCCGTTGCCGAACTCGTGGTCGTTGATGATTTGCACGGCGGTGGCAAAGTCGGGCACGCGCACGCAGCTCAAGACCGGGCCAAAGATTTCCTCTTTGTAGATCTTCATGTCGGTGGTCACGTTGTCGAACAGCGTGCCGCCCAGCCAGAAGCCTTGCTCGCAACCGGCACCGGCTTTCGCGCCGTCAAACTCGCGGCCGTCCACCAGCAGCTGTGCGCCTTCGGCCACGCCCGCGTCGATGTAACCCTTGATGCGCTGACGCGCCGCGTCGGTCACGATGGGGCCCATCTCGGCGGCCAGGTTTTCGCCGTTGAGCACTTGCAGCGCCTTGGTGCGTTCGATCAACTTTGGCAAAATTTTGTCTGCCACATCGCCCACCAGCACAGCGACCGAGATCGCCATGCAACGCTCGCCTGCCGAGCCGTAGCCTGCGCCAATCAGCGCGTCCACAGTCTGGTCGATGTCGGCGTCGGGCATGACCACCAAGTGGTTCTTCGCACCACCCAGGGCTTGCACGCGCTTGCCGTGGTGGGCACCCGTTTCGTAGATGTAATTGGCGATCGGTGTGGAGCCCACAAAGCTGATGGCTTTCACGTCCGGGTGCTCCAGCAGTGCGTCCACGGCTTCTTTGTCACCTTGCACCACGTTGAACACACCGTCGGGCAAACCGGCTTTTTTGAGCAACTCGGCCATGAACAGTGACGGTGTCGGATCGGTCGGGCTGGGTTTCAAGATGAAGGTGTTGCCCGCCGCAATGGCGACGGGGAACATCCACATGGGCACCATGACCGGGAAGTTGAAGGGCGTGATGCCCGCGACCACACCCAGCGGCTGGCGCAAGGTCCAGTTGTCGATGCCTGTAGAGACTTGGTCGGTGAAGTCGCCCTTGAGCAACTGCGGGATGCCGGTGGCAAATTCGACGATGTCGATGCCACGGCTCACTTCGCCCTGCGCGTCGGTGAACACCTTGCCGTGCTCGGCGGTGATCATGTGGGCCAGTTCGTCTTTGTGGGTGTTCAGCAGTTCGAGGAACTTGAACATCACGCGGGCGCGGCGCAGGGGGGGCGTGTCTGCCCAAGCGGGGAAGGCCGCTTGCGCAGCGGCCACGGCCTTGGCCACTTCGGCGCTGTTGGCCAGGGCCACGTTGCCGGTCACAGCGCCGGTGGCGGGGTTGGTCACGGGCTGGCTGCGGCCCGAAGTGCCTGCGGCGGCTTGGCCACCAATGAAATGGCCGATGTTGGAAATGCTCATGTGGGACTTTCTTTTGGAATGTGGGTGCGCGCTCCTGCGCGCGAATGTTTTGTGCAGTGTGGGCAGTTTAGGCACCCTCGCCATGCCCTACAAGCCCCTAAAACTGAATTGATTGTTCAAAATAATGAACAATACATTCATGGAAGAGCAAAAAATCAACACCCTTTGGACGCACCTGCATTGGCTGAGCGTGCTCGCCCAGCAAGGCAGTTACACGGCCGCTGCCGCCCGGCTGGGCGTGAGCAAGGCCGCCATGAGCCAGCGCATTGCCGAGTTGGAGCGTGCGGCCAAAGTCACCCTGGTGCAGCGCACCACCCGCAGTCTTCGCTTGACCGAGGCCGGGCAGCGGCTGGTCGATGAAACCCGCGCCTCGTTTGAGCAGATTGAGCAAAGTTTTGCCCAGGTGCGTGATTTGGCCGAGCAGCCCAGCGGCTTGCTGCGCCTGACCGCGCCGGTCGCCTTTGCGCGCCAGCAACTCGTGCCTTTGTTGGCCGAATTTCTGAAGGACTACCCCGACGTGCGGATCGAGCTGGACCTGTCTGACCGGCTGAGCGCACTGGCCACCGAAGGCTTCGATCTGGCGATCCGACACACTGCCCGTCCCCCCGACACCCATGTGGCTTGGGCACTGTGCCCCACCGAATCGGTGCTGGTGGCCACCCGCGCTTATTTGCGCAAACAGGGTGAACCACAAGTCCCTGGTGACCTGCAAGCCCACAACTGCTTGCATTACCCCCGCTCGCAAGACACCCCGGCGTGGACCTTCGAGCCGCGCCAGCCTTCAGACGGGGGCGAACGGATCACGGTGCCGGTGAGCGGCAATTTCGCCGCCAACAACAGCGAAGCCCTGCGTGAAGCCGCGCTCACGGGTGCAGGCATTGCCCTGATGCCCGACTTCAGCGCCCAGGCCGAACTGCGCAAGGGCCAGTTGGTGCGCGTGCTGCCGGGCTGGAAGCCGGTGGGCGCTTTTGCCGAAACCATTTACGCCATCCGCCCGTATGCACCGCATGTGCCCAGGGCGGTGACGGCGTTGGTGGCGCATTTGAGGACAAGGTTGGAGGGCGGGTTCGGCGTCTGAACCTCGCAGCGAAGGCGCAGTTCAGCGACCGGCGAGCACCGGAAACAGCTTGTGCAGCCCGTCCGCCATCACTTCCACAGCCAGCGCAGCCAGGATCAAACCCATCAGCCGCGTCATGACGTTGATACCGGTTTTGCCCAAAATGCGGGCAATCGGGGTGGCCAGCGAGAAACACAGCGCTGTGGCCAGTGCAATGACCACGCCATAGCCGACCAAGGTGCCCAGTTGGGCGAAGTTCTTGGCTTTTTCGGCGTAAATCACCACGGTGGACATGGTGGCCGGTCCGGTCAGCAGCGGGATGGTCAGCGGCACCACGGCGATGCTGGCGCCCATGGCGGCTTTGGCCTCAGCGTCATGCACCTCATCGGCATTGGCGCGGGCTTCAGCGGGTTGAGCGTTCAGCATCGACAGCGCGGCGGTGAGCAGCAGCATGCCGCCGCCCACTTGAAAGCTCGCCAGCGAGATGCCGAAAAACTCCAAGATTTGCAAACCGAGCAGGGCGCTGGCTGCGATCACCACAAAGGCAGAAAAGGACGACACCCAAATCGTTTTCTTGCGCTGGGCCGGGCTGAAGCCTTGGGTGTAGTGGATGAAAAAAGGAACGATGGCCAAAGGGTTGACGATAGCCAGCAGGGTGATGAGTGGTTTGAAGTCCATCACCCGATTGTGCGCCGCATCAAGTTGCCGGCGTACGCCTTCTGAACATGCCCCAGCCTTCCATGTGCAGCACCTTGTCGCCGTGCTGGTTGAACATTTCCCACAGGTTGCGCGTCATGCCCACGTCCGGCCGCTTGCTCATGGGTTTGGTCTCGAGCATGGTGCTTTGCAGCCGCAGGGTATCGCCGGGGTAGACGGGCTTGAGCCACTTGATGCCTTCCAGGCCCGGCGAGCCGAGGCTGGAGGTGTCGTTCAGAAAGTTCGTCACCATCAGCCGCATGGCCATGGAGCAGGTGTGCCAGCCGCTGGCCGACAGGGCCCCAAAGACCGAGGCCTTGGCCGCCTCGTCGTTCAGGTGAAAGGGTTGCGGGTCAAACTGTTGGGCAAAGGCGAGGATTTCTTCGCGGGTGGGCGTGATGGTGCCCAGGTCGCGGACCTGGCCGGGGGCAAAGTCTTCCCAGTAATACTTGAACTCAGCCATCAGCGGCCTCCGGAGACGTCGATCAAACTCATGGTGGTGTAGCTCGCGGCGTCGGACAAGAGCCAGACGATGCTTTGCGCCACCTCGTCGGCGGTGCCGCCACGCTGCATGGGTACCAGGTGCTGCAGGTCCTTGACGCGGTCTGGCAGGCCGCCCGAGGCGTGGATTTCGGTGTCGATCAGGCCAGGGCGCACGGCGTTGACGCGCACGCCTTCAGCCGCGACTTCTTTGGCCAGACCCAGTGTGAAGGCGTCAATCGCCCCTTTGGCCGAGGCGTAGTCCACGTACTGGCCGGGCGAGCCCAGGCGGGACGCGGCACTCGACACGTTGACGATGCTGCCGCCTTCACCTCCGTAGCGGGTGCTCATGCGGCGCACGGCCTCGCGGGCGCAGACCAGGCTGCCAATCACGTTGATGTCGAACATGCGTTTCAAGCGGGCCACACTCATGTCGGCCACCCGGGCATACACATCCACCACGCCCGCGTTGTTCACCAAGCCTGACAGTCGGCCCAGTTTGGCGTCGATGTGCTCGTACATGCGCAGGACCTGCGTTTCGTCGGCCACATCGGCCTGCACCGCGATAGCATTGCCGCCCGATGCGCGGATCTGCCGCACCACTTCGTCGGCGGCGAGCGAGTTGGCGGTGTAGTTCACCGCCACCGTCCAGCCCTGCTGGGCTGCCAAAAGGGCCGTAGCGGCCCCGATTCCCCGGCTGCCGCCGGTCACCAACAAGACCTTGTTCATCGTGTGTCTCCTGCAAAAATGGTTTGTTGCGGTTACAACCGCAGATGAAAAGATTACACAACACACAAGGAGACAGCATGGGTCGCACAGTGGACTATTACCTCGCCCCCCAGAGCCCCTGGGCTTATTTGGGTCACCAGCGTTTGGCCGAGATCGTGCAGCAGTCAGGGGCCACCGTTCGTGTCATGCCCATCGACTTGGGCGGCAAGGTGTTTCCGATTTCGGGCGGCTTGCCTTTGGGACAGCGCGCACCGCAGCGCCAGGCGTACCGCTTGGTGGAGCTGCAACGCTTTAGCCAGCACCTGAATGCGCCGCTCAACCTCAAACCCAAATACTTTCCGGTGGGCGGTGACGATGCGGCGCGTCTGATCATTGCGGCCGATCTTGCACAAGGTGCCCCAGCGGCCATGAAGGTGGCCGGCGCCATTTTGGGCGCTTGCTGGGCGCAAGAGCGCAACATCGCCGATGAAAAAGTCTTGGCGGCGTTGTTGGCAGAGCAGAATTTGCCCGCCGCTTTGCTGGAACAATCGCACAGTCAGGCCGCGCAAGAGCGTTACGAGAGTTACACCCAAGCGGCGATTGACGCGGGTGTGTTCGGCGCGCCGAGTTACGTGATCGATGGCGAAATTTTTTGGGGCCAGGACCGTCTCGACTTTGTTGAGCGAGCATTGGCCCGTTGATGTTTTGAAACCAATGAAGGAATGAACATGGGAACGATGATTGAACTGAAAAGCGCAGACGGCACCCTGGTGCCTGCTTATGAGGCCCGCCCTACCGGCACGCCCAAGGGCGCCGTGGTGGTGATTCAGGAAATTTTTGGCGTCAACAGCCACATCCGCAGCGTAGCCGATGGCTATGCAGCCGAAGGTTACCTGGCCGTGGCGCCTGCGGCGTTTCACCGCGCCAAACCGGGCGTGGAGCTGGGCTATGCCGAAGCCGACATGGGCGAAGGTTTTGGCTACAAAACGGCGGTAGAGGCTTTGCCTGCCCCCGGGGTGATGCCCGACATTCAAGCCGCGATTGACCACGCTGCCAAGGCTTCAGGCGGCAAGGTTGGGATTGTGGGTTATTGCTGGGGCGGTTTGCTGACCTGGCGTGCCGCTTGCACCTTGACGGGCCTGAGCGCGGCCGCACCTTATTACGGCGGCGGTGTGACGACCGAAGCCGAAATGGCTCGCCACCCGACAGTGCCTGTGCTGGCCCATTTTGCCGACGAAGACAAATGGATTTCTCTGGATTCTGTGGATGCATTCAAGAAGGCGCACCCCGAAGTCGAGGTGCACACCTACGCCGCGCACCATGGCTTCAACTGCGACCAGCGCGGTACTTGGCACGCGCCCTCGGCTCAGTTGGCACGGGAGCGCACATTGGCGTTTTTTGCCAAACACCTGGGCTAAAGCGCGTTTATAGGGCTTGCGCCCACGGGGTGATGTCACTCGCCCGAGTGGGCCAAGTAACGTTTGCGCCAGAAAAACAGCGCCATGCCGCCTGCAATCAGGCCCATACCGCCCATCGTCCACCAAAAACCACTGGCCCTGTGCAGCCAGGGCATGAACTCAAAGTTCATGCCAAAAATGCCCGCGATCAGGTTCAAGGGCAAAAAGATGGCGGTCAAGGCCGTCAAAGTGCGCATGGTGTCGTTGGTGCGGTTGCCTTGGACGCTGAAGTGCATTTGCACCGCGGTCTCGGTGTTGTGCTCCAGTCGGCGGACGTGTTGCACCACCCGATCAATGTGCTCGAGCACATCTCGGCTGCGGATTTTCAGCAACTCGTGTTCGTGCTCAGCGTCGTGGTCGGTGCTCACGCCCCAGCTGTTGAGCGATTCGGTCCAAGCCTGAACGGCGGTGCGTTGGTCGTCGCAGAGCGATTCGATCTGGTGCAAAGCCAGCCGGGCTTGCAGCAAGGCGTCCCAGCGGTTGAAGCGGGTGCGAGGGCTGAGCAATTCGGCTTGCCAGTGGTCCAGTTGCCGGCTCAATTCGCGGCGCAAATCGAGGTAGCTGTCCACCATCTGGCTGACGATGCGCAGCATCATGTCGGCCGGGCTGCTGGGCACTCCGCGTGCGGCTGTGGGCCGCAGCTCCTGGTCGTCCAGGGCTTGTGTGCTGGCCAGCAGTCGGCTGGCATAAGCTTCACGCACGGCGCAATCGGCGGGGTGCACGCTGAGCAGCACCCGGTCAAACACGGCAAAGCCCACCGGGCTGGTGTCGATGCGTTGCAACACCGGCGGTCCAGAGCGTTTGCCGCCTTGAAGTTTCAGGCCGTTGTTCGGATCGGCGGCGCTGCTGCCTGGGCGTTGTGCCAGCCTGCGAAACACCATCAGGTCGTAATGCGAGCTGTAGTCAAAGCGTGAGGGCAATTGGGCGTTCAGAAGGTCTGACACATGCAGGTCGACCAAGGTTTGCCCAGTGAGTTGTTGCAGGCTGTCCTGAATCAAAGCCAATTCGTCTTGAAACCGCTCGCGAGAACAAGCGATCCAAACGTAGCCATGCTCGGGCAATTGCCGGGGCAGCGCCAGCCCGGCTTGGACGTGTTGGCCTGAAACCGTGAAGACGCGCATGGCCTTCAGGCTTGGCGAATCAGCCGTGCTGCGTCTCGTGCAAAGTAGGTCAACACGCCGTCGGCGCCCGCGCGCTTGAAGGCCAACAGGCTTTCCATCATGACCAAGTCGTGGTCCAGCCAGCCGTTTTGTGCAGCGGCTTTGAGCATGGCGTATTCGCCCGACACCTGGTAAGCAAAGGTGGGCACCTTGAACTCGTCTTTGACGCGGCGCACGATGTCCAAGTAAGGCATGCCGGGCTTGACCATCACCATGTCGGCGCCTTCAGCCAGGTCCATGGCGACTTCGCGCAGGGCTTCGTCGCTGTTGCCGGGGTCCATTTGGTAGACCTTTTTGTTGCTCTTGCCCAAGTTGCCTGCCGAGCCCACCGCGTCGCGGAAGGGGCCGTAAAACGCGCTGGCGTACTTGGCGCTGTAGGCCATGATGCGGGTGTGAATCAGGCCACGCGCTTCGAGCGCGTTGCGGATCGCGCCGATACGCCCGTCCATCATGTCGCTGGGGGCCACCATGTCCACGCCGGCTTCGGCTTGTGTCAGGGCTTGTTGCACCAGCACGGCGGTGGTGTCGTCGTTCAAGATGTAACCGGTCTCGTCCAGCAGGCCGTCCTGGCCGTGGCTGGTGAAAGGGTCCAGCGCCACATCGGTCATCACGCCCAGCTCAGGAAAGCGTTTTTTCAGCTCGCGCACCACGCGGGGCACCAGGCCGTTCGGGTTCATGGCTTCGCTGCCTGTCGGGTCCTTGAGGCTGGCGTCGATCACTGGGAACAGCGCCATGACCGGGATGCCGAGCTTGACGCAGTCTTCGGCCACTGGCAGCAGCAGGTCGAGCGACAGGCGCTCAACGCCGGGCATGGAGCCCACTTGCTGGCGCTGGTTCTGGCCGTCCAACACGAAGACGGGGTAGATCAGGTCATGCGGCGTGACTTGGTTTTCGCGTACCAGGTTGCGGGTGAAGTCGTCACGACGCAGGCGCCGTGGGCGGTTGGAGGGGAAAGGGGCGACAGGGTTCATGTTGAAAATTGTGCCTGAAGTCGGTGCCAAGCCCAAGCCTCGGGTGTCCGCAATGGGTCTTGAGCGCTTGAGAAAAGCCATCAACTGTCAAAAACATCACAAAACACAAATTTAAACTTGTTTGCAGTTTTGTTATTTGATAAATTAGCGCCGGGCAGCTTGCTGCCTCCCGCTTTTCCTCCCTGAGCGGGGCCTGGACGCTCACGCCGACAGGCTTCCCACCCTCGGCCCATGGCCGGGGGTTTTTTTTGCCCGCGCAGCCGAGGTCGGCGGTGCCCCTCATCTCTGACTACACTTGAGCCATGCTCTGGATCAAAGCCCTTCACATCGTGTTCATCGCCAGCTGGTTTGCCGGTCTGTTTTACCTGCCCCGAATTTTTGTCAATTTGGCGATGGTGGAGCCCGGTTCTGTGGCCGAGCGCGAGCGCTTGTTGTTGATGTCGCGCAAGCTTTACCGTTTCATGACCATTTTGGCCATCCCGGCTTTGGCTTTTGGACTGTTGCTGTGGGCTTACTACGGGATTGGCATGGGACCTGGCCAAGGCTGGATGCATGCCAAGTTGTTGATCGTGTTGGCTTTGCTGGGCTACCACCACAGCTGCGGTGCTTTGTTGCGCAAATTTGAAAACGGCCAAATGCAGCGCAGCCACGTCTGGTTCCGTTGGTTCAATGAGGCGCCCGTGCTGATGATGCTTGCAGCGGTCATTTTGGTGGTGGTCAAGCCGTTTTAAGGCCTGGGCATGCGCACCGACCCTCAGCGCAAAACGGCGGCTTGGCCACTGGTTTGGGTGTATGCCATCCTGATTGTTTACGCCAGTCTTTATCCGTTTGACCAATGGCGCTTGCAAGGCATTGCGCCCTGGCTGTACCTGACAGCCCCTTTGCCTCGTTATTGGACCGCTTTCGATGTGCTGTCCAATGTGCTGGGCTACGCACCATTGGGGTTTTTGTTGGCTTTGGCGCTGCACCGCACGCGACCCGAATGGCCGACGGTTTGGGTCGCGACTTTGGCCGCTGCGGCCTTGTCTTTGACTTTGGAAGCCATCCAAATGTTTTTGCCCGTGCGCGTGCCCTCGAATGTGGACGCCGCCTTGAACATTATGGGGGCCTTGGCTGGGGCTTCGATGGCGCGTGCCTTGGCCTGGGCAGGTCTGATGGACCGTTGGAGCCGCTTTCGTGACCGCTGGTTTGTGCCCGACTCGAGTGGTGCGCTGGCTTTATTGGCGGTTTGGCCCCTGGCGCTGCTGTTTCCCGCTCCGGTCACGTTTGGCCTAGGGCAGGTGCTGGAGCGGTTCGAGGCTTTTTTGGCCTATTTGCTGGAAGACTCCCCCATGCTCGAATGGCTCCCTTTGCGCGAGGTGGAGTTGCAGCCTTTGTTGCCTGTCAGCGAGGTGCTGTGCGTGGCCATCGGCTTGTTGCTGCCGTGCTTGTTGGCCTTCGGTGTTTTGCGCCGGAGGCGTCAGCGCATGGCGATGGCCGTGCTGTTGGTGCTGATCGGGTTCTTGGCCAGCGCCTTGTCGGCCGCGCTCACCTACGGCCCTGCCCACACCTGGGATTGGGTCACCCCCGAAGTCTGGGTGGGATTGGCCATGGCGGTGTTGGGCATGGCAAGCCTGTCCTTTTGCACTGCCCGGGTGTGCTGGGTGTTGGCGCTGGCCGCATTGGTCTGGCAGCTGAGCCTGCTCAACAATGCCTCGGCCGATGCCTACTTTGCCCTGACCTTGCAAACTTGGGAGCAAGGCCGTTTCATTCGTTTTCATGGTTTGAGCCAGTGGCTGGGTTGGTTGTGGCCTTATGCCTTGCTCTTTTATTTGGTCAGCCGCCTGTCTTCAAATCCCCAAGCGAGTCAGGCTTGATGGGGGTTCGACCTAAAATTCCACCATGACCATTGAAAACACCAACCCCTATTTCAAGCGCCACATCTTCTTTTGCTTGAACGAGCGCAAGAACAACGAGGCTTGCTGCGCCCAGCAAGGCGCGCAAGAGGCCTTTGACCACTGCAAAGCCCAGGTGAAAGCTTTGGGGTTGGCCGGTCCCGGAGAGGTCCGCGTCAACAAAGCGGGTTGCCTTGACCGCTGTTCGGGAGGGCCGGTGGCCGTTGTTTATCCCGAAGGAGTTTGGTACACCTATGTGGACAAAGCCGACATCGATGAGATTGTGGAGTCCCACCTGAAGAACGGTCGAGTGGTGGAGCGCTTGGTCACGCCCGAGCATTTGGGGCGCTGATGAACGCCGCCACCCAGTCCTTGAGCTTTCAGGGGCAGGCCGGAGCCATGGAGGTTGTGTGCGATACCCCTGTTGATTTGGCGCTTCTGGGCACGGCCGTGATTGCCCACCCGCATCCTTTGTTTGGTGGCACCATGCAAAACAAGGTGGTGCAAACCGTGGCTCGGGCCTTTGTGCAGTGTGGCTGGCGAGCCATTCGTTTTAATTTTCGCGGCGTGGGTGCCAGTGCAGGCGTCTATGACGAAGGCCAAGGCGAGGCCGCAGACATGTTGGCACTGATTGAGCAGGTTGCGCCCACCGGTCCCTTGGCCTTGGCGGGTTTTTCCTTCGGGGCCTTTGTCACCAGCCATGTGGTCCAGGCTTTGCCGCCCGAGCGCCGACTGGATAAATTGGTGCTGGTGGGCACGGCCGCCTCACGTTTTGCGGTCGCGCCCATTGCCCCAGAGTTGCATGACCGGACATTGGTGTTGCACGGTGAGCAAGATGACACGGTGCCACTGGCCAGCGTGATGGATTGGGCCCGCCCACAGTCCTTGCCTATCACGGTGATTCCAGGGGTGGAGCACTTCTTTCACGGACAATTGCCCCTGCTCAAAAGCTTGGTGGCGCGCCACCTTCGAGCCTGATTCTCCGAGTCGCTCGGCAAGGGCGGCTCATGGTCCCAACCCTCAAACCCCATGCACCCACTTTTGAAAAACCTTGTAGCGGCCTTTCTTGCGGTGCTGACCTGGGGTGTCCAGGCGCAAATGCCCCAACCGCCAGAGATGGCTGCCAAGGCTTATCTGCTGATCGATGTCACCGCCAACCAGGTCTTGGCCGCCAAAGACCCGGACATGCCCGTGGAGCCGGCCTCTTTGACCAAGCTGATGACGGCCTATTTGGTGTTTGACGCCCTCAAATCCCGAAAAATCGAGCTGAAACAAACCTTGCCCGTGTCGGAACGGGCCTCAAAGATGCCGGGCTCGCGCATGTTCATTGACCCCAAAATGCGGGTGCCGGTGGAGGATTTGATCAAAGGCATGGTCGTGCAATCGGGCAACGACGCCACGGTGGCACTGGCCGAAGGGGTGGCCGGCAGTGTCGAGCGTTTTGTTCAGATGATGAACGACCAGGCCAAAGTCTTGGGCATGAAAAACTCCAGTTACCGCAATCCAGATGGTTTGACCGAGTCCGGCCATACCACCACGGCGCGGGATCTTGGTGTGTTGGCCACCCGCTTGATGCGCGACTTTCCTGAATACGCCTCTTATTACGCGATCAAAAAATACCGCTACGAAGGCACGCCCGCGGCCAATGACAGCAACCGCAACCTCTTGTTGTTTCGCGATGCCACGGTGGACGGCTTGAGTACCGGTCAGACCAAAGCCGCGGGTTATTGCCTGGTGGCCACTGCCAAGCGGGATTTCCCCAATGTAGGCGCCCGTCGCCTGCTGTCGGTGGTTTTGGGGGCTGACAGTGAAAACGCCAGGGCCAACGAGAGCCAAAAGTTGCTCAATTGGGGTTACAGCGCATTCGATGCGGTCAAGTTGTTTGAAGCGGGCCAGCCCGTTTTGAGCCCCAGCGTTTGGCAAGGCAAGACGCCTGTTGTGAAATTGGGCTCGTTTCAGCCCTTGGTGGTGGCCGTGCCTTCTGGCACCGCAGCCCAGATCAAAACCGAAGTGGCTCGCCCCGATCCGCTGGTTGCCCCTTTTGCCAAAGGTCAAACTGTGGGCAGCTTGAAGGTGATGCGCGCAGACAAATTGTTGTTCGAGGTGCCCTTGGTCGCCTTGGAGCCCGTTGAACAAGCGGGCGTTCTGGGTCGCGCTTGGGATGCTTTGCGCCTGTGGATCAAGTGATTCTGGCTCCGCAAACGCCCTTGATTTGTGGATAACTTGCCCTCGGCTCACCAGGCGGTTATACTGGCGGGCTTTTCCGCTTTTGGGGCGGGGAAGTTTCTTTTGTCAAAATTCAACGTTTAGGGACGTTACAAACAATGCCAACCATCAATCAATTGGTGCGTCAGGGGCGCGAGGTCGAAACGATCAAGTCCAAAAGCCCTGCGATGCAAAACTCTCCACAGCGTCGTGGTGTCTGCACCCGTGTGTACACCACAACGCCTAAAAAGCCTAACTCCGCTCTGCGTAAAGTTGCCAAAGTGCGCTTGACCAACGGTTTTGAGGTCATCTCTTACATCGGCGGTGAAGGCCACAACCTGCAGGAGCACTCTGTTGTTCTGGTGCGCGGTGGTCGTGTCAAAGACTTGCCAGGTGTGCGTTACCACATCGTCCGCGGTTCTTTGGACCTGCAAGGCGTGAAAGACCGCAAGCAGTCTCGCTCCAAGTACGGCGCGAAGAAGCCAAAGGCCAAGTAAGCCCTCGCGGGTTGAAATTTTTCGGTGCTGTTTCCCGCGTGGCGCGGTGATCCAGCGAAGTGACCCGAAGCTTGGAATTGTCCAGGTGGGTCGAGTAAGTGAGTCGTTTTGAATAACGCTCGCGGTGTCTGAAAAGATGCCAACTGAAGCAATATGAGGTGAAATATGCCACGTCGTCGCGAAGTCCCTAAACGTGAAATCCTGCCGGATCCCAAGTTCGGTAATGTCGAGTTGTCCAAGTTCATGAACGTGATCATGGAAGGCGGCAAAAAAGCTGTGGCCGAGCGCATCATTTACGGTGCCCTCGAAAACATGGAAAAGAAAACAGGCAAAGACCCTGTCGAGCTGTTCTCTATCGCCATCAACAACGTCAAGCCCATGGTGGAAGTGAAATCCCGCCGAGTGGGTGGTGCGAACTACCAGGTGCCTGTTGAAGTGCGCCCTGTTCGTCGCTTGGCTCTGTCGATGCGCTGGATCAAAGAAGCCGCACGCAAGCGCGGTGAGAAGTCGATGGCCCTGCGTTTGGCCAACGAATTGCTCGAGGCCAACGAAGGCCGTGGTGGTGCTATGAAAAAGCGTGACGAAGTTCACCGCATGGCCGAAGCCAACAAGGCGTTCTCGCACTTCCGCTTCTGATTCACAAGGGTTTCACAAAGAAGCCCGACACTGTCAGAAGCCAGCCCGCTGGCCCCAAAAGGGGTGGCGGGCTTTGGTACTTAATCATTGGAGAAATATATGGCTCGCATCACCCCCATCGAGCGTTACCGCAACATTGGTATTTCGGCGCACATTGACGCTGGCAAGACCACCACGACCGAACGTATTCTGTTTTACACGGGCGTGAACCACAAAATTGGTGAAGTCCATGACGGCGCAGCCACCATGGACTGGATGGAGCAAGAGCAAGAGCGTGGCATCACGATCACCTCTGCTGCCACCACCTGCTTCTGGAAGGGCATGGACGGCTCTTTCGAAGACCACCGCATCAACATTATTGACACCCCCGGCCACGTTGACTTCACGATTGAAGTTGAGCGTTCCATGCGTGTTCTGGACGGCGCTTGCATGGTTTACTGTGCTGTGGGCGGCGTGCAGCCTCAGTCTGAAACCGTGTGGCGTCAGGCGAACAAGTACAAAGTGCCACGTTTGGCTTTTGTGAACAAGATGGACCGTACCGGTGCCAACTTCTTCAAAGTCGTGGAGCAAATGAAGTTGCGCCTGAAGGCCAACCCTGTGCCAATCGTGATCCCAATCGGCGCTGAAGAAAACTTCACTGGCGTGGTCGATCTGCGCAAGATGAAAGCCATCATCTGGGACGAAGCTTCTCAGGGCATGAAGTTCACCTTCGAAGAAATTCCAGCCGACTTGGTCGAAGTGGCCAAAGAGTGGCGCGAGAAGATGGTCGAAGCCGCTGCTGAAGCCTCTGAAGAGCTGATGAACAAGTACCTCGAAGAAGGTGACTTGACCGAAGAAGAAATCACACACGGCCTGCGCGTTCGCACCATCAACAGCGAAATCCAGCCCATGTTGTGCGGTACTGCGTTCAAGAACAAAGGCGTGCAGCGCATGCTGGACGCGGTTCTCGAATTGATGCCTTCGCCTTTGGATGTGAAAGCCATCAAGGGCTTTGACGAAGACGAAAAAGAAATCACCCGCAAGGCCGATGACAACGAGAAGTTCTCGGCATTGGCATTCAAGTTGATGACCGATCCGTTTGTGGGTCAGCTGACTTTCGTGCGTGTTTACTCCGGCGTGCTGAAAAAAGGCGACACCGTGTTCAACTCGGTGCGCGGTAAGAAAGAGCGCATTGGCCGTATCGTTCAGATGCACGCCAACAACCGTGAAGAAGTCGACGAGATCCGTGCGGGCGACATCGCCGCTTGCGTGGGCTTGAAAGACGTGACCACCGGCGAAACCTTGTGCGATCCCAACGACGTGATCACTTTGGAGCGCATGGTGTTCCCTGACTCCGTGATCCGCCAAGCCGTTGAGCCAAAGACCAAAGCCGACCAGGAAAAAATGGGCATCGCATTGTCCCGTTTGGCTGCTGAAGATCCATCTTTCCGCGTTCAAACCGACGAAGAATCGGGCCAGACCATCATTGGTGGTCAGGGCGAATTGCACCTGGAAATCATCGTTGACCGCATGAAGCGCGAATTCGGTGTGGAAGCCAACGTGGGCAAGCCTCAAGTGGCTTACCGCGAAACCATCCGCAAGACCGTCGAAGAAGCCGAAGGCAAGTTTGTGCGTCAGTCCGGTGGTAAGGGTCAGTACGGCCACGTGGTTCTGAAGGTTGAGCCCCAAGAGCCAGGCAAAGGCTTTGAGTTCGTTGACGCCATCAAGGGCGGTGTGGTTCCTCGCGAATACATCCCTGCAGTGGAAAAAGGCGTGATCGAAGCGCTGGGCCAAGGCGTGTTGGCTGGATACCCAGTCGTTGACGTCAAAGTCACTCTGCACTTCGGTTCGTACCACGACGTGGACTCGAACGAAATGGCTTTCAAGATGGCTGCCATCTTTGGTTTCAAAGAAGGTTGCCGCAAAGCCCAGCCCGTGATTCTGGAGCCGATGATGGCTGTGGAAGTCGAAACGCCAGAAGACTACGCCGGTAACGTGATGGGCGATCTGTCCTCACGCCGCGGTATGGTTCAAGGCATGGACGACATGGTCGGTGGCGGTAAAGCCATCAAGGCCGAAGTGCCATTGTCCGAAATGTTCGGTTACTCGACCACCCTGCGCTCCATGTCGCAAGGTCGCGCTACCTACACGATGGAATTCAAGCATTACGCTGAGGCTCCACGTAACGTGGCTGAAGCCATTGTCGCTTCGCGCGCAAAATAAAACTTGTCTGCGATCAAGTGCCACTCTGTGCCCGTGCGGAGTGATCAAGCAACCTGATGCAAACATTAAACCAACACACGGGCATTGCTCTTTTTAAGGATTGAAAAATGGCTAAAGAAAAATTCGAACGGACCAAACCCCACGTGAACGTGGGCACGATCGGTCACGTTGACCACGGCAAAACCACCCTGACTGCTGCCATCACGACTGTGTTGGCTCAAAAGTTCGGCGGTTCGGCCAAAGCGTACGACCAGATCGACGCGGCTCCCGAAGAGAAGGCTCGTGGTATCACGATCAACACCGCTCACGTCGAGTACGAAACAGAAAACCGTCACTACGCCCACGTGGACTGCCCAGGCCACGCTGACTATGTGAAGAACATGATCACGGGTGCTGCCCAGATGGATGGCGCTATCTTGGTTTGCTCCGCTGCTGACGGCCCTATGCCCCAGACCCGCGAGCACATCTTGTTGGCCCGCCAGGTTGGCGTGCCTTACATCATCGTGTTCTTGAACAAGTGCGACATGGTTGACGACGCTGAGTTGTTGGAACTGGTCGAGATGGAAGTGCGCGAGTTGTTGTCCAAGTACGACTTCCCAGGCGACGACACACCGATCATTCAAGGTTCAGCCAAGCTGGCCCTCGAAGGCGACAAAGGCCCATTGGGCGAAGAAGCCATCATGAAGTTGGCTGATGCACTCGACAACTACATCCCTACACCTGAGCGTGCAGTGGACGGCGCATTCTTGATGCCCGTGGAAGACGTGTTCTCCATCTCCGGTCGCGGCACTGTGGTGACTGGCCGTATCGAGCGCGGTATCGTCAAAGTCGGCGAAGAAATCGAAATCGTGGGTATCAAAGACACCGTCAAGACCACTTGCACAGGCGTTGAGATGTTCCGCAAGTTGCTCGACCAAGGTCAAGCTGGCGACAACGTCGGCATTTTGCTGCGCGGCACCAAGCGCGAAGACGTCGAGCGCGGCCAAGTGCTGTGCAAGCCAGGTTCGATCAAGCCGCACACCCACTTCACGGGCGAGATCTATGTCTTGTCCAAAGACGAAGGTGGCCGTCACACGCCTTTCTTCAACAACTACCGTCCTCAGTTCTACTTCCGTACGACTGACGTGACCGGCGCGATCGAATTGCCAGAAGGCAAAGAGATGGTGATGCCTGGTGACAACGTGTCGATCACTGTGAAGTTGATCAACCCCATTGCGATGGAAGAAGGCTTGCGCTTCGCCATCCGCGAAGGCGGTCGTACCGTTGGCGCTGGCGTTGTTGCCAAGATCATTGCTTAATTCTTTGTGGATCGGTGGCGCAAAGGCCAAGCCTTTGCGCTGCAGCAAGCAGAACACTCACCACAAGGAATTGACATGTCATCCAAGCAAAAAATCCGCATTCGCCTGAAGGCGTTTGACTACAAATTGATCGACCAGTCCGCTGCCGAGATCGTTGACACCGCCAAGCGCACAGGCGCGATTGTCAAAGGCCCCGTGCCTTTGCCAACACGCATGAAGCGTTTTGACATCTTGCGTTCACCGCACGTCAACAAGACCAGCCGTGACCAGTTGGAAATCCGCACGCACCAGCGTTTGATGGACATCGTGGACCCAACGGACAAAACCGTTGACGCCCTGATGAAACTCGATCTGCCCGCAGGCGTGGACGTCGAAATCAAGCTGCAGTAATGCGGTTTGGGGTGGCTGAAAAGCCATCCAAAAACTTGAAATGGGGTCCGATTTGCCAGCAATGGCAAGTCGGGCTATAATTTCAGGCTCATCTCAATGAGGTGAGAATTATTAACCCTCTTTCACACACCAAACGGGGCTGCCAATTGAAGTGGCCTCGGTGAAAGTTTTGGAGAAAAACAATGAGTCTTAGCAACTCCCTCGGGTTGCTGGGTCGCAAGGTGGGCATGATGCGTCTGTTCACTGATGATGGGGATTCAGTTCCTGTCACAGTGTTAGATGTGTCTAACAACCGTGTATCCCAGGTCAAAACCCAAGAGAACGATGGCTATGTCGCTTTGCAAGTGACATTTGGTGCCCGCAAGGCATCGCGCGTGACCAAGCCCATCGCTGGTCACCTGGCCAAAGCCGGTGTTGAAGCCGGTGAAATCATTCAAGAATTCCGCGTGACCGCCGACACGGCTGCCCAGTACGCCGCAGGCGCCACTGTGCCCGTGGCTGCCGTGTTTGCTGTGGGCCAGAAAGTGGACGTGCAAGGCACCTCCATCGGTAAAGGCTTCACCGGCACGATCAAGCGTCACAACTTCAAATCGCAGCGCGCATCGCACGGTAACAGCCGTTCGCACAACGTGCCCGGTTCGATTTCGATGGCCCAAGATCCAGGCCGCGTGTTCCCAGGCAAAAAAATGTCGGGTCACCTCGGTGATGTGACTTGCACCACGCAGAACCTGGCCGTCATCCGCGTTGACGAAGCCCGTGGCCTGTTGATGGTCAAGGGTGCCATTCCTGGTTCCAAGGGTGGTTTCGTGACAGTGCGTCCCGCCATCAAAGCTAAAGGAGCGATCTGATGCAGCTCGAACTCCTGAATGACCAAGGTCAAGCCGCTTCCAAAGTGGATGCGCCTGAGACTGTGTTCGGTCGTGAATACAACGAAGCCCTGATCCACCAAATCGTGGTGGCATACCAGGCAAACGCCCGTCAAGGCACCCGCGCTCAAAAGGACCGTGAACAAGTTCACCACTCCACCAAGAAGCCTTTTAAACAAAAAGGCACTGGCCGCGCTCGTGCTGGTATGACTTCCTCGCCTTTGTGGCGTGGCGGTGGTCGGATTTTCCCGAACATGCCCGACGAAAACTTCACGCAGAAGATCAACAAGAAGATGTACCGTGCTGGTATGGCTTCGATCTTCTCCCAGTTGGCCCGCGAAGGCCGTCTGGCTGTGGTGGACTCCTTCAAGGTTGAGACGCCTAAAACAAAGCAGCTCGCTGCCAAGTTCAAGGCCATGAGTCTCGACAATGTGCTGGTGATCGCTGACGAAGTCGACGAAAACCTGTACTTGGCATCGCGCAACCTGATCAACATCCTGATTGTTGAGCCACGTTACGCCGATCCCGTGTCTTTGGTGAACTTCAAGAAAGTCCTCGTGACCAAAGGCGCTATGGACAAACTCAAGGAGATGTTTGCATGAGCGCCGTGAAGTTCGACGAAGGTCGTCTGATGTCCGTGTTGGTGGCTCCCATCGTGTCTGAAAAGGCCACCATGGTTGCTGAGAAATCCAACGCTGTGACTTTCAAAGTGCTGCAGGACGCTACCAAGCCTGAAATCAAAGCCGCTGTGGAATTGATGTTCAAGGTTGAGGTCAAAGGCGTGTCTGTGGTGAATACCAAGGGCAAGACCAAGCGTTTTGGCAAGACCATTGGCCGTCGCGACAACATTCGCAAGGCTTATGTCACGCTGCAACCAGGTCAAGAGCTGAACCTGTCTGGGGAGGCCGCGTAATCATGGCTGTCATCAAGATCAAACCGACATCCCCAGGCCGTCGTGGCGTGGTGAAGGTCACCCGTGACCACCTGCACAAAGGTGAAGGCTACGCTCCGTTGCTGGAACCCCAGCACCAGAAGTCGGGCCGTAACAACAACGGTCACATCACAACGCGCCACAAAGGCGGTGGTCACAAGCACCACTACCGCGTGGTCGATTTCAAGCGCAACAAAGATGCGATCCCGGCGAAAGTCGAGCGCATTGAGTACGATCCAAACCGTACTGCGCACATCGCTTTGCTGTGCTACGCCGATGGCGAGCGCCGTTACATCATTGCCCCCCGTGGCATTGAAGCCGGTGCAACCCTGTTGTCGGGCGCAGAAGCCCCGATCCGTGCTGGTAACACCTTGCCGATCCGCAACATCCCCGTGGGTTCGACCATCCATTGCATCGAGCTCAAGCCCGGTGCGGGTGCTCAGATCGCTCGCTCGGCAGGTGCTTCGGCAACCTTGCTGGCTCGCGAAGGCATCTACGCTCAGGTGCGTATGCGCTCCGGTGAAGTTCGCAAGATCCACATCGAGTGCCGTGCAACCATTGGTGAAGTCGCCAACGAAGAACACAGCCTGCGCCAATTGGGCAAGGCCGGTGTCAAGCGCTGGATGGGTATCCGCCCAACAGTTCGTGGCGTGGCCATGAACCCTGTGGATCACCCGCACGGTGGTGGCGAAGGCCGTACCGGCGAAGGCCGTCATGCAGTAGACCCGTGGGGCAACCTCACCAAGGGCTACCGTACCCGTAACAACAAGCGCACACAGGTCATGATCGTGTCGCGTCGCAAGAAGTAAGGGTTAGACAATGACACGCTCTCTCAAAAAGGGTCCCTTCGTTGACCACCATTTGCTGGCCAAGGTTGAAAAAGCCGTTGCCACCAAAGATAAAAAGCCCGTCAAGACATGGTCGCGTCGCTCCATGGTTTTGCCCGATTTCATCGGTCTGACCATCGCCGTTCACAACGGCAAGCAACACGTTCCTGTTTATGTGACCGACCAAATGGTTGGCCACAAATTGGGCGAATTCGCATTGACCCGGACATTCAAGGGTCACCCTGCGGACAAAAAAGTCCAGAAGAAATAAGGAAAGACCATGGAAACACGTGCAGTCCTCCGGGGCGTCCGTTTGTCGGTCGATAAAGGCCGCCTGGTCGCCGACTTGATTCGCGGTAAAAAAGTGGATCAAGCTCTGAACATCCTGACATTCACGCAGAAAAAAGCTGCGGGCATCGTCAAGAAAGTTTTGGAGTCCGCCATCGCCAACGCTGAACACAACGACGGTGCTGATATCGACGAGTTGAAGGTGAAAACCATCTACGTCGAGCAAGGCACCACGCTCAAGCGTTTCACCGCCCGCGCCAAAGGCCGTGGCAACCGTATCAGCAAGCCCACATGCCATGTGTATGTGACGGTCGGCAACTAAGCCAGGGAAGAAACATGGGACAAAAAATCCATCCTACCGGCTTCCGTTTGGCCGTGAGCCGTAACTGGGCAAGCCGTTGGTACGCCAGCAACAAAGACTTCGCCGGCATGCTGGCTGAAGACATCAAGGTGCGTGAGTACCTCAAGGCCAAGCTCAAGAACGCAGCGGTTTCCCGCGTGCTGATCGAGCGTCCAGCCAAGAGCGCCCGCATCACCATCTTCTCGGCTCGTCCAGGTGTGGTGATCGGCAAAAAAGGCGAAGACATCGAGTTGCTCAAGAAAGAACTCTCTGCTCGCTTGGGCGTGCCAGTGGCCGTGAACATCGAAGAAGTGCGCAAGCCTGAAATCGATGCTCAGTTGATCGCTGACAGCATCACGCAACAGCTCGAAAAGCGGATCATGTTCCGCCGCGCCATGAAGCGCGCCATGCAAAACGCCATGCGTCTGGGTGCCCAAGGCATCAAGATCATGTCGGCTGGCCGTTTGAACGGTATCGAAATTGCGCGTACCGAGTGGTACCGCGAAGGCCGTGTGCCATTGCACACCCTGCGCGCTGACATCGACTACGCCACTTCCGAAGCCAAGACCACCTACGGCATCATTGGTGTCAAGGTCTGGGTCTACAAAGGTGACACCTTGGGTCGCAATGACGCTCCTGCACTGGCTGAGCCACGTGCCGAAGAAGAACGCCGCCCACGTGGTCCACGCCGTGATGCACGTCCTGGTGAGCGCCCCGCAGGCGATCGCCGTGGTGGCCCACGTCGTCCCGCAGGCACCAACACAGCCCCCACTGACGGTAGCGACAAGCCCGCCGGTGCAGGTGGTGATGCCAAACCCGCCGTTAAGCGCGTACGCACAGTCGCCGCGCCAGCTGCAGCAGCTGACGGTCAATAAGGAGTAATTACATGCTGCAACCTGCTCGCAGAAAGTTCCGCAAGGAACAGAAAGGCCGCAACACCGGCGTCGCTACCCGTGGCAACACGGTAGCGTTCGGTGACTTCGGCCTGAAGTCCACAGACCGCGGCCGTTTGACGGCCCGTCAGATCGAAGCCGCACGCCGTGCGATTTCCCGTCACGTCAAACGTGGTGGTCGCATCTGGATTCGTGTGTTCCCCGACAAGCCGATTTCCACCAAGCCTGCTGAAGTGCGTATGGGTAACGGTAAAGGTAACCCCGAGTACTACGTGGCCGAGATCCAACCCGGAAAGGTGCTCTACGAAATCGTAGGCGTGCCAGAAGAGTTGGCCCGCGAAGCCTTCAAATTGGCCGCTGCCAAGTTGCCCTTGCGTACCACTTTTGTGGCCCGCATGATTGGCCAATAATTCAGGAGAAATAAGAAATGAATGCTGCTGAATTGCGCCAAAAAGACGTTGCCGGTGTGAAAGACGAGATCAAAGCGCTGCAAAAAGCCCACTTTGGTCTGCGTATGCAAAAAGCCACGCAACAACTCGGCAACACCGGAACTTTGAGCGAAACACGTCGCTCAATCGCCCGTGCCAAAACCATCCTTGCCCAAAAGCAAGCCGCCAAGTAAGGAGTGACCATGACGGAAGCTAAAACATCCCTCAAGCGCACCTTGATTGGCAAGGTGGTCAGCGACAAACGCGCCAAGACCGTGACCGTGCTGGTGGAGCGCCGTGTGAAACACGCGCTTTACGGCAAGATCGTGGCCAAGTCGAGCAAGTACCACGCGCACGACGAAACAGGTGAATACCACCTGGGCGACACCATTGAAATCACGGAAAGCCGTCCGATTTCGAAGACCAAAAACTGGGTCGCTACGCGCCTGGTTCAGAAAGCTGCTGCCGTCTAAGCCCAAAAGCCAGACTGCTGCAAACTTTCTAAAAACGACCCACAATGGTGGGTCGTTTTTTTTTACCTCGGCCTGATTCGCCAAACAAACCCCAAGGAGCACAACATGATCAAAGTCGGTGACACACTGCCCGCAGCCACGCTGATGGAATTCGTTGAAGTCGAAGGCAACGGCTGCAGCATTGGCCCCAACCCCGTAGACGTCGCCAAAGCAACAGCCGGTAAAACCATCGCCTTGTTTGCTTTGCCGGGTGCTTTCACACCGACATGCTCAGCCAAACACGTCCCCGGCTATGTGGAGCATTTCGATGCATTCAAAGCAGCAGGCGTCGACGAAATCTGGTGCGTGAGCGTGAACGACGCGTTTGTGATGGGCGCATGGGCCCGTGACCAGAAGACAGAGGCCAAGGTGCGCATGCTGGGCGATGGCAGTGCCGATTTCAGCAAAGCCACTGGCTTGACTCTGGACTTGACCAGCCGTGGCATGGGTGTTCGCAGCAACCGTTACTCGATGCTAGTCAAAGACGGCAAAGTGGCAACCTTGAACGTGGAAGGTCCTGGCAAATTTGAAGTCAGCGACGCAGCCACCTTGTTGGCACAAGCGAAAGGCTGATTGCGCTTTGCCGCATCAAAAAAGGGACCTGAGGGTCCCTTTTTTGTTACACATGACGATCACGATCACGATCACGATCACGATCACGATCACGATCAATGGTCAATCGATGTCCACTTTCAGGTAATGCGCGCCAGCATGGGGGTTGTGATAGTAGGGTGGAATCTCCACAAAGCCCAAGTCTTCGTAAAGTGCCCGGGCCGACTCCATCTCATCCAGTGTGTCGAGCAACACGCATCTGAAACCAGCCGCACGGGCAGCATCCAAAATGGCCTCGGTGAGCAAGCGGCCTAAACCCAATCCTCGGCAAGCAGGCCGGACAAACAAGCGCTTCATCTCAGCGGCATTGGCATAGTCAGAGGAATCCAGCGGGCGTAAAGCGCAGCAGCCAGCCACCACGCCATCTTTCCAAGCCAACAAAAGAGCGCCGCGAGGCCCCGCGTACTCACCGGGTAAATCTAGCAGTTCCTGCTCAAAACCCTGAAAGCACAAGTCCACAGTCAATGAAGCGGCGTACTCTTGAAAAATAGCACGGGTTTGGTCCATCTCAGCCAAGCTGGCAACTTGGGTGATTTGAACAAGGGGAGGATGAGCAGACATGGAAATCAGTCAAAAAGCACGGGTAGGGCAACAGTTTAATGCGGCCTCAGGTGCCCAAAGAAAGAAGCGCCCAAACAGCCATGGAGGAAAGGGCCAGCAACAACAAAGCCAAAAAACGATGAGCGGTTCGGTCTTGGGTTTCGGTGACGGCCACGGACAAGGTCTTGTCGCCATGGATCATGGCGGGCACCAAGGATTGGTGCTTCTTGAGGCGGTACCAAATCAGCGCCAGCAAGTGCAAGGCCACCAAGGACATCACGGTCCATTTGCCCCAAAGCTTGTGCCAGCTTGTGGCCCAAGACACCCAACTGCCAGAAACCAAAGAAGTGAGCGGTCCAGCATTGGCAATTTCATCGTCACTGACCAAGCCCGTGCTCACTTGAAAACCCAAGATGAACAACATCGCCAAGATGGACCAAGACCCCAATGGGTTGTGACCTGGAAAAACGTGAGCCGAAACACCTTTGAAATAGGCACCCACATGGCGAGGCGCCAAGGGCAGCTGCGACCAGCGAGACCAGTACCCGCCGACAAAGCCCCACAGCAGGCGAAAAACCACCAAAACCAAAACCACATACCCCAATCGAAAATGCCAGAACATGGCGTTGCCGCCCAAAAGGCCCGTGACGATCAAGCCCATCACGCAGGCCGCCAAAGCCCAATGGAACAGTCGGGTGGGCAAATCCCAGATGCGAAGGGTGAACATAAACACTTTCAGCTTTGCGGCAATCAAAAACTTGTGCCAGACTGTCACAGGATAAATCTTTTCCTGTGTTTCAACCGATCGGAGACCAACATGAAACAAAACTACGGCCTGATGGCCGCTTTGGTGGCTATGGCCTTGAGCCTGCCAGCACACGCCCAATTTGCCAAACCCGAAGATGCGGTCAAATACCGCAAAGCCAGCTTCACCGTGATGGCGGCGCACTTTGGGCGACTGGGCGCCATGGCCAACGGCCGTGCACCTTACGATGCCAAGGCCGCAGCCGAAAACGCAGACATTGTGGCCACTTTGGGCAAACTGCCATGGGCAGCTTTTGGTGAGGGCACCGACAAGGGCGAAACCCGAGCCAAACCCGAAATTTGGAAAGAAGCGGCCAAATACAAAGAAGCATCAGACAAGATGCAGGCTGAAATCGCCAAGCTCAACACGGCAGCCAAAGCCGGCAATGTGGATGCACTGAAAGCCGCATTTGGCCCTGCAGCCGCTTCATGTAAAGCTTGCCACGACAACTTCCGCAAAGACTGACAGTCCACAACCATCGGATTGGCGTTAGCCGCCGATGGCCAGTGAAGACCTGAAAAATCAGGTTTCGGCCAAAAGCTTGTCGATCAACTGGTGCAGTTCGACAAAGTCAGGCGTCCCTACAAAACGTTTCACGATCACGCCCTGTTTGTTCACCACAAACGTGGTGGGCGTGAGCTTGATGTCGCCCCATTCGCGGGCCACCGCGCCCGTGTTGTCGATCGCCACTTTGAAGGGCAATTGGCGCGATTGGGCGAAATTGACGACATAGCTGGGTGGGTCGTAACTCATGGCCACGGCCAGTGTTTCAAAGCCACGGTCTTTGAACTTGTTGTGCGTGGCCATGAGTTCAGGCATTTCGGCCACACAGGTGGTGCAGCTGGTCGCCCAAAAATTGACCAAAGACACCTTGCCTTGCAATTGCTTGGACGTGATCTTGGACCCATCGAGCAGTACAAAAGTCGATTCGGGTGCGCGTTCGCCAGCGCAACCCCAAAGCGCGAATGACAAGCCGAACACAGTCAGGCACATCCAAAAACGATGGGCCAAGGTCTGCTGAGGCCAAAAGCGAGGGTGGTGTGTGTTCATTGGGGAAAGTTTAATCCGTTGACCAAAGCCCCTGCGGCTTAAAGCACGGACACCAAGCACTTCAAAAGGCCATCGGGGTCACTGACCATCGGATCATGACCGGTGGCCATTTCCAAAATGCTGGAGCCCGGCAGCCAAGCGCCATCCCAAAATTGAGGATCGACCATGCGCCTTCGACTGACATCGATCGTACCCAGTGGGGGCAGGGTGCAGTTGATGAAGGTCCGGGGCACAGAAGCCACCCGTTGTGGGTCAAAGTTGAGCACTTGGGTATAAGGCCCGCCTGGGTGCGGTGTTTGACGGCGGGCCACCCAGGCATGGTCGGCATCGCTCAAGCCGAAAACCGAGGGGTCTGGCGCAGGAAAAGCATTCAAGGGATCGGCTTGGGCCCCCTCGATGCGGGCATTTCGGGTGGCGCTGGCGTGGGTGCTGCTCCAGCTCTCGCCGGGTTTGGGCAGCACCGCATCCAAATAAACCAAATGGCGCAGGCGTTCTGGCCGGCGGTCAGCGACGGCGGTGCCCAGCATGCCCGCGTAAGAGTGCACCACCAGAACCACATCGTCCATCTCTTCGGCATCCATGGCGGCCATGACATCCTGGATGTGGGTTTCCAAGTCAATGCCCGGCTGGAGCAAATGGGCGCGCTCGCCCACCCCTGTGAGGGTGACAGCGTGGGCGCGGTGTCCTGCGCTGAACAAACCGGGCAGCACACGCTGCCAGCACCAAGCGCCGTGCCACGCCCCATGCACGAGCAGAAAATTTGCCATCAGATCACCCCTTTGCCACGCAGGGAGCCTTGTTGTTCTGGCGTCCACCCCAACACTTCACTCAAGACCTCGGCCGTGTGTTGGCCCAACATGGGCGGTGGCAGGTCTTGGCGAACAGGGGTCAGGCTCATCTTGATGGGGCTGGAGACCAGTTTCAATTCGGACTGAATCGGGTGTGACCAAGTGCTCACCATGCCGCGCTCTTGGATGTGCGGATCGGCAAAAACTTCACCCAGGGTGTTGATGGCCCCGCAAGGCACCTTGGCCGCTTCCAAGGCACTCAGCCACACGGCTTTGGTCCGGGTGGCCATGATGGCTTCCAATTGCGGCACCAACTCGGCGCGGTGACGGACTCGGTTGGTGTTGAGTGCATAGCGAGGGTCTTGGGCCAGTTCGGGGTGACCAGCCACGGCGCAGAACTTGGCGAACTGACCGTCATTGCCCACGGCCAAAATCAGGTGGTCACGGGTGCCCGGCGCAGCGCCTTCGGGTGGCATGACCTCAAACACTTGGTAAGGCACGATGTTCTGGTGCGCATTGCCCGCCCGGCCAGGTACTTTGCCGCTGACCAAGTAGTTCGAGCCCAAATTGGCCAGCATGGCGACTTGGGTGTCGAGCAGGGCCATGTCCACCTGTTGGCCTTGGCCAGTGCGCTCGGCATGGCGCAAGGCCGCCAAAATCGCCACCGTGGCGTACATGCCGGTGAACAAATCGGCCACGGCCACGCCCACTTTTTGGGGGCCGCCGCCCAAATCATCGCGTTCGCCCGTCACGCTCATCAAGCCACCAATGCCTTGCACCGCATAGTCGTAACCTGCGCGTTCGCGGTAAGGTCCAGTTTGCCCAAATCCGGTCACGCTGCAGTACACCAGTTTGGGGTTCAGGGCGCTCAGGCTCGCGTAGTCCAGGCCATAGCGGGCCATGTCACCGACCTTGAAGTTTTCGACAAACACGTCGCAGTGTTGCACCAACTCGCGAATCAGGGCTTGGCCTTCGGGCTGGGCAATGTCGCAGGTCAAAGAACGTTTGTTGCGGTTGGCCCCGAGGTAATACGCCGCTTCGGCTGTGTCCTGGCCTTGAGCGTCTTTCAAAAATGGGGGGCCCCAAGTGCGGGTGTCGTCGCCTGTGCCCGGGCGCTCGATCTTGATGACATCGGCCCCCAAGTCGGCCAAAGTCTGTGTACACCATGGGCCCGCCAAGACGCGGGAGAGATCGAGAACGCGGATGCCGTCGAGTGAATTCATGGGCCACATTGTCCCCAAAACCAGAGGCCGCCGCTGATCAGGATAATCACCCCATGCAAATCCATTTTTGGGCCCTATCGGCCAGTTTGATATTCGCCTTGAATCTGAGTGCTTGTAGTCCTGACCAAAACTGGCGCGATGTCAGTTTGGAGGGCAGTCCTCTCAAAGCCCAATTGCCCTGCAAGCCCGACAAAACCACCCGCAGCGTGCCCCTGGGTGGCGTGCCGGTTGACTTGCAAGTGGTGGGCTGCGAGAGTGGCACGGCCATGGTGGCGGTGATGACCGCGCTGTTGCCTGCCGGCGCCGATGCCAACACGGTCCTGCTCGGGTGGCAAAAAGCCACCTTGGACAACGCCCGAGTGCAACAACCCTTGGTTTCAGGTCAGCCAGCTTGGCACCGTCCGGGTCAGTTGCCCCTGAGCGCTTCTGTGCGCTTGCAGGCACCGGGTTTGCGCGCCAATGGAGAGCCCGTGCGCATGGACGCTGTGTGGGGCGCTGTGGCCGAGGGTGACCGTGTTCGCGTGGTCCATGCCGTGGTGTATGACCCCAAAATTCAGCCAGAGATGGCCAACACCTTGTTTGACGGGATCAAGCCATGAGTGCGACTGTGCCACCGCACGCCGACCATTTGCCGCGCCGCATGGCGGTCGTGGTCTTTCTGGCCTTTGCACTGGCCTACTTTTTTTCGGCCTTGGTGCGGGCCATCACCGCCACTTTGTCGCCCACACTGACCACCGAGTTCAACCTGAGTGCGCAAGATTTGGGGCTGTTGGCGGGGGGCTACTTTTTGGGCTTTTCCCTCACGCAGTTGCCTTTGGGCCGTTGGCTGGACCAGCATGGCCCCAAAAAAGTCATTTTGGCGTTTTTGACTTTGGCGGTGCTGGGCTGTTTGGCCTTTTCCTGGGCGGACAGTTTTCAGGGCCTGCTGGCCGCGCGCGTGCTGTGCGGCATGGGCGTCAGTGCCTGCCTGATGGCCCCGCTCACGGGCTACCGCCGTTGGTTTGACGCCAGCACCCAGCTGCGCACCAACTCTTGGATGTTGATGACGGGCTCTTTGGGCATGCTGGCCGCCACCTTGCCGGTGCAGTGGCTCATGCCCATTTGGGGTTGGCGCGCCATTTTTGTCATGCTGGGCGCGATGATCGCCATCGCCATGCTGCTGATCGCTTTGCTGGTCCCGGTTTGGCAAAAAGCCGCACTCGGCGCCCCGCAGCGGCCGCCCGACGACGATGGCAGCTACCGCGAGATCTGGCGCAGCGCGTATTTCTGGCGCATGACCCCGATGGGCTTCTTCAGCTACGGCGGTATGGTGGCCATTCAAACCCTATGGGCAGGACCTTGGATGACCCAAGTGGCCGGTTGGACAGCGTCCGAAGCCGCGTCCGGGCTGTTCATGATCAATCTGTCCATGTTGGTGACCTTTTGGTTGTGGGGCTTGATCACACCGGGACTGGCGCGCAAAGGCATTCCTGTGGAACGCCTGATCGCGTGGGGCTTGCCATTGAGTTTTGTGGTGACGGGCACGCTCGTCTGGACGGGCCCTGCCGTAGGCGGCAGCGCTGCTGTGGCCTTGGCCTTGCTGTGCATGACCAGCAGTTTTGTGGCCTTGGCGCAACCCGCTGTGGGCATGGCGTTTCCATCGCATTTGGCAGGGCGGGCGCTGTCGGCGTACAACTTGGTGGTGTTCGCGGGCATTTTTGTGGTGCAGTGGGGCATTGGCCTCTTGGTCGATGCCGGACGTGCCCTGGGCTTGGTCAACGCCCAAGCCTATCAGGTGGCCTTGGCCTGTTTTGGCCTCTGCTCGGTGGCCTCCTGGGTCTTTTTCATGCTGAAAAAGCCGGTACAAGCCCGATAATCAAAGCCATCATGATCGGTATCTTCATCATTGCCCACGCACCTTTGGCCTCTGCCTTGCGCGAGTGTGCCTTGCACGTTTTCCCCGATTGTGCAGACGGTGTGCGAGCGTTGGATGTTCTGCCTGACGACGCGCCCGAAGACAGCTTGGCCTTGGCACGCGAAGCCATGGCCGCGCTCGGGACGGCCGAGGTCTTGCTGCTCAGCGATGTGTTTGGAGCCACACCTTGCAACGTGGCCCAGCAGCTGGGTGATGGTCAAAACACGCGCTTGGTGGCGGGTGCCAATTTGCCCATGCTGCTGCGCAGTGTGTGTTACCGACACGAAAGCCTAGAGGCCTTGGCTGCACGCGCCCAAGCGGGCGGCACCCAAGGCGTGATGCCCGTGGGCAGTACCGCACCCCAAAATCAAACTGGACAAAGACATGCCCCAAGCCACCGTGACCATCAGCAATAAATTGGGCTTGCACGCCCGCGCTTCGGCCAAGTTGACCAAGCTGGCGGGCAGTTTTCCGTGCGAAGTCTGGCTCAGCAAAGGTGAGCGCCGCATCAATGCCAAAAGCATCATGGGCGTGATGATGTTGGCCGCAGGCTTGGGCAGCGAAGTGGTCCTTGACACCTCGGGTGAGCGCGACGAAGAGGCGTTGACAGCGCTGCTGGCGCTGATCAACGACAAATTTGGCGAAGGTGAATAAGCCATGACCTTCAGCATCCATGGCTTGGCGGTGGCGCGTGGCATCGCCATTGGCCGTGCGGTTCTGGTGGCCTCCAGTCGGGTCGATGTGGCGCACTACTTTGTGGCGGCCGACCAAGTCAATGCTGAAATCCAGCGCTTGCGCGTGGCCCGCGACGCGGTGGTCGATGAGCTGCAGCGGTTGCAAAAAGACATGCCCAAAGATGCGCCACATGAACTGGCGGCACTGCTGGACGTGCACCTGATGCTGTTGCAAGACGAAGAACTGACGTCGGGCGTGGTGCATTGGATCAAAACGCGCCTGTACAACGCCGAATGGGCTTTGACCAGCCAGCTGGAGATTATTGTTCGCCAGTTTGAGGAAATGGAAGACCCCTATCTTCGCGAGCGCAAAGCCGACATGGAGCAAGTTGGCGAGCGGGTCTTGCATTGCCTCAAAGGCACCGGCTCTTTGGTGGCGCAGGCCAAACGCCCCCAGCGCCCACAGCAAGAGCTGCAACTGGGCGACATCGATGTACCACTGGTGCTGGTGGCCCACGATTTGTCACCCGCCGACATGCTGCAGTTCAAGCAAAGTGTTTTCACGGGCTTTGTGACCGATGTGGGCGGCAAGACGTCGCACACCGCCATCGTGGCGCGCAGCTTGGACATTCCGGCGGTGGTGGGTGCACGCACCGCCAGCCAACTTGTCAAGCAAGACGATTGGGTCATCATCGACGGTGATGCGGGCGTGGTCATCGTGGACCCATCGCCCATCATCTTGGCCGACTACGGCTTCAAGCAGCGCCAGGGCGATTTGGAGCGCGAACGCCTGGCCCGATTGCGCCACACGCCGTCCGTCACGCTGGACGGCCAAAAAATCGAGCTGCTCGCCAACATTGAAATGCCCGAAGACACCCAGGCCGCGGTCACCGCAGGCGCATTGGGTGTGGGCTTGTTTCGCAGCGAATTTTTGTTCATGGGCCGTCAGGGCCATTTGCCCGACGAAGAGGCGCAATACCAAGCCTACCGTCGCGCCTTGGATGGCATGAACGGCTTGCCCGTGACCATCCGAACCGTGGACGTGGGGGCGGACAAGCCGCTGGACGACTCACGGCACGAAGCCTCGCACTTGAACCCTGCACTGGGCTTGCGGGCCATCCGTTGGTGCTTGGCCGACCCGGCCATGTTCTTGACCCAACTGCGGGCCATTTTGCGTGCCGCAGCCCATGGCCAAGTCAATTTGCTGATTCCCATGCTGGCGCATGGCAGCGAGATTCGCCAAACCATCGCCCTGATCGATCAGGCCAGGCACGAACTGGACCGCCGGGGCGTGGCCTATGGCCCAGTTCGCCTGGGGGCCATGATCGAGATTCCGGCAGCGGCTTTGTCTTTGCGCCTGTTTCTCAAATACTTTGACTTCTTGTCGATTGGCACCAACGATTTGATCCAGTACACCTTGGCCATTGACCGCGCTGACGAGTCGGTAGCCCATTTGTACGACCCCATGCACCCGGCCGTGTTGCGCCTGATTGCCGACACCATTGCCGAAGGTCACCGCCAAGGCAAAAGCGTGTCGGTGTGTGGTGAGATGGCGGGTGATGTGACCATGACCCGTTTGCTGCTAGGCATGGGGCTGCGCAGTTTTTCCATGCACCCCTCGCAAATCTTGTCGGTCAAACAACAGGTGTTGCGCTCGGATTGCGCCAAGCTGGGCGTGTGGGCTGCCCAGGTTCTTGAAAGCGAAGATCCAGCGAGTTGCATGGCCCGTTGAACACGGTGGGCGGCGGGCTAGACCCCAGAACGTCAATAAAAGCTTGAACTTAAGCTTTGTTCAGTTTGTCCTGCGTGCGGGTGTCGAAGTCACCCGCGTCGTGGCGCTCGTGCAATTGCGATTCTGGCGCACCCATCACGCGGTTGACCATGCGCCCGCGCTTCACCGCGGGTCGTTGCGCCAGCTCTTCGGCCCAGCGCTGGACATGGGTGTATTCCTGCACCTGCAAAAATTCGCCCGCTTCGTACATCAGGCCTTTGGCCAGTGCACCGTACCAAGGCCAAATGGCAATGTCGGCGATCGTGTAGTCGTCGCCCGCGATGAAGCGGCTCTGGGCCAAGCGTTTGTCCAATACGTCCATTTCGCGTTTGACTTCCATGGCAAAGCGGTCGATGGCGTATTCGATCTTGGTGGGCGCATAGGCATAAAAATGGCCAAAGCCACCGCCCAAATAAGGCGCGCTGCCCATTTGCCAAAACAGCCATGACATGCATTCGGCACGTTTGGCCGGATCGGTGGGCACCAAGGTACCAAACTTTTCGGCCAAGTACAGCAAGATGGCACCAGACTCGAACACACGCACGGGCTGCTCGCTGCTGCAGTCGAGCAGCGCAGGGATTTTGGAGTTGGGGTTCACGCTCACAAAGCCGCTGCTGAACTGCTGGCCTTCTTGGATGCGGATCAGCCAAGCGTCGTACTCGGCACCCGTGTGCCCCAAAGCCAGCAACTCTTCGAGCATCACCGTCACCTTCACGCCATTGGGCGTGCCCAGCGAGTACAGCTGAAGCGGGTGCTTGCCGCGTGGCAGGTCTTGTTCGTGCGTCGCACCCGAGATGGGGCGGTTGATGTTGGCAAAGCGTCCGCCGCTGGCCTTGTTCCAGGTCCAGACGGAGGGTGGGGTGTAAGTGCTGGCGTCGGTCATGGTGTTGGCGGTTCTGGTTGGTGAGATCGGGGGGTGTGGGCGTTAGGCCTTGTCGGCCAAGTTTATTGTGAAAGGCCCGCAAATTTTGGGAAAAAACATGTGGTTCATGGTCATTTTGATCTGAATATTTGGGAAAAAAGATCGTACATCGTGAGAATGGATCTTGAGCACGATGGGGTGTGTTCGTTACTGTGTCGAACTATACGACTTCTATAAAGAGCTGTGGTCGGTCGCTGCCTTACTGCTGAAGCAGCTTGACCCACAACATTTAATGACACCAAGCCGTGCAGAGCTGCAACTGTGCTGATGCAATTGCCCCCTGAGATGCCCTGCAGCCGTTCCCACACGTAATGGCTGCGGGTCAAGATCTTTTCTGAACCGTCTCCACCCCGTCTTCTTCCAATTGCGCTAGTGCCGACAACAAACGCCTCTGCCCTGCAATCGCGACGCAGTTAAATTTTTAATCAACAAGAATTCAAATCGGCAGGTCAAAACCGACGAATAGCGACACATCAACTTCGCCACCCGCGAAGTGTTGTGCCATGACCGTACGGACCGTATCATTTATTTCAGTCAGACACCTCGGTTAGAAAAAGCAATTCTTCAATGTTCTAGTGAGTGGCCGCATCGACCCAAAAACACTTGGATGTAAAGATGGATTGTCAGCATCTACTCGGCGAGCCCTTTTCTGGGCAAGCTTGAATCGGTGATTTTTACGATCAGTAAGCCAACAACACATGCTTCTTTTCGGGTCCAGACATGGCTGCGATCATTCTGTAATTTCGGCAAAATTTAAATTCACACAATTACCATGAGAAAACTCAACTTATTTGTACTTGGCATCGCCGCAATCATGCTTTCTGGTTGCGGTGGTGGGCAGGATACGCTGACGCAGTCCACAGACTCGCCAGCACTTACTGCGCCTGCAACCGCAATTGGTTCAGGTTGGATGGCTCGGACTTGGGGCACCATCAAAGATAAGAGACTCGATCAATTGGTCATCCCAGGTACGCATGATTCAGGCACTGCCTTCATGGACAGTCGCTATGGCATGAATACGGCACGAACGCAATCAGGCAGTATTGGCACTCAGCTGAGTGACGGCATTAGGTATCTCGATTTCCGTGTCGAGGAAGCTACACACCGTGGTTGTGCCGATGACAGTGTCTGGTGGTTCAATCACGGAATGTATCGGAGCGAGACACGTCTGATGACTGCGCTTGACGAAATAAGTGCATTCCTGGGACAACCTGCCAACGCCAAGGAATTCCTGATACTGGATTTTCAGGACATCACCCTAAATTACGATGATGGACGGGCCCGCGATAACCTCCTATCCATGATCGAGCGGCGCCTTGGGTCTTATTTGGCTAAGACGGGATGGCAGAAGAAAACCTTAAGTCAATTGTTCGATGACGGTCAACGTGTGGTGGTTGTCTTGGGTAGCAGTGCCAGCAGTAATCTGGACCCGAACTATCAGCAGAGTCCGTGCGGAAACTTTGACCGTCAAAACTTCACATTGCGCGGAGATTCTCTGATCAGTGCCTACGAGGAGTTTGATTGGGCGCGTGACATCAAATCGAGGATTGTGGATGCCCAACTCAACTTAGTAGCCGCCATGAACAGCGGCAACGCGAAAGACAAAGAGTATTTCGATGCCTACCGCAGCGCCACGGAAAACAGCAAATTGCGCGTTCTGCAACTGGTCGTTCGCCCCTCCAATAACTGGTTCGTCGGGAGCTGGGGCAATGCTTATAACAATAAGTTGGGATTTGGGTTTGACCTCCTGACCATGACCAGTCTTCGCATCAACGGCAGGCTCAACTACAACTACAACGAAGACGATGCCGAGAAGTGGTCACATACCTTGAAATCCAATGTCGAGAGCTTCAACAAGTTCTTACAAATATCACCGGCATGTCCATCTGGGTGGCTGGGTAAGCGATTGAGGATGGGACTGGAGGGAGACTCATCGCAATGGAACCGTCCCAATATCGTTATTGTTGACAATTACGCACCCGGCCGAGCAGATCCGCGCGCACAACACGATTGGATCTTGCCCGATTACGTTTCTGGTCAATGGGTAAATAGTTACAGTGGCAGCTACGTAGACATGTTTATCCAGCTGAACAAGATCCGGACAGAGGATCAGCGATTAAAAACAGTTGTAGATCTTTCAGATGATCGTTGCTTATAAATTCGCTGAAACCCCGAACATGACGATTGTTCGGGGCGCACTTCCAAATTGAAAAACCTCTACCTTTCAATTTCGGCGCGTTTTTCCAATGACAGATTTAATTACGAACTGAAACACGGGTTAATGGGGCGTGAAATACCTCCTCAACTCCGCATCGGTGACAGTTTCCATTCGCCGCTTTATTGAAGTGTACTGACGCAGCAGTCCGTTGAAATTCTCTTTTCTGCAGCGCTGCCAGCTGCAATACGGATCGGCAAAGTAAGTCGGGATGCTACACCTAGGGTTTGATCGATGGCTTGGTGATCGGCAAACTCCTTGCCGTGGTCCACCGTCAAGGTCTTCACCCCTGAGTTCAAGGGCTTGAGCTTGGCTTGGTTGGCCTGGCTCACCAAATAAGCAGATTTGTTAGACGGCTTAACCAACAATGCAAAGCTGCTTTTGCGCCCCACCATCGTCACGATGGCTTGTTTGTGAGTCACGCCAATGACGGTATCACCTTCCCAGTGGCCCACTTGCTTGCGATCTTCAATTTGGTTTGGTATCTCGCTGATGGCCTGTTTGGCTTTCAATAGGCTGTGAATTTGATATCGCTCTTCGCGGCTGATGAGCTTGTACATCTGGTAACTTGGACTTGGTGGTTTGAGTGGCCAAGCTGCCTTGACATCCGCAGCCACTCATTATCGGGTTCATCTTTGTTGCACCTCGTACTTGAATCAGCCCATATTCAATTCTCCATCTTCAGTTTGGGGTCCAATTTTTCCCAGAAGGCGCAACGATGATGAGCCCGTGCGTTGTAGCTGGCAATGCCATCGCTTGAAAAGCGCATGACCCTCTCGGGGGCGTCGCTCCGGTAGGCAGACCATAGAGGAATGTCTGGGATATTCGGATTGCCTGTCCTTACAAATTCAGATACGGCACGCACCAATGTGTTGGCCAACAACTGTGACTTTGGCGGTAAATCTTGCGCGTTGATTGATGATGTATTTGAAAGATTCGGAAACAAGTAGTTCAACTCGGAAGAGTGCACGGCCCCCAAGGCCATGCCAGGGTCTTTGCCAGGGGCTATCCCCACACCGAGCACCCTGGCATCAGGATCCGCGAACTCCCACTGATAGACCGTGGCAGACCACTGGCTGAATTTGGAGCCTGCGGCCAAAGCTGCGCAATTGTTAAGGCCTGCTATAGGGATGTAGTCTGAAAAAAGGGATCCGACCTCGTCTGCGGTTGCATCGCGACCCGGAAAATATTCGTCGATGATTTTCTGATAATCGGCATCTCCCCATGCTTGTGGACTGCCAAGGGGCCGCTGGGGATCAAGGCCGTAATAAATACCGAAGTAGGCCTTGAGCTCCTGCGGTGTGATCCTGCCTGGATCCTTGATCAACTTGTGTGGCCCAAGGACATCGTAGGCCACATACAAACGAAGCTCTTCTTGGGTGCCACCGTACAACAAAGGCACACGGTTGAAGTGCTCAGCCAGCAAGGCATTGGAATACCCAGGCAAGGGCACTGTACCGTTGGGACCGTTGTCGATCTTGGGGCCAAAAGGAAACACGGGCTTGATGGCTGCAACGGCCTCCTGCGCTTGCAGGATCTGCTTGAGCGGTTTGGCACGCATGCAGTTGAGCTCAGCACTACTGCCTGGCTGCGAAGGGTCAAAGCAACCAGTCTTTTCAGCCATTAACTGCCAGCTGGGTTTGAAGAAGTCGACGGTAGTTGCGGCGTCATAAACAATCGTCTTGGCTACCGTTGGCCATTGGTACAAACAACCATAGCTGGCAGCCATGGCCTGACGGAAAAGACCGCTGGTTTGTTTGCCGCTTAACAAGTGCAAGCATACCGACGCAGCGCCAGCAGATTCACCTGCCAGCGTTACGCGTTGCGGATCGCCGCCAAATTTGGCAATGTGTTGTTGTACCCATTTCAAGGCGAGCCGCTGGTCCTCGAGACCAATATTGCCGTTCCAAGGTTGATCTTTCTGTGACGGATGAGACATGAACCCGAGCGCACCAACGCGGTAGTTCACTGAGACCACCAACATGCGGCCTTCGCGGGAAAGTTTGTCCAGTCGGTAAAGATTTGAACCTCCTCCGACAAAGCCACCTCCCGGGAGCCAAACGAGGACTGGCAAACGCTCATTCGAACTTGCATTTGCAGGCGATGACACATTGAGCGTCAGGCAATTTTCTTCGAGACTTTCTTCAGTCAAGTCAAATCGAGCGGTTTGAGGACAGGCTCCGCCAAAAGCTGCACCATCCAGGCGATCCGACCAGGCTTGCACCGGGGTGGCCGACGTCCAACGGTCTTTTGCTGAGAGGGGCTGGCTGTAGGGAATTCCGCGGTATTCAATGGCGCCGTTTCTGAAAACACCTTCTACAACCCCTAAGGATGTGGCCACCGAGGGGCGAGCGGAAGAAAAATGGCAGCCTGCCATCAGGCATGCACCCACCATCAGACACAACAATTTGATCATCTTAGAGTCACTTTCTTCGTTCATCAATTGCTCGTCACCGACTGAAAACCAAGCGATTAGATTGGCTTTCAGACTAGCGCGATTAGGATTGAAAAAGCGTCATCAGCTGACGACAAATTCCGACAGATGAAGGCCTGAGCCACAAGGCTGCCCCTCGAATGGCATATTCAATTTAAAGTTAATACAGGTCTGCATCTAAAGAATTTTTTGATGTTCGCCAATTGCAAAAGATCAAACTTTGTCTACAAAAATCCCGCTTCAAAAAAACAATCATGTCAACTTCTTCAACCCCTTTGGGTTTCTTGCAAGGGTTTAAAGAATCTCATTTGACCCTTGAACGGTCATGGCTGAAAGCCGCGGTAGCAGTCATCATGTTGACTGCCAACTTCCTACTTTCGGGTTGCGGCGGCTCCCCAAGCCCTAATCCTCACATCCAACATGTCGCAGTTATCGATGCGGGGAGCAGCGGTTCGCGGGTTGTACTTTATGAACGCATGTTCCGAGGTGATGCGTTACAGGTTGAACAGCGTTTTGCGGACAGTGGCGGCTTGGCGTTATCTGGTTTCGAAAGCACCCCTGGTGATGCAGGCCCATTGGGCGTAAAGCCGCTGCTCGACAAACTTGTTGCCAATTTGCAAGTAAGTGGGGTGTCGCCAGCGTTGGTCGAAGTTCATTTTTTGGCCACTGCCGGTATGCGACTGGTGGAGGGCCGAAACCCCGCCGCAGCTACCGCTATTTATGACAGTGTCCGTTCAACGTTGGCTCGCTCAGGATTGAAACTCGGCCGTATCGGGACTCTCAGTGGAATCGAAGAAGGCCTTTTTGCCTGGATCGATCTGAACGAAATCGCTGGCAATTTCAAGACTGGTCGAGAAGCCACTTTGGGTCTGCTTGAAGTCGGCGGCGCATCTGCTCAAATAGCCTTTGCCACCACCGCACAAGACAATCGGGCGGTATCCGTGTCAGTCAAAGGAAAAAGCCACAGAGTCTTCAGCCAAAGCTGGCTTGGACTTGGTCAGGACCAGGCCAGGCTGTCGATGATCCGCCTAAACCAGTCAGGATCGGGCCTGACAAACAACGTTTGCTACCCGGATAACACTGGCCAAGCCGGCGGCCTGCAGGCCTTTGACGTGGGCATCGAGGGTTTGTTCATCGACTCTGGTCGCTATGATTTCGCGGCCTGTAGCGAGCTGTATGACGCACAGCTGCGCGGCATGCGGGTCAGGGAGGTCACAACAGTTCCTGGCTTTTCCGCATCAACCCTGGTGGGCGCCTCGTCCGTGAGCTTTGCACTAACGGACTGGCGCGCGACCGACGATGTGGGCAAGCTGGGCTCACATCTACAGGCCAATTGCACGGGCCCTGACGCTTACGGGAATCAGGTTCTTCCTTTTCTAGGACGCACGGCACCGGGCAATCGCTTTGCTCAAAACGCCTGCGCCAATGGAACCTTTATGCAGGCCCTGGTGTTTGGACCACAAGGTTTAGGCCTTCTACCTTGGCAATTTGGAGTTCAGATCGACAAAGGCCAAAGCGTCAATTGGACACGAGGGGCGGTACTGATCGACCCATAAAGCCGAGGCGTACCAGCGGCTTGAATCGATACCCGCGCATGTACGCCTAAATGTGATGCACACACCTCTGATCCCACCACTCGCTGTCTCGACAGGATCCCCAATATGAACTCTCTATTTCGCCGCAAACCCTTCATTCAAACAAACATCCAATTGGGCTCAAGAGGTCTATGGGCCGCTGGACTCTGCTGTGCTTCAGCACAGGCTCAATCATTGGCTCAGGCATCTTTGTCATATTGGGTGCAGCAATCGAGAAAGCTGGGCCTGCCGTATTGGTCTCTTTTGCCGTAGCAGCTCTTGCAGCGCTTTTGTCGGCCCTGTCATACGCGGAACTGGCCAGCAAAATACCTTCTAGTGGCTCCTCTTATTCTTATGCCTACGTCACATTAGGTGAAATCGTGGCCTGGAGCGTCGGATGGATGCTGATGTTGGAATACGGTGTTGCCGTTGCTGCGGTGGCGGTAGGCTGGGGTGAGTATCTGAACGTACTGCTGGCTTCGGTGAACATGGCCATACCGCCCGACTTTGCGAATCCGCCAGGTCAGGGGGGGGTCTTCAATGCCCCAGCTTTCATAGTCGTACTGGCCTGTGGACTGTTGCTGATCAGAGGAGCCTCTGAGTCAGCCATGATCAACACCCTCATGGTGTTTCTCAAGATCGTCGTCCTGATTTTTTTCTGCTGCGTTGCCGCTACGGCTTTTGATGCAAACAAGCTTACGCCTTTTGCGCCCTTGGGAGTGGCCGGAATTGTCGCTGCCGCCGGACAAGTATTTTTCTCATACATTGGCTTTGATGCCGCATCGACTGCGGCCGAAGAAGCCCATGACCCCCAGCGTGACCTACCGTTTGCAATTGTGGGCAGCGTATTGCTAGTAACCATTCTCTATCTGTTGGTGGCACTCGCAGCGGTGGGAACATACGGCTGGGAAGGCTTTGCATCAAAGGGCGCTGAGGCGGCGCTGGCCAGTGTGGCTAATAGCGCCGTCGGCGGAACTTGGGCAGGAAATATCATTGCACTAGGGGCTGTTGTCTCAATCTTCAGCGTTGTTCTGGTCGTGATGTACGGACAGACTCGCATTCTCATGGCGATGGCCCGCGATGGTTTGTTGCCGAAGATATTTGCCAAGGTACATGCACGAACACAAACACCGGTGACCAACACTCTCATCGTGACACTGCTGATTGCTCTTCCGGCTGCTCTGGTACCCATGGGGCAACTGGCCGAAGCAACGAGCATAGGCACACTGGGGGCCTTTGCAGTAGTCAACGTAGGCGTGATGGTGTTACGACGTCAACGCTCGGGAACGCAGATCGGGTTTCGCATGCCACTGTATCCCCTCATACCGCTGCTGGCACTTGTGCTGATTGCAGTGATTCTTGCCGGCCTGGACGCAGCAACCTGGCTTGCATTCCTTGTATGGATGACATTGGGAATGGTGTTCTATTTTGCCTACTCTCGCCGACACTCAGAACTTAACAACCATCATGACTAGCTCGAGAATACGATCTCGCCAGGCTTCGTAAAGACCTTCAAGTGGTCGCCCTAAAGGCACGCGTAGACAAAGCTGAATGTATTTATTCCAATTCAATCTCGGCTACTGAAGTTCAGGACACGCAAGGGAGCCAGATAATGAAGGTGGCACCAGCGCCAAGCGTGCTGACAAGTTCAATATGGCCCTCATGTGCTTGGACAATCCGCTGAACTATCGAAAGGCCCAACCCCATCCCCCGAACTTGGCTATCGACGGAGCCCCTGAAAAATTCTCGGAATATTTTGTCCTGGTCCATTAATGGAATGCCAGGCCCTTGATCTGTGACAGACACACCGACTAAGCCCGATTTTTCTTGTAAACCAACCGTGATGGTGGACCCGACAGGAGAATATTTGGCGGCATTGTCGAGCAAGTTACTCAGAACCAGTTCCAGCTGATATTTATCAGCCAGGACTTTTGAGGCTTGAAGTGGCATGTTCATGTGCACGTTATGCCGGGTCAATAAATGTTGCTGAACCTGAAGCTGCTGTTGCACCCAGGCTTCCAGATCGATAGGCCCAAGTACAAGTGTGGCTAGCGTTTCATTCAGGGAATCACTGTGAAGCCACTTGTCGAACATGCTCTTAAGCCGCAATGAGGCCCCTTCAATGGCACTCAACCGCTTAACCACCTCGTCAAGACCATTGGCGTACTCCTTGCGCATGAGCATGGCTTGGCTGTAGATGATACTGAGCGGTGTGCGAAATTCATGCGAGATCATGGAGCCAATCCTCACATACTGCTCACGCAGATTCTTTTCTTCACGCCAGGATGACTCAAGTTGGTTAGTTCGCTCTTGGACCATCCGGGTGAGTTTTTCTTCAGACGCCTTAGACTGATCCAGTAAGGCCTGGTTGGCCTCCAGCGCCAGTGCTTGTGTAGCAACATGGGCGAGATGCTTCTGGCGCAATATTTCACCGAGTGCAAGCGCCACCAACAGCATTTCCACTGCCGTTGTGATCTGCACCAAATAAGAAGTCAATCCGTTAGTAGGGATCAGGCCAAAAGCACGCAAGGCAGCACCACAGACACCCAGCCACAAAACCACCCACCCCAGCAGAAAATACCGTATGCCGCTTCGGTCCAGTCGATAGGCTTTGAAGCCTGCCAGTGTGACCAGTAAACCCATCAGCATTGAGTTAAGCATGAGCATCTGATTGGTCAAGAACAGCAGGTGTGAATAGACCAAATGCCCCAGAGACATCAAGAAGGCTAGAGCAAACATCCACTGACTCAGCGATAAAGAACGATCCAACCAGCTGCGCGAATCCAGACGGACTAACCTGCGCGCAAACATGACTGCAAAAAAAGCCGTCAGACTCAAAAAGAGGCTTTGCGAGATTTCGTCAAATTTTATGAAGTCGTTCCAGACAAAAAGACGGCCATAACCATTGCTGGCAAACACCCCCAGTGCAGCCGAGATGATGTACGCGCTGTAGATTGCAAAGAGGCCATCGCCAATCGACAGAAAAATAACCAAACCATAAATGGCCAGTACCGCCAGTACACCGTAATACATGAACTGCAACGCATGAAACCGTTGCTGGGAAGCCTGGTAGGCATTGGGGGTCCAAACCGTCAAGGGGACGGTCAACGCGTAGCGTGAGGTCACCCGCAAGTAATAAGGTTGCGTCTGCGGTGTCAGCTTCAATGGAAAAATGAAAAAGCGGTCAAAGACAGGCCTGCTTAAGAAAGCACGAGCGCTACCGGTCTGCACCACAGTTCCATCGGGCGCATAAAAGTCCAGGTCCTGCAGCTTGGTGTAGTCGATCTCGAGCAGCCAGTCCTGCGGCGCGTCCGCCTCTCGTGCAAGAGGCAGCTTGATCCAGTAGGCCGACGGGGTAAATCCGAAATTTAACAATTTCCCAGGCCCCGCCCAATGTTTAAATTGTGCGTCTGCTGCTCTGACCTGCTCGAAGGTAAGTTGACCAGCTGGGTCTTCCAGAAAGGTGGCATCTGCAAGTGGATTGAACTTCAAAACTGTCGTAGTCAAGGTGGCCGCCGATGTTGACAATCCGCTCAACAGCAGCGCGAACACCATTAGCAATTTGATAAAAACAGACATAGTCAATCGTACAAAATCATAGGTTACGGCAGACCTTAATCTGGCTCAGACTGCACGGTCGCCGACCCTGTGAAGGCAAAGCCAAAGCCATAAACCGTCTGCAACGGCAACGCTTCGCTACCAATCTGATCAATTTTCTTTCGCAATCGGCGGACCATGATTTCCATTCGGCGAGCATCGTAATAGTCAGGTTTATGGCCCAGACTCGTTACCAACTCCTGCCTGTCGACTGGAACGCCAGCAGCACGCATGAGAGGCTTAAGAAATCTAATTTCGGATTGGGTGAGTTTGACCGCCAGCCCCATAGGTGTGACCAATGACCATTGCACTTCATCAAGTCGCCAGTCACCCGATTGTTGTCGTCGCACACGGCGAGTGAGGTTACGCACCTGCAGAGAAAGCTCTTCGAGATCAAAGGGCTTAACGAAGTAGGCATCGGCACCACATCGGATGCCCTTGAGCCGGTGTTCCTTAGAAATGCGAGCGCTCGTAATAATGAGGCCAGTTTCCTTCAAATCTTTACGCTGTTGGAGTAAGTCCAAGCCATCGCCATCGGGTAGGCCCAGATCAAGAAGGATGACGTCGAATTGTTGCTGCTCAAGGAAAGAAAGTGCTTCCCCTAAACTACCCACACCTACCACCTCGATTCCGTCGAGGCGTAAGAAATTAACCACAGCGTCGCGGAGGTCCGGCTCGTCTTCCACCAACAGCACACTTGGCGCGTCATCTGTTTGCGTTTTCATTTATTTCCGGCCCTAGGCGAGCTAAGCGTCAATACCGCTGGAAAACTTCTGGACGTTTATAGGTTCCATCCTTGTCGTTGCGAACAAAGGCATAAAGCAGGTCATTTTCCCGGTAAAAGGCCAATTGGGCGTCGCCCTCAATCAAAGTTTCGTCGTCTTCCTGGAAACAGTATTCCGATCCACCCACCCCTTTTACACACCAAATGCCAGGTGCATTATTGAGTCGGGAGTAGTCAACTGTCATGCCGCTGGAGAGCACACGCAGGGTGCCAGCTTTAGTGGTTGTGTTGAAAGCGGCTGCTTGTACGGTGCGCGCGATATCGGACAACATAATCGTCGCGATAACCTGCCCGGTTTTCTCAGCCACGATGCTGGATTGAGAGTGCGTCAGATATGCGCCGGGACTCCCAGAGCAATCGGGTTTTGTATGAAAAGTAGTTTCAACCTCTAGCAGCATCTGCTCTTGAGCCGCCCCTGGTCTGATCTGCAGCCAATCCATTCGACCCTTGCCATCGCAGGTGCCCCATTTACCTATGTACGGAGATTGCGGAGTTACTGGCTCAGGCTGAGTGTTGCCGCCACACGCAACAAGCAAAGCTGTCATGGCCAGTAGACCCATCATTTTTTCTGTCAATTTTCCGGTCATACGATTGCTCCTGCACCAAGAGGAACGAGGGTCCCACTAATGACCATCAAATCCTAGCTCAAGCTGTACACGACTCTGAAAATACAAATTCGACAAATACCGACATTGGATTTTTTTAGTCACTTAAATACTTAATTTTGGACAACGCCGTCTGGTGCCGATCAATCATGGGGCTCACAATTCACCTAAGTTTTCCTCTTGCCCTTGAACGTCGATTGATCAGTGACAGCGTGAATCCATGAAGCTTTTACTTTATGAGTCGGTCACTTCTAGCAATTTTGGATGTTTCATAAGAGGCGTTGGCGAGGATTTCAGAAAACCTTGGTTTGGCGGACGCAAGGTCTTGGTGCAGTAGTGCTGAGATTGAGTTACTCCGCTAATGGGTCATATTCATGTCTATCGCGTATGAGAAAACCAATACATCAATTTGAATCAGAACCCTTACTGGGCTACAAAACACGTATCGGGAGATATGTATCAATCGTCGTGCTGGCCATGCTGTCAGTCTGGCTGTTGCAAGGTTGTGGCAGCAGTCATGAGGCTCCCGTGAGTGTAAAAATACTCGCTGTGAACGACTTTCACGGCTATCTGCTCCCAGAAAAGCAACTGGTCATGAGCCTACCCGATCCCGACGGCGGTGCAGATGTGCGTGTCAATGTCGGAGGCGCTGCTTACCTTGCCAGCCTTGTCCGACAAACACGTGCGCAATCGCCGAACACTCTTTTTGTCGGGGTTGGCGATTTTGTCGGAGGCTCACCGGCACTGTCCACTTGGACAACAGGCGAGGCCACCATTGAAGCCATGAACCTGATCGGACTGGAGGTCAGTGCGGTTGGTAATCACGAATTCGACCGGGGCAAGGCCGAGCTCAAAAGACTGCAGAACGGCGGCTGCGCCACAGGGGTACCGACAAGCAGTGCGCAGGAGTTCAGTTGCGCCCGCACAGGTGCTTTTGAAGGAGCGCGGTTTCCCTACCTGGCAGCTAATGTGATCGACCATGACACAGGAAAGAGCCTGTTCCCAGCAACATTCGTGCGTCGGGTAGGGTCAGTATCCATCGGCTTTATTGGCCTGACCCTTCGCGATACACCACAGTCCACACGGGGCGCGCAAGGCCTGACCTTTCTCGATGAAGTCAGTACGATACGAGAACATGCTGCACGGCTCAAACAAGAGGGGGTGGAAGCTGTGGTGGTGCTACTCCACGAAGGAGGCTCCACCAGCACCTCATCGCTAAGAGATCAGACTTGTGCTGATCTTGCTGGACCAATCAAATCCATTGTCTCTTCACTACCACCAACCGTGGATGTGGTGCTCAGTGCGCACACCCACTTCGATTACTTGTGCGAGATCAACGGTATTTTGCTGAGTCAGGCTGGCTCCTATGGTCGCATGGCAACCGAGATCAACTTAAGCATCAGACCAGGTCGCGGCGTGACGTCCAAATCAGGCAAAACAGTGCCCATCATCAACGACCTTACTGCGACCGCTCCGAAGGGCTACTCCATCCTCTCACCGGATCCGCAAGTTTCTCGCTTGGTGGAGTTCTACGACCAACTCACCCGGCCGCTAAGAACCCGTGCTTTGGGCTTCATTAACAGCAATATTTTGCGTACCGACATCGACGGCGCCGGGCAGGTGGTGAGCAGCGGAACCAGGATAGATGTAGCCGACCACCCCATTGGCCGGGTCTTTGCCGACGCACTCCTTGCCATGCCCGTACCCGATGGTCAAACAGCGGATGTGGCTTTCATCAACCCCGGGGGGCTGCGAAACTACCTGCCCATGCTAGAAGGTGGCAAGGTCGACTATGAAACCCTGTTCGGTGTCGCGCCCTTCGGGGATGCCCTTTACAGGGTCGAGATGACTGGCGAATCCCTGATCCGATTGCTCGAACAGCAATGGGAGGCGCCCAACTGCACTGGCAAGCGATACAAGGGCATCTGCGGGCGGGTACTGCAACCCAGCAACAGCCTGACCTACACGTGGACTTTTAGCCCAGAAGGCCAAGGCAAAGCGAGCGGTACAGGCAAGATGATCGACCTTGATTCGGTTCGAATTCATGGCAAACCGTTGGTACTCGATGCCATTTACAAAGTCGTAACAGTGGAATTTTTGGCCGTCTATGGCGGCGACTACTTCACTGCTTTTACCAACCAGCGCATTTCCCTGCAGAATATTGCAGCCACAGATATGGATGCCTTACAGGCCTATCTCTCCCGCTTCACCGCCAACTCACCTCTGACACCACCCCCATCGCGGATTCGCTGTGTCGAAAAAGTCACCGGTAAAGCTTGCGAAATCCCAGTCTTATGACCTCTGGTCTTCAAGGATACAGTTGTCCTGCAGCCCGTGCCGCCTCAAGGTAGATTTCTGGCGGTTTAAAGCCACGTCTTACCCAAGCGGAGCGGCGCATTGATATGTCATATGAAGAGTTAACCTGACTTGATGCAGAGGGCCGCTGTTCGGGATTGGCGAGTTGCCTGAGGGCCATTTCCATGGCCTTCGCTCCCAGTTCAGTTGGCGATGATGAAACGGCCAATCCGCCACCGAAGCGCACGTACGAAGCACGCACACCAATAGGCAAGGGCACGGCGTGCTGTTCCGTCCAAGCGGTCACATCAGCCTCTGGTGCCATGCGCCGACTCCCTGGTACAGCTGGTATTTTGTCTGTCGTCAGCACCAATAGAATGTCAGCGCCGCGTGCAGGTCCTGACACAAAGGCTCTCCAGGCCTCAAAGTTACCAACCAGCGCCTGTGCCCTGATGCGGTGGCGTCCCCAGTCGTAACGCAACACCTGCTCCATTTCAGCGCGGCCCGTCAGATCATCCACACCAACTACCGCAATATTTAGGGATTTTGTGGGATTCGTCTGTTCGAGCAGCCTGTTGATAGCCTGCAAGGGCAATTGTTCGCGAATGCCCCCGACGCCGCTGCTGGCGCTATAACCGTAGCTTACGGGCTCATCCATTAGACCGGTGTAAAGGATTTTCATGTCCCTGCGGCCCACGTAATGCCGCGCCACAAGTTCACTGGTTTCATCATCCACCGCAATCAGCACATGTGGATCAAACTGTTCGATTTTTCGACCAACTGCAGCAGTCAGAACCTGGGTGTCCACCCCGTCGGCGAGGATGTCTAGGTTCAGGTAGTCACGCGTAACGGACACTGGCATGCGGTTGGATGCCAAGACCTTGTTGAAGCCTGCGTCCATGGCTGAAGTCCATGATGATGCCTGGCTGAGAGAGTGAAGCACAAGGATACGGGGCTTAGTGGCGTTGAAAATGGTCAGAAGCAGCAAACTCGTGACCAAGAAAACAGCGACCAGGGTTTGACGAAGCAATCGACTTGAGTGAGGGGTCATACCAACCCCATCCAGCTCCACAAGGGAAGAGAGCCCAACACTGCAAGCAAACGAGCACCGTTCATCAGTAAGTTATGGCGCAAAAAGGCTCGCTCGTCCATCACAGAAGTCACACCAGCGTTGACGGCGATCATGTAGGGAGTTATCTGGTATCGGAAAAACCAGATATCTGAGAAGACTGTAATGACGAATATGCACAACCACAGGTGTATTCCTTGGCTCTGCGCAATTGGCAACAAGATGACTGCGGACAAAAGCATACCTGCAGGGATCGGAAAGAAAAGACGAAGGAGCAGGACCACAAATAGGGCCAATCCAATGAAGCGGTAAGTGTCGCCATGAATGAATGCTGACATTCCCCGAAGCGACTGAGCCAGTTCAGCCGTCAGGCCCAGATAATCCATGACCTTGATCAAGCAGTCGGTGCTGATGAGAAAAACAATCATCGGCCAGTCCACATTTTTTTGCAGATCGTTCTTGGTCATGGCACCCGTGACCAGCAGATAGATCAACACCGCACCAACAACTGCTGCGGGACTGACATGATGGACACTGGTGGTCATCGCACCTAAGAGAAAAAGTACAAAGCCCGAAGCGGTGACCTTCTCTGCCATGCTAGGTGCACCAAGTAATTTGAGACGGTCGGCCAGCATTGCCCGCGAGACTTCGGCAACTTCGACATCACGAAATACCCAACGGCTGGCTAAAAAATGGCACCCTAGCAAGACGAGGGTGGAAAAAGCTGCCGCCGACAGCCAGAACAGCCCACCGAAGTCGTCCTGCAGATGAGTCGGCAAAAAACCAAAGACCGAAATCGTGGCTGACTTGCTGGTTGCCAGTGAAGATGAAAACAGAAATGCACCGGCAAAAGTTGCGGTGAAAAGAGCAGTCACGTTCGCACTGCGAGGTGCTAGTCGCAAACCAAGTCGCATGTCGTCGAATGCGGGCATCATCAATGCAATGCGGTTGTTTGCCGAGGGAGTCCCCGTGGACAACACCAAACCGTAAAGTATCAAGCTGACCTGATGCCACAGCGGGCGGTTGGGCAATTTCAAGAGTAGCCAAAGAAAAATTCGATTACTGAGGCCTGAGCTTGTCATCATTGCCGCTAGGGCAAACACCCCCAACAAGGTCATCATGCTCGAAGATGCAAAGCTGGACAACACCACTGCAGGTGGTGCCAAGCCCACAAACAACATGAAGACCAACGCAAGAAAGGGCGGTACGAATTCATCCTGTTGATTAGCCAGACAAACTGAGCCAGTGTTTGCATCGAATATTGAGCCACTGGTTTTTAAAGAATTGGCTTATTCGGTTGTGGATAAGTTTAGCTGTTCTGTGTTTTTAGCTCCTTTCGTTTTGG
>NZ_NESM01000010.1 GCF_002778285.1 Limnohabitans sp. 15K
GCTGATTGCAGTCGCTTAATCGGCGCAAGTGACTGGCAGCAGTTGACCCTGAGATTGCCGGGACCGGACCTGATCAGCCATTGAGCGAACTCAGTTCTGCTGAATTGCTTGCGCCAATCGCGCAACCCCTTTTTTGATTTCAGTCGGCGTCAACCCGGCATAGCCCATGACCAGTCCGGCACACTTTTTCCGCCTGAGCTTGTCGCCTGCCGAGTAAAGCGGCGTGATGCTCCAAATGCCTATCCCGATTGCTTTGGCGCGCGCGATCAGATTTGGTTCATCTTCGATTTGAAAATCTTCCAACCAGACGACGATGTGCAAACCTGAAGCAGTACCTTCAACTTCAACACGCTTGGGCAGGAATTTTTGGATCGCCTCGATCAGTACAGCCCTTTTGGTCTCGTTCGCCCTTCTGACCCGCCTGATATGTCTTTCGTAGGCCCCACTTTGGATGAGTTGGGCAATCACTAATTGATCAGGACTCGGCGTATGTCGATCAGTCAGTTGCTTGGCCTGACGGAAAACCTTCACCAGTTCCGCAGGCAACACCAGATACCCGAGTCGCAACTGCGGTGAAAGTGTCTTCGAAAACGTTCCGATATAGATGACTGAGCCATCGACATCCAGCGACTGCAGCGTCTGCACAGGTTTTAAGCCGTAGCGAAATTCACTGTCATAGTCGTCCTCGATGATCCAGCAGCGGTTTCTGGCCGCCCATGCCAGGAGTTCACGACGGCGGCTGATGGACATGACGGACCCAAGCGGGAATTGATGCGATGGGGTCACATAGACCAGCGCGTTTTTGACATTTGGCAACTGGTCGCACATGAGTCCTTGTTCATCGACGGTGATCGGCGAAACGTTAGCCCCCATGGCTTCAAAATTCAGCCGTGCACCCAAATAGCAAGGCTCTTCCATCAAGACCTCTGATCCAGGCTCCACCAGCAGCCGCGCACAAAGATCAATGGCCTGTTGTGCGCCTTGGACAATGATGATTTGCTCCTGAGAGCACGACAAACCTCTTGCCCGCAGCAAATAGCCCTGAAGTTCGGAGCGCAACTCGGCTGCACCTTCGGGCGCGGCATAGTAAAGACTGGACTGCCGCTTCATAAGCGCTTGGTTGTAGATCTTTCTCCACATGAGCCGGGGAAAGTCTTCATCCGCAATGGCGCCGTAGAGAAAGTTGATTTCTCTTGGTTTGATTTCAGGCGTTACGGGTAGCTTCAATGCCGAGGTACGACGCCCGTAGGCCGACAGCTTGCGTTGCTCGCTTGGAATGGGTTTCAGGGATGGACGATGTGCCTTCGCAGGGTGAGGTAAGTTCAAGGACACGCGAGCGCGTGAACCATGTGCTGTTTCGATATACCCCTCGGACACGAGTTGTTCGTAAACGGTGACCACAGTAGACCGAGAGACGCCCAGATCGGATGCCAATGCGCGGGTTGAGGACAGTTTCTCGCCCGGGCTGAGTTCTCCAGCATGAATCTTGAGTCGGAAAATTTCACAGACCCGCTGGACCGATCCGATTTTTTGCATGCTGAACTGGTATGTTTAATTTGTTTATAAATGGATCTTCATGGTAAACCAGAATTGCCTGAAAATCCGGTCATCAAATTCTTCAGAGACCCGTTGAAACCATGTACATTCCAGCCCACTTTTCGATCAAAAACGCTGAGCTTATGCACCAGATCATTCAGGCCCACCCTTTGGGCGTTCTGGTGACTATGACCCCCGAGGGCCTGGACGCCAATCACATTCCTTTCGAACTGGATGCTGGCCGTGGCGTGCTCACGGCGCATGTGGCAAGGGCTAATCCCGTTTGGCAACAATGCGGCAATGGAATGGACGCATTGGTGATTTTTCGCGGCGAAGAAAGCTACATTTCCCCAAACTGGTATCCCAGCAAACACGAATTCCATCGCCAAGTACCCACTTGGAATTACGAGGTTGTGCACGTCCATGGACGCATGGTCGTTCAGGACACGGAAAAGTTTGTGCGTGGCGTGGTGGGTCGCCTGACTCGCAAGCATGAAGCCATAGAAGAAAAACCATGGAAGATGGGAGATTCAACCCCCGAGTTCATCGACGGCATGCTCAAAGCCATTGTTGGCATTGAAATCTCCATCACACGGATGGAAGGTAAGGCCAAGCTGAGCCAGAACCGTGAGGACCGAGACCGCCTCAATGCCTCAGACGTACTGGCAAGGCAAGGCGACCTAGAGCTTGCGAATGCGATGCGCAACGCAAAGCCAATTCAACAGCCGTGAAACGGATTTTCTAAATTGGAGGAATCGAAATGATGATACGAATGGCACGCGAAGCCGACTTCCACCAGTGGCTCCCACTTTGGCAGGGCTACCAAACTTTTTACAAAACCAACATCCCCGAGGCTGTGACACAACAAACGTGGGTGCGGTTTCTTGACCCTACTGAGCCAATGCACTGCGCAGTGGCCGAAAAGGAAGGTTTGCTTATTGGTATGGTGCATTACATCTTTCACCGCAGCTGCTGGACTGCAGGAGACTACGTTTACCTGCAAGACCTATTCGCAGCGCCTGAACTGCGCGGAAAAGGCGTGGGACGCGCATTGATCGATCATGTGTATGCGGCAGCAAAAGCGCAAGGCGGCAGCCGAGTTTGGTGGCTCACGCACGAGACCAACACCGATGCCATGCACTTGTACGACAAGATTGCCGACAAGAGTGGCTTTATTCAATACAGAAAATTGATGACTTGAACCACCGTCAGGCATCTTGATCAGTGGTCTTGGGACCGGATCTTGAAAATCGGCGAAAGCGAAAGTTGTTTCAGATCCCGCCCCATAACGAAGGCTTAATGGGCAATGACCGTTATTTAGCACCGCCAGACTTTCCAACAAGAAGCGAACTGCTGCTTTCGCT
>NZ_NESM01000011.1 GCF_002778285.1 Limnohabitans sp. 15K
TGTTGATTAGCCAGACAAACTGAGCCAGTGTTTGCATCGAATATTGAGCCACTGGTTTTTAAAGAATTGGCTTATTCGGTTGTGGATAAGTTTAGCTGTTCTGTGTTTTTAGCTCCTTTCGTTTTGGATTGTTTGCCCCTCTGGCTTATCGCCTGAGAGTGCTTGAAGCGCCAACTCTCGTTGCCCGTCTCCACAATGTGGCAGTGATGCGTGAGCCGGTCCAGCAGCGCCGTGGTCATCTTGGCGTCGCCAAATACATTTGCCCACTCCGAGAAGTTCAGATTGGTCGTGATCACCACGCTGGTTCGCTCGTATAGCTTGGACAGCAAATGAAACAGCAACGCGCCGCCTGATTGGGTGAACGGCAAATACCCCATCTCATCCAAGATCACCAAATCCACATACATCAAGCGATTGGCCAACTGCCCGTGCTTGTTCTGGGATTTCTCAAGCTCCAAGGCATTGACCAGTTCCACCGTGGAGAAGAAACGCACCCGCTTGCCCTTTGCGCGGATAGCTTGCACCCCAAGGCTGGTGGCCAAGTGCGTCTTGCCCGTGCCCGGCCCACCCACAAACACCACGTTGTGTGCCGAGTCCACAAACTGCAATTCATGCAATTGTTTAACCAAATTCGCGTCCACATGCGCCTGCGCGAAGTCAAACCCCGTCAAATCCCGGTGCGCGGGGAAGCGGGCAATGCGCATTTGATAGGCCATAGAACGCACCTCGCGCTGCGCAGCCTCCGACTTGATCAGTTGGTGCAACACCACCTCATGGTCCAGCGCTTTGATCCTGGCCGTTCCCAGAACCTCCGGCCAAGCGCTGGCCATGCCATGCAGACTCAATGATTTGAGCCCATCGACCACATCACTCATGACGCGCCTCCTGTTCATTTCTCAAAGCGTCATAGCGCTCCAAGTTGGCAAGCGCAGGCGTGTTCAGCTGCAGGGGCGTGCTGATTTCCAGGCGCGCAGGCGCAGGCTCCTTAAGCCGGGCAATCACATTGAGCACGTGCTCGGCACTCACCCGGCCCGCCTGCAGTGCCAACTCGGTGGCCACCAATACGTCTTCGAGCCCGTGTAAGTTCACCGCCAACAGCACCTGCGCCATCACCCGGTCCCCTCCTGGGTGTTTGAGTAATTGACGCTGCAACTCCAACAAGGGCTCTGGCATTTCCCTGAAGGGGGCGCCATTGCGCAACGCCCCGGGCTTGCGCTCGACCAAGGCAATGTAGTGCTGCCAGTCGTAAATGGTTTGATCCCGCCCAAAGTGACGCTCCAACCGGGCACTGTGCCCATCGAGCCCCACTACCAACAGGTACTCTGGGTAGACGCGCAAACTCACCACCCCATGCACCCACTCGCAAGGCACGCTGTAGCGGTTGCGTTGGTATTGAATCAGCGATGTAGAGGTCACCCGAATCGGTTGTTCAACGTACCCATCAAAGGGCTTGGGACAAGGCATCAAGCGGCTCGCCTCATCTTGCCAAACATCGGCAATGCTCAGCTCTGGCCACTCTGGGTGTGCCAACTCTTGCCAGGCATCTTGGCAGGCATGCTGGAGCCAGTCATTGAGCTCGGCCAGACTGCTCCAGCGCCGCTCAGTGATCTCGCGAACCACCCCTCGCCTGCGGTCTTGCACGTTCTTCTCGACGATGCCCTTCTCCCATCCAGCCGCACGGTTGCAAAACTCGGGGTCAAACAAATAATGCCCCGTCATCGCCTCAAACCGCGCGTTGACACTGCGCTGCTTGCCCTTGCCAATCTTGTCCACCGCCGTCTTCATGTTGTCGTAAATGCCCCGTTTGGGCACGCCGCCAAACACAGCAAAGCCCCTGGCATGGGCGTCAAACAGCATCTCATGGGTTTGCGTAAAGTAGGCCACCAGTAAGAACGCCCGACTGGCGGCCAGTTTGATGTGCGCCACCTCCAATCGGCGGCGCAACCCTCCAATGAAGGCGTACTCACAGCTCCAGTCAAACTGGAAGGCCTCGCCCAGCTCAAAGTGCATCGGCACAAACCCCACGTTCTTGGGCGCATGGCTTTGCTCATGCTTCCAGCGCCGAGCAAACCGGTACACCGGCGTCGAACTACCACCGTAGCCCATGGCGCGCAAAGCCTCATACAAGGCCTTGACGCCACGCCGCTCGCGCTTGTTGCGGCGGCTGTCAGCTTTGAGCCAAGTGACAAGCTGCTCCTTGTACGGGTCCAGCACACTGGCTGAGGTCTGCCGAACAGGGTATTGGGGCTCAACCATTTCAGGCTCGCTGAGCCATTTGGTGGCCGTGTTTCTGGAAATTCCAAGCCTGAGGCTGGCTTGGCGCACTGACAGGCCATCTCGCAAGACGAGGCGGCGCAATTTACTCAAAGTTCCCACGTTGATCACTCCCGGCCACCCTTGCTCAAAAAATGAGCAGGATAGGCCAATGAAGTGGCTCAAATTTGGATGCAAATTCCTCTCAAAGTGGCTCAGTTTTTAAGGCCAATCAACA
>NZ_NESM01000012.1 GCF_002778285.1 Limnohabitans sp. 15K
CGGCCGAGGCTGTGTGGAAACGCATCTGCGCAGGCATTTTCTTAGCCCACAGAGGTGCTGGCGGCATTCGCGCAGAATTTGATCAATTTCGAGGCGCATGAGAGGGCATACGCCCTCTCAGAAACCCTACAGAAGCCAAATATCAATGGATAAGGGCTCTCAAGCCCCTGCCATCCTCATCGCTCGCATCGTGCCATCGAAGCCCAGGATGCTGATGACCCGTTTAAGGTTGTAGGCCAGCACATGCAAACTCATCTCTGTTCTGACGTGCGGCAACGTCTTCATCAGGAAGTGCGTTGCACCCATCCAATACTTGAGCGTACCGAACACATGCTCCACCGTACGCCGCCTCAGTGTCATTGCATCAAGCTTGAGATCCAACCGCTGCTGAACGCGTTCGAGAACAGCCTCGTGCTCCCAGCGCCGAATACGCCGATAGTTGCTGGTCGTGCACTTAGCCTTCAGCGGGCATTTAGGACAGGCACTTGACCAATAGACATGAATGAGCAGATCGTCTTCCACTCGGCTGAAGCGATGAATCGCTCGCTGTCCAGCAGGACATTGGTACTGATCATCCCGAGCGATATAGATGAAGTCGGCTTTACTGTAGCGGCCTGCAGCTTTAGCTTTGGAAGTCATTGGCTTGGGCACAAAGGTCGCAATACCGCTGTCTTCGCAAGCCTTTATTTCAAGACCGTTGAAGTAGCCACGATCAGCAAAGACCTGCAGACGCTTGTGCTCCATAACCTGTCGCGCCGCTTGAGCCATTGCATTGAGTTGAGCGCGGTCATTGCCGACGTTGGTCACTTCGTGTGTGACGATCAGATGATGTTTGGCATCCACCACAGCCTGTACGTTGTAGCCAACCAAGCCTGATCCCTTGGCCTGCGAGATCATTGAGCGTGAGTCAGGGTCTGTTGTTGACAATTGCCCATCCGGTTCGCTTTTGAGCTGCTCGCGTGTTTGATCCAGTTTCCGCATTTGCGCGCGCAACGTCTTGATCTTCTCTTGCAACCGTGCGGTCTTAGCCTCCAATTCCGCTGGCTGGGTCCGATCCGCCGTCTCCAAAGCATCCAGGTAACGTTGAATGCTTTGTTCGACTTGCTCTTGCCGCCGATCAATCTTGCCCTCCGAGAAGTTGCGATCTCGGCTGTTAACGGCTTTGAACTTGCTGCCATCAATGGCCACAATGGCTTGCGTGAACATCTTGAGTTCACGGCACAGCGTCACGAAGCGGCGGCACACGTTACGAATACCAGTTCCGTTGTCTCGGCGGAAGTCGGCAATCGTCTTGAAATCAGGTGCCAGACGGCCTGTCAGCCACATCAACTCCACATTGCGCTGACACTCGCGCTCAAGGCGGCGACTGGACTGTACGCGGTTGAGGTAACCGTAGATGTAGATCTTCAGGAGCACTGCTGGGTGATAAGACGGGCGTCCCGTTGTTGCAGGCGTAGCACCTTCAAACCCAAGTGCCTTCAGGTCCAGCTCGGCAACAAACGCATCGACCACACGTATCGGGTTGTCTTCGGCGATGAAGTCATCCAAGCACTCCGGCAGCAAAGTCACCTGCTGCCTGTCCTGACCTTCGATGTATCTGGACATATTGACCTCGCTGTTCAATATATCTGCCAACTCTACAGAGTTCGTACACCGGCGGGGAGAGGGTTTTCACACAGCCTCGGCCAT
>NZ_NESM01000013.1 GCF_002778285.1 Limnohabitans sp. 15K
CCAAAACGAAAGGAGCTAAAAACACAGAACAGCTAAACTTATCCACAACCGAATAAGCCAATTCTTTAAAAACCAGTGGCTCAATATTCGATGCAAACACTGGCTCAGTTTGTCTGGCTAATCAACATGCGCCCAACAGAGCTGGAAGCTCTCTGCCAAAAGAACAAACTCCCCAAGCAGCCACCACCAGAATTTGTCAGACGCCCTTTGGAAGAACTACTGACATTGGGACCGATGGACATTCAGTTGTTGACTGCCAGTGACGAAGACAGCTGGTCTGTTCCCGTGGGTCTGATGGTCACGGAAGATGGTGTCATTGCCGATGAATTGTTCATCACCAACAATGACCGATCTCAAAGACTGCGAAGGGCTTGCGCGATGACCGTGGACGATGGAACGACCAGATACGGCATGGCCATCATGGAGACAAGTCCTGACTTCACACGGATGTACCCCTTGGGAGATAAAGCTGTGCCTGTCGAAGAAATACTTGCGCAGGTTGAGTTGGAATTTCTGAGTTCAAAGGAAGAAAATTTTTGAACCGCATTCGACAAACTCATAACTGGAATTACCCATCAACCACTGGGGGCTGGAATGCAGCGATAGCGGCCGCTAGTCATAGGGCTGCAGTTCAACATTCCAGCTCGAAACGGAGCATTGAGCCCCCAGAATCAGCGATCGACATCTATGGTGTATCCGACAGTAGAACAGTTGGCCGTTCTCCGCCACGGCTAAACTGAGGTCAAGAACGTGGAAAGAGGAAATAAAGTGAGCTTAGATCAAGAGATTGCGGGCGCGCGCAAAGAGATCGTGGCCGACGGCTACGACATGTCTGTGGGCGAGATTATGAATCTCTACAAGGACGAAGAGATGCTTATCAATCCCTCTTTTCAAAGGCTGTTTCGATGGTCCGACTCGCAAAAAACTCGATTCATAGAGTCCTTACTACTCGGCATCCCCATACCTCCAATCTTTGTGGTTCAGGGTGAAAAAGGCGTTTGGGAACTGATTGATGGCTTGCAGCGGCTTTCCACGGTCTTGGAATTCGCAGGGCTGCTGCGAGGCGAGAACGGTGCGATGGTGCCTGCTTCAAGTCTGGGTGGCACAGCCTTTCTCCCGTCTTTAGCCGGGAAGCGCTGGGAGCCAAGCGCTGAGGGTGCGGATGATGGCATCGGAAAGGAGCAGCAACTACAAATCAAGCGAGCGCGGCTACGCGTCGAGATTCTCAAGAAGGAGAGCGATCCGAAGGCGAAGTACGAACTCTTCCAACGCTTGAACAGCGGTGGCGCGAACCTGACGCCGCAAGAAGTGCGTAACAGTGTGGCCGTCATGCTCAATCCAAGCTTCTTTGACTGGCTTGTGCTGAGGGTGTTGATTGGCCTTAAAAACTGAGCCACTTTGAGAGGAATTTGCATCCAAATTTGAGCCACTTCATTGGCCTATCCTGCTCATTTTTTGAGCAAGGGTGGCCGGGAGTGATCAACGTGGGAACTTT
>NZ_NESM01000014.1 GCF_002778285.1 Limnohabitans sp. 15K
CTTGGATTCAACCGATCGATGCAACACACTAGAAACTGCTTTAGCAGAAGGAGTGTTGCAGATGAAGCGAAGACCTAGAATTTACTACTCTGATAGCCAGAAGGCCCTAATGTGGGAACGCTGGAAAAAGGGTGAGTCCCTTCAACAGATTGCCCAGCTATTTGATCGAAATCACTCTTCGATCAGTCGCATCCTGGCTGAGACTGGTGGTATTCGTCCAGCTCACCGTTGCCGCTCTCAATTAGCCTTGAGCTTGGCTGAACGTGAAGAGATATCACGCGCATTGTCGGCAGGACGCTCAATACGCTCAATCGCTTCCCAACTTGGGCGTGCCCCTTCGACCGTTAGCCGTGAGATCCAGCGCAACGGTGGCCAAGGCAGCTACCGCGCAAGCCAAGCCGAACAGGCGGCTTGGGACCGAGCATGTCGCCCCAAGATCTGCAAATTGGTGCAGAAACGTAAGCTGGCGAACATCGTGGCTGGTAAGCTCCAATTGCAATGGTCACCCCAGCAAATTGCTGGATGGCTAAAGCAGACTTATGTGGACGATGAGAACTATCAGGTGTCACACGAAACAATTTACCGCAGTTTATTTATTCAAGCCAGGGGGGCATTGAAGAAGGAGCTGCTGCAACATTTGCGACGCACCAGAGCCATGCGCCGTTCACGCCACCACACCCAAAAGACAGACAACCACGGCAAGATTACGAACGCCATGTCCATCAGTGAGCGTCCGGCCTCGGTGGAGGATCGGGCCTTACCAGGCCACTGGGAGGGTGATCTGCTGTTTGGTAGTCTCAGTACACAGATTGCAACACTGGTTGAACGTCAAACACGGTACGTGATGCTGGTGAAAGTTGCCAGCAAGGACACCCAAACGGTGATCAATGCACTGATTAAAAATGCGCGCAAGATGCCCCAGGAACTCTACAAGTCATTAACTTGGGATCGGGGCAAAGAAATGGCTGACCATCAGCGTTTCACATTAGCAACCGACATTAGCGTTTACTTCTGCGACCCCCAGAGTCCTTGGCAGCGCGGGAGCAACGAAAACACGAACGGTCTATTGCGGCAGTATTTCCCCAAGGGAATCGATATCTCACATTACTCCCAGGCTCAGCTAAATGCGATTGCAAGAAAACTCAACGAACGCCCAAGGAAAACCCTAGACTATGAAACGCCCGCTGAACGATTCAGCCAACTTGTTGCATCGACCGGTTGAATCCAAG
>NZ_NESM01000015.1 GCF_002778285.1 Limnohabitans sp. 15K
CGATTTCACCAATGCTCAGCCCGCCCAACATGCCCAGGCCGCCCGCCTTGCCCGTCAGGTACGAGCCTTCAGCGTTCGCGCCCTCCACGTCCAGCGTCACGTTCTCGTCGTTGTCTGCAAAGTGAATCCCCGCGTTGATCAGATCAACCGCGTTGCCTTCGCTCAGGTGCACCACCGCGTTGCCCTGGATGTCCAGCACGTCCACGCCCAAAGCATCGATTTCACCAATGCTCAGCCCGCCCAACATGCCCAGGCCGCCCGCCTTGCCCGTCAGGTACGAGCCTTCAGCGTTCGCGCCCTCCACGTCCAGCGTCACGTTCTCGTCGTTGTCTGCAAAGTGAATCCCCGCGTTGATCAGATCAACCGCGTTGTTTTCAGTGATGTGCACCACCGCGTTGTTCTGAATGTCCAGCACGTCCACGCCCAGCGCGTCGATCTGGCCAATGCTCAAGCCGCCCAACATGCCTTGCTTGCCCGTCAGGTACGAGCCCTCGGCATCGTTGGCTTGCACGTCCAGCGTCACGTTCGTGTCGTTGTCTGCAAAGTGAATCCCCGCGTTGATCAGATCAACCGCGTTGCCTTCGCTCAGGTGCACCACCGCGTTGCCCTGGATGTCCAGCACGTCCACGCCCAAAGCATCGATTTCACCAATGCTCAGCCCGCCCAACATGCCCAGGCCGCCCGCCTTGCCCGTCAGGTACGAGCCTTCAGCGTTCGCGCCCTCCACGTCCAGCGTCACGTTCTCGTCGTTGTCTGCAAAGTGAATCCCCGCGTTGATCAGATCAACCGCGTTGTTTTCAGTGATGTGCACCACCGCGTTGTTCTGAATGTCCAGCACGTCCACGCCCAGCGCGTCGATCTGGCCAATGCTC
>NZ_NESM01000002.1 GCF_002778285.1 Limnohabitans sp. 15K
CCAAAACGAAAGGAGCTAAAAACACAGAACAGCTAAACTTATCCACAACCGAATAAGCCAATTCTTTAAAAACCAGTGGCTCAATATTCGATGCAAACACTGGCTCAGTTTGTCTGGCTAATCAACACGTTGAAAAAGATCTTCCCCAGAAAGCCTGATCAAACAAGAAAGCCGCCACCCTTTCAGGTCGGCGGCTTCTTTTTTATCGCGAAGCGTTCACGTCTTGTTTGGCTTTAGGTCTTTGCAGAGGCCTTGCACAACAACTGCCACCGAGGCCATCCATCTATTCCTCAACATTCAGACGTGAACCCAAGGTCATTGCTGGCCCAACTTGGCAAAGTTAGGTTGAACACTTTGCATCAAGCCACGGTTTTTGTACAAGACGGCATCGTCAGGCAGCATCAGCTTGTCAGCGACCAAAGCGTCCACAGCAGCGTTCCATTTCGCCAGATAACCAGCAGGATTGGTGTACAACTCTTGGGCACTCATGCGTGGGTCTTTGGCGTTTTTGCTGCCCGTGTTCAAGGCAAAGGCCAGTTGTGAGGTGTTCAAGCCGTTTTGATCGCCCTGAACATAACCCGGGTTCCGCAAGCTGTAACCCACAAAGGTGGCCAAGGGCACTGCACTGTCAGGCATTTTGACGCCCGCTTTGCTATTGCCTTGCGTGTCGGACGTGGGCAAATGCACCACGTACATCTTGCTGGTGGGCACCGTGGGGATGACGCTCTCGTCGTTCAGCGACAAGGTGTTGTAAACGCCATTAAAGCCCAAGCCCAAAGCCGACAAATCCGGTGCTGTCAGACTTTGAGGATTGGTTGTGGCAACGGCCATGGTGCCATCGGACACTTTGGGCCAGTTGCTCGCCAATGGTGTACCTGTTCCTTTGGCCCAACCTTCAAGGCTACTGAGCAAAGCACGGTAGAGAGCGGTACTGGCGTTCAATGCGCCGGGAAGTGTTGCCACGGCGGTGCCTGCGCGATCCACACTGTAGTCAGGTTGACTCTTGGCGTTGTTGGCCAATTGTTGTGGGCCATGTGATGTGCCTGCTGAGTAGAACAAACGCACATTGGACGGGATCTCGAGATCTTTGCCCGCGCCGTCGGTCGACACCAAGGAAGCGCGTGCGCCAGCAAACTCAACCGGGCTGTCGTACTGATAGACCTTGGGACAGGTGTTGAGTTCGGCACACTTTTTCATCAGGCCATCGGTCTTGCCAGACAAGGGGTCTGTGATCGTCGAATAGGCAAATGGGAACTGGTCACCCGGGGTGTAATGCGTCTCGTGTTGGCGCGAATAGTCGCCGGGCTTGGCCCAACGGTAGTTGGTGTAGGTTTTGCGTGAACCGCCGACCAAAGGCAACATGCCATCGAAGACCATGCGCACTTGACGATCTGCATTGAAACCCATCCACAAGAAGTCACGCAAGTACCGGCCTGATTGAGAAATGCCCGTGGCCAGCGTGGTCTTGATGCGCCCGGCAACGGGATTGGCATTGCCAACCTTGTCTTGTGTTTCATAACGCAAGAAAGAAATCAAATCACGCACGCCCAAAAAGCCCAAGCCCATGGCCTTGGGGTCGCTGGCGGTGTAATTGAAGTGGTAAATGGAGCCGTTGTCGCTCCCATTGTCCAAGGCGGCTGCATATTTGGCATCTGCCTTGATTTTGGCGCGGTCAATGGACACATAACCGAAACCTGTTGCCGTGGTGTTGCCGCCTTCAGCCACACCCGAGCCCGCTGTGTATGTCCACATAGAAGGGTCGACCTCGATGGGGGCATCGGTGGCTGTTTTGCGGATCCACAAGCTGGCAGGACTGGAGGTCACGCGCGGATAGTACGTGCCCAAAAGACTGCTGGTCGCGTTATCTGCAATGAATTCGTCTTGCACCCCTCCGGTGATTTTTCCGCCAGTTGCATCTTTGGCGACCGGTAAGGTCATCCCTGGTGCATACCAGGTTTTGGTGCTGGTGATGGCCGCTGTTGGGCCGCTCAGTGATGAGGGGCGATCGCCCTGCCATCCGGACAAGACCACGGTCATGCCTTGTTTCATCAAATAAGCACTGCCTGCGCCCAAACCGGTGGTCACCGTACCGGTGGCAGTGGTCGGAATCACCGGGGCAACGTTGTTGAACAAATCGTTGCCTGAGCCATCGTTTAAACCTTCTAATGCACTGGTGTTGGTGCGGTTGTTGACGATGTAAAGCAGGCTACCGCTGGCTTTGGCGGCATCGCTGGGGGTCAAGATGACCACATCGAATTTGTAATTCACCATGCCCGAGGTATCGGCAGAGTTTTTGAGGTCGACAATGGTGGCAGCGCACGGATCGTTCGGATTGACTTTGGCCGATGCCTCAGCCAGGATGTAGTCGTAGGTGCCAACGTTGCCAAATTGGGCGCCGTTGAATGCAGGCGCTTTGCCCTTGGTGACCAAAGACTCGATCCATGAGTTGGTGATTGGACATGACACCGTCAAGTCTGGGGCCACCAAAGCAGACTTGGATGCTGGGATCACGGGTTGTGGAAAAAACGGGGTACTTGAACCGCAGGCCACAAGCATGGCGGCTGTTGCACTCAATCCAAGCAAGGCTTGAACAGATTGGCGTGTGGGCAGTTTGTCTCTTTGAGTAGGTTTGATCACGAGGTGTTCTCTTTCATCTTCGTTGATTGAAGTCGCTCATTTGGACTTCTGCGCTCAACTTATGCCAAGCAAAACGGAATGAACAGAGGGTAAATACTCGTGTGAAAAAAATTCGGAACTGGATCGCTCAGCCTATTTCATCCATGTTTCAGAGTGCTGCGCCTGTGCTGAAGACAGCCAGATGCTATCGGGACCACATGGGTTCTAGAGCTAATGTATGAGCACAACACACATCAATGCTGAGCCATTGCATCGCTTTCTGCGATCTATGACGAGGATCGTTTTTGGTGATTTTTATTGTCTGTTCAGACCCGCCACAAATTGTCGAGCGCCTGAGTTGTGTTTGGCAGCACAGCGTTCATCGCCACCGTACTCAACTGAAATTGCCTTTGCACAATGGGCATGATCACCGAGCGGATGTCCCGCGTTGGCCGCAAGTCTCGACCCTCTAACAATTCCTGCCGTCCCAGTCCCGGCCAATCGGTCAAGACTTGGCCGCCTGCAACTTGACCACCGGCGACAAACGCAACGCCGCCTGTTCCGTGGTCAGTGCCTTGACTGCCGTTCCAGATGGCTGAACGGCCAAATTCGGTCATCACCAAAACTGTCGTTGTGGCCCAATGCGCCGAAAGCGATTCACGCAAGCTCGCCATCGCTTCGTCCAGCGCAGGCAGCATCCGACCCAGACGCACTGTTTGTTGGCTGTGTGTGTCCCATCCACCCACTTCGAGCCAAGCGACGCGCGGACCACGAGGTGCAGATAAAAAGGTGCCCGCTTGTTTGGCCAAAGCGGTTAAACCGGCACCCGTTGAAGGTTCTGTCATCATCGACTTGTCATGCTGTTCCATGGCTTGGGCCAGGGCGCTGGCCAGAGGGACATCGTCGGCGTACATCGCGGTGATCCGATCGAGCGTGTCTTGTGACTTGTTGGGCCTGCGGCTGGGCGTCCAGGTATTGGCACGGTCCGCGCCGCGAAGGGCCAAGGGCATGGCGTGCGTCATGGCCACAGCGGAATGCTGCGAGGCTTGCAGCGCGCGCGCCAGCCAACCGGTGCTCAAAACAAAGGGCCGGTCGCCACCACTTTCGAGTTGCTGCTGGGCATCAAAGTGCGACCGTTCTCGGTAAGAGCTGGCCACGGCATGCACAACCGTCAATTCTTTGTTGAGATACCAACGGTGCAAATTCGCCAAGCCAGGGTGCATGCCAAAGGTGCTGTCCAATGGCAGCGCGGCAGGTGTTTCTAAGCCGCCGCGCAAGGCCGACCATGCGGGGTCACCCATTGCCGGCACAGCAGCCAAGCCGTCCAAAGCACCCCTGAGAAGCACCACAACCAAACGCTGTTCAGAGGGCAAGTGATCCGTTTGTGCGGCCATTGCGAGTCGCGCTGGCAAGGTCCCTGAGGCAAGGATGCCCGCGCCCAAGGCCAGTTGTTGCAGATGCTTACGGCGCGAAAATGTTGGACTTGTCATGGGCTTATCTCCGCATCAGTTCAGGACTGGCCAAGGCAAACGCCAGTGCTTGGACGCCACTTTCGGCGCGTGCGATAGTTTGCGAAGTGCTTGTGCTCAAGTTGGGGCCAAAGGCCTGCTGCATCAAATTTCTCGCATCCAGGTCTTTGCCGTAGAGCTCGCCATAACGCTCAGCCCACTGAATCCGTTTGAGGACCGTGTCAGGAGAAAGCCAATCCGCACTGAGGTCGGGCCAGCCCTGAGGTGATGGCGCTCGCGCCAATGCTTGTCCCATGGTTTGCACCCAATACGCAGAATTTTCAACACTGATGATTCTCTTTTGCATCAGGCGATGCGCAGAGATCAAGCATTCTTCGGGGCGCTTGAATTTGGGGGAATGGTTGTCTTGCCAGCTCAAATCGTGGCTGAACAAGGCCAAAGCCACGGCTTTGAGATCGCCATCGGTGCGGCGAAATTGCGCGGCAACGGATTGGACCAGTGCCGCCGGTGGGGTATCGGTCACAAAGTGACGACACAGCTTGCTGGCCATGAAGTCAGCGCATGCAGGATGCCTGGCCAAGTCGGTGAGCAGCAAATCGAGTGCGTGAGGGCCCTCGGGATAGGTGTTGCCCAGGATGGTTTTTTTGCCAGGTTGATGCAGGTTTTCTACGAACCTTGTCACACCTGCTGTGTTGGGGCTCACGGTCCAGCCGGTTAACAATTTGGCAGTTTGGGTCACGTCGTCTTGCGTGTAGCCCGCGTTCACCCCCAAGGTGTGCAGCTCAAGCAGCTCGCGGGCCAAGTTCTCGTTCAGACCCCTGTCTCGTCGACGCCCTGCGATGGATTGTGGACCGATCGATTGCGCATTGTCCAAATACAACAACATGGCCGGATGAACGATGGCAGCGCGCAAAAGCTTTTTGTAATCGCTGAATGCATGTGGGCGAATGGCTTCGTATTCGTGCGGCCAGACCAAGGCCAGTGTGCTTCCTTTGGTCGCCGCAACACAAAAATGATTCGCCCAAAACTGAACCCACCGTTCAGCAACCGGTGTTGTTGTTTGCGTCATGTGTTGCCAGCGTTTTTCTAAACCATGGAGATTGGTTTGTCGGAGCAACTGCCGCGCAGGTGTCATGGGGCCCAAGGCGTCTTGGGGCTGGTTGGTGCTGGGTGGTGTGCTTGGATTTAGTGCCGCCTGCACGACATCGCGCGAGATTTGCCAAGCTTTTGCACTGTCAATCAGACCCGCAGTGTCAAACGCTGCAGGCCGGTCAAATTGCGCCAGGACCCAAGACTGTGGGTCATTGGCAAGGGTTTGCAGCTGAGGCTGCGAATAACCGAATCGATGGGATGCCAGATGGGCGGCACGCATGGGCACGAATCCTCTTCAAGCTGGAGGGGGTCTTGTGACAATTTACACCCTTTGTGATGAAACTTGATGGAATCGCCGTTCTTTTTTTTTCTGAAAGCAACGTCACAAGAAAAGCGTTACCCATGTGACAGGCCGGTGAGACAAGAGGCTGGATCATGATCAAAGGGTTTACTTTGAACCCTTGAGGCCCCTCATAACAAGGAGACAAACCATGAAACCATCTCGCACGCTGTGTGCTTTTGCCCTTCCCTTGCTTGTTTTCATGAGCGCTGGCATCTGTGCTCAGAATCTGCCCACGACCAAAGCCGAGGATGTGGGCCTCTCGTCAGAGCGACTTGCCCGTATTGGCACCTGGATGCAAGGGGAAGTGAATGCCAAACGCGTCCCTGGCGCCGTTGTGATGGTCGTGCGCCAAGGAAAGGTGGCCTATTACGAACAGGTAGGCCAACAGGACACTTTCACACAACGCCCCATGGCAAGGGACAGCCTGTTTCGAATTTATTCCATGACGAAGCCCATGGTCTCTGTGGCCACCATGATGATGGTGGAAGAAGGCAAGATCACGCTTGAAACTCCGATCTCGCGGTACATCCCTGCATTTGCCAACAGCAAAGTCGGGGTGGAAAAAGTGAACCCCACCACCGGAGTCAAGAGCTTGGAGCTCGAGCCCATGCGTCGACCCATCACCGTTCAGGACATGTTGCGCCACACATCCGGTCTTACCTATGGGTTTTTCGGAGATTCGTTGGTCAAGAAAGCTTACCTGGACGCTGGTGTCGGTGTCAGCGGAGATTTCACGAACGAGGAATTTGCCAACAAGCTGGCGGCACTTCCGCTGCATTACCAACCCGGCAGCACTTGGGACTACAGCTATTCAACCGATGTATTGGGGCGCGTACTTGAAGTAGTTGCCGGCAAACCGCTTTACGCCTTGCTCAAGGAGCGTCTTTTGGACCCGCTTGACATGAAGGACACCAGTTTTTACGTCACAGATACCGCCAAGCAGGCGCGCATTGCGGAGCCTTTGCCGGACGACAGGGTGATCGGTGCAGGCGCCACGGTCGGCGATCCACGTATCGCCATGAAGTTTGAATCTGGTGGCGGGGGCATGGTCTCCACGGCTGACGACTACGCGCGCTTTCTGTCCATGCTGACCTCGGGCGGTGTCTACAAGGGAAAACGGTTCCTGAGTCCACGCACCATTGAGTACATGTCAGCCGACCATCTGGGCAGCAGCGTAGCCACGACGCCCCTTTATCTTCCCGGAGCGGGGCATGGTTTCGGCTTGGGCTTTGCAGTGCGCAAGGTTACCGGTGAATCCCCCTGGATTACCCCTGCTGGGGACTACTGGTGGGGTGGCGCTGGCGGAACATACTTCTGGGTCGACCCCAAATCGGACATGTTTGTGGTCTTCATGATGCAGTCGCCCAAGATGAGAACGGTGTACCGCTCGGTGCTCAGAAACATGGTTTACGCAGCGGTGGAAAAGTAAACTAATTTTCGACCGGTCCCCTGCTTATGATCTATTTGAAGCGCCAATATGAAGATGATCAAGTAACACGCTAAATGGTGCGCGACTTTTGCGCCCATTGGGACATGCCCGTAGGCCGGACGGGCATGGGTTCCGGATTGGGAACCTTGATTAATTCTACAAATCGGCTTTGGCGCCTGAAGCCTTCACCACCTTGGTCCACTTAATCACCTGATCATTCAAATACTGTGTGGCTTGAGCAGGCGTATTACCCACCGGAATTGCTCCCAAATCAGACAACTGTGACTTGATGGCGGGATCGCGCATGACCTCGGCAATTTTGGCACTCAGTGTTTGAACAATGCTCGCAGGTGTGCCTTTGGCCACAACAAATGCGAAAAACGAAGACGACTCTGCACCGGACAAACCTGCTTCAGCCATGGTGGGCACTTCGGGTAACTGACTCAGACGTGCATCTGAAGTCACAACCAAAGCCCGCAACTTCCCACTGCGGATGTGGTTCAACACATTAGGCAGGTTATCGAACATGACCTGGATCTGTCCGCCCAACAAATCGACGACAGCAGGCGCTGCGCCTTTGTATGGCACATGCAGCATGGAAGTGCCGGTTTGGCTATTGAACAACTCGCCGGACAAATGGAATGGGGTACCTGTGCCTGGCGAACCATAGGCCACCGATTTAGGATTGGCTTTGGAATAAGCCACCAACTCTTTCACCGTGCGCACCGGCATGGCGGCATTCACCACCAAGACGGTTGGAGACTCCGCAAGGATAGACACCGCCTGAAAATCTTTGACCGGGTCATAGCTCAGCGAAGGAAAGAGGCTGGGATGAATACCCAAAATACTGGTGTTGCCCAGCAGCAGGTTGTATCCATCGGCAGGTTCCTTGGCCACAAAGCCTGCGCCAATGGTGCCGTTGCCGCCCACCTTATTTTCCACAAAAAAGTTTTGCTTGAATGCGACGCTCAAGCGCTGGGCGACGGCTCGCGCAACGATGTCATTGGTTGCGCCTGCCGAATAACTCACCACCACACGCACTGGGCGCTCAGGGTAAGCCTGGGCCCACAGCACGCATGGCAAAAATAAAGCCACTGAAACAAAGAGACGTTGGATAAGTTGATTCATCGGAGGTTTCCAGGTTAACAATCGAAATCAGGCAGAGAATGGGCGACCTGTACGGTCCCAACCCAAAAATTGCATCAAAGGTGCATCCGACATCCGGATCAAGACACTGTCTCGGCTTGCGCTGTGCGTATGGGCCTGCCAGTAAGGTATGGCCATGAGATCACCTGCCTGCCAATCAAAGCACTGGTCTTGAATTTTCGTGTGTCCTTCCCCGCGTAAAACGACCCAAATCTCGTTGGGCGTTGCGGCAGGCCGAGACCACTGGGTTTGCGCCTGCATATGAAATACCGTTCGGTCAAAGGTCGCCAATGTGGCCGGGCCCAGCACCAGGCTTTTGACACCCTCGGCTACTTCAGTTGCGGCCATCAAACGCGGCAGATACTCGGCGAAAGCAAAACGCATCGGCGAATGCGGATTGACTTGGGTGCTCGCTTGAGTCCTGTCTGGGTGAACTTCGAAAAACATCGGTCCTAAGAACTGAACCAAGGGAACATCCAGAACATCAATCCAATACGCTTCATCGGTGTTCTGATTGTCGTGGCCGTGGTAACACCCATTGGGTGTTAGCAATACATCGCCCGGCAACATGGGAATACTTTGACCATCGACGATGGTGTAAGTCTTCGGGCTACCCTCCAAAATGATACGCATGGCATTGGGTGTGTGTCTGTGGCTGCGTGCCGACTCACCGGCCTTGACCATTTGATAAGCCCCCACCAAAGACGCGACGGTGGCATAGTCGTTGCCCTCAATCGGGTTGGCCATGATCAGGTTGCGCCGCTCGGCTTTGTCTGTGCCCATCAAGCGGCCTGCCGCATGAAGGGCTGGCCGTGCATCGGTGTATTTCCAATGCGCGGGTACAAAATGAGGCTTGGGTTCCGGGTACAAAGATGGCGTCGGTTTGGCCCAGCCATTTTTCATCTTCACCCGATCGAGCATGCCATGCAGAGCCGCAAGGTCTTGGGCTGTGTCAAAGGGAATTGCGCTTGAATCTGTCATGGCCGTTTTCCGTTTACTTCACGATCAATGTCATCTCACCCACATGCTGAATTTCAATGCGCACACGGTCACCGCGCTGCACAGGTCCTACACCTGCAGGCGTACCTGCCGCAATGATGTCACCCGGGTACAAGGTGGCAACCTTGGAGCACTGCTCAATCATGCCGGGAATGTCCACAATCAAATCTTTGGTGTTGGCATCTTGACGCAATTCATCGTTCACCCAAAGTCGGGTCTGCAGGTTACCCGGATCTGGCACTTCGTCAGAAGTTGTGATCCAAGGTCCAAAGGGGCAAAAAGTATCGTAAGACTTGCGCATCACACGCTCTTCTTTGCCGCGCACCACCATGTCGATCAGGCAGGCATAGCCGAACACATGCTTGTAAGCGTCTTCACGCGAAATATGACGTCCGCCTTTGCCAATCACAATGCCCAATTCACATTCATGGTGAATTTCGCGGCCAGGTAAATCGGGCAACACGATTGCGTCATTGGGGCCCGACAAGGAGGAGTTGGCTTTCAAGAAAAAACCATTCAAATCGGCACGGTTGATCGATTTCATCTCCACGCCATGGGCCAGATAGTTGACCGGAAAGGCCAGTAATTTATTGGGCCAGGAAATCGGCACATTGAGATGCACCGTGGTCACATCGATTTTTTTCGTCAAGGCATGGGTCAATATCCCAGGCATGTTGTGGTCAATGTTTGCAATGAACTGCACCATTTGCACAGGTGGCCAAGCCTGGGTGTCCACATGCAAAGCCTCGGTTAAGTCATAGGACTGGGCACCAACAGTCACACCAATGCGACCGCCATTGAATTGAAAAACTTTCATCGGGATATCTCCAACATCAAACAGGAACAAACAAAGATTCGACCGGCATCACTTCTTTCAAGATGCCCTGCTCCACCATGTACTGCATCATGGTTTCCAAATTCACGCGATTGGCCTCCACGCCATAAGGCCAGGGATCGTCTCCAAAAACCTCATCCAGCTCATCCAGGTCATCGCCCAGCCAGGGCAACATATAACGCAAAGCAGCCAAGTTGCGCATGCGCTTGAGTGCAATGGCTTTGGACTCGCAAAACGCTTTGAATAAAGCAGGCCCGATGTGCGGATGCTTCTCATAGGTCTCGCGTTTGAGGGCCAGCAAATGCATGATCGGAAAAATGCCTGTGCGTTTGTAATAGTCTTTTTCGACCTCCCGAAAATTCGGGAACAAACGCACGATGTCAGGATTGTGTTTGCGGGCATCGGGCAAAGTGGTGCCAATGATGGCGTCAATCAAACCCTCGTCGAGCAACTGGCTCAATGACTTGCCGGATTGGTTGCGCTCGATCGGCACGGATCGCAACATCGGCAAGACAGTGGGCTCACCATGGCTGGTCGGGCTGTTGATCGAGCCTTCAACCCATTGAACTCGGGACAAGTCCACACCGTAATCATGTTCCAAATGTCCGCGCATCCAGATCGCTGCTGTCATGGTGTACAGCGGCACGCCGATGCGTTTGCCTTCCAAGTCCTTGGGCGAGCGTATACCCGCTTTGCGGTTGATGCTGATGAAACCATGACGAAATACGCGTGAAGGAAATACAGGCAAAGCGACAAATGGTGAGCCTCCGGCACTGAGTCGGGTGATGAATTCGGAGCTCGACATTTCGGCCAGGTCATAAGCCTGGTCGCGCGCCATGTTGTCAAAAATCACACGCGGCGCTTCGATGGCCAGAAAGTTCAGGTCTATGCCTTCAGGACGCACCTCACGGGTGTACAAAGGCTGCATGCGGTCGTACAAACCTGAAGCGAATGTCAAAGGAATGTTCATGGTCTTCTCGTTTTAATCCAAGGCATTAACGCTTGGGCGCAGGGCCGGTGTCCGTGCCGGCCAATTGGCACCAATACTCCCACGCACGCCACATTTGCGTCGCCGTGGGTGAGACCTGCGAGCGAATGGCGATTTCGCCTGCCGTCAATGCCTTGACGCTGCCGCCCAGCATCCGTGCCTGCAGTTGGATGGTTGCATTGCGCGGCAAATACACCGAGGTCTTGACCACTTCGACCAATGAACGGCCTGTTGCTGTGAAGCCATGACCACGCATCAACACCACACGGTGGTCAGCCAAACCAGCGGCCATGTCACGGCCTTGCGCCATGTCAATGACCAGCATATTGGTATCGCCAAATTTATCGCGGATATCCCAGATCGGAATCTGCAAACCCATGTCACTGGCCGTGTGGATCACTGGGACCAAGGGGACATCGGAAATGGTGAAGGGCAAGACCGCATCGGCATGGCTGTGCACAACCGCTTGAACTTCTGGACGTTTTTCATACACACCCCCATGAATAAAGCGTTCCAGATAAGGCTGGGGGCCGCCCGGATGAACCGGCTCTCCGTCCAGGTGAAACTCCAAAATATCTTGGGCTGTCACCAATTCAGGACTCAAGGACCTGGACAAGAAATAGCGATTTGGATTTTCAGGGTGCCGCATGCTGACGTGGCCATAAGCATCGACAATGCCTTGGTTGGCGAGAATCCGATTCGCTGCGACCAGTTGCGCGATAACTTGGGGGACTTGACTCATGCTGCTCCTAATTCAAACGTGCGCCAGATTGCTTGACGATGGATTCCCAACGCTTCATCTCTTCGGCAATGAAACTGCGAAATTGATCCGGCGTCATATAGGCAGGCTCCACACCTGCTTGGGCCAAACGGGTTTTGATGCTGGTTTGTTGTGTCGCCACTCTGGCTTCTTGGTTCAATAAGTTGATGATCTCTTTGGGCGTTCCGGCGGGCGCCAAAATGCCAAACCAGGTTGGCGACTCAAAACCTGGAAACCCCAACTCAGAAAGCGTTGGGGTCTGCGGCAGGGATTCAACACGGTTGCCCGCCGCAATCGCGATGGGTTTGAGTACGCCACGCTTGATGTGCGGCATCACCTCGGCCGGCGATGCAAACTGCAGCTGTATACGGCCTGCCACCAACTCCTGTATGGCTTCCCCACTGGATTTGAAAGGGATGTGCTCCATCTCTACGCCCGCGCGCTGCTTGAGCAACTCGCCAAACAAATGCGCTGTGTTGCCAATGCCTGAAGAGCCGAAGTTGAAATTCATTTTCTTGCTCTTCATCAAGGCAATCAAATCTTTCAAATTATCGGCCGGCACAGATTGCTGCGCCACCAGTACAAATTGCATTCGGCCAATGAAGGCAATCGGCGCAAAGTCTTTTAGGGTATCAAACGGTACCGAGGCATACAGGAAGGGATTGGCCGCCAACGCATTGGCTGCACCCAAACCAATCGTGTACCCGTCTGCCGGCGCATGCGCCAGAATGCCCATGCCAATATTGCCACCAGCACCTGCTTTGTTTTCAACAATAAAAGGTTTGCCCAATTGGGTGTTGAAAGCCAAAGCAAATTCACGCCCAAGCAAATCCATGGTGCCACTGGTCCCTGAAGGCACAATGACTTTCACCACTTTGGTGGGATAGCTTTGCGCATGAGCAAAGGACACGAAGCTGCAGAGCAAATACAGACAAAACAGACGTTTCCAGTGGACCATGATCAATTCAACTTCGCACCAGATTGTTTGACAATGACTTCCCATTTGGCGGTTTCTTCCAGCAAGAAATTTTTAAACTGTTCGGGCGACATGTATTGGGGCTCAACACCCGTTTGATCCAGTCGCGCACGCAAGGCAGGTTGCACAATCGCTTTTCTGGTTTCTTCATTCAACAATGCAATGACTTCCTTAGGCGTCCCTTTAGGCGTGATGATGCCAAACCATGTTGGCGATTCAAACCCAGTCATGCCCATCTCAGCCATCGTGGGTGTCGCGGGTAACAAGTTCAAACGTTTGGGGCCTGCAATGGCGATCGCCTTGACTGCGCCTCTGGCAATTTGCGGCAACAACTCCACCGGCGTGCCAAACTGCAACTGCAAGCGCCCAGCCACCACTTCTTGTGTGGCCTCACCACTGGATTTGAAAGGCACATGCACCATCTCGACACCCGCTTTGGATTTGAACAACTCACCGAAAAGATGCGCGGTGTTGCCAATGCCCGAGGAGCCGTAATTGAACTCCATTTTTTTGGACTTCATCACAGCAATAAGATCTTTCAAATTGTCTGCGGGCACGCTGGGGTGGGCCACCAAAATAAAGGGAACGCGACCGATGAATGCAACGGGCACAAAATCCGTTAACGTGTCGAAGGGTAAGTTGGTATATAAAAATCGATTGGTCGCTAACATGTTTGCAGCGCCCAGTCCCAATGTGTAGCCATCGCCTGGCGCTCTGGCCAAAATGCCCAAACCCACATTGCCCCCCGCACCAGCGCGGTTCTCCACAATAAATGACTTGCCCAATGCTGTGGTGTAGGCTTGGGCAAACTCTCTCGCCAATGCATCCACCGAGCCGCCTGGGGCATAGGGTGCAATGATTTTGACAGTCCGATTGGGGTAGGACGCGCCAGCTTGTGTATTGACTTGTGCACACAACCAACTTGGTGCAATTGCAATCAGTGCAACGCAACACCGAAACCAAGAGCTCATGAGGGATCGGCTCATTGATCACCCCCCGCAGCTTGCGCCAGGTTCTGGCTTTGTTCAACCTTGCCGTGTCCCGCAATGACCCGCAACCAAGCGCTCAAATCATGGGGCAGCTCATTGCCCCGCCATGCCACATGGCCATCGGGTCGGACCAAGACAAAGTTCTTTTCATACATGCGTTTTGCCTCGTCGTGATGAAAACAAACCTGTTGTAAGGGCATACCCAATTGCTGAGCAGCATCGGTCAGATTGTGGTTTTTTTCATTGTCTGAGGACACCAAGGTAAACCCTCGACCAAAAAAATCCAAAGTTGATTGCCCAACTGACAGCCAGACGTGCGGGGCGCGGCAACCAACGCGTGTGGAAGGGCGGTAATGAATGGCATCTTCAAATTCGGCATCCACGCGGTCTTGATCTTGCGGCTCTAAATCGATGTTGATGGGTGAGCCCACATAGCGATTGCCCAAATGCATGTTGAGCGAAAACCATTCTTTTTTAAGTCCTTCTGACATAGACAGCCCTACCCGCTCACGCACGGCTTGACCCTCCGCAGAATCCTGCGCAATGAGAGGGCTGCTGGGGACTTGCTTCATGGTTTCCAAGTTGCTGGTTGAAAAGCGCGTGATGCGCACCGCAATTGGCCGACGTTCGACGCCATAAGAGGTGAGTAATTGCGGACCACCCCACCCTTCCAATTGAGCGGCCAGTTTCCAGGACAAGTCCACCGCGTCACCAATGCCTGTGTTCATGCCCAAGCCCCCTGTGGGCGACGTCAAATGACAGGCATCACCGCAAATGAAAACGCGGCCGTCGCCATAACTGTCTGCCACCAACTCGGCGCGTTGCCAAGGCAGAACACTCAAAATGTCCATTTCAAATGGCTGCCCCAGTGCTTGATGCGCAAAGTCACGAAGCTCAGTCTCTGAATAGGTTCGTTTTTCCTTAGCATTGCCAATGATGGACATGCGCCAAAGGTCTTTGCCGTTGATGGCTACGATCGTGGCCCAAGTCCCCGTAGGACCGACAAACATGTAGCGGTATCCGGGTGCCTTGTCATGCAAGCGATTGAATTGCGCGCAGCGAAAAATGATGTTGGTGGTGTAACTGAGCAACCCCTTTCCATGCATCGCAATTTGCAATTGTTCACGTACACGGCTTTTAGCGCCGTCGCATCCCACCAAGAAACGGGCATGTACCTGCTTGTAAACGCCCGTTAAGGCATCTTTCACCACAGCAGTTACGCCTTGCGCATTCTCAGAAAAAGCGTCGTATTCTGTTTGAAACATCACCTGAACGCCCTTTTGACTTTCAGCGAACTGACGCAAGATAGGGTCGAACATATTCTGCGGGCAGCGTTCGCGTTTTTGTGGGCTTTCTGGTGGGGGCTGTTCTTGCCGCATGGACGGCATGGGTTGACGCCCTAACTCAAAGCCTTGCAGGGTCGTAAGATAAACATTGTCTTGGGGGTAGTCCCGGTCATAAGGACTGCACTCCACATCTTTCACAATGCCCCATCGCCTGCAAAACTCCATGGTTCTGATACCCACCAGATCCATTTTGGGCTGGAAGATTGAACCATCGCCTTTGTCAATCACCAAAACTCGGCGACCTCGCCAGCCGAGGTCACCGGCTAAAGCCAAACCCACAGGCCCGGCTCCAATCACCAGTACTTCGGTATGAATTTGCTCAAGGGTCGCATTCAGGTCTGTCATAGAGGGGGTTGGCCTTGTCAATTGAATCATGAAATCAATACACGCCCAATTTCGTAATGTATAACCAAGAAGCCCAGGTAGGCTATTGAATTATTCTCTTGCTGACCAGTTCTGACATGAGCCCAACTCCTTCAGAATGAGCGGACAAGCGCTAGATGACTTCTTTTTTACCCATCTTTCTGACGGCATAAATAGCAGGCAATCGACTTGATGGCGGATGGCGTTTTCCAATCCCCACCGACTGTTAAATTGGTCATTCTGTGCAAATGCACAGCATGCTGCGGGGATTGCTTGTATTCGGAAAGCAAAAAGCCCGAACCGTTTCCAGTTCGGGCTTTTGAATTTGTGCCGCTACCGGCTCATGGCTTTTACTTCTTGCCAGGCGGCAAGTCCGTGCAGCTGCCGTGCGCCACTTCCGCCGCCATGCCGATGCTTTCGCCCAGCGTGGGGTGTGGGTGGATGGTTTTGCCGATGTCCACCGCGTCAGCGCCCATCTCAATGGCCAGAGCGATCTCGCCAATCATGTCGCCCGCGTGCGTGCCCACCATGCCACCGCCCAAGATCTTGCCGTGGCCGTGGGCCTCGGGTGAAGCGTCAAACAGCAGTTTGGTCACGCCTTCGTCGCGGCCGTTGGCAATGGCGCGGCCAGAAGCCGACCAAGGGAATAAGCCCTTTTTCACCTTGATGCCTTGCGCTTTGGCTTGGTCTTCGGTCAAGCCCACCCATGCCACTTCGGGGTCGGTGTAGGCCACGCTGGGGATGACGCGTGCGTTAAACGCAGCAGCAGCCAACTCTTTGTTGCCTTGCAGTTCGCCCGCAATGACTTCGGCCGCCACGTGTGCTTCGTGCACCGCCTTGTGCGCCAACATGGGCTGGCCCACGATGTCGCCAATGGCAAAGATGTGCGGCACGTTGGTGCGCATTTGAATGTCGACGTTGATGAAGCCGCGGTCGGTCACAGCTACGCCCGCTTTTTCAGCGGCGAGTTTCTTGCCATTGGGCGTGCGGCCCACGGCTTGCAAAACGAGGTCGTACACCTGCGGGGCGGGGGCGGTGCCGCCCTCTTCTGCCGGTGCAAACGTGACTTCAATGCCTTCGGGCAAGGCGCGTGCGGACACGGTCTTGGTCTTGAGCATGATGTTGTCAAAGCGTTTGGCGTTCATCTTTTGCCAGATCTTCACCAAGTCGCGGTCAGCGCCTTGCATGAGGCCGTCCATCATTTCCACCACGTCAAGGCGTGCGCCCAGCGTGCTGTAAACGGTGCCCATCTCCAGGCCGATGATGCCGCCGCCCAAGATGAGCATGCGCTTGGGCACTTCTTTGAGTTCCAAAGCGCCAGTGCTGTCGACCACGCGTGGATCGTTCGGCATAAAAGGCAAACGCACCGCTTGCGAGCCTGCAGCGATGATGGCCTTCTTGAAGGCGATCACTTTTTTGCTGCCGTTTTGTTCTTGCGCGGTGCCGGTGGTCTCAGACACTTCGAGGTGGTTGGCGCCGATGAATTGGCCCAAGCCGCGCACGGTGGTGACCTTGCGCATCTTGGCCATGGCAGCCAAGCCGCCTGTGAGTTTGCCGATGACTTTTTCTTTGTGGCCGCGCAGCTTGTCGATGTTGACCACCGGCTTGCCAAAGTCCACGCCCAGGTCAGCCATGTGAGCCACTTCGTCCATCACCGCTGCGACGTGCAGCAAGGCTTTGGAGGGAATGCAACCCACGTTCAAACACACTCCGCCCAAGGTGGCGTAACGTTCAACAATGACGACATTCAAGCCGAGGTCAGCCGCACGGAATGCAGCTGAGTAACCGCCGGGGCCACCGCCCAAGACGAGCACATCGCATTCGATGTCGGCCATCCCTGCATAGTTCTCGCCGAAGGATGAGGCTGTGGGTGCAGAGGCTGCTGCCACTGGGGCAGCGGGTGCTGTTGCAGAAGCGACCGCTTGAGCAGGCGCAGCGGCTGGGGCCGCAGCAGCGCCCTCGCCTTCCAGCACCAACACCACCGAGCCTTGCTTGACCTTGTCGCCGAGCTTGACTTTGAGTTCCTTGATCACGCCGCCGTGGCTGCAAGGAATTTCCATGGAGGCTTTGTCGCTCTCCACGGTGATCAGACTTTGGTCAGATTTAACGGTGTCGCCCACCTTGACCATCAACTCGATCACGGTGACTTCGTCGAAGTCGCCGATGTCGGGGACTTGAATATCAATCAGTGCCATGGTCTGTCCTTAGAGCAACACGCGACGGAAGTCGCTGAGGATTTGACCCAGGAACGCGTTGAAGCGTGCCGCTGCGGCACCGTCGATCACGCGGTGGTCCCACGTCAAAGACAAAGGCAGCATCAGGCGGGGCACAAACTGCTTGCCGTCCCAGACGGGTTCCATGGTGCTCTTGCACACGCCCAAAATGGCCACTTCGGGCGCGTTGATGATGGGCGTGAAGTACTTGCCACCAATGCCGCCGAGGCTGGAGATGGTGAAGGTCGCGCCCGTCATTTCTGCAGGGCCGAGTTTGCCGTCGCGCGCCTTCTTGGCCAGCTCACCCATTTCTTGGCTGATTTGCAGCACGCCTTTTTTGTCGCAATCGCGGATAACCGGCACCATCAAACCATTGGGCGTGTCAGCGGCAAAGCCAATGTGCCAGTAGTTTTTGTAGACGATGGCATCACCATCCAACGAACTGTTGAACTCTGGGTATTTCTTGAGCGCGGCCACACAAGCTTTGATCAAGAACGCCAGCATCGTGACTTTGACGCCGCTCTTCTCGTTCTCTTTGTTGGTTGAGACGCGGAAGGCTTCGAGGTCGGTGATGTCGGCGTCGTCGTGGTTGGTGACAGCCGGAATCATGATGGCGTTGCGCAGCAAGTTGGCACCGCTGATCTTCTTGATGCGGCCCATTTCCTTGCGCTCGATGGGGCCGAACTTGGCAAAGTCCACCTTGGGCCAGGGGATCAGGCCCAAAGCTGCGCCGTCACCGCCCGAAGCTGCAGGGGCTTTGGCCGCTTGTGCCTTGGTTTGGGCGGCACCAGTCATGACAGACTTGGTGAAGGTTTGCACGTCGTCTTGCGTGATGCGGCCTTTGGGGCCATTGCCTTTGACTTCGTCCAAAGGCACACCCAGTTCGCGGGCGAACTTGCGCACCGAGGGTGACGCGTGGGGCAAGCCCACCGCGATGCCACCGGGGGCGTGGGCAGGTGCTGCCACTGCTGCGATAGCCGCCACAGGGGTTGCTGCGACAACGGGTGCCGAGGAAACAGCCACAGCCGCTGCTGGGGCAGCAGCAACTGCAGGCGCAGCTGCAACCACGGTGCCTTCCAAAATGGCCAGCAGGTCACCGATGTTGACGGTGTCGCCCACTTTGACTTTGAGCTCTTTGAGCACGCCAGCAGCCGAGGACGGGATTTCCATCGCAGCTTTGTCGGACTCAACGGTGATCAGCGATTGCTCTGCTTTGATGGTGTCGCCGGGCTTGACCATGACTTCGATGACGACAACGTCTTTGAAATCACCAATGTCTGGCACATGCACTTGCACGGGGCCAGATGCAGCAGGTGCAGCGGCCACGGCAGCCACCGGTACAACCGCAACAGGAGCTGATGCGGCCACAGCGGCAGCCGGAGCAACAGTCGTCGCAGCCACTGCGCCAACGGCTTCGACCACCAACACGATGGAGCCTTGCTTGACCTTGTCGCCCAAAGCGACGCGCATTTCTTTGACCACGCCTGCCGTGCTCGATGGGATTTCCATCGAGGCTTTGTCGGACTCGACGGTGATCAGCGATTGCTCGGCTTTGACGGTGTCGCCCACTTTGACCATCAACTCAATGACGGTCACTTCATCGAAATCCCCGATGTCCGGGACTTGAACTTCTACCAATGCCATGTTTGTCTCCAGCTTTTACGCGTACAGCGGGTTGATCTTGTCGGTGTTGATGCCGTACTTTTTGATCGCCTCAGCCACTTGGCTGACAGGCACTGCGCCGTCTTCGCTCAGCGCTTTGAGGGCGGCCACAACGATGTAATGGCGGTTGACCTCGAAGTGTTCGCGCAGCTTGCTGCGGAAGTCCGATCGGCCAAAACCGTCGGTGCCCAACACTTTGTAGGTGCGACCCTTTGGAATGAAAGGACGGATCTGCTCTGCGTAAGCCTTCATGTAATCGGTCGAAGCCACCACGGGGCCGTTGTGCTTGGCCAGCTGTTGACCCACGAAGGACACACGGGGTGTTTCCATGGGGTGCAACATGTTGTGGCGCTCGGCGTCTTGGCCATCGCGGGTCAGTTCGTTGAAACTTGGGCAGCTCCACACGTCGGCCTGGATGCCCCAGTCGGTGGCCAGCAGGGTTTGTGCCGCAATGGATTCGCGCAGGATGGTGCCCGAGCCCAGCAGTTGCACGCGCTTGTCGCCAGCCGCTCCGGGCTTGCACAAATACATGCCTTTGATGATCTGCTCTTCGGTGCCAGGCGTGAGGCCAGGCATGGCGTAGTTTTCGTTCAACAGCGTCAGGTAATAGAAGATGTTGTCTTGCTTCTCGACCATGCGCTTCAAACCGTGGTGCAGGATGACGCCGACTTCGTGTGCGAAGGTCGGGTCATAAGACACGCAGTTGGGGATGGTGTTGGCCATGATGTGGCTGTGACCGTCTTCGTGCTGCAAGCCTTCGCCGTTCAAGGTGGTACGGCCCGATGTGCCGCCGAGCAAGAAGCCGCGTGCCTGCATGTCGCCCGCAGCCCAGGCCAAATCGCCAATGCGCTGGAAACCGAACATCGAGTAATACACATAGAACGGGATCATGATCCGGTTGGACGTGCTGTAGCTGGTGGCGGCAGCGATCCAGCTGGACATGCCGCCGGCTTCGTTGATGCCTTCTTGCAGGATTTGACCGGCTTTGTCTTCCTTGTAGTACATGACCTGGTCTTTGTCGACCGGGGTGTACTGCTGACCCGCAGGGTTGTAAATACCGATCTGGCGGAACAAACCTTCCATACCGAAGGTACGGGCTTCGTCCACCAAAATCGGCACCACGCGTGGCCCCAGGGCTTGGTCGCGCAGCAACTGCGTCAAAAAGCGCACATAGGCTTGGGTCGTTGAGATCTCGCGGCCTTCAGCCGTAGGCTCCATCACTGTTTTGAAGATCTCCAACGCAGGCACTGTGAAGCTTTCTTCGGCTTTGGTGCGGCGGTGTGGCAAGTAGCCGCCCAAGGCCTTGCGGCGCTCGTGCAGATAACGCATTTCTGGCGTGTCGTCTGCCGGCTTGTAAAACGGCACATTGGCCAATTCACTGTCGGACACCGGGATGTTGAAACGATCGCGCATGTAGCGGATGTCTTCATCGGTCAGCTTTTTGGTCTGGTGGACGTTGTTCTTGCCTTCACCCGCCTTGCCCATGCCAAAACCTTTGACGGTTTTGATCAGCAACACGGTCGGCTGGTCTTTGTGCTTCACAGCGGCGTCGTAAGCGGCGTAGACCTTTTGTGGGTCATGGCCGCCGCGCTTCAAAGCCCAGATTTCGTCGTCGCTCATGTGGGCGACCATTTCAAGGGTACGTGGATCACGTCCAAAGAAATGCTTGCGCACATAAGCGCCATCATTGGCTTTGAACGCTTGGTAGTCACCGTCCAAGGTGTCCATCATGATCTTGCGCAAAGCACCTTCTTTGTCGCGGGCCAAAAGCTTGTCCCATTCGCTGCCCCACAAGAGCTTGATCACGTTCCAGCCGGAGCCACGGAATTCACCTTCGAGTTCTTGCACGATCTTGCCGTTGCCACGCACTGGGCCGTCCAAACGCTGCAAGTTGCAGTTGACCACGAAAATCAAGTTGTCGAGTTTTTCACGAGCGGCCAAACCGATCGCGCCCAGTGATTCCACTTCGTCCATCTCGCCGTCACCACAGAACACCCAGACCTTGCGGTTTTCTGTATTGGCAATGCCACGGGCGTGCAAGTACTTCAAAAAGCGCGCTTGGTAGATGGCCATCAAGGGGCCCAAGCCCATCGACACCGTGGGGAACTGCCAGAACTCGGGCATGAGTTTGGGGTGGGGGTAACTGGACAAGCCTTTGCCATCCACTTCTTGGCGGAAGTTGAGCAACTGCTCTTCAGTCAAGCGGCCTTCTAAGTAAGCACGGGCGTAAACGCCGGGAGAGACGTGGCCCTGGATGTACAGGCAGTCGCCACCGTGGTTTTCGTTCTCGGCATGCCAAAAATGGTTAAAACCGGCACCAAACATGTGGGCCAGCGAAGCGAACGAGCCAATGTGGCCGCCCAAGTCCCCGCCGTCGGCGGGGTTGTGGCGGTTGGCTTTGACCACCATCGCCATCGCATTCCAGCGCATGTAGGCGCGCAGGCGCTCTTCAATTTCGATGTTGCCTGGGCAGTGAGCTTCTTGATCTGGCTCAATCGAATTCACATAGCCCGTGTTGGCCGAAAACGGCATGTCAATGCTGTGCTGACGGGCTTCTTCCAGCAATTCTTCCAGCAAAAAGTGAGCGCGATCGGGGCCTGCTTTTTCAATCACGGCGGACAGGGCGTCCATCCATTCGCGTGTTTCTTGGCTGTCGGTATCCGCGCCATTATGTTGTGGTGTTGCCGCTGTCATGCTTGTCTCCATTTGCTGTTATGGGTCAATGATGCTTGAATTTTCACATAATTTTCCCTTTATTTCAAATCGTGCGTATTGATTTTGTATTGTGAAATTTAAAGACGCTGCCGAGTCACCTAAACTAAGAAGATGGAATTGAACAAAGCAACATTGGTCGTGAAGAAGGTAGGACCGTGGGCTTGGTGGCGCACTTGGTGGCGTCGCCAATCGCCCAACAAACAAGACCGGTTTGCCAATTTGGCACCCGTCGCAGCGGTGGTTCTGTTCTTAGCAGCCATTGCCACCGCATTTTGGTATCTGAGAATTGAAGAGCTCGAGCGTGAGCAAGAAGCCATCAAACGCGATGTGGAATACGCGCAACAGCGTTTACGCCTTCGCTTGCTCGAACGTCAAGAACAGGTCATGCGCTTGGGCCGCGATGTGTCCAACAAAGAAATACGCGCAGAACAGTTTTTGTCTCGCGCCGAAGCCTTTGTACAGCAGTACCCAGAGGTCTTGTCTCTGACATGGATAGATGACCGCAGGCGAATCATCGCCAGCAAAAATGTTTCCAGCATGTCATCGACCAACGACAGACGGGCTGGAACTGTGCTGAAAGTGGGAGAAACAGAAAGTCACTACAGCCTGGCCAGAGACCTGATGCAACCGATTTACGGTCAAGTGCGCGTGGAGTCTGACAGGGATACGCAGTTGACAGTGCTGCAGTTGCACACCCCTTTGAGGAGTGACCAAGGCCGATTCGGTGGCGTGATTTTGGTCGAATACACCATGGAAGGTTTGCTGCGCTACGGCGTACCCACCGAGGTTTTGGCCAAATACGCAGTTGCGCTTCAAGATGGCAATGGCCAACTGTTGGCGGGTCAATCCATACCGGGGCGAGCGACGCTTCGGGGCATGTTGCCGGGCAGTGACAAACCCAACAACGACTACGAAGTGCCCGTTTCACCTGTGGGCAACGACTTGATTTTGAGGGCGCAAGCCTGGAGAACGTCTCAAAGCTTGGTGGGCAGCGGTTTGTTTTGGCTGGTCAATGTCTTGAGTGTCATGACCGCCTGGATGTTGATTGGCAATTGGCGTCACACCCGACGGCGAATCCAGGCGCAAAAAGCACTGGTGGCCGAAACCAACTTCCGACGGGCCATGGAAAACTCCATGCTCACAGGCATGAGGGCACTGGATTTACGTGGACGAATCACCTATGTCAACCCCGCTTTTTGTCAGATGACGGGCTGGAGCGACTCCGATTTGGTCGGGGCTGTCGCTCCCTTTCCTTACTGGCCAGACCAAGACCGCGAATTGCTGATGCAAAGGCTGGAAGAAGAGATCAGCGGCCAGCACTCGGCTGCCGGTTTTCAGGTCAGGGTCAAACGCAAAAATGGTCAGTTGTTTGATGCACGCATGTACGTTTCTCCCCTGATCGACGCTACGGGGGAGCAAACCGGTTGGATGACCTCGATGACCGACATCACGGAGCCCAACCGCATTCGAGAGCAACTGGCGGGCTCTCAGGAGCGTTTCACCATCGTTCTCGAGGCCCTTGATGCATCAGTGTCGGTGGCACCTTTGGGCAGCAAAGAGCTGTTGTTCGCCAACAAGTTGTATCGGTCATGGTTTGGCCAAGACACCGAGGGGCATTTGCGTTTGGTCCAGCAAGCCGGTGCCAGTGACAGCACAGACAAAACCTCGGCAGTGGACGATGTCGATGAGATGGCCGGTTTGCCCACCGTGAGCATCACAGTGGCAAGGTCTGAAAACTCCGAAATTTTCATCACCGATCTTGGCAAGTGGCTCGAAGTGCGCTCCCGTTATATCAACTGGGCCGACGGACGACTGGCCCAAATGGTGATTGCCAGCGACATCACCCCTCGGCGTCAGGCCGAGGAACTGTCCGCACAACAAGCTGAACGTGCACAAAACGCCAGCCGTCTGATCACCATGGGCGAGATGGCTTCCAGCGTGGCGCACGAACTCAATCAACCGCTGACGGCCATCAGCAATTACTGCAGCGGCATGATCACGCGCATTCAATCCAAGCAAGTCAACGAAGACGACTTGTTATCGGCCTTAGACAAAACGGCACGTCAGGCGCAGCGCGCAGGGCAGATCATTTTGCGCATTCGCAGCTTTGTGAAACGCAGCGAACCCAACCGCACCTTGTCGGATGTGTCGGCCATGGTGAGTGAAGCGCTTGAATTGGCCGAAATTGAAATGCGCAGACGCCAAGTTCGCCTGACCCACCACATCGCAGCCCGCCTGCCTCAGCTGTTGGTCGATCCCATCCTGATTGAGCAAGTGCTGATCAATTTGATGAAAAATGCCGCCGAATCCATTGACAACGCCAATCGCCCAGCTGAGCAGCGGCAAGTCGAGTTGCGCATCGTGCCCAAACTCATCGAGAACCAGTCGGTGGTGGAGTTTTCGGTCACCGACACAGGCCCAGGCCTGCCGCCAGAGGCCATTGAACGTGTTTACGAAGCCTTTTTCTCGACCAAAGTCGAGGGCATGGGCATTGGCCTCAATTTATGCCGCAGCATCATCGAATCGCACCAAGGCAGGATTGGCGCCGAGAACCTCTACAATGCCGCCGAGGTGTCGGGTTGCCGGTTTTCCTTCTGGATACCGGTCGAAGCCACTTTGAACACCTAACCACCCACGGGGTAACTGAATGAGCTTGATTCCCAAAAAAGGCACTGTTTATGTCGTGGACGACGACGAAGCGGTCCGCGACTCCTTGCAGTGGTTGCTGGAAGGCAAAGACTATCGGGTTCGTTGCTTTGACAGTGCTGAGTCCTTCATCAGCCGTTATGACCCCCGCGAAGTGGCTTGCCTGATTGCCGACATCCGCATGGGCGGCATGTCCGGGCTGGAGTTGCAAGACCGCCTGCTTGAGCGTAAATCGCCTTTGCCCATTGTGTTCATCACGGGTCACGGCGATGTGCCCATGGCTGTGGACACCATGAAAAAAGGTGCCATGGATTTCATCCAAAAACCCTTCAAGGAAGAAGAGTTGCTCGGCTTGGTTGAACGCATGCTTGATGAAGCCCGCGACGCCTTTGCCGAATACCAAAGCGCCGCCAGCCGTGACGCTCTGCTGTCCAAGCTGACGGGCCGAGAAGCCCAAGTGCTCGAGCGCATCGTGGCTGGACGTTTGAACAAACAAATTGCCGACGATTTGGGCATCAGCATCAAGACGGTGGAGGCGCACCGCGCCAACATCATGGAAAAGCTCAACGCCAACACCGTGGCCGACCTGCTCAAGATCGCGCTGGGGCAAAACGCACCCAAGGCCTGACCTTTCGCGACCCCTTTGAAACGCCCGCACCCGTCGGGCGTTTTGCATTTTTTCTCTGACTTTTGGGTTTTCTCACATGACCGCACACACCATCGACGGCAATGCCCTCTCCAAAGAACTGCGCACCGAGGTCGCCACCCGGGCACAAGCACTGAAGGCCAAAGGCATCACCCCTGGCTTGGCCGTGGTGCTGGTGGGCGACAACCCAGCCAGCCAGGTTTATGTGCGCAACAAGGTCAAGGCCTGTGAAGACAGCGGTCTGCACTCGGTGCTGGAGAAATACGAAGCCACCATGACCGAGGCCGACCTGCTGGCCCGCGTCGAAGCGCTGAACAACGACCCCAGCATCCACGGCATTCTGGTGCAGCTGCCCTTGCCTGCGCACATCGACGCGCAAAAAGTCATTGAAGCCATCAGCCCCGCCAAAGACGTGGACGGTTTCCACATCGCTAGCGCTGGCGCCCTCATGACCGGCATGCCGGGTTTTTGGCCCTGCACCCCTTATGGCTGCATGAAGATGCTGGAAAGCATTGGCTACGACCTCAAAGGTAAACACGCCGTGGTCATTGGGCGCAGCAACATTGTGGGCAAACCCATGGCGCTGATGCTGCTGCAAAAAGACGCCACCGTGACGGTGGCGCATTCGCGCACCCAAAACCTCAAAGCCCTGACCCTGCAAGCTGACGTGATCGTGGCCGCCGTGGGCAAGCGCAACGTGCTGACAGCCGATATGGTCAAACCCGGCGCGGTGGTGCTGGACGTGGGCATGAACCGCAACGACGAGGGCAAGCTGTGCGGCGACGTTGATTTTGATGGCGTTAAAGAAGTCGCCAGCCACATCACCCCTGTGCCCGGCGGCGTGGGACCTATGACCATCACCATGCTCTTGGTCAACACCCTTGAAGCCGCCGAACGCGCCTCCAAGTGATCCACAGTATTGATTCAACCGATTTTGGAATCCCCATGACCAACCCCTTGCTCGAGACCTCTGGCCTGCCCCTGTTTGACCGCATTGCCCCTGACCATGTGTCACCGGCTTTGGACGAATTGCTGGCGGCCGCCGAGCAAGCCCTTGAAAAAGTCACTGCTGCCGACTTTCCAGCGGACTGGAAAGCCATTGCCAGCACGCTGGATGTCAGCACGGAGCGGCTGGGTATGGCCTGGGGCGCGGTCTCACACCTCAACAGCGTGGCCGACACCCCCGAATTGCGGGCCGCCTACAACGCCGCCCTGCCCCGCGTGACCGAGTTCTGGACACGTTTGGGGAGTGACGAACGCCTGTACGCCAAATACAAAGCCATTGACGCGGCCAGCCTCAACACCGAGCAAACGCAGGCCCACAAAAACGCCCTGCGCGGCTTTGTCTTGGGCGGGGCCGAGTTGCAAGGTGCGGCCAAAGAGCGCTATGCCGCCATCCAGGAGCGTTTGGCCGAAATCACGCAAAAGTTCAGCGAAAACACGCTGGACGCGACTGACAAATTTGCCCTGTATGTGAGCGAAGATCAGCTCAAAGGTGTTCCCGCCGATGTGGTGCAGGCCACGCGCGATGCAGCTCAAAAGGAAGGCAAAGAAGGCCACCGTTTGTCGCTCAAGATGCCGGTTTATTTGCCGGTGATGCAATTTGCCGACAGTGGCGCTCTGCGCGAACAACTTTACAAAGCGTATGTGACCCGCGCTTCAGAACAAGCGCCGGATGACGCCAAGCATTTCGACAACACTCCATTGATGCAGGAAATCCTGGCGCTGCGACAAGAAGAAGCCCATCTGCTGGGTTATGACAATTACGCTCAGGTGTCGGTGGTGCCCAAAATGGCCGAATCGCCCGAAAAAGTCACCACCTTTTTGCGCGACTTGGCGGCCAAAGCCCGTCCCTTTGCCGAAAAGGACCTGGCCGATCTGCGCGAATACGCCACCACATCACTCGGCACCACAGCCCCACTCAATGCCTGGGATGTGCCCTACCTGAGCGAAAAGCTCAAGGAAGCCCGCTACAGCTTCAGCGAACAAGAGGTCAAGCAGTACTTCACCGCCCCCAAGGTGCTGGCCGGGCTGTTCAAGATCATCGAAACCCTGTTTGAAGTCAGCATCCGGGTCGATCAAGCCCCGGTCTGGCACCCCGCCGTGGGTTTTTACCGCATCGAGCGTGATGGCAAGCTGATTGGCCAGTTCTACTTGGACCCCCCAGCACGCGCCGGCAAGCGAGGCGGTGCCTGGATGGACGACGTGCGCGGCCGCTGGCAGCGCCCAGACACCGGTGTGCTCCAAACCCCTGTGGCGCATCTGGTGTGCAATTTTGCCGAAGGCGTGAATGGCCAGCCCGCCTTGCTCACGCACGACGACGTGATCACCCTCTTTCATGAGTTTGGCCACGGCTTGCACCACATGCTCACCCAGGTGAGCGAGCGCGATGTCTCGGGCATCAGTGGCGTGGAATGGGATGCGGTGGAATTGCCCAGCCAGTTCATGGAAAACTTCTGCTGGGAATGGTCGGTGCTGCGCCACATGACGGCCCATGTGGAAACGGGTGAGCCCCTGCCCCGCGCCCTCTTCGACAAAATGCTGGCGGCCAAAAACTTCCAGAGTGGCTTGCAAACGCTGCGCCAGATCGAGTTTTCGCTGTTTGACATGCTGGTGCATTCAGAGCACGACCCGGCGACAGACTTCATGCCACTGCTGGCCCAAGTGCGCGACGAGGTGGCCGTGATGCGACCACCCGCCTTCAACCGCATGGCCCACACCTTCAGCCACATCTTTGCCGGTGGTTACGCCGCAGGCTATTACAGCTACAAATGGGCTGAGGTGCTGAGCGCTGACGCCTATGCCGCGTTTGAAGAAACCGCTGCCGCAGACGGCACGCCCAGCGTGGAAACCGGACGCCAGTACCGCCAAGCCATTTTGGAAGCGGGCGGCAGCCGGCCAGCGCTTGAATCTTTCAAGGCTTTCCGAGGCCGAGAGCCCAACTTGGACGCCTTGCTGCGCCACCAAGGCATGGTCGCGGCCTGAGTCAAACCAAGAGCTTCAACCCATGAGCCAAAACGCCCTGAATGTCTTGGGAACCCCATTGGTTCCTTGTTCTTATGACCCGCTCACCGGTTATTACCGCGACGGCTGCTGCAACACCGATGCCCACGACCACGGCAGCCATGTGATCTGCGCCAAAGTGACGCAGGCCTTTCTGGACTTTTCCGTGGCTCGGGGCAACGACCTTGTCACCCCTCGGCCTGAATACCGTTTTGCGGGTTTGAAAGCGGGCGACCGTTGGTGTTTGTGCGCCATGCGGTGGCGAGAGGCATTGGAGGCCGGAGTGGCACCACCCGTGGTGCTGGCGTGCACGCATGAGCGTGCGCTGGCCTTCGTGACATTGACGCAATTGAAAGCGTCGGCCTTGGATGGTGACGCCCAAAACTGAGGTTTGTGGGCTGCTTCAGCGCCGCACGCCCGGAGCCTCCAGAGGCAATGGGCCGGCCCGCCAGGCCAAAAAAACCTCCAGGTCCAGCAGGGCCTGTGAACCAAATGCGGGAGGCTCTGCCCGCACCCCTGAAAAGCACGCCCGCAAACGGCGGTGCAAAGACCCCATTCCCTGCCATTCCAAGCGGTAAGCCGGATACGCCACTGGATGCCCTTGGCTCATGGTTTCGCCGCCCAAACGTCGCCCCCAGTTTTGTTCATGGCACTGCGCGCACGCCAGGTTCATCTGCCCGATGCGCTGGTAGTACTGGGCCTGGCCCCGCTGCCAAGAAGCAGTTTGGCTCAGCTGCATCTTGGCTGTACGCGTACCCTCCTGCATCTCGCCCCGTGACGACTTGGCCAGCCATGCCGAGATCGCCAGAAGGGCTTCGGACTCATAAGCCCATGCCGGGGCCTTTTGCTGCTGGGTGCGGCATTGGTTGATCTGCGCCTCCAAATTCAACACAGCACCGCTTTGCGTGACACGCGGGAAACCCGCGGCCATACTTGCCAAGCGGCCAGGTTCTTTGCCGTGACAGCTGGCGCAGGCAGGGCCGTCAGTTGCAGGCTGTTGCCACAGGCGCTCGCCCTGTAGCCACCACAGGCTGGCGGGGTTGAGTCCGTCGTCAGATTGCAAGGTCCGCAGGTCAGCACTCATGAACGCGGTGCCAGACTTCAGATCCGTCAAAGCAATGCCCCGCTGTGGGGATTGCGCTGCGGCCCCCAGGCAGGCCAGCAGCCAAATGCAAACCAGCACCCAGCGCTTCATGCCACCACCACAGGCACAGCGAGCTGCCCTTTTTGTCCTTTGTCGTCAGACCAAGCGAGCTGCAAATCGGCACTCTCGGTCGCCCTCGTGTAAAAAGACAAGTAAGGGTTGGCCGATATGCCGGTGCTCATTTCGGCCTTGAAGATGCGTTGCCCGGCGTAATCCACCGTGAGGGTGTGGATCACGTTTTTGGGTACGGCCGAACCCAGCACATCAAAACGGTAACCGGTCTCCATGGGGTGCTGCAGCAGCACGCGGATTTCGAACACCTCGCCACGGCGAACGCTGGGGGGGATTTGTACACGGGCCAGCATGTCAGGAGGCGTCAAGGCAAGCGGATTCGGTGACTTCCACCTCGGCGGAGGCAGACCACCAGGTGAGGTCAGACATTTGCACCAGCGCCACCACCCGCTGCGAGCCATTCAGGCGCACACGCGTGGACACTTCTGCCTTTCCAGAATGTGGGCCCAGCTCAAACCGTGCCATCAAGGGCCTTGGGTTGCGCATGGACACCAGGCATATCTGGCGCACATGGTCTTGCACCGTCATCGGGCTGGGTACGCGCACATTCAAGGGCACCGACAAGCCGTTGTCGGCCAGCCTTGGCAGTGTCAAGGCCAAACGGCCCTCGCGCACAGTTTGACCTTGTGTGAGTTGGTCGATCCAACCCTGCGCAGACAGTTCGGAGGTTTGTGCGCCCACATTGGGCAGTACGGCAGCGCCGATCAGTCCGGCCAGCAACTCACGTCTTTGGGTCATGGCATCAATTCAAGGTCAAGAGGTAAGCCAACACGTCTTCAATGTCCTGCGCCGCCAACACGGGTTGTCCTGCCCAAGCCTTGCCCACCTGCTGCAGCCCAACAGTGCTGTGGTACGCAGGCATGAGGCTGTCCGGGTTGATCTGGCGCGAGTCCACCAAGCGCAAACGCAACATGGCCGGAGACAAGCGCTTGGCCACACCTTCCAAGCCGGGCGCCATGTTGCCCTGGCGCACGGTGCTGCCCGGCAGCGCATGGCACAGGGCACACTGACCTTCACGCCCCTGGGCAATGCGCAAGCCTTGAACAGGGTCACCGGCCACCGAGGTCAACGGCGTGGGCATGTCCGTGACAAAAGCAGGGCTTGCCAGTGCCTGTGCAGCCCACAGGGCAAGCCCTAAAGCTTGCCCTGCACGCCTGCAGCACCCCCCGGCCACTCGCTGGCGATCAGACGATCTCAAGGCCTTCATTCTTGAGGGGCAGATTGCGCACAGGCTTGCCCGTGGCCGCATAAATCGCGTTCATGATGGCCGGGGCCACCACACAAATGGTGGGCTCGCCCACCCCGCCCCAGAAGTCGTGCGTGGGCGCGATCACCGTTTCAATGTGTGGCATCTGGGCCAGCCGAGCGATGGGGTACAGGTGGAAGTTGTTGTCCACGATGCGGCCATCCTTCACGGTGGACTGGCTTTGCAGCGAGTCAAAACCGTAAGCCACAGAGCCCTCGACCTGCGCCGCGATCTGCTGGGTGTTCACGGCGTGACCGCAGTTGGTCGAGAGCACCAGACGGTGGACCTTGACCTTGCCGTCTTTGACCGAAACTTCGGCCACGGCTGCGGTGTAACTGCCATAACCCATGAACTGGGCGATGCCGCGGTGACGTCCAGCGGGCAACGGCTTGTTCCAGCCCGCTTTGTCAGCGGCCGCGTTGAGCACCGCCAAGTGCTTGGGGTGCTGGGTGATCAACGCACGGCGGAACTCCAGCGGGTCTTTGCCAGCGGCACGGGCCACTTCATCAATGAAACACTCGATGTAAATGCCGTTCTGGTTGGTGTTGACACCCCGCCATGGGCCCACGGGCACATGGGTGTTGCGCATGGCGTATTCGACACGCAAATTGGGCACGGTGTATCCGAACTGAGCCTCGCCGGGCTCTTCGTAATAGCCTTGCAACTGGCGGCGGTCCTTGCCATTCTGGATGTTGTGAGGCGCTGCATACGCGTTGATGGATTGTCCCGACACGCGCAGCTGCAGGCCCACCAACTGCCCTTTGTCGTCGAGTCCCGCTGAGAGCTTGCACAAGCCAATGGGACGGAACATGCCTTGTGACATGTCTTCCTCGCGCGACCAGATCATCTTGATCGGGGTGCCGATGAACTGTTTGCCAATCAGTGCTGCTTGGCGCACATAGTCCTGCGGGCCACCACGGCGGCCAAAACCACCACCCAGCGACGGGTTGTAGACCTCGCATTTGTCAAGCGGCAAACCCGCCACGGTGGACAAAACGGCCAAGGCTGCTTCGGCGTTTTGTGTGGCCACCCAAGCCTCGGCTCGGTCAGCGGTGATGCGCACGGTGCAGTTCATCGGCTCCATGCAGGCATGCGCCACAAAGGGCGTGCTGTAAACCGCCTCCACCGTGCGGGCCGCTTTGGCAATGGCGGCAGGCGCATCGCCCACATCGCGGTCGGCAAAGACGTTTTGTGTGGAAGTCAGGCCTTCGGTCAAATGCGCTGCAATCGACGCGCTGGAGACCTGACCGTTGCCCACTTCATCCCAAACAATGGGCAGCTTCTCAAGCGCTTGTTTGGCGCGCCAGTAAGAATCGGCGATCACGGCCACGGACTCGTCGTCGACCTTGACAACCGATTTGATACCGCGCAGGCTAAGCACCTTGCTGGCATCAAAACTGACCAACTTGCCACCGAACACCGGGCTGGCCTTGATGGCCGCAATCAGCATGCCGGGCAGCGCGACGTCGATGGCATATTTTTGTTGGCCTGTGACCTTGGGCGCCGTGTCCAGTCGCTTGATGGGCTTGCCAACCAGCTTCCAGTCGCGGGGACTTTTCAGGGTGATGGACTTCACATCCGGTGCAGGCAGCTTGGCCGCGGCATCGGCCAGCTTGCCGTAAGTGGTGGAGCGGCCACTGGCCGCGTGCTGCACCAAGCCTTTGTCCACGCGCAGTTCGGCCACGGGCACCTGCCATTGGTTGGCCGCAGCTTGCAACAGCACCATGCGGGCGGCTGCACCGCCCTGGCGCACATACTCTTGAGAGCCACGGATGCCGCGGCTGCCCCCAGTGGCCATGTCGCGCCAGACCCGCTTGCGGGCCAAGTTTTGACCTGCCGTGATGGGTTGCAGCACGACCTTGCTCCAGTCGCACTCGAGTTCTTCGGCCACCAGTTGGGCCAAGCCCGTGTGGGTGCCCTGCCCCATTTCGGCGCGGGCAATGCGGATCACGCAAGATTCATCAGGGCGCACAACGACCCAGGCATTGACCTCGGGCATGGTGGCGCTGGCCAAGGTTTGTGCACCCAGCGGGACATGAAAGCCCACCGAGAGGCCGCCTCCAGCAGCGGCAGCGCCGATGATGAAGTTGCGACGAGAAATGACAGCAGAGTTGGTGTTCATGTTGCGTCTCCTCAAGCTGGCTTAGCAGCGCTGGAAGCACCGGCATCGACCATGTGAATGACCGAGCCGACCTCTTTGCCGGTTTTGGCCGCCAAATGGATGGCGGCGCGAATGCGCTGGTAGGCACCACAGCGGCAGATGTTGGTCATGGCCTCATCGATGTCTATATCGGTGGGCTTGGGTTTGCGTTTAAGCAAAGAGGCTGCGGCCATGATTTGGCCCGACTGGCAATAACCGCACTGGGGCACATCCAACTCAACCCAGGCTTTTTGCAGCGGGTGGCTGCCGTCCTTGGACAGGCCTTCGATGGTGGTGATGCGCTGATTTTTGACCGCGCTGGCTGGGTAGGAGCAAGAGCGAACCGGCTGCCCGTCGAGGTGGACCGTGCAAGCACCGCATTGGGCAATGCCGCAACCAAATTTGGTGCCGGTCATGCCCAGCTGCTCACGCAAAACCCACAAAAGGGGCATGTCCGATTCAGCGTCCACCTTGTGGCGTTGACCATTGATGTTCAGTTGCACGCTATTCTCCTGAAGTAATCTGAAAATTCATCTTCAAGCGTATTCGGCAAACACAGACTGCGAAGTCATTCAAGCGACAGCCAATTCGGATGGCCATTCTGGGTGCCTGAAAATGAAAAAAACCGGTACAAATTACTTTGTACCGGTTTTTTGATCCTACCGAATTTGGTAGGCGCGACTAGATTCGAACTAGCGACCCCCACCATGTCAAGGTGGTGCTCTAACCAACTGAGCTACGCGCCTGCTAAGCCTTGAATTATAGCCACAAAAAAAGGACCCAAAGACAGTTTGACCACAATACGAACGTTCAACGCCTTTTTGCGGCCCTCACGCCTTTCACGCCGCGCACACTGCCCAGCACCTTGTTCAAACTGAACGCGTCGCCAATCTCCACCGTGAAGGTCATCCAGGCCGTGCCTTTGACGGATTGGGTTTGCACCCCGATCACATTCATCTTTTCTTTGGCAAAGACTTCAGAGATATCGCGCAACAGACCTTGGCGGTCCATGGCCTCGACCGACACGTCCACGGGGTAGACCGAACCTTCAGCACTTTTGCCCTCCCCCCAGCGCACATCGATAACCCGCTCTCCGTGGCGCAACGCCAGTTCGCGGAAATTGCTGCAGTCTTGGCGGTGGATGCTCACACCCTTGCCACGCGTCACAAAACCGCCAATCACATCGGGCGGTGCGGGTTTGCAGCAGCGCGACAGTTGGGTCAGCAATGAATCCACACCCACGACCAGCACGCCAGAAGGCGATTTGCGCGCCGTTGCACCTTTGAACTTCTTTTGAAAGTACTCATCAGGCTCCAGCGCTGGCTCGGGCGGGTTGAGCAAGACCTCAATGTTGCGAAGGGAGAATTCGTCTTTGCCCACCACTTCAAACAAGCTGTCGGCAGATTTGAATCCCAGTTGACTGGCCAAGTCCTCCAAGCGGATGGCGGTTCGACCCAGTCGCTGCAAAGATTTCTCAACCGCTTCACGGCCCTTGGCGATGGTTTCTTCGCTGACATGCGCGTTGAACCAGGCACGCACTTTGGCGCGTGCACGGGGGCTGGCCAAAAAACCCAGTTCAGGGTTGAGCCAGTCGCGTGAAGGCCCACCTTCTTTGATGGCGGTGATTTCAACCGTTTGACCATTGGCCAGCGGCGTGTGCAGGGGCACCATGGCACCGTCCACTTTGGCCCCACGGCAGCGGTGCCCCAAATTCGTGTGCACCGTGTAAGCAAAATCAATCGCCGTGGCGCCTTGCGGCAGTTCAACGACTGCGGCGTCAGGGGTCAGCACGTAAATGCGGTCATCAAAAAGTGCGGTGCCCGCTGCCTTTTCTTGCGCCGCACCCGTCAGGTCGCGTTCCCAAGCCAGCAATTGCCGGAGCACAGCAATTTTGGTGTCGTAAGCGCTATTGGCAGAGACCCCGGTGTAGCCTTTGGCCCCGGCTTCTTTGTAAGCCCAGTGCGCAGCCACCCCGTTTTCGGCGTGGTCGTGCATGGCTTGGGTGCGAATTTGCACCTCGATCGGTCCGCCATCGGTGTCGCGCACCACCGTGTGCAGCGACTGGTAGCCGTTGGCTTTGGGCTTGGCGATGTAATCGTCAAACTCCTCTGCGATGGGCGCAAACTGCTCATGCACCCAACTGAGCACTTGGTAACAATCGGCGACCTGGGGAACCACCACGCGCAGTGCCCGAATGTCAAAAACCCGGTCAAAAGCCAGCGACTTTCCACGCATTTTGCGCACGATGCTGTAAATGTGTTTGGGCCGCCCATCCACTTGGGCGCTGATACCTTGGCTGGCCAAGGCCTGTTGCAAGCGCTCACGCAAGGCCAACATGTAGCGCTCGCGCTCAGCCCGCTTTTCATCGAGCAAGCGAGCGATGTCTTTGTAAGTGGTGGGCTCTAAGAATCGGAAAGACAGGTCTTCCATCTCCCATTTGATCTGCCAGATGCCCAATCGGTTGGCCAAGGGCGCAAACACCTGCAAAGACTCACTGGCCAAAGCGGACGGCACCAGGCGTTTGGTGGCCGCGTAATGCCGAAGGGTTTGCAAACGCGAGGCCAAGCGCAGCATCACCACGCGCAAGTCGCGGCTGAAAGCCAGCAGCATCTTGCGCACATTTTCGGTTTGCACCTGAGGGCTCAAGGGTGTGTTGTCAGGCCCTTGGGTGTGCGACTCAGCCGCTCGCGACAAGCGCTGCACATGGATCAAGTGGTTGGTTTGAATCGCCAGCTGCGCCAATTGAGGGCCAAAAGCCTTGCCAATCACCTCTTCGGGTTTGTTCAGGTGCTGGCAGGTGTAGACCAAATAACTGGCGGCCTGCATGGCGACCGAGCCACCAATGTCGGCCAAGATGAGCGCCACCGCGTCTGCGTGGGCCAAGATGTTTTCGCCTGTCTCAAGCGATTCACCCGAAATCAAGGGCTCGGCAAAAGCGCGGGCCTTGGCCAGGGTTCCGGCCAGCTCTTGCTCTGCTGTGGCCAACATGACGGGTGGCACGTCGGACGCATGGGGCGCAAGCGATGCAGGGCCATGCAAACGCCCAGGTGGCGTCATGGGGCTGGCGGAATGGCTGATGGTGGGACTGACCATGGGCTCAGTCGCTCAGCAAAAAATCGGCGACCACTTGAATTTGATCATCCCCGGTTAACGTTGGCGCGTGGCCAAAACCAGGCCAAGTTTCCAGCTGGGCACGAGGACCACGCTGCGTCATCTCCAGAGCGGTCTCTGGCGTCAACAAGTCCGAGTCTTGTCCCCGAATGAGCAGGGTTTGGGCCTTGATCTGATCGTACAAAGCCCACAAAGTCGCCTCGCCAACCGAGGCGTTTTCAGGGGTCATGGCACGCAAAGGCACACCAATGGCAGGGTCGTAATGCAAGGTCAACGCGCCACCCGTGCCAGGGCGGGTCATGTGCGACGACATCTCGTGCCAAACTTCGGGAGTCACCGGGCCAAAGCCTTGCGAAAGTGCCCACATGGCAGAGGCCGCCGCATCAAGGTCGGGGTATTCGCCGTATTGACCCACATAGGTTTTCATGCGCTCAACCGAAGACCAGGTAATGGCGGGCCCCACGTCGTTCAGCACCAAACGGCGAATGGGGGCCAGTAAAGGCAGGCCCGGCTGCCCTGCCAAGACCATGCCAATGAGGCCACCCATGCTGGTGCCCACCCAGTCCAGGCTCAGCAGGGGTTCAGGCCCAGTCTGCACTTGCACCTGGGCGAGCATGGCCAACATGTCGGCCGCATATTGCGGAATTTGGTACAGCGCCGGGTTGGCAAGCCATTCACTTCGGCCGCGCCCCGCCACATCAGGGCAAATGACTTGCAAGGGCTCGGTGCTTTGGGCCACCAAGGCTTGGGCCAAACGGTCAAAATCACGGCCCTGACGCGTTAGCCCATGCGCGCACACCACCACACGTCGAGCCTGTGGGTGTCCCCATCGCACGAACGACATGCGGTGCTGGCCTTCGGGATGCGGGCAAACCACAGCCTCCAGCTGGGGCTGAGAAATGTGAACGGGTTCGTGGGTGGTCATGACAATCAGAAACAATCTCGGTGCGTTGTATCCAAAAACAGGGCTTGGCCAGCGCCATAATGGACTTTTGAACATCCTAATTCATCTTTCGGAGTCATCTTCATGTTGCAAGGTAAAACAGCGTTGGTCACAGGTTCCACCAGCGGCATCGGTCTGGGCATTGCCAAAGCATTGGCCAAACAAGGCGCCAACATTGTTCTGAACGGTTTTGGCGATGCAGAAGGCCCCAAGGCCGAGATCGCTGCGCTGGGTGTCAAAGTCGCCTACCACGGCGCTGACATGAGCAAAGCCTCCGAGATCGAAGCCATGATGAAGTTCGCTGCCGACACCTTTGGCCGGGTGGACATTTTGGTCAACAACGCCGGTATTCAGCATGTGGCCAAGATCGAAGACTTTCCCATTGAGCGCTGGGACGCCATCATCGCCATCAACCTGACCAGCGCTTTTTTGGCGACGCGTCTGGCGCTTCCTGCCATGAAAGCGGCCAATTGGGGCCGCATCATCAACGTGGCATCGACCCACGGTTTGGTTGGATCTGCCGAGAAATCTGCCTATGTCGCCTCGAAACACGGTGTTGTCGGCTTGACCAAAGTCACGGCCTTAGAAAACGCCACCACGGGCGTGACCTGCAACGCGATTTGCCCTGGCTGGGTGCTGACCCCCTTGGTGCAAAAACAAGTGGACGCCAAAGCCGCTGCCATGGGCTTGACCAACGAAGAAGCCAAAAAACAGCTGCTGCAAGAAAAAGAACCCTCGATGCAGTTCACAACGCCTGAAGAACTCGGTGAGTTGGCTGTCTTCTTCTGCTCTGCTGCAGGAAACAATGTGCGCGGCGCTGCCTGGAACATGGACGGCGGCTGGACGGCCCAATAAGGCAAGCTGACCATGAGCACCTCCACTCGCTTGGACAAAATCGTCATCGTTGATGACGACGCCCGCATCCGTGACTTGTTGCGCCGTTATTTGTCGCAAGAAGGTTTTGATGTTTTGTTGGCCGAAGACGGCCGTGCACTAGACCGGATTTTGCAGCGCGAAACCATTGACTTGATGGTGCTCGATTTGATGCTGCCGGGCGAAGATGGCCTGAGCATTTGCCGCCGTTTGCGCAGTGCAGGCGTTAAAACGCCCGTGATCATGCTGACGGCCAAAGTCGAGGATATCGACCGAATCACGGGCCTTGAAATTGGCGCTGACGACTACCTGGGCAAGCCCTTTAACCCACGCGAGTTGTTGGCGCGCATTCACGCTGTTTTGCGCCGCAGACCCCAAAACGAGTCGCCCAGTGCCCCCTCTTCTGCTGACCACGAAGTGATCGTCTTTGGGGCGTTTTCACTGGATTTGGGCATCCGTTCTCTGACCAAAAACGGCGAAGACATCCCTTTGACCAGCGGCGAATTTGCCATGCTCAAAGCACTGGCACGCCACCCCAAGCAACCGCTGACCCGAGATAAATTGGCCCAATTGGCTCGAGGGCGTGAGTTTGAGCCTTTTGACCGCAGTCTGGACGTCCAGATTTCTCGACTGCGCAAAATGATTGAGCTCGATCCCGCCTCGCCCAAAATCATCCAGACCGTCTGGGGCGTGGGCTATGTGTTCGTGCCTGATGGTCAAGCGTGACCCCAACGCCAACCCCGCCATCTGAAGGGGGCGCTTTTGACAGGGCGCCCCGCAGAGTCAAACTGAGCCTTTTTTGGCGAACGTTCTTTCTCTTGGTCTTGTTGATTTTGTGCAGCAGTTTGGCTTGGCTGCAAATGTTCCGCACACAAGAATACGAGCCACGCGTCTTGCGCAATGCCCACCAAATCGCCACGGTGGTCAATTTGACCCGCACCGCCCTCATTCACACCGACGCCATAGCCCGTGTATCTCTTTTGAAAATGTTGGCGGACGAGGAAGATGTCGGTATCCAAACGCGTGAACCCAACGACCAAATTGTCCAGTTTGGCGCATCAGGCTTAGAACGCCAATTGGTGGATGAAATGGTCAAGCGCTTGGGCCCCGATACGCTGATTGCTTCCGAGGTGAATGGGGAAGCCGGTCTTTGGATTGGTTTCAAAATCGAGCGTGACAGTTACTGGCTGCAAATGGACCCTGCTCGCCTGCGGCCACTGGGCGGCTCGGCATGGCTGACTTGGCTAGGCCTGACCTTGGCGCTGTCTTTGGGCGGTGCTGCCTTGATGGCGGGCCTCATTAACCGGCCCCTTAAACGATTGTCTTTCGCCGCCAGTCAAGTGCGCGAGGGGCACTTCAACACATCGACCTTGGACGAAGACGCCGCTACTTCTGAAATCCGTGAAGTCAACATTGGGTTCAACCGGATGGCCGAGCGCTTGGCCAAAATTGAACAAGAGCGGGCCCTGATGTTGGCGGGCATCTCGCATGATCTGCGCACACCACTGGCGCGCTTGCGACTAGAAACCGAATTGAGCGTGGCAGACCTTGAAACCCGCGATTTGATGGCCGCCGACATCGCGCAGCTCGACGCCATCATCGACAAATTTCTCGACTACGCCAGGCCTGAGCCCACCGAACTGGGTCCAGTCTTACTCTCTGGCGTGATCAGCAGAAGCATCGCGCCTTGGCGAAACAACCCGCGCTTTGAGATCAGCGTTGATGTGGCAGAAGACCTGCAAGTGCAAGCCGAGCCAGTGGAACTGTCGCGGGTGTTGTCCAACCTGTTGGAAAACGCCCGCCGCTACGGCCAAAGTCCGAGCGATGGCATCACACGGGTCGAAATCGTGGCCAGGGTGCACGACGGCTGGGTGCTGCTTCGTGTGCGCGATCAAGGCCCTGGCGTTTCTGAAGAAGCCCTGAAAAACCTCACGCAACCGTTTTTCAGGGGCGACACCGCAAGAACCGATGCCACAGGATCTGGCTTGGGCCTGGCCATTGTGGAGCGCTCGGTTCAGCGCATGGGGGGCACGTTTTCGGTGTTCAACAACAGCGCGGGCGGTTTGATGGCGCTGATGAAGTTCCGCCAAGCCGAAGCTGGCTGAGCAAGCCTAAGCGTCAGCTGGCTTTGTTCAGCAACACCACCGCACGCGCTTCCATGCTCTGGCCCATGCCCACGGGGCCGAGCTTTTCAGCCGTTTTGGCCTTCACATTGACCTGATCGGGCTGCACGCCCAGCGCTTTGGCCACGGAGGCATTGATGGCCGCCATGTGCGGTGCCAGTTTGGGGGCTTGGGCCACTACGGTGCAGTCCACGTTTACCAGTTCCCAGCCTTTCTCGCGCACGCGGCGCATGGCTTCGGCCAGTAAGACGGAAGAGTCGGCTCCCTTGAACTGTGCATCCGTGTCCGGAAAATGCCGACCAATGTCGCCCAGACCTGCAGCGCCCAACACCGCGTCCGTGATGGCGTGCAGCAGCACATCGGCGTCTGAATGGCCGAGCAAGCCCAAGGTGTGGGGAATGTCGACCCCACCCAAAATCAACTTTCGACCGGGCACCAAAGCGTGCACGTCCCAGCCTTCACCGATGCGGATATTCATGGTTTTGCCTTTAAAACAGCCTCGGCAAACGCAAAGTCTGCCGGGTAAGTGACTTTCAGATTCATGGCCGAGCCTGGCACCAGTCGGGGCGACAGACCTTGTTGCTCCATGGCACTGGCCTCGTCGGTGATGCCAGCAAAACCCGTTTTGGCCGCTTGTTCCAGCGCTTGGTGCAAAGCGCCGAGGCGAAACATTTGCGGGGTTTGGGCCAGCCATTTGCCCTCGCGTGGCACCGTAGCCTCGACACGCGGAACACCTTCGGACTTTTGGGTCTTGAGCGTGTCGGGCAGCGGCAAAGCCAACAAACCGCCCACCGGGTCGTCGCGGCAAGCTTCGATGAGGGCACTCACCGCCTCAGGTGTCACAAGACAACGCGCCGCGTCGTGCACCAGCACCCAATCATGAGCAGGCACGCCATTGGCCAACATGACATCGAGACCATTGAACACGCTTTCGGCCCGGGTCGCCCCGCCGCAGCTCAGCCGGGTAAACCGGGCTGGCCAACTCGCACCTTCGGGCAAGGCGAAGTCATCGCCGGGAGACACAACCACCCAACCCTGAGCAATCAGCGGCACCCGCGCCAGCGCTTGCAAGGTGTGCATGACCATCGGCTGCCCAGCCACCGCTTGGTATTGCTTGGGCACAGGCGTGCCTGCTCGGCTGCCTGTGCCTGCGCACGGGATCAAGGCGTGGAATCTTGGGTTTTCTGTGGTCGTTGACATGACTCTTGATTGTAGGAGCTCACCCAACTGGGTCTTTGCCCGGCTTCTACAATGGCGGTGTCTGATCATTTATTCACCCCCCTCCTCTCTGGCGGGGGGTGTTTTGCTTTTTTCATCGCCATTGCCCCTCGCAACCATGCAACTGCCCAGCCTTATTTCCGGCAAACGTTTCACCCTGCCCCGCCCCGCCGGATCGGCCGATGCCGTTTTGCTGGCCCAACTGGCCGAGCGCGAGAAAAAAGTCGGCAAGCTCACCGCCATCGTGACTGCCGACGCGGCCGATGCACAACGCTTAATGGACGAGCTGGTGTTTTTTGCGCCCGATCTGCGCTGCGTGATGTTCCCCGACTGGGAAACCCTGCCCTACGACACCTTCTCGCCGCACCAAGACTTGATCAGCGAGCGCTTGGCCACGCTCTGGCGCATCAAACAACGCAACCACGCCGAAAGCGCCGATCTGGTCCTGGTGCCCGCCACCACCGCGCTTTACCGGCTGGCGCCGCCGTCCTTTTTGGCAGGCTACACCTTCGAGTTCAAAGTCAAGCAAAAGCTCGACGAAGCGCAACTCAAGGCCCAACTCACCCTGGCGGGTTACTCACATGTGAGCCAGGTGGTCAGCCCCGGCGAATACGCGGTGCGCGGTGGCTTGATCGACCTTTTCCCCATGGGCTCGCTGGTGCCTTACCGGGTGGATTTGTTCGAAGACGAAATCGACAGCATCCGCACCTTCGACCCCGACAGCCAGCGCAGCCTCTACCCCGTGCCCGAGGTGCGGCTCTTGCCCGGACGCGAGTTCCCGATGGACGAGGCGGCCCGTGCGCGATTCCGGAGCCGCTGGCGCGAACTGCTCGAAGGCGACCCGACCAAAAGCCGCATCTACAAAGACATGGGCAATGGCGTGGCCACAGCGGGCATCGAGTACTACCTGCCCCTGTTTTTTGAAGAAACCGCCACGGTGTTTGATTACCTGGGCGCTGGCCAGGCCGATGCGGCCACCGTGGTGCTGCACGGCGATCTGGAGCCCGCCTTCCAGCGCTTTTGGCAAGACACCCGCGACCGCTACCGCCTGGTCCAAGGCGACCCCGAGCGGCCCGTGCTGCCGCCCGATGCGCTGTTTTTGAGTGCTGAGCAGTTCTACACCCTGACCCAAGGCCATGCCCAATTGGCCCTGCGCGCAGGCACCAGCGATGTGGCTGACAACACCCTCGCCCAGCCCCTGCCCGAGCTGACGGTGGTTCGCGGCGCCGAAGACCCGCTGTCGCGCTTGCAAGCGCACATCCGCAGCAGCGCCAGCCGCGTGCTGATCTTGGCCGAAAGCGATGGCCGACGTGAGAGCCTGCTCGACTTCGTGCGCTCCAGCGGCCTCACGCCGCCTGTGTTTGACAGCCTGCAAGACTTTTTGACCAGCGACGAAAAGGTTGGCATGGCCACCGCCGCCCTGGTCAGCGGTTTCCATTGGTTCGAGCACAACATCGACCTCGTTACCGAAACCGAACTCTTCGCGGCTGGGGCGGTCACCCGTCGCCGTAAGAAACAGGAACAGGTCAGCGACGTTGAAGCGCTGATCAAAGACCTGAGCGAGCTGAATGTGGGCGACCCGGTGGTGCACAGTGCCCACGGCATTGGCCGCTACAGGGGTCTGGTCAATATGGACATGGGCCAGAAAAACCCCGACGGCACGCCCGCCCTGCAAGAGTTTTTGCACCTGGAATACGCCGATCAAGCCACGCTGTATGTCCCCGTGAGCCAGTTGCAGCTGATTGGCCGCTACACAGGCGTGAGCGCCGACGAAGCGCCCCTGCACAAACTGGGCTCTGGCCAGTGGGAAAAAGCCAAACGCCGCGCCGCCGAGCAGGTGCGCGACGCCGCCGCCGAGTTGCTCAACATCTACGCCCGCCGAGCCGCACGAGAGGGCCACCCTTTCCGCTACAGCCCGCAAGATTACGAGACCTTTGCCAACGATTTCGGCTTCGAAGAAACCGCCGACCAAAAGGCGGCCATCCACTGCGTGATTCAAGACATGATCAGCCCCCGCCCCATGGACCGCCTGGTCTGTGGCGATGTGGGTTTTGGCAAGACCGAGGTCGCGCTGCGGGCCGCTTTTGTGGCCGTCACAGGCGGCAAACAAGTCGCCCTGCTGGCCCCCACCACGCTGCTGGCCGAGCAGCACTACCAGACGCTCAAAGACCGCTTTGCCAAATGGCCTGTCAAGGTGGCCGAAGTCTCGCGGTTCAGATCGGGCAAAGAAGTCACCGCCGCCCTCAAAGGCCTTGCCGACGGCACGGTGGACATCGTGGTGGGCACACACAAGCTGCTGAGCGAATCGACCAAATTCCACGACTTGGGCCTGCTCATCATCGACGAGGAACACCGCTTTGGCGTGCGCCACAAAGAGGCCATGAAAGGCCTGCGGGCCGAGGTCGATGTACTCACACTCACCGCCACGCCCATCCCCCGCACCATGGGCATGGCTTTGGAGGGCCTGCGCGATTTGAGCGTGATTGCGACTGCGCCGCAACGCCGCTTGGCCATCAAGACCTTTGTGCGCAACGAAGGCACGGGCGTGATCCGCGAGGCGGTGCTGCGCGAACTCAAGCGCGGCGGTCAGTGCTATTTTTTGCACAACGAGGTCGAGACCATCGAGAACCGCAAGCAAAAGCTCGAAGAAATCCTGCCCGAAGCCCGCATCGCCGTGGCCCACGGCCAGATGCCCGAGCGCGAGCTGGAACGCGTGATGCGCGACTTTGTGGCCCAGCGCTACAACATCTTGCTGTGCTCAACCATCATCGAGACCGGCATCGACGTGCCCACGGCCAACACCATCGTGATCTCTCGCGCCGACAAATTCGGCCTGGCCCAATTGCACCAGCTGCGCGGGCGCGTGGGCCGCTCGCACCACCAAGCCTATGCCTATTTGATGGTGCCCGAGATCGAAGGCCTGACCAAACAGGCCGCCCAGCGGCTCGATGCGATTCAGCAAATGGAAGAACTGGGCAGCGGCTTTTATTTGGCCATGCACGACCTGGAAATTCGTGGCGCGGGCGAGGTGCTCGGCGAAAACCAGAGCGGCAACATGCTCGAAGTGGGCTTTCAGCTCTACAACGAGATGCTGTCCGAGGCGGTGCGCAGCCTCAAAGCGGGCAAAGAGCCCGACTTGCTCAGCCCCCTGTCGGTCACCACCGACATCAACCTGCATGCCCCCGCCCTGCTGCCCAACGATTACTGTGGTGATGTGCACTTGCGCTTGTCGTTCTATAAAAAGCTGGCCACCGCCAAAACCAGCGACCAAATCGACGCATTGCTCGAAGAGCTGGTGGACCGCTTTGGTAAGCTGCCCCCGCAGGCGCAGACCCTGGTGGACGTGCACCGCCTGCGCGTGCTGACCCAGCCCTATGGCGTCATCAAGGTCGACGCCGCCCCGGGCGTCATCCAGATCACCTTCAAGCCCAACCCGCCCGTGGACCCGATGGCCATCATTGGACTGATCCAGAAAAACAAACACATCAAGCTGGCGGGCAACGACAAAATCCGCATCGAACGCGAACTGCCCGACCCCAAGGCGCGGGCGCAAATGGTTCGGGATGTGCTGCGGAGTTTGGGGCAGCCCAAAACCGAAACAGCCCCTGCCTGAATCCGTCAACGATCTTCGATAATCCTGAATCATGACCACTGTTACCGAATTCGCCCCCGGCCTCGCCATTCAGGGCTTCACAGCCCCCCTACCCTTGTCCCAGTTCAAACTGATCGCGTTTGACATGGACTCCACGCTCATCAGCATCGAGTGCATTGACGAGATCGCCGATGCCGTGGGCCGCAAGGCCGAGGTGGCCGCCATCACCGAGGCCGCCATGCGCGGCGAGATCACCGACTTCAAAGAGAGCCTGCGCCGCCGCCTGGCCCTGCTCAAGGGCGTGACGCTGGCCGACATGGAGCGCGTTTACACAGAGCGCCTGAAAATCAACCCCGGCGCGGCCGAGCTGATCGCCGCTTGCCAGAAGGCGGGCATAAAGGTGCTGCTGGTCTCGGGAGGTTTCACCTTTTTTGCAGACCGAGTCAAACAGCGCCTGAACATCGACTTCGCCCGTTCCAACCGTCTTGAGGTGGTGAACGGTGAACTCACGGGCGGCTTGGTGATGCAAAGCTGGGGCGACATTTGTGATGGTGCCGAGAAGCGCCGCACCTTGCTCGAAGTTGCTTCGCTGCTGGGTATAGCACCCCACGAATGCATCGCCATGGGTGACGGCGCGAACGACCTGCCGATGATGGGCGCTGCGGGATTGTCGGTGGCTTATCACGCCAAACCCAAGGTTCGCGAGCAGGCCATGGTCGCCATCCATGAAGGCGGGCTGGACCGGTTGCTGGAAGTCGTGAAGCCCTGACCCTTTGAGTGTGGGAGCCCCGCCCTCGGGGCGATGGCTTGTGGACCGCGAGCGGTCTTTCGCGACGAGGGCGTCGCTCCTACAGGGACCTCAGCGGCGCAGAGGTTTGAGCAGATCACTCAGCCCGTTGTGGTCGATCTCTTGCATCAGTCGGAGCAGCTGTCCGATTTCGGTTTTGGGAAAACCCTCGCGGGCAAACCAATTGAGGTAGTTGCCGGGCAAGTCGGCGATCAGCATGCCCTTGTGCTTGCCAAAGGGCATGGTCGTGGTGACCAGCTTCATTAGGTCGTCGGGTTTCATGGCCTCGCCCTCAGACTGGGCCCCAGAGCCATTCACGCACGCGTGCATGAAATGCTTCAGGGCGCGAGATCATGACCCAATGCCCGCAAGGCAAGCCCTGCACCGCGCTGCCGGGCGCGGCAGCGACCTTTTCCAGCCATTGGGCCGAATGGAACATGAAGGGTTTGCGCTCGCCATAAACAAACAAAAGGGGCATGGGCAGCTGAATTTGCGCCGCGCCCTTGAAGCCGCCTGCCGTGCCAAACCACTGCATGGCGTAGGGGTAGTTCATCTTGTGGGTGATGGTGGCCGGGTCGGTCGGGCAACGCAGCCAGCGGGCCATGGCGCGGGTCATGCGGGTGCCCAGACTGCCGCCGATTTTCCAGGCCAAGGCCAACCAGACCTGGTAGCCCATCACAGAGAGTTTTTCCTTGACGCCCCAACTGCGCAACAAGTCACCCGAGTTGTGGTCGCCCACGTCCACCGCCACCACGCGGGCCACTCGCTCGGCGTGGCGCATGGCAAATTGGTAGCCAAAGATACAGCCCCAATCGTGCAGCATTAGGGTCACGGGTTTGCCCGGGCTGATGCGGTCCACGATCTGGCGCAGCAGTTCGCACATGTCGTCCAAGCTGGTGGCCGAGGGGCCTGACTCAAAGCCCGGCAGCGTGAGGCGCGCACAGGTGGCGCGGTCCTGCAGGGCCGCCACGGTGCCGTCCCACAGCGCACGGGTATCGGGCCAGCCATGCAGCATGAGGATGACCTCGTCACCCTGCCCTTGCAGCCAGACTTCGGTGCCGTTGATGGTGATGCAGCGTTCTTGGTTCATGTTGGCCTCAATTTAAAGCCATGGCTTGGCTGAAGTGGGAGGCTGCCCCTGCAGCCGAATGCGTTCAATGGCATGGCAAGCATTCGCGAGCGGGGGCTCGCTCCCACAGAGAGCTTGCCCTCACCTAGGATCGTCAAATCACAGCGCCTTGGCCAAGCGAGAGACGCCTTCAAGGATCTTGTCTTCGCCCACGGTGGCAAAGCTCAGGCGGAAGGTGGCGTGGTCGGGGTTGGCGCAGAAAAACGGCGTGCCTGGCACAAAGGCCACGCCGTTGTCGATGGCGCGTTTGGCAAACACGTTGCCGTCATTCACCTTGCCGCCTGCGCCCCTGAGGCGCGCCCACACAAACAAGCCGCCTTGCGGTTGCACAAACTCCACCGCATCGCCCAGCTCACGGCGCAATGCGTCGCCCATGGTTTGGGCGCGCTTGGCATACACAGCACGCACTTTGTCCAGCGTGGCAGGCATGCGGCCCGCCAACAGGTATTGCGCGGCCGTGGCTTGGGCAAAGGTACTGGTGTGGGCGTCACTGAACTGCTTGCACATGGTGGCGCGGGCCAGCAATTCGGCAGGCGCAACCATCCAGCCCACGCGCAGGCCGGGCGACAGCACTTTGGACAGCGACCCGCAATGCACAAGCAGCTCACGGCTACCGGGCACCGAGGGGCTCATGGCCAGCAGGCTGGGTGGTGGCGCTTCGCCAAAATACAAATCGCCATAGGGGTCGTCTTCGACGATCAGGGTTTGGTGTTTGACGGCCATCTCCAGCACCTGCTTGCGGCGTTCGGCGCTCAGCAAGGCACCGCTGGGGTTGCCAAAGGTGGGGATCAGGTAAACAAATTTGGGTTTGTGCTCGGCGATCAGTTTTTCCAGCTCGTCGGTCTTGACACCGTGGCCGTCCACCGGGGCGCTGATGAGTTCGGCCCCATACAAACGGAAGCACTGGATGGTGGCGAGGAATGTTGGGCCTTCCACGATCACCTTGTCGCCGGGGCTGATCATGGTTTTGCCAATCAAATCCAGCCCTTGCTGGCTGCCCGTGGTCACGATCAATTGGTCAGACGTGACGTCTTTCGCCCCCTTTTGGCTCATGAAGTGCGCCAGTTGCTCGCGCAGCGGGCCAAAGCCTTCGGTCGCGCCGTACTGCAGGGCCGCGCCGGGGTCTTGGCTCAAGGCGGCGTTGCTGGCCTCGCGGATGCCGTCCACGTCAAACATGGCGCTGTCCGGGAAGCCGCCCGCAAAACTGATGATGCCGGGCTTGCCCAGGAGCTTGAACAGCTCACGGATGGCAGAGGTTTCGACGTTGTTCAGGCGATCGGCAAATTGCAAAGGCATGGTGTATCTTCCCGTGTTGACTTGGCCATCATTTTGCCAACATCTGCACACCTAATTTTGACCCTGATGAAACCCGTACAGATCGAATCCTTTTTTGCCACCCTGCAAGCCGCCAACCCCATGCCCGTGACCGAGCTGGAATACACCAGCGTGTTCGAGCTGCTGGCTGCAGTGCTGCTGTCGGCCCAAGCCACCGATGTGGGCGTGAACAAGGCCACGCGCAAGCTGTTCCCAGTGGCGGGCACGCCGCAAAAGATCTTGGAACTCGGGCTGGAGGGGCTTGAGGGTTACATCAAAACCATTGGCCTATATCGCAGCAAAGCCAAACACCTGATGGAGACTTGCCGCATTTTGGTGGAGCAGCACGGCGGCAAAGTGCCCCGCAGCCGTGAAGAACTCGAAGCGCTGCCCGGCGTGGGCCGCAAAACAGCCAATGTGGTGCTCAACTCGGCCTTTGGCGAGGCGACCATGGCGGTGGACACACACATCTTCCGCATGGGCAACCGCACGGGCTTGGCCCCAGGCAAAACGCCTTTGGCGGTGGAGCTCAAACTGCTCAAACGCATCCCGGCCAAGTACCTGGTGGACGCCCACCATTGGCTGATCCTGCATGGGCGTTATGTGTGCCAAGCGCGCAAACCGCTGTGCGGGCAGTGCGCTGTGGCGGCGTTTTGCGATTTCAAGCCCAAGACGCCCTGAACCCAGGGCTGGAATTGACTTCTTTGTGATTCAGATGTCATCCAACCGAGGCTCATGAAACCCTGCTTGCACGGGTAAAATCATGCGCTCTCCCCATGAGGGTAGCCCCTTGACGGCGGGCATTTGCCGCCGTTGCCACAAGAGCGCTTTGCGCTGCTTTTCAAACCCAATCTGACCTGCCCATGACGCGAGCCTCGCCGCGTGCCCACTTCAACAGTTCTCGACTGACGCGTTTTCTGACCGAAAACGCCATGATCGATGCCGCCCCTGTGGCGGACGATGTGGGGCAAAAGTTGGGCGATTGGCTGAACTTTCGCCATGCGATTGCCTTGCACGGCGTGCTCAACCCAGAGCAGCAGCCCGCAGCACCCCAGCCTGCGCACCTGCGGCGCGCGGGTGTGATGACAGCCGAGGCGTTGACCCGGCATGTGGACAAAGTGCGCGCCCAACTCGAACAATCCATCGCCCAAGGCGCGCCCAGCGGTTCGGGGCTGACGCGCATCGACATGCCACCCGCAGAATTGGACGAACCCATCGAGCCCAAAACGGCGTTTGAGCCCTATCGCCGTTTTTATGCCGCCCACCAGCGCCAAATGGAAGTGTCCCTGCAGACCTTGCGCTCACAAGTGCGGGGGCAGCTGAGCAAGGGCGCACCAAGTCTCCAACAACTGGCCACGCTCGATGCGGCCTTTGAAAACATCTTGAGCGAGCGCGAAGCGCTTTTGCTGGCCAAAGTGGCCAAGCTGCACGAAAAGCGCTTTGCGCAAGCCCTTAAAAAACACATCCAACAACTCAGCACCCTACAAGCCGAGGCTATAGCCGAAGGTGCCGAAGCGCCGTCCGCCACTGCAGTGAGCCCTTTGCCTTGGCTCTTGCCCCTGCGCCAAGCCATGCGCACCGCTTTGCTGGCCGAGCTGGACACGCGCTTGCAACCCGTGCTGGGCCTTGTTGAAGCCTTCAACCAATACACCCCACAAGAACAATGAAACGATATTCCTTTCACATCGCCTTCGCACTGGGCGCATTGGCCGTTGTCTGGGTGGCGGCGGCTGTGGCCACCTCGCACCTGCTGGTTTTGGGCATGGCTGCGGTCATTGGCGCGGTTTATGTGTTTGGCGCGATGGAGCTGCGTCAATACCGCGCTGCCACGTCTGCCCTGAACCAAGCGCTTGCCGACATTCCGCAAGATTTGCAAAACCTCAGCGATTGGCTGATCACCCTGCCTGCTGGCTTGCAAAACCCGATTCGCCAACGTGTGGAAGGTGAGCGCGTGGGCCTTCCTGGCCCGGCTCTGACCCCTTATTTGGTGGGTATGTTGGTCATGCTGGGCATGCTCGGGACCTTTTTGGGCATGGTGGTCACACTCAATGGCGCGGTGTTTGCGTTGGAAGGCTCCACCAACATCGCGGGCATTCGGTCGGCGTTTTCCGAACCCATCAAGGGACTGGGGCTGGCGTTTGGCACGTCGGTGGCAGGCGTGGCCACTTCGGCCATGCTGGGCTTGATGAGCAGCTTGGTGCGCCGCGAACGCGCACAAGCCACCCAGGTGCTGGACACGCTGACAGTCACCACGCTGCGCGGATTTTCTTTGGTGCACCAACGGCAAGAAACCTTCAAGGCATTGCAGCAACAGTCACAAGCCCTGCCGCAAGTCGTGCAGCAACTGCAGACCTTGATGGTGCAAATGGCCCAAACCAGCCAGCAAATGAACGAGCGTTTGATGGCCAATCAGGAAAGCTTTCACGCGCAGGTGCACACGGCCTACACGGGGCTGGCGCAATCGGTTGACCAATCGCTGCAAACCAGTTTGTGCCAAAGCATGCAACTGGCCAGCGACAGCATTCGTCCTGTGGTGCAAGCCACCATGGCGCAACTGAGTGAGCAGGCCCAGAGCATGAACGAGCGCCTGCTGCTCAACACGCAGCAGCAACTGGGCGAACTGACGGCTCAAATGGCGGCCACCACCGCTGCCGTAGCGCACACCAGCGCAGAATCGCTGAAACGCCATGAACAAGCCAGCACCCACATGACCGATCGTGTGGGCCAGACCTTGGAAGCGTTCAGCCAGAATTTCGAACTCAGCGCTAAATCGTTGGTCGACCAAGTCACTGCCGCCCAAACGCAGCAGCTGACTCTGCAGAGCAGCGCCGACCAGCAGCGCCTGCAAGCTTGGCAAGCCTCGCTGACACAAATGGCCAGCGAACTGCACAGCCAGTGGCAGGCCTCAGGGACGCAGACTTTGGCACAGCAGCAAGCCATTTGCGACACCTTGGGCGAAACAGCCCAAGCCATCCAGACCCATGCACAAACCCACGCCAGCCAGACGCTGGCCGACATCACGCGCCTGCACGACGAGCGCGCTGCCGTTGATCAAGCGCGCCTGGATGCATGGCAGGCCTCTTTGACGGTTACGGCCAGCAACTTGGACCAAGCGTGGCAAAACGCGGGCGCGCAAACCTTGGCACAGCAGCAAGCCATTTGCGACACCCTGACCCACACGGCTCAAGAGATCACCGCCCACACACAAACCCAAGCCACACAAACCTTGGCTGAAGTCACACGCCTGATGGCCAGCAGCGAAGCCCTGATGCGAGAGCGCATCGCCTCTGAAACGCAGTGGGCCGCAGGCCACCAAGGGCGCGCCCAAGCGCTTACCGACGTGCTGCGCCAAGAGTTGTCGGCCCTGAGGGATGCAGAAGACGCACGCGGTCAGACCGCTGTGGCCCGACTGGCCGAACTGCAAACTACTGTGACCGCGCACCTGACCACACTGGGCACCGCGCTGGAAGACCCGATCACCCGCCTGATCGAAACCGCCTCAGAGGCCCCCAAAGCCGCAGCCGAAGTCATTGGCCAGCTGCGTCAGGAAATCTCGGTCAGCGTGGCGCGCGACAACGCCTTGCTCGAAGAGCGCACCCGCATTCTGGGCACGCTCAGCACTTTGTTGGACGCGATCAACCACGCCTCGACCGAGCAGCGCGGCGTGATCGATGCCATGGTCGCCACCAGCCAGGCGTCCCTGCAGCAGACCAGTGGGCAGTTCACCGAACAGGTGGCGGCCGAGACCAGCAAGCTGGGCGACATCGCCGCGCAGGTCACGGCCAGCGCGGTGGACGTGGCCAGCCTGGGCGAGACCTTTGGCTTTGCCGTGCGTAACTTCAGTGAAACCAATGAGAAGCTCATGGCCAATCTGCAACGCATCGAGCAGGCGATCGAAAAATCCATGACGCGCAGCGATGAACAGCTGGCCTATTACGTGGCGCAAGCCCGTGAAATGATTGACCTGAGCATTGGCAGCCAGAAAGACGTGTTGGAAGCCCTGCAAAAGCGCCAGTCTGAAGGGGCCGCCTGATGCTCGAGCACGACGCAGACGTCGAGTCCACCGCACCGACCTGGATCTCGTTTGCCGACCTGATGACCGGTCTGCTGGGGGCCTTTGTGCTCTTGCTGGTGGGCGTGATGGCCACACAATTGGAGATGGCCTCCAAACTGGAAGACGAGGTGCAAAAGCGCCAGATCGAAGAGCAAAAGCGCATTTCGCTCGAACAGGCTTTGGCAGGCCCACTGGCCAGTGGGCGCATCACCCTGAACAATGGCCGCATCGGCATCAGCGGCAAGTTGTTGTTCGAGCTGAACTCCGACAAACTCGAACCCGAAGGCCGCAAGCTGCTCAAAAGTCTGGTGCTGCCACTGCGCAGCTACCTGCAGTCGCGCGAAGAAATCCTGATGGTCAGTGGCTTCACAGACGACAAAGCGGTCGGCAGCCGCAACCGCCAGTTTGCAGACAACTGGGAACTCTCGGCCCAGCGTGCACTGACCGTGACGCGCACCCTGATCGAAGAAGGCATGCCCTCCTCACAGCTGTTTGCTGCCGCCTTTGGCCAAGAACAACCTTTGGTGGCCAACACCAACGAGAAAGCCCGCGCCCAAAACCGCCGGGTAGAAATGGCACCTGTGCCCAAAGCGGCCAACGCGTCCCAGGCGGCCCAGGCGACTGGCGTCAAACAAGACACGACCAAGCCATGAACGAAGCCGCACCAGCGCTGCCTGATCTGGACGCCATGCGGGCGGCGGGTGCAGCGCGGGTGGATGCGGTGGGCTGGCATTACATCGAAACATTGGCCAATCGCACGCAAGCGCAATCTGGTCCAGCGCGGCTTTTGCTGCACGCCAAGTTGCAAGAAGCGCTGCAGCGATTCAATGCCCGCATGACCACGGCGGCTCAAACCCATGCCGCTTCCGAACCTTTGCCCTCCCCTTTGGCCACGCTTTTGCAAGACATGGGGCCCAAAACGGCGCCACCAGGGTCAGGCAAAACGGCAGGCTGGCCATCCGAAAACCCGCGCATCCAGGCCTTTAAAAAGCAGTTGAGCCAGATCAGCGTGCAAAAGCAGGTCACCCAAGCCATTGCCCAAGCCCCGCAAAACGCAGGCCCCATCAACTCGCACATGTTGGTGCTGCGCTCTTTGGGGCTCATGCGCGACATTTCACCGGATTACCTCAACCGCTTCATGGCGCATGTGGACACGCTGCTGTGTTTGGAAGAGGCGGGCAATGTCAAATTGACGCCTAAAAGAGCCATGCCCTCGGCTAAAACCCGTTCGTAAGAGGGCCTCGCCGACAGGCTGAGGCGGCGTTCAGGCCGCAACCAGATCCACTGCCACAGGTGCCGGAAATCCATTGCGCCCCGGAAACTCGGGGGCCAAAGTCCGCGCGTTGGGCATCTTGACCCACAGGCGCAGCATCTTGCGGTTGAGCTCGTGCACGCCGTGGTCTTCAAACCCGTTGCGAGAGTGCAGCACGGCGTAGTTGTTGGCGAACTGCAGGTCACCGGGCTCGAGCATCATGCTCAAGCGGAAATCATCGCGGTGCATGATGTCGTCAAACAAGTCGAGTGCTTCGATTTCGACCTTGGACAACGGCAGGTTGCGGATTTCGTGGCCCAGCTCAATGTACTGGCGCAGGTAGCGGCAGCTGAGCTTGCCTTGGTGGTGGCTGAAGATGGGCGACAAGCTCGGCAGGTCTTCGCACAGGTGCGAAAAATACCAAGTGCGGTAATACAGACCCAGGTACTCGGGGTGGTGCTGCAGGATCTCGTTGTAGATCGCCGCCACGCTCACCAAACTGCTCAAGCCACCCTGCTTGGCTTTGCGAAGGCACAAAAGGCCCACCACGTCTGAGGGGTCAGAGTGGTACGGCAGGTACAGGTTGGTTTCGTAAACGCGGGTGGTTTTTTTCGTCACATCGCCCACGTTCATGACCACGCCAAGCAGATCCCCTTTGGGGTTTTGCCGAACGGGCACACCCATGTGCAGTCCAATGCCGTAGTAGAGGATTTGAATGTCTTCTTCGCTGTAGCGCTCAACAGGCAAGCCCCGCAGCACCAAAAAGCCCCGGCCGTTTTCCAGTTCCTCGCTGTGGGTTTTCAGCTCGTGGGCCCAGTCACCAATGGGGAAATCTTCCCGAGAAAAATGGGGGAATGACAGCCCTTTGGATTTCACTTGGGCCAAAGCGGCATCGAGGATGGCCAACACTTTGGCGCTCAATGGGTGCACCCAAGAGGTGTCACCCTCCAAGTCCTGCCCCTTCCAGACCGCTGGCCCGGACATCGCTTGCTTCATGATCAGACCCATGGCCGTTCCCTCATTTTGGTTGCGGCCAACGGCCTGTTTCAGAGCCCGAGTTGGACCAAAGCGGCCTGTAAGCCTGCAAATCCACCCACCCGCTGGTCGTTGATGAAAATTTGCGGCATTTGACGTACCGAAGGACCACATTTTTCGAAGAATGCCATCCGCTCGGCTTCACCGTCGATTTTGATTTCTTCAAAAGCCAAGCCCTTGGTTTTGAGCACCATCTTGGCGGATTCGCACTGGGGGCATGCGGACTTGGAGTAAACGACGATTTTGAGTTCCATGTTTCAAATTCTAGCGAAAGAAAACGGGTAGAAGCCAATCAGGCCATGCGGGGCAAAACCACCCACTGACCATCCAAGGCGCTGATGCGAATACGCTGTTCGAAGACCGATTCGATGGCTGAGTGTGTCGCCGCATCGCTGGCTGCGCCATGGTGCATCACCTGTCCTTCGCGCATGACCACGATGTCGTCAGCATGAAGAGCCATGCCGATTTCGTGCAGCACGCTGACCACCGTGGTGCCCTGAGCCAAGAGACAGTGCACCTGCTCCAGCCAGTCCACTTGGTGCGGCGGGTCCAAGTTGGCCAGGGGTTCGTCCATCAGCATGGTGGGCGCATTGCCCGCCATGGCGCGGGCCAGCAGCACGCGTTGGCGTTCGCCGCCCGACAACTCGCCCAGCATGCGCTCGCGCCAATCCCAAGCCTGTGTGGCCTTCAGGGCGGCTTCCACCATTTGTGCATCGATTGCCGAGGGTGCACTCAGCCAGCTTTGGTGTGGCAAGCGGCCCAGCATGGCCACGTCCCACACACGCAGGTCCAAGGTGCTGGATTCGCCCTGCCCCAGCCAGGACAGTTGCAAGGCCCTTTGCTGACGGGTGAGCGATGCCAGCGGTTGACCTTGTAAAAGCACCTGCCCACTGGTCGGCAACAAACCCGCCAGTGCTTTGAGCAGGCTCGATTTACCCGCCCCGTTGGGGCCGACCACACAGGTCCAGCGTCCTGCTTTGATCTGCAGGTCAATGTCTTTGAGTACCTTGTGCCCCCCCAAAGAAGCACTCAATTGCTGGGTTTCGAGAGCGTGACTCATGCACGCGCTCCGGCTTGGCCATCGTGGTACACGCGCCACAACAAATAAGCACCGCCCAACACCGCGGTGAGCACACCCACGGGCAACTCTTGCGGAGCCAACACAACACGGGCCATCACGTCTGCGAGCAGGAGCAAAGCACCGCCCATGAGTGCTGACAAGAGCAATCGCCAGGCATGGGTGCATCGCACCAGCGAACGGACCAAATGCGGCGCAGCCAAACCCACAAAGGCCACCAAACCGATGTGCGCCACCGCTGCTCCCGTGGCCAATGAAATCACAAGCACAAGAACCACCCGTGCCAAGGTCAAAGGAACGCCCAAGCTTTGCGCAGTGGCCTCACCCAAACTCAGGGCATCCAACACGCTGGCAAAGCCCCAAGCCAGTGACAAGCAAAGCGCCAACACGACCGCAAGGGTGATGCAGGCGCTCCAGCTGACAAACGCGGTCGAGCCCAACAAGAAGCCTTGCATGGCCTGCAAAACCTGCGGTTGCAGCAATGAAATCAAAGAGGTCACAGCGCCCAGCACCACGCCCACCACCACGCCCGCCAACAACAGGCGCAGCGTTTGCTGCACACCGCGCGCCAAAGTCAGGGTGAGCAACACCGCAACGACTGCGCCTAAAAAGGCCGCACTTGTTAGCCCCAAGCCCATCCAGCCGCTCAAGGCCCAAGCACTGACAGCGGAGCTGGTGCCCCAGAGACTCAAATAAACGCTCACACCCAGCGACGCGCCAGAGGCACTGCCCAACAAATACGGATCGGCCAAAGGGTTACGGAAAAGGCCTTGCGCCACCGCTCCTGCCAAACCCAACAAGGCACCGCCAATCCACGCCCCCAAACTGCGCGGCAAACGGATGTCCCACACTATCTGACGCGACACCGCATCGGCCCCGTCAGTCCACCAATCTTGCCAGCCTTGACTGCCTGCAGCCGTGCCGAACAACACCATGAGCAGGCCCAAGGCCAACAGCATCAGCGCCCAACGTGGCGCGTGGGTGTTGGCATTCACCGCAGAGCTCCAATAGCGCTTGAAGCTGGACTTGCAGGCAAGTCAACTTGTGCCGCTGCGCGGTTCAGGCAATGGGCCATCAACTGCGCGCCTTCGGCCATTCGCGGTCCTGGACGCACCAGCAGGTCCGACTCCTCTTGCTTGAAGATACACAGTCGCTCGCTTTGCATGGCGCGCAAGCGACCCCAACCCGGGCGTTGAAGCATGCTGGCGCGGCTGCTGTCGCCAGCCATGATCACATCGGGCCTCGCGCGCACCACCCACTCCGGGTTAACCTGCGGAAATGGACCCATGGATGCGGGAAGGATGTTGGCCACGCCCATGCGCGTGAGTGTTTCGCCAATGAAAGACGACTCACTTGCACCATAGGGTGCCGGGCTGACTTCAAAATAAACACGCTGCAGTTTGGCCGCAGGGCTAAGCGATTGCACCGCCCCCTGAACGCCCGCCTGAATGCCTTTCCATACGCGATCGCTCTCGGCGGCCGGCACATGCAGGGCCTGCGCCACCGTTCGCAAAACGCGCTGTGCGTCGGCATGGTTGCGCGGTTCTAGGCGCAGCACCATGAGACCGAGCGCTTCCAAGCGGTCGGCTCCTCGGGTGGAACCTGCGGCCAACACCAGATCAGGCTTGAGCGCAACGATGCTCTCGATGTTCGGGTCCAGCCCGCCGCCTACACGCGCCAAAGACTTGACCGACTCGGGCCAATTGGAATAACGGTCCAGCCCCACCAATTTGTGACATTGACCCAAGGCACAAACGGTCTCGGTCAGCGACGGCAGCAAGCTCACGATGCGTTGCGGGGCTTGGGTGATTCGCACCTCTTGTTGGCGGTCATCGAGCACGGTGACCGCTTGCACGCTCTGAAAAAACGAGAACAGCAAAAAACCCACAAGGGCCAATGTTTGAGCGCTGCTTCTAAAAATCTTAGCCATGCAAGGCTTCCCACTCACTGAAGATACGGTGCAGTTGTTTCACGCCATCGGTCAAGGCCGCAGGACCGGGCTGCAGAATATCCGCCGATTTGATTTCAAAAATTTGCCCATTGCGCACCGCTGGCACGTCTTGCCAACCCGCCCGCGCCGCCACCTTTTCAGGGCGAAACTTTTTGCCACACAAAGAGCCGATGACGATGTCAGGTGCCATCTCAACGATGGTTTGGCCGCTGGCGATGATGCGGTCGCGCCCCATAGATTGCTGCGCCAACTCAGGGAACACATCGTCCCCACCCGCGATGCCCATCAATTCGGACACCCAACGGATGGTGCTCATGTGGGGTTCATCCCATTCCTCAAAATATACCCTGGGCCGCCGTTTGAAACCCGCAGCCCGCTGGGCAATAGCGTCCAGCTCGGCTCGCATGGCAGACAGCTGGGCCAAGCCCTGCTCGGCCTGCCCCACCATGGCCGCCACTTGGTAGAGGACCGAAAAAATCTCGTCCACGCTGCGCTGATTGAACACCGTGACCTGCACACCTGCCTTGATCAACAAGGACGCAATGTCGGCCTGCAAATCTGAAAACCCGAACACGCAGTCAGGCTTGAGTGTCAAGATCTTGTCAATCTTGGCGGTCAAAAAAGCACTGACTTTGGGTTTTTCTTCCCGCGCCCGGCGCGGGCGCACTGTGTAGCCCGAGATGCCCACGATGCGCTGCTCTTGTTCTAACAAATAAAGCCACTCCGTGGTCTCTTCGGTCAGGCAAACGATGCGTTGGGGCAGCAAGTGGTTCATGGTCTGCAAGCGACGGACGACATCAAGACTTGAGTTTCCAGCTCAATCCAACCGTGGTGGTTCGAGGGAGCTGGTTGTATCCGAAAGCCGTTTGATACCGGCTGTCGGTGGCATTTTCGATGCGCCCAAACAGCGTCCAGTCGCGGTTCAAGGGATAACGGGCCGTCAAGTCCAGTAAGACGTAACTGTTAAGACCCGGTTTGCCTTCGATGTCAGGACGGCCACCTGTGTAGCGAATGCTTCCGCCCAAGGCCAGTAAGCCAATGGTATGTGACACCGATGCAGAAGCCAGGGTCTTGGCGCGACGGACCAATATCTGTCCGGTGGCTTCATTCAAGGGGTTTTGAAGCGTCAAGCTGGCGCGCAAGTCAGTGGTGTGGATGCGGCCGCTGTAGCTGGTTTCAAGGCCTTGGTTCTTGACACTGCTCACGTTGCTGAATTGCCAGGTAGTGGGGTCATACAACAGCAAGTCTTTGGTTCTGGTGTCAAACCATGTGGTACGCAGCCGATGTGCGCCACTGACCCACTGAAAACCCATTTCGCTGGTGGTGGCGGTTTCGTGTCGCAAATTCGGATTGCCACTGTAGGGGTCATACAGATAACCCAACGGCGGCACATTGAATGCCGTGGAATGGCTGACGATCCATTTCCATTGAGGGGTCATGTCGAAGCCGTAGCCCCAATAAACCGAATCCTTGCCCGCCAAGCCCTCTACACGGTCATGCCGGACATTGAACTGCGCACTGTGAACCGACCGGGCATAAACCAATCCGCCATACACAGCGTTGGCAGTGCGCTCGCGGGTCAAATCGGTCACGCCATCCATGCCCGCTTGAATGCCCTGTGTTTGATGATCAACACCAGCCGAAAGCACCACGGACTGCAAGTTGACTTGGTGCGTCCACGACAGCAGACGGGTTCGGGTCTCGGCCTGGGTGGTGAATGAATACCCCCCCGCCGTATCGGTGGTGTTGCGCTCTTTGGCGTCCGAATAGTTGAGGCGGCTGTTCCAAACGGGGTTGAGACGTGCGGTCCAATAAACGGTGTTGCTGTCGATGCGGGTCGCACCCCTGTGAACGTCGGTGGGTTCTGCAAAACTGCCGGCCACATCGTAGTCAAAGCGGCCATTGAAATGGGCGGAGCGCAAGCCCACCTTGTGCTCAGGACCCAGTTCATAGCTCAGATGAACGCTGTGGTTGTCATTGCGGTAACCGTCGGCATCGGCGTTGGCATTTTGCGATTGCGACAGGTTGGCCGCATTGATGCCACGGGTAGACAAAGAGCCTAAAGAAACTGCGTAAGAAAAATCACCGTTTTTGCCTTGGGTGCCCATGTTCAGCCGCGATGTGCCGAGCGAACCTGTTTCGGCCGTCGCATAAACCGTTTGGCCAACTTGACCTTGGCGCGTGAACACTTGGATGACCCCCCCCAAAGCGCCGCTGCCGTAAATGGCGGAAACGTTTCCTCGCACAATTTCAACGCGCTCGACTTGGTCGAGCATGATGTGCTCCAGACTGACAGCACCTGTGGTGTCCTGCTTGCTCATGGGCACGCCGTCCACAAGCACCAATACCTGAAGTGAAGCCGCGCCGCGCAAAAATGCGGTCGACTGGCTGCCACGCCCACCGCTTTGGGTGAACTGAAAACCGGCCTCACGGGCCAACAAACTGGACAGATCGGTCAATTGGGATTGCTCGATCGCGTCGCGGCCCAACACCGTGGTGTGGGGCAGAACGTCGGTGAGAATTTGCTCAGTGCGACTGGCAGTCACCACCACTTGTGTAGGAGTCGACTGCGCCAAAGCGGCGCTGCTCAACAGGTTCAAAAGAGAAAGCGCGGGCAAGGCGATGCCCAGGGAGCGCGCACGAATAGAACGGATTTTCATAAAAAAACAACAAGTCAAACGCCCTCACCGCCTTCCCCGACAGTGCATGGGCTTCACGACCCGTCTGTCGACAAGTCACCTTGTTGGCCGGTATCCGGGCTGACAGATGCAACCTTCACCACCTTCCCAGCTGCCTGTTTCAGGGCGGCCAGTGGTTTGAGATGAAAGCTGGGTTTCCGTTTGACTGAAAACCCGTCTGTTTACCGTTGCGGGGGCAGCGCAGGTTAGGTGGGCCGTGTTGGCTTTTCCCTCCTGCTTCCCGTTGAACTGCACACCGTGAACCGGTTGCGCGAGCACCAACAAAGCCTATTTTAGAGCGTCAGCCTTGAACAAGCCTAAAAAAAGGCCCTAAGCTCTACAATGTGTCACTTATTTTTGTTTGTTTGCCATGGCCCATTCCGACACCATTGATCAAATTGCTGAGCGTGTGGATCATCTGTTGCTGCGCCACGAAGAGCTTCAGCGCACCAACGCCTTGTTGGCCCAACAGCTTCAGGTGCTTACCCTTGAACGTGACCAACTCAAATCGCGTTTGGCGGCAGCCAGAGCGCGTGTCGATGCACTGATTGAGCGCCTGCCCGCAGCCAACACACCCGCATCCCCAGAGGCCACAGCATGAGCAACAAACAACTGGATGTCCAGATCATGGGCCAGAGCTACATCTTGGGTTGCCCCGTCGATGGTGAAGATCGCTTGCTGGCCGCTGTTGGCAAAGTGGACGAAGCCATGTGCAAGATCCGCGATGCCGGGAAAATCAAAGCGCGTGACCGCATCGCTGTGTTGGCCGCATTGAACCTGGCCTTCGACCAAGGCGATTCCGCTGCCAAGGCGCCAGCCGCTGACAAAGACACCCCTCAGGTTTCAGCAGCAGACCAAGAGCGATTGACCCACTTGCTCAAACGCCTCGACCAAGTTCTGAAGCAAGACGGTCAGTTGATCTGATCTCCCGCCTGTTGGCCTCAAGGGTCTTCCGATAAGCCTACAATCAGTCGGTCTGCGGTGCATACCGGGCTTTATATTTCCTTGAACCAATGCTCATAGAGCCCGGGCTTGGTACATTGGCTGGTGAGCGTGATCATCTCGCGTCAGATGAACCCAACGCCAGTCTGCCCTCGCCCACCTGAACCCCGGTTCAGGATGCCGGTCCGGTGGCTTCCGCAGACACCTTTATTCTTCAGCTTCTCACTTCTACCCCATGATCATCGAACCTCTGCTGTTGGCCGAATTGGCCGTTCTTGGCCTTTGCACAGGCTTTTTGGCGGGCCTGCTGGGCATTGGCGGCGGCATGATCATGGTGCCTTTTTTGACTTATATGTTGGGCTCTCGCGGCGTCAGTTCCGACCTGGCCGTGAAGATGGCGATTGCCACGTCGATGGCCACCATCATCTTCACCTCGGTATCGAGTGTGCGTGCGCACCATAAAAAGAAAGCCGTGCGTTGGGATTTGGTCAAAGGCTTGGCCCCCGGCATTGTGATGGGCAGCTTGATTGGCAGCATGGGTATTTTTGCTTTTGCCAAGGGCACTTACTTGGCCTTGTTCTTTGCACTGTTTGTCGGCTTTTCAGCCACACAAATGTTTCTGGACAAAAAACCAGCACCCAGCCGTCAAGTACCAGGTTTCAAAGGCTTGCTGGGCGCTGGCGGCTTGATTGGCTTGTTGTCGGGTCTGGTTGGTGCCGGTGGCGGCTTCATCAGCGTGCCTTTCATGGCTTGGTGCAATGTGGCCATTCACAATGCTGTGGCGACCAGTGCGGCTTTAGGTTTCCCCATTGCACTGGCCAACGTGGCCGGTTACATTGCCAGCGGCCAAAACGTGCAAAACCTGCCAGATTTCAGCTTTGGTTACTTGTGGCTCCCCGCTTTGGTGGTAATTGCGGTGTGCAGCGTGTTGATGGCCCCGATCGGTGCAGCCACCGCCCACAAGTTACCGGTCAAACAACTCAAGCGTGTGTTTGCCAGTGTGCTTTACGTTTTGGCGGCCTACATGCTTTACAAGGGTTTGGTCGCTTGATCATGCGGGTGTGATGCACCAGGGGGCTTGGTCACGCACCAAGCCCATCCACAGAGCCCATGCTGAAACAGCGGCCAAAGCAAAGCCTGCCGAACGAATTCCCCAAGCGCCATCGCCCCAAGTTTTTAAGCGCAAAAACAACCACGGCCCAGCCCACAAGCTCAAGCTGCTGCCCAGGGCAAACAAGGCCATGGTGGCCGCGCCCTCCAAGGGCTGACTGGTCAAAGCGGCCACCATCAAGGCCGAGTAGAGCAAGCCGCAGGGCATGAGCGCCCAAAGCCCGCCCACCATCCAAGGCGCGGCGCGCCCCCAACGCTGGTTGAAAGCCCGAACTTTGGCCCAAAGTTGTCGAGCGGCTTCATCGAGCCAAACAGGTTGTCGAGCCTGGAGCATGAGCAACATACCGAGCACGAAGGCGGCCAAATGCAAAATTGTCCACACTGGGCGAATCGCAGCAGATTGTGTGGTCAGCCAACCCAAACCCTGCACACTGGCTGCAGCGACAGCGCCCAGCAGCGAATAACCACCCAAACGCCCCAACTGAAAAGCAAGCAAAGCCGGAACACGACGCTCACCCGCCACTTGCCCCAAGCCTGCGCAAGCAGCACCGCACATGGCTACGCAGTGGGGTCCGCCCAGCACACCCATCATCAAGGCCGTGATGGCCAAAGAGCTTTGCATTGTGTTTTGAATAAATGACCGTTGTTGGGATTGTGCGTGATCTCAACTTTGCAGCTTTGCGGCTGTGCGATACGTTCAGATGATTTTTGAAAAACGTGTGCGATTGAGATCCGCTTGCACATACCGGTCAAAGACCATCGCCACGCCGCGCACAAAAAACCAACCCATCGGGGTGACTTGTATGCCGGTTTCACTCAACAGCACCAAGCCTTTGGCTTGCAAGTCCTCTAATTGCTGGATTTCATGCGCAAACAGCTTTTTGAAGTCCACCAGCCATGCCAGGTTGATGGACTCGAAATGCAACTGACCTTGGCACATCAAGGCCATGATCACGGATCGGCGGATGAGGTCGTCACGCGACAAGGCCAAACCCCGGACCACAGGCAAATGACCCTGGTCGAGTAAATCGCAATACTCCTCCATAGTCTTGGCGTTTTGGCTGTAAGTGTTGCCAACGCGACCAATCGAAGAAACCCCCAAAGCGATCAAATCACAGTCAGCCTGTGTGCTGTAACCCTGAAAATTGCGGTGCAAGCGCCCCTGCCTTTTGGCCACAGCCAATGCATCGTCAGGCAATGCGAAATGGTCCATGCCGACATACACATAACCAGCGTTGACCAATGCCTCAATGGATCGCGACAACATGGCCACCTTGTGGGCGCCAGAAGGCAACTCTTGCTCGTGGATTCGCCGTTGAGGCTTGAACCGCTCAGGCAAATGCGCATAGGCATACAGGGCAATTCGGTCAGGTTTTATGCGTTTGACTTGCGCCAATGTTCGGTCAAACGATTCAGGCGTTTGCAAAGGCAAGCCATAAATCAAATCTATATTCACCGACTCAAAACCCAAGCGACGTGAAGCTTCCACCAGCGCCGAAACCTGTTCGAAAGGCTGCATGCGGTGAACGGCTTTTTGGACAGCCGGATCAAAATCCTGGACACCAAAGCTCAAACGGTTGAACCCTAATTCAGACAATACCTTGAGGCGTTGTTCATCGACCGTTCGGGGATCGACCTCGACCGAATACTCGCCGCCGGGCACCAGCTCAAAATGCGATCGCAACAAGGCCATCAGTTGGCGCAACTCATCGTCACTCATGAATGTGGGCGTTCCACCACCCAAATGCAGCTGACTGACCGATTGACCGCGCCCCAAATGCGCCGTGTGCAACTCAATCTCTTTGGTCAGATAACGCAAGTAATCTGCAGCACGTTCTTTGTGTTTGGTGATGATTTTGTTGCAGGCACAGTAATAACAAAGCGATTCACAAAAAGGGATGTGCACATACAAGGACAGTGGCGAGGGTTTACCGAAGAGGCCTGATTTGCGCAGGCTCAGGGCTTGAACGTAGTCGCCCTCCCCAAAGGCCTCTACAAATCGATCTGCGGTGGGGTAAGAGGTGTATCTGGGACCCGGCACATCGAAACGGGTCAGCAGTTCTGGTGTGATGACGGACATGTGGCTGCCCCTAATTAAAACGTGTTCATAAAGATCGTTCACTTTGCCCGCCCTCCCCGCCTGCTGCTTTGACACAAATCAAATGTGCTACTGGTTTATGGTGATTTTCTGCACAGACCGGGTAGCGCCCCTGTTCAGGTCAAATTTTCGGTTTAAGCTAAAGACTTGATCCAAGGCAAATCTGTTGCTTCACCGTGAGATAAACCATGAATCCTCAAGCCATCAAAGTTGCCTGTTCCAATTGCAACCTGCGTGAGTTGTGCATGCCTGTTGGCCTGAGCGACCAAGACTTGAACCGACTGGACGACCTGGTGGCCGTGCGCCGCAAGGTCAAACGGGGTGACACTTTGTTCACCAACGGTGAGAAGTTCACCTCGCTCTACGCCATTCGCACAGGGTTCTTCAAGACCTGCTTGGCCACCGAAGATGGGCGCGACCAGGTCACCGGTTTTCAGATGGCTGGAGAAATCATCGGCTTGGACGGTATCGTGAACGACCAGCACAGCTGCGATGCGGTGGCTTTGGAAGATGCCGAGGTTTGTGTCATGCCTTTTGACCGCATAGAAGAAATTTCACGCGAAGTGATGGCTTTGCAGCACCATGTGCACAAGATCATGAGCCGTGAAATCGTGCGCGAACATGGGGTCATGCTGCTGTTGGGCAGCATGCGGGCTGAGGAGCGCTTGGCCGCATTTTTATTGAATTTGGTGCAACGTCTTCACGCACGCGGGTTCTCACAATCCGAGTTGGTCTTGCGCATGACCCGAGAAGAAATTGGCAGCTACCTCGGTTTGAAGCTCGAAACCGTGAGCCGGACATTTTCAAAGTTTGCCGAGGAAGGCATTGTGGAAGTGAAACAGCGGCACGTCCGGATTTTGGACTCTGAAGGCCTGCAAAGACTGGTCAACAACCCCAACAACCACTGCCATTGACGTGACTGGCTGATCACAAAGATCAGCGCCGGGCGCAGGTCAACGGTTGACCTCAACAGGGGACATGGACAGCAAGGTGGTCAAGCCACTGGAGAGCATGGCCAAAGCCCAAAAGGCAAAGAATGACAAGGTGTAGACCCCCTGTCGAGACAAGGCCAAGGGATGGCCAAACCACTGTAAATCCTGCGGATCGACCAAGCCGAACACCAATATCTCCAACAGGCCCGCCACCAAAAAAGCCGGCCAAGAAATCCACATCATTCGTTTTGCCAACATCGGTGTCTCCAGCCAAGGGCTCAGGGTTTGTTTGGGGATGCAGTATTGGGCAAAGTGCCTGTGGCCGCATGGTTTCGGGCTTGAACAGCTGGGGCCAAGGTGGTCAGGGCCTCAGCCGTGTTGGACTTTACGTCGACGCTGCTTTGCGTCAACACCGGGTCTTGACCGTTGGCGGCCAAATAAAAAGTGATGAAAGAGGCCACCACCACCAGCAATGGCCCGGACACCACCAACCAGACATGGCCATACGACCACCAAGGACGGTTGGACTGTTCATAAACGCTGTGTTGTGACATGGCTTTGTCCTTTCAAAAGTGTCAACGCGGCACCAGGAAAACCGACTTTTCCTGCAGATCAGAGAGCACTTGACCGCCCTCTTGGACCGACGCGATGTGAAAAACAATGGGGTGCGAACCTGCAGGCATCGCATCGTAAGGCAACTGCAAACGCACAGACACCCAAAGCGATTCAGTGGGTGCGACGCGGACATGGTTCTCGGTCGCCATGACCAGATCGGGCAGTCCTTGCGCGGAAAGTTGGAAATGGAGCGGTGTTTCAGCCGCATTCATGATTTGCAAACGGTAGACGTTTTCAATTTTGCCGCCAGCCACCATCCTGGCCAAGGCGGAGCGGTCTCGGACCACGTCGACTTTGTAGGTTTTGCGCAGGCCCAAGCTGGTCAGCAACGCAGCCACCACCACGACCAATATGCCGATGTACAAAATCACGCGGGGGCGCAATACATGGCGCAGTGTCTGCTGTCGGGTCCAGCCGTTCTTCATCGCGTGCTCGGTGGTGTACTTCACCAAACCGCGTGGGTAACCGACTTTGTCCATCACGCTGTCGCAGACATCCGCACATGCGCCACACCCAATGCACTCGTATTGAAGACCTTGACGGATATCGATGCCGGTAGGGCAAACCTGCACACACAAGCTGCAATCCACGCAAGACCCCAAGCCCAAAGAGCCGGGATCGGTTTTCTGGGATCGCCCCCCACGGGGCTCCCCGCGCTCGGAGTCGTAAGTCACGATCAGTGTGTCTTTGTCGAACATGGCACTTTGAAAACGTGCATACGGACACATGTATTTGCAGACCTGCTCACGCATGAAGCCGGCATTGCCGTACGTGGCCAACGCATAGAAAAAGACCCAGAACACTTCCCATGAGCTCATGTTGCCCAAGAAGAATTCCAAACCCAACTCTTTGATGGGCGTGAAATAGCCGACAAAGGTGAAGCCGGTCCACATCGCGATCGACAGCCAAACGATGTGCTTGTAACCCTTCTTGAAGAGTTTCTCGGTGGACAGGTAGGCATCATCGAGCCGAATGCGGGCCGAACGATCACCCTCAACCTTGCGCTCGACCCACATGAAAATTTCGCTGTAAACCGTTTGGGGGCAGGCATAACCGCACCACAAACGCCCCGCCACGGCCGTGAACAGGAAGAGCGAGAAAGCCGCGATCACCAAAATCGCGGTCAGGTAAATGAAATCTTGAGGGTAAAGAACCAAGCCAAAAACATAAAAGCGACGAGCCCCCAAATCGAACAGCACCGCCTGACGTTGCCCCCACTCCAACCAAGGCAGCCCGTAAAACACCAGCTGCGTGATCCAGACCATGATCCAGCGCCACTTCGCAAAGACACCTTGCACCGTTCGTGGATAAAGTTTGGGCGTCGCGGCATACAAAGACACCATGTCCGCCGGAACGATCGGCACAATTTTGCGCGGGGGATGTTCTTGGGGGTCCAAACTTCAAGCTTTCAAACGACAGAACACCCAAAAGGATGCGCTGAACCAGTGACAAGACACCTGACAAGCCTCACTTGTTAGCGTTGGGCGTCTTGTTCGACAAGCCCCAAACGTAGGCCGCCAAAACATGGATCTGGCCTTCGGTCAACTTGCTTTCTTGAGCAGGCATTTGGTTGACTTTGCCGTTGTTGATCATGTTGACGATGGCGTTTTCACCCCAGCCGTGCAACCAGATGTCGTCCGACAAATTGGGTGCACCCAAAGCTGGGTTGCCCTTCCCTTCCATACCGTGGCAAGCCGCGCAAGCACCGAACTTGGATTTACCCAATGAAGCCCGCAAAGAATCGTGTGGGCTACCCGACAGGCTGAGCACATAGTGGGCCACGTTGCGCACGTCCTCTGGCGTGCCCACAGCTGCGGCCATGGGGGGCATATTGCCGTTGCGGCCTTGTGTCAAAGTCGCTTTGATGATGTCGGGCGTGCCGCCATACAACCAGTCGGCATCGGCCAAGTTAGGGAAGCCCTTGCTGCCTCGTGCATCAGAGCCATGGCACTGGGCACAGTTGTTCATGAACAATCGGTCACCGATGGCCATGGCCTGAGGGTCTTTGGACACTTCTTCTGGGGGCATGCCCGTGAACTTGGCGTACAGGGGCGCTACTTCGGCATTGGCTTTGGCGACTTCGGCATCGTATTGACCGGCCGATGTCCAACCGAACTTGCCAGCGAGGTTGCCCACACCGGGGTACATGGCCAAATAAACGAAGGCGAAAACGATGGTGATGATGAACAAGCCCACCCACCAACGCGGCAGAGGATTGTTCATTTCACGCAAGTCACCATCCCAAACGTGGCCCGTGGTGTTGTCATGGGCCGTCATGGCCTTGGCTTTGCCGCTGAACCACAGAAGGACGAGACAAGCCAAGATGCTAAACAACGTGATGCCGGCGACGTAAAAATGCCAGAAATTACCGATGAAGTCACTCATTGAGATTCCTTTGATTTTTTATAGTTGGAGGAAGGTTCAGTCATCATGGCGAAACGGCAGCTGGGCTGCTTCGTCAAAGTCGGCTTGGTTGCGCCGTGACATAGCCCACCAGACGATGACCAGAAAGATGACGAAGGTGAGCACCGTCACAACGGAGCGCAGGGTATTGATGTCCATGGCAAGGGCCCTCGTTTATTTGCGGTGAATGCCCATGGCTTGCAGGTAGGCAATGACAGCGTCCATTTCGGTTTTGCCCTTGACGTCGTCCGCCGCTTTGGCAATTTCTTCATCGCTGTAAGGTGCGCCCAAGGTGCGAAGACCCTTCATGTGCGTTGGCAGGCTGGCCCCGTCGACTGTGTTCTTTTGCAACCAGGCATAAGCGGGCATGTTGGACTCGGGCACCAGGTCACGGGGGTTGTTCAGGTGAATGCGGTGCCACTCATCGCTGTAACGACCGCCCACACGAGCCAAGTCAGGGCCGGTTCGCTTGGAGCCCCACTGAAAAGGATGGTCGTACACGAATTCCCCCGCCACCGAGTAAGCACCGTAGCGCAGTGTTTCAGCGCGAAACGGCCGGATCATTTGCGAGTGGCAGTTGTAGCAACCTTCACGGATGTACACATCCCGTCCAGCCACTTGCAAGGCGGTGTAGGGCTTGAGGCCCTCAATGGGTTGGGTGGTGGACTTTTGGAAGAACAAGGGCACGATCTCCACCAAGCCACCAAACAGCAGCACGATCAGGATCAGCACAATCATCAAGAAGTTGTTGGTCTCGATCTTTTCATGAGAAAGACCGCCCGATTTCTGGTTTTCAGCCATTTTCAATTCTCCTCAGGCGTGTGCAACGAGCACGGGAATCTGAACGTCGACAGGACGACCTTGCGTGGCCGTTTTGAAGGTGTTCCACAACATCACCAACATGCCGCCCAGGTACAACAAGCCGCCCAGTAAACGCAACACATAGAAGGGGTAAGTGGCTTTGACCGATTCCACGAAGGTGTAGGTCAAGGTGCCGTCAGCATTCACCGCACGCCACATCAAGCCTTGCATGACGCCGGCAATCCACATGGCTGCGATGTAAATCACGATGCCGATGGTCGCGGTCCAGAAGTGAAATTCGATGGCTTTGACGCTGTACATTTTTTTCTGACCGAACAGACGAGGAATCAGGTAGTACATCGAGCCCATGGTCACCAAACCGACCCACCCCAAAGCACCCGAGTGCACATGGCCCACGGTCCAGTCGGTGTAGTGGCTGAGCGCGTTGACGGTCTTGATGGACATCATCGGACCTTCAAAGGTCGACATGCCGTAAAAGGACAAGGACACGATCAGGAAACGCAAAATCGGATCGTCGCGCAGTTTGTGCCAAGCACCCGACAAGGTCATGATGCCGTTGATCATGCCGCCCCAGCTGGGGGCCAAGAGGATCAGCGAGAACACCATGCCAATGGACTGGGTCCAGTCAGGCAATGCGGTGTAGTGCAGGTGGTGAGGACCGGCCCACATGTAAGTGAAAATCAAAGCCCAAAAGTGCACGATCGACAAGCGGTACGAGTACACAGGCCGCTCGGCTTGCTTGGGGATGAAGTAATACATCATGCCCAGGAAGCCTGCGGTCAGGAAGAAGCCCACGGCATTGTGGCCGTACCACCATTGCACCATGGCGTCTTGCACACCGGCGTAGGCCGAGTACGACTTCATCATGCCCACGGGCAGCGCTGCACTGTTGACCAAGTGCAGCAAAGCCACGGCGATGATGAAGGCGCCAAAAAACCAGTTGGCCACGTAGATGTGGCGCACTTTGCGGGTGCCCACGGTGCCAAAGAACACGACGGCAAAGGCCACCCAAACCAGCGTGATCAGGATGTCAATCGGCCACTCGAGTTCGGCATACTCTTTGCCACTGGTGTAACCCAGGGGCAAGGTGATCGCTGCGAGCACAATGACCAGTTGCCAACCCCAGAAAGTGAAAGACGCCAGTTTGTCGTTGAACAAACGGACATTGCAGGTGCGTTGCACCACGTAATAGGCAGCGGCAAACAAGCCACAGCCCCCGAACGCGAAAATCACCGCATTGGTGTGGAGCGGCCGCAAGCGGCCATAACTGAGCCACGGAATGCCAAAGTTCAACTCGGGCCAAGCCAATTGGGCGGCGATGATCACGCCGACCAGCATGCCCACCACACCCCAAACCACCGTCATGATGGCGAACTGCCTGACAACCGTATCGTTGTAGGACTTGGCCTGCATATTGGCAAAATTCATTTTTACCTCTGCTTATTTATAAAGACCAGCAGAGTTTGACGAGGTGTGCACCGATCGGACTTGATCGAAATCAATCCTCGCGCAAAATTCTTTCGCCTTCGGCTTCAATGTCTTCAAATTGACCCTTGTCGATCGCCCACCACAGGCCCGCCAGGATGAAAAACACCAAGACCACCGACAAAGGAATGAGCAAGTACAAGATATCCATCTGAACTTTCTTCAAATTTTCAGGCCGTTGCAAACGCTGATTTGGAAGGCACAAACACCTCCGCCACGCCTTGCGAAAGACGCAAAGCATTGAGCACCACCACCAAAGAACTCAGCGCCATACCCAAGCCTGCTGCCCAAGCGGGCAACCAGCCCATGACGGCCAATGGCACACAGGCGGCGTTGTACAAGGCTGCCCAAACCAGGTTTTGCTTGACAACGCGCAATGTTGCGCGACTTCGCATCACCGTCGTGACCAAGGCATCCAAATGCCCACCCATCAGAACAAAATCGGACTGAGACTGCGCCAAGGGCACCGCTTGACCCAAAGCAAAAGACACATCGGCACCCGCCAAAACCGGTCCATCGTTCAGTCCGTCGCCCACCATGGCCACTTTGTGGCCTTGGGCCTGCAAAGCGTGTAAGGCTTCCAGTTTTTGTTGTGGGCTGCAGCCCCCCCGCGCCTGGGCGATGCCCACCGCTTGAGCCACTTGGGTCACCGCAGTTTGACCATCGCCCGACAAAACTTGGATGGCCAACCCCAGGCTGGACAACTGTTGAACCACATTGGCCGTTTCGGGGCGCACTTCCTCGGCCAGTTCAAAAGTGGCCATCCAACCGGATGCATCCGCCAAGCTGACCTGCAAGTGCTGGCCCGCCATCACTGGGGCAGCACAAAAACGGGCTGAACCCAGTCGCAAATCCATGGGTTTGGTGCCGTCTAAATAAAGGCGGGCCTTCACACCCTGCCCTGCCAACTCGGTCACGTTTTGAGCTGACAAATCTTCAAGCGCAGACAGTACCCCCGCCGCCTCGGCTTGCCTGCGTGCTTCGGACCAAAGGGCACGCGAAACGGGATGCAATGAATGACGCCCCAGACTGCCTGCCCATGCCAACACCTGTGACTCACTCACACCTGCGCGTGTGTGGATGTGCCGCACCTGAAAAGCATCGCGGGTCAAGGTGCCTGTTTTGTCAAAAATCACCGTGTCGATGTTGGCGAGGTTTTGCAAGGCGCTGAGTCTGCGCACCAGCACCCCGTTGCGCGCCAATGCCCCGGCAGTGGCCAGCATGGCCGCAGGTGTCGCCAATGACAGTGCGCAGGGACAGGTCACGATCAGCACAGCCACGGCCACCATGACCGCATGGGCGGGATCGGTAGGCCACCAGTAGAAGGCAGACGCCAAAGAAGCCCACAAAACGGCGATCAGAAAAAATTTGGCTAAGCGGTCTGCTTGCAAAGCCATAGCGGGTTTAGAGGTGGCTGCGCTTTCCATCAAGGCCACGATTTGCGCATAACGTGTCGAAGCGCCCACCAAATCGATCTGCACCGCCAAAGTGCCACTCAGGTTGTGACTGCCTGCAATCACGCGATCCCCCACGCCACGCGCCAGGGGTTTTGACTCACCTGTCAGCAAGGCTTCGTCCACCTGGCTTTGACCGGACAAGACCTGCCCATCGCCCGCAAAAGCTTCCCCAGGCAAGACCTCGATCACATCGCCCACCTGAAGCCTTCTGATCGACATCAGTGCCCAACTGCCGTCGCTTTGTCGTTTGCGAACACTGTCAGGCAAACGATTGAGCACCGCCTCCAGTGCACCGGCCGTGCGGTCGCGCATGCGTTGCTCTAAAAAGCGGCCCATGAGCAAAAAGAAAACAAACATGGTGAAGGAGTCAAAAAAGACCTCCTTCCCAAATGGCCCGTGGGGTTCAAAAGTGCCCAAAGTGCTGACTGCAAAAGTCACGAGCATGCCCAAGGCAACCGGAAAGTCCATGCTGATGCGGCGTTCGCGCAAGTCGCGCCAAGCACTGAGTAAGAACGGCGTGCACGAAAAGAAAAGAACAGGCAATGACAACACCCAGGATGCCCAACGCAGCAAATACATGGATTCTTCAGAAATTTCACCGGGTTCTGAGAGGTAGGTGGGCGTGGCGTACATCATGACTTGCATCATGCACATTGCAGCAACCGCCAATCGCCACAACATGCGCCGGGCCTCTTCGCGGCGGCGCTGGTGCGCAAGCGCATCGTTGGCGGGCACGGCTTTGTAACCGTAGCGCTCGACCGAACGCATCCACTGTGAGGGCCGAGTTTGCGCGGGTGACCAAACGATTTGACCCCGGTGACTGGCCCCACTGATTTGCACTGACAGCACACCGGGTACGGCCCGCAAAACATCTTCGAGGGTGATGGCACACGCTGCGCAGTGCATGCCTTCAAACACCACACTCGAACGCCAGCAGCCAGATTCGGTTTTTTCAGGCAAGCTGAAGGCGGACCACTCGGACGGGTCATCCAGAAGCTGCAAGCGTTGCTCGGTCATTTCGCTTGGCGAAGACACAGGCAATGGGTTCAAATCGTTGACTTGAGTCATTTTCTGACGATACGTCAAAAAACAGGCGCAAAGCTTGATGTGCATCAAGTGGGCCATGCGCATGCACTTTTATCCTGAACTTTTACAACTTCAGGAGCTCAGCATGTACACACGCATTCTTGTGGCCACAGACGGCTCAAGCCTGTCCAAAAAAGCCGTGGCCAGCGCCATTCAACTGGCAGCGACCTGCGGGGCTGAACTGTTGGCACTCAAAGTGGTTCCGCGTTACCCCCAAGCCTACTTTGAGGGCAGCATCCCTTTATCGGCGGAGGAGATCGGGCGAATTGAAAAGCAATGGACCGAGTCCGCTCAAGCGCAATTGGCAGCGATCGCGCAGACGGCCAAGTCCAAATCGGTGAGCGTGAAGGCCGTGACCGTGAAATCGGATGTGGTGTCCGACGCGATCATCGCCGCAGCCAAAAAGCACAAAGCAGATTTGATCGTGATGGCTTCACACGGCAGAAAAGGCATCAAGAGACTGCTGTTGGGGAGTGAAACCCAGCAGGTGCTGACCCATTCGCACATTCCCGTGTTGGTTTTGCGCTGAAGACGACCGGCCAAGCTTGAGCTTGGCCAGTGCGCCCAATCAGGCCAAGAAAAGCGCTTTGTACTGATCGCGAAGCAAGTTCTTTTGCACCTTGCTCATGGTGTTGCGAGGCAACTCGGCCACCACAAAACAGCGTTTGGGTATTTTGAAGTTGGCCAACTTGGCCTTGAGTTCAGCCAAAACAGCTTCGGGTTGAACGGTTACGCCCGGTTTGGCAATGACCACCGCCACGCCCACCTCACCAAAATCCGGATGAGGCACACCCACCACAGCACTTTCGGCCACCCCCAGCATTTCGTTGATGTAGCCCTCGATCTCGGCCGGGTACACGTTGTAACCACCACTGATGATCAAGTCCTTGCTGCGGCCCACAATGGTCACATAGCCACGTTCGTCGACCTTGCCAACGTCGCCGGTCTTGAAATAGCCATCGCTTGTGAATTCTTCGGCTGTTTTCTCTGGCATGCGCCAGTAGCCCTTGAACACATTCGGGCCTTTGACCTGAATGCCGCCGATCTCTCCGACTGGCAAGTTTTGTCCATCGTCCCCACGCACGCGAAGCTCCACATCGGGCAATGGGAAACCCACTGTGCCGCCTCGGCGCTCAGACTGCTTGGCGTAACGCTGATCGGGGGCGTAGGGGTTGGACGTCAGCATGGCGGTTTCGCTCATGCCGTAGCGTTCCAAAATGGTGTGGCCTGTGCGCTCTTGCCATTCGGTAAAAGTCTCAATCAGCAAAGGCGCAGAGCCTGCGATGAACAGGCGCATGTTTTTGACCGCTGCCTTGTTCAAGCTCGGTTCGGCCAACATGCGCACATACAAGGTGGGCACACCCATGAAAACGGTGGCTTGGTTCATGTATGCAATCGCCCGTTTGGGGTCGAACTTGGCCATCCAAAGCATCTTGCTGCCGTTGATCAGTGCCCCATGAATGGCCACAAAAAGACCATGCACATGGAAAATGGGCAAGGCGTGGATCAGGACATCGCCTTTTTTCCAACCCCAGTAATCCTTGAGCGTGAGTGCATTGCTCAGCATGTTGCCGTGCGTGAGCATGGCCCCTTTGCTGCGACCGGTGGTGCCGCTGGTGTACAAAATGGCGGCCAAATCATCCACTTGGCGCGGCACCGCCTGATGTTTGTCGCTGTGGTGAGTCGCACGTTCGAGCAAGCTGCCTGTGCGGTCGTCGTTGAGGGTGAACACATGCTGCGTGCCCGCCTTGAAGGCAATTTTGCTCACCCAACCAAAGTTGGCCCCACTGCACACCACCACGGCCGGCTCAGCGTTGCCAATGAAATACTCAATTTCAGCACTTTGGTAAGCGGTGTTCAGCGGCAAAAACACATACCCGGCGCGCAAAGTGGCCAAGTAAAGCATCAGGGCTTCGACTGATTTTTCAACCTGCACGGCGACACGGCTGCCTTCAGGCAAATCTAAGGATTTGAACAAATTGGCCATCATGGCCGTGGCGCGGTCCAGATCGTTCCAACTGTAATGAAGGCCTTCGTCGGTTTCGACAGCCGTGGCAGACAAGTCGGAAGGAAAAGCAGCCCACAAGGCTGAAAACAAATTGTGATTTTTCATGGTTTCGTTGAACTCGTGAAAATGGGCCTGCGTGCAGGCCCATAACAAACATGTGATCGGGTCAATCGAGTTTAGCGCCCGAGGCTTTGACCACTTGTGACCACTTGGCCAGCTCTTTTTTGATGAAAGCATCAAACTGACCGGTGGTCAAATTCGGGAATTCGGCACCTTGATTGGCCCAAACGGCTTTGGCTTCGTCGGTCAAACAGGCTCTGCGGATCTCTTCGATGGCGCGCGCTTGGGCATCGGCCGGCGTCCCTTTGGGGCACCACACCCCGTACCAAGTCGACACGGTGTAATCGGGCAAACCCAGTTCTGATGAGCACGGGACATCGGGGAAAGCCGCATTGCGTTTCGATCCCGAAACCATCAAAGCCTTGATTCGGCCGCCTTTGATGTGTGTGGCAGAAGAACCCAAACCATCGAACATCATGTCCACGTTGCCGGCAATCAGGTCTTGCAAGGCGGGTCCTGCACCACGGTAGGGGATGTGGGTGATGAAGGTTTGGGTTTGCAGCTTGAACAACTCACCCGCCAAATGGTGCGATGTGCCGCCTCCGGCCGAACCGTAGTTCAACCTGCCAGGGTTCTTTTTGACGAAATCAAGAAAGGTCTTGAAATCAGCGGCGCTCACTTTTTTGGGATTCACCACCAAAACTTGAGGAACGTTGGCCACCAAGATCAAAGGCACCAAGTCACGTTCCAAGTCGTAATCCAGCTTGGGGTACATGCTCGGTGCAATCGTGTGGTGAACGGCACCCATGAAGTAGTTGTAGCCATCGGGCGCAGATTTGGCGGCTACGCCAGCGCCCAAAGTACCGCCTGCGCCACCTCGGTTGTCGATGATGAGTTGTTTGCCCGTCAGTTTGGCAAACTGGGCTGAAAGGGGCCGCGCAAAAGCATCTGTGCCGCCCCCTGCTGGGAATGGCACCACCATGGTCACAGGTTTGGTAGGCCAAGTGCTTTGCGCTTGGGCATTCCAAACACTGGCTGCTGCGGCTGAAACCGCCCATTTCAAAACGCCACGGCGATCGAAAGCAAGAGGAAGATGTTGCACGAAGGTCTCCTTTTTTTATACGTTGTACTGTCAAATCAAAAATACAGTTGCTCAATACCGTCTGAAACGGGGACTTTACCCTGAGAAAGTCCTTGCCGATGCCGGTCAATTTTGCGCAGATCGTACAGATAGTTGACCATCAGTCCAAAAGACTGTTTGAAACCCTTGGCAGAGGGATCGGCCGCCCAATTGATCTGTTCAACACGGGCACCATTGCCCAAATGAAATCGTGCCACCGGATCAACCGGACGCTCGTCACTGAGTTCTTTGCCCAAATAATGTGCCGCACAGGCCATCAACCACTGTCGCAAAACAGAGCGGTCGGACAAGGCCGTGGCTTGGTCCAGAGCAGACATCACATGACCTGCAGCCGCTGGCTCAAAACCCACCTCACGGCCAAGCTGTGAACGCATCTTGTCTGGAGTGTCCTCCAACATCCGGGCCGCGTTTTTGGACAACCAAGTGCGAAATCCCGGAATGGGCGACAAAGTCGCAAAGGTTTTGAGTTTGGGGAAGTCAGCGCGCAAGGTTTCGACCACCCGTTTGATGAGGGAGTCGCCAAAACTCACGCCTTTGAGGCCTTGCTGGGTATTGCTGATCGAGTAAAAGATGGCCGTGGTCGCCCGGTTCAAGTCCACCGCCTCAGCCGCTTCGTCGAGCAAGGGGCTGATGCTGGCACCGATTTCATTCATGAACGCGACCTCGACAAAAATCAAGGGCTCATCGGGCAAGCGCGGGTGAAAAAATCCGTAGCAACGCCGATCGGAGTCCAGCCGGTTCTTCACATCGCCCCAGCTCTTGATGTCATGCACCGCTTCATATTTGATCAATTTTTCGACCAAACTGGCGGGCGAGTCCCAGCTGATCCGGCGAAGCTCTAAAAACGCCACGTCAAACCAGGTGGTGAACAAATTTTCCAATTCGGCCTCGAGCGCCAACAAGCGCTTGTTGGATTTGATCGCAGGCAGCAACTCCTGGCGTAAATCCACTAAAAAACGCATGCCCTCGGGGAAAACGGCAAAGCGCTGAAGCAATCGTGTGCGCGGCGAAACCAAGGCTTTGCGCATGCGAATTTCAGCCACGCCCTCATCAGGTGTGCCGGTGGCAGCCTCGTACTGCTCACGCGCGGCCTTGACCTTGTTCGCATCGGGAGCGAATTGTTCGCTCATCAACAGCCAGCAGTCTTGTCGCTGTTCGGGGGGCGCCTTGCTGTACCAATTGGCCACCCCGCGTGCCCGTTTTCCGCCCTCCACCTCGCTGACACTGGGGTCCACAATGGCCTTGAGCTCACTCAAGGTCCGACGTAAAACGCGTGGCGACAGTGCTTCTTCTTTGTGGCGCAAAGTGGCGTTGAGCCGCTCCTTGGAAGATCGAGCTTGCGCTTCCTTGGCCGCAATGGGTTTGTTGTTTCGGCCTTCAACCGAACTGTCTTGCGGTTCTGAAGTGGCACCGCTTTTGCTCTTGCCGCTTGGCAACCAACCGGACACTTTGCGACCAATCCAACCCGATGTGCTCATTTAAATACTTCCAACTTCTGGCATGGCGTCATGACCTGATTTCGCGATGTAAAGGACTGGGAATGAAATTTACCTTTCAAACTCAAGGATGATTATCCGCAAATAAGGTCTACACGCCACAAAGCGCTTTATCAAATGCCCAGCAATTTCAAAGCCCGTTGGTACGAATCCTCCGGGTTCATCACATCGAACTGCACAGTTTGCCAGCCCAGCCGCATCGCCCCCAAGACATTGCGGCTCTGGTCGTCCACAAACACACAGTCTGCAGCCACCACGTCCAGTGCCTCGGTGCACATCTCATAGGCCCGTCGGTCGGGCTTGAGGATGCCGGTGTAGGTTGCGTCGATGATCACGTCAAACAACTCCAGCAAAGGCAGCCGCTCGCGAAAGCTCGCGCCGTAAAACAGGTCAAGCTCGTTGGACAGTACCGCCAATTTGCAACCCGCCGCCTTGGCTTGGTGAACGGCGGCCACCGCTTCGGGTCGGATCACCGCTTCTACATCCGCCCCCCGCGCCCGCTGCACGAAGGTCTTCATGTCGTTCCACTCTTCGCCCACCAGGTCGCCCACGCTGCGGGTGCGGGCCATCCAGTACTCGCGTTCGGTGATGTGGTCGGCCTGCATGGCCTGCCAAAGCGCATCAGTCTCCGGATCAAAGGGACCCCGCCAAGTCAGCGTGCCGGGCGGCAAACCGAGTGCCGCTTCGCTCAGATCGTGCGTTTCAAACAGGGTGCGGCTGATGACCCCGCCAAAGTCCAGCACCAAGGCCTTGCCCGATGCGGCGCTCATGGCGCGACCTTTTTCACCAACCCGCGGGCCAGCCAGTCGTCAAAGACCTTGAGCACCTGCTGCACAAAAGCCGCGTCGTTGATGTGCGCGACGATGCGCGAGACCTCAGCCCTACCCCAATCGCATTGACAGCATTCATCCATCAAAGCCGCCAAGCCTTCGGCATCGTGCAACGGCGCGCCGGGCCGGTCCCACTCTTCAATCCCTTGAAGTGGCAGCACCAGGTGCACCGGGCCACGGGCCTGACGCAATCGGCTGGCCAGCTCGCGGGCGAATTCACGGCGCATGTCGGCGTCGATGCCCACCGAAGCGATCAGACGGTTGTGGTCGTGTGAGGGCCGCCCGGCAAAGCGCTCGGGCATCTGGCCCCAGGCGGGGTAATCCACCAGGTCGGTGGCGCCGGGGGCGACGATCATCGGCACGCCTTTGAGGCCCGCGCCCATCAAACGGTCGGGGCCGGCGCTCACCACCGAGCCGCCCATCTGGTTGACCATCTCCTGCAGACTCAAATCCATCACGCAGGCAAACTGCCCCTGTGCGGCCAACGATTCAAACGCCCTGCCCCCCATGCCGGTGGTGTGGAACACCGCCAAGTCAAAACCGCGCTTGTCCAGCTCGGGCTGCAGCTGCACCATGTATTTCAGGCAGCTTGAGCCCAAAGACGTCATGCCGACCACTGGCCGCTCGAACCGCGGCACCCGCGCTACGCGGCAGGCCCCCACCACCGCACCTGCAGCTTGCGCCAGCGCCGACTGGCACAGGCTATTCAGGCCATACAAGCCACCGGCCCACAGCACCATCATCAGATCGGGCGGCATACGATCGGGCGGCAAGAGCGGCGAAAACGCTACCGTGGACAGCACCACCTTGGGCACACCCAGCGGCAAGCTGCTGGCCACGTCCAGCGCCAGGTCGGTGCCCATGGTGCCACCGAGCACCAGCAAGCCGTCCATGCGGCCTTCGCGCTGCAGTTGGGCAGCCAAGGCCGATGCGCCTTGCGCCATCAAAGCCATGGCGCTGTTTTCGTCGCCGCTGTCCATGACCTGCTGCAGCGTCACGCCCGCAGCCGCAGCAACGTCAGAGTTGGCAATGTCCGGGACCACCCGGCCTTTGGCCAGCACCCCCACATCCATAACCAGCGCCTGGCCGCCTGCGGCCAGCACCTGCTCGCGCATGAAGCCAATCTCGTCGCTCTTGGTGTCGACGGTGCCGACAATCAGGATGACCGGGCTCTTCATGCGCGGCCTTCCTGCACAGCGGCAAAGGCGGCTTCAAGCACGTTGCACATGAAGTCGACCTCCTCACGGGTGATGACCAGCGGCGGCGACAGGATCAGGTTGGGGCCGGAGATGCGCACCATCAAACCTGCCTTGTAGGCGACCTTGGCCACCCGTGCCGGGATGTCGCTGCTGCGGGTCATCGGCGTGCGTTTGGCCTTGTCGCTCACCATCTCGATGCCCAGCATCAGGCCCACACCGCGCACATCGCCCACAAAGCTGCAGGTGTCCACCAACTTGCGCAAGCGCGTCTGCAGGTGCGCGCCCACACGGGCGGCGTTGCCGGGAATGTCCAGCGCCTCGATCTGGTCGAGTGTGGCCAGCGCCGCCGCGGCGGCGATCGGGTGCGCGCTGTAGGTGTATCCGTGCGAGACCGATGCCGTGCCCGTGGTGTCGGCGTCAAACACATCGGCAATGCGGCGGTTGATGGCCGTGGCCCCAAGCGGGATGTAGCCCGAAGAAATGCCCTTGGCCAGGCACCACATGTCGGCGTTCACGCCCCACAGGCGGGTGCCAAACAGCTCGCCGCTGCGGCCAAAACCGGTCACCACTTCGTCGGCAATCAAGAGCACACCATACTTGTCGCAAATCTGGCGCACCAGAGGCCAGTAGTTGGGTGGCGGCACGATCACACCACCCGCGCCCTGCACCGGCTCGGCAATGAAAGCCGCCACCGTGTCTGGCCCCTGAAAGACAATTTCTCGCTCCAACAACTCGGCGCAGATTTCGCCCAGTCGGATCGGGTCATCGGTGTAGGGGTTGTGATAGACCCAAGGCGTGTCGATGTGAAAGCACCCGGGCAGCAAGGGCTCGTAGGCGCGGCGGAAATTGGTGTTGCCGTTCACGCTCATGCCGCCAAAGTGCACCCCGTGGTAGCCCTGGCGCAGGCTGATGAACTTGAAGCGGTCGGCCTGGCCCTTGAGCTTCCAGTATTGGCGGGCCACCTTCAATGCGCCCTCCACCGCATCCGAGCCGCCGTTGGAGAACATCACTGTGGCTACGTCTTCGGGCTGCATCATCTGCACCAGGCGTTTGGACAGCTCGATGGCCCGCACATGGGTGGTGCCGCGGAACACGTTGTAAAACGGCAGCTCGTCCATCTGCGCCACGATGGCGTTGCGCACCGGCTTGTTGCTGTGGCCCAGGTTGCAGGCCCACAGGCCCCCCACACCGTCGAGCATCTTGTGGCCGTCCACGTCCCAGATCCAGCAGCCCTCGCCTTTGGCGATGATGTCGGGGGTGGACTTCTTCATCGCCCCCGGGTGGGCCATGGGGTGCCACAGGTATTGGGCGTTGTCGGCCTTGAGTTGCTCGTGGTTCATGTCGCTTACTTTCAAAATCAAAGCTGAATCCAGGCCGTTTTCAGGTCCAGGTATTTGTCCAGGGCATGCATCGACTTGTCGTGCCCGTTGCCCGACTGGCGCACCCCGCCCAAAGGCACGGTGATGTCGGGGCCGCCGTATGTGTTGACGTGCACCACCCCGGCCTTGATGGCGCGCACCATGCGGTGGGCGCGTGAGAGGCTGCCCGTCCACACGGCCGACGCCAAGCCATAGGTTGAATCGTTGGCCAAGCGCACCGCATCGGCCTCGTCGTCGAAAGGCAAAACCGCCAGCACCGGACCAAAGACTTCTTCGCGTGCCAAGGTCATGTCGGGCGTCACGCCATCAAACAATGCAGGGGCCATGTAGCTGCCGCCTGCCACGGGCTGCAAAGCCTGGCCACCCACGCGCAGGCGTGCGCCCTGCTGCTGCGCAGTCTGCACCGCTGCCAAATTTTTGACCAATTGCCGGGCGCTGCTGACCGCACCGATTTCGGTGCTCACCTCCAGCGGGTCACCCACGCGCAAGCTGGCCGCGATCTTGTGCAGGCGTTCCACGAACTCGTCATGCACCGAACGCTGCACCAAAAGCCGCGAGCCCGCCACACACACCTGACCGCTGTTGCGGAAGATGCCGATGGCCGAGACTTTGGCCGCCTGCGCCAGATCGGTTGCATCGTCAAACACCACATTGGGCGACTTGCCGCCCAGCTCCAGGTACACCCGCTTGAGGTTGGACTCGGCCGAAGCCTTGAGCAACATGCGCCCCACCGGGCCGGAGCCGGTGAAGGTCAGGATGTCCACATCCATGTGCCGCGCCAGCGCTTCGCCCGCCTCAGCGCCCGTGCCAGTCACCACGTTGAGCACCCCCGCAGGCAAGCCCGCGTCCAGGCACAGCTGCGCCAGGCGCAACAAAGACAGCGATGCGTCTTCGGAGGGTTTGAGCACCACCGAGTTGCCCGCCGCCAGCGCGGGGGCGATCTTCCAGGCGCCAATCATCAGCGGAAAGTTCCAGGGCACGATGGCCCCGACCACGCCGACAGCCTCCTTGTGGATCAGCCCCAGCGTGCCCTCGGGTGTGGGCGCGATCTCGCCGTTGACCTTGTCCACGCACTCGGCGTAATAGCGGAAGGTGCCCGCCGCACTGCCCGGCTCGGCCTTCCAGGCCATGGCGATCTCGGTGCCGTTGTCGCGCACGCCCAGCACCGCCAGCTCGGCGTGGTGCGCCTCGATGCGGTCGGCGATGCGGTGCAACACCTTCTTGCGCTCGGCAGGCGCCATGCGCGACCACACGCCAGACTCGAAGCTGCGGCGGGCCGCCTGCACAGCGCGGTCCACATCAGCCTGCCCGGCCGCTGCAATGGTGCAAAGCTGTTGTCCGTCAATGGGCGAGACCACGGGGAGAGTTTGGCCTGAGTTAGCAGCCGCCCACTGCCCGTCGATCAGCAGCCCCTGATCGGGGATGGGCAAATGGCGCAGCGCGTCGATCTGTTCTTGTTTCATGGGCCGCCTTCAGTCGGGCACATGCAACACGATGCCGTCGAGCGCAGCGGAGGCGATCAGTTGGCAGCTCAGGCGGCTACCGCTTTGGCGTGGCGCGATGACGATGTCGAGCATGGCGTTTTCCACCTCGTCCATGGGCGGGCAAGCGGCCAGCCAGGCTTCATCGACATAGACATGGCAAGTGGCGCACGACAGGCAGCCACCACATTCGCCCGCGACGCCGGGGATGCCGTTCATCTGCGCGGCGTCCATGAGGTTGGTGCCGTCGTTCACGTCATCGCTCACGCGATCGCCATTGCTCATGATCCAGTGCACTTGGGGCATGGGGTGGGTTCTTTCAGGTCAGATGAATCGGATGTAGTGATCACGCAGCGCGTCGCCTTCGAGGCCTGCCGTGCGTTCGATCTCGTGGCGCTTGATGCCCACATGGTTGGCCACCAGGCCTTCGCCCAGCGCTTGCGTGAGCGCCGTGTCGGCTTCGAGCGCATCCAGTGCGCCCGCCAAGGTGTCGGGCACGCTGTGGGTGGCGTCCTTGTTTTCCAGACAGTCACCCGTCTCTGCGGGCTGCAGCTTGTACGCATTGGCCACGCCCAAACGGGCAGCCTGCAGCACGGCGGCAGTGTGGGTGTAGGGGTTGGCGGCAGCGTCCCCCATGCGGTGCTCGATGCGCGCGCCCGGACCGCTTTCAGCCGACAGGCGCACGGTGACGCCCCGGTGGTCCACCGCCCAGTTTTGCCAAAAGCCCGAGAGGCTGGCCGGTTGCAGACGCTGGTAGGAGTTGGCGCTGGGGGCCAGCAGGCCCGCCAAAGCTTGGTGGTGGTGCATCAGACCGGCGGTGCAGCCCAGCGTCAATGCGTTGAACTGGCTGGCGTCGTGCCCACCCGAGATGGCGTTGTGGCCCTGAGCATCGCGCAGGCTGAAGTTGATGTGCACCCCGCTGCCCCCCACGGTGAGGATGGGCTTGGGCATGAAGGTCAGCACGATGCCGTGCTGGAAAGCGACTTCACGCGCCAACAGGCGGAACAAAAAGATGTCGTCCACCGCTTTGACGGCGCGGTCATAGGTCAGCGTGAACTCGAACTGCGGCGCGTCGTATTCGGTGTTCATGCTGTCGATGCGAAAGCCAGCGGCCGTGGCCTTTTCCCACAGGGCGTCGGTGAAGCCCCTGGGGTCGGCAAAGGGGCCGGTGGCATACACATGGGCCGCAGGCGTGTCGTAGGGTTTGAGCGAGCCGTCCGGCTCGATCTGGAAAGCAAAGGCTTCGAGCTCAATGCCCACCATCGGGTCGTAGCCCATGGCCTGCCAGTCGGCCACGGCGCGCTTCAAGGCGCTGCGCCCGCACATGGGCAGCGGTGTGCCGTTGTTGGCTTTGAGGTCGCCAATGGCCACCTGGGTGAAGGGCTGCCAGCCGGGGCGGATGTCTTCGGCGATGTAAGCCGCCTCCATGTCCGGCAGGCCTTCCATGACCATGGCACCGGGCGCGGGGATCAGTTCTTTCTCATACGTCACGCCAAAAGTGCCTCGGCAAAAACGGGCACCGCCGCCTTGCCCGGGTTGGAGCGTGACGTATTTGCCCCGCGCAATGGCCAGGTGGTCACAAAACAGCACCCGCAGGCGTTCTTGAACATTGGACATGGTGATTCCTTTCAACCCTAGGTTCAGATGAGGTGCATGCGCACCGGCAGGCGTTTGATGCCACAAACAAAATTCGAACGCAAAAAGGCGTGTTCGCCCGTTTGCTCGATGCGATCGACCCGCTTGATCAACTCTTGCAACAAGACCCGCAACTCCAGCCGCGCCAACCACATGCCCAGACACGCATGTGCCCCGCCTTGCCCAAACGACAGGTGGCGGTTCACACCCCGGCTCAGGTTGACGGTGAAGGGCTGCTCAAAAGCCCGCTCGTCCCGGTTGCCCGAGATGAACCACAAGAGCACCTTGTCGCCCGCCTTGACCTGTTTGCCGTGGTACTCGAAGTCCTCGGTCGCGGTACGGCGGAAATGCGTGGCCGGAGAAGCCCAGCGGATGAACTCGTCGGCCACGCCTTCCCAGGCGGCCTCGCCCTGCACCGCCTTGAGTTGCTGCATCAGTCCCGGCTGGTTGGCCAGCGCGTGCAAGGCCGCCGCAATCGAATAGCGTGTGGTGTCGTTGCCCGCCGCCACCAGCAGGCAAAAGAAATTGCGGAACTCGGTGTCGCTGATGACATTGCCTTGCGCATCGGGCTGGGTGATCAGGTGCAGCACGCCGCTGGTGTCACCCGCTGCGCGTTTGCGCTCCATCATCTGGGCCGCGTAGTCGAACAAGTCAGCCCCGGCAGGCGAGCGAAACGGCATGAAGCGGTAGGCCTCGGTGTCCATTTTGTCGACCACATGGCTGGTGAAGTCGCTGTCGGTGTTGGCCATGAGCGCGTCGCCCTTGTCCACCAGCCAGTCCAAGTCCTCTTCCGGCAAACCCGCGATGCGCCCAAGCATGCGCATGGGCAGCTGGCGGGCGATCTGGTGCGTGGCGTCAAACTCACCCAGCCCCAGCGCTTGGTCGAGGATGCCCACACAGAGCTCGCGGATCTGCTCTTCGTACAGCGCCATCATGGGCTTGGAAAAGGCCTTGGCCACCAGCATGCGGGTGCGGGTGTGCTCGGGTGGGTCGGTCTCCTGGAAGGTGCGCCGCGCCATGTACTCCTCGTGCGTCTGGTCTTCCATGCGGATGCCTTGGGCAGAACTCAAGCGCTGGTGATTGCGGTTGAGCTCCAGAATGTCGGCATGCCGCGTGACCGACCAAAAGCCCTTGCCTTCGGACCAATTGCACCAGGCCATCGGGTCTTCGTCGCGAAGGCGCTGGAAGGTGTTGTGCGGCGTGCCGTTCACATAGCTGTCGTGGTCCGCCAGGTCGGCGTGGCCATCGTCGGTGGGGTGCCAGACGGTCATGGGCGGGTGTTCCTTGCATGTTCAATGAATTGCGCCATCCACTGGCCAAACAGTGGCACATCGGCGGCCTGCTGCAGGCTGCCGTGGGCGCGGGCCAGGGTGTCGTTGTCGAGCTTGTCGGCCAGGTAGCCCAGCAGCGCCTGCATGAACACCTGCGGCATTTCGGGGTGGTACTGGGTGGTCCAGATGTGCTGACCGACCTGCATCGAGCCGATGGGGCAAAAATCGCTGCCACCCAGGCACTCGGCTCCCTCGGGCATGCGGGTGACCTGCTCGTTGTGGGCTGCCATCAAGGTGGTGGTGCTTTGCGCGGGCTGCATCCAGGGGCGTTCAACCTGCCAGTGCGTTGGGGCGGTGCCCAAACCCCAACCCGCCGCGTTGCGCGCCACCTGCCCGCCCAGCGCCCGGGCCACCGCCTGGTGGCCAAAGCACAGGCCGATCAGTGGCTGGCGGGCGGCATCGGTGGCGCGGATGAAATCCAGCAACGAACCGACCCAGGGCAGGTTGTCGTCGTTGACCGAGGCCGGGCTGCCGGTGATGACGTAGCCGTCAAAGTCTGCGGGGCTTGCTGGCAGCACCCCGTCCTTGACCGGCAAAACCTCGTAAGACCAGTCCGGACGCAGAAGCTGCAGCAGCTCGACCACCTTTTGCCCGTCGTTCGGGAAATGCGCGGCAAACGCCGAGGTGTCGTCGTTGGTCAGCAAAACGGCGATATGCAGCTTCGGCAGGGTCATCGGGTGTCTTTCAATCTGATGCCCATGCTATGCACAAGGCGCGTCAAGCACTATCAAGTTTGGGCACCGCACACCCCGGGTTTTCACTCTGCTACCAGACCGCAATCAAACCATTTTCCTGGCACCACGAAAATGGTTTGATTCAACTCTCCAATCGTCTTCAATCAAACTGGAGGACGCACCGCCACAGGAGTAGCCACACGCGCTTTGATCTCCTGATAAATCGGCAAATCCTGTTTGACTTCCAAGGTCACCGCCAAACCGTAAGGGATTGCGCGGTCCAGTCGCTCGACACCATCGCGCTTGCAATGCACCCGCAGCCTGAGCACATCACCGTCCTGAAAAGCCATGACAGCGTTTTGGGATTCCAGAACTTCATGCTGAACCGTACCGCGCAGCATTTGATTGTGATCCGCATCCACGCGATCTAACTTCAAAGGCATCGTTGCCCATTTGCTACCCGCAGGAGCCAATTCCAGCTTGGCTTCCCGAACGTTGCGGTGCGCAGGGTTGATAGGCGTGAACCATGCCAAGGTCACCACCAAACGACGCCACAAACGCTGCCCACTCATGCACACCGGCAAAGGAAACTCATATTCGTGAATTTCGTTTTCACGGATTTCGTCACACCCGAGCACAGTCGCCCGCTGTTCCGTGCAAGCCAAAACACGTTCAATGTCTGCTGCGCCGTAACCCAAGTACCGCGCCAACACTGTGCGGAACTGGCGAGAATTGGCGCTGGTTTTCAATGCTGATTCCAGCTGAGCCTTAGCCTCTTCCGGCTGACGTGCACCATGCACCAAGAGAGCTTTCATCAGCACAGCCATCAAACCGTCTGGAATATCTTGCCCCTGCTGCTCACGTAATGCCTGAAGCATGTCATGGATGCGGACAGCCCCTCTGGTAGCTAAGGCTGTGGCATTGCTGGTTCCCTTCCAGTAACCGAAATTTGAACGCTTGCCGGGTTCGGTTGAATCAGTCGCCACCTTTTGACCCGGTCCTATAGCCGTGAGTGGATCGATCTGATAAGCCGTTTGCTGCCCCTGAATGGGGTCCTTGTAGAGTTGACGGCCACCTGCTAAGAGGATTTCGGGTTTGACCGAACGCCGAAATCCATGCCCCAGGCGCATGGCAGGACTTGGCAGGGCGTCGCCTGGCATGACATCTACCCTGCGATGAAGCGGAAACGGACCAAATTCATCTGCATGCAGAGCACCAACGGTCAAGGCATTCATGGACTCCGCAGGAGACATCACACGCCGATCAGCCAACCCTTGCTGCATGGCTTTCAAAGTGGCTTCTACTTTTTGGTCATCCGATAGCGTTGAGAAACCAGAATGAAGCAAGCCCATTTGAATGTCATCGGTATAGTTGCCTGCACTGACGCAGAACAGCACCCTGTACTCATAGGACAACCAATCCAGCAATCGTGCCCAAGGGCTCAGGGTGTGTGCCAACAGACGACTTGGATCACCAATCGACAAGTTGATCACCTTGATCTGTGGGGCCTGTGCTTCCAGGCCATTAGCTGCCTCAAACATACGACGCACAGCAATCTGAATGCGGTCTTCAAAGAACACATCATCTGGCATGTGTTCCGAACGAGGAGTTCTGAAATCTGTCTCATTTGGCTGCATGACAGGCACACACAGCAGCCGCCGCCGAAGCGGATCATTCACGCCACCGCCCGTGTCTCCATGAACAATCAAAGATGCCATGGCCGTGCCATGTTTGCGTTCACCTGGTTGGTACAAAGGCTCCAAACTAAACATGTCATTGACATCCAGACGATCCAACAAAGCATCGTGCAGCTGTAACGGAACACCATCGAACAAAGCTGCAACCGGCTCCAAATCAGGCAAAGCACCGGCTACAACACCTGGCTGTCCCTCTTCGTCCGATGAAACAGCCAGACTCTGCCCGGTAGGCCTGAAAAACATGATGCTGGACAGCTTGAGCAGATCAATCCTGATATCAGACTCGGCCCCGCTGACTTCTTGCACCAACTCTTCGATGGCAGCTCTGGGCAGCTCGCCCTTCATGGCGTGAAAAGCGATGGGACTAATGTCTATAGGGGCGCCAATGACCGAGCCCCCCAAACGCCCCAAGGTTTCGCGCAACTGCAATTCATTGCGTTGGCGACGTGCCTGATTGCTGTGGTAGAAAAATTCAACCTGAAAGCGCTCTATGGCAGCAGGGTCATCCGAAACCTCCAGAAACGCACGCCATTGATCCAGCATGCCCGTTTCTTCAAGGCTCTCATTAGGGCCCCAGCGACGGATATTGCGCAATTGCTCAAATACCTTACCCCAAGCACTTTTGCCCCGTGGCAAAGGCCTACCTGCTACCCACAGTTCCCAAAGCGAAAGCAATTCACGCATGCCACGCTCATTGGCCATGGACAAGAACAAACGCCCCGTCAGCGGCGAGGCCTTGGGCCGCCCCTGTTCATCCGCAGCATAAAAGTCTTCATCTGGATCAATATCTACCTGATCCCACTCGCCAAGCCATTCAAGACCTGCAGACTCCACCGCAGCTCGAAAATCATCCACTCGACCAATGATCTCGATGACCAGCACCGTCTCAGGCTCCAGGCCGGGCATGGCATCAGACAAGCTGGCCCTGTACTGCATCCAGTTTTGCTGCAATGTGTTGAGTCCACGACCAAGCCGCTCTATCTGCCTTGCACGGCTGGGCAAATGTGGCGGTGGTGAAAATGCAGGACGGCCTGCCTCAGGTTGAACGGTGCGCCGCTGTGGGAAAACCAACAGGGGTAATTGATCTGGCATTTTTTGTCTCCTCCCTTAATTACCTCGGTGTCTTGTTTTTTTATTTACACCTTCGGATCTGGCCCTAATCGTTGTCGCCACTGATCCAGTCTGGCCCGGGTGATGGTTTTGGCATCCTCGGTTTTTTGCTCCAGCACGGCTTTTCTGATTACCGACAGGCAAAACTCCTCGGCTTCGGCGTAATTGCTGCCCAGCAAATGCTTCGCCAGCGTTTCACTGGCATAACCGAGGTTGACTTTGCAGCGGCGGGCCACATCATCGATGAACACTGCCAATTGTGCGCGAGTGGGCACAGGCAGCGCCATGCGCAGCTGAAAGCGCCGCCACACGGCACGGTCAAGCAACTCGGGGTGGTTGCTGGCAGCCACCACGACCACATGGTCAGGCAAATCATCCAACTGCAAGAGCAAGGAACTCACCACACGCTTAATTTCGCCCGTCTCATGTGTGTCTCCACGCTCCTTACCCAGCGTGTCGAACTCGTCAAAGAACAGCACGCAACGCTGGGTGCGTGCGTAATCCATTAGGTTTTTCAGGCGGGTCGATGTTTCACCCAAATAGCTTCCAATGAGCGTCTCGTAACGAACCACCAGCAAAGGCACCATCAGCTCAAAGGCCAAAGCTTCGGCCAAAGTGGTTTTGCCATTGCCTGGCGGGCCCGCCAACAACACCGTGTGACGTGGCTTGAGGTTGTAGGCGTGCAACAACTCGGCGCGGTGCTGCTCTTGCACCAGCTCTTGCACCTGCTCTGCAATACCCGGCGGAAGAATCAGACTGGCAAGTGATCGCTCGGGCTGAATTTCGTGAAAAAGGTCTTTTTGCATAGCCCCTCCTGCGCGAACAGGTGTCACCATGGCTGGCCGATTGATCGGTGCCCCGGCAGCTTGCATGGACCGACTGAGCCTGTCGGCCAGGATGCGGTGCCCCTTGGACCGCTCCTCGACGATCAAAGACTCCGCCGCTTTGCGGAATGTGATCTGGTCGCCATTGCTGGCGGCCTTGATCAAATTAACCAACAGATCGGCTTGCGCCATTTGCATACCCCTCGGCCAAAAGGCCACTTTTAAACTGAAACAGGCTTATTTTCACAGGATTTCTTGACTTTCTGGCTTTCAACCCTATTCCTGGCACAGCTCTTATTGCACCAAATGCATCACACTGTCTATGAACTCAGGGTGGCCACTGGCGCTTAAGTCCAGCATGAAATAAACATGGCTATTCGCCCACTCTTGCTTGGTCAACCCACGATCTTTAACACTCGAGAAATTGGTAGGCGTCACGATTGCGCTTTCCAAGCGCAAATCTTTATCCCCTAAGCGTTGCTCAATTTCTTTGATTGTTTTGTGGAATTGCACCTTAGGGTGTTGCGGGCCTTCATGCGAAATGCCGTGTGGCTCAATGAACAAAACGACTTGCTTCGATCCGTTGACAGCCCAAAGAATGAAGTCTGGGTAAAAGTTACCTGCTTCAAAGAAGCCAATTCCACTGCCTCGCGATTTGTTGCGTAACAAGTAGATGGTGGTGTTTTCCGAAGCGAGGCGTGCTTCTTCTCTGTCAAGCCAGCCCATCAGTGCGCTTACAAAACCAGTTTCACTTTCATTCAGAGCAACTGGTGCAATGCTGATTGGCGTTCCACGTTTGGCCGACAACAGCGGTTGATACAGGTGATTGCCAAGAATGCAAGCTTTGAGCTGCCCAACATCCAAAAGCTTGCGTTTGGCTTTGCTCTGTTGCGCGGCTTCAATGTCGGACTGTAATTTTTGAATATCGGCAATCAGCTGAGTCTCGCTGGCGTCCACCGTCAGTGTGTACACCTCACCTGGTTGCGGCAAGTTTTCATGTGCTGAATCAAGGTCCACCACACGCAGCCTTGGGCGGATGAACTCATCGCGCTTGTAGTCAAAAAAGCGGCTGCAATACTTCTTGAGAAGCTCCAACGCCAGCTGATTCCAAACGGTCACGTTGCTATATTTTTGCAGCGACATCAGCTCAGAGGGAACCAACAAGCTGTACCAACTGGTGTCCAACAGTAACCCAGTCAAGCTTTCAGGCCGAATGATCAAGCTGTATTGGTTCTCACGGGCCTTGTACTTTTCCAGCTCAAAATAGAGGTGGTCCTTATCGATGAACGCCACATGCTGCGCTGAAAAAACCGCTTGATTCCTTTCAATGACAGCACCGGCCTGTTTGCCAACCTCAGGGGCAGCAATGGCCGTGATTTTGGGATACCAATCCACCTCAATTCGGTTGCGCGTCAAATACTCGGGCACCTCCCCCATCAATGGCATCACGCCGTCGCGGTTAAAGCTGTATTCGCGCCCTTCGCCATCCTTCAGTTTAGGCCGAACGATCTTGAGCTTGTGACCAAAGTCATGCGTCACATTCATGGGAATCGTGAACACCTCTTTACTGTCATTGGTAGGAAGGCCTTCGTCTTGCAAAAATTGGCGGAACTTCTCCATGAAGTCCGCCTGCACGCCAAACACATTCAAGGTCTCAATCAGGTTGATGTATTGCGGTGCACCCATAGGCCGTGCATGGCTCGAACGCTTGAGGCTCCACTCCCACCCCTTGAGACGCACACCACGACCAAAAAGCTGAATGATTTGCGAACCCTCAGTTCGCCCTACTCGCATCAGCCCCAATGTGCTGACACGCCAGCAATCCCACCCTTCAACGAATTTTTTAGCACCCATCAGCAGATTGATAGGCGAGCTTGACTCCTTGACGCTGTTGAACTGCGCGGCAAGGAAATCACTGTCCCCGACCACCATCGGCGGCAAGAGGTCAGACTTTTGCAATGACTCCAAATGTTTGGACAGGCCGAGTGCATCACCCACATTGATCAAACCAAAGTGCTGACTGGCCTCTCCAGCCAGCAACACCAATTCACCACTGTCGCCCTTTAAGCGCTGCACTTGCAGCAAACCGCCCGCTGAGTTGTTGAACAGCTTGGCCAAGATGTCTGAGTGGATGGTTTCAACCGTTTTGCCCGACTGCATCTGTTGCAGCAAGTACAAAAACGCCCCGTGAAAAATATCCACGTTGTTGCTGACCAGGCCCGTCTCGTCGCCCTTTTTCGTCAACAAAGATTGAACCGCATTTTTGGCCCTGTCTGGATCGGCCAGAAACCTCGCCAAAAAGCTCAAAACCTGCACCACGTCTGAAGCAGTTTCATCAACCTCTACAACCACTTTGCTTTTGACTTTTTTGCTTGTAACAGCCTTGCTGACACTGCCGCCCACAAACACCCAAAGTGGCTTTTCCAGGTTGAACTCTGCGTATTCCGCCTTGCGCACTTCATACAGTGCAAGCTGTTGGTAAAAAGTCAGCAGGCAACCCGTCAGGTACAAAAACTCCACGTCCTCTTGGGACTTTGGAATGTTGAAAATCCGGTAATCCTTGCCGTAGCCATCTTCGTAAAAATATTTGTACGAGTAATCAAACAGCACCGCCTTGGCGTAGGCCTGTTCAATCCTTGGGCTTGCAGCGGCAGTGACGGCCTCGCGGAAGGTGGCCGAATACTCAAACGCAAAGCCCTGCTCGGTCAGCATAGACCGCTGCTTGTACCAGCCATCCTCTTCGGCCTTACCCATCCCTCGGTGGCCTTCGTCCACAAGGATCAGGTTTTGCATGCCCAGGTTGCGGGTGGCGATGGAGGTCGGCCCATCCTTGTCACCCAGCTTGGTGATCTCTATATAGTCAATGCGGGTCAAATGCCCACTTTGGCTGGCAAACATATCGTTGTTGTCCAGCACCAAGCGGCCCACTTCAATACCACTTTGGCGCATCTCAAGCTCATGCTGCTGGCTCAGACTCTCGTTGGGCGTAATGAGGATGGTGCGCGTCACCGCATCGGGCTGGCCCGCCTCTTTGGCGTAATGCGCGAACTGACGGTAGTTCACATGCATAAGCAGCGTCTTGCCCGACCCAGTGGCGTTTTGCAAACAGAGTTTGTTCAACTCGTCTTCGGTGTAGGGCTCAATCCCCGTCGCGTGTGGCATGGCCTGCGAGGCCCAGTGCGCATTGAAGCGGTTAACGTAGCCATTCAAACTGGACAGCAAATTAGCCCGGTGGCTGAAGTACTGATCCAGATAAATCTCTGTGAATAACAGCGACAACCATTGGTAATACTTCCACTCAATAGGCCGATCACGCCCCTCGTTGAGCCATTGGGTGTGCGCCACGATGTTTTGCTCGTAGGCCAGCAAACGATCAGGATGCAACGATGCCTGCGGCAGCCAACCCAGCTGCAATTGCTTGTAATAAAAGTGCAGGTTGTCAGTATCCAGACCTTCACGGCAATCGCGCAAAGTCTTGGTCAACGCATACATGGGACGCACGGGACGCCCATTGTGTTGATGCTGCTGCAATGGGTCGATGCCAAACAACGAAATCAACCATTGGTTGAGCACCAGTTTTTGTGAGAAAGGCAAAACTGGCGCCGACCGTGCGGTTTTTGAACGGGAAGCCATCAGTTCGCCTCTTGCGACCACATGGCCGCGTGAAAGGCCTCTTCAATCAGACGCACTTTGGTCTGTTCAGCTTCCACCAATGGGTTGGGCAGCGTGTGGCTGCCATTCACATAGATCACATCGTAGGTGTTTTCACGCGGTGAGATTTGCAGCTTTTCCATCAGGAACTTTTGCAATGCAGCGTTGTCTTGCTCGGGGTTGTCGGTCAGCTTGCGCCAAACAATGAGCGTTTTTTGGCGCGAGCTGTCATCACCCGGTACCTTGAGCGTATAGCCCTCCACCAGGCGGAACCAGAACGGACCTTGATCATCCGGCTTGAGGCGCTTGCACACCAGGCGAGTGTTCTGATCCTTGGGCAAATCTTTGTCTACCTCTCGTTCAAACTCAGCACTGAAAGTTTGCGGGGCAGCCAAATGCTCCACCCACAGGCCAATCAGCCAGTTGAAGGTCTCAATCAGATCAATACGTTGTAGTGCCAATGCATCGCTGCCCGGCCTTTTGATCTTCATGGCGTAGTTGGCGGGGTCGGCAAAGGCTTGCACATTCAACAAGCTGGGGCTGCCTTGTGTCTCAACATCCAGCCAATAGTTCAGCATATATGCAGAACGAAGCTCTGGACTTGCATCCAAGGCGCGGTCACGGGCCGCATCATCAGACACAATCAAATTGTTGAGTGCATCTTCATAGCTCTCAAGACGAAGATATTTAAAGCATGAACTCACTCCATCTTGCTCAATCGGTTTTCCATTACTCCAACTGTTGCTGTAAACACACTTTTTAATTCTGGGCAAAAGAACACCATCAAAATAATCACCCTGTTCCACTAAATAATATTTCAACGAGCCCGACAGATCTCTACTGAAATTAATTGCCGCATGAGCAGATGTCCCTGACCCAGCAAAATAATCAACAAAAATATCACCGTCAGAGCAGTAATAATCAATAAAAAATCTATTCAACTCGATCGGCTTTGGTGTTGAATTAATCGAATATCCAAGAATATTACTCAGCGCAGTAGACGCCTGACTTGCAGTACCAAACCTTTGCACTGACGAGGGTATTTCAGAATTTCTAATTTTCTTATACTTCAACTTACCTGTAGATGAAAAGTAGAAATCAACAATTTCCTGACCCTTGGTATCAAATACTTTTTCAGCACTATTCTTAAAAAATTTAGTCATCTGCCCATATTGAGTCCATGCAGCCTTTAGGGTCACAGGGGATACTGTCTTACCCTCGATTACATGCATGCTTCCAGAGGTTACTTCAACTGTCTCGGCCCCTCCCCATTTGCCTGAAAAAATAGTACCGTCAGGAGCCTCGCATTTGACGCCGGCAGGAAAACTGAATTCCTGTAACTTATGACGCTTCGATTCCTTTTTCATGGCGCCTGCAATAACAAAGCCCTCCGCAGAAGATGTGATATCTAAGTTGTTTTTATTTTTTGCATAATTCAAAATATATTCATGATATATTTTGTAATAACCGGACTGGGCAGAATGATTTCTATCCCATATTAAATTGGCAACATAATTATTCGCACCACACTGAGCGTCAAGTATCGACTTCAAGTTAGAAACTTCATCATCATCAATACTTACGGAGAAGATACCATTTTCTTGCAATAAGGACATATGTTTGCCAACTCGTTCTGAAATGAGTGTGCACCAAGAGCTATGCTTATAGGCATCCTTATATATAAACCCGTCGTAACCTTTGTTATATGGTGGGTCAATATAGATAAATTTAACCTTACTCTCTAACGTTCGTTGCATTAACCCTAAAGCTTGAAAATTCTCGGAGTGAATCAACACACCATCACACTGAGCATCTAGATTTTCAATTTCGGTCAGTAAATTAGCTTTGAAGTGATCGTCAAACAATGCCGTATCGAGCAATAAAAACGGGTTTCCCTTCAAAAACTCTTCCGTCAACGGCACGCTGTAACCCACCTGCGCGGTATCGCCCACAACTTCATCAATGGCAAACAGTCTGACCCATTCATCACGCTGCGCCTCGTTTGCCGCTATCTCTGGATAGAACTTCTCTGGAACTCGATCCAACGTGATGCAGTAATTCACCTCTGTCACAAACTTCTTCTTCAGCCAAAGCTTTTTCTGAAAGTCCTCAAGCTGAGCCAAGAAAGCGATGAGCTGATGCGCGATGCGGCGTAACACCTTGACCTTGCCCAGATACTGCTCCACCTTGGGTGCATCGGCGTTTTCAATGTCGTCTAGCCGCATGACTTCGTTCTTGATGTAGAAGTCCAGCTCACGGCGCAAGAAGCCACCCAGGTCTTTGTGGATGAAGTAATCCATAGTGTTGCGGGCGGTGTACAAGCTGATGTACTTAGCCAGCAAGGGGCGCTTGGTTTGTTTTTCGGTGGGAGCCAACAGATTAAGCAGACGCATGTAGTCCGCAGTTTGACCTTCTGGCAACTGTGCCATGGCTTGCAAGAACACATCTGCCATCCAGTGGGCGGGCATGTGCTCTTTGTTGATGCTTCCAAACTTGGCTTTGATCTCGTCTTCGTCAAAGGGATAGCCTTCTGTCAGCACCTTGTATTCAAAGTTCAGCACTAGGCTGCCATCGGCATCCAGCTCAGCAGGACTGCTGAGCAGCGGGATGAATTCACGCTTTTGATCACCACTGGCTTTGATGTTGCCGTGCTCGCCCTCTTGTGCCTCGGCAATGCGCAAATGCACCTTCATGGCTTTTTGTTCGCCTGTGGCAGTGGTAGGCACTTCAAAATCAAAGGCTCCGTCTTGGCCGTTGGTTTTGGCAACATCTAAATGCTTTTTGACGGCTTCGATCGGGTCGAAGGTGTAGTGGGTGAAGTTTTCACCGCTCTTGATGTAGTACTGGTCTTTGTTGGCCCAATGCAAATACACCTCGCGTCCGTCGTAGGGCACGCTGTAAGGTGCGGCGCGTGTGTCACTCTCGCGGGCGTAGTAACGGCGGCTCAAAAAATCGCCGTTGTCGTAATAGCGTTCAAAGAAACGGTACAGGTGGTCGTAAATTTCCGCATCAGCGCTCAATGACTCTTTGGCGGCTTGGGCTGCCGCCATGTCTTCGAGATACTTTTTACCTGCTGGCAATCCAGCAAAGGCGGGATTGAGTTCTCCTTTGGCGTCCAAGGCGGTGTCGCCCAGGCTTTCAAACAGCTTGGCTTTGGCTTGTGCAAATAGCTGCTCGGCATTGGCGCTGTCACGAGCACCAAATGCTGTCTCAATTTCCTTGAGCAGATCGTTTTCCAGAAAATGGGTGATCTGCACGCTCTTGGCGTGCATGATTTTGTAAAGCCCAAAGTCGAGCTCAGGTTGGTCAAGTTGGAAAAGGTCCTTCAAAAGGCCTTTGAGACGGACGAGTTGTTTGTTGTTTGTCGTTGCCATGTCTTGCTGCGGGTTGTTTTGCAGGTTCAAATAACCTGCCATGCGATGGTGAAAAGTGGTTCAGATGATGCCGAATGCGCCATTCGTCTAGTCAACTCTTCAATGAGCTGATCACGCTTATCGTGGATCTCGTCTTCCACTTGAAAAATTTCTTGCCTCTGCTTGCGTTGCTGGCGCTCAAGCTTAGCTATTCGCTCTTGAATGACCTGTTGCTCATCCAAAGTGGGGGCTTGTCTCGCCTCGCGTTGGGCCACCTTGATTTGCTCTTTGGTGTTTTTCAGAGCCTGCTCAGCCCCTTGCACCATGTCTTCGGCCCAGCGGTCCAGCTTGTCGCGGGCTTCGGCGAAGTGTTTGTTGTTGGTTTCGAGCGATGTGGCTACCGTGGCCTGCGCGTGGCGTTGTGCTTCGGCACGCAGTCTTGATTGAACCGTTTCGTCCAAGATGACCGAGGCTTCATCCAATAGCGCATGGCAGGCCATGAGCTTTTCGCAAGTTTCTTGGTCCAGCGACTGCCCCTGCTCGGTCAAGGCCGAGAACAACAAAAATTCCTGTTTTTCAAAGCTGTCCACCGTGAGTTTTTGCAGAGTAAGCACACCCGACTTGCCGCGCAAGACATCGACCACCGAAATTCGGGCTTCATTTTTTTGCGGATCGAACACCAAACGCTGCAGCGGGGTGTCGGCAGTTTGTGCGCTTTGAATCACCCACTCGCCCAAGGGGTGAGAAAGCCGGTAGGTAAAGCTGTCTTGCCCTGAATCATTGAAAGCCAGTGAGTTGGCGTCTTGCGGTTGGTTGCGCGAAATCAGGTGGTAGCGCCCGGCAGCAATGTCGCTGGCGGGTGGTGCTTTCAAATCAAAGCTAAGCTGTTCGCTGTCAAACCAAGCTTGTTTGGCCAACACGTGCTGAGTCAAGTCCCAAAAGCGGCGGCTGAAGCGGTCCAAGTGAGCATGGGTGTCTTGCAACTGCAAGCGCAGGCGGTCATGCACTTCGGCATCAAAATTTTCCAGTAACTGGCGACGGGTGTCTTGCATGCGCGCTTGGATGCTGGCGTCCATTTCGGCCCGCAGCGCGTTAAAAGCGTTGTCAATTTCTTCTTTTGTGCGGCATGTGCGATAGATATCCAGAATGCGCTTCTCAAAGTCAACTCCGGATTCGATGGTGCCCAGCACTTCGTCAGAGGCACCAAACACGCCATCGAACAATTTGAATTTGTTGTCCAGCAACTCCAGCACGCGCTGGTCCGCATGGTTACGCTCGTTGAAGAAGTTGATGACGACCACATCATGCTTTTGGCCATAGCGGTGGCAGCGGCCAATGCGTTGCTCCACGCGCTGGGGGTTCCAGGGCAGGTCGTAATTGATGACCAAAGAGCAGAACTGCATGTTCACACCCTCAGCCGCCGCTTCGGTGGCAATGAGGATGGATGCATCGTCTCTGAAGTGTTCAATCAGCGCGGCGCGGATATCGATATCTCTTGAGCCGGTGATGCGACCTATCCCTTGGTTGCGGACGATCCACTGGTCGTAAATGCTGGCCGCCTCAGGCCCGCCGTTGGTGCCACTGAACAGCACCACTCGGCCTGCATGACCGTTTTGCTCCAGGTAGCGCTTGAGGTATTCCTGTGTGCGCTTGGATTCGGTAAAGATGAGGGCTTTGCGCTGAGCTCCAGTTTGCGCCATGGCTTTGAAGCCAACATCCAACGCTTGCAATAAGGCTGTGGTTTTGGTATCGGTGCCAATGCTTTGCGCCCAAGTGTGCAAACGGTCCAGCTCACCAATTTCATCATTGAGCCGTTTGCGGTCGAGCTGACCAGGGTCTTGGGTCGCAGTGTCGGGCTCGTCACCTTCGTTGAGAATTTCGTCAAGAAGGTCTTCTTCCATTTCTTCTTCGTCCACCAACGTTTCAATCCAGTCGTCTTGGGTCTGGATTTTTTCGTCGCGCAAGGCTTCAAGCCTCAGCTTCATGACGCCCAAGGTGCCCGCAATAGCCTGCGAGCTAGAAGCCAACAACTTTCTCAGCACCAACTCGGTCAGATGGCGCTGGCGTCGGGGAATGGCGTAACTGTCTTCACGGGTCAGATAGTCCGTGACGGCTTCGTAAAAACGGTGCTCGTCGTCGGTGGATCGGAACTTTTGTGTGTGAGGTTTGCGCTGGGTATAACTGATGTACTCGGTCACATCCTTGCGAAGGGTGCGCTTGCAAAAACTGGCCAAGCGGTTGCGCAAGCCGTCCAAATCACCACTGGCTCCAGTGAATTGGCTGCGAAAAGAATTCAGGTCGCCAAAAATGTTGTCGTCGATCAGTGTGGACAGGCCATACAGCTCCAAGATGGAGTTTTGCAGCGGGGTCGCGGTCAGCAGCAACTTTCGGCTGTCTGATGTGGCCCAGCGCAGGGCCTGACCGATCTTGTTGCTGTCTCTGTAAGCGTTGCGCAGTTTGTGCGCTTCATCAATGACAACCAAGTCCCAGGCCATGGACCGGATGTCTTCCTTGATGCGTGTGGCATAGGCATACGACATGACCACCACCGCCTTTTGCTGCAATGGGGCCAAGCCCTTGCGCTGTGCTTCACGCCATGTTTTGGAGTCCAGAACAACTGCTGGCAGATTGAATTTTTCTTCCAGCTCCAGCGCCCATTGTTTGCGCAGCGACGCGGGGCAAATAACCAACAACTGACGCTTGCGCTCGGCCCAGTATTGACACAGCACAATGCCCGCTTCGATGGTTTTGCCCAAGCCCACTTCATCGGCCAGCATGACGCCTTTGGACAGTGGCGACCGCAAAGCGAAGACCGCAGCCTCAATCTGGTGGGGGTTCAAGTCCACACTGGCGTTAAACAGCGCCTGCGAGAGTCGATCCAACCCGCCACCAGCATGCTGGAGCGTCAAGTCATGGGCGATGTACTTGGCTTGGTGGGGGGTGAGAAGCATGAAATCGGATGAATACAGACAACAAAGGTCAAGATCAACACACATCCTAATCAAAAAAATAGCTGTTTCGAACTTGTTCAAACTACTTATTAGCCGACCTTTGGACCCGAGCCATGGGTGAAAAACACAGAATTTCTGTACACCCCATCCACTTTGCGCAAAACCAGTGCCGGGTTAACCTGAAATGACGGGGATGTCGCTGCCATGCAGAATCTCAAAAATCACGGTTTTTTTCTGCGCTCCGCCCCTTTCCATGCCCAACTCCCTCGCCCGTTCAACCTGGGTCCAGGTACTCGACACCCAGGACATGGACCAGCACGCCCTGGCCCAGCAGGGCTGGGCGCTGCAGTACGAGCAACTCTCGCCTGGCCAGTTCAAGGGGCGCATCCACCAGGTTCAGCTGCCCGAGGTGACGCTGCTGCGCGAAGACACCAGCATCGCTTTGCGCCAGCGCGGTCGGCTCGATGACAGCGTGTACGGCTTTGCCATGGCTTTGCAAGATTCCCCCGATCTGTTTTTCAACGGCCAACGGGTGCCAGCCCACGCCATCATGTGCGGCAAGGGCGACGAGGTAGACCTGACCACGCCGCCCCACTTCACCCTGATCGCTGTGGTGGTGGCGCGCAGCCTGCTCAACCCACTGTGGGAGCGCATGTACCAAAAACCCCTGGCGCACTGGCTTGAAAAGCAGCTGGTGCTGCAAACCACCGACATCAAGGCCCAGAACCTGCGCGACCTGCAGCTGACCGTGCTGGACCAGGCCAGCGCCCTGGCGCACCGCCAGCACGACCCGCAAGCCTTGCGCCAGCTGCGCGACGAGATCCTGATGGAATGGCTCGAAGCCCTGCCCGCCCAGGTCGACACCTCCGAGCTGCCCAACCTGGAGCGGCGCAAAAAACTAGTGGACCGGGCCTGCGAGCTGATGATGGGCCATGCCGACGAGCCGCTGTCCATTTTGGAGGTGTGCAGCCGTGTGGGCACAAGTCGGCGCAAACTCAACTATTGCTTTCAGGACGTGCTGGGCACCACGCCCATCAAGTACCTGCGCTCGCTGCGGCTGAACAGCGTGCGCCGCGCCCTGCGCCAGGCGACACCGGGCGAGACCATCCAAGACATCGCCTCACACTGGGGTTTTTGGCACTTGAGTCAGTTTGCACAGGACTACAAACACCTGTTTGGCGAACTGCCCTCGGACACCCTGCGCCAACGATGAGCACCGCCCAGGCCATCTGAGGTATCTTGATGATCGTGTTGTTTGGCTTGGCAGCGGGCTGGCTGAACCAGATCAAGGCCCAACCATGAACACACCACCCTTTTGCCCCAGCTACCGCGAGTCCCGTGCGCTCTTTTTACAGGCTGCCGATGCCTGCGGGGCTAAGTTGCACAGTGACAGCTTGCCCTTGCTAGGTGCGCAAGGCGAAGCGCTGGCCATGGACGTAGCGGTGCACGGTCCGGCGAACGCCTCCAAAGTGCTGATGACCACCAGCGCGGTGCACGGCATCGAGGGCTTTTGCGGCTCGGCCATCCAGACCGGGCTGTTGCAACAACTGACACTGCCGCCCGATGTGGCGGTGGTGCATGTGCATGCGGTCAACCCTCATGGCTTTTCGCACGCACGGCGGGTCAACGAAGACAACGTCGACCTCAACCGCAACTTCATCGACTTCGGTCAGCCCCTGCCGGTCAACACCGATTACGCCGAGATCCACGCCCTGCTGCTGCCCGAGCACTGGCCGCCCACGCCCGAGCAGGCCGCCGCGCTGCAGGCGCAAGCCCAGATTTGGGGTGATCGGCGCATGCAGCGGGCCATCACCAGCGGCCAGTACCAATATCCAGACGGTGTGTGGTTTGGCGGGCTCGCCCCCACCTGGAGCCACCGCACCTTCCGGCAAGTGCTGCAAGACCATCTGGGGCAGGCCCGGCAGATCGCCTGGATCGACCTGCACACGGGTCTGGGCCCACACGGTCACGGCGAGCGCATTTTTGCCTGCACAGACACGGGCCCAACATTGCGTCGCGCCCGCCAGTGGTGGGGAGCAGACATCACCTCGGTGGACACGGGCACATCCCAAAGCGTGCCCTTGTCCGGCCCGATCCAGATGGCCATTTACGAGGAATGCCCGCAAGCGCAGTACACGGGCATTTGCCTGGAGTTTGGTACCCTGCCATTGGCGCAGATGATTCTGGCCATGCGCGCCGACCACTGGCTGGCTTTGCACCCCGAGGCCCCGCACGCGCAGCAGGCGGCCATCCGGACGGACATGCGCGAAGCGTTCAATCCGCCCTCCAGCGACTGGCAACAACAGGTCTGGCGCCAAGGCCTGCAAGCGGCGCAGCAGGCGGTGCAGGGTTTGGCAAAGCAGCCCTGAAACCGGGCCGCCTGGCACTTTTGGGGAAAACCCCGCCCGGCGTTTGCCATTTTTCGATACAGGGAAACGGGCAAGTTGTTCAGACTGTGGATTCCCCGTGACCGCAGCGTGTGCGGCCGCCACCACAACACCCGAGGACGACAAACCATGATTTCACGCCGTACGATTTCGCGACTGCTCGCTGGCCTGCTGGGCAGCCTGATGGTGCTCAGCGCCACTGCACAGGGCTTCCCCAACAAGATGGTCACCGTGATGGTGCCCTACCCTGCGGGCGGCCCTTCGGATGCGGTGGCCCGCCTGGTGCAGGTCGAATACGAAAAAAACCTCGGCCAAAAGATGATGGTCGAGAACCTGGGCGGCGTGAGCGGCGCTTTGGGCGTTCAAAAAGTGCTGGCAGCCCCTGCTGACGGCTACTACCAGCTGCTGAGCACCCCCATGGAGCTGGTGATGGCCCCCCTGGCCCTGTCGGCCGTCAAGTTCAAGCCCGAAGAAGTCCGCATGGCCAGCCTGATGGGCCGCACCTCGATCGGCCTGGCGGTGCGCAAGGACCTGCCGGTCAACAACCTGCCGGAATTCCTGGCCTGGGCCAAGGGCAAGCAGGTCAGCTACGCCAGCGTGGGCCAGGGCTCGCTGTACCACATCATGGGTGAGCGCTTCAAAACCCTGACCGGACTGGACATGCTGCACGTGCCCTACAAAGCGGCCGTGCAGATCTACACCGACTTGGGCGGCAACAGCGTGGACATGGCCTTTGTCCCTGTGGCAGGCCCCATCATTGGCATGGTCAAGGACAACCGCTTCAAGATCATCGGCATCTCGTCCACCGCCCCTCACCCCCAACTGCCCGATGCCGCGCCCATCAGCGCGCAGCGTGGCATGTCCGACTTCGTGTTCGACATCTGGATCGGCCTGCAGGTGTCTAAAAACACGCTCGACGCCGTGGTCCAAAAACTCAACCAGGCCATGAACGAGGCCATCAAGTCCGAAGCCTTTGTCAAGGGCATGACCACCACCGGCAGCCAGGTGCCTGCAAGCATGAGCGTGGCTGAAGTCGACCGCTTCTACACCCAGGAGGTGTCCCGCTACCGCGCCTTGTTCAAGGCCGCCAACGTCGAACCTCAATGACGTGAACCCTGCGGCGCGAAAGCGCTGCACCACTCGACGGCCCGGGACATGCACACACCACCGTGCATCCCCGGGTTTTTCATTGGCACACACTCAGGCCCGGCATGACCGACTACACCTACAGCACCGCCACCGAACTGCTCGCGCGCTTGCGCGCAGGCGAAGTCACCAGCAGCCAATTGCTGGCCCAGCACATCGCCCGGGTGGCACAACTCGACAGCCGCATCAACGCCGTGGTGGTGCGCACCTTTGGCGCCGCCCGCGAACGCGCCGCTGCCGCCGACGCAGCCCGCGCGCGAGGCGAAGACTGGGGGCCGCTGCACGGCCTGCCCATGACCGTCAAGGAATCGTTCGACCTGCCGGGCACCCCCACTTGCTGGGGCTTTCCGGACTACAAAGACAACATCGCCGAACAGCCCGCCGTGGCCGTGCAGCGCCTGCTGGACGCAGGCGCCGTGGTCTTTGGCAAGACCAATGTGCCCGTCGCTCTAGGTGACTGGCAGTCGTTCAACCCGGTCTATGGCACCACGAACAACCCCTGGGACCTGACGCGCACACCGGGCGGATCATCGGGTGGGGCCAGCGCCGCGCTGGCCTCAGGCATGACCCCTTTGGAACTGGGCAGTGACATCGGTGCGTCGATCCGAAACCCGGCGCATTACTGCGGCGTGTATGGCCACAAGCCCACCTGGGGCGTGGTGCCCATGGAGGGCCACCAGCTGCCCGGTGTGCGCTGCATTGACAGCCTGGACATTGCCGTGGCCGGGCCACTGGCGCGCAGCGCCCAGGACCTGCAACTGGCCATGCAGGTGCTGACCACCCCCTTGCAACAGTTTGGCCCCATGGGTTGGACGCCCGCCCAATGGCGTCAAACCGACAAAGCCCCCTGGCAATGCCGCGTGGCCATCGTCTACGACGACCCCGAAGCGCGGGTGGACCAGAGTATTCAAGACCGGCTGCATGCGCTGGCCGACTTTTTGCGTTTGCAAGGCGTGACCGTGCTGGACGACCACCGCCCGGTGGACAGCACGCAGTCGCACCGTGTGTACTCGTACCTGCTGCGCTCGGCCACTGGCGCCTGGCTGGACGACGCGACTTTTGCCCGCTTTCAGGCGTTGGGCCAGCAAGCCGACCCCGCGCTGGACTCCATGCGCGAGCGCGTCTGGCGCGGCAGCACGCTCACGCACCGCGACTGGGTCGAGTTTGACCAGCAACGCGCCGTGCTGCGGGCGCAGTGGCGCAGCTACTTTGACACGCTGGACCTGCTGATCACCCCAGTGGCCACCTCGCCCGCCTTTTTGCACAACCAACAAGGCGAGCGCTGGGAGCGCATGCTCCAGGTCAACGGCCAAGACCAACCCCACACCGACAGCCTGTTCTGGGCGGGCTACCCCGGTGTGGTGGGCTTGCCCGCCACCGCGATCCCGATCGGGCAAAGCCCGGACGGTCTGCCCGTCGGGGCGCAGATCATTGGCAACAGCTTTGCCGACCCGCTGTGCCTGAACATGGCCCGCTGGCTCGAAACCGAATGGTGCGGCTTTGTGCCGCCCCCACTGTCCTGGAAGTGAAAGAACACCCTCGAATGACCCAGATCACCGACTTCAACGCCAGCGAACTGTCCGGGCGCATCCACCAGCGCCAGGTTTCTTGCACCGAGGTGATGCAAGCCTATCTGGCCCGCATCGAGCAGCTCAACCCCACCTACAACGCCATCGTCAACCTCGCCCCGGCCGATACCCTGCTGGCCCAAGCACGGACCTGCGACGCCGAGCTGGCGCTCGGCCAGTCTCGCGGCTGGCTGCACGGCATCCCGCAGGCCATCAAGGACACCGGACACGCCGTGGGCTTTCCGACCACCTTTGGCAGTACCGTGCTGCAAGCGGCCCTTCCCGCCAAGGACAGCATCATGACCGAGCGCATGAAGGCAGCGGGCGCCATCGTGATCGGCAAAACCAACATGCCCGAGCTGGGCCTGGGCTCGCACACCTTCAACACCTTGTTTGGCCCCACGCCCAACGCCTGGGACACGGCGGTGAGCGCAGGCGGCAGCAGCGGCGGCGCGGCCGTGGCACTGGCCCAGCGCCTGCTGCCCGTGGCCGATGGTTCAGACTTCATGGGCAGCCTGCGCAACCCGGCGGGCTGGAACCACATTTTTGGCATGCGCCCCTCGCAAGGCCGCGTGCCCTTTGGCCCTGGGGCCGATGTGTGGGTGGACCAGCTGGGCACCGAAGGCCCCATGGCCCGCAGCGTGCGCGACTTGGCCCGCCTGCTGGCCACACAGTCAGGCCATGACGCCCGCCAACCGCTGTCACTCAACGGCAGCGTTGACGCATCCGACTTGCGGTACACGCCCGATGCGCTGCGCGGTTTACGTGTCGGTTGGTTGGGCGACCTGAACGGCCACCTGGCCATGGAGGACGGCATTCTGGACGTGTGCCAAGAGGCGCTGCAGCACATGGCGGGCCATGGTGCCCAGGTGAGCGCCATCGGTCTGGGCTTTGACACGCAAGCGCTGTGGGACTGCTGGTTGGTCTGGCGCCGTGCGCTGGTCGGCCCCAAAGTGGCGGCCTTGCTGCAAATTCCGGGCGCCAAAGACCAACTCAAACCTGAAGCCCTGTGGGAGCATGAGAACTCGCTCAAGCTGTCGTTCATGGACTTCATGCAGGCCAGCCAGACACGCAGCGCCTTCTACCAGCACCTGCTCGGTCTGTTTGGCCAATACGACGTGCTGGCCCTGCCCGTGGCGCAGACCTGGCCGTTTGCGCTGCAAGAGCGCTGGCCACAACACATTGGCGCAAGCGCCATGGACACCTACCACCGCTGGATGGAGTGCACCATTTACGCCACGCTGGCGGGCCTGCCCGCCATCAGCCTGCCTGCGGGCTTTCACCCGACACACGGCTGGCCCATGGGCGTGCAGCTGATCGGTAAACCACAAGGCGATCTGGCCTTGTTGCAGGTGGCGGCGGCCTACGAGGCGGTGCGGGGCGACTGGCTGCAAAAGAGGCCAGCGTAAGCAGCGATCCGATCAGCCCCTGCATCGCACGGGGCTCAATCGGTCAGTTCGAGCAGCGTCGTGTGCCCTTGGGCCATGGGCCATGTCAAACCCACGATTTTTTCGCCGTTGAAGCTGCCGACCACGCTGCGATGCGTGCTGTCGTTCAAGCGCAAGCGGCTCGCGGCCACCCCTGCCCCGGACGGCACGCCGGGCAAGCTGCTTTGCCCGTCCAGACTCATGGCGTCGCGCGCCGGGTCGAAATACCCCCGGGGTCGGGTGAAGCTGAGCACCGCTTGAGCCGCACGATCGGCGTCGTTCACACGCTCTGGCCGCATGTTGAGCCATGGGCTCGATCTGGGCAATGGGCTGCGGTAAATGTGCGTGGTGGCGTAACCTGCGGCCTGGATCTCGAATTCATAACTTGTGTCGCCACGCCCCCGAAAAGGCCCCCATTGCCCATCGGCCCCCGTGGTCTGGACGTGGACCGCTGGCCCCTGGCGCTGGCCAGTGGCCGCGTCGGTGGCGAAAATGGCCATGCGGGCGCCGCGCAAAGGCAGGTTGTTGACGAAGTTGCCGCTGCCCGCGTCCATCGGGTCCAGGCCCAGGCCAACCAGTTTGCCGTTGAGCACCACGTCGATCTGGCGCACCAGACCAATGCGCGGCGCCTGCCCTGTGATGAAGCGGTAAGTGGCTTCAAAGGCGGTTTGGGAATAAGACGTTTCGCGGTGGTCAATTTTGGTGATCACCACATTCGTGGCCCCTTTGAGTTCGGGGCCCTCAAAGCCCACCATCGTGGGTTTGCCTTTCATGCCCAGCCACAGCCCATCGGGCTGCGCGAATTTGTCGTTGTTGTCCGAGCGGATGGTCATCCAGCGTGTGGGGCCGCAGACCTCGTCGCCTTGGGCGTTTTTGGGGGCATTGAGTTGCTGGAGGAACGTTCCTGTGCCGGAAAACTCGTTGGCCTCGTTGACGCCAGGAATGGCCTGTACCCCGTGGTTGGGCGTGCCGCCCAGCACAGCGTGGCTGACGACTGCGGCACCACCGCCATTGCAAATGAAGTTGCGGATCGCATTGCCCCCACGCGAGTTGCCCACCAAAATCACTTGGCTTGCCCCAGTGCGGTGCAAGACGGCCTGCACCTCGTCTCGCAAGAAAGCCATGTGTTCCTGGGTGGACGAGCGCCCGGCTTGCGCTTTGTTGTCGGCGTCGCGCGCCAATGGGTAAGGCACGTCAATGGCGTGCAAGCGGTCCGTGGGCCAGCCGTTGGACTCGAAGCGCCAAACGGTGGACTGCCACAGGCCTGCGGTGTCGCCGTTGCCATGCACAAACACGATCGGTGTCCGCTCTGCCTGAGCACTGAGCGGAGGCCCCGAACAAGCACTCAAGAGCAGCAAGGCTGCTGAAACAAGTCCCAATGAGCGTCGCTGGAGGTTCATGGCATTCCTATCGTGTGCTTGGCAAAGCGCACATCCTCCTGCCAACCCGGCCGAAAGCCTGACTCCTGTGCGTCAGTGGGGCTTGTCCGATCTACGACCGAACCAGACCCACAACACCACGCCGCCCAGCATCATTGGTACACAAAGCCACTGCCCCATGCTCATGCCCAAGCTCAAAAGGCCCAGATGCGCATCGGGTTCGCGGAAAAACTCGGCCACGAAGCGGAAGAAACCGTAGCCCAGCAGGAAGGCACCCGAGACTTGGCCCGTAGGACGGTCTTTGCGGGCAAACCACCAGAGCAAGACGAACAACAGTAGCCCTTCCAGCGCAATTTGGTAAATCTGCGAAGGATGACGCGGCAAATCCCCTGCGCCGCGAAACACCATGCCCCAGGGCAATGCAGGATCCGCCACCCGGCCCCAAAGTTCGCCATTGATGAAGTTGCCAATGCGTCCTGCTGCCAAGCCCGTGGGCACACAAGGGGCCACAAAGTCCATGACCTGCAAAAATGGGCGCTGACGGGTGCGGGCGAACCAAACCATGGCCAGTATCACCCCGAGTAGGCCCCCATGAAAGCTCATGCCGCCTTGCCAAACCGCCAAAATTTCCAGTGGGTTGGAGAAGTAATAGGCGGGTTTATAAAACAGGCAGTAACCCACGCGCCCACCCAAGATGACACCGAGCACGCCCAAAAACAAGATGTCTTCGACATCACGCTTTTGCCACTGAGGCAGGTTTTTAAAAGGCAAATGCCCCAAGCGCCGGATAGCGAGCCCAAAAAACAGGCCAAAAGCAGCCAGGTAAGTCAAGCCGTACCAATGGACAGCCAAAGGGCCCAATTGAAGGGCAACGGGGTCGATTTGAGGATGGATCAGCATGTCCGGATTGTGCACCGGTCATGCCGCGACTCGGACACACTGGCCAGTCAGTCCCCCGTTAAAATGGGCCGACTTTTATTTTGGGCCCCTGAAGGACAACACCATGAGCGACAAAATCATCCCGATCACACCCATCAACCGCAGAAGCGCCAACATCACACAGGGCAAATCTCGAGCCCCCAACCGGTCGATGTACTACGCCATGGGCTACGAAGAAGGTGACTTCGTCAAACCCATGGTGGGCGTCGCCAATGGCCACAGCACCATCACCCCCTGCAACAGCGGTTTGCAAAAATTGGCCGATGCAGCCATCCAAGGCATCGAAGAGGCCGGTGGCAATGCCCAAGTGTTTGGCACCCCCACCATTTCCGACGGCATGGCCATGGGCACCGAAGGCATGAAGTATTCGCTCGTTAGCCGCGAAGTCATCTCAGACTGCATTGAAACCTGCGTGGGTGGTCAATGGATGGATGGTGTTTTGGTGGTCGGCGGTTGCGACAAAAACATGCCCGGCGGCATGATGGGCATGTTGCGCGCCAACGTGCCGGCTATTTATGTTTACGGCGGCACCATCCTGCCGGGCCGTTACCAAGGCAAAGACCTGAACATCGTCAGCGTGTTCGAAGCCGTGGGTGAAAACGCTGCGGGCAAACTCAGCGACTTTGACCTCAAAGAAATCGAAAAGCGCGCCATTCCCGGAACGGGTTCTTGCGGCGGTATGTACACCGCCAACACCATGTCCTCGGCGTTTGAGGCTTTAGGCATGTCCCTGCCCTACTCGTCCACCATGGCCAACCCGCACGACGAAAAGCAAAACTCGGCCAAAGAGTCTGCGAAGGTTTTGATCGAAGCCATCAAAAAAGACCTCAAGCCCCGCGACATCGTGACCAAGGAAGCGATTGAAAACGCTGTGGCCGTGATCATGGCCACGGGCGGTTCGACCAATGCTGTGCTGCACTTTTTGGCCATTGCCCACACCGCAGGCGTGGAGTGGACGATTGATGACTTCGAGCGCATGCGCAAGAAAATTCCAGTCATTTGCGACTTGAAACCCAGTGGCAAATACCTGGCCGTCGACCTGCACCAAGCCGGTGGCATTCCCCAAGTCATGAAAACCTTGTTGGCCGCTGGTTTGTTGCACGGTGACTGCATGACCATCACAGGCAAAACCATTGCCGAAAACCTGAAAGACGTGCCGGACGTTCCACGGGCCGACCAAGACGTGATCCGCCCGATCGACAAGCCCATGTACGCCGAAGGCCACTTGGCCATCCTGAAGGGCAACCTGTCGCCTGAAGGCGCTGTGGCCAAGATCACTGGTCTGAAAAACCCGGTCATCACCGGCCCCGCCCGTGTGTTCGACGACGAGCAATCGGCCCTGGAAGCCATTTTGGCGGGCAAGATCAAAGCCGGTGACGTGATGGTCTTGCGTTACCTTGGCCCCAAAGGCGGCCCCGGCATGCCCGAAATGCTGGCCCCCACGGGCGCGCTGATCGGCGCGGGTCTGGGTGAAAGCGTGGGCTTGATCACCGATGGCCGTTTCTCCGGCGGCACTTGGGGCATGGTGGTGGGCCACGTCGCTCCCGAAGCCGCAGCCGGTGGCACCATCGCTTTTGTGAATGAAGGTGACAGCATCACCATCGACGCACACAAGCTGATTCTGGAGCTGAACGTGCCCGAAGCTGAATTGGCCAAACGCCGTGAAGGCTGGAAAGCCCCTGAACCCCGCTATACCCGTGGCGTGCAAGCCAAGTTCGCTTTCAACGCATCGAGCGCCAGCAAAGGTGCTGTGCTTGACCTGTACTGATCTAAAAGCCAATGCCCAGCAAAAAAGCCGCTTTTCAGCGGCTTTTTTGTGGGCGCTTGGTTTGCCTCAAGCAAACTCCGGCAAGGCCAAAGCCTGCCAAATGGGCTTTTGAGAATTACAAACCGATGGCTGCGATGCCGGCTTTCGCGATTTGTGCGTCTTCGGTCGATTTGACACCGCTCACGCCCACAGCACCCAAGCAGAAACCGTCTTTCATGATTGGCACACCACCTTCGAGCATGCCTTCGATGGTGGGGGCCGACAAAAAGGACATGCGGCCGCCGTTGATGACGTCTTCATAGACCTTGGTTTCACGACGACCCAAAGCTGCCGTGTGGGCTTTGGCCGGTGCAATGTGAGAAGACACAGGGGCTGCGCCATCCAAACGGGCAAAGTGCAACAAATGGCCTCCAGCATCCACGATGGCGATGCTCACAGCCCAGTTGTTTTTGAGGGCTTCGGCTTCGGCCGCAGCGGCAATGGCTTTGACATCAGACAGTTCAAGGGTGGATTGTGTTTGCATATATAGACTCGGTCTTCAAATAAAACCAGAAGCATACACGGGCCCCATCGGTCGATTGCTCACTTCAAAGCAAAACTGATGCACCCGGATAACCCCATCAGCAGACGGAAATCTTAAGTCCCTAGGCCCAGTCATTAAGGCACACCTACAATGGGTTCACCTTTTCACAGGCATGACAGGAGAAACACATGAGCGACCTTCAAACCCTCAATTCATCAGACTGGGGCCATGTCGACTTGGCCGCACGCAACCGCGTTCTGCGCAACACCTATTGGCTGCTGGCCTTGAGCCTTTTGCCCACCGTTTTGGGCGCATGGCTTGGCGTGGCCACTGGCATCACCCGTTCACTGACAGGTGGCTTGGGGCTGATCGTCTTCATGGCGGGCGCTTTCGGCTTCATGTTCGCCATCGAAAAGACCAAAAACTCGGCGGCCGGTGTGCCCGTTTTGTTGGCCTTCACCTTCTTCATGGGTTTGATGCTGTCCCGCATGATCGCCATGGTGCTGGGTTTCAAGAACGGGTCTGAGCTGATCATGACCGCGTTTGCTGGCACTGCAGGTGTGTTCTTTGTGATGGCCAGCTTGGCCAGCACCATCAAGCGTGATATTTCGGGCATGTCCAAATGGCTGATGGTGGGCGCTTTGGCCATCATGATCGGCGGCATCATCAACGTGTTTGTAGGCTCCACCGTGGGCATGATGGTGATCTCCGTGATGGCCATCGGCATCTTCAGCGCTTACATGCTGTACGACCTGAAGCAGATCATCGACGGTGGTGAGACCAACTACATCAGCGCCACTTTGGCTTTGTACTTGGACATCTTCAACGTCTTCCAAAGCCTGTTGGCCTTGTTGGGCATCATGGGCGGCGAAAAAGACTGAGACGTCTCAGCTTTCCCAATCAAAAAGGCTCCTTCGGGAGCCTTTTTGCTGGGTGACCTGTGCATCAAATCAGTTCGAACACCGCCATACTTTCCACATGCGCTGTGTGCGCAAACATGTTGATGACGCCCGCACTCACGCAGCGGTAACCGGCGCGGTGCACCAAGATGTCGGCGTCGCGGGCCAGGGTCGCGGGGTTGCAGCTCACATACACAATGCGCTTGGGGGGCAACCAGCCTTGGCGCAAATCGGGGTTCTCGTTCAGTTCGGCCAAGGCTTTGCTCAGGGCAAAGGCGCCCTCACGCGGTGGATCCACCAACCATTTGTCAGCGGTGCCATCGGCGACAAGCATCTCGGGTGTCATCTCAAACAGGTTGCGGGCCACAAATTGTGTGGGTGCCAGAGCTTGGGCCTCAGGGCGATGGGCCTGGTTGGCAGCGTAGTTGTCGCGCGAACGGGCCACCAGCGTTTCTGCACCCTCAATGCCCAGTACTTCGCCCGCTTGTGTCGCAATCGGCAGTGTGAAGTTGCCCAAACCGCAAAACCAGTCAATGACACGTTCGGTTTTTTGCGCATCCAGCAAACGCAAAGAGCGGGCCACCAACACACGGTTGATGAAGGGGTTGACTTGGGTGAAATCGGTGGGTCGAAACGGCATGGTGATGCCAAAGTCTGGCAGGCCATAACTGAGCTGTGGCCCCTCGGCATCGAGCAATTGCACCGTGTCAGGCCCTTTGGCTTGCAACCACCACTGCACATTTTGCGCAGCGGCAAAAGTGCGCAACAGGGTTTTGTCGCCGTCACTCAGCGGCTCCATGTGGCGAAGCACCAAGGCGGTCACGCTGTCACCACAAGCCAACTCCAGTTGCGGCAAACTCTCGCGGGCATCCATTTGGCCGATCAATTCCCGCAAAGGCAGCAGCATGCGGCTGACGTGCGGAGGCAAGACCGGGCAAACCTTCATGTCGGCGATGTAACGGCTTTTTCGCTCATGAAATCCAATCAGCACTTCGCCTTTTTTGATGACATAGCGCACCGACAAACGAGCTCGGTAACGGTAACCCCAAGCAGGCCCTTCAATGGGGCGGAGCATGGTTTCCGCTTTGACTTTGCCCAGATGCCAAAGGTTGTCTTCCAGCACCCTTTGCTTGACCGCCACTTGGGCAGAAACCTCCAAGTGCTGCATCTTGCAGCCACCGCATGAACCTGTGTGCAGCCCAAAATGGGGGCAACCAGGGCGTACACGTTGGGAAGATTCGTGGTGAATTTCGGTCACCGTGCCCTGCTCAAAGCTGCTTTTTTTGCGGCCTACCTGAACCGAGACGACCTCAAAAGGCAAGGCCCCATCGATGAACACCACTTTGCCGTTGGGCCTGCGGGCAATGCCTTGGGCATCCATGTCGAGGGCATTCACACGCAACCAGCCCTCGGGCAGGTCGTCTGTGACGTAAGAATCGGGATTGGGTGGGGTTGAAATGTCTTGTTCGCTCATGCCCTGATTGTCTCAGGATGCAGCGTGCATTTCGGGGTCAAAAACCAGAATGGTCCACAGCAATGGACCCACGCTTCATCGGGCGGGTAAAAGCTTGGCCGGATCGACGGGTTTGCCTTGCCTGCGGACCTCAAAGTGCAGTTTCACACGGTCAGCGTCCGACTTGCCCATTTCGGCAATTTTTTGGCCCTTGCGTACTTTTTGGTCTTCTTTGACCAGCAAAGCTTGGTTGTGGGCATAAGCCGTCAAAAAGGTGTTGTTGTGCTTGAGGATGATCAAGTTGCCATAACCGCGCAAACCGGCACCGGCATAGACCACTTGTCCGTCCGCCGATGCCACGATGGCATCGCCGGCTTTGCCCGCAATGTCCAAGCCTTTGTTTTTGGCTTCGTCAAACCCAGCGATCAGCGCACCATTGGCAGGCCAAATGAACCCCAAGCCTTCGTCGTTGCCCGAAGGCTGGTTGGCAGAAGGTGCTGGCTCGGGTTTGGGCGGACTCACACTGCTCGCAGAAGCGTTGGTCTGTGCAATCGGGCGGACCACGACGCCAGGCGTTTCTACCGCAGCACCGGGCGGAGAAACGCGCAAAACCTGCCCTACTTCGATCACATCGGGGTTGCTCAATTGGTTCCAGCGGGCCAAATCACGCCAGCCTTGCCCGTTGTCCAGGCCAATGCGGGTCAAGGTCTCGCCGCGCTGCACGGTGTGGTAACCCGGTTTGCCAGCGTTTTCGCTGCCTGGCATGGGCTTGGACGCATCCACCGAAGTCGAAGTGACAGGGTTGTTGGCTGAAGTGCTTGTGCGGCCCATGGGGCTGCGGTCTTCTACAGGCGCAGGGGCCCTAACTGAGGAAGAGCATGCGCTCAGAAGCACCACGGTCAATGCCGTCAAAACCAGGGGACGAAAGTGAAACAAGGGGTTCATCGGTTTATCAGGGATTCAGGCGACGCCCGATTTTAGAGGGACAAAATGAACAGCTTCCAGCACTTGGCGTTCATAGCCCTGTGCGGTTTTCAAAATCACCACCAAGGCTTGGTGGCCTGCGGGGGTGATGGTCGGAGCAATCAATCGCCCCCCCACAGCCAACTGCTCAAGCCAGGCATCGGGCACAGCATCACCACCAGCCGCAGAGATGATGCCCGCATACGGTGCGCCCTTGGGGTAGCCCAGCATGCCGTCGCCAAAAATCAGGTGAACGTTGTGCAACCTGAATGGGCGCAAGTTGGTTCTGGCCTTCTCATGCAAGCCACGCAAGCGTTCGATGCTGTACACCTCTGTGGCCACATGGCTGAGCACGGCAGCTTGGTAGCCGCAACCGGTGCCAATTTCGAGAATGCGGCCCAATTTTCCAGGTGCATCTTGGCAAAGCAACTCGACCATTCTGGCCACCACATTGGGTTTGGAGATCGTCTGCCCCAAACCAATCGGCAAACTGGTGTCCTCATAGGCTTGATTGACCAATGCGCTTTCGACAAAACGGTGGCGCTCAACTTGGCCCATGGCATCCAACACACGCGCATCTTGGACACCTTGCTCTGCCAGTTTACGCACCATGCGCGCACGCACGGCGACCGAGTCCAGCCCCAAACCGGAGACGGCTGAAGAGGTTCGGGGCAAAACCCCACTCGCTTCTTTGGCCAACTGCTGGCTGGCGTTCAAACTCGGCGGGGGCGTGGAGGTCTGAGTTGCACCGACGCCGATGGCCGTTTTGCGCGGCGAACCGATTGCCCCGGAGGAGGACAATTTGACTGGAAAACCAGGACGTTGGCTCATGCTGGGTCTTGTGTGGTCAAGCGTGTGAACGTCTGGGACCACTGGTCCAAATGCGCGTGCTCCGTCAGATCGACCTTCAGGGGTGTGACCACCACATGGCCCAAACCTGCAGCATGGAAGTCGGTGCCCTCGCTGTCGTCCATGGCGGCACCAGCGTTGCCAATCCAGTACATGGTTTGACCGCGGGGGTCCACTTGGGTAATCACGGGCTCAGCCGCATGGCGACGGCCTAAACGACACAACTTGGGTGCTTTGATTTGGGACAAAGGCAAATTGGGAATGTTCATATTCAAAAGCCAAGGCTGGGTCCCCACCTCACCACCCACGCGCATTTGCTGCACGATCTCTTTGATTTTTTGAGCCGCCGAATCCAGGTGAGCCCAACCCTTGTCGATTTGCGAGACCGCGATGGCCGGAATGCCAAACAAATAGCCCTCCATGGCCGCACCCACGGTGCCGGAATAAAGGGTGTCATCGCCCATGTTCGCGCCATTGTTGATGCCTGAAATCACCAAATCGGGACGGTAGCCCAACAAGCCCGTCAAAGCGATGTGCACACAATCGGCGGGTGTGCCATTCACATAGCGAAAACCATTGTCTGCGCGATGCACATACAGGGGCGTATGCAGGGTCAAGGCGTTGGACTTGGCGCTGTTGTTGTGCTCGGGCGCCACGACCTCCACCTCCACATCCGCCAGGCTTTTGAGCGCATCGTGAAGGGCCACGATGCCCTCGGCGCGAAAGCCATCGTCGTTGGAAATGAGAATTTTCATGCGGAGTCCTGTCAGAGTTTCGATTGTAGAGGGCGACCGACTTTGGAGGGCCCAAATCACAAAGAAAACAAGCTTTCACGAATTGGTCGCTCGAGAGACATGCTTTGGCCCCTTGGCTTGCCTAAGATCCAGCAAACAAACGCTGCAATCAACAAGGAGAAGATGCATGCACGCATGGCTTTGCGAGAACCCCGTCGGGGTTGAGGCACTCAATTGGAAAGAACTCCCAACCCCCACCCCGGGGCCAGGCCAAGTTCTCATTCAAATTCAAGCCGCGAGCTTGAATTTCCCCGACCTCTTGATCGTTCAAAACAAATACCAAATGAAACCGGAGCTGCCTTTTGTGCCGGGCTCTGAGTATGCGGGTCTGGTGCAAGCCGTTGGCGAAGGTGTGACACACCTGAAAGTGGGCCAAACAGTGGCTTGCCTGTCTGGCACAGGCGGGTTTGGCACCCATACCTTGGCGCCTGCCAAACTGTGTATGCCTTTGCCCAATGGGTTTTCTGCCGTCGACGGCGCAGCCTTCATCATGACCTACGCCACGTCGCACCACGCCTTGGTGGACCGTGCGGCCTTGAAAGCCGGTGAAACCGTGCTGGTCTTGGGAGCAGCGGGTGGCGTGGGCACAGCGGCCATTCAAATCGCCAAAGCCATGGGGGCCAAGGTGATCGCGGCCGCGTCCACCGACGAAAAATGTGCCCTGTGCACCACGCTTGGCGCAGACGCCACCATCAACTACAGCACCGAAAACCTGCGTGAAGCCCTCAAAACGCTGACCGAAGGCAAAGGGCCAGATGTGGTTTACGACCCTGTGGGCGGCGATTTGGCCGAACCGGCGTTCCGTTCCATCGCTTGGCGTGGCCGCTACTTGGTGGTCGGTTTTGCAGGCGGCCCGATCCCTGCTCTGCCCCTGAATTTGCCACTGCTAAAGGGCGCGTCTCTGGTGGGTGTGTTCTGGGGTGACTTTTCAAGACGCGAACCCCAAGCCAATGCCGCCATGATGGGCGAGTTGGCCCAGTGGTACGGCCAAGGCAAGATAAAGCCCGTAATTGACCGAACCCTGCCCATGAATGAGTTGAAGGCGGCCTACACCTTGATGGGTTCGCGCAGCGTCAAAGGCAAACTGGTGATGGTGAACTGAGCTTTGGCACCCAAGCGGCTTGGCCGTTGACCATGAAAAAAGGAGGCCTGAGGCCTCCTTTTTTGTTGCTTGAGCCTGTCAAGGGACAAAGGCCGATGACAGTGGTCAGTTGGCCGTTGCCTCTTCAGGCTCGGTAGGCTCCGAACGCGAAGCACGGCTTTCCTTCTTCGGATTGGGCGTGATGTCCAGCTGCACTTCGTCCTTGTCGTCGATGTCCACCGTGAGGCGTCCGCCTTCGGTCAGGCGACCGAACAACAACTCGTCGGCCAAGGCCTTGCGAATCGTGTCCTGGATCAGGCGCTGCATTGGGCGAGCACCCATGAGCGGATCGAAACCCTTCTTCCCCAGGAACTTGCGCAAAGCGTCGGTGAAGGTGACTTCGACCTTTTTCTCGCCCAGCTGGGTTTCCAGTTGCAGCAAGAACTTGTCCACCACGCGCAGAATGATTTGCTCGTCCAGCGGCTTGAAGCTGACCATCGCATCCAGGCGGTTGCGGAACTCAGGCGTGAACAAGCGCTTGATGTCGCCCATCTCGTCCCCGGCCTGACGCGGGTTGGTGAAGCCAATGGTGGCCTTGTTCATGGTCTCGGCGCCCGCGTTGGTGGTCATGATGATGATCACGTTGCGGAAGTCGGCCTTGCGCCCATTGTTGTCGGTCAGCGTGCCGTGGTCCATGACCTGCAGCAGCACGTTGTAAATGTCTGGATGAGCTTTTTCGATCTCGTCGAGCAAGAGCACGCAATGCGGCTTCTTGGTCACGGCTTCGGTCAACAGACCCCCTTGGTCAAAACCCACATAACCCGGAGGCGCACCGATCAGGCGGCTGACAGCATGGCGCTCCATGTACTCGGACATGTCAAAGCGGATCAGGTCAATGCCCAAGATGTACGCCAATTGCTTGGCGGCCTCGGTTTTGCCCACGCCTGTGGGGCCAGAGAACAAGAAAGAGCCAATCGGCTTGTCGGTCTTGCCCAAGCCCGAGCGGGCCATTTTGACGGCCGAAGCCAACACTTCAATGGCTTTGTCCTGACCAAACACCACCGACTTGAGGTCGCGCTCGATGGTTTGCAATTTGCTGCGGTCGTCGTTGGACACGTTGGCTGGCGGAATGCGAGCAATCTTGGCCACGATGTCTTCGATCTCGGTTTTGCCAATCGTTTTCTTGCGCTTGGATGCCACTTGGATGCGCTGAGCAGCACCGGCTTCGTCGATCACGTCAATCGCCTTGTCAGGCAACTGGCGGTCGTTGATGAACTTGGCCGACAACTCGGCAGCGGCCTGCAAAGCCGCAATGGTGTACTTGACGCTGTGGTGGTCTTCGAAACGGCTCTTGAGGCCTTTGAGGATGTCCACGGTCTCAGATACCGTCGGCTCGACCACATCCACTTTCTGGAAGCGGCGGGACAGGGCCGCATCTTTTTCGAAGATGCCACGGTATTCGGTGAACGTCGTCGCGCCAATGCACTTGAGCTGACCGCTGGACAGCGCAGGCTTGAGCAGGTTGGACGCGTCAAGCGTGCCGCCCGAGGCCGCGCCCGCACCGATAAGGGTGTGGATTTCGTCGATGAACAAAATGCCGTTGGGTTTGTCTTTGAGCGACTTGAGCACGCCTTTGAGGCGCTGCTCGAAATCACCACGGTACTTGGTGCCTGCCAACAAAGCGCCCATGTCGAGGGAGTACACCGTGGCCTCGGCCAGGATGTCAGGCACGGTGCCTTGTGTGATGCGCCAGGCCAGGCCCTCGGCAATCGCGGTTTTACCCACACCGGCTTCACCCACCAACAGCGGGTTGTTTTTGCGGCGACGGCACAAAATCTGAATGGTGCGCTCAACTTCGTATTCGCGACCAATCAGTGGATCGATCTTGCCTTCTTTGGCCGCTTGGTTCAGGTTGTTGGTGTACTGCTCAAGCGGGGAGGCTTTTTCGTTGCGCTCGCCACCGCTGCCCTCTTCGCCTTCTGGGCTTGAAGGGTTTTCAGCCGACTTGGCCGCTTCGGGCGGATCGGTTTTGCGAATGCCGTGGGCGATGAAATTGACCACATCCAAACGGGTGATGCCTTGCTGGTGCAAGTAATACACGGCATGGGAATCTTTTTCGCCAAAGATGGCCACCAACACATTGGCACCTGTCACTTCTTTTTTGCCACTGCCTGTGGACTGCACATGCATGATGGCGCGCTGGATCACACGCTGAAAGCCCAAGGTGGGTTGCGTGTCCACTTCTTCGGTGCCGGCCACTTGAGGCGTGTTGTCTTTGATGAAATTGCCAAGAGCTTTGCGCAAATCATCAATATTGGCAGCACAAGCGCGCAGCACTTCGGCCGCGCTGGGGTTGTCCAGCAATGCCAAAAGCAAATGCTCGACCGTGATGAATTCGTGGCGTTGCTGACGGGCTTCAACAAAGGCCATGTGCAAACTGACTTCCAATTCCTGGGCAATCATGTGATTTCCTTTTTGCCTTGCTGAGAGATATTCAAATGACTTGGGGGACAAAGCCCACTATTCAAGGGGTTCGCTGACACATTGCAAAGGGTGTCCTGCTTGTTTCGCGGCATCCAGCACCTGGTCCACTTTGGTGGCCGCCACATCGCGGGAATAGACCCCACAAATGCCTTTGCCGTCCAAATGGATTTTGAGCATGATTTGGGTCGCCGCCTCACGGTCCTTGCTGAAGAACTCCTGAATCACCATCACCACGAACTCCATCGGGGTGTAGTCATCGTTCAACATCGCCACCTGGTACATCTGGGGCGGTTCAATTTTTTGGGCACGACGCTCAAGAAGCACCGTACCGCCGCCATCGGGCGTGCGGGGTGTTTCTGTCGGCAGCGTGGGATTTGGGGGTTTCTTCGTTGCCATGAATTCATTCTATCGATGCTTTCATGTCCTTTGAGGCCTGCGCTCGAAAAGTCTTGACATCGAACGTCTAAAAATTGTGACACCTCGGGTAAACCGCACATTGACAAAATTGACAGTCATCCAGCAAACTGAAATGACAAGTACAAAGATGGAGACATCGTATGCCCAGTGGTACGGTCAAATGGTTCAACGACGCCAAGGGTTTTGGCTTCATCCAGCCCGACGGGGGTGGTGCCGATGCTTTTGCCCATTTTTCGGCCATCCAAGCCGAAGGGTTCAAGACCCTGAAAGAGGGGGCGCGGGTCGAGTTTGAGCTGGCGGAAGGTGCCAAAGGCATGATGGCCATGAACATTCGGCCTGACCCTAACACCGACACTCAGGCAGAAACAAGCGCATCTCCTACGGCGGAAACAGGCCCCTGACTGGCTTATCCTATGGTCTTTCCCATCTGGGGCATGCTCTTGGGCATGCCCCACAGATCAGCCATGAACCGCCCATCTTTTTTTGCACAGCGCTTTGGCGCATTGCTTAGCCTCCTTCTTCACCACACCATGGCTCAAACCCTGCGCCACGGGTATCAAGCTCTGGTCCTTGTGGGTGTCGTCTCACTGGCAGGAACTGCTTGGGCGCAATCGGGGCCGCAGCTTCAGTTGCCCAGAACCAAACTCAACGCGGGCATGCATGTGCTGGACGTTCAGTTGGCGCAAACCCCTGATCAGCGGCAAATTGGCCTGATGTGGCGCAAAGAGATGCCGCAACACGAAGGGATGTTGTTTGTGTTTGAACAAGCTGCCTCGCAGTGCTTTTGGATGCGCAACACCTTGATTCCCCTCTCGGCGGCCTTCGTGTCCGACGATGGCACCATCGTGAACATCGCCGACATGAAGCCCCAAAGCGACGATTCGCACTGCTCAGACAAGCCTGTTCGATTCGTGCTGGAGATGAATGTGGGCTGGTTTGCCAAACGGCAAATCAAAGCAGGCTACCAATTGGGCGGTGCCGTTTTCAAGCGTTGAACTGAAAACTAACGGGCTTACACACCCCAAACCAAGTCTGACTGTTCAGCCAGACATCTTTTAAGCGTTTTCATCATGGGTGCTGCCCGTTGGCTGATTTGCACCTTCGCATCCTTCTCATCATCCAGGAAGCCTTTTCCTGATGCGCCCGCTGCCTGCTTGTGCTCTTGGCGTTTGGCAGCCTCTTGCGCCAAAGCGGACTCCAAACGCGCTATCGCTGCTGGGATGTCTTGAACCAACACAATGCCTTTGACCGGATCATTGCCCAACATCATGTGAAGCAAGGCCCTGGCATCGGTCTCCAGCATGATGAGGTCGCTGGTCGCTTTGGATTTGAATTTGAACAACATGGTGGCTCCCATCAGGAATGATTCAGCGGCCCACCATCTCCACACCTTCGTCGTCAACGGCATCGCCCTGGATCAAGGCCTTGAGTTTATGGCTTGCATGGAAGGTCGCGACACGACGTGCATCAATCGGAATCAATTCTCCTGTGCGCGGATTGCGGCCAGGACGCGCTGCCTTGGTCCTGATTTGGAAATTGCCAAACCCGGAAATCTTGACATCGTCTCCTGAGATCAGGCTGTCCACCACCAGATCGAAGAACGCATCGACCATGTCTTTGGACTCACGCTTGTTCAAGCCGATCTGCTCGAACAGCAAATCAGCCAGCTGCGCCTTGGTCAGTGCCGGTGTTTCCAGTGATTCAAAGCTGATTTGCATGAGCGCATCCCAAGAAAGTTTGAAACCGTATCAACTGCGCAGCCGAGCCGCCACTTGGGCTGTCAGTTGCGCAAGCACGGCCACCATGGCCGCCTCAATTTGGGCATCGGTTAGCGTGGCTTCGTCGCTGTGCAAAGTCAAGCGCACCGCCAAACTCTTCTCGCCTACCGCCAAGCCGCCCGCAGATTCGGCTTTGGGGCGGTAAATGTCAAACAGCACCGCATCGCGCAGCAAGCCCTGAGTGGGCGCCGCATGGATGGCCGCCAGCAATTGAGCGTGGGTGACCTGCTCATTCACGATGACCGCGATGTCGCGCTCCACCGACTGGTGCTTGGCCACGGACTGGGCTACAGGCACCAGACGTGCCGTCACGGCTTCAAGCGACAACTCGAACACCACGGGCGCGCTGCTCAGCTCCCAAGCTTGACGCCAACGGGGGTGCAACTCGCCCACATGACCGATGACAACCCCATCCAGCAGCACTTGGGCCGAACGGCCTGGGTGCAGCGCGGGGTGCTCGGCGGCCACAAAGGTCGCTTGGCGCGGCGCCAACAGTTTTTCAACATCGGCCTTGACGTCGTAATAATCGACATTGCGGGCCTTGCCCTGCCAGCCCAAAGGCTCGACGGGGCCCCAGGCCATGCCAGCCACGCGCATGGGTTGGTCAAAGCCTTCGACGGTGGTGTCGGTGCTTTGCACCGTGGCGTTGCGCAAAAACACACGGCCCAGCTCGAACACACGCACGCGGTCGGCCTTTCGGTCGGCGTTGAACTTGACCACTTGCAGCAGCGAGCCGATCAGGGTGGAGCGCATCACGCTCATCTGGCTGGCGATCGGGTTGAGCAGGCGAATCGGGTTGGCATTGCCCGCCAAGTCTTTTTCCCAAGCTTCTTCAACAAAGCTGTAGTTGATGGTTTCCTGGTAACCTAAAGCGGCAATGGCCCGGCGCACGGCAGACGGACTGCGCTCGGTCTCGCGGCGCACCTTGGCGGTGATGGGGGCCAGCGGTGGGTTGGTGGGCAGGTTGTTGTAGCCCACCATGCGGGCCACTTCCTCGATCAGGTCTTCTTCGATCTGCAAATCAAAGCGGAAGCTGGGCGGCGTCACGGTGACGGTGCCCTCGCCTTCGGCAACCTGCAAACCCAGGCCCCGCAAGGCATCGGCGCACTGCTGCTGGCTCAAAGGCATGCCAATCACCTTGACCGCACGGGCCACGCGCAGCGTGACGGGGGTGATCGCTGGGATATTCAAAGTCTGGTCGTCGATGGGACCGACTTGGGTGTCGGGCGTGCCGCAGATGTCGAGCACCAGCTGGGTGATGCGCTCGATGTGCTCCACAGTGAGCTGCGGGTCCACACCACGCTCAAAGCGGTGACCGGCATCGGTCGAGAAGTTGAAGCGGCGCGAACGGCCCGCGATCGAGGTGGGCCACCAGAATGCGGCTTCGATGTAGATGTTTTGGGTGTCGTCGGACACGGCGGTGGCGTCCCCACCCATGATGCCCGCCAATGACTCGACCTGGCTGTCGTCGGCAATCACACCCACCTTGTTGTCAAGGGTCACGATGTTGCCATTGAGCAGCTTGAGCGTCTCGCCGGGCTGGCCCCAGCGCACTTGCAGGCCGCCGTGGATTTTGTCGAGGTCAAAAATGTGCGAAGGACGGCCGAACTCGAACATCACGTAATTGGAGATGTCCACCAGCGGGCTCACGCTGCGCTGGCCGCAACGGGCTAAACGGTCCACCATCCACTGCGGGGTTTGGGCTTGGGTGTTCACGCCCTTGACCACACGGCCGCTGAAGCGGCCGCACAGGTCGGGGGCTTGCACCTGCACCGCCAGCTTGTCACTGATCTGCGTGGCCACAGCCGGGAACGTTGGGGCTTTCAAAGGCGCACCGGTCAAGGCCGACACTTCGCGAGCGATGCCGTAAACGCTCAGGCAATGCGCCAGATTCGGCGTGAGCTTGAGCGTCATCAGGGTGTCGTCCAGGTTCAAATACTGGCGGATGTCCTGACCCAGAGGCGCGTCTGCGGGCAATTCCAACAGGCCGCCATGGTCGTCGGCAATCTGCAATTCTTTGGCCGAGCACAGCATGCCCTGGCTTTCGACACCACGCAGCTTGCCGACCTTGATCACGAAAGGCTTGCCATCTTCACCTGGGGGCAACTCGGCCCCCACCATGGCGCAAGGCACTCGAATGCCCACGCGGGCGTTGGGCGCGCCGCAAACGATGTTCAGCAAGCTGCCCTGCCCCACGTCCACCTGGCACACGCGCAGGCGGTCGGCGTTGGGGTGCTGCACAGCTTCCTTGATTTCACCGACCACGATCTTCGTGAACGGTGGGGCCACGGGCTCGAGCTCTTCCACTTCGAGACCGGCCATGGTCAGGGTGTCGGCCAGTTGCTGGGTCGTCAGGGACGGGTTGCAGAACTCGCGCAACCAAGATTCGGGAAATTGCATGACTCGTGTCTCGTGTATCGGACTTGGGAGGGAATTACTGGAACTGGCTCAGGAAGCGCACATCGCCGTCAAAGAACAGGCGCAGGTCGTTCACACCGTAGCGCAGCATGGTGAAACGGTCCATGCCCATGCCGAAGGCAAAACCGATGAAGCGTTCGGGGTCCAAGCCCATGTTGCGCACCACATTGGGGTGCACTTGGCCGGAGCCGCCCACTTCCAGCCAACTACCCGCCAGAGGGCCTTCTTGGAACTGGATGTCGATCTCGGCGCTGGGTTCAGTGAAGGGAAAAAAGCTGGGACGGAAGCGCAGCACCAGATCGTCGCTTTCGAAGAAGGTGCGGCAAAAATCGGTGACCACGACTTTCAGGTCTTTGAAGCTCACGTTCTCGCCAATCCACAGGCCTTCGCACTGGTGGAACATGGGCGAGTGGGTGGCATCGCTGTCCACGCGGTAGGTGCGGCCCGGCGCGATGACGCGGATTTCGGGCATGGCCTGACCGGCATCAATTTGGTTGCGGTAGCGCTTGACGTGCTGCACCGCATGGCGGATCTGCATGGGGCTCGTGTGCGTGCGCAGCAGATGACCGCCTTCGACGTAGAAGGTGTCGTGCATGGAGCGGGCCGGATGGTCTTCGGGCGTGTTGAGCGCGGTGAAGTTGAACCAATCGGTCTCAATCTCAGGGCCCTGGGCCACTTCAAAGCCCATGGAGCCAAAAATGTTTTCGACCCGCTCAAGTGTGAGCGAGACCGGGTGCAAACCACCCACATTAGTGCTGCGCCCTGGCAGCGTCACATCCAGTGCTTCGGCCTTGAGCTGCGCTTGCAACTCGGCATCGGCCAGCGCCTGGCGGCGGTCGTTCAGTGCAGCCTCGATCGCCTGCTTGGCGAGGTTGATGGCCGCACCGCGGGTTTTTTTGTCTTCCACGCTCAGAGCGGCCATGCCCTTCATCAGCTCGGTGATGCGACCGGCTTTGCCCAAAAACTGGGCCTTGGCGTTTTCGAGGTCAGCAGGTGTCAGTGCTTGCACAAAACTCTGGCGTGCGGATTCGACCAGGGTGTCCAGCTCGTTCATGGTGTGGAAGATCGTTGATCTGTGTAAATGGAATAAAAAAGGGATTGAAGCTTTTGTGAGCCTCAATCCCTTTGATCGAGTGCGCGGCATGAACCCGAAGGCCCATGTCACTCATGAAATCAAGCTGCAGCCAATTTGGCTTTGACTTGGTTCACGATGCCAGCAAAAGCGGCCTTGTCGTGCACGGCGATATCCGCCAGCATCTTACGGTCGATTTCGATGGCAGCCTTCTTCAGGCCGTTGGCGAACTGGCTGTAGGTCAGACCGCATTCACGCGCAGCGGCGTTGATACGGGCAATCCACAACTGACGGAACACACGCTTTTTGGTGCGGCGGTCACGGTAGGCGTATTGGCCAGCCTTCATCACCGCCTGTTTGGCGATACGGAAGACATTGCCGCGGCGACCGCGGAAACCTTTTGCAAGGGCCAAAACTTTCTTGTGACGGGCGCGTGCCGTTACACCACGTTTAACGCGAGGCATATTTATTCTCCTTGTTCGTCAGTAATTACAGGCCAGCCATGGGCAGCATTTGCGCGATGTGACCCATATTGGTCTCATGCACAGACACAGCACCGCGAAGGTGGCGCTTGTTTTTGGTGGTCTTCTTGGTCAGGATGTGACGTTTGAAGGCTTGGCCGCGTTTAACGGTTCCACCTGGACGAACACGGAAGCGCTTTTTAGCACTGCTTTTGGTCTTCATCTTGGGCATATCAATGCTCCTTTAATTGTGCTCGTGAGGCGTCTGCAAAAAGTTTGCAGCCTTGTTGGCCCCGAGCCACTTTTAACAAAAGTCACCCGAAAGTGACTTTCGACCCGACCAGCCCGAAAGCCGGTCAAATTCTTTTTTAAACCGACTCAGCAGGCGCCGAAGCGTCTGCAGGCTTGCCGCTGGTAGGCTTTTTACGGCCCGGCGCGATCATCATGATCATCTGGCGACCTTCCAACTTGGGAAACTGCTCCACAATGATCGAATCGGCCAACTCGTCGCGAATCCGGTTCAGCAAGGCGATGCCCAACTCTTGGTGGGTAATCTCGCGGCCACGGAAACGCAAAGTGATCTTGCATTTGTCACCATCTGCCAAAAAGCGGCGGATGTTGCGCATCTTGATGTTGTAGTCACCATCGTCGGTACCGGGACGGAACTTGACTTCTTTGATGTCAATGACCGTTTGCTTGGCTTTGGCTTCTGCCGCACGCTTTTGCTCTTGGTACTTGAACTTGCCGTAATCCATCAAACGGCAAACGGGAGGTGTGGCTGTGGCGGCGATTTCAACCAAGTCCACATCCATCTCACCCGCTAAGCGCAAGGCTTCAGCCAAGGACAAAATGCCCATGGGTTCATTTTCAGGGCCGGAAACACGGACCTCTGGGGCCATGATTTCACGGTTCAAACGGTGTTTACGTTCTTCGCGGTGGCGACGATCACGAAATTCGGTAGCGATGACTCAATCCTTTACGGAACAAAACTGCAACAAGCAGCCTATCCATCTTTGTGCCCACGGGCCAAAGCTTGTGGCGAAACTCACCTTCAGGCTTTAGAAGCGATGTCGGCAGCAATGAGTTCAATGAACGCATCGATCGACATCACACCGAGGTCTTTGTTGCCTCGGGCGCGCACTGCGACGGTACCTGCTGCCTTCTCTTTGTCGCCAGCGACAAGGATGTAAGGCAGCTTTTGCAACGAATGCTCACGTATTTTATACGTGATTTTCTCGTTACGCAGATCCAAATCAACCCTAAGGCCTTGATTTGACACTGATTTTTGCAGTTTTGCAGCGATTTCACGACAGTAATCTGCCTGGGCATCGGTGATGTTGAGCACCGACACCTGCAAAGGCGCAAGCCAAGTGGGCAAGGCGCCAGCGTGCTGTTCAACCAAAATACCGATGAATCGCTCCATACTGCCCACAATCGCGCGGTGCAAGATCACGGGGCGCTGGCGAGAACCGTCTTCGGCCGTGTACTCGGCGTCCAAGCGCTCGGACAGGTTGAAGTCGACTTGGATCGTGCCGCACTGCCACTCACGACCAATCGCGTCCTTCAAGGTGTATTCGATCTTGGGGCCATAAAAAGCGCCGTCGCCTTCCGAAATCACAAACTCACATCCTGAGTGACGCAAGCTGTCCATCAAAGCTTTTTCAGCCTTGTCCCACAACTCATCCGATCCAATGCGGGCCGCCGGACGTGTGGAGACCTTGAACAAAATATTGGTGAACCCGAAGTCTGCGTAGACTTTTTTGAGCACCTGGGTGAAGGTGTCGCACTCGGGCAGAATTTGGTCTTCGGTACAAAAAATGTGGCCATCGTCTTGCGTGAAACCACGCACACGCATGATGCCGTGCAAGCCGCCGGAAGGCTCGTTGCGGTGACATTGGCCGAATTCACCGTAACGCAAAGGCAAATCACGGTAACTCTTGATGCCTTGCTTAAAGATGAGGATGTGGCCCGGGCAGTTCATCGGCTTCAAGGCGTAATCGCGCTTTTCCGACTCGGTGGTGAACATGTTGTCGCGGTACTTGTCCCAGTGACCGGTTTTTTCCCAGAGGGATTTGTCCAGAATCTGCGGGCCCTTGACTTCTTGGTAGCCGCTGTCGCGGTAAACCTGGCGCATGTACTGCTCCACGGTTTGCCAGACGGTCCAGCCTTTGGGGTGCCAAAACACCAAACCTGGGGCGTGCTCGTCAATGTGGAACAAGTCGAGTTCGCGACCCAATTTGCGGTGGTCGCGCTTTTCGGCCTCTTCCAAGCGTGTCAAGTACAGCTGCAGGTCATCTTTGCTGGCCCAAGCTGTGCCGTACACGCGCTGCAACATTTCGTTTTTGCTGTCTCCGCGCCAGTAGGCACCCGCCACTTTCATCAGCTTGAAATGCTTGAGCTTGCCGGTGCTGGGGACGTGAGGTCCACGGCACAAGTCTTCGAATGCGCCTTCACGGTACAAGCTCACCTCTTGGTCGGCTGGGATACTGCCAATGATTTCGGCCTTGTAATGCTCCCCTATGGCCTTGAAATGGGCCACCGCTTCATCGCGCGGCAAAACACGGCGCACAACAGGCTCGTCCTTGTTGGCCAACTCGGTCATGCGTTTTTCGATCGCCACCAAGTCTTCAGGCGTGAAGGAGCGGCTGTACGAAAAGTCGTAATAGAAGCCGTTTTCAATGACGGGGCCGATGGTGACCTGCGCTTCGGGAAACAAGTCCTTCACGGCGTAAGCCAACAAGTGGGCTGTTGAGTGACGAATCAGCTCCAGGCCTTCGGGGTCTTTGGCGGTGACGATCGACAAATTGGCGTTGGCGGCCATGCTGAAACTGGTGTCCACCAGTTGGCCGTTGACTTTGCCTCCCAATGCCGCTTTGGCCAAGCCAGCGCCAATGGAGGCGGCCACGTCAGCCACGGTCACAGGACCGGGAAATTCGCGCAATGAACCGTCGGGAAGAGTGATCTGAACCATGTGTCTACAAGTAAAAAAGCGCGGCAAAGGCCGCGCTTGGAAGGGATGTCTAAACGCTGAGGACAGATTTTACGCCGCCCTCGCCTTCAGCTCGCCAAAATGGATCAGTGGAACTGCTCTTCTTCTGTCGAACCGGTGAGGGCCTTCACGCTGGAAGAACCGCCTTGGATCACAGTGGTCACGTCATCGAAGTAACCCGCGCCGACTTCTTGCTGGTGCGACACGAAGGTGTAACCCTTGTCGCGTGCTGCGAATTCAGGCTCTTGCACCATGTTGACGTAGTGCTTCATGCCTTCGCCGTTGGCGTAGGCATTGGCGAACTGGAAGGTGTTGTACCAATTGATGTGGATACCGGCCAATGTGATGAACTGGTACTTGTAGCCCAATGCTGACAAGTCTTCTTGGAACGAAGCGATTTGGCTGTCGTTGAGGTTCTTCTTCCAGTTGAAAGAAGGTGAGCAGTTGTAAGACAAGAGCTTGCCTGGGCATGCAGCGTGCACAGCTTGTGCGAATTCGCGGGCAAAGCCGATGTCTGGCACGCCTGTTTCGCACCACACCAAGTCAGCATAAGGCGCGTAAGCCACGCCACGGCTGATGGCTTGCTCCAAACCGTTTTTGACGCGGTAAAAACCTTCTTGTGTGCGCTCGCCAGTCAAGAAAGGCTTGTCGTTGGCGTCGTGGTCAGACGTGATCAAGTTGGCCGCTTCGGCATCGGTGCGGGCCAACACGATGGTGGATGTACCCATGACGTCCGCCGCGAAACGTGCAGAGATCAATTTCTCGCAAGCTTCTTGGGTGGGCACCAACACTTTGCCGCCCATGTGGCCACACTTCTTCACCGCAGCCAATTGGTCTTCGAAGTGAACGCCAGCAGCACCAGCAGAGATCATGTTCTTCATCAATTCGAAAGCGTTCAACACGCCACCGAAACCGGCTTCAGCGTCAGCGACGATGGGCAAGAAGTAGTCGATGAATTCTTTGTCGCCGGGGTTGATGCCACGGCCCCACTGGATTTCGTCGGCGCGTTTGAATGTGTTGTTGATGCGGCGAACCATGGTGGGCACAGAGTCATACGCGTAGAGCGATTGGTCTGGGTACATGGTTTCGGACGAATTGCCGTCGGCCGCGACTTGCCAGCCCGAGAGGTAAACCGCTTCCAAACCAGCTTTGGCTTGTTGCATGGCCTGACCCGCACTGATGGCGCCGAAAGAATTGACGTAGCCTTTTTTGGCACCGCCGTTGACTTTGTCCCAGAGCTTTTCTGCGCCGCGCTTGGCCAGTGTGTGCTCGATGGGCATGCTGCCGCGCAAACGCACGACGTCAGCAGCAGAGTAACCACGCTTCACACCTTTCCAGCGTGGGTTGGTGGCCCAGTCCTTTTCGAGGGCTGCGATTTGTTGTTCACGGCTGAGTTGTTCGGTGAGGTTAGCGGGCATGAGAAGACTCCTAAAGTCAATTTGAAATCGGGCGATTTGGGCAGCGAATTCTGCTTTGTCGGCGCCTCAATCTTAACTCTTATAGAAGAGTTATTTTCATTCTTATGTCTTATACAAGACTTATTTTTTATCATTTAAAAACAATGACTTAGACAAAATATTTCACGATATGATTGTGCATTTCCCATATTGAGAAAAGTTTTAACGCTCGAATACAGGGTTTTTTTGCAATATGAAACGACCAGAAGAATAATGAAATCACGGATCTTCAAAAAACACATCAGAACCCAGTTCAAAGAACGCAAATCAGTCATGCGGAAAAAATGACAAGGACTCATCAAAGCTGAAGACTTTGAAAAAAGAGATGTCCTAGCGCAAACAAATCGCACAAGACCTTAAAAAAATCAGGATCAACCCCTATAGAAAAAATGAAAAATTGACTTGGAAAGCGCCTCTTTCTCCAGTAGCATTCAATCAGCTGGAAACAAACTGTTACTCAGCAACGAACTCACTTCCGACCCTAGGAACAACATCATGGCAACTGCGAAAAAAACCCCGGCAAAAAAAGCTGCTCCCGCTACCAAAGCAGCTCCAGCGAAAAAAGCTGCTCCTGCTAAAAAAGTGGCTGCAAGCGCTCCTAAAGCTGCGGCAAAAGCCCCAGCCAAAAAAGCTGCTCCTGCAGTCAAACGCACACCCAATCCTGCTTTCATGAAAGCATTGACCCCCAGCGCTGCATTGGCTGCTGTGGTGGGCGCAACCCCACTGCCACGCACTGAAGTGGTCAGCAAAATGTGGGTCTACATCAAGAAGCACAACCTGCAAGACAGCGTGAACCGCCGTGCGATCAACGCAGACGACAAGCTCAAGGCTGTATTTGGCAAAGCACAAGTCACCATGTTCGAAATGGCTGGCTTGATTGGCAAGCACCTGAAATAATTCAGACAAGCCCCAACAAAAAAAACCCGCCAAGGCGGGTTTTTTGTTGTCAGGCCCCAGCCGCTTGTTTGGCCAAGGCCGCTTGAGTGATGGCACTCAAGGTGCCGCGTGTGGTGATCACCTCAGGATCAAGCATCACCTCCATCAGCGTGCCTTGAGGGCGCGCCAGAGCCTCCAGCAAGGCCACTTCAAAACCTTCGGTTTGAGTGATGCGCACACCCGCATAGCCGTAAGCCTGTGCCAAAGCGACAAAATCGGGGTTTTGCAGTTTTGATCCGGTTGAATGCTCAGGGTACTCGCGCTCTTGGTGCATGCGGATGGTGCCGTACATGCCGTTGTTGAGCAAGACAATGATGCTTTTACCGCCATGCTGAACCGCTGTGGCCAACTCTTGACCGTTCATCAAAAAGTCCCCGTCCCCAGCGATGGTGAATGCGAGCCGACCCGTCAACAAGTTGGCGGCAATGCCTGCGGGAACCCCATAACCCATGGCCCCCACGGTGGGCGCCAACTGGGTTTTGTGACCTTTGACCAAGCCATGGTGTTTGTAAAAACGGTGCATCCAGCTGGCAAAGTTACCCGCACCATTGGTCAGCACCGCATCGGCAGGCAGGTGCTTTTGCAGCGTCGCAACAATGGCGGGCATGTCGATGGCGCCAGGCAGCGTTTGCGGTTGCAAGTTGCCCAAATAATCCGCATGAGCGGCCTTCGTCCAATCGGTCCACGGCACTTCGGGCGGTGCAGTCAAGACTTCCAGGCTGCGAGCTGCCGCGTTCATGGTGGCATTAATGGCCAAATCGGCTTGGTAAACACGGTTGAGCTCTTCTGCACTGGCGTGGATGTGCACCAGCTTTTGTTGGGTTTTAGGCGCTTGCAACAAGGTGTAGCCACCCGTGGTCATCTCGCCCAAACGTGGGCCTATGGCGATGATCAAATCGGCGTCGCGCACGCGCTGGGCCAGCGCTGGACCAATGCCAATACCCACATCACCCGCGTACAAGGGATGGTGGTTGTCAAACGTGTCTTGAAAGCGGAAAGCGTTGGTGACGGGCAACTGCCAGTTTTCGGCAAATCGCTCCAACGCTTGTGCCGATTGCACGGTCCAGCCACCGCCACCCGCGATCACCAAAGGCTTGCGAGAAGCCAACAGCATGTCGCGCAGGGTGCGGAGAGACCCTGGGTCACTCCAAGCTTGTATGGGCTCCAAGCGGGGCAAAGGCTCAGACTTGACGGGCTGTGTCAACATGTCTTCGGGCAAGACCAAAACCACAGGGCCGGGACGGCCGTTCATGGCTGTGGCAAAAGCGCGAGCCACGTACTCAGGCAAGCGCTCAGGGTCGTCTACGCGCTCGACCCGCTTGGCCATGCCTTTGGTCGAGGGTCCGAAGAAGTGGGTGTAATCCATTTCCTGAAAAGCCTCACGGTCGCGCGTGTCGCTGGCCACGTCGCCCACAAACAAAATCATGGGTGTTGAGTCCTGGAACGCGGTGTGCACGCCAATGGACGCGTTGGTGGCGCCAGGACCCCGGGTCACAAAACAAATACCTGGACGGCCTGTGAGTTTGCCTTGTGCCTCGGCCATGTAAGCAGCGCCACCCTCTTGTCGGCAGGTCACAAACTGGATGGCCTCGCGGTGCAAGTGAAAGCCATCCAGCACCGCCAGATAACTTTCACCGGGCACGCCAAAAGCATGGGTAACGCCTTGGGCCAAGAGGCATTCAACGAGCAGGTGGCCAGCAATTTTTGAAGTCATGCCGCATTGTGCCCAACACCGCCGCGCCAGTCTGTCACGGCTGTGCTTGAAGGACGGTTGGCCAGAGGGCCATCAAAGCGCTTGCTCAACCACTTTGAAATCGAATTGCCCAGGGTTTTGCACCGGGTCCACCGACACCTCGATGCTGCATTTGGGTGGGAAGCGACCTTCCAGCAACAGCTTGGACAAGGGGTTCTCCAAGCGCTGCTGGATCGCCCGCTTCAAGGGGCGTGCACCAAATACCGGGTCAAACCCCACTTTGGCCAATTCCGACAAGGCCGCAGGACTGACGACCAAGCTTAAATCCATGCGAGCCAGTCGGGCTTGCAAGACCTTCAGTTGGATTTCAGCAATGCTGGCGATGTGGTCGGCATCCAAACCGTGGAAGACCACCGTCTCGTCAATGCGGTTCAAAAATTCGGGCCGGAAATGGGTCTTGAGTTCATCCCATACCGCATCCTTGATGTCTTCGGCAGGCTGCCCCACCATCGACTGGATCAGGTGCGACCCCAAGTTGGAGGTCATCACAATGACGGTGTTTTTGAAGTCCACCGTACGGCCTTGACCGTCGGTCAGTCGGCCATCGTCCAGCACTTGCAGCAAGACATTGAACACGTCGGGGTGGGCTTTTTCGACCTCGTCGAGCAGCAACACGCTGTAGGGTTTGCGACGCACAGCTTCGGTCAGGTAACCGCCCTCCTCGTAGCCCACGTAGCCCGGAGGCGCACCGATCAAGCGGGCCACCGAATGCTTTTCCATGAACTCACTCATGTCCATGCGGATCAGGTGGTCCTCGCTGTCAAACAAAAACCCTGCCAAGGCTTTGCACAATTCTGTTTTGCCCACGCCTGTGGGGCCCAGGAAAAGGAAAGAGCCCGTGGGTCGGTTCGGATCGGACAAGCCCGAGCGCGAGCGGCGAATGGCGTTGGCCACAGCGGCAATCGCTTCATCTTGGCCCACCACGCGCTGGTGCAGTTTGTCTTCCATCTGCAAGAGTTTTTCGCGTTCGCCCTGCATCATTTTCGACACCGGGATGCCCGTGGCACGAGAGACCACTTCGGCAATTTCCTCGGCGCCCACTTGGGTGCGCAACAAACGGTGCACCGGTTTTTCGCCTGGTGCAGACTCTTTGGCTTGGACTTCTTTGAGTGTTTTCTCCAAAGCGGGCAGCTTGCCGTACTGGAGCTCAGCCACTTTGTTGAAATCGCCCTTGCGCGTCAGTTCTTCGATTTGCTGGCGCAGTTGATCGATTTCTTCTCGCACCTGCTGGCCCCCTTGGGCTTGGGCTTTTTCGGCTTGCCAAATTTCCTCAAGGTCAGCCGACTCCTTTTTGAGCTTGACAATTTCTTCTTCGATCAAGTCAAAACGCTTTTGAGAGGCCTCATCGTGCTCTCTGCGCACGGCTTCCCGCTCGATTTGGAGCTGGATCAAACGGCGATCGAGTTTGTCCATGACCTCGGGCTTGGAATCGATCTCGATTTTGATTTTGGCAGCAGCCTCATCGATCAGGTCAATGGCTTTGTCTGGCAAGAACCGGTCGGTGATGTAACGGTGGCTCAACTCCGCTGCGGCCACGATGGCCGGATCGGTGATGTCCACGCCGTGGTGAATTTCATACTTCTCTTGCAGGCCGCGCAAGATGGCGATGGTGGCCTCAACCGAGGGTTCGTTGACCAAGATCTTCTGAAAACGGCGCTCCAAAGCAGCATCTTTTTCAATGTATTTGCGGTATTCGTCGAGTGTGGTCGCGCCCACACAATGCAGCTCGCCCCTTGCCAGAGCGGGTTTGAGCATGTTGCCCGCGTCCATCGCCCCTTCAGCCTTGCCTGCCCCAACCATGGTGTGCAGCTCGTCAATGAATACGATGGTTTGGCCTTCGTCTTTGGCCAACTCGCTGAGCACGGTTTTCAGGCGCTCTTCAAACTCGCCCCTGAACTTGGCCCCGGCGAGCAAAGCGGCCATGTCGAGTGACAAAACGCGCTTGCCTTTGAGCGAATCGGGCACCTCGCCTGCCACGATGCGCTGAGCCAGCCCCTCCACAATCGCGGTCTTGCCGACGCCAGGCTCGCCGATCAGGACGGGGTTGTTTTTGGTGCGGCGCTGCAAGACTTGGATCGCGCGGCGAATCTCGTCATCGCGGCCAATCACCGGATCCAACTTGCCCATCCGGGCCCGCTCGGTCAGGTCAATGCAGTACTTTTTCAGGGCTTCACGCTGACCTTCGGATTCTGCGCTGCCCACGTTTTGACCACCCCGCACCGCGTCGATGGCAGCCTCCAGGCTCTTTCGGCTCATGCCCTGCTCTTTGACCAAACGACCGATTTCACCTTTTTGGTCGGTCAGGGCCAACAAAAAGAGTTCGCTGGCAATAAACGCATCGCCCCGTTTGATGGACTCCTTCTCAGCTGCTTGCAGCAGTTTGGCCAAGTCGGGTCCTACTTGCACTTGGTCTTGACCCGTGACTTTGGGCAAACGGTTCACAGCCGTCTCGGCTGCCAACAGAAGGCCCGGCACCTGAACACCTGCGCGCATCAGCAAAGATTTGGGGCCGTCGTCTTGTTTGAGCATCGCCAACAGGACGTGTGCAGGCTCAATGTAAGCATGGTCGCCGCCCAAGGCCAATGACTGCGCATCGGACAGGGCTTCGTGAAATTTGGTCGTCAGTTTGTCTAAGCGCATGAAAGTTCTCCAATGGGACCTAGCTTGGGGGTCATTGGCCATTTTCAAGCGGCTGAGGCTGTGCTTTCTTGCCTAAAATCAAGGAATGCAGATCCACCAGCTGTCCATCAGCCACGACGAAGTCCACGACCGCTTGTTGGTGCGCCTGAACACACAAGATGCGCAGGAGTACCGTTTTTGGCTCACCCGGCGAATGGCGCTTCGTTTGCTGCCGGCACTGAACCAGTCGGTGCTTCGATTGGAAGCCGCGCAGCCCGGGGTGGCCGCCTCAGACAGCCGTGCGCAGCAAATTTTGGCCGACATCCAGCGCGATGCTTTTTTGCAAACAGCCGATTTCACCACGCCCTATGACGCCCAAGCACAAAGGTTGCCTTTGGGTGCAGAGCCGATGCTGGTGACCGATGTGCAATTGAGTCTTCAAACGAATGGCAGCTTGGAAGTCGTTTTTCAGCAAAAGCTGGGGGAATCGGTTCAATCTTGTCACCTGAACTTGCAAGCAAGTTTGGTTCATGGCTTGATCCATTTGGCACAAGAAACCCTGGTCAAGGCCGATTGGGAAATGGCAGCGCAGCCAAAGTCCATCGGACACGAGTCAACCCCAAAATTGACGATGGATCCGACGGTTTACAAACATTGAGCCGTCTCACGCGCGGTCATCCAGCCAAGCGGTGGTTTCAGCTGTTGCTGCGCTCAATGCCCCAACGGGCCAAGGCCGAATCGTCTGAAACGCGGGCGTCCACCCAATGCGAGCCCTGCGGGGTTTGCTCTTTTTTCCAAAACGGCGCTTGGGTTTTGAGGTAGTCCATCAAAAACTCGCAGGCCTTGAAACTCTCACCCCGGTGCGCCGAGGTCACGGCCACCATCACAATTTGGTCCGCGGGCAGCAAACGGCCCACACGGTGCACCACACGGGCGGCATAAAAATCGAAGCGCTGATGGGCTTCAGCGATCATGACTTCGATCGATTTTTCGGTCATGCCGGGGTAATGCTCCAGTTCCATGGCCTGAACCTCATCAGCGGCCTGCCCGGTGAGTGCACGGGTGTCGCGCACCGTGCCCACAAAACTGCACACCGCGCCCACGCGCAGATCTTGCGCTCGCAGGGCTTCGATCTCTTGTGACAAATCGAAGTCTTCGGTCTGAATGCTCACGGAAGGGCGCATGCGGTCAACCACCGGTCACAGGTGGGAAAAATGCCACTTCGCCATCAGCCACCAGAGGCGTACCGTCGCTGGCCATGACTTGGTTGACAGCCACACGCACAGGCAAACCGATGGCCAAACATTGCGCATAAGCACCACCACGGGCAATCAAGGCTTGGCGAAGGCTGGCCACATCCTGGGCAGAAGTCTCCACCGTTTCTGTGCCCACACCCATGGTTTCCCGCAAGGAAGCGAAATACCGGACTTGAATTTTCATGACAGCCATTCCGAAAAAGACCAAAAACTGAGCATGTCGCCCTGGGCAATGGTTTGTCCGCCGGGATTGTCCACCACGCCATCGCCCCAAACCACCGAGGTCAAAACCCCAGAGCTTTGGTTCGGGAACAAATCCAGACCGCCTTGTGCGTTGCGGCGAACCCGCAAAAACTCTCGCCGCTTGTCCGCCTTGGGCAAGTCAAAGTGGGCAGGCAAATAACAAGGCACAGGCGGCTTTGGCGTCGCACCTTGAAGGGCCAAGATCAAAGGTTTGACCAACAGCAAAAAAGTGATGTAGCTCGACACCGGATTGCCTGGCAAACCCACAAAGTGAGCGGAGCCTGCCGAACGATCGCGGCGCACATGGCCATAGGCGAAAGGCTTGCCGGGCTTCATGGCAATTTGCCACAGTGCCAAGTCGCCCAAAGATTGCACCGCAGGCTTGACGTGGTCTTCCTCGCCCACCGACACACCGCCACTGGTCACGATCAAATCATGTTGTTCGGCTGCGGTTTGGAGGGCCGCGACCGTGGCTTCGCGGCGATCCGGAACAATGCCCAAGTCGCTCACCTCACAACCCATGCGCTGCAACAAGGCGCGCAAGAAGAATCGGTTGGAGTTGTAAATGGCCCCAGGCCGCATGTCCCCAGGCGCCACATCGCCAGGCATGACCAACTCATCGCCCGTTGAAAACAAAGCCACTTTGGGCCGCGCCACGACTTGCAAATGCGCGAGGCCCAAGCTGGCGGCCAATCCCAATTCGGCAGGGCCCAATTTCTGGCCGCGCTTGAGCACGGTATCGCCCGTTTGGACATCCTCTCCGCTGCGTCGAACCCACTGACCCGCCTCGGCTGTTGTCAAAAAGCGCACCCTGCTGGCATCTGACGTCGACACAGACTCAGTTTGCTCTTGCATCACGATGGCATCGGCCCCAGGCGGCACAGGGGCTCCAGTGAAAATGCGCGCGGTTTGGCCGGGCAACAGGGCTTCGCCAAAATGGCCCGCCGGAATGCGCTGTGTCACCGTCAACTCGGCACCCATGTGTTGCACATCGGCACTGCGCACGGCGTAACCGTCCATCGACGAGTTGTCAAAAGCGGGCACTTGCAAGGAGGACACCACATCTTGCGCCAGGACACGGCCATCGGCATCGAAAGTAGCCACGGTTTCAGACGTTTGCAGTGGCCTGATGTGGGACAACAACGACTTCAGTGCGTCGTCGAGCGACATCAAAGTAGCGCGAGGGGCGGTGCTCATGGGTTTCAGTCGCAATGCTCGGTGATGTAGGCCTTGATCAAATCCACATCTGCCGCCATCACCTGTACCCGCTTGGGCAGGGCTTCGATGCCTTCAAACTGCGGTGGGCGATCGGGTTGACGGCCCAAGGCTTCCACGATGGTGGCTGCGAACTTGATGGGCAAAGCGGTTTCCAGCACGATCATGGGCACTTGAGGTGTCAGGTGCTCTTTGGCCACTTTCACGCCATCGGCGGTGTGGGTGTCGATCATCAAGCCGTAGCTGGCAAAAACCTGCTGAATGGTCTTCAGACGGTCAGCGTGGGTGCTGCGGCCGCTGTCAAAACCATACGTTGTGGCCGCTTGGGCAAAGCGCGCATCGGCCGACAGGTCGAAGAAGCCTTGCGTGCTCAGGCCTTCGCCAAAGATGGCTTTGGTTTTGGCGGCATCCCGTTCCAGCAGGTCAAACACAAAGCGTTCGAAGTTGCTGGCTTTGGAAATGTCCATGGACGGGCTGGAGGTCTCGTGTGTATCGGCCGTGCCGCGCACGCGGTAAATGCCCGTGCGGAAAAACTCGTCCAGCACATCGTTTTCGTTGGTCGCGACCACCAAGCGGTCAATCGGCAAACCCATCATGCGGGCCACATGGCCTGCGCACACGTTGCCAAAGTTGCCACTGGGCACCGTGAAGCTGACCTTTTGCTCGTTGCTTTGGGTGGCCTGAAAGTAACCGGCAAAGTAATAGACAACCTGGGCCAACAAACGCGCCCAGTTGATGGAGTTGACGGTTCCGATTTTGTATTTGCGCTTGAAATCCAGATCGTTGGAGACGGCCTTGACGATGTCCTGGCAGTCATCGAACACACCTTCAATGGCGATGTTGTGGATGTTCTCGTCGAGCAGGCTGAACATTTGGGCTTGCTGGAACGGGCTCATGCGACCGTTTGGGCTGGTCATGAAAACGCGCACACCCTTTTTGCCGCGCATGGCGTACTCAGCCGCGCTGCCGGTGTCGCCAGACGTGGCCCCAAAAATGTTCAAGGCTTCACCGCGCCGCGCCAGCTCGTATTCAAACAAGTTGCCCAGCAACTGCATGGCCATGTCTTTGAAGGCCAAAGTGGGTCCGTTGGACAAGGCTTCCAGATACATGTCGGGCTGGGCTTGGCCAACAGCCTTCAATGGCTTGAGCGGCACGATTTCCGGGGTGCCAAACACTTCAGCGGTGTAGGTCTTGCGGCACAAAGCCTGCAGGTCGCTGGCTGGAATGTCGTCGATGTAGAGCGACAAGACCTCAAAGGCCAAGTCTGCATAACCTTGGCTTTGCCAGACACCGCGCAAGCGGGTCAAGGCGGCTGCGTCGATCTGCGGGTAACTTTCAGGCAAGTAAAGTCCGCCGTCAGGTGCCAAGCCTTCGAGCAAAATTTCACAAAATTGTTTGCGGTCCGTGTGACCACGGGTAGACAGGTAGCGCATCAGTTCAACTCTTCTTTGCGAATGCGGACGATGGGTGCCATCACGGTTGGCAGGGCTTGCATTTGGGCCAGCACATCGTTCAAGGTGCCTTCACGGGTGTCGTGGGTCAAAATGATCACGTCGGTCTGGTTTTCGTCGGCTTGGCTGACCTGATCGGCCTCGCGCTGCAAAACCGCGTCGATGCTGATGCCCGCATCGGCCAGCAAGCCGGTCACTTTGGCCAGCACGCCCGCTTGGTCGGCCACGCGCAAACGCAGGTAATAGCTGGTCACCACTTCGGACATGGGCAACACGGCCAAGCTGCTCATGGAACCCGGTTGGAAAGCCAAATGCGGCACGCGGTTGAGCGGGTCGGCTGTGTGCAAACGGGTGATGTCCACCAAATCGGCGATCACCGCGCTGGCGGTGGGCTCGGAACCCGCGCCTTTGCCGTAATACAAAGTGGTGCCCACAGCGTCACCTTGCACCATGACGGCGTTCATGGCGCCTTCGACGTTGGCAATCAAGCGCTGGGTCGGCACCAGGCTGGGGTGCACACGCAGTTCAATGCCCTGAGCGGTGCGCTTGGTGATACCGAGCAGCTTGATGCGGTAACCCAATTGCTCGGCATATTTGATGTCGGCGGCGCCCAACTTCGTGATGCCCTCCACGTAAGCTTTGTCAAACTGAACAGGGATGCCAAAGGCGATCGCACTCATCAAGGTCACTTTGTGGGCAGCGTCCACGCCTTCGATGTCAAAGGTCGGATCGGCTTCGGCATAACCCAAACGTTGGGCTTCTTTGAGCACATCGGCAAAGTCCAGACCCTTGTCGCGCATTTCGGACAAGATAAAGTTGGTGGTGCCGTTGATGATGCCCGCCACCCATTGGATGCTGTTGGCCGTGAGGCCCTCGCGCAGCGCCTTGATGATCGGAATGCCACCGGCGACAGCGGCTTCAAAAGCCACCATCACCCCCTTGGCTTGGGCCGCTGCAAAAATTTCGGTGCCATGCACGGCCAGCAAAGCCTTGTTGGCCGTTACCACATGTTTGCCCGCAGCAATGGCTTCCATCACCAAGGCCTTGGCAATGCCGTAACCACCGATCAGCTCAATGACGATGTCGATCTCAGGGTTGGCAATCACAGCGCGGGCATCACCCACCACCTGAACGCCCTCACCCACCAGGGCTTGAGCACGCGCCACGTCCAAGTCGGCCACCATGGCAATTTCAATGCCACGGCCCGCACGGCGCTGGATTTCTTCTTGGTTGCGCTTGAGTACGTTGAAAGTGCCACTGCCCACAGTGCCCATGCCCAACAGGCCCACTTTGATCGGTTTCATTTTTTAACTTCTTTACTGCTGTGCGCCCGAAATGTTCGGGCAAGGATTGAATTCAAGCCACCAAGGCTTCGGTGCCAAAACGTTGACGAGCGCCTTCCAAAAAGCGTGCCACGCGAGCAATCGCTTCGCGCAAATCGTCTTCATGCGGCAAAAACACAATGCGGAAATGGTCGGCATCGGGCCAGTTAAATCCCGTGCCTTGCACCAACATGACCTTGGTTTCTTCCAGCAGTTGCAAAAAGAAATCCTGATCGTCTTGCACCGGGTAAATTTGGGGATCGAGCTTGGGAAACATGTACAAGGCCGCACGCGGTTTGACACAGCTAACCCCCGGGATCGCCGTGATCAGCTGGTGCGCCAAATCGCGCTGCTTGCGCAATCGACCGCCCTCGCCCACCAACTCGTTGATGCTCTGGTGACCGCCCAAGGCTGTTTGAATGGCCCATTGCCCCGGCACGTTGGCACACAAACGCATGTTGGAGAGCATGTTCAGGCCCTCGATATAATCGCGGGCTCTCTTTTTGTCACCCGAGATCACCATCCAGCCCGCGCGGTAGCCGCAAGAGCGGTAACTTTTGGACAGAGAGTTGAAAGTCAGGGTCAGAACATCTTGAGACAAACTGCCCAAAGGGGTGTGTTTGACGCCGTCGTACAAAACCTTGTCGTACACCTCGTCGGCGAAGATCACCAAGCCATGCTCGCGGGCAATGGCCACGATGCCCAACAGCAACTCATCGGCGTACAAAGCACCTGTAGGGTTGTTGGGGTTGATGACCACAATGCCTTTGGTGCGCGGCGTCACTTTGGCGCGGATGTCGGCCAAATCAGGCATCCAGCCATTGGCTTCATCGCATCGGTAATGCACGGGAGTTCCGCCAGACAAGCTGGCCGCCGCCGTCCACAGTGGGTAATCGGGCGAGGGCAAGAGCAACTCGTCGCCATCGTCAAGCAAGCCGTTGGTCGCCATCACAATCAATTCGCTGGCCCCGTTGCCCAGGTAAATGTCGTCCAGCGTGACCCCTTGAATGCCCTGCTTTTGGGTTTCGTGCATCACCGCCTTGCGCGCCGCAAAAATGCCTTTGCTGTCCGAGTAACCCGCTGAATTGGGCAGGTTTCGGATCATGTCTTGCTGAATTTCTTCTGGCGCATCAAAACCAAAAACCGCCAGGTTTCCGATGTTCAGTTTGATGATCTTCTGACCGTCCTCTTCCATCTGGCGGGCGCGGTCCATGATCGGGCCCCGGATGTCATAACAAACGTTGGCCAGCTTGGCTGATTTTTGAATTGGCTTCAAAGTATCTCCAAAAGGAGTTTCAAGAGGGAGAAAACCTATAATTTGACCACATTTCAAGGCTGTCTTGGCCCAAGCTCCCAGAGGATGCTCTCTATTGTTCAGCCGGCAAGGGCACGTCCCTGCCCACACACGCATGAAACTACAACCCGACAAATCCAACAGCCTCACCATCAATGCGTACGGACCCGGATGGATAGAGGTCAACGCACAGCGTTTCACGAGCTCTTTGGTGGTCAGCAGCTTGGCGGGTTCAAGCCCTCAAGCGTGGGCCGTCCAGCGTTTTGAAGACCTGACCCCTTCAGATTTTGAAATTTTGGCCCACAGTGGGGCTGAATTGGTCCTGTTTGGCAGCGGCCAGCGCTTGCGTTTTCCTCAGCCCGCTTGGCTTTCCAGCTTGATCACCAAGGGCATTGGCATGGAGACCATGGACACGGCGGCCGCCTGCCGCACTTACAACATTTTGGCCAGCGAAGGACGCAAGGTGGTGGTGGCTTTGTTGCTGGAAACGTAAAGCATGCATTTGCATTCCATCCTTGTTCACAAGGTCTAGCTGGCCTGAAGGACGCCTTTCAGAGTAAAATCTAAGGTTGCCGGGTCCCACGGCCTTTAGCGAAACTGTCGACTTTGCAGGTTGACAGGCGCACCACCTGTCAAGCGAGTTCAAAGTTTTATGGCGATCGTTCTTAACAAACCCCTCCCCGAATTTGAAGCTAACGCGACCAGCGGACTGAAAGTTTCCAACATTTCACACCTCGGCCAACCCGTGGTTTTGTTCTTCTATCCCAAAGACAACACACCCGGCTGCACCACAGAGGCCATGCAGTTCCGTGACAAGTACAAAGACTTTGTCAAAGCAGGCGCGCTGGTTTTGGGCGTTTCGCGCGACAACATGAAATCCCACGATGACTTCAAAGGCAAGCTGGAATTGCCCTTCGAGTTGATCGCCGACACCGAAGAAAAAATGTGCCACATGTTTGGTGTTGTGAAAAACAAAATCATGTACGGCAAAAAAGTCAAAGGCATCGAGCGCAGCACCTTCTTGGTGGGTGCAGATGGCACACTCAAACAGGAATGGCGCGGTCTGAAAGTGCCAGGGCATGTGGAAGAAGTGCTCAAAGCTGTGAAAGACTTGAAAAAAGCTGCTGCGGTAGCATGATCCCCCTGTGTCAGTTTTGACATTCGGCTCGTGCATAATGTTTTTATGCCGCTGAAAATCAGCCCTCCTCATTGAAAAGCCGCCTGGTTGTCCAGGCGGCTTTTTATTTTTCGACGACCGAATCATTTACCCCTCAAGAGGCCATTGCCCATGCCACTGCCACCCGCCCCTGCCCAACGTGCCAGCCGCCTGACTGCGTCTGCTTTTGTTTCCTCTGGCATTGAGGAGGAAAACGTTCCGGCCATGATTCAAGTGGAAACCAAGGCCCCAAAGGGGGTTGCAAGTTCGCCAGTAGCCGTTGCATCGCCCAGCGTTGCGTCAGACACCAAAACCACTCCGCGCTCCCGCAAGCCGTCTTCTGCAACTGCGTCTGCATCTGGTCAAACACCTTATACGGCTCCGGCAACTTCCACTGAGCCAAAGTCTGCTGCACCCAAACCCGTGCTCACCCAGCCCACAACGCCCCGCGCCAAACGCAAAAACGGCCCTAAGAAACTTTTCGTGTTGGACACCAATGTCCTTATGCACGACCCGATGAGCCTTTTTCGGTTTGAAGAGCACGATGTCTTCTTGCCCATGATCGTCCTGGAAGAGCTGGATGGCCATAAAAAAGGCATGACCGAGGTGGCGCGCAATGCCCGCCAAGCCAGTCGCTCGCTCGACGTTTTGGCATCCGGTCAAGGCCAAGACCTGAGCCAAGGCTCACCCTTGAATGTCAGGGGCCACTCGGATGCCTCGGGCCAATTGTTTTTCCAGACCCAAGCACTCGATTTGAGCTTGCCCTTGGCCCTACCCCAAGGCAAAGCAGACAACCAGATTTTGGGCGTGGTCAAAGCGCTCGGGCAGATGCATGCACCTCGCGAAGTGGTGCTGGTGTCCAAAGACATCAACATGCGCGTCAAAGCCCGTGCACTGGGCTTGCTGGCAGAGGATTACCAAAACGACAAAACCCTGGAAGACGGTGATTTGCTCTACCCGGGATCACTGGCTTTGCCTGTCGATTTTTGGGTCAAAAACGGTAAAACAGTGGAAAGCTGGCAGCAAGGGACGAACACGTTTTACAGAATATCGGGCCCCATCGTGCCCAGCTTGTTCATCAACCAGTTTGTGTATTTCGAAGCACCGGGCGAACCGAGTTTGTACGCACGGGTGACCGAAATCCGTGGCAAAACAGCTGTCTTGCGGACCTTGAAAGATTTCGGCCATCAAAAAAATGCCGTTTGGGGCGTGACCGCACGCAACCGCGAACAAAACTTCGCCGTCAATTTGCTCACCGACCCAGACATTGATTTCGTGACATTGGCAGGCACTGCGGGCACGGGCAAAACCCTTATGGCCTTGGCGGCAGGCTTGACCCAGGTGCTGGACGACCGCCGTTACACCGAGATCATCATGACCCGTGCTACGGTGAGCGTGGGCGAGGACATTGGCTTTTTGCCAGGCACTGAAGAAGAAAAAATGGGCCCCTGGATGGGCGCACTGGACGACAACCTGGAATTTTTGGCCAAGGGCGATGGCGGCAATTCAGGCGAATGGGGTCGCGCAGCCACCAACGAGCTGATCAAGAGCCGCATCAAGATCAAGAGCATGAACTTCATGCGCGGCCGTACTTTCATGAACAAGTACGTGATCATTGACGAGGCCCAGAACCTGACGCCCAAGCAAATGAAAACCTTGATCACCCGAGCCGGCCCGGGGACCAAAATCATTTGCATGGGCAATTTGGCCCAAATTGACACGCCTTATTTGACCGAAGGCTCATCGGGCTTGACCTATGCGGTGGACCGATTCAAAGGCTGGGCACACGGCGGCCACATCACCTTGGCACGTGGCGAGCGTTCGCGCTTGGCCGACTTTGCCAGCGACGCTCTCTGAGCGTCAGCCAAGAGCGCCAGTCGGGTCTCAGTAATCGTCACTCAGACCCGACGCCAAACTTTCGAAACGCGTCAAGTTCTTCAGGAAGGTCAAACGGACCGTGCCAGTAGGGCCGTTTCGTTGTTTGCCGATGATGATTTCGGCCACACCCGGATCTTTGGAATCCTTGTTGTAGTAATCGTCGCGGTAAATGAACATGATGATGTCGGCATCTTGCTCAATGGCACCGGATTCGCGCAAATCGCTCATCATGGGCCGTTTGTCGGTGCGTTGCTCGACGCTTCGGTTGAGCTGCGACAACGCAATCACTGGGCACTGGAGTTCTTTGGCCAGCATTTTCAAGCCCCGCGAAATCTCACCCAACTCGGTCGCGCGGTTGTCGCCGCCCGAGCCGCCAGAGCCACTCATCAGCTGCAAGTAATCCACCACAATCAAGCCCAACTTGCCACACTGCCGCGCCAAACGGCGCGCGTTGGCCCGCAACTCGGAAGGCGTGAGGCCCGGTGTTTCATCGATGTGCAAAGACACCGTGCGCAATTTTTCGATGGCCTCCGTCAAGCGTGGCCACTCGTCGTCACTCAGCTTGCCGGTGCGCAAATGGCCCTGGTCAATGCGGCCAATGGAGCCCACCACACGCACCGCCAACTGAGATGCGCCCATTTCCATCGAGAACACCGCCACCGGCAAGCCCTCGTTCAAGGCCACATGTTCGGCAATGTTGACCGCAAAAGCCGTCTTACCCATCGAAGGTCGGGCCGCAATCACGACCATATCGCCGGGCTGCAAACCCGAGGTCATGCGGTCCAAATCGTAAAAACCTGTCGGCACGCCCGTGATGTCGTTGGGGTTGTCGGCCATCTCTTGAACGCGGTCGAGCAGCTCCACCACCAGGGTGTCCATGGACTGGAAGCCCTGCTTCATGCGCGAGCCTTCTTCCCCAATGTTGAAGATTTTTTGCTCGGCTTCGTCCAAGATGCGGTCAATCGCTTTGCCCTGCGGGTTGAACGCATTGGTCGCGATTTCATCACTGGCTGACACAAGTTTGCGCAAGATCGAACGCTCGCGAACGATCTCGGCATAACGTCGAATATTGCTGGCGCTGGGCACGTACTGCGCCAAGGAGTTCAAGTAACCCAGGCCACCCATTTCGGCCGTTTTACCTTGGTTTTGCAACTGCTCACTGACCGTGATGACGTCTGCGGGCTTGGAAGTGTTAATCAACGCCCCAATGGCGGTGTAAATCAGCTTGTGCTCGTGGCGGTAAAAGTCGGAGTCCACCAGCAAATCACCCACACGGTCCCATGCGCCATTGTCCAAAAGCAAGCCCCCCAAAACGCTCGACTCGGCTTCGATCGAATGCGGTGGTACGCGCAACTTGGCAATTTGACTGTCAGAGGAAAGGTCAGCGGGAAATTCGCTCAAATGGGGGGTAAAAACAGCAGACATGGTGTACCGGCAAACTAAACCGCGATGTTAGCCCGTGCCAGCCAGTGAGTCACGGGATAAAGCTGTGGATAAGTAGGGTGTAAGCAGTGAGCAATACGGGACAACTTGACCCCACAAACAAAGGCATGCAGAAACAAAAAAGCCCTTCTGGAACCAAAAGGGCTTTTTCAGATTCAGGCTAGAACAAACACCCCGTGGATAGGGTGAATCTTCGCCTTGTCAAACACCCCATCACGTCAACGCATTTTTGACGCGTTGTGGTGACATGGGCAAAGCACGCAGTCGCTTGCCAGTGAGTTGGAAGATGGCGTTGGCGATAGCCGGTGCCACAGGCAACACGCCAATTTCGCCCATACCGGTAGGCGCAGCATCTGACTTCACCAGCTTGGTATGGATCTCAGGCATATCGCTCATGCGAAGCACGGGGTAGTCGTTGAAGTTGGATTGAACCGGCGCGCCATCTTTGATGGTCAACTCTTCGATCAGGGCGACCGACAAACCAAATACGGCTGCCCCTTCCAGTTGGGCCAAGATATTGACGGGTTGGACGGCCAAACCGGGGTCGACCGCCAGCCACATGTGGTGAACTTTGATTTTTCCAGTTTGACGGTTCAGTGACACCTCCACCACGCCAGCAGCCAAAGTGCCGTGGTAGTCGGAAAACGCAATGCCCAAGCCACGGCCGTTGCGCTTGCGTTTCCAATCTGACATTTTGGCCACTTCGCGAAGCACCGCATTGGCCCTCGCATCGTGCTGCGTCAGTTGTAAGCGCATGGCCAGTGGATCGGTTTTTTTCGCGTGCGCCACTTCGTCCACAAAACATTCAATCGCAAACTTGTTGTGCCCCGCACCAATGCCTCGGAAGGCATGAACACGCATGCCGCGAATTTCACGCACGGCCTCGGCGGCGGCGTTTTCAATGTTGTAGTGAGGCAGGTCGATGCCGTTCCAACCAATGTAGTCGCGTCCGCCCGTGGCTTGAAAGCGCGGTGCCGAAGCGATGGCATCCACGTTTTCTGCAACCAAGCGGTGACGCCATCCAACAAGATTGCCCGCATCGTCTAAACCAGCGCGCATGACATGGTGTGTCATGGGCCTTGGGCGTGCAGCGGCCATGTCGTCCTCGCGCGTCAACAGCAGCTTGACGGTTTGCTTAGTCACATTGGCCAAGACCACGGCTTGTGCAATGTTGTCCGGTGCGATGCGTCGCCCGAAGCCGCCACCCAACAATTGTTGATGGACCTTGATTTTGTCTGGGGTGGTTTTCAAAATACCAGAGGCAGCGACCGTTCCCAAGAAGGCAAATTGGGTGCCCGTCCATATCTCAGCCGACTGACCGTCTGGATGGATGCGCGCAATGCAGTTCATCGGCTCGAGTTGGGCGTGGTAGCAGTGCTCCGTCCAATAGGTGGCTTCAATGGTTTGCTTGGCATTGCCCATGGCGGTGATCGAATCGCCGCGTTTGAAAACATCCATCGTTTTCGCATTGGGGCCAATGCCCTGCTTGGCGTAATCTTTCTTGGCTTTTTCAGAGTCAAAGTTGGCCGCGATAGCACCCGTGGTGTTCCACGTCACCTTTTGTTTCAGCACGTTGCGCGCCATTCGGGTGGCGTGCACGCTGGTGCCAATGACCGCGACACCAAATGGCAGCGGAATCACTTTGGTCACACCTGGAATGGCCAAGGCTTCATCGCTGTTGATGTTTTCAGCTTTCGCACCTTCCATAGGGGATTCGAGCACCGTGGCGTAAACCATGTCGGGGACGCTCACATCGATACCAAACTGCGCGGTGCCGTTGGTTTTTGATTTCACATCGCTGCGACCAATGTCTTCTCGCCCGATCAATTTGAATTGCGCAGGTTTTTTCAAATCACTGTCATTGATTTTGGGAAGTTCTGCGGGAACAGTGGCGAATTTGGCAACGTCACCGTAGCTGATGCGCTGGTTGGTTTTCGCGTGGATGACGAAACCCGTGTCGGTCGTCAGTTCCGTCGATGGCACTTGCCATTTGTCTGCCACTGCGTTGACCAACACGAGCCTGGCTTGAGCGCCCAAAATCCTCAGGGGTTTGAAGTAGCCTGCAATGGCCACGCTGGCGAGTGAGGCTTGGCCGCCATTCAACAAAGGATGAGGATTGCCGTAGACCTTGGGATTGGGCGGCGCCAATTCGGTCTTGACCTTCGACCAGTCTGCGTCTAACTCCTCGGCCAAAATCAAAGGCAAAGATGTCAGCGTGCCTTGGCCCATCTCGCCAGTGGGCACCATCACCGTGACGTTGTTGTCCGTGCCAATGGTGATCCAGGCATTGACCTTCATCGCGTTGTCTGCCGCTTGGGCTTGCTTGCCCATCAGGCCTGCTCCACCCAGTGCCAGAGAAAAAGTCAAACCGCTGGCGCTGGCCAAAAATGTGCGGCGTTTCATGGTGCTTGTGTTTTGAATTGTGGTCATGACTTAGGCCTCTTTCGCTGCACGTTGAATGGCTTTGACAATCCGTTGGTAGGTGCCGCATCGGCAAATATTGCCGTCCATGTGGGCCACGATTTCATCTCGCGTGGGGTTTTTCTTTTTCGCAAGCAAAGCTGCTGCTTGCATGATCTGCCCAGATTGGCAGTAGCCGCACTGAGGCACTTGCTCGGCCACCCATGCCTTTTGCAATTTGTGTTCACCTGTCGGTGAAAGGCCTTCGATGGTGGTGATTTTTTTGTCGGCCACGGCCGAGACAGGGGTGACGCAAGAACGTGTTGGCTTGCCGTCAACGTGCACTGTGCAGGCGCCGCATTGGGCAATGCCACAGCCAAATTTGGTGCCGGTCAGTTTGAGTTCATCGCGAATCACCCACAACAATGGGGTGCTGGGAGCGACGTCAACAGGCGCTGACTGACCGTTGATCTGAAGTGACATGGTGCTCATGCTTGGCCCTTTATTTGCAATTGAAAAAACGAATGACGCATTGTTCTTGAACAAGTGAGGATTTCGGGCTAGGGTTTGCACTGGCGTGTGTCGCCAATGTTTCAATCAACCGATCCACGCCTACTTGGGCAGCGCGAAAAGTCCAGCATTTCCCCAAATCCATCGTCAAGGTCATACAGAAAGTTCAATCATGCGTGAGCGGCATAAGGTCTATGTCATCGAGTTAGACAAGGATGTTCTAAATGAAGCCAAGTTCAAAAAGGCCAATCCCGCTTATGTGACTGGCAAGCCTTGTGTCTACGTAGGAATGACGGGGCTCGACCCCGACACCCGCTTTGACCAACACAAAGCGGGCATCAAATCCAACAAGTACGCCATGAAGTACGGCATCAGACTGATGCCTGAGATCTACGAAAAGCTCAACCCCATGCCCTATGGAGATGCCCAATACATGGAAGTCGATTTAGCGATAAGGCTGCAAAGATTGGGCTACGGGGTCTGGCAGAACTAGCTTTAGGGTCTTAAGCAGGAAGAGTAAGCCCTACGACACAACCCTAAATCGTTCGGAAAAAGAAAAAAGCCCTAGAAACCAAAATGGTCTCTAGGGCTCTTAAATATTGGGGTGGCTGATGGGGCTCGAACCCACGACAACAGGAATCACAATCCTGGACTCTACCAACTGAGCTACAGCCACCGTAGATCTGTATTATAGCCCGAGACTCAGGGCTTTTCGGCAGTCACATCACCCAAGTTTTTAGGTTTTTGCGCCACCATTTCAACTTTGAATTTGGACTTCAAGCTCGCCAAATAAGCTTGAGATTCGGCTTGGGACCACAAGCGCGCAAATTGCGAACGGGTTTGCTCGGCTTGCTGAGCCGAGGCCTCTGGGCGAGGCAAAATTTTGTTGACACGAACCACCGCATAACCCTGGACACCCAGATCCACACCCACCAAGGCCGGCAATTTGGAAGGGTCTGCGCGCAAGGCCGCATCCATCACCGCTTGCGGCAACGTGAGTGCTTGGTCGCGAGAAACGATCATTGCTTCGCCCAAAGTAGCTAGTGCAGGCTCTGACTGCCAAGCAGCCAAGCGAGCCATGCCTTCTGCTTTGGCCAAATCGGCCGCTTTGGTTTGGGTCAAACCTTGGCGCGCTTCGGCTTTGACATCGTCAAAAGGACGCACCGTGGCTGGGCGGTGGGTGACGATGCGAGCCGACACGAGCGTGTTGGGCGCGACTTCGACCGCAGCCGTGTTGCGGCGCTTGGAGACCGCATCCTCAGAAAAGATGGCTTGCAGCAGTTTGGGGTTGCTCAACACACCTTGTGTACCAGGCACAGGTGTACGCGTCAGGGTTTGTGCTTTTTGAACCGTCAATTTCAACCGTTCAGCCACAGGTGCCAAGCTGTCCGATTGCTCATAAACGCTGTTGCTGAAAGTCTCGGCCAATTCGGCAAATTGCCTTTGGGCCTGTTGTTTGCGCAAATCAGCTTCCAACTGAGGACGCATCGATTCAAACGACGGCACAGGCGGCTGTTTCACATCCGTCAACAAAATGATGTGAAAGCCGAAATCTGAGGTCACGATGTCGCTGATGTCACCCTTTTTCAAAGCGAACGCCGCGTCTTCAAAAGGCTTGACCATGGCACCACGAGAGAAAAAGTCCAAGTCACCCCCGTTTTGAGCCGAGCCTGTGTCTTCAGAGTTTTTACGAGCAACTTCGGCAAAGCTCTTGGGCGCTTTGCGCACAGCCGCCAACAACTCTTCGGCTTTGGTGCGTGCTTTTTGCTTGTCAGCCTCGGGCAGGTCTTTGGCCGCGTTGATCAGGATGTGGCTGGCACGGCGTTGTTCTTGACCCGACAAGCGCTGAAGGTTTTGCTCGTAATAAGTTTTCAGGTCTTGCTCAGGCAATGCGATGCGCGATTGCAAGGAGGGCAAGTCCAAAACCAAGAATTCCACATCCACGTTTTCGGTTGTGCGGAAACGCTCTGCATTTTGTTTGTAATAGGTCTCCAGGTCCGCATCTGTCGTGACCACTTTGGCGGCAAAGTCAGCGGATGACCAACGCTTGACCTGAACATCACGGCGCTGCAAGTAAGCATTCAAAGCCGTGTCGGTTTGACTTTGGGTGGCAAACGCAGAGGTTTGCAAACCTGCCAAGACTTGCTGATTGGACAAATCACGGCGCACTCGGGCCTCAAGCATTTCAGGGGTCATCCCTTGGCTGGCAGCCAGTTGGCGGTAGCGTTCCATGTCCAGCTTGCCGTCTGCACCGCGCAAACCGGCAATCGAAGGGTCTTGCTGCAGATAACGCGCCAAGCGCTGATCGCTGGTCACCAGCAATTGCTTGTCCGATGCCAATGCGATCAAACGGTCATTGACCAACTTGTCCAAAGTCGCGTAACGGGCTTCAGCCGAGTCCAGCATCTTGGGGTCAAGATTGGGCACCGATGCGCGAATCCGGTCCACTTCCACCTGGTGAGCCGCATCCCACTCTGACTGGGTGATCTTGTTGCCATCGACCCGGGCTACCACAGCACCTTTGTCCTCGAACTGTTTGTAGCCTTCGATGCCAAACAGGACAAAAGAAGGAATTACCAACAAGAACAACAAACCCATCAAAATTTTGGAGTTGTTGCGGATCGAATCAAACATGTTTGAAGTCTCGTGTTATCAACAAAAAAGGCGAACACAGGGTTCGCCTTGGTTTGTATGTGGTGGTGGGCGCTGACGGTCTCGAACCGCCGACCTACTCCGTGTAAAGGAGCCGCTCTACCAACTGAGCTAAGCGCCCCACATAAAAAATCTTCAATTCGAAACTTCACATTGATTTGGCAAGTGAAGCTCTGGAACTTTGGCACCCTTGATTTTAATCGCACACAAAGTGCCCATCAGACCAAGGTCGTCTTGTCCAGCATCCATTGTTTATGGGTCAATGAATGTGCCCGACATCAAAACACAAGGTTTTGGACAGCCGGTTTGTACAACATTGAATTTTATCCTTGAAAAATCCATAAAAAAGGCAGCGCATCAGAGAAATTCAATGCGCTGCCAATGGTTGAAGCCTGTTTAAGAGCCGATCAAAGCGCGGCAGCGATGGCTTTGCCCACATCCGCCGTGTTGGCCGTTCCGCCCAAATCGGGGGTTCGGGGTGCATCAGCACCTGCAGCCAGCACTTTCTCAATGGCCGCCAAAACGGCATCGTGTGCGTCTTTGTGACCCAAAAACTCCAGCATCATCGCGCCGCACCAGATCTGGCCGATCGGGTTGGCAATGCCTTTACCCGCGATGTCGGGGGCCGAACCATGCACAGGCTCGAACAGCGATGGGAATTTCCGGTCAGGGTTCAGGTTGGCGCTGGGCGCGATGCCAATCGTTCCCGTGCAAGCAGGGCCCAAGTCGCTCAGGATGTCGCCAAACAAGTTGCTGGCCACCACCACATCAAAAAAGTCTGGGCGCTGTACAAAGTGGGCCGTCAAGATGTCGATGTGGAACTTGTCCACGTTGATGCCCGGATAAGCCTTGGCCATTTCGGCCACACGCTCATCCCAGTAAGGCATGGTAATGGCGATGCCGTTGGACTTGGTGGCACTGGTCAGGTGCTTTTTAGGACGAGATTGCGACAATTCGAACGCAAATTTCAAAACGCGGTCGACGCCAATGCGGGTCATGATGGACTCTTGCATCACGATCTCGCGCTCGGTGCCCGGGAACATGCGGCCGCCTACGCTGGAGTATTCCCCTTCGGTGTTTTCACGCACGATGTACATGTCGATCTCACCGGGCTGGCGGGCGCTGCCGTCACGCCGCACCACGGGGGCGATGATGCCGGGCATCAAGCGGGCTGGGCGCAAGTTGATGTACTGGTCAAACTCGCGGCGAAACAGCAGCAAAGAGCCCCACAGCGAGACGTGGTCGGCAATTTTGTCGGGCCAGCCCACGGCACCAAAATACAAAGCATCGTGGCCACCGATCAGGTCTTTCCAGTTGTCGGGCAGCATTTGGCCGTGCTTTTCGCAGTAATCCCAGCTGGAAAAGTCGAAATGGTCAAAGTGCAAATCAATGCCGAACTTGCGGGCTGCCGCGTCCATCACGCGCAGGCCTTCGGGCATGACTTCTTTGCCAATGCCATCTCCGGGAATGACAGCGATACGGTGCTTGCTCATACGAGTTACTTTCTGTGAATCAAAAAACAAAGGGTGCGAAATCGAAAAACCAAGAGCTTAGCAACAAAGCAAGGGGTTTTGCGTCAGTGGCGAGATGGCCGCACCACCCAACTCACGCCCAGCGCCGTGAGGGCTGTGCCCACCAGGGTGGCGACGGTGATGGTTTCGCCAAAGAGCAGCCAGGCCATCATGGCCGTGGTGGGCGGCACCAAATACATCAGGCTGGTGACCGAAGCCGCCGCACCGCGTTGGATCAGCAAGTACAAAAGCGAACTGCCCCCCAACGTCAGGCCCAGCACCGACCAAGCCATGGCTCCGGCCAGCTCATTGTTCCAACGCATGGGCTCGGTTTCCATCAACGCAAGCGGCAAGGTAACCAACAAGGCTGCCAGCAACTGAACCGTGTTGGCCGTGCGCACATCGCAGGGTTTGACATAGCGCTTTTGGTACAGCGTGCCCACCGTGATGCTGAGCAAAGCCGTCAGGGCACATGCCATGTTGGCGGGCGTGACATGGTCCAAGGGCGTGTCCAAGGTCAATTTGCGCCACACAACCATCAACAAACCCACAAAACCAAGCAACAAACCCAGCCATTGCCGGCGCGAAATGCCGGGCTGGTCATGGCCCCGCAAGCTGTAGGCCAGCCAAATGGCCGTCAAAACGGGCTGAAAACCGACCACCAACGACGACAAGCCCGAACCCATACCCGCCTTCACCGCCACCCAAACGCCGCCCAAATAGCCTGCGTGCATCAAGATGCCGGTGACCGACAAGTGCAAAAATTGCCGACGGCTTTGGGGCCAAGCCACTTTGGCCCAGACGATCCAAGTCAAAAAGCACGCAATCGACAAGGCATAACGTACCGACAAAAAAGACAGAGGGGGTGCATGGGGCATGCCGAAACGGGCCACGATGAAGCCCGTGGCCCAGATCAACACAAACACCACTGGTGTCGCCCTCACCCAAGCCACAGATGACCAGCCCCCGATCATTTCACGCGGGCTCGGATTTCAGGCAAGGCCTTTTGCATGTAATAAACCATGGACCACACCGTCAAAACGGCCGCGATCACAATCAGCACGGCACCCCAAACGCGGGTGTCAATCACACCCAACAGCGTCCCGTTGTAAAGCAAAAACGGGATCGCCACCATCTGCACCGTGGTCTTGAGTTTGCCCACCATGTGAACGGCGACGCTTTTACCAGCGCCGATCTGTGCCATCCATTCGCGCAAAGACGAGATGGCAATTTCGCGGCCAATGATGATGAGTGCCACCAACACGTTCACCCGGTCCATTTGCACCAGCATCAGCAAGGCAGCGCACACCAAAAACTTGTCTGCCACGGGGTCCAAAAAGGCCCCAAATGCCGAGGTCTGGTTGAGTTTTCGGGCCAAAAATCCGTCCAACCAATCGGTGAACGCAAACAGCACAAACAAGATGGTGGCGATCAGGTTTTGCGTCTCCACCGACAGGCTGTCCAAGTAATACACGCCAATGATCAAAGGGATCGCGACAATGCGCGTCCAAGTCATGATGGTGGGGATCGTGAAAAACATGGGCTGATTGTGCATCAAGCGCATGACCGCTGGTTGACACTGGAGAAGCCCCGCCCCGGGATGATGGGTCGTGGTCTGCGGTGGTTCTTTCGCGGCGGGGGCGCCGCTGCTACAAATAGGTTTCAGTGCAAGGCGTTGTAAATGGTCTCGGCCAATTCGCGCGAAATGCCCTCCACGCCCAGCAAATCTTCGACACTCGCACTTTCTACGCCGCGCACACCACCAAAACGTTGCAGCAATTTGGCCCGTTTGCGTGGCCCGATGCCGGGGATTTCTTCGATCTTGCTGCCGCCCATGCGCACTTTGGCGCGCTGCGCCCGCATGCCCGTAATGGCGAAACGGTGCGCCTCGTCGCGAATTTGGGCCACCAACATGAGCGCGGCCGAATCCTTACCCAGATAAACCTTCTCGCGGCCATCGGCAAACACCAGCTCCTCCAGGCCCACCTTGCGGCCTTCGCCTTTTTCCACGCCGACGATGCGCGACAAGTCCAGCCCCAATTGGGTGAACACTTCGCGGGCCATGCTGACTTGCCCTTTGCCGCCGTCAATCAGCACCAAGTCAGGCAACCGCGCCGTGCCCTCGCCGGAGCGCAAGGCCTCGGCCAATTTGCCGTAACGGCGCAACAACACCTGGCGCATGGCCGCGTAATCGTCGCCCGGCGTGATGCCTTCGATGTTGTAGCGGCGGTATTCGCTGCTCTGCATCTTGTGCTGGCGAAACACCACACAAGAGGCTTGGGTGTTTTCACCCGCCGTGTGCGAGATGTCAAAACACTCGATGTGCAAGGCGTTCAGATCGTCCGGGGCCAAATCCAGCGCGTCCGCAAGGGCCCGGGTGCGGGCTTGTTGCGAGCCCTCTTCGGCCAAGAGACGGGCCAACTTGATGTCGGCGTTTTTCTCGCTCATCTCCAGCCACACCCGGCGCTGCTCGCGGGGGTTGTGCACGGCTGCAATTTTGTAACCCGCTTGCTGCGACAAGGCCGCCACCAACGCTTTGTCGACCGCCACGCTGGTGATCAACGCCGCCGGAACCGGAATACCAATGTAGTGCTGGGCCATGAAGGCTTCGAGCACCTGCACCTCAACCGCCACCTGCGGTTGTTCATCGTCTTCGATGGCCTGCAAAGCGTGGGCATCTTCCACATGCGCCGGAAAGTAAGCCCGGTCGCCCAAATGCCGACCGCCGCGCACCATGGCCAAGTTCACGCAAGCGCGTCCGCCCTGCACCCGCACGGCCAAAATGTCCACATCGGTGTCGGTGCCCGTGTCCACCGACTGCTGGTGCAGCACCCTCGACAACGCCGTCATCTGGTTGCGGACCTCGGCCGCTTGCTCAAAAGCCAGGCGATCGGCATGGGCCATCATCCGCGCTTCCATCTCTTGCAAGAGCGATTGGGTTTCGCCCTTCAAAAAGCGCTCGGCGTGTTGCACATCGTCGGCATAGGCTTCAGGCGAGATGAGGTTCACACAGGGGCCAGAACAGCGCTTGATTTGGAACAGCAAACAGGGTCGGGTGCGGTTGGCAAACACCGTGTCTTCGCAGGTGCGCAGGCGAAACACCTTTTGCAAAAGCTGAATCGATTCTTTGACCGCCCACGCACTTGGAAACGGGCCAAAGTAGCGGTGCTTTTTTTCAACCGCACCGCGGTAATAGGCCACACGGGGAAAGGTTTGCGGCTCAGGCGCACCCTCCACTGCTTTCAAAAACAGCGTGCCATTGCCCGTGAGCTTGAGGTAGGGGTAAGTTTTATCGTCCCGAAACAGGATGTTGAAACGCGGGCTGAGGGTCTTGATCAGGTTGTTTTCGAGCAGCAGTGCCTCGGCTTCGGAGCGCACCACCGTGGTCTCCAGGCGGGCGATCTTGCTGACCATGTGGCCAATGCGTGTGCCGCCATGGTCCTTCTGGAAATAGCTCGAGACCCGCTTTTTGAGCTGCTTGGCCTTGCCCACATACAGAACTTGGCCCTGCGCGTCGAAATAGCGGTAAACCCCCGGCAATGCAGGAAGCGCGGCCACTTGGGCCAGCAAAATGTCGTCGTGTGCCGCTGTCATGAAGCTTATTGTCGCGGCAAACCCATACCCCGGCCTGAAGTGGGAGCGAGCCCCTGCTTGCGAATGCCTGCACCCAGCCAAGCGACAATTCGAGCCATGAACACGCGCCACGCCGAAAAACTTTGGGACATTTTTTGCACCGTCATCGACAACCACGGCGATCTGGGCGTGTGCTGGCGGCTCACCTGCCAGTTGCTGGCCCAAGGCCAATCGGTGCGCTTGTGGGTGGACGACGCCTCGGCCCTTTCATGGATGGCCCCCGACGCCCATGCCCAGCCCCATCTGCAAGTGCTGCCCTGGGGCGCAGCCAGCCAAAGCGATGTGTTGAAAACCTTGAAGCCTGCAGACGTGTGGGTCGAAGCGTTTGGCTGCACCCTGCCCGAAGCCTTCGTCGCCCACGGTGTCGCCACGCACGCACAACAACCCGCCTGGATCAACCTCGAATACCTCAGCGCCGAAGACTGGGTGCCTCGCATGCACGGTCTGCCCTCACCCGTGATGAGCGGTCCGGCCAAGGGTTGGACCAAAACTTTCTTTTATCCCGGCTTCACCCCCGACACAGGGGGCCTGTTGCGAGAATCCGACTTGCTGGAACGGCAGCAGCGCTTTGACCGTGCAGCTTGGCGACAACAACACGCCCCGGATCTGGCACCCGGCGGGCTGTTGATCAGCCTGTTTTGTTACGAACCTGCCGCCCTGCCCCAACTCCTGACCCAACTACAAGGAACGCCGCACCACCTGCTGGTCACCCCCGGCCGCCCACTGGCGGCTGTGCAACAAGCTTTGTCGAACATGCCGACCGATGGAATTCAGCTCAACTGGGGTGCCCTGCTCTATACCGACCAAAACAGCTTTGACGAGATGCTCTGGGCTTGCGACCTGAACTTTGTGCGAGGCGAGGACTCATTGGTACGTGCCCTGTGGGCAGGCCAGCCCTTCATCTGGCACATCTACCCGCAGGATGATGATGCCCACCACGCCAAGCTGGAAGCGTTTTTGGAGTGGATGCAAGCGCCGGAGAGCTTGCGCAAGGCGCATCGGGTGTGGAATGGGGTGGAGTCCGGTGAATGGGAGAGTTTTAATTCAAATGGGCAGGCCGAATGGAGGGCCTGCGCGCAAGTCATAAGGCAACGGCTACTGACGCAAAGCGATTTATCCTGCCAAATGCTTACATTGGTCAAGGCGACTGGCTAAGAGAGTTGACATTGCTGACTTTCGGCAAGGGTTCTGCCGCCTTTGGCAGAACCTTCAATTCGTTTCAGCCTGGCATCAAGACTATTTGTTGAAGTAAAAATCCCCTACCACTTGGTCATAGATCGCTGGCACTTGCTCATGACCGACTGATTTAGCCGCTTCGACAACCTTGCGACGTACATCGCGAATCATGTTGTCAACTCGCAGGCCGGGTGTTTTCATCTCGCTGAGAAACATACGGGTGAACAAGCCATTAGGATTTTTGTCACCCGGCCCCAATTTGTCTAAAGCCTGCTGCCCCGTACCCGCTGAAAAGATGATCATTTGCCCTGTTGCAGCAGTTGTAGGCGCAAGGCCGCGTGTGCCAATCGCTCGGCCCGACTTCGGAAAAGGATTGTCGCGACAGGCATCAATGACAGCGAGGGTCAACTTGACCTTTCTGTCGTTCATGTCATCGAGCAATCTTTGCAATTGAATGGCATCGTCACGAACCTGGTCTTCACTCTCACCTTTGATGTCGATGGGCAAGAGATAGTTGGTAGAGCCGATCTGAATCCCGTGACCCGCGTAGAAGAGCACGACTTCATCACCCCCCTCTAGTTCGTTCTTGAATTGGCGCAGGACAGCTTTCATGTCCTTCTCATTCAAGTCGTTCTTGACCGTCACCTTGTAGCCCAAGTCGGTCAAAGACTTGCCAACGGCATTGGCATCTTGGCGCGCATTGACCAGCTTGGACACACTCGAATAATTGTCATTGCCGATCACCAAAGCCTTGCGAGTGACGGCAGCGGCTGAAGCGGCTTCCTTTTTACCCTTCATGCTGGCCAGTTCTTCCTTGAGTTTGGCCAACTCCAAATCTTTGGCCCTTGCACTTTCGGCCACCGCCTCCAACTCTTTGATCCTACTGAGTTGAATCAACCTGTCTTGCTCACGCTGTTTGGCTTCCTGTGCCAGGCGGGCCTGCTCTTTTTGCTGCGCCTCCAAAGCCAGCTTTTGTAGCTCTTTGAGTCTTGCGTCTTCAGCCAAGCGCTGCTCTTCTTTGGCCTTCTGATCTGCCAGCAGCTTCTCTTGTTCACGCAACTTGGCTTCTTTAGCGAGGCGCAGTTGCTCTTTTTGCTGTGCCTCCAAAGCCAGCTTCTGTTGTTCTTTGAGTCTTGCGTCTTCAGCCAAGCGCAGCTCTTCTTTGGCCTTCTGGTCTGCCAGCAGTTTCTCTTGCTCGCGCAACTTGACTTCTTGAGCCAGGCGTAGTTGCTCTTTTTGCTGCGACTCAAAAGCCAATTTCTGTTGTTCTTTGTTTCTTGCGGCTTCCGCCAAGCGCTGCTCTTCTTTAGGCTTCTGGTCAGCAAGCAGTTTTTCCTTGGAAGCAGCTTCCTCGGCAGACTTTTGCTGCGATGCCAATTGATCCTTCAGATATTTCGAGGTCTCTGTGATAATTGAAGGTTGAATTGATGTCGTACTCATCCCAATAAATCCAACTGACTCTTTGTTTTCTTTTTTTGCCATTTCATCGGCATCAAAATAAAAATTTATTGAATTTGATTTTTCACCGTAAATAAATGATCTCGATATATCCCTGGAGTACAAATCACTCCAATGCAATATATTATTAAATTCAAGACCACCCTTTGCAATAACTTTACTAGCAGGCTTTACAATAGCAACAAAAACCCCATAATCATTGGATTTGGCATTGTAAAATGTATGAATAATTACTGACTCTTTTTGGTATAAAGCTGCAATCACGTTATTAATTTTTTTCCCATAAGGTTCATTAATAATTATTTTATCTTTGAGATTTTTTACATCGGGAAAATGCTTAAAGCCACCACAATACCTTGAATTAAGAGGCGAAATGGAATTAAAATTACCATAAAAATGATCCAAGTTTAAATTTTGCATTCTAAGGCATGCTGGAAAACCGTGGTTACCACCCCCTTTCGAAATTGTTTTCCTAACGAAAATTAAAACCGGGGATCCATTAAAATCTTTCTCTTCAAATATCAAACCATCGAAATAATCATTATTAATTTCGAATTTTTTTGGATCAATCAACTTCCAATCACCTTTTGGTAAATTGATGAATTTATCCTCACCCAAAGGGTAGCTAAAATCTTGAGCAAAGGCATTGAATACAAAATTGAAGGCCAAGAATAAAATGGAAATAAAAATTTTCATATGCTAGAAAAATTCAACACAGGCTCCAAGAATCACAGGTGATCGAAAAATTCATTTCTACTCTGGCAACAAGACAGAATAAACGACACTGTTGACTTAGCGGCATAAAGACACGGCGTTGTTCAGCCCTATGCCAAACAACAAATAGACCTTGAGGATAATCCAATACCATGTCCCTCATCAACACCTTCTTCCCTATCGGCTGGTAGCACTACTTGCTGGGCGGCCTCACCATTGGCGCTGGCGTGGCACTGTTGTACCTGTTCAACGGCTGGGTCGGCGGCATGAGCACCGTCTTTTCGAGCAGCTGGTCCTTTGTCTTCAAGCGCAGTTTCTTCCAGCAGGACCGCTTTCACAGCTCTCGCCAATAGCGACTGGTTCACGCCTTGGGCGGACCAGCCCTTCATCTGGCACATCTACCCGCAGGATGATGATGCCCACCACGCCAAACTGGAAGCCTTTTTAGATTGGATGCAAGCGCCGGAGAGCTTGCGCAAGGCGCATCGGGTGTGGAATGGGATGGAGAGTGGGGAATTGACCTCGCTCAATTCCAACGCGCTGACAGACTGGACGGCATGTGCGCAAACTGCGCGGAAACGGCTGCTTCAACAAACCGATTTGGTCAGCCAACTGATGAGTGTGACCACATGCGCAGCACTTTGACGGTGTTTTGCTCGGCCAGAACCTCGTAGACCAAGCGATGCTGGATGTTGATCCTCCGGGAGTACGCCCCAGCCAGATCGCCCACCAACTTTTCATAAGGCGGCGGATTCTGAAAAGGGTTTTCTTGAATCATGGCCAGCAGTTCTTGCGCTTTGGGCTTGAGCCCGGCAGACGCCAGTTTCGGAGCATCCTTTTGGGCATGCTTGGCAAACACCAGCTGCCAGCTCACCAGTTCAGCTCCTTTGCGCAGTCGTCCACTGACTCGGCCATGCCCTCCTTGATGGACTCGCGCATGCCAGGTACAGCCAGCAGATACAGCGTCTCCTGAATCGCTTGCCAATCCTCTGCAGACAACAAGATCGAATCGTGGCGCTTGCCCGTGATGACAATGGGTTGATGCGACTCGGCTGCCTGATCCATCAAACGGTAAAGGTTGGCGCGGGCGTCACTGGCGGAAAGGGTTTGCATGTTGAACTCCTCGCTTTATCGTACGCTATCAGGTACGGACAGTCAATCTTCACACAATCTCAACCTCTTCCGTAGAGCAACGAGATTTCGCTCGAAAACCAAGCCCCACAGGTTAGAATAGTGGGCTTGGCTTTTGGCCACCCCTTTTCATTTCAGACTTAATTCCTATGAAAACCGCTCAAGAAATCCGCGTCGGCAACGTCATCATGCACGGCAAAGACCCCATGGTCGTCCTGCGCACCGAATACCAACGTGGCGGCCGCGGCTCGTCGACCGTGCGCATGAAGCTCAAGAGCTTGATCGCCAACTTCGGCACCGAAAACGTGTTCCGTGCTGACGACAAGATGGACCAAGTCATCTTGGACAAAAAAGAGTGCACCTACTCTTACTTCGCTGACCCGATGTACGTCTGCATGGACACCGAGTTCAACCAGTACGAAGTCGAAGCCACCAACATGGGCGACGCTTTGAACTACCTCGAAGACGGCATGGAACTCGAAGTGGTGTTCTACAACGAGAAAGCCATATCGGTTGAATTGCCCACCAGCGTGGTGCGCGAGATCACTTGGACCGAGCCAGCCGTCAAAGGCGACACCTCCGGCAAAGTGCTCAAGCCCGCCAAAATCGCCACCGGTTTGGAAGTGCCCGTGCCTTTGTTTGTAGCCCAAGGCGACAAGATTGAAATCGACACCCGCACTGGCGAATACCGCAAGCGCGTCTGATCCCTTGATCATGTTCCCCAAAGAAAGCCCCGCAAGGGGCTTTTTTCATGGCCATGCACAATGAACGCATGCCCAAAATACCCAACGCACCCGACACACCCAATATTCAAGACGCCACCTTGGCCCACGCTTGGGCGGATTTGCAAAACGAGTCCCCCACCAGCGACTGGCTGCTGCCCGAGGCGCACCGCTTGGCATTCGCCGACCCGGAATTTTTGTTGCGCCGCGAAACCCGGGGCATTCGTTTTCAGTTGGAAATGCTCAAGCCGGATCTAGCCCAAGCCGAGGCGGGCATTGAACACACGGTGGTGGTGTTCGGCAGCGCCAGGTTTGTCGACCGATCCACCGCAGAAGCACGTTTGAAATCAGCGCTGCAAAGTGGCCCATCTCAGGCCATTCATCAAGCGCAAGCCCTGCTGCGCAATGCAGAGCATTATGAAAACGCCCGGATTTTTGCCCAAATGGTCGCGCGGTCATGCGATTGCCTACCCCAGCATGAAAAGCTCTTCATCTGCACAGGCGGCGGCCCCGGCATCATGGAAGCGGCCAATCGGGGCGCTTCGGAGGTCGGTGCGCTGTCGGTGGCCCTGAACATCGCCCTGCCCCACGAGCAACAACCCAATGCGTATGTGACGCCAGGCCTGAGCTTCAAGTTCCATTACTTTGCGCTGCGCAAAATGCATTTCATGATGCGGGCCAAAGCTTTGGTGGCGTTTCCGGGTGGTTTTGGCACGCTGGACGAGTTGTTTGAGGTGATGACTTTGGTCCAAACACGCAAATCCAAGCAGGTGCCGATTTTGTTGTTTGGCAGCGATTATTGGCAGCGTTTGCTCAACCTCGAGCTGCTGGTGGAAGAAGGCATGATCTCAGCCGATGACCTGAACCTGATCCATTACGTGGACACGCCCGAAGCGGCTTGGCAGGCCATTTGCGCGTTTTACCAACTCAAGGTGTCTTAAGGCTTGGACGCATGGGCATGGCCTGGCCGCAAAAACCAAGCGGCACGAGAACCTGTACCCACGGCTGCACCCACCACCCAGAACACCGGGGCAACGCCTGCGATGGCCCCCGCAGCACCAAACAGCATCGGCATCAGCACGCTGGAGGCGTTGATGCTCATCAAGCGCAAGCCCAAAGCCTCGCCTTGTCGGTGTGGCGGGGTGATCTGGTGCAAAGTGCTCATGATCATGGGTTGCACGGTGCCCAACACCAAACCCAGCAAAATCGAACACGCAGCCATGGCCCAAGGTGTCGGCATGAAGGGATAAAAGACAAAAATCACACCCGTGCAGGCCATCGCGAACGTGATGATTTGGTGCTCTTTGACGTGCTTTGAAATGAAGGGCAAACAAACCCGAATAAAAGCCGATGCCAAAGCGAACGCCCCCAAAATAGACCCCACCACCGACGCGCTGTAACCGCGCTCGTGGCCCAGAACCGGCACGACAAAAGTGTGGACATCCCAGCACGACGCCAACAACCAGTTCACGCCCAATAAGCGCCGCATCATCGGCTCGGCCAGCAAATCCAAGGCACGGCGCGGTTGGGCGTTGGGCAACTCGGGGGACAACGGCAACTCCGGCACCTGACGCACCCAAAACCAAGTGAACAGCGGAAACACCGCCATCAACAAAAACGCCCAGCGAAAACCCACAACATCGCCAGCGGATGGTCCTGCGAAGTCGATCAACAAACCCGCCGCGACGGGCCCCACAAAATTAGACACCGCAGGGCCGAGTGACAACCAACTGAAGGCCACTTTGAGCGCGGCTGGATCTGTCGCCATGCGGCCGACATGGCGTTGCAATGCGATCAACACCATCCCCGTGGCGCCTCCAACCGCCAAGGCGCTCAAACACATCACCGGGAAAATGGGCCACACCGCCGACAAAAGAACCCCAGATGCGGCTATAACCACGCTCACGCGCATGAGTTTTTGCAAACCACGGCGGTCGCTGTAACGGCCGGCAGGCAATGCCAGAAACATGGGGGCCAGTGCAAACAAGGCCAACAAAGCACCCACCGCAACAGGACTGAAGCCTTGCTTGAGGGCCAACAAAGGGATGGCCATTCGCGCGCCCGCCATGCAGGCGTGCAGGAACATTTGGCCTGCAATCAACCGGGCCAAGTCTGGCGTCAATCAGCCACCTCGTCGGGTAAATCCGGGCCACCCGGCAGCAGCGCCTGAGCCTGCAATTCAGGCAGCGCGTCCACTTGCCGCAAGGCGCGGCTCATGACGTTGCTGCGGGTTTGGGCCTGGTCCAGCGTGTTGAGCACGGTCTGGGTCTGGTTGCGCACCTTGGACAGCACATCCCCGAATTTGCCAAACTCCGTTTTCACCGCGCCCAGCACTTGCCAGACTTCGCTGGAGCGTTTTTCAAGCGCGAGCGTTCTGAAACCCATTTGCAGGGCGTTGAGCATGGCCATCAAATTGGTGGGCCCCGCCAGCGTCACGCGGTGGTCGCGCTGCAAGGTTTCCATCAAACCGGGGCGACGGAGTACCTCGGCATACAAGCCCTCGGTGGGCAAGAACATCACCGCAAAGTCGGTCGTGTGGGGTGGCTCCAGGTACTTTTCAGCAATCGACTTGGCTTCCAACTTGATGCGCGTCTCCAGGGCTTTGGCGCACAACTCGGCCTGCACCGGGTCGGCGCGGCCTTGGGCTTCGAGCAGGCGTTCGTAGTCTTCGTTGGGGAACTTCGCATCGATCGGCAACCACACGGGCTGGCCGCTGTCCGAGCGACCTGGCAAGCGGATGGCGAAGTCCACCCGGTTTTTGTCACCAGGTTTGGTGGCCACTTGCACGGCGTATTGCTCTGGGGTGAGCACTTGTTCAAGCAAGGAGGCCAGTTGCGCCTCGCCAAACATGCCCCGGGTTTTGACGTTGGTCAGCAGGTGTTTGAGGTCGCCCACGCCTTGCGCCAAGGTGTGCATTTCGCCCAAGCCTTTATGCACCTGCTCCAGCCGGTCGGCCACTTGTTTGAAGCTCTCGCCCAGACGGGCTTGCAGCGTGGCCTGGAGTTTTTCGTCCACGGTCTGGCGCATTTCATCGAGCTTGGCGGCGTTGCTTTGCTGCAGCTGGGCCAGCTGGGTTTCCATGGTGCCGCGCATCTCGGTCAGGCGCCGGGCGTTGGCCTCTGACAGTGCATTGACTTGTTGCGCCAAGCTGTCGGTCAGGCTTTTTTGCAGCAAGGCCAGTTGCTGGGCCAAGGCGTCAATTTGTTGGTTTTGCGTGCGGGTGGCCTCGGCGCTTTGCTGCAGCAGCGATTGCTGGAACAGCGTGAGGTTGTGCATGGCTTCTTGCCGGCCTTGCACGCTGGATTGGCTGATCTCGGTGCGCATCTCGCGCTCCAATCGCTCTGTTTGCGCCTGCGCGGCAGCAAACTGTTGCTGCTGCCACGCAGTCTGCTCAGACGCTTTTGTAGCCGTTTGTTCGGCGGTTTTCTCTGCCAGAAATTCTGCGATCCGTTCGGCCTGCGCCTCGGGCGACACCCGCGAACGCAGCAATAAAAACACCAAAGCTAACAAATTCAGCCCACCCAGCGCGAGCAGCAACCACTCGTTCATGCAGCGGAGCCTGTCACGGTGTTCAGTGGCGTCAAGGCCTTCCCACGGGTGAGGTAAGCCACCAAATTGTCAGCGGCCAATTGGGCCATCGCCATGCGGGTTTTGACCGTGCTGCTGGCGATGTGGGGTGTGAGCACCACGTTGGACACCTTGAGCAATTCGGGGTGCACCGAGGGCTCGCCCTCGAACACATCGATGCCCGCCGCAGCGATCTGGCGGGCCGCCAGCGCTTTGGCCAAAGCCGCGTCGTCCACAATGCCGCCGCGTGCGATGTTGACCAAAGTGGCGGTGGGCTTCATTTGCGCCAATTCAGCCGCGCCGATGGTGTGGTGCGACTCGGCGCTGTAGGGCACGACCAGCATCACATGGTCGGCCGTTTGCAACAGCTCTTGCTTGGACACGTAGCGGGCCTTGCATTCGGCTTCCAGCTCGGCGCTCAGGCGCGAGCGGTTGTGGTAAATCACATTCATGCCGAAGCCGTGGGCGGCGCGGCGGGCAATGCCTTGACCGATGCGGCCCATGCCGATGATGCCAATGGTCGAGCCATGCACCTCGGCACCGGCAAACATGTCGTAGCTCCACTTGGTCCACAAACCGGCACGCAGGTAATGCTCGCTCTCGGTCACGCGGCGGGCCGTGGCCATGAGCAAGGCAAAGCCAAAGTCGGCCGTGGTTTCGGTCAACACATCAGGCGTGTTGCTGGCCTGCACGCCTGCGGCGGTCATGGCGGGCACATCGAAGTTGTTGAAACCCACGGCCATGTTGGCCACGATCTTGAGCTGAGGGTTGGCCTGCAAGAGCGCCGCGTCGATGCGCTCACTGCCCGTGGTCAAAGCGCCCACTTTGCCTTGCATGCGACGGGTCAGCTCTTCGGCAGACCAAACCTCGTCGGCCTGGTTGCTCTCGACGTCAAACACCTGCGCCAAAGACTGCAGGACCTCGGGAAAGATGGCACGGGCCACCAAGATACGGGATTTAGTCACGAAACACCTCCTAAGCGATGACCCAAAAGGTCAATGCATGAATTGAAATTGAACGATGTAGACAAGGGCTCCGGCCAAGTAACCCAACAATGCCCACAGACTGATTTTTTTCAAATACCAAACGAAATCAATTTTTTCAATGCCCATCGCCGCCACACCAGCAGCCGACCCGATGATCAAAATCGAACCGCCCGTACCTGCGCAGTAAGCTAAAAATTCCCACAAAAAACTGTCGGTTGGATGTTGCTCAAGGCTGTACATGCCCATGGCAGCGGCCACCAAGGGGACGTTGTCTACCACTGCACTCACCAAGCCAATGATGATCACAATGATGTCGAGTTGGCCCACTTGTTGGTCAAGCCATTGGGCCAAAGAAGCCAAGATATGGGTGTGCTCCAGTGTGGCCACAGCCAACAAAATGCCTGCAAAAAACAAAACGGCACTCATGTCAATCCGGGTCAATGCACTGACCAATGTGAGGTGCGATTTGTCCTCATCTGGCTTGTCCTTGTGCACCAAATCGCCAATCAGCCAAATGAAACCAAGGCCCAAAAGTATGCCCATGAAGGGTGGCAAAGAGGTGATGCTCTTGAAGACCGGAACGGCCATCAAAACCCCCAAACCCAAGAAAAACATCAGATTTTTTTCAAAAGGCGAGGTGTTGGCCTCTTGGGCATCCACGTTATGGGTTGGTGGCGTCACGGCTCGGCCTTTGAGCAAGCAAGACATGACAAAAGTAGGAATCAAGAAACTGACCAGAGCCGGTAAAAAGACCCCTTTCATGATTTCCAAGGCCGTGATTTGCCCCCCGATCCAAAGCATGGTGGTGGTCACGTCACCAATCGGTGACCAAGCCCCCCCAGCATTGGCGGCAATGACAATGGCACCCGCAAAAAACAATCGATCCTCGCGTTGGTCGAGCAGCTTCTTCATCAAGGAAACCATGACGATGGCGGTGGTCAGGTTATCGAGCACTGAGCTTAAAAAGAAGGTCACAAAACCCACAAGCCACATCAAACGAGACAAAGAGCTCGTTTTCACGCGCGAAGTCAACACATCAAAACCATTGTGGGCGTCAATCACTTCCACGATGGCCATAGCACCCATCAAGAAAAACACAATTTGGGCGGTCGACATCAACGATTCGCCCAACTCATGAGAAATGGTTTGAGGATCGTTGGCACCCACCGCATAAATGGTCCAAAGACCCCCTGCGGCCAACAAGGCCGTTGCTGTTTTGTTCACCTTGAGCGGATGCTCCAAAGCGATGGCAGCGTATGCCACCACAAACAGACAGATCAACAAGGTCAGCATTTCGATTTCTTTCGGATTTAGATGGCAGCCGTGGGCAAGTCGATTTCAAACACTTGGCGCAAGTACGCCAAATACTTCTCGTCATCACACATGCCTTTGCCAGGTGAGTCCGACAATTTCGCCACAGGCTGACCATTGCAGCGCGTCATTTTGATGACGATTTGCAGCGGCTCGTACCCCAGGTCATTGGTCAGGTTGGTGCCCACGCCAAAAGCCAGTTGGCAACGGCCCCTGAATTGCTCGAACAAGGCAATCGTTCGGGGAATGGTCAAACCGTCGCTGTAAATCAGTGTCTTGGTTTTCGGGTCCACCCGGTTCAACTGGTAGTGCGCAATCATGCGCTCACCCCAGCTAAATGGGTCACCACTGTCGTGGCGAGCCCCGTCAAACAACTTGCAAAAATACAAATCGAAATCGCGCAAGAAGGCGTTGAAACCGTAGACATCACTCAGGGCAATGCCCAGGTCGCCCCGGTATTCTTTGGCCCAAGACTCGAAGGCAAAAATCTGGCTGTCGCGCAGTCTGGGGCCCAAAGCTTGCGCCGCTTGCAAATACTCATGCGCCATGGTGCCCAGCGGGGTCAAACCCAGCAAATAGGCGTAATAGACATTGCTGGTGCCCGCGAATTGGCCCTTGGGTCCCGTACCCAAACGCGCCGACAGCACCCGCAGAACCTCTTCATGCCAGGCGCGCGAGAACCGGCGGCGTGTGCCGTAGTCGGCGATTTTGAGGGTTTCAAGGCCTGGTGCTTTGAGCTGGGCAATCTTGGTGTCCAAGCGCCTGCGGCCCTCCATCAGGTCAGGCACCTTTTGGGTGTTGCGAAAAAACACCTCGTTGACGATGGCCAGCACCGGGATCTCAAAAAGAATCGTGTGCAGCCATGGCCCTTGAATGGTGATGTCGATCTCACCGGATGGCAGCGCCGTGACCTGAATGCATTTTTCGTTGAGCTTGAACAGCCCCAAAAAATCCACAAAGTCGCTTTTGATGAACCGCAGCGAGCGCAGGTACTGCAGCTCGGTTTCCTTGAAGCTCAAAGAGCACAGCGAGCGGATTTCTTGGCGAATCTCTTCCACATAGGGTGCTAAGGGGAGCCCAGGGTTGCGGCACTTGAATTTGTAATCCACCTGCGCACCCGGAAACTGGTGCAACACGACTTGCATCATGGTGAACTTGTACAGGTCGGTGTCGAGCAGGCTGGTGATGATCATGGTGTGTTGTCTCTGGTGGCTAGGGCCACTCGTGCTTGTCGGGCAGTGTAAGGGATGCCTTGTGACCGCGTTGTTGGGTTCAGGCTACCGTTTGTATGCGCCCGCTGGTCAGCACCAGCACCCGCTGGGCATGTTTGGCCAAAATGTTGTTTTGCTCGGCCACCAGCATGGCCACGCCTTCACGGGCCAGCTGCAGCAGCGCATCGCGCATGGCCGCCACCAACACCGGGGCAATGCCCTCGCAGGGCTCGTCCAGCAACAAAAGGCGCGGGGCCGTCATGAGGGTGCGGGCGAGCGCCAGCATTTGCTGCTCCCCTCCGCTCATTTGGCTGGCCGGGCGGTGCAACATGGCTTTGAGCTGCGGAAACAAGGCCAAAACTCGCTCGCATCGCTGGTCGGCTGTGTCTTGCCCGCTGGAAACCGGTTGGGTTTGGGCTGCTATCCACAGGTTCTCTTTCACCGACAGGCCGGTGAAAAGGCGACGGTCTTCGGCCACAAAGCCCAAGCCTGCGCGGGCGCGGCGATGGGCGGGCCAGTCTTGGATGGGCCGGCCTTGCCATTCAATTCGACCTCGGGCTCGGGGGCCGATGCCGATCAGGCTTTGCAGCAAGGTGGATTTGCCTGCGCCATTCAAGCCCTGAATGACGACCAATTCGCCCTCGCCCACCGACAAACTCACGTCAAACAAAGCCTGGGCTTGGCCATACCAGGCGTTCAGGCCTTCAACGTTGAGCAACGGGCAGGCCTTTCGCATCGGTATTCACGTTAGCGTTCAGATCGAAATCCATCCCCAAGTAGCGCTCGCGCACCTGCGGGTCTTGCGCCACCACGTCAGGCAGGCCGTCGGCCACCAAGAGACCTTGCATCAGCACCAGCACCCGATCGGCCACGCCAAACACGGCGTCCATGTTGTGCTCGGTGTAGAGCACCGTCACGCCTTGTGAAGCCACTTGGCGCACCAGCGCCATCATGTCGGCCCGCTCGGCCAAGGCCAAGCCGGCGGCGGGCTCGTCCAGCAACAACAAAGACGGCCCTTGATTTGCAGCCGACTCGGGCAAGCCCGCCAAGGCCATCGCCAGCTCCAAGCGCTTTTTGGCGCCATAAGGCAAATCGGCCACCGTCGCGTGAGCCTGATGTTGCAAGCCCGCTTGCGTGGCCAACTGAAAAGCACGGTCTGGTTGGCGGCGGTCCAGCCGGTCCCACCAAGCCAGTGGCGCAGCACCGCGCAGCACCAGCTGGATGTTTTGCAGCACGGTCAGCGCCTCAAAGGTTTGCGCGACCTGAAAGGTGCGGGCCACGCCCAAACGCTGGCGCTCAGCGGGCGACTTGTCTAAAAGGGATTGGCCCTGCCAAATCACCTGGCCTGCCGTGGGCTCTTGCTGGCCTGCCAAACAGGCAAAGCAGGTCGATTTACCCGCGCCGTTGGGGCCGATCAGGGCGACACACTGGCCCGCAGGTACAGAGAAGTGCACGCCGTCCAGCGCCCGCACACCGCCAAAATGCTTGGCCAAACCGCTGACCTGCAAAACCGTTCCAAGTCTCATGCACGGCTCCCCTTGGAAGCGAAACGGGCCAACCCCATTTGCAAACCACCCAACACACCACTGGGGGTCAAGACCATCACCAACATGATGACCAAGCCCAACACACCGCGCCAATAGTCGAGGCCCTGCCCCAGCTCGGCCCCACCCCACACCAGCAGCACACTGCCCACAGCCGAGCCCCAAAGTTGGTGCACACCGCCCAACAAGATGACCAACAAGGCATCGACGGACATGGCCACCGAAGCCACAGAGGGGAACACCGCCCCTTTGAAGGCTGCCCACAAGCCGCCTGCCAGCCCCGCCACAGTAGCGCTGCCCACAAACACCTGGTAGCGCAAAGCCTGGACCGGCAAGCCACTGGCCGCTGCCCGCAAAGGCGCGTCGCGAACAGCTTGCAAAGCCGCGCCCCGGCTGGAGCGGGCCAAGCGGGCCATGCACACGATGGCCACAAGCATGAAGACACCCAGAGCCGCGTCCCACAAGGCACGCAACTCGGGTGCGATCAAGCGCAGACCAATCAGGCCGTTGTCGCCGCCCGTGAGCGCCACCCACTGCGTGGCCCCTGCCCAAATCATTTGCGCCAGCGCCAGTGACAGCATGGCCAAGTACACCCCGCTGCTGCGCACCACCAAGGCACCAAAAGCCAGCGCCACACCCAGCGCCAGCGCCATGCCCGCAGTCAAAGCGCCCAACAGGCCCGCACCCCAGTGCCAATGCGCGAGCGCCGCACCATAAGCACCCAATGCAAAAAACGCCGCATGGCCAAAACTGACCAAACCACCCAAAGCCATCATCCACTGCAGGCTCAGGCCAAACAGCATCATGACCATCACGTCCTCGGCCAAGCTGCGGCCGTAATCGCCCTGCCCCCAGGCCAGCAACGTCAACCCGACAAAAACGGCGACAAACAGGGCCCGACCCGGCAGGCCCAAAGGCCAGAGCGCAAACACCGGTACGCTTTCGCGCAACTCCCCATGCACCGCCGCCCCAGCCAAACCCTGCGGCCGCCAAACCAGCACCACCGCCATGGTCAAGAACACCAGCACCAAAGTCGCTTGAGGGAAAAAGCTCAGGCCCAAAGCGTGGATCACACCAATCAGCACCGCCGCCACAAAGGCCCCGCCAATGCTGCCCAGCCCGCCCATGACGACGACCACAAAGGTCTCGACGACCACGTTCACGTCCATTTGCAGGTTGGCAGGCTCGCGGGGCAACTGCAGCGCACCGGCCAGTCCCGCCAGACCACAGCCCAACATGACCACGCCCAGCATGAGCGGTGCGGGGTTCACACCCAAGGCGTCGAGCATCTCGCGGTCTTGTGTGGCGGCTTTCACGCGCTGCCCCCAAAGTGTGCGGGTGAGCAAGAGGTGCAGGCCCAGCCAAACGACTGGCCCGAGCACCAAGGTGAACAATTGCCAGGTCGGGAAAAACGACTCGCCCAGCTGAACCGCACCTTTGAGGCCCGGAAAGCGCGGCGCAAATACCTCTTCAGGCCCAAAATACCAGCGCATGGCGTCGTGCAGCGCCAGCGTCAGGCCAAAGGTGGCCACCAGTTGGTACAGCTGCGGCGCGTGGCGCATGCGTTTCAAAAGCAAAACTTCGGTCACGGCCCCGAGCAAGGCCGCAAGACAAGCGCCCATCAACATCACCGAACCGTATCCCCAAGCGGTCTCGGCCATCGCTGGCCAACCGTTCGTCACCGCGTGCGCCGAACACAAAGCGCCCAGCATGAAAAAACTGCCGTGCGCAAAATTGACGATCCGGGTCACACCAAAAATCAGCGTCAGCCCGGAAGCCATCAGGAACAAGGTGGTGGCGTGGCTCAGGCCATTGAGCAATTGCAGCGCCAGTGCTTCGAATCCCAATTCAGGCCTTTGTCTTCAGAGTCAACAGGTCAGTCCACCCAATGGGTGAAGTCCTGGGCAGCGACGCGGGTGGTCTGGAAGGTGTTCACCAGCGCAGACTCATCGGCATAACCGAGTGCCATGCCGCAAACCACCATCTCGTTCTCACCCGCGCCCACATGCGGCAAGATGATTTTGGAAAAGCCGTTCCAAGCCGCTTGCGGGCAGGTGTGCAAGCCCCGCGACCGAGCGGCCACCATGATGCTTTGCAAAAACATGCCGTAGTCGAGCAAACTGCCCCGGCCCATCACCTTGTCGATGGTGAATATCAGGCCCACGGGGGCGTCAAAGAACCGGAAATTCTTTTGGTGCTGCGCGTGCATCAAAGCCTTGTCGCCCTTGCCAATGCCCAGCACACCGTACAAACCAAAGCCGCATTCGCGGCGGCGGTCGATGTAGGGGCTGACCCATTTTTCGGGGTAGTAGTCGTAAGACTCGGCGTATTCAGAAGCCAAGGCCGGGTTGGCGCTGATGGCGTCGTGGGCTGCGCAGGTCTTGGCCACCAACTCGTCGCGCTTGGCGCCTTGCAGCACATAGACCTTCCAAGGCTGGGTGTTGGTGCCGCTGGGCGAACGGGCGGCAATGCTCAGCACCTCTTGCAAAACGCTGCGGTCCACCGCTTGGGGCAAATAGGCGCGGGCCGAAAAACGGCTCAAAATGGCCGCATCCACGCTGGCGGCGTCGTTCACGCGGGTGCTGACTTGGGGTCCGATGTCCAAAATGCTCATGTCAATGTCTCCAAAAATGCTTTGAGTGGGGCAGGCAGGGGCACGGGGCGGCGGGTTTCTCGGTCCACGTACACATGCACAAAATGGCCCCGGGCGGCGCTCAGGTCTTCGCCTTGGGCAAATAAGCCCACCTCGTAACGCACGCTGGACGTCCCCAACTTGGCCACGCGGATGCCCGCGTCGATGGTTTGGGGGAAGGCCAGCGGCGCAAAGTAAAAACACTGGGTTTCTACCACCAGACCAATGGTGCTGCCCGCGTGGATGTCCAGCACGCCCTGCTCAATCAAGGTGGCGTTGACCGCGGTATCAAACCAACTGTAATAAACCACGTTATTCACATGGCCGTAAACGTCGTTGTCCATCCAGCGCGTGCTGATGGGGCGAAACGCCTTGTAGCTGCTGCGGGGGTCTGCCTGAGGTTTGGCGGGGGGTGTCACGGGCGAATTCATGGCTGTTGATTGTGCCAGCCTTGCCACAGCCGCCAGTACTGCAAAGCCACATCCCAAGTTTGCATTTGCACCTGCACCGTGGTCTCGATGTCGTGGCCATAGCCGCCGCCCATGCACATGACCACCGGCAGTCTGCGCTGCCAGGCCCAGTCCATCACCACCCGGTCGCGGGCCTGCATGCCGTCCAGCGTGAGCTTGAGCCTTCCCAGCCGATCGCCCTCGTGCGGGTCGGCACCCGCCAGATAAATGACCAGCTGCGGGTCAAACCGGTCTTGCAGGGTCTGCAGCGCCTGGTGCAGCGCGGCCAAATAAGGCTCGTCGGTACAGCCATCGGGCAGGCCCACATCCAGGTCATTGGCTTCCTTGCGAAAGGGAAAGTTCTTCTCGCCATGAAGCGACAAGGTAAAAACCGTCGGGTCATTGGCAAACACATGCGCTGTGCCATTGCCTTGGTGCACGTCCAGATCGATCACCGCGACTTTCAACGCTTGGCGTTGGTGCCGCCAGGCTTCGGCCTGCATCAACCTGGCGGTGACCGCGATGTCGTTGAACACACAAAAGCCACCACCTTTGTCGGCGTAGGCATGGTGTGTGCCCCCGGCTAGGTTGCCCGCCACACCCTGCGACAAAGCATCTCGGGCCGCGGCGACCGTGGCACCGACGGATCGGCGGGCACGCTCGGCCATGGCCAAACTCCAAGGAAAACCGATTTCGCGCTGCACCGCCGCATCGAGACTGCCATTGGCAACGCCCTGGATGTAAGCGGGCGTGTGAACCAGTGCCAGCTCGCCATCGCTGGCGGTGGGCGCTTCTTGCATCAGAACGCCTGGCAATTCGGTACTCAAGCGGTCGCGCAAACGGCTGTACTTGTGCATGGGAAAGCGATGCCCCTCGGGCAAAGGCAGAACAAAATGGTCGGCGTAATAGGCGTGCATGGCTTGATTCAGAACAAAGCGATTCTAGAAAACCCACTCTAAACTGAGCCCACACCAAGCCCATGGCCTTGTAAAGGCTGGGAGAGACCCTAAAATTCAAACCATGCTGCACTGCAACAAAGTTGTATGGCCCCGGTCAGTTTCGGCGCAGTTGTCTTGAAACCTCAAATTCTTATCTGGAGCCTTACATGTTGACACCCGAGCAAATCGTCGCCGCACACAAAGCCAACGTTGAAACCCTGTTTGGCCTGACCGCCAAAGCTTTCGAAGGCGTTGAAAAACTGGTTGAACTGAACATGAGCGCCGCCAAAGCCGCTATGGACGAGTCCTCCAACAGCACACAAGCGGTTTTGAGCGTCAAAGACGCCCAAGAACTGCTGGCCATGCAAGCCAACCTGTTCCAGCCATTGGCCGAAAAAACAGCCGCCTACAGCCGCCACCTGTACGAGATCGCTTCCGGCACAGGCGGTGAATTCACCAAAGCCATGGAGTCGCAAACAAGCGCTGCCCAAAAGCAATTCGCCACGCTGATCGACACCGCTGCTCAAAATGCGCCTGCCGGTTCCGAGCAAGTCGTGGCCATGATGAAGGGTGCCGTGACGACCGCCAGTGCCGCTTTTGAATCCGTGCAAAAAGCCGTCAAACAAGCCACCGACCTGGCCGAATCCAATCTGGCTTCGGTGACCCAATCGGCTGCACCCAAAGCTGCTAAAAAGAAGTGATTTTCTAAATCTCTTCAAGGGCTGATCGCCAGATCAGCCCTTTTTTTTGGCCCTTTTTTTTGGCCCTTTTTTGCCTGCCTCAATGGCCCTCTTCGAACTGGGCCAAACGCACTTTCAAAGCGGGTAATGCAGCCCGCATGGCGGCTCTCCCAGCTTCGATGGACCGCATGCGGGCGCTGAAATCGGCACTTTTTACCCCGGTCAATGCGGGCCTGACCACAAAATCCGCATCTTTCAAGGCCAAAGTGTTGATGGTCTTGCCCATGATCGTGAAGGTTTGCATCAGGATTTGAAACGTGTCGGCCGAAGGGTTGCCCTCTGGGTCACTCGAAATGTCGACCGCGATCACAAAATTGGCCCCCATATCGCGGGTCTGGCGCACCGGCACAGGCGCCACCAAACCCCCGTCCACATACTCACGCTCACCAATGCGCACCGGCTGAAAAACGGCCGGCACCGCGCTGGACGCCCGCACCGCAGCGCCGGTGTTGCCGCGCCGAAAGGTGATCGCTTCGCCGCTTTTCAGGTCGGTGGCCACGATGCCCAGCGGTATCTTCATCTGCTCCAAATTCTTGCCACCGACTTGGGTGTTCACGTATTTGGCCAGCGCCTCCCCGCGCAAAGCCCCTCGATTGAGGATGGGCAGCATCCAATCGGTGATGTCGGCCTCTTGCATGGTCTCGGCCATCCGGGCCAGTTCAGCTGTGCTTTTGCCACTGGCATACAGCGCGGCGACCAAACTTCCGGCCGATGTGCCCACCAAATGGCTGGGACGCAAACCAGCTTCTTCCAACACCTCGATCACGCCCAAATGGGCAAAACCGCGCGCCGCACCGCCCCCCAAAGCCAGGCCCAGTTTCAGCTCACGGCGCTCCACGGCAGGTGCGGTTTTGCCTGCGACACCCGTTGTGGGCGGCGTAGACAAACTGCTGCACCCAGCCAAAACCAGCGCCAAACACAGACCCACGGCAACCCGACCAACGCTTTTTGACCTGTTCTGACGCACGGATTCCCCATGAGCACCAGAGGGGTTATTGAGAACCATTCTCATTTGATATAAACTTCGAACAACTTCACGGGGCATTCAAATGACTTTCAAAAAATCTCTCATCAGCTTGACTTGTTTGCTGGCCACCACAGCCACTTGGGCACAAGACAAAACACTCAACATCTACTCGGCGCGCCACTATCCCACAGACGAAGTCATGTACAGCGACTTCACCAAAGCCACGGGCATCAAAATCAACCGAGTGGATGCCGACGATGCCGGTATTCTCGCCCGTCTGAAAGCCGAAGGTGCGGCCTCCCCGGCTGACGTGATTTTGCTGGTGGATGCCGCCCGCCTTTGGCGTGCCGAGGTCGATGGCCTTTTCTTGCCCATCAAATCGGCCAAGCTCGAAGAAGTGATTCCTGCCAATTTGCGTGCCAAACCAGCCGACAACGGGGGCACGGCTTGGTTTGGTCTGTCCACCCGCGCCCGCGTGGTGGTGTTCGACAAGCTGAAATACACCAAGGCGGACTTTGACAGTTATGAAAAACTGGCCTCCCCCCAATTCAAGGGGCAACTGTGCATCCGCTCTGGCTCACACCCCTACAACCTGAGCTTGTTTGGTGCCATGACAGAGCACTTGGGCCCACAAAAAACAGAAGCTTGGCTCAAGGGCTTGGTCGACAACATGGCCAGCAGCCCCAAAGGCGGCGACACCGACCAAATCAAGGCGGTGGCCTCGGGTGAATGCGGCATGGCGGTCACCAACACCTACTACCTGGCCCGCATGATGCGCTCCAGCAACCCCGCCGACAAAGCCGTGACCGATAAAATCGGTGTGGTGTTCCCCAACCAATCGAGCTGGGGCACCCACGTCAACGTGGCGGGTGGCGCGGTGGCCCGTCACGCCAAAAACACAGCCAATGCGGTGCTGTTTTTGGAATATTTGACCAGCCCTGCAGCACAAAACCACTTTGCCAACGGCAACAACGAGTGGCCCGTGACCAAAGGCGTGAGCTTTGACAACCCGGCCCTCAAAGCCATGACCGGTGGCAGCTTCAAAAGCGAACTGATCCCGATCAGCGCCGTGGGCATGAACCAAATCAAGGTGCAGCAGATGCTGGACCGCGTTGGATTCAAATGATGAACATGCTTGCAAAGTGGCAGCAAGCCCTCATTGCCTTGCTGCTGTGGACCAGTCTCGCAGGCTGTGGTTCAAAAACCAGCCCCGACCCGCTTTCACCGGAAGCGGCTTTGGGCAAACTGATTTACTTTGACGCCTCCTTGTCCGCATCGGGAGGCCAATCCTGCGCCAGTTGCCACCAACCGGCTTTTGGGCACGCACAACCCAACGATTTGCCAGCCCAACCGGGCGGCAGCCATCTCCAGGAAAAAGGTCAGCGCACGTCACCCTCATTGCGGTACTTGGCATACAACACGCCCTTCGAAGTGGACGCTGAGGGAAAAGCAAAAGGCGGCTTCTTTTGGGACGGCCGAGCACAAACACTGGCAGAACAAGCCAAACAGCCTTTTCTCGGCAAAGTGGAAATGGCCAACCCCGATGTGCCCAGCGTGATCGCAAAATTGGCCGTAACCCCGTATTCGGCGCAATTCAAAAAGGTGTTTGGTTCGGACATTCTCAGCCGCCCCGAAGCCGCGTTCGAGCAGATGGCCATGGCCTTGCAGAAATTCCAGTTGGAAGACCGGTCCTTCAGGCCCTTTTCAAGCCGATTTGACCAATATCTTGCAGGAACCATCAAGCTCACACCCGCCGAAATGCGCGGACTGGACTTGTTCAAAAACGCCGAGAAAGGCAACTGTGCAGCCTGCCATACCGCTGAAAAAGACCAAGCGGGGTTGCCGCCTCTTTTCACGGACTTCAGTTACGACAACCTCGGGATTCCGCGCAACTTGGCCCTGAAACACAACCAAGATCCCTCCTATTTCGACTTGGGGCTTTGCGCCAAGACACCCGAAGACAAACGGTCACAAAGCGCCTGGTGCGGCGCATTCAAGGTGCCATCGCTGCGCAACGCCGCGGTGCGACAAGCTTTTTTCCACAACGGCCAGTTCAAGAGTTTGCGCGAGGTCCTGGTGTTTTACGTGCAGCGCGACACCCATCCGGAAAAATGGTATCCCCAATCGGCCGATGGCCGCATCGACAAATTCAACGATTTGCCGCTTGTCTATAAAAACAACGTGAATGTGGAAGAAGTGCCCTACGAGCGCAAGAAAGGACAGACCCCTGCCCTTGACGAGGCGGAGATTGAAGATGTCTTGGCATTTCTGCGCACGCTCACCGATGCCGACCTGAAACCCACACAGTAGACAGCAACAACCTGTCAGCCAAGCGCCTTGAAAACCGGTGTATTCAAGGCGCGTTGGCTTGGGTTCAGGAACGGATCAGGTGGTCAAAGGCGCTGAGCGCAGCCTTGGAGCCTTCGCCTGCGGCGATCACGATCTGCTTGTACGGCACGGTGGTGCAGTCACCAGCAGCGAACACGCCGGGCACATTGGTGTGGCCCTTGGCGTCCACCACGATCTCGCCAAACTTGCTCAATTCGACCGTGCCCTTCAAGAACTCGGTGTTGGGCACCAAACCAATTTGCACGAACACGCCTGCCAACTCGACATGGTGCTCGGTGCCGGTGGCGCGGTCTTTGTAGCTGATGCCGTTGACCTTGCTGCCGTCGCCGGTGATCTCGGTCGTCTGGGCGTTGGTGTGCACCGTCACGTTGGGCAAGCTGTGCAGCTTTTTCACCAATACAGCGTCGGCCTTGAGTTGCTCGGCAAACTCGATCACGGTGACGTGTTCGACGATGCCCGCCAAGTCAATCGCGGCTTCAATCCCGGAGTTGCCGCCACCGATGACTGCCGTGCGCTTGCCCTTGAACAGCGGGCCGTCGCAATGCGGGCAGTAAGCCACGCCCTTGTTTTTGTACTCGGCTTCGCCGGGCACGTTCACATTGCGCCAGCGCGCACCGGTGGACAAGATCACGGTCTTGGCCTTGAGCGTCGCGCCGTTTTCCATCTGGATGTGCACCAAGCCATCGGCGCCTGCGGGCGTCAACTTGTCGGCGCGTTGCAGGTTCATGATGTCCACGCCGTACTGGCGCACCTGGGCTTCCAAAGCGGCAGCGAACTTGGGTCCGTCCGTCTCCAGCACCGAGATGTAGTTTTCAATCGCCATGGTGTCGTTGGTCTGACCGCCAAAGCGCTCAGCGGCCACACCCACCCGGATGCCTTTGCGGGCCGCGTACACGGCAGCCGCCGCACCAGCGGGGCCACCACCGACGATCAAGACTTCAAACGGGTCTTTGGCGTCCAGCTTAGCGGCGTCGCGGGTGGCTGCACCCGTGTCGAGTTTGGCCACGATTTCTTCGACGCTCATGCGACCCGAACCGAACACCTGGCCATTCAGGAACACCATGGGCACGGCCATGATCTGGCGCTCTTCCACTTCCTTCTGGAAAGCACCGCCCTCAATGACCACGGTTTTCACCTTGGGGTTGAAGATGGCCATGAGCGACAAGGCCTGCACCACGTCTGGGCAGTTGTGGCAAGACAACGACATGTAAACCTCAAAGCTGGAGTCGGCGTCCAGGCCTTTGATGGCATCGATCACTTCGGGCTCCACCTTGGGTGGGTGGCCGCCGGTCCAGAGCAATGCCAAGACCAAAGAAGTGAACTCGTGGCCGAGCGGCAGACCTGCAAAGCGCACGCCTTGGCTTTCACCCTCGCGCACCACTTCGAATGAAGGCTTGCGTGCGTCGTTGCCGGTGGTGTCCAGGCTCACTTTGTCGGACAAGCCCACAATGGTCTCGAGAAGCTCTTTCATCTCGGTGCCAGTTTCGCTGTCGTCCAAAGAGGCGACCAAGCGGATGGGCTGGCGCAGCAAGGCCAAGTACTGTTGCAATTGGGCTTTGAGGGTGTCGTCGAGCATGGAATTCTCCTGTTTCGGGCTGCAAAAAACTCAAGTCCTCGCTTGTGGCGGGACCCAAATAAAGGGTTTTGGGGGAATCGTTGAGGACAGCGCAACCCGACTTGTGGCCTTGTTGCGCTGTGCTCAACGCCCTGCCAAGCAGGGCGAAGAAGTCAAGATTTAGATCTTGCCGACCAGGTCGATGGAAGGAGCCAAAGTCTTGGCGCCTTCTTTCCACTTGGCTGGGCACACTTGGCCGGGGTTGGCGGCGGTGTACTGGGCAGCGGTCAGCTTGCGCAATGTCTCAGACACGTCACGGGCGATTTCGTTGGAATGGACTTCCATGGTCTTGATCATGCCGTCTGGGTTGATCACGAAAGTGCCGCGCAAAGCCAGGCCGTCTTCTTCGATGTGCACGCCAAAAGCGCGTGTCAACTTGTGTGTCGGGTCACCGATCAATGGGAATTTGGCTTTGCCCACAGCAGGCGAAGTCTCGTGCCACACTTTGTGTGAGAAGTGCGTGTCGGTGGTGATGATGTACACCTCAGCGCCGGCCTTTTGGAAAGCAGCGTAGTTGTCAGCAGCGTCTTCGATTTCTGTAGGGCAGTTGAAGGTGAAAGCGGCGGGCATAAAGATGAACACGTTCCACTTGCCCTTGAGGGTAGCTTCGGTGATTTCGACGAACTTGCCGTTGTGGAAGGCTTGGTTTTTGAACGGCTGGATTTGTGTGTTGATCAGGGACATGGTGTTTCCTTGGGGTTGGTTGAAAAAAACTATCGAATGAGAAAACTCATTGGTGCCAATCATAATTCAGCCAAGGGTTTCTACTCATGAGTAGTTTCTATCAGACCGATAGGGAAAAACTTATGACTCAGGTCATTCGATTGGCATCATCTTTCTTGCCGATCACGCCAAAAGCCAAACACAGCCAAGCCCCCATCCAAGCCCCGCCGCCCCAAGGCACCAGCGAGCGGAAGGCATCCAAGCCCAGCACATAACGCGCATACAGGTTGAAGCTGAAAAAGAACAAGCCCAAGACCATGAGCCAGCCTGCCGCTTGCAGCCAGCGCTTGGCCCCAAACACCGCGATGGCCAAGCCCGTGAACAACAAACCCAGCGAGTGGAACTGCTGCTGGCTCAATGCGGTTTGCACTGCAGAAGGCACGCCTTCTGAAAACACGGGCAAATGGGCAAAGGCGGCGCTGAAGGCCACGCTGGTGCAGGCACTGAGCGCGCCCAAACTCAGAAAAAGTCGCCCTGAAAAAGGGAAAGACTTCGGGTTTGGGGGTGAAGCGACAGGCGTAGAAAGTTGGGACATGTTGATCCAGGCAGAAATGCTGAAAAAAGAACAATGTCGATTGAAACACGCTCAGAGCCCTGCCTTTTGTGCAGCGTCAACAATGGCCCGCAATCGACGCCGTGTGCATAATTGAAGTTGACGTTACGTCAACCCTATTCAGGAGAGAAACATGGACATTCAAGGCAAGGTTTTCATCGTCACAGGCGGCGCATCGGGCTTGGGCGAAGGCACGGCACGCATGCTGGCGGCCAACGGCGGCAAGGTCGTCATTGCCGACATGCAGGCTGAAAAAGGCGAAGCGATTGCCAAGGAACTGGGCGGCGCGTTTGTGAAGTGTGATGTGAGCAACGAAGCCGACGGCCAGGCCGTGGTGGCCCAAGCCGTGTCGATGGGCAAGCTGATGGGTCTGGTCAACTGCGCAGGCATCGCCCCCGCCGAAAAAACCGTGGGCAAAAACGGTGCACACAGCCTGGCCGTCTACACCAAGACCATCATGGTCAACCTGGTGGGCACCTTCAACATGATCCGCCTGGCGTCCGAAGCCATGTGCAAAAACGAACCCGAAGCCACAGGCGAGCGCGGCGTGCTGATCAGCACCGCCAGCGTGGCCGCCTACGACGGCCAGATCGGTCAAGCGGCTTATGCCGCATCCAAAGGCGGCGTGGTCGGCATGACCTTGCCGATTGCCCGCGACCTGTCGCGCAACGGCATCCGCAACATGACGATTGCCCCCGGCATCTTCGGCACGCCCATGCTGTTTGGCATGCCCCAAGAGGTGCAAGACGCGCTGGCCGCAGGTGTGCCCTTCCCCAGCCGACTGGGCACCCCCCAGGACTACGCCAAGCTGGCCAAGCACATCATCGAAAACGACATGCTCAACGGCGAAGTGATCCGCCTGGATGGCGCGATTCGCTTGGCACCGAAGTGAACTGAAGCCTTTCCCGCCTCGCATGAGCGACAGGCCCTTCGGGGCCTTTTGTCGTTTCGGCACTAGGATGACGTTTCTCACCCAAGGAGCACGCATGACACCCACCCGGTCCCTGATCACCCTCGCCGCAGTGGCGCTGTTGGTCGCCTGCGCCAGCCCGCCACACACCAAGGCCTTGCGGTACAACGTACCCGATCAAGCCGTTCAACCAGTTCAGCCCGAAGCCGCCACTGGCAACACCACCAAACCCGGTTGGGCCTTTGCTCAGCAAGCGGTGGCGGCGGCCAACCCGCTGGCCACCGACGCGGGGCACCAGGTGTTGCGAGCAGGCGGCTCGGCGCTCGATGCGGCCATTGCCGTGCAAATGGTGTTGGGCTTGGTAGAGCCGCAGTCGAGCGGGATTGGCGGCGGGGCTTTTTTGCTGCACTTCGATGGCCAAAAACTCACCGCGCACGACGGTCGCGAAACTGCACCCGCTGGTGCCCGTGGCGACATGTTCATGGACCAAGGCAAACCATTGGCTTTTGACGATGCGGTCTTGAGCGGATATTCGGTGGGCGTGCCTGGCACGGTGCGCATGCTGGAAGCGGCGCACCAACAGCACGGCACCCTGCCTTGGGGCCAATTGCTTCAGCCGGCCATCACACTGGCCGATAAAGGTTTTCGGGTCAGCCCCCGTTTGCACGCCCTGCTGCAAGCCGACCCACACCTGAAAAAAGACCCGCTGGCCTTGCGCTTTTTCTACCAAGCCGATGGCCTGGCTTGGCCCGTGGGCCATGTGCTGCGCAACCCTGAATACGCACATGTCTTGAGGCGCATCGCGGCCGAGGGCAACCAAGCCCTCCACGAAGGGCCTGTGGCCCAAGCCATCGTGCAGCGCACGCAATCTGCGCCCCGCCCTGGGAGCTTGAGCCTGCAAGACTTGCGCACTTACCAGCCCAAAGTGCGCGAAGCTTTGTGTTTCGACCACACGGCTCAGCAACGCGCCTACCGCGTCTGCGGCTTTCCACCCCCGTCATCCGGACAAATCGCCATCGGCCAAATTTTGGGCATCTTGGACCGCACCACCGCCCAAGGCCCAGAAATGCAAGCAGGCCTGCCCTCTGCCGACTGGCTGCACCGTTACACCGAAGCCTCGCGCTTGGCTTTTGCCGACCGCGCACAGTACCTGGCCGACCCTGACTTTGTGCGTGCGCCCGCTGGCGATTGGCGCAGCCTGCTGGCCCCTGAATACCTGTTGGGACGCAGCCAGCTCATTGGCGCGCAGTCCATGAAAACGGCCACGGCAGGACAGCCTGGTGGCACAAGCACCAGCTTTGCGCCCATGCCGCACCAGACCGAATACGGCACCAGCCACATCAGCGTGGTCGACGCCCAAGGCCGCGCGGTGGCCATGACCACCACCATCGAAGCCGCGTTTGGCTCGCGCCGCATGGTCTCCACCGACCCGTCTCGTCCCGGCGGCTTTTTGCTCAACAACGAATTGACCGACTTCAGCTTTGTGCCCGCAGATGCCCAAGGCAGGCCCGTGGCCAACCGGGTGGAGCCCGGTAAACGCCCGCGCTCTTCCATGTCGCCCACCTTGGTGTTTGACAAAACCACAGGCCAATTGCTCATGAGCGGCGGCAGCCCCGGAGGGGCCGCGATCATTCACTACACAGCCAAGCTGCTCACCGGCACCTTGCATTGGGGCTTGAACGCCCAGCAAGCGATCAATTTGCCCAATTTTGGTTCGCTGGGTGGACCCACCCTGCTCGAAGCCCAAAGTTTCCCAGCCACCACGGTCGATGCCCTCAAAGCCCAAGGCCACGCGGTGATCGAAATGGACATGACCAGCGGGCTGCAAGCGATTGAGCGCACCCCCAATGGCTGGTTTGGGGGCGCTGACCCAAGGCGTGAAGGCGTGGTGTTGGGCAATTGAGCCCATCAGAGACAGGGCCTCCCCGGGCATCAGTCACACAAGCGACCTGCCCAGGGTCAGCGTGCAGGTTTGCCCCCTTGCCGAATGGCGCGTCTTGATTTTCAATGGTCAGATTCATTCAACAAGGAGACTGGTTTGACAACCCAAGCTACAACGCGACGCACTTTCGTTCAGGCCTCCGCGGCAGCCGCTGCCTCAGTGGCCTTCCCGGTTTTGGCGCAGGCACAAGCTTTTCCGGCCAAGCCCATCAAACTGATTTGCCCTTGGCCTGCAGGCGGCTCCTCCGATGCCGTGATGCGCGCATTGGCCGAGAGCGCCGGCAAAGCCCTGGGCGTTCAAGTTGTCATCGAAAACAAACCGGGTGCCAGCGGCATGCTCGGCCCCAACGAGCTGGTGCGTGCCCAGCCCGACGGCTACACCCTGTCGCAAGTCACCATTGGCGTGGCGCGGCTGCCTCACATGCAAAAAATGCAGTTCGATCCGCTCAAAGACTTCACCTACATCGCCTGCCTCACGGGCTACACCTTTGGGGTGGTGGTACGGTCCGACTCCCCCATCAAATCAATTGCGGATTTGGTGGCCTTTGCCAAAGCCAACCCGGGGAAATTCACTTACGGCTCCACTGGGAACGGCACCACGCCCCACCTGGCCTTTGCCGAATTTGCCAGCAAAGCCAAAATCGACGTGACCCATGTGCCCTTCAAAGGCAGCGCCGATGGCGTGCAAGCGGTTTTGGGTGGCCACGTCATGTCGCACAGCGACGCAACGGGCTGGGCACCGCAGGTCGAGGCGGGAACCATGCGCTTGTTGGCCACCTACGGCAGCAAACGCACCAAGCGCTGGCCCAATGTGCCCACGCTCAATGAACTCGGTTTCGACACCGTCTCCGATTCGCCTTTTGGCATTGGCGGCCCCAAGGGCATGGACCCGGCCGTGGTCAAGAAGCTGCACGACGCTTTCAAGCAAACCTTGCAAGATCCGGCCGTCATGGCCAGCTTTGACAAATACGACCAATCGGTGATTTACATGGGCACAGAGGAATACACCAAGTTCATTCGCGACACCTTCCAGTCCGAAAAAGTAACCATCGAACGATTGGGTCTGGCCATGAAAGGCTGATGAGGCCCAACACCATGACAAAAGGCAGCCGAGGCTGCCTTTTGTTTGGGACTCTTGCAAAGGTCTGATGACCTTTGCAAATGTTGCTGCAGATCAGTAAGCCTGACCCAACTGGCTCAAGATGCCGGGGTTCTCGAGCGTCGAGATGTCTTGTGTGATCTCTTCGCCTTTGGCCAGCGAACGCAGCAGGCGGCGCATGATCTTGCCCGAACGGGTCTTGGGCAGGTTTTCGCCAAAGCGGATGTCCTTGGGCTTGGCGATCGGGCCGATTTCTTTGGCGATGTGGTCGCGAAGTTGCTTGGCAATCGCCTTGCCTTCGTCGGTGTTGGGCAGCGATCGCTTGAGCACCACAAAGGCGCAAATTGCTTCACCGGTGGTGTCGTCAGGGCGCCCCACCACGGCGGCTTCGGCAACCAGCTCGGTGCAGCTGACCAAGGCCGATTCGATTTCCATCGTGCCCATGCGGTGCCCCGACACGTTCAGCACGTCGTCGATGCGGCCCGTGATGGTGAAGTAACCGGTTTTCTCGTCCCGGATCGAGCCGTCGCCTGCCAAGTAGTACTTGCCCTTGAAGTCTTCTGGGTAATAGCTTTTCTTGAAGCGCTCAGGGTCGCCCCAGATGTTGCGGATCATGGAAGGCCATGGTTTTTTCACGACCAAAATGCCGCCTTGGCCATTGGGCATGTCTTTGCCGGTTTCGTCCACGATGGCGGCCTGGATGCCTGGGAAAGGCAGCGTGCACGAGCCAGGCACCATGGGCGTGACGCCAGGCAGCGGCGTGATCATGTGGCCACCGGTTTCGGTTTGCCAGAAGGTGTCCACGATCGGGCAATTGCCGCCACCGACATGCTGGTGGTACCACTCCCAAGCAGCGGGGTTGATCGGCTCGCCGACCGAACCCAGCAAACGCAGGCTGGAGAGGTCATAGCTCTTGGGGTGCACCGCGTCGTTGGCTTCTGCGGCTTTGATGAGCGAACGGATGGCGGTAGGTGCTGTGTAGAAGATGGTGGCTTTGTGGTCCTGGATCATCTTCCAGAAACGGCCAGCGTCGGGGTAAGTGGGCACGCCCTCGAACACGATTTCAGTACCGCCCAGAGCCAAGGGGCCATAGGTAATGTAGGTGTGGCCCGTGACCCAGCCGATGTCGGCGGTGCACCAGAACACGTCATCAGCTTTCAAATCGAACGTCCATTTTGTGGTCAGCGCCGCGTGCAGCAAGTAGCCGCCCGTGCTGTGTTGCACACCTTTGGGCTTGCCGGTGGAGCCCGAGGTGTAGAGCAAGAACAGGGGGTGTTCGGCGCTCACCCACTCTGGCTCGCAGGTGGTGGCTTGCTGGTCGGCCAAGTCGGCCATCCACTGGTCGCGGCCAGCGGTCATGGCGATGTCGGCACCCGAGCGCTTCACAACCAAGACATTCTTGATCGAGCCGCAGCCGCCCAAACCAATGGCTTCGTCCACGATGGACTTGAGGGGCAGCAGCTTGCCGCCGCGCACCTGGTTGTCGGCGGTGATCACGGCGACAGCGCCTGTGTCTTCGATGCGGTCACGCAGCGACTGGGCCGAAAATCCACCGAACACCACCGAGTGGGTCGCGCCGATGCGGGCGCAAGCTTGCATGGCCGCCACGCCTTCGATGGACATGGAGATGTAGATGACCACGCGGTCACCCTTTTGGATGCCCAGGCTTTTCAAGGCGTTGGCGTATTGGCAGGTTTTGGCCAGCAGCTGGCTGTAGGTGACCTTGGTCACTTCGCCACCGTCGGCTTCAAAGATGATGGCGGTCTTGTCGCCCAGGCCTTTTTCGACGTTGCGGTCCAGGCAGTTGTAAGAGGCGTTCAGGGTGCCGTCTTCGAACCACTTGAAGAAAGGCGCGTTGGATTCGTCGAGCACCTTGGTGAAAGGGGTCTTCCAGCTGATCAGTTCCTTCGCCAGACGACCCCAATAGCCCTGGTAGTCGGTTTCGGCTTCTTTGCACAGGGCTTCGTAAGCCGCCATGCCTGAAATATTGGCGTTTTTAACAAAGTCTTCGCTGGGCTGATAAAGGTTGGAACTCATCTGATTTGTCTCCTCAATGACATGGACGTTTTTTTAAACTGGTGCAAATGTCGGCTTTCGCTCTTACAAAGTACTGACTGACATCAGACTTGCATGGACATGGGGTGGAATTGGATTTCTACCGCCTAAAATCTTGTCACGCCCCAAGGCCAGGCCTTCAAGCAACATTCAGGAAAACCATGTCCCCCAAGCAGCCCGCCCCCAAAGGCAAATTGAGCCCCTTGAACAGCTTTATTTTTGCCAGCCGTTGGCTGCAATTGCCTCTTTATTTGGGCCTCATCGCCGCTCAAGCTGTTTACGTTTTTCATTTCTGGGTGGAATTGGTGCACCTTTTGGAAGCGGCCTTTGGCAGCCAAACCGCCCTGCAGGCCCTGATCACCAGCATCGGTTACAAAACCGACGCCCCCATCACCTCGTTGAACGAAACCGTGATCATGCTGGTCGTTTTGGCCTTGATCGATGTGGTCATGATTTCTAACCTGTTGATCATGGTCATCGTTGGCGGCTACGAAACTTTTGTATCGCGCCTGAATCTGGAAGGCCATCCCGATCAGCCCGAATGGCTCGACCATGTGAATGCCTCGGTGCTCAAGGTCAAACTGGGTACGGCCATCATTGGCATCAGCTCCATCCACCTGCTCAAGACCTTCATCAACGCCGCCAACTACGATGAAAAAGTGCTGATGTGGCAAACCATCATCCACATGGCTTTCTTGCTCAGCGCCATTGCCATTGCCTATGCAGACCGCCTGATGTCGCACCACGACAAGGCCCACTGAGCGCCTGACAACGAACGATTTTTGATTTTCACGGGATAAAACCACCATGACCACACTGATCAAACAAGACGACCTGATCGAATCCGTCGCCGCAGCGCTGCAGTACATCAGCTACTACCACCCGGCTGACTTCATCTCGCACCTGGCCAGCGCCTATGAGCGCGAGCAAAGCCCGGCCGCCAAGGACGCGATTGCGCAAATCCTGACCAACAGCAAGATGAGCGCCTTTGGCCACCGCCCGATTTGCCAAGACACCGGCATCGTGAACGTGTTCCTCGAAGTGGGCATGGACGTGAAATTCGATGGTTTCACGGGCAGCCTGGAAGACGCTGTGAACGAAGGCGTGCGACGCGGCTACAACTATGCCGACAACATGCTGCGTGCATCCGTGGTGTCTGACCCGCACTTCAACCGCAAAAACACCAAAGACAACACGCCCGCCGTGATCTTCACCAAGATCGTGCCGGGCCACCATGTGCATGTGACCGTGGCGGCCAAAGGTGGCGGCAGCGAAAACAAGTCCAAGTTGATCATGCTCAACCCCGGCGACAGCATCGTCGACTGGGTTTTGAAGACGGTGCCCACCATGGGCGCTGGCTGGTGCCCACCCGGCATGCTGGGCATCGGCATTGGCGGCACCGCCGAAAAAGCCGTGCTCTTGGCCAAGGAAAGCCTGATGGACGACCTGGACATGTACCAGTTGCTCGAAAAATCCAGCAAAGGCGAAAAGCTCGACCAAGTGGAAGAGATGCGCCTGGAGCTCTACCACAAGGTCAACGCCCTGGGCATTGGCGCACAGGGCCTGGGCGGCCTCACCACCGTGCTCGACATCAAGATCAAGATGTACCCCACGCACGCGGCCAGCAAGCCTGTGGCCATGATCCCCAACTGCGCGGCCACCCGCCACGCGCACTTTGTGCTGGACGGCTCTGGCCCCACCTATCTGGAAGCACCATCACTCGATCTGTGGCCCAACGTGAACTGGACAGCCGACACCGAAAAGAGCCAACGCGTGGACCTGAACACCCTGACGCCCGAGCAAGTCGCCGCCTGGAAACCCGGCCAGACCCTGCTGCTCAACGGCAAGATGCTCACGGGCCGCGACGCTGCGCACAAACGCATTCAAGACATGCTGGCCAAAGGTGAGCCGCTGCCCGTGGACTTTAAGAACCGCGTGATTTACTACGTGGGTCCGGTGGACCCCGTGGGCGACGAGGCTGTGGGCCCCGCAGGCCCCACCACCGCCACCCGCATGGACGGCTTCACCGAAATGATGCTGGCCAACACCGGCCTGATCGCCATGATCGGCAAGGCCGAACGTGGCCCGGTCGCCATCGAAGCCATCAAGAAGCACAAGAGCGCTTACCTGATGGCCGTGGGCGGCGCGGCATACCTGGTGTCCAAAGCCATCAAGCACGCCCAGGTCGTGGGCTTTGCCGACATGGGCATGGAAGCCATTTACGAATTCGACGTGGTCGACATGCCCGTGACAGTGGCGGTCGATGCAGGCGGCACCAGCGCCCACATCACGGGACCTGCCGAGTGGCAAAAGCGCATCGCCACGGGTGAGTTCAAAGGCATTGGTGTGACGGCTGGCTGAACGTGAACAGGCCCATCGGCGTTTTTGACAGCGGCATTGGGGGCCTGAGCGTGCTCAGGGCCTTGCAAAAAGAGCTGCCGAACGAGGCCTTTGTGTACCTGGCCGACAACGCGCATGCGCCCTACGGCGAGAAAAGCGAGGCGTTTGTCAGCCAGCGCACCCTCGCAATCGCCGACTATTTATTGACGCACCACCACATCAAAGCTTTGGTGGTGGCCTGCAACACCGCCACCGCCGCCGCGATCCACGGGTTGCGGGCCCTGCACCCTGCTCTGCCGATTGTGGGTGTTGAGCCTGCGCTCAAACCGGCTTTGGCCATCAGCCAGACCCGTCGCATTGGGGTGATGGCCACCCGAGGCACCGTGGGCAGCGAGAAATTCGCCCGCTTGCTGGCCAGTGTGCAAGGCCAAGCCGAGTTTGTGGTGAAAGCCTGCAACGGCTTGGCTTTGGCCATCGAGCAAAGCACCCTGCCCGACCGGGTTGAAGTTGCGCAACAAGACATTGCACAGCTCCTCAAGACCTACACAGAAGCCATGGGGCGTTTTGGCAATCAACCGGGTGAAATCGACACCTTGGTGCTGGGCTGCACCCACTATGTGTTTGTCGAATCCGCTTTGCAAGACTTGTTAGGCCCGCAGGTGCAAATGGTCTCAACGGGGGAGCCCGTGGCACGTCAAACACGACGCTTGTTGGAAATGGCAGACTTGCTGTCTCAAGACGGCACTTCGACAAAGCAAAGCACCCGTTTGTTGACCACGGGTGACTTGGAAAGCCTTCAAGCCGCCGCCCAACGGTGGCTGGGTTTACCGTCCCAGGCTTGCCAAGCGGCCACGCTCTACGTCCACGGGGATCAACAAGATCAAGCCCAGGATAAACAGCAGTGAGGTCGATCCGATGGCCAAACGCTGGTTGCCATCACTCAACCAAGTGATCAGGCCATAGGTCAAGGGACCCAAAATGCTGGCCAGCCGAATGGCAAAGGTCCACAGGCCAAAGAACTCGCCCAAGCGCTGCGTCGGGACCATCAAACCGGCCATGGCACGGCCTGAAGACTGGCTGGACCCCATGCAAAAACCCGCAATGGCGGCAGCCCACCAAAACATGTCTTTGTTGGTCGAAAGCGCCGCAATGATGCAAGTGGCGACCCAACCGACCAAGGTCAAGGACAAGGTCAGTTTGTGACCCACGCGGTCTTGCAAATGCCCAAGCAAAAAGGCCCCAGCAAAGGCCGCAAAATTCAACACAAAGATCAGCACCATGGTTTCTTGGGGCTGAAAGCCAATCACCTGCTCGGCGTAAATGGCCGCCAAGGTAATGGCCACGGCGACGCCACCTTGGTAGGCCACGGCGCAAGCCAGTAAACGGGTGAAATCGGGATAGGGCGAGGCATCACGCAAGGTTTGCCGCAAGCCACGCAAACTTTGCAACACCGTGCGCACGGGCAAATCCGGTTGCGCGGGCGAGTGCTCTTTCAAAAGTGCAAAAGTCACCAGCGCCGCCGCACCGTAAATCACAGCGGTAATCAGCATGGTCACGGGCACGAACTGGCTACCGGTCTCACCGCGGGCCTGAGCCGACAGGACATAGGCCAAACAAATGCCCAAAGTGAGCATGCCGCCGATGTAACCCAAGGACCAACCCCAACCGCTCACACGGCCCATGGCTTCAGGTTTGGCCAGCTCCGGCAAAAAGGACGCGGTGAGCGACTCGCCATACGAAAAGAAGGTGTTGGACACCACCAAAATGAACAAGCCCAGAGCCACTTGACCCGGCCCCACGAACGCCAATGCGGCCGTGCTGAGCACACAACCGGCGGTGACCCACATGAGCAAACGTTTTTTGCCCGCCACACGGTCGGCCCAAGCGCCCAGCCCTGGCATGGTCAACATGACGATGAAGTAAGAAACACTCAAGCCAGAGGTCCAGGCCAAAGTGGCCCAATCGGCACCGTCAGCGACGCCACCCACAAAATAAGCCGCAAACACGGCTGTGATGACCACAGTGGAATAGCCAGAATTGGCGAAGTCGTACATGGCCCAACCGAACACCTCGCGCTTTCGAACGCCGGGATTGAGGGCTTCGCGGGAGATCATGTCAGACACGTTGAACCGATCAGTGAAGGTGTCTTGGGCGTCGGCCACCGCCGTGGCCGCTGCCACCATTGCCCCCGCCATTGCCGCCTGAGCCACGGGGTGGCTTGCCCAACTCGAGCGAGCTGACCAGGTTGTCAAAGCGTTGGCTGAAGAGTTTGTCGATTTCAGAAACCACGCCCGACAATTCGGAGCCGTCGAAATGACGCTCCATCATGTTCACCACATCGTGGATCAACAGGTCGCGCTGCGCTTGCATGATGGCGCCGGGATCAGGACCCACAAACAACATCACAAAATCGTCGCGCGAATCGGTGCCGCTGGCTTCGTCTTCGTCGTCAAATTCGGTGTCGTAAAAGGTGACTTCGATCTGTGCGCCTGCTGCTGACAAATCGTTCAGGTTCATGCACAGGTCTTCCATGACCATGCGAAAGTCATCGTCGCCCCGAACCGTCCAGCACATCTGCAGGCGGCTCAAATCGCCATCAAAACGGATGCCGGGTTCTTCTTCGTACAAACTGGGCGAACCGTCGCTCAGGCTGCGAGCGCCTGCATAACGCCAAAGGGGTTTGAGTGCTTCCTGGATCGCTTTGATGTCCGTACCAGGTTTGATGGGCACATCACCATGCACATGAATTTCAAGCGGTGCGTTGTCGTTTTTCATGATGGTGTTTCCACTGTTGGTGCCCCGAACCGGAATCGAACCGGTACGCCCGCTATGAACGAAGCAACGGATTTTAAGTCCGGTGTGTCTACCAGTTTCACCATCGGGGCATAACGCTTATTGTGCCTTGATAACGCGGTGTTTTGACCTCAGTCCATCTGCAAATTCAGCATGGCCAATGCATACAAGGCCACCACGGCCAAATAAGCGGCAGACCACACCATCGTGCGCCACTTGGCTTTGTCGGCAACGTAACAAATCACATACAAAACGCGCATGACAACAAAAAACACGGCCAGCGCATCCACGATTTGTGGATCGACCCCGGTGAGCAAAGCCAAGATGATGCCGACCGCAAAGAAGGGGAAAGCTTCGAAACAGTTGGCCTGCGCGGCATTGGCCCTGGCCCGAAAGCCCGTTTGACGCGCCAGCCAAGCCCGTGGGTCGTTGTTGTCAAAACCCTTGAAGCCCGATTTGGCAATGCCCGCGCACACCACAGGCATGAGTCCGGCCACCAACACAGCACCATAAGAAATCATCATTCTGCTCTCCTTCAAGATTCGGTCGAGGTCGCAAGCCAAGGGCGGCAACCACGCAAAAAAAAGCCACTGAGATCATCAGTGGCTGTTCACTGGCCCGGCGCAAAGCCGAGCGCATGAGGATCAACCGCCCTTTTTGGAGCGCTTGCCTGGGTTTTTCTTGCTGCGGGTGGCCACACCACGCTCAAGGCTCACGCGTTGACCGCGGCCTGCTGTGCGCAGGGTCACGCCTGGCAATGCGGGCAATGGTGGGGTGAATTTACGATCTGCTTCGGTAACGATTTTGTTGCCCATCTACGGCTCCAGATAAATAATGCAAAGCGATATTAAGCCACAAGAATGGGCAGATTTTCGGGCCGACTTTAGATCAGGCGATAAACTGCCCACATGGACTTCACCGCTTGGCTGATCGTGGCCTATTTCGCCATGCTGGCGATCAACCTTCGCAAACGTTGGGGGGTCATCGACGGCCCTTGGCTGTTTTTCTTTCGGGCTTTTTTCCCCAATTGGAAGTTCTACCATGGCATTCAACTGGCACCACGTCTTTACGTTCGCGGTCAGCTTGGCACATCGACTTGGACCGACTGGCAACTGATTTACCCCCGTCTGCCAAGGAAAGCCATCCACCTGTTCCACAACCCTGCCGTGAATTTGGCGCTGGCTCACCAAAACTTGGTGGACCACTTGGCCAACGACATCAACGAATTGCCGGAAGGCGCGGACATTCGTGACCGTGTGACCTACCAACTGGTCAAGCAACTGGCTTGGCAAGCCCTCTCTGGTGAGTGCTGGGGTGATCAGCCCATGCTGCAGCAGCCCCCTGCAGAGGGGCTGTCGGCTTACCAATTTCAAGTGCGCATGGAGTTGCCCGATGGGCAAAACAGCCAGCTCATGCTGCAATCGCCAGTGGAGACGCAATGGAGTTGACTTGGGCTGTCCGTGGTTTTGAAATATTGCTGGGTTGGAGCTTGCTGCTGCAAACACTGGAGTACCTGCGCCTGCCATCGATGGACAAACTGACCCAATGGCCCGTGTTGTCGCAAGAGATCCCCGCGCGGCCTGCTTGGCTCAAGACCACGCTGGACCAGTTGTTTCAGCCCCAACCTTACACCGCTTGGTTGTGCTTAAGAGCCGTTTTGGCCATCGCGCTGATGCTCGGGCAAGTGGGCTTGGCAGGCGCTACGCTGCTGTTTGTCATGGCCTTGCTGCTGCTGCTGCGCTGGCGCGGTGCCTTCAACGGTGGCAGTGATTTCATGACCCTGGTGGGCATCTCTGGACTGCTGCTGTCCCACTTGGTAGCCACTTTCACCGACGCCTCATTGGGCTGGCAAGCTGGCTTTGGGTACATCAGCTTGCAAACCGTCAGCTCTTACTTTGTTTCTGGTTGGGTGAAACTCTTGCGCCCAGAGTGGCGGTCAGGCCGCGCCCTCACAGTTTTTCTGGACACAGGGGTTTATGGGCCCTTGGCACACAACAGCATTTACCGAAACCGGATGGTGGCTTTGCTGTGCTCTTGGGCGTTCACCCTGTGGGAAGGTTTATTCCCTTTGGCACTGCTCGATGTGCGATTGGCGGTGCTTTGGTGCGCAGTGGCCGCCCTTTTTCACTTTTTGGTTTTTTGGTTCTTGGGCTTGAACCGGTTTTTTTGGGCCTGGATCAGCAGTTTTCCGGCCCTCATCTATTGCGCCAGCCTCACCCCTCAGCTGCTCCCATTCTGACGGGTTGGCGACTGCAAGGGCATTGAAGGCCGTTTAGGATGGCTTTTTTGTTTGCAAGGCCACAATATGAACGCCCTCACACTTGAAGCATTCACAGCCCAATCGTTGGACGAGGGTTTTGATGAAATCATCGTCCGGGAGTGGGATGCCCACTTGAAGCTCGACACCCATACCCACCCCTTTGATGTCAGCGCCCATGTGGTTCGCGGTGAGTATTGGTTGACACTGGGCGAACAAATCCAACACCTGAAGGCTGGCGATAACTTCCGCTTGGCCCGAGATGTGCCACATGCCGAGTTGTACGGCCCAGAAGGTGCCACCGTGTGGGTGGCCCGCGCCAATTGATCAAAAAAATACCCCTGAGGCATGAACCGCAGGGGTATTTGTTTGGAGGCGCGACCCAGAGTCGAACTGGGCTAGACGGATTTGCAATCCGTTGCATAACCGCTTTGCTATCGCGCCAAAACCGTTGCTGACTGACAAAAATGGGAAGCTGTTGCTTCCCATTGTTTTGAAAAACCTAGCGTGTTTTTCATCATTTTGGAGCGGGAAACGAGATTCGAACTCGCGACCTCAACCTTGGCAAGGTTGCGCTCTACCAACTGAGCTATTCCCGCAAACTGGAAAAAACAAATGAAAGATGTTGGCACTTCTTTCGGAATCTGGAGCGGGAAACGAGATTCGAACTCGCGACCTCAACCTTGGCAAGGTTGCGCTCTACCAACTGAGCTATTCCCGCGTATTTCAAAGAACTCAGCATTGTATGCCGTGTTCTTTGGAATGGTCAAATTGTAATGCAATTTCAGGGGGTCTTTGGTCTCCCCCTGAAAATTTTGCATCAATGTTTCACGGCTTCGGGCTTGGGCGTCGCAGTGACCGCGGACAAAGCGGCAGCAGCCACCTCTTCATCACTCAAGGGCGTGGGTTTGGCTTCCAAAGCCACCTCCAAAACCTGGTCGATCCATTTGACCGGGACAATTTCCAAACCGTTTTTGACATTTTCAGGAATGTCTTGCAGGTCTTTCACGTTGTCTTCGGGGATCAACACCGTCTTGATGCCACCGCGCAAAGCCGCCAGCAACTTTTCTTTCAAGCCACCGATGGCTGTGACTTCACCGCGAAGGGTGATTTCGCCCGTCATGGCCACATCTGCACGCACCGGAATGCCCGTCATGGCCGACACCATGGCAGTGGTCATGGCAGCGCCTGCGCTGGGGCCGTCTTTGGGGGTCGCGCCATCAGGAACGTGGATGTGGAGGTCTTTCTTTTCAAAGACCTCGTCCTTGATGCCCAAAAGCCGTGAACGGCTGCGCACCACGGTGCGTGCAGCCTCGACCGACTCTTTCATCACATCGCCCAAAGAGCCCGTGCGGGTGATCACGCCTTTGCCTGGCATCAGGGCTGCTTCGATGGTCAGCAAATCGCCACCCACCTCGGTCCACGCCAAACCCACCACCTGACCCACTTGGTTCTTTTGCTCCGCACGGCCGTAGGTGTACTTGCGCACGCCCAAAAAGTCGTTCAGGTTGTCAGCGGTCACCAACACCTGAGGTGTCATTTGCTTGAGCAACAAGGCCTTGACCACTTTGCGGCAGATCTTGCCCAGTTCGCGCTCAAGAGAACGCACACCGGCTTCACGGGTGTAGTAACGCACCACATCGCGCACAGCCGCTTCGGACACCAGCAACTCGGTGACTTTCACGCCGTTGTTGGTCATTTGCTTGGGCAGCAAATACTTCATGGCGATGCTGGTTTTTTCGTCTTCGGTGTAACCCGACAAACGGATCACTTCCATCCGGTCCAACAGGGCCGAAGGGATGTTCATCGAGTTCGAGGTGGCCACAAACATGACGTCGCTCAGGTCAAAGTCGACCTCGACGTAATGGTCACCAAAGGTGTGGTTTTGCTCCGGGTCCAACACCTCCAGCAAAGCGCTGGACGGGTCGCCCCGGAAATCCGTGCCCAATTTGTCGATCTCGTCGAGCAGGAACAGCGGGTTCTTGGTGCCGACTTTGTTCAGGTTTTGCAGCACCTTGCCGGGCAAAGCGCCGATATAGGTGCGGCGGTGGCCGCGAATTTCGGCCTCATCGCGCATGCCACCCAAGGCCATGCGCACGTATTTGCGGCCCGTGGCCTTGGCGATCGACTGACCCAAGGAGGTCTTGCCCACGCCGGGTGGCCCGACCAGACAAAGAATAGGCGCTTTGACTTTGTCCACGCGTTGTTGCACCGCGAGGTATTCCAAAATGCGGTCTTTGACTTTGTCCAAACCAAAGTGGTCCTGATTGAGGACATCTTCGGCATTGGCCAAATCGTGCTTCAGTTTGGTCTTTTTGCCCCATGGCAGACCAATCAAAACGTCCAGGTAGTTGCGCACCACCGACGCTTCGGCCGACATGGGTGACATGAGTTTGAGTTTTTTGAGCTCGCCATCGGCCTTTTTACGGGCTTCGGCCGACATCTTGGCGGCCTTGATTTTCTTTTCAAGCTCTTCGATGTCAGCGCCCTCTTCGCCATCGCCCAGTTCTTTTTGGATGGCCTTGACCTGCTCGTTGAGGTAAAAGTCGCGCTGGTTCTTTTCCATTTGGCGCTTGACGCGGCCACGGATGCGCTTGTCAACATTCAGAATGTCAACTTCGTGCTCCAACTGAGCGAACAGGTTTTCCAAACGCGATTTGATGTTGGCCAAGTCCAGCACTTGCTGCTTGTTTTCCAACTTGAGCGGCAAATGCGCAGCGATCGTGTCGGCCAAGCGACCGGGGTCGTCGATGCTGGAAATCGAGGTCAGGATCTCAGGCGGAATTTTCTTGTTGAGTTTGACGTACTGGTCAAACTGCTGCATCACGGCGCGGCGCAGGGCTTCGATTTCGCTGCTGGCGTCCGATTGCTCAGACACAGGGTCTACCGGCGTGACGGCGGCCACAAAGTGCGCTTCGCCGTCCACGATGGACTTGACGATGGCGCGCTGTTGGCCTTCCACCAGCACTTTCACGGTGCCATCGGGCAGTTTCAACATCTGCAAGATGGTCGACACACAACCCACATCGAACATGTCGTCGACGGCGGGTTCGTCTTTGGCCGCGGTCTTTTGGGCCACCAGCATGATGCGGCGCTCAGCGGCCATGGCCGACTCAAGCGCTTTGATGCTTTTGGGGCGACCCACAAACAAGGGTATCACCATGTGAGGGAACACCACCACATCGCGCAGCGGCAACATGGGCAGTTCAATCAGGGTGGGCGGCAAAGGTGTGTGTCCAGACATGGTATGTCCCTCGGGTCAATTCAGCTACACATGGATGCTGCACCCGCAATTTCAACCCAGCAAGGGGCAAATGGCTCGATGCAGCACATGTGGGTCAGGCCTGTTTGGCCGCCTCGCGGTAAACCAGCAGCGGCGGCTTGTTGTCGTCGATGACGGACTCGTCCACCACAACTTTTTCAACGTTGGCCTGGTTCGGCAACTCAAACATGGTGTCGATCAGCGCTTGTTCCATGATGGAGCGCAGGCCTCGGGCACCTGTTTTGCGGGCCAAGGCCTTGCGGGCCATAGCGGTCAAAGCATTGGGGCGCACTTCGAGCTCAACCCCTTCCATGGCCAGCAGTTTGGTGAACTGCTTGACCACGGCGTTCTTGGGCTCGGTCAGGATCTGGACCAAGGCATCTTCGGTCAGCTCGGCTAATGTGGCAATCACCGGCAAACGACCCACCAGCTCGGGAATCAGACCAAATTTGATCAAGTCTTCGGGCTCGACTTCGTTGAACACATCGGTCAGTGAGCGCTGCTTTTTGCTCTTGACGGACGCACCAAAGCCAATGCCACCCGACTCGGTGCGGTTTTCAATGACTTTTTCCAAGCCAGCGAATGCACCGCCGCAGATGAACAAGATGTTGGTCGTGTCGATTTGCAAAAAGTCCTGATTGGGGTGCTTGCGCCCGCCTTGAGGGGGCACGCTGGCCATGGTGCCTTCGACCAGCTTGAGCAAGGCTTGCTGCACGCCTTCGCCCGAAACGTCTCGGGTGATCGAGGGGTTGTCTGACTTGCGGGTGATCTTGTCGATCTCATCGATGTAAACGATGCCGCGTTGCGCGCGCTCCACGTCGTAATTGCAGGTCTGCAGCAGCTTGGCCACGATGTTCTCGACGTCTTCGCCCACATAACCGGCTTCGGTCAGCGTGGTGGCGTCGGCCATGACAAAGGGCACGTCCAGCATGCGGGCCATGGTCTGGGCCAACAAGGTCTTGCCCGAACCTGTAGGGCCAATCAGCAAGATGTTGCTCTTGGCCAGCTCAACTTCGTCTTTTTTAGCCGTTTCTTTGTGCTTGAGGCGCTTGTAATGGTTGTACACAGCCACCGCCAAACTTCGCTTGGCTTTTTCTTGGCCAATCACGTAGTTGTCGAGGTTGGTCTTGATGTCCAAGGGCGTTGGCAAGCCCTCTTTGGCACCGTCCGACACGGTCGTGGTGGCCAATTCGTCACGCACGATGTCGTTGCACAAATCAATGCACTCATCGCAGATGAACACCGATGGACCTGCGATCAGCTTTTTAACCTCGTGCTGGCTTTTGCCGCAGAAGGAGCAGAACAGGTTTTTCTCAGTCGTTGAGCCTTTTTTATCGGCCATAAATGTCGCCTCGGTATCCGGAATTCGTCAATGATAACGAAAGAAAAACGGCGCTCACCCTTTCGAGGTAAACGCCGTCAGCTTAGGGGCTATGAAGCCCAGCCATGCTCAAGCACGCTTGGAAATCACCTCGTCCACCAAACCGTAGTCTTTGGCTTCGGTCGCGGACAAATAGTAGTCGCGTTCGGTATCCAGTTCGACCTTGGAAAGCGGTTGCCCGGTGTTCTCGGACAGGATGCGGTTCAAATGCGCCCGGGTTTTGACGATTTCGCGTGCGGCGATTTCAATTTCGGTCGCCTGACCACGCGCACCGCCCAAAGGCTGGTGGATCATGATTTTGGAGTTGGGCAAGGAAAAACGCTTACCCTTGGCACCCGAAGACAACAAGAAAGCGCCCATGCTGGCGGCCATGCCGTTGCAAAGTGTGGACACATCGGGCTTGATGAAGTTCATGGTGTCGTAAATCGCCATGCCCGCGCTCACCGAGCCACCGGGGGAGTTGATGTACAGCGAGATGTCCTTTTCAGGGTTTTCGCTCTCCAAGAACAGCAACTGGGCCACGATCAGGTTGGCCATGTGGTCATTGACCTCACCCACCAAAAAGATCACGCGCTCCTTGAGCAAACGCGAATAAATGTCATAAGCACGCTCGCCACGGCCCGACTGCTCGACGACCATAGGGACCATGCCCAAATTTGTGATGTCCAGTGCGCTCATCATTTCTCCAAAAATATGTTGGGGACTTTAACCTGAGTTTTCAAGCCCACCAATAAGATGGGGCTTGTCCGCCGAACCACAAGCCCGGCGCAAGCCCCATTTTCAAGGGAATCGAAACCGATCAGCCTTGCTGGCCCATCAATTCTTCAAACGAGATGGCTTTTTCGACCACTTTGGCTTGCGCCAAGACGAAGTCGGCGACGTTGCTCTCGATCACCACGGCTTCGACTTCGGCCAAACGCTGGTTGTCGCTGTTGTACCAACGGACCACGTCTTCAGGGCGCTCGTAGCTGGAAGCCAGCTCTTGGATGTGGGCCTTGATCTGCTCTGGCTTGGCGTGCAAGGTGTTGCCACGCACCACTTCAGCCACCACCAGACCCAAGCGAACGCGCTGCTCAGCTTGGGGACGGAAAATGTCGTCAGGGATCGGGGCCTTGTCGGCATCTTTCACGCCACGCTGTTTCAAATCGGCACGGGCACCTTCTTTCAGACGCTCGATTTCGTTTTGCACGATGGATTGGGGCAAGTCCAGCTCGGCCTTGGCGACCAAGGCGTCCATGGCCGCTTGTTTGTTGCGACCCAACAAACGGAATTTCACTTCACGCTCGAGGTTTTTGCGGATGTCAGCGCGCAGGCCTTCAACCGTTGCGTCAGCGATACCCAAAGACTTGGCCAAGGCTTCGTTGACTTCAGGCAAGTTGGCCGCTTCGATTTTCTTGACCGTGACCATGAAGTCAGCCGTTTTGCCAGCGACATCTTGGCCGTGGTAATCGGCGGGAAAGGCCAGAGGGAAAGTCTTGCTTTCGCCGGACTTCATGCCGCGCACGGCTTCTTCGAATTCTTTCAGCATCTGGCCATCGCCCAAGATGAATTGGAAGTCTTCGGCTTTGCCGCCGGAGAACACTTCACCGTCGATCTTGCCTTCGAAGTCGATGGTGGCGCGGTCGCCGTCTTGCGCTGCGGCGTCTTGAGCGCGCTGTGCGAAAGTGCGACGCTGCTTGCGCAGGATGTCCAAGGTCTTGTCGATGGCTGACTCAGAGACTTCAGCCGTGAGTTTTTCGACTTCGGTGTCGGCCAAGTTGCCCAGCTTGACTTCTGGATACACCTCAAAGATGGCTTCGAAATTCAACTCGCCTTCAGGCGCGCCTTCTTTTTCGGAGATGCGGGGCTGACCAGCCACGCGGACTTTGGCCTCGTTGGCAGCGACTGCAAAAGCCTCGCCCACTTTGTCGTTCATGACTTCGTACTGAACCGAGTAACCATAGCGCTGTGCCACCACGTTCATGGGCACTTTGCCTGGACGGAAGCCGTCCATCTTGACGGTGCGGGCCATTTTCTTCAGGCGCGCGTCCACTTCAGACTGAATGGCGGTGATGGCCACAGTCAGGGTGATCTTGCGTTCCAGCTTTTCCAGGGTTTCAACAGTCACAGTCATCGTCGTTCTCGGTTAATTGAATGTCTCTCAGGCCACTGGTTATCCCATTGGCCACAAGTCGGTTGGTGCGCGGGGCGGGACTCGAACCCGCACAGTGTTGCCACCGTCAGGACCTAAACCTGGTGCGTCTACCAATTTCGCCACCCGCGCATGTCCAAACAAAAAGGGCGTCAGGCTGTCCAAGGGCTTTAAAACCCTCGTTGCACCTGACCGCCCGCTTGAAATCGGTCAACTTTCTATTTTAGCCGCTTCAAATGGGCAATTTCAGGCCCGGGCTTGATTTGGCCGTGCAATTCGGAACCAGGCCGCGTACATGGCCGGCAGTGCCAACAAGGTCAGCGCCGTGGCCACGATCAGCCCCCCCATGATGGCCACCGCCATCGGGCCCCAGAACACGCTGCGCGACAGCGGGATCATGGCCAAAACAGCCGCTGCAGCCGTCAGAACAATGGGGCGCAAGCGCCGCACGGCCGACTCCACAATGGCCATCCACGGTTCCACACCTGCTGCGCGGTCTTGCTCGATCTGGTCAATCAAAATCACCGAATTGCGCTGGATCATGCCCATGAGTGCGATCACCCCCAGCAAAGCCACGAAGCCAAAAGGACGGTCCAAAGCCAACAAGGATGCGGCCACGCCTGCCATGCCCAAAGGGCCTGTCAGGAACACCAATACCGAGCGGCTGAAGCTTTGCAACTGCAACATCAGCAAGGTGAAGGTGATGAACAGCATGATGGGCACACCCGCTGCAATGGAGGCCGAGCCTTTGGAGCTTTGCTCCACCGCGCCTGCCACTTGAATGCGGTAATCCAGCTCACCTTTGGCGGCCCATTGGGCTTGCAGCTTGTCCAAATCGGGTTTGAGCTGTGCCGATACTGTGGCACCTTGCATGCCTTCGGCGATGTCCGACTGCACCGTGATGGCGTATTGACGGCCTTCACGCCACATCACGCCAGGCTCCCAGCCGAACACAGGTTTGGCGATCTGGAGCAATGGAATCGATTTGCCAGAAGCGGTGGGCACATAGGCTTGCCCCAAATCCGACAAAGCATCTCGCTCGTTCAACGGTTGGCGCAATACGATGTCAATCAGCTTGTCCCCCTCACGGAACTGGCCCACCGGGGTGCCCGACAGCAGGGTGCGCGATGCCTGCGCAATGGATTGACTGGTGACGCCCAAGGCGCGGGCCTTGGCCTGGTCCACTTCCAAGCGCACCGTTTTGACCGACTCGTTCCAGTTGTCGTTCACGCCGCGGGTGCTGTTGTTCAAGCGCATGGCGGCTTTGACCTCTTCGGCCTTTTCGCGCAAAACCGAAGGCTCGGTGCCCACCAGCCTGAACTGCACCGGGTAGGGCACAGGGGGGCCGTTGGGCAGCAGCTTCACGCGACCGCGCACCTCAGGAAACTCTTGTGCCAACAAAGCAGGCAGTTTGATGCGCAAAGCTTCTCGCACCTGCAAGTCTTTGGGCAAAACAATCAGTTGAGAAACATTGCTTTGCGGGAAAACCTGGTCCATGGGCAGGTAAAAACGGGGCACGCCCGAGCCCACCCAGGTGGTCACCGAACTGACGCCCTGCTCTTGGGCCAAGCGTTTTTCGACCCGTTTGGCCACTTCTTCACTCGCACCAAAAGGCGCACCTTCGGGCAGCCACAAGTCGACCAGAATTTCTGGTCGACTGGAGTCGGGAAAGAACTGCTGCTGAACCTTGCCCATGCCCACGATGCCCAGCACAAACAAAGCGATGGTGATGCCAATCGTCTTCCAGCGGTGAATGACGCACCAGGTCACCCAAGTGCGAAACTGTCGGTAAAAAGGCGTGTCGAACATTTCGGCGCTGTCGTGGCTGTTCTCGGCCACGGCATGCGCTGGCGGCTTGAGCAGCCACGCGCCCAAATAAGGCACAAAATAAACCGATGCCACCCAACTGATGATCAAGGCGATCACGGTCACCGCGAAGATGGCAAAGGTGTATTCACCCGTCACCGACTTGGCCAAGCCAATGGGCAAAAAGCCTGCAGCGGTGATCAAGGTGCCTGTGAGCATGGGCATGGCGGTGAGCTCGTAGGCAAAAGTGGCAGCGCGAAACTTGTCGTAACCCTCTTCCATTTTGCGCACCATCATCTCAACCGCAATGATGGCGTCGTCCACCAGCAAGCCCAGCGCAATGATCAGCGAGCCCAGCGAGATTTTGTGCAGCCCGATGCCAAAGTAATTCATGGCTAAAAAGGTCACCGCCAGCACCAGCGGAATGGTGATGCCCACCACCAAACCCGGACGCACATCCAGAGTCCATCGACGCCATAAGGGGTTTTCACCCGGGCGTTTGTGCAAGCCCAGCGCCAAAAAGCTCACGGCCAGCACAATGACCACGGCCTCGATCAAGACCTTGATGAACTCGTTGACCGAGTTGGACACCGCCGAAGGCTGGTCTTGCACTTGTTTGAGCGTGATGCCCACCGGCAACTGGGCCTCGAATTGCTGCGTGCTGGCTTTCAAGGCCTTGCCCAGGGCGATGATGTCCCCGCCCTTGGTCATGCTCACCCCCAGCGCAATGACTTGTTCACCGTCGTGTCGCACTTTGACGGCGGGTGGGTCCACATAGCCCCGGCTGACTTCGGCGATGTCGCCCAAGCGCAGTTGTGTGCCCGAGCCGCCGCGAATCGGCATGGCCCGCACATCGTCCAGATTTTGAAACTGGCCGCCCACACGCACCTGCACCACGTCTTGGGGCGACTGCATCGTGCCCGCCGACTCGACCGCATTTTGCTGGCTCAGTTGCGACAAGACCGAAGCCATGTCCAAGCCCATTTGCGCGATCTTTTTTTGCGAAACGTCGATGAACACCTTCTCGTCTTGCACGCCAAACAACTCGACCTTGGCCACATCGGGCACCCGCAACAAGGTTTGTCGCATGCGGTCGGCTTGGACTTTGACCTCGGCCAAACTGAAGCCATCGCTGCTGAGGGCGTAAATCACGCCATACACATCGCCAAATTCGTCGTTGAAAAACGGACCCACCACGCCCGATGGCAAAGTGCCCCGCATGTCGCCAATCTTTTTGCGCACGGCGTACCAAACCTGCGGCACCTCGTTGGGTTTAGAGAAATCCTTGAGCTCCAAAATGATTTGCGACTCGCCCGGCTTGGAGTAGCTGCGGATCTTGTCCGAATACGGGACTTCCTGCAGGGTACGTTCGAGCTTGTCAGTGACCTGCTCGGCGACCTGCTGGGCCGTGGCCCCTGGCCAATAGGTGCGCACCACCATGGCCCTGAAGGTGAAAGGTGGGTCTTCGTCCTGCCCCAACTGAAAGTAGGACGCCATGCCCAAAACCATGAGCGCCACCATCAGGTAACGCGTCAAGGCCGGGTGCTCCAACGCCCAGCGCGAGAGGTTGAACTTTGTGTCGTTGCTTGCCATGGTCAATCACCGTCCCGAAGGGGTAGGTGCTGCAGACTTGGCAGCGGGGTCCACGTAAACGGTGACTTTTTGCCCCGGGGTCAGCATATGCACCCCCGCAGACACCACTTTTTGGCCTGATTGCAAGCCGCCACTGATCACCACTTGGTTGCCATCCACCGTGGCCACTTGCACCGGTTTCAAATCCACCGTCATGTTCGCCTCATCCAGCACCCACACTGCGCTGCCTGAGCCCTCTTGCCGCAGTGCGCTGGTGGGCAACTTGATGGCCCCTGACTGACTGCCTGGCAATTGCGCGGCCAACACGTTGACGGTGCCGCCCAAAGGCAAGCGTTCCGACGCATCCAACGCCAACTTGACAGCATAGGTGCGCGTGACCGGGTCGGCACTGGCGGCCAATTCGCGCACTTGGCCTTGCAAGGGTTGGCCTGTGCTGACCAGAATTGCCTTCATGCTTTGCCCCACTTTGAGGGCCATCGCCATGGCCTCTGGCACGGCAAACACCGCATCCCGCGGGCCGTCGTGCGCCAATCGCACCACTGGCTGACCCGCTGAAACCACTTGACCCACCTCGGCATCAACCCCCGTGATCACGCCAGATTGGCTGGCCGTCAAACGGGCATAACCCGCTTGGTTGCTTTGGGCTTGCGCTTGGGCTTTGGCTTGGTTCAGCGCTGCATCGGCCGCTTTTAAGGTGGCGTCCCGCCTTTCCAACTCGGCACCGCTGATGAAGTTCTGCGTCTTCAAGGCCTCAAATCGTTTGAAATCTGCTGCTGCCAAATCGCGCTGGCTTTGGGCTGCAACCACTTGGGCTGCCGCCGCTTGGGCCGCCAATTGGTAATCTTGGGCGTCAATCAAGGCCAACAACTGGCCAGCCGACACCCGCTGGCCCTGCTCGGCAGGACGCTGCACCAACTTGCCTGCCACCTGAAAGCCCAAGCGTGACTCCACACGCGCACGGACTTCGCCCGAATATTCCCCCAACACATTCAGGTCAGTTCCGGCAACGGTGACCAGCTTGACTGAACGCAATGGCTCTTGGGGTGATTCTTTTTTGGAACATGCTGCCAAAGTAGTCAAAAAAAGCGCTGTGGCGCATAAATGAACAACTCGCCGAGAGGCGAGTGATGAAAAGCTTGGCATGGGAGTCCCTGCGAAAAAAATAATGACCGGTTGGTTAGTAATCTATTCAAACGCGTCCAGTTTGTCAAGCGACAATAGGCATTGACCATGCATCCAGCCCCCCTATTCAAGCCCCCGCAAAGCCCAAGACTGCGTCCTGAACACCGCCGCATCTTGCAGGGCGTGTCGCGCTCTTTTGACTTGTCCATTCGGCTATTGCCCCCTGCCCTGCAAGCGCCCGTGGCCATTGGCTACCTGCTGGCCCGCGCCACAGACACCGCGGCCGACACCACCGCACTGCCCCTCGCCGAGCGTCAATTGCTGCTGGACCACATGACCCAGGCGATTGCTGAGCCACGCACCCACGAGACCAAAGACCTGGAACTGACCCGCCTGACCCAAGCCTTTGCTGCACAACAAAAAGACCCGAACGAACGCGCCTTGATGGTGGCTTTGCCTGAGTGCTTACCTCTTTTGCAAACTTTGTCTGAAGCTGACCAAGCCAGCGTGCGAAGCGTGCTGGGCCACATCACACAAGGTCAACAGTTCGACATGACACGTTTTGGTCCCGGACTGAACGCTTTGAAAACCGAAGCCGAACTGGCCCACTACACCTGGCTGGTGGCAGGCTGTGTGGGCGAGTTCTGGACCGAACTGTGCGGCCGTCACCTGACCGGCTACAGCCAATTGCCACAAGCCGAGATGATGCACCTAGGGCGTGAATACGGCATGGGCCTGCAACGCCTGAACATCGTTCGTGATGCAGGCGCTGACCTGGCTGCCAGGCGTTGTTACTGGCCTGAAGAAACCCTGGCACAAGCGGGCCTGACCCCGGCGATGTTGGAGCAAGCAGCCCAAACCAGCGACGCCGGCACACTACTTGCCCTATTACCGCTCTACACCCAATGGTTAGATCGGACCCAAATGCAACTGGCCGATGGCATGCGCTACGCCCTTGCACTCAAACCCCTGCGCCTGCGCTTGGCCAGCGCCCTGCCCGCCCTGATCGGGGCACGCACCGTCGCACTGCTGCGCCAAGCAGGGCCTGCGGCCCTAACCCAACGCGTCAAAATGCCCCGGCACGAGATGCGCGCCCTTTTTTGGCGTGTGGCATTCGGTTTGGGGTCTTGTGGCGTGCTGGAGAGGGAATTTCGCAGAGGGTCTGACGTGGATCAGCCTTGAGCTCTCACCTTCAACCTCTTATTTAGCTGCGAGAATCCCAGCCCATGAGCCCGCAAGACTACGTCCAACAAAAAGCCGCCGCCTCGGGCAGCAGTTTTTATTACGCCTTTTTGTTTTTGCCTCCTGAGCGGCGTGCGGCCATCACCGCCTTTTATGCGTTTTGTCGCGAGGTGGACGACGTGGTGGACGAAATCAGTGACTCCGGTGTGGCTGCCACCAAACTCGCCTGGTGGCAAAAAGAAGTGCAACAAGCCTACGCAGGCCAGCCCAGCCACCCCGTGATGCATGCCCTCATGCCCTTGGCCCCCGCCTTCGGCATCAAAAGCCGCCACCTGATGGCCGTGATCGAAGGCTGCCAGATGGACCTGAACCAGACCCGTTATCTGGACTTTGCGGGCCTGTCCAAATACTGCCACCTGGTGGCGGGCGTGGTGGGCGAAGTCGCCGCCCGCATCTTTGGCCAGACCGACGAGGCCACCACCACCTACGCCCACAAGCTGGGCCTGGCCTTTCAGATGACCAACATCATCCGCGACGTGGGCGAAGACGCCATGCGTGGTCGCATCTACTTGCCGCTGGACGAGCAACAACGCTTTGGCGTCAAGGCGCAAGACTTGATGCAACGCACCTATTCGGACAACTTCACCGCGCTGATGAAGTTCCAGACCGAACGCGCCCACGCCCTGTACGACGAAGCCCTGGCCCTGCTGCCAGCGGCCGACCGACGCGCCCAAAAACCTGGCCTCATGATGGCCAGCATCTACCGCACCCTGCTGCGAGAGATCGAGGCTTCAGGTTTTCAGGTGCTGCACCAGCGCATCGCGCTCACGCCGCTGCGCAAGCTGTGGCTGGCGTGGAAGATGCAGGCGCTGGGGCGGTTTTAATCACTTCATCGCCCGCGCTTGCGTTTGAGCAGGACGCTCCACGCACAACTTCACCCAAGCTTCTACAGCCGGGTATTGCACCAACAGCGCAGCGGATGGACGCACCCAGCTGGCCACGCTGGCCACACACACATCGGCTACGGTGAAACGGTTGGCCGCCAAGTAAGCCTCGCCTTTGGCGTTTTGCGCTTGCAAGTGTTTTTCCAGCACAGCCAAGGGCACCTTCAAGCGGCCTTCGGCCTTGTCGGCCAACTCGGGCTTGCGCTGGTCTTCGGGCATGGCCATGCGGTGCATCAGCACGGTCAGCGCATCCGCCTCCAACTCAGAGACTGTCCAAAAGCTCCATCGCAGGGCTTCGGCTTCTTCGCGGGGCGTGGCGGGCGCAATCGTTTGGCCATCGGCTTTCCCGTGAACGCGGGCAATGTAGAGGGCACAGGCCATGCTCTCCCAAACCGTGACCGCGCCTTCGGGCCGCTCGTCGATCAGGACCGGGATATGGCCATTGGGGTTGATCGCCAAAAACTCAGGGGTTCGAGTCGCCCCACCCGCGTAATGCGTCGACACAAGCTCAAACGGCACGCCCAGCTCCAGTGCCGTCCAGATGGGGCGCACGGCGCGGGATGGGCCAATGCCGTAAATCTTCAAAGTCATGTTGGTCTCCTCAGCGTTGGTAGTCAGGCCAGCTGGCGCACAGCGCATGCAAGTCTCGCACCTCCAGGTGCGGGCGGGTGTCGCCGTGGGTCCAGTCGTGGCCCTCTCGGTTGAGCCAAGCCACCTGCATGCCTGCGGCCAAAGCGCCCACGCAGTCGGCGTGCGCATCGTCGCCAATGTGCAGCACCTCATGGACTTGCACCCCAGCAGCGGCCGCACCGGCCACAAAGATACCCAGATCTGGTTTGGCCACACCCAGCGATTGAGCACTCACACTGGCCTGAAAGTGCTCACCAATGCCCACGCGGTGCACATCGGCGTTACCATTCGACAAGGCCACCACCGGGTAGCGTTGGCTCCAAAAACGCAGCGCGGGCAAAGCATCCTCGAACAAAACCACCCGCTGGCGCTCGGCAAAAAAGGCCTCAAAAGCGGGCTCGGCCAAATGCACCGGGTCACCGGCTTGCTGCAACAGGGCGCGAATCGACTGAAGGCGCAAAAACGACATGTCGTGCGCCCGATCGGCATGGCGCGCATTGATTTCGGCACGCACGGCTTGTCTGTGCGCCACATCGGCTGAAAGTGCTGCCGTACGCGGGGCATGCGCGGTCAGCCAATCGATCAGCACTTGTTCTGCGCGGTGGATGGTGGGCCAGACGGGCCACAAGGTATCGTCCAGATCGAGGGTAATGGCGCGAACGCGGGAAAGGTCAAGCATGTGAGGGAGAATACCGCACATGGCATTCAACAAAGAACCCTCCTTTCAGCACGGTCAGGCCGCCAAAACGGCCGTCTTGTATTGCAACCTGGGCACCCCCAGCGCGCCCACGGCACCAGCGCTTCGCAAGTACTTGGCCGAGTTTTTGGGCGACAGCCGCGTGGTCGAGATCCCCAAACCCATCTGGTTGCTGATCCTTCACGGCATCATTTTGCGCGTTCGCCCCAAAAAATCGGCCGCCAAATACGCCAGCATCTGGACCGAGGGCGGCTCGCCGCTCAAAGTCTTCACCGAACAACAAGCCCTATCGCTGGGCACGGCCTTGCAAGAGCGTGGCCACAGCGTGACGGTGCGCTACGCCATGCGTTACGGCCAGCCCTCCATCCCTGAGCAACTGCAAGCACTCAAGGCCGAAGGCGTGCAGCGGGTTCTGATTGTGCCCGCCTACCCACAATACAGCGGCACCACCACGGCCAGTGTGTTCGATGCGGTGTACCAATGGGGCCTGAAAACCCGGCTCATCCCAGAGATGCGCTTTGTCAACCGTTACCACGACGACCCGCGCTACATCGCTGCGCTGGCGCAAACGGTGCGCGAGCACTGGGCTGCCAACGGCCAAGCCGAACAACTGCTCATGAGTTTTCACGGCGTGCCCGAGCGCACCCTGCATCTGGGCGACCCCTACCACTGCGAGTGCATGAAAACCGGCCGCCTGCTGGCCGAAGCGCTGGGCCTTTCCAAAGACCAATACAAACTGACTTTCCAGTCGCGCTTTGGCAAAGCCAAGTGGCTCGAGCCCTACACCGAGCCCACGCTGATCGCCATGGCGCAGCAAGGCGTCAAAAAGGTCGATGTAATCTGCCCCGGCTTCACCGGTGACTGCCTGGAAACACTGGAAGAAATCCAGCAAGAGGCGCAAGAAGCGTTTTTGCACGCGGGCGGCGAAAGCTTCAGCTACATCTCCTGCCTGAACAACCACACACAGTGGATCGAGGCATTGGCCGACATCAGCCTGGGGCACATGCAGGGCTGGGACTTGTCAGCGCCCGATGCAGCGGCGCTGGCCGCCAGCCGGGCGCGGGCTTTGGCGCACGGCTCCAAAACCTGATCAGGTTATTTGTTGGAGCGAGCCCCTGCTTGCGATGATTTGCCGAAACTCAGACTTCACTCAAAAAGTCCGTCACCCATTCCAGTTGCTGCAGCACATTGAGCGCTGGCGCGTGACCGCAGCCCGGCACTTCGATGTGCTTGAGCAAACCACGGGCCCCTGGCCCACGGCGGCGCATTTCGGCCGCAGTATCAGGTAACACCAGGTCAGACTCCACCCCGCGCAGCAGCAGCACCGGCACCTGAACGGCGTCGTAATGCGACCAGATCAGGTAATCGTTGGGGTGCGCTGTGAACTGCGTCACCATGGCCGGGTCGTAGTGCGGCGTCACGCGTCCGTCTGGCAAACGGCGGGTAGACGACTCTGTCAGGCGGCGCCATTGCGCATCGCTCAGCCACCCATAAGGTTTGTAGACCTGGCGCAAAAAGGCTTCGAGTTCGGTCACCGTGGCAAAGGCCGGGGGCGTACCCGCATAGGCCTTGATGCGGTCGATGGCCGTTTGCGCCAGTTCGGGCGCGTTGTCGTTGAGCGTGAGGCTCAAGATGCGGTGCTTCAATGTCGGCTCGACCAAACCCGCCGCGCACAGCGTGCCGATCGCGCCGCCCATGGACGTGCCCACCCAATGCACAGCACGCAGCTGCAGGCCGTCCATCAGCTCGCGGGCGATGCGCGCATAAAAGGCCAGGCAATACTCCTGCTCAGGGGCACTGCTCCATTGCGACAGGCCACGGCCCACCGTGTCGGGGCAGATGACCCGGTAGCCCTGTGCGCTCAGGTGCGCGGCCAACTCGTCCATGTCGCGTCCAGTGCGGGCCAGCCCGTGCCAGGCGATCACAGTGCCTTTGTCGGCCTTGCCCCAGTCGGTGTAATGGATTTCAAGCCCGGCGCAGCGGACGTAGTTGGATGTGAAAGTCATGTCCACCTCAAGCCTGTTTCGTCGAAGCCATTGCCCGCAGCGCGGCACGCGTGCGCAAGCGCCCCACCACCCCTGTCGGAAAGTAATAGACCGACAGCACAAACAGCAAACCCAGCCAGAGCAGCCAGCGGTCAGGCGAGAGCAGTGACGACAGCAAAGGCACGGCAGCCGTGGCCTCGCTCGCCAAGCGCAGCAGGTCCTGCAAATAACTCTGCGCCAACAAAAACAGCACCGAGCCAATGGCTGCGCCATAGATGGTGCCCATGCCGCCAATGACCACAATCAGCAGCACATCCATCATGATTTCAAAGCTCAGCGAGGTGTCTGGCCCGTTGTAGCGCAGCCAAAGCGCCAGCATGGCTCCGGCCACACAAGCGTAAAGCGCAGACAACACGCTCGACAGCGTGCGGTACACCACCACGCGGTAGCCAATGGCCTCGGCGCGGAACTCGTTTTCACGGATGGCTTGCAGCACGCGACCAAAGGGCGAGTTGACGATGCGCAAGAGCGACAAGAGCATCCCCACAGCCAGCACAAACAACAGGTAGTAACAAAGCAGACGCCCATCCAGCGACACGCCGAGGAATGGCTCTTCGCCGAACTCAGTGCTGGGCAGCAGCAGCTCGGGCAGCTTGAAGCTCAGACCATCTTCACCGCCCGTGAAATCGGACAGCTGAGACGCCAAGGTTTGAAAGGCCGCCGCCACGGCCAGCGTGATCATGGCAAAAAAGATCGCCCGCACACGCAACGAAAACAGACCAATGGCCAAGGACAGCACCAGCGTGAGGCCCAGCGACAAAGCAAAACCCGCCGCCAAAGCGCCCCAGGTGGGCCCCCAAGTGTTGGACGAGATGGCGATGCCATAGGCCCCGATGCCAAAAAACAGGGTGTGCGCAAAGCTCACGATGCCGGTGTAACCCAGCAGCAGGTCAAAGCCCGCCACCAGCACCACAAAAATCAGCACCTTGGCCGCGACCGACAAGGCCTTGACGCCCGGGAACAAAAACGGTGCAAAAGCCAAACCCAGCAAGGTGAGGACCAGCAAAGCGGCCAGCAAACGGCTGCGCGGATGGTCGTTGGAAATCAAACGGTTGAACATGTCTGGACTTTCAACGATTGGCCACGGGGTAGACACCCTGGGGACGCCACAGCAGGATGCCCGCCATCAGCGCGATGTTAGAAAACAGCGCCAGCTTGGGAGCCAGAAAGCCGGTGTAGTTCGCCATCAAGCCCACCAGCAAGGCCCCGATCAGCGCCCCACCGGTCGAGCCCAGCCCGCCGATGATGATGACGATGAAGATCAGCACGTTGACCTGCGCGCCCATCTGCGGCACCACGTTTTGCTGGTACAGGCCCCACATGACACCGCCCAGCCCGGCCAGCGCGCTGCCTACCACAAACACACCCACAAACAGGCGGCGGATGCGGTAGCCCAGCGACTCGACCATCTCGCGGTCTTGCACACCCGCGCGGATGAGCAAGCCGATCTTGGTGCGGCCCAGCACCCACATTTGCGCGGCAAACACGGCCAGGCCCACGGCCACCGCCAGCAGGCGGTATTTCTCGATGGCCGCATCGCCCCAGAGCACGGCGCCGCGCATGGCTTCGGGCAAAGGCAAGGCAATCTGCAGCGGCCCCCAGATGACCTTGATGAGTTCCTCGCCAATGATCATGCCGCCCATGGTGATGAGGATTTGCTTGAGGTGCTGGCCATACACAGGCCGCACGATGAAGCGCTCAAAAGCCAAGCCCACGGCAGCGGCCACGGCCATCGCAATCAACATGGCGGGCAACACCGCCACCATGTTGCGCCACCAATCGCCCGAGCCGGTCCAGTCGCCCATGGCGCCCAACACGCTGGTGGCCACAAACGCGCCCAGCGCGATGAACAGGCCATGGCCAAAGTTCAGCACGTCCATCAGGCCAAACACCAGCGTCAGGCCCGAGGCCATGATGAAGATGATCATGCCCATGGCCAACCCTGCCACGGTCAGCGTGAGCCAGGTCGAGCCCGAGCCGATCAAGGGCCAAGCCAACAGCGCCAACACAGGCACCAGCAGCAAAGGCCGGGTATCGATGTCTTGCAGGAATTTCATAAAGCCAGTCCCAACAAGGATTGCTGCAAAGCCGTGTCTTCGGCCAGCGCCTGCATGCGGCCCGCGTGCACCACGCGGCCGTTGTCCATCACGGCCACGGTGTCGCCCAGTTGCTGAGCGAAATGGATGTTTTGTTCCACCAGCAAGATCGTCACGCCGCTGGCTTTGAGTTGCTGAAAGGCCTCGATCATGTTCTGGATGATGGCCGGGGCCAGGCCCTTGCTGGGCTCGTCGATGATCAGCAAATCACGCGGCTCCACAATGGCCCGCGAGACGGCCAGCATCTGCTTTTGCCCGCCAGACAATTTGCCCGCCGGGTGGTTCCAGAACTTCTCCACCGCAGGGAAGAGTTTGAAAATCCACTGCAAACGCGCCTCGTCCATCTGCGCCGCGTTTTGGGCGTTGCGAGCGGCCAGCAACATATTTTCTTTCACCGTCAGGTCAGAGAAGATGCCCATGTTTTCCGGCACATAAGCGATGTTTTTTTGCGCAATGGCGGGCGTGTTGAGTGCGGTGATGTCTTCACCGCCAAAAGTGATGCGCCCTTGCGAGGCTTGCCACAGGCCCATGATGGTGCGCAGCGTGGTGCTCTTGCCAGCGCCGTTGCGGCCCAGCAGCATGGTCAGCTCGCCGCGCGGCACGACCAGATCCACCCCGTGCAGGATGTGGTACGCCCCGATGTGCGTGTGTACGCCTTCGAGGGTCAGCAAATTTGTGTTCATGTTGGCTTGGTTCATGCGGCCACCTTGGCTTTGCCGAGGTATGCCTCTTGCACGATGGGCGATGCGATCACCTCGTTCGGCTCGCCATCGGCCACCAAAGCCCCGTTGTGCAGCACGATGATGCGGTCGGCCAACTCGCGCACCACATCCATCTTGTGCTCGACCAGCAAGATGGTTTTGCTCTTGTCTTTTTTCAGCTCGCGAATCAAATCGAGGATCACCGGCGCTTCGTCGTGGCTCATGCCTGCGGTGGGCTCGTCAAACATATAGACCAAGGGCTCCAGCGCCATCAACAGCGCCACTTCGAGCTTGCGTTGGTCACTGTGCGGCAAGCTGGCCACCGGGGCATCTTGCTGCGCGGTCATCGACACGGATTGCAGAATTTCCAAAGCGCGGTTCGTCAAAGCCGCGTGGTCGCTCCAGATGCTCCACAAGTTCAGACCCCGGCGGTGTGCGCCCTCCTTCGTGGCCTGCACAGCCAAGCGCACGTTCTCCAACACCGACAGGTTCGGAAACAGATTGGTCAGCTGAAACGCCCGGCCCAAGCCTGCGCGGGTGCGCGCCGAAGCACTCAGGCCCGTCAGCTCGCGCCCGTTCAGGTGCACCGTGCCCTCGGTCACAGGCAACTGCCCCGAGATCAGGTTGAAGTAAGTGGTCTTGCCTGCCCCATTGGGGCCGACGATGGCGGTCAGCGTGCCGGGTTCAAAGCGGCACGAGACCGCATTGACCGCCACATGACCGCCAAACCGCACAGTCAAGTTTTGGGTTTCAAGCATTCCATCCACCAGCAAGCAAGTAGGAGCGGCGCCCTCGCCGCGATGAGGCACTCGCAGAACAAAAATCGCCCCGAGGGCGGGGCTCCCACACCAAGAAACCGATCAACGCTTATTGCGAATCGGCACGTTCATTTCTTCGGGCTTGATCTCGCGGATCAGCTCGGGCACGCCCCAGGCAAAAGCCGGATCGACCTTGATCTTGAAGTGGTACATGCTCTGCATGGCCTGGTGGTCTTCCTTGCGGAAGGTCATCTTGCCCTTGGGCGTGTCAAAGCTCATGCCTTCCATGGCGCCGATCAGCTTGTTGGCGCTGGTGTCGCCATTGGTCTTTTTCAGTGCCGTCACCAAGGCCATGGCCGATGAGAAGCCGCCTGCGGTGAAAAAGTCTGGCGGCGTCTTGAACTGGGTGTAGTGCATCGACACCATGGCGTCGTTCACCGGGTTTTTGGGCATGCCAAAGTAATAGTAGGCCGCACCTTCCATGCCGGGGAACTGCTTGTAGGCCACCATGGCGGGCAGGATGTTGCCGCCCGTGGCGATCTCGATGCCGTAGCGCTTCAAGTCCATGTCGGCGATCTTGAAGGGGTTACCACCGGCCCAGATGATGAAGATGATCTTGCGACCGGGCTGACCTTTGAGCTTGTCGATCATGCGCTGTGCACCGGCGGTGAAGTCGGTGGTGGCGGGCGGCAGGTACTCTTCGTGCACCAGCTTGGATTTTTTCAACGCTTCCTTGAAGGCCTTCACGCCGTCACGGCCAAAAGCCGAGTCTTGGGCCATGGTGACGATGCTCACGCCCTCTTTGTCCACCGCCACAGCGTTGGCAATCGCGTCCTGGCTGCTGTTGCGGCCGGTGCGGAAAATGTATTTGTTCCATTTGTCACCGGTGATCGAGTCGGCCACGGCGGGCTCGACCAGCAGAATTTTTTTGTACTCTTCAGCCACAGGCAGCATGGCCAAGGCCACAGGCGATGCGGTGGGACCCACGGCCAGGTCCACTTTGTCGTCGCCATAAGCAGCGGCCAGCAGGTTTTTGCCCAGGTCGGGCTTGCCTTGGTCGTCTTTCTCAATCACCACAATCTTGCGGCCAGCCACTTCCATGGTGCCACCTGTGGCGTAGCTCAAACCCATCATCAAACCGGTTTGGGTCTGCTTGCCGTAGGCCTCCAGGGGGCCGGTCTTGCTGTAGATGTGGGCGATTTTGATGTCTTTGCCCTGGGACATGGCGGCGGGGGCCAAGGAAGATGCAACCGCCAAGGCGGCCAAAGAGATGAGGTGTCGACGGAACATAGGGGTCTCCTGTTGGAATGGTCATGCGCTTGTCACACAAAATGTTTGCACAAGCCGTGCCAGAAACATCCAGCACCACCCCCATCCTAAACCCTTGTCAATACTGGATATTTCCAATCAGTCAGATCAGAGACTGCAGAACTGTATTTTTAAAATACAACTCTATTGATCAATAAAAATACACATGATCAAAATAAATACACATCACGGCAAACGAAGATAAAGCTTCGCACGCGAAACGCCCAGCATTTTGGCGGCAGCCACCTTGTTGCCTTGGGTGACCTCCAATGCTTTGGCCACGGCCAAACGCTCCAAGGCCTCCACCTGTTCAGAGAGGGGTGCCAACCAGGCATTCGCATCTTGGGCCATCACAGGCAAGAGGGACTGACGTGTCGCAGGGGCCGGTGAAATTTGACTCAAGCCAGACTCGCGCAAAACCAACTCCACTTCGGACACATCCACCATGCCCGTGTCACTGCGCAGCAGCAATTGCTCTAAAACGTTGCGCAACTCACGCACATTGCCGCGCCAGTATTGCGCTGACAACAAGGCCACCGCTTGCGGGCTGAATTCGGGTTGCGGCAAATCGCTGCGCAAGGCCAGGTCTTCGGCCAGCACCTCGATCAGTGCCGGAACATCAGATGCCCGCTCACGCAAAGGGGGCAAACGCAGGGGCAAGACATTCAGGCGGTAAAACAAGTCCTCCCTGAATTGGCCCGACTGCACCAGCTTGACCAAGTCTCGCGAGGTGGCGGCGATGATGCGGGCATCAAACGGAACCAAACGGTTAGAACCCAGGGGCTCCATTTCGCCCTCTTGCAATGCGCGCAACAGCTTGGCTTGCAAACCCAAGGGCATGTCACCGATTTCGTCCAGAAACAAGGTGCCGCCATCGGCGAGTTTGAATTTGCCGTCTCGCCCCTTGCGGTCTGCACCGGTATAAGCGCCTGGTGCCACCCCAAAAAACTCGGCTTCGAGCAAAGTCTCGGGCACCGCCGCAATGTTCACGCTCACCAGCGGGCCTTTGGCTCGGGGTGAGGAAGCATGGATGGCATGGGCCAACAACTCTTTGCCTGTGCCCGTCTCACCCAGCAAAAGAACCGGACTGCTGGACTGGGCGGCCCTGCGCGCTTGGCGCTTGAGATCGACCACGACTGCGCTCGAACCAATGAAGCTGGCAAAACTGTGCCGAGCCTGGCGCAGCCCAACGCCCGAGCGACGCTGGACAGCCAAAGCGTCACGCGCTTCATCCAACTCACGCTGCATCAAGGAAAACTTCGCCAAAAACGGCTGCAAATTCGATTGCGGCTGGTCAAACAACACCACGCCCAATGCCCCGATCACCTGCCCCGCATCGTCGCGCAAAGGAAAACGGCTCACCACAAACGTGCCCGCCTTGTTGGTGAGCAAGTCGATCAAAATGGGTTTTCCGGTCTCCAACACGCGTTGCATTTGTGTGTTTTGGACCACCGAGGCCACCGGTTGCCCCACAAAGTCAGCCTCACTGGCAAAACCCAAGGCTGGTAGGTATCGGCGGTACTGGTCATTGATCCAAACCACACAGCCTGATCGATCGACCAACAACATGCCCTCGCTGGCATTTGCAAAGACATCAAACAAAGACTTGGCGGCCAAATTCAAAATGCTTTGAGCATCTTTAGGCAATAAAGGCTGATGGGAAAGTGCTGTTGACGACATTCGCCGATCTTAACGACCGCGCTCGTCGACCAACCAAATAAGCACTCCCGAATGCGTGGGCTACTTAGCCATTGGAAGCATGCGAAACCCTGGGCCGACTCACGTCGTACCCAAACCAACGCGTCGAAATGGCCCTGAAAGTGGGTTCTTTCACCAGGGTTTGAACACCCGTGGACAGTTTTTGCTCGATGTCCTTCTGTCCTTTGGGCACCGCCAAACCCACGCGAATTGGGGCGGCGAAGGGCACGCCCACTTTGAGTGGCAAGCCCGCCTTGTCAATGAAATACTCGGCGATCAGGTTTTCTTCGAGCACGGCATCGAGTTTTTTATCGGCCAAGGCACGCAGGGCGTCTTCAATCCGCTCAAACGACTGAACGGACTTACCCACTGCGCCTCGGGCTTGTTCTTCAACACCTGTGTTGGCCAATACCCCCAGCCTCTTACCCAAGAAGTCATCCAGACTCATCAAGTCGCGATCATCGTCTTCGTGCAACACAGTCACCAATTGAATCGTGGCGTAAGACTTCACAAAATCAAAATGACGGCGATTTTCGGGGGTCAGTAGCAGCTGGTTGCCAATGAAGGCAATGTCACCCGCCTTGAGCTTTTGCCGCAACTGAACAAAGGTGTCCATCACAGGCTCCAGCTCAAATCCGAGCGATACCAACAAGGCACGCACCACCTCTACATCAAAGCCGGTAGGCGCCCCATCTGGCTGGGCAAAACTGTAAGGCTGGTACCGCGAAATAAAGCCCACGCGCATTTTGGGTTTGTCCTGCGCTTGCACGCCAATCACTGCGGACAAAGCCATCAGCCCCTGAAGCCAGCGGCGGCGAGACCAGAACAGGGGCTGATCAGTCATGAAAAGCCCCCTCAAAGCAATGCCGCAGTTCATGCCCCAAGTAGTTGTAGCCGGTGACTTCGGGCGTCACCACCGTACACTCGCCTCGCTTCACGTTCCAATACGCACAGGCCATGGGCCGCGAATTGGGCCCGACCGGGATGCCGGTGATGCGTGAGCAAAAGTCGTAGCCGTCCTTGCGGGCCAAGACTTTGACTTTGGGTTCATGGATCAGACGCTGCTCCGGCGGCAAGGGCTCAAAGCGCACACGATCGACCAAGGGCGGTCTGAATCTCCGCACGATGGCGGTATCGGGCATGTCGTTGAGGTCAAGGCTTGGGGCTTGAGACGTGGTTGGCGATGGGCTTTGGCTGTACCCCATCGCGTGAAGGCTCCACAAACCTAGCCACAGCCAAACCACCCTTTTCATGTGTCTTCGCCCGCACGCATGCACAAAATGAACAAATGACCCATCTGCGAATGCGTGGTTTTGCCCGTGGTGACAATGGTGCAACTGGGTTTGGATTTAGACCAATAAGCACAGCCCTCTTGCCACACGCCAAAGCCGTCTTGGTCTTTCACTTGCTCGCAATACTGAGCCGCATCGGGCCGAACCAGCCAAGACACCACCGGCTGGGGCAGCTTGTTTTTCTCACCTTGTGGGGGCATGACGGGCGAGAAATCGAGCAAGGGGTCGGTGGTTTGTGCCATCAAGTGGCCACTCCATGACAACACCAAAGCACCCAACAAGCCGATCAAGCCCAGAGGTATGGCTTTCAAAAAAGCAAATCGCTTGCAGTCAATACCGAGTCTGGGCATGCCATTCATTAACAAAACAATTAGAGATTAATTCTAATTCCTTTTATTTAAAAAATGACAACACATCAACTCGCGCTCGGCATCTCACCTGAATGGCACATTGACCCCATCTTCAAACGGCCCTTTTTGTTATTTGCGGTTTGTGAATCCATTTTCAGAAGTCCCCGCATTGCCTCGTGAGGCCTGCGTATTTCTGGGAACCAGGCAAATATCCAAACCGTCCAGCACCGTTTTTTCACAATCACAGGGCTCTAAATCGGTCACCGTGCAAACCAACTCAGCTTGTGGCGATGGCAATGATGCTGGAAAGTTAGAAGCCACAGCCGGCTGTGCCGCCACAATCGTCACACTGCCGCCACCCGAAACGGGTTTCAAAGGTGGCACGATGGGTTTGATGGCATCGTTCTGCGGGGACAAAATACGTCCCAACAACACACCATCGGGCAAGGCATAGTTCGAGGCCTTGCCGCCATTGGCCCCGTCTGACCAGCTGTACTTCACATCCACCGGTTTGTTGCCGCCAGGTGTCGCCGTTTGGAATCTGCCAGATACGCTGACTGCCAATTGCTCCGCACCCACCAGTCCCTGCACCGCCCCGAGTGTGACAGTGGCATCGGTGTTGCCATCCACATTCTTGTTGGCAACCGAAGATCCCACCAGGGTCAGCACCTTGGGTGTGATGAAAGCAGACGTATGAACCGAAGTGAAAGGCAGGCTGTAGTTGCCGGAATCAAGGCCTGTCATCTGTAAATTGTCAAATTTCACCTGTTGCGCCAAAGGCTGGCCCAGTGCATTGCGACTCACGTCTTTGCTGGCAAAAAAGCCTGCGCCCAAGTCCCATTGCACAGCGTCACCCGCAATCAAATTGCTGGCAGCTGCGCGAGCCGTTGCAGTTGTCGTGCCGTCATAGGGTTTGTCATTGACGCTGACTTGAAGGTCCAAGAGTCGAGGCGTAATTTTCGCCTGGGCTTGAAAACTGTCAGCGCTGAGCGCGTAATTGCCAGCTTCTGCACCGGCCAGTGCCAAGCCTGAAACGGTGACCGTTTTGGGCACCACTTGGCCAGTGGCATCGCGGCTCACTTGCTTGTCTGCAAAAAGCGCACTGCCCGCTTGCAAGAAAACCGTATCGCCCGTCACCACGCCCACACCTGCCGAGCCGGCAAGGGTGGCCTGGGCAGTGCCGTCGTACACCTTGTCGGCCACCAATCCACTTGCTTGCAAGAACTTGGGCGTGATATTCGCCGTCGTGGTGGCCGTGCTGTTGAGCAAGTTGTAGTTGGTCCATTGACCGGTTCCATCGACCTTGACCAAAGCAGAAGAATCGCTGATGGACACCAGCTTGGAGACACCCACATTTTTGTCAGAGAAATTCGCTGTACCGCGTACTGACAAGGTCTCGAACCCCACACCCGTCAAAATGTTGCTGGCCGTGATGGTCGCCAAGGTATTGCCGTCGTAGACTTTGTTAGCAGCCGTAAAGCCCGTCAATGTCACATCTTTTTTGGTGATGACGCCCACATTCCCACTCACTGAGCTGGGTAAGCTGTAATTGGACAGATTCGTTGCACCCGTGGCTTGGTAATCGCTGTTGCTCAAACTCACTGTCACAGTTTTACCCACGCCCACGTTGGCGTTGTTGTATGCGCCTGAGGTCTTGCTCACGGTGGCACCGTCAGTACCCAACCAACCGGTCAAAAGGTAATTGGCTGAAGTCAATGTCGCAGCCGTCGTGCCGTCATATACCTTAGAGACCGTGCCCCGCAAAGCCGCTGAAATGTCGGTCGCCAAAATCGGCGCCGGGTCAATGGTCAATGCACCGTTAACACCTGTGACGGTGTAGTTGGTTTGATTCGCCACCGTCATGGTGTTGGCATAGGTGCCCACGTTGGTGCCGGTTGCGCCAGATGCACTGATGCCCACCAAACCAGCTTCCGAATCGCTACCCAAAAGCCCTGCGACGGTAAAACCTGTGACCGATTGCGCAGCACCATTGAAAGTCGTGGTCCTGCTGTTCGCAGTCGCCACCAGGGCCGCACGCGTAATCGCACCGTCCGTACCAGAAAAGCTGTTCACCCCGTTCGCGAGGAAATAGTTACCGGCATCGGTTGAACTCAGGCTAACGCCTGTTACGGAATAACCCAAATTGGTGCCCACTGTGGATTGGCTGAAGGCGCCAGTGCCGCCGATGGTGACCCGGTCATTGGTGATTTTCCCTGTCATGCCCACCACCACATTGGCAATTGAGGTGGTTGCGTCATACACCTTGCTCACGCCCGTTGCGTTGGGGGTGATTTCTTTAGGGGTGACAGACAGCGTGCCCACAAAAACAGGCGTACCCAAGAAATTAGTCCCTGTCTGGGTGTAGGCTAAATCTTTGACGTTGTAGCTACCCACCACCGTGTTGCCCGAAGTGCTCAGTGTCGCCACAGCGCTACCGTTGTAGGGTTTGAGCGTCATGGTCACCGATGTACCCGCACCATCGTTGAAGGTGTAATTGTTGTTGGTGCCAGTGCGCGTCAAGTTGTTGATCGTGACGCCGTTTCCGTCTAGGTAGGCCGCAGTCGTCGCAAAGGTTGGAGAGGCACCATAAACCACACTTTGGCTCGTTGTTCTGACCAACAATTGTCTTGCCGGGAGAATTGTGTAATTGCCGTTGACGTAAGTAAAGTCGTAATTGGTGGCAGCAGCACCTATTGGCACCAAAACACCCGAATAAGTGCCTTGGGCTATGTCATTGACCGCGTTGGTCCGCGTAACGGTTACGCCACTCGTATCCACAACGGCCTCGGTATCCCCCAACTTGAATCCGCTGAACCGAGCACCTAAAAAATTGGCCGGATCAGCTTGCGTCACAAACCGAGCATCGTCTATGGCTGTTGCTGTCAACATCGCTTTGGTGATGTTGGCCGTCGTCGTTTTGGACGTGGTGGTCAGGTTGTAGTTGTTCCAATTGCCCGTGCCATTGGCTTTGGTCAAGGTGGACACATCGGCCACGGTCACCGTTTTGCCATTGGCCACATCTTTGGTGCCAAAGAGCCCTTGGCCGCTGATGAGCAAAGTCTCTCCGTTGAACAGGTTACCGAAAGTACCGCTGGTGATGGTCGCCAGCGTCGATCCGTCATACACCTTGTTGGACGCTACCAAAGTGGCCAGCGTGATGTCACGACGGCCAATCACCAAGTTGGGCTGCGCTGTCAATGTGGTGTTGAAGGTGCCTGTACTCAGACTGTAGGCGTAACTGCCCACGTTTTCACCAGCTGCACGGCCACCGGTCAGGCCCGCTAGAACATCTGCCGAGGTCACTGCAAAAGTATTGTTGCCGCCCACACCTGCAACGGCATTGGTCAGTGTTGCACCACTGGTGGTGGCGTAGCCCACTGGATCCGTCGCGCCATAAGCCTTGTTGTTGTTCGACAGCGTCATGCTGAAACTTGGCTTGGTCGCCGTGCGGAAAAACACCTGCGTCCCGCTGGCACTTCCGCCGCCGGGCACTAACATGTCGTTGGCATGGTTAGCGTCAAAGCCCTGGCCAAAGCCTGCATTCAAGGCTGCGCTGGTGCCTTGGTAATAAAGGTTGTTAAAGCCTGTACTCAAGTTACTCAACACACCTGTAGTGCTGGGCGCACCCGAATACACATAGGTTTTGCCAGGCGTTCCATTGGTTTGCGTCAACGTATTGCCGGCAACCGTCAAGATCTGGCCACCGGTTTCAGTGCCGGCCGCGATGAGGCTGCCTGCGGCAACCACGATGTCACCCGTGCCAGCATTGATGATTTTGGGCGAAGTGACATTGCCTGTGCCCGATGTACTGACCAAAACGCCTGCATTGCCATTTTGGGTGATGGTAAAAACAGATCCGTTGATGGAGCCGCTGTTGGTCGCGCTGCCATTGCCGGCAACCACTTGTACATCACCCGTGCCGTTGTTGACGATGGTGTTGGTTTGTACGCCACCCCAAAGAGGGTTTCCGACACCCGAAAAAATATGTCCATTGCTGGCCGTGATGGACACATTGCCACCACCATTGGTCATGGCCAAGCCTTGCATGCCAATGGCTTGCTTGGTCGAATCTGTGGCGGTGCCGGTCACGTTGATACCGCCAGAAGTCGTGTTGGTGACAGTCACGCCTGCGTCAAACCCGACTCCCTGACCCGAACTCGAGGAACCTACCAATGTCATCCCTGTGCCAGAGAGGTAACTACCGGTGTAGGAGTAAAGACCATTCGCGCCCGAGTTGCTTGTGCCGGTCAGACTCAATTGTTGCGAAGCATTGAACACACCGCCTGCACCGTAATAGCCCAATACAGCGCCTGTGGTGCTCGTAGCACTGGCCACCATGGTGATGTTCTTGGCTGCGACTGTGCTTTGAGAATAAACACCTGCATTGGGGTTCGTGGTACTTGCCGTGGTCCCCGTCAAATTCACATCACCATTGGTGGCGGTGATGTTGTTGGTGATGCTGATGCCATGCCCTGTGGGCGCATTTCCTGTGAGGATGATGTTGCCTGTGCCGTGCGCTGTGATGCCGCCGACGCTGTTCACGGCATTGACCGTGAGCGTTCCGTTTGTGGTGGTCACATCGATATTGCCATTGCCTGCCGTGGTTCGGCCTGCAAAAGTGACAGAGTTGGCTTCGGTCACAAACACGTTACCGCCGGCACTGACATACAAGGTGCTGACATCGCTTTGAATACGGTTGCCCACTGCTCCGATACCGCCGTTTGTGGCGGTCAGGTAAAGATTCGTTGCAGCCAAACTGCCAGCCGTCTCAGTGATGGCGCCAGAAGATGTTAGATTTATGGTATTCGTTCCCGTCAATGCAATGGTGCTTGCCAGTGACAAGTCACCTGTAACAGTGGCCGTGACATTCCCATTGCCACTGATTGCTGTGTCTATGCTTGTGTTGACGGTTTTGTTAAACGTCAGGTTGGCATTGTTTGTCAAAGTAACGCCAGTTGTGCTACCTAAGGTGCCTGTTGCACCTCCATTTCCGACTTGCAAAGTGCCGCCATTTATTGAAGTTGAGCCGCTATAGGTATTGGTTCCACTAATTGTTTGCTTGCCCGTCTGATGAATCAAACTGCCAGTACCCGAGATCGCACCTGCGTAATCGTCTAACGCCGACATAGCGTTGTTGAGGATGACTGCCGCGCCATTGGTCACAATGCTGCCAGCACCTGTTAGACCACCTGTTAGGTTGATGGATTTGGTGGAAACACCATTGATGGTTCCAGCTAAGTTGATAGCTGCAGTAGAAGTGGAAGACGGCTTGCTGGCGGTGATGGACACATCCCCTGTTGACGCTGTGAAGGTAGTGCCAGAGTTCAGGAATGCACCAACTCCGCCTGTTGTGCCACCGATGCCATTCATCGTCAATGATGTTCCAGAAATACCAATGGTTCCGCTGGTATAGATACCGTTACCTCCACCAGTACCAGCATTGCCAGTCAGGCTAACCGCACCTGTGGTGGTGATGTTGCCAAGAATATTCAAGGCAGAGTTGGACCCAGAACCCGTCGCGTTGATGGTGACGCCACCCGAACCTGCATTGATGTTGACACCAGCGTTTTGGTTGTAAGCCCAGTTGCTACCGCCTGCTGTATCTGTTGATGTGATGTCAACCTTGCCTGTCGATCCAGTTGTGATCGAAGCATTAAGAGTTACCCCCCCTTGAGTATTACTCTGTGAAGTTGAAACGCCGGTGATGTTCAAGTCTTTGGAGGTTGTGATGGCCGCTGTGTTGTAGACACCAACGCTGGCTGTGCTCGTCCCCAGAAGGTTTGTCGTCGGTGCCACATAGCTTGTAGTGCTGGCAATTCTTACCCCTACTGAGTAGCCCGAGGCACTTCCGGTGCTCTTACCGCTCAAAACGATCTGGCCGGCGGCGTCACTCGCTGTGATGGTGCGCCTCGTTGCATTACTGGCCAAATAAAGATCATTAGCGGCCAAACTATCGCTGATTTGAACACCCGCACGAGTGGTTGATGTAGACGTACCACTGCCTGCAGCAAACACCCCACCTGTGAACGTACCGCCCGTGTTGTCAATGATCACGTTCTTGCCCGTGATGGCAGTCGAGGTCACCGAGTTGGGAACGCCGTCTTGAATGAAGATCGAGCCCTGATTGCTCTTGAGGATGGTGTTGCCGCCTGTAGAAACAAACGAGGACGCACCGCCTTGGTAGCCAGGGGCAGCGCCACCTGAAAGATAACTGTTTGAGAAAACAGAAATTGCCTCGGTTGCAGCGTTGTTGGTGGTGGCGCTGATGGTAAGGTCGCCAACTGCTCTGGCCTGCACACCGGCCATGGTGATGGTGGCGCCGGCATTGGAAGCAGATGCGTTGTTGGTGCCCGTTATGCTCAGGCGGCCCCCTGCGGTGTAGGCATTGACCAGGTTTTGCCAGTTGGTGGAGGTGTGGAAGACGGCCGTTCCACTGCCCGCGCCATTGAGCGCTCCAGTAATTGACAGATTGCCAGCAGCGGTGATGGTGTTCCCAGAGCCTGGACCAATGGTGCTGTAAAAGCCGTAGCCCGTTTGGCCGCTGGCGGTGTTGGCTGTGCCATTGATGGTGACGTTGTTGCCGTAAACGCGCACATTGCCGCCGTTGAATTGAACGCCTTGGTTGCCACCTTGTCCAGAGCCAATGATGGTGACATCACCGCCGCTGTTCAATGTGCCGACTTGGTTGCTATTGAAGTAAACGCCATGGCCGCTGGTGGTGGCCACGCCGTTTAGAGTAATGGCACCTCCATTAGATTTGATAGTGCCGTAACCGTCATACAAGTTAATACCTGTACCTGTTGCCTGCCCTTTGATGGTTAGGCTGCCTGTGTCCGCGGTGATCAAACCACCTCGAAGCATGAAGCCAGCATTCAAACTGGCATTGCTCGAGTCTTGAGTGCCCAAGGTGACGATGCCTTTGGTCGTCAAGCTGGGGTTCGTGGAGCTGCCGCCATAGGTGCCAAAGCGGATACCGCCATAACCGTTCACGGTGTGTGTGCCTTGCACCGTCAAGCTGCCGGCGCCTGCATCCAATGTGACGTTAGAGCCATCGTTAAAGACGACTGCGGAATTGATCGCACCGGCCGTGCTGCTGCTGATGCCGCTGATGACGCTACTGCCTGTCGACTTAAAGCTGCTGGTGCCAGCAAAGAGCACGCCTTGATTCCATTCGGCAGCGCCAGTGGCAGTGCCTGTGACCGTGATGGTGTTAGCGGTAATACCTGATCCATTGTTAAAGTTAACACCACGGCTGCCGCCGGTGGTGTTGCTGTTGGTGCCCGTGAGGGTCACGTTGCCATCGCCGGCATCGATTACGCTGTTGAGCGTTAGGCCGCTTCGGTTGGTGACCGTCGCGGCATTGCCAGACGCAGTCATGGTCACGTCAAGCTTGCCCGTGGATGTGTTGTCGCCACTGGCTTTACCGATGCGTTGGTTGATGGTGACGCCGTTGTCTGCTGTAAGAGTCAAGCTGGCGTTGTTGGCACCCGATTTGACAATGGCGGCATTGACCAAAATGTTGCCGTCGCCAGTAACTGCTGAACCTGGGCCTGTACCAGCTGTATCTTTGTAGATCGGTTGATTGACTTGATTGGCTGCGGTAGTGGCCACGGTCACGCTAGTGCCGGCATTCAAGGCCGTTCCGATATCAGAGGCTTTGATCTTGGAATAGCCCGCAGTGGCTGCAACTGCATCGCCGGTGATGTCGATGTTGTCTGGGTCAAGTAGCCAAACCGAAGCCGTTACCATTGCAGCATCGACCGTCAATTCATGGCCCGATGTTTCTACAAATCCACCTTGGCTCTGAAGCTTGGCACCGCGGACATCGGTGATCCTTGCCAATGCGCCCGTGGCCTCATCTCGCCCAATAACAATATCACCGCCATTGCGCAACTGGCCTTGGCTGTCATGGCCAGCACTGTTGGCGGTGATGCTGCCATCCACCTTGATCTGCCCGCCGTCAGCCAGCAAGTGCACCGCCCCGCCCTGCTCGCCCGTGGTGTCGATGCTGCCGCTTTGAATGATGCTGGCCACTGCGCTGTTGAGTACTGCGGCCTGCATGTAAACCTGACCGCCTTCGGTCACGATGGTGCCGCCTTTGGCATTGGCCACTGCCGCGTTGATGCGGCTGGGGCTCAATTCGAGTTTAATGCGGCCGCTGCCGCTGATTGGAATCCTCACCGTCTCTGCTGCGGCCAAATAAGCCGCGCCGCCTTGCGTTTGGATGCTGCCTTCATTGCTCACGCTCGCACCCAGCAGCGCCACATAGCCACCGTTGGTTTTGATGCTGCCCTGGTTTACAACACTCGCTGTACTGCCATTGCGCTCAAACTGGTGGTTGCCCGCCATGAAGTTGGCGTCGTTGATTCCTAAGGTTGATGCCGTGAAGCTGCTGGCATTCACGCTGCCGTCTTTGCCAAACAAGATGCCGTTGGGGTTGACCAAGACGACCTGGCCATTGGCATTCAGCTGACCCAAAATTTGGCTGGGGTTGGCGCTGCTCACGCGGTTGAGCATGACGGCGTCTGCGCCGGGCTGCACGATGTTGACTTTGGCGCCTGTGCCAATGTCAAAGCTGTTCCAGTTCATCACGGCTTTGCTGGTGGACTGGTGGATGTTCATCACCGCACCGGCTTGCTGAACGGTGGCCACACCTTGGGCAAGTTGGCCGCCCGAAGGCAATGCGACCGCCGACACGGAACCTGCTGGGCCAGCCCAAGCCATGCTGACCAACACACAAGCCGCAGTCAGTTGTGCGGCGTAAAGCACAACCGAACGCCCCATCGATGCCCCATTGGCTTTGCCTTGAATGCTGGCGTGTTCACCCACTGCCACGAGGCAGCCCAGGCGTTTGGAAAACACGTTTTTAAAACATTGGGAATTCATACGAGTCTTTGAAGCGCAAACCCACAAGACCTGCCTTTGTGGGTGATAAAAACACTAAATTTCAGAAATGAAATATTAGAACCATCTAACTATCAATTTTAGCAGTCAAAAACACGACCGCCGATTAAATAACCGCAACAATGCGTAATTTGTAGGTATTTTTAGAAATATTTAATAAAACTGATATTTTCGGACGAAAAAAAGCCCGCTCCAGGCGGGCTTTAATGAAAAAATTGAATTTATCGAATCAGTATGGCTTAGAAGACGAAAGTCAAAGAGGCATTCAAGCGCCAGTTGTTGGGTTTGGAGTCGATATCACTTGGCAGTGCCCCTTTGTTGCCGCCGAATCCCTTGGCCGCAGCCACGTTGTAGTACCACTTGTTCACGTTGCCACTGGTCTGCAAGCCCACTGCTTGCAAGGCATAGGTCTCGCTGAAGATGCCTGCCAAAGGCTTTTTGCTGGCCCGAACCACACCGCCGTCGTAAAACACGCCCCAAGTTTGGTTGGGTTGGTATTTGTAATTGAACTCCAACGTGGTCAGCAACGCGTCGTCACCCAAACCATCGGCTGTGGAATAAGCGCGTACGCCATTCGCACCACCCAAGCTCATCTGATTAGAGCCTTCCATGTGCTGCGATGTGCGCTGGCCACGCACTTTGGCCAAGCCGTACCACTTGCCATCCTCGCTCAGGTTGAACTGCTTGCGCGCATTGAACTCGAGCTTGGTGTAGCTGTTTTCAGGCACGTTTTGAAAGTTGACCAAGGTGGCGTAATGACCAACCACCGCAGTCACTTCAGCACGCATGGGTTCATTAGACAAACGGTCGCTGTCGGCTGACAGGCGCAAACGCAACTGGTGGTCTTGCACCCGATTGACCTCGACCCCGGTTGACGACAGTTCGCTGCGAGATTGGCGTGTGGAAAGATCGGCCGCACCTTTGAACACCAACTCGCGGCGATGGCCCAGAATCTTTTCCAGTCCCATGACCAAGTCGTTCGACTGGCTCTGCGTCACCGACTGCCCGCCCCGAATGCCCTCGCTTCTTGAATGGCCCAAACCCATGCGAAAGCGGCTGTCCCAACTGGCCACAGGCATGTCGTATTCGCTGCGCACATAGGTGATGCCCTGGGACTTTTGCCCCGTCAAGGTCAAACGCGAGCTGGGTAAATGCCCGCCAAAACTCACCTGCCCCAACACCTGCGCCTTGCCAAACTGGCGAAGGCCATAGTTGTTGGTCTGCACCAAACCACCCAACATCTCCCAGGGGCGCGAAGGGGCTTCTGTCACGTTGACCAGCAAATCGAGCAATTCGGGGCCTGCCGAGCGGATGACCACATCCAACTCCAGGGGCAAGGAAAAGCTCACCGCATCGAGCTTTTGCTCCAAAGACAAAATATCCACGGGCATACCGGGCTTGAAGTCGGCCTCGAAACGGGCGTTCAAATCTTTGAGGTAAAGGTTGGCCAGCGCCTCGTCACGGGTGAACACCTTGACACTGTTGATGCGCGGCAGCACCAAACGGATGTGCAACTTGTTGCCCTCGACATCGGTTTGGGCATAGGCCATGAAGCCCATGGCCTTGGCCGTGTCGTTGACCCAGCCTTTGAAAGCGATCATCTCTTCTTCGGTCACGGGCTTGCCCATGAAACGCTTGAAGTAAGCCTCAATCTCGGGGCGAAGTGCGTCGTCTTTGATGTCCAGCACATCCAAACGCGCCATGGGGCTCACGTCTGAAAAGTCTTGCAAATCCGGCGCTATCGGTTTGGCCGCTGGTTTGGCGGGCAGTTTGCTTTGCGATTCTTGAATGCTGCGCTGCGCGTCTGCGCCCGCATTGCTCTGCGCCCAGACGCCTGAAGTAACGGCCATCAAAGCCAAAGTCAATGCGGTTTTTTGAAAAGGATAAAGTTTCATGACTTCACTCGTTTTGTATTAGTTCTTGCTGTTAGCAGCCTGCACCGGTGCAAAGCACATCTCGACGCCCGGAATTGTAGATTCTTGGCACTCGCACTTTTCTGGGTTGAGCACCGAACACTCTTCGCGGCTGATGACTTCGTCTTCAGTCGAACCCTCAGCCACACCCAAAGCCGCACCGCTGTTACCACTGCCCGACACCACTACCCGGCCACCACCACTGGTCCTCGATGGGTTCACGATCGGCTGGACCGGATTGATCGCAGCCACCAAAATGGCGGCTCGTAAGACCTCGCCCGCCAAGGTGTAGTTTCTTGCCACGCCATTGGCGCCATTGGCCAGAGCGTACTGTGTGGTCACCGCCTTGTTGCTGCCAATCTCTGCATCGGCAAACTGGCCTGTGGCAGAGACCACCAGCGACTCGCCCGCCACCAAATTCACCAATTGACCGGGTTTGACTTGCGCGTTCGTGTTGCCGTCTACGGTTTTGTCTTGTGCCACGCTGCCCGTGATGCTCAGCGCCCGTTGCAGCACTTTGGCCGAAGCACCCGATTTGTCACTCACGTTGTAGTTGCCAGCGGATGTACCGTTCAGGCTCAAACCACTGACGGTGACCGCCTGGCTGGCCACAACGCCTGCACCGTCAAAGGCCACGTCTTTGCTGGCAAAGTTGCCCACGCCCGACTGGGTCGACACGCTCACGCTGTCGCCCGTGACCAGGCCTGAGACTACTGCATTGACAGTGTTGATAGTTGCGGTGGTGGTGCCGTCGTACACCTTGTCGCTGGCGGTGATGCCTGAGACGCTGAGGTCTTTGGGGGTAATCTTGGCCGTAGTGCTGGCAATGCTGGTGGCATTGGTCAGTGTGTAGTTGGCACCATCGGTACCACCCAAGCCCACACCCGTTCCTGTCACCGTCACAGTTTGTGCCACCACATTGCCGGCCCCATCACGGGCCACGTTTTTGCTGGCGAAGGTGCCTGTTGCACCCAACACGTTGACCACATCACCGGTCAAGATGCCAGCGCTGTTGGCGTTCAGTGTGGCGGCATTGTTGCCGTCATAGACTTTGTCAGCTGCGGTCACCGTGGCTGCAATCGCTTTGGGTGTGACCACGTAGTTGGCCAAACTGGTGGGCGCTGCGGTGTAGTTTGCAGCGTCATCGCCGCTCAGGCCGTTGGCCACGGTCTGTTTATAGGTGCCTGCCTTGAGTTGGCTGCTGCTGCTGTTGGCTGCGTCCACCAAAGTGGCCTTGGCATTACCCAGATCGACTTTGTCACCCGAGAGCACACCACTGACGCTGGCCGCACCTGTGGCCGCTGTTGTGCCGTAAGTGGTGGTCACGCCAGCGATCTGGGTGTTCAGGGCCAGTTTGCTCACCACATAGTTGGCACTACTGGTACCGCTGAAGTTGTAGTTATCAGCATCGGTGCCACTCACCCCTGACGAGACGCTTTGCACATATGTTCCGGCTTTCAAATTCCCACTGCTGCTGTAAACAGGCGCAATCAGAGACGCAGAGTTGATGCCGACCAAATCACCCGCAATTGCACCAACAAACTGCACCCCACCGATGCCCGCATTGCTGCCGTATGTGGTTTGAACAGCTGCAATGTCAGCACCCAGCGCCAACTTGCTCACGTTGTAATCGCCTCGATTGATATCGGAAAATGAATAATTTCCAGCATCTGAGCCGCTGAGGGCGGTGACAGATTGGATGCCAGCATAACTTCCGAATTTCAGGTTGCCACTGCTGCTGGTGTTGCCCGTTGTATCAATGGTCACTACTGGAGAGATGACATCACCCGCCAGAATTTTGGTCAGTGTGACTGTTCCCTTTACAAGTGGTGAGCCATAAACAGATTGACTTGCACCCACTGAACCTGTCAAAGCCAATTGCCCCACTGTCACGCGCGCTACTTCACCTGTTTTCAATGTCATTGTGTACTGGTTGCTTGCAATGCCGAAGTCGTAACTTCCTGCATTGAGAAAACTGGCACGGCTGTATGTAGCACCGGTTGAAGGAGTCAGCGACACATCATTCATCAAGTCAGCACTGGAAATATTCAACGTACCCGCCGCGCTAGTCTGGGTGATCGTCCCCGCATTGCTGGCAATCACAGCAGATTTGAGTGACGCATTCAATGCTGAAACGTCTGCACCCGAGTTAGATGTGTTCACATCACCGTAGGTTTTTGTGACACTGCCACCATTAACTTGAATCGCCACCTTCTCGCGGAACATCACTTGTGCACTGGCACCGCCAGGGATGGTGCTGCCATAAGCCGCGTTAGCGACAGCGTTCTTCGTGTTCGCCAAAATGGTGGACAGAAAAAGGCCACTGTTAAATACACTCAAGTTGGACAAGGCACCGGTGTCGATGGCGTTCCCTGTATAGACGTAGGTCTTGCCTGTGCTGTTTTGCGTAATGGTGTTACCCGATACCGTCTTCACCTGACCGCCTGTGCCGGTGCCTGCAGCAATGGCCGTGCCCGCAGCAACGACTACGTTACCGGTGCCGTTATTGATAATTTTGGGTGCAGTAACGTTGCCTGCACCTGAGGTTGTGACTTGAACGCCGCCACTGCCATTTTGGGTAATGGCCAAATTAGTTCCGTCGATCGCACCCGAATCAGTTGACAGGCTTGGCCCTGCAGACAAAACGACCGCTCCAGATCCTGCGTTTGTGATGGTGTTAGCCTGACCGCTGTTAGCAATAACGTCTCCTTTAACCGCCGTGATTTGAACACCTCCATCAGCACTGGTGTTCTCAATGATGGTTTTATACAGTCCCACACTGCTGCGGCTAGTACTGTTGGTCGAGCCTCTCAAAATCAGATTGCCAGTTGCCGAACCAACTGCTAATTTGTTGAGCACTTGAGCGCCATTGTCCAAGCCAATACCTGAATCGATGTTGCTGGTACCTGTGATGCTCATGCCAGTACCAGACTGGGTTTTACCAGACCACATGTAAAAACCTACACCAGCACCTTTGCTCTCTGCAGTGGCCGTGAGGTTGTTGGTTGCAATCAAGCTACCGCCAGCCCCGTAGTAACCCAACACATCAGCGGTAGTGTTAGAAGCCAACGCGTTGAGCGTGATGTTTTTTGCAGTCACTGTGGCACCATTGGTAATGCCTGCAAATACAGTGTTGTTTGGACGGTTGTCGGCTGCAGTCTTGCCCGTCAAAACCACATCACCATTGCCTGTGATGTTTGCCGCAATATTTAAACCCGTCCCACTTGTTCCTGTCGAAGTACCGTCAAGTGTGATGTTGCCTGTACCCGCGGAGGTGACGCCGTTGATACCGTTCACAGATGTCACATTCAAGGTGCCGTTGGTTGTTTTGACGTCAATATTGCCTGAGCCTGTTGTCTTGGCTGCAAGGTTTAGCGCATTGACTTGGCCTGAAAACTGGTTGCCTGCCGACGACATAGCCAAGTTGGACACATTGCTAGTGATGCGTTTACTCAAAGTGCCAATGCCACCACTCGTAGCTGTCAAATAGAGGTTTGTGGCAGTGATCGAGCCAGCAGATTGGGTGATATTCCCACTGGCGTTGAGGTTGACGGTGTTGCCTACGGCGCTCAAGTTGACGGCTTTGGCCACATCCAAATTGCCAGTGATGGTGGCGCTGACCGTGCCATTGCCTGAGATGGTGTTGTTGATCACGGTATCGACGTTACGGTTGTAGACCAAGCCAGCACCGTTGGCAAGAGTAACGTCTCCTGCACCCAAGGTGCCTGTGCTGCCGCCGCTGCCAACTTGCAAAGTACCAGCGCTGATAGTCGTGGTTCCGGCGTAGGTGTTGGTGCCCGTGAGGGTGGTGGTGCCTGCACCTTGCTTGACCAAAGATCCACCGCCGCTGATCACGCCCGACAGTGTGCCTGCCATGGCGCTGTTCACCGTGATCGAGCCGGTGTTGCCCGCAGCTGTGGTGATGTTGCCTGTACCCGAGACAGCGCCGGTGGTCGATGTGAGCGTGGTCGTGCTGCTGGTGCCGGTGGTGCTGATGGCTGCCCCGATATTGAGGCCAACACCTGGTGTGGTGCGCTCACCGGTCAAGCCAATTTGACCTGTTGCAGTAATGGCTGCGGTGGTAGAAATGCCATTGCTGGCGGTGCTGGTGCCCAACAAGCTCGTCGTTGGAGCCACAAAACTGACAGTGCTGCCAATGCGCACACCTTGAGACGAGGTTGAATTGTTACCAGTGCTCTTGCCGCTAAGCACAATTTGACCACTGGTATCGCTGGCTGTGATGGTGCGCAGAGTCGGGTTGCTGGCTAGATACAGGTCGTTGCTGGCCAGGCCATCTGAGATTTGAACGCCTGCGTGAGTGGTTGAAGTGGCCGTACCACTGCCTGCTGTAAAAACGCCCCCAGTGAACGTGCCGCCGGTGTTGTCAATGATCACGTTCTTGCCGGTGATGGCTGTCGAGGTCACCGAGTTGGGAACGCCGTCTTGAATGAAGATCGCGCCCTGGTTGCTCTTGAGGGTGGTATTACCGCCTGTAGACACAAAGGAAGATGCACCGCCTTGGTAGCCAGGGGCAGCGCCACCTGAAAGGTAAAGAGCCGAATAAATAGAAATGGCGTCTGTCGCAGCATTGTTGTTGGTGGCGCTGACGGTGAGGTCACCACCTGCTCTGGCCTGGACACCGGCCATGGTGATGGTGGCGCCGGTGTTAGCTGTCGAAGCGTTGTTGGTGCCCGTGATGCTCAGGGTGCCGCCTGCGGTGTAGGCATTGACCAAGTTTTGCCAGTTGGTGGAGGTGTGGGCAACGGCTGTGCCGGATCCTGCGCCATTGAGGGTGCCGGTGATGGACAGATTGCCAGCAGCCGTGATGGTGTTGCCTGCGCCTGGACCGATCATGCTGTAAAAACCGTAGCCCGTTTGACCGCTGGCGGTGTTGGCTGTACCGTTGATGGTGACGTTGTTGCCGTAAACGCGCACATTGCCGCCGTTGAACTGAACGCCTTGGTTTCCACCCTTTCCAGAGCCAATGATGGTGACATCACCGCCGCTGTTCAATGTACCAACCTGGTTGCTATTGAAGTACACGCCATGGCCGCTGGTGGTGGCCACGCCGTTTAGAGTAATGGCACCTCCATTAGATTTGATAGTGCCGTAACCGTCATACAAGTTAATACCTGTACCTGTTGCCTGCCCTTTGATGGTTAGGCTGCCTGTGTCCGCGGTGATCAAACCACCTCGAAGCATGAAGCCAGCATTCAAACTGGCATTGCTCGAGTCTTGAGTGCCCAAGGTGACGTTGCCTTTGGTCGTCAAGCTGGGGTTGGTGGAGCTGCCGCCATAGGCACCAAAGCGAATGCCGCCATAGCCTGCCACGTCATGCGTGCCTTGAACGGTCAAGCTGCCCGTGCCGCCATCCAACGTGACGTTAGAGCCATCGTTAAAGACGACTGCGGAATTGATCGCACCGGCTGTGCTGCTGCTGATGCCGGTCATGACGCTACTGCCTATTGACTTGAAGCTGCTAGTGCCAGAAAAAAGCACGCCCTGGTTCCACTCGGCAGAGCCCTTAGCAGTGCCTGTCACCGTGATTGTGTTGGCGGTAATGCCCGAGCCATTGTTGAAGTTCACACCACGGCTGCCGCTGTTGGTGTTGCTGTTGGTGCCTGTGAGGCTCACGTTGCCATCGCCGGCATCGATTACGCTGTTGAGCGTTAGGCCGCTGCGGTTGGTGACCGTCGCGGCATTGCCAGATGCAGTCATGGTGACGTCGAGCTTACCCGTGGAGGTATCGCTACTGGCTTTGCCAATACGTTGATTCACAATGATGCCGTTGTTAGCTTCGAGCGTAAGCTTCGCATCTTTGCTGCCATTTTTAACAATCACAGCATCGACCACGATGTTTCCATCAGAAGTGCCAACAGAGCCAGCTAAACCTGTACTGATTTTGACGTTGGTCCCCGCATTCAGCGCATCTTGAATGGTTGTGTTTTTTATTTGGCTTTCAGTGACTGCTATTGTGTCTTGAAATGTGGTGTTTGCAGGGGGTGCTCCAGCATCTGAAATCGAGGGGGTAAAAGGTAAAGGTGTGCCACTGACAATCCGGATGTTGGTGGGGTCGAGCAACCAGTCTTTGGCTTTGACGGAGATGCCGTCCACTTCCAAATAACCGCCCGAAGTCTCCACAAATCCGCCCTTCGACTCCAGCTTTGCCCCGCTCGCGTCGGTGCTTTTAGCCAGCACGCCTGATTCGGTGTCGCGACCAATGATGATGTCGCCGCCCTTACTCATGATTTGCGTGCTGTTGGCTGTGATGCTGCCACTCACCTTAATCTGCCCGCCGTCGGCCAGCAAGTGCACCGCCCCGCCCTGCACCCCTGTGGCGTCAATGCTGCCGCTTTGGATGATGCTCGCCACCATGGTGCTGAGCGATGTCGCTTGCATGTAAACCTGACCGCCTTCGGTGACGATGGTGCCGGTTTTGCCGTTGGCCACGGCTGCGTTGATGCGGCTGGGGCTCAGTTCGAGCTTGATGCGGCCGCTGCCGCTGACTGGGATCTTGACCGTTTCGGCTGCGGCCAGGTAGGCAGTGCCGCCTTGCGTGTTGATTTGGCCTTCGTTGCTGACACTGGCGCCCAACAAAGCGACGTAGCCGCCCGTGGTGTTGATGCGGCCTTGGTTGACCACTGTGGCCGTGCTGCCGTTGCGCTCAAACTGCTGGTTGCCCGCCATGAAGTTGGCGTCGGTGATGCCCAGAGTCGAAGCCGTGAAGCTGCTGGCGTTGACGCTGCCGTCTTTGCCAAAGAGCACGCCATTGGGATTGACCAAGACCACTTGGCCGTTCGCATTGAGCTGGCCCAGGATCTGGCTGGGGTTGGCGCTGGTCACGCTGTTGAGCATGACGGCGTCTGCGCCGGGTTGCACGATGTTGACCTTGGCGTTTTGACCAATGTCGAAGGTATTCCAGTTGACCACCGCTTTGGAGGTGCTCTGGGTGATGTTCATCACGGCACCCGACTGGCTTATAGAGGCTGCACCTTGAGCGACTTGACCACCTGTGGGCAATGCGCTTGTTGCAACCGGCCCAGCCCATGCCAAAGTGACCAAAGCGCACGAGGCCGTCAAAACACCCACAAATTGCAAAACCGTACTGAGCCAATCGGTGCCCGCAAAACCCACAAATTGGCCTGAAGCTGCGCCGGTGGCCTTGCCTTGGCTGCTGGCATGTTCGCCCACGGCGACCAGGCAGCCCAAGCGTTTCGAAAATATGGTTTTAAAGTGACCCGAATTCATAACCGCTCCAAACAGATACCAAAGATTTCACAAAGAAGTCGGTATTGTCGTGGCGATTATCGAAATTAACTCTTAAGGAATCATAAATTAACCAATGAAATCAATCAATTTGGCAGAAAAGACCATTCAAAGTCCATTTATTGTCGAAATTGGTACTTTGATGCGCACCAAGGCGCGGCTACCGGGCTCGGTGGGCAAGTCCAGTTGAATTTGGCCGTTGTGTTTTTGAACCACCGTTTTCACAAACTCTAGCCCCAAACCGAACCCTCTGGACGTGTGCTCTTGGCCTGTGCTGTTGGCCACTTGTTCGCCCACGGTATTGGCGATGGTCAAGTGCACCATGCGCCCTGCCAATTGGGTATCGGGGTCGTGCGACAAGCTGAGGCGTATCTCGGTGTTGGCTTGGCCATAACGGATCGCATTGACCAGAAGGTTCACCAGCATGCGGGTGAACAGGCGCTGATCGGCCAGGATGAATTGCGGATCATCGTCAAAGTCTTGCACCAGTCGCATTTGGCGGCTGTGCGCCAAGTCTTTGACCTGGAACATGGCTTCGTCCAGCAGGCCGTCCACCAAAATCTCAGACCGCTGGTAGGTTTGCGCCTGCGCTTTGATAGAGAAGATGAAGTCGTCCATCATGTTCAGCAGGGTGTAGGCGTGGCGGTAGATGTTGGCTGCGGTTTTTTGGGCTTCGGGGTCTTGTGCCCGAGCCTCACCGGCCGAGTCCACTGGCTTTTGGCGGCTGAGCGAGATGATGGACGCAATGGGGGTGCGCATGTCGTGCGAGAGCAGTTGCAGCGTTTGCTCGCGCTGGGCCTGAAACTGCCGCACTTCGGTGATGTCGGTCAGGGCAAAAATCCACAAGGTGCTGTCGTCAGACTGCGGCAACTGCGCCACGCGCAAGATAAAAAACCGTGCTGTGCCAGACCCCACTCGGGCCGTGACGTAATGGTCTTTGCCCAAAAGGGGCTCCAGGTGGCGAGTCGTGCCCAAACCCAAATGCGCCAACAAAGGGAGCAGTGACTGGCCCGTATCGAGCAAACTCTCGGGAATGTCTTGCTTCATGCGGGGGCTGACCAAGAGCACGCGCTGCTCGGCATCGGCCACCAACATGGCGGTCGGGATTTCAGAGACGATGCGGTTCAAAAATGCCACCCGTTCGCTGGTCACGCCAATGGCTTTGTCGAGCAAACGCGAGTATTGCAACACGGTGTCACTGGCAAAGTGCCGCAGCTTGAGCCCACCTCTGCCCAGCGTTTTGCGTTGAATTTGAACTTGCTGCAGTTGTGCGGCACGTTCACCCATGAAGCTGACAATCATCTCGTTGCGTCGCCAAGCCCATGCGGGTTTGACCAAGCCAATCGCCAAAATGCACAGCCCCGGGTCAAACCACGCATCACCCGCCCACAGAAAAACAAAGCTAACGACCAAGGCTGAAACCACGGTGATCAGCGTGACCAGCAGCTCAAAAAATGGGCTGAACACCATGAGGGCGATCATGACCGAGAGCACCGCCCAAGAGCTGAGCGCCAACTGCACCCACAGGGGGACAGGGCTGATGAGGTTACCGCGCAAGATGTCATTGAGTAAGTTGGCATGCAACATCACACCGGGGGTGCCCGAGCCTTGCCGCCCGGAGTAAATGGTGGGAAAGTGGTCGCCCAAACTGGGGGCGACCGAGCCGATCAACACGTATTTGTCTTTCAGCAGCCCCAGCGGGAATGAGCCCGACAAGGCGTCGGCCAAAGACACCACGGGCAAACCGATTTCGGGGTCAACCAAATTGAAACGGCGATAGGCCCCGTGAGACTGGTAGTTTTGAGCAGGTTGGCCAGACACCGCCAAGGCCAAATGCGGCAAGTTGCCCTCTTGCAAATAAGCTCCCCGAGAAAACCCGTCGCTCTCAAACGTGATGTTGATGTGCGCCAGTCCTTGGGCCGCGTCGATCAATTGGCCTTCAGGCTTGCGAACGACAAAGTGCGCACTGGCCTGAGCGCGGGGTTGCTCCACCGACAAAAAAACCTTGTGCCGCCGCATCTCTTGCGCCAGCTGCGCGTCGGCCGGACTGGGGTCGGGGAACAAGATGTCAAAGCCAATGGCCTTGGGTTGGTTGCCGGTGTCGGCCAGCTTTTTGAGCAAATCAGCATACACACGGCGGTTGAGGGGCCAGCCGCCCAGCTCATCAATGGTTGCGTCGTCAATGCCGATGATGACCACGTCGTTCGAGGGCAAAGGGGCTCGCAAACGGTGCATCTGGTCATAAATGACCAGGCCCGGCGTGGTGCCCCATTGCATGACGGTGAAGAGGCACAAGGTGCTGAGCGCAAGCAGCGTGACGACTACCCATTCCAGATAGAAGCGCTGCTCGTCGCGTGATCGCCGTCCTTGCCACAAACTTGGCCAAATCTTAGTCAAAGTGGCCAACAAGGGGTTCATCAGTCGGCGCCAGGGATGGCCACCAACTCAAACTGGCCGTTGATGCCGGCTTTCGCAGTGCTGTTCACATCGTGCTGAATGCGCCAACGGTATACGCCAGAGGGCAAGCCTCGAAACACCAACAGGTTGTTGACATTGGCCTGAATGGGGCCATTGATCAAATCCACCGTTTGGCCTTGCGCATCCACTTTTTGGAAAAGCAAGTGCGGGTTGTTGAACCCTGCCATGTTGAATGGCACGTTGCAACGCCATTGGTCCAGGCGTTTGTAGCCCTTGCACACGGCAAAGTCTTGCGACGAACCCATCAGGCCCGTGGTTGAGACCGAGGCCCATTGGTAAAACACGGGTTTGACACCCAACTCAGGGGCCAACACTTGGGACTGCTTGGGTTGGCTTTCGGTGACGGGGGCGCTGAAGTTGGCGTCCTCGGCCGTGAGCAGCATGAAACGGTCCGCCGAGGGATCGGCCTCGAACTTGAGCAGCCAGTCTTTGCTGCCGCCTTGCACTTCGGCTTTGCTGTAGCGAGGGGCAGAGAGCAGTTTTTCGATGTCGAGCGACTGGCCATTGGCTGCGATGGCCACACCTTCGCCAGATTGAGCGCGTTTTTCGGCCTTTTCTTGCCCGCCGCGTGCACCCACAGCGCCAACTTTGACTTCGACCTGGCTGGTGCGCTGACGGGCATTGAAGCCCACCCGGAACTCGGTGCCACGGACACCCGCGACCGACGTGGGCGTGAGCACTTGGAAAGGCGCGTCATTGCTTTGGCGTTTGCGGGGCACGTCGATTTCCATGCGCCCATCGAGCAACTCGATTTTGACTTCTGGGGATGTTTCGAATGCGTTGCGGCGCAGAGTTTTGAGCTGAATAACGGCCCCCGACATCAGGCGAAGCATGGAGTCGTCTTCGAGGGTCAAGGCAAATTGGCAGCCCGCTGGGATGCGCAGAACAGCGCCTTCGCTCAGAACGGTGCCCATTTGGATGGGTGCAGAAGCGTTGCCATCGATCTGGATCACCGATTTGCAATTGAGCCTGGTAACGGTGGCTGTGGCAGGCGTGTGCTTGAGCAAGTCACGCGGGATGTTGATTTTGTGCCCCACCGAAATGCGGTTCACGTTGACCAACTTGTTGGCCTGAATCAAGCGTTTGAGGGCATCAGCGCCCTGCATGTGCTTGGCGACCAAGCCCAACAAGGTGTCGCCTGGCTGCATTTGGTAGACCAAGTGGTCGGCATCCGGCGGTGTGGCGATTTGCGCATGGGCGGCGCTGGTCATGGCCAACAAAGACGCCAAGACGGCGCAGCGCCAATGGGTCAAGGTCTTTTGCATGGGTTTGATTTTGGTCATGAACTGGCCCCCTCGGCTTGGGCCATTTGCATCAGGCGGTACCCAAATCCGTGCACCACCACCAAACGCACTTTGTCGGCGTTGGCACCGATGTTGAGTTTGCGGCGAATCCAGGAAATGTGCACGTCCAAGGTGCGTGATAGCGCGTCTTCCTCGCGACCCCAGACCTCTTTCATGATCCGGTTGCGGGCAATCGGACGGTCGGGATTTTCAAACATCAAACGGCAAAGTTCATATTCTTTTTCGGTCAGCACCACCGCATGGCCGTCGACCTTGATCGAGCGGTCGATGTGGTCAAACACGTAACCGGGCATCAACTCCCCCCCTTTGCTCAAAGGGGCAGCGGGTGCAAATCGACGCTGCAAAGCGGCCACACGGGCCATGAATTCAAATGCCCGAACGGGTTTGGCGCAATAGTCGTCGGCACCCGCATTGAGGGCCTGGACAATCTGGTCTTCGGCGCTGTTGCTGGTCAAAAAGACCACGGGCGAAGCGAGTTTGAGCACTTCACGCAGGTGCTGCAAAACCTCGAGCCCATTGGGACCCGGCACATGCCAGTCGAGCACAAACAAGTCAAAGGTGTCTCGGCCCAGCGCCCGCATGATCTGGTGGCCGTCTGCGCAATGCTCCACCGTGTGTCCGGCTGCGGTCAAAAGCGCCGTGACTTCTTGGGCCAGGGTGATTTCATCTTCAAGCAGGGCGATGTGCATAAGCGGCGTTCAAAAAATAGGTCTCAATTCTAATCAAGCCACCAAAAGCTTTGAGGTGGCGTCGTCGGCCAGCAGACGACCTTGGTCCAGCACCAACAGTCGCTGCGTGATGGCCAACACGGCCGCACTGTGGGTCACCACGATCAAGGTCACGTCGGTCAGGGCGGACAAGCGCTGCACGATGGTTTTCTCGGTTTCGGTGTCCAGGCCGGTGGTGGGCTCGTCCAACAGCAGCAGGCGCGGGCGGGTGGCGAGTGCACGGGCCAGGGCCACTTTTTGGCGCTGACCACCGGACAGGTTGGCGCCGTATTCCTCTACCGGCAGGTCGAGGCGGAGCGCACCCGAGGCCAGGTCGATGTCGAGCGCCGAGACATGCACGGCGTGGGCCAGCGCAGCCATGCGCTGCTCGGGCGTGGCGTCGTCGGGCACGTTCATCAAAATGTTGGACTCGAGCGTGCCAGCCATCAGCGGTGCTTCTTGCGGCTTGAAAGCCAGCCAGGTCACCCGGTCTTGCGGGGCAATGCTGTGCAGCGCAGCGTGGTCGACCCGCACCTCTCCCTGCGTGGGCTGAATGGCCCCCGCCAAAATGCGAAGCAAAGTGGACTTGCCCGAACCCGGGCGACCCAGAAGGCCCACACGTTCACCGGGCTGAAAGTTCAGGTTCAGCTCTCGCAGTGCGGACTGGCCGTTGGCATATTGATGCACCAGCTGGTGCGTGGCGATATGCCCGCGCACCGTGCCCACCGGGCGACGCAGGCTGTCCATGACGTCGGCGCTGCTGGCTGTAGGCGTGGGCAAGGCGTTGGTGTGGTCAGTGGGCAGTGCTCCACCCTGACCTGGCGCGGACTGCAAAAAGGGGGCGAGCTGCTTCATGGACTGGCGCAACTCCGTCCAACGGCCCAGCGCCATCAGCACCTGGCCCACCGTGCCCAGTGTGCGGCCGCTGAGCATGGACACCGCAATCAATGCACCCACCGTGATTTGCTGACCGAAGATCAGATAAGCACCGACCACCAACAAGCTCACATAGCTGAGCAAGCTCACGGCCATTTGCCAGTGGCTTTGCACCACCAAAGACAGACGCAAGTCGCTGGAGGATTCGGCGTGTTGGCGGGCCGATTGCTGAAAGCGGCTTTGCATGCGCGTACCTGCGTGGCTGGTGCGCAGGGTGTCGAGCGATGACAAGGTGTCGGTGAGCAAGGCCAACTTGTTGGCTTGCTGCTCGTTGACGGCGCGGTTACAGCGCTCGGTTCGCGATTTGAGCCACTGGCCGACGGCGATGTAGAGGCCCACCCAGACCAAGACGACGATCAGCAGTTGCCAAGCGATGACACCGATGGCCACGAGGATGAACACCAAAAACGGCAGATCGGCCATGGCCAGCAGATACTGCGACGAAAAGAAGTCGCGGGCCGAAGCCAGGTCTCGGTAGAGCGTCAAAAAACGGGCCGCCATGCCCGGCTGCGCACCACTGCGGGCAGAGGGCTGAAGCAAGACCGCAAACAAGCGATCGTCAATTTTCTCGTCAATCAGCTGCGCCACACGCTCGATGTCCCGCACCCGAATGGAGCGCAACACCAACTCAATGGCCAAGTACAAGACCACCCCAATGGCCAGCACCCACAGCGTTTCAAAAATGCCGTTGTGCACAACCTTGTCGTACACCAACATGCCAAATAAAGCTGGCACCAGCGTTCCTATGTTGATGAAGAAGCTCGACAAGGTGAGCCAACCTAAACGGCCACGCAGAACGTAGGCCAGCCAGGATTTGAGGCTGGTGAGGTCTTGGGGCATGGGGGATAGCGAGTCACTCATACGTATTGCACCTGCGCAATTTGAACCAATTTCGTGGAGTCAGAATAGAAGGTTGTGGAGTTGCGGGTGTCTGTGAAATAGACGCCCGTCTCAGCCACGATGTCATAACTGTCGTTTCCGCCCAAAGCCAGCTTTAAAACACAGGCCGCACCGGAAAGATCAACCAAACTCTTGATGGACGCGCTGTTGAACTGCACTGTAGAAGCCACACCATCTCCAGCCATATCGATTTTATCGATAGAGGTGAATGAGCCGTTGGTCAAGATGGTCAGATCAATGGTTGCGCCTGCAGTTCCCTTGATTTGCAATGTGTCTATGACCCCTGCTGCCCCCTGGATAAGGGCAGTTGAAGCACTGGCGGTCAAGTTTGATGAATTAACGATGAAGGTATCCCCCCCACCACCACCGATGGCCTGATCTCCAGCCAACGAGGTGTTGTTTGTAGCCAGATCAAAGGTATCGGAACCTGTACCGCCCGTCAGGGTATCAACACCGTCCCCCCCCACCAAAGAATCATTGCCACCACCACCCGTGATGCTATCGTTGCCAGCGCCACCAAAAATAGTGTCGTTGCCGGTCCCTGCGCTCAGTTTGTCGTTACCCGCTTCGCCATGAATTGTGTTGCTGCCATTACCACCGCTCACGGTATCGTCACCTTCACCAGCATAAATGGTGTCATTGCCCGTGCCCGCAGTCAGCGAATCATTTCCGGTACCACCATCCAGTGTATTGTCCCCATCGCCACCATTGACCGTGTCATCTCCAGCGCCTGCATAAATGGTGTTGGCAACTCCCAATGTGCCAGTCGCTGAAATATTGTCCTTACCGGCACCAGTTTTGATGTTCTCGATGTTTTTGATCGTATCGGTGCCTTGTTCCACGGCATTGATCATGAAAGAAAGCGTAGACGTGTCGTTGGCCTTCAGCTCAACCGTCATATCGTTGGTGGCAGTGCTGTAATCCACCCAATCACTTCCGGCACCACCATCCAAGGTGTCATCTCCCAAGCCACCGACCAAGGTGTCGCTTCCGGTACCGCCAGTGATGCTGTCATCGCCAGCCATGCCATTGAGTGTGCTGGCGACATTGCTGCCAATGATGGTGTTGTCAAGCTCGTTGCCGTTGCCATTGCTGGCACCACCAGTAAGGGTCAATTTTTCTAAATTTGTGCCCAACGTCAGATCAACAGCACTGTTGACTGTATCTATACCTTCATTTTGTAGTTCAACGATTTCGTCTGTTGAGATGCTGACAAAATAAGTGTCGTCACCTTTGCCGCCAGTCATCTTGTCGACGTCACCACCGCCATCAAGTGTGTCATTACCATCACCGCCACTGAGGGTATCGCTACCCGCATTGCCGATCAAATAGTTGTTACCACTGTCACCAGTCAAGGTGTCGGCGGCACTGCCACCGGTCAGGTTGGTGATGCCACTGAACGTATCGCCTAATGCATCGCCTTGCGTGCCTTGACCTGATGCCAAGGACGCAGTGACAGACAATGACGATGATGCGTACGAAGCAGTATCAATGCCACCGCCACCGGTGAGCGAGTCAGCACCAAGCCCTCCGATGAAGATGTCGTTGCCTGTGCCGCCGATGAGGGTATCGTTTCCATCCAAACCCGACAGCGTATTGCCAGAGTTGTTCGCCTGAATGATGTTGGCCACGCTGTTGCCTGTGCCGGTCAGTACCCCCGTGCCAGTCAAGGTCAGGTTTTCCAGATTGGTCGAAAGCAAATAGCTGATCGAGCTTTGGACTGTGTCTGTGCCCGCCGAAGAGTTTTCTGTGATGGAGTCTGAGCCACTGTCGACGACATAGGTGTCGTCTCCCAGGCCTCCAATCATGCTGTCATTGCCTATTCCGCCGTCAAGCGTATCGTTACCTGTGCCTCCAGTTAGCGTGTCATTTCCGGCACCGCCACTGAGGCTATCGCTGTTGTTATTGCCGGTCAGGGCGTTATCGCCCGCATTGCCTATCGCTGATGTTGCCAACCCGATCAATTGCAAATTTTCAACATTGACTGCCAATGTGTACCCATCGAGCGACACTTGAACGGTGTCAATGCCAGCCGAGGCATTCTCAGTCACAACATCACTCAGACTGTCGACCACGTACACGTCGTTGCCAGTGCCGCCAGCCATGCTGTCGTTGCCAGAACCCCCATCCAGCGTATCGTTGCCAGTACCACCGGTCATCGTGTCATTGCCAGCGCCACCACTGAGGCTATCGCTGCTGTTGTTACCGACAATGGTGTTGGCCAAATCATTACCCACACCCTGCGTCGCGTTGCCGGTCAGCATCAGTTTTTCGAGGTTGGCACCCAGTGTGTAATTGATCGCGCTTTGAACCGTATCCGAGCCTTCGCCAGGATTCTCGGTCACCACGTCACCGGCGTTTTCCACAACGTACGTGTCATCGCCAGCACCTCCCACCAGGGTATCGGCACCTGAACCACCATCGAGAACGTTGGCCCCACTGTTGCCCGTGATGGCATTGCCCAAAGTGTTGCCTGTGCCGTTGATCGCCGAACTGCCGGACAAAATCAGATTTTCGACGTTGGCAGACAGCGTGTAGGTCACCAAACTTTGAACAAGGTCCATGCCTTCGTTGGCGTTCTCTGTGACCACATCACCGAGGTTGTCCACCACGTAAGTGTCATCACCAGCCCCTCCGATCAAAGTATCGGCACCAGCCCCTCCATCGATTAAGTTGGACGCACTGTTGCCTGTGATCGTATTGCCCAGACTGTTACCTGTGCCGTTGATCGCAGCAGTGCCGGTCAATGTCAGCTTTTCAATGTTGTCAGCCAATGTGTAGGTCACAGCGCTTTGAACTTGGTCAATGCCTTCGTTCAGTTTCTCAGTGATCACGTCGCCAATGTTGTCCACCACGTAGGTGTCGTTGCCATCACCGCCCACCAAGGTATCGGCTCCTGCACCACCGTCCAATGTGTTGGCTGCACTGTTGCCGGTGATGGTGTTGTTCGCGCTGTTGCCAGTGCCATTGATTGCCGTACTGCCAGTCAATGTCAGATTTTCGATGTTGTCACCGAGCGTGTAAGTCGCAGAGCTTTTGACAGTGTCTGATCCTTCATTGGCCACTTCCACAATCACGTCCGATGTGCTGTCCACCGAGTACGTGTCATCACCAGCACCGCCGACAAGGGAGTCCTCGCCTGCCCCACCGTCCAAGGTGTCATTGCCTGCGCCTCCATTGATGGTGTCTTTTCCGTCACCGCCATTGAGCGCGTTATTGCCTGAATTTCCCGTGATGGTGTTGTCCAGGCTGTTGCCTGTGCCGTCGATGTTGGCTGTGCCTGTGAGGGTCAGCTTTTCGATGTTCTCGCCAATGACATAGGTCACCGAGGTTTGAACTTCATCAGTACCTTGACCTGCATTCTCAGCGGTTGAGTCGGTGGTGTTACTCACAATGTAGGTGTCATCACCTGCACCACCGGCCAATTTGTTGTCGCCTACACCGCCATCGAGCGTATCGTTTCCGTCCCCGCCATCCAGCGCGTCATTGCCGTCTCCACCCAACAACTTGTCATTGCCGTCGTTGCCCGAAATATTGTCATTGCCCGCACCGCCGTCCAGCGTGTTGTCGGCGTTGTTGCCTTTGATGACGTTGTCATCGGCATTGCCGGTGCCGTTGATGGCGGCATTGCCCGTCAGGGTCAGGTTTTCCAGGTTGGCTGCCAGCGTGTACGTGAAGCTGCTCTGCACCAGGTCTTTGCCTTCGCCTGCGTTTTCGGTGATGACATCGCCCGCATCGTCCACCACATAGGTGTCGTTGCCAGCGCCGCCGACCAGGGTGTCGGCACCTGCTGCGCCGTCGAGCGTGTTGTCTGCGCTGTTGCCGGTGATGACGTTGGCCAAGCCGTTGCCCGTGCCGTTGATTTTGGCGCTGCCCGTCAAGGTCAAGTTTTCAAGGTTGGAGCCCAAGGTGTAAGTCACAGAGCTGCTGACTTGGTCTTTGCCTTCGTTGATGTTCTCAACGATGGTGTCGGCCACGTTGTTGATAACGTAGGTGTCGTCACCCGTGCCGCCAATCAGGTTGTTGATGCCGCCACCGCCGTCCAGTGTGTCGTTGCCCGCCAGGCCTTGCAGCGTGTTGTCGCTGGCGTCTCCGGTCAGGCTGTCGTTGAACTGGGTGCCACGCAGGTTTTCGATGCTGGTGTAAATGTCGCCCGCGGCTTCGGCCACATTTTGTGCAGCGCTGCCAAGCGAAGCGGTCACGCCTTGGGTGGCGTTTTCATAGCTGACGGTGTCGTGGCCTTCACCACCTTGCAAAGTGTCTGCACCCAGACCGCCTTCGAGCACGTCGTCACCGCCGCCACCTTGCAGCAGGTTGCTCTCTGCGTCGCCCACCAGCACGTCGTTCTTTTCTGTGCCGATCAGGTTCTGGATGTTTTTGAAGGTGTCGCCAGAAGCGTCTGGCCCCGAGTTGTAAATCTGCTGGTCCGCGCCCAGGTAAACGCTCACGCCCATGGCCGAGTGCACATAGGTCACGGTGTTGCTCCCGGTGCCGCCGTCAAACACGTCGCCACCCGCGCCGCCTTCGAGGGTGTCGTCACCAGCACCACCGCTCAGGCTGTTGTTTTTCTCGTCTCCCACCAGGGTGTCTGCATAGGCGCTGCCCAGCAGGTTCTGGATGTTGGTGAAGGCATCGCCTTGGGCGTCACCACCTTGGTTGTCAAGCTGGCGGTCCGCCGCCAAATAAACGGTCACGCCCTGAGACGAGCCTGCATAGCTCGCGGTGTTGGTGCCCGCGCCACCGTCCAAGCGGTCAGCACCGCCCGAGCCTTCCAGCGTGTCATTGCCCAAACCGCCGCTCAGCTTATTGGCTTGCGCGTTGCCTGTCAGGTGGTCGTCATAAGCACTGCCCAGCAGGTGCTCGATGTTGACGAGTACATCGCCTTGGGCATCGCCACCTTCGTTGACGGCTTTGCCTTGTAAGGACACTTTGACCGCATCGGTGGATGCGCTGTAACTGGCTGTGTCTTGGCCATCCCCACCATCCAGGGTGTCGAGGCCCACGCCACCTTGCAGCGTGTCATCGCCCGCACCGCCGCTTAGGATGTTGTCGTTGGCGTCGCCCGTCAGGTTGTCGGCCTGCGCGCTGCCCAGCAGGTTTTGGATATCGGTGTAATGGTCGCCTGCTGCGTCTTCGGTGTTGTTTTCTGGGTGCAGCAAAGAGGCAGTCACGCCAGCTTGAGCGCTGGCATAACTTGCGGTGTTGTTGCCCTCGCCGCCAATCAGCTGGTCGGCCCCGCTTCCTCCGGCCAGCGTGTCGTCGCCTTTGCCACCGCTCAAGGTATTGGCACGGCTGTCGCCCCACAGGCTATCCGCGAAGTCGCTGCCCACCAGGTTCTGGATATTTTTGAGCACATCGCCTTGGGCTTCGCCGCCTGCGTTCAGGCTTTGCTCTGCGCTGGCCGTGTGCACGGTCACGCTTGTGGCCGACGTGCTGTAGCTGGCGGTGTTGGTGCCGGTGCCACCGTCCAGCGTGTCGGCACCCAAGCCGCCGATCAGGGTGTCATCGCCACGCCCGCCGTTGATGGTGTCGTTGCCGCCCAAGCCGCGCACGATGTCGTGGCCGTCGCCTGCGTTGATGACGTCGTTCAGTTTGTCGTCGCCCTGAATGTCGTAACTCACGCCACGGGCCAACAGGTTAAAGATGGGTTGGCCGTTGGCGTCGTTCGCGTAGGTCTCTGAAACAGATCGGAAATCGCCATGCGAGAAAGTGAGCGTCTGGCCACCCGTTTCAATGACGCTACCGGCCGCGTTGTAATACTTGACCAAGACTTGAAAGTCGGTTTTTTGAACGGTGACGCCGTCTTCGGCCACCTTCCAAGTCAGGGCCAACTGCTGGGTTGCACCGCCTTTGACGACCAGCTCCAGCGGCTTGTCAACAAGGCTTTGGCCGTTGATTTTGAAGTCTGCAGGCACGCTGGTGGTGCCCAGGGCCAAGGTGTAGACGGCTTTGACCGCTGTGGGCGCACCGGAAAGCAGCAAGTTGTTTTGCACCACGCCATCGACCCATTGCGGCTTGACCTCAGACGAACCGGCCGCAGGAGCTTTGACCACGACTGGGAGTGGGGCCTCGGCCATCATTTGCCGCGGCTGAACAGCATCCAGCGTCTTGGTGGCATCCAGCAAAGTAACCGCAGTGACTTTGTAGTCGCTGCTGGCCCGCAGCTCGCGGTCTTTGCCCGATTGCTCTGAGGTATTGGTGTTTTCTGGTACAGGCGGGCTGCCCGGCGTCGGCGAAGCCAAGGGGTTGGCCACCACGTCAGAGGCTTTTTTAAAACCTGTGCCAGGGCCCTGCCCTTGCGCCTGCGCATCTCGACCGTCATTGGCCGAGGCACTGACCGTGGACAGACTTTGCAGCAATTTTTCGACCTGCTCAGCCGTTTCGGTCATTTGTTTCAGCGCATCGTTGACGTCTTGCCCAAGTCCAAATTCACGACCCTGAACGTTGTCGGCTTGCGCAGGTTGCATGTCTGCAGAGCGCAAGCGAAAGCTGCCACCCTCGACGGGTTTAAGAATGCCAATTTTTTTGACCTGATCGGCTGCGGTGATGCTGGAGCCATTGCTGAAAACAATTTGGCTGTCGGGTTGAACCGCCGCCTGCAGAGCGCCTTGCTGCAAGATGATTTTTTCACCCGACAGCGTGATGATGACCAAATCCAAATCGACCGATTGAACAGAGGCCACATCCTGTTCCCGAATGGGCAGTTTGAACTGTGTGCTGCTGTTGAGGGGCGTTGCTGCAATCAGTTGAACTGCTGGGTCCTGCGAGGATGAGGTGGACGGCTTGGGCTCAACAGGCGAGATGGTTTTTTCGGTCATTTTGGAAGCGTGAAACAGAACGGCGATAGAACACTGGCCAGGCCAGTCTTATCGATCAGGTGTTGATGGGGCTTGGCTGTGGGGTGTTGAGACCCAGCAAATGCACCATTTGCTCGTTGCGGAACTTGTTTTCTGTGAGCAATGCATCGAGGCGGTTGAGCAACTCGGCCCGCGTTTGAGCCTGATCCTGTGTGCGCATTCCGACTTGCTCGATGGCAGTCAAAAATTCCTTTTGGTGCACGGACAGCTGAACTTGGGTTTCTTTTCCGTGCAATACATTGCGCTGGTCTTGCTCGGCCATTTGTTTGACCAGCAATTGGGTGCCGTGCAAATGGGACACCATTTGCTGCAAGCCCGATTGCTGAATTTGGGCCCAGTGAGACCATTCGTTTTGGCGCGTTTGGTTGTCGGTTTGCATCTGCACTTGCCAATTGTTTTGCTGAACCTCCAGCATGTGCTGCTGGTGCACCGCCTGGTTGCGCCAAATTTCTTGCAATTCGTTGGACTGCGCTGTCAAGCGTTGGTTTTGATCGGCAAAGGCTGTTTGCAAAAAATTGTTTTGCTGGGACAGCTGCTGGGCCATCAACTGGCTCGCATCGACCATTTGGGCCTGGTTCTCGGACAATGCGGTTTGTGAGGATTGCAGTTGAAGCAAGGCCTGCAAAGCCTTGTCTTGCGTCTGTGTTTGCTCTTGCAAATGCTGCACCAGCGAGCTGGCCGCATGGTTGGAGGTTTCAACCCGGGCGACCAATGTGGCCATGCTGCCCAACAACTCCCTGACCCGCCTTTCAGACTGGTCCAACGCCAAAGCCAGGCCTCGCAACAAAGGCGAGTGCTCAGACAGTTGCCCCAATGCCTCGGCCAATTCAGCGGCAGGGTCATCCAAGTTTTCTTCGGTGTTGGGCGCGATGTCCAGCATCAACGAGGTGTCGGAATGCACGAAGGACACCAGGTCACTGGAGGCGCTGCGCACCCCCACCGACAACACGCCCATGATGAGTGAACCTAAAACACCGAACAGCGAGGCACTGAAGGCAACGCCCATGGCTTGCATGGGCGCCGTCAATCGCGCCACCAGCTCACTGATGGCGGCGACGGGATCGATCATGCCAGCGCCCAGATTGAACGAGCCAATCAGCTTGCCGATCTCGGCCAGCGCGCCCAGCAAACCAATAAAGGTGCCCAGCAAACCCATGCCGACCATCATGCCGCCCATGAATTGCGACATCATCAAACGACGGGTTTGTCGTGCGCTGAATCGCTCCATCTCCGATTCGACGGCGGAGTGCTGAACCGATGAAAGTGGTTTGCCGCGCAAACCCTGAATCAATTGCATCAAAGAAACGACATCGTACTTTTTGCTGATGTCATAAAGCGTGGCCTCAAGCTCTGCGTCGGCAATGCCGCTGTCCACCATGAGGCGGTATTGACGGAACAGGCTGCCCTCTTTGTTGATGCGGCGAACGTGTGCCATCATTTGGTAACAGCCTACAACCACCAACAGAAAGATGATGTAGTTGATCTGAGGGTGAGGGTTGCCCTCGACCGTGCTCATGATGGCATCCCAAAAAATCACTGCGCCTAAGAAGACGAGCGCAACAGGAACACCCATGTACCAGTAATAAAGTTGGAGTCTTTTCATTTTTTATCCTCTGTCTATCTAAGAGCGTGAATCAGTGGGGTTCGGTGAAAGCTTGCTGCTGAAAGCGCAGCAAAGGCGAGAGCAAATAGGACATGACGGTGCGTTGGCCCAACACGACATCGGCGCGGGCCGTCATGCCGGGCAAGATGGCCAAGGCGGTCATGCGTTCGGAAGGTGTGTCGGTTTGAATCAAGACTCGGTAATAACGCTGGCCCGATTCATCGGCCAAGGTGTCTGCACTGACCTCGACGAGGCGGCCGCTCAGGGCGCCGTAAACGGCATAGTCGTAAGCACCAATCATGACCCGCGTGCTCAGACCCGGTCGCAGAGAAGCACGGTCGTTGGGCCTGACACGGGCTTCAACCGCCACGGGGCCTTGGTTGGGGGTGATTTCCAGAAGGACCTCGCCTGGCTTGACCACGCCACCCATGGTGTTGAAGTTCAGCCGGTTGATGTAGCCACTGGTGGGGGCACGGACTTCTGTGCGTTCAAGGCGATCGGTATCGCCATCGACCGCCAAATGGAGTTTGGCCAGTTCAGCGCTCACCTGCGTCAACTCGGTACGCGCCTCTGAACGGAACTTGGCAGAAGACTCGTCCAAACGCGCCGACAACTCGGACACCGCCGCTTGCAAGCGCGGCAAGGAAGCCTGGATGTCGTTCAAAGTGGTGGTCAGGCGCTGGGTACGACTTTGCGAGTCGATCAACTCCATTTGCGAGGCGGCGCCTTTTTTCGCCAAGCCCTCCATCATGTTGGATTGTTTTCGGGCCAAGTCCAGCTCAATCTGGGTGCTGACAATGCGGCTACGGGCCTCCGTCAACTCAGCTTGACGTTGTGTGTGTTGCTGGCCGATGACCAAGCGCTCCGAGCGCAAACGCGACAAACGCTCTTTGAAGGCATTGACCGCTTCTTGTTGGATTTCTTGCGGCACTTCCAATGGAAACTGCGGTGCTGCCTGGCCTTGTGCCTCTGCGGTCAAGCGGGCTTGTTGCGCCAACAAGGCTTGCAAACGCGAACGCCCTTGCTGAACGGATGTGTTGGCCTGCACGTCAGACAAACGCATCAACACGTCACCAGCTTCCACCACTTGGCCTTCGCGCACCAAAATTTGCTGCACGATGCCGCCTTCCAGGTGTTGCACGATTTGCGCACGGCCTGCCGCAATGATGCGGCCCTCAGCGCGAACAATTTGGTCCACTGGAGCGACCATGGCCCAGGCGATGGCGCCGGCCATCAACACCACCAAAAAAGCCAAAAGCATCCGATCAAAGCGCACTGAACGTTGGTTCATGGCACCCATTTCAAGAGCACTTTGCTGTTGTCGGCACCGGCTTGTGTGCTCTCGTGGATTTTCAGGTCAATGGCTGCGCTGGCGGCTCCGTTTTCAAGCAAGGCATTGCGCACCGCATTGGCGCGGTAGAAAGACAAGCGAGCCGCCTCTGAAAAGCCCTTGGGCGAAATCACCGTGATTTGCCAACGGCCTGCCTGCAAAGGACTGATGGTTTTCAGTTTGCCCATCAGCTCGGTTGTTTCGGCAGCAGACATGGTGACCACGTCTGGGCTGAACATCACCACAATCGCCGATGGCGACAGGTTTTGGACTTTGTTGGCCTGTTTGGGTTCGACGGGTTTGTTGTCTTTGACCTGCACCACCTCCTGCCGTACATCTGGGCTTTGGGCCAGTTGACGCTGCGTCTCTTCCAGTTTTTTCTGGGTGATTTCAAGTTTGGCCTTCACCTCGTTGATCGTTTGCTGCATGCGGCTGACGGTGTCGTCTTTGCTTTGTGCATTCGCGTCTTTTTGTTGCTCACCCTTTTGCTTGTCTTGGGTGTGGGAGGCCGATGTGGCGGTTTGCTGGGACTGAGCCTCTTCAATCGCTTTCTTTTTGGTCATTTGCGCCAATTGCAAGGTCGCGCCCAACACCACGATGCTCATGACCGCGATCACAAACAGCAGGTTGATGGCCAGGTTGGTGACGGCGTCAACGTAACCGGGCCAAAAAATATCAGCGGCTTCGCCGGAATCAGAGGTGCTGGCCATGGTGTTTTCTTATATTCAGGGGTGAGTTCATCAAGGCTTGATGGCGCGCAACTGGCCTGTGCGCTGAAGAATTTGAGCGTGGGCCTTGATGTTTTGACCCATCGACTGCACCAAACGTTGCCGCGCTGCGAAAAAACGCTCGCTGGCATCCAAGGCATCCAGCAAAGACCCCAAACGGCCTGTTTTTAATTGTTCGGCCACGGCCTCCACCACTTTGGCAGCCGACGCTTGCTCCAATTGCGCCGTTTGAATGCGCAAAACAGCCGATTGCAACAAGGCCATATCGCCTTCCAAGGCCTGACTCAAGCGTTGGCTTTCGTCGGTGAGTTTGGCCTCACGCGAACGCAACTCCGCACGCGCTTGTTCAGCTTGGTGCCACTCCTTGCCACCCAAAGACGTGGCCCAGGTAGCGACCAACAAAGCGCGTGTATTGGTGTGCGGGCCGTTGGTGCCTTGCACGTTTTTGCTGTTGTCGTGCTCCAAGCTGACACCGACCACAGGCAAGTACTTGGACATTTCTGCCTTGATGCGTGATTGCTGCGCTTCGATGTCAAGCTGGAGTGCTCGCAAATCTGGGTTTTGCGCCAATGCCAAAGTTTGGAGTTGCGGCGACCCGACAGCGACATCTGGAAAGCGGGATGCATCGGGCAAACGAATGGCCAAGGGCGTCAAGCCGGTGAGGCGACTCAACTCCAATAGGCTGTTGCGATAAGCCGCTTGTTGCTCGATGCGGATTTGACGGGCGTTCAGCACCCTTGTACGGGCCCGCTCCAAATCTGCTGGGCTGGCGGCACCCGCTGAAACACGCGTCTCCAAATAATTGAGGATGTTTTGCAGTTGCGCCAGTTGCACGTTCGAAAAATCAAGCACCAAGCGTGTCGAGGCCACATCGACCGTAGACCGAACAACGGACATGAGGACGTTGTCGTAAGCCGATTGAAAACGGAACTCGGCCGACGTTTCGGCTTGACGGCTGGCTGCCAACTCATGCGACAAAGGCGCGTTGTACAAGGGTTGCGTGAGGCGAACCGTGCTTTGTCGGTAGGTGTGTTTGTCTTGCGCCAGTTGCAGGGCTTGCGATTGCTCAGGCCCCGTGGCGTGACGCAATGAAAAACTGGGCAACAAATCGGCGCGGGCGATTTTTCGGCCGGACTGGGCCATTTCAAGCTGAGCGCGGACTTGTTGCAATTGGGGGCTGATGTCGAGCGCGCGCTGGATAAATTCGGTCAATTCAAGCGCTGGCTCGTTTGAAGGGCTCACCTGAGCAGAGGCATCCCCAATCTCGACTGCGGGCAATGCCAACACATCGCTTTGGGTCACATCGCGAAAGCGAAGCGGGTTGCGCTCATTGACCGCTGTTTGACTCCAAACGCTTGACGCCCCCATGGCCAAGGTGGCGATGCATGCCCAATTCAATAAGCGCAAGGGTGGCCAAGGGCAAACAGCAGAATGGTTGATGATTTTCATTTGTGTCAATTTTTGAACTTATTGACGCAATTTTCTCATCTAATATGCCTAATTAATGTTAAAAATTCTTATAAAACACTCTCAAATTGTAATTTTTTGTTAAACAAACCAGTTGAAAATCATTAAAATTGACAACCACGAAAAACATCCAAAGATGCTGGATACCCCAAACAAGTCCATGTGAACTTCTACGTGAGGTCAGGTCATCCGCACCTCATGATTAAATTTATCAAAATAAATTTCACTTATTTTGAAATACATATTCCCCACCCCAGTCATGACCTGGCGGGTTGTTGATGTAATCGCCACAACGATCAATGAATATTTTGCAGGCCAGATCATCTTGCCGCAACGTCAGCAGCTTTTGAAATCTAAAGATGGCCCTGTCCCAATCCTTGTTAAGGTAAGACTGCACCGCCTTGCTGAACATCTCAAGGAACTCAGCATCTGAGCCCGTGATATCCCCTTTGCGAGAGACCAGCTCATAGATTGGCACCGGCTCAGTCTTGCCCTTGACAACAACAATGTCTAGCAACCTGTAGACAAACTCGTCTGGCAGCTCATTGAGTACAGACTGACTGATGATGATGGAGGTGGCGTACTCCTTATTAAGCCCCTCCAAACGGCTTGCAAGGTTGACGGCGTCTCCCATTGCCGTGTAACTTAATCGCTGGTCTGAACCAATGTTGCCTACGACCACATCCCCCGTGTTCAGCCCTATGCGGGTCTTGAAAACAGGGCGCCCCTGGTTGGCCCACTCTTTCGACAGCACCTTGAGTCGGTTGTTGCACTCAATGGCCGCCAAACAAGCCTGAGTCGCATGCTGAGGCGTCTCATTGGGGGCACCCCAAAACGCCATGATGGAGTCTCCGATGTACTTATCTACAGTCCCACCGTGCCTCAGAATAATTTCCGTCATCACGGTCAAATACTCAGATATTTGACTTGACAGTTCGTTGGGGGTTAATTTTTCAGAGATGGTTGAAAAGTCAGCGATATCAGAAAAGAAGATCGTGAGTCTGCGTCTTTCTCCCGATGCCTCTATCTCCTCACCGTTGCGGATAAGTTGTTGAACCAACTCCGCAGGAATGTATTTTTTAAATGAACGCAGACCAATCTTCATCGCGTTCATCGCGTCAATGAGTTCTTTGAGCTCCCCCAACTTGGCGGGTATTTTGAGTGTGCCCTCGAGTTCAAAGTTTTTAATTTTTCCCGTTTCGATCACAAGGCCCTTGATTGGCAAGGTGATCATGCGGAACAAAAGGAAAATGATTCCTGAGGAGAGCAGAAATCCTAAAGCGCAAATCAAGATGGCGTTGTTCCTGACCTCGGCGAGGGAATCAAAGTATTGGGTCTTGCCCACATACTTCAACAGCGCGACATAGTCACCCTGGAAGTTTTTGATAGGTATGTAAATTACCTTTGTATTGAGTGCTTTATCAAGCTCAGTCAGAGTGGCCCCGGACTTTGCACTCTTGATGACGTACTCATCGGGCATCAGGTTCTTGAAATACTTCTCTTTGGACTCGCCAACCGAGTCAATCAGCGCCCGGTCGTCCAGCGAACCAGACCCCCTAGAGAGGTTGTAAATTGCCCAGTCACCAGCGTAGTTGTCTAGCAACCTGTTCAGCAAGGCCCCGCCCAATTCAAAGCCAGTCTCCAGTGAACCAATATGCTTCGTCTCCAAGGTTAACGGTATGACCGCGCGGAATCCAAAGCCACTTGTCCCTTGTTGCAAGCCCGAGACCAGTGAGTTGGTCAGGTTTGACTTTGCCAAGTTTGGGCGATTGTCAGCAGAGTCATCAAATCGTTCAGGCGTCTGTGCCCTGTAAAAAAACTTCCAGACAGGTGACTTATCTGGCTTGTAATAGAGCTGCAACTGGCTAAACCCTAACGGCTTTAAGTCAGCCCAGATGCTGTCCATTACTGGCCGGACGGCCTCACGGTCGTACTTCGAAAAAATGTTCAAAAGTGTCGCATTTTTAGCGGTTACCACAGCAACAGCATCAGCAAGCTTTTGAACCTCGTTTAACTTGTCGTACACGCCTGCGATGAGCATTTGATTGGACTGCTCTTCCGACATCAAGATGGATGACGCAGTCTGCTTGTAGAAAATAACTGTCAAAAGAATCAACAGCACCTGTATCAATAGAAACACGAGCACGAACGAATTTTTCAGCTTGAAAATTTTCGCCCATTTAATTAAGTTCATGCCATTCCTTAGATTATTAATAATTTGGGGTTAATTCAAAATCAAAGTGACTGGTCTTTTTAATCGCCAATGCCCAAAATCTGAATCGGATTTTTACAGTAAGTTTAGCTTCGAAAGTATCGTTGCCTGCCTTCGCTAAACGCAACATGCTGAGCCGTATGTGTACTGATTTTGAGCAACTCACTAGAAAGTGAGAGACCTATTGATGTTGATCGTGTCAACAACTTCACTCATGTGAATACCCAAAACAAAACCCCGCACCAGATGGCTCTGATGCGGGGTTTTCTTTACTGGCGGGCTAGAAGATACCAGATCGCAAACCGCCTAAATCCCCCAAGGGCAAGCCGATCAAGCACTTGGGGGCCGGTTGATCATTCTAACTGTTGGGACGTCGCCTTGAAGTTGCCCAACCGGGCTGCAGGTAATACAAGTTACTTGTCTTCAACCTTTAAATTGCCGACGAGTTGAGCGTAGAAATCTGGCATTTCTTGCTCACTGAACTCCCACGCACCACACTCATTTCTGATGGCGTCCCACAACGACCATCCCCCGAAAGCAACAACCGCTTGACCAATAATGCTCATGAATGCCGCGATTGCCTTATCGGCGTCAGGCTCTGCTTTCTCTTCATAAGCAAGCAATACCGCGATAGGCAAACCCTCGCCTACAGCCATCACCTTCCCTAGGTAGCCCTCCGACCCCATTGCACGCATTCTTTCATCGATCGTGTCTGCGATATTTTTTAGGTCTAGCTCGAAGGGCAAGCATTCCAAACTTAGCGAAAAGGCAATAGTTTTCATTCGAATGGCTCTTAAAATTCAAATTTATGGAATTTCCAATTGGCACCAGATGGAATTTCAACTACTTGCGAACCCCCATCAAAAGCGTTTTCAATTGAATAAATGTATCGCTTGATAGCGTCAACATTTGGCTTTGGCCCACCTTGGTAAATATCTGGCATTGGCGGGAAGCTCCTATCAACGCCTTGAGCTTGTTTTCTTTTGAAATTGAACATCTCAAAAAATTTGTGCATCTTGTCCTGCTCACGTTCGTTTGGGAAAACGATTTTCACGTGAGTGGCACTTTCGTGGATGGCCTCAACGCCCTCAAATTCAGAGACTCCGATTTGTGTACCGTTGTTCAGAATCCACTCAATAATTTGCCTGTAGCAGCTCCAAGGAAACAAGTATTCAAGCTGCCAGTCCTTGGACTTTCCATCTTCTGACTTAAGAATAGCTTGGAGCATATACAAGTCTGCTGCAAAGCTGAATTGTGCTGGTTTGCTCATTGAGTTTGGCTGTGGGCGTTGGCTGAAAAACATGATTTTCCTTTCACTCTGCTGAGTAGACATTACGGAAGTAGCCTTGGCTAGACCATCGCCCTGGGCTACCTTTGGGGTCCCAGCAAGTAGTTCTGATCTTTGAGCCAACGAGAGTTTTAGCCTTTTGAGTGATGGCTCCATCAGGATCAAATGTGGACGTCTTCATATGCCGCTGGCTTCCGTCGCCCATCATCAGAACGGTACAAACTGAGCCGCGCACTATTTGATTTTCCTTAATGCTAACAAGCGCATCTGGTTCTGAAAGAGTGGCAACACTCTTTTCGCTTTCTGCAGTTTCAGTCTCAGACTTAAAAGTTGCCTGCTCATTGGCGGCAATCTTTTTCAACAGCAGGATCTGCGCTTCCAGAGCTTTGTTTCTCGCCTCGAGTTCATCCACTGGCAGCTGTGATTCCGTTTGGGCCTCACTCACATCTTTGGGCTCCGTTGAATAGCGCCACGCGGCACATCGCCATGACCTTGTTCGCCAAGAAGCAGGATGCATCCGACGAATGGTTTGCACATTGGGAAAGTGAGCGCGTATCGTTGCCTCAACCAAAGACCGCAACGGAGTATTCACTTCAAAGTCATTGCCCTTGGTGCAGCAGTTCATGACAACGTCATTCGGTCTGAGCAACGCCCGAAGTCTTGAAACAAAATTCTCCTGACCACCTTGTGCCCACACAGCCCGGAAGACTTTGTCGCGGTGCACGGAAGTACTCGTGCCTAGGGAGCATTGATGTTGAATTGCATTGATCAGCACCAATCCAAAACCATCAACGTCTTGAAGGTTGATAACTTCATGCAGAAAATCGCGAATCATGTCTCCGGTAAAGCCCTTGGCTGGACCGATGTCGCCGATGAACTCATCAACGTGCGGCGACTCCAAAACCATGATTAAACAAGGTTGCCCAGTTCGTTCTTGCGCTGCTACCCGCAATGGGAATTGTGGTTTTCCGACGGTGTCTGACAGGAGGCCAAGGTACTGGTCTGGACAGGCTCGCGCATCAATCGAATGTTCAGTCCCCAAGATTGTGTTACCGACAATTTGTTCAAAATTCAGTGCTGCCATTTAGATCTCCTAAGGTTTGTTGCCTTAATAATTGCGAGATCCATGCCAACCGCCCCAGATTCATACACTCTATATAAATCAACCACTTAGGCCATTCGACCTGCGACGAAATGTAAATTTATTTACAATAAAATAAAATTATTTACGATGAAATCTTAATTGGGCGGAAAATCTACGCTCATGCCCAATCGCTTCATCCAATTGGCAAGAGTCTGATGATTTGCAAAGCCAAGCAGTTTTGCGGCGGCGGATTTGCGTTGTCCCGACTGCTGCAGAGCCTGGTTGATGAGGCTCCGCGCCACTTCATCCAACTGCTCTTGCAACTCAAAGCCGTCACTCAATATCTGGAAACGATTTGGCAATGCATTTCGCGCCACGGGAAGCATCGCCGCTTGAATGTCTTGCTCAGTGACATCTGGACCTGCAGACCAAATGACAGCGCGCAACAGCGTGTGATAAAGCTCGCGGACGTTGCCGGGCCATGCGTATGACTGCAAAAGCTTAAGTGCGGCCGGAGTAATAGTCTTATTTTGTGCTTCGGGCCTGCCTGCCGAATCTGCGTTGATGCTTGCCAAAAAATGGTACGTCAGTAATTCTGCATCACCCGTACGTTCCCGTAGCGGCGGCAGCTGAATAATGCCTACAGCTAGCCGGTGAAAAAGATCTTCCCTAAAGCGACCCGCAGCTACGTCGGCTGCTAAGTCACGGTGTGTTGCCGCCAGGATGCGCGTGTTTATTTTGATGGGCTTGGACTGCCCCATTGGGGTAATTTCATGCGACTGCAACGCGCGCAACAAGCGGACTTGAGTATCCAATGGCAAGTCACCCACTTCGTCAAGAAAAAGCGTTCCGCCTGAAGCCTCCAGAAAGTGTCCTTTTCTGTCGGCAGTAGCTCCTGTGAAGGCCCCTTTTTTATGCCCGAACAATTCCGAGTTGGCCAACTCTGGAGCAATGGCGCCGCAGTTGACCGCGACGAACGGCTGCCCCGCCCTTGAACTTGCAGCGTGTATGGCCTCTGCAAACAACTCCTTGCCTGTACCGGTCTCCCCCAGAATCAGGACGGGGACCTCATATGCAGCAATTCGGCGTGCAAGGCCTATTTGGCTGGCAACCACCTGGCTTTGATGAATGATCTTCTCAAACTCTGGTGTTGAGAATTGGGCTGCGTCAGACAGTCGCTGGACCCGCTCACCGCTGCGTTGCAGATATTCTGGAAGGAAGTCGCTGGCCAAATCGAAGAAAAAATCAACAGACTCGACGCCTTTTTCTCTGGAAGTTTGAATCAGCTTTGCTGGGAAACGCGTCTTCGACAGAATGATCCAGATGGCGGCCATTGCTGGTGTGCCAGGACTGACGTGAAAAGTGAGTTCTACGTCATCGCGCGGCAAGCCTGCTTGCTGGAGGTTTGAACTGACTTGGGTGTAGATGTCCCCGTAATCGATGGGACTGCTAAGGTCAACGCTGTAGAGGTCGATTGAGGAAGAGTCGTAACTGGACACGGACTCCAGCCAAGTGCAGTAACTCTTGCTTCGATCAAAGTCGTAGTTTGTCAGCAGATAGACGCGGTCGTAACGGTTTTTATCGCGCAATGCTGTCGCGATTGGGCCAAGGTCAGAGCCGCGCTTGGCCTCAGCGCATTCGTGGTCGGCTGCGCCGATCCATGCGATTAGCCAAGATTTGGGGTTCATCAATCAAATCATATGTCATCCAGGACGCTTACTTCAAGTCAAATGCCATGTTACTTCTCAGTTCGCAATCGTACTGATAAGATGGAATTCGTTGAAAAATTCGATTGACTGTAGATCTCGAAGGTCCCTATGCAGATGAAAAAAAACGAACAATCCAAAGTAACCAGTTTTGGCGACATGAAGAAATTAGTCACGCCATCAACGGTGTTCGACATACACGAATTTGTAATTAACCAAGTTAACGAGTATGACTCTCTGGATGTTGTCGTCCTCTGCAATGAACATGCTAACTGTGACTCTCTTCCGCTTCGCTATGGGATGCATTTCAAGACGGACGAGACAATTAGACTTTCACGCATTAAATTTTCAACAAGAACTCAAAAAGATCCAAATCGAATTGGCCTAGAGGCGTACTTTATTGACTCTAATAATATTGAACAATCGGGTCAGTTTGTCATCGGGACACGCCGGGGCTTTGATAAGCCAGTTCTGATCACAGTTTGGCGTAACGACACCGACACTGAGTTACATCTCTCAGAAGTAATGATTAGCCTCAGAAAAGATGGCTACTTAACCCCAGAGGTACTACTTGATTTGCATCCAATGTACATGCAAGGGAAGATTGCCAAACATGCGGATTTGGTAGTACTGCTAGGAAATACCTTGAGTGAGCAACAAGTACAAAGAATGAGTGAAATCGTGGCCGAAGCCGTCAGCAAGACTGATCAGTTGATTGCTGAACGGGATGCAGCGACCGCCCTTGCACAAGAGAAGGCTCAAGACCTCGAAAAGGAAAAGGGAGATCATGCAATAACGAAAGAACGGGAAAAATTTCTAGAAAAAGAAGTTGAGCGTTACAAGTTAGAAAAACTCTCTGCAAGCCGGGATAACAAGCAAGCAACGCTTTCATCACCAGACACCTTAGTGCAAGTACTTGAGCGACAAATCTATCGTGGATCAAGTTGTACCATTCTTAAAATGGGTGACGGAAGCCAACGTCACATGAAGACATCTACATTTGACCCAACTGGATCAGTTACTGCCCATGCGAAAACACTCATAGGTAAACGTGTTCGTATATCTTGCTGGGACCCAATTAACCAGCCCGGCCGTTGGAGCAATGAAGGTTATTTCAGAAACGTATACGCGACTGAGTAGCCATTAACTACTTGAGCCGAAAGGCTCAGAGAATATCAAGCCAACTGAACCATAAGGATCGACTTGATAACTCTTCGGGATCGAAGCAACCATGCGGCTCCACGAACCCAAAGGAGCCCGCAGCATGCAAGCCCACACTCAAGAACTAATCGACTCAAAGTCCGAGCCAAGTCCCATGGCCATCATTGGTGCCATCCTCGCCCAAGGGGCAATACGATGCCTTGATCGGCAGAAAAGGGAACAACGAGTTGCTCAAAAAAGTAGCGAAACTTCCGCCTCGCGCCTGAGAACCAACCCTGGCAGTACTCTGCCGCCACCGTAAACCCACCGCCGTAACTCCTGCCCCGCACCTGGCCAGTCCCGCTGATTGACACGCCGTCGAAGCGTTGACACCTGCAACCTACCGGCTCCAAGGTTGAACGTGAAATCCACAATGGCTGCAAGCCGTCCCTCTGGCTCAGTGGCCAGCACCGGACAGAATCGCAGTGTGGCTCGCAGTGCATAGGCCATATCGACAGCGAGATAAGCCTCGCCCTCTTCCATTGTGATCGGCCGATGCTTGGAGTCGCAAAGATGGCCGTATCCGATTGTCCAAAACCCTGACGGACAGACATACGGATAAGCGCGGTCAGGGTCTGACTTGGGCACCCGGCAGAACCCCTCGAACCGCTTGGCCAAGTCGATCGCTGCCTGCGGCACTTCGATCATGGCCGAACCTTGTCAAACACGCGCCCCAAAAACCAGAAGTTCAGCACCCCGGCCCAAAGAGCCTGGTCAGCTTCAGTCCATGCGTGCAGAACTGCTGTGCCCCAATCAGCACCTGCAGAAAGTGCCGCCGCAAATGCCGCCGTCTTTGCCGCACAGTACAACGCCATGAACCAGTAAGTGATCACCGGGCGCACCGTGCTCGAGAGCGCATCTGCCCATGCTACCCCGGTCTTTTCACCTTGGGTGCGCACGGCATCGCGCAAGGTTTCGATTGCGCCGGTGTTCCATGCTCCGTCGGCAGCCGCGCCGATCTCGGACATGCGCTGGGCACCGCGCAGTTTCTCGAACTCCAGCGCCTTATCCTGCATAGCCAATTCATGGCCACGCTCGCCTTGGCGGTCGAACCATTTCAGGACCTCTGGAGCCAGGCGGAACGCGCCACCCAGCAAGCCACCCAACAGTGTCTCGATCATTGGGGACCTCCCATCAGCCGTAACTTGATGGCGATGCCGACCAGCAGTGCAGCTAACACTCCGGTGGTCAGCACCTTGACCGTGGTTTGCCAGGCCGTTCGGCGCGCTTCACGCCAGGCATCGATGAGACCCCGCAGGTCACGGATATCGCGTGCAGCGTGCCCGTTTTCAAGGCCAAGGCAGGCCAATGCACGCTCGGCCCCTCGCTCGGCTGCCCGGGTGAGCAACTCATCAAGGTCCTCCGGGCGCAGGTTCAGGATGTCAGCGCTGTGGGTGTTGGTGGATTCTTCTGTCATGGGCATCTCCAAAAAGAAAAAGCCCGCACTGGAGTGAACCAAGCGGGCGATTGATGAAACGATTTATTTGTTGGCTTAGGCTGTTTGCTGCGCTGCAATGATCGGAATCACGCGCCTTACTGGCGGCGACTCCACGGTGCTTTTGGCCAGGCCAAAGATGTCCTTGCGCTCCGGAGGCAGATCGCCATCGATAAAGACCGGCATGCAACCGGTGAGGTACTCAATAGCCGCCGCAAAGAACACCAAGTTGTCCGAATAGGCGGCGTCGCACCCAGCATCCCAAAGCGGCCCTTCCAAGAACATGCACGAGCCCTTGCACATTTGAAGCACTGGGCAAGACGAGCAGCCTTGGCGCTCGCTCCAGTGCGTGGCGCTTTTCATGCGCACGGCGGACAGATCGGAAAGCTGGCCGATCAAATGACTCTGGCCATTCGGAGCCGTCGCTGCGGCGCTCACGTTTTGGCAGGTGACGACATTGCCTTTGAGATCGACAGCCAGGTTGTGGCTGCGGTCCATACCGCACTTTTGTCCCAGCGCAGAGGCTGGGCGCTGGTAGCGAATGGAATCGATGAAGTCTTGGATCTTTTGGTTGGTGAGGTCAAAGCGACTGGCAAGGCCGGTGCGGACTTCACCAAACCCTTGCCTGCGAAACTGTGCGTGCTCAGCGGTGGTCTTGAAGGTGGCGGCCAGGCCACCTTCATCGTAGGGGTCGATGAATGCGCCTTCACCAATCTGAACGTCAACTCCAAAGCGTTCTTGCAGCCAAAGTTGCACCGCCGCCCTGCTGGGGTTTTGGCTGCTGATCATCGCGTTGATGCTGATGCGACCCTGCGGATGGAGGCGCGCGTACAAATCCATGATGGCGGCGCGCTGCTGCGGATCATCCATCGGGTCTACCCCGCGTGCGTGGTATCCCGGCCCATCGTGGGAGAGCCCGACGACGAAGCCTATGCGGTCCAGCCACTCGTTGGTCTCAAGACTGAGCAACGAGCCGTTGGTGATAATAAAGAACTCAGCATTCGGGTACAGCCCTCGCAGGCGCACAGCCAAAGGCTTCAAGGTCTTGATGTACACCAGCGGTTCACCGCCCCAAAATTCAATCCGTTCGGGAGCCTGGCTCAGGCTGGCGGTCAACTGCTGCAGGAAATCCTCCACATCCTCGGGGTTCGTGCTTTCGGCATGGGGAACAAAGCGCTGGCTGCAGTAGTTGCACTCGTAGTTGCAGGACAAACCGAGGCTGATTTTGAGGGTCTTGATCAGGCCTTTTCGGCCTGGCTGGGTGGTGCTCACGACCGTGGCGTCCTGAAACGTCTTGGGCTTGACTTCCATTACCGGGGAGCCAAACCCATCCGCTCCCCAAGTCAGGCTGCTGGTCTGATTGTCGTAATGCAACTCGCGTTCCGTGTTGTCCGGCGCAATGAGCTTGATCTTGAACTGGGCCATCAGAACACCTCCATCTCGAGATGAATCTCGACGCTGGGACGCTCGCCCAGGTAAACATGGCCGAAATGCAGCAAGTGGCTCGGAAACACCAGAAGCAAATCCGGCTGCGGATCGACCATGGTCACGCGCTCTTCACCAGGCAGCGCCTTGCTGCCAAAGGGTCCGATCGGACTTTGCAAAACAAGTGCGCCATCATGCTTGCCGCGCTCATGGTCAGGGTGGGCATCCCCATCGATCCAGTAAATGGCAGAAAGGTGTGCCGACTCCACATGAGGAGGCACAAAGTCGCCTTTGAACTGAACCAACTCCCTTCCAGTTATGGATGCGACATCAATGCCAAAAGCCTTGGCTGTTACCGCTTTGATTCGGGCGAAAACTTCTGCAAATGCTGGGTCCATGAGTTCGAGTGACTCGCGGGTCGAGCGGCTCCAAGGTTTTCTCTTGGAGTTGAGTTCGCCATAGACGGCGAGCGTCTTGTCCTTAAGGACCTGGCGCTCCTCATCCGTCAATCCAAGTTGGGTGCGAAAGACCGGAGTTGGGAAAAGCAGTTGCATCATGCAGCCACCACCGCAATCCGCGCATCCTCTGCGCCTGGAAAATACTTCCAGCCGAACTTCACCCGGATTTCATCTCCAGCAGACATGCCTGCCGCCGAGACGGGAACCGAAGCCAAACCATGAGACGCACGCACGCGTGTAAAAGGCACCAGCCCACTCACAGCTTCCAGGCAGACAACAGCCTCCCGGTCAAGCAGTTGACCAGCTACATCCTCGATGCGCAATTCGATCAAGGCACTGCCGCCTGCTGCAACACTGGCAGGCGCTTGCACATGAATGAACGGAAACGCCATGGTGCGAACAGCGCCGCTGCTGGCCGCATCGCTCCAGACCAACGCGCAGTGCTCATCGACCTGAATGTTGGCATCCGTCGCCTGCGCGTTGAGGTTCACCGTGATGAACAACTCATCGTCACTGGCCGCTGCGAATGGCACGTTGATGCCCACCAACAGATTTCTCTTGAGGCGTTGGGCGTAATCGACCGCTGTCTCGCGATTGGGGAGTGTCTCTGGGTACAGCGCAAAGACAGGAAGAAACGCCCCGGCATGAACAGCCAAAAAGTAGGTCTGGTGATCGCACCAGTCGTAGCGCTTGCGCAGGTCAGCGATGTTGACGACCACCGACTCAAGCAGCGTCAAACCACCTTCACCAGTAGCTGATTCATCGGTCGCAAGCGCAGGAAGATACAAGGAAACGCTCAGGTCGCTGGTGGCGGGGTCGAAACCAAGGTGAACGGTGGGTTGAAACTGGGGATGGATTTGTGCGTTGCGCACTGCAATGATTTTCATGAGCGGAGTCCTTAGCAGCAGCAATCGCAGTTGCAGTTGCAGTTTGTGTTTCGATAAATACGCACCGTGTTGTCAGTCGCGACTTGAACCAGTGCGTTGACAGCTAACGCACCTCCGATGCCGTCACCAACATTTCCGCTGTACTGAAAGGCCGCCACTGCAGTGGGGCGTCCGCTCACCCCTGTCCAGGGCACGCTGCCTGCGCTACCCGCGTAGTTCACTGAGAAGTTCGACGGGTTGTAGACATAGAAGTTGGTGCCGTCGTTGCCTCCCCACAGCCAGGTGGGTTGGCCAGCTTGCCCAGACCAGTTGTAGGTACCAGCACCTGCGGTTGAATTGAGCTGACTTGCCGTTGCCGCGTTGCCACTCACGCTGATGGGCCAGGTTCCCGATGCACCAGTACCGCCGGGTTGTGGAGGCGTAAAGCCAAGGGCAACAATCACCTGCGCATAGGTCGGAGCTGTGGCGTTGATAACACCCAGAGCCGTGCGCGCTGTTGCGGCTGTGCCGTCTGAGCCCAACAAACCCGTGAGGTAGTCGTTCAAAGAATCAAGGGCAGTTTTGAACTGCCCTTGGGTGACTGTTGTGCCAGTGAAACTGGCCTTGGATGGAATAGTCGCCATGAATGCCTCCGGTTATTTCCACATGGGCGCGGAGTCCCCCTGACCCGGCACATAGCCAGGCACAAAGGTGACGATCACGCCGTCTGCGCGTTTGAGATAAATCTTTCCGTCCGCCACGTTGAGCACCAACTCACCCAGCGTGACTTGCGCAGCGGTGGGCACGGCGGCTGCCGTGCTGCTGCGCTTGTGCAGGATGGTGTTGGCCATGGTTAGAACGAGCCTCCGTCAATCGTGGCGCTGGTGGACAAAGCGTCCGTGATGCCAAAGCCAGAAAGGGTTGTGGGTTTGCCGCTGACGCTCGTCCACGCGGGCGTAACAGTGACAGCCGTACCGATTGCTGTGACCCTGCCCTTGGCATCGACCGTGATGGGTGAAACGGCAGTCGCACTGTTGTTGTAAGTGCCCGCAGTCACGCCACTGGCAGCCAAAGTCAGCGCCATGGAAGTTGTGCCTGAGCCAGTGACATCGCCCGAAACGGTGATGTTCTGGTTGGCTGTGATGTAGCCTGGGTTGGTTCCCGCAGTGACCCGTCCGGTAACGTCCACCGTCATGCTTGAGTAAGTGCCAGCCGTGACGCCCGAGGCGGTGATCGACAGGGTATTGCCGGACTTGGTCAAGCCAGTACCCGCAGTGAGTTGGCCCAGACCGTTGAATTGCTGGAAGGTCAGCGCGGTGGTGCCAAGGGTGATCGCCCCATTGGTCGCAAGCACCCAACCCGAGTCAGCGTAACTGGTGCCTTCCTCAACAAAGACATAAAGGCCAGAGGTCAGTTCGCCGCCCGGAGAGTTGTCAGCATCTGCCGATCGAGCCCATGCACCCGCCGCTGCAATATACAAACCGTTTTGCGCACCAGCGGTTTGGTCTTTTACCAAGACACGGTCACCTGCCACCAGTACTACACCGTCAATGGTCTGAATACCAGACAAGGTGATGTTGGCCGTCGTGGTCGCGCGAACCGAGGCTTTGAAATCAAGGCCAGTGATGGCGTTGTCTACGTATTGCTTCGTCGCAGCGTGCAGCGCATTGGTGGGGTCCGCAGCCAGTGTCAATGCACCGGTAAGCGTGCCACCTGCAAGCGCCAAGGCATCGGTGATGCCGTAGCCGGACAGTGTGGTGGGTTTGCCAGTCACGCTTGACCAAGCCGGTGTCAGAGTGACCGCTGCACCTGTCGCTGTGATCCGCCCCTTCGCATCCACAGTGAAAGGTGTAATGGCTGTGGTGCCGTTGTTGTAGGTACCCGCAGTGACACCGCTGCTGGTCAGAGTCAGCGCAATCGCTGTTGTGCCTGAACCCGTAGCATCACCAGACACCGTGATGTTCTGGTTGGCAGTGAGATAACCCGGATTTGAGCCGCCAGTCACGCGTCCCTTGGCATCCACCGTGACGTTGGAGTAACTGCCAGCAGTGACACCACTGGCCGCCAGTGCCAGCACCACGCCACCCGACAGCGTGCCGGTGCCAGTTGCATCTCCACTGACTGCGAAGCTGTCAGCTTTCTTAGCAAAGACACCCGAGCCAGCGGCGGCGGTGACAACACTTCCGGACTCGCCGATGAACAGAGTCTTGCTGACTTCGGACCAAGCCAGTTCACCCACTGCCAGCGTGGGCGGCGTAGCGGTGGTGGCGGATCGTTTGATTTGAATGAGGTTGGGCATAAGGTTCTCCGTTGGAATTTAGAAATAGCCCGCGTCCAGGGCCAAGGCAGTGACATCAGGCAAGGGGCCGGGCGGACCGACCGCACCCTGATCGCCCTTTGGACCTTGAGGTCCGGGAACGGTGAGCGTGACTTCAACCGAAGTGCTGTCCCATTGCGGCTCCAGGCTTAGGCTGACTTCGGTGGTGGTGGTGATCGTTGTGCTCATTGACCGGCCTCCATTTACTGGCTCACATCGGGCACCACTGGCACGATGAATGTTTCAGTCGATCGCACCATCCCGCCGTCATGCACTTCGACATCGCAGTACAGATTGGCGGGTGCCGGGAATGTGGCCGACTGCGCCGGATCAACAAGCGAAAGGTAAAAACGGCCAGGGTTCACGGTCTGGTCAGGGTCAATCGCCGCCGACAGATTGGCAACCAAGCCTCCAACGCTGGTGCGCAATTGGGATCGAATGGTTTGGTTGGTCAATTGACTCGCCACACCGTTGATGCGGTAAACGCCAGACAAAGCGAAGGTATCGCCCCGCTTGAACGGGGGCGTTGTTTGTGAAGTCATCTCAATATCCTTGGACGTAGGCGTCCACCGTCCCAGCGGTTGCAGCGCCACTGGCGTTGAAACACTGGATCAGGGGACCTGAAGTTGATTTATCGACCACGCGGGCCGTGGTGGCAGAGCCACCGTCAGAATGCAAAGTAAGACTCACGATCACCACGTTTCGCCAGCCGGTGCCAATCGACAAACGCGAACCGCTCGTTGCAATCTGTACATCCGGCAGGCGAATCGTTTTATCCGGCACATCGATTTGCGCAACCACCGAGCCAATGAGGCCTTGCAAATTGCTCTGATCTACATCGATGCGGAACTGGTAGGTCGTTCCTGCGTCAGCCCAAGCCCGACCCGGAAATGGCACGTAGGCCACGTCCGATGACTTCTTCCAAGTGATCTTCCAGGCATAGCCACTGACGGTGGCAGCGATGGTGAGGCTACCGCTCTCGGTAAACGTGACGCTGCCAGTCCAGAAAATGGCCTGGTACTGGGGCACCAGAAACACGGCTGTGGTGTTGGTCCACAACTGCGCCGTGTCGTTGCTCCACATGCGCGATGAATCGGGTGCCACCACCGGCGTCGTATTGAGCGTGTAGCTTGCAAATACGTTCTCCACCGGCGCATCACCTAAGTTGCAAGCAATGGCTGTGACGTTCAGGCTCTCATTGCCGGTGGTATCGACCGCTTTGATCAGGATCTGACCAGCACCATAAGGAATGGTCACCAAATCCCATGGGGAGACAGCCAGCAGGCCGGTATGCAATTCCAGCGCGTCCGACCAGGAGCGACTGCCACCCGGCTGCCAGCGCACCCGATAACCGGCAAGATCGATATCTGAGACCGGCCCCCAAGTCAGGCGCTCGCCGTCCAGGCGTAGCCATGGAACATCTGACGGTGGCGCAGTCTTGCCCACTACCTGCACGGTTCCCTGGCTCCAGGCTCCGCGCACGCCGATCGAGTTGATCGCACGAATGCGCACGTTGTAACTGGCACTGTCTTGCACGGGCGACACCCAGGCCACGCCCAACTCGGCAGCCACGATATCCACCGGTGACCATCCCAGATCGGTTGTCGCTTTGGATTGAACTTCAACCTGCCCCTTTTGGGCGTAGACCTCGGTAGGTGCCGTCCAGCCCACGCGAATGCGGGAAATGACAGAGCCATCAGCCAGTCGCAGTAATTCAGATGTGCCAGAGGCCAGGGTGAGACCCGACACCGCAGGCACGCTGAACGGATCTGGCAAATTGGACTGAGCGATGACGGCGGCAGGCGACAGGACCGCTTGCGTGTAAACACTGGCGCTGTATTCACGGGCAACGACATAGACCTCGTCGTTGTCCTTGATCTCGATCTGCATGATCCGGAACAACTTGGCGGACCAACCCGGCGTTGAATGCGTGATCGGCACGACATCACCGACTTCGCAGCGCAAACCTTCCTGAAAAGCGGAGAACTTCACGACCAAACCGTAGCGGCTCTGATTCAGCGTCAATTGACCGATGTTTTGCGCGCGGTAGCTATTGGCCGTGAACGGCAAATCAATCTTGGCCTCCAGAATGAGGCCGTTATCGGTAGCACGCAAAGCTGTGGACTCGACCATCGCCAGATCAGGCTGCCACTTCTTGGCTGGGTTGTAGAACCCTGCGGTGACCCGGTTGTACTTGGCGCGTTTACCGGCCTGGCTGATGACCCAGGAGCCGGTAATGTTGCTCTCGGTGAACCCAAAGCTCGAGGCTGTGGTGGCAACGTCAAGCACCAACCGGTACTTGCCGCCGCTAAACACCAGCATGCCACGGCACGCGGTAAGCAGTGCGCGCACGTTGTCATATGCAGTCTGGTTGGTGTCGATCGTGCCATCGCATGCGTAAGCCGCATAGTTCACCTGGGCGAGCGTGTGCTGGCCAGAGCCTGCTGAAGTCAGATCGATAGCGGTCCCAGCAAAGGCATTGGCCATCGTGGTGGCCAGTTGGTAGCTGGTGTCAGTGACCTTGATTGCGTAATAAGTCGTTCCCGCCACCAACGGACTGGGCACGGTGGTTGTGCTGCTCACCTTGACGCCATCCCCTGTGTCGATAGGTATCGGCTGGGCGAAAGTCAGCGCTTCGGTTGTGGTGCTGACAGTAAAGATGTCAGAGAAACTTGGAGCCGTGATCCGAATATCGCAGGCGTTCGCAGCTGCTGCAATGCTCGTGTCATCGATTGCGCTGGACGCAATACCGCGACCGTAAATGGCGTTGCTCAGGTAGTCCCGGATGACGAGTGCCGGATTGTTGGAGTACCGGGTCTGGCCGTCTCGTGGGTCGAACAAAGTCCTACCACGCACATCGGCGGTGATCGTGGGCAGGCCGGAGAATGCGTTGCGGTCGTATTTGAGCTTGACGTACAGGTAGGCGCAGTTGGAAAGTTTGCAGGCGCTGGTCCACTTGGGCACATCAGCGGTTAGTGCTGCATCGGCTGCTTCACCGGGTGTACCCAGATGCTTGGTGACAGTGAGCAGCCCCGTGAACTTGGCGTCCGTAGAAAGCACATCGTCCAGATACACGTTGTCGATCGCTGTCACTGGCCCTTCTGAGAGAACCAGCACCAGATGCAGGTATTCGTTGCTGCTTCCGGAGACCTCAATGAACACCCGCGTGCCACCCACCCGTCGGCGACCGTAGATCACTGGGATGGGGTCGACATTGCTCTGGGAGTTGATCAGGATGCCTTGCGCCTGGGCCGAGGACAGCGCGGACTGGGCGCTTGATGGCGAGTTCGAACCGATCAGTGACTGCACCGCCAGGTTGGCAACACCCCCGGCGACCAGGCCTGTAGCACCGCCGATGAAACTGGCGGTGGCAAGCGATGCGCCAAGAACGTCAGCCGCTGCAGCCGTAATGCCAGACTCAATGACCATGCCAAGTACGGCATCGGCCACCACCGCACCAACGGCCTCAGACACCACCGATCCAACGATGGCTCCAATGACGATGCCTGCCATTACGCGACTTCCCTGCGGCGAACTACCTTGGCGTACATGCGTTCAACGTCCTGGTAGCCCAGGTGTTCGAGCAGGCGACCGAAGTCTTTGGTCTGTTTGACGTGGTAATAAATCTTTTGCACGCCCTGGGCTTTGAGGCCCATCTCGGCAAAGCGCAGCAGCTTCAGAACGACACGCCCGGCCCGTACCTCGGGCACGGCATACACGGCGCTGTTGGCGGCGACCAGTGCGTCCTGGTAATGGATGTGGGTCTGCACGATGAATGCGGCGTAGCCCACAATCACACCATTGCGTTTGGCGATGAAGGTGGCAAGTTTCCCGGCTGCATCGAGTTCGCCGTAGCGAGCCCAGTCGACGTTCAGACGATCGAGATCCTTCTGGCCGACTTCCTCGTACTCGCGTTCGGCCAATGTTTGAAGTTCTCTCGTAGCCATGCCGATGGGGATGCGCGCATACGTGTAGCTCAAAGAGACCCCCACTTGATTTCACGGTTGATATTGGTCACGAACTGAAATCCCCGGTCGCCCGGAAACCAGATCTGTTCTTCCGGGTCGTTGGTGTGTCTGCCCGGCGTGCGTTGGAAATCCACCCATTGCGAGCTGGCAGTCACGGCGATCGTGCAGGTGCCGTTGTTCGGGTCGTCGGAAATTTCCATGCTGTCAATCCGACCATCGAACACCAGCAAGGGGTTGCTGATGATGGCCAGGCGGTAATCCAGAAAACCCTTGTAGATGGCGATGCGCCGGTCGATATAAGGCTTGGACAGTGCAATCGAAATCCAGGTCTGGTCCACTGCCGAGACTTGCACCGTGACATTGGGGATGCTCATGTCACTGGTCTCTGACAGACCGGAGAACCCGAGAAAGTGACCGTTGGCCGTATAGGTATTGGTGCTCCACAGCACGTTGATCCAGGCGTCCGTCATACGGATGGTGCCGTCGTCAAACCAGGCCTCAACCAAATAGACAGGCTGGTTGCTTGACTTGAGGATCTCGGCGATGAATTCTGAACTTGCGCCGCGATCCATTAAAAGGCCTCCACCAACTGCAAGCTGAAGTTGTAAATCGACCCAGGAGCCACTGCAGACTCCATGGTGTCTGCGCCCAAAGCCAGCGTGAACGGCACGTTGCGCACGGTAATCACTGCGCCGTCGGCAGGCACCGCCAGCAAGGCTGGCTCAATCGCAACGGTAGCCAGGCCAAAGGCATCGGCATTCACATCAGCGGTGACCATATAGACCTTGGTCTGGCCTGTGATGCCAAGGAAGTCACCCGCTTTAAGGGCACCAGTAAGTCCTGCCGTCCAGCCACGCGTCGACAGACTTCTGCCTTGTTGGTTAGCACCGTTGATCTGCGGCGTGCCAGTGGCCACGCCTTGAGGCAGTTTGTGCGCAGGCAGCACAGCGGTGAAGCTGTCCCACTGGCCGCGTTGGGCGACAACAAAGGCCTGAATCGGTGCGAATTGCGCACGGGTCAAACCCACCCAGTCGGCAGTGATCACCCAACGCTGAGCGCCGTTGGTACGAACACTGCGGCGCAGGTTGTGCGAGATCGACACGCGTGTGGGCTGATAAGACTGAATCTTGATGGCGCTGGGCGCTGGGGTCAGGGGAAAGGTGCCGCTCATGACTTATCCCGTGATCCCATAGCGTCCGCGCATGTTGAGCGCCTGGTTCACGATGCCCACCACCACGGCCTTGTTTTGCACCATCGCAGACTGGAAACTTCGTGCATCCATGGCTCGAACCGAGAAATTGATGTTGATTGGCGCTTGGGCTGTGGCCGTGCTGCTGTCACTGCCGACTGGGGTGCTGGGTGACTTCCCGTTGGGAACGATTGTTCCTGCGCCATTGGGCACAAACCACTCCGGGCCTTGCTCGCCCACGATGTAGGGCTGACCACCTGCGACCGGGCCGCCATCAGCCTTGAACAGGCCCGACAGAAAGTTCCCGGCACTGCTGAACATTCCTGAGAGCGACATGCCGCTGGTCGCTTGCGCCAGTGGTTTCATGATGCTGTTTTGAATCTGGATGCGAATCAGGTCCGCGATGATGGAGTTGGCCAGGCTCTTGAAGTCGAGCTTGCCGGTCTGCACAAAGCTCACCAGCGCGTCTTCCATGCCCTTAAACGCATTCGTAAAAAGGCGCTCGGACTGAGCAGCCGCGTTGGTGACGGTGTCGATGTAGTTGTTGAGTGCCTTGGTAACGCCCATCTCCCACGAGCGCTCAGCATCCCATCGGGCTTCAATCGCTTTGACCATGACTGCCGTGGATTTGACGGCCTCATAGCGCAGGCGCTGCTGGGTGTCTGCTGTTAATTTAGTGCCGCTTTGCTCGGCATCCCAGATTTGCTGCTCGACCGCGAGAAAGTTCTTGCGCTTGACGTTGGCAATTTCCTGCGCTTGGGCGTTCATTCCAATCAGATCGGTCTGAAAGATGTACTGCTCGTTGGCTTGCTCCAGGCTGTGCGTAAAGGCATTGATGCGCTTGGTCTCATCGAACTTTTGTTGGGCATCGAAACGCTCATTAACGGCCTGCACCAGGGCGGCTGTTGACTTGGTAGCCTCAGCGCGCAATCTCTGCTGGGCCTCTGAAGACAGCTTGGAGCCGTTCTTTTCTGCATCCCAGATTTGCTGTTCAACAGCCAGAAAGTTCTTGCGGCCCTCAGTAGCAAGCGCTTGGTCGCGGGCGTTCAGTCCAATCAGGGTGTTTTGAAACTCATACTGCTGGTTGGCAACATCCAGGCTGTGGGCGAAAGCATCAATACGTTTGCCCTCATCAATCGACTGGATGCTCGACACCGTGGCCGTCACCTTGGCCATGTCACCCAGACGGCCTTCCTTGACCGCCAGCAGGCGGCCTTTTTCGATCATCGCCTCGTACTTGCCCAGTTTGTCTTTGATGGCTTCGACATTGAGCGAGTCCAGATACGAATCAAACGGGCTGGTTTTGTCAGGCCGCTGGTCTGGAATGGCAAACGAGCGCTTGGCTGACTCGACGGGCTTTTTCAGCCCCGCATCACGCTGGGCAAACTGCTCGTCGAGTTTGGTGAGAAACAGCGGCGCGGTCCAAATCTTGACCATGTCCTCATTGAAGGACTCGGCGTGGCTCTTGAGGTCTGAGGTCAGCGTTTCAAAACGGCGCTTGACCGGATCGAGTGACTTCTCACTGATCATTTCTGCGCCAATGCCGTCCATGAAAGCCAGGACCGAAACGATGTCCGCCCCGGTGGCTGCAATTGCGTTACCGGCAATGCGAACAATCCGAACGCAAGCGTCGAAGATGTCGATGAAGGCAGCCACTGCGCGCAAGCCTTCACGCGCCCAGGTCTCAATCACGTTGTCCTGCTTGAGTTGCTTGGCGGTGTCGTTAAGGCGCTCGGTCATGCTGCCTGAAGCCAACAAGGCATCGGTGAAGTCACGCATCACCGGAAGCAAGGCCGAGGCAATGGTGTTGTAGAGCGACTTCTTTCTGCCCTCCAGGCGCACGAGGTTCTTCTCGTACATGTCTGCTTCGGCTGCCATCTCGGACGTGACCTTGGCGTTGAGTTCGCCGATCTCAGCCAAGTCTTGCATGAACGGAAGCAGTTCTGCGCCGCGTTTGCCCAGCAGCATCTGGGCTGTGGCCACCGCCTGGGTGCTGCTGTCCATGGAGTCGAGCTTTTTGGCCAGATCCAGCATGACTTCACCCGAGTCGCGCAACTTGCCAGAAGAATCGGTGACCTCAACGCCAAGCGATTTGAATAAGTCGGACTGCTTTTGACTGCCGCCTGCTGCCTCGAACATGGCTTTGGAGAGCTTTTGCAGCCCGCCACCAACCTCTTCCAAGCTGGTTCCCGAGAGTTTGGCTGCCGACTTCAAGCCTGAGAGGGCTTCAACCGTCGCGCCGGTCTTCTTAGCCATCTGGTCGAGTTCACCCGCCGACGCAATCGCCCCCTTGATGCCGTCGGCAAAGGCATCAAAGGTGTATGCCGCCGCCATGGCCATCACTGCGCCCTTGACCGCCTTCATGGCGGTTTCCGACACATTGCCGATGGTGTCCATGGCTTTTTTGGCCATGAACTCGGCCTTATTCAGGTCGGATTCAAAGCGAGCGACATTGACCACGAGACTGGCGAGGGTTGCCATGGGAGATTTATTCCTTTTTGCCCAAGAGGGCTGAGATCAAACGGCTGTGCGCCTCCGCATCGGGCGGGGCATCGGCATCCTTGGTGGTGGCAGGCTCTGCAGTTCGCAGTCCCGGCATAAAGTCATCGGCCTGATACGCGTCCTGACCTTCTCGGCGGTGGACGTTGGCCAGCGTGGCGCAGACCTGACCGAAGCCAAAGTCGGCCCGCATGTCCGGCAAGCCTTCCAGAGAGGCAAACGCCATCCACTCCGCAACCTGCTGTGAACTCAGGCTTGCGAGGAGATGGTCAGGGTGTTGGAATCCAAGGGCAAGGCAGAGTCGGAAGTAGAAACGGCGCTCGGGACGCCGCTGGAGTTTTTTGTGAGTTCCTCCACATCTGCGCCGGACAAGCCATTGAGCTTTTGCGCAATGGCAAAGACCCGGTCCAGTGCCGCGCCAGATTTGGCACCGAGCAGATCAACTTCATCGTCGGTGAACAGACGCTGGCCACCTTCATCAATCACAGTCAGCCCAACCAGACGCGCACGCATATTGGTGAGATCAACCTTACGGTCCTTGCCCTCGCCACGGACCATGCTGGCCTCAAAGGCATCACGCTCGCGACCGGTGAAGCTGCGAACACGCACGGAACCACCCCATTCGGGGACATCGACGTCCTCTGTTTGAAGGTCGTTGGCGCAAAGGATGGCGGTTTTGGAAAGAAGTGTCATAGGAGTCCTTGGAAAAATTAAGCCCAGGTGATCGAGCCGGAAATGCGCAGTTCAGCTGAGCGCCGGATCGCCTGATCCACCGCGCCTTGGCTGTTGAATTTCTTCACGTAGGCGGTGAAGGTTGCGGTGTTGCCGTTGGGCAGAAGTAACTTGAAGCTCTTGGCCACGCCGGTCACCAGGGCAGTCATCAGGGCCAGTTGGCCTGCATCGCTGTTGTCCTGATCGACCTCGATGGCAAAGGCACCCGGATCAAAGAGACCAAGAATGAATTCCTTTGCCGTCGAGTCAAAGTTGGTTCGCTCAATCTCGGAGGCTGAGCCGTCAAAGCCGCTGTAGCTCTTGACGTTGGAAATCTTGGTCCACTGCACAGGGGTTGCAGTGCCGCCGCTGGTGTAGGTCGTATAACCAGTCGCGTCCAGTCCAGCGAGGGTGACGATCTTGGTCGTAGGTTCGATGTACTGAACAACGAAGCTGTTGCCGTTAAGCTGCGTGGTGCCAACTACGCCAGCGATAGTGATCACATCGCCCTTGTTCAATGCGGTGACTGCTGAGAGCGTGACCCGGCAAGGGTTGGTGAGCGAGACGGCAGTGATGGTGAGCGCCGACCCGGTGGTTGTGCCGATACTGACGGTGGAGCCTTGGGCTGAGATGGCGGTGCTTGGCATAGAGTTCTCCTAAAAGTTAGTGCCAGATCGAAAAATCCAAAATCACCCGGTGCAGGAATGCCTCGGGCTCGAATTGGTCTTGCTCAAGAAGCAAGACGTGGGTGATGGCGCTGCTTTTCATGGCGGCCTTGACCGTCTCGGCTAAAACAACGGCAGCGGCGTAGGTGGTGTCAAAGCAGTCCACCTGCAGGCGGGTGTTTTCAACGGGTGCGCCGTCGGCCAGGGTGTTTTCTGGTGCGCTGGATACGCGGGCATAGACCACGTAGGGCTTTGACACGTTGTTGGGTGCAACGTTCGGAAACACCCTTCCCCCGGCCACACCTGCGAGGGCCGCGAAAAGGTCTTGTTGAATCATTTTTTGATCTACTTTTTCAATTCGCGTGCGGCTTGCTCTATGCGTTCAGCCAGCCGTGTCTTGATGGCTGTTAGCGCATCGTTTTTCTTCATGTCAAAAGCAGGCCGCAAAAAGGGGCGCGCGGACATCTTTACGGTCCCGAACTCCACAAAGCGCCAGTACCAGGCGTCCTGGGACAAGTTGCCCTTCTTGCCTTGCTTGCGGTACTTCTTGCCATGCCGAACCGTGACAAAGAAGGTCTGCTTGTTCTTGTTCGACAACTCTGGGATTTGTTTCAAAATCACCGAGCGCTTCAAAGTGCCGGGTGGTGGCTGGTCAGGCCCCAGATCGCCCGTGGCAACAGGAGCTTGCAACTTGGCTTCATCCCGGATCAGCTTGGCTCCGGCATAGACCGCTGCTCGCAAGCCGTTCTTGGCCACGCGGTCAGGCAACTCTTTCAAAGCCTTGGCCAAAGCATCAAAGCCCTCAATCTGAACGCTCTCGTACTTAGCCATTCAATCCAGACCCTCAGAGGCCAGCAGCGTGACCAGCACGTTTCGCTCTTCATCATTGAGAGCCGCGTGGATGTTGAAAATCCGCGATCGGTACAGAGCCCGGTAACCAGCCACCTGACGCGTGTCAGCAAAGATGGCTTGATAGCGCACAACGATTTGGTGTGAGACCTCGCTTGCCATGCGCTGAGAACTTTCCAATTCCCGGCCACTCAAGGGTTGAATCTCAGCCCAAAAGGTGCCCAGGTCAGTCCATGTACGAACAGGCCCGCCGTAACTGTCTTGCGCCGTGCTTTGCCGCTGCAAGGTGATGCGCCGGTTTAACTGACCAGAGCGAACCGGATTCATACCGTCACAACCTTGTACGGATCGAGCAGCCCATCAATGAAGGGCAATGATTCGATGCGTCCTCGCGAGAGCGCAGCCACCTCTTCGCGGTGCGCATACAGGCTGCCCACGCGCAGCTTGATCCAACTCTTGATGCCTTCTGGAACTTGCGAAGCAGTACCGTACCCGGCATCAAAGGTGACCGACACCGCACCGATCTGCGGCAAGCAAATCGGCCAGATCTGCCCGAACACCGGCGTGATTCGCGCGGGTTCACAGGCTGCATCGACCGTGTAGGTCAAAGCAGGCATGGTCTGATTCACAGACCCCATGTCCAGGTAATTGATCGACACCACCGACTGCACCGGAGCTTTGGCCAACAAAATCGCATGGCCTGGCAAGGTGAAAGTCTGCCCTGCAGGCACACCCATCAGCGACGGTCCGGGAAAGCAGTCGAGCACTTGCTTCCAGCGGGCAGTGGTGAGCTGCCTGCCGGTCAGTGTCTCGGCTGCTTGCCGAGCCGCAGTGATGAGTGAGGCGATCAGCATGTCATCCTCGTCAAAGTCCACCCGCAGATGCAGCTTGGCCTCAAGAAGCGACACCGGCTCCTCTGTGGGTGGCGTGACGAGTTGGATGGGCATTTAGATGACCTGCACCACAGCCGCTTGGTTCGAAGCATCCGCAGGCGCAAAGCGTGGATTGAGGCCAAGCACCTGAGCTGAGGTCTGGCTTGTTGCCACTCCCACCGTGACTGACAGGCGAACAAAGCCAAAGCCGTTCACAGTGTCGAGTTCCTCGGGCTTGACGTTGATCAGCGCCTGCTTGTTGTCGCCGGTGGCTTTGACGATCTGTGTGATCGCTTTGCCGGTAATGTCCTTGGCACTGGTGCCAGAGCTGTCCATGGCCTGCTGTAACTTCGCATCCACTGTGGCGCTGGTGCCCAGCACTCCGGTCTGGACCAGAGAGAGAAACCCGTGGTGGTTAGCCACAGAAATCCAGCCCGTAGTGAGTGTTCCCGCCGCTTGCACGGCAGGGTCGATGGTGGCGAGAACGGACAGCAGTTCGCTGCCTTTTGCATTGGGAAACATAGTTTTCTCCTAAGGTTGGGGGCGGCTTAGCGCGCGCCCAGTTGGATGAAGGGCGACATCGTTGCGCTGCCTTTGGCAGGTGTGATGGGGCTGTTGAGCTTGGACTGGCCATCCATGCGAAAGGTCGTGCGAAACGCCGTCAGGTCCGCATCGAAGTACAGGTGCATCGATGTGGCGGTCTGCATGCCACCCGCCTTGGTGATGGTCTGGTAGTACTTGAGGTCCACCAGCAAGATGTCGCCTTGGGCCGAGAAGGTGTTGGCGTGTTGAGACACAAACACCGGGCGACCGAGCAAGGTGCCGTAGGGCGAGACCTGCAAGCCACCGACGGGCAGGCCCGTGGGGATGTAGATCGGGTAGTTGCCCAAAGTCAGCGTGAACAGCGCTGGCAACACGTCGTTGTTGACGATCCAGACGGCATTGGCAAAGCTGCCTGAGGGCAAACGCGCAATCATCTTGGCCAGGTTCTGAGGCACCAGCGTTTGGGTTGCTTGACCAGACTCCTTGGTCACGGTGACCGTTGCGCCAGAGCTGAGCGCTCCCACGGGCACACCGTTGCCAGCACCAAATAGGATGGACTCGTTGGTTTTCCAGCGAATGGACAAGGCAACCTTTTCGGGCAGATAGGTGGTCAGCGCATTGGCGTCGTCCAGAAGTTCGTCCGTGGTGGGGACCAGCGCCATCAGCTTTTTAAGGCGCAAGGTGGCCAGGCCCAGCACCGGCTTGGATGCAACAGCCGAGGCTGCTTCTCCCTGCCAGTAGGCGCGGATACCGTTGGTGCCCCAGGGCGTGGTCTCGTCCTTGGGGAACGCCATGCTGTTGCCGCTGATCTCGACGTTGTCGGTCATAGGCAGCAAGGAGTCCTCACCCAAAGAGAGCTTGAAGATTTGCTGAGAGAACTGAGGAGGCACCAAAAAGCCGCCGTCTTGACCCGAAGCCTCGTTGGCAAAGCTGCCAGGTGCTGCCGCACCACGACCACCGCCAATGAGCAAACGATCATCGAGGGACTTGCCGGGTTTTTCTGCTTGGTAGACCGCCTGCATGAACTCGCCCGCTGTGCGAAAGCCGTGCATGGGATCGGCCTCGCGGTTGTCGGTGACTGTAATGAAAGCGCCAGAGGCTGCTGGAGCCTGGGCCATTTGCGCCTCTTCGGCGATCAGACTGGCTTCGCGATCAATGGCGTTGCTCGCGGCTTCAATTCGACTCTTGAGTGCGTCGAAGGCAGTCACCTCCTCATCGCTCAGGTCACGGTTATCCGCTGCGGCACGGTCGGTGAGCGCACGCGCTTCTTTGACCAGGGTAGATTTGCGAGCCTGCAGCTCGCGCAATTGCTTACTCATTTGGGATTCTCCAAAATCAATGGACGTAAAAAAACCACCGGGTCTGAATTGACGAGGTGGTTACTTGGGGTGCGGCCAACGGGCCGCTTCACTTTGCTGACAGCCCTCTACGGAGTGCTGCCCGAAAAAAAATTCACATCAAGGCCAGCGAATTTCTCGCCTGGTTGAGCCGTGATGCATTGGGTTTAATTTGTGCGCGCGCATCGCGACGCATCTTTTTGACGACATCTTCAAATGTGGCAATGCCGTCGACCATGCTGCTTGCAAGAGCTGCCTCAGCTCCAAGAACCCGGCCCTGTCCCATGCCGTCTCGCACCTGGGAGATGGGCACACCGCGCCCTTTGGCCACGGCCTTGGTGAACGCCGCGTAGTAGTCATCGACGCGGGACTGCATAAAGCCCTGAGCTTCTTCATCGAGCGGTGCATACGGATTGCCCTCAACCTTGAACTTGCCTGCCGAGATAAGCGTGGTTTTGACTCCGGCCTCATCCATGGCTTTGCTGTAGTCCTGGTGCGCTTGCCACACACCGATGGAACCTACTTCGCCGCCAGGGGTGACGTAAAACTCGGAAGCTGAACAACCAATCCAGTAAGCCGCCGATGCAGCCAAGCTGTTGGCGATGGCCACGACAGGCTTTTGGGCGCGGGCACTGACGATTTCATCGGCCAGTTCAGCAACTCCGTAAACGCTGCCGCCAGGGCTGTCGATGTCGATCAGGATTTGAGTGACGGTTTCGTCCTGGAGTGCAGCCCGGAGCATGTTTGAAAACTGCTGAGTACTGGCAGTACCAGGGCCAGAAACATCGTCCACCATGTTGCCTCGTTGCGTGACAACCCCGTACAACGGCAGCACAGCAATCCCGCCGCCAGATTTGGACACGCTTGCTTGGCGACGCGCATCGCGTGCACTTCGGTCGGCTGCAATGCTGTGCATCACTTCATCGCTGGCGCGGGCATCTCCTGACCAACGGGCAATAACCGCAGTGACTGCACTGAGACGCTCGGGCATCAATGCCCAGGGGGTTGCCAAATATTCAGCAACCAGTAATTGGTGGTTCATTGTTTCATTCCCAGTGATTTAAGTGATTGGCAAAGCTGCGCCTCTTCAACTGATGTGCTCGTCTTCGCCCAGGCGTTGACTTGCTCCAATGGCACTGCCAGGGATTGCGCAATCAAAGTCAGTTCTTTCTCTTCAACCCGACCGGCCCGCGCGATGCGCCTGGCCCAGCGCTCAGCGCTCGAATCGATCAGGGCACGCAAGCGAGCAACTGCTTCGACCGAGGGCTCTGTTGCTTCTTGCGACGGATACTCGGTTTGTTCGGTATCAAGTTCCACATCCTCTGCGTTACTTTCCTCGACCATATTGAGCGGACGTAGTGGTTCGTCCAGGCCCTCAAGCGGGTTGAGGTTCTCCGCAATGCGTGCTTCGTTGCGGGTGAGCCACCCGTTCTGAATGCCACTTTGGTAATACGACGCCCGGCTGGCGGCATCGCCGCGCATCAGGTTGGCGAAATCAAACTCAACCTCGATGTCGTCACCTTCAAGCAGCAGCTCGGACTCGATGCTGGCTTCCCAGCGCTCGGCCCACGGCGTCATGGTGTGCATGACGAACTCCAGACTTTGCTGCTCGATGTTGGAAAACGTTGCTCGGTCCAGGTCGCCAATCATGTGCGGAGGCACACGAAAGAGTCTGGCCACATCCGTGATCTGAAACTTGCGCAGTTCCAGGAACTGGGCGTCTTTGTTGGTGACGCCCACTTCGTGAAACTTCATGCCGTTTTCCAGCACCAGGACCTTGCCCCGGTTGGCACCGGACTGCGCCTGTTGGTAGGACTCGCGAAACACCTTCTTGGCCTCGGAGTCCTTGAAGGAGCCGGGGAACTCAATCCAACCGCCGGTAGGCTTGGCATCATTGGCAAAGAAGCGCGCGCCGTAGTCTTGGGCTGCCAGTGCCATTCCAAGGTTTTCTCGGGCAAGCTCAATCGGGCTCATGCCCATCAAGCCATCTGAGGACAGACCACGTAAGTGCCAGACCTCGCCACGCGGCAGGATTGACTCCGTGCCAAAGCGGTCTGTAAACCGGTATCGGTATTCACCTGATGGCAGCAACTCAAGCCGAATACGGTCCGGATGCAGTGGCATCAACTCCACCACCTCCCCTTTGGCGTTCGTGATGATCTGGTTGTAGGCGTTGCCACGCAGCGCCAGATGACCTTGCAGCATCTCGCGCCACTCAAACGGGTTCTGAAAACGGTTGGGTCGCTTGGCAAGCAAACGGTAGAGCCAGTGGTCGGTCACCTTGTCTTTGCCACCATCGGCGCGCCGTTGGTAGATGACCAGTGGCAGTGAGGCCATGGACTCCGACAAAACTCGAACGCAGGCATAGACCGCCGCAAGGCGAAGCGCGCTGTCGGGTGAGACGCGCATCCCGCTGCCAGTGCGAGCGGAGACCGGTTCAAAAAAGAAGTCTCCCCACGGCGAGCGATCTCCACCGGAAGCGTTGGGACCACGGAAGCGATCAAAGAAGCTTAAAAATCCCATCAGTTCAGAGCAACACCAATTCGTAGTCGGATCCCAGCACCACCGAGTCCCCCGGTTTGATCGCGCGCGACAGCGCCATGATCAGTGCAACGATTCCGTCGATCTTGTTTTCTGCTCGCTCCTTACGCGGGTAAATGTTGTCTTTGGCATCAAGGTGGGCCACCACGTTGCTGACCATCCAACCGAGTACTGGGTCACCGTCATGAACCAATTTCTTTTGAAGCACCAGGGCTTCAAGCGTCTTCATCGGCTCTGAGAAATTCAGCACCGTGGGACGCACTTCAATCATGGGCAGGCCCTCACTCATCATTCGGGTCGAGAGTTGCGTCGCCTGAAACGGATCAAACGCGACTGCCTGAACAGCAAAGCGAGAGGACAGATCGTTCAGATCCGCTTCGATCCAACTGAAATCAATCACATTGCCCGGCGTCACGGTGAGGCGTCCGGTATGCATCCATCCCGGGTACTGACTGTTGCCGTTGGCATTGACCGTGTCCTCTGGCAGGTAGTACTTGCCGAAGACTACGAATGCGTCAGCAATCTCGGGATGGGCAAACACAATCACCAATGCCGCAATGTCTGTCTTGCTGGCCAAGTCCAGGCCCACCCAGCAGGGCTGGCCAACAAAGGACTCGATGTCTAGGTCCTGATCAGCACAGGCGTCCCAGGAGCGCATGTCCATCCATGCGGTGTCGGCATTGACCCACTCGTTCAAGTGTTTGGTCTTGAAGTTGTTCATCGCACTGGGCAACTGCATGGCCTTGGCCTGCAGCGGTCCCAGGATTTCCGGGCGCACAGAGATACCCCAGTTGGGGTTGGCCTTCATCAGCGAGTCTTCGCTGGTCCAGTCGTCCCCGTCATCCAGCCCGTAGACGATGCCAAACTGGCTGTCATCCTCGAACACGCCATCGAGCAGTCGGGTTACAAAGGTGCGTACCTCGTAGCAAATGCCTGCGCGATTGCTGCCAGCGGTGGTGATCACCCACAGAAGTGAGTTGTCTCGCTTGCCGGTACCGGTCTCCACAACGTCGTAGACGGTGCGAGTCTTATGGGCGTGCAGTTCATCAATGCAGCCGAAGTGAATGTTCAGGCCGTCGAGCGTAGATCCCTCTGCCGAGAGCGCTTCAAACTTTGAGCCGGTATGCAGCACGTTCATGTTGTGCGCACCAACGTTGACAGAGAACCGGCTGCGAAAGCCCTGTGACCTGCGAGCCATGGTCTGCGCATCACCAAACACAATGCGCGCCTGGTCGCGGGTGGTGGCCAGAGAGTAAACCTCTGCACCACCTTCACCATCGGCGGCCAGCATGTACAGCGCAAGCGCAGACGACAGGGTCGACTTAGCGTTGCCACGTGGCACCTCAATGTACGAGCGCCGAAAGCGGCGATTACCGTCAGGCTTGACCCATCCAAATACGGTGGTCAGGATGAACACCTGCCAAGGCTCCAACTTGATCGTCTCGCCTGCCAGCGGCCCCTTGACGTGGGGCAGGCGTTCAATGAACGCGCACAGGTTGTCAGCGGGATGGAATTCCCGCCCGTCCTTGTCGGTGAGCTTTGGGTTGAACTGGTAGGGACTTGCCTTGCCCTTGAACTTTGCCAGATCGTTCAACTGCCGTTGGCATGCCCGCTGGACCCATTTGCAGGTCAGGATGTCACCGGCAACGACTGCCTGCGCATACTTGCGGGCAACGGCGGCGTAGTTATCTGCTGCCAAAGTTCAGTCTCAGCCTGCTATGTCCGCCCAAGGATCGAGATCGATCTGGGTATCTGTGGGCTGTGTGATACGCGATCGAGAGGCTGGCGTAAATCCCATCTCCACCGCTGCCTTGGTCATGATCTGGGCCTGCTTGTTGGCGATGGCCAGGTACGGCGACTGCATCGGCACACCGGTGTTCGGCGCTTTGATCAGCAGACCCGTCTTGGTGATTCCGATCTGGGCCTTGCGGTACAGGTCAGCGGCGCAGGACCAAACCTCCAGCACCGACATATCGAGTTTGCGCAGCAAATGCTCGGGCGCGCTGTCAATGGCATAGCGCCAGGCCTGCTTGGCACCGTCCGACATGTACTCGGGCGGCGCAACCAGATCCCCTTGGGGCTGCGGCTCATGCGGGTTGGTCCTGCACTTTTGCAGGGTTCCCCTGAGCTTTTTAATCTCTGTGGGCAGTGGCTTTCTTCCGGCCATCAATATTCCGTTCTGGGGTAACCCCCCTAGGTTTCAATTTGCACGCGCAAAAATCTTGGCAGGCGCACGCATCTTTGGCCGCCGTCTGTAGAGATTCAGACCCCCTAGGGGGGGTCAGCTGCGCCGTGCGGTCTCTCGCGCCGTCTTTCGGTTGTGACATGAGACGCAAAGGCCTTGCAGGTTCAGCCAATCAAAGCGCTCTCCGCCGTCCTTAAGCGGCCTGATGTGGTCAGCAACCTTGGCAGCCACCACCAGTCCAGTCGCCTTGCAAGCCACACACAACGGGTGTTCTCGCAGGAAGGCGGCACGGACCTCACGCCAGCGCACTGACTGGTAGAAGCCCACCTCCGCATCAAAGCCACGCCTGGCACGCCCGTAGTCCCGGTGCACTTGGGTACGGTGTTGATCGCAGTAGCCCGGTTTGTCCAGCACCAACCCACAGGCGGGATGTCGGCAGGGTGTTGGAGCACTGCGGGGCATGGCGGCTTGTTATTGGCTTATTGCCAACTCTTTCAAAAAACTAATCGCAAATGATGCAGATAAAGCTTGGATTCACTGGGAATCAGAGCGTTCATAGGAACGTCATCAACAAACGAAGGAGCCAAGTGATGGACACCCAAAAACTGGAGCAACTACTCAACCAAATCGCCGCAGAACATCTGCACATCGACACGCTGGCAACACGCAACAGCGACCGCCTGGACTTTCATGAAGTCAGCGTCTGGGGCCTCAAAGAAGCCCTGCAAGCCGCATTCACGGCTGGCCAGCAATCCAAACAAACAACCCAACCAAACTGATACCAGAGGTCAACATGAAACTCACACCCAGCCAAACCTTGCTTCTCAACGCTGCAGCCAGCCATCCTCAGCATGTGCTGACCGACTTCCCGTCCAACCTCAAAGGTGGTGCATTGATCAAGGTACTAACTAGCCTTGGCAATGAAGGCCTGATCAGACCCCACAGCAAAGGACCAGAGGGCTCTACCCGTTTTGCCATCACCGTTGCAGGCATGAAGGCCATTGGTATTGAGCCACCGGCCAAACCCAAACGCGAAGGCAGCAAACAGTCGGTACTCATCGATCTGATGAAACGCCCCGAAGGTGCAACCCTCCCTCAAATGGTGGAGGCCACAGGATGGCAAGCGCACACGGTGCGCGGATGCATGGCCGGGACTTTGAAAAAGAAACTGGGCCTGACCATCGACTCCGTCAAGGAAAGCGGTGGTGAGCGGGTCTACAGGGTCTCACCCTCCAGCTCGCTCCCCACAGCATCCAAAACAGACTGACCTTGCGGCGCAAGATCCGAAAACGCAGAGCCATCCGATTCACGGGTGGCTTTCTGTCCTGTGAAGTCCTCCCAGCGCTTGACGATCACGTCCACATACTTGGGATCCATCTCCATGAGTCGTGCCTGTCGATTGGTTTTTTCGCAGGCAATGAGCGTGGTGCCAGAGCCGCCAAACAAGTCGATCACGATGTCACGCGTCTTCGATGAGTTCTTAATGGCACGCTCTACCAACTCCACCGGTTTCATCGTCGGGTGCAGGTCGTTCACGCGAGGCTTGTTGTAATTCCAAATGTCTGACTGGTCGCGGTCGCCGCACCAGAAGTGTTTAGCGCCGTCCTTCCATCCGTAGAGGATGGGCTCGTACTGGCGCTGGTAGTCGGCGCGACCGAGCGTGAAAGTGTTCTTAGCCCAGATCACAAATGTCGACCACTTGCCACCCGCATCAAGCCAGGCCTTTTGCAGTGTGTGCAACTCGGATGAGCTCATGCACACGTAGCAGGCACCTTTGGTGACCACCAACAAGTTGACACAGGCGTCATAAAGGAACTTGTAGAACCCGTCACCGAGCGCATCGTTCATGATGCGGCGGTCCTTGCCGCGCATCTTGTCTTTGGCGTTGTTGCCGTAGTCCACGTTGTAGGGTGGATCAGTGAACGCCATGTCGGCGAGTTGACCGTTCATAAGGCGCTCCACATCGGAGAGCACTGTGGAGTCACCACACAGCAAACGGTGCTGACCCAAGACCCACACATCACCTGTTTTGGAAACAGGTTCGGCTGGCAATTCGGGTACTGCATCGTCTTCGGTCAGGCCCGTAGTGTCGCCGTCGCCATTGAGCAAACGCTCGAGTTCTTCGTCACCAAAGCCCATCAACTCCAGATTGAAGTCAGCCTCATCGAGTTCGGCAATCTCAAGCTTGAGCAACTCTTCGTCCCAGCCAGCGTTTGCAGCAATGCGGTTGTCGGCCAGGATGTAGGCTTTCTTTTGAATTGCGGTGAGGTGGCCCAGCTCAATCACGGGCACTTGTGTCAGTGAGAGTTTGCGCGCGGCAGCCAAGCGGCCATGTCCTGCGATCACGCCTTTTTCGCCGTCTGTCAGGATGGGATTGGTAAAACCAAACTCGGAGATGGATGCGGCAATTTGTGCCACCTGGTCTTCGCTGTGGGTGCGGGCGTTTCGCGCATACGGGATGAGCGAATCCACCGGGACCATTCGGATCTCGGGTGTCATTTGCAAGCTTTCGGGTTGAAGCGCAGCGTGTAAGTCGACCGGTAGCGGGTACTTGCAAGCGCGATAGATGTGAGAGGTGAAGACCCAAACAAAACGCCCACAAGGCGCGAACCGTGTGGGCGTAATTTGAGTGATTAGCTGAATGCTACCGCTTCGATATATACCGCGTCAATAGGTTATTTGATGATTTATCGCGAGTACCCGTAATGCACCGCCAACACCCCCAAAGCGCCAACCAAAATACCCTTGGCTTCATATTGATTGAGTGATCGTCCGTTCCACCCTTCTTGGGCAGACCACTCCTTCACGCTTTGACCCAAACCGGCCACGTGCCAGACAGCGCAACCACCGGGGCTGCCGATACCGCCCACCGCATCGAGCGCCTCACCCAACCGCTTTCTAGCCCAGGCACAGCGCTCAGTCATCGTGTCCTGCCAATGACCACCAGGTATGCGATCAAGCGGTGGTGAGCCCGCTGAACTTAGCTGAGCAAAAACAAATGTGCGAGAGAAGTCCTGACCCGCGTCGTGCATCTGCGCCGTGATCGCGCCATTGCGCATCAAAAGGCCGAGCGAGTCGACAGTCCGGAAATGCTCGGTGCGAAAGCTGGTGCCTTCCTCCGCCTCACTGATCCACTCACCAACCCGACCGCCGGGCAGACTCACCAAAGTGCCATGGGTCAATGGCTGTGCAACTTGCTTTTTAGCCATGGCGCACCTCCTTGCTCAAGGCGGGATCCGTACACTGCGCCAGCGCCCAGTGCAAGAGCGCAAGAGCATCCGCCTCGTTGTCGTCGGTGACTGGGTGGCCCAGCGCTTTCATGGCCGCAATCACCTCGGCCTTGCCCGCGTTGCCTTTGCCAGTGGCATGGCGTTTGATGGTGCCCACAGGCACACCTTGGTACGGTATCTGGTGACGCTCACACCATGCGGTCAGCGTGGCCAGCAAACCGCCGTAGACATGCGCAGCATCTACGCCGAGGTGACGGCGCACCTCTTCAAAGTAAACGGCTCCAATGACCGCTGAATCGGTTGGTGCGTCACTCTCTGAGCCACTCAAGGCGAGCATGTCATCGAGCCAACGTCCAAAGCGCAGATAGCGCATGCCACCGCCCTCAAAGCGTTGGGACTTGAAGCTCACGAAGCCATGCGCCACAGGACCGTTTGCCGAGCGCAGTGCCCAGCCGGTGGTCGTACCCAGGTCAAGAGCCAGGATGACGAGGCGTGGGGTTGATTTGTAATTCATCAGGGATTTCCTCCAAGGGTTCGTACAAGTTTTCTTGTGCGACCTGGAGGAGCACTGGCACCAAAGCCGTGTCAGGGCGGGTGCGGCTCCCTCATGTCTGTCATTTCCGATTTTTTCAATCGGATGCGGTTATCAGGGCTTACAAAAAGTCTTCAACAGATGGCGGGGCTTATTTCAATACTTCATCTTTCAAAGGTGGAGTCCGGGTCTGGTGGGGTACTTATTTCAATACTTCTTCTTTCAATATATATACCTATGTCTCTCTCTGACCACCTCTAGGGCAGGCGTTTCGCGCGCGCGAGGATTTTTGGGTGCGTATAGCTACCCCTGTATTTATTTGTATATAGAGGCACCCCCTTTGAAAGAAGGTCGTAATTGAATGAAGTCCTCATAGACCGTTCACTGTTCAGTTGGGACATCATTTCCCGCCAGCTTGATCCACTGGCTGGGTCTGCCGCCCGTTGGCATGGCGAACACCTCAACCAGGTGGGCGTCCGTTAAGGTACGCAGCACGCCATCTCGCTGGCGGTGGTCCATGAACTGGGTGCGCCGTGTGAACTCGCTCTTTGACATACCAGCGGCATCGCCATCACGCAGGATTTGCAAAGCGCGCTTGTGGTTGGACTCGACTTGGTTTTCTGAAACGCGCGCGCTTGCTTCTCGAATAGTCAGCTCGGCACAGTGGCGCGAGAGCGCAATTCCCCAGTGCGCGTCGTGGTCCTCGATCTGCGGTGTCACCGCGTCGCGCGACACAGCGCGAATGAGAGCCAATTTGGTGGCGTTCTCTTCAATGCGCGCCAAGATCGATGAAAAACCGGTGCCTCTCGATAAGCGAAGCTTTGTCAACAACTCGTGGTCTAGCAAGCGAAACGCGTCACGCGCTTGCGCGGTCATCGGAACGACACGCGGATCCACCAGCACTTCATCAATCGCGCCCACATCCGTGAGGTTGCCGTTCAACTGACCACCTCCCTGGTGGATCAGCAGCAGTCGGTCGATGAGATCTTGCGGGGGATCTATCGTGCCAAAAAGTTCGTTGCTATTGGGGAAATCGTCCTCGCTCTCCAGAATCAGAAAGCGCGCCAATGAACCGTCGGCCACATTCGACGCCTGCAGCGCCTGCCAAAAGTGCAAGGGTGTGGTGGTGCCGTAGATGCAAGCGCAGGGCTGGTGAATGGCACGGTGCGCGTTGTTGAGTTGGTTGCTTGCGTACTCAATGCCAAAGTAAGTCGTGCCTGATGTGGTGTACAGCTCGGTCATCAGATCCAGGATTTCACACACGTAGCGCGGGGAGCGTTTACGGTCAGCGGCTGCCGACAAAAACATACCGAACTCATCTAGCTGAAAAAGAATGGCGGGCTGACGCTGGATGGCTGTCAAAAGACCGGAACCCGATGCGATCTTGTTGCCGCCCAGGTATTGCAGCAACCCGGCCTTGCGGAATAGCTCGTTGATAACCACGCGGCTGTGGTTCTTGCCTGCGCCGCTCTCAGCGATACCTACGACATAAAGGTTCGAGCGCGTGTTGCTCTCGGTGCGGTACTTACGCCCCATCAGCGCGCCGATGGCACACAAACTCGCTCCAAGCGCCAGCACAGGCTGTGGACGCTTTGCCGTCGTTGCCATGAGCGCCATCATGTCGGCAATCACGCCGCCAACTTGATCCCAGCCCGTCGGCAGTGGTTTGGGTGGTGGCAGCACGGGAGGTGCACCTGATCCACCAATCGTGATGGGGTTTGATGTTTGCAGCGTTTGCAGCATCTCCTTGGCCGGGTGGTGTCCGTTCATCACAATCTCACCATTGAGCTGCAGATCAGCATCTGGAATCCAGCCGTTGTCCAGCGCCAGCTTGTAGATGGTTCCCGCCCCAATGCGCTGAGGCGAAAAGCTCCCCCAACTTTTAGCGGTTGTCTTGGCATCGTTTTTACTGGACGACGCAGACCAGGACTCAAAGAGCGGCCACCCCTGCTCGGCAAGCGCACCTTTGATGGCCATGCCAATGCGCACCCAACTGTCGTAGTCCAGGTCCTGGTTGGGGATGTACTGAAGCGCGTCTTGCACTGCCTCGAACGTGCCGCGTTGCTCAGGCAGATTGGCGAACGCCTCTGGAGACTTCAAACCTACAGCCAGACTTTTGGGGCGCATAGATTCGGGGACCATCTCGTAAGCCTGGCGCGCAAACTCTCGAGCCTGTGCCTCGGTGATGACAGGCAGTTCTTCGATTTTCAGGTCGGCCAAGGTTTGCACGGGCCACTCGTAGGGCTTGCCGGTATCCGGGTGAATGCCATAGGCGATGAACTGCTGCCCCACACCCAAGACCTCAATGGGCGGGAACTTAAATCCACTGAAGGGCTGGGCCGCACGGTACACCAGCAATCGCTTGGGGGCGTTGCCGATACGAACTGCAGGTGTGTCGCCCAGCAGCCGCTTGGCTAAGCCCTCAATCTGAACAGCGATGTCTTTGGACTGCAGCACATCAATGTCGATGCCAATCACCTTGCCTGCGGCAATACCAATGCCAGCTTCGGGCCAGTCGCCCCAGATATCGACTTCGTTTTCAGTCGTGTCGCGCTCACAGTGACGGCTCCACTTGGGATAGTCTTGCCAGGCACCCAGGCGAAACATGCCCGGCTTCTTAGTGCTAGGCTGGATCGGCAAAATGGCATAGCCGCGATCTACGAGCGTGGCCCCAAGATGGGCCATGTAATTATTTGGATTCATGCGTTCCTTCAAAATGGTGGGTCATCTGCATAGGCAGTGCGAAGTGAGTCTTGAAAGGCGGTCACGACCACATCAATCAAGGTTGACCACTCCACTGCGGTGAAGGTGGCCAAGTCTGTTTTGGCAAGTGACTCGACGTACTCGCCACCTGTCTGGCAGGCCGCCGCCAGAGCATTGGTTTCATGTTGGTTTGGATCAATCATTCCCTTTAGCCTTGCTGCAATGTTTTGACAGCGCCTCGAACACAACTTCACGCTCGGCGCATCAATACGGATCAAACATGGCGCGAACCCATACCCTCGGGCATCGCGCCTGCAAATGGCGCACATCATTTATGCGCTCGACATCAAAAGCGCGCGCCGACGATTTCTGTGTAACGCCCGCTCGGGCGCACCGCGATCTGCGATGGGCACTTGAGCCGCAGCGATACGGCCAGAGCTTCATCAACACCACGGGGAAGTGGCAGCCCCGGTGCTCGGTTTGCCCACCAGCTCGCAGCCTTTTGCCGCGCATAGCCCTGGTGCTCAATGCAAACCCATTCGCTGTGGGAACTCAGTCCACTCCAGTAATCAACTCGAAGTGACGGCGGCTTACCAGTCTTGTCGTGCCGGGCATAGCTGACCCGTGTCACGGGCACCCACTCGGGTGGACCGCCAGAGAGGATGTCCAAAGTGCTGGCTTTGGCGTCAATCTTGATTTGCGGCTCCGGGAACATGTGGCCACAGTCGGGGCACTGACGTACCGCCGCGTGCACGATGCTGTCGCACTCAGGGCAGGCTTTGGTGGGCGCATCGCCGTCTTCACCCGCTTTGGGTGTCTTGGGCTTGATGGCGTCAATGGGTCCGTGGCGCGCAATGTTCCCGGCAAAGTCGAGAACCAAGCAGTCGGTCTTGCCCGGTGCAAGGCGGCAGCCACGACCAACGATCTGCACATACAAGCCCGCCGACTTGGTCGGGCGCAGCATGGCAATCAGGTCTACCGCAGGAGCGTTAAAGCCTGTCGTCAAGACATTGGCATTGGTCAGGCACTGAATTCGTCCGGCCTTGAAGTCATTGATGATCGCTTCGCGCTGGGCGCTGGGCGTATCGCCCACAATCGTCTCGCAGGTCACCCCTCTGCTGCGCACCGCATCACGCACGTGGTACGCATGGTCCACGCCAGCACAGAAGATCAGCCAGCTTTTGCGGTTTGTTGAGTACGAGAAGATTTCATTGACTGCGCTTTGTGTGATCGCGTCCTGGTCAATGGCCGCTTCCAAATCCTTCGGGATGAACTCACCGCCGCGTGTACCCACACCAGTGAGGTCAATTTGCGTTGCCATGCGTTTGGAGATCAGTGGCGAAAGGTAGTGGTCATCAATCAACTCGCGCACCGAAACCTCGTAGGCGATGTCAGTGAAGATGGCCTCACTACCTTCATGCAACAACCCAGAGTCAAGGCGGTATGGCGTGGCCGTCAGACCAATCACTTTGAGCATGGGGTTAATGCGCTTCAAGCCATCAAGAAACTTGCGGTACATCGTGTTTGAGGAGCGTGGGATCAAATGCGCTTCATCAATCAACACCAGATCGCACTGCTGAACGTCATACACACGCTTGTGAATGGACTGGATGCCAGCAAACAAAATCTGCGCACGGATCTCACGCTTCTTAAGACCTGCTGAATAAATCCCTGCCGGGGCTTGCGGCCAAAGCTTTTTGAGTTCGGCAAAGTTCTGTTCAATCAGCTCACGCACATGAGTCACGATCAGGATGCGCTGATCTGGAAAGGCTTTGAGCACGCCCTCAACAAAGGTGGCCATGACAAGGGACTTGCCACCAGCGGTTGGAATCACCACCAGCGGGTTGCCGCTCTCATCTTGGAAATAGTTGTAGATGCCTTGGATGGCAGCGCTTTGGTAGGGGCGGAGGGAAAAGCTCATGACGGGACTCCTTTTTCAATTGCGTTTAGGTTTGCGGTTGGGGATTCAGTTGGCGGCGTGCTTGTTCAAACCGGCATCGCGCCAGCGAACACCGTTGGTAAATTCGTAGTCAACCCAGTCGTCACCCGCATCGACTTGCGTAGCAGGAACAAGTGGTGGCAAATACAGGTGCTGCTCACAGCCGCTGCGCTGATCTACTTCGGTCAGGCGCTTTTGATGCCGGTCGCAATGCCAACCACCATCCACGGGTGTTGAGTGCAGGCAAGTACGGCAATTGATCGCAGGTGCCACCACGCTGTTGCCACTTGCATGGCAAACCGGTGCGTGGTCACACATGCGGCACTGATACCAACTTGGCTCTTCGCTGATGCGTGGCAGTGGTGTTTGGGTAAAGATGATTCGCCGAGCTTTTTCCAGAAGAAGTTCCGCATAAGTGACATCTGCCTCCACGCGTTCGACATACAGGTCATCGGTGTCCTTGTTCACAGCCAAGTACATCGATCGGGTAATTCCCATCAGGTGCATGTAGATTTGCATCTGGGCAAAGTGCTGCGGTTTGGACTCGCGTACATTCTTGGCCACCAGATCGCCAAAGCTCTTGTTGGAGTGCGTCTTGAACTCCAGCACGTGCCAGACTTTGGGTGCTTCAAGCAAATTGATGGCAACGCCATCGAGCGAACCACCAAAATGGCCGCCATGGGCTTGAACACGAAACTGACGTCCAGTCTCGGGATCGACTTCCAGCACAGTCGCACCGGTGCGTCTCAGGTTCAGCACCAGGCGCGCCTCCTCCAATTGACCGGTTTCAAACAAGCGCAGAAGTCGGCCTGGGTGCTTGCTGCGCGTGACCCAGCGAAAGTCGTACCAAAGCGCACGCTCGCATTCCTTGCCAATGAGGGACGCGCCAAGGTGGCTGCGAAACCCATCACTGGCATCTGCTTCATAGCCAGAGAAGATGGCCTCGCGGGTAAGGCTTGTGATGGCGGGCAATTCAGCCATGGTTTTCTCCCTGGCTGGCGTGCAGGTCACGTGCACGTTGCACCAGGCCTGCCCACTCCTGGTCATTGCAGTTTTCACGCACCACTTCAATCAAAGTGTCTTTGAAGGCATCACGGTGCTTGGGCGCAGCGCGTTTATCAAAGGTTGCAAGATGCACAGTCACCTGCGCCAGTTCCTGCTGCTTTAAACGCAGCGCGGTTTTGGCGCGATGGAACCAGGCAGCATCAAGCGTCTTCTTCTCTGTTTGCCGCCGAATGTCAGTCGTTGCGATCTGAATACGAATGGAAGCAATCTCGCCTTGCAGCGCAGCCATTCGCTCCCGACAGCCCTGCGCAGAGTCCGGCAGGTGAACCGGCTCAAGCGCGTGTTGATGCAATGTGAAGTGTTCTTGCATGCAGTGCGACCTCAGGCTTGGCGCTTCCAGGGCAGTCCGTTGGCAGCAGGCGTTGCTGTAGCAACGGCAGGACGCGCTGACGGGTTGGCTGGACCAGTGCTGAATGTGGGGGCGTTTGCTGCCTGACCGCTGCGAGGCAGGTAGCGGACCGAGTTGCTCTCGCCATACATGCCCTTCGGGGGGCGCACACGCACATCAGCAATCAATGGAATGAGGTGCAACTGCTCCGAATTGCTGACCTGCAACTTGCCAACGGCACGGCAGATAGAAGACAGCGTGCGCTGTGCGATTTGCACAGCATCTGCATTGGCATTGATGAGGTTCAGGCGATCAAAGAGCTTGCGGCCTGCGTACTGCCCCTCAATGACATCCACCTCAAGGTAGAGGTACTGGCCCATGCCGTCTTTGGTTGCACGCATTTCGCTTGCAACAATTTGGGCTAGGTATTTACCGGGTGGCAGGACTTCGTAGCCGCTGCTGGGTTCAACTGAGGATGCGTCGAAAGTTTGTCCGAATGAAGCCATGGTGATTTCTCCTATTTCAATTTCAGGTGGTTGGGTTGGTGGGGGTGACTGGGTTGGCGATCAACATGGGCTTGATCACATCGGGCATGGCCTGGGCAAAGGACTGCCAGTCCAGTGGCAGGGTCTCGGGAAGGCCATAGCGGTTCTTGGCCAAAAAGGCTGGGCGCTCGGCGGTGTGAATCACCCGCTCGCCCGAGCCCATGGCGCGGTTTACTTTTTTGTTGAAGCCGACATCGGCCTTCACGGTTGAGATGCGGTAGTTGGCAAAGAGCACGATGTCGGAGTGCTCCTGCATCAGCGCCGCTGCACGGGTGTGCAACTTGATGACGTACCGGTCATAGGGGTCGTGCTCGGGCGAGTCAAAACGCTTGATGTCGGTGTGCGCGATTTGCACAATGGTCATGCCACGGTCGTCACGCAGTGCGTTCAGGCCGTCGATGTACTGACGCCATAGGCTCAAAGCGGCCACGTAGCCTTTGCCGTACCCGGCGTCTTCAATCGATCCCCAGCCGTTGTCGCGGCAGGCCTTGCCCCAAACTAAGGGCTCGAGCCAGTCAACGCTGTCAATGACCACGGTTTTGAAGTCATGGTCTTCGGTGTAGAGCGAGGCCAGTGACTCAAGGACTTCCTCAAACGTGCGTGCAAGCGGGAAGCTAGCTGCCGGAATTGTTCCCAGACCGTCTTCCGTTTGCACGAACACAGGCTTGCTGGCTTCGGCGGCGAAGGTGGTTTTACCAACGCCCGCAACACCGTGAATCAGAATGCGAGGTGGCTTGGGCGTATTGGCGCGGGTGAGTTGTGCAAGTGAAATGGCCATCACACACCCCCACCAAAGTGACTGTCGTTGGCAGCGTCGGGGATTTCTCCGGTCTTGATCTGCTCGAGCTTGTAGCTGGGCTTACCGGTTTTGAGCGTGCGTGCAGGCTCGAATAAGTCGCGGATTCCGGGCGGCCAGGCGGTGTACTTGGACTCGGCAACTTTGATTTCGATGCCGACGTAGTTCTCAGGGTCCTCGCCCCACTTGCGCAGGGCTTCCACGGCTTCTTTGAGCTTGACCTGGTTGTACTCAGGACGTTTGGGCAAATCGGCGACGACCAAGTAGCCGTCGACTTCAAAGCGCACCGTGCCGGTGGACTTGCCAGCCTCTTGGCGAAGCTGTTGGGCCTGTTGTGCAAAACGATTGTTCAGCGTTGAGTGCAACGCCGCTTCATAGTGTCGGGCGGTATCACGAACTTCACTGACCTGCCTGATCAGGTGGTCCAGTTCAGCAAGTGGCAAAGCATCAAGCTCTGCCATGGAAAGCTGGCCGATTTCGTCCAGGATGGCGGATGTGGCGATCATCTGTATCTCTCTTTCAATGGGCTTTACGGGGGGCGGGTTGTGCGGTGCGCAATTGAGCGCGAATTTCTGGTGGCTTTAGGGAACTGCTTGTTCGTATGGCCAGATACCGATAGTTGTTATCTGAAATACGTTGGCTAAATAGATGCACGAGACCGAATTCGCATGCGATCCAAGCTCTGCGCGCGAGGGCATGGATGCGTGCGCGCTCTTTGGTTGAGCGGTCACTGCTGATCTCTGAGCGATCTCGTAATAACAAGCCCTCGTGATAAAGAATGGCTTGCCCCACTGATGCACTGGCAATCCAGTCGCACAGGTTTGCCTCACTCAAGGCAACAGTTGGCACGTAGACTTTGCGCTCTTGGACGAGCGGCATTGGGTCTGGTGGTAAACCCAGGTGGGCCTGGGTGATTTCGAGAAATTTTGTAGGTGCTAACAATTGCAGGCTCCATCAGCGTGTTGATCAATTGGCTTGCACAACCCGACCGGGTGGTGCTGCCGTCTCTTGCAATCGCGCTGATGGCGGAGCTCACTGCTCTTTGCTTTTCACGCGATATATAGGTTCTTACTGGTCGAGGCCATGGTTTTTCTCAGGCCACTTTGGCCTGCGGTATTGGGCTTACGCCGCCAACCTGAAGCCGAACATTCGAAGGTGCATTTGCATTTCATTGACACGCCGATAAAACGTGGCACTGGACATACCACTAGCTTTGCAGGCACTGGACACGTCAAGGTGGGCATCAAGCAAATCAAAAAATTCGAGTTGCTCATCGTTCATGTACTTCCGGGCTTTATCCAGGTCCAACAAAGCCATGTGGTCACTGATCAAATCGGTTTCATCTGCCCACATAGGCACCAGGTTGTCGTCGATGTGCTGCTCTGGATCACCCATTTGCGGGTCATTGGCTGCTTCACTTCCCGCCGAGAAGAAGCAGATGCGAGCGCGGTCTTTCATCAGTTCATCAAGAACTTCAACGGCGCGGTGCTTTGACACCAACCCGGTGTAGGTGTTGGCGCTGGCGCGTTGCGGATCAAACCCCGGAGCTCGTTCAAGCAAATCAAGCAGTAACTCTTGCTGCAAGTCTTCCCTGTCCGCGCTTGGAAGTCCCAGGCGTGCGGCGAGTCGGTAAGTTCGCGTTGCTGCTGCAGCAAATGCAGCATCGAGGTATGTTGGGTCAATTGGTTGGTTTTTCATCTTCTTTTGCCTTTGCGCGTTTAGTCAATGGTTAACGATATAGTTCAAGAAAAGGCACCCGCAGGTGCCCACTGTTAATTGGTCCGGTCAGTTGGCCTTGTTTGCCGACGAAATCATCCCGTATCGCATCATGCGCACTTCGATGAATGCTGGAGTGACCCCGAAATGCGGAGCCAAGGCTCGTGTAAACGACCAGCAGTCCATGTCATAGGTGACTTCAGACCAGACGATCTTTTTCTCACCATCCGGGGTCTCCGCGAAAAGCGTGTCTTCACCGTAACGGATTTCAAGGGCGTGCTTGGGGGCTTCTTCCATCACCGCGTCCCACAACAGATCTCGAGGCACCAAGAGCGAGCCCATGAATTCATTGGCCCGCAGTTCTGCAAACCGAATATGAGAAGGCAGAAGGGTGTCAGCTTTTTGCAATTGCGCCTGTGTTTCTGTCACCAATCTGAAAGCGCGAACGGTACCCGTTTGCATCAAATCTGCAAGCGGCTGATTCTGGTGGTGTGACACAAGCGAAGGGCCATCAAAAATTGCATGGCCCATCTCATGAGCCAATGTCGACAAACGCAGTTCTTCGCTAATGCCAGAGCTAGCTGGGGATACGCAAACTGAAACCGCATCGACAGAACTTGTTGGGGTGAACTCGAATACTCCGAACACCGGATTTTTTTGTTCATCATGGACTTGGTGTTCAAGGTCAAGCCAAACATCGTATGCCACGCCATTGACATTTAGTTCGCTGATTGCAGCAACGTCCGCAATGGTCAATGCACGGCGGTCTGAAAGCCCAAGTTGCCGCCGCACCTCACTGGCCACCCGTTCAATGTCTCCATGGCTCGGGTAATGTGGCTCGTAACGGTGGTTATGTCGGTAGTGCAGTTTGAGGGCTGGCATAGGCGGGGCTTACGGTTTCTTGTTGAGGGAGCGATACAGACGAACGACCTCAGCTACTTCCTCTTGCATGTCGGGGGGCAGTCGGGATGCCTCAATGAACAACTCATCCTCACTCAAACCAAGGATGGTTGCTGCCTTTTTGATCAGTTCATCTTTTGGGGGGTTTTCACGCCCTGTTTCGATGCGAGACCAGTAGGCGGGACTGATCTCCAGTTGCCGAGCGAATTCGGTTAGCGTCATGCCAGCCTCCTCTCGCTTGGTTCGCACATAGGTGCCAAATGGGTTCATGAAAGTCCTAGATAGTCGTTACGTCGTTGCATTATAGCGCAACGACAAAATTTTGTGCAAGTGCCCTTTAAACGCACCCGCAAAGGGGGCAAGCGCCCTGAGAAAAACCACACCCGGGGGCGGTATGAACCTTCATGACCGCCCCAAAACACACCCCACAACCAACTCCGACCGCAGAGCCCAGCCCCATGGCCGTCATCGGCTCAATCCTGGCTCAGGGCGCTATTCGCCTGCTGGACCGCCAAAAACGCGAAGCTCAACTTGCTAACCGTACCGAAGAGAGCGTTCATACAGGTGTTTTGACTACCAAGGACAACACCCATGAATGACTCACTTATTGCACGCGTTGCAGCCCTTAAAACCTCGCCCACACCTGACCTCAAGCAAATGTGGCGAGAAATGTTTCAGACCGAACCACCGCCGTTTAACCGGCGCTTCCTTGAAACGCGTCTGGCATACCGGATTCAGGAGCTGGCCCTTGGGGGCCTACGCCGCGAGACCGTCAAGCGCCTAGAGAAGCTTGGCGAACAACTCGATGGCGGCAAAGCCGATGTTCGCCGCCGCAGGGTTGATGGCAGGCCCATCTGCGGAACGCGCCTGATTCGGGAATGGGATGGTGAGCGCCACGAGGTGGTGGTGCACGTTGACGATTTCGAATACGCGGGTCAACGCTACAAGTCCATTTCACGCATAGCCATGGTGATTACAGGCACCAACCGAAACGGTTGGACCTTTTTTGGCTTGTCTTCTGGAAGGAGCGTCTGATGGCTACCAGCCCTAAAGTCCTGTGCGCGATCTACACACGCAAGTCCACCGAAGAAGGCTTGGACCAAAACTTCAACTCACTGGACGCCCAACACGATGCCTGCGCAAATTACATTGCCAGCCAAAAGTCTGAGGGCTGGGTAACGCTCAAGGACCGGTATGACGACGGCGGCTTCTCAGGAGGTACGCTTGAACGCCCGGCCATCAAGCGTCTGCTCGAAGACGTCAGTAAGGGCCTGGTGAACACCATCGTGGTTTACAAGATTGATCGGTTGTCTCGGTCTCTTGCCGACTTTGCAAAGCTGGTCGAACTGTTTGATCAGCACAAGGTGACCTTTGTTTCGGTCACCCAGTCCTTCAACACCACCACCTCTATGGGACGGTTGACGCTCAACATCCTGCTGTCCTTTGCGCAGTTTGAGCGTGAGTTGTCCGGTGAACGGGTGCGCGACAAGATTGCTGCCTCACGCAAGCGTGGCATCTGGATGGGTGGGATGCCCGCTTTGGGCTATGACGTGGTTGAGCGAAAACTGGTGCCCAACCCCAAAGAAGCAGCCATTGTTCAGGAGATTTTTGCTCGCTTTGCGGCTACGCCCTCGATGGCAACCATTGTCAAAGACCTGCGCAAGCGCGGTGTCACCTCCAAATCATGGACAACAGCCAAGGGCGTTGTCCGCGAAGGCAAGTTGATCACCAAAGGCCTTGTCTACAAGATCTTCAGCAACCCGGTCTACATAGGCATTGCGGCCTACAAGGGTCAGCACTTCCCTGGTGAGCATGACGGCATCATCACGCAAGATCTGTGGGATACGGTGCAGACGCACCTGAAAAACGGCACCCCTATGAATAAGGCGAGGCTGGCGGGTCGGGGCAGCGCACCGTCTCTACTGCGCGGACTTATTTTTTCTGAACAAGGACGGGCCTTCACGCCTGGCTGGACGCGCAAGCAGCACAAGACCTACCGCTACTACATCAACACCGACTCAATCAAGATCGGCAAAGAAAGCTGCGACATCTGCCGTATCCCCGCCGGTGAGATCGAACAGGTGGTGGTTGAGAAGATGCGCGGCATCCTGCGCTCACCAGAGGTGCTGGCCCACGCGGTGCGTGAGGTAAATACTCAGCGGCCCAAAGTTGAAGAGACAAACGCCATAAGCGCATTGCAGTCCATCGACGCGGTCTGGGACGAACTCTTCCCAGCGGAGCAGGCCAAGGTTCTGCATACCCTGGTTGATCGAATCACAGTGCGCAAGGACGGCATCGCAATCAAATGGCACGACAAGGGCTTGAACAAGCTGTTGCGCGACACGCTTGAACCACAGAAAGAATTGGAGGCTGCATGAGCACCGATACCGAAGCGGGATTCACCACCGAGATTCCGATGACTTTTCGCAGGCGTGGGGGCAAGGCCGTGATCGTGCTACCCAACGGGGATCGCGCCATTGAGCGGCGCGAGGCGCTGATTGATAACGCCATGGTCAAACTGCTGGCTCGCGGCCACCGCTGGCACCGGAAACTATTTGACGGTACCCACGCTTCAATTGAAGACTTGGCTAAGTCAGAGAGCATCAGCCCATCGTTTGTGAGCCGCATTTTGCGATTGGCCTATCTATCACCAACGGTTGTTGAAGCCATCCTGGACGGAAAATACCCAGCGAATCTGACAATGAAAGATTTGATGGAGCCGTTTCCAATGGAGTGGGAGGGGCAGGAAAAACTCTTCCTAAATCCAATACCTATCGAGAAAACTAGCAGATGAACAGGCACTTGATATATTTTTAGAAAGTGCACGCAACCAAGAAAAATCTCTAAGAGACTTTCACGGGACGCGCCACCTTAGGTTTTCTAGCAGCGCTCGCGGTTTGAAGATTTGCCTCTTTCGAAAGTATCCTCATCACAGCTTGGGCATGGTGAAACGATCGAAAAGCATCTGCAACTATTTGATCAATAAAAACAGACTTCATCTGACCATCTGCAGGTTCAGAAATAATTCCAGTTGGCACATCACTGCTCCAGCCTCTCGCGGCTCTAAAGCCGCTAACCATGTGCGAAAAAAAAGGCCAGGCGTGATCAAGATGCGCTTCATCTATCGTGACAAGTTTTCCAGTCAATTCGCAAACGACACGCCCCTGACTATCACCGTAGTCTTTAAAGGCTTTCTTCTTTGCTTGAATCAGATCAAGAGCAACAGCTTCGCGGCAAGCGTTATAAAAATCCTGCGAAATGCCCTTGGGTTTCCCTTTCACCGCATCAATGTAAGAAAAATCTGTTTCGCTTCCGTCGTTACGAACAACCCAAAACCCTGAACTGCTCCAGCCTGTGCCTGTATTTAATCGTCGTTCAAAATGAGCAATCTGGCCATTACCCTTCAACGGTTCGCCCACAGCTTCCAGAATGGGATCGTAGCGGTCAATAAGGTCAACTAAGTCTGTGTGATGGGAGCCATCATTCACTCGATCGTTATCTTGATATGAGTGCAGAATCTTCTTGAAGTGCTCAAGAGCACTTGATTGCGTCTTAAACACGCGAGACCCAACAGTGACTGATTTGGCCATTTAGTTATCCTTTTTAAATGTACCAAGAAAAATTTCTTAAGATTAAAGAATACTGCTTTTAACGTTCTTATCCACTTGAACTTAATGCGTACCAAGTGTCCACGATAGAGCGTGGCTAAGATCTTGTTGTTGACGACTCGAGGGTAGAAGTAAATACCCCCTTCATTTCTTGCGTGCCAACGCAAATCCGTACCAAATGGATCTCTGGGTAGTCCTCACTTCGACTCACTAGGCCGTTAATGATGATTTCAGCAGACAACTCTGGTGGGAACTTGAAAACGCCAGTTCCGATCGCGGGCATGGCCATTGATTTGATTCCTGCTTCTTTGGCCACACGGAGAGTCTGCGCAACAGCAAGGTCGAGGTATTTCTCGGGGTGATCGTCATTGATGAAGCTGGCTGCCCTCGTGTGAATCACAAATAGGTTTGGCAGTTCAAAGCCGGGGGTCACAACCGCTTCACCCAGAGCAATCGGCGAATGGCGACGGCAGTATTGCTCAAGCTCTGGCCCGGCTGCAGTATGAATTGCACCGGCAACACCTGATCCAAAGCGAAGGTTGGCATTTGCTGAATTAACCAAGGCATCGACGTCAGGTTGATGGACGATGTTACCTACGACGATTTCAATGCGCACGCTTTTTCCCTCGAGATTTCTTCTTTTCCCACATCGACAAAATCACCTGATCCGAAATATCGCCCATACGTGGAATGACCCAATTGACGCCGCCATCGCCCACGGCTTCATAAAATTCGTCGGGGGTCTTCCAAAGTCCCCACCATTCACACACTGGCCCGCCTTGCCCATGTATTTCGATCTGACAGCCTACAAAAGCATGAGATCCGTCACTACCAGTCAAACGGTACGCGTGTAACGAAGCAAGCAAATAACCATCGTCACCGGTTTGCCCATGTTCAATTCGTTGTCGCGCCCAATTCACACGGTCGGCATCTTGAACTTCAACTTCCTTGGGGATTTCAAGGTTGTAACGAGTCTCTGAGTCTGAAAATTCAAGTTGAGCGATGTAACCCAACTTAAGGGCAGATTGCTCCCCAAGATCGTTTATCAAAAAGTCCCATCCATCGACCTCCAGCCACTCGTAGATAAGACTTAGCCCCTCAGGCGCTTCTACACCAGCCGAAAATTCTCGCAATACAGTGTCCGCGACAGCTTGAAGATTAGAAGGCAAATGCGGGGCAGTATTCACTCGGGACTTTCATTCATTTTTTACCAGTTGTCGTCGCTCATGCCAAACTTATCGGCTTTTGAGCTTGGCCAGTCATCTTTGTCGTTAAAAACGGCTCCGAGTCCTGTGGCCGAGCTTCCCAAGCGGGTGCTGCCGTCAGTGCTGAAGCTTCCCATCTGAGTGAAAACAGACCCATCTGACCCAAAGGTGGTAGAGCCCATCTTTGTGTAGGTCGTGCCGTCGGACGATACGCTGGTGGTATCCGAGACTTTTTGCAAAGTCTCCCCTGAGTCGGACACAGCGAATCGCCCCAAGATTTGCCAAAAAGACATGCTCATCTCCTAAAAGTGATGATTTCGGTCCAACCGACCGGGTACGACCTTATCGTTCAAAAAAATTCTAGCACCAATGACGCCTATCTGCATCAAAATGATTAAGTGCAGTCATTGAATATGCTAGAGTGGAACATTCGCAAATAAGGTGGAGATAAATCCGTGGTCAACAAACGTGTTGCTGCTGCACTTGACGACCTGACGCAGACGCAAAGAGAGCGACTTTTCTTCATTGAAGTCAAAGCTTTCTTCTGTGGCGATCTGACCCGCGCGGATATTGAGAGACGCTTTGGGGTCAAGCCTGCTGCTTCAGCACGCGACCTAAGCACCTACCGTCGCCTGGCACCACTCAACCTCTTCTACGACGCCGGTCAACGCAAGTACGCAACGACCGACCGCTTCACACCCTTGTTTGAACACTCAGCAGAGCGCGTTCTCACCTGGTTCCGAGCAGGCTTTGGCGACAACATGGACCAAAAGCTCAAGCGCTCTGTCCCCTGTGAAAGCGCCAGCGACCTGGTTAAACCCGAAATCGAAACACTAGCGACGCTTACTCGCGCCATTGCCGGAAGACGCCAGGTCAAGGTCAACTACCTGTCGTTGACCTCTGGAGCCTCAACAAAGACGCTGTGCCCCCTAGCCTTGGCCGACACTGGCCTGCGCTGGCATCTGCGCGCATATGACCGCGAAAAAGACCGCTTTGCTGACTTTGCGTTGACCCGAATCGTCAAGGCCAAGGCTCTTGATTCACCCATCCCTGTCGAAGAGCAGATCGAATCAGATGTGCAGTGGGCGCGGATTGTCCATATTGAACTGGTTCCACACCCTGGCATTGCACACCCAAAAGCCATCGAAGCAGATTTCAGAATGAACAACGGTTTGCTGGCCCTTGACATGCGAGCACCACTGGTTGGGTATGCCCTACGGCGATGGTCAGTGGATTGTTCTACCAAGCACTCCTTGGATCCCAAAGAACATCACCTCTGGCTGAAAAATTCACAAACTCTCTACGGAGTGGAGAGCGCTGCACTTGCGCCAGGGTACTCAAGGAATCTCCAACCAGGAGGTGAACTGCCTTGAACAATAAACAAATTGGGGATTTCGAAGACCTATCAACACTTCCTTTAGATTCGCACTACAGGACAGGTGAAAGAGACCCTGTAACTGGTTTTTATAAGCCATGCTTAGATTCGTCAGTCACATACGATCGAGCTGTCGGTTACTTCAGGTCAAGTATCTTCGCAGTGATTGGCCAGCCCTTTTTAGATTTTGCTAGGCGAGGAGGCAAGGCTAGATTCATTTGTTCTCCATCCATCACTGAAGAAGATTCCAAAGCTATTGCATCAGGATATCTTCAAAGAGAGGAAGCAATTGAGCGTGCGATCACCAGAGACGTTGATGAACTTTTGTCAGACCCGGCCTCCGACCACCGAGCCAAGCTTTTAGCCACCTTCATTAAATTCGAAACACTCGATATCAAAGTCGCAATCCGCAACGGTGGAAACGGTATTTATCACGAAAAAATCGGTATCTTTGCGGATGGAAATGGTCACCATGTAAGTTTTTTGGGGTCAGCGAACGAAACTTGGAGTGCCTGGCATGCAGAAGGTAACCACGAATCAATCGAAGTTTTTAGAAGCTGGCTGAGCACGGACGAAATCAGAGTTCAGTCTCATCGAAAGATATTCGATTTATTGTGGAAAGGCGAAACGCCTGGTGTAGATACGATTGAATTCCCTGAAGCCCAAAGACGCAAAATATTGTCAGTTGCGGCACCCGGTTTAGACGACCCAACCGGTGATACGCCACGGCCTATGAACTCTGGTCGCAGAAGGCTGATGCCACATCAGGCTAAAGCCATTGAACTATGGGAAAACGCAGGTCGACGCGGAGTCTTCGAACATGCAACGGGTAGCGGAAAAACATTCACCGCAATCGAGGCAATAAAAAAACATCTGGCAACTGGCGAGCCTGCACTTGTGCTTGTCCCAAGTCAATTGCTGCATGAGCAATGGAAGCGAGAAATACTTGAGGAGATTCCGGACGCATCAGTTCTGATGGCAGGAAGTGGGCATGTCAAGTGGAAAGATCGCGGAAGACTGCGCTCGCAAACGAGCCCAGGGCTTGGGATGAACAGAGTAGTGATTGCAACGATGCAGACAGCTTCGACCGATGCATTCATTAACGGACTCTATCAAGGCGAACATCTTTTGATTGTTGCGGACGAAATCCATCAGATAGGTAGCCCCAAAAACTCCATCGCGCTAACTATTAAAACTGGCGCTAGCTTGGGTTTGTCGGCAACTCCTATCCGATATGGAGACCCAGAGGGTACACAGCGAATATTCACACGCTTCGGCCCGGTGATACCCCCGGCGATTACTTTACAGGATGCGATTGCAGCAGGAAGACTTGTTAACTACGAGTATTTTCCGCATGCCGTCCACCTAAGTGATGAGGAATCTGAACTCTGGAAAAAACTCACTAAGCAAATCAGTTTCGAGTTGGCGAAATCCAAGAAAAAGGACAACAGCACGGGGCTGTCCGACAAAGCCAAGATGCTACTTATCCAGCGCTCGCGAATTGCCAAGAAGGCAAGGGTAAAAACAGGTCTGGCCACAAGTGTGATTAAAAAGGAATTCAATGAGGGGCAAAGTTGGCTGGTCTATTGCGAGGACTCGGACCAGCTAAATGAAATGCTTCTCAAGCTCCGCGCCGAGGGCTTACGTCCACTTGAATACCATTCAAATATGTCTGGCGAAAAGTCCGATGCACTTAACTGGTTCAAGAAATTCGGTGGTGTACTGGTATCAATAAAGTGCTTGGATGAAGGCGTTGACATACCTGCGGTTAGCCACGCTTTCATTTTGGCTTCAAGCCAAAACCCCAGGCAATTCATTCAGCGACGTGGGCGGGTGCTACGCAAGTCTGCTGAAAAGAACTTAGCGGTAATTCATGACGCGATCGTAGTACCGATCGATCCTCAAAGCGAAAGTGAACAGATATCACTCTTAAAAGCAGAATTGATTAGGGCATTAGAGTTTGCCAACTCAGCACTAAACAAGGGTGCCGGAGCAGACCTTCGGCGAATCGCGCTAGAAATGGGAATTGACCCCTCACCCGATGGTGAAGCTGCCATTGAAGAAGACCAGGAGGAAGAATGACTAATGACAATGATATGGCCCTTGCGGCCTTACTGAAAGCTGCGGAGATGGATACATCTTTGCCAACGGAACTGCTTCGCAAATCTTTTGCTATTCAGCGCAGGCATCAATTTGACCGTGATGAAACTCGTGAAGTCTCATTGCAGGAGCTGAGAACTTTGCTGGATGCAATGGTCGAAGAAGAGGAACAAAAATGATTCTGCACAGCCTCACCGCAACGAACTTCATGCCTTATAGGGGCAAGATGTCATTAACGTTTCCGACCGATGCCGACAAAAATGTAATGTTGGTTTTCGGTGACAACATGCGTGGAAAAACCAGTCTACTTAACGCATTGCGTTGGGTTTTCTATGGAAAAGCGATAGGTCGGCACTCTCGCGAAATTGCACTCTTTGATCTTGTTAATTCCGAAGCGACCATGGAGGGCGACTGGTCTATGGAGGTGGTCGTCACCTTCGAAGCCGATGGTCACCGTTATGAAATGCGACGAACCGCCAATAGACGCGCATTGGTCTCTAAGCCCACCCGCTCCGAGGACCTGGTCATGGATCGAGGCATGCGCAAGGATGACATCCCCTTAGGTGATCATTTGATCGACGCCGAGATAAATCGATTCGCTCCAGAGCAAACATCACGGTTTTTTCTTTTTGACGGCGAATTGTTGGACGAATACGAGCAACTGCTCATAGACGGGAGCGAGCAAAGCAAGGCAATCAAAGAAGCGATCGAACAGGTCCTGGGAGTGCCAACTCTTATTCGAGGGCGGGACGATGCTCAAACAATTTTGAAAGCGGCTCAAAAGCAGCAGACCGCAGATCTCCAGAAGATGGGGGGATTTGAGTCCCAAGCCGAGAAGCAGAGGCACTACCAGACACAAATCGATTCAATTGAAAAAGACATTAAAGATCAACATGAACGTTTAAAAAAGGTCAATACGGATCGCGAAGAACTTGACGACGATCTAGCAAAAGTTGAAGCTTTATATCAAGCGAAGCAAAAGCTCGATGACGCAATTTCAACTAGAGATAAGGCTGCCAAACGACAAGATGAACTTCAGCAACAGAGGATAGGACTTGTCAAAGATTCCTGGAGGGAAGTGATTCGACCACTTTTGACTCTTAAGCGAGAACACATTCAGGACGAGCATTCGAAGTTCACCACCCAAATGCTCGCCCGTGACAAGGTTGAGACAAAGATTGCACAGCTACAAGAGGCCGTTAAATCGGAAACTTGCCAGGCTTGCGGTCAACAGTTGCATGAAAAGGAACGTGTAGCTGCAGGCGAAGAACTCGGGAAGCTTCAAGCGGAACTGTTGGGATTTAAGGTTGATATTGCGTTGTTCTCAAAACTGTCTAGCGATATGCAATCACTGGACAAATTATTGAAACCCACAGATGCACGTCAAATCGCTTTCATTGACAACGAAGTAAACCGTCTTAGTGTCGAATTGACAAAACTTGACAATCAAATTGAGGAACTCAACGAGTTGATCAAAGGTCAAGACACTGCCGAAATAGCACGCAAGCGATTTATGCGTGACGGTCTAATTAAGGAAGCTGCACGAATTACTGGCGAGATTGCATCAAGCCAAGAAAAACACACTGGATTTCAACGCGAGTTAGCAATGATCTCCAAAATCCTCGAGGGACTTCCGAAAGCGCGGGCTGCCAAAAGTTCACGATTGGTCAAAATTGCATCTGCCCTGGAGAAGGTGTACGCAAAAAGCATTGATCAGTTGCGCGACGATCTCAAAGCCACAGTAGAAGTTTTGGCCAGTCAGGCTTTTCGCAGACTCACTACGCAAAGCCAATATTCAGGACTACGGATAAATAGCAATTATGGTTTAACGATACTAGACGAGCGCGGTCAAGAGGTTCCGATAAGAAGCGCTGGTGCAGAACAGATTGTCGCCCTGTCGCTCATAGATGGTTTGGCTCACGCGGGCCGGTCAGCTGGCCCCGTGGTCATGGACACTCCATTTGGCCGCTTAGACAAGAAGCATCGGGCGAACATACTTGCCTATTTGCCTACCACCACATCTCAACTCGTTATGTTTGTTCACGAAGGAGAAGTTGACCGAGCGAATGACCTTGTTCAACTCAAATCAAAAGTTGGCTGTGTTTATGAAATCAAGGAAGTAAGCCTAAGGCACTCGCGCATCGAAAGGATTAACCAATGAGCGAACTTACTACAAACTCCACTGCAATCCCAAATGAGCGCACCCAAGTGCGACTGAGCAATAAATGCCACTCTATTCTTACTCAAATGAAGGAAGACGGCTATCTAGCGGAAATGACTGATGGATATCGTCTGGGGATCGCCCTAGCGCTGTCAATGGGAGCACAACTTGACGAATTGTCTGCTGAAAACCGAAACTTTATTGCTGTTTCAACATTAGATCCAACCGGGGAAATCGCTGCTGCTATTCGAATGTTAGTAAATCTGGAAGGGCAAAGTGTGTATGGCTATGCGGAAAGATTAGCAGACTGGGGAATCAAGGAGATGCAAACTCGATTCAAAGGAGGGTTCCTCGATGTCGCATCGCTAATGAACACAGCTGCAGAAATGGCGACTTGAACCAATGAGGCCAATTCGCGCATTTTTGTTCTCCCAAGGTGAGAACGGCCAATGGGGTTGCCAAGTTTTTAGAGACTTTGAGCCACTTTCTGAAGCGGCAATCGTAGCTAATTGCGAAAAGCAGTATCCCGTCGGTGTGCATGTAGGGTTTGAGCGACCCGATACGGAATCTGTCGCAGAATTGCTCTGCAAACAGGAAGGACTTGTCTACTTATCAAACGGGGCTGTTGGAACAATGCCCCTACCAGTGAAAGCAAGTGCTATATCAATTGGATCTGCTGGTGAGTGCACTTTTCATACTGCAATCGATGGCTTCGGATACCAATTGGAAAATACTGATGATGTGTCATCAAATTCGCTGTTGGTGCGACCCACACCATCAATACCTGAAAATATCAGCCCCAGGGGATGGGTTGCATCATTGTCCAAACACATTCCTGAATTAGCGCACAAGGTAAGCGCGGCGAAAATTTGGGACGAAGACTCCTACCTCTTACGGGAGTCAGATTTAGATTTGGATACACGCTATCTTGCAGGCCTTCGTCGCTATGAAATATTGGAGAGCGAACAACCCAACGCTCTCACATTTATCGACCATCTCAAATCAGCCCCCCCATGGCTCCTAAACGCTCCAATTGCACTTCTAAATCTTTCGGTTCGATCAAACAATGTATGTGCTGCACATGATCTAAAAACTATTGGCGATTTCGCCAAGTACGGGCTTAAAGGTTTGTACAAGCTTCCAAATTTAGGCCAAAAATCTGTCCATGAAATCAGCCGAGAAATGGTTCATCTTTTCACGACTGGGCATCCATTAAGGGCAGTTGAGACGAAGCTTGAGTGGGTAATTCCCGCTCGGTTGGGCGGTCCCAGACCGGAATCCGAATCTGACGAAAACACTAAAGAATCCGATACTAAACCGAGTGGCACCAAGGAGCCTGCTACACGAGCATATGCAAATATCACTGAAGGCCTTGTAGAAGCGGGACAAAATCTCGATCAAAACGAACGAGGTATTTGGGCCGCACGAATGGGATTCCGCTGTGAGGCCATGACCTTTCAACAGATCTCTGATCAAATTGGACTAACCCGCGAGCGAGTACGTCAGATCGAGGTAAAGATTTACAAAAAGGTCCGATCTCATCCATTTTGGGATGAGCTTTCAAGCAAAGTCAGTGAGCACCTTCGCGGAAGAAGTGCCCCATTATTTCTTAATGGTCTCTCTGCTATCGATCCATGGTTTGACGGCGCAGACGATCTTGTCAATCCACTTCGACAAATTTCAGACAACATTGCTCGACTTGGATTCCACATCCTGACATGGAACAACGCAGTTGTGGTTTCGCGTATGACTCAGGCCCAATGGCATGAAGCGATTGACGATGCCAAAAGCACCTTAATGGCAATAGCTGACCAGAATCTTAGCGAGCAAGACGCGCTATCGCAGGCAGCTGGGGCCTTGATAGGGAAAGGCGAGGATATGCGCGAAGCTTTGCTAGAAGAGGTCTCCAAGTTTTGCATTTGGTCTGCGCTACCTGATGGCTCTCGAATTTTCACGGGCTTTGGAAAATCTGCAACCGCTTTAGTAGCGGGACTATTGCAAGCATCAGACACGCCCTTGCATATAGATGAGATTCAAAGTCGCATTCGTGCCAATTCCAGCTATGAAGCAACAAACGCTTCCAATATACGCAGGGCGGCTTCCGAAGTTTGCATGCTTTTCGGCCGAGGCACCTACGGTCTGATGAAGCATTGCCCTCTGAATGCATCACAAATGCTGGCTGTCAGAGCAGAGGCTGAGGACATCGTCGCGGGAGGGGCACCTTCAAAGCAATGGCATAGCAGTGAACTTTACAACGAGCTTCTAAACCGTGGATTCTCTTACGAAGGAAAGCTTGATAAATACATCATCAATATTGCATTAGCTAATTCCTCGAGCCTAGTCTACTTGAGACGGATGATTTGGGGTGTGCGAGGTGAATGGAAAGACAGCGCCGATGCGCGCCTAGATGTTAAACAAGCTATTGTTTCCTTAATTGAGAGTGAAGGAAAGCCGATGACAACGGCACAGATTCGCTCAAAGCTTATCGAAGACAGAGGGCTGAATATTCACTTTCAAATATGGGCTACAAGCCCGCTCGTACGTATCGGACCCGGAATCTGGGGGCTGGAAGGTAGGGATGTGGATATGGAGCAGGCTGGAGCAACAGCTTACCGCCTACTAAAGGAGCTTTCAGCTAGACAAGAAGGTATGCATGTTTCGGAAGCCGCTGCATTCTTGGGCCTCGGTAGCGAGGACGAAGTATCGATGCTGACATCAATTGGGAATAAGGATGGCTTGCGGATGGATAAAGGTCAGTACTGTTATCTACAGCCGTGGGGTGAGTCGCGCCGTATATCTGTTTGGGAAGCTGCTACCTCAACACTAAAAGATCACCCTCAAGGCCTTGCAAGAAGCGATCTGCAAATGTATGTAGAGAGAATTGCAAAACGCAAGATTGATCGCCAACAACTCAGTGGAATTTTGCAAAACATCGACGCCATTTACGACGCGACATCAGGACTTTGGAAATTCGCAGGGCTGGTTGGCGCAGATGATGAAAATGAAGAGGAAATTGGCAGCCTTTCCGATGCGGCATGAACTAGTCGGACAAGGTAAAAATAATTCACACGAAGGGCTACATCTTGGCAACTTTGCAGAAGAACATTCTTGGGGCGGAGGCTGCAACACGCTCAGCCTGCGCGGCTCCATTACGGGACTTTTCCTATGACCGTAGGACATGCGGAACCCGCGACCTCAGCTTATCTGAACCAGTGTCACAAGAGACTGGTTATTGGGCAAACCCGTCAAACATTAGCAGTAAGCCTCCAAGGTGGATCGTCCGTATCGACGGAACTGGGCCTGATCTTTCTGTTGACTTAGCCCGCAACGAAGATGGGCAGCCATTACAAGGTGCGGGGACTGTTGGCTACATAAATAACGGTCAGGGTCGATGTGCCTTAGCTGCATTTCGGCTAATGCCTTCTGTGCAAGTTGATGCCGAATCGTATGCATTCCCAAGCGATTGGGAGTGGATCGTACAGTTCGCTTTTGGCAAACCGCTACCTGTCGGCACTTCCGGTGATTCGTTAAGTGATTTTGCTCCGGAGCGAAGCGAAATTGGCTACAAGGGTCGTGCTGACAACAAATCAAACGTAAAGATTCAGCAAATCAGTTTGGTGATGTCTCTTGCCTCACGGCAGCCATTCGAATTACCTGACGGCCGGATAATTACCTACGAAGCAGCAACAGACGCATTGCAATCTTGGCTCTCATCAGGTACGGCCGAAACCTTTGCCTACGACCCTAGCGATCCAAATGAACTCACTCGACTAGAACTCGACTTAAGGCGCTGTTTTGGATCGGCAATTGCAGCAAATCCATCTGATTCGCCAAACATCATTCCATCTCCCGAACTATTCGGAATTCCTGAAGAAGTGTATGACCTGATAAATGCTTCTCTTCGAGCGGGTAAACGACACTTCATTTTTCATGGCCCACCTGGAACCGGTAAGACCACTTTGGCTCAATATATCGCTGAAAGCATCGGGGACGGCACAAGCGAAAGTTACACCCTACTCACTGGATCTTCATCGTGGAGTTCACAAGATCTTGTTGGCGGTTATCAGCCGCTAGGCCCAGGAAAAATGGGCTTCATCCCCGGCGTTATGCTCAGAGAATTTAGCAAGCCTATCATCATCGACGAACTTAACCGCTGCCCAATTGACAAGGTCATTGGTCCTTTATTTGCAGTGCTTTCCGGTCATTCAACTTATCTTCAATATCGAGTTGATGTTGAGGACCCTCAAAGCGCTTTTTACCGGCTGCTTCCAAAAGCTAATCTTGCAATGGAGCCGCATGAATTCGCCCCAGGCCCCAAATGGGCAATGATTTGTACTTTAAACCAAGCTGATAAAAATCAACTCGAGCAAGTCAGTCTTGCAATGACTCGCAGATTCACTTGGATTCGAATTGGTACACCTCCAGATCTACGCAAGTTTGTTTACAGCGTCCTCGCCAAGCTTGCTCTTTTGAAGCGTCCCTACACCGACCTTTCACCAAACCCGGTCGCTGAAGCTTGGAGGATTGTTTGCGGATTTCGAGAGCTTGGAGCTGCTCCTGCAATTGACTTTTTGAAGCTCGCTGCAGCTGTTGATGACTCGATTGACTTTCTTGCAGTTCCTCTTCCATCCACCCAACGAGTGTTTGTCGCTGCTTTTGCTTCAACGTTCCTCCCACTGCTAGATGGCATCGGCAAAGACGAAGCTGTTGAAATGGCCTCTGCCTTATCGAGCGCGTGGAATCTCTCCGAAGAGACTTCCGCCGAGATGGAACGTAGACTTATGGATCTAGCCCTTTGAGCATAGAGGACATCGACCCTGTCTCTGGTTTCAGCTTGGGAATTGTCCTAGCAAGCTATGAAAGACTTGCGCCAAGAGGGCGTCTGCTAAACACAGATCACGCGCGAGTTCAGCGCGATGCTCTGCTTTTAGCCTGGGCAACTTCCAACGACATGTTTGAAATTGCTAAAGGTGCTATCAGCCATCGTTGGGGTATGCATCAGAGTGAATCATTGGAGTCAGCAGTTCAATTTGGGCAAATATCCGGATCAATCGACGCACGTGAAACCTTACTGCAACAGCACTTAACTGCAGACCTAAGCTTATTTGTTATCAATGAAGTGGTCCCTTCAAAAGAGTCTCTGGATAGGCGAAAGGTCGTAGCTTGGGCTTTGAAGCTCGCTCGCGATGAAATTTTGAAGGCACTTGATAGCAAACAGTGCTTCAGCCATACCAAACAGTTTCTTGATGAGCGGCTCGCTGTCCAAAAGACCGCACTTGCCACTCCCATGCTCAAAGATTCGGCCTCAGGAAAACTCGGACGATCGCCCCCAGGTGAGGCAGCGATAAATAGCGCACGTCGCAGTAAATCTGGCCTACATCCAAAGGCTGGAGATACATTACGCATTTACGAAGGGCTAAGACGGCTAGCTCCGTTTGCAGTGAGACGGATAGTTTCACAAGCTTTGATAGAACGCCTGAATAATCAGCGCCGTCTGGAACTAGCAGGCGGCCTAGCTATGGCAGAGGCTTTATCTATTGCGAGTGGTTACCCTCTGAAGTGGAACTCTGATGTCGCATCCGATGGGGTTATGGCCATAGTTGGGCCTTATGCTGTTGGCTGGCACAACCCTATAAACATCATTTCAGATCACTTTCAAGCGACCGTATCGACAAAAGATACGCGAACCGCCACAAGCATCTCATTCATTCAATGCGCAGTTGCGTCAGAGGCAAACCATGAGAACGAAACGATCAGGCTGGCCACAGAATCATTAGTAAGCCTATGTCGAAATGAATCAAAAAAAGGACCTAGCTTTGAAGAAACGCCTTTGTTTAACTGTGCAGTAGTCATGCGCAAACTCTTTGTATTTAGACCTGTAACGACTTCACCTGACCAGATGATCATCACTGAATTCGAAGAGATGGCACGGGGAAGACTACTTGAATTGGCCCGTCGAGTTTGCACCAGAACTCTTACTACCTAGTCTCGCCCCCATTGGGATGAAGTGGAACCTGAGACTCGTCTATTGGCTGAGCGCAGGGTGTGTTTATCGAGTACAGAGATGGCTTCCCTTTTACATTTTCTTGAGTCGCAGACTGGAACCGCGCCATTCCCCCTCGGATGTATTCACTGGACAGCTCAATGCATGCCCATTTTCGCTTTAAATTCTCGGCCACCATTCCAGTTACGCAAGACCCACCGAAGGGATCCAGAACCATATCACCAGGATCGGTAAGCATACGAATGAAGTATTCTGGTAACAGCGCAGGAAATCTAGCGGGATGGATATCGATGCCATTTTCACGACAATAGTCTTGGTAAACACCGTTGCTTTCGGTGTTTGCTATTGCCAATAAGTTTGGAGGAACAGCTCCACCGTTATCTTTGGAAAACTTGTCCGATATGTCATGCCCGGAAGGTCTCAGCTTCGCGTCATAGCCATTTTTTAGAAGTCCTTTCATAGAGTCCGAATAAGGAGCTAATACGCGTTTGTTACTTGCTTTGGGGAAAGGCGTTTTAGAAAGCCACCAGACACAATTGACCGCATCCTTCACTCTAACTCTTCTCACATTGACCCATTCTGCAGGACTAGGTAATTTTGCAGGATTCCACCAGTAGTGTTCTTGTGCCAGATGAAACCCGTACTCTTCGCACAGCATCACTAAGAGCTTAAAGTGGTACAGAGACCTAGTTGGAGTTCCAGACTTCCAGGCACCGCCGATGTCGATAACCAAACTGCCATCCGACTTTAGGACTCTATGGAACCCTTCTGCGAAGGGTCTAAACCATTCGCAATACCCTGCCGCATCTTCATTTCCATAACTTTTTTTTCGCACAAGGCCGAACGGCGGAGAAGTCATGATCAGGTTTACTGACTCAGGCTTTGCAACATGATGTAAATATTCAAGCGAGTTGCCTTGCAATATCCTTCCCTGCGATGTCTTGTGGGCTTCAATTAACTTGCCAAAGTCTCTGCCATGTAATTCCTCTTGCTGCTTTCGGGCCGGGGCCATGGAGACGTTATGCAAATGTCGTAAGTAGTCACCAAGAGACTTAAATCCAAGAGATGCAGAGACATCTTCCATCTCTTGTCGTTCGTTTGTAGTGAGTCTGATGCTCGTTACGTTTTCGCGAGTTTGTGCTAACAGCGGCCGTCCCATTGAATACTCCTTGGCAATTTTTTCGCATTCATCTAACTAGCAGTTAATTGTAATACAAAAACTCTTTGGATGGCCCGAACCACATAGCCACATCTTCTTGTGAATAGGTTGACTACCAAAACCCTCTGAACAAAGAAAATTCGTTCGGCTTGGTTCAAAGCACGTTTTGCAGAATCCTGCAATTTCACGGCTCGGAACCAAGTCCGAAAAAGTCATGAGGTTTTGAGACAAACGGGGTTTGAGACGTCTTTGCCGGGCCGCTGCATGAGGTTGCAGTCAGGAGCCCAAAGCAAAAAGCCCCGCGTGGTGCGGGGCCTGAGGCTGCCTCAAGGCCTGCTGAGCAGGTTTGAGGTCTTTGTACTGGCGGAAACGGAGGGATTCGAACCCTCGATGAGGCTCTACACCCCATACTCCCTTAGCAGGGGAGCACCTTCGGCCACTCGGTCACGTTTCCAGTAGATGAAATTATAACTTAGGCTTGGTCCAGATCGAAGGCTTTGTGCAGGGCGCGCACCGCCAATTCCATGTATTTTTCGTCGATCACGACCGAGGTCTTGATTTCCGATGTGGAGATCATTTGGATGTTGATGCCCTCTTCGCTCAGGCTGCGGAACATCTTGCTGGCCACGCCCACATGGCTTCGCATGCCGATGCCGACGATGGACACTTTGCAGATCTTGGCGTCGCCCGACACTTCGGCCGCACCCAGTGCGGGCAAGACTTTTTCCTTGAGCAGATCGATGGTCTTGGCGTAGTCGTTGCGGTGCACCGTGAAGCTGAAGTCGGTCTTGCCGTCTTTGCTCAGGTTCTGGATGATCACGTCCACTTCAATGTTGGCATCGGCCACTGCGCCCAAAATTTGGTAGGCAATGCCGGGCTTGTCGGGCACGCCCAACACGGAAATTTTGGCTTCGTCGCGGTTGAATGCGATGCCAGAAACGACGGCTTGTTCCATTTGTTCGTCTTCCTCAAAAGTGATCAGGGTGCCGGAGGCGGCTTCTTCGTTGATGTCAATGTCCCAGGGCGTGAAGCTTGACAGCACACGCATGGGCACTTTGTATTTGCCAGCAAACTCCACCGAGCGGATTTGCAGGACCTTGGAGCCCAGAGACGCCATCTCCAGCATCTCCTCAAAGCTCACGGTGTGAAGGCGACGCGCTTCGGGCACCACGCGGGGGTCAGTCGTATAAACGCCATCCACATCGGTGTAGATCAGGCATTCGTCGGCTTTGAGGGCAGCAGCCACGGCCACAGCCGAGGTGTCAGAGCCGCCACGGCCCAGCGTGGTGATGTTGCCGTTGTCGTCCACGCCTTGGAAGCCCGTGATGATGACCACTTTGCCGGCGTTCAGATCGCCCATCACGCGGGCATCGTCGATCGACTCGATACGGGCTTTGGTGAAGGCGCTGTTGGTCTTGATGGCCACTTGCCAACCGGCATAACTGACCGAAGGCTGGCCTTCTGATTGCAAGGCAATGGCCAACAAGGCTGAAGATGCTTGCTCACCTGTGGAGGCGAGCATGTCGAGCTCACGGCTGTAGTCATCGCCAGGTTTGGCGGGGGCCAATTCTTTGGCCAGGCCGAGCAGGCGGTTGGTTTCGCCGCTCATGGCGCTGGGGACCACGACAATCTGGTGGCCAGCACGGGCCCATTTGGCCACGCGCTTGGCGACATTGCGGATGCGCTCGGTCGAGCCCATCGAGGTGCCGCCGTATTTGTGAACGATCAAAGCCATGTGTAAGGTTCAAGTGATGGTGAAACCGGCCACGCAACGCCAAGAATCCTTGTCGCTGGCTCCGGAAAAACCCTAGATTGTACCCATCGGCCTGACGTTTTCTTGACCCGTCCAAGCCAAATGCTGGCCCTTTCGCTCGACAAAGCCCTGCCCCACCTTCAGGTGCAGTTGATGCCCCCGGGTCGTGCACGCCGCCACTTGGTCGAGCAATTCATGCAGTTGAGCCGTGCTGGGCGTGGTGGCATGGTGTTGACGCAGCCAGTGGCGCAACACCAGCGCTTGGCGGGCACGGCTGAGTTGCTGCAAAGCCTGAATGCATGGGGGCACGCCCACTTGCGCCAGGTCCATTGCAGCCACCTCGTTCAAGACCTCTTGCGCCTGTGCGGCATGCGCGGCACTGCGTGCAAAGGTTTCGCGAAAAGCGGGCAAAGCCTCGGCCAATGCGGGCAAGACGCGGGCGCGGATGCGGTTGCGGGTGTAGCGCTCGTCGGTGTTGCTGGGGTCTTCAACCCAGCTTTGGGGTTGCGCTTGTTCCTTGAGCCATTCGCGCAACGCTGCGCCCGGCACAGCCAAGCAGGGGCGGTGCCAGTTCAGGCCCTGGCGCCTCCACTGCGCCGGCATGCTGGCCAAGCCGGGCAAGCCTGCGCCACGCGACAAGGCGATGAGCAAAGTCTCTACCTGGTCATCGGCATGTTGGGCCAGAGCAATGTCTGGTACGTCTGGCCATTCGCTGTGCACCGCTTCGGCCAGTGCCGCATAACGGGCTTTGCGAGCGGCGTCTTCGGGGCTTTGACCTGGGGCATGGCCAGCTTGCACCCGGCGCACAGCCAAAGGCACGTTCAGTTGTTGGCACAGGTCACGGCAATGGGCTTCAAAAGCATCGGCCGCATCTTGCAAGCCGTGGTGGATGTGCACCGCCCTCACCTGCCCTGGCCAACGCTGCGCGCACGCCAACAGCAAGGCGGTCGAATCGGCCCCGCCGCTGAAGGCCACTGCAAAAGGAAGGCCCGGGCTGAAATCAGCCAGGGCCTGTTCTAGGGGGTGCGCCGATGGTTTGGCCATGTGGGGAGCCAGACGCCTCAGCTCAGCGCTTACTTGCCGGCTTTGGTGTCGGTGAAACGGCCGTAGCTGTTCAGGCGTTCATAACGGCGATCCAGCAGCTCTTTGGGTTTGAGATCGGCCAACTGACGCCAGGCATCGGCCAGAGCACGCTTGAGGAAAGAGACCATCTGGTCGGTGTCACGGTGAGCGCCGCCCACAGGTTCGTTGACGATCTTGTCGATCAGGCCCAAGGCCTTGAGGCGGTGGGCAGTGATGCCCAAGGCATCTGCCGCGACTTCGGCTTTGTCGCTGGTTTTCCACAAAATCGAGGCACAACCCTCCGGGCTGATGACCGAATACACCGAATACTGCAGCATCAGCACTTGGTCGGCGACCGAAATGGCCAATGCACCGCCCGAGCCACCTTCGCCGATGATGGTGGTGATGATCGGCACTTCCAACTGGGCCATCTCGAATATGTTGCGGCCAATGGCTTCGGACTGACCGCGCTCTTCGGCGTCGATGCCGGGGTAAGCGCCTGGCGTGTCCACAAAAGTGAAAACAGGCAACTTGAATTTTTCGGCGGTCTTCATGAGGCGCAGCGCTTTGCGGTAGCCCTCGGGCTTGCTCATGCCAAAGTTGCGCAGCGTGCGTTCTTTGGTGTCGCGCCCTTTTTGCTGACCCAGCACCATGCAGGCCTGACCGTTGAAACGGGCCAAGCCGCCCACAATGGACAAATCATCGGCAAAGTGGCGGTCGCCGTGCATCTCGACAAAGTCGGTGAAGATGCCGTGGATGTAGTCCAGCGTGTAAGGACGCTCAGGGTGGCGCGAAATTTTTGTGACTTGCCACGGGGTCAAGTCGCTGTAAATGTCTTTGGTCAGCTGCTGGCTTTTCTTGCTCAACTGCTCGATTTCGAGGGTGATGTCCACCGCCGACTCGGTCTGCACGTAACGCAACTCTTCGATCTTGGCTTCGAGTTCGGCAACAGGTTGCTCAAAGTCGAGAAATGTTTTTTTGGCCAAGTGGAACTCCTCTGTTCAGTTTTCGGGTGGACGCAGCGTCCAACCCCTCAATAGGCCACCGGAACCGGGTCCAGCGAGCGCCAAATATACCAAGTCGCCACCGTGGCGTAGGGGCTCCAGGCTTGGGCCACCTCACGGGCGTCGCTGCGGCTGACCGGCTCGCCCGAAAAATAGTTGCGGCTGATGCCGTTGATCAAGCCCACATCGTCCAGCGGCAGCACATTGGGCCGCATGAGGTGGAAGATCAGGAACATCTCGGCCGTCCAGCGGCCAATGCCCCGAATGGCGACCAATTCGTCAATGATGGCCTCGTCGTCCATCTCTTGCCAGGCCTTGACGTGCACCGTGCCCGAGCTGAAGTGCATGGCCAAGTCGACCAGATATTCGACCTTGCGGGCTGACAAACCGGCCGCCCGCATGTCGTCCACCTTGAGCTTGAGCACAGCTGCAGGCGTCAGGCGCTTGGTGAGCAAGGAAAAACGATCCCACACCGATTGGGCCGCTTTGACCGAAATCTGCTGGCCCACGATGGAGCGCGCCAAAGTGACAAAGGCGTCGCCCCGGGTTTCCAAAATAGCATTGCCGAACTGGGGGATGAGCTTTTTCATGACCCGGTCTTTTTTGGCCAGGTGCGCGCAGGCCTCGGCCCAGTACTCGGGCGTCACGGGAATCACTGCAGGCGACGAGGCGCTCATGGTGCAGCCTCCCAAGTTGTACCTGCGGCAGAGTCTTTCAAGACGATGCCTTGAGCCAACAGGTCCTGGCGGATGCGGTCGGCCTCGGCAAAGTTTTTGGCTTTTTTGGCGTCGGCCCGGGCTTGGATCAGCGCCTGAATGGCCGCCTCATCCAAACCGGCACCCGCTTGGAGGTACACCGTCGGGTCGGTTTGAAGCAAACCGAGCAAGCCACCCAAGGCTTTGAGCAAGCCCGAACGCTCGGGAGAGCCGCTGCGGTTGACTTCCCCTGCCAACTCAAAGAGGACGGCCACCGCCTCAGGCGTGCCAAAGTCTTCGTCCATGGCGGCTTTGAAGCGCGCGGCCAAAGGGTCTGCCCAGTCGATTTGAACGTCCGCAGCTGGCACAGCTTGCAGCGCGGTGTACAGGCGTTTCAAAGCGCCTTTGGCGTCGTTCAGGTGCACATCGCTGTAATTAAGGGAGCTGCGGTAGTGGCTGCGCACGATGAAAAAACGCACCGTCTCGGCGTCAAACTCTTTGAGCACATCGCGGATGGTGAAGAAGTTGCCCAGGCTCTTGGACATTTTCTCGTTGTCCACATTGATGAAGCCGTTGTGCATCCAAAAACGCGCCAAAGGCTGGCCATTGGCGCCTTCGCTTTGAGCAATCTCATTTTCGTGATGAGGAAACTGCAGGTCGGCCCCACCGCCATGGATGTCAAAGGTCTGGCCGAGCAACTCGCAGGCCATGGCCGAGCACTCGATGTGCCAGCCTGGACGGCCCGCGCCAAAGGGGCTGGCCCATTTCACGTCTTCAGGCTCGGTGGGTTTGGCGCTCTTCCACAGTACAAAGTCCAGCGGGTCTTGCTTGTCCGTCTCCACGGCCACGCGCTCACCAGCGTTCAGTTCGTCCAATGACTTGCCCGACAACTTGCCGTAACCCGGGAACTTGCGCACCGAATAGTTCACGTCGCCGTTGCCGGTGCGGTAGGCCAAGCCTTTTTGCTCCAGCGTGCCGATCATGCTGAGCATTTGGGGCACAAAGTCGGTGGCGCGGGGCTCGTGTTGGGGGCGCTCAATGCCCAACGCGTCGGCGTCCTGGTGCAGCGCATCGATCATGCGGTCGGTCAGGTTGCGAATGGTTTCCTTGTTTTCCAACGCGCGCTTGATGATCTTGTCGTCGATGTCGGTGACGTTGCGGACATAAGTGACCTGGTAGCCGCTGGCTTTGAGCCAACGCTGCACCACGTCGAAAGCGATCATGGAACGGGCATGGCCCAAATGGCACAGGTCGTACACCGTCATGCCGCAAACGTACATGCGCACATGGCCCGGCTCGGCTGGCGAAAAGTCAGAAACAGCACGGCTCAGCGTGTTGAAGATGCGCAGACTCATGTCAGATCAAAGAAATTTCAGAAAACAAAAAACCCACAAGACAAGGCCCAGCATCGGGCGCTGGGCAGTCAAGAGGCAGGCAGGAAATTCAGCTCAAATACAGCGCACATCAACGTGGGCAGCAAGTCTCGAAGGCAGCTTTGAGGCCACAGGGCCTCCGCTACAATGGCTTTCCAGTATATCCCCGTCAGGGCCCCTGCACTCCCTTTTTGGCTGCCCAGACCCGATCCTTTTGGCGCGCATGCACTCCCTATTTACTTTCGTACTGTCTTGTGTATTGCTCATGTTCAGTGGAGGTGTTCATGCGGACATTTACAGGGATGTGAACCGCCTGGTGGTGACTGAGCAATGGGCCAAAGCACAGACACAAGCCGAAGAACACCTGAAAACCCAGCCCACCGATCCGCAAATGCGCCTCTTGCTCAGCCGCATTCAAGACGGCCAAGGCCAAACCGTTGCGGCCATGCAAACCTTGCAGGCCCTAACCCAGTCTTTCCCAGAACTGCCAGAGCCGCACAACAACCTGGCCGCCCTGCTGGCACGTCAAAACCGTTATGCCGAAGCGCTGGAAGCTTTGCAAGCGGCTGTGCGTGCACGCCCGGATTACGCCACGGCCCTCGAAAACCTGGGTGATGTTTACATGGCATTGGCCATCGAGGCTTACCAAAACGCCAGCAAAGCCCTGCCATCACAACCCCGAACGGCTGCCAAACGCCTGGCAGCTGAGCAGCTTTTGAAGTCTTCAGCGCCATGACGCATGAAGTGAACGCTGAAAGAACACCATGAACCGGTTTCGTTTTTTGACCTCTTTGGGCCTGTCGATTGCCCTGGCCTTGCCGATGGCCAGCCAAGCTCAAACACCCAATGTGAGCAAAGTGCGCATCACCACTTCGATGGGCAACATCGAAGCCGAGCTGTACGCCGACAAAGCCCCGAAAACCGTGGCCAACTTTTTGCAATACGTGAACGACAAACACTATGACGGCACCGTGTTTCACAGAGTGATTGCGGGCTTCATGGTGCAAGGCGGCGGCTTCGACGCCCAGTACAAAGAAAAGAAAACCCGCGCCCCTGTGCAGCACGAAGGACGCCAAGCCTTGGCTGGGGGCCTGAAGAACAGCACCGGCACGCTGGCCATGGCCCGCACCAACGATCCGCAATCGGCCACCGCGCAGTTTTTCATCAATGTGGTGGACAACGCCTTTCTCGACCCCACCCCCATCCCCGAAGGCGATCCTGTCGCCAAGTTTGAATACCAAGGCCGTGTTTACGAGAACGTGGCCCGCGCCCAACTGCTGAATGCCCCCCAGCTGTTTGGTTACACCGTTTTTGGCAAAGTCACGTCCGGCATGGACGTGGTCCAAAAAATCAGGACCACCCCCACCGGGGCGGGCGGTCCTTTTCCTTCCGATGTCCCCCGGACACCGGTCCTCATCCAATCCATCACTTTGTTGAAGTAACACCATGAGCAACCCACAAGTCGAACTGCACATCACCGGTTACGGTGTCATCACCCTCGAACTGGACGCTGAAAAAGCCCCCAAGTCGACCGAGAACTTTTTGGCCTATGTGAACAAGGGCCACTACAACAACACGATTTTTCACCGCGTCATCCCTGGCTTCATGGTTCAGGGCGGCGGCTTTGAACCCGGCATGGACCAAAAGCCCACCGATGCCACCATTGAGAACGAAGCCAACAACGGCTTGAAAAACGACAACTACACCGTGGCCATGGCCCGCACATCGGCGCCCCATTCCGCAACAGCGCAGTTTTTCATCAACGTGGCCGACAACGGCTTTTTGAACCACACAGCGCCTTCTGCACAGGGCTGGGGCTACGCCGTGTTTGGCAAAGTGGTCAAGGGCACGGAAGTGGTCGACCAGATCAAAGGCGTGAAAACGGGCAGCAAAGGCGGCCACGCTGACGTGCCCAAAGAAGACGTTGTGATCGAAAAAGCCATCGCGCTCTGATTCACTGAGCCATGTCCGACTTGCGCACCACCATGCCGCCCTTGGGTCGGCTGACAGCGCCAGCGGCATGGCAAACCGTGGACCTGATCTCCGACCTGCACTTGCAGGCTTCGGAGACCGCCACTTTTGAAGCCTGGCGTGCCTACATGGCCAGCACCTCTGCCCAAGCGGTGTTGATTTTGGGCGATTTGTTTGAAGTCTGGGTGGGCGACGATGCCGCGGCCCTTGACCCTTTTTTGCAAAGCTGCGCTGACGTGCTGCAACAAGCCAGCCAACGCCTGCATGTGGCTTTTATGCCCGGCAACCGCGACTTTTTGGTCGGCCCCGATTTTCTGAACCGTTGCGGTGTGCAAGCGCTGTCAGACCCCTGCTTGCTGGAACTGGGAGCACAGCGCCTCTTGCTCAGCCACGGCGATGCCCTGTGTTTGGACGACAAGCCTTACCAAGCTTTCAGGCTTCAGGCGCGCAGCCCCGAATGGCAACGATCGTTTTTGGCGAAACCGTTGGCCGAGCGCCAGGAATTTGCCCGCAGCTTGCGCGCCTTGAGCGAGTCGCAAAAGCACGAGGGCATGAGTTTTGCCGATGCCGACGCTGAGATGAGCCTGTTTTGGTTGGCACAAGCGAGGGCCGATCGCTTGATCCATGGCCACACCCACCGGCCTGCAGACCATGCGCTGGGCGCGGCCCAGCGCCATGTCTTGAGCGACTGGTGTCTCGACCACAGTCCGTTGCGGGCGCAAGTGTTCAGGCTTCACCGCGACAGCGGATCAGAGCGGCTGAACTTGCCCTGAGCTTGGTATGCACTCGGTTTCAGATACAAAAACGGCCGCTTGAAGCGGCCGTTTTGCTGAGGGCAGTCAATCAGCCGCGCAACAAGTTTTTCAAGACGTTTTGCAAACGCCGTGCCGTGGCTTCTTCGTGCGGGCCAGACAAGACCTGCGCCACGTCTTGACCCCAGGTTTCCGTGGGGCCGGGCTGGTTGCGCTGCGTCAGCAATTGCAATTGCAACATGCGGCGCTCGCTCAGCTTGTCGGCAGGCGTCGGCACATCGGCGGCCATCTCCAAGCGCAGCAAGGCGGTAGAAGCCGGGGTCTTGGCCTGTGCGTTCACAGCTTGTGCCCAAGCTTGGCGCGTGGCGGTGTTGATGGCGCGGCCCAACTCCTGAGCACTGGGCAAGGCATCGGCTTGGCGATCTTGCCAAGCAGACATCAAACGGGTCAGCGTTTCGCCATGGGCCTGTGCCGCCAGCTTGCGCAGGGACATTTCTGCACGCTCCATGGCTTCACGCTGCGCACGGAAGGCGGCATCGCCCAAACGGGGGCCTCGGTCTTCACGGAAATCGCGCCCTTGGCCGGGAGCACCACGCGCGCCGCGGTCACCGAAGCGGTCTGCGCCGCGGTCGCCGCCTGGGCGTGCGCCACGGTCACCGGGTCGGCCGTCGCGCCTTGCATCGCGGCCATCTCGCCCGCCCGCAGCTTCTGTTTTCTTTTGACCTGGACGGTCGTCACCCCGCACGGCCACCACGGGTTTGGCAGGTTTGGGTGGTGCCACAGGCGCTGCGGCTTCCACGGGCACATCTGCGGGGACAGAGGCATCGGCATCCGAATCGGCATCTGTTTGTTCAGTCTGCGCGGCGTCGGTGGGGGCATCGGCCTCGGCGGGTGTCTCTGCCAAAGCTGGGACTGAATCGACGGGTGCTTCGGCCGTGGTTTCTGGCGAAGGCTCAGCTGCCAAAGCTGGAACAGCTTGGGGCGCAACTGTTTCGGCGGCTTGTGCTTCTTGCGCTTGGCCGCGCAAAGCCGCATCCAGTCCGGCCATGGCGGCGCGAATTTTGGCGGCGTCGCCGCCAGCATTGGCCGCATCCAGCGCCTTGGACGCGTCGATCACGGCGCGGTCGCGTGCCGTCAGTGGCGCGGCGGACGCTTGGCGGTCGGTGCCTTTGCGCTGGAAGGCTTCGTCCAGCGGGGCGCGGAACACTTCCCACAGTTTTTGTTCGGTCTTGCGGTCCAAGGGCACCGCTTGGGCTTCAACTTGCCAGCGCTGTTGCAAGGCTTTGACAGCGTCCACGCGCAAGGCGGGAGCGGCGCCCACTTCTCGGGCTTCGTTGATCAATGCCTGACGGCGCTCAACGCTGGCCTTTTGAGCGGCTTCCAATCGCGCTGCAGCGGCCTTGAAGATCGCCTTCCACTGCGACTGCATTTCACCAAAGGATTTCTCGCTCAGATGACCAGCATTGCGCCAGCGGTCGGCAAACTGGTGCAAGGCTCGCAACTGGGCACGCCAGTCATCACTTTCGGCGTTGGCGGCGGTCCAAGCTTTGACCTCGTCCATCAGGGCCACGCGCTGGGCGCGGTGGTCGGCGGACTCTTTCTTCATCTGCTCGAGCCATGCCAAAACGGCTTTGTAAGCTTCATTGCAAGCGGCGTCAAAACGCTTCCACAAAGCGTGGTTGGGCAAGCCGCCCTGGTCGATTTGCTTCCAGCTGTCACGCAATTGGCGCAGCTTGTCTTGCATCTTGCGGCCACCCACGGTGGGCACTTTTTCGGCGTCCAACAGTCCTTCGGCTTGGGTCACCAAACTCTGGCGAACCTGATCGGCCAGCCAACGTTGCCAGCCTTCTGCGTCGCCTGCGGCTGTGAGGGCCAAGTGCACACGTTCGTCAAGCGTGGTGTCCAGATTTTTGCCGTGGGTTTTGAGGGCAGCGCGCAATGCACTTGCGCCTTCGGGCAAGGGCGTGCCCTGGCTCTCGGTGATTTGTTTTTCAAGGGCCTCGAGCACTTCGGCCACGGCTTTGCCCGCTTGCTCGCGCAAAGCTTGGCGCTGGGCTGGGTCCATTTTGGGTTTGGCCGGCTTGGCTTCTTTGCTGCTGTCTGCAGGCGCAGCAGCGGTACCGGTGTTTTGCGCAGAGGCCTGCACTTCGGCAACCACCTCACCGCGCAAACGGCGAATCTCGTCGGCCCACACGGGCACGGAGGGCAAGTCGGCAGCGGCATCGCTCTTGGCAAGATGTGCCAGCGCCAACGCGGCAGAAAAGCCTTGCCAGACGGCTTGCAATTGGCTCAAAGCGGTGTCCAGCTGGGCCGAAAACTTCGCATCGACACTGGGCCAGACGGCGTTGGTGGTCAACTGCTGGGCTTGTGTTTGCCACTGGTCCACATCACTTTTCAAGCCGGTCAGCGCGATTTGGGCTTCTGCGATCGGTTTGGTCGACAGCACTTCAATGCGTTGGGCCAACAGGACGGCCGATTCACGCTGCACCATCACCTGGTGCTGCAAGTCTTCAACGCCTTTGAGCACTTCGGCCAAACGAACCTTCAAGCTGGCCAGCGGCTCGCGCGAAAGGGGTGCACCGGCTTTGGCGGCATCGCGCTGCCAAGCCATGGCGTCACCAATGTTCAAACGGGGTGCTTGCAACAACTGCTCTGCTTTGAGGGCCCAGTCGCTAACCAAAGCGTCTTGACCTTGCAAGCGCTTGAGTTCGTCGAGCTTTTCCTTGAGCACCTTGGCTGCACCTTTGTCACGCGACGACATTTCACGGTACACCTCGGCGAGCAGGTCGACCGTAGGCTCGGTGGCCAGCCATTCGCGCAAACGGGCGCTGCGCTCCCCCGAGGTGGCTGCGGTGAAAGCGCCCCCAGTGGTTTGGTCAAGGGCAGCGAGGTCAAGGGGCTTGGAAGGTGAAGTCACGGTAAAAACTTTTAAAACTCGGTTCATGCCAATACGGCATCGGCGTCGTCGTTGGGCGCACAGGCACAAAGCTTGGTCCCGCTGTCAACAACCCCGTATTTTCGCCGGGATTTCGCCAGACCTGCTGCAGTGGCCTGAATACGGCGCATTCTCTTGCCATTTACCGCACACACAGCGATGCATATACTCAAAAAATCTATTTATCGTAATTGATAGACTTGACTTGATATTTAAAATTCCTAAAATCCGCCCAATTTGGCATGGCCTCGCAATGACAACACCGATCAACATGCCCCATCTGGCCTTGTGTCTGCAAACCTTTGCGACCGATGTCCGCGAAGGTTTTGTCGAAATCACACGACACGGCCTGGCCATTTTTGGTTTGGCGGTGGTCTTGGTCAGCCTGACTTTTCTAGCGCAGCCCGAACTGCAAGCCTCGGCCAGTGAGGCTTTGTTCGGCTGGCTCGAATTTCGCCAATCGGAAAACCAAGAACCCACCCCTCAGCGCAATGCGGCCAACCGCTCGACCGTCAAGGACCCCAAAACCCTGACCCCTGAGCAACTGCTGGCCACCCGTTGGCTCAGCCGCAAGTACCGGGTTTCGGCAGAGCCCTTGAGCGCCATGGTCGCAGAAGCCTGGGCGCTAGGAGAACGCAGCCAGTTGCCCCCCAGCTTGATTCTGGCCATCATGGCCGTCCAATCCCGCTTCAACCCTTTTGTTTCAGCAACCCCGGGCCAAGTGGGCTTGATGCAAATCGATCTGCAAGCCCACGCGGAGGCATTGGCCCAGTTCGGTGGGCCTTTGGCCGCTTTTGACCCCTTGACCAATTTGCGTTTGGGTGTTCGGCACTTACAAGGCCTGATGCAGCAAACCGAGAATTTAGAAGAAGCCTTGGCCCTTTACGGAGTGTCCTCGGGCTTCAATGGCGAAGGCCAGTTTGTAGACCGGGTCTTGGCGGAGCAAGTGATGATAGAAAAATCCTTTGAAAAAGCATCTCCCACAGGCCGAGTGGCTCAGTGACCTCGCCGGTCACCATCGGGCCAAGTTCCCGGTTGGAGGTCAAATCGCCTCGGCTACACTTAGGGCGTGCGCGACTGGCGATAGGAGCCCCTGCTCGGTAGGACCGAACAGGATCACTCTGACGTGGAACGCGATGGCCCACCCGGCCGCCCCAAACCACTGGGAAGCGCACAGCCTGCAACTGGTCAACAAAACCAAACACGGGTTATCAGCCGTTCGCCTGGGCAGCCCTTGTCAAAGAACCCTTCGTTTTTGGTCAAGGTCACATCCATCCAAAGGACTGCCATGTACAACCGCAACACATTGATTGAGCAAACCGATCCTGAGCTTTTCGCTGCCATTCAGGCCGAGAATGCCCGCCAAGAGCACCACATCGAGCTGATCGCCAGCGAGAACTACGCATCGCCCGCCGTCATGGCCGCCCAAGGCAGCCAGCTCACCAACAAATACGCCGAAGGCTACCCAGGCAAGCGCTACTACGGTGGCTGCGAGCATGTGGATGTGGCCGAGCAACTGGCCATTGACCGCATCAAGCAAATTTATGGCGCAGAAGCCGCCAACGTGCAACCGCACTGCGGCGCATCGGCCAACGAGGCTGTTTTCTTGGCCTTCTTGAAGCCCGGCGACACGATTTTGGGCATGAGCTTGGCCGAAGGCGGTCACCTGACCCACGGCATGCCGCTCAACATGTCAGGCAAATGGTTCAATGCCGTGTCTTATGGTCTGGATGCCAACGAAGCCATCGATTACGAGGCCATGGAAGCTCAGGCCCGCAAGCACAAGCCCAAACTGATCATTGCCGGTGCTTCGGCCTATTCGCTGCACATCGACTTTGAGCGCTTTGCCAAAATCGCCAAAGAGGTCGGCGCTATCTTTTTGGTCGACATGGCCCATTACTCGGGTTTGATCGCTGCGGGCGTGTACCCAAACCCCGTGCCGCACGCTGACGTGGTGACTTCCACCACCCACAAGAGCTTGCGCGGCCCGCGCGGCGGCATCATCTTGATGAAGGCCGAGCACGAAAAAGCCATCAACAGCGCCATCTTCCCCGGCCTGCAAGGCGGCCCACTGATGCATGTGATCGCGGCCAAAGCCGTGGCTTTCAAGGAAGCGCTGCAGCCCGAGTTCAAGGCCTACCAAGCCCAAGTGATCAAGAACGCACAAATCATTGCTGAAACCTTGACCGCTCGGGGCCTGCGCATCGTCAGCGGCGGCACCCAGAGCCACGTCATGTTGGTGGACCTGCGTGCCAAGGGCATCACCGGCAAAGTGGCCGAAGCGGCCTTGGGCAATGCCCACATGACCATCAACAAAAACGCCATCCCGAACGACCCTGAAAAGCCGTTTGTGACCAGCGGCGTGCGCATCGGCACCCCGGCCATGACCACGCGTGGCTTCAAGGACGAAGAAGCCCGCGCCACGGCCCATCTGATTGCCGATGTGCTGGACAACCCGCTGGACGAAGCCAACTTGGCCGCTGTGCGCGCCAAGGTGCACGCCCTGACCAGCCGTTTCCCGGTCTACGGCTGATCGGGCTGCACGATGAAATGCCCGTTTTGCGGTCACCTCGAAACCCAAGTGGTCGAGACACGGCTGGCCGAAGACGGGGATTTCATCCGCCGCCGCCGTCAATGTGGGGCGTGTGAAAAGCGCTTCACCACTTACGAAAAGCCGGAAGTGAGTTTCCCGGCCATCGTCAAAAAAGATGGTCGCCGGATCGAATACCAACGTGAAAAACTGCGTGCCAGCCTCAACCTGGCCTTGCGCAAACGCCCCGTCAGCACGGAGCAGGTGGATGGCGCGATCGAGCGCATTGAAGAAAAACTGCTGGCCATGCCCAGCCGCGAAGTCGCTTCGCACCGCATTGGCGAGTTGGTCATGCGCGAGCTGAAAAAGCTCGACAAAGTGGCCTATGTGCGCTTTGCCAGTGTGTACCGCAACTTTGAAGACATCGACGAGTTCAAGACCCTGGTGGACGAAGTCCAAAGCTGAGGTTCGTCCCCAGCGTGGGCCTTCTCAAGGGCATGTCTGTGGAGTGTATTTTTCGATTCGTGGCTTGCCCAAGGCGTTGCTCACCACTTGCCAACCCTCTGGCGCGCTGACCTGGCAAAAGCGCCATGTACCGGCCATGAACGCACCACCGGTGCTTTGGCTGCGCCCTTCGGAACCATACGAAAAATAGCCTTTGACTGTGCTGGCAACGCCCATGCGCACTGCCTGTGGCACATCGCCATGCACCTCGATCAAGGGCTCGTCGGCTTCGCGTTGGGCATTGTCGTTTGCGTCCACAAACACGAGCCATCCGTTTTGCCATGGTGCGTAGGCATCACAAGCGTTGTCGCGCGTGCGTGGGCACAACGCCACGCGTTGCTGCCGCCGCAAAGCCTCCGAGCGGGCCAGCACCAAACTGCTTAGCAGCCCCTCAGCCTGGGCTTGCAACTGGTGGCGAGCACGCATTCCTGAAACCGAGGGTGCCGCCAAGGCCACCAACACCCCGACCAGCGCCAGCACCACCAAGGCCTCCAGCAGGGTGAAGCCCCCCGCAAGGTTTCGTGGCCTCGATTCACAGCGCAACAAATCCATTTTGTGCATGGCCAGACTGTACAAGAAGAATACATAAGGCCACAATAAATAAAAACTGGAGAGCCATGCACATGACCAGACCCCTCGCAGCTGCTTGCCCCTCTGCACAGCCAAGCGCCCGCGGCTGGACACTCGCCGAGCTGCTGATCAGCCTGGCCTTGATGAGCATGCTGGCGGCAGTGGCCCTGCCCACCTACCAACAACAGCAGCGCCAAGCCCGACGCGGCGATGGGCAAGCCGCCTTGCTGCAACTGCAAATGGACCAAGCGCGTTGGCGCAGCACGCACGACAGTTACGCCAACAGCGTGAGCGAGCTCGGTTGGGTGCAGGGTTTATCACCCCAAGGGCACTACCAAATCACGGTGACCGATGCCACGGCCGACGGCTATTTTGCGCAGGCCACCGGACTGGGAAGCCAAGCCGCAGACCGCGAATGCGCAAAATTGGGCTTGCGCTGGCAAGGCGGTGCCACCGCCGTGTTCAGCGCAGGCGAGCACCCAGACAGCGACCCGGCATCGTGCTGGCGGCGTTGAGCTGTATGCCCAAAGTCACGCAAGGCGGCGAAACGCTGATCGGCCTCTTGGTGGGTTTGTCGGTGGGTTTGGTGGTTTTAGCGGCTGGCTCTGCCATGCTGGCCAACCACCTGCGCGGCCACCGCATGGCGCTGCAAGACAGCCATTTGCACCACGATCTGCGCTCGGCCATGGACTGGATGGCCCGCGAACTGCGCAAAGCACAATACACAGCCGATGCGTGGCAAAGCCGCGCGCCCAGCGTTTGCGACGACCCGTTTTGCCAAGGCTGGCAAGACTTCAGCATCGAGGGTGACTGGATCGACTTCAGCTATGACCGCGATCACAACGGCGAAAAAGACGACGATGAATGCATGGGCTTTCGTCTTTCAGGAACCACCTTGCACGCCAGAAGGTCATGCAGCGGCAGCGGTGACTGGCAGGCCATCACCGACAGCGCCAACTTGGAGATCACTGCATTGCGTTGGCAATTGCGCTGCGAACTGCGCAATGGCTGGGTCCACCGAAGCGTGCTGATGGATTTGACGGCACAGTGGCCTCGGGACGCGGCCCGCCAAATCCGGCTCTCGCAAACCGTGCATTTGCGCAACGACTTGCCCGCCAGCACGCAGGCGCTGTTCTGCCCATGACAGCCCTCAGCCACACGCAAACGCAAAACGGTGCCATCACCTTGCTGGTGGCCATTGGGCTGGTCATCCTGGCCAGTTTGACCAGCTTTTACAGCGCCCGGAGCACGCTGATGGACCAACTGGCCAGCCAAAACCACGCCCATGCCAGTCAGGCCCGACTGGCGGCCGACACGGCCTTGGCGAGTGCGCAAGCGGCCTTGCCATCGACGGCAAACCCAATTTCGGCGCTGTTGGCCACCCGCGCGCCCTGTCCTGCGGGTGTTTCTGGTCCGCAATGGCAATGCAGCGCTGTACCGCTGACACCTCACCCGGCGATGCCTCAAACCCAAATGACTGCCATCGCTGTGCGTGACTTGGTGTTGTCGCCCCATGTGCTCACGCTGCATGCCAGCGCCAGCAGCACTGTAAACAACAGCAAGGCGCATGCGCGTGAAAGCTTGTTTGTCCCCACTGTGGCCACAGCACCAGCGCTGCCGGCCCCCGCTGCGTTGGTGCTCAATGGCTGTGTGACTGAAGCGGCTGGCGCCAGCTTGCGTGTGTGCCCCTTGGTCAGCCAAGGCAACATCTGCGCAGGCAGCGCCAAAGGCCCGGCTGTGCTGACGCATTTTGTGGTGGACACCAACGGCAATGGCAGCATCTCCAGCGCTGAAAAAAATGCCTGCTTGGCACTCAAAACCACCAGCTTGCCCGGCGGGGGCAGCAAAACCGGCCCCAACGCGGCCGTGGCTCGAAGCCCCTGCAACCGTGCAGCCTGGCGCAGTGTGTTGGGCGACATCACCGATGAACAGTTGCAAGCTTGGTCAGCAGCGCAAGAGGCCAATGGCCTGACAACGCAAACCAAGCCGCCCCGCTCGGTCTACTGGATCGACAGCCCCGCAGACTGGCAGATCAGCGTGGGCACACCCGAGACCCCAGCTGTAGTGGTGTTTTCTGCCAAGGCCTGCGCCCAACGCTGCCCACGCATGGCCACCAGCGTGCGCATTGTGGGCAGCGTCTTGCTCGACTCGGGCTGCAACGACGAGAAAATGCTGGGCTGGCAGGCCGGAACGATCGAGGGCCAGTTGGTAGTGGAGTCGGGCCTGCCCGAATGGCGCTCTGGCAATGTGTTGGCCAAGCCGGAGGGCCGCGATGCGTACATCGTCAACTGGCCAGAAGGCATCGATGCCCGCCGGGTCCAGCGCATCAACGGCAGCTGGAGCGAGGGCAAACCATGAAAAAACGACCACCCCAGCAGCAAGGCATGGCCTTGATGGAAGCCTTGGTGGCTTCGGCCGTACTGGGTATCGGCCTGGTGGGGGCCACGCAGCTGATGCTCAAAACCATCGGCAGCGCCAGCCTGAACCGCCAACACACCGTGGCCCAGCACCTGGCCCAAGAGGCCATGGACTGCTTGCGGGCTGACCCGGCCCTGTGCCCGGCACAAGACATCATGGAACACCAAGGCACGCGCTACACACGGCAAGCGCGCAGCACCGCGCGCGGTCAGGGGCTGGTGGATTTTCGGGTCAGCGTGCAATGGCCGACTTTGGGGGCCTCATCTGGGTCCTCCGGGGCTGCTGCCGAGCAGCGCATCGAATGGCACAGCAGTGCCTCGGGTTTGCCAGCTTGGGCAGGCTTATCCCCGCCATAATCTGCATGAGCCATCTTCGCCCTCCCCGCCTTCTTCACCGCTGACCCCTGTGCCCACTTCGCTAGAAACTTCTCCCTTGAACCGCGCCCTGGACCTGGCCCGCCAAGCCCTGTGGCTGACATCGCCGAACCCCCGGGTAGGCTGTGTGATCACTGCCGCCGATGGCACCTTACTGGGCGAAGGCCACACCCAACGCGCAGGTGGGCCACATGCCGAAATCATGGCGCTGCGCGATGCGGCCACCCGCGGGCACAGCGTGCAAGGGGCCACTGCCTGGGTCACGCTGGAGCCTTGCGCCCACCAAGGCCGCACCGGGCCTTGCTGCGACGCCTTGGCCGCTGCGGGCATGGGTCGCGTGGTGTCGGCCATGCACGATCCCAACCCGAAAGTCGCAGGCCAAGGCATGGCCCGGCTGGCGGCTGCGGGCGTGCAAACAGAGACCTTGCACCCGACAAGCAACATCGCTGTGCAGGCGCGTGAACTGAACATCGGGTTTTTCAGCCGCATGGAACGCAGCTTGCCTTGGGTGCGCATGAAAGTGGCCGCCTCGCTCGACGGGCAAACCGCGCTGCAAAACGGCCAAAGCCAATGGATCACTGGCCCCGAAGCACGCGCAGACGGCCATGCTTGGCGTGCCCGCGCCTGCGCCATCCTGACCGGCATTGGCACCGTGCTCGAAGATGACCCGCTGCTCAATGTGCGCGGCATGGACACCCCGCGCCAGCCGCACTTGGTGGTGGTGGACAGCCGCCTCGACATGCCCCTGAGCGCCAAGTTGCTGGACACACAAGGCACGGGCGACCAAGCCCGGCAAATATGGATTTACACCGCCACGTCAGAGCAAGTGGACAAACGCGCCGCACTGACAGCACGCGGTGTGACGGTGATCGACTGCCCCGGTTCTGGCGGCAAGGTCGATCTGTTGGCCATGCTGCGCGATCTGGCCCGGCGCGAGATCAACGAGCTGCATGTGGAGGCTGGTCACAAGCTCAACGGCTCGTTCATCCGCGAAGGGCTTGTGGATGAATTCCTGGTTTACCTGGCCCCCCAATTGCTGGGCCCCGGCCAAGGCCTGGCCAACTTGCCCGCCCTCACCGAGCTCAGTGGCGCGGTCCGGCTGGCCTTTCATGCGGTGGACCGGATCGGGCCCGATCTGCGCTTGCTGCTGCGTCGCCAGACTGACGACGGCGCATCGCAAAGACTTCTTTGAGACAGCCTACAGGCGCTCATCCCGACCAAAATCTCGGCTTGTTTTGATGGAGCCACCGAATTGAACCTCGCCCATTTGCTGCAACGCCAGGCCCGCACTGCGCCTGAGCGACCCGCCATCTTGAACGGCACCGAAGTGGTGGCCACGCATGGCCAATGGGCGCAGCGTTGCCAGCAACTGGCACGCCAATTTCAGGCTGAAGGTTTGCAGCCCGGCGACCGGGTGGTCCTGTTCATGCGCAACCATGTGCGCTACCTTGAAGTGGTGTTCGGCGCTTGGTGGGCCGGGCTGGTGGTGGTGCCCATCAACGCCAAACTGCATGTGCGCGAAGCGCAGTGGATCGTCGACAACGCCCAAGCCCGCTGGGCCTTTGTGACGGCCGACATCACCCTTGACATTGGCGAACACCTCACTGGCTTGGAACGTGTGATCGATGTGGACAGTGCCCAAGCCGATGCGCTGTGGCAGGGGCCCGATTCACATGTCGACACACCCATCACAGAGCGTGCAGCCGACGATTTGGCCTGGCTGTTTTACACCAGCGGCACCACGGGACGCCCCAAGGGCGTGATGATCACCCACCGAAACCTGATGACCATGGGCTTGGGCTATTTCTGCGATGTCGACGCTGTCAGCCCGCAAGACACCATTGCCTATGCCGCTCCCATGTCGCACGGCGCAGGCATTTACGCCATTCCGCACCTCATAGCGGGGGCACGGCACATGGTGCCGCCTTCCGGCGGGTTCGATCCGGCCGAGCTGTTTGCGCTGGGCCAGCAAGTCGGGCCACTGTCGATGTTTGCCGCGCCCACCATCGTCAAAAGGCTGGTAGACCATGCAGAGACAACCGGCTTGTCAGCCAGCGGTTGTGGCCAATCCTTCAAAACCGTTGTTTACGGCGGTGCGCCCATGTATGCGGCCGATATCCAGCGGGCGCTGCGCGTCATGGGGCCGCGCTTTGTGCAAATTTACGGCCAAGGCGAAAGCCCCATGGTGGGCACCGCCCTGTCACGCCATCACCTGCAAGACACCCAACACCCCCGGCACCAGGAGCGACTGGCCTCAATTGGTGTGGCGCAGACCCCTGTTCGCATCCGCGTCACTGACACGCAAGGCCACGACTTGCCTCTGGGTGAAATTGGCGAGGTGCTGATTCAGGGCGACAGTGTGATGGCAGGCTACTGGCGCAACCCCGAGGCCACGGCCAAAGCCATTCAAAACGGCTGGCTGTTCACGGGCGACATGGGCTGCCTGGACGCCGACGGCTTTTTGACCCTGAAGGACCGCAGCAAGGACATGATCATCAGTGGCGGCTCCAACATTTACCCCCGCGAAATCGAAGAAGTGCTCTTGCACGCGCCGGGTGTGGCCGAAGTGGCCGTGGTGGGCGCGCCCGATGCCGAATGGGGCGAGGTGGTGGTGGCTTTTGTGGTGCCGCAAGACGGGCACACCCTCGACATCGCCGCGCTGGACGCGCTGTGCCTGGAAGAAATCGCCCGGTTCAAACGGCCCAAACGTTACGAAGTGGTGGAGAGTCTGCCCAAAAACAATTACGGCAAGGTGCTCAAAACCGAGCTGCGCCAGCGACTGGCCTGATGCACCCGATCAAAAGTTCAGCGTCTTCACACCCGACGACGTGCCCAGCAAACACACCTGCGCTTTTTGCAGCGCAAACACACCCACAGTCACCACACCCGGCCACTGGCTGACGGTGTTTTCAAACGCCACCGGGTCGCTGATCTTCAAGCCCTTCACATCGACAATGTGCTGGCCGTTATCGGTCACCAGCGGCTGGCCGTCTTTGAGGCGCACCACGGCGCTGCCGCCCATGGCCACGAACTGGCGGATCACGCGGGCAGTCGCCATGGGAATCACTTCCACGGGCAATGGGAAGGCACCCAAAGCATCGACCAATTTGCTCTCATCGGCGATGCAGACGAACTGCTTGCTCTGCGCCGCCACGATTTTTTCGCGGGTGAGCGCCGCACCGCCGCCCTTGACCATGTGGCCCTGGTGGTCGATTTCGTCCGCACCGTCGATGTAGACCGAGAGGCTTTCGACCTCGTTGCTGTCAAACACCGTGATGCCCAGGGCCTTCAAGCGCACGGTGGAAGCCTCAGAACTCGACACAGCGCCTTTGATCTGGTCTTTTATCGTGGCCAGCGCGTCGATGAATTTGTTCACCGTGGAGCCGGTGCCCACGCCAACGATCTCGCCGGGAACAACGTATTTCAGGGCGGCTTGGCCCACCAGGGCTTTGAGTTCGTCTTGTGTCATGGGGTCGGGTTTGGGAAAAAATGAAGGGTGGCCGGGGGTTTGAGACAATCACTGCAATTGTTGTCAACGACTTTACTGGCCGGAATTATCCAATGTCCCTGATCCCTTACGCCCTCGCCCGCTCCTTTTTGTTCAAGATGGAACCCGAAGAGGCCCATGACCTGACGATCGAAGGCCTGTCCCGCACCCAGAACACCCCACTTGACCGCGTCTATCGCCAGCCCTTTGTGGCGCAGCCCATCACACTGGCGGGCTTGCAATTTCCCAACCGGGTGGGCATGGCCGCAGGTCTCGACAAAAATGCCCGCTGCATCGATGGATTGGGTGCCATGGGTTTCGGTTTTGTCGAAGTCGGCACCGTCACGCCCAAGGCGCAACCCGGCAACCCCAAGCCCCGCATGTTTCGCCTGCCCGAAGCGCAAGCCCTGATCAACCGCCTGGGCTTCAACAACGACGGGCTGGACGCCTTCATCGCCAACGTCAAGCGCTCCAAGTTCCGCCAGCAAGGCCGGCTGCTCGGTCTGAACATCGGCAAAAACGCCGCTACCCCGATTGAAAACGCCACCGACGATTATTTGATCGCACTGGCAGGGGTGTACCCGCATGCCGATTACGTGACGGTGAACATCTCCAGCCCCAACACCAAGAACCTGCGCGCCCTGCAAAGTGACGAGGCGCTCGACGGTTTGCTGGGCGCACTGGTGTCGAGGCGCGAAGAACTGGCTGCCGAACACGGCCGCCGCGTGCCCATGTTCCTGAAAATCGCCCCTGATCTAGACGAAACCCAAGTGGGCGTGATTGCCGCCACCTTGCAAAAACACGGCATGGACGGCGTGATCGCCACCAACACCACGCTGGCGCGCGACGCGGTAAGCGGCCTGACGCATGCCGAAGAAATGGGTGGTCTTTCAGGCGCGCCTGTGCTGGCCAGCAGCAACCGCGTGATTCGACAGCTGCGCGCTGCCCTGGGCAAAGACTTCCCCATCGTCGGCGTGGGCGGCATCCTGAGCGGTCACGATGCGATTGCCAAGATCGAAGCCGGCGCCGATGTGGTGCAGATTTACACCGGGCTGATCTACAAAGGCCCGGCGCTGGTCACCGAAGTGGCGAGTGCGTTGCAGCAGATGAAGCGCTGAATAAACAAATCTGCAACAGCTTTTATGGCTGCGCAGGATGCTCTGTCAGATAGCACCTCAAAGCTTGGTTAATGCGCGTTTGCCAGCCCTGCCCCTGGGCACGAAACGCCTCCAGGATGTCTTTGTCCAGACGGATGGCCACCTGTTCCTTGACGCCACTGCCCGCGGGCCTTCCGCGTTTGCGGGCCAAAGCCAGGCCGTGTGCCAGCTCCTCGGGGGTTGCGGGGCGTTCGTCCTCATCGTGCCCGTCCCACACATAAGGTGCCTCGCGCTCACTAACCTTCAAAGCTTTGATCACGTCTTTACGGCTCATCGCATTCGTTTTCGATCCAGACAAGGTAGGCCTCTCTTTCTTCACGGCTGGCACGGCGGAAACTGATGATCCGGATCGACGCATCTCGCGCCGTATGCACCACCGTCAAAACAGCCAAAAATCCCATGGCATACGACATGGACATAGTTCGCAGCTCTGCACCACGGACCACCGGGATGTCCAACCGATAACGAGAATCCAAAACAACTCCAGCCGAGGCAAAGTCCAGACCGTGCTTTTGCAGGTTGATTTGCCTTTTGGTTTCGTTCCAACTCAGCTTGGCATCCATTGAATTAATGTAGATGCGTTTAATAAAAACGTCAAGGCTTTTGAAGCCTGCATTGAACTGCTCCTCGCGCTCAGTCCTTGAAGTACACCAACTGGTGCGTGCTCGCCAGCAGCTGCCCCTCGGGGCTCCAAAGTTCGCCGGTCTGGTCAAAGTAGCCGTGGCGGTAGTTGAGCGCCTTGGCCACGCCCAGCACATGGCGCGTGCCCACCTGCGCCAGCAAGGCGCTGTCGGCGTGAAAATAAGTGGTCAGGGACACCGTACCAATCAAGGCGCGACGACGGCGGCGGATGTAGATACGTGGGAAAAAGCTGTCGCTCAAGGCCGCCAAAGAAGCAAAGTCCAATGCCCGCTCCGGCTCGTCGCGCATCCACAGGGTCGAGCGCGAATGGGCTTGCTCCTGCTCGTCAAAAGCTGCGGGAAAAGCGCCCTCGACAAAACGCATGTCATAACGCTGCGGCCATGCAGGCATACCCTTCACAGGCATACGGGCCACAGCTTCGGGTGCAGGCACATTGGCAGGCATCACGGCTTCGATGTCAGACCAGGTTTCACGACGCACCGCGAACACGGCCGTGGCAGTGGCCACCACGCCTTCGGCTTGGTGGGCTTCGATGATCCAGTGTTGGGTCGAGCGGTTGGTGCGCACCGGCCGGGCCACAAAACGGATATCGCCATCGGCCACCGGGGCCGCAAAGTTGACCGTGAGCGCCACTGGTTCACCCAAGCGCTCGGGGTGCAGCATGGCCGACTGCAGCAACTGCGCCGAGGTGGTGCCACCAAAGGGCCCGACCATGTTGGCATAGGCCGGGTGGGTCTTGCCTATGAATTCGTGGGGGGCGTCCGCAAGTGCAGAGGCGCGCAGGTCAATGGCTTCGTCGAATGGGTGCATGCGAACGATGATAAGTGGGCCTCTTGGCCCTGCGCTGTCTCACAAGCGATCAAATGCGGGCTATCAGTCGCTTGGAATGTTCAAGTACCGTGTTTGAGGCACCTTGCACGCCAGCGGATTCTGCGGCAATAGGCCACAAAGCGGCTTGCTCGGCGCTGTAACCATTTCACCCAGAACGGTCCGACCCCTCGCCATTTCCCGACTATGGATGGCAAGTGATGAATCAACAACAACAGCACCGTGTAAAGCATCAGTTTGCCGATGAACACCATCGCACCGATGGAATCAGGCGACACGCCACTCAAGGCGAACAGCGCAATGGCGGAACGCGGAGAGTCTGGAAAGATCGACAAAAAAACCATGCTGACCGGCCCCGAGTCTCGCAGCATGGCCAAGACTTGCGGCCCTTGTGAGCCCATCAGCTTTTGGCTCAGCGATTCGGCAGACGCCGTCAGCGTCCCCATGCCCAAGGCCAACAAAAAAGCACTCAATGCAGAAGCCAGTGCAAAGACCACCACAATGACTTTGCCCTTTCTCGGCTGAAGAACACACAGCGCCAGCACAAACATTTCTGCGGGCAACATGGGCAAAAATCCATCGAAAACCGACAAAACCGCCAGTAAGAAGATGGTTTTGGGCTCTGTGCCGTGGCGCAAAAGCGCGGTTTCAACCCTTTGAAAGAAGCGCTGGAAGAATGACGGCGAAGGGTGCATGGAGGAGCAACGCTTGAGGAGGATGGCCTCAGGCCAACCGAGCACAAACCTCGTCGGCAATGGCCAGCGAACTGGTCAAACCCGGCGACTCGATGCCCAGAAGGTTCACCAGACCCGGCACCCTGTGCTCGGCAGGGCCTTGGATCATGAAGTCGGCTGCTGCTTCGTGTGGGGCGTTGATCTTGGGGCGCATACCCGCATAACCCGCCTGCAAAGCGCCATCGGCCAAGTCAGGCCAGTACTTGCGCACCTCGGCATAAAAGGCATCGCCCCTGCGCGGATCCACCTGCAGGTCGGCGGGGTCTTCGACCCATTGCACGTCCGGTCCGAACTTGGCTTGTCCACCCAAATCAAGCGTCAGGTGCACGCCCAAACCGGCTTTTTCGGGCACGGGGTAAATCAGGCGGGAGAACGGTGCCTTGCCCGCGAGTGTGAAATAGTTACCCTTAGCGTAATGGGCTTGCGGCAGCTGGCTTTTGTTCAGCCCGTCCATGCGCTCGGCCATCGCCACGGCGCTCAGCCCTGCAGCGTTGACCAGCACCTTGCAAGCCAACTCGGTGCCGTCTTGCGTGGTCACGCGAATCGGGTGCGTGGCGGTGCCGTGCTTGAGGCCTATGTGCTGCACGGGCGAGACCAGCGCCAGCAGGCCGCCTGCGTTTTCCATGTCGCCCTGCAGAGCGAGCATGTAGCCGTGACTGTCGATGACCCCAGTGCTGGGAGAAAGCAGCGCCGCTTCGCAAGACAGCGCAGGCTCCAGCGCTTGGGCCTGGGCAGCCGAGAGTTTTTGCAAATCGTGCACACCGTTGGCAGCCGCCTTGGCCATGATGCCATCCAGCGCCAACACTTGTTCGGGGCTGGTGGCCACGATCAGCTTGCCCAACTGCTTGTGCGCCACGCCGCGCTCGGCGCAATAGGCGTAAAGCATTTGCTTACCCTGCACGCACAGCCGGGCCTTGAGCGAGCCCGCAGGGTAATAAATGCCCGCGTGGATGACCTCACTGTTGCGCGAGCTGGTGCCCGTGCCAATGGCGTTTTCCGATTCGAGCACCATCACCTCGCGGCCCGAAAGTGCCAGCGCCCGCCCCACAGCCAGGCCGACCACTCCGGCCCCAATCACAACAGCATCAACTTGTTCCATGGGCCGCATTGTGGCGCAGAGATCGGTGTTCTGTAGGAGTGGCGCCCTCGCCGCGATTGAATGCCCGCAGACCATAAGCATTCGCCCAGAGGGCGGGGCTCCTACAAAAAAAGAGGTGACACCCGCAAGACAGACACGGGCACCGCACAAGGGCAGACTGCCAGTGATTCAAACAAGGAGACCGTTTCATGTCGCTGTTCAATCTCACAGGCAAAGTCGCCGTCGTCACGGGTTCCAGCCGGGGCATTGGCCGTTCCATCGCACACCAGCTGGCCCGGCAAGGCGCCAAGGTGGTGGTGTCCAGCCGCAAGCAGGACGCCTGCGAAGTGGTGGTCAAGGAAATCCAGGCCGCTGGCGGCGAGGCGATGGCGATTGCCGCCAGCATCTCCAGCAAAGAGCAGCTGCAAAACCTGATCGACCAAACCCGCGCGGCCTGGGGCGCGATCGACATCTTGGTGTGCAATGCGGCCACCAACCCCTACTACGGCCCGACCACAGGTATGAGCGACGAGGTGTTCGACAAGGTCATGCGCAACAACGTGCTGTCCAACACATGGCTGTGCACCATGGTCTACCCCGACATGAAAGCCAAGAAGGACGGTGCCATCGTCATCGTGTCGTCGATCGGCGGCCTGCACGGCTCGGCCATTATTGGGGCCTACAACATCTCCAAGGCGGCCGACATGCAGCTGGCGCGCAACCTGGCCGTGGAATGGGGACCGGACAACATCCGCGTGAACTGCATCGCGCCAGGCTTGATCAAGACCGACTTTGCCAAGGCCTTGCACGAGGACCCGGTGATGAGCGCCAAGTACAACAGCGAAACGCCGCTGCGTCGCATGGGCGAGCCGGACGACATTGGTGGTGTGGCGGTGTTTTTGGCCAGCCCGGCTGGGCAGTATGTGACGGGGCAGACCATCGTGGCGGATGGGGGGATGATGATTCGCTGACTTTCCTTGGGACTTGGTGCTTCGGGTGCCGCTGAGCATGGGCTGGGGCCGGACACCTCATGAGGGAGTACCCAAAATCGGTGCCCGGCCCCAGCCCATGCTCAGCTCAGTGGTGGATTGAAGGTCAACCCAGCAGCAGGTTGTTGGCTCTGGTCGAACCTGTCCCCCTGGGGTCACATTCACCTTCGGACCAAAAAGCAAAAAGCCCGCATCAGCGGGCTTTTTGACTTGGAGAAAACCTCGATCAGCCGAAGTTCTTCTCGGCAAACGACCAGTTCACCAGCTTGTCGAGGAAGGTCTCAACGAACTTGGGGCGCATGTTGCGGTAGTCGATGTAGTAAGCGTGTTCCCAGACATCCACAGTCAACAAGGCGGTGTCGCCAGTTGTCAGGGGTGTGCCAGCGGCACCCATGTTGACGATGTCAACCGAGCCGTCGGCTTTCTTGACCAGCCATGTCCAGCCGGAGCCGAAGTTGCCCACGGCGCTCTTGACGAAGGCTTCTTTGAAAGCGGCGTAGCTGCCAAACTTGGCGTTGATGGCCGTGGCCAATGCGCCTGTGGGCTCGCCACCACCGTTGGGCTTCATGCAGTTCCAGAAGAAAGTGTGGTTCCAGATTTGGGCCGAGTTGTTGTACACGCCGCCGCTGGACTTCTTGATGATCTCTTCGAGGGACATGCTCTCGAATTCAGTGCCTTTTTGCAGGTTGTTCAGGTTCACAACGTAGGCGTTGTGGTGCTTGCCGTGGTGAAACTCCAGGGTTTCCTGGCTGTAATGGGGGGCCAAAGCGTCGATCGCGTAAGGCAGTGCGGGCAAGGTGTGTTCCATGAGGGTGTCCTTAGGTGGTTAGGGAAAAAGGTCAACGGGTGCATTTTAGGGGCAGCGTGATCGCCCTTGGGTGCTGCAGGTCACTGCTTTGAATGACCAGAAGTACACAAAGCCGAGGAGGGTTGGGGCCAGGGCGACGATTTTGGGTACTCCCTCATGAGGAGCCCTGGCCCCAACTCTCCTCGGCTTCCCCTGGATCACTGCATTACCGAGACACCGTCAATGGCACCACGCCATCCGACAAAGTGGCCTGCACGCTCTGACCGGGCTCAAACTGGCCGGCATGGGTCAGGGCCTGGCCCTTGTCGTCGCTCAGCCAGGCATAACCGCGCTCCAGCACCCGGTGCGGGTCCACCGACGACAAGCGCAAAGCGGCACGCTCCAATCGTTGGGCACGCTGCTGAACCTGCTGAGCCCGGCTGAAACCCAAACGATCATTCAGACGTGCCTGCTGGTGGCCACTGGCCGTCAACTGGGTTTGCGCTCCCGCTTGCAAACGGTGCGACAGTTGGTCCAGCCACTGCCGGTGCTCACCCAGCACAGCTTGCGGACGGCTCAAACGGGTGGAGATGGCGCTCAGGCGCTGGGATTGCCGGTCTTGCTGACGGACAAGACCCACACCCAACCGGGCAGCCACGCTGTCCAAGCGCTGGGCCTGCCGGTCTTGCTGGCGCAGCAGACCACGACTCAGCCGATGTTCCAAAACGGACAAAGCCTCCAAACCCACACCCCGGTCGGTCGCGGCCATCTCGGCCGCAGCCGTCGGCGTCGGGGCGCGCACATCGGCCACGAAGTCGGCGATGGTGAAGTCGGTCTCATGGCCCACACCGCAAATGAGCGGCACCGGGCTTTGGGCGATCACCCGGGCCAGGTTTTCATCGTTGAACGACCACAGGTCTTCCATCGAGCCGCCACCGCGTACCAGCAAGATCACGTCCACGGGCGGGCTGAGGGGGTTGTCTTCAGCTGTGAGGGCAAACATGTTTTGCAAAGCCTGCACCAGCGTGGCCGCAGCCCCTGCACCCTGGACCAAGGCCGGTGCCATCAACACCGGGATGTGCGGCACGCGCCGCTGCAAGGCGGTCATCACGTCGTGCCATGCGGCCGCGCCCAGCGAAGTCACCACGCCAATGGCGCGGGGCTGCACGGGCAAATCGCGTTTATGAGCGGGGTCGAACAGGCCCTCGGCTTCCAGCTTGGCTTTGAGGCGTAGAAACTGCTCAAACAAAGCACCCTGCCCGGCCCGTTCCATGGATTCGACAATCAACTGCAGATCGCCCCGGGCCTCGTACACGCCCAGACGGCCACGCACCTCGACCAGTTCGCCGTCGCGCGGGGCAAAGTCCATCAAACTGGCGGCCCGGCGAAACATGGCGCAGCGGATCTGACCCGTGTCGTCCTTGATGGAGAAATAGCAATGCCCGCTGGCTGCGCGTGAAAAGCCAGTTACCTCACCACGAACGGTCACCGGGTTGAATTGCGCATCCAAGGTGTCCGCCATGGCACGGCAAAGCGCAGACACCGTCCAAGCGCGGGGCTTTAAATCGTCATTCACAGGCATGTCATGTCGGTTTTATGGGGCTTGCAAGGGGGTTTTGGGTGGCCAAGCCAAGCGATATCAAGGAAAGTACTCCACAAGTGGCGTCACAGAGGCCTTTGAGAGCAGGAGGCACAAGAAACATTAGAACATCTTTGCAAGTCATTGATTTTATTGACTATTTTAAAAATTACCGTTCAAATTCAAGGGATTTTTTTCATACCGGAGTTTGCCAAGTGGCCAAAATCGCAAAGTTCTTCACAAAGTTATCCACAGATTTGGCCAGCCCTTGGGCACGCATGAGAAGCTTTTCGAGCAATTGAGTCGTTCATTGATAATCAGCCCTCATTCATCCGCGAAAAACTGGAAGGTCTGTTCTTGCTGTCCATCATACAAGCCGCTGGTTGGCCCATTTGGCCCTTGATTCTGTGCTCGGTTTTGGCTTTGGCCTTGATCTTGGAGCGCTGGATTCAGCTGCAAACCGCTAAAGTCATGCCCCCCCACATCTTGGCGCAAACCATGGAAGCACTGCAGCGTGGTGTGCCTGTTTCCGAAATGGTTCACACCCTGAACAAGGCCGGTGCCATGGGGCCTGTGTTGGCCAGTGGGTTGCGTTGCGTTCAAGACAACCGGGATGCCACAGGTGAAGACATCCAAGCCCACATGCAAATGGCGGGCCGTTTGGCGGCCCAGCGGCTGGATCGCTTTTTGCCAGCTTTGGCCACGATTGCCTCTGCCGCCCCTTTGTTGGGTTTGCTGGGCACCGTGGTGGGCATGATCGAGATTTTTGGGGCGCACACCGCGGCCAACAACCAACCGGCTTTGTTAGCGCATGGCATTTCGGTGGCCCTGTACAACACGGCTTTTGGCCTGATCGTGGCCATCCCCAGCCTGATGTTTTGGCGCTACTTTCGCGCCGTGGTGGATCGCCATGTGCTGGACATGGAAGTGGCGGCCGAGACTTTTGCCCGGCATCTGAGCCGTGCGCGCGCTTGAAAAGGTTGGCCGTGAACTTCAAACCCCGATCTGCATCCCCCGAACCCGATATCAACCTGGTTCCCTTCATCGATGTGCTGTTGGTGGTGCTGATCTTTCTGATGCTGACCACCACCTGGTCGCGCCTGACCGAGATCCAGCTGAACTTGCCGGTGGCCGATGCCACGGCTTCCCGTCCAAAACCGCGTCAAATCGTGCTGAGCATCACAGCGCAAGGGCAATACGCCGTCAACAAGTCCCCCTTGGGCAGCCGCTCGATGGGCGCTTTGGTGGCCGTGCTGACGCCCTTGGCTCACCCCGATGCCATGCTGGTCATCAGCGCAGACGCTTCTGCCACCCACCAAAGCGTGGTGCATGCCATGGAAGCGGCTCGCCGCAGCGGCTTGTCCAAAATCAGCTTTGCGGCCCAGTCCGCCGAAGCACCGGGCTCCTGATTGGCTCAGATCCTCATGGGCCTGACCGGATTCCTCCACCAACATCTGCCCCGCGTCTGGCTGCGGCGGGGGCCGGTGGCTTGGGCCTTACGGCCTGTGGCCGCGATTTATGGGGGCTTGATCGCACTTCGTCGCTTGGGCTTTGCCATGGGTTTTTTCAAAACCCAGCGCGTCCCCGCTTTGGTCATCGTAGTGGGCAATGTGGTGGCGGGTGGCGCAGGCAAAACCCCCGTCACCATGGCCTTGGCCAAACACCTGCTGGCGCGGGGATTCAAAGTCGGGGTGATCTCACGCGGGCATGGCCGCCAGACCCGCGACACCCGCGCCGTGACCTCAAAAAGCAAACCACTTGACGTGGGTGACGAGCCGCTGCTGATTCACCAAGCCACGGGCGTTCCCGTTTGGGTGGGTCGGGCTCGGGCCGATGCCGCGATGGGCTTGCTGCAAGCACACCCAGAAGTGCAGATATTGCTGTGTGACGATGGCTTGCAACACTTGGCCTTGGCGCGGGACATCGAGATTTGCGTGTTGGACGAGCGCGGCATTGGCAATGGCTGGTTGTTGCCCGCCGGGCCCCTGCGCGAGACGTGGCCCCGACCCGTCGACGCGGTGCTGCACTCCGGTCCTGAAGTCGCCGCGCTGTCTGCGGGGGCTTACCACGCCCCGCGCCAACTGGCCGACCATGCGCTGACCGCTGATGGCCGGCGCATCCCGCTTCAAAGCCTGACCACGGACAATGCACCGCCCCTGCACGCGGTGGCAGGCCTGGCCAGGCCCGAGGCCTTTTTCGAGATGCTGCGTCAATCGGGCCTGCCGCTGGCGAGCACGACCGCCCTGCCCGACCACCACGACTACCAAGACTGGCCCGCGCAGCCCGAGAAAACCTGGATTTGCACCGAAAAAGACGCGGCCAAACTCTGGGCGCACGAGCCCGGGGCATTGGCCGTGCCGCTGGTGGTCACGCCGGTCAGTGGTTTTTGGGACATGCTGGACACGCGCATCGACGAACTTTTGAAGCGCCAAACCCCTCACTGAATCGGTCTCGCCCCGAGCTGTCAGACCGTTATCATTGGCCCATGGACACCAAATTGCTTGAACTGCTGGTTTGCCCAGTGACCAAAGGACCGCTCAACTTCGACCGTGAGCGGCAAGAACTGCTCTCGCGCAGTGCCCGCTTGGCCTACCCGGTGCGCAACGGCATTCCGATCTTGCTGGAAAACGAAGCCCGCACCCTGAGCGACGAAGAAATCGACCAACTTGCCGCCCTGCGTCCAGCGCTTTGAGGCACCATCCATGAACGCATCCTTGAAGCAACCCGGCTTCACCGTGGTGATTCCGGCGCGCATGGCTTCCAGCCGCTTGCCAGACAAACCCTTGGCCGACATCGGCGGACTGCCCATGGTGGTGCGCGTCGCCCAACGCGCTTTGTTGTCCCAGGCTGCGCAAGTGGTGGTGGCTGCAGACGATGAACGCATCGTGCAAGCTTGCCAGGCGCACGGTGTTCGAGTCCTGTTGACCCGACAAGACCACATCAGCGGCAGCGACCGCTTGGCCGAAGCTTGCCAACTCTTAGGGTTGCCCAGCGATGCCGTGGTGGTCAATGTGCAAGGGGATGAACCTCTGATGCATCCCGGCCTGATCAACGATGTGGCGCGTGTGCTGACCGAGCGGCCCGAAGCCAGCATGAGCACGGCCGCCCATGCCATCGGCTCGGTGGAGGAGTTCACCAACCCCAACGTGGTCAAAGTGGTTATGGATGCACGCCAAATGGCCTTGTATTTCAGCCGCGCGCCCATTCCCTGGTGGCGAGACGGCCAAACAGCAGAGGGCTTCAACACCTTGCCCAACCCCGCCCCCCTGCGGCACATTGGCATTTACGCCTACCGAGCCGGTTTTTTGGCGCTGTTCCCTCAATTGCCTCCTGCACCCATTGAAACCATGGAGTCGCTCGAGCAACTTCGCGCCCTGTGGCACGGGCACCGAATTGCGGTGCATGTGACCGCCGAGGCTCCCGGTCCCGGCGTGGACACGCCCGAAGATCTGGCCCGCGTGCGCCAACTTTTGGGCTGAATGCGCGGGTTTACACCGTAAGCCAGCTTTGAGGCTGGCGTGATATTCTCAAAAACAAATGGTTGGGCTTCGGGTCTGGCCGACCGAACCGACTTCAAACAATAAGGACCTTCCCCATGAGACTGATTCTGTTGGGCGCACCCGGCGCCGGCAAAGGCACACAAGCGACCTTCATTTGCCAGAAATACAACATCCCTCAAATCTCCACCGGCGACATGCTGCGTGCTGCAGTCAAAGCGGGCACCCCCCTGGGCCTGGAAGCGAAAGCCGTCATGGAATCGGGTGGGCTGGTCAGCGATGACCTGATCATCAACTTGGTCAAAGAACGCATCGCCCAAGCGGACTGCGCCAATGGCTTTCTGTTTGATGGCTTTCCCCGCACCATTCCCCAAGCTGATGCCATGAAGGCGGCTGGCGTCAAGCTCGATTACGTGCTCGAAATTGATGTGCCCTTTGACGCCATCATCGACCGCATGAGCGGCCGCCGCTCGCATCCCGCATCGGGCCGCACCTACCACGTCAAGTTCAACCCACCCAAAGTGGCTGGCATGGACGACGTGACCGGTGAACCCTTGGTGCAACGTGCCGACGACCAGGAAGAAACGGTCAAAAAGCGCCTGGATGTGTACAGCGCCCAAACCCGACCCTTGGTCGACTATTACTCGGGCTGGGCCAAAACAGACGCCGCTGCGGCCCCCCAATACCGTGCCATCAGCGGTACAGGTAGCGTGGAAGACATCACTACTCGGGCTTTTGCGGCGCTGGCGGGCTGATTTTTTTCGGTTTGCCGAACCACAAAGCCCCGCAGTGCGGGGCTTTGTGGTTTCTGGGCTTGGCTTGAAGACGCCTGGGTTTTGCGCTTTATTCGAGCAAATCCAACATCAAACTGACCCGTGCCTTGAAGGCGTTCAAACCCAGCGTTGAGGGCTGCAACTCGGTTTGGCCCACGATTTGCCCCTCTGTGCAGCGCGAAACCAGACGCAAGGCCACACCTTGCGCCTGAGCTTGACCCAATGAGGTCAAAAACGCATGGTGCACAGTGCCATTGCCCGTACCCGCCACAACCAACCCTTTGACACCTGCAGCAACCAGTGCCTTGACTTGGCGGGCGTCTGCGCCTGCATGGCTATGCAGCACCGCCACCCAAGGCCAATCGGCAGCGGGCACCACCAAGGCAAGGCGGGCTTGGGCATGCAAGGCATGCCCCATTGGCCTGGCGTTTGAAGCACACCAGCGCACACGGCCTTGCTCCATGAAACCCAGCGGACCGGCCTCACCGGAGCTGAATGCGTCAAGCCGGTAAGGGTGGACCTTTTGCACATCGCGCGCACTGTGGATGCGACCGGCGCAAACCACCATGACCGCTTGCGCTTGGGGGTCACACACCAAGGTCAATGCATCCAGCAGGTTTTGCGGCCCATCAGGGGCCAAAGCCGTGGCCGGGCGCATGGCGCAGGTCAACACCACGGGTTTGTGGGTGTCCACAACTTGTTGCAAAAACCATGCGGTTTCTTCGAGCGTGTCGGTGCCATGCGTGATGACGATGCCAACCACATCAGCTTGCTCAAGCCAATGAGTGCAACGCTGCGCCAGCACCTGCCAAGTGGCGTGGTCCATGTCTTTGCTGTCGAGTTGTGCAAGCTGTTCGCAGACCAGATCATGGCCCTGCAAGCTGTCCTGAAGACCCGGCACAGCGTCCAAAAGGTGTTGGACGCTCAGTTGCCCCGCGGTGTAGCCGGTGTGGTCACTGACACTGCTGCCCGTGCCCGCGATGGTGCCACCTGTGCCCAAAACCACCACTTTTTGAATTTTTTTTGACGCCACCACTTGCACAACCCTAAAAACTGGTTAAAAATACAGTCACTGGATAGAAAAACAGTTTATCCAGTCCTCACAAGGAGACCGCCATGACCGACAGCCCCAAACTCACCGCCCGGCAGCAAGAAATTCTGGAACTCATCCAGAACACCATTGCTAACACCGGCGCACCACCCACGCGTGCCGAAATCGCCAGCGTGCTGGGCTTCAAATCGGCCAACGCGGCAGAAGAACACCTCAAGGCCTTGGCCCGCAAAGGCGCCATTGAATTGGTCAGCGGCACCTCCCGCGGCATTCGCCTCAAGGGCAGCAACCGCAGCAGCTTTCGCGCACCGTCCGACCTTTTCAGCCTCACATTGCCCGGTTTGGGCCAGCTGAGTTTGCCACTCGTGGGCCGAGTGGCTGCCGGCTCGCCCATTTTGGCGCAAGAGCACGTCGACCGGACTTACCAAATCGAAAGCAGCTTGTTCACCGAGCAGCCTGACTACCTGTTGCGCGTTCGCGGTATGTCCATGCGCGATGCAGGCATCATGGACGGTGACCTGTTGGCCGTCAAATCCACCAAAGATGTCCGCAATGGCCAAATCGTGGTGGCCCGCTTGGGCGATGACGTCACCGTCAAACGCTTGCGCAAGACCGCCACGGGCATTGAGCTTTTGCCCGAAAACCCCGATTACCCGACCATCGTGGTCAACCCCGAAGAACCTTTTGACATCGAAGGTTTGGCCGTGGGCCTGATCCGCAACACGCTGCTCATGTAAACCCTCTGCTTGATGCACCAGGTGGCGGGCGCAGGCGGAATGGTTCCGCCGGCCCTGGTGCAACAGGCTCATTCAGCAATCCTGCCTGTGTCCAACCTCCATGCTTTTGAAAGGTTTCACATGGGAATCGCTCTGCTTGCTATTTCGGGTCTGTTTCAAGGCCTCTCCAACTTGACCCGCCCTGCCTCGGTCGTGCCCAAGCCCTCGCGAGCCAATGCCGCACTGCGTCCAGTCTGGGCAACACGCCGCCCTGCCTGCATGCCTCAAGGCTTAAAACCTAGCGCCCAGCCGCACCGGGTGCACGCAGCGCCTGTCACTCCGGCCTTGCGGGTGTTGCGCGTCACAGAAAGCGACCAGCGGGTCAAAGGTGCAGGACGCATGGTCATTTCCGGACGAATGGCCGATGTGTGCGCCGAATTGGACCGCTTGGCGGCCATCGAGGCCTCACAGGCTCGCGTTTGACCTGAAAAGCACCCCCAGCGGCCAAATAGGGCCGCTTCGTCAAGGCACAATGGAGGGATGAACATTGTGATTCTTGACGACTACCAAGATGTGGTCCGCAAACTCGACTGCGCCGCCAAACTCGAAAATTTCTCGGCCAAGGTTTACACCAACACGGTCAAAGGCATGGGGCAATTGACAGTTCGCCTCAAAGATGCCGACATCATCGTGCTGATCCGCGAACGCACCCATTTACCCCGGGCTGTGATCGAGAAACTGCCCCGCTTGAAATTGATTGCCCAAACGGGTCGATTGGGAGGGCACGTCGACTTGGCCGCCTGCACCGAACGGGGTGTCGCGGTGGCCGAAGGTGTGGGTTCGCCCGTCGCTCCCGCTGAGCTGACCTGGGCCTTGATCATGGCTGCCGCACGGCGTTTGCCCCAGTACATAGGAAACCTCAAGCACGGTGCTTGGCAACAATCGGGGCTCAAAGCGGGCTCCATGCCCACCAATTTTGGGCTGGGCACGGTCCTCAAAGGCCGAACACTGGGCATTTGGGGCTACGGAAAAATCGGCCAGTTGGTTGCCGGTTACGGCAAAGCCTTTGGCATGGACGTGATGGTCTGGGGCAGCGACGAGTCTCGCAACAAAGCCATTCAAAACGGCTACCGAGCAGCGGCCAGTCGTGCGGCTTTCTTTGAAGAAGCCGATGTGCTGTCGGTTCACCTGCGCTTTAACGAAGCCACTCAAGGCATCGTGACCAGCGAGGACTTGGGCCGGATGAAGCCCACGTCCTTGTTCGTGAACACTTCCCGCGCCGAATTGATCGAACCCAACGCTTTGATTGGCGGCCTGAACCGAGGCCGTCCCGGCTTGGCTGCGGTCGATGTGTTTGAGTCAGAACCCATCCTCCAAGGCTCGGCCCTGCTGCGCTTGGAAAACTGCATTTGCACGCCGCACATTGGGTATGTCGAAAAAGACAATTACGAACTGTATTTCGGCGCTGCATTTGACAACGTGGTCAATTACATCAAGGGCACACCGACCAACATCGTGAACCCCGGCGCCTTGCAGGTTCGCCGCTGAGGCCAAAGCGCCGTTTCTTTCCACTCCATTTTTTTCATCCAAAAATGACGCTCGCATTTTCCAAAGTCGCCATCATTGGCGCAGGGGCCATGGGCCGAGGCATCGCCCAAATCGCCGCCCAAGCTGGCAGCCAAGTCTGGCTTTACGACACCCAGGCCGAAGCCATCGCCAAAGCCCGAGACGCGGTGTTCCAGCAATGGGACAAGTTGCAAGAAAAAGGACGCCTCAGCCCTGAAGCTGTCGCAAGCTACAAAAGCCAACTGAAAGGTGCCAGCAGCCTGCAAGACTTGGCCGAGTGCGAATTGGTGGTCGAAGCCATTGTCGAAAAAATCGAGATCAAGAAAAGCCTGTTCACCGATCTGGAGAAAGTGCTGGCCCCCACGGCCGTGCTGGTCACCAACACCTCTTCGCTGTCGGTCACCGCCATTGCCGCTGCCCTACAGCGCCCTGCCCAGTTTGCGGGCTACCACTTCTTTAACCCCGTGCCGCTCATGAAGGTGGTAGAGGTGATTGCCGGTCTCAAAACCGACCCGGCTGTCTGCGTGCGCCTGACTGAATTTGCCCGACAAATGGGCCACACACCTGTGCAAGCGCAAGACACGCCGGGCTTCATCGTCAACCACGCTGGGCGCGGTTACGGCACCGAAGCTTTGCGCATCGTGAGCGAAGGGGTGGCCGATTTCGCCACCATCGACCGCATCTTGCGTGACCAAGTGGGCTTCAAGCTCGGCCCCTTTGAGCTGTTTGACTTGACGGCGCTGGATGTGTCTCACCACGTCATCGAGGCGATCTACCACCAGTACTATGAAGAGCCGCGCTACCGCCCCAACGTGATCACCGCGCAGCGTCTGGCCGGTGGCGTGGTCGGTAAAAAAGTCGGCGAAGGCTTCTACAAATACGTGGAAGGCGCTGCGCAAGTGCCCCCCGAGCCGCCCGTTCCTGTGGTCGAAAACATCCCGCCCGTCTGGGTATCGCCCAGAGCTGCCCGGCGAATGGAACTCTTGCAAATTCTGAAAAACCTGGGGGCCAAAGTCGAAACAGGCGCATCGCCCTCCCCCGAGGCACTCACCATCGTCGCACCGCTGGGCTTTGACATCACCACCGTGGCTGTGGTCGAGCGCCTGGACCCTGCCCGCACCGTAGGCATCGATATGCTGTTCGACGACGGCGCCACGAAACGGCGCGTGCTGGCCACCAACCCTGCGACACGCGAAGACATGCGCGACGCAGCACACGCTTTGTTTGCACGCGACGGCAAAGCCGTCTCGGTCATTCGCGACAGTGGCGGCTTTGTCACGCAACGCGTGGTCGCAACAATCGTCAACATCGCCTCTGACATTTGCCAGCAGCGCATCTGCAGCCCGCAAGACCTGGAAACCGCCGTCACCTTGGGCTTGGCTTACCCCATGGGACCCTTGGCCATGGGCAACCGCTTGGGTCCCGACAGCATTTTGGAAGTGTTATTTAACCTTCAAACGGTTTATGGTGACCCCCGTTATCGTCCCAGCCCTTGGTTACGCCGCCGGGGTGCCATTGGCCTGTCGCTCATGCACACCGAAGGCTAAACATGACGGCCCAATTGCTCAGCACCAGCGAAGGCCAGACCCTGGTCCTGACCCTCAGCAACCCCGAGTTCCGCAATGCCCTCGGGCCGGAGATGTATGCCGCAGGCGTCGAAGCCTTGAGTGTGGCCGAGTCCAGCCCAGACGTGCGCAGCGTGGTGATCACCGGAGCCAATGGCATCTTCAGCGCGGGCGGCAATTTACAGCGCCTGCTGAACAACCGCCAGCTGCCGACCGAACACCAAGCGCAAAGCATTGAAGGCCTGCACAACTGGATCGAAGCCATTCGCACATTCCCCAAGCCCGTGATCGCAGCCGTGGAAGGCCCAGCAGCGGGTGCTGGTTTTTCACTGGCGCTGGCTTGCGACATGATTGTTGCTGCGCGCAACAGCGTTTTTGTGATGGCTTACAGCAGCATTGCCCTGTCGCCCGATGGCGGTGGCAGCTGGAGCCTGTCGCGCGCCGTGCCTCGCCAATTGGCCAGCGAACTGCTCATGTGCGGTGAACGCATCGGTGCCGAGCGCTTGCATCAGCTGGGCGTGGTCAATCGATTGACCGAAGCGGGTCAGTCCCTTCAGCAAGCACTGCAACTGTGCGAGCAAATCAACGCGCGCGCACCCAATGCACTGGCCAGCATCAAAGATTTGTTGTCCGATGCCGACGGCAGCAGTTTGAACGGTCAGTTGGCACGCGAGCGTGACCACTTTGTCAAAAACCTGCACCACACCAACGCAGGCATTGGCATTTCTGCATTCTTGAACAAGCAAAAACCCGAGTACGAATGAAGCGACTGGTCCCCCAGGCGACAAATTTCCGATCACCAGTCACTCAAAGGACAGAACATGGACGAACCGATTCTGACAATGGAGGAAAGAGAAGCGATCAATGCGGGTCGCTGGTTCTCTAGCCTTTCACCTTCACTTCGTCACGACATACTTCGATGCGCTTACGTCAAACGCCACAAAGACGGCGACATGCTCGCAGCACGCGGCGATCCACCCGAGCAGTGGATCGCCTGTGCCAAGGGCGCGGTGCGCGTGAGCTCGACCTCGGTGTCGGGCAAACAGATCACCTTGACCTATGTGGAGCCAGGCATCTGGTTTGGCGATGTGTCGATCTTCGACGGGGATCGCCGCACGCACGACTGCTATGCACACGGCGATACCACCACCTTGAACGTGGCCAAGGCCGACTTCAAGAAAATTTTGTCGCAGCACGTCGAGTTTTACGAAGCCATGCTGCGGCTGCAGTCTCGCCGCATTCGCCAACTTTACGGTTTGGTGGAAGACCTCAACACCCTGCCCTTGCGTGCACGACTGGCCAAACAGCTCAACCACTTGTTGCGCAGCTACGGTGTGCCGAGCTTGTCGGACGCGAAAGCTGTTCGCATCAGCTTGCAACTGGCCCAAGAAGAACTCGCCCAATTGCTGGGCGCTTCACGTCAACGGGTCAACCAGGAGCTCAAGCAAATGGAGCGCGAGCACATCATCCGCATCGAGCCGGGTGGTTTGGTGGTGCTCGACCGCGATGCCCTGATGCTGATCGTGAACGCGGACCACTGACACCCACTGAATTTTCACCATCACCGCTGCGTGCAGCGGCAACAGTCTTTGAACGGGTCACCCCATGAGTGCTTTTGATCATTTCGTGGGGACCCGGCCTGTCACGGGTTCTCACGCCTTCGACATTTCGGCCCTAGAGCGCTGGCTAACTGCGCAGCTGCCCGGCTTTGCAGGTCCCTTGAGCGTGGAAATGTTCAAGGGCGGCCAGTCCAACCCGACTTACAAACTCATCACCCCGTCGCGTCAATACGTGATGCGGGCCAAGCCGGGGCCGGTAGCCAAGTTGCTGCCCTCAGCCCATGCCATCGAGCGTGAGTTTGCCGTCATGCAAGGCCTGCACGGCACTGATGTGCCTGTGGCCCAAATGCATGTGCTGTGTGACGATGAATCGGTCATTGGCCGGGCGTTTTACGTCATGGACTTCGTGCCAGGGCGCGTGCTGTGGGACCAGTCTTTGCCAGGCATGACACCCACTGAGCGTGGCGCGATTTACGACGAAATGAACCGCGTGCTGGCAGCCCTGCACAAAGTGGATGTGGCCAAGCAAGGTTTGTCGAGCTACGGCAAGCCGGGCAACTACATCGAGCGCCAAATCGGCCGCTGGAGCAAGCAGTACGCCGCGTCCATCACGCAGCCCATCCCCGAGATGGACCAACTGATCGAGTGGCTTCCGAAGAACATCCCGGACAGCGCCAAAGACGAGTCCTTGGTCGGCGTTGTGCACGGTGACTACCGGCTGGACAACCTGATGTTCCACCCCACCGAAGCCCGTGTGCTGGCGGTGCTGGACTGGGAGCTGTCCACCCTGGGTCACCCCTTGGCGGACTTCAGTTACCACTGCATGGCTTGGCACATCACACCGGGCACGTTCCGGGGCATTGGCGGACTGGATTTCGCGGCCCTGGGCATCCCCTCTGAAGCCGAATATATTCGCCGCTATTGCGAGCGCACTGGATTCACCACGCCCGAGGCCTTGGCCAAAGACTGGAACTTTTACCTCGCCTACAACATGTTCCGCATTGCGGCCATTTTGCAAGGCATTGCCAAACGCGTCGAAGACGGCACAGCATCGAGCGACCAAGCCAAAAGCTCGGGTGCAGGTGCAAGGCCGATGGCCGAGTTGGCTTGGCGTTTTGCTTGCCAAGCCTGATTTCTTTCACACACAACCCCAACCCCTAGGAGATAGACCATGGATTTTGAATACACCCCCAAGGTCAAAGACATGCAAGCGCGCTTGCTGGCTTTCATGGAAGAGCACATTTACCCCAACGAGGCCCGCTTTTTTGCTGAGATCGCCGAAAACCGCGCCAAAGGCAATGCTTGGGTCCCCACCAAAATTGTCGAAGAGCTCAAGCCCAAAGCCTTGGCCGCAGGCCTGTGGAACCTCTTTTTGCCAAAGTCCACGCGTGCGCCCCAAGGCCTGTCCAACCTGGAATACGCGCCTTTGTGCGAAATTATGGGTCGTGTTCCTTTTGCCGCCGAAATTTTCAACTGCTCGGCACCGGACACCGGCAACATGGAAACCTTGGAGCGTTACGCCAGCGAAAGCCTGAAGGACGAATGGCTGGAGCCCCTGTTGCGCGGTGAAATCCGCTCGGCCTTCTTGATGACAGAACCCGATGTGGCTTCGTCTGACGCCACCAACATCGAATGCGAAATCCGCCGCGACGGCGACCATTACGTGATCAACGGCCGTAAATGGTGGTCTTCCGGCGCGGGTGACCCACGCTGTGCGGTGTACATCGTCATGGGCAAGACCAACCCTGAAGCGGGTCGTCACGAACAACAATCCATGATCGTGGTGCCCGCCAACACCCCCGGTATCACCGTGGTGCGTGCCCTGTCGGTCTTTGGTTACGACGACGCGCCACACGGCCACATGGAAGTGTTGCTCAAAGATGTTCGTGTGCCAGCCGACAACATCTTGCTCGGCGAAGGCCGCGGCTTTGAAATCGCACAAGGCCGCTTGGGCCCTGGTCGTATCCACCACTGCATGCGCACCATCGGCATCGCCGAACGCGCCCTGGAGTTGATGTGCAAACGCCTGAACGAACGCGTGGCTTTTGGCCGCGAAGTGGCACGCCAGACCGTGTGGCAAGAGCGCATTGCCGAGTCGCGCTGCATGATTGAGCAAGCCCGTTTGTTGACCCTCAAAGCCGCATACATGATGGACACTGTGGGCAACAAGGTGGCCAAGGCCGAGATCGCCATGATCAAGATCGTGGCCCCCAACATGGCCTGCCAGATCATCGACTGGGCCATTCAGGCCCACGGCGGTGGCGGTGTGTCGCAAGACTTCCCGCTGGCCTATGCCTACGCCCACCAGCGCACGCTGCGCTTGGCCGACGGTCCTGACGAGGTGCACCGCAACTCGCTGGCCAAGTTGGAACTGGCCAAGCAACTGGCATTGCCCGGCGATTTGGGCATGCCCATCACGCGTGGCAGCTGACTTTTTTGACCGCAAGGCCAAGAATGAGGTTTTTGAAGGTTAGAATAACGTCAGTCGGAGCGTAGCGCAGCCTGGTAGCGCATCTGCTTTGGGAGCAGAGGGTCGCGAGTTCGAATCCCGCCGCTCCGACCATTTCCTGTTGTTTGACCTTCAAGAAATTACCAAAGTCTGGTGACAGACACACAAACAACAAAGGCCCGTGAGGGCCTTTTGTGTTTCTGCGAATCTTGCAACTTCTGCCCGTAGCTCAGTTGGATAGAGCAACAGCCTTCTAAGCTGTGGGTCACAGGTTCGATCCCTGTCGGGCAGACCAATCGGCCTTACCCTCTTACAGGGACTATTTTTTTCAGTTGGCGTAGTAAGTCTTGCGACCGGTGTCGGCCAACAAAGTGGGCAATGTCTGCCAAGCTTGCGAAATGTCTTGGATCAAGGTCTTGACCTCTTCCAGCGCTGCCAAATCGTTGTAAGCGTTGACATGGAACAGTCGGCGTGTGATGTAGCCATACAGCTCGTTGAGGTTTTGCGCCAACTCGCCGCCACGCTCAAAGTCCAAAGCACCCTGCAAACCCACCACGATGCGACCAGCGCGGGCAATGGCTTTGGATTTTTCTTCGATCACATTGTTCTGAATGTGACCTGTAGCAGAGGCCAGGCTCTCGAGCAAGCCATCAAACAGCATCTGGATCAGCTGAATGTTGTCCGCAGTGGCCACACCGGTGGTGACTTGGACAGAACCGTAACTCTCAGCAAACTTGGAATAGGCACGCATTTGAAAAACCCCTTTACTACTTCAGTAACAGAGGAATCGGCGGTTCTGGGGGAAACTTGAGGCCTGTCTTGCATTTCTGCAGAGATTCATGCGCATCGAGCGGATGAGCTCAAGCGCCGGGAGTCGCAGTGGCGTCGGACGAAGAAGAAGGCATCAACCACTCGGACAAGGGGCTGGTGGCGTCCAACTGGGCTTTGGACCACAAGAACTCCCCAGCTTCGTCCATGGAGGCCCGAATAGGACCCCACTCGGCTTCGGGGGTTTGAGACGCGCTCAAGCCACATTGGTACAAGGCGTTGGCCTGGGCAGTGGGAATCCAAGACTCCACAGGGCCTTTGGCCATGACAATTTCTTTGGTGTTTTTGGGATCACTCGGCGGCGAGCCGAGAATGCCGTCTTTGAAGCCGTCTTTGTACAGGGCTTCCGCGTGTTTGGACAAAATCACGGGGTAGCGACTGCGCAAATCGGCCAAGGCTTGAGGGTCCAAGCCCTCGTTGGATCTGCCCGTCATGGCATCCCAAAGCTTCTTGGCGCTCAAGCCCATCGAAGGCGTGGCCAGTTTTGCCGCATTTTCATTGAGCGTGGTCACCACTTTGCGCGTTTCGGATTCAATCGAATTGACCCGGTCGATCAAATAAATGACCAGGATCAAGACCAGCAGCAAACCGATCGCCATCAAAGCGTTGAGCAAAGCGTCCATGGGAATCATGGCATAGACGCGCCGGGTGGCATGTTGGCATCGGTTGGATCAGATTCAGCCGCCTCTTCCAATGCAGCTTGTGCGGCCAACTCTTCGCGCAAAAAGTCCAGCACCTGAAAAGGCTCCGGCAAACGCAACTCGTAATGGCTGATCTGATGGGCCAAGGCTTGCATGGCCTCAATGGCTTTGGGCGCTGACAACTCGGTTCTTTGGTAACGCGAGCCCAAAGCAAAGGCCTCATTCACAAATTCTTCGGGCAAGTAAGCGTAAATCTCGGTGTCACCCGATCGGATTTTTTGAAACTTGGATGGTTTGGGGGCCTCAGGCATGGGCACACCCTGAATCAAGGCCGTACGGGCCAGCTCTTCCCAAGCCGCAGTTTGCTCGGCGCCATCCACAAAGGTTTTGTCCAAGTGGGCCCGGCAAATCAAACCCATGCGCAAGCGCAGACTGCGCGCCTCATGCGAGTCACCCTTCAAGGAGGCCACTTTTTCATAGGCAGCTTCCGCGCGACGCATGTCGTCGACGGGCTTGTTGCGTGAAAAAAGATCAAAGATAGACATGGTCAAACTCAAGCAATTTGCAAATTTTGCCGCAGTTTTTTGACCACGGTAGACAAAATTTGGCTGACCCGGGACTCACTGACCCCGAGAACTTCCCCGATTTCCTTGAGGTTGAGTTCTTCCACGTAGTAAAGAGACATCACCAGCCGCTCCCGCTCAGGCAGCTCATCAATGGCCTGCACCACGGCTTCCATGAATTCAGCCTCTTCCACCATGACCTCAGGCTGCATGGAACTGTCGCCTGGCATGCTCATCACTTCATCGTTGACGACTTCCATCGAGAATGTCTCGAAGCGTTTGGCTTGACCGCGCTCTTTGTGAAATTCCTCGATCTCTTTGCCCATGAACAAGGCCAACTCCGCCTGGGTGGGTGCACGTCCAAGCTCTGCGGCCAGCACATGTTTGGCTTCGTTTTCGTTTTTGTTGAAGGCCACGGCCGAACGTGGCAAATGCGACTGACGACGCACTTCATCCAGGATGGCCCCCCGCACCCGGCTCAGGGCAAAGTGTTCGAACTCAAAACCTTTGGTCGGGTCAAAAGACCGAGCGGCTTCGATCAAGCCGACCATGCCCACCTGAACCAGTTCATCCAATTCCATGAAAGGCGGCAAACGCGCTTTCAGGTGGACAGCCACCCGTTTGACCATGGGCATGTGCGCCAAGATCATGGACTCGTGTTGGTTGCCAACCTCTTCGTACAGAGAGACGTTGCTGCTCATGCGAGTCACCCGTTCCCTGGCACGCGGAGCATGCGCTCCATGAAAAACTGCATGCGCCCAGAAGCCGTCTGAATGGGCGGCAGCTGGTCCAGCGCTTCGGCCAAAGCCCGGAAATCGCGCGAGGCAGCACTGCCAGGGGCGTAATCCAAAACAGACTGGTATTTGCGCAGGGCTTGCAAGACCAACTCGTCACCCTCAATGGCATGCAGGTAACGAATCGAGATCCCCAGAAAACGGGCACAAACGTCGTTCAGGCGCCGGTACAACTGGCGACCTTCGTGGGCACTGCCCACCATATTCGGGATCAAATAAATTTCATCAAGCGACTGCTCGGTCGACATGACCTTGATCAAGCCGTAAGCATCGGCAATCGAAGAAGGTTGATCGCACACCACCACAAATCGGCGCTGGCAGGCGGCCATGAACTCCAAAACGGCAGGCGCAATGCCCGCAGCAACGTCCACCACCAGGTAATCAACCGGCTCATCGAGGCTGTCAAAAGAACGGATCATGGTCGCAATTTGGGCAGCATCCAGCGCCGCAATATTGCGCAAACCCGAAGCACCCGGCACCAAACGCACACCTTGGGCGGTAGTGACCAACACTTCTTGCAGGGTTTTTGTGCCATTGAGCACATGGCTGATGTTGAACGGGGCATGAGCGCCCAGCGCAATTTGCGCATTGGCCATGCCCAAATCGGCATCCAACAACATCACTTTATGCCCCCGGAGCGCCAAAGCGACGGCCAAATTGATGGCCACCGTGGTTTTACCGGCGCCCCCTTTGCCGCTGGCGACACCAATGACTTGGGGGAATGTATTCTTATCCATGAAGGGCCTTGGCGGACGACATTGTCGTGGCCCGTGGCTTGACGGCACGGGACTTGGGTTGAATTTCTGCGGCCGCAACTGCCGCTTTTTTGGCTCGCGGCTTGCGGGCGGCTTTGGGAGAAGGTTGGGCACCGCTCAGGTGCTGAATCTCGGGCAAGAAAGCCTGCAAAGGCATCATGGCCAAATCGACCAGACGCTCTGGGCCAAAAGCCAAAGCGGGCACGTTGATTTTGCCGTCCTCTGCCATGCAAGATACCCCCAGAGGCTGCTCACAAAGACCTTTGATCAAAGGCCAGGGATAAGCCGCTTCGTCCACTTTGGTCAACATCAATGAAGACCAGCGAATTTCGGAGTTTTGGAGAATTTTTTGCACACTGGTCACTGTAGCATCAACAGGCAGGACCGCATGAAGGTTCAGGGTCAATTGCGACTGAAGTTGTTGGGCTTGGGCTGAAAAATCAGCGCCCGGGGTGTCGATCCAGACGGTCTTGCCGTGCAAGTCGTCCAGCAGCGTCTGCAACATGCCCATGTCGGCAGCCCGAAAGCTAGAAGCGCCTGCTTGAGATGCCAACAACTGAATCTGCGACCAAGCACCGGGGCGCTGGTCGCCGTAGCTGATCATGACCTGCTTTTCGGCACCATGTTCCTGGGCTGCCGCGTAAGCCAAACGGCCCAACATCGAGGTTTTGCCGGCCCCCGAGGGACCGCACAAAGCATGCACGCCTTGGGTGGGGGTCGCCACCACAGGCCGGTCCATGGCTTCCACCAACATGCGCTGAACCACAGGCCAGGCTTCGTCCAGCGTTTCCAGCTGTTGGATGCTGTCGGTGAGCAAAGAACGCAAACCCGAGGGCATGCCCACTTCTTGCATCGCCAGGGTCAGTTTTTGGATGTCTGGCGACAAACCCAAGGTTTGCTGCCAAGGTTGCATTTGGCGCGACAGCGCAAATTCCTTGCGCAAAGCGGCCATTTCTTCACGCAGCATGTCCACAATTTCGTGGCTGCGCTGCTGTTCGTAGTGCGCCGACTTGGCCGCTTGCACGTCATGCTGGACTGGCAGAGCGACCGGCTCAGCAGCGGCCATGCCGGTCTGAGCGGCCAGTGGGGTGGCTGGCGTGGGTGCGTCCGGGCGAGCACGCAAGCGCTCGAGCGCGGTTTCGAAGGCCATCGCGCCATCATCGTCGGCTTCGTTTGCCTCATCAACAGGGGCGGTGGCGTTTTGAAACACCTCGGCAAAAGGCACAAACTTTTCGTCGTTCGCCTTGAATGACGCTTTTTCCTCGGTCCTGTCGACAGGGGGCAAAGAAGCCTGCGGCGCCTCCACCAAGGGTTCAGGGCCCACGTCCACCGCCACGATCAATTCGGTCTGCTGGTCCACGCGCTGACTGGAAATGATCAAGACATCGTTGCCGTACAACTGGATGGCTTTTTCATTGGCGGAGCGGCTGTCGCGGGCAATGATGCGTTTGAGTTCCATGATTTATCAGGCCTTGGGGGCGGAAGAGTTGTTGCGTGGATCGGCTTGAACGGTGTTGATCACCTTGACAGACTGATCGTCCGGAATTTCGCTGTAAGACAGAACGGTGAGGTCGTTCACGCGGTAGCGCACGGCGCGGGACATCCAGGGGCGAATGGCGGGAGAAACCACCAACACCGCAGGCAAGCCCTGCTCTTCGGTCGTGCGCGCACTCTCGCGCAGAGCAGCGAAGAGGCTTTCGGCCAAACTGGGCTCCAACACCATGCCGGCCGAATTGGTGTTTTGTTGGAGCACGTTGTGCAGCAACTGCTCCAGCTGGGGGTCCAGCGTCAGCACCGACAGGGTGTCGCGGTTTTCGGTCAGACTTTGCACGATCATGCGGCCTAACTTGGGACGTACCAGCTGTGTCAATTGATCTGGGTCTTGCGTGCGGCCGCAGACTTCGGTCAAGGCCTCGACAACGGTGCGCATGTCGCGGATCGGCACCGATTCTTGCAACAGGTTTTGCAGTGTGCGGGTGACCACACCCAAAGACAACTTGCCGGGCACCAGCTCTTCGACCAACTTGGGCGACTTGACCGCCAGTTTGTCGAGCAGCTTTTGGGCTTCGTCGTGGCTCATCAACTCGGAAGCGTTGTCACGCAGCACCTTGTTCATGTGGGTGGCAATGGCCGTGCTGGGGTCCACCACGGTGTAACCCAAAGCGCGCGCTTGGTCGCGCAGCACGGGCTGAATCCAGACGGCTTCCAGACCGAAAGCAGGTTCTTTGGTGGCTTGGCCTTCAATTTTGCCGTACACCTTGCCCGGGTTGATCGCCAATTCGCGGCCGACCTTGACTTCGCCGCGGCCACGCACCACGCCATTCAAAACAATGTGGTAGGCGTCTGGCTCGAGGTTCAAGGCGTCGCGGATGCGCACAGGTTGCACCAAAAAGCCCAGTTCGGCCGAGAGCTTTTTGCGCACGCCCTTCACGCGGGTCATCAATTGCCCACCCGACTCCACGTGGACCAAGGGGATCAAACCGTAACCAATTTCCAAACCAATCAAATCGACCTGCTCGACATCGTCCCAATCGAGCTCTTTGGGGGCGTCGCTGCTGGGCGCTGCAGGTGCGGCAGCGCTTTCTTCCAGCTGCATTTGTTTGCGCATGATCATGAAAGCCACACCCGCTGTGGCACCCGCCAACACCAAAAAGACCAGGTGTGGCATGCCGGGCACCATACCCATGATGGTCAAAATGGCCGCCGAGATGAACAAAGCCGGCACATTCGAGAATTGGGCAGTCGCCTGCTCGGTCATGGACTCGGAGGTTGTCACCCGGGTCACGATGATGGCGGTGGCCAGCGACAGGAACAGAGAAGGGATCTGGGCGACCAGGCCGTCACCGATGGTCAACAAGACATACAAACGGGTGGCATCGCCCACCGACAGGTTGTGCTGGCCGATGCCAATCGCCAAGCCGCCCACGATGTTGATGATCAAAATCAAGAGGCCGGCCATGGCGTCACCGCTCACGAACTTGGAAGCACCGTCCATCGATCCGAAAAAGTCAGACTCTTGGGCCAGCTCTTCGCGGCGCTTTTTGGCGGTTTCTTGGTCAATCACACCGGCGTTCAGGTCGGCGTCGATCGACATTTGTTTACCAGGCATAGCATCCAAGGTGAAACGGGCATTGACCTCGGAAACGCGGCCTGCACCCTTGGTCACCACAAAGAAGTTCACGATCATCAAGATCACAAAGATGATGAAACCCACGACGTAGTTGCCGCCGATCACGAACTCGCCAAAGGCCGCGATCACCTTGCCCGCGGCATCCGCGCCCTCATGGCCATTGACCAGCACCACGCGGGTCGAAGCCACGTTCAGCGCCAAGCGCAGCATGGTGGCAAACAGCAAAACCGAAGGGAATGACGAAAATTCGAGGGGTTTGCGAGTGCCAATCGCGATCATGATCACCACCAGGCTGATCATGATGTTGAAGGTGAACAAGATGTCCAGCAGCAAGGGTGGCAGGGGAACCACCAACATCGCCATGATCATCAAGACCAAAACGGGCAAGCCCAAACCCGCCAAATCGAAGCGCGAGAAGTTCTGTCGGATGGCGGACAGGGTCAATGTGGTCATGGGCTGGTCGGGGCTGGCAAGGTGAAGAAGGTATCAGGATGTAAATTTTCCAACACCATTAAGCAAAGTACATGCCACACCGATTGACACCCCCCCACAGGAATCGGCCAAGCTCCTCGCCCAAACCTGGTGCGTAACTTGCATGATCAGGGTATTCCTCAGGCCAGCGGCAAGAATTGACCGCTGACCGAGGAGTGTTTGACCCCGTCATTGCTTACCCAAAAACAACACGCCCATGACCATCACATCGATTGAAACCTCAAGCCAAACAGCCTCCAGCGCCAAAGTTGACATTTCAGCCTCCAGCAACGACCCCAGCACACGCGCTGAAAACAGCGAATTCGGACAAATCATGTCAGGGGTCATGCAATCTTCCGCCGAATCCAAAGCCATGACGGCTGGGCAAGAAGTGGCCGTTTCATCGGCTCTGCAGCCAGGATTTCCGGGCTCTTTTGGCGGCAATTTGGGCGCTTCTTTGGGTGGGGATTTTCTCAAGGCCGTGAATTTGGGTCCGACGATGAACGTCATCACTTCGGAGTCCACCGTCCCCGATGAACAAAGCCTGGAAGCATTTGCCCGCTCACAAGGGCTGGATGAAACCGCTGTTCAGTGGTTGATGGGCAGCACACCGGTCATCACACCGCCCGCCCAAACGAGTTCACCAGAGTCGACACTGGTCTTGAACAAAACCGCCTTGTTGGGTGATGCGAAAACGGCCAACACAACTGCTTTGTCCGGCGAAATACTGACGCCCGCTTCAACAAGCCAAGCTCAAGCCAGCCATTTAGCAGCCATCCCAAGCGGGGACGCCAATGAAAACAACAACGGAAATGTCAACATGAACGTTAGCGTGAATGGCAGCAAGTCTGATTTGAACTTGCTGACAAATGCCTTGACTGCTGCAGCACTTTGGACCATGACACAAGCCACAGAAAAGGCCCGCGGGGCCAGCCCAGCGCAAGAAGACCCCTCTGAAATCAGCAAAGTTCAAATCAACTTGATGGCTTCACCTGCCCCCGCCGCCTTCTGGATGCTGCGCAATCCGCAGGCCGTGACGCCCACCAAAGAACCTGCCACCACCGCATCCGGCATCGCTTTGAGTGAAATCGATTTGACGGACACCGCCACGCCAGAACTGCTGGAAAGCCTGAGCCAAACAGGGGCCGAGGGTGCTGCGCTCAACACCGCTGCCTCTGCAACGGATCAACCGACGCCTTTGTCTGGCCAGCCAGGTCACCGCGTGGATTTGGCGGCTGCAGCACGCCAGGACGCACAAAACCCTGACGCCAGTGCCTCGGCACCCGACTCCGGAAATGCCCAACGCAGTGAAAATGCCCAAAACTTGGCCGAAAAAATGGGCCAAGCCGTGGGGCAGCGCATCTTGTCCGAGATCGAAAAAGGCCAATGGCACCTGAAACTCTCTTTGCGACCCGCCACCTTGGGCCACATCGAGGTGGAAATGCGCATGCGCAGTGGTGAGCTGGACGCGGTGTTCACAGCACCCCAAGCCATGACCCGCGAACTGCTGCAAGAAGGCATGTCCAAACTCAAAGACACCCTGAGCCAAATGGGCATGGATGTTGCTTCAATGCAGGTAGGCGATGGTCAAACCCAGAAACGTGGCGGAGAGTCGACACCTGGACAAATGTCAAAATCGACTAAAACCAATGCGGATGACTCAAAATCCAGCCTTTCAGCCGTTCAAACCCCGGTTTCTCGAATGAAGATGGGGCAAGATGGGTGGGATGTCTTGGTTTGACACGCAAACACTGAAGGAACAATGATGGCTGACGAAGAAATTGAAGTTGAAGGCAAGAAAAAATCACCCCTGATCAAGATCATCGTGATCGCCTTGGTGGCGCTGCTCCTTTTGGTAGGTACCGCAGTGGGCACCATGTTTGTCACCGGGTTTTTTGACAAAAAGGACACTTTGGCGGCTGAGCAAGCCATGAAAGCCATGGAAGAAAGCGTCGCCGACCCCAAAGGTGCAGCCAGTGACAACACCCCCCAAAAGAAAGCCAAGGAATCGCCCGAACTCGAGCGTTTTGAAAAGAGCTACATGGAGCTGGAAAAGCCCTTGGTCTCCAACTTGACCGGTACGCGCAAAGTCATCCAGCTGAACGCGGCCATCATGACGCACTACGACGAACGCGTGTTCAAAAATGCCAAAAAGCATGAATTTGCACTGCGCTCTGTGACGCTGGATGTCATGCGTCAAACGACCGAAGCGGACATGGCCAAACCTGAGTTTCGCAAAGAATTGGCCGCCAAAATTCGCGAAGAAATGAACGCTTTGTTGCAGAAGTACGAGGACTTCGGTGGCATCGAAGAAGTCTATTTCACCAGCTTTGTGGTTCAGTGACCCGACATTTTGTTGAATTTGATCGATTTCCATGAGCATGGCTGAAACCCAAAACCTCTTGTCGCCCGAAGAACTGGCCGCTCTGTCGGCCAGCTTCAACGACGGCAGCATGGAAGTGGACACGGGCTACAACCTGGATGTCCAAGTGCGCAAGCACGACCTGGCCGCTGAAGACAGCAGCCTGGGGGTGAACGTCGCCTCGCTGGACATGATCAACGAGCGCTTTATCCGCATGTTCCGTTTGGGCATGCTGGAAGTGCTGCGCACCAGCCCCAGGGTCAACCCCACTCGGGCGCAAATTGTTCGCTTTGGTGATTACATCAAAGAGTTGAAGGCGCCCCTGTCGGTGAACATCATCCGCATGGCCCCTTTGCGTGGCTATGCCATGGTGGTGATTGACACCACCGTGGTCTTCAGTTCGCTGGACAGTTTTTTCGGCGGCTTTGGCCGTGGCGTTGGACAACTGCCCGCGGGCCGCTTGTTCACCCCGACAGAAGCACGCATCATCAAGATCATCTTGCAGGTTTTTTTCCGCTCTTTCAAAGAAGCTTGGGCCCCTGTGGCACCGATCGACTTTGAACACGTCAGCTCTGAGATCAACCCGCAGTTTGCCCAAATCGCCGATGAAAACGACCTGGTGGTGCTGAGCCGATTTGAATCGGACTCCACCAACCAAGGCTCTGGTTTCATTGACATGGTGATCCCGTATGTCGCACTCAAGCCTGTGCGCGATGTGCTGCGCAGCCGCGTGCAGACGGGTGACGGCAACGAAGAGTCCGACAAGGTCTGGCGCGTTCAACTGGACGACGCGGTGCGCGACGCCGAGTTGGAAATCCAAATTTTGTTGGGCAAGCTGAGCATGTCCTTGCAGGATCTACAAACCATGCAACCTGGCGATGTCTTGCCTTTCAAAAAACCCGAATCGGCGCGGGCCATGATCGAAGACATGCCTGTCTTCGAGGTCGAAGTGGGCGCGATGGGCAGCCAAGTGGCCGTCAAGATCACCGATGCCATCAGCCCCAACCTAATTGCCTGAACCCCATTGAGGAGCGCCCATGAACGAACTGAACAACCCCGAAGAATTCATCCCAGAATCAGGCACCAAAGGCCAGATCCATGGCGATGTGTTGCAAAACATCCCTGTCACCTTGTCCATTGAGGTGGGCCGTGCGGTGATCAAAATCCGTGACCTGATGCGCTTGACCCAAGGCAGCGTGGTTGAGTTGGACCGCATTGCGGGCGAACCCTTGAACCTGCTGGTTAACAACACCGTGGTGGCCCAAGGCGAAGTGGTGCTGGTGAACGACCGCTACGGCATCCGCCTGACGCGTGTGGTGCCGGCTTCCGAACGCCTTGACAACCTCTGACACGGATCGGTACGGGCATGACCTCGGTTTGGACTTTGGGTGACTGGTTGCAATATCTGTTCAGCTTCGTTTTTGTCATTGGTTTGCTCCTGACATTGCTTTGGACACTGCGCAGGTTGCAAAACGGCCAAGGCTTGTTGCGCAAACACACACAACGCCTGCAAACCTTGGAAACGCTGTCGGTGGGCACCCGCCAGAAAATCATGTTGATTCGGGTCGATGACCGAGAAATCCTGGTGGGCGTATCGGTCCACAACATGACCGTGCTGTCGCCGTGGCCTCACAACGACACAGACAAAGCCCTGCACAGCGACCCGGCCGCCATTGACGCCCTCACAGAAACCCCTACCCCATGAAGCGCACTTTCCACATTGGTCTGATCCTCACCCTGTTGGTGGGGCTGTTGCCTATTCTGGCGCAGGCTGCACCCGACATGCCCGCCATCACCAGCAGCAACACAGGCAAAGGCACACAGTACAGCATCACGCTTCAGTTGCTGGCCTTGATGACCACCTTGTCGGTGTTGCCCTCCTTGCTGCTCATGATGACGGCTTTTGTGCGCATCGTGATCGTCATGTCCATCCTGCGCCAAGCCTTGGGCACGGGCCAAACGCCCCCCAACATGGTGATCGTGGGTTTGTCGCTGTTCCTCACGCTGTTTGTGATGTCCCCGGTGCTGAACGACGTCTACCAAAACGCCCTGCTCCCCTACATGAACCAAGGTTTGGGTTTTGACAAGGCCTTGGCCGCGGCCGAAAAGCCGATTCGGGCCTTCATGCTTTTGCAAACCCGTGAGGATGACATCGCCATGTTCATGGAAATCGCCCGAAACAAAGGCGTGGCCAGTGCACAGGACGTGCCCTTCATGACGCTGGTGCCAGCGTTTTTGACCTCTGAGCTCAAAAGCGCTTTCACCATTGGCTTCCTGATTTACATCCCCTTTGTGGTCATCGACCTGATCGTGGCCAGCGTCTTGATGTCCATGGGCATGATGATGTTGTCGCCCATGATGATTTCAATGCCCTTCAAATTGATGTTGTTTGTGCTGGTCGACGGCTGGAGCCTGATCATGGGTTCATTGGCCGGCAGCTTTGCCATGCCTTAAAGGAGTACAAGATGGACACCGCGATGGTCATCGATTTGGGTCGCCAAGCTTTGTGGACGGCCGTGTTAGTTTGTGCGCCCTTGCTAACGGTGGCTTTGGCCGTGGGTTTGATCATCGGCATCATCCAGGCCGCCACATCGATCAACGAGTCCACTTTGAGCTTCATCCCCAAACTGATCGCTCTGGGTTTGGCCTTGCTGGTGTTTGGCAGCTGGCAGTTGGTCACCCTGATCGATTTCACGCGCAGTATTTTTCAGCGCATCCCGACCCTGTTCAACTGATCACGGGAATACGCCGCCATGAACTTTCTCGCAGCCGACGTCATTGAAAGGTTTTACACCTTTCTGTGGCCCATGCTGCGCATTTCGGCCTTGATGATCACGGCCCCCATTTTTTCAGTGAACGCCTTCAACCTGCGCCTTCGCATCTTGATGGCCTTGGTCTTGGCTTGGCTGGTTTACCCGCTGCACACTTGGCCTGTGGTCGATCCCTCCACCGCCCCAGGGCTGGTCGAGGTGTTCAACCAAATCATGATCGGCTCGGTGATGGGCCTGATCCTGCAAGTGGTGGTGGCGGCAATGGTGGTGGGTGGTCAAAGCATCGCCGCAGCCATGGGCCTGTCCATGGCCAGCATGATGGACCCTAACATGGGCAACGTGCCGGTCATATCTCAGCTGATGATCGTGATGTCTACCCTTATTTTTGTGGGTTTTGGTGGCCACGCCATCATGCTCGGCATCATCTCTGAATCCTTTTTTTCCTTGCCCATCGGCACCTCGATCCTCAACCAAGACGTGTATGGCCGCGTCTTGCAGTGGAGCTCCATGGTGTTTTTAGGGGCGGTGTTGATGGCCTTGCCCGTGATGGTGTCGCTGTTGTTCATCAACGTCGGTCTGGGCGTAGTCACCCGCGCCGCGCCCAGCTTGAATATTTTTGCTGTCGGTTTTCCTGCGCTGATCATCGCGGGTTTTTTGATTTTGATCATATCCCTCGAAAGCATCGGCGCCCGCATTGAGTGGCTTTGGGTGCAGGGCTTCACTGTCGTGCGCAATGTGATGGGGGTGACCAATGTCTGAAGCCTCCAGTGACGACAAAACAGAAGACCCGACGGCCAAGAAACTCAGCAATGCGCGTGAAGACGGCCAAGTAGCCCGTTCCTCCGAGCTGCCAGCGGCCGTCATTGTCATCGGTTCACTGACCATCTTGCTCATGAGTGGTGGCTGGCTGGTCAGCCGCATGGCCCAAATTTTTGCCAACGGCTTTGTGTTTGACCGCACCACCATCGACAAGCCCTTGCTATTGCCCGCGCACTTCGGCGACCAGTTGCTCTCGTCTTTCATCACAGTCATGCCCATCATGGTGTTCACTTTGATCGCTGCGATTGTGGCTTCGGGTGTGACGGGGGGCTACTTGTTCTCACTCGGGGCAGTTGCACCCAAAGGCTCCAAACTGAGCTTGATCAACGGACTCAAACGCATTTTCGGCACGCATGCCCTTGTCGAACTGGGTAAAGCCATTCTCAAGTTCACCTTGGTGTCGTCCGTGCTGTGGTGGTCCTTGAGCAACAACATGGACTCCCTGATCCAAATGGGCCAAATGGGCCTGGAGCCGGCCTTGACGGCGGCCGCGGTCATGATCATGAAATCAACCTTGTGGGTCGCTTTGAGTCTGGCGGTCATCGCGATGATCGATGTGCCTTACCAAAAATACGCCTTCATGAAGCAAATGCGGATGACCAAACAAGAGGTCAAGGACGAGTACAAGCAAATGGAAGGTAGCCCTGAGGTCAAGGCCCAGATCCGCAGGCGTCAACGCGAGATGGCGAACTCGCGCATGATGGCCCGCATCAAAGATGCCGACGTGGTGATCACCAACCCCGAACACTTTGCAGTGGCACTGGAGTACGACCCCACGGGCGATGGTGCACCCGTGATGGTGGCCAAAGGCTCAGACCACATGGCCAAACTCATTCGCGAAGAAGCCAAGGCCCATGGCGTTTACCTGTTTGAAGCCGCGCCCCTTGCCCGCGCCATTTACTTCACCACCGAAGTCGAACAACAAGTGCCCGAAGACCTCTACCACGCTGTGGCGCAGGTCATTGCCTATGTCTTCAGCCTGGAGGCGGCATCGCCCATGAACCCACCACAAGCCAAACCCCGCGTGAAAGTCCCGCCCAGCATGCAGTTCAACCCCGACGGCAGCAAGCTTGAGAAAGCGGGAGCCAAAGCATGAACATTCAGATCAACCCCGAGACCACCGCTTTGAATCCCTGCGTGTTCCGTGCAGCCGACCGCATGCGCATCGATGGCTGCGCCAACGCCGTGGCCCACGAAGGCCTGAGTCTGGCCCTGTATTGCCCATTTGAGGCCCTGCTCGACCACTACATGAACTTGTTGCTGGTGCGCGTGCGCCAGCAAGCGCCAGAACACCGCATCGAGGTCTACTTTCCGGCCAATACCGACTCTTTGCTGGGCCGCTTCAACGAAGTGCTGGCGACGCAGTCACTTAACCAAGCCGTCAAAGCGCATGCAGCCGTGAACCAAGCCCAAATCTGGATCGTGCACGACGCACAAACCTTGCCTGAGAGCGAGATCCAGCTGCTGGCACGCCTGATCCAAAATTTCCCCGGTGCCAACATTCGGGCCATCTTGTTGATGTCGGGCAACCCCAACGCCCAGAAGTCGCCTCTGTCGGCCTTTGGCCGGAAAATTTTGCGCTGGGACATCGAGGCCCCCACCGAAGAGCAAGCGCAAGCCGCTCTCGACCAGTCAGGCCAAGAGGGCAACTTCAATGCGGTTCAGCAGTTGATTCAGCGCATCCAGCGCCAACAACGCCCACAGCTGGACTCGCCACTCAATGCCCCTGAATTGCACATCATCCCAGCCGCAGCTTCGACCGCCGAGCCCAGCAAGGGCTCAGACTCCAAAGTTCATAAACAACTGAACGCTTTTCAGAAACACGGTGCCTCGGCCCTCCAATCTTGGCGCCTGCCCGGGGTGGGTGTAAAAAGCGCTGGGGTATGGCTTCGTCAGAACAACAAACTGGCACTGGGCATCACATTTGCCCTGGTCATGTCCACGCTCATGATGCTCTGGATTCAACCGGAGGCATTTGGACTCAAAGCGACCAAACCCGTGGTGGTGCCGCCTCTCGTCAGCCTCCAGTTGGCGATGCCCGCCGCTTCTGAGGCTACTCCGGCGGCCCCTTCTGCAACAGAAAGCCCCACCACGAACGCTTCGCAGCCTCAGGCGCCATCTCCCCAGCCCGCGCCAGCCGTGATGGCGACAACCCCGGTAGAACCGGCCATCGAGACGCCCGAGGGCACGCTTCAGGGCCAAGCTTGGCTGAGAAAGCTCGACGCCAACAGCTTTTTGCTTCAACACGGCACCGCCAGCAGCTATGCCAAGGTGCTGGACATACAACGTCGCCATCCGCCCTTGAAGGATGCCCAAATCATCGCGGCCTATCGCCCGGGTGAAAAATTAGCGCACTTTGTGATCGTCTCGGGCCCCTACACCAGCTTAGGCCAGGGTTATGAGGCCTCCAAGCGACCTGGCATTCCCCGCAGCTGGGTTCGCCCCACGCGCGGCTTGCAAGAGCAGCTCAAGAGCCCGACCTGAGCCCTGAAAGCCCACCATGACCCCGAAAAAAGTCTTGCCAAAAACATCGCCAAAAGCATCACCTCAAAGCACCGATGAAACCCCGGCAGCCGAAGTGACTGCGTCGGCCAAACGGTCTGCCTCGGTCGTGAAAAAGACCGCTGGCAAAGTGCCCAAAACGCCAAAACCTCAGACGCCGAAACCGGCGGGGAAAAGCTTGGGCAAAAAGGCGATACCACGGGCAAAGCCATCGGCTACACCCTCGGAAAGCCCAGCAGCAGTCAAAACAAGCAGCCGCTCAGCACCACGGTCTTCCGCACGACCCGATACGCAAACCAAGACACGCAAACCTGCTCGGGTGAAAGCCACCGCCCTGCCCTCCACACCAGATCAAGCTTCGAGCAATGCAGCGCTGAAAACAGACCCTGTGTTGCCCGAACAGGCCGTTGAAACCACCGCGCCTGAAACAAAGTCACCCGACAACATGGCGGCTGACAAAGCCACACCAGTCACAGTGACAGCCCCTGTGGTGAACGATGCCGAACTTTGGGAGCAAGGCAGCCCCATCCGATCACGCATCGCCCAGTTGAGAACACGCAATTCGCTTTTGGATGAACAACTTCAAAGACTGCGTCCCCCATTCCAAGTCCGAGGAAAGAAAAAATGAGCGAGAACACCTTCAAGCCCGCTGAGGAGCCCATCGACATCGCCGAGGTCGAAGGTCGTGAAACGACGCCCACCGAACCCACAGGTGACGCGGCAGCCCCCGAGACTCAGCCCACCCTTGCGCCCAAGCCGGCCCCAGGACCCAGCCCAGTGGCTGAAAAACCCATGCATGTGGGCATCACCGTGGACCAGCGGGCTTACCAGCAATACCAATCTTTGGCGCAAGTCGTTCTGGACTCTGCCGAGTTGGCCACCAAATCGGCCGAAGCGGCCACCAGTGTGAGCAGCCAGCTGCGACAAGCCACACAGGAGTTCAAGGAAGTCACCGACGCCGGACACAAAAAAGCCCGCCTTTTGCTGGCCGTGATGGGCGGCGTCATGGTCCTCAGCCTGATTTTCTTCCTCATCATGGGCGTGCGCTTGGTCAGCCGCATCAACCAGTTGGACGCCATGCTCATGGCCGTAGGCAAGCGCGTGGTCGAGCTCAACACCGGTATGGAGTCTCTGGAGGGTGTCAATCAGAGCGTCAAGGAGCTGGCTTCGCAACAGGTGGCCCTGACGAAATCTCAAGGCCAGATTGAAGGCCGCATTGACGCATCCCTCAAACAGTCTGAGAGCTTGGTACAAAAAGTCCCCTCAGAGACCGCCAAGCAAGTGGCCGCCAGCAGCGACTCGGTGATTCGCCAGGTCCAAGGCATCAACAGCAAACTGCAAACCCAAGCCAATGCGGTACAGTCTTTGGGCAACGAAGTGAAGTCTTTGAAGTCGGCGGTCGGCAATGTGGACGGGCTCAAACGCGATGTCGAAGCTTTGGTGACCCTGCAAAAAGAGCGTTACCTCGAAACGGTGCAAAAGAACAATGCCAACAACTCACGCGAGCGGGCTGTTCAGTTTCCGCGTTATGGTGGCGCCAAGCCCGGTGAAACCAATGCACAAGCGGGCACGCCTGCAGCAGTTCCCAACGCGCCTGCCACTGCAGCACCGCCAGCCAGCAAGCCCTGATGAGGCTTGAGGGGCTGGCTTACTCGATACAAACCGCGATGTAAGTCAGCGTGAAAACACCGTAGGGCGGAATTTTGCGCCAGTAGCCCATGTCGTTCACGGTGAACAATTTTTGCCCAGTCATTTTGGGGCCCGCGTAGCTGGTCATTTGCCCCAACCGGTGCATTTTGTAATTGCAGTCGTACTCGTTGATGTAACTTCTGGAGCGCACACCTTCAGCATCAGCGGTTTTCAGATCCTGCATTTCCCTGACACGGCGAATGGTGTTTTCTTTTTCGATGCTGTTGCGGTTGAGATACAGCGTGACCTCTTCGGATTCGCCCATGCGGGTCCAAGCCATGGCCTTGCTTGGAACCAACAGCCCCCACAAGGCCAAGCCGACGAGGCCAAGCACCAGACCAGCGCGCGTGGAAAACAAAGGCAAAGTCATGTCGTTTCTCAAAAATAAGTTCCGGCCAGGGTGATCGCACGGCCACCTGTGCCCAATTTAAAGCGCGAAATGCCTGGCAAATCGTGGGTATTCACGCCCCCCAAGTCGAGCACCTCGATGCCCAAATTTTGCAGGTAGATCACCGACTCCCAGAGCAAAGCATTGTGGGCGCTGAGCTGTCGACCTTGCTCATCGGCCCATCCCATATGGTAACTGGCCACCCGGCCATGCAACAGAAACAACATGCCCGCCACCGTGTTCTTACCCAGTTCTGCATAAGCCACCACAAACGTCTGCCGATGGTCCGCCGCTGCACCTGTGTAAGCCTGAACGAAATTCGTGGGCAGGCCATGAAACTTTTTCGCTTCACGCTGGTCCATCTCTTTGCCCAGCAACCATTCGCAGCGCTTCAAGCTCGGTTGCACATGAAACCGGATTTTTTCTGTCGCCAGCGCCTTGTTCAAGCGGTTTCTCCACTTGCCTTCCAAGCCAGCTTTTAAGGTGGGCAGACTTTGTTTCAAATCGAGAAGCACAGTCGAATAACCGGTCATCACACGCGACAGGCCTTGGATTTCAGCTTTATCGACTTGGTCGGCACTGCGGTCAGGCGAAAACAACACCACTTTGAGCCAAGGCACCGGCAAGCTTTGCCGCAAGCGCTTGTAAATCGCCGAACGCTGCTGGGGGGGTACGTCAGGTTGCCAGACGGGGCCGCGTGTGCAAGAAGCCACCGACAAATACCCCAACACGCGTTTGCACATGAACTGGGCCACCGCCAAAAGACGACCATCCTCCCAGACCATGGCGCGGTGCACGCGAACACCCAAAGCACCCAAAGCCTCGCCGTAAAGCCAAGATTGCTGCAGTGCGCCGTGGTGGGTCGAATGAAATTCTTCCCATTCGGCCTGCGGCAAAAGCTCCCATTTCACATCCATATCGTCATAATAGGCAAATTTTCCAAATTCATCTCAAGATACCCCATTTGCAACCGATTTACACAGTTGTAAATGGAATTTCAAGCCATGTCGTCACGTCAAGATTCCAGCATCCTGGGGCATGACATTCCGAAGGCCAGTTTGACGCCGTCAGGCTGGGCTTGGATTGCGCTGTACCTAGGCTTGCCCATCCTCTTGCTGGGCAATTTGGTGGACTTGTTTTTTCAGTGGGCATTGGGTTGGTGCATCGGCGTTTGGTGCATGGTTTAAAACAAAAGGGCCAGCATGTTTTTCTTTATCGGTTTAGCGGTGGTGTTCGGCGCCGTTTTTGGTGGCTACATACTCGCGGGCGGCAAAATGGCGCCCATCATCAAAGCCGCCCCTTTCGAATTCATCATCATTGGCGGCTCTGCCATCGGGGCGTCTCTCATTGCCAACAGTTTTCCGGTCTTCAAAGCGGCCATGGCTGGCATTGGCAAATGCATCAAAGGTCCGAGTTTTCACCAAGCCGACTACCTGGCCCTGATGCTTTTGGTGGGCAAGTTGCAAACCGTGATGAAAAAAGAAGGCGTTGTGGCCTTGGAATCGCACGTTGAAAACCCCGAGGCCAGCGCGATTTTTGGGGAGTTTCCCAAATTGGCCAAAGACCACTCGATTGTTCAGATGATCTGTGATCCGCTGCGCTTGATGGTGATTTCCCAGGGCAACTTGGACGCTGACGCGCTGGACGATCTGATGAAAAAAGCCATCAAGGTCCACCACCACGAGGCCTTGTTGGCCCCCGCAGCGCTTGCGGGTATCGCCGGCGGTTTGCCTGCGCTGGGTATTGTGGCTTGCGTGCTGGGTGTGGTGAAGACCATGGGCGCGATCGACCAACCCCCTCCTGTGCTGGGGGCGCTGATTGGCGCCGCCCTGGTGGGTACGCTGATGGGTGTGTTCTTGGCCTACGGCATGTTCGAGCCGTTTTCCGGCCGGTTGACACAAATCATCAACGAAGATGCTCAGGCATTCGACGTGATCCGTGAAATGATCGTGGGCAACCTCCGGGGCTACCCTCAACCCCTGTTGATCGAGTCAGCGCGTGCCTGCATTTCGCACCACAGCCAACCGAGTTTTTCTGAGGTCTTTGACGGCATGCGGGGATCTTGATGGCAGAGGCAGACAAAGCCGCAGCAGGAACGCCCGAAGAAGTTGCGGCAGCAGCCGCAGCAACCGAGGCCTTGAGGCCCATCATTGTTGTCAAAAAAATCATCGCCGACGATGGGCACGCAGGCGCTCACGGCGGTGCCTGGAAGATCGCCCTGGCCGACATGATGACGGCCATGATGGCCTTCTTTTTGCTCATGTGGCTGCTGGGTGCCAGCACCGAAGACAAAAAGAAAAGTGTGGCGGACTACTTTCGACCCGCATCACACAGCCAAATTGCAATGGGCGAGCTGGCAGGCTCCAACGGCCTGTTTGGCGGCACCTCCATCATCGACCCTGACGGTTTTCCTTTTTCGTCCAAACAAACCGCGATGCTCGAACGCATGACGCCTCAGGCCCAAGGTGGCCCGGGCGAAAGCTTTGGCTCCTCCAAAGAAGAAAACAACAAAGACGGTCCATCGGAGCAAGATCCCGGCAAAGAAAGCGGCACGGGCACGCCCAGCGAAAAGCAGGACAAACAAAACTTCGACAAGCTGGAAAAAGAAATCAAGCAAAAACTGTCGGAGAGCAAACAGTTCGAGAAGATCAAAGACCAAGTCAGCATCACCCGCGACAAAGAAGGCTTGCGCATCGAGGTGATCGACAAAGCCGACTTTGCCATGTACGGCTCTGGCGGTGCCGACATGGGCGCCAAGGCGGCAGCACTCATGTCCGAAGTGACCAAGTCTCTCAAGCCCTTGCCCAACAAATTGGCCATCCGTGGACACACCGACAGCACGGGCTTCCCCCCCGAGAGCATGCGCAACAACTGGAGTTTGTCGACCGAGCGTGCCGATGCCACCCGCCAATTCATGCAGGGACAAGGCATTGGCCCCAACCGGTTCTCAAGGATTGAAGGGGTGGCGGACACCAACCCGAATGTGCCCGGCAACCCCGCCGACCCACGCAACCGCCGGGTCAGCATCACGGTGCTCAACCAATGACCATGGCTCAGCGCTGCTGCTAAAGTCCTCAGCATGATGTTTGTAATGCTTTCACCCCACATCGCCCAGCGAGAGGTTCTTCCATGTTGAAAAATATCGCCATCGGTTTCGCCATTGGTCTTTTGGTGATGGGGGGCATTTGGGGCTTGGTGCACCTCATGGACGACAACAACAGCGTGACAACTGAGCTGACCAACCCCAAAAGTATGCCTGGTGGCAGCAAGGGCGTCATGGACTTGATCTGCGAGTTGGAATTGGACCTGGATGGTCAACTGGCTCTGGGCATCAAGGAAAACGAGCCCTCGCGCATCGCCATGGCGCAGATCGATTTTGAGCAAAAATCAGGCTGGTACCAAGGCAAGATTTCCATTTCCGAAAGCCGAGCTGGCTCCCTGACACTGATGGGCACTCGCGTTAAGGTTTACCGACCCGCCATGTTTCAACGCTTTGGCGTCATGATTTCAGGGGAAGAGTTTGTGGTGGACCGCAAAACGGGTCGTTTTGAGCAGTCGCTCAGTCTGTCAGATGGTCGCACCGTCAAACTCATCAAAGGCACTTGCGCCCAGGTGATCAAGCCACCTTTTTGAAACGGTTCAGGAAACGCCTTTTAAAAGGCCAACTTGAAGTCGACATGCCGAGGCGACACCAAACAACTTCGGCTTCAGGCCACGTTGCGCAGCTCGTACTTGTTGATTTTTTCGATCAAGGTCGTTCTTTGCAATTGAAGCAGTTTGGCCGTTTGGGACACATTCCCTTGGGTGCGTGCCAAGGCTTGCTCAATCAAGCTGCGCTCGACTTCCACCAAGTGCTGCTTGAGCGACATGCCCTCTGGCGGCAAGGTCTGAATCCCTTGAGCCAACAAAATCGCTTGCTCCACCTCGTTGATTTCATCGTTGGATGCGGACAAGGGGGCAGGATTGAACACCTTCACCGGCATGCTGAACGAGCCTGCAGGGCTCGACAACAGGTGAGACATCGGATCGTCTTCACGGTCAAACGGTGAAGAACTTGATTGTGGGCCAGGCGACACGCCAAACACGAAGTCGTCTGGGACGGGCGTCACCACCTGTGACACCGCTACCGAATCTTCCAGCGAAGGCGGGAAAGTCGCCGCCGCCGTCATGCCATGCTTTTCCAACCACTCGGCCTGCAATGCGGCCATGCCCACTGGCATCATGCAGGCAGGCACGGTGTTCACATGCAGCACCTGGGCTGGGTACAGGGTCGAGAAACGGTCAATCAAGTTGGACAACTCGCGCACATTGCCTGGCCAAGTGTAGGCCTGCATGAGCTGCATCATCTCGGGCGAGAAACGCACCGCGCGAATATGCGGCAAAGCGTGTTTGTCGGCATAAAAGTGCAACAACGCCGCCACATCCGAAGGCCGTTCCCGCAAGGGCGTGGTGGTCACAGGCAAGACATTGATGCGGTAGTACAAATCTTCTCGGAAACGGCCGGCTTCGACCTCGGCTTCCAGTTTTTTGTGGGTCGCGGCCACCACGCGCACATCCAGAGGCACCTCTTTCGAAGCCCCCACAGGCAAGATGCAGCGCTCTTGCAACACGCGCAACAACTTGACCTGCATGTCCATCGGCAAATCGCCAATCTCATCCAGGAACAGCGTGCCGCCGTGGGCCAACTCAAAGCGGCCCAAACGGTCGGAAACGGCCCCTGTGAAACTGCCCTTGCGGTGCCCAAACAGCTCGCTTTCAATCAAATCCCGCGGAATGGCACCGCAATTGATCGGGACAAACGGTCCTGCCGCACGGGGCCCTTGCATGTGCAAGGACTGCGCCACCAACTCCTTGCCCGTGCCGCTCTCACCCGTGATCAAAGCGGTTGAAGCCGACGCCGACAGGGTTTTGATCAACTCACGCAAAAAAAGCGTGGCTTGACTGTCACCAATGATGAGGGGTTGAGCGCGCGGTTTCATCCAAAAATGAAGGAGGGATCGTGGGATATCACAAGAGGTAGGCCAATCACTGGGTGCTGTTCAACTGAAGATTGAAAATGACACAAATGACAATATCCTTGTTTATAAATCAAAATTCACATTTTGACCACTTATAAATGCAATCTTAAGGACCCAATCTTTCAAAATTGGCTGTTTTTGCGGGATTTTGAAACGCCAGCCCTCGCCCATCGACACAGGCGTGCAAAAAGCGTGAACTCAAGACTTCCGATGTGCTGTCGATACTCCCATCAAGATAAATCAGCTGGACCACCCCAAGGGGACACGTCCAGCCTCTGGAGTTTCAAGATGACTTTTCACCGATCCCTGGCGGCTTCTTTGCTCACCTTGGTGGCCTTGGCAGGCTGTGACACCACACCCCTGAATGTGCTGACGGGCACTCAAGCCAGCGCGGTCGCAACCACGTCGATGATCACACCCTTGGTTGAAAAGCGCGAAACCTTGGTGGCCACCGGTTACGCGGTCATCAGCGTACAAAACCACAAAAATCCCGCCCAGCAACGCCTGTTGGCCATTCGGGCTTCCAAGCTTGACGCTTACCGCTCGCTCACCGAGCAGGTCTATGGCCAACAGCTCGACGCCACCACCACCGTGGCCGACATGACCGTCATGAGCGACACGTTCAGGGCCAAAGTGGAAGGGGTGATTTACGGTGCGGTCTTGGTCAGCATTGCCCCGGTGGGCGACGACACGTACGAAACCACTTTGTCGCTCGACCAAAATGTGGTCCGAGACTTGCGCAGCTTGTACTTGAACCAACTGGCTGCCCGCCGCCGTTGATGCCATGCTCAAACCAGCACTGACCTCCCGCGCTTTGCGCCATGGCCACAGCTTGGCTTTGGCCTTTGGCTGTGCAGCGGCCATGACAGCACAAGCACAGACCGCCACGGCTACAGCGCCTGCCATGGCCCCAATGGCCACGACAACCATGGGAGATGGCTCAGCATCCCAAGCCACAGCTCGCAAAGACAACCGTGCGCGCTCTCAAACGGCGAAACAGCATGAGGCGCAATTGGGCGCGATCCGTCAGGCCATTTTGCAAGCCACCATCGACCGCCCCACACGCGTGCTCAGCAGCGCTTGGATCGATGACAAAGGCGCCCTGCACGAGAACGCGCATTTCCAGTCGGAAGCCGAGGTGCGTGGTGTGCGTGTGCTGTCTTACTTGCAAGACGAGCAAGACACGCCACCACAAGTCAGCGCAGAAGTGCTCCCCTGGGGTTGGCGTGCAGCCCAGACCAAAGCCACCGAATGCAAGCCCCCTCCCCGCCCATGGCGTTTGCCCTTGGTGCTGCAAACCCGTGTCGACAACGGCTTCACGGGCGCCCAACAGTTTGCCAGCCAGTCGGTCATGCATTTGGTAGCCCAGTCTTGGACGCAACAAATGCAAGCCTCACAACGGTGGCGCGCCCAAACCAAGCCCACGCCCTCCGACAACGCTTACCTGCGTGCCCTGACGGGTCCCAGCGAAAGCGCTACCGGTTGGACCGCCGAATTGGTGCTCAAACCCCACGCGCCTGCACAAGACTTTTCCATGCGGCAAGCTTGGTATGACTTCAGCAAAAGCGAGAACGAATGGCGCTGGACCATGAGCTTCACGCTCGGCGAACGACACGCCAGCCAAGGTCCGATCGAACCGCGGTGGCAGATCGAACAAGTGATCACCATCAACCCACAAGAAGTCGGCCAAAATCCGACCGCCTGGGTGCATCGCCTGAAAGAACAACTGCAACAGCAAATGCAAGATTGGGCGGCTCAACTGGACAAACGCTCGGCCTGTGAACCTGTTCAGTTTCATGTGCGCCGCACCGAATCCGATAAGCTCACCTTGCAGGCAGGCATCGACAGCGGCTTGCGCCCCGGAGACCGTGTTTTGTTGATCAACCCCAGCCATGTACCCAGCCAAATGCTCGAACCCGGTGCGACCCAACACTTGGCTCTGGCCCAAGTGGTCACGGTCGGGCGTGACCGGACCGAATTGCAACAATTGGCAGGCCCCACTTTGGCCGCGCAAGGGCACTGGATGGCTTTGCCCCTCTGATCTGGCCACTAGAACCCTCCAATGGACGACCTCACCATGACCGCTCGGATTGACACCTCAACAAAGCGCAAGCCAGCACACCCTGCGTGGGCCGCCTGCTGCTTGCTGCTGGCCGCTACGGCAATGACCCTACCGCTCGCCCAAGCGGCAGAAACGTCGGCAGCAGCGGCATCTGCCCTCAAAGTGCTGACCGCACCGCTGAATGGTGACGGCAACGCCTCAGCCCCCATGGGCAACCCAGCCATGGGCAACACCCCTGCGGGTCACCACATCACGGTCCAAAAAGGCGAAAGCATCGATGCCGTCTTGCGGCGTGGTTTGCCGGGCATACCCTTGAAAGAGGAGTTCATGCGCCAAGCCCTGGCCAAAGCCAACCCCAAAGTTTTCCCAAAAGGACAAACCTACCCGGTGCGCCCCGGCACAGTCTTGGCGCTGCCTTCGGTAGAAGCCTTGCGCCAACACATTTCGGCACAAAGCCCGCAGGCGGCAGCTTTGTTTCAAGCGACAGCGGCCACCGATGAAGCCGCTGAAATGAACACCGGACCCGACAAACGCCGCTGGGTGCGCTTTCCTTGAGGCCGGACACAGGCAGCCCGGCATGATCACTGGGGCGGAAACCGCCCACCTGAATCTCAAGACGCCAGTCATTTACCTGGATGGCACATTGCCGCTGGTGGTGGAGCGAACAGCGGCCGAACTGGGCTTGCGCGACGGCCAAGTGGTGCAAGGCACGCTCGAATCCAAATTCGACAATTTGCGGCTGAACCTGCAGGGCCCTCAACCCGGCTCTTACATCGACCTGCCCAAAGACCTGCCTCCCGGCTTGCGACTGGCTTCGGGTGACACGGCTTTGTTCAGGGTTCAAGTGCTGGCCAACGGCACCATCATGTTGCGTCCCTTGCAAGCGGCACCCACAGGGCCCGCGTCGGCCAGCGCCACGGCAGCGCCAGCGCTGCCGGGCCGCACAGAACAACTGGGGTTCAGGCCCCCCGACATGAACGCCCTGCTCCAATTGCTCAAACCCGGGCTGCTTGAAGGCCTGCTGCAAAGAGGGCAAGCTTCGGGGCCTGAGTTAGGGGCATTGCAGCAGTGGCTCAGGCTGCGCCCCAACATGGCCCAACTGACCCCAGAAAAGCTGCAACAAGCCATGCAACGCAGCGGTTTCATGACCGAAAGCCTGCTAAGCCAAGGCCTGGGCGCAGGCCTGATTGACCTCAAAAGCGTCTTGAGACAACTGATGCGCGCAGGGTCGGCCATCGACAAAGACGGGTTGATTGGCGACAGCCTGGACGACATTGAGTCGCGCCAATTGATGGGTCAAGAAAGCATCAGTGGGCATGAATGGGTTTTCTCGATGATGTTGCCTTTTAGCGACGCCGAGCCAGTGGCCATGCGCTTGACACGCGGTAGGCGTCAGCCAGGCCAACCCAAACCACCCTTGGTCATTCACCTGCACACGCGCAACCAAGATCTGGGCGAAGTTTGGTTGCAAACCCGTATCAGCGAACAAACGGAGGTCGACATGGTCATGTGGGCCGAGCGCGAAGATGTCGTGGCACGGGCCAAAGCCTTGGCCAGCAACCTGGAACAAGAACTCGACAGCGCGGGCTTGAACATGACAAGGCTGCAAATCATCCATGGCCAGGGCCCGAAAGAACCCACGCCCTATGCACCGCCCGGCATGGGCAGTTTGCTGGATGTGCAAACATGAAAGGCCCCCTCAAGGAAGCCATTGCGCTGGAGTATGGCCCTCGTAAAACCCCCGTGATCAGCGCCAAAGGTCAGGATGATCTGGCCCAAAAGATCATCGAAGAAGCTTTGAAACACGGTGTGTATGTGGCGCAAGACCCGCAATTGCTGGCCTTGCTCAGCCGGGTCGATCTGGAAGCGGAGATTCCACCAGAGATGTACACCGCCGTGGCGGTCATTTTGTCGTGGGTGTATTGGCTCAAGGGCATGCGCCCGGGCGACGAAAAGAAACGGCCCTGAACCTGTGGGCAAAGAAACGAGCGCCAGCCCTGATCAGAGGCGATCAGGCGAGCTGGTAACCCCAAGCGCTGGGACGGCGGGCGATTTGCCCCATGCGGTCGTACAAATCCACCGATGGCGCTGCAGATTCGCCTTGCAAGGCTTGCAATGTGCCTTTGACCGCCTGCAATTGGCGCTGCAACAGTTGAATGTTGCGCAAATGGTCTTGTTTGCTTTGGCGCAAACTGTCTTGCAGTTGCTGCCACAACAAGGGCACAGGGGATTGCGGTGCAGCCCACTCGGCCAACTGGGCCAAGTTTTGCAGCAAAAGGTTTTTTTCTTCCTGAACCGCCTCGAAAGCTTCAAGATCGCGCAGTTTCAGGGCTTCAAACTCCAAACCCAAAATCTCAGCCAGACGTGCCACCGCATCGGGGGCCGCCAGCAAAGCAGCCTCCCAAGGGGACGAAGTGGTATCGGACGGGGTCATCTCGGTCATCGGGGGTTCAACCTTTGATCATTTTCTCGATCGCCACAAAGTTTTCGGCAATACGGCGCGAGTCCACAGGGTACTGGCCCTGCTGAATCGCGGTCTTGATGGCCTCGACCTTGGCGCGGTCAAATTCGGGTTCTTGCATCACTTGCTGGGCCACTTTGCTCAAACGCAATTCGTCCGTGGCAGGGGCTGCAGCGCGTGTGGCCTCTCCCGCAGCAGGGGCCAAAGTGCGTGGTTCACCCTTGGCAACCGGCTGGCGGCTGGCAGATTCTATTTGAGCCTTGCGGCCAAAATGAGAGATGGGATCGGTCATATGGGTTCTCTTTTCTGGTCTTTGAACATGGAGCTAAGACCTCGCTCGAATACTGAATCGGCATGAGATTCTAGAACTTGAGACAAAAATTGAATTTTTTGAGTTTTATGGGGCTAAGGCGCAACTTGTCATGAAAATGGAATCACTTTACAAGCCGGTCACTTGGTTGGGGCCTTGAACACGACCGCTCAGTTCACGACCGGAGTCGCGGTTTTTGAGCTTGATCTGCTCACCAAAACGGCCATCTTGCATCGCTTCGACCCGGGCAGAAATTTGAAACCCCTGCGCTTGACCCACCGATAAAAGCACCATCTGACCCCGCTTCACCAAAAGCGTGGGCCGAATGTCCTGACTGCGCAAAGGAGTTCCGGGACGCATATCCCGAACCACCTCGGCGTGCATGACCTCAGAGGCTTGCTCCAGCACGTTGACCGGTATATTGGAAGTATCGACTTCTTCCCGCGAAACATGAGTCTCATCGAGCAACATCCCCCGCTGCAAGGGCACTTTGGCCACCAACATCCAACGCTTGACCGGCGCTGGTGGTGTCTCAGGCTTGACCGGCGCCTTGGCCTGAACCGGGATGTCGGGTGCCAGGCCTGCCACGCTCACACGCACAAATTGCTGCCAAACGGGTTGTATGCAGCGCACACGGACTGTTTCTTCATTTGAAAATGGCAAATCCATGCTCAGGGCTTGGTCGCAAGCGCGCACCTTGACCCGAGCGTCGAGCGGGGCCAATGTGACCTGATCTGGCTTCACCTTCCGGGATTGGGCCACCCACTTTTGAACCGACGACTGCAAGACTTCAGCGGCTGAAGCCGGCGCGCTCTTCGCTTGAGCGGGTTTGGCTGCAAAAGCGGGCGCCCCCAAAAGCCAGACCAGCAATCCCAACAAAAGCCCTCGGGCGATCAACAAGTCCAGCAAGCGGCAAAGCCCAAGCAAGAGGTGTTTCATGGGGGTGTGGAAGTTTTGACGTTCGGTGTGCATGAATCTTGTTAAGCAAAAACAAGACCAACTTGAACCGACATGGCCATTGGCCGCACATCGGCAAACCCTTGCCGCCCACGACCAAAGCTTGCCGCTCTCAGGGGGCCTGCATCGCACACCCTATGCATCGGACCGCCAAAAGGTGACAGAAAAAGTTGGCACAACTTTTGCAGGTATCGACACAAGCCCGCTCAACTTGAGTGGGCAACGTCAAAAGACCGACGTACCTTGAACATCGAACAACCTTCCGTAGCCCAGGAGTCCAGATGAATTTGTTGAACCAAGCACTTGGCGTGCATGAACAAGCTTTGCAAGTCAAAAGCCGCCGCCTCGAAGTGTTGGCGCAAAACATTGCCAACGCCGACACCCCTAACTACAAAGCGCGTGACATCGATTTCAAGGCCGTGATGAGTGCCGCCCAACAACAAGACACCGCCATGACGGCCACCAACGCTGGTCATTTTGGTGCGGGTGAAGAGCTCGGCGCCGATGGCATGCGCTTTCGCACCCCATTTAACACTTCATTTGACGGCAACACCGTCGAAATGAGCGTCGAGCAAGCCCAGTACGGTAAAGCGGCAGCGGAATACCAGGCCACTTTGAACTTTTTAGAAAACCGGGTCAGCAGCGTTCGCAAAGCCCTGCGAGGAGATTGAACATGAGCATGGACAACATCTTTGGCATTGCCGGCACTGCGCTCAACGCGCAGCTCACCCGCATGAACGCCACCGCCTCCAACCTGGCCAACGCCGGCACGGTGGCCACATCGGAAAAAGACGCCTTTCGGGGCAAGCGCCCCGTCTTCAAGGCCCTGGTGGAAGAGCAAATGACCAACGCAGGCGCGGCCTATGTAGGTGGCGTGAAGATCGACCGAATGGTCGAAGACACCGTTCCTCCCCGCCGCGTGTCCGACCCCAAAAACCCCATGGCCGACAAAGACGGTTATGTCTACCAATCCAACGTGAGTGAAGTCACCGAGATGGTGGAAATGATGGCAGCCGCCCGCTCCTACCAAAACAACGTCGAAGTCATCAACACGGCGCGTCAACTGATGATGCGCACGCTGGACATCGCCAAAGCCTGATTCGAAAGCCATTCATGACCACCGACACCGTCGCTTCCTCCAGCCTGCTCAAAAACGTCACGCGTTACGAAGACGCAAAAGACGCTGCCAAAAAAACCAGCGAGGACATGGGCAAGCAAGACTTCTTGACCTTGTTCACCGCGCAGCTGCAAAACCAGAACCCCTTAGAGCCCGTCAAAAACGAGGCGTTTGTGGCCCAGCTGGCCCAGTTTTCCCAACTGGAAGCCTTGACCAACATGCAGACATCGCTGGACACCTTTGTGACCTCTATGTCGGGTGAGCGCATGCTCAACAGCGCCTCTTTGATCGGCAAAAAAGTAGCCATCACCGACGCCTTAACGCCGCTGGCCCAAGGCGGAAAAATCGACGCCAGCATCGATTTGCCAGAGGGCGCGGCAGGTGTGCAAGTCAATGTGACCGATGCCAAAGGCAACTTGGTCAAAGAAATTGTGGCGGGCCCTCAACTGCCTGGCGGCATGTCTCTGCAATGGGATGGCACCAACACCGCGGGCCAAATGGCAACGCCTGGCTTGTACCAACTGAGCGCACAAGCTGTGATCAACGGCAAAACGGCCACCGTCCCGGTGAACACCCTTGCCACGGTCAAAGCCATCACGACCAACCCCACCGATGGCAGTGTCAGCGTCGAAGTTGACGGCGGCAAAACACTTCTGCTCAAAGACGTCAAGCGCGTGGGCATTTGACCTTTCAGCACGACCCCATTTCAGATTAACAGGAGCCTTACAGCATGTCTTTCTACACCTCCCTCACCGGACTGAACTCGGCCACCGCCCAGTTGGCGGTCACTTCCAACAACATTGCCAACGTGGGCACCTCAGGCTTCAAGCGCTCGCGGGCCGACTTTGGCGACATTTTCTCCACCTCGCCTTTGCAAAAATCGTCCAGCAACATTGGCCAGGGTGTGTCCCTCAAGCAAGTGAGCCAAGAATTCAGCCAAGGCAACATCTCCACCTCGGGCAACTCGCTCGATCTGGCCATCACGGGCGATGGTTTCTTTCCCTTGAAGACACCCGATGGTCTGCAAGACACCTACACCCGCAACGGCTCGTTCACCTTGAACGATCAAAACAACGTGGTGAACTCGACCGGACAACGCCTCATGGCCGCCTCGGTGGACTCGTCCGGCAAAGCCGATTTGACCAACCTGAACGCCTTGACCATCCCTTCCAAAACGTCGGGCGAAGCGGTAGAAACCACCAAAATTCAGTTGGGCTTGAACCTGCCAGCCGACTCGGCAGTGATCACGGCCGACTTTGACCGCACCAACGCCAGCACTTACAACAAAAGCACAGCGCTGACCGTATACGACAGCGGCGGTAACGGTTACTTGGCCACGGTGTATTACGCGAAAACCCAAAACGCCACGCTGGACAGCCCGTTTTCCAAATGGCAAACCTACTTCTTTGTGGGTGACACCGAGGTCAAGCCTGCTCTGCAGCAAGCCACAGACAACTTGGGCAGCAACTATTTTGTGAACAAGTACGGCGATGTTTTGCCCAAAAGCGATCCCCGCGTGGTGCCCAGCTCTGGCACCACAGAGATGTACTCTTTGGACCAACTGACCGACACCCGATCTTCGTCGCCAGCCAAAGCCGTGGCTGCAACCCTGGCAACCACCGACTATGACGCAGTCTCAGGCTCTTTTAAGGCCGCGCCATCTGGCACGCTCAAATTTAGCCTGAATGTCGATGGTGCCCCCGCCAGTAACACTGCAACGCCTGCTACGCCAAAAGAAATCACCTATACCCTGGCCGCAGCAGACAAAGACCCACAGGTTTTGGCTCGCCAACTTGAAATAGCCATCAACAACGCCATGGGTGCACTGCCAGATACACCTGCTGTCGCAGGCACGCCAGCGGTTGTAGGACCGCCAGCTGTGGCGGCCATCCCCGGCAAGCCGGCCATCTCCAACGCGCGCTTCGGTATCACCGTTTCCTTTGACCCGGACACTGCCAAGTTCTCCATTTCCTCCGGCACTACGGGTGACGGCTCCAGCATTTCCATCTCCGCACCCGACGCCAATGCCACCAAATACTTGGGTTTGGTCAACAATGCGCCCAACTTGACCGTAGCGGCCTCTTCCACAGAAGCGTTGCGCGGCAAGCCCAGTGAGCCCGCTGTCTTGCGTGGTGAGATCATGACGATCAACACGGCCAAAAGCGTGCAGGTCACCTCCTCCAACAAAGATTTCTTTGTCTCGGTGGACGGTACCGTCAAAAAAATCGAGCTGCCATTTCCCACCACTTACACCAACATCGAATCGTTTGCCAAAGCCCTGCAAGACGAAATCAACACGATCACAGATCCTGAGACTGGCCGCAAAGTATCGGGCGTAACGGTGGCTTTTGACGCCAAAACCAAACAACTCAACTTCACCACCGGCACCACCGGCAGTAACGCATCCATCCAAGTCACTGGTTCAGCTGACTGGGGTTTGGCCAACACTGAAATGAAATTTGGTACCACCACCGAGTGGAAAAAACTGGCGCAATTCACAGAAAACGGCGCTTTGCAATTTGTGAAAAACGGTGAACAAACAGAAGATGCCACCGGTTTGTCGAGCAAAACCGAATGGTGGCCCGTTTACCTGGACCGCGGCGAGTTGAGCTTCGATCTGACCGGTAAACCCGTGTCCCCATTGACAGGTATGCCTTTTGAAACCGCCTTCTTACAAGGTGGTAAAGGCGCGCTGACCATGTCGATCGACTTCACCAAGTCCACCCAATACTCGAGCGCATTCGCTGTGCTGTCTCAATCACAAGACGGTGCGCCAGAAGGCGACCTGATGGGCCTGAACATCGGACCTGACGGTTTGGTCAATGCCACCTACTCCAACGGCTCACAGGTGTCGCTGGGCAAGATCGTCTTGGCCAACTTCTCCAGCCCGTCGGGTTTGCGCCAGGTGGGTGACGCGAGTTATTTGGCCTCCGCTTCCTCAGGCAGCGCCAAGATCGGTGAAGCAGGCTCAGCCGGTTTTGGTTCGATCCGTGCAGGTGCTACCGAACGTGCCAACGTCGACTTGACACAAGAACTGGTGGACCTGATCACCGCTCAGCGGAACTTCCAGGCCAATGCCAAAGCGATTGAAACCAGCAGCACGATGACCAGCGCGATCATCAACATCCGCTCTTGATGCACTGAATCCGTTCCAACTGAACATCTGAAAAAAAATCATGGACCGCCTTGTCTTCACTTCCAACGCCACCATCAAGGAGCAGGCGACCGCGCGTCAGGTGCTGGTCAACGACTTGGCCAACGTGTCCACGGTGGGCTTCAAAAGCAGTTACGACGTGGCGCTCAAAACCGTCAAAGTCAACGGTCCAGGTTTTGATTCACGCTTCCAAGCCCAAGCCATGGTGCGTGACCAAATCCGACTGACGCCAGGTCCCATCATGGCCACGGGCCGCCCCATGGATATCGCTTTGGCCGAAACCGCTGTGATGACCGTGCAAGCACCCAACGGAGACGTTGCATTCACACGGCGTGGCGACTTGCGGGTCAACCCCCAAGGCCAATTGGAAAACGGCTCGGGCCACTTGGTGCTCGGCAATGGGGGGCCTATCGCTGTGCCACCGGGCATGAATGTCTCGATCAACCCCGATGGCTCGATCTACGCCAAAGACCCTGCACAGCCTGCAACAGCGCCTTCCGTGCTGATTGACCAATTGCGTTTGCGCGATGGCAGCGACACCAAGCTGGGTCGTCGACAAGATGGCCTGTTCAAAGTAGACGGCCAGCCTGACGGTACCGACATCGCTTTGGGCAACGCTCAGCCCCGCGTGATTCCTCAGGCACTGGAAGGCAGCAACGTCAGCGCCATCGAGGCGATGACCAAGCTGATCGACCACTCGCGCAGTTTCGAAACCCAAATTCGCATCATCAAGGAAACCAAGGCACTCGACGAGTCCGGCGCTTCCATGATGAAAAACGCCTAATTAACTGACAGGAGCCCCCCATGGATGCATCAATGTGGATTGCCAAAACCGGCCTGGACGCGCAGCAAACGCGCATGTCGGTGATTTCGAACAACTTGGCCAACGTCAACACCACGGGTTTTAAACGTGACCGTGCTTCGTTTGAAGACATGCTGTACCAAAACCTGCGTCAGCCCGGCGCACAGGTGGGCGCCAACGCTCAGGCCCCTACCGGCCTGATGCTCGGCACCGGTGTGCGCATCGTTGCGACCGAAAAAACCCACACCCAAGGCAGTTTGGTCAGCACCAAAAATGCGCTGGATTTGGCCGTTCAAGGTGATGGTTTTTTCCAGATTACCCAATCCGACGGCACCATCGCTTACAGCCGTGACGGTAGTTTCAAGCTGTCTTCCACCGGCCAGTTGGTTACGGCCAACGGTGCACCGCTCCAACCGGCCATCACCGTGCCCCCCAACGTGGCCAGCATCACCGTGGGACAAGACGGTACGGTGTCGGTAGAAGCTGCGGCCGGTGGCGGCAGTCAGGTGATTGGTCAGATCACAATCGCCCGCTTTGCCAACCCGGCCGGTCTCCAGTCCATGGGGCAAAACCTGATGAAGGAAACCACCGCCAGTGGCGCGCCTCAAGTGGGCCAACCCGGCGTGACTGGCGCAGGCCAGCTCATGCAAGGTGCTTTGGAAGCCTCCAACGTGAACGTGGTGGAAGAAATGGTCAACATGATCGAGACCCAACGGGCCTACGAAATCAACTCCAAAGCCATCTCGGCCGTGGACGGCATGCTGCGCTTCCTGAACAACAACATGTAAGCCACACATGACCCGAATCTTTTTCTCCCCCCTTTCCGTAGCCATCGTTTTGGCGTTGGGCTTGAGCGGTTGCGCTTCAAACCCCACACCCATGGCGCACACCCCCCAATTTGCACCCGTTTTGCCGGTGACGCTCGAAAAGCCCTACATGGCCACAGGCGCCATCTACAACGGCCGCAAAAGCGACAACTGGTTTGGTCGCGTGCGTGTCTACAACGTGGGCGACGTGATCACAGTCTTGCTCAATGAATCCACCCAAGCGGGTCGAACTCAAAAAGGATCCGTCACGCGTACGGCCTCAAACGATGTGATTCCTTCTGTCGGCAATGCGCCCAATGGTTTGAACGCACGGGTACAAAACATGCGGTTGCCCACCAAAATTTTGGGCACCCAGTTGTCCGGCATTTTGGGTGGCGTTGACTTGAGCAAAGCCAACATCAAGAGCGAAGGTGGCGGAGAAGCCGACCAGCAAGCCAGCCTGATTGGCGATGTCTCCGTGACCGTGGCCGAGGTCTTGGCCAACGGCAACCTGATGGTACGCGGTGAGAAACAACTCGCCTTGACCGAAGGCGCAGAAATCATTCAGGTCAGCGGCATCATCCGCCCTGAAGACATCTCGCCCAACAACACCGTGCAGTCTCGCCGTTTGGCCAATGCCCAAATCGCTTACCGCGGCACAGGCGACATGGCCAATGCCGCCAAGGCGGGCTGGGGCACCAACGCCTTGATGAAGTTCTGGCCTTTCTAAAGCCAAACCACCCTGGAAACTCCCATGAAATCCACCCTTTTCTCTCTCATCGTGTTGCTGGGTTTGTCTGGCTCCGCCTGGGCTGACCGGGTCAAAGACTTGGCCTCGGTGGCTGCTGGCCGCACCAACCAACTGATTGGTTATGGTCTGGTGGTGGGCTTGCAAGGTACAGGCGATGGTGCTGATGTGTCGTTCACCGCCCAAAGCATGAAAGCCATGCTGGCACGCTTGGGTGTGGGCATTGATGGCCCCTTGTCTGACTTTGAACTCAGCGCGACCACCGGCAAGATCGACATCAAAAACTCGGCCGCCGTGATGGTGACTGCCGAATTGCCAGGCTTTGCCAAGCCTGGCCAAAAAATCGACATCAACGTGTCGGCCATCGGCAAAGCCAGCAGCTTGCGCGGCGGCAATTTGCTGCTCACCAGTCTGCGCGGGGTCGATGGCGAAATCTACAGTTTGGCCCAAGGGGCCCTCACAGCCACAGGCGTCGAGACCAGCGCTGCCGGCTCCAAAGTCAGCATTGGCGTGCCTACATCGGCCCGCATACCTGGAGGTGCCACCGTTGAACGCATGGTCGAAACACCTTTTGAAAAATCAGACCATGTGGTCATGAATGTCCGTGAGTCGGATTTCACCACCACCACGGCCATCGTCAATGCGATCAACAAAAGCTTTGGCAATGGCATTGCACAAGCCTTGGACGGCATGTCTTTCGCCATCAAAGCCCCCAGCGACATGTCCCAGCGCGTGGCCTTTATGAGCATGGTGGAAAACCTGGACGTGGTCCCCGGCGAACCACCGGCCCGTGTGGTCATCAACTCGCGCACCGGCACCGTGGTGATCAGCCGCAACGTCCGCATCACAGCGGCAGCCGTGGCACACGGCACCATCTCGGTGTCCATTGCAGCCACCAACGAAGTATCTCAACCCAACGCATTTTCGAATGGGCAAACCACGCCCGTACAAAACGCAGACATCTCGGTGTCTGAGCCCAAGAACCCCATGTTCCTGTTCCAGCCCGGGGTGGATTTGCGCCAAGTGGTGGATGCCGTCAACCAAGTGGGCGCAACGCCTTCTGCCCTGATCGCCATCCTGGAAGCCCTGAAAAGTTCGGGCAGCTTGCGTGCCGAACTGATCGTGATTTAAAGAGATATTCATGAGCGACTTGTCCACCAACACCGCCAGCACCTACCTGGACTTCAACGCCCTCACGCGCCTGAAGGGTGAGGCGGCGCAAGACCCGTCCAAGGCCATCCGCAAAACGTCAGAGCAGTTTGAGGCTTACTTCGTTCAGCAGATGATGAAAACCATGCGCGAGTCGATCGAAAAAAGCGATCTGGTTGAAGGCGGCAACATGGACACCTACCAAGACCTGATGGACAAAGAAATGTCCCTGGAAATGGTCAAACGCGGTGGCTTGGGTGTGGCCAATATGCTGGAAAAGCAAATGCTGCTGGCACAAGAGCTGAGCACCCAAGACGCTTTGCGCCTGCACGCGCCAAAGACCGAAGCCAAGGCCTTGCCACTGACACCGACGCGTGAAGCCATGTCGCTCAAGCCTGAGGTCGTCAAAGGTTACCAACTCGAACGCTTCAACGGTTTCAAACTGGACAATGCAGCCCAGGGAGCTAAACCATGAGTGACTTGCTCAGCATAGGCAGCTCAGGTGTCACCGCCTACCAGCGTGCGTTGGCCACGGTGTCCAACAACATTGCCAACGTCAGCACCGACGGCTACACACGCCAAGATGTTTCCCTAACTTCCAACCAGCCTAGGCCCTTGGGCAACAGCTATTTGGGTACGGGTGCCAGCTTTGACGCTGTTCAGCGCCAGTACGACGCTTTTGTGGAGTCCAACCTGCGCAACAGCAACAGCGATTTGGCCAGTCAAAAGCCTCTGCTGTCTTACGTCAACCGATTGATCGACGTGATGGGCGACGAAAGCATTGGCCTGACTACGGCCATGAATCGCTTCTTTGAAGCGTCCCGGGACCTGTCCAGCGACCCTGCTTCGGTGGTCACACGCAGCACATTTTTGCGCGATGCCGAAGGTTTGTCCTCCCGCTTCCAGCAACTCGCCAATCAATTCGAACTGTTGGACAACGAAACACGCCAATCGGTCGACACCGATGTGGGCCAGATCAACTCGCTGACACAACAGCTGGGCTTGCTCAACAAACAAATGTCCAAGCACAGCAGCGTGGACAGCCAGCCGTCTGAACTGCTCGACCAGCGTGACCGTTTGCTGCGCGAACTGTCTGGCCTGATTGCGGTCAAAACCAAATTTGAGCCCAACGGTGCGGTGCTGGTCAGCGTGGGCGATACGCTGGACCAAGGTATTTTGGTGCAGCAGTCCAAAACCCGCGCCATCAGCGTGTCGCAATCGGGTATCGACAAAAACAAGCTCGAATTTGCCATCGATGCTTACGGGACGCCTGAAACCATGCCGGGCATCAGCAGCGGAAAAATCGGCGGTGTGATGACCTTTCGGGAGCAAGTGCTGAACCCGGCCTCCGACTCCCTGGACAATTTGGCCCAGGTCATGACCCGTGAAATCAACGCTATTCACCGCGAAGGCGTGGATGCAGAAGGGCTTTTGGGCGGTGATTTGTTTGCTTTCAGTGCCGACAAACCCTTGCAAGCTGCAGGCATGCAAATGATTGTCAAAGACGCCAACCGGGTGGCTGCAGCAGGTCAATTCAGGGTCATCGACAACCCTTTGAACAGCGGCACAGCCCAAGCCCGCATCATTTACAACGCACCCGATTTTGCCGGTCCGACGGCCTTGCTCGGTGATTTGTCGATGGGGCAAATTCCTCAAATCGGCTCAGCCACGGTCAGCACCAGCGCAAGCCAAACTTTTGCCAGTTTGGGCTTGGTGCCCGTGGGCACACAAGATTTGTCCTTGACGCTCAAAAACCCCAGCGCCACCCAAACATTCCAAGTTCTGACCCGTGACGGACGCCATGTTTTAGGACGTGAATTGAATGCAGACCAGCAATCCCTGTTGCTCAAACGCAGCAATGGCATGGAAGCTGGCGCTACTTACAACACCACCCACCTCAATGCGTCGGGCGCAGCGGCTTATTTGGAAATGGACATTTTTATGGGGGCCAAGGCCGATGTGGGCCTGGTTCAACAGTTCAACCCCGCCACGCGTGAACTGCTGACACCCCAAAAAACTGCTGCAGTTCTGACCAGCAACAACTTTGTGCCTTCCGTGGGTGGGATCCAGGCTGGTGCCTTGACGCTCAATGGCCGGGCCATGCCCGCCTTGGCCAGTGCCAATAATTTGACCGCCGTGGTCAACTGGCTCAACAGCGAAACGGCCAACACAGGTGTCACAGCCAGTGCCTTTGATGGGAAGCTGGTACTGTCTCGCCCAGCCGGCAACACCACAGACGACATTCGATTGGGCATCGGGCCGAACGGCACGCCTGCCGACTTGAACAAACTGGGCTTTGACACCCGCATCTCGATCAAGGGTGGCACCACCGATGACCTTTTGGTCTTTGTGACCGACAGCAGTGGCGTTGCCAGCACCGCATCGGTGAGTGCTCAATTTGGTGGCATCGAAGGCAGTATGAAGCAAACCTTGCGAGCCTCACCGCTGAAGGTGACTTTCACATCGGACAACAGTTACAAAATTGTGGACACCCGCACGGACACGGTGGTAGCTGAGCGTCAGTTGGAAAGCAATCCCACCAACGCCATCCCTTCATTGACTTACCGGGGCTTGCGTCTGGAATTTTCAACCGCTCCCAAAGCGGGTGACGTTTTCAACATCGATGGCAACAAAGACGGCATTGGCAACAACGAAACAATGCTGCGCATGGTGGCGCTTGAAGACGATGCCATCATGCCCGGCGGCCTGACCATCACAGAGACTTACATCGAGCGCGTGAACCAAGTTGGCAGTGTGGCCCGGCAGTCGGCCATTGCCGAACAAGCACTCACCGTGGTTTACCAGCAAGCCCAAGAGGCGCGCGACGGGATCTCTGGTGTGAGCTTGGACGAAGAAGCCTCAGCTTTGGTCCGTTTCCAACAAGCTTACCAAGCCAACGCCAAAGTCATGCAAGTGGCGATGGCTTTGTTTGACTCCATCTTGCAAGTCCGCTGACCGGAGGCACCATGAAAATATCCACGTCCTTTTTGTTTGACCGTGCTACCGAGCGCATGAGCAAGATTCAAAACCGTTTGGCTACCACACAAGCCCAGATGGCCGAGTCCAAACAAATTCTTTCGCCAAGCGATGCACCTGACCAAGCGGCGGCCATTCAGCGCCTCAAGGGTGAAGTCCAACGGCAAGACAGCCACCAGCGCACGCTCGATGTGGCCATGCGCCGTTACACAGCTGAAGAGACCGCCTTGTCGGCATCCAGTGATGTCTTGATCCGTATAAAAGAGTTGGGTATTCAAGCTGCCAACGACACCCTCTCACCCGATGACCGCAAAGGCGTCGCCGTAGAACTCAAAGCCCTTCGAGACCAATTGCTCAGCTTGGGCAACACGCGTGACGACAGTGGCAATTATTTGTTTTCCGGCACCAGAGTGAACACCCCAGCTTTTGCGCAAGGAACGGATGGCAAAGTCAGTTACCAAGGCGATCAAACGCAAACCCGAATTCCAGCAGGAGAGGAACGCACGGTGCAATTTACCCGTGCAGGCACCGACGTTTTCAGCCGCGTTGTTCGACAAGACGGCAAAAGTGTAGGATTTTTTGATTCCCTGGATCAAATGATTGACGGTGTGAACGGCAGCCACACAGCCAAGATTCAGCAAGGTATCGCCGACTTGACCCAAATGCACAACAACCTGACCTTGTCGCAGGCGCAAAATGGATCGGACCAGACCGTGGTGCAATCCCAGCTGGACATGCTGAGCGAAACAACTTTGCGTTTTAAATCTACCTTATCGGAAATCGAGGACTTGGATTACGCGGAGGCGGTGACCCGTATGAACAAAGAACAGATGGCGCTGGAAGCAGCCATGAGCAGTTTTTCCAAAATATCAGGCCTCAGCCTTTTTGACTATATCCGTGGCTAAGTCGGAGGGCCTGACTCCATTTTCTGGAGTTTGAGCCGATTCATTCATCAGACCCGATCAGCCCCCAACAGAGACACCCCACATGGCCACCACCAGCAACATTGTCAACACCTTGGGTGCCGGATCTGGCATCGACGTCAAAGGCTTGGCCCAAAGCTTGGTGGACGCAGATAAGACGCCCAAAAAAGAACGCATCGACGCCAAGATCAAGCAAACGGAAGCCAAAATCACAGGCTTTGGCGCAGTCAAGTTCGCCCTTTCGGAGCTGAAAACCGCGTTTGGCAAACTCAACGACGCGAGCGACTTTGGCTCCATCAAACCGAACAATCCCCAGCCCAACGCTTTGGGCATTGCTGCCAGCAGCTCGGCAGAGGCCGGCAGCTACAACATTGAAATCTTGCAAACTGCGATCATGCAGCGGACAGCCAGCAGCAACTTTGCCGACCGCGCCACCCCTCTCAACGTCGTCAGCCCAGCCACCACCGGCACAGCTTTCTCTCTCAACTTGACGGTGGGCGGCGTAAACAAAGGCGATATCTCTGTTGTCAACCCCACACCTGCGGGCATGGTCAGTGCGATCAATGGTGCCAAGTTGGGCGTGACCGCACAGCTCATCAACACAGGCAATGGCTACAACGTGGTCATCACAGGTGAGACAGGGGCGACCAAAGCCTTTAGCCTAACCAGCAAAGACAGCAACGGCTCTGCCGTGCCGGGTGTCAGCTTCACGAACAACCTGCAAACTGCGACCGATGCCAGCCTTAAGATCAATGGATTGATGGTGTCACGCAGCAGCAACACCATCACCGACGTCATCGATGGCGTGACCCTTGATCTGTTTGCGACCACCACGGGCGCTGCCCGCGTTGATCTCAATCGTGACACGGCAAGCATCAAGGACAACATCAAGGGCTTGGTCAAGGCTTACAACGACTTTGAAGAAACCCTCAAAGTATTGGGAGACCGAGAAAGCAAAGTAGAAGAGTTCGGCGGCTCACTGGCTGGCGAAAGCTTGTTACAGACAGTGCGCAACCAAGTACGCGCCATGATCACCGACACCTCGAGCACGCCTGGCACTAACATCAAGGCCGCCCGCAACGTGGGACTGAGCATCGACCGTAACGGCAAACTCAATTTAGACGAAAGCAAACTCGATACAGCCTTACAAGACAACTTCAACGAAGTGTCCACCTTGTTCAGTGCGGGCACCAACAACAAAAGCATTTACAGCACGGCACCGGGGGGGCTGGCAGGCGACGCGGTCAACAAAATCGAAAAGATGCTGCTTTCAACTGGCTCGATTGACACCCAAAGCCAAAGTGCTACCGCCAAGATCACCAAGTACAAAGAAGAACTGGTCCTTTTAGAGGACCGCATGGCAAAACTCATGAACCGTTACATGAGCCAGTTCAGTGTCATGGAAAGCATTGTGGGCAACAGCAACAGCACCCGCGAAGGGCTCAAAAGCACCTTTGAAGGCATGATGAAGTCTTACGGAAATTGATCAGCGCAGAGCAGCACCAACAAGCCCAATCAGCTTCGGTTAGTCTTTTGCAGACCACGCACAATGAGTCTGGTCTGCCGAAGCTTGACCGCATCCAAACCCAAGCAACTCGCGGCCGGACTGGAAAACAGCGCTGCATGCTCCAAAAACAACAAACGGTTTTGTGGCAGCAGCAATTCTTCGGCTGCAGCAGGTTTCTTGGGTGCCCATTCGATCGACAAAGACCGGGTCAAGCCCGCAGAGGTCTCGGGCAAAGTGCTGGCCATGATGTCCGCCTCTTGCACCAACACGGTCAAGCAATCGGCTTGGCGCAGGTCATAGGGACGGGTGCGAACTTGCAAGTGAACGCCCTTGACCCGCGTTGGATCGGTGGCCATGATGCAGTACGCCAAAATTTGACGGTCTTCAAAGGTCAAACCAGCATCGGCCATCAAGGGCTGTAAATCTTGTACCGCACGCGCTTCAAATTCGCCAGGCTGGGCGTTGGAGCCCCCCGGGTGCAGAAAATCATGCCCCGCCATGATGCACAAAGCCATCGCCATCACCGCCGGTTGGCGAGCACCTGGCACATTCAAAGCCGCCGAGGTCTTGAGCAAATAAGTCATGCACACCAAGGTGTCGGCAATGTGCAAACGGTTGTGATACGCCGGCTCATAGCCTGCTGCTTGGCGCTGGATGCCGTCTTGCTCTACATGCTCAGACACGGCCCGCCCAAACGCCAGCCATCGGCTCACAACGGTGCCCTTGCGGGTACTGCCCAAACCCAGTTGTTGACACGCACGTTCAAACACCAAGGGCAAGCCCGGCCATTCCTGGGGCCAAGTCTTGCGCAAATTGCGCAAAGACAAACTCAATTCATGCAAGGTCGGCACCGCCAACTCTGGCCCCTCACCCATGTCAAGCCTTCGTACGCAAAGCGTTTTGCATGTTCTGCTGCAGCATCATGGCTTCAAAAACGGCCGTTAAAATCGGCGACGCCGTTTTGAGCAAACCCCGAAGGCCCTCTGCCGTAATTTCGAGCAAAACTGTGCCTTCGCCCGCCAAGGCCGTGGCGCCACGGATTCCGCCCTGCAACATGGCCTGCTCACCAAATGAGTCGCCTTCTTTCAAAGTCGCAAAAACAGCGCCAGTGTTTTTGTCGGCCATCCGAATGGTGCCCGACTGAATAAAGTACAGCTTGTCAGCGGGTTCACCCGCTTTGAAAAGAATTTGGCCCTCTTCGAGCTTGATTTCGTCGAATGTACTGCTCATGGCAACAATGGCGGTGGTGATGTCAGCTGCATGGTGCGCATGACGGTGGACTTGAGAATACCCTTCAAACCTGGCGGCATGTTTTTCACCAGCTTGGAGATCACATAAATCGGAAAGACACGAACCTGCACATCGTCTACCGCGATGGCGTCCATGTTGTAGGGCAAGCCCCCAACACCTTCGGCCAATCCAATCACGCTGCCTGGACCCAAGCGGTAAATATCTTCCCCTTTGACACCCAGCACAGCCCCTTTGATCACAAAGTAGGCCGAGCTCACCGGCTCTCCTTGGCGAGCGAAACGGGTTTTGGCGCGAATCAAGGACGTGCTCAGTTCGGATGATCCCCACAAGGAAAAATACAAACGCTCATTGGCATTGAGCTTTCCGGAGTGGTAGAGCTGCAAGCTTTGCTCAGAGTAAGGGTCCCGAACACCCAAAGCGTGCAAATGCTCAATATTCACGGAAAAGGAAGCTGCAACGAATTTGCTAGTGCTCATGGCATCCCCCGACAACGAGGCGTGAAAAATTGAAAAAGTGAATGAAAGCCCACAAGCGACACTTCAAAGACCAGGAAATGCCCTGAGGGTGATGGTATGAACCTCCAAGGCTCAAATCAAGTGTCATGGGTCCAATAACAAAGGAAACATTTTACATGAATATAAAGTAATTAACAAATTCAAGCAAATCTTAAATGATTCGGGCATTTATACCCACAAATGAAACAATAACGATAATTTTGCCAACATCGTGGTTATGATGATGTTCACGCGTTTTGACGCGCGACCCCTATCACCACTTCCCTGGTGCAGTCACCACCACCACCGTTTCTTATCTGCTCATGAACCACTTCAGCGTCAACATTCGCCTCTTCCTTTTGGTCGGGCTTCTGTCATTGGTGTCCATCATCGTCGGACTGACAGGACTCAAGGGCATGTCGGAATCCGTCAACGGATTGAGAACCGTCTATGAAGACCGGGTGGTCCCCCTGCGGGATCTGAAAGTGATCGCTGATTTGTATGCCGTGAACATCGTGGACATGACACACAAGGTTCGTAACGGCAACATCGAGTGGGCAGAGGCGCGCAAAAACCTCAAAGATGCACGCGAGGGCATCAACAAAAACTGGACGGCTTACAAAGCCACCTATTTGGTGGAGCAAGAAAAGGTATTGGTGGCCAGCACCGAGCCCATGTTGGCTGCAGCCGAAACGAGTCTCAACCAGTTGCAAACCATTTTGGAAGAAGAAGACTCGAAGGCGATTGCCCGCTTCACCATCGACACCTTGTACCCTGTGATCGACCCCATCAGCACCAAGTTTTCTGAGCTGATCGAAGTTCAACTGGATGTCGCCAAGTCAGAGTACACCCAGTCTCGAGAGCAATACGAAAACTCACAGTTGATCAGCATCGTGTTGCTCGGTGGTGGCACCTTGGCTGGCATTTTGTTTGCCTTGCGCATTGTGGGCTCGGTGGTCGGTCCTCTTCGTCAAATGCAAGAAGCGGCCCAAAATGTGTCGCAAAACTTTGACTACAGCACACGCATTGAAGTGGCTCAAAACGACGAAGTGGGCACCACTGCACGCGCTTTCAACACTTTGCTGCAAGCCCAACAAACCGCCATTGCGCAAGTCAACAAGGTGGTCCAACATTTGGCAGATGGTGAACTCAACCAGCGCATTGAAGGCGACCTGCAAGGTGACTTGGGTCAAATGAAGCGGGCCATCAACAACTCTTTGGACACAGTCCAAGAAACCATGAGCGGTTTCAATGGCTTGTCCAAAGCCTTGATGAATGGCCAGTTCGACCATGGCGTCGACTTCAGCAACAGCCGTGGCGAATTCCGCGAAAGTCTGGCACAAGCGGGCACAGCCTTGCAGTCGCTGCACCGCATGATCGGCGATGTCGATTCGGTCATGGCCTCCGTAGCTTCTGGCGACCTGACCCAACGCGTGCACACCGAGGCCACGGGCGATCTGCAACGTTTGAAGACCAACATCAACAGCTCCTTGGATGCACTCGGTCAAGCCCTGAGCGCCGTGCACAACAGCACACGCCAAGTGGCTGCTGCGGCCAACCAAACCAGCACCGCCATCGGTCAGATTTCTGACGGCGCACAAAACCAAACCCACGCCATCAGCCAAGTGGCCTTGGCGATCCGGCACACCGCCGAATCCGTGACCGATGTGTCCCGCAACACTGCCATTGCCAGCCAAAAGTCCCGCGACTCCATGGCCATCATGCAAACCGGCATGGGCAAAATGACCCAAATGGTTCAAGTGGTGAACAACATCTCGGTGCACTCAGACAAGATCAACAAGATCACCGAAGTGATTGAAAAAATCGCCAACAAAACCAACCTGCTTTCTCTGAACGCGGCCATCGAAGCCGCACGCGCAGGCGAGCATGGCAAAGGCTTCTCGGTGGTGGCTGAAGAAGTGGGCAAACTGGCCGCCAGCAGCGCCGAAAGCTCTCAAGAAATTGCACGCCTGGTGCAACAAGCTGTGGCCGAGACCGCGCAGGCTGTGCAAGTCGTGCAAGAAGTCAACCGCGACATGTCCATGATCGAGCAAGGCTCGCAAGAAACCGACCAAATGCTGCAACGCATCTCCTCGGCACTGGAAGAACAGTCCGCCGCCGTGGAAGAAATCAACTCTAACCTGGGCAGTTTGGACCGAATTGCCGTCAGCAACGCCGCGGCCTCCGAAGAGATCACCGCTACGGTCATCGAGTTGTCCAAACTGGCTGAACAAACCCGTCAAGACTTGGGGCGTTTCAGCGTTTAAAAAAAGGCTAAGACTCCTTTTTTATTTTCTCTTGGAACCGGCCCTGCGCTTTTGCAAGGGGGCCCATTTTTTGAACCGCTCCTCTCCTCTTTCTACCGCAGCCTCCTCATGGGTTTGGCTGTTGCTGGGTGCCTGGCTGGTCTACAGTTTTGGCACCCTGGCTTGGTACTTGATGAACGATCCCGCCTTCATGGCCAGCATTTGCAAAGTAACTTGATATGAATTTAAAACCGGGCGAATCCGTTTCTGCTTACGCAGATCAAATCCTCCAGACGCAACGTGCTGCGGCGGACCGCATCATGCTGAGCATGATGGTCTTTTTACTGGCGGCGTGCTTCGGGGTGGGCTGGGCGACTGACAGTCTTTCTTTGAGCCTTTTGGTCGGCCTTCCTGCATTGCTGGTGCCTGCAGCCATCTACCGCATGGCGCCTGGCTCACTGGCGTCTCGCTTGGCCATCGCTTTTGCCTTGATGGTGTTCAGCGCGCTCACGATCCAGCAAACCCAAGGCATGATCGAAAGCCACTTTGGCATCTTCACTTTGCTGGCCTTCCTGCTTTATTACCGCGACTGGCGTCCCATCGTGGCAGCCGCGGGTTTGATCGCAGTGCACCATGTGGGTTTTGGTTACCTGCAATCTGTCAACTCGGGTGGCATCACCCTCTTGCCCGGACAAGTGCACCTGACCGTGATTGCCATCCATGCGGGCTACGTCGTGTTCGAAGCCGCTGTGCTGATTTTCATGGCCACCATTTTGAAGCGCGAAGCTTTGGAAGCTGCCTTGGTTGCTGAGCTGTCCAGCCAAATCAGCGATGGTGATTTTTCGGCCCGCGGCCCAGCCGTCGATGGCGCAGAGTTTCCTTTGCTGCACAAAGTGTCTTTGATGCAGACCTCTTTACAGTCCGCTCTGAAAGACATCATTGGCGTGATGACGGCTGTCGCCCAAGGCCACTTGGACCGCCGCGTCACCGTCGAGGCGCGTGGCGATTTGGGCGCGCTCAAAGAGAACATCAACCAAAGCATCCACGTTCAGCAGGCGGTGTTCCAAGACATCACCCAAGTCATGCAAGGCGTGGCTCAGGGCGACTTTGCCAAGCGCGTGACGGCAGAAGCCAAGGGTGAACTCAACACCCTCAAGCAAAATATCAACCAAAGCATGTCTGCGCAGCAAACGGTGTTCCAAGACATTCGCCAAGTCATGCAAGGTCTGGCACAAGGCAATTTGCAACGCCGTGTTTCAGCGCAAGCTCTGGGCGACTTGAACGAGCTCAAGGACAACATCAACCAGTCCTTGGACGCACTGCATGCGGCGATGACCACCATCCACCAAAACGCCCGCCAAGTGGCAGCCGCCTCGGGTGAAGCCTCGAATGCGATTGGCCAGATCTCTGACGGTGCGCGTCACCAGACGGATGCCATCAGTCAGGTGTCCATCGCTGTTAGGCAGACGGTGACTTCTGTGACCGAAGTCTCTGAAAACACCGAAATTGCCAGCCAGAAATCCCGCCAATCCTTCACCTTGGTGCGCGGCAGCATGGTGAAGATGGACGAAATGGTCAAAGTGGTCAACAACATCGCCGCCAACTCGGAAAAAATCAACAAGATCACCGAAGTTATTGAGAAGATCGCCAACAAAACCAACCTGTTGTCACTGAACGCGGCCATCGAAGCTGCACGCGCTGGCGAACACGGCAAAGGCTTTGCCGTGGTGGCCGACGAGGTGGGCAAGTTGGCCCTGAACAGCGCCGAGAGCTCACAAGAAATTGCGGTGCTGGTCAGGCAAGCCGTTGAAGAAGCCAACAGCGCGGTCAAGGCCGTGATGGACGTGAGCCAAGACATGTCTGGCATCGAGCGCGAAACCCAAGCCACGGACCAAATGCTCCAACGCATCGCTTCTGCTCTGGTGCAGCAAAGCTCTGCGGTGGAACAAATCAACGTTAACCTGAACAACCTCGACCAAATCGCACGCAGCAACGCTGCGGCATCCGAAGAGATCGCCGCGACTGTGGTGGAGTTGTCCAAGATCGCCGACGCCACACGCCGAGAAGTGCAGCGCTTCGAAACTTAACGATGGACATTTGTGGGGGTACATGCCCTACCCTACACAAGATCCAACAACAAAAAAGGCCCTGAACTACAGGGCCTTTTTTCATGCTTGCGCGTCGTGCCACTCAAGTGCGCAATGCCAGCAATTCCTGAATTTGAGCCATCAGATCCATGCCTTTGAACGGCTTGGACAGGCTGGCGTCGGCACCCGGCAACTGAATGCTGTCAATGCCGTACCGCTCCATGATGTTGTGTGTGCTGCCAGACACGACGATGACGGGTATATCGGGGCGGATCTTGCGAAGTTCTTGGACAAAATCAACCCCATCCATGTTGGGCATCACCAAATCGGTGATGACCAAATCAATGGCGTGCTCGGTCAAACTGACCATGGCCTGTTGCCCGTCAAGGGCTGTGATGACCACATAGCCTTGCATCTCCAACATTTCCTGGATACCTGCTAACAACAGCTCTTCGTCGTCCACCATCAAAATGGTGGCTTGTTTATCAGCCATGGAGGCTCTCAATCGGTGGGGTTGACTCAAGCCTGCGTACAGGGCAAGTTGATGGTGAAAGTGGTCCCCTGACCCGGCGCAGAAACGCACTCGATGGCTCCGCCCATTTGGGTGATGATGCTGCGCACCATCGCCAAGCCCAAGCCCGTGCCCTTGCCCACCTCTTTGGTGGTGAAAAAAGGCTCAAAAATGCGCGACATGATTTCAGCCGGAATGCCATCCCCGTTGTCAGATACCGCAATCGACACATGGCTGGCATCAGGACGCCCGAGCTTGATACCAATCGTGCCATTGCGCCGATCACCAATGGCGTGACTGCCATTGACGCACAAGTTGACAATCACCTGCTGCAAAGTGCCGCTTTGTCCGCGCAAAATCACATCGGTGGTCAAGGCTTGTGCATCCACCACAATGTCGATGCCCTTCAAGGTAGCTTGCAGCAAACCCTGGGTTTCTTCGATCACCGGCAACAACTCGAACGGCACCAAGATCTCTTCTTCGTCGTGCACGCTGCCATCTTCCTCGAGTCGCTTGCGTTCACGGCCCAAAGCATTGAGTTTGAGCACGATGTCACGGGCCCGGGTGGTGGCTTGCAAAATGGCCGACAAGTTTTTGGCCGCCTTGGTCTCGCTGCCCAATTTCATTTCCACCAATTCGGCATGGTTTTGGATCACGCCCAACAAGTTGTTGAAGTCGTGCGCCACACCGGCAGCCAACTGACCCAAGGCGTCCAGACGTTGCGACTGCTCCACCTTGTGCACCATTCGCAGGTTTTCGGCTTCTTTTTCCTTGATCTCACGCATGTCCTTGATCGTCACCACCGCACCTGTCAAGCGGTTGTAGGGGTCGACCAAGGGCGAGGCAGTCAACACAACAGGCAACAAGCCCTCTTGTTCGCGGTGCAGCACCAACCAATCGATGTTGTGCATGCGCCGAATCATGAAGGCGCTCAAGGCATCCAGATCAGGAATCAACCAAACCATCATCTCTTCGTTGCCGGCCGCAGCCTGTGGCACCAACAAAGTGGGCAAGCGCATGATCGGGGCATTGCCTGCGCGCCAAGCCACCTCGATGACCAAGGGGTCATGGCCCGCGTTTTCCACATCGGTTTGATCGCGCAAGGCCAGCAGCTCTCGACTGGTTTGCTCGGCCAAAAGCAAAGGCTCAGAAGTCGACTGCGGCGGCACCGTCAAACCCAACAAAGCGCAAGCCGTGGGTGTGGCCCACTTCAAACGGCCCATCCTGTTGGCATACAACAAAGGAATGGGCAAAGACTGAACCAAGCCAGGGTCTTGCGCCAAATCTTGTACCAATCGGCGCAACAACCAAGACGTTTGCAAGGGCAGCCAATAAGCCAAGTCGTGGCCTTTTTGTTGCCCAGGCAGCAACTGCTGAACAGGTTGCAGCGCTGTGCTGGACTTGTCACTGCCCAGCAAATTCAGCGCCATGGGGTTGGCACTGATCACGCGACCCAAACGGTCCAAACGGAGCACGCCGTCTTGCATCGCGTCCATGCTCATTTCAAGCAACTGGTGCTGGGCCCGAATCTCCTCACCTTTGTTCACCAAACTCGACACATCGTGCAAATTGATGACGGTTTGTTGGGGCATGCCCGAGGCATCGGCCAAAAACGAAGAAGTGACCCGCACCGGTATGTGTGTGCCCGAGCGGTTGCGCAACTTGGCAATCATGGCCTCTTCATCGCCGGGCGTCAGTTTTTGCAAGGTGGTGGAATTGGCCACACCCCAAGGCAAATCTCGCTCACCGCGCACCAGCACCAGCGTGACGCGCTCACCCAACAGCAGGTGGTTGATGAAGCTGATTTCCACCGAGTGCATAGGGGCGCCAGCGCGCAAGCGCATGGGCAGGGGTTGACCCGAACCGGAGCGGTAGTAAGTGTCGTCACCGGACACCAAGGCCATCAAATCTTGCAACTCATCGGCCGGGGCATCTTGCAGCAATCCCCAAAATGGCGTGCCCTTGAGCTGATCCACACCGCAACCGAGCAACTGAGCCATCCGATGGTTCGCCCGTAAAACTTGCCCCTTCAGATCCAATACAGCCGCACCTAGCAGGTTGTCGGTCAGGACTTGCCAATAAGCATCGGGGTTCTCTACACCCAAGCGGGTGAGCATGTGGCCGTAACCCTTGAAGATAGACAACAACCTGGTTTCGTCCTCCTCAAACAACAAACTGCTGGGCTGGCCAACCAACAAATCACGGTCAAAGCCGGTCAGCTTGAGCAGAGCGGGGTTGCAGTCTTCGATCCGACCCGAACGGTCCACCACCACCAAGCCACTGTGCATGTTGCCCAAAATGTCATTGACATAGGCCATTTGCTTTTTCAGCGCACCCTCGCTGTCTTGCAACTTGTGGTGATTCTCTTGAAGCTCTCGCGTCAAATCGTTGGCTCGCGCCAAGGAGGCTTGCAAGGTGTTGCGCGCAGTGGCCGACTGCATGGCCACGGCAATGGCAGCAGAAACAGGCTCCATCAAGGCTTCCAACTGCGTGGGAAGTGCTTGGAAAGCCGTCATCAACAAAACACCACGAACTTGGTCCTCGATCACCAAAGGTACCAACACCACATCACCCGAACCTGTGTGGTTCAATGAATGGAGCAAAGCGCCAGGAATCTCAGCGTTACGCAAAATGGTTTTACTGGCAGCCAAAGCTTGCAAACTGGCATAAGCGCATGTCAAGTACTCTGGCAAGGCCAAATGGTGCCCTGAAGACGAACTTTGGCGGTGCAAAGTGCACTCGGCATGCAAACGTCGCGGAGAGGCATCTGCGTCCAGCACATAAACCGCGCAAGCACTCAAGCCCAAAAACCGCGTCAAAGTCTGCGACACCTTGTTCGACAAGGCCTCGGGCGTGTAATCGTGTCGAACGGTGTCATGGATCAAGGCCAGGCCCTGGTCGCGCCACGAACGCTCCTCGTGGTGATTCTTGGCTTTTTGCAAATTGCCCACCACCGTCGCCAAATCACCCAAGACACCCTGCCCGCCACGGGCCAAAGTGGCTTGGACTTGCGTCAATTGGTCCTGGGCGAGCAAGCGTGTGACATCGGCCAACTCCGCAGGTGTTGCACCTAAATGACTTTGGTCAATTTGCCACCACTGCCAAGCCGCGAAAAGAACCAAACTGCCCAAGCTGGCGGCCACTGCCCATTGAACCATTCCCCCCCAATAAGAGCCCAGCCAAACGGTCAGTAAAAGGCCGATCACCCCCATCCAAATCAAAGCCATCCAAGATTTTGGGGACCACGCGCGGAACAGGTTCATATAGAGGCAGCCTCAGAAATAAGAAATGTACTTAAAAGGACAAAATTTAAAGAAATAATGTCTCATTGGTACGTGTCAGAAGTTATCATTTTAATTGAGACAACCTCATTATTTACAATTTTATTGATAGAATCGCCGGCGATACGGAGATTATTTGAATGACCACGATTTTGCTTGTAGATGACGAAGATCTTTTGCGCGAGGGTGTGCGTGAAATTCTGGAATTTTCTGACTATTCGGTCATCGAAGCCCGTGATGGCATGGAGGCGCTCGAGCTTTTCGCCGTGAACAACGTGGACCTGGTCATCTCTGACATCGTGATGCCCAACATGGACGGTGTGGACTTTGTTTCTCGTTTGCGCGAGTCTTTCCCAGCCGTGCCGATTCTCACCATCTCCGGCGGCAGCCGGGTGGTCAGCGCCCGTTTTGGCCTCGATTCCGCCCTGCTCTCTGGTGCCAACGACAGCTTGACCAAGCCATTCACGGCGGTGCAATTGCTTGACAAGGTCAAAGCTTTGCTTGAAGTCAACTGATCCAAGTCATGCAGAACGAAGTCGGCAAATCTGCCCCAAGCTCAGAAAACCGCAGCAGCTCTGCTGAATTGGACATTGGCGCCAAAGTTTCTTCCGATTTCCAAAAAGCCAAGGTTTTGCTGGTTGACGACAGCCGCTTGATCCGTATGGGTTTGAGAAAGTCGTTGATTGAAATCGGCTTGTCCGACATCACCGAAGCAAGTGATGGGCGTGAGGCGATCGAGACGCTGGTCCGCGAACGATTCGATTTGATGCTGCTGGACATGGAAATGCCCGAAATGAACGGCATGGAAGTCTTAGCCGTCTTGCGCGATACCCCCCATCAGGCCTGGCCACCTGTGATTGTGATTTCGGGCGGCACCAGCCTGGAAGATGCCGTCCGCTGCATTGAGTTAGGTGCTGAAGACTACCTATCCAAGCCATTCAACCCTGTGTTGTTGCGCGCCCGGGTCAAAACTTCGGTAGAGCGCAAACGCTTGCGTGACCAAGAAGCTTTGCGCATGCGCCAGCTGAAAAAGCAACACGAAGCCCTGTCTTCTGAGCAGGCCAAAACAGAACAACTGCTGCTCAACATCTTGCCGCGCAAAATTGCTCAGCGCTTGAAAGCAGGCGAAGAACACATTGCAGACGCATTTCCGAATGTGAGCGTGCTGTTTGCCGACATGGTGGGCTTCACGGCCATGTCTCGCACCATGACGGCGAGTGCCCTGGTTGAAGTGCTGGGCGATTTGTTTTCTCGGTTCGATTTGATCACCGAAAAACACGGCCTCGAAAAAATCAAAACCATCGGCGACTGCTACATGTTGGCGGGTGGCGTGCCCGACCCGATGGACGACCACGCCCACGCGGTGATCGATGCAGCGATTGAATTTTGCACAGCCCTGGAAGAAATGCGCGAGCGCACCGGAGGCGCGCTGCGCATGCGCATTGGCGTGCACAGCGGCCCCATCGTGGCGGGCGTGATTGGTCTGCGCAAGTTCACTTACGACCTGTGGGGCGACACTGTCAACGTGGCCAGCCGCATGGAATCCACCGGTGAACCCGGGCGGATCCATGTGTCAGTCAACACGGCCAACTTGGTTCGAAACGATTTCAAGTTGGAGTCGCGTGGCTCCATTGAAGTCAAGAGCCTGGGTCAGGTTGAAACTTTTTTTGTCAACGGACGCATCTGAAGCCAACACCTTCGACAACCCCTCACACAAAACAAAGCCATGGCGAGACAACACATTCAACCCACACAGCAAGAAAGGCTCATGCGAGACGATGAATTCATCGTGTCCAAAGCCGATCTGAAAGGTCGAATCACTTACAGCAACCAAGTGTTCGCTGAGTTTTCAGGTTTCACCGAAGCCGAGTTCTTGGGCAAGCAACACAACTTGGTGCGTCATCCCGACATGCCGCGCTGTGTCTTCAAATTGTTGTGGCAACACATTGAGAGCGGACAGGAAATCTTTGCATACGTGAAGAACCTGTGCAAAGACGGCTCCTTTTATTGGGTCTTGGCCAACGTCACGCCATCGCGCGACGCGCAAGGCAAGGTCGTGGGCTATTACTCGGTGCGTCGCAAGCCCAACCCCAAGGCATTGGCTGTGATCATTCCGCTTTACAAGCAATTGCTTCAGACCGAACAAAACGCTGGCGCCAAGGAAGCCATCGAAACTTCCCTGACCCAAATGCACAACCTCCTTCAAGAAAAGGGCGTCAGCTATGAGCGCTTCATCCTCGACCTCCAAGGGCTTTGAACTCAGCCCTCAACTCCTTTTGGGGTTGGCGGGCGTTTTGGGTTTGAGTGCAACGGCCATCGCCCTGTGGCACTCGCCTGACAACCATGTCTTGATGGGGCTGAGCGCCCTGACGGTCATTGTCTTGTTGGTGGGCTTCAAAGCTGCCGGCCGTGAAAATGCATTGCTTGCTCGTATTGACCATGTTTTGTCAGAAGCGGCACAAGGCCAATTAGAGGCTCGCATCACCCAAATTCCGGCTCAGGGGCGTTTGGTCGATGCCGCTTGGCGCGTGAACGATGTGCTGGACCAAATTGAGGCGGTCTTCCGCGAGTCGATGACCGTGGTGACCCGCATGGGATCGGGTGATTTTTCACGCCACCCGCAAGCTGCAGGCCTCAAGGGTTTGTACCCGCAGGTGCTGGCCCAAATCGCCACAGTCCAGAAAAACATGGACTCCACGGTGCAAATGCTCAGCCAAAGCATGAGTGCCATGGCGCTGGGGGATTTTGAACACCGCGTCTCCACCCAAGGACAAACGGGTCAATTTTTGAGCATTTTGAACGATGCGCGAAAGACGCTTGAAGTTCTGGACACCCTCATCAGCGATGTCGTCAAAGTCATGGACGCCGTCTCCAATGGCGACCTGGGCCAACGTGTGCGCGCCAACGGCGAAGGTGCTTTGGGCAAACTCAAAGACGACATCAACAACTCTTTGCAAGCCTTGGCGATTTCGATGCGCCAAATCGGTGAAAACGCCCAACAGGTGGCAGGTGCCGCCAACGACACCAGCACTGCCATTGGCCAATTGGCCGACGGCGCACAAAGCCAAACCCAATTCATCGGCCACATGGTCAGCGCCATTCGCCAAACGGCTGCCGCGGTGAACGACATCGCGTCCAACACCGAGCACGCCAGCCGTCAAGCCCAAGAGTCGACCACCATCGTGCGTGGTGGCCAGGACAAAATGGTTCAAATGGTGGACGTTGTCAATGGGATTGCCTTGAGCTCTGAAAAGATCAATAAGATCACCGATGTGATCGAAAAGATCGCCAACAAAACCAACCTCTTGTCTTTGAACGCCGCCATCGAGGCCGCGCGTGCCGGCGAGCATGGCAAAGGCTTTGCGGTGGTGGCCGACGAAGTGGGCAAATTGGCCGCCAGCAGCGCTGACAGCACCAAAGAAATCACCCAGCTCATTCAGCAAGCCAGCCAGCAGGCCAAAGAAGCGGTGATCGCGGTGAAAGAGGTCAGCTCGGACATGGAGCGCATCGTCAAGTCCTCCACCGAAACCGATGGCATGCTGCAACGCATTTCAGCGTCTGTGGAAGAGCAAACACGCATGATCCAAGAGATCAACTCCAGCGTTGAGAATCTTGAACAAATTGCCCGCAGCAATTCGGCTGCATCGGAAGAACTGGCCGCCTCGATGATCGAGTTGTCCAAGGTGGCGGACTCCACCCGGACCGAAATCACCAAGTTCAGCACTTAAAGCGGCGAGACCACACACCATGGAACTGGTACTTTTTGACATTCAAGAAAACCGCTTTGCGCTGCGTGCGTCGGCGGTCAGCCAGGTGCTGGAATCCTTGGCCGTGACACCCCTGCCCTACGCACCTCCAGAGGTCGAAGGCTTGGTCAATGTCACGGGTACTGTGCTGCTCAAAATCGATCTCGCGCTGCGCTTGGGCATGCCCGCGCGCACCGCCGACATCAACGGCAATTTGCTGGTCGTCATCACGGGCCATGAAAACATTGCCCTTCAAGTTGATCGCGTGCACAACAAGATCAACCTGGACGAATCGCTGCTCACCCCTTACGTGGACCCCGACCAACGTAATTTGGTTTGTGGTGAGTTCACACTCAATGAGCGCATGGTCTTGTTGCTCGACGAGCAATCGCTGGACATGCGCAACATGGACCCCACGGGCGTCCCTGAAGGCGGCGGCGGACTGATAGGTTTTGACCTGCACGACGATGCCCGCGAAGAAAGCGCCAAACAAGCCAACAACGACATGGCCACCGTGACGGTCGAAGACTGCGGTGAAACCTACGCACTGCACATGGCCCATGTGCAAGAGATCGTTGAGATCGGCGCCTTGACGCAACTGCCCGGTGCAACACCTGAAGTTCAAGGCCTCATGCAATTGCGCGGCCAAGCCTTGCTGATCGTGTCTTTGGGCGGTTTGCTCAACCGCAGCCACACCACCGAAGCCAAATTTGTCCTGGTGGTCAAAGTTCAGGGTTTGCAACTGGGTGTGAGCGTGTCGGCGATTTTGGGCATCGAGCGTTACCCCCGCGAAGCGGTTCAAGCGGTGGCGGGCTCACAAGACGCCCAGCTGGAAGGCTACCTCAATGGTGCAGCCTCCCGCGAGGGCCACATGACGGGTTTGCTCTCGATGACCGGCCTGCTTTCACCGCAAGCCGTTGCCCAATACCAGCGTTTTCTGACCCAGCAAACCACATTCATGCTTCACAACAACCACTTGGTCCGCAGCGCCGTGCGCCGCATGCTTTCTTTCAGACTGGGGAACGAGCGCTGCGCACTCCCCTTAGGCATGGTGGACCGCGTGGAAGAGTACAGCACCAGTGTCGACCTGCCCGAGGGTGACAACAGCCTCAGCGGTGTGATCCAGATCAAAGGTGAAATTGCGCCTGTGATCGACCTGCGCAAGATGCTCGGTGTGGCACCGCTGGAAACATCGTCTTACGTGGTGGTTCGCGTGGACAACGAGCCTTGGGCTTTGATTGTCGACCGCATCGAGCGCGTGATCGACATCGAAGAAACCAACATCACCCCTGTCAGAAACCAGCAAAACGATTACCTGAACGAGGTTGGCAAGCTGGATGGCGAGCTGATTTCCCTCATCACTTTGGCACCGCTGACATTGGCTGCCAAACGCCAACAGAAATGAACGACCTGTGACACAAGATAAAAAAGTCAACGACCTGATCAGTCAAATGCGAACCGCGGTGGACACGGCGCGCTCAGCCACGTCGGCTGCTCCTACACCCGCGACCAGCACGCTGGCTCCCAAACCGATGTCCGGCTTCAGCAAGCCCGAAGAAACCACCCAATCACGGGCCTTGCTGCTATTGATCAACGAGTTGATGGGTGGTGTGGAAACACGTTTTGGCATCAAGCCCGGCACTTTGGTGGAACGCAAACTGGTGCGCATTTTCAAAGACATGCCCATGGCCACGTTGAAAGACTGGGTCGAGAGTATGAACAACTGCTCCACAGAACATTCTGAATGGCAGTCCTTGGTTGAAAACTTGACGGTGCACGAAACCTATTTCTGCCGCGACCCCGACCTGATGAGCATGTTGGGCGAAGAGATCATGCCGCACCTGTTGAACCTGCGCAAAACCCAAAAGCAAGTTCAAATTTGGTCCGCAGCCAGCTCTACCGGAGAAGAAGTTTATGACCTGACCTTTTCGGCTTTGCGTGCCATGCAAAAGGCCGGTTATGCCCGCATGTTTGAAGGCAAACTGGTCCCAGAAGCAGGATGGAGTGTGTTTTCATTCGGCACCGACATTTCCAACCAAGCCCTGCGTACCGCAAAAGCCGCTGTTTATGGTGACTTGGGCATGGGTTCCTTTCGCAATTTGCCCGACGAATGGAAGAGCATGTTCGAGGACGTCAAAATTGCGCCTGCCAACGCCATGCCGGGTGTGAACTATTTCAAGATCCGTGAATGGGTTCGCCAATGCACGCGTTTTGAACGCTTCAACCTCATGAACAACCGCCCACCTGTCATGGGCATGGATCTGGTGTTTTGCCGCAATGTCTTGATTTACTTTGAAGACCCAATCAAGAAAGCCGTGCAGACCATGCTGGCCCGGTCTATGTCGACCGGCGGTGTGTTGGTCTTGGGTGCATCGGTGCAAATGCTGGTGCCCGAGTATTTCGAATCGCGCTTGGGCAAGGGCGGTCCTTGGTACGTCAGAAACGACACCCGCGTATGATCAGATTACTGATTTCGGACGACTCAGCGTTCATGCGCATCGCCATCCGCAAGATGGTGGAGAGCCACCTCGACATCGAGGTGGTGGGCGAAGCCAAGACGGGTCAGATGTGCGTCGACATGGCGCGCGAGCTGCGCCCTGACGTCATCACCATGGACGTGGAGATGCCGGTGATGGATGGCCTGGAGGCCACCCGCCAAATCATGGCCGCGACGCCCTGCCCCATCATCATGCTGAGCAGCTTGACCGAACGCAACTCGGTGACCACCATCCGTGCCCTCGAATTGGGTGCGGTGGATTTCATTGCGAAAAAGTCTTCTTTTGTGCAGCTCGATATTGTGCAAATTGGTGCCGACTTGGTGGAAAAGCTCCGCTATTGGGCCAAAAAGAAAACGCGCCTGAGCACCCTGCGCAGCTTCACGGCTTCCGCCTCTCCTTTGGCTGCTGCCAAAAACGCTCCCACAGCGCCCCGTCAGTTGCGCTCAGTCCCCACCCAGCAAGCGGCGGGTCTGGTGGTTTTGGGCATCTCAACGGGTGGCCCGGCCACACTTCCGCATGTGCTCAAGTCCATGGGTCGTCTGGGCTGCCCCATGGTGGTTGCGCAGCACATGCCCCCCATGTTCACCAGCGGTTTTGCAGCGCACTTGCGCAGCGAAACCGGCTTGGACGTGGTGGAAAGCACCGAGCAGATGGAACTCAAACCCGGCATGATCGTGATCGCCAAAGGTGGCACCGATGTGGTCGTCCGCGAGCCCTTCCCCGGCAAGCTGATGCTGTACCAAAAAACCGATGCCAATGCGAACATCCACCCCAATGCCGACGTCCTGTTCCGCTCAGCCGCAGCGGCCTCATGCCCTGTGGTGGCGGTGGTGATGACCGGCATGGGCAGCGACGGTATGCTGGGTGCCAAAGATCTGGTGGCGCGCAAAAACGGCCATGTGCTGGTCCAGGAACCCGACAGCTGTATCGTGGACGGCATGCCCACATCCACCCTCAACGCGGGCTTGGCCACAGCTGTACTATCGCCCCAAGAAATAGGCACACGCCTGTCTCGCTTGTGTGCCACACGCACTCTTCCCACTTTCAAAACTTCTGTTTTATAGAGACTGCCTCATGACCAAGAAACGCATACTCATTGTTGATGACTCTTTCGTGATGCGCGCCCTGTTGCGTGGCATCGTGACCTCCGATCCTGATTTGGAAGTCGCTGGCGAAGCCACCAATGGCCTTGAAGCCCTTCAGCAAGTCAAAGAGATCGCACCCGATCTGGTCTTGCTCGATATCGAGATGCCCCACATGGACGGCATCGAATGCATCAAGCGCCTGCGCTTGATGAGCAAAGTGCCCGTGATCATCGTGTCTTCGGTGGCCCAAGCCGGTTCGCCGCAAGCCATCGAAGCGCGCAAGTTTGGCGCGGCCGAAGTGATTGCCAAACCATCGGGCGCGATGAGTCTCGACCTCAATGCCAAAAAAGGCCATGAGATCGTCACAGCCTCCCGCCGAGTGCTGGGTCTGTCGTAAAAGGCATTGCCTGTTTTTCGACACTAAGCTCGAAAGGAGTGTGGGACCGTGTCTGACGATTTTCTAGAAACCATCTGGGCGCAGTACGCAGTTGAGACCGAAGAACACATTGAAAGCATTGAGTCCTTGCTCGTCAAGGCCGACTCAGAGTCTCTCAATGCCGAAGAAGTTTCGGGCTTGTTCAGGGCCTTTCACTCCCTCAAGGGTTTGAGCCGTGTCATGGAGCTGGGCGCACTGGAATCGGTCGCCCACCGCTGTGAGGACTTGCTGGGCATGGTCCGTGAGGGCACAGCCTCGCTCGACAAAAACACCGTTGACCTGTTGTTGCGCTCGCTCGACGACATCAAACTCCTGTGCGAAAAGGCTGTGGCCGAACGCAGCGACGGAGAAAAACCGGTCGCCTTGTTGGCTGAGCTGGAGCGCGCCTTCAAAATGGTCAGTCAAGGCCAAGCCCTGACCGTTGCGGACAAATCAGAACTGCCTACTGCCACTGCACCTGCACCTGCACCTGCACCTGCACCTGCACCGGCCCCCGCGCCCGAATCTGCCCCTGTAGAAACACCTCAAAACGCAGCCCCTGCAAGCGCTGTGCCTGCCAGCACCCCTGCCCCATCGGCACCTGCTGCACCCGTTGTTCGCGCCGAACCCACCAAGGCCGCAGACGGCACGACGGACAATCGTCAAGTGGTGTTCTTGCGCCTGATCAGCAACGGCTTGCCCATTTTGGAGCGCCTGGCCAACTCGATTGCGACCAAAGAAGGTGGACCCCAAGTTTTGGCTGTGGCCAATGACATCCGCAAACCCCTGAGCTGGATGCTCAAAGGCTCCAACAGCCTGGGCTATGCCGGTCTTGACACCCGCATTGAAGAAATCCTGGACGCTTTGCCCGTCTCTGAAGAGATTTCTCAAGCCGATGGCGAGCGTATGGTCGATGTGATCGTCGCCTTTTTGGACGACCTGAAAACACTGGGTGAAACCACGGGTGTGGATCTGGGTGGTGAATCCTTGGCCAAAGTCTTGGCGCGCACACTCAAAGACAACCTGTTGATGCATTTATTGCAGGTTGAAGAGTTGCTGCAAACGCTGGAAGGCCCGACCAATGTGCACGATGACGAGATTTCCAACCTCTTGTCTCAGCGTTTTTCGCGGATCCATGGCTATCTGTCCTCTCTTTACCCGCAGTCGCGCACCGATGTGCCCCTGCTCTTAGTCGACGCATTTGCACGCGCAGCGCGCAACCAAATGGGCATTGACAGCGAAGTCATCGCGCTGTGCCGTGAATCCCTTCAGTTCATCCGTGATTTGCTCGGGACCAGCGGCCGTCAGCCCTTGAAACAAGGTCCTCTGAAAGCCGCCGACGAAAGCCTGCACCAGCGCATTCGCGACTACCTGTGGGCGCATGACGACGCCGGTGACACGCCTGTGGACGCCGTTCGCCAGTTTGTCGCATCGATGAACATACCGATTGAACTGTCTGAGCTGCTCTCGCCTGACAACACCCGCGAGTTGGTCGAAATGATCCAAGAAGGCCATTTGGCCTATCTGATCAAAGCCCACCTCGAATCGTCTGAAAGCATCGCCACCGCCTTCTTGGAATGGGTGCATGAAAAAGGTCGGGTCATCACCAACCGCACCTTGATCGAAGACAACCTCAGCTGGTACGAAATGCTCTTCATTTCGAAGGCACCGCGTGTATCGATTGAACAAGACCTGAACACCATCGACCAAGGCTCGGGCCATGTGGTGCTGCTGGGTGAGTTGGGCAAAGACCACAACAAACCCAACACTTCGGCCAAACCAACAACACCTGCACAGGCATCTGCGCCTGCCGCTGCAACCAAGACATCAACCGCACCAGCTAAAGCTGCTGCCTCGGCAACCACTGCAGCAGCTACACCAGCTGCCACGGCACCCAGCACGGCACCCGTTGCAGCGAGCTCAAGCACACCCAGCACCGAAGTCGCTGTGGCCAAACCTGCAGCAGCGGCCCCTGCGCGGGCGGCATCGCCTGCTGCGGCCAACGCCTCGTCCAACGTGATCCGTGTGCCGGGCGAAATGCTCGACCAGTTCATGAACCAAATTGGCGAAATGGTTCTGGTGCGTGGCCAACTGGCCCACATCATTGGTGACCAACGCGCTCGTGAAGGTTTGCACCGTCTGCGCCAGGAAGGCCAACAAAAGGACCCGCAAACCCAATTGGCCGATCTTCAGCAAGTGGCTGAAAATCTCGAAGACCAACTGCGCCGCCTGCAAGAAACCGACGCCTTGATTCAAGGTGCCTTGTCTCGCTTGCAAGACAGCGTGATGGGTTTGCGCGTGGTGCCTGTGGAGCTGGTGTTCAAGCGCTTCCCACGCATGGTGCGCGACTTGGCTTTGGCCCAAGGCAAACAAATCCGTTTGGAATTGATTGGCCAAGAAGTCAAGATTGACAAAGCGATGGTCGAATCTTTGGCCGACCCGCTGCTGCACATGGTGCGCAACAGCGCCGACCACGGCGTGGAAAAACCGGAAGAGCGTCGCGAATCGGGCAAGCCCGATGAAGCGGTGATTCGCATCCAGGCCGAACAGCAAGGCAGCCGCATCATGATCCGCGTGATCGACGACGGCAAAGGCATTGACCCCGAACGCGTGCGCCGCAAAGCGGTGGACCGCGGCTTGGTCAAAGAAGAAGACAGCCTGCAGATGAGCAAAGAGGATATTCTGAGCTTCATCTTCCGCCCTGCTTTCAGCACCGCCGATGTGGTCACCGAAACCTCAGGCCGAGGCGTGGGCATGGACGTGGTGCGCACCAGTGTGATGCGCTTGGGTGGCACCATCCACCTCGACTCCGAAGTCGGCAAAGGCACCACATTCACCATGCAAATGCCGCTGTCGGCGGCCGTGCAAGAAGTGTTGCTGGTCAATACCGCCAACCAGACCATGGCCATTCCTGGCCGTTACGTGGCCGAGTTGGTCGAGGTCAGCCCTGACGAGTACCAAACCGTCAAAGGCCGCACCGCCATTTTGTTGCGGGGCAACTTTTTGCCCATCGTGCGACTGGAAGAAGTACTGGGCTACCCACCTGCCGAAAAACAGTCACACCGCTATGTGGTCGTGCTCAGTGATGGGCAACGCACACTGGGTGTCTCGGTACACGAGTTCGTGGGTCGCCAAGAACTCTTTACCAAAGACATCCACCCTCGCTTGGCGGCTTTGCCCGGTGTAGGCGGCGCCAGCATTTTGGGTGATGGCCGTGTGGTGTTGATTTTGGACGCTGCAGCTTTGTACCGCTTGGCGGAAAACCTGCAAACCCCGCACCACTTGCCATTGGCCGCTTAATCCGGGCACTGCAAGGCACATGGCACAGTTCCTTCACATCCGGGTTGAAGACATTGACCTCTTGCTCCCTGCTTTGCAGGTGCATGAGGTCATTGGTCTTGAACAACAAGACCGCTCGGCAGATGACCATGCCATCTGGCGAGACGAAGTCATTGCCCGTTGCGACTTGGGCCACGTCTTGCAGCGCTGCCCCGCTGCTTTGCCCCATCGGCACTATGGCGTGGTCTACAGCCCAGACGAGACGGACGGCTTGCCGATTTTGATGCTGATTGACGAAGTTTTGGGCTTGCGCAACCCGACGCGTGAGCAGCTGCACAAGCTGCCCGGTGGCATATCTGCAGCGCATGGCCTGTTTGATGGCATTTGGATTGACAACAAGCTCGGGCTGAAAGCCTATTGCGTCAGAACAATATTGCCTGAAGATTTTTTGGGATAAATCTTCAGCGCTGAGTTAGGGCGATTGGCCCAACAACTCAATCGTTGGACAAACCGCTCAAGTCTTCTTCCACATCGGAAGCTTTTTCACTTTGGGTGAGTTCTTGGCGCAAGAACTTCATCACCACCATCTCAAAACCCAAACCGATTTCTGACAAGCAAATATTGTCTGCCACCTGCTGCATAGCGGCAATCGCTTGCTCTACGGTCAGTTCTGTGCGTTGGTATTTGGCACCTAACATGAAGGCAGTGTCGGCATACTCAGGGGGCAGGTACGACCAAATATCGGTTTTGGCGGAGCGAATTTTTTGATAACAATCCGCTTTGGGCATCGGAGGCGGCTCTTCGTTCTTGGCCACCGCAAAAGCGGCCATTTGCTGCCAGTCGGCCGTGCGCTCAGCGCCAGAAATGAAAGTTTTATCCAACTGGGCACAGCACAACATGGCCATGCCTCTGCGCATGCGGTTCGCCTCAAAAGTATCAGCAGACGACTCGACCACCTTCTCGTAAGCTTGCTTGGCTCGCTTTTTGAGAACTTCTGGTGACTCGGCTCCCTTGAAGATCGAAAACATGAATACCCGGTAATAAGTGCCAGCGCTTTGCGAGCATGACAAAAGAGAACGCATAGGCTTTGGCAAGGCCAAATTCCATACCCCAAACTGATTAGCAGTATAAACGTTGTTGTCAATATTGAGAATTTTTTTAGACAATAAAGAATTTCATGTATTTGGGCAGGTGGCGTTTTAAGGCATCTTCCATCCAATTCAAAATTGGATAAAAGTTGTACTTTTATGTGCAGCCACTGCACTCAAGGCTCAAAGCGGCAAAAAATTGCCGCTTTTTCGGCAAAACCGCTCAAGTTTTGCCGCCCACTGTCGAATCATGAAGACGATACCCCCAAATTGGTCGGCCTCAACGCTGGATCAACCGTCAGTACTGTCCGAGGGGGTGCCTGGATTAAAGGAATAACCCATGAGCAACGATATCACCCCCAACCGCCTGCCGCCCGCCGCAGTGCCCAGCACTCCCACCGCGAAACCTGCAGAGGCGGTACGCCCCCAAGTGGCCGAAGCGGCCAAACCTGCAGTTGAAACAAAACCCAAGCAAGACCCCCAAGAAAGCCGACGCTCTTTACAAGAGGCCTCGGAGCAATTGAACCAACAAATGCGCCGCAACAGCCGCGACCTGAGCTTCAGTGTGGACGATGTGGCCAATACCGTGGTGCTCACGGTGAAGAACAAAGAAGGCGAAGTGGTTCGCCAGATCCCCAATGAAGTGGCCCTGCGCGTTGCCCACAACATGGACAACGTTAAGGGCTTGATGCAAGACGGAAAGTCTTGATTCAAACAAAAAAATCAAACAATGCCTAAAGCTTGTTGACCAGCAACCGATTCATCAAGTAACAGAGATTCAAATTCGATTTTCTGTACCAAACAGGCAGGTCCTACTCCCTTCGGGTTCCTGCCAACCTTTTGAACTAAACCTCTCCAAGGAGTAAGACCATGTCAGTTATCAACACCAACGTGAACGCTCTGGTTGCGCAAAATGCAGCCACTGTCAACAGCCGCAGCATGACCAAAGCGATGGAACAGCTCTCTACCGGCAAACGCATCAACGGTGCCGCCGACGATGCAGCAGGTCTGGCCATCAGCAACAAAATGACTTCTCAAATTCGCGGTCTGAATCAAGCCGTTCGCAATGCCAATGATGGCATCTCGATGATTCAGGTGGCTGAAGGCGCTACTATTGAAGTGACCAACATGCTCCAGCGTATGCGTGAATTGGCCGTTCAAGGAATTAACGATACCAACACAGCCTTGGATCGTACCTCCCTCAAAACTGAATATCAGCAGCTTGGCAAGGAGATTCAGCGCATTTCAGCTAACACTGAGTGGAACACGACCAAGGTGGCCAATGCCTCTGCCAACTCTGCTGCGTTCCAAGTGGGCGCCAACTCTAGCCAGACCATCACCGTGGCGTTTTCTGATATTACTGGGTTGAGTGGAATGACCGCGGTTATTTCTGCTGCCGATGCTGCAAGTGCAGGCTCCGTAGCCGATTTTGCCGGTACAACATTAAGCAACTTAGATACTGCAATTACTGCTATCAGCTCTTACCGAAGCACACTCGGTGCATCCATCAACCGACTCAACTACGCAGCTGACAATTTGCAAAATGTTTCAACAAATACTTCTGAATCTCGCAGTCGTATTCTGGACACTGACTACGCGCAGGCAACGACAGAGTTGGCACGGACGCAAATCATCCAACAAGCGGCCACGGCGATGTTGGCGCAGGCCAACCAACAGCCTCAGTCGGTGCTCTCACTGCTGCGCTGATTGAATCTACGCTAGTTTGAAAGCCTGGTGGATTATGTCCATCAGGCTCTTTAAATTGCTTTTTCCGTTTTAATGCCGTTCCCATATTTTTTGACGTTGTCCGAAAATTGACAATTTGGTGAATCTTGAACCAACGACAAAAATCGGACAATTGAAAAATTTGGCTGTGTGGCATTGAAATCAAGGTACAGCCGTTAAATATACGTCATAAAATTTCGAAATTGGATAATAGCTAGCGGTTTACGGAGCACTAGGCCACTAATAAGAATATGGGCATCCAGAATTAATTTTCTAATAGGTATTTTTGCTGCAGATCGATAGCAGTTAAAATTTCAAAGCCTGCTAAGTCAATACCTTCCTAAAAAGCTACTCATTGAAACGGTGATCAATGAGTAGTGTTAGATAATTAGAATTTAACTACAGTATCCGAAAGAAGCCAATCTTAAATTTAAATAACTAATTTTTTACACATAGCTTCGCCATATAGCACTTCAACCCTGAACCCACCCTAATAACTATCGTAACAAGGAGGGCTATTTAGCACAAGGGATTCCAACCTAATCAGTTGAAGTAAGCATTCTTTAGAATTTCAGGATCAATTGTGCCGTGCTCAATCACCTTCTTGTAAAAACCATCTAAATGATCGAGTATTTCCTTGGCAAAACTGGCTGACGAAATAATATTTTCATAAATTTTATCATATTGACGCACAGCATCTTCTATTCCATTCATATCCTCGCGAATGTGAGTTTTATAACGAATATCATCAAAATTTGAACTATTCAATATATCAATAAACGATTTACTGCTTGGATGGTGATTTTTGAGGGCCATGTTCAATACATCGAGTCTTTTCAACTGTTTTTGATTGGGATTTTTTCCCATTTTCAGACACAGTTTGTGCCCTTTTTCTGCCAATACTTTCATGGCATCAATTCCATTACGAATCCTTACCAGCCCCTCAGCCAAGCGTTGAATGTGTTCAGGATCAATGCCCCTTTTAAAAGGCTGCACCAAGGGTGTCTTGAACAGTTTGGCAGCCTGTATCTCTTGACAGACGGTTGCAAATGGCAACTGTATTGCACCTTCGATTCGGGCTCCACCCTCTGTTGCATTGATGATCAGCCTTTCTGGTAAGGCCTTGATTCGGCTTTCATACCAAGTCTTATAGGTCAGCAGTTGGCGCTCAGTTCGCAGACGACCACCGTAGTAACCCTCCACGTCAAAACCCGCCTCCACCCGCCCAGATAAAAGACCAGCGTCATAAGGGTTTATGTATCCATCTGCGTGATCTTTCCCCCCAGTCAGAGCCAAATCCTGACCAATGAACACAATTGGATTGGCTTCCAAGTGCTCGGCCAGCGCAAAGGCTGATGTGGCCACCGAACCACCCGTACTCAATAGGGACACCTTGACGCCCAATTCCTTAAGAATCTGGTAAACAGACAGATTGGCACAGGTCAATAGGTGGTTCTGATCGTTAGACCATAAGAGCTTGCTTCCACAGCCAATGTCGACGCAAAACGCTGTGCCTTCATCTATTTCATTTCTTGGCCATGAGGGGACTGATTCAGGGTCAAGTGCCAGAATTGCATCTGGCACGATTCCGTGTGCTTTAAGAATGGGCCAAACCATGTCAACAGCTATGATGGTAAATAAATCCTGATTCATTGCCAATAATGGCAATTGTTTATTGAGAGATGGCCCAGCAGCCACGATCAGGGCGGGCCTGTCTTTACGTATACCTTGCCATTGTTGGAGGTATTCACCACCAGATGCCAACGGGGCATTAATTAGGGCATTGCGCAAGTACGGCATTGTCACACTCAGGTTGGTCGCCTTGCTCATGACCTTTATGTTGATGCCTGCGGCCACTTTCTCAAACAGTTGACGGGTTTCAGAAGGCCGCAAGTTCATTTGCGTCTGGGAAAGAATAGGTTTCCAACCGTCCATCGAATTGACATCGACAAGTTCTAGCAATTTCACGGCACGTTGCGCTACAGGTCCACCTGCGATGATTGTCAACCTCTCAGCCAAAAGATGCTGCCGCAGTGCATCTCGCTCTGAAATAGTTAGTTGATAGGCATAGGGCGATTCAGCCTCCAACACCACCACACGAGAGCACTGGGTCACGCGCGAAAAAACCTCATTAATAGAATCAGGATGGCAGGATCCATAGATCATCCAAAGCATGCGCTTTCTTGTCCAGTCCACGTCAACTGCCAGATCATCCAAGTCCAAAGGCCGAGGACCAGACTGGTCAGCAGCTTGATAAATCCAGTTGAAGGCTTCGATGCGCTCAGCATCGATGACTATTGACTGTAGATCCAGATCAGGACTCATCAGAGACTCCAAATTCGTTCAAAAACTTTTCATCAAAATGATGCCAACTAACGGGCGTGTGTTGATTAGCGGCATTTATCAAGCGTTTACCAATCAAAGCAGGCAGCCATTTAGGTGGCAAACCGAAACCAGGTCTCACGCTGGTAATGTCGCTTGGCTGGATTTCCTCTCCTGCTGTGAGGGAGCGGGTGAAATACAAAGACCTTCGAAACTGGGCATTGCCCTGTTCGCTGGACTTTCTCCCATAGTCAACTTTGCCCAAACACTGCCAAGCTCTCTTTGCACCCAAGCACAGGGCGGCCAAATCAGCCGGCTCCAGAGAAAAACTGTCGTCCGGCCCTCCACCGCTGCGGTCCAAGGTGAAGTGCTTTTCGATGATGCTGGCGCCCATGGCCACGCTGGTGATGGCAGTGGTGTTGTCCAAGGTGTGGTCTGACAAGCCTGTGACCAATCCAAAGCGATTGATCATGTCAGGGATGGTGCGCAGGTTGTAGTCTTCCGCTGGTGCAGGGTATCCACTCACGCAATGCAAAACGGCAAGTTGCTTGCAGCCGCCTTCCCGGGCGGCGTCAATTGCTTCCAGAATTTCTTTGGCATCGGCCATACCAGTCGAAATGATCATGGGCTTGCCAGTGCTGGCGGCGTATTTAATTAACGGCAGGTCCACCACTTCAAACGATGCGATTTTGTAAGCTGGGGCGTTCAGGTCTTCTAGCAGGTCGATGGCGGTGTTGTCAAAGGGCGAGCTAAAGATGGTGATGCCCAGTTGGCGTGCGCGGTCAAACAGGGGTTTGTGCCAGTCCCAAGGCATGTGAGCTTCTTCGTACAACTCATATAGCGTGCGGCCGTCCCACAGACCGCCGCGAATCTTGAAGTCTTCGCTGTCGCAGTTGAGCGTGATGGTGTCGGGCTTGTAAGTTTGCAGCTTGACAGCGTCTGCACCCGCCTTTTTGGCTTCTTCAATAATGCGCAGCGCAGTTTCAAGTTTTCCGTTGTGATTGGCTGATAGTTCAGCGATCACATAAGGCGAATGATCCGGGCCGATAGGTCGGCCTGCGATTTCAATTTGTGGCATTTGGTTGCTCCTGTTTTAGTTGGCTTTCGTGCCAGTCTTTAGCCAACAGGCCAAAGCAAAAAAGGGTGTGGTACTGATCAGAAATGCGTTTTTGTTCTCTAAGGCGGCCTTCTTCTGCAAAGCCCAGCTTTTGGTGGAACGCGATGGACGCCACATTGCTTTCAATAGCTTGCCCACACACTTTGTGTAACCCTAGGGCTTTGAAGGCGTGTGCCAAAGCAGCTTGGCCAAGTTTTGAGCCGCTGCCTTTAGGAGCGCCTGGCCGTGCGTAAAAACCCCAGTCTGCAATGCCGCCTTGGCAGACTGGGTTGAATTGAACAAAGCCAAGAGGATCGGAGCCTTCCAACACGATCAACTGTTGCCGGGTCTTGTCATCTTTCACACGTGCAAACCAGTTGAGGTGCTCTTCCAGGCTGATTTCATTCTGAGTCAGCATGTAGCCGCGCACATCGAGGTGGTTACGCCAAGCCAAGACCATGGGGAGGTCGTCTTCTGTGATTGCACGAACGATACAAGCGTCAGACATGGGGTGCCATAAGTAATTCGGCTACTTGCGATACGCCGTTGCACGCTACCAGTTTGGCTGCCGTTTGGCTCATTTTTCGGAGAGCTGCTGGTTGGTTTTTTTTGTTAAAGAGTGCAGACATTTGGGTCATCAGTTGCTGCGCGTCATCCGCTACCCAAGCAGCGTCATGCGACTTCAAGGCCATGGCTCCACTTTCTTGATTGCTCGCCAAGACCAAAATGAGTGTGGGCAAGCCCAAGGCACATCTTTCCCATGCACTGCCACCAGCTGCGCCGATGCACAAATCACTATCAGCCATGAGCTGCGCCATGTTGCTCACGCCAACCAACACTTTTGTTGGTCGGGTCATGGCGATTGCTTGAGCATGCACCTGGGCCAGCCAGGGGGCGGTTGGCCCCATGACCACTGTGATTCGCAGGTCGAGGGGCAATTTGCAGCGAGTCAGAGCGTCAAGTACTTGACCCGTGGCGTTAACCTGGTCCACGCCGCCCATGGTAATCAGCAAGTTTTGCAACTGTGGATGGGCGCGGCGCTGCAGGCTGTATTCGCGCCATTGGGCAAATTCGGGCCGGAGCAATGTGTGTGCCGGTCCGATCAGGGTTTGAGTGTGGCGCCTGATCAGCCCGTCGTAGTCTTTGGCTTGTCGGCCCAAGTTTTGGTCCAATAACAGTTCGCAATCGTGCGGGCGATCAGCCAGGTCGTCAATGGCCATGATGCGCCGTGTGTGAAGGCGCATGGTTTTTTCCCAACGACGGTCGAGCGCGTAATGATCCACCACGAGCCACTCAAGCAATTGTTTTCCGATTGCTTGCTGAGTTTGCACCGAATCACTGGCCCAGCCGGTGCCCAGCCATTTGGCATGGCTTGGATCTGCGGGCGCGCTAAAGCCACTTTCTGCTGGGGCAAGTGGTATGGCTTTGTACCCGCGTTGTTGGATCAAATCAAGCAAGTGGCCTGAATGCGGGCGACATATGAAGATGCTTTGCGCACCTCGGTCTCGCAGGGCGTCAGCCAGCGCCAGACAGCGCATGACGTGGCCAGTGCCAATGTTTAGCGAGGCGTCGGTACGAAAGGCTATATTCATTTCAAGCCGTAAAAGGTTGCCTAACTTGTACACCTGCAGCAGCCAGTGCAGCTTTTGCCCCTGCAGGGGTTTGTTCGGTGAAATGAAAAATACTCGCTGCTGCTACTGCTGAAGCACCTGCTTGGGTCACAGCTTCAACCATATGTTGGTAGTTACCTGCACCGCCCGACGCAATGACAGGTATCTTGACTGCATTGACAATAGCCTCAATCAGCTGCAAGTCATATCCTTGCATGGTGCCATCTCTATCGATCGAGGTGATGAGAATTTCGCCCGCACCGCGGTCCGCCAATTCACGCACCCAAGCAACGACCTCTCGCCCTGTGGCTTGCAGTCCAGCATGGCTAAAGCAAAGCCAAGCACCATCTTGAAAGCGAACGTCCACACTGGCAACTACGCACTGGGCACCATGGCGGTTGGCAATTTCGTTGATGAAATGGGGCTTCGCGTAGGCAGCAGTGTTAACAGCAACCTTATCGGCGCCTGCTCTCAACAGTAGCTGCACTTGATCGATGTGCGCGACGCCACCGCCCACGGTCAGAGGTACGAAGCAATCTTGCCCGAATTCGGCAATCGATTCAAAGTCTGGGTCGTCCGAAGACAAATGGGCAACGATATCCAACAAAGCGAGTTCATCCACTTCGCGCTGGTTGTAAACCTTCACAGCCGGCAACACAGGTCCCACTCGACGCCAACTGTCAAAAGCGACACCTTTGACCAAACCAAATTGCTTCCACAGAAGGGTTGGAATAACTCGAACCTTCAACATGACGGCCCCTCAATGAAGTTTTTGAGCACTTTGAAGCCGGCTTTGGAGCTTTTCTCTGGATGAAACTGCGTGCCCCAAACGTGACCCCTTCGCACAGCCGCCGTAACTGTTATGCCGTAGTCTGTGGTGGCAATCACGTCAGTGGCGTTTTGCACTTGAAAGGCGTAGCTATGTACAAAGTAAAAATCAGTCTCAGGGGGTATTTCGTGGAACAAATGGTCATTTGACTGGCCACTCGTCACCGCATTCCAACCTGCATGCGGCACTCGTAGTTGACAACCTAAAGCACCCAAATGTTTGACTTGCCCTGGCACAAAACCCAAACCAGCAATTGGTTCATCGTTGTCTGAACCCTCGGTGCTGCTATCGGCCAACAATTGCATACCGACACAAACCCCCAGAAGCGGTCTGTTGTACCCCACCACCGCTTCTTTGAGGGCCCCGATCCAATGCCCAGACTCCAGCATTCGAACACAGTCGGCAAAGTTACCAACGCCCGGCAATATCAGACAATCGGCAGCGCGCAAGTCCGACGGGCGGTTGATCAACAATGGCGCTACACGCAGTAACTCTAAAGCCCGCATCACTGAGCCTAAATTTCCCACACCGTAATCGATGACACCAACTTTCATTGCTTATCGCTTAGACATTGTCGTAATTGATTTTGGTCAAATTCCCTCGACGGTCTTTTTCTAAAGCACCACTTACATCGCGTTTGAAAATTTTCTTATTCGTAAACTGATCACATAGGCGAATGAACTCCTCAACCGACATATCAAGCGGCTGCAAAATGTCTTTCAAAGGCTTACCTAAATATTCCCAAGGAAACAACCCGTCTAAGCGCTTGACAGCTTCAATCCCGTCTTGCCGAGTCAACCGACCACGGCGAATATGCAAACAAGCCAAGTCAGTTGCTCTTCCAAAACCAAACTTCAAAAATTTAAAATAGTCGTGAATACCTGTGTGATGGTTGTCCAAATTCTCATAGTTCACCATCGATCCCTCAACCACCTTGTGGTACGTATGAAAACCGTTGGCTTGGGCGATCAATGTATTAGACAATCCATCCCAAGGAATGTAATGGCCCAAAAACAAGCCGGTCACTCCAACCCGTTGCAACTCTTCATCAGTGGGGTATGTGTATGGAATGAGATGCTTAGCCTCAATGCCTTCTTGACCAATCAGGTCTGCAACGCGCATACCCAACATTCCACCAAACTCCTCAAGCCAACGACGCGTGAGAACGTTGTTTTCCGCTGCCGCCGCGGGACCACCGTACTCGTTTTGTGAGTTTTCCCCCCAAACGATTAAGGGCACATTAAATTGAACTGCGGCACGGACCGGTATCGTGAAAATACCCACGTGTTCCGGCCATGAAATATCTCCCACTTGAGTCAACCCAACACGGTTAAGCTTGGCACGAATCAGAGGGTTGGGCGACACCTCGATGTAATCAACGCCCAAATGCTTGAGGTTCTCAATATTGGTTCTACCCAATGGGGAAAGATCACAAGTTGTAGATGTAACGCACAGTGGGTTCAACCCCAACTGAAGCATGCGCACCACTTGGTACGTGCTGTCCTTGCCGCCGCTAACCGGAACGATGCAATCCCAATTGGCGCCATTTTTCTGACGGTATTTATCAAGCAGCTTTAAAAGTTCTTGATATCGGACATCCCAATCAACATCTTTTCGCTTCTCAAAGCTTCTGCATGCGTTACAAATTCCATGTTCATCTAAATGAAGGTCCGGCTTGGTGTCTGGCATGACGCAGCATTTGCAATATTTGAGCATATCAACAATTCCTAAAATTTAATTTTTTTCCATCAGAAACCAAGTGATGTCATCTTGGGGGAAATTCGGGTCACGTCTGTATGCAAAACCATAGTCAATCAATTTGAGTTGCGGATGTCTGTCCATCAGTTCACCAGCAAAGTCTCGCTTAAAAAGGCGATCGCTGTGGCCCCTATAAGGGATTGCAACTGGAGCCGGGTTGTAATACTCAGCCACCAACAAGTACCGACCGCATGCGGAGAACAATTTGTCGTACACCTGCGGTAACACCTCTGGATTCAAGTGAATCAGGACTCCTTTGATCAAAGTCAGGTCCCATTGCTGTAAAGGAGAGAAATCCAAAATAGACTGGTTGTGAACTTGCTCGGCTGGAATAACCTTACCCAACTCTCCTGCCGCGTCTGCGTTTATTTCAATGGCATGGGCTTCGAGCCCTGGATGCAAAAGTTTCAACGCCTTGATATTCATGCCGATGTTGGCACCAAATTCGATGCAAGTCTTGAACCCCTTAGCTTGATGTAAAGCCTTGGAAAAAAAAGCCAAGTTTGAAGCCAACAATGCATCACCTTGGTTTCGCTGTATGTATTCGGTTCCAAAATTACCTGCCCAAAATTCTTCTTGATCGGTTTTATAGGTCATAACATTCTTTCTGTAGATTGATTGAGAATTTCAAACATCATTTCGGCACGAACCCAGTCATCTATGGTGTCGATATCTTGTACTCTGTACCGAGGTAACACGATGGGCGTTGAGACTTGCGAAAACAAGGGCGTTGCAGACAACCAAGCTTCAGCCCTTCCCCAATAGAACTGCCCTGCATCGTGATAGGCATTCTCGAGGTCTTGTGAGCGTGTGTTGAATTGCGCAGGGTTGAACATATCGATGCGCTGCTGGTCTGTGATTCGAAACGACCTTTGAATGGGAGCTGCAAAATTGGTCACCGTAAACGCGTATTGAGCGCCAGAACGTTGCAATAGTTCCAGGCCTCGGCGCAAGTCTTCGGCCTGCACAAAAGGTGCCGTGGCATACAAGCAGCAAGCAAATTGCACAGAACCAAACTGCTGAGCAATCCATTCAACGGCGTGGGCTACCACCGGGATAGTGCCGGTGTAATCATCAGACAATTCGGAGGGGCGCATGAAAGGCACATCGGCCCCATGGGCCCGAGCTACTTTCGCAATTTCTGCGTCATCTGTGCTGACAATGATGCGATCAAAACAGCCCGAGGCTTTTCCCGCCTCTATGGACCAGGCGATCATCGGCTTGCCACAAAAGGACTTGATATTTTTTCGCGGTATGCGTTTGCTTCCGCCTCGCGCTGGAATAACTGCGAGTCTCATAAGCTCATAGCCTCTCGAATGCTTTTGGAAACAAAAATCAAATCCTCATCGCTTAAATTGACGTGCATAGGAATGCTGATGGCTTCCCGGTAATACTGCTCTGCTTGCGGATAGTCACCTTGTTTGAAGCCCATTTTTTGGTAATAGGGCTGGGTGTGAACTGGGATGTAGTGCAAATTGACCATGATGCCTTTGGCACGCAGGGCTTCAAAAACTTGGCGGTGAGTGACTTTGATTTTTTTCAACTGAAGACGAATCACGTAAAGATGGTATGCGCTATAACTTTCGGGATGCTGCCAGGGCAACTCAAGGGGCAGCTCGGCCAGCAGTTCGTTGTAACGCTGGGCGATGTCATGACGACGTTTGACGTAGTCGTTCAAGCGCGTCATTTGGCTAACGCCGAGTGCGGCCTGCATGTCGGTCATGCGGTAGTTGTAGCCCAGCGCAACTTGCTGGTAAAACCAAGGGCCGTGCATGGGCTCAGTCATTAGCGCTGGGTCACGGGTTATTCCGTGGCTGCGTAGAAGACCCAGGCGGGTGGCCAGTTCGGCACTGTTGGTCAGGGCCATGCCACCTTCTGCGGTAGTAATGATCTTGACCGGGTGAAAGCTGAAAACGGTGATGTCGCTGTAGCGGCCGTTACCGATGGGCTCACCTTTGTATTGGCCGCCAATGGCATGTGAGGCGTCTTCGATGATTTTGAAGCCGTATTTCTGGCCCAGGGCATGGATGGCGGCCATGTTGCAGGGCTGGCCTGTCAAGTGCACGGGCACGACGATTTTGGGCAACTTGCCAACTTTTTGTGCAGCAATGAGTTTTTCTTCGAGTTTGGCGGGGCAGAGGTTGTAGGTGAGCGGGTCTGTGTCTACAAAGTCCACTTGTGCACCGCAATACAGGGCGCAGTTAGCCGATGCCACAAAGGTGTTAGGCGACGTCCAAAGCCAATCTCCAGAACCAAGATCAAGGGCCATGCAAGCTATATGTAGAGCTGATGTAGCACTGTTGACAGCCACTGCGTGCAGGGCTTCGGTCTGCGCCATAACGCTGCTCTCGAACTGCTCAATGGCAGGGCCCTGCGTGAGGTTGACGGACTTCAGTACGCTAATGACCGCTTCAATGTCTGCTTGCGTAATGTCCTGGCGGCCGTATGGAATCATGGCTCAGATGGACCCGATTTTGTCTTTGTTGGCGATGATCCAGTCTTGTAACTGCTGGTCACTCATCCATTCCGGATTGTTGTCACTGGCGTAAACAAAACCCTCGGGTACTTTTTTGCCTGTCTTGATACGCTTCTCGCAAACGGCCCAATTGTGGATAGTTGGCAGGATTTTGAAGTGTTCAGGGTATTCGTAGGTGTAGTGGGCATCTTCAGCACTGATCATTTGCTCGTGCAGTTTTTCACCCGGACGTATGCCAATGATTTCTTGACGGGCTTCAGGGGCAACAACGCGGGCCAGGTCGGTCACTTTCATAGATGGGATTTTTTTGACGTAAATCTCGCCTCCGATCATGTCATCAAATGCATGCCACACCAGCTCGACACCTTCTTCGAGCGAAATCATGAATCGAGTCATCCGCTCATCCGTAATTGGCAGAATACCTTTATCTTTGATAGACATAAAGAAAGGAATGACCGAGCCCCTTGACCCCATAACATTGCCATAACGCACAACCGAAAAGCGTGTCGTTTTTCCGCCGGAATATGAGTTACCAGCAACAAATAACTTGTCTGAAGCCAATTTGGTGGCTCCGTACAGGTTGATGGGGCTGCTGGCTTTGTCAGTCGACAGCGCCACCACTCGCTTGACGCCTTTGTCAATGCACGCATCGATGAGGTTCATGGCTCCCATGATGTTGGTTTTGACACACTCAAACGGGTTGTACTCTGCAGTGGGGACAATTTTGGTTGCGGCAGCGTGAACCACATAGTCCACACCATCCAAGGCCCGATGCAATCGATCTTTGTCGCGGACGTCACCTATAAAAAATCGAACACGGTCATCGCCCTCGAACTTTTTCGCCATATCCCATTGCTTCATCTCGTCGCGTGAAAAAACAATGATTTTTTTAGGGTTGTACTTTGCAAGCGTCATGGGCACAAAGGTGTTACCGAAAGACCCTGTACCTCCGGTAATTAAAATTGTTGAATTTTTCATAACTCACTCTCTTTTCCGTTGATTTATGCCCAAAAATTTGACATGCCAAGCAGCAAAGCACAAAACATGCCAAAAAAATCAACCCACTTCTTTTACTTTCTGAACCTAATTTTTAAATGATCCTAAAGTTTTTGTCGGTCATACCGATAGAAGAACTGTACGTTTGTAAAAAACGAGGAATTCATATATGTCTGTCGTCAACTCCAATTTGCTGGCCACCAAGGCCCAAAGCGCTTTGGTTCACAATAATCGAGTGCTTAGCCAGACGATGGCTCAACTTTCTACGGGCTCGCGCATCAATTCGGCGGCTGACGATGCTGCAGGCATCGCCATAAGCAACCAGCTAACTACCCAAGCCCGAAGCCTCAACATGGCGGTACGGAACACCAACGACGGAATTTCAATGATGCAAACCGCCGATGGTGCAGCCGGGGGCATTCAGGACATGCTTTACCGCATGAAAGAACTCGCGGTGCAAGCCGTGAACGACACCAACACCACCATTGATCGCTCAGCTCTCGATAAAGAGTTTCAGCAACTGGAAACACAGATTAGAAGCACTGTAGCCAACACCACTTGGAACGGCATGATTTTGCTAGATGGCACGGTGGGGAATGCAGGCACTGTGGGATACCACGTGGGAGCAGCATCGAATGATTCTTTTAATGTGACATACGCCGATTTCGATTTGGCAGCGCAACCCCTGACCACAGCCAGATCCATTAACACCGGAGCAAACGCCACGACAGCCCTAAGCTCCATCGACGGTGCCATCAACCAAATCAGCAGCGCCCGCGCCACCTGGGGGGCGGCCATGAACCGTTTGGTGCATGCGGGTGATAACGCAGCCAATGTGTCCAGGAATTTGACAGAGTCCAACAGCCGCATCATGGACACGGACTACGCGCAGGCGACTGCCGAGATGGCCCGCAGCCTGATCTTGAACGAAGCGGGTTCGGCCATGCTGTCTCAGGCCAACCAGCAGCCCTATTACGTGCTGGCTTTGCTGAGCTAAGAGCGTCGCCAACTGTCAGCCAGCACACTACTGGCACGCACTTTGCTTGTTACCCTTGTACCGATGTGCCGGCTATTTTTTGCCGCGCCACCACCAAGGATTGACCATGTTGCAAGCCGCCCCCGCCTTTCTGGCAAAAACCTCTTATTCAGCGCTCCTCACCAGCGCCACCCAAGAACTGAGCCCCGCCAAGATACGACAGTCCATTGCAGACTTGGTGGGTCAAAACCGTTTGATGGAAGCCGATTCCTTGTCCAAAGAGGCTTTGCAACGCTTCCCTCAAAGTGAAGACATCTTGGTCATTCGGGCCTTGGTGACACAAGTTCGTCAAGATTGGCCCGAAGCCAGTGTGGCCCTGGAAAAATTGATCGGCCTTCAAGGCCACCAAGCCCAAGCCGTGACTTGGGGTCAATGGGTGCGTGTGCTTCGCTGTATAGGCGACGATGCCCGAGCCATGACCGCGGTAGCCCAAGGCTTGGCAACCAATCCCAAAGACTTAGCGCTCCAAGAAGAATTCGCTGCCCTGCAGAGGGTTGGTGTTCAACCCGCATTAAAGGTGGCTTGAACCTCTGGGTTGACATTCGAACCAATCCGAAAAAGAACCTTACTGAATTTCTCCATGATCAGCGACCCCATCTGCAAGGATGGGGTCGTTTTTTTTCGCCCCTTAACTTCAGCGGCAAGAGTTTGCCAGGCGGCAAAAAAACGGCATTCACATGAACCCAGCCCCACCCAAATGTCAGCCGATCGACATCTAAAGCCTATGCATCAGGGCTTGCAACACAAATATATTTAAAAAAAGATCAATTTCAGGCTAAAGAAAAGCTGGCACAGGGTTTGCTTAAAAGGATCAACTTCGGTTTTGACACTTCAGATCCGAAAATTTTTTGACACATCCTTTTGGAGCCCGTGATGTCCGCACTTTTGAACGCCATGTTGTCGCAGTCCGCTTCGGGTCAATTCTTGACCATGCGTGAAGTATCCAAGTTCACCGCAGCCGAGATCCGCCAGACCATGGCCGATTTGGTGGGGAACGACCGCGTTGACTTGGCAGATGCCTTGTCTGCGGCGGGCCTCAGCCTCTACCCAGACAGTGAAGACATTTTGGCCATGAGCGCTTTGCTGGCCGAAATCAAAAGTGATTGGGACACGGCAGAACAGCTGCTGACTCAATTGATGACCCAACAAGGTCAACACACCACGCCTTTTACCTGGCGCCACCTGATTCGCGTGCTGCGCTGCCAGTGCGAACCCGGCAAGGCACTGCTGATGGCCAAACAAGCCATGACAGCCTACCCCGAAGACGACATTTTGCGTGACGAGTTTTTGTCGCTGCAAGAGCTGGTCTCCGAGCAGATGCCCGTTGAGGCTCCCACCCAACTGCATTGAAGACGAAAAGTCGGCACTGCTCACACCCTTTCCACAGAAACGCATTTAGAGAGTCACCACCATGTCTGTCATCAACACCAACATCAAGTCATTGGTTTCGCAAAACGCGATGGTCAAAAACAACCGTGAATTGGCCGAAGCCATGCAACAATTATCGACCGGCAAGCGCATCAACTCCGCCAAGGACGATGCCGCAGGTCTGGCCATTTCTTCGCGCATGACCGCACAAATCACAGGCTTGGACCAAGCGGTACGCAACGGCAACGACGCGGTCTCGATGTTGCAGACCACTGAAGGCGCAATGATCGAGATGACCAATATGCTGCAGCGGATGCGTGAATTGGCAGTTCAATCTTCCAACGACACCTACACAGCCGTTGATCGCGGGTATTTGGATCTTGAATTTCAACAACTCAAAACCGAAGTGAACCGCATCACCGACACCACCGAGTGGAACGGCATGGCCTTCTTGAATGGCTCGACCAAAAACGACGACGGTACTGTTGGCAAATTCGAGTTCCAGGTGGGTGCCAATAACGGGCAGGTCATCACGCACACCATTTCAGACATGGGATTTCGTGACGATGCAACAACCAAATTTGAAACAACCACCGCCAACGCGGTGGGTGTTGCACAAGTTTCCAAACTCACTTTGAGTGGCACTTACAAAGCAGGCGACAAAATTTCGTTCACTGCGGGCGGCGAAACCAAAACGTACACCGTATTGGCAGCCGATGTGGCCGATGCCAACAACGACACCAATTTGACCGCGATTGGCGCCAAACTTTTAACCGCAGCCGCTTCACCCATGGGCGATGTGGGTGTCACCGCCGCTACCAATGTGCTGACCTTCACAGCCACAACAGCGGGCACGGGATTCGACGTCAAAACCTCCACCGACTTGGTCGACCTTGGCGCTTTAAAGAATACGCGTTCATTGACGATTTTGAACAACACAGACGCCAACACCTCGCTGGTCCAATTGGACGTGGCCATCAACCGCATCAACACCGAGCGTGCTGGCTTGGGCGCGGTGATCAACCGTTTGAATTACGCCGTAGACAACCTGGCCAACGTGTCGGTCAACACCTCCGAATCGCGCAGCCGGATCATGGATGCCGACTACGCCAAGTCCAGCAGCGAATTGGCGCGTACGCAAATCATCTCGCAAGCCGCTACGGCCATGTTGGCCCAAGCCAATCAGCAGCCGCAAACGGTTCTGAAGTTGCTGCAAGGCTAAGCGGCTAAATCAATGCCATCGCCCTTACCCAGCACAGACGAGAGAACTCGCCAGTTTTTGTTGTCCATGTGCGCCCAGGCTCGAAGCCAATGGGTGGCACAAAGCATAGAAACACAGCCGTTGCAGGCTATGCAAACCCATGCACCCCTGAACAGGCAAGCTGTGCTCGACTTGTTGCAAGACTGAGCCTGCGCCCTATCCCAATGCCCGATATGCCTGCTGTGGCCGATCAACCCAACCGTGGCCCCAACTGCTGGCAATGCCGGCATTTTGCGATCACCCACATCCCTTCTTCGCCTTATGCTTGCCGCAGCATGGGCTTTCAGTCTCGCCTGTTGCCTTCGCTCGAAGTGCTGCGCGTGGATGGTCAGTTTTGTCGTCTTTTTTTGGCCAAAGAAATCACGATCAAAGCTTAATTTTTGGCTGTCAATCTTCCGTCAAGCCCCTGTCAATTTCTCAGTACTGATAAAAATATTAAAGTATTCATTTTGATATTTTATGGGTTTCTAAAAATACAAAATTAAGCTGGCACAAGGGTTGCTTAGTTAGTCTCATCTGAACATGAGACCAACACCGTGAAGTCACAACCCTCGACCAACCCCCTGGCCCTTTGGCTGGACCCCGAAGCCGCCCTGAGCCCCGAGCACAGCCAAGCGCTGCTGGTCAGCGGCTGGGCGGTCATGCCGGTCAACACCCTTGAGAATTTGCTTGCGCATGCCGCCGATGCAGCCATGGTGGTGTTGCACCTCACGGCTGACGTCACCCGCCTCAAAGCTGTTCAACAACTGTTACAAGACGCCGGGCTGAGCACCCCCGTGGTCTGCCGTGTTGAACGCCAAGAATTGGACCTGGCCGTGGAAGCCACACAAGCTGGTGCCCTGACGGTTCTGTCCAATCAAGATGTTCGCCAAGCTTCATGGCTGCGGTTGCACAACCAGCTCAACACAACGGCTGCCCGTTTGACACCGCAGCCTGTGCGCAACGTGGTGTTTGTCGACCCAGCCAGCCAGCACTTGTTGGCCATGGCGCAAAAAGTGGCCCAAGCCGATGTGACCGCCCTGCTGGTCGGCCCCACTGGTTCGGGCAAAGAGGTGTTGGCCCGCGTGCTTCACGAGGCCTCGGGCCGCGCACAAGGCCCGTTTGTGGCCCTCAATTGCGCGGCCATGCCAGAGAACTTGATCGAAGACATGTTGTTTGGTCACGAAAAAGGCGCGTTTACTGGCGCACACCGTGAGCAAAAAGGTTTGTTCGAGCAAGCCCAGGGCGGCACCTTGTTCCTGGACGAGATTGGCGAAATGCCCATGCACTTGCAAAGCAAGCTGCTGCGCGTGTTGCAAGAGCGCCAGCTCACCCGTCTGGGTGGCCAGACCATCATCCAGCTGAACGTGCGCATCGTGGCCGCCACCAACAAAGACCTGAAAAAAGCCATCGTCGAACGCGAGTTCCGCGAAGACTTGTACTACCGGATTGCCACCTTCCGCATGCGTTTGCTGCCCCTGGCTGAGCGCCCGGGTGACATCATTCCCTTGGCCATGCAGTGTTTGTTGCAACACGACAAAAAGCCTTGGCAGTTGCTGCCCCAAACGCAAGCCCAATTGCTGCAATACCCCTGGCCCGGCAATGTGCGCGAGCTTGAAAATGTCATGCGCCGCGCCATGGTGCTGTGCGCCGACCATGTGGTCACCCCTGGACACCTGATGTTTGACGACTGGTTGACCGCATCGGCCTTGTCCGCAGCACCTGCACCCTCCGTCGTGATGAATACACAGCCTGAGTTGGCAGACATGCCCAGCGCCATGCCCCGAGCCATGCCAGAAGAAGTGCCCCAAGCCACCGACTTGAACAGCGCTGCCCGAATGAACGAACACCAAGTGATCATGGCGACCTTGGCCAACACGCCCAGCAAAACAGAAGCCGCCAAGGTCTTGGGCATCAGCCCACGCACCTTGCGCTACAAGCTTGCGCAGCTGCGTGAGCACGGCTTGGGCATGGCCAGCGCCGCCTGCTGAAGGAGACTCGCATGATCGACAAAGCTATTTCCCCTGCCAGCATCCAGTCGATGCTGCAAACCCTGCGCAGCCACCAGAGCGAAGCCTCTGGCAAAACAGCCGGTATGCCAGGCGCCACCGAGCTGGGTGGCGTCCAAAACGGCGCCACAGGTGGTGTCCAGAAAACAGGTTTTTCAGATCTTGTTTCAGGTGCCCTCGGGCAAGTGAATGACCTGCAAGTCCAGTCGTCTGACATGCGCGCCGCCTTTGACCGTGGCGAGAACATGCAGCTGACCGACGTGGTGCTGGGCATGCAGAAATCTTCTTTGGCTTTTGAAGCCACCTTGCAAGTGCGCAACAAGGTGCTCAAGGCTTACGAAGAAATCCTGAACATGCCCGTCTGACCCCAAAAACTAAAGAAGTAACAACATGGCTGCAGCAATCGCAACAATGAACACCGGGGTCATGACATCCCCCCAAGGGTCTGACAATTTACCGGCCACCACCGCTGGCGGCAGCAGTTTGGCCACCGCTCCGGGTGCAACCGACAAAGACGGCAAAGCCGCAGGCACCAGCCTGAGCCCTTGGAGCACCAAGGGCATGTCGGATTCGTTCTCTCAAGTCATCAACCAGCCCTCCGTGCGCAAAGTGTTGCCACTGATCATCATGCTGGTGGTGGTGGTGGTTTTTGGCTTGATTTATTCATGGATGAACGTGGTGCCTTATCGCCCGGTCATGCCCGGCTTGCAAGAGGCCGACCAGCAAAAGGCGTTTGAATCGCTCAAGACCGCCGACTTCAGCCCCAAAATTGACCCCGCTACAGGCCAGCTGACTGTGCCGAGCACCCGCTTTCACGAAGCCCGCATCTTTTTGGCTTCGCAAGGTTTGCCCAAAGCGGGCGCCACAGGCCTGGATGGCCTGAAAGAACAGTCGTCCATGACCACCAGCCAGTTCATGGAACAGGTCAAGGTCAATGCCGCGATGGAACAAGAGCTGGCCCGCAGCATCATGCAAATTGGCAGCGTGCAAAGCGCTCGCGTGCACCTGGCCACACCCAAACAAAGCGTGTTTGTGCGTGACCGCACGCCCCCCAAAGCTTCGGTGGTGTTGGCCCCCTACCCTGGCCGCGCCGTGTCGGCCTCGCAAGTGCAAGCCATCGTGCACTTGGTGTCGTCCAGCGTGCCTTATCTGTCGCCTGACCACGTCACCGTGGTCGACAACGTGGGCAAACTCATGACCGAGTCGGCCACCGAACAAAAGCTCGGTTTGACCTCGGCACAAGAGCAGCACAAGCAGCAACTCGAAGAGGTGTACCGCAACCGCATCATGCAAATTTTGGCGCCCATGGTGGGCGAGGCCAATGTGCGCTCACAGGTGAACTTGTCGCTGGATTTCACCCAGATTGAAAGCACCACCGAAGACTTTGACAACCGCGACAAAGGCCCACGCACACGCTCTGAAGTGCTGGCCGAAGACCGCGCTGCCAGCAAAGCCGCCGAAGGTATTCCTGGCGCTTTGTCCAACACGGCTCCGGCTGCCCCCACCACCTCCGACGCCACGACCGCCGATGCCAACAAAGGGCAAGCCGAATCGGGCAGCAAACTCAGCAGCCGCTCGACCCGCAACTTTGAGCTGGACCGCACGGTGCGCCATGTGCGCAACGCCACAGGCGGCGTGATGAAGATCAGCGTGGCCGTAGTGGTGAATGAGCGCCCTGCGCCCCCCCCAGGCAAAGACGCGCCCGTGGTGCCCAATGCACCGACCTCTGTGGCCTACACACCGCAAGAGTTGGAGCAGATGCTGCAAGTGGTGCGTGGTGTGGTGGGTTTTGACCAACAGCGCGGCGACAATGTGTCGGTGGTTCCTGCCAAGTTTGAAGCACCTGCCAACCTGGAAACCATTCCTTGGTACCTCGAAGACGTCGTGCAAACAGGTATCAAGAGCAGTTTGCTGGCCATCAGTTTCATTGTGTTCATGTTCATCGTGATTCGACCGATCATGCGCAACATCTATGCAGACCGTGCGGCAGAAGCCGAACAAGCCAAGGCAGCGCTGAGCGATGGCGAGTTGAGCGAAGACGACATGCGCATGATCCAGATTGGCGAAGGCGACAGCTTGCAAGAGATCAAGGCCAAGCTCAAGCCCAAGAAGTCAAGCATCTCCATGGACATGCTGGACACTGCCAACACTTACGACGACAAAGTGGCCCTCATCCGCATGCTGGTGGCCGAAGACTCAGGCCGTGTGGCCAACGTGCTCAAGGGCATGATCAAGGTCAACTGAAGCACATCAAGGAATCAAGACCATGGCGACCAAAAAACCAGATGACAAAGAAGCCCCGGGCGCTCCTACAGCACCTGCAGCCAATTTACCTGTATCGATGACCGAAGAGTTGGCCAAGGAACTGGCCGAGCTCACTGGAACCCAACGTGCTGCTGTGTTGATGCTTTTGCTGGGTGAACAGCAAGCCTCCGAAATCATCCGCTTCATGAACCCCAAAGAGGTCCAGTCTTTGGGCGCGGCGATGGTGTCGGTGTCGGATTTATCGCAGGAGGCCGTCAACATCGTGTTGGACGAGTTCGTGAACCTGCTCAAGAAGCAAACCAGCTTGGGCTTGGGCACGGGCGACTATGTCGAAAAAGTGCTCAAACGTGCCTTGGGCGACGACAAAGCGGCATCGGTGCTCAGCCGCATCATGCCGGGTCAAGGCAGCAAGGGCCTGGAAATTTTGAAGTGGATGGACGCCCGCTCGATTGCCGAGATGATCCGCGGAGAACACCCGCAAGTTGTGGCCATCATTTTGTCGGTGCTCGAATACACAGTGGCGGCTGACGTGCTGAATTATTTGCCTGCTGATTCACGCCCGGAAATCATCCAGCGCATTGCCAGCTTGGAGACGGTGCAACCGTCGGCCATGGAGGAGCTGGAGCAAATCATGATGAAGCAGTTCGCCACGAACTCATCGTCCAAATCGTCGAGCTTCGGCGGTATCAAGGCCGCAGCGCAGATCATGAACTCGGTGAAGGTGGAGCTGGAGTCGTCCATCATGGCGGGCTTGTCGCAGATCGACGGCGACCTGATGCAGCGCATTCAGGACAATATGTTCACCTTCGAAAACTTGGTGAGCGTGGACAACCGGGGCATCCAGGCCATCATGCGCACGGCCGAGCCCGACCTGTTGATGGTGGCCCTGAAAGGTGCACCGGACTTCGTCAAAGACAAGTTCCTCGACAACATGTCGGCCCGGGCACGCGTCATGTTTGTGGACGACATGGAAAGCAAAGGCCCATTGCGGATCACCGAAGTGGAAGAGGCACAGAAGAACGTCATGCGCTTGGCACGCAAGCTGTCCGATGCGGGCGAGCTGGTGTTGGCGGGAGGCGGCGATGGCTTTGTCTGACCTGCACGAAGCACCTGCGGTCTGGAGCGTCGACCCCTTGCTCAACAGCAAGGTGCAAGCCCCCCGTTTCTTGCGCACCCAATGGGACGAAGCTTCGGTCCGTTCATTTGGCCCCTGGCGTGTGGCCGAAAAAGTCGAGCCCATCGAGGGCTTGATGACCGACTTGGCAGCAACGGGCACGGGCACCGAATTGGCCACGGCGACCAGCGACACAGACTTGCCCACCAGCGAAGACGCTCTGGCCCCGGCCGAACCCGAATCTCAGTGGACCGAAGCCGCGCTGGACGCCTTGCGCGACGAAGCCTACCAACGCGGCCTGCTCGAAGGTGAAGCCAAGGTGCGCGAAGAATACGAGGCCGAGCGCACTAAAGAGCGTGAGCTGGTGAGGCACTTGGGCATCGAGTTGCGCAGCATCAGCCAAGACCCGCAGCGGTTTTTTGAACCCCTCAAACGTTTGTCTTTGCATTTGGCAGAGCAACTGGTGCGTGCGGAACTTCAAATCTCAGGGCAAGCCATTCACAACCTGGTGCAAGCGTGCATTCAGCAACTGGACCACGCGGTGGAGCCTGTGCATGTGAGCGTGAACCCCGAAGATTTGCAGCGCCTGAAAGAGATGGGCAAATCGGTCACGGACCACATGCAGCTCGAAGCCGACACCTTGTTGCGCCCCGGCAGTGTGCGCGTGCGGGTGCAGGACACCGTGGTGCAAGACCTGATTGAAAACCGCCTGGAGCCCCTGGCCAGGCGTTTGCTGGCCCAGCCAGAAGCTTGGATGCAGCAATCCTCGCTGGTCAAAGACCGTGCCGAGGCCATGCCCGCCGACACCCCCAGCCGCGACTGGAGCCGCCAAGTGGTTGACGTTGAAGACGTTGAGGACTCCGAGATCAAAACGGCATCGCCTCAAAACCCACATTCAATCCCGCCCTCAGAACCTGCACCCCCAAAGTTAGACGACACCCATGATGAACTTTGACGCAGAAGTCAGCCAACTGATTGGCGACCTGCACGCCCCTGATCCCCAGCGCAATGGCACCTTGGTGCGTCTGGTGGGCATGCGTTTGGAAACGCGTGGCCTGATGGCACCGCTGGGCGCTTGCTGCGAAGTGGTGGGTCAGTTTGGTCATCGGGTCGAGGCCGAAGTGGTCGGCTTCAACGACGACACGCTTTACCTCTTGCCCTTCACCGAACCCCAAGGTATTGGGCCGGGAGCCAAAGTGTCGGTGATCAGCCACACCTCACAAGTGGCTTTGGGCCCTGAATTGCTCGGACGCGTTTTGGACGGACGGGGTCAGCCCCTGGACGGCCGCCCTGCCCCGGTTTGCACGGACATCCTCAGCCTGCAAGGCCGTCCCATCAACCCGATGGAGCGTGGCCCGATTCGGGAAATTTTGGACGTAGGCGTCAAGGCCATCAACGGCATGTTGACTATTGGCCGCGGTCAGCGCTTGGGCCTGGTCGCAGGCTCGGGTGTCGGTAAAAGCGTTTTGCTGGGCATGATGACCCGCTTCACCGAAGCCGACGTGGTGGTCATTGGCCTGATTGGCGAACGCGGCCGCGAGGTGCAAGCCTTCATTGAGGAATCCTTGGGACCCGTCGGTCTGGCCAAGTCGGTCTTGATTGCCGCCCCGGCCAACGAGTCGCCCGTATTGCGCCTCAAAGCCACACACATGACCCACGTCATTGCCGAATACTTCCGCGACCAAGGCAAAAACGTCTTGATGCTGGTGGACAGCCTGACTCGTGTGGCCCATGCGCAACGCGAAATTGGCTTGGCCGTGGGCGAGCCACCCACCGCCAAGGGCTACCCGCCTTCGGTGTTTGCGCTGCTGCCCAACTTGATTGAACGCGCAGGCGTGGGCCGCCACGGCGTGGGCTCGATCACCGCCATTTACACCGTGCTGGCCGAGGGCGATGACGCCAACGACCCGATTGTGGACATCGCCCGCGCCTCGCTCGACGGCCAAGTCATGCTGTCTCGCAAACTGGCCGATGCCGCGCACTACCCCGCCATCGACCTGAACGGCTCGATCTCTCGGGTGATGCAAAACCTGCTCTCGCCCGAAGACCAAAAGCTGGCCAACCGGTTTCGACGCCTGTGGTCGCTGTACCAACAAAACCAAGACCTGATCCAGGTGGGTGCCTACGAAGCGGGCAGCAACCCCGACCTGGACCAAGCCATCCGTTTGCGCACGTCGATGGAACATTTTCTGCAACAAGACATGCACACAGGCCAGGACGTTGCGGCCACGCGCCACGAAGTCCAAACCCTGATGTCGGTTTAACCCCCTGAAAGGCCATGTCCATGAGAGAAGCCCGAAACTGCTGGCCCGTGTTGGTTCGCAAAGCCCAAGACGCAGTCAACGAAGCCCAAACCGAGATTGCGCAAGCGCTGGCACGCGTGGACCAACTGGAAGCCAGCCACGCACGTTTGTGCAGTCTGTACGACGAATACCGCATGCAAGAAAACCAAAGCACGGCGCCGGTCATGGGCATGCAAGCGAGCATGAACCACCGCCAGTTCATGGCGCAGTTGCTCACTTTGCAGCAACGGGTGGTGCTCGACCTGAGCAAAGCGCGAACCACCTTGGCCCAAGCACGCAAAAAACGGGTGATGGCCGAAGTGGAACTCCACAAAATGACCTCTTTGGCCGAGCAAGACGCCAAAGCCGTGGCCAAAGATGTCATGCGTTATGAGCAAAGGCAAATGGACGAGCTGGGTGTGCGCCAATTCAACCTGAGTCCCCAGGCTTAAAAGTACAAGGGAAAGGGCAAAGGCTTGCCATTGCCCAACCCCATGATTTCCCCTAGGAAAACGGCCGTTTGACTGTCTCATAATGAAGCCAATGCTTTGATCGGCATCCGCTTCACCCTCATTGGAGACAAACATGACCTCACGACGTTCCGTATTGACCCAAGGCGCCGCCCTGTTGGGTGCCACCTCTGCCGGTTTGCTGGCCCCACAAAGCGCGCTGGCGCAAAGCGGCAAGATCCGCGTGGGCCTGATGCTGCCTTACACCGGCACCTTTGCCCAATTGGGTGTGGCCATTGAAAACGGCGTGCGCATGGCCATCAACGAACAAGGCGGCAAGCTGGGCGGCCGCGAAATCGAATGGTTCAAGGTGGACGACGAGTCCGAGCCCTCCAAAGCGATTGAAAACGCCAACAAACTGGTGCAACGCGACAAGGTCGACGTGCTGATTGGCACCGTGCACTCGGGCGTGCAAATGGGCATTCACCGCGTGGCCCGCGAAAGCGGCGTGATCAGCCTGATCCCCAACGCGGGCGTGCACATCGCCACCCGCGCCCAATGCGCACCCAACGTGTTCCGCACCAGCTTTTCCAACAGTCAGCCCACCATGGCGTTGGGCGAAGCCATGGTCAAGCGCGGCCACAAAAAAGCCGTCTGGATCACCTGGAAATACGCTGCTGGCGACGAAGCCTTTGAAGGCTTCAAAGAGAGCTACACCAAAGCGGGTGGCACCATCGTCAAAGAGTTGGGCCTGCCCTTCCCCAACGTCGAGTTCCAAGCGTTGCTGACCGAAATCGCCGCGCTCAAACCCGACGCCGTGGCCTGCTTCTTTGCAGGTGGCGGGGCAGCCAAGTTCCTCAAGGATTACGCAGCAGCGGGCCTCAAGGGCAAGATCCCTTTGTACGGCTCGGGCTTTTTGACCGAAGGCGTGCTCGAGGCTGCTGGCCCAGCGGCCGACGGCGTGCTGACGGCACTGCACTACGGCGACGGCATCGAGACCAAGCGCAACAACGAGTTCCGCCTGAACTATGCCAAGACCTTCAAGCTGCAGCCCGACGTTTACGCCGTGCAAGGCTACGACACTGGCCTGCTGCTGGTGCAAGGCGCCAACGCGGTCAAGGGCGATGTCAGCAAAAAGGCTGAGATGATCAAAGCCATGGAAGTGGCGGTGATCGACAGCCCGCGTGGCAAGTGGACCATGAGCAAGTCGCACAACCCGGTGCAAGACATTTACCTGCGCGAAGTCTCGAACAAAGAAAACAAGGTGATTGGCATCGCGGCCAAGGCCTTGGCCGACTCGGGTGCAGGTTGCCGCATGTGAGGCGACAGGCCTGAACGGCTTTGACCCTGGTCCCAAATCAAGGCAACTCAACCCATTTGACCGCGATCCGCCCCTCTGGCGGATCCCCTGTCAAATGGGTTTTTCTTCGTCTGGGGTTTGGCCATCGCCGAACAAACCCCAGCAAAATTGCCGCAGCCACTGGTGACCCGGGTCACGGTGCAAGCGGCTGTGCCAAAACTGGTGGATCGCACTTTCAGCCACAGGAATGGGTAAATCGCGCTTGACGAGGCCAAACGGACCAAGGGTTCGGTCGGCAAAGCGCTCGGGCACCGTGGCAATCAAATCCGAGTGGCTGAGCACATCGCCCAAAGCGACATAGTGCGGCACCGTCAAACGGAACTGCCTGCGGAGTTTCTGATTTTCCAAAGCCACATCGACCCGACCATGCCCGGTTCCGGCGGCCACGATGCGCACATGCTCGGCCTGGGTGAAGCTGCTCAGGGTCAGCTTTTTGTGGGCCGCCAAGGGGTGCGCCTGGCGCATGAGGCAAATGTATTTTTGGCTGAACAAGGCTTGCTGGAAAAAACCCGCCTGCAGTTGCGGCAGCAAACCCATGGCCAGGTCAACACGGCCCGTGGCCATGTCTTCTTTGAGCGAGGCCTGCGTCACGCTGAGCACTTGCAAGGTCACGCCTGGGGCTGACCGTGTCAAGGCGTCCACCAACACAGGCAAAAAATACATCTCGCCCACATCGGTCATGGCGATGGTGAAACTGCGTGTGCTGCTTGTTGGATCAAAGGCTGCACGCACATTCAAGGCCTGTTGCAAACCATCCAAGGCCATGGCCACGGGTTCTGCCAATTGCAAGGCGTAAGGCGTGGGTGCCATGCCCCCTTGTGTGCGCAAAAAAAGCTCATCGCCCAAAGTGGCGCGCAATCGCCCCAAAGCACTGCTGACGGCAGGCTGGCTCATGCCCAGAACCTCAGCCACCGCGGAAACCCGCTTCCTCAAAAGCAAATGGTGCAAGACCACCAACAAGTTCAGGTCGATTTTGGAAATGTCCATCTGGAGATGCGCTTTGATATTTGATTTTCAAATATCGACTATACAAAAAATCTGGTTTACTTATTTTTTGATTTTACGCATGATCGGGCCCAAGTTTGATCAGGAGTCCCCATGCAGGAACACCCCATCCACTGGGAAACACCAGGCACCAGCCGTGTCCCCTTTGCCCTTTACGCGAACCCAGACAACCACAAAAAAGAGCTGGATCGCTTTTTCTACAAAGCCCACTGGAGCTATGTCGGGCTGGAGGCGGAAGTTCCGCATCCGGGTGACTTCAAGCGGACGGTGATTGGCGAACGCTCGGTCATCATGACGCGCAGCCCAGATGGCCAAATTCACGTCGTCGAGAATGTTTGCGCGCACCGCGGCATGGCGTTTTGCCGTGAACGGCACGGTAACAAAAAGGAACTGGTCTGCCCTTACCACCAATGGAGCTACGCCCTGGACGGCAAGCTGCAAGGCGTGCCCTTCAGGCGTGGCGTGCGCCAAGATGGCAAAGTCAATGGCGGCATGCCCGCCGACTTTGACCCCAAGGCCCACGGGCTGAACGCTCTGAAGGTGGCCACTCGTGGAGGCGTGGTGTTTGCCTCCTTTGACCACGAGGTGGAATCGCTGGAAGACTTCATGGGCCCCACCATCCTGCGGTACTTTGACCGCTTGTTCAACGGCCGAAAGCTGACGATCCTGGGCTACAACCGCCAGCGCATTCCGGGCAACTGGAAGCTGATGCAAGAAAACATCAAAGACCCTTACCACCCCGGTCTGCTGCACACCTGGTTTGTGACCTTTGGCCTTTGGCGTGCCGACAACAAGTCCGAGCTGCGCATGGACGCGCACCACCGTCACGCGGCCATGATCTCCACACGCGGCACAGCGGGCCAAGCCGCCGGAGACAAAGCCCAGGTCACGCAGGTCAGCAGTTTCAAGGCCAGCATGCAGCTCAACGACCCGAGCTTTCTGGACATCGTGCCCGAGCCTTGGTGGCAACAGGGCGAACAGATGCCCACGGCGGTGATGATGACGCTGTTCCCCAGCGTGATTTTTCAGCAGCAGGTCAACAGCGTGTCGACACGCCACATCCAGCCCGATGGGCACGGCGCGTTTGACTTTGTCTGGACGCACTTTGGCTTTGAAGACGACACCCCCGAGATGACCGAGCGCCGCTTGCGCCAGTCCAACCTGTTTGGCCCGGCGGGCTTCGTGTCGGCCGACGACGGCGAAGTGATCGAGTTCTCACAACAAGCCTTTGAAAGCAAACCCGAGCACCGCATGCTGGTGGAATTGGGCGGACGCGATGTGGGCGAGACCGACCACATGGTGACCGAAACGCTCATCCGGGGCATGTACGAATATTGGCGCAAAGTGATGGAGGATTGATGATGGCCAAACCCTTGATAGACCTGCAAACTTGGTTCGACATTCAACAACTGCATGCCGATTACGCCAGCGCTGTGGACAGCGGCAACTGGGACTTGTGGCCCGAATTTTTCACCGAAGCCTGCGTGTACAAGTTGCAGCCGCGAGAAAACTTTGAGCGGGGCTTTCCGCTGTGCACGCTGTCTTTTACCAGCAAGGGCATGCTCAAAGACCGGGCTTATGGCATCCAAGAGACGCTGTACCACGACCCTTATTACCAGCGGCATGTGGTGGGCGCGCCCGTGGTGCGCAAGGTCGAAGACGGCCGCATCCACACCGAAGCCAACTATGCGGTGTTTCGCACCAAGCTCGACAAAGAAAGCACGGTGTTCAATGTGGGCCGCTACATCGATACCCTCGTACAAACCCCCGAAGGCCTGAAGTTCGCTGAGCGCATATGTGTGTACGACAGCGAGATGATCCCCAACTCCATCATTTACCCGATTTGAGCAATGTGGGAGCTGCGCCCTCGCAGCGAAGGGGCGCATCTTTCGCGGAGAGGGCGCCAATCCTACAGCAGAACGATCACCGAAAGAAAGTACCCATGACCGTTTGGATTGACGTGGCCGCCGAGGCCGATTTGTTTGAAGGCGCAGGCATCGCCGTGACGCCTGAGGGCCAAGACATTGCCCTCTTCAAACTGGAAGACGGCGGCCTTTATGCCATCAACAACCTGTGCAGCCATGGCAACGCCAAGCTGTGTGATGGCTTTGTGGAAGGCCACCAAGTGGAATGCCCATTCCATCAAGCCCTGTTTGACTTGCGTGATGGCTCTGTCGGCTGCGGCCCCGCCACCGAGCCCGTGAAATCATGGCCCGTCAAAATCGAAGATGGCCGGGTTTACCTCGATTTGAGTAGCTGAAATTCAGAGCGAAATGGCCTCTGGCCTGCGTCAAAGCTCGGCGGCCCCTGCCGTTAAACTAAGCGCCCACCCATTGACTGCAAACACAAAGCAGTTTGACCCTGATCACTGACCCACCGATGGACTTTGTTAATTTCTTGATCCAGCTGCTCAACAGCGTCCAGTACGGGCTGCTGCTGTTCATGCTGGCGGCGGGCCTCACGCTGATCTTCGGCATCATGGGCGTGGTCAATCTGGCGCACGGCAGCTTTTACATGCTGGGCGCTTACCTGGCTTGGTCACTCGCTGCGCAGCTGGGCAGCTTCACGCTGGCCATCTTGGTGGGCACGGCCTTGTCCGTGGCCTTTGGCTTGCTCATTGAGCGTTTGCTGTTTCGCCACTTCTACCACCGCGACCACTTGGACCAAGTGCTGCTGACGTTTGGCCTGATTTACGTGTTTGAAGAGCTGCGCTCCATGATTTGGGGCGACGACGTTCACGGCCTGCCCGTGCCCGAGTTGCTGGCCGCGTCCATTCCCCTGACCGAAAACCTGTCTTATCCGGTGTACCGCCTGTTCATGTCGGGCGTGTGCCTGGTGCTGGCTTTGGGTCTGTATTTGCTGATCTCCAAAACCCGCTTGGGCATGAAGATCCGAGCGGGCGCTTTCAACCGCGAGATGACCGAATCGCTGGGTGTGAACATCAAGCTGATCCACTCGGTGGTGTTCGCTTTGGGCATTGGCCTGGCCTCGATCGCGGGCATGATCGCCGCGCCTGTGTCCAGCGTCTACCCCAACATGGGCAGCCAAGTCTTGATCATGTGCTTTGTGGTGGTAGTCATTGGCGGCATTGGCTCGGTGCGCGGCGCTTTGATTGCTGCTTTGCTGGTGGGCCTGGTCGACACCTTTGGCAAAGTGCTGCTGCCCCAGGCCTCGGGCATGCTGGTGTATGTGCTGATGGCCTTGGTGCTGCTGTACAAACCCGAAGGCCTGTTCAAGCAATGAAAAAGACAAGAACATGAGCACGCCCCAAATTCACCTTGAAACACTGCCGCGCAGCATCCAGCTCGTGAAGGTGCTGGGCTTCGCGGCCCTGGCCGCATTTCCCTTTGTCGGAACCGACTTCTACACGGCCATGGTCGTGCGCATGATGATCCTGGCCATCTTGGCCATGAGCCTGGATTTGCTGCAAGGCGTCACGGGCCTGGTGTCGCTGGGCCATGCCGCCTACTTTGGCTTGGCCGGTTATGTGCTGGCTTTTGTCACTCCGCAAAACGAAGCCATCAGCCTGTACACCAGCTTGCCGCTGGCCGTGGGTGGGGCAGCGCTGGCGGCTTTGATCATTGGCTTTTTGGTGGTGCGCACCCATGGCATCTACTTCATCATGGTGACCATGGCCTTTGCGCAGATGATTTTCTACATCTTCTTTGACAACAAGGCGCTGGGCGGCTCGGACGGTTTGTTTCTGAACTTCCGCCCCGATGCGGGCGTCATCGACCTGGAAAACAAGCGGGTGTTTTATTACTTCACCCTGGGCTGTTTGCTGGCGGTGTATGTGTTCTTGCGCCGCCTGCTCTGGAGCCCCTTTGGCCGGGCGCTGTCGGGCATTCGCGTGAACGAGCACCGCATGCGGGCGCTGGGTTTCAACACCTTCAGCCACAAGTTGGCGGCCTTCACGCTGGCCGGGGCTTTGGCAGGCCTGGCGGGTTATTTGTGGGCTGCGCAAACAGGGTTTGTGAACCCCGAGCTCATGGGCTTTCACATGAGCGCACACGCCATCATGATGGTGATTTTGGGCGGCATGGGCAATTTTGCGGGAGCCATTGTGGGCGCCTTCAGCTTTGAGTATTTGCTGCATGTGTTCAAGGATTTGCCCGATGTGGGCAGCTTCAAAACCGGCAAACACTGGCAGATGTGGATGGGCTTGTTCATTGTGGCCTTGATCATCTTTGCGCCCAAAGGCATTTTGGGCCTGATCAACCGGGCTTTCCGCAGCAAAACGGCCAAGGAGGCAGGTCATGACTGATCGTCAAGTCTTGTTGTCCGCCCGTGGCTTGACCAAGCGCTTTGGCGGCTTGGCGGCTGTCAACGACGTCTCGCTGGATTTGTGGCTGGGCCACATCCACGCGGTGATTGGCCCCAACGGCGCGGGCAAATCCACGCTGACCAACCTGCTCTCGGGCGACCTGCCTCCCACCAGCGGCAGCATCACCTTGGGTGAGCACCCCATCAGCGGCTGGACGCCCGAAAAAATCTCGCGCCATGGCTTGGGGCGCAGCTACCAAAAAACCAACATCTTCACCACATTCACCGTGTGGGACAACGTGCGCCTGGCCGCGCAGTCGCGTGTGCAGCCCTCGCCTTTCAACCCACTGGGCTGGTTGAAGGCAGCGGAGCGCATTCAGGCTGTGAATCAGCGGGCTGAACGCGCCATGGAACTGGCGGGGTTGCAAGACCGCCGCCACGCCCAAGCCGGGGCCACCAGCCACGGCGAGCAACGCCAGCTCGAAATCGCCATGACCTTGGCCACCGAGCCCCGCGTGCTGCTGCTCGACGAGCCGCTGGCGGGCATGGGCCAAGCCGAGGCCGAGCGCATGGTGCAGCTGCTGCTGCGCCTCAAAAAAGAACATGCCATCTTGCTGGTGGAGCACGACATGGACGCCGTGTTCACCCTGGCCGACCACCTCACTGTGATGGTCAACGGGCAAGTGATTGCGAGCGACACGCCTGTGGCGGTGCGGGCCGATGCAGGTGTGCAGGCAGCGTACCTGGGCGAGGAACATTGAGATGAGCGACTTGTTGATCCAGGCCCAAGACCTGAACACCTATTACGGCGCGAGCCACATCTTGCGCGGCGTGAACTTTTCTGTCGGCCGAGGCGAGACGATTGGCCTCATGGGCCGCAACGGCATGGGCAAAAGCACCCTGCTCAAAACCCTCATGGGCATCGTGCCGCCGCGCACGGGCACGGTGGACATCAAGGGCCAACGCATGAATGGTCGCCCCACGTTTGAAGTGGCGCAACTGGGTATCGCCTACGTGCCCGAAGGCCGGGGTATTTTTGGCAACCTGAGCGTGGTGGAAAACCTGCAAATGGCGGCTCGCCCGGGCACCCAGGGCCAGCGCGACTGGACCTACGAGCGCGTGCTCGAGACCTTCCCGCGCCTCAAAGAACGCCTGGGCCACGGCGGCCAGCAACTGTCGGGCGGCGAGCAGCAAATGCTCACCATCGGCCGGGCGCTCATGACCAACCCCGATGTGCTCATCCTCGACGAAGCCACCGAAGGGCTGGCCCCACTGATCGCCCGCGACATCTGGCGCATCTGCAGCCTCATCAAAGAGAGTGGCATCAGCTCCATCATCGTCGACAAGAACTGGAAACACGTCACCCAGATCACCGACCGCAACATCATCTTGGTCAAAGGCCGGGTGGTGTTCGAAGGCTCCTCACAAATTCTGTTGGACGACCCCAGCGTTCTTGAGCAGCACCTCGGCGTCTGAGCCTCCCGCCAAATCTCTGTGGGAGGCTGCCCCTGCGGCCGAATGCATGCCGCGCCCATACAACCATTCGCGAGCAGGGGCTCGCTCCCACAGCCATCACAGCAAAGGCCGCAACTCCCGCGCAGCTTCCAGCAACAGCGGCAGCCATTGGCGCTGCACCGCCGTATCCGTCAACTGCTCTGAGGTGCCCACCACATTCAGCGCCGCCAGTGTCTGGCCCTGCATGTTGCGCAGCGGCACGGCCAAGGCGTGGATGCCCAGCTCGTGACCGTCGCGTGCCAAGCAGTGGTCGGTTTGGCGCACCTGCTCGATCAGGGCTTTGAATTTGGGTAAGCCCACTTCAGTTTGAGGCGTGATGCGCGCCAACTCCCGGCCTTTGAGCCAAGCGGTGAAATCGGCGTTGGGCAAGTTGGCCAGCAGCACCCGCCCGGTAGACGTGGCATGCGCTGGCAACCGTGCCCCCAGGTGCAGGCCATAAGCCAAATGCCGCACCGGCTCGGCCACGCCTGCGCTGCGGGCAACGATCACACACTCGTCTCCATCGAGCACCACCGCACTGAAAGCCGCCTGCGTTTGCGCAGCCAGACGGTTGAGCGTGGGTTGCAGGGTGCGAGGCAAACGCGAAGTCGCCATGTAACTGCCCGCAAGACGCAGCACCCGCGCCGACAGCCAATAATGACTTCCATCGGTTTCCAGATAACCAAGCTCGGCCAAGGTGAGCAAATGCCGCCGGGCCGCCGCCCGCGTGATGCCGGTGCGCTGCGCGCACAGTGTGGCGTTCAGGCGCTGGCGCTCGGTGTCAAAAGCCTCCAGCACGGCCAGCCCCTTGGCCAGGCCTTCGATGTAATCTGCTTTGGCAATCGTCATGTGCACTTTCATGAAGTGGGAGAAAGCCCCTTCTCGCGAATGTTGGCTCAGGCCGTTCGAACTATTCGCGAGCAGGGGCTCGCTCCCACAAGAAATTCACCGATCCGCCGAGCCGTTAATCCATGGAGGAAGCTGTCTCTGTGGGAGGCCGCCCTTGCGGCAGAATGATTTGCGCGATCATCGCACAAAAATTTTATCAATCGCACAAACTCGAACACCCTGCACTACTTCTACAGGGCCTGTCCTCTATGCTTGCCTTCATTGAATCGACCGCTTTCAGGAGACCCGCATGAGCACCACCCGCACCCAAGTCGCCATCGTTGGCGCAGGCCCTTCTGGCTTGCTGCTGGGCCAATTGCTGTTCAAGGCAGGCATCGACGCCGTCATCGTCGAGCGCCAAAGCCCCGACTACGTGCTTTCGCGCATCCGTGCAGGCGTGCTGGAGCAAGTGACCATGGACCTGCTGGATGAAGCGGGCGTGGGCCAGCGCATGCACAAAGAGGGTTTGGTCCACACGGGCTTTGACCTGTTGTTCAAAGGCGCACGCCACCGCATCGACATGGACCACCTCACGGGCGGTAAAAAAGTGATCGTGTACGGCCAAACCGAAGTCACCCGTGACCTGATGGACACCCGCCAGGAGGAAGGTTTGCCCACGGTGTACGAGGCAGAAAATGTGCAGGTGCACGACTTTGACAGCCAAAAACCCCGCGTGACCTACGAGAAAAATGGCCAGCTGCACACCATCGAGTGCGACTTCATTGCAGGCTGCGACGGTTTTCATGGCGTGTGCCGCGCCAGCGCCCCCAAAAGCGCGATCAAGGAATACGAGAAGGTCTATCCGTTTGGCTGGTTGGGCGTCTTGTCCGACACACCGCCCGTGCACCACGAACTGATTTACGCCAACAGCACCCGCGGCTTTGCCTTGTGCTCGCAGCGCAGCGCCACGCGCAGCCGCTACTACCTGCAAGTGCCCACCACCGACAAGGTCGAGCAATGGTCGGACGACGCCTTTTGGGACGAGTTGCGCAATCGCCTCGACCCCGAAGCCCGCGAGCATCTGGTGACGGGCCCCAGCATTGAGAAAAGCATCGCTCCGCTGCGCAGCTTTGTGACCGAGCCGATGCGCTTTGGCCGCATGTTCTTGGCAGGCGACGCTGCGCACATCGTTCCGCCCACGGGTGCTAAGGGCCTGAACCTGGCCGCTACCGACGTCAAGTACCTGTCCACCGCATTCATCGAGTTTTATGCCGACAAAACCGATGCAGGCATCGACGCGTATTCAGAGCGCTGCTTGCGCCGCGTTTGGCGTGCTGAGCGCTTCAGCTGGTGGTTTACCAGCTTGATGCACCACTTCCCAGAAAACGGCGACATCGGCCAGAAGTTCCAGGACGCCGAATTGGATTACCTGATTCATAGCGAAGCCGGTTCACGCACCATGGCCGAAAACTACGTGGGCTTGCCGCTCAATTTCGGCGAATAACTCAGCGTCCTGTCTTCATGTGGGAGCGACGCCCTCGTCGCGATGAGACTTGAATTCGCGTTCATGGTCAACCATCGCGGCGAGGGCGCCGCTCCCACAAAACACCATGGCCACTCGCACTATGATCTGGGCATGAGCACTACAAAACCCCTGCGCGGCACGCGCGTCTTGAGCCTCGCCCTCAACCTGCCCGGCCCCGCCGCATTGATGCGCTTGGCGCAAATGGGCGCGAGCTGCACCAAAATCAACCCGCCCTCTGGCGACCCGATGCAGCACTACACGCCCAGCGGTTACGACTTGATGCACCAAGGCGTCAAGCACCACACGCTCGACCTCAAGAGCGCTGCAGGCCAAGCGGCAGTTCACAAGTTACTGGCCAAAACCGACGTTCTGCTCACCTCGTTTCGCCCCTCGGCCCTCACCAAATTGGGCTTGGGCTGGAAGGTGTTGCACAAGCAATACCCCGCACTCAGCCTGATCGAAGTGGTGGGTGCGCCCGGCCCTTTGGCTGAGATTCCTGGCCATGACCTCACTTACCAAGCCGAAGTGGGTTTGGTCAATGGCATGGACCTGCCGCCTAGTTTGTTCGCCGACATGGGCGGCGCACTCATGGCCAGCGAAGCCACGCTCAAAGCCGTCATCACCCTCAAGACGACCGGCAAAGGCACCCGCCACGAAGTGGCTTTGTCAGAAGCGGCCGCTTGGTTGGCACTGCCCCGCCAGCTGCGCATGACCACCCCCGATGGTGCGGTGGGCGGTGCGCACGCGGGCTACCGCATTTATGCCTGCAAGAACGGCCGCGTGGCCGTGGCGGCACTCGAGCCGCACTTTGCGGTGAGCCTGTGCGAAGCCGCTGGCGTCCAACTGGCGCACCCGGTCAAAGACCTGTTCAAGCCCGCGACCCGCAAAGCCATCGAGACCTTCCTGGCCAGCCAGACCCGGGCCCAGCTCGACAAGCTGGCCACAACCAAAGACATCCCTTTGATGACATTGCCACGTTGACACAATCTTTGTAGGAGCGGCGCCCTCGCCGCGATGGGCTTGCGCGTAGCACTGGCTATCGCCCCGAGGGCGGGGCTCCTACATCAAACCCAAAGCGGGCAAGCACACTGACGCCGTTCTGCAACGGTCAGTCGGGTAAGGGCTCCGGCAGGCGCTTGAGCGTGCGCACCTTGGACGCGCTGATGATGACGGCCTGCAGGCCAAAACCCAGCACCACGCACCACAGGCTGACCGAGGCCGGAAAATACACCCCCAACAAGCCCCCCAGCGCCGCGCCCAAAGGCCTTGCGCCCGTGCTCGCCACGATGATGATGGATGTGACCCGCCCAATCATGGCGCGTGGCGTGACCGTCTGGCGTAAGGTGGTCGAAGTGATGACCCACAGGATTGGACCTGCACCGTACAAAAAATAAGACAAAGCAGCCACCCAAGCGTGCGGCCAAAACAGCGTCAAGGCCATGGTGAGCGCGGCCAGCACCGAGAAATAGGGCCCCACCAAAATCGCTCGGCCAAAGGGCAATGCCGCCACCACGCGTGGTGCCAACAAAGAACCCACGATCATGCCCACGCCATAACACGCCAGCGTCACCCCCACACCACTCGCGTCCAGCCCCAAGTCGTTGATGGCATAGGGCACATAAGCCGCTTGAAGCATGAACCACGAGATGTTCCAGGCGACCGAGCAAAACACCATAGGCCGCAACAAATCACTTTGCCAAACCCACTTGGCACCGTCTTGCAGCTCCAGCAAAGGGTGGCGCGCAGGCATGGCCACACGCGCAGGTTCAGCAATGCCGCGCAGGCACAGCACCGCCGCCACCGACAACATGCCCGACAGCACAAAGGCTGCCGATGCTCCGGTCCACGCGATCAAAGCGCCCGCCAAAGCCGGGCCTGCCGCAAACGCGGCACTGCGTGCCAACTCCAGCCGCCCATTGGCCCGCGCCAGGCCTTCGACCTGCACCAGCGCAGGCACCAGCGAAGGCGCGGCCACGCTGAAGGCCACCGTGCCCACCGCCGCCATGAAGCCAATCACCGCCAAGGCCGTGATCGACACATGGCCTGTGACGATCAGCGCCAGCAACAGCAACAAAGCCAGCGCCCGCAGCGACTCGGCCAGCGCCATCAAGCGCGTGCGCGAGGTCCGGTCGGCCAGCAAGCCCAAAGGCATGGACAGCAACAAAAACGGCAGCGACTGGATCGAGGCCAGCAAACCGATCTCGCCAGGCCCCGCCTTGAGCAGCAGCACCGCCACGATGGGCACCGCCGCCAAGCTCAGCTGCTCGGCCGATTGGGCCAGCAAGTTGGACCAGGCCAGTCGCCTGAAGGATGCAGAAAGCGCTTGGGACATCAAAAACCTTTCGATGCAGCACATCCTAAAGCGTCAACGGCCCACTCCGAGTCACGTTGGCTCAGAGCCATGGTTTCGAGGTTCTGTTTCAGGCTGTCTCCAAGGCGGCTGAACCGGCCCATGGCTTGGCGTGTTTGCGGGTCTGCACCCTTGAAGTCGAAGCCTGAATCCTGTTCAATCTGGGCATCGGCCCAAAAGGGTTGCACGCAAAAATGGACACCCATGAAACTCACCCTTCGCCATAGCCTGTGGGCCACTGCCCTGCTCAGCCTGGCCAGCCACACCGCCCAAGCCCGCGTCACCCGCATCGTGATCGACGACACCCGGCCTGTTGCCGCATCACCTGCCGCGCCCGGCAAACCTGCGGGCATCGCTTATGAGCAAGTCGTTGGCCGCGCCTTTGGCGAGCTGGACCCCAAACTCGCGCAAAACGCCATCATCCAGGACATCGAACTGGCCAAAGACGCCGACGGCAAAGTCCGATACATAGCGTCCTTTGTCATTTACAAGCCTGTAAATCTCAAAGACGCCAGTGGCCTGATGTGGCACGACGTGCCCAACCGGGGCCGGGTGGGCTTGCCCGCTGAGCAAGAGTTGGCTGCAGGCGACATTGGCCTGCTCAGCGCTTGGCAAGGCGACAACGCAGGCGCCACCACCGTGAGGCCCAAGGCCACCATCGATGGCCTGCAGTTCTTGCAACTGCCCGTGGCCCGCAACGTCGACGGCAGCCCCATCAAAGGCCAGGTGTTCGCCCGCATTGTCAACCGCGCAGGCCCGGCATCACAACCGCTCATGGTGCAGACCAACCCTGTGCCCTACAAACCCGTGAGCCTCGACACCACCCAAGCAACCTTGGTCTCACGCGGCCGCGAAAACATGAACGGCGAAGTCTTTGACGAGCAAAGCATCGCGCCCACCGACTGGGCCTGGGCCAAGTGCGACGCGCAAAACCCTTTTCCAGGCACGCCCGACCCCACCCAGATTTGCCTGAAAAACGGGTTTGATACCAAGCGCCTGTACCAGGTCGTCTTCACGGCGCAAGACCCCTATGTGCTGGGCATCGGCTTCGCTGCATGGCGCGATGTGGCCGTGTTTTTCAAGCACGCCAAGGCCGACGACGCAGGCACCCCCAACCCGGTGGCCAGCACCGTCACGCACAGCATTGCACGGGGCATTTCGCAATCAGGCAACTACCTGCGCGGCTGGCTGCACCTGGGCTTCAACCAGGACGAAGCGAGCAAGCAAGTGCACGAAGGCCTGTGGCCCATCATCGCGGGCCGCCGCATTGCGCTCAACTTCCGCTGGGCGCAGCCCGATGGCGTGCTGGAGCTGTACCAGGCAGGCAGCGAAGGCCCGCAGTGGTGGCTGCCCCACCCCGACCCAGTGCGCGGCACACCCGCAGCAGGCATCCTGGACCGCTGCACCCAGACCCGCACCTGCCCCAAGATCATGGAGCATTTCGGCTCGGCCGAAGTCTGGGCTTTGAAGCTCACGCCCGAGTGGATCGGCACCGACGCCAAGCAAGACCTGCCCCTGCCCGCCAACGTCAAGCGCTATTACATTGCCAGCAGCAACCACGGCGGTGGCGCGGGCGGCTTTGACACCAGCGTGCCCGGCGCGGCCCTGCCCAAGGCTGGCCCCATGTGCCCCGGCAATAACTTTGGTCAGGGGGTTTTGCCTGCCAACCCTGTCCCTCACAAAGAGACCATCAACGCGCTGCGCTTGCACTTTCGCCACTGGGTCATAAAAGGCACCGAGCCGCCCGCAAGCCGTTACCCCACACTGGCTAAAAACCAATTGGCTGTGGCCGAGAAAACCGCGCTGGGCTACCCCAACCTACCGGGCCTTCGCCCCACAGTGCCTGAGCGCGACTTCATCATGCCCGTGCACGACTACGACTGGGGCCCCGGCTTCAAAGCGGTGGACGGCTCGGGCGTGCCCAGCAACGCGCCACCCAAGATCAAACAAGTGCTGACGATGTACGCGCCCAAAGTGGACGCGGACGGCAACGAAGTCGGTGGCGTACCCGTGGTCTTGCTGGATGCACCTTTGGGAACCTACCTGGGCTGGAACATCACCGCAGACGGTGCACGGCCGTTCCACAAAGGTGAAATTTGCAACTACGTTGGCGGTATGGTGCCCTTCGCCAAAACGGCGGCAGAACGGCAAGCAAACGGCGACACACGGCCCTCATTGCAAGAGCGTTATGGCTCGCATGATGGTTACGTTCAAGCTGTCAAACGAGCGACCGATCGCGCCATGAAAGAAGGCTTCTTACTCAAAGAAGACGCAGAAATTTTGGTGAATGCTGCCGACAAAAGCGCGGTCTTGCGCTGAAAATTGACAAAGCGCAAGACCGCGCTCGGTCTTGCCTGTAGAAGACTGCTACCCTTTCAGCCATCACACTGAAAGCCATGCATGTCTTTGAAAAAACACACATCCGAGTTTGAAGAAATCAAACAACTGGAGTTGCTGCGCCAACACCGCCGGGCTCACAGAAAACATCTGAACATAGCAACCACGGTCACAACAGAACATGCGGTCGTTGATCTGCCCACCCGCGGACAGCGACTGGCCGACCGGGTGGCCGCCACCATCGGATCGTGGCGTTTCATCCTGATTCAAAGCACGGCCATCACTTGCTGGATCACGGGCAACGTGCTGTTTGGCGAAGGCGCTTGGGACCCTTACCCCTTCATCTTGCTGAACTTGTTGCTGTCGTTTCAAGCGGCCTACACAGCGCCCGCCATCATGATGAGCCAAAACCGCCAGTCCGAATTGGACCGTCGCCACGCGCAAAACGACTACGAGATCAACGTCAAGGCCGAGCTGGAAATCGAACTGCTGCACGACAAAATCGACATCCTGAAAGAACAAGAATTGCTGGCGCTCAGCCAAGCTGTGCGTGATCTCTCAGAGCAGGTGCGTTTGCTGTCTGAGCGCTTGCCCAAAGTCTCTTGAGTTCCTGAGACGAAGCCCAACCCTCAACTGTTTTTGTGAGCCGCGCCCCAAGGGGTCATCTTGATGATCAACACGGTGCTCAGGCCGTAGACGGCCATGCCCGCGCCCACCAAGGCAAAGATCATCCAGGCGGGCGACTGCCAATCGGCCAGCAACCAGCCCCCCACCGCCACCACCAGCAAGCGCAATGTGCCTGCGATCACGGGGCCCACCGCCTTGCCTGCGCCCAGCGACGAGAAATACAGCGACAAGCCCAAACCAAAAAAACCATAAAACGGCCCGGCCCACAAAAAGTAGCTGCCCGCCGACGCGAGCACCGTGGCGTCATTGGAGTAAAGCGAAGTCCAGACATCGGGCACCAAAGTCACGATGAAGCCCAAGACACCCAGCACCGCAGTGGCCACGGCCGCGGCCGTCCAAGCCGCTTGGCGTGCGCGGGCGATGTTGCCCGCCCCAATGGCCATACCCACCAAAGGGACCGAGGCCACGCCCACCGCAAAAGCAATGGGCACCAACAAAAATTCGAGGCGTGTGCCAATGCCATAACCGGCCAAGGCTTCGGTGCCAAAGGTGGCCACCAAGTGCGTCAAGATCAAAATGGTCAGCACGGTCTGAAACGGCGAGATGCACGCCACCGCGCCCACACGCAAAATGTCCAGCAAGTGTTTGCGCTCTAAAGGCGTGTTACGGATGGTCAACCGAATCTTGCCGCGACCCGACGACAAATACCCCCACAAAAAAACCGCCCCGCCCAGGTTGGCCAAGACACCCCCCGCCGCCACGCCGTGCATGCCCAGTTGCGGCAATGGCCCCCAGCCCAAGCCCAGCGCCCCCGCCAGCAGTACCTGCGCCAAAGCCACCACAAACAGCGTGACCGAGGGCACACGCATGTTGCCACTGCCCCGAATCACCGACGACAGCGTGTTCACGATCCACACAAACACCGAGCCGACAAAAGCCACCTCGCAATACGCCACGGCTTGGGCCAGTGCCTCGCCTTGTCCGCCCAAGGCCGACATCATGGGCGCACCCAACTGCAACATCACGAGCATGAAAACCAGCCCCAACGAGATGCCAATCCACAAAGCGTGCACCGCCAGCACATTGGCCCGTGCAGCGTCGCCCGCGCCCAAAGACCGGCTGATGGCAGACGACACCCCTCCGCCCATGGCTCCGGCTGACATCATGGTTTGCAACATCACAAACGGGAACACCAGCGCCATGCCCGCCAAAGCAGGGGCACCAAAATGCCCCACATAACTGGTCTCGGCAATGGCCGCCAGCGCAGTGGCCAGCATGGCCACCATATTGGGCAAAGAAAACCTGAGCAAAAGGGGCAGAACCGGTCCGGTCAACAAGGGGTTGGCTGCAGTGGGTGAATTCATCGGGTTTCCATTTGGGTGGCCAAAGTTTAGAGCATGGCAAGCGCCTTTGCGCCACGTCAACATCACACGGGTCTTGGGGTCTTGAGTTCGATGCCGCACTGAAGCGCGAGGACGAGCGTGTGTCAATGGGTTCTCTTCATCACTTTTAGGGAAACCCCATGAAAAAACACCAACCGATTCAGGCTGCGCTCTTGTGCATGAGTCTGATGTCCGTTTTCGTCGTGCAAGCCGAAACCATGAGCAAGCCCGACTACAAAGCGGGCAAGACACGCATCAGCGAAACCTACAAAGTAGACAAAGCCGCTTGCCATTCGCAGTCGGGAAATGCCAAAGACGTGTGTGAAGAAGAAGCCAAAGGCAAAGAAAAAGTGGCCCGCGCTGAACTGGAATACAGCTACTCAGGCAAATCGGCCGACGGCAACAAAGTGCATGTGGTCAAAGCCAAAGCAGCTTACGAAGTGGCCAAAGAGAAATGCGATGACCTGGCAGGCAATGCCAAGAACGTGTGTGTGCAAGAAGCCAAAGCTGCTGAGCAAAAAGCCTTGGCGGACGCCAAGATGGACAAGGACATCAACAAGGCCAAGAAAACCGATGCCTCAGAAAAGATGGAAGCCGACTACAAAGTCGCCATCGAAAAGTGCGATGGTTTGGCAGGCGATGCCAAGGCCAGCTGCGTGACGGCAGCCAAGGGCAAGTTCGGCAAACACTGAACTTGATCATCGACGGAAAGCCCAGGTGCCTGCTGGTGGTCCACCCCATTCATGCGCTGGCCTGCACCTGGTGATGATCCAACTTCACCACAGCCGGGCGACCCAAAATTTCCAGCAATACCACCACACGCTTGCTAGAGACCGCCTGCACCAGCCCCTCCATACCGACCAGCGCCGTTCCCTTGAGTTGAACCCGCTGGCCTGCCTTCAAGTTGCTTAATTGGACATGTGAGGCTTGGTTGCGCTCTTGCTCCATTTCTCGGATACGCTGGACCAGCACATCTTGCAACCGAGCAGGCTCAAGCCCAAACCGAATGAGCGTGGCCACCCCCTTGGTGCTGCGCACCGCAGCAATGCTCTGCTCCGCTTTGCCGGGTCTAAAGAAAATATAACGTGGAAACATCACCTCAAAAAACGACACCAGCCCTTGCTCAGAGGCTTTGAATTTCTTGTACATCGGCAAATAAACCTCGTAGGCCTGCTGCTCCAAATTTTGCAAGGCCACCTGCTCTTGCCTTGGCTTGGTATAGGCCAAATACCAGCCATCATGAGCCATGTCACTCATGACAACCGAACCAAATTCACTGCCATCGTTCATCGTGACGCTCTTTCCAAATGCAAGCTGTGCCGCTCACAAAAAAGCTCCCCTGCGAACACCTTGACCCTCATGCCCATGGCAGCGGCCTCACGCGCTGTCAGGCCGCTGCTGTAGGGAAAGGTATCGATCATCCACTCATGCCGACCCAGAATATCCAAAGCCTCACGGTGGCTGGCCGGGCAAATGAACTCCACGCCCGCAGAGCCCAGCGCTTGCAAAACTTTTTGCCGAGTCCGCTCAAAACGGAACTGGTGGTGCACAAACAGCTTCGGGCCTGGCAGTTTGGCCAACCACGCCAAAAACCCGCGCGACAACTTGGCCGGGTTTGAAAAAATTACCGGTGTGGACGACTTGTGCATCGGCACCGACGGCATATAGGGCGGCGGCGTGTAGGTCGCATAACCACCCGGAATGTTCACCAATGGCTCCGAGTACAAATGCTGAAAGGACTTGGGTGACTGCCACTCGTCCCCAATCCAGCCATCAAAACTCTCTAGCCCAGTGGTCAGGCTTTGGCCACCCACCCACTTGAACATCTCGCGTGCAGGCTTGGCCGACAAGGCCTTCAGGCCAACAGGGTCCATCCAGCCGCCAAGGTCATACAGCACATCAATGTCAGCCTGGTGAATCCTGCGGGCCAAGGCCTCAGCAGGCATTTCCTGCACATCCACCCATTCGTGCGCCAAAGACTTGAACTGCTCCGTGGCCCAATCCGATTTGTGCCCACGGTTGAACACCACAATGTCACTGCCCTTGGCCACATGTCGCCAGCCCGCAATCGTCATGAAGTAAACAGGCGAGGCGCAAAACAATGGCGATAAAAGCGCAACACGCGGTCGCAACCCGGTAGGTCCTGCTCTTCTTTCTCCGCGTGCCACTAAAGAAGGCAAAAAGTCCTGTGGCAACCTCAAGTGCTGCTTCGAAAAGCCCATGATCAATTGGCTCAAAGTCTGGGCCGATGCATCCCTGTCGTAGACACTCGCCATCAGTGTTGTCAGTCGCGCGTCCACCCCATGCTGAGGGTCTTGCAGCAAAGGCTTCACCCATGCCATTGCCTGAAGCGGCAAGCCAAACACATTGATGGCCAAATCTGCCCTCGCCAACAGGGCGTCGGGGTTAATCGGGTTGGCTTGCAAGACCTGCGTGAATGCCTCATCTGCGGCCTCTGGCTGCTTCAGTGCTTTCAGCGAATTACCCAGCACCACGCGACTTTGCCAAAGCCCTGGCGACAAAGCCAGCGCCTGCAGGGCACTCGCCCTTGCCTGAGCTGGTTGCCCTAAAGCCAGCAAGCACAGCGCCAGGTTATGGTGAACCTGTGGTGCACGAGGCGCCCATTGCAATGCCTTGGCAAAGCCATCGCGGGCGACAACCCAACGCGAATTGGCAAGCGCACGCTGCGCTTGTTCCAGCGTGGCTTGCAGCTGCCCCTGCGCCGACATAGGCTGCTCGGCCATCAGTGCAAAACCTTGGGCACAGCCGAATCGGGCAAGTGCGGATCTTGGCCTGCGGGTTTTGCCACCCCAGCGCTCGCCTCCAGGGGCAATGCCCAGAAAGCCGTCTCGTTCATGCGTTGCAACAACAGGCGCAATTTACCGATCAAATCTTCGCCCAAAGGCAAGGTCAATTGTTTGCCTGTGCCCAAGGCCAACAACAGTGAAGGCCCAGAGGGTGAGACACGTGCCTGCACCGACCTGACCATCACAGGCTCCGCACCCAGCGGCAATCGGTGTACAGCTGCAAACTGTGTGAACTGGGCGTTTTGCTCCAGGGCTTGCTGCTTAAATTCGGCAACAACCTTCGCTTCTTGGGCCTGACCTTTTTGCACAAGCACCTGCACCGCCACATCTTTAAGCTGAAGCAGCAACTGCCCCACCACCGCTCGGGTCAGCCACAGCCGGAACTCCTCATGCGCCGCCGTGGTGAACCGGAACATCACCCGATCCTCATCGGCCACATAGCTTGCGTTCAGTTGGCGAATGCTCATGGCGGGTTCACCGAATCAAATTGATCAAATTGGCGTCTGTCACGCGCTGCCCAAAACCCTGCATGGCACGTGCCCTGAACATGCTGCGGTCTGCGGGGTTCACGCCCGCCTGGTCTTTGGCCCAGTCCACCTCAATCAAAACACTTTCGGGGGCATACACATACCGACCCTGTTGCCGAGCCACCAAAGTCAACTCCGCGTCGGCAAAATGGCTGTGATAGCCCGGAAAGAAAAAGTCTCCACCGTACACACCTTTGACCCAATCACGAGAGGCCAAACCAAACGACGCCAACTCGCCATGCCACTTGCCGTCGTTAAAGCCCAGCAAAGCGGCCGAAGGCTTTTGCAAAGCCTTGAGGGCCAAAGCCATCCAGTCGCGTCCGGCAAATGCATCCTGCGCCATGTAACCCAGCCAAGGGCTGCGCGAAGCCTTGAAGGCTTGGTTCAACACCCCCACAAAGCCCTGGCGCTGCGTATCCAACACGGCCACCAGCAAGCCTTCTGTTCGGGCGCGGCTGCAGGCCAACGCCACGGCACGCTCGGCCATCTCACGGTCGGTGCAAGGCATCACCATGATCGGGCCATCGCTGACCAACTGGGCATCGGATCTGGACAACTGCGTTGAATCAATGAACAAAGATTGCATGAAATTTTCAGAATAACCAAGCTGCAACAGGCCGCTTGAGCGTCAGCAAGGCATCCCAGCATGGAGAAGATCGAGTTCTGCACAAGTTTATACCCGCAGCGCAACCCATCCAGACGTGGTCAAATTGCCTCATGTTCAGCTTTACACCACTCGCGTCCAACACATCACGGACAACCATCCCCTGCGCGGCGCTGCTTTTTTTAGCAGGCCTGTTGCTGACAACTGTTCCACGCCAAGCCCATTCTCAGACAGCCAGCGAAGCTGTCGCACCTGCACCCTCACAGGCATCCACGCCGACACACCTTGCACCACCAGCCAACCCCGTCAGCTGGGGCACAGGCTTTGTGGTCAGCGAAGGTCATCTGCTGACTTCGCTTCACTTGGTGCGCGACAAAACCACCATTTTTGTCGGCCCCGTCGGCACCCTCGCCATAGGACAGCCACGCTGGGTCGTAGCAGAGCTTGTACGTACCGACCCCGCACTCGACTTGGCATTGATCAAAGCTCGCATTGACCTGCCAGCACTGGCTTTACACCCTACGCCAACCGTGCCCTTGGGCTTGGAGATCAGCGTGATTGGTTTCCCTCAACCCCGAATACAGGGCATGAGCAAAAAAATCACCCAAGGCATCGTCAACGGGTATCGCAGCCCCAATATGCAAGCGGCCACCGATGGCCTGATGCAAATCAGCGCTGAAGTCTCTCAGGGCAACTCAGGTGGCCCCGTGCTGGCCCCCGACGGAACAGTGGTTGGCATGGTCCAGAGCAAACTCAACGCCACCCAGGTCGCTGAACGCACCAAGGACCTGATGTTCAATGTGAGCTTTGCGCTGCGCTCATCTGAACTGATTCGTTTCTTGCAGGGCACCGCCGTCCAGCCTCTGCAACGGTCGGTGTCGCTCCAGACGCATCTGCGGCCTTACCAGATCTTCGAACAAAGCCAAGCCTCTGTGCTGGTTGTCATGAGCCGAGGCACAGCACCTCAGCTTGCGCCTCGCTGAACAGCAGGCATCCGGATATCCTCACCCAAACTTGATTTCGGTCGGCGTGATGTTGCGAAGGTACTTTTGAACCCAAGGCTTGCTCTGCGTCTGGCCTAGGTAAAGGTTGCGGTAATTGACCCAGCAAGCCGCCAACCAGGCTGACTGTGTTCGGTGGGCCACATCCTTCATTTCGCGCAACAACTTCTGGTGCACATTGAGCTCACGGTCACGCTCGGGCAAAGCCACCCTTGCCGCCTTGAAGCGCTGGCCATCTGTGCGCAGAAACACAGGCAACAAACGGTCAATGATGGCGGGCAGATAACTGTCCTGCGCCCCCTGCTCCGCGCCCACGATGGGCGCATGCAGCACATCACGCAATGCCGGTGGCATGCGCTTGTCCGCCGTCACCAGAAGCTTGCGCAGCCACGGGATGTAGGCATCCCAAAACTCAGGCGTGCCCACCAGCATGCCGCCCGTAGCCGCCACGGGGGATGGGCTGATCACGCTCAGCTGCTCCAAAGGCAATCCCGAGGCCTCAAAGAAGGCGCGTGCCAACTCCAGAAAGCGCGGATAAAGTGTCTCCGCTTGCAGCCAAGGGTTGTGAAAAACCGCCTCTTGCTGAATGTCGGCACTTGAAAAATACACATCCGACCCTGGCTGCGCCTCGATTTGGCGCACCCAATCGGCCCCGTTCATGCCCGTGCGCTCGGCAAACCGCCACGACACGGCGCCCCACAACTGCGCCCCCTTGGTGGCCGGGTTGGCCTGCAGCTGCGCCCAAACCGACAACTCCAGGGTGTGCGGATCGACCCGGCTGACGTCCAGCGCATAAAAAGCCGAATCCAGCAGCTCGCGCTGCCAAGATTCCGAGTACATCTGAAACACCCGGATGGGTGAATTCAATGCTCGCGGTGGCTGCTTGGCCAAATTGCGCTCCAGTGCCCCTTCCACAGCAGGCGTAGCAGCTTGTGCTGGCACCTGCGGCACAGTCTGAGCCTTTGGGCTTCGGGCCTTGCCAGCTGCCCGCTTTGCGGCCTTGGGGGCCACTGCCTTTTGCGTCGCCTTGACCACCTCTTCTAAGGTTGGCGATGGGCTTTTGGCGACTGCCACTGCCTTGGGGGCCTTCTTGGCAGCTGCAGCTGGCTTGCGGGTGGGAGCTTTGGGTTTGGTAGCCATGTTGGAGTCAACCTGTGTTTTGATGCAGACCTATTCTAAAAGTCATTTGCAGGGCGATGCAGAAATCGCAAGAAGCAATTTTTTAGAGTTAAAGATGAAGCTGAAGCTTGGCACAGCATCCCGCAAGTCAAACACAAAACTGCTGATCCGCTCAGGATCGTCTTTGGCGGTGTCACCCGCAATTTCATCCTCAGAACGAAGCGCTGTCTTGGTCCACTTAATCGGCATGGATCAAGCACCGTATTTTGAAAACACCGCCTTGACTTGATCATCGGTGGCAAATTCCCCAGCATCAGCCTCTTATTAGCATGATCGTGCTTTATATTGGCATGATTGTGCTAAATTAATGACATGTCACTTGCCAATGCCATTTTTACTGACCGTCAAGCCCGCTTGTTTCGCTGGCTGTTTGGCCAACCTGGGCGGTCTTTTTTCTTGAATGAGCTATTGCGCCTGTCGGGTTTGAGCAGTGCTTCGTTGCAGCAGGAGCTCAAGCGGCTCACAGTTGGCGGTGTAGTACTGAGTTCACGCATGGGTAACCTGCGGGTGTTTCAGGCCAATCCCAACAGCCCCTTGTTTCACGAATTGATTTCACTGACACGCAAGACTTGCGGTGTGGAAGCTGCGCTGATGCAGGCACTGATGCCTTTGCGGCCTAAGCTGGCTCGTGCATTCATTTATGGTTCAGTTGCCAAGCAGGAAGACACTTTTGCGAGTGATGTCGACCTGATGCTGGTAGGAGTAGATCTGACTTTGGCCGAGGTGCTGCAGCATCTGCAAACGGCCGAGGAGGCGTTGGGGCGCAAAGTGAACCCGACTTGCTACACGATGCATGAGTTTGAGATGCGTCGGGTCGACCCGGATTCATTTGTTAACAAGGTGTTGGCGCAGCCGACCATCAATTTGCTTGAAGGCGATCAAGATGGCCACTGAAGCATTGGCGAATTTAGCCCGCATCGGGCAACTCAATCGTGTTTCAGTGTTTGCCGCATACCTTGGGCTGGGCGGCACCCCGCTGGCGTGTATTGGATGCAGCCCATCAAAAGCGTAACTTGGCAGAGTACGAGGGCTTTTTGGACATTGAAGAAAGCATGGTGCTTGAGCTTGTGGGTCTGGTGCGTGACTTGATTGACGATGTTGAGAAGTTGGTTCTTTGAAGATGGTTAGGCGCCGTTCAGGCCCCCCCCAAACAAATCCCGCGTGTACACCTTGTCTGCCACATCGGCCAAGGCGTGCTTCGCCATGAAGGCGGCCCGCTCTGATTCGACGCCCCTTCTTTGTTGTTTAATTGGTCAATGGCCACACGTCGCAAACCCTCTACCCAAGCATCTGCTGCGCCCAGCACCCCTGCCCTGCCCTGGGCACGGCATGTGGTGTGTTTTTGGAAACAAAACGATCTGGGACTCTATGGACGCAGGCCCGACCGCTGGATTGAATACTGGCGCCAGCACCCGGGGGTGGAGTCGGTGCTGGTGTTTGAGCCACCCACCACGCCAGCCCAGCTGCAAGAATTGCTGCGGCTGGCCACCACGCTGGACACGCCCAGTGCCAGCGAATACCAACTCCTGCTGCAACAGCTCACGCGCAAACTGCTGGGTCAATGCGACGATGCCAAAGTCCGCTACTGCACCTACTTGGCGGCCGAAGGCCAGCCCGCCGCGGGCACAGCCTATTTGCGCTGGGTGCAAAGCCAGTGCCAGCAAGCCGAGCTTGAGCAACCGCTGGTGCTGCTGTGGCCCGCCTGCTACGCCAACACCGCTTTGATCCAGGCATTAACGCCCAGCCGCATCGTGGTGGACTTGGTTGACGACCAACGCCTGTTTCCCGGCAACGAAGGGCAACGCACCGTCATCACCGAGCAATACCAACAATTCATCGAGCTGGGTCACCGCGTCATGAGCAACTCGCCCGGCTTGGTCGAGACCTTGGGGGCTGAATTTGGGCGCCCCCTTGAGCACCTGCCCAACGCCCTGCTGCCCATGCTGCCCATGCTGCCCCTCGACACCCCAACGGTTGCTTGGCCACCCAGCACCCGCCCCGTGGTGGGTTATGTGGGCAACTTGCGTGGCCGTATTGACATTGACACCCTGTTGCACGTCATGCAGCGCCACCCCCAATGGGACTTTTGGTTTGTAGGCCAAACCCATCGCTCTCGGTTTTATGCGGCGGCCAAAGGCCTGCCCAACGCCCGCTTTTTAGGCACCCTGGGCTATACACAAGCCCAAGGCGTCATGGCCCAGTTTGATGTGGCCATCGTGCCGTTTGTGGCCGATGCCTTGGTCAAGAGCATGAGCCCCATCAAGATCGACGACTACGCCCGCCTGGCCTTGCCCACAGTGGTGCTCGACCCGCAAAACAAAAAAGGCTTCGAGCCAGCACTGCTCGAAGCCTTGAAGGGCAAATCAATCTCAACGTAAAGCTGCAGCTCTAGGCACATCGCTGCTTGCGACGCAAAATGACCGAACCCACCACGCGATCCGGTCATAACGATTTGATCATGTTGTTTTGATGACATTCAGAAGGTTCATACTTGCCTATTCAATGCTTGTTCAGCATGGACTAGGCGATCCATGAGCTCAGAAAACGATGGCGGATTTGTCATGAACATTGGAAGCATCCGCGAGTAGTCCTGTGCCAGCGCAGCTTGCCGATGTTCTGGCGGTACCAGCCTGAATGTCCCCCGCTGCGCCAAATCGTAACGCGCCCAGCTACGGGCAAACACTTTGCTTTTCCAGTTCACCACCCGCTCACGCAAGGCGTCATTGGCCAACATCTCGCCAGCCTGCGGGTGCCCCAACAGACGCACCATGTCAAAGTAGTGCCTCGCGTACCGATCCGGCATCACCGACTCTGCAGGCCGATGAAATTCGGCGTGCAATATCGTGGCTTTTTCCCAAAACGTACGCTCCAGCGCCAAAACAAGCACCTGGCATTGCCAATCAGCAAACAGATCCTCGTAGCTCTGGGCCAGCAATGGTAAAACCTGGTGTGTTTCTGTTGGCTGCTGATCGGTCAAGCTACCAAATTCCAGTTTGACCTCTTGGCGTACGTAATCAAACCCCAATAATTGTGTGCCAGGGTAAGCAAAAAACACGACTGGCGACTTGGTGTCCGCGTCCATCACAAACCGAAGCCACGAACCATTCATTGCTGGTCCCAAGGCCTGCGTGACCGCGGCTTCCAGTGTTGGCAATAACAAACCATAGACTTTTTCAGCGCACAAGCGCTGCATCTCAACCATCGCCATGTCGCGTTTGATGCGGCTCTCCAATGCCTCGAAGCCCGCCACATCTGCGCCCACAAAAGCAGGTTGCAGACTCAAGTCAATGTCTTCAGAGAACCGGTCAATCACCCCAAACACCTTGGACAGTGACGTGCCACCTTTGAACACCAGTTGCCCCGCCCAAGCCGGTTCTTTGAACAGCAGCCCCAGCAACCAAGACACCCAGAAATCTTTTTCCAGCACCACAGGCGAAAGTCGCAGTCCTGCGGCCGCATTTTCAAATGCCAATCGCCTGTCTTGGGCAGACAGTGCTACAAACTTTGCATTCATGGTCTCGCCACCTCCAGCAGCCAAGGCCGCATCCATGCCGGGGCATAAGCCAAGTCCTTTGTCAATTTGACCCGCTCCTCGGCAGGCAGATCGCTGCGCAAACGGGCGATGCGCTCAGGGGTCACATGGTCCTTACCCAAAAACCGCAACGCTTGAATGAGCAAACCGCTCAACCTCCCCGCACAAGCCATGTTTTTGGGTGTGGTGCGCTTGAGCGATATGTGAGTTGGCCCCACAGCGACCTCGCGCGACGGCCCGTCCGTCAAATACACCACTTGGGCAGGAACTTGTTCAGACAGGCCCAGCATGTTTGCCGCATATGCTCCCGCCGGTTGCAAACGCAAACCGTCCTTGCGCTCCAACGCTTGGGCTACCCGTGGTATCTCAGGCCACAACAACCCCAGCAACGGGTGCTGTCGGGGCCAGTCGTACAAACCGCGTGACAACTGCCGGATTTGTCCTGCAGCTACATAACGCATGAGTGCCAACGCCACCGCCGTGCGGCTGCCCAAGTCTGCAAAGTCACTGGGCGTGAACACCCATCCATTGCCCTGCAAGGTAATACGCTGCCATACATGGCTGTCGATAGAGGCGGTATGCTTGGTCATTTTTGAAACAAATAATGCATTTAATTTGTTTCAAATAATGTACCAGATTGCCTGTGTTTAGGCAACTCAGCGCCAGTGGTGCTCGACCCCCAAAACAAAAAAGGCTTCGAGCCAGCACTGCTCGAAGCCTTGAAGGGCACATAAAGGTCACCATAGCCCTAGGTCCCACCACATCAATTTTTATCGCCATCAACTACACGCCAGCCATCAGCACGTCGACCGCACGATTGATGGGGTCTGCCTGGTCTGCCACGCTGCCCACGCGGCGCAAACTTGTACGCCGAACCGCGGCAATCAGGCGGGTGGCAAGCACCCAATGCTGACCATCCAGCGACAGTTCTGGGTTCAGATTTTTGACCACCGGATAGCCGGCCAGCAATGGAATGACGACCACCGCCGGGTCAGGTGGCAGCAGGTCGCTTTCGACCACCACCATCTTCACCCCGTTGTATTCGGCCACGTCATAGCGAATCAGGCGCTCCAAGAGGCACTCCCGGGTGAGGTCAAGATGTCGGCCAGCGGGTGCCCATGACGCTCGTGCCAGGCCGCTTGTGCCGCAAAGGCCTCGGCGTTTTGCTGGAGCCACTGCGCATGCCGTGCACTGGCTACAGCATTTTTGAGCGCCGCCTCGGCCACAGCCGACACATTGATGCCCAGTGCTTTTGCGCCATCCAGCACCTCTGTATCCAGCGTCAGAGATGTTTTACGTTTTGTTGTTGCTGCCAGCATCAAATACTCTATATTAGTACCGCATGAATATACCGAAATTTTAACAACTGTAAAGCGACCCCGTGCAAAATTCATTTAAAGCCAGCGCCCAGCGCTGATCTGAGTTTTGCAGGCTACGCACGCCTGGCCTTGCCCACAGTGGTGCTCGACCCCCAAAACAAAAAAGGCTTCGAGCAAGCACTGCTCGAAGCCTTGAGAAAGAAGTTAGATTGAATCTAAAAGTCTCGGACTTGTTATGGGAAACGGAACACTTCCAAGGCTTCACCAGTAGGGGCTTTATGTCGCCTGCTCACACCAAAGCCAAACCCAAATGAATTCGAATGGCGTCTTCAATCGCTTGCATATCCGACTTACTCACAACGCCAAGTTTCGAGTTTTGCGGATCTCTGTGCCTATAGCAGGATCAAACTCAACCCACCAAACCTCACCGCGTTTCACTCTGCATATCCTTTGCCAAAGCATTGCACCATTCATGTGCATCTGCTTCTCTGGCTGTGTCGGCGGCCATGGCACGGTAGCCATCATCCAAACGTGTATCCAAAACATGTGGGCGGAGCAAATCCTCAATGAACTGGCTCATTCGACGCTTACCGATGGTTCGGTATAGCCCGTCATAAACCACTTCATCCAAAGTAATGGTCATTCGCTTGTGCATAAAAGACCCTTTAAAGCGTTATACGTACAGTGCATAGTATGGCACTGTCATGCCCACAACAACAAAAAGGCCTCGCGCCTGCTTAGCTCGAAGCCTTCAAAAGTCACTCGGGGTAGCTAGATTACATTGGCCTGCTGCATCGCCAATGCCGCTCAAGCATCCCCCCCAAACAAATCCCGCGTGTACACCTTCTCCAGCACATCGGCCAAGTCGGCGGTGGACCGGTTGGCGACGATCACGTCGGCTTGGGCTTTGAAGGCGGCCAGGTCGTTGACGACGCGGGAGCGGAAGAAATCGGGTTCTTGCAGCACGGGCTCGTACACGATCACCTCCACCCCTTTGGCTTTCAGGCGCTTCATGATGCCCTGCACGCTGCTGGCGCGGAAGTTGTCGCTGCCTGCCTTCATGACCAAGCGGTAAATGCCCACCACCTTGGGGTTGCGCTTGAGGATGTCAAACGCCACAAAGTCCTTGCGCGTGCTGTTGGCCTCGACGATGGCCTGGATCAGGTTTTGCGGCACCGTGCTGTAGTTGGCCAGCAGCTGTTTGGTGTCTTTGGGCAGGCAGTAGCCGCCATAACCAAAGCTGGGGTTGTTGTAGTGGCTGCCAATGCGCGGGTCCAGGCTCACGCCGTCTATGATCTGGCGGGTGTCCAGGCCATGGGTGGCGGCGTAGGTGTCCAGCTCGTTGAAGAAAGCCACGCGCATGGCCAGGTAGGTGTTGGCAAAGAGCTTGATGCCCTCGGCCTCGGTGCTGTCGGTCAGCAGCACGGGCACGTCTTTTTTGATGGCCCCCTGCAGCAGCAAATCGGCAAAACGCTGCCCGCGCTCAGAGCGCTCGCCCACCACAATGCGGCTGGGGTGCAGGTTGTCGTGCAGGGCCTGGCCCTCGCGCAAAAACTCGGGGCTGAACATCAGGTTGTTGGTGACGTACTTTTGCCGCATCTGCGCGGTAAAGCCCACGGGCACCGTGCTCTTGATGACCATCACCGCCTGCGGGTTGATGGCCATCACGTCTTGAATGACGGACTCCACCGAGCGGGTGTTGAAGTAATTGGTCTGTGCGTCGTAATCGGTGGGCGTGGCAATCACCACAAACTCTGCCCCTGCGTATGCCTCCGCTTTGTCGAGCGTAGCCCGCAGGTTCAGGCGCTTGCCCGAAAAGAAGGCATCGATCTGCGCGTCTTCAATCGGCGACTCGCGCCGATTGATCATGTCCACCTTGGCGGGCACAATGTCCAGGGCTACCACCTCGTGGTGTTGCGAGAGCAAAGCGGCCATGGACAAACCAACATAACCAGTACCAACAATAGAAAGTTTCATAATTTCAACAATCGACGCCAATATCAGAAAGAAGTTTTTTCATATCTTCTTTATTATAATTACTTCTTGTGGAATTATTAATTGATAAAGCATAATTAATAACCTTTATGGCAGAAGAGGTTTTATTCTTTTTAATCAAAAATTTGGCCATTCTATAAATTCTGTCATACGATTTTTTAATATAGGAACGATTAATTTTAGGATCAACCCCAGCTACTACATTTTCAAAAATAAATCGGACTAAGTTAATCTCAGCATAAAATGGAGCACCATGACCAGAGAATTTTATTGCTTTAATAATAGATTTTTCGTAACAAGGAGCTATACGCTCATTAACATAACTATGATCCGAAACCAATTGAGGATCATAAAATACATAACATAAAGAAGATGATCTTAAATTGGATAAATATTCATGTGAAAAATCAGGCACCTTGTAACCATAACTAATATCACAAACAGGATCTATGCCAATTCTAGGCGAAAAAACTATTGGAATTATTCCAAATGGTATTGAATAGTACAATGCAGCATAGCCCCCCCCGGAAGCCCCATAAGAATAAACCTTTTTGTAATTTAAAATAACAGATTCAGCCGCAGAAAAAAAATCCTCCAAAGAAAAATCTTGATAAAATTTGTAAATTCTATGATTTACGGATAGAACATCAAAACCCATTTTCAATAAAAATAACTCCCCCCAACCCAAACCCTCAGCATAATCCTCATTAATTGGATTAGTCGAAGGATGAGCCCCCTGAAAAGTAATAACTAAAACATTCGACCGCGGATTAGTCCCAGAATGAATTAAAGAGTAATTTTCATTTAAAAAAATATTATTCCTAATTGTTTTTGTATTTGTATTTATCATTGCTTTTTAATTTTAAAGGTCTTTAAATGAATTGGATTGTATTTATACCCATTTATAAAATCAAATATATTTTTAAGAGGCAATGAATTTAAATAAGAAAGCTCACACTCCCACCAATTCGTTGTTAACAAAAATGAAATAATTTCGGGTGCAAAGCGCATTCCAATTTTGCGCGCAGGCACACCCGCATAAATAGAGTAATCCTCTACATCTGAAGTTACCACAGCATTAGCGGCAACTATTGCGCCATGTCCTATACGCACACCGCCCATTAATACAACTCCATCACCAATCCAAACATCATTCCCGATTATAGTTTTTCTTTTGGGTGGATCAATTTTAACAAATTCACTTTCAGAATCGGTATATCCTCTAGAAGATACACCTCTTAAAATCGGTGATGTTGATAAAGCTGAAACCAAATGCCGACCTGCAGCTATACTAACTCGTCGTCCTATTGAACAATAACGAGATATAAATACACCACCTTCATCAGCGCGGACATATCCAGAAGAATTTATATAACTATATGCCCCAACAAAGACAACACCTTTTCCTAGGATTTGACTTTGTACTGAAGCACCAACCTCAAAAGAAAAGCCATCCAAATTACCTTTCAGATTAGCCGAAAGGGGTTCATCAGAAAAATCTGTAGGGATATTAACAACATCATCATTAGTAAAATAATTTAATTTATCGACTAACAGCATATATACCAAATAAATGAATAATCAATTAAAACCAATTGGAGGAGAGTTAAGATTAGCCTCAAAAACAAGCTGAGTTTGCTTATCATCTGAATTTAAATATTCATTGTACAACGACATGCCTTCGACATTGTTCAAATCCGAAAGCCACCCCTCCCCCCGGCTTATGCAAATCATTGGTATAGATTTTTGCTTAGCATATCTTGCAAACCACAAATCAACCATACCCGTATTTCCTATATTATCCAGGCCGAATTTAATGGTATTTGAGTGATAACAAGTTGTACCAGTTCCTAAAATATTAACTAAAAAATCACTCTCAACGGCTAACCGATATGTTTTAGTTGAACGAGATTTTTTATCATGGTAACGTGCGAAAGATTTATTTATTAAGGTACCATGCAAGCCGACTATAGCGCGACAGCCGTACTGCATACATTTTGCAACAAGGTAAGAAACATAATATTTGGGATAATTAAGATCATCATCAAAAGTGATGTGAAAGCAACTCGGCAAGTTCTCGGCAAATAAAAACTTACCATTATCACGCAGATCACCATATTTTTTTGATTGTGTAACAATTATTTTGGGGCTATTCAAATAATCTGGCACATCTTCATATCCATTTAGATGCACTCTAAGAATATCCACTTGATCAATAATCTGTTTGACAACTTTTTCAAACGTATTTTTTCGTGGAGGATAAGTTGCTATTGAACCAATTATCAAATCACCCTGATTAATTAATGAAGACCTCATACCCCCTGAAATAGGAAATTCTCTAAATCTTGCTGGAAATGATAGTTTGGCTAAATTTCCAGAATTTTCATGCCAGCGCTTGTATCGCTCAACATAAATTTTTCGATCATCTGAAAGAAAACTTAATGGATCAGCAATATTTTTGAGATCCATATGAACAGGATTTTTTCCCGTTAAAGAGTTTTCGGCTAAAGGAGCCACATAGCAAACCTTATTCAAATGAATAAACGATTTTGCTCCATACCTCATCTTTATTCTTGAATGAAATTCATCGTCAGCCGCTATTCGAGTAGTATCAAAAAAACCAAAATCATCGAGTATTTCTTTTTTAAAAGCCAATGTTGGATAACCCAATCTTTCGCGTAACCCTCTATTAAGAACAGGACTCCCCTCTTTATCAACCCGTATCCAATTTGTATAACAAAAATTTAAATTACTATTTATTAATAAATCATATTGCAAACTCAGCCTATCTTTTTCTGATATATCGTCAGAGTCATGAAGAGCAATTACTTCGCCTTTAGAATGTAATATACCTAAATTTTTAGCCCAATAAGTTCCCCTATTTTCATACAATCTAAGACACGTTACTCTAGAGTCACGTGCCGCATAAGAATTTACTATCTCAACCGTATTGTCAGAGCTAAAATCATCAACAACTATCAATTCAATATCACTTAAACTCTGCGAAATAACGGAATCAATGCTCTTTGAAATTGTTCCAGAAGAATTAAATGCCGTCATAATAACGCTGACTTTTGGTTTTTTCTTGTGATTAAAATTAATTGCTCCAGACCCAACCGAATCCCCCACCAAAGATAGATTTGATTTACTTATTTCTCTTTTTATCAAATAATCAATAGCCCCAAGGTTGCCCACCATATCTCTACGTTTAAATAAATTTATTAGTTTTTCCATGTTTTTTAAATATTAAAAAGTTTATATTTTATCAATTTAAATACTATACTTACATATTCTAATATTAACTATTTTACAAGTAATTAAATCGAAATTTTTTATTATATTTAATATAAAATTAAACCTCAATTTAATTTTCATATTTTCATCACGATGCGTAGGCCTTTTTAGATATTATCAATTACTCTCAATATAAACGTGCACACTAATGAACATCACCTCTTAATCAGCAAATCGTCACTTATTTACGTAACAAATTAGACCGTAGTATCTTGCTTTAAACCTTTCTGGAGCGCCGCGCTAACCTGTTCTATTTCGGACACCCATAAGTCATACCCTAAGGTGGTTACAAAACGCTTGAAAATTTTGTCTACAACTAGTTTACTAAGCGAAGCACCAATATGAGCAATCACGTGACTGTCTTGGCCATCCAATTCATATTCATTTGTTTTGTTTTTATTTCGGCCTGCACGGTGTATGCTGATACGCAAAAATTCACCTTGCTCATCCTTGCTGTTCGGCTTGAAGTTCACAAAAGGCAGCACCGCACCTTTCCAAGGTCGGAAGTCCATGAAGAACATTTGCGGCGAGGGGCCAGACTTGAGCGTTTTGTATTTGATGCCCAGCTCAAACACGCACATGGGCACGCGGGTGTTACGGCTGCTCAAGTCGCGAATGGCCACGCGCATGACTTCGGTGCCAGCTTCTGGCTGGGTGACGGCCATGACTTCGGCGCTCTCAAAGTGCACGCCTGAAGAAACGGCGTCCAGCTGCTGCGTCAAATCGCGGGTGATGTTGACCCAGTGCAGGCGGTCGGCCTGCTCGCGCAAGTTCAGGCGGTTGACTTGGCTGCCCATTAGGACCAACAAGCCTTTGACCATGCGCCACTGGCTGGCCGATAGACCAGACACGACTTGGGCCTGCGCCTTCCCATAGGCACCGGGGGCACCCGGGGCGATCAACAAGCGATCGCCCTGCTCATCTTTGAATTCTTCGGGCCAAGGCAACAGGCTGCGGGCCACGCCGCCTTTGCCGTCTTTGTCAGCGGGGCGGAACTCCATATAGGGCACGCCGTCTCGGCTGCCCAGCAAAAGGCTCAGCTTGGGCACAGGCGCATCTTGCCCCACCCAGAGGTTTTGCACGTCCAGCCGCAGGCAGCGGTGGTCTTTTTCGTTGACGATTTCTGTGGCCGCTATTTGCTCGGCGTCTGCCCAGGTGGTCAGGCGTGTGAGCACGCGGTCCAGGCGCTCTTGCAATTGGCTGCGTTTGTGATCGGTTTCTTTGTTCTTGAGGAAGTAGCTTTCCAGCTCTTCTTGCACCTGGTGCAGTTGTTTGAGCAGCAAGTCATTTTCTTGCTGGGCTTCTTGCAGGGCTTTGGTTTGCTCGGGCAAGGTGGCTTGTGTGCTTTGCAGCTGGGCGGCCAGGTCGGCGGCTTTCTTCTCAGCGGCACTGGCTTTGGTTTGGGCGTCGGCGGCTTTTTTGTCTGCTTCGGCTTTGGCTTTGCTCAGCTCTGCGTTGGTAGCATCGGCCTTGGCTTTGGCGGCATCCAAGTCAGCCGCTTTCTTTTCGGCTGCAGTCGCTTTGGCTTGGGCGTCTGCAGCTTTTTTGTCTGCATCCGCTTTGGCTTTGTCCAGCTCAGCTGCTTTCTTCTCGGCGGCGCTGGCCTTGGTTTGGGCGTCGGCGGCTTTTTTGTCTAATTCGGCTTTGGCTTTGCTCAGTTCAGCGTTGGCGGCATCGGCCTTGGCTTTGGCGGCGTCCAGGTCTTTGGCTTTTTTCTCAAGGTCTTTCAGCTTTTTGTCCAGCTCGGCCACTTTGGCCTCGGCATCGGTTTTGGCTTTTTCGGCAGTTTGAAGCTGTTTTTTGATCTCTTCGCGGTTCAAAAAGATCTGCTCCAGCTCTTCTTGCACCTGGTGCAGTTGTTGCAGCAGCAGCTCGCCTTCTTGTTGCTGGTCTTTCAGGGCTGCTTGGGCTTTGGTTTTTTCGGTCTGCAGGTCTTCTGCCGCCTGCAGGGTCTGTCGTTTGTGCTCGGCCTGGGTTTGGTCCAGCTGGGTTTGCAGGTCTGCGTGCTGGGTTTGGGCGTGGGCCAAGTCGGCCAGGGCGGTTTGCAGCTCAAACCGGGTTTGCTGCAGCTCTTGGGCCAGCTGTTTACTCTTGCCAAAAAAGCCAAACAGGTTCCAGCCGCTGCTCGTTTTGTCGGCGGCCGGGGTGGCCATGACCTGGGTGTTGGGGTTGAAGAGTGCGGTGGTGGCTGCGTCCAGCTTTTTTTGCAGGGCACGGACGGCGCCCAGGTTGGGCAGGCGCAGGTTGGTTATGTCTGCGGCATCGGGCCAAGCGTTTGTGCTTGAGCTTAGGCTTTGGCCTTCGAGCTTTTGCCACTCCAGCTGTTGCAGGCCCAGCTTTTTGGCGCAGGTGTGGGCCAGGCGCAGGGGGTGTTGGGTGGCTTCGTGCAGGTTGAACAGCACAGCGCGGTTGCCCATTTTTTGGGCAAAGGCCAGCAGCTCTGTGTTCCAGGCCAGCCAGGCTTGGGCCAGGGTGTGGATGCCTTCGTCTGTGGCTTCGGGCTGGGCCAGGCGGTACAGGGCCACAGCCTGGCCCAGTGGCACATGGCCCAAGGCAAAGCGGGTTTGCGGGTCCACCCCCGCCCAAAAGGGCAGCACCCAGGTGGCACGCTCGTCGGCCAAACCCCAGGTGCTCTGGTTCATGTTGGCCAGCAGCAGGTTGATGGCCAGTTCTTCCCACATCTTGCCCACCGTCAGGCTGGTGCTGGGGGTTTGCAGGTGGCCTGTCAGGCCTTGGGCGGCCAGCAGGCGGGTGTGCCAATCGTTCGGGCCAATGCTGCCTGCCGGGCTGGCAGCTGGCAGTGCAGCGGCCAGGCCAGCTTGCTGCAACAGGGGCAAACAATGTTCTAGGCCGCTGTAGGGGGCTGCGCTGGCGATCAGGATGTTCATGCGGTACAGCTAAAAGAAAAGGGACTTATTTTTTGTCGAACAGGTAGCGGTTGGCCTGTGACACGGCATCGGCCGGGTCAGTGGCTGCCTGCAACATGAGGCTGAGGATGTTTTCTGCCTGGGTGGTGGCCAGCTGCACGTATTCGCTCTTGACCTGAAACACCGTCTGGATGGCGTTGAGCACGTCCACGGCAGAGCGCACGCCGCCCTGATAGCTCTTGGTGTTGGCCTCCACGCTCAGCTCGGCTGCGGCAATGGCGTCTTTTTGAATACGCAGGGCCTGCATACCCGAGGTGACCAGGGCCTGCAGGCGGTCCACCTCGAGGCTGACTTTGGCTTCGGTCTCGCGCTGGCTTTCTTGTGCGCGGACAACACTGGCTTGGGCGGCGTCTAGTCCATAAATAGTGCCTGCCTTGAGGGGCACGCTGAAGCCAATGCCCACGTATTTGTTGTCTGTGGTCGTACCGCCCGACTTGCTGTACGAATACACGCCACTCATGGTGGGCAAGAAGCTGGCCTTGATTTTTTTGACCTCGTACTCGGCAATCTGCACGTTGTAGCGGGCGGCCAGCACGCTGGGGCCGAAACGCAGCGCGGTGTTGGCATAGTCCTGCATGGTCTGAACCGGATAGTTGCCGTGCACAGCAGGCAACACAAACTCAGCAGCCCCTGGCATGACGCCTGAAATGGCTTGGTATTGCTTGAGGGCATTGAGCAGCTGGGTGTCTAGGGCCAGTTGCTGGGCCTTGGCTTGGCTGGCCTTGACTTCGATGTCGCGCAGATCAGTGACGGTGCCCAAACCACCGCTGAGGAGTCGACGGGCACGCTCGGCCTGCTCATCCAGGGCGGCCATCTTGGCTTTGTTCAGGGCGATGTTTTCCATGGCCTGGGTGATGACGTTGGCGGCCTTGACCAAGCGGGTGGCCAGGTCTTGGCGTTTGCCCAGCAGGTTGACTTCTGCCAGCAATTGGCGGGGGGCAGCTTGGTACAGGGTCATCAAGCGTTCGATGTCCACAATGGGCTGCGTCACGCTCAGTGAGGTGCGCGAGCCGTTGTCGGTGGCCAGCCGCATGGTGCTGAAGGTGGCTTCAGGAAAGAACACCGACTGGGCCTGCTTGACATTGCGCAAACCCACCGCAAATTCGGCCTTGGCGCCTTGGTAGGTCGGGTCAAACTGAAGGGCCGACTCGAAGTCTTGCGCCAGATTGCGGGCCAGCGTGGGGGTTGCAAAAGTGCCAAGCACCATAGCTACCGCACTGAAAACCGCGGAGCGGGTCCAGAAATTTGTTTGTTTCATCATTTTTGATAACGTTACTATTCTTTGAACGCTTTGGCTAATTTATCAGAAAGTGGCTTGAGCAAATAGCTCATGAATGATCTTTCGCCAGACTTGATGACCACGTCAACCGGCATGCCTGGCTGCACTTTGAGGGCCCCGAGCAGCGCCACGCCTTCTTTGGTGGTGTGCACCTGTGCCATGTAGTACTCGCCCTCTTGCGGGTTGGCACCCACAATTTTGTCGGCGCCCACCACTTTGATCATGCCGGGGATGACGGGTGTGGTGCTTTGGTTGAAGGCCACGAAGCGCATGTCGGCTTCCATGCCGATGGTGACTTTGTCGATGAGTTGGGGCGGTATCTTGGCGTCCACGGCCAGCATTTCGTCTTTGGGCACCACTTCCATCAAAACCTGTGCGCTGGTGATCACCCCGCCCGTGGTGAAGACTTTGAGGTTGACCACGTTGCCGCTGACCGGGGCCCGCACTTCGGCCAAGTCGCGGTCAAACTTGGTGGCGTCGAGCTTGCCCAGCACGCCATCTCGGTTTTTTTGGATCTCTTGCAGCTGGTTGTCCACGTCCTTGAGGTAGGCCGATCGCACTTGGCTGATTTGCAGGCGGGCCCGGGCAATTTCTGCCTGAGAGTTGGAGATGCCGCTGTCGAGCTCGCTTTTTTGGCGCTCGGCCGCATTGGCCTGAGACTGCGGTACAAACCCGTCCCTGGCCAGGGCGCGGGTGCTTTTCATTTCTTCTTCAAGTGATCGAATCTGGATTTGCCTGGATTTGAGCGACGCGTTCAAACCCACAATCTGCTCGTTGAGGCTGCCGATCTGGCTGGTCAGCTCTGCGCGGCGGGAGTTGTAGAGCTGCACCTGAAGAGACTTGGCCTCTTTCACCCTGGGGTCGTCGGGTTTGAAGCGTTTGGCCAGCTCTGGCCCCCAATTGATGCCGCCCAAACCATCTCGCTCGGCCTTCAGGCGTGCCTCTGAGGTCAGGATGTTGATGTATTGGAGCTCGACCGTGGTCATCTCGGCCTCGGACTTAAGGGGGTTGACCCGCAGCAAAATGTCGCCTTGCTGCACTTCATCGCCCTCTTTGATGAGGATTTCTTCCACCACACCGCCCGAGGGGTGTTGAACGGACTTGCGGTTGCCGACCACCACCACATTGCCCTGAACCGACACACCTGCATCGATGGGTGCGGTGAAGGCCCAGACCAAAAAGAGAACAAAAAATATCAAAAATACTTGGGCGGCTTTTCGGCGAATGCCCGATTCCTCGACATCTACGGGCTTGAGGTCACGGTGTTTGAGCTTGGAGGGGTCGTAGGGGTTCCAGCCGCTGATCCAGCTGGTCAAGGCCTGGTCTGTTTTGGCCAGTGCGTTGCTTGGCGCCTCTGGGCTCGCGTTGTCCACAGGTCCTTTCATGTGGTGGCTTCCTTGGACGCCGGTTGGCTGGCCGTGGCAGGCACTTGCGGCGGTGTGGGCGTGGCCGTGGACACCACTTGCAACTTGCGGACAGCCTCCAGAATGTCTTTGGCAGGACCAAAGGCCACTTGTTTGCCGCCTTTGAGCACGAGCATTTTGTCGACCACACTGACCAAGCGAGGGCGGTGGGTGGTGATGACCACAGTAGATCCATTGGCCTTGAGCGCCTGAATGGTTTGGAGCAAAGCCGTTTCGCCCACTTCGTCAAGACTGGAGTTGGGTTCGTCCATGACCACGTACTTGGGTGACCCGTAAATGGCGCGGGCAATGGCCAAGCGCTGACGTTGACCACCAGACAGGGCAAAACCGGTCTCGCCCAAGGGGGTGTCGTAGCCATTCGGGAAAGACAAGATCGACTCATGCATGCCAATGAGGGTGGCCGCCTGAACCACTTTTTGCGAATCGACCTCGCCCAATCGCGCGATGTTGTCGGCCACAGAGCCTTCAAAGAAATCAATTTCTTGCGGCACGTAACCCACCAATGGGCCGACTTCGTCGTGCCGCCAATCAGACAATTCAACACCATCGAGCCTGACAGAGCCGTTGGCGGGCTTCCAGACGCCCATCAAAAGTTTGACCAACGAGCTTTTACCCGCTGCACTGGGGCCAACCACGGCCAACACCTCTCCGGGCTGCAGCGCAAAGTCAATGCCAGCGAGAACAGGCTTGTCGTGGCCTGGTGGTACGCCCATCAAAGCCACCACATCCAGTTTGCCTACAGGCGGAGGCAGTTCCATTTGGTTGCTGTAAACCTCGTCCTCGAGCAACAGTTCATTGAGCCGAGAATAAGATTGACGGGCATCGACAATGGGTTTCCAGTTGGCAATGAGCTGGTTCATCGGCGCAATGGCTTTGGTGATGAGCATAGACGCCACCATCACCATGCCCCCGGTGATGAGCCCCTCAATGGCCAGAACGGCCCCCAAGGCAATTTGCATAGAGGGCAAGGCTTTGGTCAAAAAACCCGTGAAGCCCCCCATGAGGCCCGTGGCCTCACTGGCAAACACCTGCTTGGTGAGAAACTGGCGGTGGTGTTCGTACCAGCGGTTGCGCACTGCCCCAAGCATGCCCATCGCCAAGGTGGCTTCGGCATGACGCAAGCTGGCCATGGCCAGACGAGAAGCTTCGGTGTTGGATTGCTGGGCGTCTTTCAAGATCGGGCCGGAGATTTTGAGAGACAGGTAAGTAAAAATCAGCATCAACACGCTTGCCGCAAGCGCGAAATAAGCCAAATAGGGATGGAAAATCCACCCTACACCAATAAAAAACAACGCAAATGGGGCTGAAATGATGGCCAAGATCGGTGCCCCGGTCATGAACTGGCGCATGTTCAGCAGGTCACCCAAGAGCTGGTGCACATTGACGTTTTTGCGGCCAACGTGGCGACGAAACGAGGCATCAAAGACATCTGCTGCCAGATCCCAGTCGATGCGCAAGGAGAGCCGAACCATGAGGCGGGAACGAATCCACTCCAGCGCCCCCCAAAAAACATAAAACCCCAAAATCACCAGCGTCAGCGAAACCAAGGTGATCTCACTGCGGCTGCTGATCACACGGTCATAAACGCTCATCATGTAGAGCATGGGGGCGACACTCAGCAACTCCACAACGGCGGTGAGCACCACCATGACCATGAAGGTGCGTTTGCATTGCATCAAGACCTTGCGCAGGGGCGGGTCTTGATCGGGCCGCATGGCCAGACCGATGAGGCCTTTGGCTGCTGAATTGGCGTTGATGCTACGTGCCATTAGGGATGGTACTTATCAATGAGTTTTTGCAAGTCTACTGTGTTGTAGTCACCGCCCAAGATCTGCACCGATGCTGAATTGACAAGATCAAAGCTCTGTGCGACCACGCCAGACTTGAATTCAATCTCTTGCACGCCGAGTTTCTGCAGGTCTTGCAATACTGCAACTGCGTCGCTTGACAACAGGCCATTGGCCAAGGCTGTGTTGGTGGATTCGTTGACCACCAAGGTAGCAGGAACTTCGGTGCCGTCTTCGCGGTGGAACAACTCGTCGCCATCGGTGCCACTGAGCAGCCCCTCGAGCATGCTGGCCATTTCTTGCAGGTCTGCCACATCGCCCAACTCTATGAAGAGCTTGTTTTTCTGGGTGGTGACATTGTCGACGCCAAACTCTGCCAAGAGCTTGAACGGCGTCTTGAGAAGTTCGTTGCTGCCCGCATCGATCTGGACCTTGGCCTGTGGCACGGCTTCGAACATGCCCGCGTCGGCCAATGCCTTGGCCAGTTCGTCGGACATGATGACGTTGGCATCGGCCTTGGCAACGAAGCCTTCGATGGCTTTTTGACTAGTAGTGGTCTGGAGACCCGAGTTGAGCATGGAGGCGTCGAACGCTTCGTCTATGTTGGACATGCCCGAATCGGTCAGGGCTTCAATCAAGTCACCCAATGAAGCTTCGTCGGCAAATTTCACGCCTGCTCTGACCAAGTCGTCAACGGTGTCAATGACGTCTTTGATCTCGCCAGCCATTTGGATTGGCTGGTCCGTTTCACCACCAACGGCCACCTTGATCGAAGGTGCCTGTTTAGGCATGGAGAAATCATCCAATTCCCAAGGGGCATCCCAACTGTCTTGAGGATCGGCCAGTGCCTGGGTCAAAGCCTCTTGGAGCACGATGACGGTGTCCACACCCAGGTCATGCAGGTTGCCGCCTTGGAGTGTGCGTGTGCCAAGGAACGAACCCAATGCATCGCCATCGGACAAAGCGGTGACATCCAAGGTCACTTGGTCATGCTCAGCAAAGCTCAGCCCCGCATTGATCAGACCGAGAGCGTCGGTGCCATCGATGGCGACACCGCCAAAAGCATCAAGCTCCACAGAAGCAACAAACTCTCCTTGCTTGTACAAATTGAGGGTGTCTAAGCCAAGGCCATCGACGGCTCCAACTTTGGCCAAACCGCCAAGACCAAGTCCATGTTCACCCAAACGGCCCGCCAGGAACGAGCCATTCACCTCGGCATCCAAGGTCACCAAATCGTTACCAGCAAAGCTCAGTCCCGCATCGATGAGGCTGACCGCGTCAGCCTCATCGATACGCACTGTTCCGACGGTTCCTGCGCCACCAATGTCCAGCACATCCACGCCCAAGCCGTTTTTACCCAGGTCAGACAACAAGACGTTCGTGATCGATCCGCCTAGCTTGCTGGTCAGGTACGAGCCTTCAACATCGCTGCCACTTTCCAGATCCAGTGTGACGGTGTCGTTACCCGCCAGGCTCAAGCCGTTGTTCATCAGCGCTTGAGCGTCCACCCCATCGATAGAGACACCACCAGAAGCATCTAGTTCCAGAGAAGCCACCAAGTCACCCTGCTTGAACAAATTCAGGGTGTCCAGGCCCAAGCCACCGGTTGTGCCTACATGACTCAAACCACCAATTCCGATTCCGATGCCTTGTGCACCCAGACGACCCGCGAGGAACGAGCCATCCACCTCTGCATCCAAGGTCACCAAATCGTTACCAGCAAAGCTCAGTCCCGCATTGATCAGGCCGACAGCGTCAGCCTCATCGATGCGCACTGTTCCGACTGCTCCTGCACCGCCAATGTCCAGCACATCCACGCCCAAGCCGTTTTTACCCAGGTCAGACAACAAGACGTTCGTAATCGAACCGCCTAACTTGCTGGTCAGATACGAGCCTTCAACATCGCTGCCACTCTCAAGATCCAGCGTGACGTTCGTGTCGTTGTCTGCAAAGTGAATATTCGCTGTCAATAAATCAACCGCATTGCCTTCGCTCAGGTGCACCACCGCGTTGTTCTGGATGTCCAAAACGTCCACGCCCAGTGCGTCGATCTGGCCAATGCTCAAGCCGCCCAACATGCCTTGCTTGCCCGTCAGGTACGAGCCCTCGGCATCGTTGGCTTGCACGTCCAGCGTCACGTTCGTGTCGTTGTCTGCAAAGTGAATCCCCGCGTTGATCAGATCAACCGCGTTGTTTTCAGTGATGTGCACCACCGCGTTGTTCTGAATGTCCAGCACGTCCACGCCCAGCGCGTCGATCTGGCCAATGCTCAAGCCGCCCAACATGCCTTGCTTGCCCGTCAGGTACGAGCCCTCAGCGTCGTTGGCTTGCACGTCCAGCGTCACGTTCGTGTCGTTGTCTGCAAAGTGAATCCCCGCGTTGATCAGATCAACCGCGTTGTTTTCAGTGATGTGCACCACCGCGTTGTTCTGAATGTCCAGCACGTCCACGCCCAGCGCGTCGATCTGGCCAATGCTC
>NZ_NESM01000003.1 GCF_002778285.1 Limnohabitans sp. 15K
CAAAGTTCCCACGTTGATCACTCCCGGCCACCCTTGCTCAAAAAATGAGCAGGATAGGCCAATGAAGTGGCTCAAATTTGGATGCAAATTCCTCTCAAAGTGGCTCAGTTTTTAAGGCCAATCAACACAAATAGCAATCTTAGAAAACTTGCGACTGAATGCGGCGCTAAAGATTCGTACGATCGCTATTACGACTGGTCTTCAAGTTTCATCCACGGAAATTGGGCGGCTGTTCGAGACACGAACTTCGTGACTTGTCACAACGCGCTACACAGGCTACATCGGATACCTAGGGTCGCTCATCGGACCTTGTCATCTGTTGAACCTGACTGTGTTGAGCTAGTGAATGAGGTCCTTTCATTACTTGAGAAGCTGTATCCAGCTACTGGACCAATCCCTCGTGTTTCGTTGAGACCTGTACCGCCCGCAACTGGGCAAGGTTAGAAGCCTGGAGTCTCAAGATCGGTAGGGATTTGAATTTGTCAACGAACGGATACATCGCCACCCCAGTTGCTACCAAGCGGTGCACCCCAAGCGTCAATTTTCTTTACGCTTACGCCCCAACCCGGCTTGCAGTAGCCCACCACGGTAAACCTCAAGCCGGTGGGGCATCCCCACCCCGCACGGTGCTCAAAAAGTGTGCAATGCCTGTGCTAAGACGCTGGCACAGCAAAACGACAGCCAAGATTTGGACCAGCCGGTGATGCACTTTTTGAACAGCGCAGTAATCCTCACGGAAAAGTCCTGCTACAATTTCACCCTTACCGGCCCGGTAGCTCAGTTGGTAGAGCAGCGGATTGAAAATCCGCGTGTCGATGGTTCGATTCCGTCCCAGGCCACCAAACAAAAACCGTCAGTGCGAAAGTGCTGACGGTTTTTTCTTTTTGTGCTTTCGCAAAAGCACACCCATAAAAAAAGCCGCTCAAGAGCGGCTTTTTGATGGGCAACTGAAAAGGATCAGTTGCGGGTGTCGCGGTAACCGCTGCCGTAGCCGGTGCTCGGCTCTTTCGGCTTGGAGATGTTCACAACGATGGAACGACCGCTGACCGACATGCCGTTCAGGCCGGTGATGGCGGCTTGGGCTTCTTCGGCGCTGGACATTTCAACAAAGGCAAAACCTTTGGAACGGCCTGTGTCGCGGTCCATCATGACTTTGGCCGACAAAACGCCGCCAAATTCAGAGAAGTTTTGACGCAAGCTGGCGTCGTCGATGGTGTAAGGCAAGTTGCCCACGTAAATTTTGCTGCTCATGGTTGAGCCTTTCAGAGAGGTGGCGTGCAGGTTTGTGTGCAAACCCTGCATGCAGGAAAAGGTGGTTTCTGTGAAGATCCCACCGGGAAAAGTGCCCAGCCTCACAGCTGGTGCACATTTTTGGAGTTGATTTGGAAATGTGTTGTTGAATTTCTCGTCATCCCGTGGGCTTGTAGCGCTGGGAGAAAAATTCATGTCCAAAAGTTCAGTGGTGCATCGTGTTCGATGCCCATCGATTCAGCTCAGAGTTCTTGGGTTGGCCATGGCTATCGCTGCGGCTGTAACTCTTTAGAAGTGAGAGATTTTATTCCTGCTTGAAATATAAGTCAAATTTTTTATTTCTGTTGGTTTTAAAGCTCGGCGTCAGGTGTCGTGCAGCATGCCGTCGTGCATTTCAAGTGCACCACTGCGCGCCAGTTCGGCGAGCATCATGTCCAGCCAAGTGGGCACATCATGGCCTTGCCCAAAGCGTTGGTGTAGGTCGCTCAAATAGGGCACTTGCAGGGCCCAGTCGCAAAAATCGGTTTTGGAGATGCGTCCCCATTCGAGCAATTTGAATTTGAGCAAGACTTTGGTGCCATAACGGGCGTGGCGTTCGGGGTTTTGTGCGAAGGCCGCGAGTTTGCTGCGGGCCAAAGCCAAGGCGGGTGCGATCTCGGTGAAGACCGCCCCATGCCCAGGAATGACGACGGCCGGGTCCAGCCGCTCGATCAGGTCCAGGGTTTGAGCCACCTCGTCAAAAGCGGCAATGCCCACCAATTCTGGGAAGACCACGCCAAAACCGTTTTGCCAAAGGGCATCGGCGGACATCAACAGGCGGTGCTCGGGCGCAAACAAAATGACCGAATGCGGGTCGTGGCCCGGCGCGGCGTGGACTTCCCAGTCCATGTCGCCCCAGCGGTGGCAATCGCCAGGTCGCAGCAAGTCTGAAAAAGTGAAGGCTGGGCAGGTTTGGCCCGTGGGCTTGTAGCTCAGCGCGTCTTCGCGCCAAGCCAAGACTTCGGGCGCTAAGCCTGGCGGTATCCAGGTTTTCAAGGCGGGATACGCTGCTTGCAGCGCCTGGTTGCCCCCGCAATGGTCGCTGTGCAGGTGTGTATTGGCCAGTTGGTTCAGAGCGCGTCCTTGCAGGGCGTTCTGGACCAAAGCCAAGGTTTGCGCTTGGTGGCTGACATAACCACTGTCCACCAACGTGGCGCTGTGTTCGTCACACAGCAAGACGTTGTTGGCCGATAGCCAGCCGCGCTCAAAAACAGTCACGCCCGCAGGCAAGGTGATGGGGGCGTTCATGCTTTCAAAGCTTTGGGCTTTATTTCTGGCTGCGCAACTCGCGCCGCAAGATTTTGCCCACGTTGGATTTCGGCAGCTCGTCGCGGAACTCGATGTACTTGGGCCGCTTGTACCCGGTCAGGTTGTCATGGCAAAAGCGCGACACGGCCTCTTCGGTCAGCATCGCATCGTTGCGCACCACAAACACCTTGATGGTTTCGCCTTGCATGCTGTCGGCAATGCCAATCACCGCGCACTCCACCACGCCGGGGCAGGTGGAGATGACGTTTTCCAACTCGCTCGGGAACACGTTGAAACCGCTCACGATGATCATGTCTTTCTTGCGGTCCACGATGCGGGTAAAGCCCTCGGCGTCCATGATGCCCACATCGCCCGTGCGCATGAAACCATCGGCCGTGAAAGTTTTGGCGTTTTCTTCGGGCTGGTTGTAATAGCCCCACATCACGTTAGGGCCGCGAATGCAAATCTCGCCCGAACTGCCCACAGGCAAGCTTTGCCCGTCGTCGTCTTTGATGGCGATGTCGATGCTGGGCAGTGGCAAGCCAATGTTGCCGCTGAAGTGGGTTTGTGTGACCGGGTTGTTGGTGCCGATGGCGCAGGTCTCGCTCATGCCCCAACCTTCGATCATGGCGCTGCCCGTGGCTGCTTGCCAGGACTTGGCCGTGCCTTCAGAAGCCGCCATGCCACCAGCCTGCGTGAGCTTGAGCGAAGTGAAATCAATCGTCTTGAACATGGGGTGTTGCATCAAGGCGTTGAACAAGGTGTTGACACCCGGCAGCATGTGGAAGGGCCGCTGCTTGAGCACTTCAATGAACTTGCCAAAGTCACGCGGGTTGGGCACCAAGGTCATGTGAGACCCTTGACGGATGGCCAGCAGACACAGGGTCAAGGCGAAGATGTGGTAAAGCGGCAAGGCCGCGATGCTGTTGACTTTGCGAAGGTCACCAATGCTGGTCAAAGCAGGGGTGAACCACCCTTCCGCTTGCAGCATGGCCGCCACGATGTTGCGGTGCGTCAGCACAGCGCCTTTGGACAAACCGGTCGTGCCGCCCGTGTATTGCAAAAACGCGATGTCATCAAGCGTTTGGGGCGTGGGCTTCAGATTCAGCTGACGACCTTGGGCGATGGCTTTCTTGAAAGAGGTGACGCTGCGCCCACCCGTCAATGGCAATTCGAACTCGGGCACCATTTTGGCGAGGTGGCGCACAGCGAAGGTCATCCATCGGCCGTACCAAGGACCCAGCAAGTCGCCAATCGAGGCCAGCACCACCTGCTGAACAGCCGTGTGCTCGATCACCTCTTGCAAGGTGGCCGCAAAGTTTTCCAGAATGACAATCGCACAGGCCCCTGAATCCTTCAGTTGGTGCTGCAACTCGCGTGGGGTGTAAAGCGGGTTCACGTTCACGCAGGTGTAGCCGGCCCGCAAAATGGCGGCCATGGTCACGGCAAACTGCGGCAAATTGGGCAGCATGATGGCCACGCGGCTGCCGGGTGCCAAACCCTGGTTTTGCAGCCAAGCGCCCAAAGCTTTGGACAGCTCATCCAGCTCTTTGTAACTCATCCATCGGTCCATGCAGACCGAAAAAGGGCTGTCACCGTGGGTGCGAAATGCCGACTCCAGCAAGTCGGTCAAGCTGCTGTATTGGTTGGGGTCGATGTCATGCGGGACGCCGGGGGGGTAATTCTTCAGCCAAATACGTTCCATCTGCGAATCTCCTTGATCTCTTGATTGTGGCCACCTGCGCGGCAGGGTGTGATCGGGCAAGTCCTAAGTTATGGCCAAAAAGGTCTCACAGGCGACAAATAACCGGTACAGACAAGGTGCGGCCATTGCGTGCAGAATAAGGGCAAACCCGTAATTCAAATGAATTCAAAACTCCCCATTCGTCCCGGAATTTGGTGCCGCCTCAGACAGCGCTGGGCTGCGGTCATTCGGGGGTGGCAGTCGATGGCATCGGGCACAGGGCAGGGGCCAACAGGCTGGATTCCTATCCGGTCTTTGTCGCCACGCCACAGGCCGCGCATTCTGACCCACTTGCTTGCCCTCAAACCTGAAGACCGTTATTTGCGGTTTGGCTATCCCGCCACCGACGAGCAGGTCGAACGGTACGTGACCGGTTTGAAATTTGAGCGCGATGAGATTTTTGGTGTTTTTAACCGCCGTTTGGCCTTGGTGGCCATGGCCCATTTGGCCTATTCGGTCGATCCACAGTGGGCCACCTGTGCCGAATTCGGCGTATCGGTCTCGTCCCATCAGAGGGGCAGGGGCTTGGGCGCTCGGTTGTTCAACCATGCGGTGATGCATGCCCGCAACCAAGGGGTGAGCATGTTGTTCATCCATGCCCTCAGCGAAAACGTGGCCATGCTGAAAATTGCCCGACATGCGGGTGCCAAAGTGCAACGCGATGGCAGCGAGAGCGAGGCTTACCTGTCGTTGCCCTTGGCCACCTTGGACAGCCAATTGAGCGGAATGATGCAAGAGCAAATGGCCGAGTTGGATTACCAGTTGAAAAACCAGGCCCAGCAGTTTCGGGCATGGTTGGCCACGGTGCAAGAAATCCGCCAAGGGGTGCGCGACGCACGCCATGCCTCGCACAAACCGGGTGGTTCAACTGGGCAGTGACCGCGGGTGGCGTGCCGCAAATCGTGGTTTGTCATTTGAATCCGCTATCCTAGAGTCTTCGCATAACCGCATGTCCTGCAACTCTGACTGTGTCCGACCCCCACCCTGCGCGCTCTGTTGAACGCGAAGACAAACGAAGTTTTCTGCAAAAGCTGGCCGAGTTCATCCACCCTGGCCCTGACTCCACCGACGAGTTGATCGAAACTTTGGCCGAGGCCGAGGAAAACCACATCATCAATGGTGAGAGCCGATTGATGCTGGAGGGGGTGATCCGGATGGCCGATATGACGGCAGGTGATGTGATGGTGGCAGCCCCCCGGATGGATTTGCTGAACATCGAAGACCCGTTTGACCAGTTTCTGCACCAGGTGATCGAGACCGCGCATTCGCGTTTCCCGGTTTACGAGGGCGAAAAAGAAAACATCATTGGCATCTTGTTGGCCAAGGACCTGCTCAAGCTGCAGCGGGCACCTGAATTGAACATTCGCGCCTTGCTGCGTCCGGCGGTGTTTGTGCCTGAAAGCAAGGGCCTGAACGATCTCTTGCGCCAATTCCGCGACAACCGCAACCACTTGGCCATCGTCATCGACGAGTTCGGGCGCACAGCGGGCCTCATCACCATTGAGGATGTGCTGGAGCAAATCGTGGGCGAGATCGAAGACGAATTCGACATTGCCGACGACGAGGGCGATATTTTTGGCCTGCCCGACCGCAGTTTCCGCGTCAGCGGCGACACCTCCTTGGAACGGGTGAGCGAGGCCTTTGGCGTGAATTTGCAAGAGGCGCGCGAGGACAGTGAAGGGCCCGACTTCGACACCATTGGGGGTTTGATCGCCCACGAGATGGGCCATGTGCCGAGACGCGGCGAAAAATACGTGTTGGCGGGTTTGCAGTTTGTGGTCTTGCACACACGCGCTGGCGCTGTGCGCTGGTTCAAAGTGTCACCCGTGACCGCCAAAGAGCCACAAGCATGAACATCGGCCGCGAACCCACACGCGGCCTGCAAACTTGGTGGCCCGCTTTGGCGGGAGCTGCCCAAGCGGCATCGATCGCCATGCCCGGCAGTGGCCAAGCGCAGGGTTGGTTGCAAATTTTGAGTTTGACCCTCTTGGCCTCTGGTTTGGCCAAGATGGCCCGACTGGGCTTTTTCAAGCCGGCTTCTCTCGGACAAGCGGCATGGTTTGGCGGCGTGTTCGCCACCACCTGGTTGGCAGGCAGCTTTTGGTGGTTGTATGTGTCCATGCACGATGTCGGTGGTTTGCCTGCCCCATTGGCGGCGTTGGCGGTGCTGGCGTTGGCGGCTGCTTTGGCGCTGTATTACGCCCTGGCTTGTGCTGTTTGGGTGGCTTTGGCAAGAGGCCGTTGGGGTGCTCGCCCGGGCGCTGCGAGTGTGTTGTTCGCTGCCCTGTGGACCTTGGCAGAACTCATGCGGGGGCGCTGGCTGACTGGTTTTCCTTGGGGCGCAGGCGGGTATGCACACGTCGACGGCATGTTGTCCGTTTGGGCACCCTGGATTGGGGTGTATGGCATCGGTGCCCTGGCGGCCTGGTTGGCCATGCGGCTGGCTTTGTCGGGTTGGCACTTGCGCGCTTTGAAACCGTGGATGGGTTTGGGCCTGCTGAGTTGGGGGCTGCAAGCTTGGGGGCCAGTTTTCACCACTTCGGCTGGCTTGGGTCAGGTGGAGCTGCTGCAAGCCAATATCTCTCAAACGGCTAAATTTGATGCCGGCAGCGGCATCCGTGATGCGCTGCAGTGGTACGACGCGCAGCTTCGCGCCAGTCAGCAGCCGCTGGTGGTCGCCCCCGAAACGGCCATTCCGTTGCTGCCGCAACATTTGCCTGAAGCCTATTGGTCAGGACTGCAGCAGCATTTCGCCCGCCCAGACCGGGCCATGGCACTGGTGGGGGCACCCTTGGGCAGCTTGGCAGAGGGCTACACCAACTCGGTTTTGGCCTTGGGGTCTGACAAGACATCGGCTTACCGCTACGACAAGTCGCATTTGGTGCCTTTTGGTGAGTTCATCCCGCCCAGTTTTGGCTGGTTCATCCGCATGATGAACATCCCACTGGGCGACTTCAAATCGGGCGGCTGGGACCAGCCCGCCATCCCTTGGCAAGGCCAGCGCCTGGCCCCCAATGTTTGCTATGAAGATTTGTTTGGCGAAGAGCTGGCCCTGCGTTTCAAAGACGCGGCCACCGCGCCCACGGCTTTGGTGAACGTGAGCAACATCGCCTGGTTTGGCAACACCCTGGCTGTCGACCAGCACCTGAACATCTCGCGCATGCGGGCCATGGAGCTGGGGCGTCCCATGTTGCGGGCCACCAACACGGGGGCTACCGCCATCATTGACCACACCGGACGCGTCACCGCGCAGCTGCCCCGATTTACCCGGGGCAGTCTGGTGGGGGCTTATGAAGGGCGCCATGGCCTCACGCCATTTGCCCAATGGGCTTCGGTAGGCGGGTTTTGGCCCCTGTGGCCCTTGTGGGCCTTGTGCCTTGCCGTGGTGGCGCTGGCGTTTTGGCGTCGGCAAAGGCCGTAAAATCAAAGGTTCGCGCGCAGCTTGCGCGCCCTCTAACTTTGGCCAGCTCGCTGCTGGCCTGCTCAGGCCATGTTGACCTTCCAGCAAATCATTTTGAAATTGCAGCAGTACTGGGACGCCCAGGGCTGTGCCTTGCTTCAGCCTTACGACATGGAAGTCGGTGCGGGCACCAGCCACACCGCCACCTTTTTGCGCGCCATCGGCCCCGAGCCATGGAAAGCCGCTTACGTGCAGCCCAGCCGCCGCCCCAAAGACGGCCGTTACGGCGAAAACCCCAACCGTTTGCAGCACTACTACCAGTTTCAGGTGGTCCTGAAGCCCGCACCCAGCAACATCCTGGAGCTGTACTTGGGCTCGCTCGAAGCCTTGGGTTTTGACCTGAAGAAAAACGACATCCGTTTTGTCGAAGACGACTGGGAAAACCCCACGCTGGGTGCTTGGGGTTTGGGCTGGGAAGTCTGGCTCAACGGCATGGAGGTCACGCAGTTCACCTACTTCCAGCAAGTGGGCGGCATCGACTGCAAGCCGATCACCGGTGAGATCACCTACGGCCTAGAGCGCTTGGCCATGTATTTGCAGGGCGTGGACAACGTCTACAACCTGAAGTGGACCGACACCATGAGTTATGGCGACGTGTACCTGCAAAACGAACAAGAGCAGTCGGCCTACAACTTTGAGCACTCCGACGCGGACTTCCTGTTCACCGCCTTCAGTGCCCACGAAAAGCAGGCGCAAAACCTGATTGTTCAGCAGCTGGCATTGCCTGCCTACGAGCAAGTGCTCAAGGCCGCGCACACCTTCAACCTGCTCGACGCCCGTGGTGCGATCAGCGTGACCGAGCGCGCCGCTTACATCGGCCGCATCCGTAATCTGGCTCGTAGCGTGGCCCAGAGCTATTACGAAAGCCGCGAACGTCTGGACTTCCCGATGGCCCCGCGTGAATGGGTTGCTCAAATGCCCAAGAAATCCGCGTGAGGGAGAACGACATGACGACACAAAATTTGCTGGTAGAACTGTTTGTGGAAGAGCTGCCGCCCAAGGCGCTCAACAAGTTGGGTGCGGCCTTTTCGGGCGTGTTGGCCGAGCAACTCAAGGCGCAAGGCCTGGCCGCGGCCGATGCGGTGGTGACGGCGTTCGCCTCGCCCCGCCGCTTGGCCGCACATGTCAGCGGCGTGCTGGCGCAGGCTGCCGACAAGGCCGTGCAGCAAAAGCTGATGCCTGTGGCTGTGGGCTTGGATGCGGCGGGTAACGCCACACCCGCACTGCTCAAAAAACTGCAAGCTATGGGCGCAGACGTCAGCGATCCGGCTGCGGCCGTGGCCGCGCTCAAGCGCCAGCCTGACGGCAAAGCCGAAGCGCTGTTCTACGACAGTTTGGTCAAAGGCGCCTCATTGCAAGCTGGTCTGCAAAAGGCGCTGGAAGAAGCGCTGGCCAAGTTGCCGATTCCCAAAGTCATGCAGTATCAGCTGGAAACCGACTGTGAGTTGCCGGGCTGGAGCAGTGTGAATTTTGTGCGCCCTGCGCACAGCCTGATCGCCTTGCATGGTTCCACCGTGGTGCCGGTCAAGGCGCTCGGCCTGACGGCCGGCAACAACACCCAAGGCCATCGCTTTGAGGCCAAGGTCTCGCCCGTGGTCTTGTCGCACGCCGACCAGTACGACGAAGTGCTCAAGCGCGACGGCTCGGTCATCGCCAGCTTTGCCGAACGCCGTGCAGAAATCGTGCGCCAGCTGAATGCCGCAGCGGCCAAGGTGGGCAGCGGTGCGCGCCCCATCGAAGACGACGCCTTGTTGGACGAAGTGACCGCGCTGGTCGAGCGTCCGAACGTGCTGACTTGCCAGTTTGAGACCGAGTTCTTGGGCGTGCCGCAAGAGTGCCTGATCCTCACGATGAAGGCCAACCAGAAATACTTTCCTTTGATCGATGCTTCGGGCAAGCTGACGAACCGCTTCTTGGTGGTGAGCAACATCACACCCGACGACGCGTCGTTTGTGATCGGCGGCAACGAGCGCGTGGTGCGCCCGCGCCTGGCCGATGCCAAATTCTTCTTTGACCAAGACCGCAAGAAAACGCTGGAATCGCGCGTCGAAGGGCTGTCCAAAGTGGTTTACCACAACAAACTGGGCACACAAGGTGAGCGCATGGCGCGGGTTTGCGCCATCGCCAAGGCCATTGGCCAACAAGTGGGCGGTGATGCGCTGGCGCAGCAAGCCGAGCAGGCTGCACGCCTGGCCAAGACCGATTTGCTGACCGACATGGTCGGAGAGTTCCCCGAGCTGCAAGGCATCATGGGTGGCTACTACGCCCGCCACGATGGCCTTTCCACCGAGGTGGCCGAAGCCATTGAAGACCACTACAAACCCCGCTTTGCGGGCGACGACTTGCCGCGCAACAACGTCGGCCTTGTGGTGGCGCTGGCCGACAAGCTCGAAACCCTGGTGGGCATGTTCGGCATTGGCAATGTGCCCACGGGCGACAAAGACCCGTTTGCGCTGCGTCGCCACGCTTTGGGCGTGATCCGCATGCTGTTTGAGAGATTGCCTGATCAAGATATTGATGCTTTGTTGCGCACAGCCTTTGGTAGTTTTGAGCATGCTGCACACTCAAAAGAGCTTGCCGACCGTGCAGTAGTTGCAGGCGCAGTGACAGCCTTTAATTTAGAAACTCCAGAGTTGGTCGCCAACTTCATCTATGACCGCTTGTCTGGCAGCCTGCGCGAGCAAGGTTTCAGCGCCCAGGAAGTGGACGCCGTCATGGCGATGCGCCCGACCCGTTTGGGCCAGGTGGGCCAATTCCTCTCGGCCGTGCGCGCATTTGCCGCTTTGCCCGAGAGCCCCGCTTTGGCTGCTGCCAACAAGCGCATCGGCAACATCTTGAAGAAAGCCGGCGAAGTCGACGCCCATGTCAACACAGCGCTGCTGCAAGAAGATGCCGAGAAGAACCTTTACGCCGTCATGCAAAAACTGCTGCCGGAGTCCGAGGCGCAGTTCAAGGCGGGCGATTACACCGCCAGCTTGCAAACCCTGGCCGCGTTGCGCGCCCCGGTGGACGCCTTCTTTGACGACGTGATGGTCAACGCCGAAGCCATGGACCTGCGCCTGAACCGCCAAGGCTTGCTGAAAAGCCTGCATGTGGCCATGAACCGCGTGGCCGACTTGTCGCGTTTGGCGGCTTGACCCCTACAGCACCAAGCCCCACTGACCACTGCCCCTTATGAATGCCCACCTGAAACTCGTCATCCTGGACCGGGACGGCACGATCAATCGGGCCAGTGAGGAGTTCGTCAAGTCACCGGAGGAGTGGCACCCTTTGCCGGGTGCGCTGGAGGCGATCAGCCGTCTGAACCATGCCGGGTTCCACGTGGTGTTGGCCACCAACCAATCGGGTTTGGGCCGCGGATTGTTTGACATGGCCGCACTCAATGCGGTGCATGCGCACATGCTCAAGACATTGGCCGCTTTGGGGGGCAGAATTGATGCAATTTTTTACTGCCCGCACGCGGCAGAAGAGGGCTGCAGTTGCCGCAAACCTGCGCCGGGTTTGTTGCATCAAATCGAAGAGCGTTATGGCCACAGCCTGAGTGGCGTGCCTTATGTGGGCGACAGCTTGCGCGACATGCTGGCTGCCCAGGCGGGCGGCTGCAGACCCCATTTGGTATTGTCCGGTCGGCATGCGATGGTGGATCCCACCCGTTTGCCACCAGAGTTTCCTGTGCAAACCCTTGTTCACGCTGATTTGGGCGCTTTTGTCGACCACTTGCTGGGTGAGACAGGTCCAGCTGAATCGCTTTCTCGATAACCACCCACCAAGGCCCTACGCCGCATGAATTTTCTTCGCTCACTTGCCCATGTGCTCTGGATGGCCATCACGGTGGTGCCTTGGGCGCTGTTTGTGGTGGTGGCCTCTTACCTTGTCAGCAGCACACGTCTGTATTGGATGTGTGTGGGTTGGCTGCGTTTGGCGGTGAACAGTGGCACTTGGATTTTGGGCATCGAAAACCGCATTCAGGGCCTGGAAAACTTGCCCCAAGGCAGCAAGGACCCGGCGGTTTTGCTGGTCAAGCACCAGTCAACCTGGGAAACCTTTGTCATGCCGGTGATCATGCCGCACCCGCTGGCTTATGTGTTCAAAAAAGAGCTGCTCAGCGTGCCCTTTTTTGGTTGGGCCATGGGCCGCATGGACATGATCCACATTGACCGCAAGCAGCGTTCACGGGCTTTTGCCAAGGTGGTGCAACAAGGCAGTCGCCTCATGCAAGAGGGCGTTTGGGTGATCATGTTCCCCGAGGGCACACGGATTCCGCGTGGTCAAAAAGGCGAATACAAAAGCGGCGGGGCGCGTTTGGCCATCGCAGCAGGCGTGCCTGTTGTCCCGATCGCGGTGACTTCGGCGCGTTGCTGGCCAACCAAGGCTTTCATCAAAACGCCGGGTGTGGTGGACATTTCGATTGGTCGCGCGATCTCGAGTGAGGGCCGCAGCGCCGACGAGCTCATGCTCGAAGTGGAGACTTGGATTGAGTCGGAAATGCACCGACTCGATCCCGAGGCTTATCCCGAGGCCCAATCCGTCGTTGCCGGACATTGAACCCAAACGGGGCGAACCATGCGCGCGCCTTTGCAGTTTGTGCTGGACTTTTTCACGGGGGGGGATCCGGTCACCCTAACCCCGAGCTTGCCATCGCCCTCAAGGCCTGCGCCCATGGGCGTCAAGTCAAACGCCCCGGCACCGGATAACGTCAAGCTTGGTGCCCGGCCATTTGTCGACAGTCATCCCTCTGTTGCTGGCTTCACCCACCCCGCCGCCAACCGCCACGCAGAAGTTCAGGGTGTCACGGTGTCTTTCCGTTTTGAGCGTTCGCGCCGCAAAAGCATCGGCTTCTTGGTGGGTGCCGATGGTTTGGTGGTGCGTGCGCCCAATTGGGTCACGCTGCGCGAGGTGGATGCCGCCGTGCAGGAAAAAGGCGCTTGGATTGTGGCCAAGTTGCAGCAGTTCAAAGAGCGGCAAACTGAACAATTTCAAAAAGCCATCGAGTGGCGGCATGGTGCCGAGGTGCCGTTTTTGGGCCGCACCTTGCAACTGTGTGTTTTGGAACGTGGTGTGGGGCGAGTCCACGGACAAGACCTGCCGCTTGACCAAGTCTTGCCCGTCACCGTTCCGCCCGGGGCTTCGGTGACGCAGGTGCGCGACGCTGCGCAGGTCTGGCTTAAAAAACAAGCCAAAGCCTTGTTTGAAGAGCGCTTGCACCACTTTGCACCGCTGCTGGGTGTGCGCTGGCAAAAGCTCAGTTTGTCGAGCGCCAGCACACGCTGGGGCAGTGCCCGCACCGATGGCCATATCCGCCTCAATTGGCGGCTCATTCACCTGCCCACCAGCCAGATTGACTATGTGGTGGTGCACGAGTTGGCGCATCTGCGTGAGATGAACCACAGCCCCCGTTTTTGGGAAACCGTGGGCGAAGTCATGCCCGACTACGCACAACGCCGCAAAGCTTTGCGCCAAGCACCGGTCGATTTGAAAGAGGATTGAGGCCGGTGTGAAGGCCGCAAGCTACAAGATGGTTTTGAATCTCACAACACCATCGCTCCCGCGGTCTCGGCGCATCTGACCGGACAACCACAGCAGGTTCAAGTGCGCCACGGCTTCGCCTAAGGCAAAGGTGGTCTGGTGCACATCGAGGGTGCGCTTGAACAGCACAGGCAAGAGTTCGTAAGCGCAGCAAGCTTGATCTTGGCAGGCCTGCAGCAACTCGGCCAAGCGCTCGGCGTGGTGCGTTTGAAGTTGCGCAATGCGCAAGGCGGCACCTTGAAACGGCCGCCCATGCGAGGGCAGTATCAAGGTCGCATCCGACAGATGGGCCATTTTGTTCAGCGAGTCGAGGAAGCACTGCAGCGGGTTGCCATCGGGCTCCATGGCATAGACACTGACGTTGGTGGAAATGGAGGGCAGCAACATGTCGCCGCTGATCAGCAACTGCTGCTTTGCATCGAGCAAAGCCATGTGCTCGGGCGAATGGCCATAGCCGCTGATGCACTCCCAAGTGCGATCGCCGATGCGCACCTGTGTGCCCGCCATCAAGCGCACATAAGCGCCAGGAATTTGGGGCACCATTCCGGGGTAGTAACCCATGCGTGCTCGGATGACCTCGAGTTCCTCAGCCTTGTTCCAGCCATGGGACTCAAAAAATGCCACCGTGGGCGCCCCGCCAAAGTTGGACAGCCCGCTGGATGCCAACAGGGCCGATTGGTACTCGCTGGTGCTCATCCAGAGTGGGGCTTGCCACCGTTCACAAATCCAATGCGCCAAGCCCATGTGATCCGGGTGCATGTGGGTGACCAGCACACGCAAGACGGGCAGGCCTTGCAGCATTTGCTGTTCCACTTGCAGCCAAGCTTCTCGGGTGGCCGGGTTGTCGATGCCGCAGTCCACCACCGTCCAGCCTTCTTGCTGAACACCCCCTTGCGTGGGATGGGGCATGCGGTCGCGCAGCAGCCACAGGTTGATGTGGTTGAGCGCAAAGGGCAAACCCATGCGCAACCAAAAAATGCCGGGTGCGACTTCGGTGGCTGAGCCCAGCTCGGGCAAGTGTTCGCCCAAAGGGTAGTGCAGCGAAGGGCGCGAGGCATCCGCATCGGGCGTGGCCATGGCGTTGGACGAGGTGGTCATGCAGCGTGTGGATTGGGTTAGCATTCGGTGGATTGACGTTGACGTTAACGTCAAACACGACAATGAATTTTAGGGGGCGGCTTTTGGTGGGCCTGTCTCCCTTGCGCAAGCTGTTGAGGACCCACGCCATGGCGAACATGTACACGATCAGCGATTTGGCCCAGGAATTTGACCTGACCACCCGCGCCATCCGTTTTTACGAAGACATGGGTTTGCTCGAGCCCGAGCGCTCTGGCCCGGGTGGACGCAACCGCGTGTACTCGGCGCGCGACCGGACCCGTTTGAAACTTACCTTGCGCGCCAAGCGCCTGGGCTTGTCCCTCAACGAAGCCAAGGGGCTGATCGACATGTACGACAGCCCACGCGACACGGTGCCGCAGCTCAAAAAGTTTTTGGTGGTGCTGGCCGAACATCGCCAGCAACTGGAGTCGCAGCTGGCCGACTTGGAGGCGACGCTGGACGAGGTCAAAACCCACGAAAAAGAGACCCGCAGTTTGCTGAGCAAGGCCTCTAAAGCGGGCAGTTTGGCCTGATTTGAACGATCAGCGTCGCCGCCTGCGTTCGTTTTTTATGATTGACGTTGACGTAAACGTCAATTAAAGTCTGGACCTGATTTCAACTCAGGATTTGATGTGACCACCGCCCATTCTCCGCACGATCGCGTCGCCCAGAGCATGGCCCGACAGGGCATGATGAACCATTTGGGCGTGCGCTTGCTGTCAGCCACCGAAGGTCAGGTGGAACTCGCTTTGCCCTACAGCGACAAAGCCACCCAGCAGCAAGGCGGTTTCCATGGCGGTGCGATTGGCGCGCTGGCCGACATCGCGGGCGGGTATGCCGCCCTCACGGTGGCGCCCGAGGGCATGGAGGTGGTGACGGTGGAATACAAAATCAATTTCCTCAACAGCTTTCAAGGCGGCGAAATTCGCGCCACGGGCCAAGTGGTTAAGGCCGGTCGCCGCGTGATCGTGACTTCGGCAGAGGTGGTGCACATCGACGCCCATGGCAAGACATCGCCTTGTGCCGTGATGCAGCAAACCTTGATGCCCGTGCCCAAAACCTATTAAGCAGACCCAACTCCACAGAGACCACCATGAACAATTTGCCAGGCCTGAACTTCCAACTCGGTGAAGAGATTGACGCCCTGCGAGACGCCGTGCGCGACTTTGCCCAAGCCGAAATCGCCCCCCGCGCGGCCGAGATCGATCGCAACGACCAGTTCCCGATGGACCTGTGGCGCAAGATGGGTGACTTGGGCGTGTTGGGCATCACCGTGGGCGAGGAATACGGTGGCGCGAACATGGGCTATTTGGCCCACATGATCGCCATGGAAGAAATTTCCCGTGCCAGCGCGTCGGTGGGTCTGAGTTATGGCGCGCATTCCAATTTGTGCGTAAACCAGATCAAACGCAACGGCACGCCCGAGCAGCGCGCCAAATACCTGCCCAAGCTGATCAGTGGCGAACACGTCGGCGCTTTGGCCATGTCCGAACCTGGCGCAGGCTCGGACGTGTTGAGCATGAAGCTCAAAGCCGAAGACAAAGGTGGCTACTACCTGCTCAACGGCAACAAGATGTGGATCACCAACGGGCCCGATGCCGACACCCTGGTGGTCTATGCCAAGAGCGAGCCAGAGCTTGGCGCGCGCGGCGTCACGGCCTTTTTGATCGAAAAGGGCATGAAGGGTTTCAGCATCGCGCAAAAACTCGACAAGCTGGGCATGCGCGGCAGCCACACGGGCGAGCTGGTCTTCCACAACGTTGAAGTGCCGGCCGAGAATATTCTGGGCGGCCTGAACAACGGTGCCAAAGTCCTCATGAGTGGCCTCGACTACGAGCGTGCCGTGCTCACCGGTGGTCCGCTGGGCATCATGCAAGCTGTCATGGACAACGTGATCCCTTACATCCATGACCGCAAGCAGTTCGGTCAAAGCATTGGCGAGTTCCAACTCATCCAGGGGAAAGTGGCCGACATGTACACCGTGCTGCAAGCCGGTCGCAGTTTCGCTTACACCGTGGCCAAGAACCTCGATTTGTTGGGCGCAGAGCATGTGCGCCAAGTACGCAAAGACTGCGCCAGCGTGATTTTGTGGACCGCCGAAAAAGCCACCTGGATGGCTGGCGAGGGCGTCCAGATTTTTGGCGGCAACGGCTACATCAACGACTACCCGCTGGGCCGCCTGTGGCGCGACGCCAAGTTGTACGAGATTGGCGCGGGTACCAGCGAGATCCGCCGCATGTTGATCGGCCGCGAATTGTTTGCAGAGACCTGCTGAAGCGCTTTGTCAAAAAACAGTACGACTGCACTGCGACAATCACCGCATGAGCACCTCACTTCAGCACCTCTTTGACAACAACCGTGAATGGGCCTCGCGCATGGTGCGCGAGAACCCGGCGTATTTTTCACGCCTGGCCAACCAGCAAACGCCCAAGTACTTGTGGATTGGTTGTTCAGACAGCCGAGTGCCTGCCAACCAGATCACCGGTTTGGACCCCGGCGAGGTGTTTGTTCACCGCAACGTGGCCAACGTGGTGGTGCACTCCGACTTGAACGCCCTGTCGGTCATTCAATACGCGGTTGACGCGCTGAAGGTCGAGCACATCATGGTCGTGGGCCACTACGGCTGCGGCGGTGTGCTCGCGGCCACGCGCGGCACCCGCGTGGGCCTGGCCGACAACTGGCTGCGCCATGTGCAAGACGTGCGTTTGCGCCACCGCCAACGCCTGAACCATTTGCCTCAGGCCGAGCTTGAGTCGGTCATGTGCGAGATGAACGTGATCGAGCAGGTCGGCAACGTGGCTTTGTCCAACGTCATGCAAGACGCCTGGAGCCGAGGCCAAAAAGTCACTGTGCACGGATGGGTGTACGGCCTGGACGACGGCTTGGTCAAAGACTTGGGCGTGACCATGAGCGGCGCCCACGAAGTGGTGGACGTGTTCCGCAACGCATTCAAACGCTACCCCCGTGGGGGCGTTCTTCCTCCCGTCTGAGCCTTGGGGCTGGCGGGTTCTATTTCATGCCATTGGAGAAAACCATGTCCGACCCCATCGTCATCGTCAGCGCTGCCCGCACCCCCATGGGCAGTTTTCAAGGCGACTTTTCCTCACTGGCCGCCCACGACCTGGGCGGCGTCGCCATCAAGGCCGCTGTCGAGCGCGCAGGTATCAGCTCTGAACTCGTCACCGAAGTGCTGTTTGGCAACTGCCTGATGGCAGGCCAAGGCCAGGCGCCAGCGCGCCAAGCGGGATTCAAAGGCGGTTTGCCCAAGAGCGCAGGCGCGGTCACCTTGTCCAAGATGTGCGGCTCGGGCATGCGTGCGGCCATGTTCGCACACGACATGCTGGTCGCTGGCACGCACGACGTGCTGGTGGCCGGGGGCATGGAGAGCATGACCAATGCGCCTTACCTCATGCTCAAGGGCCGTGGCGGTTACCGCATGGGCCACGACAAAATTTACGACCACATGATGCTCGACGGCCTGGAAGACGCCTACGAAGCCGGTCGCAGCATGGGCACCTTTGGCGAAGATTGCGCCGCCAAATACAGCTTCACCCGTGCTGAGCAAGACCACTTTGCCACCACCAGCGTGCAGCGCGCCAAGGCCGCCACCGAGTTGGGTGCATTTGCTGCGGAGATCACGCCTGTGGCGGTGAAAGACCGCAGCGGCGAACGTGTGGTCTCCATCGACGAAGGCCCCGGCAAAGTCAAACTCGACAAGATCACTTCATTGAAGCCCGCCTTCAAGAAAGACGGCACCATCACCGCTGCCAGCAGCTCGTCCATCAACGACGGCGCAGCCGCCATGGTGCTGATGCGCGAAAGCACCGCCGCCAAGCTCGGTTGCAAGCCCCTGGCCCGCATCGTGAGCCACGCCACCCACGCGCAAGAGCCCGAGTGGTTTGCTACTGCCCCCGTGGGCGCTACGCAAAAAGCCTTGGCCAAAGCGGGTTGGAAGGTCGAAGACGTCGACCTGTGGGAAGTTAACGAAGCCTTTGCTGTGGTGCCTATGGCGCTCATGAAAGAGTTGAACGTGTCGCACGACAAGGTCAACGTCAACGGTGGCGCGTGTGCCTTGGGTCACCCCATCGGCGCATCCGGCGCCCGCATCATGGTCACATTGATCCACGCGCTCAAGGCGCGCGGCCTCAAAAAGGGCCTAGCCACGTTGTGCATTGGCGGCGGCGAAGGCACGGCCGTGGCGTTGGAACTGGTCTAAACATCTTTTGTAGGAGCCGCGCCCTCGCGGCGATGAATCTCCGGAACATTCGCGACGAGGGCGTCGCTCCTACGCAAAACACAACACCATGCAGACCGTTCTCCTCATCGGCGCATCCCGCGGCATCGGTCATGAGCTGGCTCGCCAGTACCTGGCCGATGGCTGGCGCGTGATCGCCACCGCCCGCTCGGACGAAGGGTTGGCAAACCTCAAGGCCTTGGGCGCACAAACCTTGCGCCTGGATGTGGCCAACCCGGCCAGCAATTCGGGGCTGTCTTGGCAGCTTGACGGCGAAAAAATCGACCTGGCCATTTACGTGGCGGGCGCGATGGACCGGGCCAGTGCCAGCACGCCACCGACCCGCGACAGCTTTGACGCCGTCATGCACACCAACGTGATGGGCGCGATGCAGGTCATCCCGCAAATCGTGCCCATGGTGCAAGAAACGCAAGGTGTCATCGCCTGCATCAGCTCGGTCATGGGCAGCATGCAAGAGACCACCAGCGGCAACGCTGCGCTTTACCGCGTGAGCAAGGCCGCCCTCAATATGGTGGTGCGCTGCACACAGGCCGAGCAACCTGATATGACGGTGCTGGCCATCCACCCCGGCTGGGTGCAGACCGACATGGGTGGCGAACAAGCGCCCCTCACTCCCGAGCAAAGCGCAAGCAGCCTGCGCAAGACCCTGAGCCAAGTGCTTGAACAACGCGACCCGGCACACCGAGGCGCATTTTTGAACCACGACGGCCAGAGCCTGCCGTGGTGATCCGATAAAGAAAGACAGACATGCTGCTGACCCCCGACCAGGAAATGATTCGCGACGCCGTGCGCGACTTTGCCCAGCGCGAACTGTGGCCCCATGCCGCCGAGTGGGACAAAAAACACCACTTTCCCAAAGACGTGCACAAGGGCCTGGCCGAATTGGGTGCGTATGGCATTTGTGTGCCCGAAAAACTGGGCGGCGCGGGCCTGGATTATGTGACGCTCGCACTGGTGCTCGAAGAGATCGCAGCCGGTGACGGCGGTACTAGCACCGTGATCAGCGTGACCAACTGCCCCGTGAATGCCATCTTGATGATGTACGGCAATGCCGCGCAAAAAGCGCAGTGGCTCACGCCGTTGGCCCAAGGGCAGATGCTCGGCGCGTTCTGCCTGACCGAGCCGCATGTGGGTTCGGACGCATCGGCCTTGCGCACTACGGCTGTGAAAGACGGCGACGGTTACGTGATCAACGGCGTGAAGCAGTTCATCACCAGCGGCCAAAACGGCGACGTGGCCATCGTGATCGCGGTGACCGACAAAGGCGCGGGCAAAAAAGGCCTGAGCGCCTTCATCGTGCCCACCTGCACGCCCGGCTACACGGTTGCGCGCTTGGAAGACAAGTTGGGCCAACACAGCAGCGACACCGCACAAATCAACTTTGACAACTGCCGTGTCCCCGCCGAGAACCTGATCGGCCAGGAAGGCGAGGGCTACAAAATTGCCCTGTCGTCTTTGGAGGGTGGGCGCATTGGCATCGCCGCGCAAAGTCTGGGCATGGCCCGCAGTGCGCTCGATGTGGCCATCGACTACGCCAAGCAACGCGAGAGTTTCGGCACTGCCATCTTCAACCACCAGGCGGTGGGTTTCCGCTTGGCCGACTGCGCCACTCAGCTCGAAGCGGCGCGCCAACTGATTTGGCACGCCGCCAGCCTGCGCGACGCCGGTCGCCCTTGCCTCAAAGAAGCCGCCATGGCCAAGCTGTTCGCCAGCGAAGCCGCTGAAAAGGTGTGCTCAGCCGCTATCCAGACCTTGGGAGGCTATGGTTATGTGAGTGACTTCCCGGTCGAGCGCATTTACCGTGATGTGCGCGTCTGCCAGATTTATGAAGGCACGAGCGATGTGCAAAAAATCATCATCCAGCGGGCGCTTTGAATGGTGTTGAATGCACCTTGCCCCTGCGGCCGAATCTCCGCCAAAGGTCAAGCATTGAGCTTGGGTGCTTGCTGCGGCCCTTACCACGCAGGTCAGTCGGTACTCGATGCCGAAAGCCTCATGCGATCGCGCTACAGCGCTTTTGTGCGCGGTGATGTGCCTTACTTGCTGGCCACCTGGCACACCAGCCAGCGCCCTGCCGAGCTGACGCTCGAAGACGGTGCCAAATGGCTGGGTCTTCAAATCAAGCAGCACCGCATGACGGGCCCAGACAGCGCCGAGGTGGAATTTGTCGCCCGATTTCGCGTGAACGGCAAGGCCATCCGGCAGCATGAACGCAGCCGCTTTGTGCGCGAAGACGGGCGTTGGTTTTATGTGGATGGTGACGTGCTTTGATTGGTTTTTTGGCCCTTTATGATCTTCCGTATGAACTTTGAAGCCATTTTGTTTGATTGCGACGGCGTCCTGGTGGACAGCGAAGCCATCACCTGCGGCGTGCTGCGCGACATGTTTGAAGCGCAGGGTTGGCGCATGACGCTGGCCGAGTGCATGCAGCGCTTTGTCGGTCACACCGTCAAAAGCCAGCGCAGCGTCATTGAGGCGCACACAGGTCAACCGCTGACCGACGAATGGTTGGCCGATTTCTATGCATTGCGCAACGAACGACTGACACAAAGCATCACCGCCATCGAAGGCGTGCACGAGGCTGTGGCGCATTTGCACGAGCACTGCCAAGGCCGCATCGCTGTGGCTTCGGGTGCCGATCGTCTCAAGATCGAAATGATGCTCAAGCAAGTGGGTTTGCTGTCTTTTTTTGAAGGCCGCATTTTCAGTGGCCATGAAATGCCGCGCAGCAAGCCGTATCCGGACGTTTATTTGGCCGCTGCTGCGCATCTGCAAATTGACCCGGCAAGGTGCCTGGTCGTCGAAGACACCACCGTGGGCATCACGGCTGGCGTGGCTGCTGGCGCCACCGTATGGGCTTACGCACCTGGCTCGACCCCTCGTCAGCCCCTGTTGGATGCGGGTGCCAGCCAGTCATTCCAGCACATGGATGAATTGCGACTGATCAAGCCTTAGGCATTTATTTGGAAGACTCTCCATGACCACTTTGCAATCTCAACTGAACCCGCGTTCGGCCGACTTTCAAGCCAATGCCGCTGCCATGCGCGGCTTGGTGGATGACCTGCGCGCCCACCTGGAGCGCGTGGCTTTGGGTGGCGGCGATGCGCCTCGCGCCAAGCACACCGCCCGGGGCAAGCTGCTGCCGCGTGACCGTGTGCAAATGCTGCTCGACCCCGGCACACCTTTTTTGGAAGTCGCGCCGCTGGCTGCCCTCAACATGTACAACAACGACGCGCCCAGCTCGGGCGTGATCGTGGGCATTGGCCGCGTGAGCGGGGTGGACTGCATGATCGTGTGCAACGACGCCACGGTGAAGGGCGGCACTTACTACCCGATGACGGTGAAAAAGCATTTGCGTGCGCAAGAGATCGCGCAGCAAAACCACCTGCCCTGCATTTATCTGGTGGACTCGGGCGGTGCCAACTTACCCAACCAAGACGAAGTCTTTCCCGACCGCGACCACTTTGGCCGCATCTTCTTCAACCAGGCCAACATGAGTGCGTTGGGCATCGCGCAGATTGCGGTGGTCATGGGCTCTTGCACGGCGGGCGGCGCGTACGTGCCCGCCATGAGCGACGAGACCATCATCGTCAAAAACCAGGGCACCATCTTTTTGGGAGGCCCGCCGCTGGTCAAAGCCGCTACGGGTGAGGTGGTGAGCGCCGAAGATTTGGGCGGTGGCGATGTGCACACACGCTTGAGTGGCGTGGCCGACCACTTGGCACAAAACGATGTGCATGCGCTCGCGCTGGCTCGTCAGGCTGTGAAAAACCTCAACGCCCAGAAGCAGCCCAACATCGCCACACACGCGCCCGTGCCGCCGAAGTTTGATGCGCAAGAGTTGTATGGTGTGATCCCCACCGACACACGCAAGCCCTTTGATGTGCGCGAAATCATCGCCCGCATCGTCGACAGCTCCGAGTTCGATGAATTCAAATCGCGCTTTGGCACCACCTTGATCTGCGGCTTCGCCCGCATCGAGGGCATGCCGGTGGGCATCATCGCCAACAACGGCATTTTGTTCAGCGAGTCGGCGTTGAAGGGCGCGCACTTCATCGAGCTGTGCTGCCAGCGCAAGATCCCGCTGGTCTTCTTGCAGAACATTACTGGCTTCATGGTCGGGCGCAAATACGAAAACGAGGGCATCGCCCGCAACGGCGCGAAGATGGTCACGGCCGTGGCGACTGCCGCCGTGCCCAAGTTCACCATCATCATTGGCGGCAGTTTTGGCGCGGGCAACTACGGCATGTGCGGCCGCGCTTACAGTCCCCGCTTTTTGTGGATGTGGCCCAACGCCCGCATCAGTGTCATGGGCGGCGAGCAAGCGGCCAGCGTCTTGGCCACCGTCAAGCGCGATGGCATCGAAGGCAAGGGCGGCCAGTGGAGCATGGAGGAAGAAGAGGCCTTCAAGGCTCCGATCAAGCAGCAATACGAGGACCAGGGCCACCCCTACTACGCCACCGCCCGCATCTGGGACGACGGCATCATCGACCCGGCCGACACCCGCCGCGTGCTGGCTTTGGGTTTGAGCGCCTCGCTCAATGCCCCGATTCCCGAGACGAAATTTGGACTTTTCCGCATGTGATGTGTATGATTTTGTAAAATCATACACATTCAGGAGGGTTGCAAATGCGCACCAACATCGTGATCGACGACAAGCTTATGGCCGACGTCATGGCTTCGGGTGATTTCAAGTCCAAGAAAGAAGCCGTGGAAGAGGGCTTGCGGCTGCTCAAGCGCAAGAAGGTCTATGCGGCGTTGTTGGCTGCGCGCGGCACTTTGTTTTGGGACGACTCCGATGAAGCTTGGGCCAAGGCGCGCGAAGAGAGTCATCTGGCAGAAACAGCTGAAGAACCAGCTGCTCCTTATATGGTCAAACCTGCTGTGAAGGATGTCAAGACTCGTCCAGTCAAAGGCCCTCAGAGGCGTTCAAAAGGCAAGTCAGAATGATTCTGTTGGACTCCAGTGTGCTCATTGATCACTTCAGGGGCACCATCAATTCACAAACACAGCAGTTCACCCGATGGCTTAGTGGGGACGATGGGTACCCTGATATGGGTGTGGCTGACCTGGTCGTGTTTGAGGTCGTGCGGGGCTTTCCAACCGCCAAGGCGCAGGCTAAGGCGCGTGATTTGCTACTGGCGATGGAAGTCGTGGAGATTGGCGGTCTTGAGAACGCCTTGTTCGCGGCGTCTCTTTATCAACGGCTGCGCCAATCAGGCCGCACCGTGCGCAGCCCCATCGACGTGCTCCTGGCAAGTTACTGCATCACCCACGGTCACACGCTGCTGCACCGCGACGCTGACTTTGAATCCCTCAAAACCCTCGTAGGCCTGGACACCTGGCCACATTGACAAGATGAGCACTCTGGAATTTTCAACCCAAAGCGGCGTGCACAGCATAACGCTCTCGCGCCCCGATGTGCGCAATGCCTTCAACGACGAAGTCATCGCCGAGCTGAAAAACGCTTTTCTGGCGGTGGCGCAAGACGCGGCTGTGCGCTGCGTCGTGTTGGCCGCCGAGGGGCCCGCCTTTTGCGCCGGTGCCGACCTGAACTGGATGCGCCGGATGGCCGACTACAGCCGCGATCAAAACCTGGCCGATGCGGGCGAGCTGGCCGCCATGCTGCGCGCCATTTACGAATGCCCCCAGCCGACCATCGCCCGCGTGCAGGGCGACGTGTATGCCGGCGGCATGGGCCTGGTGGCAGCCTGCGACATGGCGGTGAGCGTGGATACAGCGAACTATTGCCTGAGCGAAGTCAAGTTGGGCCTGATCCCCGCCACCATCAGCCCCTATGTGATCCGCGCGATGGGCGCGCGTGCGGCGCACCGCTACTTTTTGACGGCCGAGCGCTTTGGCGCGGCCGAGGCCCACCGCATCGGCCTGGTGCACGAGGTGGTGAGCGCCGATGCACTCGACGCCAAAGTGGTCGAGCTGACACAAGCGCTGGTGAATGCCAGCCCCAACGCCGTGCGCGCTTGCAAAAAGCTGGTGCAAGACGTGGCCGAACGCGAAATCAACGACGCACTGGTAGCGCAAACGGTGGCGGGCATCGCCGACATCCGTGCCAGCAGTGAAGGCAAAGAGGGCGTGCAGTCCTTCTTGCAAAAACGCAAACCAAATTGGCTGCTATGAAACTGGCCCAATGGTTCCGAGCATGCTTGGGGTTCCTGATGGTTTCAGGCTGCTTGGCCGTGTTCGCGCAAACACCCGAAGAGCCCGCCCTTGCTAAAGATTTGAACGAAGAAGTTCACCGCATCGAAGTCACGGTGAAGGATTTGTACAACCGCACAGAAACCCGAAAAATTCCCCTAACCGTTTTCAAACCCAACGGCGAGGGCCCTTTCCCCTTGGTGGTCTTGAACCATGGCCGAGCGGGCAGTCCAGACAAGCGAGCGCAGCCGCTGCGTTTTCGTTACGAGCAGCAAGCCCGTTATTTGGTGAACAAAGGCTTTGTGGTCATCGTGCCCACGCGTGTAGGTTATGGCGAAGCTTTTGGAGACTTTGACCCCGAAACCAATGGGAGTTGTTCTTCGCCGCAAATTGAACCCATGAGCATGGCGGCTTCTGAACAGGTTTTGGCTGCCCACAGTTTTGCAAAGAATCTGAAATTTGTGGATACATCCCGTTGGTGGGTCATGGGCCAGTCGGTGGGCGGCTTGACCACCGTGGCGACGGTTTGGCGCAACCCTCCCGGTTTGCAAGGCGGCATCAACTTTGCCGGTGGCACGGGGGGCGACCCTGTGGCACGTCCGGGGCAGTCTTGTGGCGTGACTCAAATCGCTCGCCTGTGGAAAAACAAAGCCAAAGAGGCCCAAGCCGACATGCTCTGGCTGTATTGGGAAAACGATTTGTTTTGGGGCGCTCAAGCTCCACGCGATTGGCACCAAGCCTGGACGGAGGGCGGTGGTCGTGCGCAATTTCAGCAATTGCCCGCCTTTGGCAAAGATGGGCATTCTGGATTCACCAGTGACATGGACCACTGGGTGCCTTTGGTTGATGCTTACTTGGCCAAATCGGGTTACACGCAATCCGCCTTGCCACCCGTTCCCGACGCCAGCGGCTTTGCCGACGTGTCGGACTTGGGCAAAGTCCCGATCAGTGCCGATAACGTTCAAAAACTTTACACACGATTTTTGAGCAGCCCAGCGCCGCGTGCCTTCGCCATTGGGCCGAATGGCGCTGCAGGTTTTGCTTATGGCGATTGGGCGATCGGCCGCGCATTGGGTTTTTGCCAGGCCCGACGCGGTGCCCCATGCAAGTTGTATGCAGTTGACCAACAAGTGGTCTGGAGAAATTGATGTTCAAAAAGATTCTGATTGCCAACCGTGGCGAAATCGCTTGCCGCGTTGCCGCTACAGCCCGCCGTATGGGCATCCAGACGGTGGCCGTTTATTCAGACGCCGACGCCGGTGCCAAGCATGTGCAAGCCTGCGACGAAGCCGTACATGTGGGCGGCAGCGCACCCAAAGACAGCTACCTGCGATGGGAACGCATTTTGCAAGCCGCCAAAGACACGGGCGCTGAGGCCGTTCACCCCGGCTATGGCTTCTTGAGCGAGAACGAGGACTTCGCCAAGGCCTGCGCTGCGGCCGGGCTTGTGTTCATTGGTCCACCTGCCTCGGCCATTCTGGCCATGGGCCTCAAGGCCGAGTCCAAGCGTTTGATGGAGTCCGCAGGTGTACCCCTGGTGCCCGGTTACCACGGGGCTGACCAAGACCCTGCATTGCTGCAGCGCGAGGCCGACCGCATCGGTTACCCCGCCCTCATCAAAGCCAGCGCGGGTGGCGGTGGAAAGGGCATGCGCGTGGTCGAAAAGTCAGAAGACTTTGCGGCAGCGCTCGCGAGTTGCCAACGTGAAGCCATCAACAGTTTTGGCAGCGATGCGGTGTTGATCGAGAAGTATGTGCAGCGCCCGCGCCACATCGAGATCCAGGTGTTTGGCGACACGCAAGGCAACTGCGTGTATTTGTTCGAGCGCGACTGCTCGGTGCAGCGCCGCCACCAGAAGGTGCTCGAAGAAGCTCCGGCCCCAGGTATGACTGAAGCCCTGCGTTCGCAAATGGGCGCGGCGGCTGTGGCCGCTGCCAAAGCCGTGAACTATGTGGGCGCGGGCACGGTGGAATTCATCGTCGAGCAAACGGCCTATGACCAACCCGAGTCCATGAAGTTCTTTTTCATGGAGATGAACACCCGCTTGCAAGTCGAGCATCCCGTGACCGAAGCCATCACGGGCCTGGACTTGGTCGAGTGGCAATTGCGCGTGGCCAGTGGCGAGCCACTGCCATTGCAGCAAAGCGAGATCCGCATGACGGGCCACGCCATCGAGGCGCGCATCTGCGCTGAGAACCCCGACAATAACTTCCTACCTGCGACCGGCACTTTGCAGGTCTATCGCAAGCCACAAGCGACCAGCTTTGAACGCGCGAATATGAGCGACACAGGCGTCGCGGTGCGCATTGACGACGGCGTGCGCGAGGGTGACACCATCAGCCCGTTTTACGACTCCATGGTGGCCAAGCTCATCGTGCATGGCGACACACGAGAGCAGGCGCTGGCACGTTTGGACACCGCACTGGCACAAACCCACATCGTGGGTCTGAACACCAATGTGCAGTTCCTGCGCCATGTGGTGCGCAGCAATGCGTTTGCCACCGCCCAACTCGACACCGCACTCATCCAGCGCGAAAGTGCCGTGCTGTTCAAGCAAGACCCTGTGGGTTTGCAAGTTGCCGCTGCGGCGGTCATTGCCAATGCCTTGCAGGCCGAAGCCGCTGCGCAGGGCGCTGACCCGTTTAGCCGCCGCGATGGTTGGCAGTCGCACGGCACCACGCGTCGCCGCTTTGAACTCGAATACGACGGACAGCCTGTGCGTGCGGTTTTGACCTATGGCTCGCCGCTGCATTTGCAGGTGGGCGAAGGTGCGGAAGGTGCTTTGCAGTTCACGCCTCAGGACGATGGTCTTTGGGTGCAGTTCAACGGTGAGCGCATTCACAGCACGGTGCATGCACAAGGTGAAACCCATCATGTGTTCACCCCCCAAGGGGCCACTCGCATCGGCCTGCTCGACCCGCTGGCCCATGCGGGCGAAGCCGCGCAGGAGGGCGGACGTCTGACGGCCCCCATGCCGGGCAAGGTGGTGTCGTTCGCCGTCAAGGCGGGCGACAAAGTCAAAGCGGGTCAGCCGCTGGCGGTGATGGAGGCCATGAAAATGGAACACACCATCAGTGCGCCCAAAGACGGCGTGGTGGCCGAGTTGTTGTACGCCCCGGGTGACCAAGTCGCCGATGGGGCAGAGCTGCTCAAGCTGGGCTGAGAAAATCCGGCCATGAACATCACCATCTGCTTCGACAAGCTAGACCCCGCCCCTTGGGTGCAGGGCTTGCAACATGCTTTTCCGCAGGCCATCGTCACCGCCTGGGTGCCCGGCGCACCGCAGGCCGACCACGCCATCGTCTGGGCACCGCCCCAGAAATTCATCGATGAACAACCGGGCTTGCAAACCCTGTTCAACATCGGTGCGGGCGTTGATGCCTTGTTGCAGCTGAAGCTGCCGACCCATCTGAAGGTCGTGCGCCTCGACGATGCGGGCATGTCGGTTCAGATGGCCGAATATGTTTGTCATGCGGTGATCCGCCACTTCCGAGAATTCGATGGTTATGACAGCGACACCCAGTCGGGCAAATGGTCTTACCGCAAACCCCGCAGCCGTGCCGCTTTTGCCGTTGGTGTCATGGGGCTGGGCGTGCTCGGTGAGCGCGTGGCCAAGGCGCTGCAGGTTTTTGAGTTTCCGGTCAACGGCTTCAGCCGCAGCCCCAAAGACCTGCCTGGCATCCGCTGTTTCAGCGGTGCGCAAGGCCTGTCCGAATTTTTGGCCGCCACGCGGGTGCTGGTTAACCTCATGCCGCTCACCCCCGAGACCGAAAACATCTTGAACCATGCCACCTTGTCGCAGTTGCAAAAAGGCGGCTACCTCATCAACGTGGCGCGGGGCAAGCACCTGGTCGAAGAAGACCTGATCACCTTGATCGACGGCGGACATCTGGCGGGTGCGACACTGGACGTGTTCCGCACCGAACCGCTGCCTGCGGGTCACCCGTTTTGGCAACACCCCCAAATCACCGTCACGCCCCATACCTCGGCCCGCACTTTGCGCGAAGAAAGCATCGCGCAAATCGTGGGCAAAATTCAGGCCTTGCAGCGCGGCGAGGCGATCAACGGTGTGGTCGACCACCAGCGCGGTTATTGAAAGTTTTTTATGTCCTTGCCTTCTCGCGTTCAAATCATCGATGTTGGCCCTCGCGACGGCCTGCAAAACGAAAAGCAACCCGTGCCCGCCGCGGTCAAGATCGAGTTGGTGCACCGTTTGCAAGCCGCGGGCCTGACCGAGATCGAGGTCACCAGCTTTGTCAGCCCCAAATGGGTGCCGCAGATGGCTGACAACGCCCAAGTGATGGCGGGCATCCAGCGCAAACCGGGTGTGCGGTACTCGGTGCTCACGCCCAATGCGCAGGGCTATGCAGCGGCAGTCCAAAGTCAGCCCGACGAAATTGTGGTGTTTGCAGCCGCCAGCCAAGCGTTCAGCCAGAAGAACATCAACTGCTCCATCGAAGAAAGCATCGAGCGCTTTGCCCCGGTGGTGCAAGCCGCGCTGGCCGCAGGCATTGCGGTGCGCGGCGCCATGAGTTGCGCCGTGGGTTGCCCTTATGAGGGCGATGTGTCGCCCAGCAGCGTGTCTCATTTGGCGGGCCTGATGAAGCAGATCGGTGTGCAGCGCGTGGACATGGCCGACACCATCGGCACGGGCACGCCGCTCAAAGTGCAAAGGGCGCTCGAGGCCACGCTCCAACATTTCGACATTGACCACATCTGTGGCCACTTCCACGACACCTACGGCCAAGCCTTGGCCAACACATTGGCATCACTGCAATTGGGCATTTGGAATTTCCAGTCGTCTGTCGCAGGCTTGGGCGGTTGCCCTTACGCCCAAGGCGCCACGGGCAACGTGTCCACCGAAGACCTGGTTTACATGCTGCACGGCATGGGCATTCCCACCGGCATTGACTTGGACAAACTGGTGGATGCGGGTGCTTTCATCAGCGACTTTTTGGGCCGCAAACCCAACTCGAACGTGGCCAAAGCCATTCTCAACAAACGGGCTGGCTGATGCGCTGCTCTTCCCAGGCCATCCAGGTGCAAGCATGAACGATTACTACTGGGACAAACTGGAGGCGCGTGCCCAGGAATACCTGGCCAAAGCCACGCCCCCATCACCGAACTCGGTGCCATCGCCCTGTATGTCTTTGTGCTTGATGCATCCCAGTGCCGAGTGGTGTGAGGGTTGTTTGCGCACCTTGCCAGAAGTGGGCGGGTGGAGCCGTGCCACTGCACAAGAGCAACACCAGGTGTGGGTGCAGATGCCCGAGCGTCTGAAAAACCGCCGCGCGCTTGAAAAATCCAAGGGCTGAACCACGGGCTTAGCCGCGGGCCGAACCACGGAAGCTTGCACCATGAAAACCATTCACTTTTACCTCGACTTCATTTCGCCTTATGCCTGGCTGGCCTTTGATGCTTTGCCCCAAGCCTTGCAGGGCATCAGCCACCGCGTGGTGCACAAGCCTTTGTTGTTTGCAGCTTTGCTCAAGCACCATGGGCATTTGGGTCCGGCAGAGATGCCCAGCAAACGCGATTGGACTTACCGCCAGGTCTTGTGGTTGGCCCACCAACAGGCCACCCCTTTGCAGTTGCCTGCCGCACACCCGTTCAACCCGCTGGGTCTGCTGCGTTTGGCTGCGGCGTGCGACGCCGAAGGTCAGCCCAACCGTTTTGTCTGTGAAAAAATCTTCAAACAGGTGTGGTGCACGGGCCTGGATGCGGCAGACCCTGGACGTCTGGCCGAACTCCATGAAGAACTTTCACCCCAATTGGCGACCCAGAGTGATCAGTTGAAACAAGCCTTGCAAACCCACAGCCAAGAGGCCATCGCTGCCGGTGTGTTTGGCGTGCCCAGCTTTGTGGTGGATGGCAAAGTGTTTTGGGGCCAAGACGCCTTGCCCATGCTGCGTGCCTATTTGCAAGGCGACGCTTGGTTTGATGGACCCGATTGGCAAGCCCCGGATCGGTGCGCAGTCGGTATCAAGCGTTCAAGTTAAGACGCGTTTGAAGGTGCGTTTTAAGGCACTTTGGGGCCGTCGGAATCTGCTGCTGCGTCCTCCGCTTCCCAGCGGTTCACCAGCCACGCGTACACCACCACAATCGCCAAAAAGACCAGCAGCGACCCTTGAGCGCTGAGCCAGAAGTGGAGGGGCCATCCCCCTACAGTGAACGACAGGTCGCGTGCAAAAAGTGGCAGCACAAAATTCACGCAACCCCAGATGCTCAAAAGCACCGCGGTCAACACCCCTTTGCGAAAACGAAGGCGTGATGGCATCTCATGCACCGATGCGCTGCGCGGCATCTTCCGCAATCCACTGCGCTGCTTTTTCGGCAATCATGAGCGTGGGGCTGTTGGTGTTGCCGCTGGTGATGGTGGGCATGACGCCCGCATCGACCACGCGCAAGCCTGCGATGCCGCGCACCTGCAAACGCCCATTGACCACCGCCATCGGGTCGTCGTCGCGCCCCATGCGGGTGGTGCCTACCGGGTGGAAGATGGTGCTGGCGATGTCCCCCGCCAGCTTGGCCAGTTCATCGTCGGTTTGGTATTGCACGCCAGGCTTGAACTCCTCGGGCTGGAAGGGTTTCATCGCGTCCTGCGACATGATGCGGCGTGTCACACGCAGGCTGTCGGCAGCCACTTTGCGGTCCTCGGCGGTGGCCAGGTAATTGGGCGCAATGGCCGGTGCATCTTCAAATCGGGGGCTGGTGATGTTCACCGTCCCTCGGCTGGTCGGGTTCAGGTTGCACACGCTGGCCGTGATGGCCGGGAAGCTGTGCAAAGGCTCGCCAAATGCGTCCAAGCTCAGCGGCTGAACGTGGTATTCCAAGTTCGCGTGCGGCTGCGATGGATCGCTCTTGGTGAACGCGCCCAACTGGCTCGGGGCCATGCTCATGGGGCCTGAGCGTTTGAAGGCGTATTCCATGCCGATCATCGCCTTGCCCAGCAGGCTGTTGGCCAAGGTGTTCAGGGTTTTGGCCCCTTTGACTTTGTAGACAGAGCGAATCTGCAAATGGTCTTGCAAGTTGGCGCCCACGCCAGGCAAGTCATGCTGCACCTCGACGCCCACGCCTTGCAGCAAGGCCGCTGGGCCAATGCCCGACAGCTGCAAAATTTGTGCTGACCCGATGCTGCCGGCACTCAAAATCAGCTCTTGTGTGGCTTTGACTTCGACCATCTCCAAGCCCGTCCAAACCTGTGCGCCCGTGCAACGCTTTTCGCCATTGGCTTGGGTTTCGATGATCAGTTTGGACACCTGCGCTTTGTTCCACAACTCAAAGTTGGGCCGTGAATAACAAGTGGGGCGCAAAAAGGCCTTGGCCGTGTTCCAACGCCAGCCGCTGCGCTGGTTCACATCAAAGTAAGCCACGCCTTCGTTGTTGCCCCGGTTGAAGTCGTCGGTGGCCGGGATGCCCGCTTGCTGCGCGGCTTGCGAAAACGCGTCTAGCACGTCCCAACGCAGGCGTTGCTTTTCGATGCGCCATTCGCCGCCCGTGTTGCGCCCACGCAAGGTGTGCAGGTAACTGCCTTTGGGCAAGTCGATGGGGGCCAACAACTCAGACTTGGCGCCTTTGGCCCCGTGAAATTCGTTGGCACCGTTGTAATGGTCTTCGTGCAGCTTGAAGTAAGGCAGCGTTTGGTCCCAGCGCCACGCGTCGTTGCCTGTCATCTGCGCCCACTGGTCGTAGTCGCGCGACTGGCCGCGCATGTAAATCATGCCGTTGATGCTCGAACATCCGCCCAACACCTTGCCGCGCGGGTAGCGCAGGCTGCGCCCGTTCAGGCCCTCGGCGGGCTCGGTTTGGTACATCCAATCTGTGCGCGGGTTGCCAATGCAATACAAGTAGCCGACGGGGATGTGGATCCAGTGGTAATCGTCTTTTTTACCCGCCTCGATCAACAGCACGCGCTTGCTGGCATCGGCGCTCAGGCGGTTGGCCAGCAGGCAGCCAGCGGTGCCACCGCCCACGATGATGTAGTCAAAGGTGTTTTCGTTCATGGGTCGTTGGGTCTGTGCTGCAAGGTTCAAAGCAAGGGTGCTGAACGCATGACTGTAATGGATGAGACCCCGTCACAAGACGCTGAAAAGCTCGGGCTTTCACGCATTCAGCTGCATGTATCGCAGCCTTGATGAGAAAAGAATTTGGGTGATTACCCTTGGTATGGGGCGATTTATCGTTATGTGAAATTAATACCAAGGGTTAACGAGTGGTTTGTAAGTGTTTGTTGGTTGCTTGTCAGACAGGGGCAAGTGCAAGCCCCAAGAATCGCGCCAAGTTTCCCTGTCGGAGACTCTTTTTTGGAGACAGCTTTATGGCTACAACTGAAGCAAACCGCCCGATGTCGGCGGAAGAGAAGAAGGTAATTTTTGCCTCTTCTCTGGGTACCGTTTTTGAATGGTATGACTTTTACCTGTACGGCTCGTTGGCCGCGATCATTGCCAAGCAATTCTTCAGCGGCTTGGACGAAGGCTCTGCCTTCATCTTCGCTTTGCTGGCGTTTGCTGCGGGTTTCATCGTGCGTCCTTTCGGCGCAATCTTCTTCGGCCGCTTGGGCGACATGATCGGCCGCAAGTACACCTTCCTGGTCACCATCCTGATCATGGGTGCATCGACCTTCATCGTGGGCATCTTGCCCAACTACGCCAGCATTGGCGTGGCCGCTCCCGTCATCCTGATCTGCCTGCGCTTGTTGCAAGGTTTGGCTTTGGGTGGTGAGTACGGTGGTGCTGCTACTTATGTGGCCGAGCACGCCCCTCACGGCAAGCGTGGTGCTTACACCGCTTGGATCCAGACCACAGCTACTTTGGGCTTGTTCTTGTCCTTGATGGTGATCTTGGGCACCCGTACCATCATCGGTGAAGAAGCCTTCGCCGACTGGGGCTGGCGCGTGCCGTTCATCGTCTCGATCATCATGTTGATCATCTCGGTCTTCATCCGCTTGAGCATGAACGAATCGCCTGCTTTCGTGAAAATGAAAGCCGAAGGCAAGACCTCCAAGGCCCCTCTGTCCGAGTCTTTCGGCCAGTGGAAAAACCTGAAGATCGTGATCTTGGCCCTGATCGGTTTGACCGCTGGTCAAGCTGTGGTTTGGTACTCCGGTCAGTTCTACGCTTTGTTCTTCTTGACACAAGCGTTGAAAGTGGACGGCGCCACCGCCAACATCATGGTCGCGATCTCCTTGATCATCGGCACACCGTTCTTCATCGTGTTCGGCGCGCTGTCTGACAAGATTGGCCGCAAGCCGATCATCTTGGCCGGTTGCTTGTTGGCCGCTTTGACCTACTTCCCCGTGTTCAAGGCCTTGACCAAGGCGGCTAACCCCGACTTGTACGCTGCCCAAGCCGCTTCGCAAGTGGTGGTGATTGCTGATCCAGCCGAGTGCTCGTTCCAGTTCAACCCCACAGGCACCAAGAAGTTCACTTCTTCTTGCGACATCGCCAAGCAACGGTTGGCTGGCGCATCGGTGAGCTACTCCAACGAAGTCGCACCTGCTGGCACCCCTGCCATCATCAAGGTGGGCGATACCGTGGTGAACGTGAAGTACTCGGCTGAAGACGTCGCTGCTGCCAAGGCCAAGGCCGAGGAAAAGCTGGCTGCTCTGAACGCTGCAGAACCCAAAGATGCCAAGGCCATCGAAGCTGCCACCAAGTCTGTCAAAGACCTGAGCAACGAGAAGACCGCTGGTGCCACTTTGTTGGCTTCCAACCTTGGCGCTGCTCTGAAGGCTGCCAACTACCCAGTCAAAGCTGATATGGCCAAGTTCGACAAGGTCACCGTCATCATCATCCTCACTTACTTGGTGTTGTTGGTGACCATGGTGTACGGCCCGATCGCCGCCATGCTGGTTGAGATGTTCCCCACCCGCATCCGTTACACCTCCATGTCCTTGCCTTACCACATCGGTAACGGCTGGTTCGGTGGTTTGCTGCCCACAACCGCCTTCGCGATCGTGGCCCAGACCGGTAACATGTACAACGGCTTGTGGTACCCCATCATCATCGCTGGCGCAACCGTCGTGATTGGTGGCTTGTTCATCAAGGAAACCAAAGACGTCGACATCTACGCTGACGACTGAGCTTTCTTGTAAGCAACCCGGGGTGACTCGGGTGCTAAATTCAAGGCCTTCCCTCTGTGGAGGGCCTTCTTTATTTTGGAGATGAATGATGTGGAAAATTGCTGTTGGATTCGCGATCTTTGCTGCTTTGGCTATTTATGTGATCAGCAAGGGCGGTGACAGCCTGGACATGAGCGGCGAAAAGCACGGCGCTGATGCAGTCCATGTGGAACCCGCCAAAGCAGACGCTTCTGCACCTGCAGCCCCCGCTGCTGCACCGGCCTCTGACGCCAGCGCTGCCAAGTAAGCGCACCAGCATCCCAGGGCTTAGGGCTCTGGCGATTGCCCCAAAGCCACGCCAACGCGTGGCTTTTTTCTTGTGGGAGCGGCGCCCCCGCCGCGATGATGGCTTTGCAGACCACGTTGATCGCCCCGAGGGCGGGGCTCCCACATATCCACGAAAGACTTTTTCCTTGTAGGAGCGACGCCCCCGTCGCGAAAAGCTTCGCCAACACAGTTCATCGGCGCACCCTAGAATGTTTGGCCTTCACCCCATAAAGCCCGTCCATGTCCCAAGGTCTCATCCGCATCCGTGGTGCCCGTCAGCACAACCTCAAAAACATCGATCTGGACATCCGCACGGGTGAGTTGACCGTGGTCACCGGCCCCAGCGGCTCCGGCAAGTCGAGCCTGGTGTTTGACACGCTGTACGCCGAAGGCCAGCGCCGCTATGTAGAGACCTTCAGTGCCTACGCCCGCCAGTTTTTGGACCGAATGGACAAACCAGCGGTGGACAAGGTCGAAGGCGTGCCCCCAGCCATTGCCATTGACCAGACCAACCCGGTGCGCAGCTCGCGTTCCACCGTGGGCACCATGACCGAGTTGAACGACCACCTGAAGTTGTTGTTCGCCCGCTTGGGCCAGCTGTTCGACAAAGACACCGCGCAGCCCGTACGCCACGACAACCCCGACACGATTTACGCCGAGCTCGCACAACGTGCCGCTCAAGCGGTCGACCCGCGCCTGTACCTGACCTTTCCGGTGGAGCTGCCCGCGAACACCAGCGCTGAGCAGGTTGAGCAGTGGTTATCTGCCAGCGGCTTCACCAAGGTGCAGGCCGAACGCGAAGTGGCCACACCCACCGGCCCGCGCAAAGTGCTGGACGTGATCGCCGACCGTTTTCGCATCGGCACCGCAGAAAAAGCCCGCGTGGTTGAAGCCATCGAAGTGGCCCTCAAACGGGGCGGCCGCCTGAATGTGTATGCAGAGAAATTGGGGTCAGATCCCAATTTCTCCGCTGCTTCTTCCCCTGAGCCCGCCTTTGACCTCTGGCGTTTCTCAACGGGCCTGCATTGCCCCGACAGCGACCAGCGTTATACCGACCCGATCCCGTCGATGTTTTCCTTCAACTCGGCGGTGGGGGCGTGCGAGACCTGCCGCGGCTTTGGGCGCGTGATCGGGGTCGATTACGGTTTGGTCATTCCCAACCCCAAGCTCACGCTGCGAGCCGGGGCCATCAAGACGCTGCAAACCCCCGCATGGCAAGAGAACCAGGACGACCTGATGCGCCACGCCGAGGCCGCAGGCATTCCGCGCGACACCGCCTGGGACAAGCTGACGCAGGCGCAACAAGATTGGGTGATCAACGGCTCGCCCGAGTGGAAGGGCCGCTGGAACCACCAGTGGTATGGCGTGAAGCGTTTCTTCGAGTACCTGGAGAGCAAAGCCTACAAAATGCACATCCGGGTGCTCTTGTCCAAGTACCGCAGCTACACCGAATGCCCAACGTGCCAAGGGGCACGTTTGAAGACCGAGAGTTTGCTCTGGCGCATTGGCAGCCATTCGGATGCCGATGGGGTTTTGCCAGTGGAAAAACGCTTCATGCCTGCGGGCGTGAAGTGGACCCGTGCACAGTTGGAGGCGCTGCCGGGTTTGAGCTTGCACGACATGATGATCATGCCGCTGGACCGGTTGCGTTTGTTCTTTGATCGGGTGTCGTCTTCGGGTCATTTGGGGCAGGCTGCTGTGGGTATGGCAGGGGAGGCTCCGGCCGGGGATGGGCTGGGCTCCTCATACGGCGGGGGTACGCCAAAATCGTCGCCCAGCCCATCCCCGGCCGAAGCCGTAGGAGGCGTTGCGCAAGCAGAAGTACAAGCACAGGCACAGGCAGCGACAGAGATGTCGCGAGACGATCGATCGACCACAAGGTCTGCGTCAGAGCGGGGGGCGGGCGACGATTTTGGCGTACCCCCGCCTCATGAGGAGCCCGCCCCCCGCTCTGATGCAGACCGCTCCTCCGAAGAAACCACGAAAGAAAACAGTAACGGCCCCAGCGCCGAACAAAAAGCCCTGCAACTGCTGCTCGAAGAAATCACCACTCGCCTCAAATACCTGTGCGACGTCGGCATTGGCTACCTCACCCTCGACCGCCAAAGCCGGACGCTCAGCGGCGGCGAGGTGCAGCGCATCAACCTCACCACCGCCTTGGGCACCAGCCTGGTCAACACCTTGTTTGTTCTGGACGAGCCCAGCATCGGCCTGCACCCGCGTGACATGCACCGCATCACCTTGGCCATGCACCGCCTGCGCGACGCGGGCAACACACTGGTCGTGGTCGAGCACGACCCGGCCGTGATGATGGCCGCCGACCGCATGATCGACATGGGCCCCGGCCCCGGCGAGCGTGGCGGGCAAATCGTATTCGACGGCACCACCGCCGACCTGCGCAATGCCGATACGCTCACGGGTGCTTATCTGGGTGGCCGTAAACAAGTGGGCCTAGGCTTCAAGCGCATGGTGAGCGACAGCACGCCGCGTTTGATTCTGGAGGGCGCTCGCGAGCACAACCTGCAAAACATCAGCGTGGATTTTCCGCTGCAGCGCTTGGTCACCATCACTGGCGTCAGCGGCTCGGGCAAGTCGAGTTTGATCCAGGACGTGCTGGCCCCGGCGCTCATGCGCCACTTTGGCAAAGCCACCGAAACACCCGGCGCGCACGACCGCCTGCTGGGCGCTGACCACCTGAGCGATGTGGTGTTTGTGGATCAGTCGCCCATCGGCAAAACCGCACGATCCAACCCGGTGAGCTATGTGGGCGCGTGGGACGCGATTCGCGAGATTTTTGCGACCGCGCCGCTGTCGCGCCAGCGCGGCTACACGGCCAGCAAGTTCAGCTTCAACGGCGGTGATGGCCGCTGCCCCACCTGCGGCGGCTCGGGTTTTGAGCATGTCGAGATGCAGTTCTTGAGCGACGTGTATTTGCGTTGCCCCGACTGCGACGGCAAGCGCTATCGCCCTGAAATTCTAGAAATCACCGTTGAGCGCCAAGCCATCGGCGGTGACGTGCGCCACCTTAACGTGGCCGATGTGCTGAACCTCACGGTGAGTGAAGCCGCCGCCTTGTTCGCGCAAGACCGTGACGTGATCCGCGCCTTGCAGCCCATCGTCGATGTGGGCCTGGAGTACGTGAAGCTGGGCCAGCCCGTGCCCACACTCTCGGGTGGCGAGGCGCAGCGCCTCAAGCTCGCGGGCTTTTTGGCCGAGGCCGCCAAAAGCGCCTCCAAGAGCCGCCAGAGTCTGGCGCGCAAAGGCACGCTGTTTTTGTTTGACGAACCGACCACGGGTCTGCACTTTGACGACATCGCCAAGCTCATGCGGGCTTTGCGTAAGTTGCTCGAAGCAGGGCATTCGCTCATCGTCATCGAGCACAACTTGGACGTGATCCGCGCCAGCGACTGGCTGATCGACTTGGGGCCAGAGGGCGGTTACGCCGGGGGCCTGATCGTGGCCGAGGGCACGCCAGACGATGTGCGCCAACATGCGACCTCTCATACGGGGCTGGCGTTGCGTGAGTACGCCGAGTCGATGGGGGAGGTGTTCGGTGTTGCTGAGAGTTTGGGTTCCTATGGGGGCGAGGCTGCGGTGTCAGCGGGTTCCTCATACGGCGGGGGTACGCCAAAATCGTCATCCGCTGACACCGCAGCCTCGCTGGCGAGCGTTCGAGGCGGCGTGGGTGCCTCCTCACTGGCGCCGGTTGCTCGGCGCGCTCCTTTGCTCAACAACAACATCCAGATCGTCAACGCCAAAGAACACAACCTCAAAAACCTGAGCGTCAACATCCCGCGTGGCAGCTTCAACGTGGTCACCGGCGTGAGTGGTTCCGGCAAATCCACGTTGGCGTTTGACATCTTGTTCAACGAAGGCCAGCGCCGTTATTTGGAAAGCCTGAACGCCTACGCCCGCAGCATCGTGCAGCCTGCAGGCCGCCCTGAGGTGGATGCGGTGTATGGAATTCCGCCCACCGTGGCCATTGAGCAGCGCCTGTCACGTGGTGGCCGCAAATCCACCGTGGGCACCACCACCGAGGTCTGGCATTTCTTACGCTTGCTCTATGTGAAGCTGGGCATTCAGCATTGCGTGCACGACAACACCCCCGTGCAGCCCCAAACTCCTGACAGCATCATCGCGCAGCTGATGACGCAGTTCAAGGGCCAGCACATTGGCCTGTTGGCGCCGCTGGTGGTCAACCGCAAAGGCATTTACACCGAGTTGGCCGAATGGGCGCGGCCTCGCGGCTACACCCACCTGCGTGTGGATGGCGACTTTTTACCGACACAAGCATTCCCCCGCATCGACCGCTTCAAGGAACACAACATCGAGCTGCCCGTGGCCAGTCTCGATGTGCTGCCCACCAACGAAACCGCCCTGCGCCAAGCGCTGACCAAAACGTTGGAGCATGGCAAAGGCGTGGTGCATGTGCTGAGCGATTTGGACGGTTTGCGCGAAGCCATGTTCAGTGGCGAGTCCACCGCCCGCATCGGCCAGCACCGCGTCTTCTCCACACTGCGGGCTTGCCCGGCCTGCGACACCTCGTATGCCGAACTCGACCCACGCTTGTTTTCGTACAACAGCAAACACGGCTGGTGCCCCGACTGCGTGGGCACGGGCGTCAAGCTCAGCAAAGACGAACGCAAAGTGTTTGACGATTCGGTGCAAGACGACAAGGACAAAGGTCGCGAGAAAACTTTTGCCGAACCCGAAATCGAAGACTTGGCCAACGTGGCTTGCCCCAGCTGCGAAGGCACCCGCCTGAATGCCACGGCGCGTGCCGTGCGCTTGGGCTCAGCGCCTGGTCAGGGCTGGCGCATCACCGACATCGCCAGTTTGTCGGTGACCGATGTCCGGCATTGGGTGGACAAGTTGCAGCTCACCGGCCGCGACGCCGACATCGCCCGCGACTTGGTGCCCGAAATCAAAAGCCGTTTGGAGTTTTTGGAAGAAGTGGGCTTGGGTTACCTCACGCTCGACCGGGGTGCGCCCACGCTCTCGGGCGGCGAGGCGCAGCGCATCCGCTTGGCCGCGCAACTTGGCAGCAACTTGCAGGGTGTGTGCTACGTGTTGGACGAGCCCACCATTGGCTTGCACGCCCGCGACAACCGGATTTTGCTCAACGCTTTGCAAAGCCTCAGCGATAAGGGCAACACGCTGGTGGTGGTGGAGCACGACGAAGACACGATTCGCCGCGCCGACCACATCATCGACATTGGCCCGAGTGCGGGCAAACGCGGTGGCCGCTTGGTGGCACAAGGCTCGGTGTCCGACATCACGGCTTCGGCCGATTCACAAACCGGTCGCTATTTGCTGCATGCGATGAAGCATCCGATGCAAGTTCGCAGGTCGGTGTCGGTCTCGCCACGGGGCGATGGGCTGGGCTCCTCATATGTCGGGGGTACGCCAAAATCGTCGCCCAGCCCATCACCCCATGCCGAGACACCGGCGTCGCCGATGCAATGGCTCACACTGACAGGCGCCAACTTGCACAACCTGCGCCAAGTCGATGTGCAAGTGCCACTCAAACGATTGGTCGCCGTCACCGGTGTCAGCGGCTCCGGCAAGTCCACGCTGGCCCGCGATGTGCTGCTGGCCAATGTGCAGGCGCTGGTCAGCCAGCGCTCCACTTTTGCAGGCCGCACCGCACAAGACGCGGGTCAGCGTGTGGCCTTGACCGCGTGCAGCGATGTGCAAGGCTTTGAAACCATCGACCGCGTGCTTGAAGTCGACCAAACCCCGATTGGCAAAACACCGCGTTCGTGCCCCGCCACCTACATCGGCTTTTGGGACACTATCCGCAAACTGTTTGCCGAAACCCTCGAGGCTAAAGCCCGTGGCTACGCCGCAGGGCGCTTCAGCTTCAACACCGGCGAAGGCCGCTGCCCGAGTTGCGAAGGGCAGGGCATGCGCACCATCGAGATGAGCTTCTTGCCCGATGTAAAAGTGCATTGCGAAACCTGCCGTGGTGCCCGTTTCAACCCTGAGACCTTGGCGGTCACTTGGCGTGGCAAGAGCATTGGTGATGTGCTGCAGATGGAAGTGGACGAAGCAGTGGACTTCTTCGCCACCATGCCCAGCATCGCGCATCCGCTGCAGCTGCTCAAAGACGTGGGCTTGGGCTACCTCACCTTGGGCCAACCTTCACCCACGCTCAGCGGCGGCGAGGCCCAGCGCATCAAGCTGGTGACCGAGCTGACCAAAGTGCGCGACGAAGTGGGCAAGCGCGGCAACAAAGCCCCGCACACGCTGTATGTGCTGGACGAACCCACCGTTGGCCTGCACATGGCCGACGTGGACAAGCTCATCAGCGTGCTGCACCGTTTGGTCAACGCTGGTCACAGCGTGATCGTGATCGAGCACGACCTGGACGTGATCGCCGAAGCCGACTGGGTGATTGACCTGGGGCCAGAAGGCGGTAACGCCGGTGGCTGCATCGTCGCCGCCATGACGCCCGAGGCGCTGGTGATCCTAGGCACCCATACCGGTAAGGCCCTGGCGCCCGTACTGGCGCGGGTCTAACCCTGTAGGAGCGACGCCCTCGCCGCGATGAGGCCTTCGCAGACCACAACCCATCGCCCCGGGGGCGGGGCTCCTACAGAGTCCACCCCTGTGGGGTCATTTCCCCTTTGTGGGAGCGACGCCCTCGTCGCGATGAGGCCTTCGCAGACCACATCCCATCGCCCCGAGGGAGGGGCTCCCACAAAAAGGCGTGACTCCAGCAAAAAAGTTTTGCCACTTGTAGTAACGACGCCCTCCCCGCGATAATTTTGGCAAGGAGGCGCGAAGATGGCGGACACACCCCACTCGCACAGCTTGCGAGTGGGACGGCACACGCAAGCCGGGCAAATCTATCTGCTGACCACGGTCACTCTGGACCGACAGCCCTTTTTGCCGACTTTCAAGCGGCGCGTTGTTTGATCCGCTGCCTGCAGCATGCCCAGCAGTTGCAGCACGCCGACACCTTGGCATTTGTGGTCATGCCTGACCATCTGCACTGGCTCATGCAATTGGGCCCAAGCACCGATTTGTCTCGTTGCATGGCGGGAGTCAAATCAGTCTGCGCAAGGCAGCTGGGCATGGCGTTATGGCAAAAAGGTTTTCACGACCACGCGGTTCGCAAAGAGGAAGATATGCCCGCGCTGGCACGGTATGTGGTCGCCAACCCCGTGCGAGCTGGTTTGGTCGAGCGAGTGGGTCAATATCCGCATTGGGACGCGATCTGGTTGTGATGCGTCCATCGCTTTCGCCCCGGGGACAAAAGAGCCCCATTCGCCCCGAGGGCGGGGCTCCTACAGAGTCAGGGCAATCGCCCCGAGGGCGGGGCTCCTACATTTGTGGGAGCGGCGCCCTCGCCGCGATGAGTCCTTCTCAGACCTAAGGCAATCGCCCCGAGGGCGGGGCTCCTACAAATCAGGGGCGTTAGACGCCCAGGCGCCAAAGCGACGTGACCTCAGCCGACCGCGCTGCGTGCAGCGGGTCGGTGGCGTCTTGGGCTTTGGGGTGGCGGGGTTGGGTGTCCAGGCGGCCCAAGACTTTGAGGCCCGCTTCGTCGATCCAGCCTTGCAGCTCGGCGCGGGTGCGCAAACCCAGGTGTTCTGCCAAATCCGACAAAATCAACCAGCCTTCGCCCCCGGGGCACAAGTGGCTGGCCAGCCCGGCCAGAAAGCCCTTGAGCATTTGGCTGCCTTCGTCATAAACCGCTTGCTCCAACAAAGATGTGGGGCGTGCAGGCAACCACGGCGGGTTGCACACCACCAAGGCCGCTTGCCCGGGCGGGAATACGTCGGTCTTGAGCAGTTCGACCTGCCCGGTCAATTCCAGACGTTGCAGGTTGTCTTTGGCGCAAGACAAAGCGCGGTCCGACATGTCGGTGGCCAACACTCGCTCCACGCCTCGCCGCACCAACACCGCCGACAGCACACCCGTGCCAGTGCCGATGTCAAACGCCAAGGAGGTGCTTTGCAAGGCGGCGGGCAAAGGTGCCTTTGCCACCAAATCCACATATTCGCCGCGAACGGGTGAAAACACCCCGTAATGCGGGTGAATTCGCTGGTCTGTGCCGCCCAGGGCCGCCACCTCAACGCCGTTTTTGCGCCATTCGTGCGCCCCAATCAAGCCTTGCAAAACGCGCAATGGCACCACGCCGTTTTGGCCGTCACCTCGCCCCCAGGCCTCGTTGCAAGCCTGCTTGACGTCGGGCGCACGGCGCAAAGCAATGCTGTAGTCGTCCTTCAACTCGATCAACAACGAGTTCAAAACCCGGGAACGCTGGGACTGGGCCAGGCGGTGCGCGTGAAAACCCGTGGCAGGGTCGACAGGTGCGTCGGCTTGGTTTTTGCCGCGGGTTTTGCGCTTGGCGGGTTTGTCCAGCCTGCGCACCATGGCCTGCAAAAGCAAGCGCGCGTTCTGAAAATCACCCTTCCACAACAAGCCGGTGCCTTCGCAGGCCAGGCGGTACGCCGTGTCGGCCGCGAGCGTGTCGTCGGCCAGCACCACGCGCTTCGGGGGGGTGTGTTCGGCACGCCAAGAGGCGGTGCGTTGTTTGCCGTTTTCTTCCCAGTTCAGCGGGGTCGTTTGGTTCATGGGGCGTTCCCGAAGGTCTGGGTTAAAGCGCTTGATCATAAACAGCCCCGCGTCTGGGTGAGGCCCCTGCCACCGAAATGGTTATATATCTTGAAAATTACCTTTTGTTTCAGCTCAATGACAGCCTCAGCAGGCAAAATGCAGGTTCATCCGCACCCAGCGGGAGTCACGATTGCCAATAAACACCCACAACCCCAACAGCCTGTTGCCTGAGCCTTCTGCTCGGCAGGTCGTGTTGTTGGTGCCAGTTTGCAATCCTGGGCCGCGCTGGCATGACTTCTTGCAAGCCCTTCGGGCGCAGAGCCTGCAGCCACAGCTTGCCGTGGTGATCGACTCAGCCTCTGATGACGGTGCCCCAGAAGCCGCCGAAGCAGCGGGCCTGGTGGTGCACCGCATTGACCGCGCGGCTTTCAACCACGGCACCACGCGGCAGCAGGCGGTGGACCAATTCGCGGCCGATGCCGATGTCGTGGTTTTTTTGACCCAAGACGCGGTGCTGGCCGACCCGATGGCCGTGCAGTACTTGGTGGCCGCCTTGGACGACCAACAAGTCGGTGCCGCTTATGGCCGGCAACTGCCGCATGCCAATGCCACACCCGTGGCCGCCCACGCCCGCTGGTTCAATTACCCCGCCAGCAGCCACAGCCGAAACTGGGCCGATGTGCCCGAGTTCGGCATCAAAACCTGCTTTTTGTCCAATTCGTTTGCCGCTTACCGCGTCAAAGCGCTGCGCGAGGTGGGTGGCTTTCCGGCGCAGGTGATTTTGGGCGAGGACATGCACTTGGCGGCTCGGCTGCTCAAAGCCGGTCATGGCATCTGCTACCAAGCGCAGGCCGCTGTTTACCACTCGCACAATTATTCAATGCTGGCCGAATTCAGGCGCTACTTTGACACGGGCGTCTTCCATGCACAGCATCCATGGCTCGTGCAAGACTTTGGTGGGGCAGGGCGTGAAGGTCTTAAGTTTGTGCGATCCGAAGTGGCCTACATGCTCAAGCACGCACCGTGGCGTTTGCCAAACATCGCCTGCCGAACGGTGCTCAAAGCCTTGGGCTATCACTTGGGGCGACGCCATCAGGCCTTGTCCCAGGGCATGTGCAGCAGCTTGTCCATGCACAAGGGGTACTGGGCGTGAACGCACCCGAACGCCTTTTAGACCGACTGCAGCCGCTGCAAGTCTCGCACCTCACCTTGATGCAGGTGCGCCTGTCCAAGTTGGCCTTGCTGCTGGGCGACGCGCTGGCTTTTGCGCTGGCCTTCGGTGTGGCCACATTCCTCACACTCTCTCTTTTGTCTGCAGATGCAGCTACTTGGTGGCATGGCCAAGACACCCAGCGTTTTGCCGCTTGGGCGGTCATGGCCGTCATCGGTTTGGTGGTCTTGCTGACCCGTTTCCAGCACTACAGTGACCGCCGGCCTTTTTGGGATGAACTGAGCGACTTCATCAAGTTGCTGGGCGTTTTGTCGCTGCTGGACATGACACTGATTTCCATCAACCGCTGGGAAGCCTCTCGACTGTGGTGGGTGCTGGCTTGGCCCACGACCCTGTGCCTGCTGGTTTTGATGCGCAGTTTCACCCGGGCTGTCTTGAAGAAAATGGACATATGGGTTCGGCCTACCATCATCATTGGTGCCGGGCCGAATGCCTTGGAGGCCGCTTTGGCAATCCACAGCCAGCCTGAGCTTGGGCTGCAGGTCTTTGGATTTGTTGCCAGTGACACAGATTTGCAAGATGAATCACAGCAGGCCGAACCGCGCTTGCCACGATCTGCAATGCAAGAAATTGCCAAGCAACCCGCCATTCAATGGGTGATCGCAGTAGAGCATGCGCAGTCAGATGAACGCGAATATTGGTTACGTGTTTTGGTTCAATGGGGGGCTACCGACATCAGTGTGATTCCAGCCATGCGTGGTGTGCCATTGCACGGTACCGATATGTCCCACTTCTTTTCGCACGAAGTGGCGATGCTGCGGATGCGCAACAACTTGAGGCGTTGGCCTGCCCGCTTGACGAAAAGGGTGTTTGACACCTTGACTGCCGTGGCTTTGTTGATACTTTTAAGTCCTGTCATGTTCGTGATTGCTTGGTTGATCAAACGCGATGGCGGACCCGCCTTGTTTGCTCACCCCCGTGTAGGCAAACGCCGCAAAATTTTTAAGTGTTTCAAATTTCGCACCATGGTGATCGATGCTGAGCAACAGCTGGAGCAACTATTGCAGCAACAGCCGGAGCTGCGCAGTCAGTGGGAAAACGAGCGAAAACTCCGTGACGATCCAAGAGTCAATCGACTTGGACGATTTTTGCGTGCCTCCAGCCTTGATGAGTTGCCGCAACTGATCAACGTCATTCGCGGTGAAATGAGCCTGGTGGGTCCCCGGCCCGTGGTGACCGCAGAGCTGTCCCGATATGGCGATGAGGTCGGTTACTATCTCATGGTTCGCCCCGGCATGACGGGCCTGTGGCAAGTCAGCGGACGCAGCGACCTGGACTACGACACCCGTGTCTACTTGGACACTTGGTATGTCAAAAACTGGTCGCTCTGGCACGACCAGATCATCTTGTTCAAAACGATTGATGTGGTTCTGCGCCGGGCGGGCGCTTACTGACCACCTCAATCTAGAACATGTTGCCGAACGAAGATGCCACAAGCAAGGATGGCGGTATAGACATCTCCGTTGTCATACCCTCCTACAACCACGCTTTGTATATTGCACAGGCCATTGACAGCGTTGTAGAGCAAACCTTTCGCAACTGGGAGCTGATCGTCGTCGATGACGGCTCTAAAGATGGCACCCGTGCGCTGCTGGACACAAGTTATTCAGGCAACAGCCAGATCCGGCTGATTTACCAAAACAACCAAGGCGCACACCATGCCATCAACACAGGCATGGCACTTGCCAAAGGGCGTTACATCAGCATCCTCAACTCGGACGATGTGTACCACCCCGAGCGCTTGCAAACGCTGCTGAGCCACTGCGTGATGCACCCCTGCGGGCTGGCCTTTACCCCGCTTGCACCGATTGATGCGCAAGGCCAACCTCTTGTGTCGCTGAACCATCCCTGGTGCCGTCTTTATGCTCGCCTGACTCAGGAATACACGCAAAACGGAGCCCGACAGGCCTTGGTGACGGGCAACTTTGCCGTAACCACCTCCAACTTCTTCTTTCGGGCAGACCTGCTCGAACATCTGGGGGGCTTTCGCAAGCAGCGTTACAACCACGACTGGGACTTCATGGCCAGGCTCTTGCGGCATGGCCATGACATTGTTTGCGTTGGTGACAAGCCCTTGCTGTCCTACCGGCTCCACGGCCACAACACCATCACGCAAAACACCCTGATGGCCAGGCTCGAACTCAAGCGCATCCTGCAAAGCCTCGTGCCTGTGGAAGATCCCTATATGCGCCGGCTGGTCTCTCGCATTCAATTGAACATGCGCTCCATTCGCCATGAGCATTTGGCCCGTGTCGTCCAGCAGGTTCGTTCTGGATACGATAATCACATCCAAAACATGCTCGTCAATCTGCAGGCCCAGCATGAGGCGCAAATTGCCGAACCTGATAAAGCATTGATTGAAGAAAATAGGCTGTTGCACCAACAATTAACGCAGATACTGAATTCACGCTCTTATTTGTTTGCTCAGCGCTTGTCAGGGTTGGTGGCAGTTGTAAGAAGGTTGTTGGGTCGAGCAAAGCCATAAATAAAAAAATGACCGTCAAAAGAATCATCAGAGTGCTCTGGCGAGCCACGCGCGACCCGCTTTACCGCAGGGAAGTGACCGGCAGAATTCGGCAAAAAATTGACAACGGAACCTTTTACACCTGGATTTGGCGAGGCATCCAACGGCGCATCTGGTCGACCTCGCAGGTGGGGTCCATGCAATCAGGTGGTGGCGCACCTGCTGACACTGCACAGGACTATATTCAGGCTCTGCGCTTCAACCAAGGGCCGCACCCCGAGTTCCACCAGCCGCGAACACGTGTGGCCCCTAAAAATTACTCGCAAGGCAGCACCCCGCGCTTCATTGCCTATTACCTGCCCCAGTTTCACCCATTTGAAGTCAACAACCATGCCTGGGGCCAAGGTTTCACAGAGTGGACCAACACCACCAAGGCAACGCCCCAATACAAGGGGCATTACCAGCCCCACTTGCCGGCTGACCTTGGGCACTACGACCTGCGCGTGGCTGACGTCATGCGCCAGCAAATTGACATCGCCAAATCGTATGGCGTGCACGGGTTCTGTTTTCATTACTACTGGTTTGATGGCCAGAAGGTCATGGACCTGCCGCTCAATCAGTTCCTCGCGAACCCCGACATGGACCAGTCTTTCTGCATCTGCTGGGCCAATGAAAACTGGACTCGCCGCTGGGATGGCATGGAGTCCGATGTCATCCTCCATCAGAGTTACTCACACGAAAAATGTCTGGAGTTCATTCACGACATCCTGCCCATCATCCAGGACCCTCGCTACATATGTGTTGACGGCAAACCCCTGTTGGTGATCTACAGACCCTTATTAATTCCTGATCTCCAAAAAGTGGTCCAGTCTTGGCGCGACGAAGTCGTCAAGGCGGGGCTGCCGGGGCTGTGGCTGGTGTGCGCTCAAACCTTTGGCCTGGTGGATCCTCGCCCCATCGGTTTCGATGCGGCGGTTGAGTTTCCGCCCCACAAAATCAACGACCGCATCGAAGACGTCCCACCACCTCAAGGCGTATGGAACCGCCATTTTCAGGGCAAAACCTGGCTGTACGCCGATGCGGTGGGGGAGTCCCTGACCCGGGATGCACAGCCGTATCCCCTTTACAGGTGCGCCTTCCCTTCATGGGACAACGAAGCGCGCAGACCCGCAGCTGGCTATTCCTTTGCGCAAGTCAGTCCGGTGCAGTTTGGTGAGTGGCTGGCTACCTGTAGCAGCTACGCTCGCGAAACCCGATCTAAATCAGACAACTTTGTATTCGTCAACGCTTGGAACGAATGGGCCGAAGGCGCTCATCTCGAACCTGACCGTCACTTTGGTTATGCTTGGCTCGAACAAGTGGCCCGGCAGTCCGAAAAGCCATGCCTAGCGGAAGTCCCCGACCTGTCTTATGCCGTGCCCGTTACACCCTCCGCCACGCAAGCTCGAGTGGCCGTGGTGGCGCACATCTATTACGAAGAGACCTGGCCGGACATCGCGCAAGCCCTGCAAGCTTTGTCGGAACCCTTTGATTTGATCATCACCACCACAGCTGAAAAAATAACGCTGGTTTCATCGCAGGTCAAAGTGCAGTTCGCGCACGCTGAAATTCACACCGTAGACAACAAAGGCCGTGACATCCGTCCCTTTGTGGCCGTACTGCCGCTGCTGCTCAAGCGCCAGTACCAAGCTGTGCTCAAGTTGCACTCCAAAAAGTCACTGCACCGCGGTGATGGTGACCTCTGGCGTCAGACACTGATTGCCCAACTGTTGCCGCATGGCCCCGAGTTGCCCGCCATGATCAACAGCCTACAGGAATACCCCTCTTTAGGCCTCATTGCCCCCGAAGGTAACGTCCTCAACATCCAGCGCTACATAGGCTCCAACCACACGTGGGTCGATCAACTGGTGACCGAGTTGGGCGAAGACTCCCAGTGGCTAGAGCAAACCCGCCCTTGGTTTGCCGCAGGCACCATGTTCTGGTTCAAACCTCAGGCCGTCCAAAGCCTGCTGCATTGCCCGTCTATCCTGCAAGACGCCTTCGAGGTTGAAAAAGGCCAGATCGATGGCACCTTGGCTCATGCCATTGAACGTGTTTTGGGGTGTGCCACACTGGCCAACGGTTACCATTTGATTGACACTCGATTGGCCAAAGGCATCGGCGCACAAGATGCCAATGTCAAGCGACAAGCCCAAAAATTTTGGGCCAACGAATGGAGCTGCAAAGGCCGTCAACGCACGGTCGACTCTCCATTCGCCCGACCCACCGAACCCGTCTCCTGAAATGCACCGCCCCGACTTCGCCAACTTCCAACGCGCCATCTTGCGGTTTGCGCTCGCCGTCTGGCTGATCACGGGGGCAGGGGTAACGCAAGCCCAAAATGCTGCAGCACTGCTCTCTGAGCAAGACTACTTTCGTGAAATTCCACAGGTTTTTGCAGCCTCGCGGCTGCCCCAAGACCCACAAGACAGTTCAGGTGCCAACACGCTTCTTGACCGCAACTACATCCGAGCCAGTGGTGCCCGCAATCTGAGCGAGCTCTTCATGGCCGTGCCAGGCCTGCAAGTCGGACTTAGCGCAGGTGGGCGGCCCGTGGTGGCTTACCATGGCTTTTCAGGTCAGATATCACAGCGCATGCAGGTCTTTGTGGATGGGCGCTCCCTTTATGCGCCTTATTTGTTTGGCGGTATCGACTGGAGCGCCGTCACTGTCCCGATCGACGAAATCGAACGCATAGAAATCCACCGAGGCTCTAATTCTGCCGCTTACGGTGCGAACGCCTTTTTAGGCGTGATTCAAATTTACACCCGTGCTGCAGTTCAAGCCTCTGGCATGTCGGCCCAAATGATTCAGGGCAACAACGGCATTGCTGACCGGTCTGTCCGCTGGGGGAGCAGTGACGACAACATTCAATGGCGGGTCGTTGCCAGCCAACGAGGCGATCAAGGTCTTCTCAACCGAAGCGACGCCTACAAAACCAGCACCTTAGACTTCCGGGCCGATTTGCAGATGTCATCGACCGAATCATTGATGCTACTGGCTGGTACCAATACGGGCCGCTTTGGTGTCGGCAGTCCCAATTCTTTTGCCGATCCCGTTCGTGATGAGAAAAAAGCCACGACATTTGCCCACCTTAAATTCAAAAAACTGGTGGACGACGGCCAGGAGTGGAGCCTGTCTGCATCTTGGACACGTGACCATGGCCTCGACACTTACCAAATACCCATGTTGTCGGGCGACGCCCTGGACATGCACAACAATCGACAAGCCAACCGTTACTCGCTGGAATACCAGCACTACAACACCCTGACCCATAGCCTGCGTGCGTCTTGGGGGGCTGAATACCACCGAGACCAAGTCCAGTCCTTCGAACTGTTCTCTACTGAAAACGTTCAAAAAAACGCCGCCTGGCGTATTTACTACAACCAAGAGTGGAAGCCCTTGAACGAATGGACCCTCAATGCGGGAGGGCTGATCGAAAAAGACCTCTACTCCCCCCAGCAACTGGCCCCACGGTTTTCCATTAACTGGAAACCAACTGGTAACCATGTTTTTAAAGTGGGCTACTCCTCGGCGTTTCGAACCCCCAGCTTGTTTGAGCAAAAGTCTGACTGGCGAGTTCGCGACGAAAACGGCCAAACCCTTTACGTCAAATACTTGTCTCGAGGCGGTCTGGTTCCAGAGCGTGTCAAAGCCGTTGACTTGGTCTACCAAGGACAGTGGCGTCCTCTGAACATGACGTTTGATTTGCGTTTGTTCCGCGAAGAACTTACAAGACTCATCACAGGGGAGTTTTACGTGCTGCCCAACAGCGAAACCTTTAACGCTGTGGCATACGACCTGCGCAACAACGCCAATGCCCTTCAGCAAGGTGCCGAGTACCAGCTCAGTTGGAAGCCTTTCGCCGGCTCCACCATCGCCTTCAACCAATACCGTGCGCGAACCACCAGTCCCAAGCAGTCCATCCAGGACAGTGCACCACGCCATGGCAGCAGCTTGATCTGGATGCACCGAGCCGACAACGGACTGACCGGATTTGCCGCGTACACCAAAACCAGTCCCATCACCTGGCTGGGTGAAGCCACCCCCGCCGACGAGCAAAAAAATCTGCTGGTGTCACTTCAGAAAACCACCAAGCTCGACCAGGCCACCGTGCGCACCAGCATCACATGGCGTCGCCCCATGGGCCAGTTTGTCGAGTACCGTGAAATGCAATCCTTGCCACGCAGCGTCTGGCTGGGCGTGCAGATCGAGCGCTGAGCGATTGCGCGCACAAGCACCATGACGAACCTTCTGGGTCTCCTCCGGTCAATGGCAAGCAGCCTTCGCGTATGGGTTGTGGTTGGGGCCTTTTTACCTGTGACAGGCCATTGCACGGGCGTTCTGATTCTGTCCAGCCGTGCTGGCGGTGCATACGATGAGGTCATTGAGAGCATCAAGACCGAAGTGGCTCGCAGCACTGAGCTGCGCGTGCAGTACCTATCAAGCGCAACGGCCATATGGAAACCCAACGAAACGCCCAGCTTGGTGGTCACTGTCGGCGTTGACGCTGCCAGCGCTGCGATGCAGGGGCTAGACCCCAACACTCCGGTGTTGTCCGTACTCATTCCTCGTGCCGCATTCGATACCTTGGCAGCAGCCAAAAAAGAAGGCCGCAGGCCGTCGGGCATTTACCTGGACACCCCACCTCACCGACAGCTGGAACTGGTTCGGCAACTCTTGCCTCAGGCTCGCAACGTCGGAGTCGTGCTGGGGAACATCTCTTCACGTGACAAGGACACACTCAAGTCAGCAGCCCGCGACCGGGGCCTTAATCTGGTTTCTGATCTGGCCCAGAGGGACTCTGAGTTGTACCCCGCCCTTAGGTCTGTGTTGTCAGATTCGGATGTTTTTCTGGCAGTACCCGACCCGGTGGTTATCAATGGCTCCACGGCTCAAAACGTCCTGATCACCGCGTTTCGAAGCCAAGTACCTGTGATCGGATTCAGTGCCAACTATGTCAAAGCGGGTGCCTTAGCTGCCGTTTACAGCACACCCCGTCAAATCGGTCTGGAGGCCGGACAAATCATCAAAGCCCAGCAACGCAGCAACAACCTGCCAAATGCCAAATACCCGAGATATTTTTCGGTGGGCGTGAATGCATCGCTGATGCGCACCTTGGGCATGCCCGTGGCAGACGAACAGGCCCTTGAGCAGCGACTGCTCAAGGCCGAATGAGGTCGCTATGCGCAGCAGATCTGTGGAAAAAATCCAGCGTATCTACGTACTGGTGATCAGCAGTCTGCGACTGCGTTTGTTGTGGCTCACCATGCTTCCGCTCATCTTGTTCGCCTTGATCTGGATGAGCTACGCCTTGTTCCAGCGCTACTCTGACCTCAGCTCCCAACTTCAGCAGCGTGCTGAACTGCTTGCGCGACAAATGGCCGTAGCTTCTGACTACGCCATATTTGCCCAAAACACCCTTGTTCTGCAAAACATCACAGCATCGGTTGCCAAAGAACCCGAAGTCGCGTCGGCTGCGGTGTATGACCCCTTCTTTCAAACTTTGTCCATCAGTGCCAGCGTCCAAGGCACTGAAAATTCTGGCACCCCGCCGTGGGCACGTGACATCCTGGCGAGCGCCCAGTCCGGACAACCCCGTATGCAACGTGTGTCGGACCGGGCGTTGCGCTACATCCAGCCCATCGCCTCCGTTGGGCTTGAATTTGAAGAGGTTTCTAAAGGCGCTGCCAACCCCATTCGCGGTTATGCCGTGGTCGAAGTGACGCTCGACTCGGTCTATTCTGAATTGCTCAAATTCCTCGGGGGGGTGTTGGCAATCCTCGCTGGCTTTCTGTTCATTGCATGGTTGGTGGTCAGTCGATTCAGCGCGCAACTGGACCAAAGCTTCCGCTCCGTGGCAGATGCTGCCAAGAAAATCGGTGCTGGCGAGACCCAAGTCCGCCTCGGTCCGAGCGACATCAAGGTCTTTGACCGCCTCTCACGCGACCTGAATTTAATGGCTGAACGGCTCGAAAATGCCCAGCGCGACCTGGAGCAAAAAGTCGACAACGCCACCCAGGCCCTGCGCGAGCAAAAAGAAACCGCAGAGCGAGCCAACAGTGCCAAATCCCGCTTTCTGGCAGCAGCCAGCCATGACCTGCGCCAACCCATGCACGCCCTCAGTCTGCTGGTGTCCGCTGCACAGCGCGAAAAAAATCCAGCTGCACAATCCGTCATTATTCGTCGCATTGAAACCGGAACTTCCGCGCTCAGCGATCTGCTGAACTCACTTCTCGACATCTCTCGACTCGACGGTGGCGGTGTGCGAGTACATCAGGAAGACTTTGCACTCGACAGTCTCATGCAAAGACTGCAAGACACATACACAGGCTTGGCTGAAGAAAAAGGGCTGGATCTGGTCATTCGACCCACCAAAGCCTGCACCCACTCCGACCCTGCGCTGCTCGAACGCATCGTGGGCAACCTGCTGTCCAATGCCATCCGCTACACCCCCAGCGGAGGCGCGGTCTACGTTGCCGTTCGTCCCCGAGGTCAAGACTGGGTCATTCAGGTGCGTGACAACGGCCCCGGCATCCCGCTGCAAGACCAGCAAACCATTTTTCAGGAATTCGTACAACTGAGCAACCCTCAGCGGGACCGCAGTTTGGGCTTGGGTTTGGGCTTGGCCATCGTGCAGCGCCTGGTGCAACTGCTGGACCACGGAGTTGAGGTCCGCTCTCTGCCAGGGCAGGGCGCAACCTTCGGCCTGTGTATCCCTCGCATCACCCTGAGCGAAACCAGTGCCGTCACCGATCAGATCAAAGCCAGTGATCCTGTGCAACTCCACGGTCTGCGCATCTTGGTCATTGAAGACGACGAATTGGTGCGCCAAAGCTTTGCTGGCCTCTTGGGCATGTGGGGCGCCCATGTTGACGTGTTCGAGCAAGCCGACGCCGCGCTCGCCCACGTGCAAACCCAGAACGTCCAGCCCCAACTGGTCATCACCGACCACCGCCTAGGCGGAAATATGAACGGTCTGGAGCTGTCTCACGCCATTGCCTGCCAGCAAGGCGCTCCTGTTCCCACACTGCTCATCACAGGTGATACCGAAGACGAAGTGCTTCAACGTCTGGCCGAACCCCACATTCAGGTGCTCTATAAACCGGTCAAACCCAATGTCCTGATAGCGACCATTTCCCGCTTGCTTGGCCCAGTGACCGCCTGAGCGCCTAAAAGGCCGGGTGATAAAATTCATCCTAATTTGTTCAACCACCGGCTCCACAGTGAAACTGCTCATCGTTGACGATCACGGCTTGGTACGTGAAGGCCTCAAAGCCATCGTTGGTCAGTCCGACCTGCAGGCCCAATGCCTTGAAGCCTGGGACGAAGCCAGCATTTGGCAGCAATTGACCCAGCACGCCGACATTGACCTTGTTCTACTGGATATCCAGTTGCCTGGTTTGAGTGGCATGGAATTGCTCAAGCGCATGGTCAAGGAGCGCGCCCAGCTGCCCATCATCATGCTGTCGGCCGACCACGACTCCGACACCGTCTCGCAGGCCCTTCAGCTGGGTGCCAGCGGTTTCATGCCCAAAAGCTCGCTCAATCAGGTGTTGATCTCGGCCATTCGACTGGTGGTGGCCGGTGGCGTCTACATCCCACCCGAGGCCTTGCTCAAAAGCGCGGCCAAACCACAGGCGGTGCTCAAACCAGCCGTCAGCCTTGACTCTCTGGGCCTCACCAACCGGCAAGTGGACGTGCTGCGCCTGCTGCTCAAAGGCATGTCCAACAAACTCATCTCTCGCCAGATCGACCTGGCTGAAGCCACCGTCAAGATCCATATCCGTGGCATCTTGCGCGCCCTCAATGTCACCACTCGCACCGAGGCGCTGGTCAAACTCACCGAAATGGGTGTGCGTTTTTCTGACAATGACGACGCGGCCACCAGCCCTCACTGAGCCTACCCTTGAACCTCCTGCTGCGAGTCACCAACGGACTGCGAACCCTTGCCGCGCATCGGCACCTGCTGCGAACCCTGATCGAAAGAGACCTCAGCAGCCGCTACCGTGGATCTGCTGCGGGCGTGTTGTGGTCGTTGCTGATGCCCTGCAGCATGTTGGCCATTTACTACTTTGTCTTTGGCTACATCAACCAGCCCGTACGCCAGAGCTTCTTCAGTGCACAAGGCGCCGACTTTGCGCTCACGCTGTTTGCCGGACTTAACCTGCACGCCCTGCTGGCCGAATGTCTCTCGCGCGCACCCCAGGCCATCATCACCCAACCCAGTTACGTCAAACGTGTGGTCTTTCCGCTCTATCTGCTGCCGCTCACTGTGGTGGGCGCTGCATTTGTGCAGTTCTTGCTGGCATCGTCCATCTTGTTTGTGGCCCATGCCTGGCTCAATGGCCTGTCCTGGTCGCTGCTCTTGTGGCCGCTGAGCTGGCTGTCGCTGCTTGTGCTGGCCACGGGCCTCAGTTTGCTGCTGTCGGCGCTCACCGTGTACTTGCGTGATATCGTGCAGGTCACTGGCTTTGTGGCCACCTTTTTGCTCTTCATGGCCCCCGTCTTCTATCCGTTGGCCAGCGCACCCGCCGGGCTGCAAACGGCACTGCTTTTTAACCCATTGACCTTGCCCGTCGAAACCTCTCGGGCACTCTTCACGCAAACCCCGTTGCCAGACACGCCACTGCTGCTGGCCCACGCTGCCGCATCGCTGCTGTTTTTGATGTTCAGCGGCTGGGTCTTTCGCAAAACCCGCCGAGGCTTCGCCGATGTCCTCTGACCACCACCACTGGGTGATTCAGGCCGATGGCCTGTCCAAAACCTACCGCCTCTACGACCGGCCACACCACCGACTGCTGCAATCGCTGGCGGGTGAACGTCGACGCTACTACCGCGAATTCAGTGCGTTGCAAAACGTCAGCTTTCAGCTGCAGCGCGGCGAAACGCTTGGCATCATCGGCGCCAACGGGGCGGGCAAGTCCACCTTGCTGCAACTGCTGTGCGGCACGCTCGAGCCCAGCGCGGGGCAGGTGCAAGTGCAGGGCCGCATTGCCGCCTTGCTGGAGTTGGGTGCGGGCTTCAACCCCGAATTCACGGGTCGCGAAAACCTAACCATCAATGCAGCCATTCTGGGCCTCACGCCGAGGCAAATCGACGAACGCACCGAAGACATCATCGCCTTTGCCGACATTGGCGACTTCATTGACCACCCCGTCAAAACCTACTCCAGCGGGATGTATGTGCGCTTGGCGTTCTCGGTGGCGGTGCATGTGGACCCGCAAATCCTGATTGTCGACGAAGCGCTGGCGGTGGGCGACGCCCTGTTCCAGTTCAAGTGCATGAGCCGTATGCGGCGCATGCTCGACGACGGCGTCTCCTTGCTCTTTACCAGCCACGACATCAGCGCCATCAAAGCCCTGTGCCAGCGCACGCTCTGGCTCGAAAAAGGCCAGACCCGCATGCTTGGGGCCACCCCAGAAGTCACACGCGCCTACGACCAAGACTGGGTCCTGCGTGCCAACGAAGCGCAAGGGCAAACCTCAGCGGCTGACCAAGCTCAACTGCCTGCCAACACCTCAGGCACCCGCGCCGTTGAAATCCTCAGCGCCCACTGGGGCACCAACGGCCTGCTCGGCAGCCAAGCACGGGTCAACTATGGCGACACCCTGCAACTGTGCGTTCGCGCTCGTGTTCACCAACCGTGTCGCCAGCTGGTGCTGTCGTACCACGTCAAAAACAAACAAAACCAAAACGTCATCGGCGGCCACACCGCCTGCGAGCCCGCGCTGTACGAGCGCGATTGGCAGCCAGGTGACATCTTTGACGTGGCCTTCAGAATCCCCGTGCAGTGGCATGCGGGCGATTACGCGCTCACCTTGCTGGTGGCCAGCATCGGCGACGTGCAGCACTACAGCGACGTCGTCTTTCATGACTGGCAAGACCAGCTCGCCACCGTGAGTGTGGTGCCGCGCCAGCACTTTCCGCTCAGCGACATGGTCGAGCCCGCGCAAAGCGTCAGCGTCACAGCGCAAGCGCCGTGGGTCATCATTGACGACTTCTTTCCGCACCTGCTCACGGGTTTTCGCGTGGCCGAATATAACGCCCACCTGCACACCTTCGGCCAGCTGCAAATCATGTCCACTCTGAGTGACTTCAGCGAACAATACGCGCCCTACCAAGCCCTCTACCCAGACCATGCCCGCCGCGTCAGCAGCTACGTGCCCGAGCGGCTGGCCGGGGCCGAACTGGCCTACATCACCTTCCTCAACAACGCCCACGCCTACCTGGACGACCTCACCCGCCACGGCGTACCGTTTGTGCTCAACCTTTACCCTGGTGGCGGCCTGGGCCTGGGCGACGCCGAGAGCGACCGCAAACTCCTGCGCGTGCTGGCCAGCCCGCTGCTCAAAGACATCGTTGTCACCCAGCCCGTGGTGGAGCGCTATCTGGCCCAGCTGGCGCAGACCCACGCCTTGACGCTGCCACCCGTGCACATGGTGCAGGGTGTCGTGGTCAACCCCGATTACTTTGACCCTGGCCTCACCCGCCACGGCCCCCGCTACGGCCAAGGCAAAGACCCGCTCGACATCTGCTTTGTGGCCGAAAGTTACATGCCCGGCGCAGCCAACAAAGGCTTCCCTGAGTTCATGGTTGCCATGCAAAACCTGGCAGATCTGCCGCAACTGCGCGTGCATGTCGTGGGCGGAGGCTACACGCCCGCAGACCTCGATGTGCTGGGCTTGCAACAGCGCATCAAGTACCACGGCCGCTTGCCCACCGCGCAGCTGCGTGCCTTTTATGGGCAAATGGACCTCATCATTTCGCCCAACCGCCCGGGCCAACTGCACGCGGGCAACTTTGACGGCTTTCCGACCGGCGCCTGTGTCGAAGCCGCGCTGTGCGAAGTTGCCATCATGGCCACCGACGCCCTGCAGCAAAACCCGGGCTACGTTGACCAGCAATCCATCTTCCTGCTTGACCACGACGGCGAGCCAGTGCCCGAGCAGATCGAGCGCATGGTGCGGCACCTCGCCGCTCACCCCGAGCAACTCAACCAGGTCGCCAGCGCGTGCCAGCGCCTGACCCGCACCCTCTACGCCCCCGAGCGGCAAATCGCCACCCGTCAGGCCATCCTCCGAAAGGCAGCGTCATGAACCCCATCGTCATCTGGGGCATCGGGGGCCACGCCCGCGAAGTGGCCCAACTGGTTGCCGACATCGAAGCCCGCCAACCCGGCACCTGGGCGCTGCAAGGCTTTGTGGTGGACGACCAGGCCACCACCCGCAACCCCAGCCCCTTGCCTGGCCCGGTGCTGGGCGGCATGGACTGGTGGCTGGCGCACCCCGACGTCTGGGGCGTGGTGGCCGTGGGCAACCCCGCCATTCGCCGCCAGATCACCCAGCGGCTGCAGCGGGCCAACCCTCAGCTGCGCTTTGCCACGCTGGTTCACCCGCTGGCTTGGGTCGCGCCCAGCGCCCAGGTGGGGCAGGGCAGTGTGGTTTTTGCGCAGGCGTGCATCAGCACCCAAGTTAAGGTTGGCCAGCACGCCAGTATTAATCTGGCCTGTACCCTCAGCCACGACACTGTGCTGGGCGACTGCGTCAGTCTTGGGCCAGGCGTCCGGCTCTGCGGAGGGGTGCAAATTGGCGATGACTGCGAACTTGGCGCCACCGCCACCGTCATCCCCAATGTGGTCATTGCCCCCCGCGTGACCGTGGGGGCCGGGGCCGTGGTGACACGCCCGTTGCCTGAAGGGGTCACCGCCGTCGGCGTGCCCGCCAAGGCCAAGTAATATACTTTCTGAATGAATTTTTCTAACCAAGCGCCCAAAGCGTTTGACCAACCCGTCTACGTCACTCGGCCCGTGCTGCCCCCGTTGGCCGACTACACCCAAAGCTTGGCCCAAATCTGGCAATCGGGGTTTTTGACCAACGGCGCCAGCCAGCACCAAGCGCTCGAGCAAGCGCTGTGCGACTACCTGCGTACCCCTCATCTGAGCTTGTTCAACAACGGCACGCTGGCTTTGCTGGTGGCTTGCCAAGCCCTGCAAGTCAAGGGCGAAGTCATTACCACACCGTTCACCTTTGCGGCCACCCCGCATGTGTTGGCCTGGAACAAAGCCACCCCGGTGTTCGCCGACATTGACCCCGAGACCCTGTGCATCGACCCCTCCAGCATCGAGCACAACCTGACTGACCAGACCTCAGCCATATTGGGGGTGCACGTTTACGGCATGCCGAGCGACGTACACGCCATCGACACCCTGGCCCGCCCACGCCAGCTCAAAGTCATTTATGACGGTGCGCACGCCTTTGGCACCCAGCTCGATGGTCAGCCCATCGTGCAACACGGTGACGCCACCATGCTCAGCTTCCATGCCACCAAACTGTTTCACAGCGCCGAAGGCGGCGCCCTGTGCATGGCCGACCCCGACCTCAAAAAACAAGTCGACCTGCTCAAAAACTTCGGCATCAAAAACGAAGAAGAGGTTTTGCTGCCCGGCATCAACGGTAAGATGAATGAGTTACAGGCCGCTCTGGGCCTCCTGGTGTTGCAGCATGTGGATGCAGAAAAGCAGCGCCGCCAGGCCGTGCGTGACATCTACACCGAGCGCCTGCAGGCCGTACCCGGTGTGCGCCTGCTGCGCATGCCCGCCAACGCTACAGACAGCCACCAATACCTGATCGTGCGCGTCAATGCGGCCCAAGCGGGTTGCGACCGCAACGAACTGCACCAGCGGCTCAAGCGCTTCAACATCATCACGCGCAAATACTTCTACCCCCTGTGCAGCGACTACGACTGCTACCGACACCTGCCCTCGGCCGACCCGCGCCGACTGCCCAACGCCCACCGCGTGGCGTCCGAAGTGCTGTCGCTGCCCCTGCACGGCGGCCTGAGTGCTAACGACGTTCACCGCATTTGCGATGCCATCGTCTACAGCCTGCACCACGCATGAAACTCCTTGAGCGTCTGGGCCTGCGCAAACGCCCCCTCATCAGCGTGGTGGTGGCCAGCTACAACCACCAAGCCTATGTGCAGACCTGCCTGCAAAGTGTGCTCGACCAAGATTTTCAGGACTTTGAAATCGTCGTCACCGACGACGGCTCCAGCGACCAGACCGTCGCTCATATCAAGGCGCTGTCGGACCCCCGCATCCAGCTCAAGGTGTTGCCCCATAACCGGGGAGCCTGCAACGCACTCAACGACGCCATCTTGCGCGCCCGTGGTCGCTTCATTGCGGTGCTCAACTCCGACGACTACTTTTTGCCTGGCAAGCTGGGCCAACAACTGGCCTACCTGCAAGCGCACCCGCAAGTGGGCGCCGTGTTTGGCTTGCCTGCGTTCATCAACGAACAAGGCGAAGTCTTTGACGACCCGGCGCACCGCGACCACAACGCCTTTGTGGCTGGTGAGCGCACACGCCACCAGTGGCTGCGGCACTTCTTTGACGAAGGCAACGCCCTGTGCCACCCCACGGTGCTGATCCGCCGCGAAGTCTATGACCGGCTCGGCCTGTACGACCCACGCCTGGCACAAGTGCCCGACCTTGACATGTGGATACGCCTGGCCAGCCACACCGGGCTGCACGTCATGCCCCAAGCGCTGACAGCATTCCGGGTTAGGGACGGCCTGCAAAACGCCAGCGCCGGGCGGCCCGAAGTCATCGTGCGCGACGCCTGGGAACGCGCCCGCATATTGCGCCACTACCTGGCCCTGCCTGACGCGGAGCTGCTGCAAGTCTTTCCGGAATTCGTTGCGCCAACCGAGCCCCTGCGCGAGCAACTGGCACGCTACTCACTGACCAAGCCCTACCCGTTCTTCCACCGTTTTGGGCTTGACGCTTGGTTTGACAGCCTGCCCGGCGGCCACCCCCCAAAGGCCATGCTGCAAGCGCTGCAAACACGGCCCCAGGCCTGGCGCGAATTCATTGCACACACCGGGCAGGTCGACCTGCACAAGATCCGCCCCTGAAACCCCCGCGGTACCGCCCCACCATGCACACCCAGCAACACCCCTACCTGAGCCGACTTGACCACCTGCGCTTTTTGGCGGCCAGCTTGGTGGTGCTGTTCCACTTCTTTCATCACACCCAAGGCGACCTGCGCAGCGCCAACCCCTTGGTCAGCCTGATCGACGAAGGCCACACCGGCATCGCGCTGTTCATGGTCATCAGCGGCTTCATCTTCACCGTCATTGCCGGGCACAAAGACATCGACTACGGCGGCTTCATCCGCAACCGCATCATCCGCATCTACCCGCTGCTGATCGTGGCGGCCTGCTTGCAGCTGTTCATCAGCACCTACAACGACCACCGCAATTACGGCTTTTTCCAGCTGCTGGGCTGGCTCATGCCCTTCCGCTCCGAAACCATCGGCCTGTCGCCGTACTTTCAGCAAATGTGGACCATCTGGGTCGAGCTGCAGTTTTATCTAATCTTCCCGTTTTTGATCCTGTTTGCCCGCCGATACGGCAGCCGCTATCTGTTGGGCGTGCTGGGCCTGCTGTTCGTGCTGCGTGCTTTGGTGTTTGCCGCATCCGGCGAGGTGCGTTACATCGCCTACGAAACCCTGTTTGGGCGTCTGGACCAGTTCGTGGTGGGCATGTTGCTGGGGCGCCTCTGGCTGGCGCAGGGCAAAGACACGCCAACGGCCAAGCTGCGCCTGCACTGGTTGTGGTTACTGCCCGCCAGCGCCTTGGTGCTGGGGGGCTTGCACCTGTTCAGCCTGCAAGTGGGCTTTGCCGAACTCAAAAGCCCGCTGTGGACCGTTTGGCCGTTGGTCGAGGGTGCGCTGTGGGGCAGCTTTGTGTGGGTGTACCTGCTAGTGCGTTGGCCTGGGCCTGAAGCCGTCAAGGCCCGGGTGGACCGCGCACTGGCCGCCATGGGGGCCATCAGCTTCTCAACCTATGTGTTCCACAACCTGGTGCTGGCCGCCTACAACAAGCATGCAGGCGTGGTGCCCTTCACCGGCCTGGAGCGGCTGGATACCATCTTGACCGGCGTTGTGTGCGTGCTGCCCCTGGTGATGCTGATGGCTACTATTACTTACCAGTTGATCGAAAAACCGTTTTTGAGTCTGCGCCGGAGCTACCTGCGCTGAGGCGGCAGCCAGCCCCGCAGTGGGAATTTGCACAAAAACAACACACCTAACTACACCTAAAGGTGTAGTTGCTCGAGTAATTATTTTCAAATAACGCGTAAGTCTTTGATTTAAAACAACTTAATGTAGAATGGCTGGCTTGAGTGTTGTTACACCCAAAGAGAGTGTTGCTACTGCTTGCCATTCACTTAGAATCTACGCCAAGCATTGGCAACAATGCCCCCTGAAACTTAGTTTCTTTCTTCATCACTGAAAGGTAATCAATGGCTTTCTTCAAAACTGGCGCTGATCTGACTGCAGCCCTGAACGCTCTCCCCGCAGCCATCAAAGGCTCTTACAAGGCTTTTGATGCCTTCTATTACGCAGACAAGTACATGGGCTCCTACACAGGTACCCTGTCACCTATCGAATACTTCGTGCAAATCGGTGCAGCCCGTGGCCACCAGCCTAACGCTGATTTCAACCCAGCTTTCTATCAGAGCAAGTACGCCGACCTGGCTGCCCTGACAAACCTGGACGCTGCTGATCTGCTTTTCCACTACGTTAACCAAGGTCTGAACGAAGGCCGTGCAGGCAACGCCACTTTGGCCGCCTACAACTGGAATGACTACCTGGCTGCTTACCCAACAGTTGCCGCTTACGTCGATGCCAACTTGGCAAGCTTCGCTGGCAGCAAAACCAACGGTGCTATTGCTCACTTCGTTAAGTTTGGCGCTCAGCAAGGCTTCACATTGCCTAACACTGCTGGCCAAACTTTCACACTCACTACTAGTGTGGATACCTCTGGATCCATGATTGGTTCCGCTGGAACAACCAGCACTACTGGTAACGACACTTTCAATGCAGCCTTAGTTGCAGGTGTAGATACATATACATCGCTCGACGCGATCGACGGTGGCACCGGAACTGATACGCTGAATTTGATTGTGTCTGCAAACGCAACCCCTGTTGGTGGCGCAAACACCACCAGCTCATTAGTCCCCGCAACCGGCGCAACAGTCAAGAACGTTGAAGTAGTTAATCTGACTTCTGCTGCTCCTGCTGGCGTTTCTGCCGCAGACATTTCTGGCTGGACTAACGTCAACACACTGAACCTTACAGCTTCTGGTGCGATTGCTGGTGTGAAGGCCTCTGCAACAACCGATATCAACGTAGCAAATGGTATTGCTGGCGTTGCGGTTGATGGCGGTAAAAACGTGACCATCGTTAACAGTACAGCTGGTAACATTATTGTCGGTGCGGCAACTGCTGCAGCTGGTAACGTCACTGCTACTAATTCAATCGCTGCAGGCACAGTCGCCGTTAAAGGTGCTGGTGTTTTGACTGCAACTGCCAATGATGGCGGTATCACATTTACAAACGGTACATCGATTGTTGCCAACGCTTCAAAGGCTGTGCCTTTAGCAACCGTCAAAGCAAACATCGCTGCACGTGATGCATTGATTCTTGTCGCTGCAGCTAACGCCGGTGCTGGTACTGCCAAAGTTGCAGATACTGCGGCAGCCACTCTTGTTACAGATCTCGGTACCATGGCTACTGCTGTAGCCGCTGCTGCAAACATTGCTGCCAACAATGCAGCAACATTGACAGCGCTGAACGCAAAAGCCATTACGCTGGACCAAAAGATTGCAATTGATACCGCTTACGCAACTGCGTTCAAAGCAGTTGGTGGCGATGCCACAAAGGCGAAAGCTGCTGCTTTGGTCGTTGAGGCGCCAATTATTGCTGCTGCAACTTCTGCTAAAGCTGCCACACTCGCTACCTTGACAGCTGCCGCTGCTGCGACAACCGCAGCCACAGTGATCACGACAGCCGATACAGCTGCGGCTGCCTTGGTTGATGGAGTCGTTGTTACAGCAACTGCAAACACTGGCTTGACTAGCGCAACGATCAATGGCAACTACGGTTCTGCCGGTAACGCCGTGACCGATGGCTCCACTGGCAACAACACACTGACCACCTTGACTCTGAACAATGCAGGTGCAACGACTGGTACCGGTTTGGCCTTGACCAACGTTAGTGCAACTGGCATGGTGGCTGACGTGACTACAGTGAACACCACTGTTGGGCATGCCATCAACTACACACTGAGCGGTGTGGCAGCTGGTACATACAAAGACGACAACGCAACAACAGTGAACATTACAAGTAACGGTACTGCTGCCAACGTGTTGACAGGCTTGGACTCCATTTTGGCTACTAAAGTCAACTTGACCGGCACTGCTGGCTTGACATTTGGTACTACCAATTTGGCTGCTGCTGCAGTGATCGATGCTTCGGGTAACTCCGGCGCCAACAAAATCACAACACTTGCAGGTCAAACTTACACTGGTGGCTCCGGCGTTGATACTGTGACTTCCAGCAATGGTGCTGTGCAGACAAAAGCCATTGATGGTGGTGCAGGTTCAGCTGACGTATTGGTCCTTGGCAACGCTACTGATTTCTCAACAACAGCTTCGGCCGCTTTGTTCAAGAACTTCGAAACCATCAAAACGACTGTTGCTGTCGACGTAAGCAAATTCACTGCGTCTTCAATTGGCAAAGTGATCATGTCAGGCACAACAGCCGTTACCGGTTTGACAGCTACGCAAGCTGCAAACATCGTCATTGATGCAACCTCCACCCCCACAATCACTGTGACGGGTTCTACAACTCCGGGTCAACTGGACGTCGTTACGGTTGAAGTTAACGACGGTTTGGCTCCTGTTAACGCCCTCGCGGTTTCCACTCCCGTTTTGGCTGGTGTGGAAACATTGAACTTGGTTGCAACAGACGGCATCACAATCGACGCTTTGACTTCGGCAACAGCTTTGACTAACGTTAACGTATCTGGCGCGGGTGCAATCAGCATCACGACTGGTGCAATTGCTGTGAACGCGAACACCACTTTCAATGCGGCCACAGCAACTGGCACAGTGACAGTCGATGCTACAGGCTCAACAGGTAATGGCGTCACCATTATCGGTAGCGCTACCAAAGCAAACATCATTACTGGTAACGCTTTGGGTAGTGTGTTGACTGGTGGCGCTGCTAATGACACGATCACTGGTGGTGCGTTGAATGACGTTATTTCTGGTGGCGAAGGCAACAACACATTGGCTGGTGCTGCAGGTGCAAACACCATCACTGCTGGCAATGGCAACAACACCATCACCGTGACAGGCTCCAATGGTGCTAACGCTATCACCGTTGGCAATGGTTACAACACCATCACTGGTGGTTCTGGTGCAGACACAATCATTGTGGGCACAGGTGCCAACGTGATTACGCCAGCAGCCGGCTTGGACAAAATCACTTTGGGTACCCATGCCTTGGGCGTTTCGAATTCTGTGGTTTTGGCCGTAACTGCTGCAGCAGCTGCCAACTCCAAAACCATCACAGGTTTTGTAACAGGTGCCGACGTGATTCAGTTGACAAGTGGCGTAGCGGGTACTACTTTGGCAGGTGTGGCTTTGGCAGCAGGTAATACAGCAGCCACAATGCTGGCAGCTGTGACCGATGTAACCTCTGTTGCTGACTTGGCTGCGGTTTACACAGCGTTGGCTACTGCTACTGGCTTGGACAACTCTGCTGGTCACGAGTTTGCAGCATCTGCAGCTGGTGCAGGTACCATTGTTGCTCGTTCTGTGGTTTATAGCACTGGCGCAGCTGCAGGTACTTATTTGGTCATCAACGATTCAACTCCTGGTTTCCAAGCGGCCAATGACATCGTCATCAAATTGGTGGGTAACACCACGTTCGCAGCCGGCGACATCGTCGTAGTCTAACCAAGGCAAAACTCATCCACCCTTAGAAAAGGGTGGGTGGCTTAGGTGCTAAACCTCCCAACCTCATGGCTCAAAAGGCTGTGAGGTTTTTTTGATTAAACGACTCTTATATGCCCACTATCAATATCAACAACATCGACTACGATACAGACAAACTCTCAGACGAAGCCAAAGCCCAGTTGGTCAGCCTTCAGTTCTGCGACCAAGAACTGGCCCGCCTGCAAGCGCAAGCCGCTGCCATTCAAACAGCGCGTATCGCCTATGCCAAAGCCCTGCAAGCTGCATTGCAAACGGCACCTGCTGGCGACACGCTTAAATTCAGCTGATGCATTCCATCGAGGCTGACTTCTGGGCCGAATTGGCCGAAATTCATGCCGAGTCCATAGGCTGGATTCCTTTGGAAGAAGGCGTGTATCTGCACGTCAGCGATGAGAACTCCACCGAGGTGCTGGTGGTGGGTGTGCCGCAGGCGGGGGCGGCGGTGTTGCTGGTGGGGTGATGCCCACAGGCCTGGCTGATGCGGGGCTTTTTTCGCTTATAGGCTTCATTCCAACGCATCGTTCACGATGTGGTATGAAAGTTCAACACGACCCGAGTTGAGAAGTGCCCCCATCTTTTGGTACTAAACTAACTCTATGATTTTCTCTCAAGCTTCAATCTTTGCGCAAACTGCTTTGCTTGCGATTTTTCTACTTGTGCTGACGGGTTGTGGTGGCGGTAACTCTGGTTTCCCGCCTGTGGTGACGGGTTTCCAAGCCAAGTCTGTGCAATACAGTCGAACAGCCGTCATCTACATCGGCGGCAATGACTTGCGCAGCACCATGACGGTGGACACAGGTGGCGCGTGTAGCAACGCAAGCTTTGCTTCTAGCAGTTCCACCAGTATGTTGGTGCTCAACTGTACGGTGACGCAGGTGGGGGACATGCCGCTCACAGTCAAAGATGCTGCTGGCCAAGTGGTTTGGCAGACGACGGTGGTGGTGCCCAAGCCCCAGGTAACACTGACCACCAGCAGCGGCGCCATCACGCTCGAACTGGACCCAGCTAAGGCGCCCATCACGGTCAACAACTTTTTAAGCTATGTGAACAGCGGTTTTTACGCCAACACCCTGTTCCACCGTGTGGTGCCCGGCTTTGTGGTGCAGGCTGGCGGTTTCAACACTGGCATGGTGGCCAAGAGCGAGCTCAGCCCCCCCATTGTTTTGGAGAGCAACAAGGGTTTGAGCAATCTGCGCGCTACGGTGGCAATGGCACGTTTGGGCGATGACCCTAAGGATCCTGTTCGCTCGGCAAACTCGGCCACATCCCAGTTTTTTATCAACCTGCTAGACAACACCTTTTTGGATTACCAGGATGCTGAGCGCCCGGGTTATGCAGTGTTTGGCACAGTGGTGCAGGGCATGTCGGTGGCCGACGCCATGGCAACACTGCCCACAAGCACGGTCAACGGCTTCGCCAATGTGCCCTTGACCGAAGTGACCATCACATCTGCAACGCAAACCAAATGACCGCGTTCATTAACCCGCGCAGTCTGCCTGTGCGCCGTGGTTAAGCCGTGAAGTTGGCAGCTGAGAGCGTACCCAGGTTCGTGCCCACCAACTTGACGATGGCATCTGTTGCCGCATTGAATGGGATGCTGCCCTTCGCACCATCGATGACGACATAGGCCTCGCCTTTGTAGACGAATCCCAATGCCCAACCATCAAAGGTGCCGACCACATAAGAGGCGGCCTCCATGAGCGTCCCTTTGGATTGCATGTCGCCGAGGATCGTGTCGTCCCAGTAACTGAGTCCGCCAGCGAATTTGATGAAGTCTTCTGAGGTGAAGTAGCTGACTGTGTCAATGCCACCGGTGTTCACTGTTCCGACCGTAACCGTATCAACGCCAGTGCCCACATCGATCACATCAACACCCGCGCCGCCTGTAACCGTATCGTTTCCTGCGCCTGCATAGATGACATCGGCTAATGTGGAACCCCTTATCACGTCATTTCCGCCAAAGCCAAACATCAGATTTGTATCGAGGGGGCCGGCCACCATGCTGTCTGCACCCTCCGTACCCAACACAACCATCGTAAAGCTGTCCGAAGTATTGCCTGCTGCATCTTGGAGACGCACATTCGCAGACTTGACGGCACTTTGAGCAGTAAGCGTTACGGTGGTGGGCGTGTTGGCTGAAGCAATCGTGGTTTCGGTGCCCGAAATGAGGCTGCTGGCGAGAGAGATGATGGTGTAGCTGTCGTAGAGGCCCACTTTGCCTTTTTCTGATGAAGTGACAGATAAGGTGCTAGGCCCGGTGACAGAGAGATTCACCAATGCAGGTGCCACGGTGTCTTTGGTGAGCGTCAAATCTTTGGTTTGTCCATAAATATCCACCAGGTCCACTGTGAGGATGCCATCATCAAAGGTTCGGGAATCGAATTGGTAGCTGTTGTTTCCCGAGACCCACATGGCCAACTCACTGGTCTGAGCGTTATTTTTGGTGCCATGCACCATGGCTGAATGTGTATCCAACGTGCTGCTTGTGACAGTTGGCGTGATGGTCGTGAACCTTGAACTTTCTGCCTTGTTGATATAGGTATCACCACCCACAGCAATCGACATGAGAAATTCAGGTTTTATGGCGGGAGTTGCGGGTACTGCTGGACGGCCTTCAAAAATACCAAAGTTGTAAAAGTGGTAAATGCCGACCTTTTCGGGATCGGTTATGCCGTTTAGACCAGCACCGGTCTGCAGATATGCTTTCAGATCCGCATTCTGGTTCACATAAGCCGTACCGCCCACGAGGGGACTGGCTGCACGGCCTTCCAAGTAGCCAAATGTCTGAAAGTGCTGCTGTAATTGAGATCTTGTGGTGATCCCTGCGGCTGCCAAGTCGGGGTTTTGCTGCGCATAGTATTGGTAATCAAAAATGCTATCACTCATGAACTTTCGAGCTTCGTTGAAGCCGTAAGTGTTGAAGTGACGAATGAGATCTGATTCCATTGTTAATCCAGCTGCTGCCAAATCAGGGTTCGCGTCTCGGTAGACCTGAACATCAAAAAATGGACTGGATTGACGACCCTCAAAGCGTCCGTAATTTTGCCAATGCGAATACCCTGATGCAATCACGCCTGCCTTTACAGCAGCCTGCACATCTGGATTTTTGGAGAGATAGTAAGTTTCGTTAAACAGAATACCGCTGGGTTTACTCATTCATATCACCTGTTAAATTGAGTACATTTTGACAAATTTGTAAGATTTGTCAAAGAATGAATCAATGGTGACAAATGTCAGCGCATCAACCGCTTTTGCAAGGGGCGTTCAAACCCAAGGTGCAGGGCTACAGATATAACCACAAGAACGGCCACTGTGAGGTAGCTGGCCCATACAGGCGGAGGGCCTTGGTGGAGGAACGCGATGAACAGGCTTTGCAGGCCAAACCAATGGATGATGTAAAGCGCGAAGCTGGCTTGGCCCAGCGTGACCAGTGTGGGTGCTGACAAGAGCCGTGTCAGTGGCTGATGGGGTTGACGCTCTGCACTGGCCAGCCAGTAAATGAGCGCAGCAAACAGGGGGGCGGCCAGCAGGTAGGCTTTGCCCGAGAGTGGAATGTGCAGCACCGATGTAGAGGCCGGTGCTGGCAGGTACCAAATGAGGGTGAGTGCGCCAATGAGTGCCAGCGCTTGCCAAGTTTGCAGGGTGCTGGACGTAGTACGTGTGTGCTGTGCGTTGTAGAGTGTCCAGACACTGATGCCCATGGCGAATTCGGGCAGGCGCAACAGGGGCAGGCGTTCGGGCCACCAAGCGAGGCCTGCTTGCAGCTCGGGGCTGGCTTGGGCGGTGTAGATGCTGAGTGCGAAAAACAGCAGGTTTTGCAGCAACCAAATCATGCCAAGGCTCCACCAGCCGAACCGCCGGGTCAGCGCCATGATAGGGCGCAGCAGCCACGGAAAGAGCGCGTAAAAGAAGGCTTCGGTGGCAATGCTCCAGCCCGGGGCGTTCCACAGTTGTTGGATTTGGCTGTCTGCAAACCATGACTGCAGAGGCACCAGTGACAGCAGCCATGAGCCGCCACATTGGCTCAAGGTGCACGAACTCCAAGGCTGCACGCCCAGTTGCCCCAGGGTGAGGGCGCTGGCCGTGGTCAGGCACAAGGCCAGCAAGTAAGTGGGGTAGATACGGGCAAAGCGGGCTCGCCAAAAGTGTTGGCGCTGCCCTGCGGTGTTGTCGTGCAGGCGCTGGTGGTAACTGTGCGTCAAGATGAAGCCGCTGAGCACAAAGAAGAAACCCACCGCCGAGCCACCCGTGGCCAACCAGAAGCGCAAAAACGCGCCGTAGGCGCTGACGCTGTCTGTGTGGCCCAAAGCGCCGACCGAGGAGAAGTGCATCATCAGCACCCACATGGCAGCAAAGAATCTGGCGGAGGTGAGGCTGTGCAGTGTGTGTGGGATGGCGGTGGGCACTGAGGGGCTGCTAATGATTGGGCTTGTTGCTATTTTGACTGGAATAGATCGTCTTGACCCGAATGGGCAGTTGTCGAAGTTAGGGTGTCACAGTTTGTGTGTTTTTTCGATTCAATGGTTATCGCCCTCGCCTGAAGAATTTCGTCCAATCCCAGTCCGGGGACGCAGAGGACGGGCTGATCTGGCGTTAGCACAGCATTCTGCACAAGATGTTCAGGGAGAAACGAGCGGTAAATTAAACATATCGGCGGTACTGGGTTACGGGGTCAAGACCACTTGACCACGGCACAGAAGGTTTGCTGGTCGAGCTGATCTCTCCTGCCAAGCACTGACGTGCTGCCTTGGCCTGACCTGAATGGAGGGCCGAGTGGTGGGTAATAAGGGCATTCCCTTGATTAGCCGAACTCGCCCTAAATTTACCGAACAAGGATGTCAAGGCTGGACGGTGATGGATGAGGATGATCAAACTTGACAAGGTGGGCTGGGCCTGCATCCATTACCCAGCTACTCCTGTCTTCCTCCCTTGTATTCCTACCTACTGGGGCTGATGAAGCTGGTTGTTTTCTCTTCATGTTTTGCGCGGAGCGCTTTGGACTTTAAGAATCACGCAGGAACACCCCCACCGCATCAGATGCGGGCCATGGAGAGGCTTTTGCAGGAAGGACATGGCTTTGTAGCCATCCACTCGAAGTGGCCTTGTCGGGCTTGTAATTGATTTCGTTTTCTGAAGGAGCGCGACATGGGCAAAGGCGGAAGAAGAATGGGGGCTGGTCGACCTGCACACAAACTCAAGGCAGAAAACGCTTCTGCACTGGATGTTGCGTACCTGTCCAGATCTGGGCATCTGGATACAGGCAACTGGAAACGGCTGTACTGGAGGCAATATGGTGAAGTTCGGCTTGAAGGGCTTGTCAAAGCATTCGACGACCACATCACCGTAGACATCGGGTTTCATACACATTGGATCGGGGTGACACAAACCCCATGTCACTTCGGTGGACACCGCCGCTGGTTCATCTGTCCACGGTGCGACAGACGCATGGGATTGCTGTACATGCGTCATGGCCGCTTTGCATGCAGGCGCTGTAATCGGATTTCATACGAGTCACAGTCGGGAGATGCCGAAGATCGGATGATCTGGAAGTACCACAGCCTGCAACACAAGATGGCTAACTTGAAGTTACAGCTCCCACGGAGCAGGGAGCGCATCCATAACAATTTCTTAGAGGTTGCGTGGCAGTACGATGCCATGCTGGATGAAGCCTTAAGCAGGATCATGATGGCCGATGCGACAAGATGCTGACACTTTCAATCCCATATCAGCGCAGGCCCATTTTGCCCCGGATTGCACAGCGGGTTAGAATTCCGTAAACTCATGCTTTACAAAAAATGATCCTGTCTTTTGAGCACAAGGGTCTCAAACTCTTTTTTGAGACTGGCCGCCATAGTGGTATCCAGCCCATTCATGCAAAGCGACTGCGAGAACTGTTGACGGCGCTGAACGTGGCAACCAGTCCGGCAGACCTCAATCGGCCATCTTGGCGTTTGCATGGGCTGTCTGGCAATTTGGAAGGATACCTTTCTGTAACAGTGCAGGCCAACTGGCGGTTGACCTTCCGTTTCGTTGGGCATGACGTTGAGTTGTTGAATTATTTGGATTACCACTGAGAGGCAAAAATGAATATGCATAACCCCGCATCGCCCGGTGAGTTGCTCTCGGGATGGATTGAAGACCTTGCCCTGACAAAGACAGCTTTTGCACAACACATCGGCATCAGCCGAGTGATGTTGTCGCGCGTAATCAATGACCACGCCGCCGTGTCTGCTGACATGGATTTGAGATTGTCGGAGGCTCTGGGGACGACCCAAGGGTACTGGCTGGCCTTGCAAACCCAGCGTGATCTGTGTAATGCCCGCAAAGCCGCGAAACGTCGCAAGCCCATCAAGCCGATGACAGCGCCAGTATTGAAAGCTGCCTGAGTCAAATTTATCTGCTGTGGAATGGAGCCCGGCTCCACGTCCCCTATCGTTAAATTTGACGGCGTGGTATCCAATCCCACCAAACAAAAAGCTCCGCATGAGCGAGGCGCATGGTGTCGATTGTCGGATTCGAACTGACGACCTACCGCTAACAGGCGGGTGCTCTACCAACTAAGCTAAAGCGGCACTTGGGGTATTTTGAGGCGTCTCCCACCAGCAGCCCCTCCCCGCAGGTGGCTCAGTTTTGGACGTGAATCACTCCACCAGCAGAACCGCATCCCCCGCCTGAGGCACACCCACCACCAGCACCTCGGCGGCGTAGGCATCGCTCATATGCAGGTAAGCCCTCGGCTTCAAAGGAATCCAGCCGATGTACTCGGCTTGGATTTGGGCCAGCTCGGCCCAGAAGTCAACCTCGATCGCGTTCATCGCGCTGTCTCAGCAGCCAGTACTCGGCTCAAACAAGCCTGCGCTGTGGCGCTTGCGGGGTAGTCATTGACCATCATGCGGGCAGCAATTTCTGCGTTGACCCATTGCTGCTGGCTCACCATCTTCTTCAAAGCCTCAAGGTCTTCGCGGGGTGGCTCGTTGAGTTCTTGTTCAAACTGCGTCAAGGAAGATGGCTCAAATCCTTGAGAGTACATCTGCGCCAAAACCTCTCGGGCTCGTTTGAGGTTGCCACACCTTTGATGGGCCACCAATAAGCAGACACACAACTCACGGGCATTGGGCAGGGCTGAGACCGCTTTTTCTAAAGGCTTGATGGCCTCTTGCGCCGGGCGGTGGTGCAGCAGCAAAACCCCCACTTCGGTGTTGATCTGAGGGTGGTTGGGGAAAGTGACCAGCAAGCCCTTGTAGATTTTGAGGGCCGCGTCGATCTGTCCCCGTTTGACGTGGGTCTGGGCGCGCAACAAGATGGGGGCGAGGGACAAGTCAGTACACCAGCAAGACGTTACAAGCCTGCGTGTCCGCACGGGCCAAGCCGACAATCAGCACCTCGGTGGCGTTGTCATCGGCCACGTGCAGATAGACACCGTGCTCCAGGTCAAGCCAGCCAATGGGCACGGCTCCAATCCCGTCAAGCGGTGCTGGGTCTGCGAAAGAATACGCTTCCGGCACTTCAGACATTCAAAGTCCTTTGAAGACGGCGCGACAAGCTCTTCACGACAGCCACCAACTCGCCCGGCTCATAAGGCCTGACCAAGTAGTTGTCAGCACCCGATTGGTATGCCCGCGTCTTGTCGTCTTCGTCTGCGGAGATGACCAGCAACACACCCACTTGAGGTGATGTTTTGACAACGGTTTCAACCAAGGCGAATGGATCGCCATCCATGCCAGTGAGGTTGATGAGCACCACATCAGGGCCGCAGATGTCCAAAGTGGCCGCGCTCGCCATGCCTGTGGCCTCGTACCCGTTTTGATGCAAGGCAGCGACATCCAGATCGCGCTGAGCTGGGGAGTCGCAGAGCACCGTGACTTTGAAAGGTCGCATTGGGCGGGGATGCTGTGGAGTTGCCATACAGACTTTCGCTGAAGCCATGGGACTGTGGATGCCCTCAATAAAAAACCCCACCCCCTTGTGAGGGATGGGGTTTGGAGTTCAGAACCTTAACCAGTCACCCTTTTTAGGGGGTGATCATTTGTGCAATTAAGCGAACAAGAAGTTTGCAATTGTGTAAGTGTCAAGATCAGCTGCCGCGTTAGCGATACCAACGCATACCACGTCAGTTGCAGAAACTGTACCGCTTACTCCATCGAGTGAATCGTCCACATACCACATTTGCCAGATATCGTTGGCACCAGTATCATCACCAGTCATAACGATTGCTTTGCCACCTGCAGTCAAGCTGAATGAATCGCCCCGGGTTTCGTGGAGGCCAGTTGGTTTAAGTTGAGACCTCGGTCTCGGTCTTCCCGGCTAGTTGCCGGTAGTAGTTCACCTCAGCTTCAGCCGGTGGAATATATCCAATCGAGCTCAGCAGTCGGTGGTGGTTGAACCAGGCCACCCATTCCAGGGTTGCCAGTTCCAGTGCCTCCTTGGTCTTCCAAGGTGCACGGCGGTGGATCAATTCGGCCTTGTATAACCCATTGATCGTCTCGGCCAAGGCGTTGTCGTAGCTGTCGCCACGGCTGCCCACCGAGGGCTCTATGCCCGCCTCAGCCAAGCGTTCGGTGTAGAGAATGGAAACATATTGAGAACCCCTGTCTGAGTGGTGAATCAAGGCATCGGAGCGCTCTGGTCGCCGGTCAAACAACGCTTGCTCCAGTGCATCCAATACAAAGTCCGTGCGCATGGAGCTGCTCATGCGCCAGCCCACGATGCGCCGGGCAAACACGTCGATCACAAAAGCCACGTATTGCCAGCCCTGCCAAGTCTGAACGTAGGTGAAGTCTGACACCCACAGCTGGTTAGGACGGTCTGCTTTGAACTGGCGATTAACTCGGTCCAATGGGCACGCGACCGCCTTGTCTGGGACTGTCGTGCGGATGACCTTGCCCCTGCGAACGCCGTGTAATCCCATGCGCTTCATGAGCCGCTCGACCGTACAGCGCGCCACCTTGGTGCCTTCACGATTCATCTGGTGCCAGACCTTGTCAGCGCCGTAGACCTGCATGTTGGCCTGCCAGACGGCTTGGATTTGGGGCGATAACTCGGCATCTCGCTTGGCCCGGGCGCAAAGCAGTTCGGGCTTGCGTTTGCGGGCGGCATGGCACCTGTAACCAGACGGGGCAATTTGCAGCACTTTGCAAATCGGCTCGACCCCATAGGCCTTGCGGTTTTGATCAACAAAGTCCCTCAGGACTTGAGTCGGCGGTCGAGCTCCGCCTGGGCAAAAAAAGCACTCGCCAGCTTGAGGATTTCGTTGGCTTTGCGCAGTTCTTTAACTTCACGCTCCAGGTCTTTGATGCGTGCTCGCTCCTCAGAGCTGACGCCATCGCGCATTCCTTCGTCAACTTCGTGCTGTCGAACCCAGTCGTTGAGGGTTTGCGGCACGCAGCCGATCTTGGGGGCAATGGACTCAATGGTGGCCCACAGGGAGGGGTACTCGCCTCTATGTTCGAGCACCATGCGGACAGCGCGTTCGCGCACCTCGGGTGAAAAACGGTTTGATTTCTTGCTCATGGCTACATCTTCTCAAAGTGTGGAGCCTCCTCAAAATCCGGGGCGATTCAGCCTGCTGTAAAACCGTACACAGTCAATGTGTCAGTACCTGCACCGCCATTCAAAACGTCAGCAAGGTTTGTTACGTTGGTACCACTGTTATCAGCAACAAAAAAATCGTTACCTGTAGTAACCGTAGTACCAGCGTCACCTTTCATCACACCGGATATGTCCACACCAGTAGTGAGTGACTTATTCTCCGATTCAAAGAACTCAAGTGCTTAACGAGAGTTTTCCAGTAGGCCAGGCAGTCCCATCGGCGAGGTATCGTCAATTCTGTCGAGCTAAAAAAAATCCCCACCACTTTGCAGTGGCAGGGATTTTTGATCACTTAATGAACCTCAGCAAATGCCGAGGCACATTCAACGCACTAACAATTAAACCAATGTCAGGATGTTGGTTGTACCGCCGGTGGCAGTGCTCAGGTCGATCAAACCTGTCAGGCTAACGATCTGGTCGACGCCGTTGACGAAGGTTTGGGCAATACCAGCAGTGGTGTCGTGCTTGACTTGAACCAGGAAGGTGTTGCCACCGTACTGGAACCAGCCAAATGCGCCGTCAGCGCTGTGGTCAGCTTGCGTAGCGCCAGCAACCACGGCGTTGGCGTAATCCTGGAACACAGCGGTGCCTGCCAAAGTCGCCTTGGCAGTGACAAAAGTCTCTGTACCCAAGTTGGTGAAGGCGATTTGCATGCCCGCGTGTGCGTCGGTGATCGTGGTGTACACGTTCACGTTGGCACCTGCTGTAGTGAGGGTCACCACGTCAGCACCTGTACCGGTGGTGATGCTGTTCACGCCACCGCCAACTGAGATCGTGTCCACGCCTGTACCACCCACATACGTGTTGTTGCCTGTTGTGGCCGTGAACGCGTTGGCACCGTTGCCCAGGTTCACCACGTTGTTGCCGGTGGTCAAAGTCACGGTGTCACCGTCTTTGCCGCCAGTGATGGTGTTGTTACCACCTAAGCCAGTCACGCTGTTGGTGCCGTCGCCCAAAGTGATCACGTTGTTTTTGCCGTTGGCGGCTGTGATCGCGTCGGCGCCTGTACCACCGGTGTAGGTCACTGCTTTGGTAGCAGCAGAGAACGTCACGGTGTTGGTTGCTGCGGTCGTGCCTTTGATGACAGCAGCGGCAGCCAGAGCGCCAGAGGTGAATGTGAAAGCACCCTTGGTGATGCCGGTGGCATCCAACGATGTCAGGGCTGTGGAGGCAGCAGTCAGGTTCAGGCCTGCGTTACCAGCAACAGTGATGGTGGCTGCAGAGTTGCCCAAGACAGTCAACAAATCCGTAGGATTCGTAGGTGTTGTCTGTGTGTCTGCTGTTGTGATGGCAATGGTTTCAACGCTGGTGGCAGTGATGCCGGTGGCAGCGAAAGAAATAGCTCCACCAGTGCCGTCGGTCAACGCGACGTTCAAAACGTCGTTCGTGCCGGCAGTGAAGGCGCTGTTGGCCACCGTGTAAGCAGTACCAGCACCGGTCAGGGTGAGAGTGCCGCCGCTAGGCAAGTTGTTCAAGGTCAAACCGTTACCACCCGAAGTGGAAACAGCGCTGTAGTTGCCCAACACGGCCAGGTCGATGGTTTGGTTCGTGGCACCCGTCAAAATCAACGATTCAAAGCCAGTGACCAGGCCTGCAAAAGTTGCACTGCCAGAAGCCGTCGCAGCAGCAGCAGCAGCGATCGACAGGGTGTCTGTACCTGCACCGCCACCGATGGCAGCTGTTGTGGTGTTGGCACCCAGCACCATGGTGTCGTTGCCGTCACCCAGTGTGATGGCCTTGGACACGTTGCCCGAAGAAGTGACCTTGTCAGCACCTGCGCCGCCGGTGAAGGTGGCTTTGGTGGCGTCCACAGTGACGGTCGATGCGCCGGTGGTGCCGGATGTATCAACAGAAGTCACAGTTGCACCACTCGCGTCGGCAGTGATGCCGGCGCTGCCAGACACTGTCAGGGTTTTCAGAGCGGACAAGCCGGCAGCAGACGTCAGCGTCAAGCCTTTGGTACCCGCAACAGTCAATGCGGTCACGGCACCGAAGGTGATGTTGGCCAGGGTCGAGTTGTTGTTGGCTGTTGTGACGTTCAGCGTGGTGTAGATGTCAGCGTCGTCCAGCGTGCCACCTGTCAGGCCATCGGCAGTCACTGCCAAAGTCTTGTTGGTAGCGGTTGTCAAACCAGAGTTGTCAATGATGATGTTGCTAGAACCGTTGGTCACGCTCAAGCTTGTCAAGGCGTTGTCGTTGATGTTCAGCGAGGTGTAGCCGCTTGCAGTGACGGAAGTGATCGTGCCCGCTTTGGTGTCAGAGCCATAGTTGACGTCCGTGACAGCCACTGAGTTGTTTGCGATACCTGCAACGGTCACAGATGCTGCGACCTTTTTGGTGTTGGTCACCGAAACAGCCGTTGTGTCAGCAGTACCGGTCACAGACACTGCTCCAGCCGTTGTGGTGGTGTTCACTGTGGCTTGTTTCTGTGTTTGGTTCACAGTCACGGTGGAACCACCGGTCACGGAAATCGCACCGCCGGTCAAGTTGCCAGTACCAGAGACCACACCCGTCAGAGAAACGGCGCCTTTGGTACCGCTCAAAGTCACTGTATCGGCAGCAGTAGAGGTGGCATTCACTGTTTGCGAGGCACCACCAGTGACAGAGATGTTGCCTGATGTGTTGGCAACGGAAACAGCTGTTGTAGCTGCAGCGGTGACAGTGGAGCCGCCTGTGCTCGCGGTCAACAAGGATGTCAAACCAGTCCAGCCAGTGACATCGGCAGTAACGGTGTTGTCACCCGTCACGTTAGCAGTTTCAATGTTTTTGACCACTGCGGAAGAAGGAATCGTGAATGCAGCGCCGCTGGTGCTGATCACGTTGAGTGTGTCTTTGCCAGCACCACCGTCGATGTTGTCGAAAGCAGTGAAAGTGGCATTTGTGCTGGATGGCAAGCCATTGAACGTGTCATTACCAGCGCCGCCAACCACGACATCCACGCCCGTAGTGAGTGTGAAAGTATGTGTGTCGTAAAGTGTTGCTTTAATTGGAAATTAACGAATATAGAAATTCAAAAACGGTGAATCAACGACGTTCAAACGTTTGAAGTTCGTTGGACTTTTTGCACAGTAATAATGGTGTTAATTCAATAAAAAACAGAGACAAATGTGCATTGTGTAAAGCAGTTAACAGCTGACTTCCTGATGCGCCGCGACAATCCGCAGTACAAGATTTTTGTGGACGAAGGAATGACCTCATGAGCGTTTCACGCTTGAGCGAAGCTTTTGTTCAGCAATTGAGTTGCCCGCCAGAGCGAAGCCATCTGGAGGTGTTTGACACACAGATTCGCGGCTTGTATGTGGACGTACAACGAAGTGGCCACATGGCTTACAGGTTGCATTACATACAAGACAAGGTCAAGCGGCACATCACGCTGGGCGATGCCCGTGTGATCACTTTGGACGAGGCCCGTCAGCTTGCTCGTGCACACTTGCGGGAATTGCTCGCTGGTAGCGATCTTCGGGGTGATTTGCTGGCACCCAATGCCTTGACGGTCCAAGAGTTTTTTGTAGACCAGTATCTGCCTTATGTCAAAACCTACAAGCGCAGTTGGGGCACCGATGAGAGCATGATTCGCAACCACATCTTGCCGACGCTTGGCGCGCGTGGCATGGCCGCATTGCGCACGCCCGACATTGCGCGCTTGGTGCAGTCCATGCGGACCGATGGGTTTGCCCCGGGTACGGTCAATCGGCTGTTGGTGTTGTTGAAATACGGGTACAAGTTGGCCATGCGCTGGCAAGTGGATTGCATCGAAATCAACCCAGCGCTTGATCTGAAAAACATCAAGGACGACAACAAGATTGAGCGTTATCTCACGCCAGAGCAAACCGTGGCACTCATGAGCGCCGTGAGAGCCAGTGACAACACCATGCTGCAGCACATCGTTCCGTTTTTGCTTTACACCGGGGCACGCAAGCGCGAGGCGCTGGATGCCAAATGGGTCGACATCGATTGGGCTCAGTCGTCTTGGCGCATTCCCAAAACCAAGTCAGGCAAGATCCGGTATGTGCCGCTGTCGCAAGGGGCCGTTGACCTGCTGACGAAACTCAAAAACGGCTGGCCATCGGTAATCCCCTCCGACGCAGACTACATCTTCCCCAACCCGCAAACGGGCTTGCCCTATGTGTCGATCTATTACAGCTGGAACACGGCGCGCAAGCAGGCCGGGCTGCCTGAGATGCGCATCCACGATCTGCGCCACAGCTTTGCCAGCTTTTTGGTCAACGCCGGGCGCAGCCTTTACGAGGTGCAAGAGCTGCTGGGGCACGCCGACATCCGCACCACCAGTCGCTATGCACACCTCAAGCGCGAGCGGCTGATGGAGGCGGTGGAGGTGATCAAGCTGGCCTGATCCAGTTCTGGCCCGTTCACACGCAGCAACCATGGTCGTCGCGTTTGAGGGGTGCACAATCATGAATCAGTTGATGACAAGTAATTCTCTGGTATTAAATTTATTGGGTTTAAGTATAGAAATTCAAGTTGTGCAATTTGGTGTCGATGTGTCGAATGGTGGGTTAAAACTTCGGGATGTCTACGCATGATCAAATTAATTGCTGCTTTGTCATTGCTTTTGCTAACAACAGGGTGTGCCAGTGTTCTCAACGAGGACAAGCAGGTCGTATCAGTGCGTGCGATTTGCTATGGCATGAGCATGCCCTCGCATTGTGTGGCCGAAAACTCCCGAGGCCGTTGGGCGTTCAATGCGCCCAGGCAGATCGAGGTCAGTAAAGACATGTTTGGTTTGCGCGTGACCTGCAAGTCAGCTTTTGTGGACAAACACACGGTATCGGTTCGCCCGCAAGTGCAGGTGGCCGTGGCAGGCAATGTGCTTCTGGGCGGCCTGGTCGGCGGCGCAGTCGATATGGCCACGGCCCGTGGTTTGAAATATCCTGCCCAGATTGACGTTGTTTATCCGTCTTGTAACTGATTGAAATTTTATAAACTATGTTTAACCTCAAAATTTTGGTGTCGTGCGCGCTTGTGTGTTTGTTGCAGGCTTGCGGTGGCGGTGGTGGCTGTTCTTCCGCACTGGGAAGTTTGGTGGGTTGTTCTTCGACACCACCCAATGTCGCCCCCGTAGCCAATGCGGGTCTGGACCAAAATGTCACCACAGGATCCACGGTGACCATGGACGCGACAAGGAGTTCAGACGCCAACAATGACACGCTCACCTATGCTTGGAGCTTGAGCGGCAAACCGCCATCCAGCGCCGCTGTGTTGTCATCGGAGAACTCGGTTAAGCCTACTTTCTTGGCCGATGTTTCGGGTGTTTACGTGCTGAGGCTGACTGTCTCGGATGGCCAGTTGAGCAGCGCGCCGATCGTGGTCACGGTGATTGCATCCAATGAAAATATCCGGCCTGTGGCCAATGCAGGTGTGGACCAAAATGCCTTGGTCGGCAACACGGTCACGTTGGATGGCAGTGCCAGCACAGATGCCAATCGCGATTTGTTGACTTATGCCTGGTCGGTGCTCTCCAAGCCGTCAGGAAGCAGCGTAACTTTATCCGATGCCACTGCAGTCAAGCCCACATTCAAGCCTGATGTCGCGGGAACGTATGTGATCAATTTGATCGTGAGCGATGGCAAGCTGTCGAGTCCGCAGGTGGTCGTGACCGTGGTGGCCACCACGGGTAATGCCGTGCCCGTTGCCAATGCGGGCATTGCGCAAAATGTGACCCTCAATACCAAAGTTGTTTTGGACGGAAGTGCCAGCAGCGACGCCAACTTTTACGACGTGCTGACCTACAACTGGACCTTGCCTGTCAAGCCTGACAAGAGCAGCGCCCTGCTTTTATTGGCCAATTCTGCAAAGCCCACTTTTGTTGCGGATGTCGTGGGTACTTATGTGGCCAGCCTGACGGTTTCAGATGGCAAGTCTGAAAGCGCACCGAAATTGGTCATTATTAATGCGTCAACGGCCAATTCCCAGCCTGTGGCAAATGCTGGCGTCAGTCAAAACGTCTTGCCCGATGCGACGGTGACGCTGGATGGCTCAGCGAGCAGTGATGCGGACTTCAACACGCTGACCTACAGCTGGACTTTGTCCAGGCCCACAGGAAGTGCGGCTGCGCTTTCCGATGCAACGTCGGCCAAGCCCACTTTTGTAGCCGACAAATCGGGTGCTTACGTGGCAACATTGGTGGTTAATGATGGAAGGTTGAACAGCAATCCTGTGTCTGTGGTGGTCAATGCAGCCCTTGTGAACGCGGCGCCTGTGGCCAATGCCGGTGTCAGTCAAAATTTATTGACAGGTGCAACAGTGACTTTGGATGGTTCAGCCAGTACAGATGCCAACCTGGACACCTTGACCTACAAATGGACCTTGGTTTCGAAGCCTTCGAGTAGCAATGCAACCATTTCCACAGCATCACCGGCAACATCGCAAAAGCCCCAATTCATTGCAGACAAAAGTGGAGTTTATGTGGCTGTCTTGGTGGTGAACGACGGCAAGATCGACAGCACGATCAACTCGACCACGGTGACCGTGACCGATGTGAACGCGGCACCTGTTGCCAATGCCGGTGCCGCTCAGACAGCGGTAATTACCACTGTGTTGGGCGTTACCACCAAGCCAACAGTGACCTTGAATGGCGTCGAGAGCACCGATGCCAACGGGGATTTGCTGAGCTACAAATGGGTGTTGACCACCAAGCCTACCGGGAGTACAGCAGTTTTGATCACTCCTAACGCCATGCGGTCGACATTCATTGCAGATTTGGCGGGGGTGTATGTGGGGACCTTAGTGGTCAACGATGGCAAAGTGGACAGTCTGGCCGCCACAGTCCCGATCACTGTCACTGGGCCTTGAGTTGTCACAGGCATTCGTGAGGGTGCTTGATCGGTAAGGGCTGACATGGGTTGTTGTAACCTGGCTCTTATACTTTAGCGATGGTTGCCACAGTCACCGCTTACACCGATATTCGTAACCGTGCTCTAACGGGTGTGGGTTATGACGGTGTGGTGCGTGTGTCTGCTGGGGGCTACTACGGAACCGGGGTTTTGCTGTACGACGGGCGGGCCGTTTTGACGGCAGCGCATTTGTTTACAGGCGGGCTGAGTTCAGCCACGGTGCATTTCGAAACCGCTGCAGGCAAGTCAGAGAAAGTCAGTCAGCGTGTGCTGATAGAGCCGCATTACGATCCAGCCAACAGCAACAGTGATTTGGCCTTGGTGTGGTTGTCCGACTCATCGCCTTTGGCAGCCGATCGGTATCAGCTTTACCGCAGCAGTGATGAAGTAGGTCAAACCATGACCTTTGTGGGTTATGGCCGACCTGGCACTGGCAGTGCGGGTGTGATGCCCAGTTACAGTGGCGATCCGATCCGTCAGAAAGCGAGCAATGTTTTTGATGCGGACATGTCCGCGCTCAAAACCCAATTGGGTTCAGGCATGGGCTGGACGCCTTTGACTGGTAGCCAGATGGCGGCAGATTTTGACGATGGAACGGCGGCGCATGACGCGCTTGGCCAGTTTTTGAATCTGAGGGAAACGGGCTTGGGGCTAGGCGAGGGCTTGATCACCACGGGTGACAGTGGTGGGCCCGCATTCATTCAAGGCCGTGTTGCAGGCATTGCCAGTTACAGCGCAAGCTTAAGCCAAGGGGATGCCAAGCCTGATGCCGATGGCGTGGTCAACAGCACTTTTGGCGAGATTGCGGCTTGGCAACGTGTGAGTTATGACCAGCAGTGGATCGATCAGAGCTTGCGCGCGGCCTATCCCAACGCGCCCACGAAGCCGGAAGATGTGAAAAAACAGCTGCCAGAGGGTAACAGTGGCACCAGTTATGCCTATTTCTTGCTTCAGTTCACGGGTGTTCGGACCAGTCCAGACCAAATTTTGAGTGTGGACTATGCCACCCGTGATGGCACCGCCGTCAAGGGGCAGGACTATGTTTCTGTCAATGGCACGCTCAAGCTGTATCCGGGTGAGGTGCAAGCGGTGATGGCTGTGGAGATCATCGGCGACACCAGGCCCGAGGCCGATGAGGTTTTCTATATGGATGTGACAAATCCTGTCGGTGGCAGCTTTGGCCTCGGCGTGGTCATGTTGACAGCCATGCGGACCATCTTGAATGACGATGGCGGCTGGATCGCCTGAGGCTCAAACAAACCCGAGTTGGGTGGGGTAGTCGGGGCGTCCCGCAGCACTGCCAAAGTGTTTTAGGTTGGGCAAGATGCCATTGAGCTCTGAAGGTGCCACGCCAAACCAGGTGGCCAGTGTGGCCGCAAATTGATCGACCGAGGTGCTGGGCAAGAGGCGGCCTTGGCCAACGTGCCACTGGTCTTCGGGTTTGGATGTGTCTCCAACACTGACAGGTGGCGCTTCACCATAAAACGCCGCACCCTTGACGGCGCCTCCGACGATGAGGTGGTGAGAGCCCCAGCCGTGATCGGACCCATCGCCATTGGAGGTGAGGGTGCGACCAAAGTCGGATGCGGTGAAGGTGGTGACTTTGTCGGCCACACCCAGTTCGACCGTCGCATTGTAAAAAGCGTTGATGGCCTGGTCTACTTCGGCCAGCAATGTGGGCTGGCGGGCGATCAGGTTGTCGTGCAAGTCAAAGCCGCCCAACGAGACCATGAAGACTTGTCGTTTGGCGCCCAGGGTGTTGCGGGCGCCAATGAGCTTGGCCACCATTTTGAGTTGGTCGGTGAGGCTGTTGTATTTGTTTTGTCCTGCTGGAAATGGGGTTTGCAGATTGACGCCTGCGAGGGCGTTGGTGACTTTGCTTTCTGAGCTGAGTGCCCTGCGCATGACGGCGTTGTATTCGTTTTTGAGCAGGTGTGGGCTTGTTTGGCGCAGCATTTGGCCAAAGGCATCCCGCATGGCGGGTTGGTAAAAATATTGGTCATTCAATGAGCGCACGGCAATCGCGCCGTCGGTGCTGCATTGGTACTGCAATGCGTTATTGCCCGACAGGAAGACGCTGTTGCCTGTGACCGAGATACAGGAGAACAGCGAATCGCTGTTGCTGCTCAAGGCCAGATCGCCGATTTTGCCGCCCCAGCCTGTGGTGGACCCTTCGGGCGATGAGGCTTGCCAAAGCGATTGTTGGTCGTTGTGCGAAAACAGTTTGGGCGGCAGCGGGTACAGCTGAGTTTGTTGGCTGTTGTATTGCTGTCGGGTGAGTGGCACCACCAATGGGCCCACGTTCAACTGAACAGCTGCTTGCCCGTTGTTGAAGAGTTTGGCCGTGTTGACGAGGGCCGGGTGCAGGGCATATTGCAGCTCATAGTTAGACGCATAAAATTTTTCATTGCGCAGCGGCACCCGTGGTTTGAGGACGGTGTTGCTGAGGGCGGATCGCTCCAGAACGATGCCACCTGCCGATGTGCCCGCGCCTGCTGCGCGGATACCGGCGTATTGGGCGTGCCTGTCGGGGTCGTAGGTCACCACGGTGTTGGCGTAGTCGTTGCCACCATACAGGAAGACGCAGACCAGGGCTTTGTAATCGGTGGCGCCGAAGGCGGCAGCTTCGCCCATGGCGGCCAGATTGAGTGCCAGGGGCGTGGCCACGCCAGCAAGACCCAGCTGGCCTGCGCGTTGCAAAAATGCGCGGCGCGTGTGCTTGTCGTTTTGGAGCAGGTGCATGGTCGGGCTTTCAGCGTTGCACCAGGTAGTCGGCACTGCTCATGACGAACATGATGGCGCGGGCGACATGGATGCGTTTGAAGTTGTCACTGGCCGAGGCGGTGATTTGGTCTTGGTTCAGTGCGTTGACGATCAGGTTGACGGTGTCGTTGCCCAGTTGCCCTGCGCACAGCAACAGGTTCAGGTGCTGGACCAGGGCGTTGGTGTTGCCGATCAGTGTGAATTCAAAGCTGTAGTCTGGCGCAATGTCATGGCCATCGGTGCTGGTGCTGTCCATGGGGTTGGTGACCAGCTCAGGTGCGCGCACCCAAATGCCTTGGTAAAGGATGTTTTGCAAGTAGTTAATGTACGAAGCGACGGTGCTTTCGTTGACGAGTTGGAACTCTGGTGCGGTGGCGCCTGTGGCACTGAGTGCGCTTGAAGGGGGTACGTAGCCCGGGCGGAAGAAGTTGAAGACCGATGGCGCTGTGAGGGGGTTTTGGGCAATTGATTCGCGAGCCGAATAGGTGGAGCCCTGCATTTTCCAGGTGCCTTTGGCCGAGCGTGCGTTGAAGGTGCGTGCCCATTGGGCAATGCGAACCATGGGTTCACGTAATTTTCCAAAACTGTTGCTGCCAAGACTGGCGGTGCCGGTCGCTTCTTCATCCAGCAAGATGGCACGCAGCACAGCACCCATGTCACCGCGAACCCCTTTGCCATTGTTGTTGAAGGCGCTGGCCACGCGGGCAACATAGGCCGGACTGGGGTTGCTGGTGACCAGCCGCTGGATCATCTGACGACCAAAGAAGGGGCCCACATTGGGGTGGTTGAACAGGGTGTCGAGTGCGATCTTCAGCGAGGCGGTGCCGTCAGTGCCAGCCGGGATGGTGGTGCCCAGAAAAACTTTGGTTTCTGGCGAGTGCCGGTTGGGGTTGAGGCGCAGGGGCTTGAGGGTGTACTCCAGCTTGAGCACCGTGAAGTTGGGCGGACGGGGGCTGGTGAAGCGCCCGACAGATTCGTCGATTTCGTAGCCGGTGAAGACGCGGGCGAGGTTGCTGACGTCGCTTTGGGTGTAGGTCTCGAGTGGCTGGCCGTTGCTGCCGATTTTGGGGGTGCCGTCGAGGTTGAGTTGCAGCAGACCGATGGACAACAACTGCATGACTTCGCGGGCGTAGTTTTCATCGGGCACGCGGCCGGTTCGTGCGTCGGCTTTTTGGTTGCCTTGGGTGTTGAGGAACGAGCCCATGGCATGACAAAGAGTGACTTCTTCAAGCAGTTGCCTGAAATTGCCAAAGGCGTTGTTACACAAGATGTCCCAGTAGCGGGCCATGGCAAAAGACGGCCAGTTGAGCTGGATGCCTTGGATAGACACGACAAAAAACTCTGACAGTGCGAGGGCAAAACGCTTTCTGACTTGGTCAGGGGAGGCCATCATTTGGTACCAGACCATGTAGCTGCAGGGTTGATCGCTGAAAAAGAGCTGTTCTTCGTTGATCAGGTCATAACCTGTGCTTTTGAGCCACTGCCAAGCCGTTTGCCCCATGGGCGTGGCCATTTGGTTGTCAAGCCAGGTGCTGTAGCCCTGGCTTTGGACTTTGGCGATGTCGTCATAGCTGGCGCTGTACTGTGAATGCAGCAAAAATCGGGCGGCTTCGGCCTGGGTCGGTTGGCCCGGTAGGGTGGGTGAGCTGGGTGTGGATGCGCTGCCACCGCCACCGCCACAGGAGGCGAGGAATGCTGCCAGACCCAGCGGCAGGGCCAGGTTGGACATTGGCGATTCTTGTGGGTCTGTGCTTGTGCTGCTGTCTTGCGTTGCCGATGCCATCAACCGCTCCTGACCGTGGTTGTAGTCTTTATAGCCTTGAATTGTTAAAAACCATAATCCTCACCCGATAAACTTCATATAGGAGTTGTGTATACTTCACCTCCTATATGAACTTCTTGATCCGCGTTCCCCTGAACACTTCACCCGAGCAACACGCGCGTTTGTGCGAGCTGCGTGCGGTGTTTGCGCGGGTCTGCAACGAGCTTGCACCGCAGGTGCAGCAGTCCCGGGTTTGGAACCGGGTGGCACTGCACCATTTGCATTACCGCAGCTTGCGGGCCAAGTTTCCCGAGCTGGGCTCGCAGATGGTGTGCAACGCGATTTACGCGGTGTCCAAAATGTCGCGCCTGATTTACCAGGCCGCGGCCAGCCCTTACAACGTGTCGCGTTTGCCGGGCAAGCCGCTGCCGCTGCTCAAGTTTGCCGACAGTTGCCCCGTTTACTTTGACCGCCACACCCTGAGCATCAAGCCGGGGCAGTTGTCGCTGTTCACCATGGACGGGCGCATGCGCTTTGAGCTTCAGCTTGACGCCGACAAGTTGGCTTTGTTTGAGCAAGCCAAGCTGCGTGAAATTGTCTTGAACGAGCGTTTGGACAAGACGTTTGAGTTGTCGTTTTTCTTGGTGTCTGCCGATTCACCCGATACGGTCGAGGGTGTTGATGGCGATGTGTCTGATGCGGCTTTGGGCGATGCTGCGGCAGCCCCTGAGTCTTCCATTCCTGAATATGTGTCTGTAGAGGTTGCCCCCACATGAAACTGGATTCTTCTGTGTCCGAGTTGCGCTTGGCGTTGCTCGATTTCAAGCCGGCCTGGCGTTCGGCCATTGTCATGAGTGTGGTGGTGGGTCTGCTGGGCTTCACCTCGACGGTGTACATGCTGGAGGTCTATGACCGGGTGGTCAACAGCCGCAGTGTTGCCACCTTGGTGATGCTGACGGTGGTCACGTTTGGCGCTTACGCGGTGATGGAACTTTTAGAGAAGATCCGTTCGCGCTTGCTCTGGAGCGTGGGCATTCAGTTCGAGATGAAGATGTCGGACCGGATTTATGGCGCGATGTTCGACGGGTTGCTGAAAAAGCAAATGGGCGGTGCGGCCATGCAGGTGCAAAACGACTTCAGAACGGTGCGTGAGTTCTTCAACAACCCGGCCTTGAGCGCGATGTTTGAGGTGCCAGTCGCACTGGTGGCTGTGTTTTTGTTGTTCTTGATCAACCCCTTGCTGGGTTGGGCGGGTGTGGTGGGCGCTCTGGCGCAGACCTATGTGGCTTGGATGATTCAGCAGTCCTCACGCAAACCATTGCTGGAAGCGCAGCGCCGTTCGCAAGAGGCGCAGGTGTACGCCGATGCGTCGCTGCGCAACACGCAGGTGATGGAGTCGATGGGCATGATGCCCTCTGTGCTGGCCCAGTGGCAAAAGAAGCAAGATGCGTTTTTGGCTTTTCAGGCACGGGCTTCGGAGTCTGCGGGGGGACTCAACGCGGTGTCCAAATTGTTGCAGCAGTTGATGGGCTCGGTCATGCTGGGCCTGGGCGCTTGGCTGTTGCTGGAGAACAAACTCAATGGCGGTGCGTCGATGATGATCATTGGCTCGGTGTTGGTGGGCCGCATGTTGGCGCCCCTGACCCAGGTGGTGCAGCAGTGGAGTGCGGTGGTGAGTGTGATGGCCGCATGGTCGCGTTTGGACAACATGCTGGCGCAGATTCCGGCTCGCAAAGACAACATGGCCTTGCCAGCGCCCACGGGCGAACTGGTGGTTGACGGTTTGGTGGCCGCGCCACCGGGTTCGCAGCAGCCCGTGTTGCGCGGCGTGCAGTTTGGTTTGCCGCCCGGTTGTGTGTTGGGTGTGGTGGGGCCTTCGGCTTCGGGCAAAACGTCGTTGGCGCGTTTGTTGGTGGGCGTGTGGACGCCACTGGCGGGCAAGGTCAGGCTCGACGGCGCCGATGTGCACATTTGGGACAAAGAAGAGCTGGGGCCGTATTTGGGTTATTTGCCGCAGGGCGTTGAGTTGATCGAGGGCACGTTGGCCGAGAACATTGGGCGATTTGGCGAAGTGGACATGGGCCGCGTGGAAGAGGCCACCCGCTTGGTGGGTTTGCACGAGTTTGTGATGTCTTTGCCGCAAGGTTACGAAACGCCTGTGGGCCGTGATGGCGGTGTGTTGTCCGGTGGTCAGCGCCAACGTGTGGCTTTGGCGCGGGCGCTGTATGGCAACCCGGTGTTGGTGGTGCTGGACGAGCCCAATTCGAGCCTGGACGAGGCGGGTGATGCGGCTTTGTCGCAGGCGATTCAGACCATGAAGTCGCGTGGCACCACGTTTGTGGTGATCACGCACCGCACCAGCGTGCTGTCGGTCACCGACCGTTTGTTGGTCTTGCGCGATGGGACGCAGCAGCTGTATGGCCCGACGGCCGAGGTGTTGCAAAAGCTGATGCCTGCGGCTGCACCTGCACCTGCGCCTGCTACTCCGGCTGTGTCGCCAGGCGCATGAGGAAGAAATGATGAAGCAAAAAAATTCTGTTGAACTGCGCGGCTTGTCTGAAGTGCTGTGGTCGTTCCGCCGCGAGTTTCTGGTGGTGGGGGTCTTCAGCATGGTGGTCAACCTGCTGATGCTCACCCCCACGATCTACATGCTGCAGGTTTACGACCGCGTGATGATGAGCCAAAGCTACATGACGCTGATCGTGGTGTCTTTGCTGGCTTTGTTCTTGTTTGGCGTGATGGCGTTTGCCGAGTGGGCACGCTCGATCTTGTTGGTGCGCACGGGCGTCAAGCTCGACCAAGCACTGAGCAAGCGGGTGTTCAAGGCGAGCTTTTTGTCGTACCTGAATCCTGCAGAAACTGCGCCTTCCAAGGCCTTTGGCGACTTGACGGTGCTGCGCCAGTTCATGACGGGCAACGGCGTGTTCGCTTTCTTTGATGTGCCGTGGATTCCGATTTATTTGGCAGTGTTGTTCATGCTGCACCCTTGGTTGGGCGCGGTGGCCCTGTTGTTTGCGGTGGTGCAGGGTGCGATTGCTTGGCAAGGCCATGCGGCCACACAAAAAGCACAGTCGGTCACGGCGCTGGCGCAGGCCGATGCGCAAAACTTTTTGCAGTCGAAGTTGCGCAACGTGGAGGTGTTGAGTGCCATGGGCATGCAGGGCAGTTTGTACCAGCGCTGGAAAGCCAAGCAGCACAAGGCTTTGGTGATGTCGGGTGCCTCGCAGAACAAAGTGGGTACGGTGACGGCGGTGAGCAAGTTTGTGCGTTACGCCCAGCAGTCGATGAGTCTGGCCGTGGGTGCATGGTTGGTGACCCGGGGTGAGATCAGCCCTGGCGCCATGATCGCGGGCAACGTATTGATGGGCCGTGCCTTGGCACCCATTGACTTGCTGGTGGGCACTTGGCCGCAATTTTTGACCAGCAAAGATGCTTATGGCCGTTTGCAAAAGTTGCTGGGTTTCCAGCACGCTGGCCGCGAAAAAACCATGACCCAAGCGCCTTTGGGTAACTTGAAGATTGAGCAGCTGGTGGTGAAGGTGGCCGGACGCGAGAAGCCGGTGCTGGACGGCGTGAGCTTTGTGGCTTTGCCGGGCACGGTGACGGTGGTGTTGGGGCCTTCGGGTTGCGGCAAGTCGACGCTGGCGCGCAGCATGCTGGGCATCTGGCCGGGCTACGAGGGGCGCATTTTGCTCGACGAGCAACCTATTGAGCAGTGGACGCGCGAGAGCTTGGGTGTGCATGTGGGTTATCTGCCCCAGGACATTGAGCTGTTTGACGGCACGATTGCCGAGAACATTGCCCGCATTGGTGAGGTGAATTCGGAGCAAGTGATTGAGGCCGCTGAGGCGGCCGGTTTGCACCAGATGATTTTGCGTTTCCCCCAGGGTTATGACTCGCGGGTGGGGCAGGGTGGTTCGTTCTTGTCGGGTGGGCAGCGTCAGCGCATTGGCTTGGCGCGGGCTTTGTATGGCAAGCCCATGCTGGTGGTGCTGGACGAACCCAACGCCAACTTGGACGATGAGGGCGAGGCCGCTTTGATGAAGGCGGTTCAGCTGATCAAGGCGCAGGGCAAGACGGTGGTGCTGATCAGCCACCGACCTGGCGTGATCCAGGTGGCCGATCGTTTGGTGATTTTGCAAGACGGCAAATTGGTGGCCAGTGGCCCGAGAGATGGCGTGTTGGAAGCCTTGAAGAAACAAAAAGAAAGCGCTGCAGCTGCGGCGTTGCCAGCAGCTTAAGGCTATGGCTTGAAACAACGGATGGAGGACTGAAATGTCAAACCCAAAAATGTCTGCAGTGAGTCAATCGAATGTGGAAGACGCTCGCGTCAAAGCCGGTGGTGACGAGGGGGCCTTGTTGGCTTCCGCGGACACGCGTGGCATTGCCCGAAAAGCCTTGTGGGTCTTGGTTCTGGGCTTTGGAGGGTTTTTGTTGTGGGCCGCTTTGGCGCCCCTCGACGAGGGCGTGCCCACACAAGGCATGGTGACGATTGATACCAAGCGCAAGACCATTCAGCATTTGACGGGCGGTATCGTCAAAGAGGTGCTGGTGCGCGAGGGCGATGTGGTCAAGGAAGGCCAAATTTTGATGCGCTTGGACGAGGCGGTGACCAAGGCCAACTTTGAGTCGATTCGGCAGCGTTATTTGGGTTTGAGTGCGATGCAAAGCCGCTTGAAGGCCGAGCAAACCGGAGCCGCCAGCGTGGTGTTTCAAAAAGAGGTGTTGGACGCAGCGGCGGCCGACCCGTTCATGGCCCAGCAGGTGAACAACCAGCGCCAATTGTTCGAGTCGCGCCGTCAGGCTTTGCAGTCTGACCTGCAGGTGTTTCAAGAGTCGATCGAGGGCATGAAGGCGCAACGCGAAGCCTCGCAAAATGTGCTGGTGCAGCGTCAGCAGCAACTTGCACTGCTCAAGGAAGAACTCAGCAACATCCGTGATTTGGTCAAAGAAGGTTATGCACCGCGCAACCGCCAGATGGAGTTGGAGCGCATGGTGGCCGATGTGCAGGCGAGCATGGCCGACCTGACGGGCGGCACGATCCGCGCCACACGCGCCATTGCCGAGACCACGCAGCGTTCGCTCTCGCGCCATGCCGAGTACCGCAAAGAGGTGGAGTCTCAAATGGCCGATGTGTCGCGAGAGGTGCAATCCGATGCCGAAAAATTTGCCGCCCAAAAAGCCGACTTGCAGCGCGTGGACATCCGCTCGCTGGCTGCCGGCCAAGTTGTGGGCCTGTCGGTGCAGTCGGTGGGTGCGGTGGTGCAGCCCGGCCAGCGCTTGATGGAGATCGTGCCGGAGAAGCAGGAGCTGTTGCTGGAGACGCGCATTGCACCGCACTTGATCGACAAGGTGCACGCAGGCCTGCAGGCTGACATTCGCTTCAACGCGTTTGCACACTCCCCCCAGTTGGTGGTGCAGGGCAAGGTGTTGTCGGTGTCGGGTGATTTGTTGACCGACCCTCAGAATCCCCAAATCGCTTACTTTTTGGCGCGACTTGAAGTGACGCCTGAAGGCTTGAAGACCTTGGGGTCGCGCCAAATGCAGGCGGGTATGCCGGCAGAGGTGGTGATCAAGACGGGTGAACGCTCGATGCTGACGTATTTGCTCAGCCCGCTGACCAAGCGCATGGCTGGCTCGATGAAGGAAGAGTGATGAAGTCCCGCTTTCGTAAAACCTGCATGGCTTTGGCCACTGGCTTAGTCACCTCTTTGGCCGGAGCGTCTGCCCACAGCATGAACTTGCTGGAGGCCTATCAACTGGCCTTGGACCAGGATGCGACGATCCGTGCGTCGCGTGCCACTTTGGCCGCCGGGCGTGAGCGGTTGCCCCAAGCGCGTGCGCAGTTGCTGCCTTCGGTGCAAGCCAGCTTCAGCCGCAACACCAACGATGTGGACACCACGACGCCCAATTTTTTGGGCCAGGACACCACGACCAACAGCAACTACAAGAGCTTTGGCAACACCGTGTCGCTGCGCCAGCCCTTGTTCAGTTTGCAGCGTTACTTTCAGTACGAGCAGGCCAAAGACCAAGTGGCCGATGCCGAAGCCACGCACCAGCGTGATTTACAAGAACTGATCGTGCGGGTGGGTGGGGCTTACATGGAGGCTTTGTTGACCGAAGACCAATTGAAGTTGGTGTTGGCCCAAAAGCAGCAGTACACCGCTTTGCTCGATGCCAGCCAAAAAGCCTTGAAGGCGGGCACGGGCACACGCACCGACATTGACGACGCCCAAGCCCGTTTGGACATGTCTTTGGCAGCCGAGCTGGAAGCGACTCAAAACAAAGACTTCACGCGTAGGCAGTTGGAGATTTTGGTGAACCAGCCCGTGGGGGCCATGTCTGCCTTGAATTTGACGGGTTTTGCCAATCTGCCAGCAGAGCTGCTGCCGCTGGAGGCTTGGCTTGCGCAGGCCCAATCCGATGGTCCAGAGGTGTTGGCTTTGCAGGCCCGCTTGTCTGCGGCTGACAAGGAAATTTCAAAGGCGAAGTCTGCCCATGCACCGGTGCTCGATGGCATTGCGCAGTGGAACGACAGTGGCAACGAGAACGTGACGCGCCAAAATTCGCGTTTTGTGACCAAGTCGGTGGGCATTCAGTTGGTGGTGCCCATTTACCAGGGTGGCTATGTGAACTCGCAAGTGCGCCAAGCGGTGGCCGACAAGACCCGATTTGAAGAGGCGCTGGAGGCCACGCGGCGAGACTTGAATTTGCGTGTGCATAAGGAATACCGCGGTGTGACCGAGGGCGTCTTGAAGGTGCGTGCATTAGAGCAAGCGGTACGTTCTGCCGAGCAGTTGGTCGTGTCGACCAACAAATCTAAATTGGCTGGGGTGCGGACCATGCTGGATGTTTTGAACGCCGAGCAGCAGTTGGCGCAGGTCAAACGCGATTTGGTGCAGGCGCGTTATTTGTACCTGATGGCGCGTTTGCGCTTGGCCGCTTTGGTGGGCAAGCCCCCGCTGGAAGCGATCACCGAGGTGGCGCAGGCGTTTAATCCCTGACACTGAGACAGCATCATTTGAAACCCTCTGCGCCGATCAGGTGCAGGGGGTTTTTCTTTGTGCGCTCATGGCTGGTTGGATTGCCTCTTGCGAAGCAGGTGTTGCGTGACTTCGGCAAAGCCCGCGCCCCGCTCACTGGGTGTGATGTAACGCGGCGGGTGCATCAGCTGCGCTTCAAATCGCCGAATGTTGGCCACGCCCACGCTGTGCGCAAAGTGCTCGAACATGACTTGGTCGTTGGTGGAGTCGCCCACGTAGACCCAGCGGTCCATCTCTGACTGCAGGTCGCGACCCCAGAGTTGCTGCACGATCCATCGCGCCCCCGAGAGCTTGCTGTGCTCGCCAAACCAGGCGTTGATGTGGATGCTGCTGACCGTGGCGGTCATGCCCGCGGCTTGCATCATGTGCACCACCGCATCGATGGCTGTTTGAGGCAGGTGCGTGAATTCGCTGTGGTCGATGGCGATGTCGGTTTCGCGGCCTGCGCTGTCTTGTGAGCGCTGGGCGCCGGGAATGGTGTGCTCGATGCGGGTCAGCACTTGCTGCATGCGCTCAAAGTTGGCTGCGCGTGTGGCAGCGTCTTGTTGGTAGAGCTTGTGCAGTGGCTGGCCGTGTGGGTGGAGCAGAGCCACTGCACCGTTTTCAGCCACGATGGCGTCGACTGGCCATTGCGCTGCAAAGGGCTCGCTCCAGCCCACAGGCCGTCCAGTAATGGGCACCACGCACAGGCCTGCGGCTTTGAGGTTGGCCAGTGCTTGCAAGGCATCGGGCGTAATCGCACCATCCGTGGTCAGCGTGTCATCGATGTCGGTGAAGACGCCGATGAGGCCTTGCGGCGGACGCCAGTCTGAAAGCGGCAGCATCAAAACTCCTTGTAGGAGCCCCGCCCTCGGGGCGATGGGTGGTGGATGGCGAGGACTCATCGCGGCGAGGGCGCCGCTCCCACATTGATATTTAATTGGGATCTGACCCCAATTAACCAATTCTTTTGGCCGTTTATCCCGCCGAGCCCAGTGCCAAACCGGCGTGCTCGCGCAGCGGGTGGAAGTGGATTTTGGGGAAGCGCTCTTGCGCCAGTCGCACGTCGTAGGGGCTGGTGCACAAATACGCCAGCGTACCTGCCGCGTCCAGCGACATGCGCTGGGGGTAGGCGTTGGTGAATTCGCGCAGTTCGGCCGGGGTGTCGGCGGTGATCCAGCGGGCGCCGGTGTACTGGCAGCCTTCCAGGCGTACGTCACAGTCGTACTCGGCTTTGAGGCGGTGCTGCACCACTTCAAATTGCAGCTGACCCACAGCGCCGAGCAACATGGGGCCGCCGATTTCGGGTTTGAAGACCTGGATCGCGCCTTCTTCGCCGAGTTGGTCGAGGCCGGTTTGCAGTTGCTTGGTGCGCAGCGGGTTCTTCAGGATCACGGTCATGAAGAGTTCGGGCGCAAAGAAGGGAAGGCCGGTGAATTGCAGGTTGGCGCCGTCAGTGATGGTGTCGCCCAGCTGCACGCCGCCGTGGGTGGTGAAACCAATGATGTCGCCCGCATAGGCTTCGTCGACCGCCTCTCTCCTTTGTGAGAGGAAGGTGACCACGCTGGTGGGGCGCAGTTCTTTGGCGGTGCGCTGCACCTTGAGTTTCATGCCGGGGGTGTATTTGCCAGACGCCATGCGCACGAACGCAATGCGGTCGCGGTGGTTGGCGTCCATATTGGCTTGCACCTTGAACACCACGCCCGAGAACGCGCTGTCTTCGGGCTGGATTTCTTTGACCACGGGCTGTTTGTTGACCAGCAGATTGCTGGTGCGGGGCTTGGGCGCGGGGGCCAAGTCGACCAAGGCGTCCAGCACTTCCATCACACCGAAGTTGTTCACGCCGGAGCCGAAGAATACGGGGGTTTGTTTGCCTGCCAAGAAGGCCGCTTCGTCAAATGCGGGCGATGCGCCGGTGGCCAGCTCCATGCTGTCCATCGCAGTTTGCCACTCCAGGCCAAAGCGCTCGGCCAGTTGGGCTTGCTCGGTGAGGGGGATGGTTTCGAAGTCTTGCGGCAGGCGTTCGCTGCCGGAGTCAAACACGGTCATGGCCTGCGTGCGCAGGTTGATGATGCCGCCAAACGATTTGCCTTGGCCCACAGGCCAAGTCATGGGCACGCAGGGCATGCCCAGTTCGCGTTCGACTTCGTCGAGGATGTCGAGCGGGTCGCGCACTTCGCGGTCCATCTTGTTCACAAACGTGATGATGGGCGTGTCGCGTTGACGGCAGACCTCGATCAGGCGGCGGGTCTGTGCTTCCACACCGTTGGCCGCGTCAATGACCATGAGCGCCGAGTCCACCGCCGTGAGCACGCGGTAGGTGTCTTCCGAGAAGTCTTTGTGGCCGGGCGTGTCGAGCAGGTTGATGACGTGCTCGCGGTAGAGCATCTGCATCACGGACGAAGCCACCGAAATGCCGCGCTGCTTTTCGATTTCCATCCAGTCCGAGGTGGCGTGGCGCGAGGCCTTGCGGGCCTTGACGGAACCAGCGATCTGGATCGCGCCCGAGAACAGCAAGAGCTTTTCGGTCAGCGTGGTTTTACCCGCGTCGGGGTGCGAAATGATGGCAAAAGTCCGGCGGCGCCGGGTTTCGTGGGCGTAGGTCACAAGGGGTCCTGAAATCGTGCGGTCGGCCAAGGGCCGCCGTGGTGGCCAGGCCCGGGCGGGCTGGCGAAAGTGGTGATTTTACCGGGCCAAGTGCACTCTGGACCTGGCGCTTCGGTGCTGGTTCAGTGCTGGGTTAGCGTTTGGCCACGGGGCATTTGGCGTCGTCGTCCCACGGCAAGGGTTGGATGTCGTCGGCGTCGCAGTTGGGCGTGCCGGCTTCGCAGCGGGGGCGCAGCTCTTTGAACTCCAGACGCAGCTCCACCCGTCGGCTTTTTTCGGGCTGGTTCAAGATGGCCGAGTTGAAGGACGAGCCGCCGACAAAAAACTGCTCGCGGATGGCTTGGCGGTCTTCTGGGTTCAGGGCGTCGGCCGCTTTGTTGTCAAGCAGCACGCACAGCACGCGCTGCGAACGTTCCAGGCTCAGGTTGAGGTTGTAAAGGTACGAGCCCTCGGGGCTGGCATAGCCTTCCAACACAAACCGTTTGAGCCAGTTTTGGCATTCGGGTGTGCGGGCGATTTGAAGCATATGGGGCACAAAACCGCGCAAATAAGCCGCGCGTTGGGCTTCGAGCTCGTTGCTGTCTTTGGGGAATTCAGCCAGGGATCCGAGCTCCAACGTTTGGCCGCGCAGTTTCAAGCCGGGGTAGGGGGTGCTTTGGGTGATCTCGCGAATGTCGTCCAAGCAAGCCGAGATCGCGGTGTCGCGTTGAGCCCGGCCTTCGTCCATTTTTCGCAGGCCTTGTGTGACGTTGAGCAGGGCCACCGCCATGGCCACCACAAACAGCACCATCAGCGCGGTCATGAGGTCGGAAAACGAGATCCAGAAGGGTTTTTCTGCCTCGTCGCGGTGCCTTTTGACAGGCGTTCTTCGGGAGCCGAGCATCGGGTTTCAGCGCTGCGGTGAACCGGTGGCAGAGCTGCGCAGCTGGTTCAAGATTTTGTAGGACAGCGCGGCTTGAATTTCGGTCGCCAGTGTCAGGCGCTCCACCGACTGCATGCCGCCTTGGGGCGTGAACAGGGTGTCGAGCGCTTGCTGCAGTTCTTCGACTTGGCGGTAACGGCCCGTGAGGACCGACTTTTCGATCCAGGTGAACACCATGGCCAAGGTGATGGCCAAGGCCGACACCAAAAAGGCATGGCCCACGGTTTGCACCAGTTGGCTCAACTCGGCCTGCACGCGTTCGGGGTTGGACACGTCAAAACCGATCAACCCGGCAATCAGGCCCGTGAAGGTGCCAATGATGCCCACGCCGGTCAGGATGCCGGGGATGTGTTTGTAGAAGTTCGATTGCAAAGGCGTGTCGACCAAGACTTGCTCGGTGAAATACATATCGGCGTGGCTGCTGGCCTGCCATTTGCCGGCCGTGGTGGCGGCTGACCCTTCGAGTTGCTGCAAAGATTCCAAGGCTTGGCTGTACTCGCGCCAGACCTGGGCCAGCTGAGGATCGTTCTCGGCCAACTGTTCGATGTTGGACAAGTCAATACGGCCACCACTGGTGGTCTGCCCCATCTGTCCAAAAAAAGCCCGCGACAAATGGCTGACGCGCTGCCTTGCGACACCCAATGGTCCGGCATCGGCGGCTTGCCACTGCGGCTGCAGCGTGCTGGCGTATTGCTGCCAAGCGTGCTGCAGCGGGGGGGAGGTCATGACCTCGCTTTTGAGCTGGGCCAAGTCGATGGACTGCGAGGGGCTTTGGACGATCAGCTCGATGAGCTGGGCATGGACACGGTTCAGGCTGGTTTTGAGCGTCAGCGCAGGGCCAATGAAGCGGTTGGCGTAATCCAGCGCGATGAGGCCGATCACGGCGGCCACCAAGCACAAATGCCAGTAGTCGGTAAAGAGGGGCATCAATTGGGGCATGGGCTTGGCAGGTGAGTGGGCGGTTAAGGTTGGGGGCAGTCTAGCAAATGCCCGGCGAGCAACCCTGCAACGGGGGCGATCTTGTGGTCCATGGCTGGCTGTGTTGAAAAGACTGCGATAGAATTCATCATTCCGAGGAGCGTTGCAGCGCCCCCTGGCTTTGAACAAAAGCTGGCAGCGGGGCGTGAGGCTCGGAACACTTCAACAGCAACGACGCTCATCCACACGACGTGCGGTGAGCCTGTTTTTCCCCTTCAGTGCTTTGCCCATGTGTGTGGTTCATTCACATTGCTTGGAGCTTTTCTCATGAATGCACGTATGCCTTCTACCGTCAACGCTGACTGCGTGATCGCCGATATCGGCCTGGCCGATTGGGGCCGCAAAGAAATCAAAATCGCCGAGACCGAAATGCCGGGCCTGATGGCCATCCGTGAAGAGTTCAACAAGTCGCAGCCCCTGAAGGGCGCGCGCATCACGGGCTCACTGCACATGACCATTCAGACGGCCGTGCTGATCGAGACCTTGCAAGCCTTGGGCGCTGACGTGCGTTGGGCCTCTTGCAACATCTTCTCGACCCAAGACCACGCCGCTGCCGCCATTGCCGCCAAGGGCACGCCTGTGTTCGCCATCAAGGGCGAAACCTTGGCCGACTACTGGGACTACACCCACCGCATTTTTGACTTCGGCGCGGCAGGCACACCCGGCGAAGGCCCCAACATGATCCTGGACGATGGCGGCGACGCCACGCTGCTGATGCACCTGGGCAAGCGCGCTGAAACCGATGCTTCTTTGATTGCCAACCCCACCAGCGAAGAAGAGACCTGCCTGTTCAACGCCATCAAGGCCAAGCTGGCCGTGGACCCGACCTGGTACAGCCGTAAGGGCGCGCACATCATTGGCGTGACCGAAGAGACCACCACCGGCGTGTTGCGCCTGAACGAGATGGCCGCCAAAGGCAGCCTGATGTTCCGCGCCATCAACGTGAACGACTCGGTGACCAAGAGCAAGTTCGACAACCTGTACGGCTGCCGCGAATCCTTGGTGGACTCCATCAAGCGCGCGACCGACGTGATGATCGCCGGCAAAGTGGCCGTGGTCGCCGGTTACGGTGATGTGGGCAAGGGTTCGGCCCAAGCCCTGCGCGCCTTGAGCGCCCAAGTCTGGGTGACCGAGATCGACCCGATCAACGCCCTGCAAGCCGCGATGGAAGGCTTCAAAGTCGTGACCATGGAATACGCCGCCGACAAGTGCGACATCTTCGTGTCGGCCACCGGCAACAAGAACGTGATCCGCTACGAGCACATGGCCGCCATGAAGGACGAAGCCATCGTTTGCAACATCGGCCACTTCGACAACGAAATCGACGTTGCCTCTTTGGAAAAACTGCAGTGGGACGAGATCAAGCCCCAGGTTGACCACATCATCTTCCCCGATGGCAAGAAGATCACCTTGTTGGCCAAGGGCCGCTTGGTGAACTTGGGTTGCGCCACTGGCCACCCCAGCTTTGTGATGTCGTCCTCGTTTGCCAACCAGACCATTGCTCAGATCGAGCTGTTCACCAAACAAGACCAGTATGAAAACGGCAAGGTTTACGTGTTGCCGAAGCACCTGGACGAAAAAGTGGCGCGTTTGCACCTGAAGAAGGTCGGCGCGATGTTGTCCGAACTCAGCGAAGAGCAAGCCGCTTACATCGGTGTGTCTAAAAACGGTCCTTACAAAGCCGACACTTACCGTTATTGAACCCAATCGCCCGGGGGCGGGGCTCCTACAGATGAGGCCTTCTGGCTTTACCCCCTGTGGGAGCGACGCCCTCGTCGCGATTGAAGGTTTCATCGCCCCGAGGGCGTCCCACAGGCGATTCTTAAAACTGAAATGACCGATTGATGCGCATTGACCAACTTCTCGTCGAACGTGGCCTGGCCGCTTCTCGCTCTCAAGCCCAGCGACTGATTGCTGGGGGCGTTAAGTGGCAGCAGCCCGACGGGGCTTGGCGCACCGTCGTCAAGAACCGTGACGAGGTGCCCGAGAGCGCTGCTCTGGAGTTGCTCGATGACGCCGAGTCGCGCTATGTGTCTCGCGGCGGCCTCAAGCTCGAAGGCGCATTGAAGGCCACGGGCATTAAAGTCGATGGTTTGCGCTGCCTGGATGTGGGCCAAAGCACCGGTGGCTTCACCGACTGCTTGCTGCAACACGGCGCGTCCGAGGTGGTGGGTGTGGATGTGGGCCATGCCCAGGTGCACCCGCGCATCAGCCAAGACGAACGTGTGGTTTGCATCGAGGGCGTGAACGCACGCGAGCTGGAGCCGGGCGATGAACGCATTCACGATGCGCTGGAAGGTTTCGATGTGATGGTGGGCGATGTGTCGTTCATCTCGCTCACCCTGGTGCTGCCAGGCGTGGTGCATTTGCTCAAGCCCACGGGCCAGTTGCTCATGCTGGTGAAACCCCAGTTCGAGTTGCAACCGGGTCAAGTGGGCAAGGGCGGCATCGTGAAAGACGACACGCATTTCCCGTTCATCGAAAACCGCGTGCGCACGGCACTGATCGAATTGGGCATGAAAGTGACGGCTTGGCTGGACAGCCCGATTGCGGGTGGTGACGGCAACCACGAGTTTTTTGTGCAAGCCTGCTGGCCCAACCCAGACGCGGTATTGCCCGCACGCGAGGCCACGCGCGTGGCACACGAGGCCGATCTGGCCGCCAAGGCGTATGCCAAGGCCAACGACTATTGATTTTTGAAGGTGACGTGATGTCTGGTTTGAAGCTGCCGATCAGCCTGGAATTTTTCCCACCCAAAACGCCTGAGGGCGCAGACAAGCTGCGTGGCGTGCGCGAGAAGTTGTATGCCCTGAAGCCTGAGTTTTGCTCGGTGACTTACGGTGCGGGTGGCTCAACGCAAGAAGGCACTTTTTCGACCGTGAGCGCCATCCTCGGTGAAGGCGTTGCAGCTGCTTCGCACTTTTCGTGCATTGGCGCAACCAAGGCTTCGGTGCGCGAAGAGTTGGCCACACTCAAGGCCATGGGCGTCAAGCGCCTGGTGGCTTTGCGTGGCGACTTGCCCAGCGGCTACGGTGCGGGTGGTGAGTTTCACTACGCCAGCGATTTGGTGGCGTTCATTCGGGCTGAGACGGGTGACGATTTCCACATCGAAGTGGCGGCCTACCCCGAAATCCACCCTCAGGCCAAGTCGCCCGAAGCCGATTTGCAGGCTTTTGCCACCAAGGTCAAGGCCGGTGCCAACTCGGCCATCACCCAATATTTTTACAACAGCGATGCCTACTTCCGCTTTGTAGATGATGCCTACAAACTCGGAGTGGACGTGCCCGTGGTGCCCGGCATCATGCCCATCACCAGCTCATCGCAGTTGCTGCGTTTTTCAGACGCGTGTGGCGCAGAAATACCGCGCTGGATTCGCCTTCGCCTGCAAGGCTATGGGGATGACATCGCCTCGATCAAGGCGTTTGGCCTGGAGGTGGTGTCGGACCTGTGCGAGCAGCTGATCAACGGTGGCGTGCCCGCGATTCACTTCTACACCATGAACCAGAGTGCGGCGACCTTGGACATTGTCGAGCGCTTGAATTAATTCGAGGTCATCGCCCCGAGGGCGGGGCTCCTACAACAGCAGCCTGCCATCGCGCGCAAGCGACGTTCCTTTGTAGGAGCGGCGCCCCCGCCGCGAAGGTTTTCAACGCTCGTCGAAACTCACCACCACCCTGTCGCTGGTGGCGCGGGCTTGGCAAGACAGAATGAAGCCTTGCTCGACTTCGGGCTTTTCGAGGGTGAAGTTCTTCTCCATCTCGGTGGTGCCTGCCATGACTTTGCAGCGGCAGGTGCAGCAAACCCCGGCTTTGCAGGAGTATGGCAAGTCCATGCCCAGTGACAAAGCGATGTCGAGGATTTTTTGGTTGCGGCGCATCGGCATGTTGTAAGGCTTGCCGTCCAGCACCACGGTGAGCTGAACTTCACCCGATTCACCACCAGCGCTGTTGGCGTCACCCATGCTTTGATCGGGTTTGCCCAGCACCGCTTTGGCCCGTGCTTCGGGCGTCAATGCGTCCAAAGTGGGGGAGCTGAAGCGTTCGCTGCGGATGCGTTCGGGCTTGACACCTGCCGTCAACAGGGCTTGCTCGGTCGCTTCGATCATGGCCTCGGGGCCGCACACAAACACTTCGTCCATGCTGCCCACCGGCAAAAACGCGTCGATGATGGCTTGCACTTTGGCCGCGTCAATGCGGCCTTCGAGCAGCGGCACTTCTTGCGCTTGGCGCGACAAGATGTGGATCAAGGTCAGGCGCGAAGGGTAACGGTCTTTCAGGTCTTGCAGCGCTTCGTTGAACATGACGCTGTCCATGCGGCGATTGCCGTAGACCAATGTGAATTTGCTCTCTGGCTGCTCCTCCAGGGTGCTGGCCAAAATCGACAGGATAGGGGTGATGCCCGAGCCCGCTGCAAAGCCCACGCGGTGAATGGCGCGGGGGCGCTGCACCACAAAACGGCCATCGGGTGGCATCACGCGCAGGGTGTCGCCGACTTTCAGTTGGCTGGCTGCCCAGTTGGAAAACACGCCGCCCTCAACAGGGCGAATGCCCACTTCTAGTAGACCTTGTTTTTGCAGCTGGCTGCGTGCCGAGCTGATGGAGTAACTGCGTCGCACATCGTTGCCGCCGATGTCGGCGCGCAGCGTTAAAAACTGGCCAGGCTGGAAGTCAAAGCTGCTGCGCAGGTCCGTGGGCACGTTCAGCGTGATGGCCACGGCACCGGCCGCCTCCGGGTTGATGCGTGAAATCTGAAGGTCATGAAAGCGGGGAGCGGACATGGTGCATGACTGCTGCAAGGCAGTTCAGTAAGGTTTGAAGTAATCGAAGGGCTCCATGCAGGCCAGGCACCGGTAAAGGGCTTTGCAGGCGGTGGAGCCGAAATGGGAGGTTTCTGTGGTGTTGGCCGATCCGCACTGTGGGCAGTTCACCACCTCGGGCTTGGCACTGCGGGCCGCAAACTGCACGACGTTGGCTGCGCCAGATGGGGCGCTGGCGCAGGCATGTGGCGGGGCAATGCCATAGGCACGCAGCTTGTCTTTGGCGGCCTCCGTCATCCAGTCCGTCGTCCACGCCGGGGCCAATTGCGTCACCACACGACCTTGCAGTCCGTTGGCTTGCAGCAGGGCTTTCACGTCGTCTTCGATTTGGCCCATGGCGGGGCAGCCGCTGTAAGTGGGCGTGATGACGACCTCTAGCCCTTGTCCGCCTTCACGCACGTCACGCAAGATGCCCAGCTCGCGCAGTGTGACGACCGGGATTTCCGGGTCGGTCAGCTGCTCGAGCAATGCCCAAGCATGGGCCACATCGGCGGTGCGTTGGGGCGTAGAGGCTGGCAAAGCAGTGAAGGCCATTGGCGTGAATTACCAGGTCGCTTCGGGGTGTGCTCGAGCGAGGCTTTGCATTTCTGCCAGAACAAAACCCAGGTGTTCCGAATGAATGCCTTGCTTGCCGGTGGGCACAAAGCCGCCATCGGCGGGACGCTGGAGCGTGGCTTCTTGCAATGCGGCGTCCACGATCTGGTTCCAGTCGTTTTGCAGAGCCGCCATGTCGATGCCGGTGCCGTTCGCTTGAGCGGCCTGCTCTTGTGGGCTGGTGCTCCAGAACTCTTGGCAATAAGGCATCCACTGATCCACTGCTGTTTGCGCTTTGGCGTGCGAGGCGTCGGTGCCGTCGCCCAGACGTACCACCCAGTCGCGCGAATGGCGCAGGTGGTAGCGAACTTCTTTGAGAGATTTGGCTGCAATGGCGGCCAGTTGCGCGTCTTTGGAGGCTTGCAATTGGTCCCACACCAGCACCATCAAGCTGCTGTACAAAAAGTTGCGCACGATGGTGGTGGCAAAGTCTCTGTCACCTGTCGATGTGGCCACCATGAGGGGCATGTGCGGCAATTCGCACAGGGTGTAGTTTTTGAAGTCGGGCACATCGCGGAAATACGCGAGCGTGTCTTCGGTGGCACCACCGCCTTGCAGTTCGGCCGCGTGCTGGTAAAGCATGCGGGCTTGACCGATCAGGTCGAGGCTGTTGTTGGACAGCGCGATGTCTTCTTCGAGGATGGGGCCGTGGCCACACCATTCGGCGTTGCGCTGACCGAGGATCAGTGCGTTGTCGGCCAGGTGCAGCAGGTAATCAACAGGAGCGTTCATTTCAGGGTCGCTCACATGTGTCCGACTTCGTCGGGGATGACATAAAACGTCGGGTGGCGGTACACCTTGTCACCGGCCGGATCGAAGAACTCGGGCTTGTCATTGGGCTCACTCGCCGAAATGCTGGCCGATGGCACGACCCAAATGCTCACGCCTTCTTGGCGGCGGGTGTAAACATCTCGAGCCATTTGCAAAGCGTGCTCAGAGTCCGAGGCGTGCAGGCTGCCGCAGTGTTTGTGCTCCAGACCTTGCTTGGAGCGGACAAACACTTCCCACAGGGGCCATTCTTTCAATGCGGCGGTGTTGGCAGTGGTGTTCATGCGGCCTCCTTCATTTGGCGTGTTTGTTGTTTACGGGCGTGGGCCAAGGCCGCTTCGCGCACCCAGGCGCCATCGTTCCAGGCCTTGACGCGAGCGCCCAAGCGCTCTTTGTTGCAGGGGCCGTTGCCGTTGACAGTCGCCCAGAATTCGTCCCAGTCGATCTGGCCGTAATCGTGCGCTTGGCGCGCTTCGTTCCACTTCAGATCGGGGTCGGGCAAGGTCACGCCCAGCACCTTGGCTTGAGGCACGGTGGCGTCGACAAACTTCTGACGCAGGTCGTCGTTGCTGATGCGCTTGATGCCCCAGCGCATGCCTTGTGCGCTGTTGGGACTGTCGGCGTCGGGTGGCCCGAACATGGCCAAGCATTTCCACCACCAGCGGTTCACGGCGTCCTGCACCATGGCTTTTTGCTCGGCTGTGCCTTGCATCATCACCAAAAGGGCTTCGTAGCCTTGGCGTTGGTGGAAGCTTTCTTCCTTGCACACACGAACCATGGCACGGGCGTAGGGGCCGTACGAGCAGCGGCACAGGGGCACCTGGTTCATGATGGCCGCGCCATCGACCAGCCAGCCGACCACGCCGACATCGGCCCAGGTCAGGGTGGGGTAGTTGAAGATGGAGCTGTATTTGGCTTTGCCCGTGTGCAGGCCGTCCAGCATTTGGTCGCGGCTGGTGCCCAAGGTTTCGGCCGCGCTGTACAGGTACAGGCCGTGGCCGGCTTCGTCTTGCACTTTGGCGATCAAAATCGTTTTGCGCTTGAGGCTAGGCGCGCGGCTGATCCAGTTGGCTTCGGGCAGCATGCCCACAATCTCGCTGTGCGCGTGTTGGCTGATCTGGCGCACCAGGGTTTTGCGGTAGGCCTCTGGCATCCACTCGCGGGGCTCGACGCGGCCGTCAGCATCGATGCGGGCGTCAAATTGGGCTTGCAAAGCGGCGTCTTGCGCGCTCAGGGCTTTGGGCACGGCCTTCAGGCCGGCTGACTTGGCGTCTTCGGAACCGTCCGGGACGCTGAATGATTGCGTGTACATGGGATTCTCCTGCGCCAAACAGGATGGAATGATCGCGGCGCAGATGCCAGTATACCCATTAACCGACCGTGCGGTCGGTTAATTTCAATGCCCCGCGCTCAGGTATTTCCCTGATGCCCATGCCCCTCAAAGCATCAAGACGATTCCACCGCCCAGTTCTTGCCGGACCCACGCGCCAGGGCAGGTCCCACCATGTCCAGCGCCTTGCGGATCTGGTCTTTCAGGGTGAAGGGCGGGTTGATGACAAACATGCCGCTGGCCACTAGGCCGCCTTCGTCACCGGGACCGCGGCCAATGGCCAGTGTGGCGTTGAGCCAAGGCTTTTGCGATTGGTTGGCCAAGGTGCGCAGGCGTTTGGGCAAGTCGTGTGCTTCGGGGCGCGGGATGATCGGGTACCAGACCAGATAAGTGCCTGTAGAAAAGCGCTTGAGGTATTCCTGAATCACGTTGGCCACTTTGGCGTAATCGGATTTGATCTCGTAGCTGGGGTCGATCAACACCATGGCACGCTTGGAGCCAGTGGCCGAAGGCGGTGGCGGCAGGATCTTTTTGAGGGCTTCAAAGCCGTCTTCGCGGCTCACGGTCACCGTGCGTCCGGCTTCGAGTTGAGCGATGTTGGACGTCAAGGATTTGCTGTCTGTCGGGTGCAACTCGAATAAGCGCAGGCGGTCACGCGAAGCGTGGCGCATCAGTTTGTGCATCAGAAAAGGCGAGCCAGGGTAGATTTTGGCTTGCCCGTTGGGGTTGAAGCTGGCGATCTGTTCCAAGTAATCCTGGACCGGCTCGGGCAAGGTGTCGAGCTTTTCGGCGGCGGCCAAAAGCTTGAACAAGCCGTCCTCGGCTTCGGCGCCTTTTTGTGAATAATCACCGTCCAGGCGGTACAAACCGGCCCCGGCGTGGGTGTCAATCAGGGTGATGCCGGCCTCTTTTTGCATGAGGTGGCGCATGGTCGCGAGCAAGGTGATGTGTTTGAGCACATCGGCATGGTTGCCCGCGTGAAAAGCGTGTCGGTAACTGAACATCCCTTGATGGTAACCAATTACGCCCGCAAGTCCTTGATTTTTCGTATAATAGAAGGCTTCGCAGCGATTCAGTGGTCCCGCGGCGAAGACGCTGACTGCCGCAAGGCATTGGCAAATTCCCACCTAAGAGGCTCCCAAAAGAGGAGCACCGACCGTGGAAAAGGACCCGCCAAACCTTTCTTTTAAAGAGAAAACTCATGACAACAACTTTCAGCGCAAAACCCGCTGAGGTCGTGCACGAGTGGTTTGTGATTGACGCGACCGACAAGGTCCTCGGACGAGTAGCCAGCGAAGTTGCTCTCCGTTTGCGCGGCAAACACAAGGCCATTTACACGCCTCACGTCGACACCGGTGACTTCATCGTCATCATCAATGCTGCCCAGCTCAAAGTGACTGGCACCAAGACGATCGACAAGATTTATTACCGCCATTCCGGCTACCCAGGCGGCATCACTGCCACCAACTTCCGCGACATGCAAGCCAAGCACCCTGGCCGCGCACTCGAGAAGGCTGTCAAGGGCATGTTGCCCAAGGGCCCACTCGGTTACGCCATGATCAAAAAACTCAAGGTGTACGGTGGCGCTGAGCACCCCCACACCGCCCAACAGCCTAAAGTGCTGGACATCTAAGGAGCCTTGAGATGATTGGTGAATGGAACAATGGCACAGGCCGTCGCAAATCCAGCGTCGCCCGCGTGTTTCTGAAAAAAGGCACAGGCAAGATCACGGTCAACGGCAAGGACATCCAAGCCTACTTCGGCCGCGAGACTTCGATCATGATCGCCAAGCAACCCCTCATGTTGACCAACCATGCCGAAACTTTCGACATCATGATCAACGTGCACGGCGGTGGCGAATCCGGTCAAGCCGGCGCATCGCGCCACGGCATCACCCGCGCCCTGATTGACTACGACGCTTCGCTCAAGCCTGTGCTGAGCCAAGCTGGTTTTGTCACCCGTGACGCCCGTGAAGTCGAACGTAAAAAGGTCGGCTTCCACTCAGCCCGCCGTCGCAAGCAGTTCTCCAAGCGTTAATCCGCTTTTTCTGCTTCGTCAAAAAGCCGCATTGGTTCGCCAAGGCGGCTTTTTTGTTTTTGGCGCGCTTTGTTTGGTTCTCCTTAGTGGCCAGACAAAGTCCATGTGCGCAGTAGCGTTACTGAGGCCGACAGGCTTTAATTCCCGACCAGCGCGCTATACTATTTAGCATTGAACCGGAGAAATACCATGAGCGCTCTTGCTGAAAACATCCAGACCGAAATGCCCGCACCGATTGTCTTCACCGACAGCGCGGCCGCCAAAGTGGCCGACCTGATCGCCGAAGAGGGCAACCCCGAACTCAAACTGCGCGTGTTTGTGCAGGGTGGTGGTTGTTCAGGCTTCCAATATGGCTTCACCTTCGATGAAATCACCAACGAAGACGACACCACCATGAGCAAAAATGGCGTGTCTTTGCTGATCGATGCCATGAGCTACCAGTACCTGATCGGCGCAGAGATCGATTACAAAGAAGACTTGCAAGGCGCTCAGTTCGTGATCAAGAACCCGAACGCCACATCCACCTGTGGTTGCGGTTCGTCTTTTTCGACCTGATCGATGGGCACGGCGAGCGGTGCTCGCCACACATCAACGGGGGTAAATGGCCCCCAAGACACGGGCGCCTTGGGCGCCCGTGACGCTTGGCAAGCTCGATGTTTCACGCCTCAGGGTTTTGGCGGCCAGCCAGGCAAAGGCGGCGGCCTCAACCTGCAGAGGGGGTAAGCCCCGCAACTCGCTGCTGAGCACTTGCACACCGGGCGAGTGGTGACCCAGGCGCTGCATGAGCTGTCCATTCAAAGCCCCGCCCCCACACACAATCAACTCGCGTGCCTCAGGCGCGTGCCGCTGCACGTCATGCGCACAGGCCATGGCTGTGAATTCGGTCAAGGTGGCCTGAACGTCTTGAGGCTGCAGGGTGTATGAGGGCAATCGTGCTTGAAGCCAAGACGGGTTGAAAAGATCGCGCCCCGTACTTTTGGGGGGCGATCGCTGCAAAAAGGCTTCGGCCATCAGGGTCGTCAACAAATCGGGGATAACACGTCCTGTTGCCGACCAAGCACCGTTGTCGTCATAGGGTGCGCCGGTGTGGGTAGTGCACCAATGGTCCATGAGTGCGTTGCCTGGTCCGCAGTCCCAGCCGAGAACAGAACCATCTGGCCGAATCACGCTCAGGTTGGAGATGCCGCCGATGTTGAGCACGGCCACGCAAGAGGCAGTGTTGCCAAAAACACCTTGGTGAAAGGCGGGCACCAAGGGCGCACCTTGACCGCCTGCTGCCAGATCGCGGTTGCGAAAATCAGCCACGACGTCGATGTCCGTCAACTCGGCCAACAAAGAGGGGTTGATCAGTTGAAGTGTGTAGCCCACGGGTGCGCGTTCAAGGGCGGCGTTGCCATCGAATTCCAAAGGGCGGTGCCGCACGGTTTGACCATGGGCACCCAAGGCTGCGATGTCTTGGGCTTGCAAGCCACTGGATGCCAGCAACGCGTGTACAACCTGGGCGTAATGCCGTGCGATTTGGTTACCCGCCAGTGCACTGCGGTGCAACTCATCGGCGCCACTTTGGTTGAGGGCCATGAGCTCGGCTTTGAAGGGTGCGTCGAAAGCGGCAAAGGCATGGGCCTGAACGGCCAATTGCCCTTGAGGGGTGATGCGCGCCAGCACGCCATCCACGCCATCCAAAGAGGTGCCAGACATCAGGCCGATGAAGTATTGGGGCGAGGACATATGGGAGAAGGCGCTAGGACTGTGGTCGGGGTTCAGTGGGGTGCACTGACATGGGCGGACCGTGCATCAAAAAAGGGCCTTGCGGCCCTTGTGGATCACTGAACGTTGCCTTCTCGCATTTGCGCCGCGGCTTGCAATTGTGATCGGGCTTGGGTTGCAGTCGTTTTGAACCGAGCCATCGCGGTTGGGCTGAGCGGCACACTTTGCGCCTGTTGAATCACTTTTTGAGGGTCAACGTGGGTGCCGTTGACACGGAACTCAAAATGCAGGTGAGGGCCTGTGGACCAACCTGTCGAGCCAACCGCGCCAATGGTTTGCCCCTTTTGAACCGACTGGCCTTTGCGAACCTGAATGCGGCTGAGGTGGGCGTAAACGGTGGAGTGGTTGTTGCCATGGCGAACGATGACCGTATTGCCGTAGCCGCCTTGGACGCCCGCAAATTCGACCACACCGTCACCGACCGTTTGTGCGGGCGTGCCGGTGGGGGCTGCGTAGTCCACGCCCAAGTGCGCTTTCATGGTTTGAAAGATGGGGTGAAGGCGCATGGCAAAACCACTGGTTTTGCGCGAGAAAGCCACAGGGGCCGCCAAGTAAGTGCGGCTGAGGGTTTTGCCATCGAGGCTGTAGTAATTGCCTTTTTGACCGGGCTCTTCGTGCCAAACGGCTTCGTAAGATTTGTTGCCGTTGTTGAACTCGGCGGTCAAAACGCGGCCAGTGCGAATCGGCTCACCATCGGCTTCCAGAACTTCGTAAACCACGGCAAAACGAGCGCCTTTCCGCAAGGTGCGGTGAAAGTCGATCTGGTTGGAGAAAATCTGCGTCAGTTGTCCCACAATGGCGTCTGGCAGACGCGCCTCGTCGGCTGCGTCGTACAGCGAGCTGGCCACTGTGCCACCTGTCATCCGCAGACTGGTGTTCATGGGCGAGGTTTCCAAAGCCGCTTGCAGCCCTTTGTCCGTGCGTTTGATGGCCAGGCGCTGGAAGAACGTATCGCTTTCGTTGTTGAGCCAACGAACATGCAATTGGCTCAAGCGTTCTTGGCTGTCTGCCTCGGCGACCACAGAGCGGCCTGCTTGTTTGAGGGCCTGTTTGGCCAAAGGGTTTTTGCGCAAAAAGGCTGCAGCGTCCGGGTCCACCATCCCCAGACGGCGCAGCAGGCTCTCGGGGGTATCGGTCGATCGTGTGCTGTCTGTGCGCGTCAGGCGAATATTGACCAGGTCGAGCGCTTGGGCTTGGGCTTGTAAAGAGGGCGATTCAACAGGGACGGTCACTGTGACAACGGGTTGAGCAGAAATGTCGGGTCCCAAATTGGCTATGGCGAAAGCCCCACCGCCACCAGCCAACAAAACCGAAGCCAGAGTGGCGCTGATGGTTTTAGGGTGGCGCTTGAGCCAGCGGGTGCATGACTGAAGTGCCGATGTGAGCTGGGGGTGCTGACCATCCAGCCAAGCCAGCAGGCGCTGTGCGCCCAGCAACACCGCGCCCAGTGCGGCAGTGCACAGGAACAAGAAGCCGACTAAAAAAGAAACCAAGCGAGCTTGGAGTGAAGCGAAAAATGACATCAATTTGAGCGGGGTTTCGTGACGCGTTTTCATCTTGGAAAACTGTTCACGAGGTTCACAGTCAAGCCGCCCCTAAAATGAGCGACTTGGAAATATCGGACCATTGTACCGGTCTATGGCCATTTGACTTTAGAAAAAACCCTTATGAATCAAGCGCTTGTTACAAAATTTCCCGTGACGGACAAGACCCTGGAGGCGATGGAGGTCACTTTGCGAGGGTGTGATGAGCTGATTCCCAAAGAAGATTGGCTGCAAAAACTGGCCAAATCAGAGGCTACCGGGGTGCCTTTGCGCATCAAGCTGGGCTTGGACCCCACAGCGCCCGACATCCACATTGGCCACACGGTGGTCCTGAACAAGATGCGCCAGTTGCAAGATTTGGGGCACCAGGTGATCTTTTTGATCGGCGATTTCACCAGTTTGATTGGTGATCCGTCCGGTCGCAACAGCACCCGTCCGCCGCTCACGCCCGAGCAAATCAAGCTCAATGCCGAAACTTATTACAAGCAGGCCAGCATGGTGCTGGACCCCGCCAAAACCGAAATTCGCTACAACAGTGAGTGGTCGCTACCGCTGGGTTCCATGGGCATGATCCAGTTGGCCTCCAAATACACGGTGGCCCGGATGATGGAGCGCAACGACTTTCATGACCGGTTCAAGGCCGGCACACCCATCAGCGTGCACGAGTTTTTGTACCCCCTGATGCAGGGTTATGACTCGGTGGCGCTCAAATCAGACTTGGAACTGGGAGGCACCGACCAAAAGTTCAACCTGCTGATGGGCCGTCACCTGCAAGCCGAATATGGCCAAGAGCAGCAATGCATCTTGACCATGCCCCTGCTGGAAGGCCTGGACGGTGTGGACAAGATGTCCAAGTCCAAGAACAACTACATCGGCATCGCCGAAGAGCCCAACACCATGTTTGCCAAGGTGCTGAGCATTTCCGATGTGTTGATGTGGCGCTGGTTCACCTTGCTGTCCTTCAAGTCCATGGCCGAGATCGAGGCGCTGAAGAAGGAAGTCGAAGGGGGCCGCAACCCCAAAGACGCCAAAGTGATGCTGGCCAAGGAAATCACGGCACGTTTTCACAGCGCAGCCGCTGCCGATGCGGCCGAGCAGGATTTCATCAACCGCAGCAAGGGCGGCGTGCCCGATGACATTCCAGAAGTGACTTTGTCAGGCGCGCCCTTGGGAATTGGCGCTGTGCTCAAGGCAGCCGGACTGGCCCCCTCGACCACCGAAGCCGGGCGTTTGGTTGACGGCGGCGGTGTGCGCATCGACTCCAGCGTGGTCAGTGACAAGGGCTTGAAACTCGAAGCGGGCACGTACGTGGTGCAAGTCGGTAAGCGCAAGTTTGCCAAGGTCACGCTGGCTTGAGCGGGGTCTGGCGCACGGACATGTCTTTTACCGAGGGTATGCTGACCCTATGAAAAACTTTGATTCGTGGATGACGCCCAAACGCATGCTCTGGGCTTCGGTGGTGGTGGCGATGGTCACCATCGGTCTGAAAACCTTGGCTTGGTGGTTGACCGACTCGGTGGGTTTGCTGTCTGACGCGATGGAATCCGTGGTCAATTTGGCCAGTGCCATTTTTGGTTTGATGATGGTCACCGTGGCCGCCATGCCAGCCGACGACGAGCACCCCTATGGGCACCACAAAGCCGAGTATTTTTCTTCGGGCTTTGAGGGCATTTTGATTGTGGTGGCCGCTTTGGGCATCATTTGGGCGGCGGCGCACCGGGTGTTTGACCCTCAGCCCATCGAGCAAGTCGGATTGGGCTTGGCTTTGTCGGTGGGCAGTTCTGCCCTGAACGGCTTGCTGGCTTGGCTGATGTTTCGCGCCGCTAAACAGCACCGCTCGCTGGCGCTGGAGGCCGATGCACGGCACTTGGTGACCGACGTCTGGACTTCTGCTGGTGTGGTCATCGGCATTGGCCTGGTGAGCGTGACGGGTTGGTTGTGGCTGGACGCGGTGGTGGCGATTGCCGTTGCGCTGAATATTTTGAAAGAAGGCTGGCACCTGATCTGGTTGTCTTCACAAGGCCTGATGGACGAGGCCCTGGAGCCCGAAGTCTTGGTCGATGTGCAAAAGGTTCTGGACGGTTTTGCCCACCAGCGCGGCGAGACCGAAATCATCCGCTTTGACCACCTGCACACCCGCAAAGCCGGGCAGCGCCGTTTTGTGGATGTGCACATGCACATGCCCGCCAGTTGGACCTTGGGCAGAGCTGCGGCTTTGCGCGGCAGTGTCGAGCAAGCCCTGATGAGCGAAGTACCCGGTTTGCGCGCCACCATTCAGCTATTGCCCAGCGATGTCGAGGTGCACTTCAACGATGCCAGGGATCTGAAATGATCGCCGTGTTGCAACGGGTGATCGAAGCCAGTGTGCGGGTCGATGGCGAGGTGATTGGCCAAATCGGCACTGGCTTGTTGGTGCTGCTGTGCGCCGAAAAAGGCGACACCGAGGCGGTAGCCGACAAAATGCTGGCCAAGATGCTGAAGCTGCGCATCTTCAGCGACAACGCAGGCAAGATGAACTTGAGCGTGCAAGACGTGGCGGGTGGCCTTCTGTTGGTGAGCCAGTTCACGCTGGCGGCCGATGTGTCTTCGGGCACGCGCCCGGGGTTTTCAGGTGCCGCAGCGCCGGACGATGCCCGCCGTCTTTATGACTATTTTGTGGCCCAGGCACAAAAAGCCCACCCTGTGGTGCAAACAGGCCGCTTTGCCGCCGACATGAAAGTGGCGCTGGTCAACGATGGACCGATCACGATTCCGATGCGCATGACGGCTTGAGTCTGAGGTGAGGGCGTTGGCCGCCGATAATCGGGGCATGACTGAAAAATTTCCCGCTGCGTCTCCCGTCTCGATGACCTCTCGTTTTGACCAGCTCGCGCTGTCAACGGCCACCCTTCAAAACCTCGAACAACTGGGCTACACCCAGATGACGCCCATCCAGGCGGCCAGCCTGCCTTTGACCTTGGCTGGGCAAGACCTGATCGCCCAAGCCAGCACCGGCAGTGGCAAAACGGCCGCTTTTGGCTTGCCTCTGATTGAGCGCCTGCAAAGCGCTGGCTCACCCAGTGCCGCCATTCAAGCGGTCATCTTGTGCCCCACCCGCGAGTTGGCCGATCAGGTCACGCAAGAAATCCGTCGTCTGGCCCGCGCCCGACAAAACGTGAAGGTTGTCACCTTGTGCGGCGGCGTGGCTTTGAGAGGCCAGACCGTGAGCCTGGAACATGGCGCCGATGTAGTGGTGGGCACGCCCGGCCGCATCTTGGACCACCTGGAGCGCGGCTCTTTGAGTTTGGCGGGTGTGAACACGCTGGTGCTGGACGAAGCCGACCGCATGCTGGACATGGGCTTTTTTGACGACATCGCCAAGGTGGTGCGCCAGTGCGCCAAAGACCGCCAGACTTTGCTGTTCTCGGCCACTTACCCCGAGGGCATCGCCAAATTGGCCGCGCAGTTCATGCGTGCACCGCAAACCGTGAAGGTCGAGGCGCAGCACAGTGCACACAAAATTCGCCAGATTTATTACGAAGTGAGCGAAAGCCAGCGGCTGGACGCTGTGTCTAAGTTGTTGGCGCATTTCCGCCCCGAGCGCACGCTGGCCTTTTGCAACACCAAACAACAGTGCCGCGATTTGGTGGCGGTTTTGCAGGCTCAGGGCTACAGCGCTTTGGCGCTGTTTGGCGAACTCGAGCAGCGCGAACGCGACCAGGTGCTGGTGCAGTTTTCCAACCGAAGCTGCTCGGTGCTGGTAGCCACCGATGTCGCCTCACGCGGGCTGGACGTGGAAGGCCTGGAAGCCGTGATCAACGTGGACGTGACGCCCGACGCAGAAATCCACATCCACCGCATCGGCCGCACCGGTCGGGGCGATGCCGAAGGCTTGGCGCTGACACTGGCCAGCATGGACGAGATGGGATCGGTCGGCAAGATCGAGGTGATGCAAGGTCGCGAATCCAATTGGGAGCCGCTGTCTGGTTTGACGCCTGCTGCGGGTGGACCTTTGCAGCCACCCATGCGCACTCTGCAAATTGTGGGTGGCCGCAAGGAAAAGATCCGCGCAGGGGACGTGATGGGCGCTTTGGCCGGTGAGTGTGGTTTGACCCGTGAGCAGGTGGGCAAGATCAATGTGAACGAGTTCTCCACCTATGTGGCGGTTCAGGCGGCTCTTGCCAAAAAAGTGGAGTCTCAGTTGTCACACGGCAAGATCAAGGGCAAGAGTGTGAAGGTTCGGTTGCTCTGACGTTTTTGCCTTTTGTTGGGGCAGGGTGTGCCTTTCGCTTGGGCGGTGTGTGAGGGGATGCGGCGGGTTCCTCATGACGGGGTACCGAAAATCGTCACCCGCCGCATCCCCTCACACACCTGAGTGGTTATTTGGGCGAGAGACGCGCTGTTAACGAGCGGTTTTCGCTCGTAGGTCTATAGGGCCGACGCGCTTTTGATGCTCGGTGGGTTTTAAAAATGCACAACGGCCTCGAATGGGGTGGGGCCGGGTGACGATTTTCGGTACCCCGTCATGAGGAACCCGGCTCCACCCCATTCGAGGCCTCACCGTCCAAAACGCACCAACATAAAACTAGAGGTAAGGGTTCTTCAACCCCAAGCCCGCCAAGATCGCAATCTCGTAGGTCTCCATCTCCTCAGCATCTGCCTCGCTGGTCTCATGGTCCCAGCCTTGCGCGTGCAAAGTCCCGTGCACCAACAAATGCGCGTAATGCGCGGCCAGCGTCTTGCCTTGTTCTTTGGCTTCGCGGGCCACCACGGGGGCGCACAGCACCAAGTCGGCCATCACCACGGGCTCTTGCTCGTAGTCGAAGGTCAGCACGTTGGTCGCGTAGTCCTTCTTGCGATAACCCAGGTTCAGCGCGCGGCCTTCTTCCTCGCCCACGATGCGCACCGTGATCTCGGCGTCATCGGCCAGCGCGTGGCGGATCGCACGCGTCACCGCATGACGCGGCAGGGCAGCGCGGTGGCGGGCTGCGTTGGGGATGTCACCAAACTGCAGAGACAGTTGAAGTTGTTGGAGGGCCATAAGCGTTCTCAAAAGGGGGCAAAGCGTGCAGGTGGATTCGCGTCAAAACGTCTGACAAAAGGCACGAGACCGACAGGGCTCAATCGTCGGTGGGCTGGGGCTTTCGGCGGGTCACGACACCAGCACGCATAGGTGCGCTGCCTTGCGCGTCGTAGGCGTCCACGATGCGGGCCACCAAGGGGTGCCGCACCACATCGGCGCTGGAAAATCGAGTGAAAGCAATGCCCTTGACGCGTTTTAAAACGCGCTCGGCATCGATCAGACCGCTCAATTGCCCTTTGGGCAAGTCGATCTGGCTCACGTCGCCCGTCACCACCGCCTTGGCGCCAAAGCCAATGCGGGTCAAAAACATCTTCATTTGTTCGGTGCTGGTGTTTTGCGCTTCGTCCAGGATCACAAAGGCGTTGTTCAGCGTGCGACCGCGCATGAAAGCCAGTGGGGCCACCTCGATCGCATTGCGCTCAAAAGCTTTTTGAACCTTGTCGTGGCCCATCAGGTCGTAGAGTGCGTCGTAAAGCGGGCGCAAATACGGGTCCACCTTTTGGGACAAGTCGCCCGGCAAAAAGCCCAGGCGCTCGCCCGCTTCCACCGCCGGGCGTGTCAGCACGATGCGCTGCACACTGCTGCGTTCCAGTGCGTCCACGGCGCAGGCCACGGCCAGATAAGTCTTGCCCGTGCCGGCCGGGCCAATGCCAAAACTGATGTCGTGGCTGGCAATGCTTTCCAAATAGGCGGCTTGCACCGGGGTACGCGCCTTCAGGTCGGTGCGTCTGGTTTGCAAGGCTGGCAAGTCTGCCTCCTCGCCCCCACTGTCGCCCACCAGCATGAGTTGCACCATGTCGGGTGAAATCGGTCGGTCGGCGCGTTCGTAAATCGCTTGCAGAATTTCCATGGCCCGCATGGCCACCGCCTTTGGGCCGTCCACTTTGAACTGCTCATGGCGGTGCGCAATGCCCACTTGCAAGCCCGCCTCTATGGTGCGCAGGTGCGCGTCCATGGGGCCGCACAGGTGCGACAAGCGGGTGTTGTTGTGCGGGGTGAAGGTGTGTCTGACGATCAAGTTGATAATCCTAGCTGTGCGCGATTTCTGGCCAGGATGGCCCGGGCGAATGCGCATTTTCTCCCATCACAGGCATTTAAGGCGTCACCCTCCATGATTGGCAAACTCACCGGTATCCTGAGCGACAAAAACCCACCCGAGGTGATCGTGGACTGCCATGGCGTGGGCTACGAAGTCAATGTGCCCATGAGCACGTTCTACAACTTGCCTGCCTCGGGCGAAAAAGTCAGTCTGGTCACGCACTTTGTGGTGCGTGAAGACGCGCAAATCCTCTACGGCTTTGCCACGCTGGCCGAACGCGAAGCTTTTCGCCAGCTCATCAAAATCTCTGGCGTTGGCCCCCGCACAGCTCTGAGTGTGTTGTCCGGCATGAGTGTGGACGATTTGGCGCAGGCCATCACCACCCAAGAAGTGGGGCGTTTGGTGAAAGTGCCCGGCATCGGCAAAAAAACCGCCGAGCGTTTGTTGCTGGAGCTCAAGGGCAAGCTGGGAGGCGACTTGGGTGGCTTGTTTGCCGTCAACACTCCCGACACACAAAGCGACATCCAGCAAGCACTCATTGCCTTGGGTTACAACGACAAAGAGGCCGCAGCTGCCCTCAAGAGCTTGCCCGCCGATGTGGGCGTGAGCGACGGCATCAAGTTGGCGCTCAAAGCCCTGAACAAATGAAGACGAATTGAGCCATGAGCATCCGTACCGACGACTTTGCCCCGCAGCCCGAACCTCGGGTCATTTCTGCAGCCCCCGTGTCGCACCAAGAAGAGGCCATTGAACGGGCCTTGCGGCCCAAGCTGCTCGACGAATACGTTGGCCAGGTCAAAGTGCGCGAGCAGCTGGAAATTTTCATCAGCGCCGCCAAGATGCGCGAAGAACCGCTGGACCATGTACTGCTGTTTGGCCCGCCCGGTTTGGGCAAGACCACACTCAGCCACATCATCGCCGCCGAGTTGGGCGTGAACCTGCGCCAGACCAGTGGCCCGGTGCTCGAAAAGCCCAAAGACTTGGCCGCGCTCTTGACCAACTTGGAGCGCAACGATGTGCTCTTCATCGACGAGATCCACCGCCTCTCGCCCGTGGTCGAGGAAATCTTGTACCCCGCGCTGGAGGACTACCAGATCGACATCATGATCGGCGAGGGTCCTGCAGCGCGCTCCATCAAGCTCGACTTGCAGCCCTTCACCCTGGTGGGTGCGACCACGCGGGCGGGCATGCTCACCAACCCGCTGCGCGACCGCTTTGGCATCGTGTCGCGGCTGGAGTTCTACACCCCTGAAGAGCTGACCCGCATCGTGACCCGCAGCGCTGGCTTGCTCAAAGCGCCGATTGACCCCGAGGGTTCGTTCGAAATCGCCCGCCGCTCCCGCGGCACGCCGCGCATTGCCAACCGCCTGCTGCGCCGTGTGCGCGACTATGCCGATGTCAAAGGTGACGGTACCATTCACAAGGGCATTGCCCAAAAAGCCTTGGTCATGTTGGATGTCGATCCTGAAGGCTTTGACCTGATGGACCGCAAACTGCTCGAAGCGGTGATCCACCGCTTTGACGGCGGCCCGGTTGGGCTGGACAACATCGCCGCCAGCATCGGCGAGGAGCGTGACACGATCGAAGATGTGATCGAGCCGTATTTGATTCAGCAAGGTTATTTGCAGCGCACCCCCCGCGGACGCATGGCCACGCTGGCGGCTTTCAGGCATTTGGGCGTCACACCGCCCAAATCGTTTGGTGACAGGATTTAAAACCTGAAGCCGCTGGGTCTTTTGTGGGAGCGAGCCCCGCTCGCGAATGTCTGCCCAGCTTGAGCCACCATTCGGCCGCAGGGACGGCCTCCCACAAAGGCTTCAGGTCGACGTTTCGTCTTGGCCCAGCGCATCCAGATGCGAGGTATCGCCCCAGCCCACCAAGGACAGACCTTGTGGGGTCCACAGCAGCCGGTTGACAGCCGTGTTGGTTAGCTCCCAAGTGCGGGGCGCTTGCAGGTCAAGGCGGGTGGCGGCGCGGTACAGGATGTCGAGCACGCCGCCGTGCGCCACCATCACGATTTGTTGTCCGGGATGGCGGGTGGCCACTTCGTTCACGGTGTTCACAATGCGCTCATGCAATGTCAGCAGCGATTCACCGCCCTCTGGGGGCTCCCAGTCGGGCGTGCGTTTGCGCCAGTGCCAAGCGTGCTAGGGCAGCTCGACTTCGACCTCGGCAAATGTTCGGCCCTGGAACGCACCAAAGTGCCGCTCGCGCAAACCCACATGCGTGTTCACGCTCAGGCCCACGGCCTGAGCGATCGCTTGGGCCGTGGTGTGGGCCCGCGACAAGTCGCTGGCGTAAATCGCATCAATGGCATCGCGCTGCGCCAAGGCTTGGGCCAAATGCTGCGCTTGGCGCTGGCCCACGTCGTTGAGCGGAATGTCCAAATGGCCTTGCAGCCGGGTGTCAACGTTCCAGGCGGTTTCTCCGTGGCGAATCGCCAGAATGCGGGTCGGTTCCATGAAGGCCTTGGGGTTCAGCGCGGCTGCTCGATGTTGACCCGGCGCAGCCCTGCAGGCGGATTGGGAAAGTTGGCCAGTGCAGCTTGGAACAAGGTGGCAAAAATCGGCACACTGTCGCTCCATGGGCCTGAGTGGCTGGCGCGGGTTTCGTAAACCACTTGGCCCGACTTCAAGTCGCGCATCAACACGCTGACCTCGCGTTGGTAGTGGGTCGGTGGTGGAAAGCGCATGCCCATGCCCACCCCAGCATGCGAGCCAAAACCCACGCCAAAACCGGTGCCGATGGTGATGCGCCCAAAGGGCGACGCGCCAGGCCCCATGGGGCGGCCCCAAGGGTCAGACAAGTACTGTGTACCGCTGAAGCCCACCAGCACGCTCAAGCTGGCTCCCGCATCGTCACGTACCAAACCCACGGCCGTCATGGCTGCTTGCGCTTGTTGTTCGGCCAGCCCCGCTTCGGGGTTGTTGGCTTGGGAAGGCAGGCGCTCGAAGCGGTATTTGGCCCCTTGCAGGTTCATGCCCGCTGGTGCTGCGTTCACCGAGACCACGTCGCTATCGATCAGGCGCATGGAGGCGCAGCCCGTCAACAGACTCAAGGCCAGCGCAGCCATGGCCATCGAAAACCACCGCGTGAGCTGTCGAGTTTCTGTGCGCATGACCTGTCCTCCTGAAGGTTTACATGGAGATGACCTGAATGCCCGGCAAAGAGGGTTCCTTGAACTCTTCTTCGTCAAAAGCCTTGTCGCCGTCTTCGGATTCAACACCCGTGATCTTCAAATCTTTGAAGCCGTGCAGCTTGGCGTCCATCAGGTGCGATGGCACGACATTTTGCAGGGCGGCAAACATGTTTTCAATCCGGCCAGGGTGTTTCTTTTGCCACTCGCGCAGCATGTTGCCCACCTGCAGCCGTTGCAGGTTTTCTTGACTCCCACACAGGGTGCAGGGGATGATGGGGAACTGTCGGTGCTCTGCCCAACGGATCAGGTCGGTCTCGGCCACATAAGCCAGCGGGCGGATCACCATGAATTCGCCGTTGTCGCTGACCAGCTTCGGGGGCATGCCCTTGAGTTTGCCGCCAAAGAACATGTTCAAGAAGAAGGTCTGCAGCATATCGTCGCGGTGGTGGCCGAGCGCCAGTTTGTTGCATTTGAGCTCTCGTGCCACGCGGTACAAAATGCCACGGCGCAGGCGCGAGCACAGGCTGCACATGGTCTTGCCTTCGGGGATCTTGTCTTTCACGATCGAATACGTGTCTTGCGTTTCGATATGGAATTCCACCCCCAGCTCTTTGAGGTACGCGGGCAGGATGTGGTCCGGAAATCCCGGCTGCTTTTGGTCCAGATTGACCGCCACCAGCTCAAAATCGACCGGGGCGCGGGCTTTCATCTTGAGCAAGATGTCGAGCATGCCGTAGCTGTCTTTGCCGCCCGACATGCAAACCATGATGCGGTCGCCCGCTTCGATCAGGTTGAAGTCACTGATGGCCTGGCCCATCTGGCGGCACAGGCGTTTTTCGAGCTTGTGGGTTTCGCGTTCGATCTTGATGGCTTTGGCGGCCTCTGATTCGGCTTGTGCCTGTACCCAGGCGTTGTCTGCTGCTGTGTCTGTGTTCATGAGGTTCACCACTGTCCAGTTTCCATGCGAATGGCCACTTCGCAGTCTTCAAAAATTTCAAGTTTGGCAATCTTGACGCGCACACCCAAAACGCCGGGGAGTTGCATCAGACGGTTCGAGAGTTTGCCGATCAGCGTTTCCAGCAGGTTGATGTGCTCGGCGGTGCATTCATCGATGATGATCTTGCGCACCTTGCGGTAATCCAGCACCGAGTGGATGTCATCGTCGCTGGGCAGCAGGGGTTGCGTGCCCAGGTTCAGCTCGGCGTCCACCTGAATCGGTTGTGGGTCAGTTTTTTCGTGTTCGAGGATGCCCAGGTTCGCGTCAAAGCGCAAACCGGTCAGCTCCAGTGTTTGATGTCCAGCTGGGGTTTTCATGATGCAGTTTTGGTCTGGAAAATTTCAACCCCGACGGCGTCGCAGTCCGGGTACACATCGGGTTTGCAGCTGGACAAGCGCACCGCCTGCACCTGTGGGTGGTCGATCAGCTCGCGCATCAGGTCGTCGCACAAAGTCTCTTGCAGCACGATGTGACCCTGGGCCACACGCTTGGCGATCACCTCGCGGATGAAGTCGTAATCCACCACTTCGGCCAGATCGTCTTGCGTGGGGGTGGACGCACTGTAGGGCACAAACAGCTCGACATTGAAGACGATGCGCTGGGGGCCGAGCTTTTCAAAGTCGTGCGCACCAATGCGCACGTCCACCGTGTGGTTGCGCAGAAACAGGCGGCGGCAGTTCAGCGCCAAATCGTTCATCAGGTCGCTCATGCGGCGCCTTTCGGTTCACCCAAAAACATCACATCCCGCGCCAAAGGCACCAGGTGCTGGCCGTTGTCCACACACACCGTGGTGCCAGTGATGCAGGGGTTTTGCGCCAGAAAAACGCAAGTCGCCGCCACCTGCGTCGGGTCAATCGGCTCGCGCAGCAGGTTCACACGGCTGTTGCGGTCAAAGTTCTCTTGGGTTTGCGGGCCGCTCAAAAACATCAGGCCCGGAGCCACGCCGCACACGCGCAAGGGGGCCAAGGCTTGGGCCTGCAAGGCCACGGCACGTTCCAGTGCCAGTTTGGACACGGTGTACGAAAAATAGTCGGGGTTCAGATTGAACACCTTCTGGTCCAGGATGTGGATCACGCTGCGTTGGCCGGACTTGGCGTCGGGTGCGGATTGCTGCGCCATCAATGAGGCCAGCAGCATGGGCGCGATCAAGTTCACTTCGAGTTGCAGGCGCGCGCCTGGCAAGTCCATGTCGCTGCCCTCGTCCGGTTCGAACAGCGAGGCGTTGTTCACAACGCAGTCGAGCGGCCCGGTGGTTTGTGTGATGTGGGCCATCATGCGTTCGACTTCTGCGCTTTGTGCGAGGTCGGCTTGCACCAGTCGCACCGTGGCGCCTGTGGCTTGTAGCGATGCCTGAAGCGCCAAAGCGGCATCAGCTGAGCGCTGGTAGTGGCACCACACTTGCCAGCCCGCTTGCGCGAAGGCACGGCAAAGGGTCGCGCCCAAACGCAATGCGCCGCCAGTGATCAGAACGTGTTTCAAGTGGATGCCGCAGGAAAGATGGAAAGGGGCAATTATCGGCGATGGCCCTGACGACGGCATGTGCAGGGGAATAGCGCGTCTGTAGGAGCGGCGCCCCCGCCGCGATGGCTTCCAGCAAATCGCAAACCATCGCCCCGAGGGCGGGGCTCCCACACGGTCAGACAAAGGATAATCGCGGCGTGACCGACGCTTCCCCAAATTCCTCTGAGCTGACCCAACGCATCCACCAAGCCATCGCCCAAGCGGGTGGCTGGCTGGGTTTTGACCGCTTCATGGCCATGGCGCTTTACGAGCCGGGCTTGGGTTATTACACCAACGCCCTGCAAAAGTTTGGGGCCATGCCTTCATCCGGCAGCGATTTTGTGACCGCGCCGGGCATGTCGCCCTTGTTTGGCCAGACCCTGGCGGTGCAGGTGAAAGAGGCACTGGCGGCCACAGGCTCGGATGAAGTCTGGGAGTTTGGCGCGGGCACCGGGGCTTTGGCCTTGCAACTCTTGGACAGCCTGGGTGATGCGGTGCGCCGTTACACCATCATCGATTTGTCGGGCACATTGCGCGACCGTCAGGCCGATACCCTGCTGAAATACGCCGAAAAAGTGCGCTGGTTGGACGCTTGGCCCGATGCGATCGAGGGCGTGGTGGTGGGCAACGAGGTGCTCGACGCCATGCCGGTGCAGCTCTTGCAGCGCACGCAAGGCGTTTGGCACGAGCGTGGCGTTGTCAGCGCGGGTGAACAATTCGCTTGGCAAGACCGCTTGACCGATCTGCGTCCGCCTGTGGACATCGAAGGCGAGCACGACTATTTGACCGAAATCCACCTCCAAGCCGAAGCTTTCATTGCCAGTTTGGCCGAGCGCTTGCTGGCTGGGCGGGGTGGGGCGGCGTTCTTTCTGGATTACGGCTTTCCCGAGGGCGAATACTTTCACCCCCAGCGCCACATGGGCACCGTCATGTGCCACCAATTGCATCAGGCCGACCCAGACCCTTTGGTGGCGGTGGGTCAAAAAGACATCACGGCGCATGTCAACTTCACCGGGGTGGCGCTGGCCGCACAAAACGCGGGCCTCCATGTGATGGGTTATGCCAGCCAAGCCTGGTTTTTGTTGAACCTGGGGTTGGCCGAACGCATGGCCGCCGCCAGTTTGGCCGAGCGCAGCCTGGCCCAGCGTCTCATCAACGAACACGAAATGGGCGAGTTGTTCAAAGTGGTCGGGTTGGCCACATCGTCCGATTGGGCTGCCCAAGGCTTTGCCCGGGGCGACCGGTCGCACCGCCTGTAAACGGCATCCAGGCAAGCTATGTTGCGTTGGCTCATCGTGGTGTTTCTGGCGCTGATCATTTTCAGTGGCCTGCAAAAGTGGTTGCAAAAATTTGGCTTTGGCCGTTTGCCCGGTGACTTTCGCTTCCGCTTGTTCGGGCGCGAGTTCTTCCTGCCCATCACCAGCACCTTGCTGCTGAGCATGGTGGCCGCAGCGATTGCACGTTGGGTATGAGGAACGTGTTACAGTGCGTCACGCCATTGGCGACTTATGCCCATCTAGCTCCTTGCGAGCCGATAGCGCATCCCGGCAGAGGGATGCCAGTCTTGTCCTCCACTGTGCACATCGCCCGCCATGCTTTTCCAAGCTGGGCTCAGACGATTTTTTTGCTTCCTTTTTGACGCACCTCTGCACGGTGCTGTTGTTGGGCAGGCCTTGCGGTCTGCGTATGGGGGCGCTTTTTTGGCAGCAGGACATGCCAAGACCCGTGCCGCCGCACGACCCCTAAGAGGGCCAAATCAGCGGTGCGACCCCCTTCGTTAAAATAGATGACTACTTCATATTGTTCACACCAACCCATCTCCATGGGAAAATTCCGAATTCAACCGTGCTCGAGGGCTTTGCCCAATGGCGCATTTGGCGCGCAAGTGTCCGTGGCCAGTGGCCGTGGCAGCGCCAGCACCGACCGCGTGATGCGGTTTGTGCCCGAATTTGCAACGCCTGACGCCGCCAGCCAATACGCCCTCGATGAAGGCATGTTGTGGGTAGAGCGCCAGACTTCCAAACCGATTCTGCTTTGAGAAAGACGTTTTAAATGGCTAAAGAAGAACTGATTGAACTGATGGGCGTGGTCAACGAGGTGTTGCCCGACACGCGTTTTCGCGTGACCCTAGACAACGGCCACCAACTGATTGCCTATTCCGCAGGCAAGATGCGAAAGAACCACATCCGCATTTTGGCGGGTGACCGTGTGACCCTAGAGCTCTCGCCTTACGACTTGAGCAAAGGCCGCATCAGCTTCCGTCACCTGGCTGGTCGTGCCCCTATGGCGCCTCGCCGTCCCCCAGCACGTTGATCCTGCCTTGTTCTTTGCGTTGACCTGAGTCAACGCGCAAGGCCCTTGAATCGAATCACATGATCCCCAAGTGGTTTTCAACACAGGGGAACTCATGACCGCTTCAGCCGACGCCTTGCACATTGTTTGTCCGCACTGCCACACCACCAACCGGGTGCGTGTGGCCGACCTGCAAAACGCACCCGATTGCGGAAGCTGCCACAAAGCTCTTTTTGATGGACATCCGCTGGCGCTGGACGCAGCCAGCTTTGACAAGCACATCGGCCGCAGCCATGTGCCGGTGCTGGTGGATTTCTGGGCCCCTTGGTGTGGCCCTTGCCGCATGATGGCACCAGCTTATGAGCAGGCCGCTGGCCTTTTGGAGCCCCAAGTGCGGGTGGCCAAACTCAATACTGAAGAAGCACAGGCCATCTCAGCCCGTTTCAACATCCGCAGCATCCCCACACTCGCCTTGTTTGTCGGCGGCAAAGAAGTCGCAAGGCAGGCAGGTGCTTTCCGCACGGCGCAAGACATCGCCAATTGGACCCGATCGCACCTTTGAGCGCTGGGGTGTTTACAGCACTTGCGCAATGGCCTGCACGCGGGCCTTGGCGATCTGTTCGCCAATTTGCGGGCCTTTGAGGCCTTGAGCCGCCGCTGCCTGCGCGATGGGCGCGGTCTCGACGGACAGCGCGGCCTGTTGGGCTTTGAGCAAGCGCTCTGCCTGCGGATAGGCCGTATCCTCAAAACCCAACCGTCCCCGCGCATCACACTCACACGCTTGGAGCACGAGCGCAAAGCGCTCGGCCTGCCGAATGGCGTCGCATCGCTCTAGGAGGCGCATCAGGGCTTCGGCGTTCAGATCGGCGCTGCGGTGGATGTTGCCATGCTCCCGCGCCACCACCTCAGCAAGCTCTTTGCCCTCGGTCGGCACGCGCAGGCGTTCGCACACCTTTTGCAAAAGCTTCACGCTGCGGCCTTCGTGTCCAAGGTGGCGGGGCAATGCGTCGGCGGGTGTGGTGCCTTTGCCCAGGTCATGCATCAGGCAGGCCACACGCACAGCCAGCGGCGTGTTCAGGCGTGCGGCCATGTCCATCACCAGCATCATGTGCACGCCCGTGTCCACCTCAGGGTGGTATTCGGCGCGTTGCGGCACGACCCACAGGCGGTCCAGTTCGGGCAGCAGCACTTTGAGCGCACCGCATTCCCGCAGCACCTCGAACATACGTGATGGCCGCTCGCTCATCAGGCCTTTGGCTAACTCTTGCCAGACGCGCTCGGGCACCAAGTGGTCGGCTTCGCCGTCCTCGACCATTTGGTGCATCAAAGCCATAGTTTCATCGGCTACGGTGAAGTCAGCAAAGCGCGCCGCAAAGCGGGCCACGCGCAAGATGCGCACGGGGTCTTCGGCAAATGCTTCAGTCACATGGCGCAGCACTTTGTTTTTCAAGTCAGCCTGGCCGCCATACGGGTCCACGATCTGGCCTGCCCATGCGCTGGGCTCTGCATGGGCCAGCGCCTCGGGCAAGGCCATGGCATTCACCGTGAGGTCGCGCCGGGCCAAGTCTTCTTCAAGGGTGACGCTGGGGTCGGCATGCACCGCAAAACCTTTGTAGCCCCGGGCCGTTTTGCGCTCGGTGCGGGCCAGGGCGTATTCCTCGCGGGTTTTGGGGTGCAAAAACACCGGAAAGTCTTTGCCCACGGGCATGAATCCCTGATCGGTCATGGCCTCGGGCGTGCTGCCCACCACCACCCAGTCGCGGTCGTTGACGGGTAGGCCCATCAAGGCATCGCGCACCGCACCGCCGACAACAAACACGTTCATGTCAAATGCTTTGCTCAGCGAGCCACCCGGAAAGGCTCTTCAAAGTCGATGAAGTCCTTTTCGACCAAAGCGTCGTCGATCCAGGCCTTCACACCGGGCAGGGCGCAGACACGGTCCATGTAGGCGGCCACATCGGCAGGCACGGGCAGGGCATAGGTTTTCAGGCGCATGACCACCGGGGCGAAGTAGGCATCGGCCACGGTGAAGTGGCCAAACAGCATGGGGCCGCCGTGTTCTTGCAGCAGGCCGCTCCAAAGACTGCAGATGCGCTCAAGATCGGCGCGCACGGCAGCTTTGTCGCGCAGGGCGAGCGCACCGATCTCGGGCAGGTGCGCCTCGATGTTCATCGGGCAGGCACTGCGCAGGCCCGTGAAACCGCTGTGCATTTCGGCGCAGATGCTGCGCGCGCGTGCCCTGGCGGCACGGTCTTGTGGCCAGAGCTGCTTGTCAGGGAACTGCTCGGCCACATATTCGGCAATGGCCAGGGTGTCCCACACGGCCAGGCCATCGTGCACCAGCACAGGCACTTTGCCCACAGGGTTCACGGCCTTGAGGCTGGCCTTGAAATTGGAGTCGGGCGCAAAGCTGTCAAAGCGGACATAGACCTCTTCAAAGTCGATGCCCGCCTGGCGCAGCAGCACCCAAGGGCGCATGGACCAAGAGGAGTAGTTTTTGTTGGCGATGTAGAGCTGGATCATTGTTTTCTCCCGTGAATCGGAGCCCACATATTAGCGGTCATGGCTGTCAAAAAGGGACAGATTGCACCGCCAAAGTGTGTGAGGGGGTGCGGCGGGTGACGATTTTCGGTACCCCGTCATGAGGAACCCGCCGCATCCCCTCACACATCCCCGAAGACTTCGAACGTCAGAGTAGGCCGAACTCAGCGCCCAGCGCGTGAGCGCCAGCTGTTCATGCGGCTGCGTGGCCCGCGGTGGCCCAGATAGCTGGGTGCCACACCCGCTGCAGATGCTGCCGTGATGCCCAGCGCGGACAGGCCTGGGTATTGGCCCGTCGCGATGTTGTCCACCTTCATGGACGCCAAATTGTCCCGGCTCATCAGGGGCTCTCCCGGGGCCAGCTCCATGGCCGCGGCTTGCAGCCAGCCCACCCACATCGGCAAACCGATGACAGGGCGACCTTTGCCGTGGTTCACGCCCGCCCACTGTCCAGCGCGGTGCACCAGCTCGCCCAAGGTGAGCACGTCAGGTCCGCACAGTTCGTAGGTCTTGCCTATGGTGTCCGGCTTTTGCAGGCAGGTCACCACCGCGCGGGCCACATCGGCCACCCACACGGGCGCAAAGCGCGTGCCACTGCCTGCCATCGGCATGAAGGGTAAAACAGCCTGCATATCGGCAAACAGGTTCAAGAATTTGTCTTCGGCCCCAAATATCACGCTGGGGCGCAGCACCGTCAATTGCAAGTCTGCGTTGTGCAGCAAAGTTTCACCCCGCGCCTTGCTGCGCTGGTACATCGATGGACCTTGTGGGTCGGCCCCCAGTGCACTGACATGCACCAGCCTGCGCACGCCCGCTGTGTGCATGGCGTCGGCGATCTTGCCCGGCAGGTTGACATGCACTTCTTCAAAGCGTTCTTCGTTGCCGTGCAGCACCGCCACCAAGTTGACCACCGCATCGTGCCCGGGCATGAGCCGGGCCAAGTCGGCTGGGCTGTGCACCGAGGCTTCGATGACGGTGAGACCGGGCAAACTTTGCACGCTGGCCGCGTTGCTGGCACGGCGCGTGGGCACCGTGACCTGCCAACCCAAACGCGCCATTTGCTCGCACACATGGCGACCCACAAAGCCCGAGCCACCCAACACCAAAATACGAGGATTGTTCATTCCGGCGTTCAGCTGTTCAGACCTGTGACGGCTTGGTGCATCGCATCCATGGCTTGGTCCACGATCTGGGTGCGCCAAGTGTCGGTGTCGGTGTAGAAGGCGTCCATCAGGTCTTGTTTGATTTTCTGGCGCAAGGCATCAGGTGCCTCAGGGTGCAGGTGCAACCAGTGGTCACCGCGCAAGGCGAACATGACTTGTTCTTGCGGCTGTGTGCCGTACTCCATCGCAATGCCGGTGTACTCGGCTTGCGGGCATTCTTGGTAGGCCGCCATCCACATCAAGCCCGTCAGGAAGGCCGAACTCGATGAGCCGTCGTAGATGGACGTTATGTCTTGGCCCCACCAAGTTTTGGCGCGGGTGTAGGCCGCAGCGTCGTCGGCGCAGGCAAAAATGCGCTCGCCCAAGCCGTTGGGGCCCAAACCCGTGTGCAGATCAATCCAGGCCATTTTTTGACAGCGCTGGCCGTACTTTTGCAACACTTGGCGCAGCGTCAGGTTGCTCCAAGTGGGGCCTTGGCCACCAAAAAACAGGCCTTCAGGAAAATCGTGCTGGCCTTTGGATACGGCCGCTTGCAGGGCTTTCATGCCGCGCTCGACGATGTATTGGGTGACGGCTGCCGCGTTGGCCGCGTCCGGTGGCCAAACCTCGGGCAGCAAGAGCGGTTGGACTTCTTTGTAGGGCGCGTTTTCTGGCAGAGGCTTCGTAAAGTCCTGGAAGTTGCGGTTGATGTCCACGTTTTCGTGGGTCACGCGCCGCACATGCGAGAACCCGTGCGGGTTGAGCGCATGGATGTAGAGCACCGCCACGCCGTTGGCTTTGGCCGCCTCGCGCCAGGCGCTGTTTTGCAGGGCATGGATCTGCACGCCCGAGCCGCAGTAGCCTTCCACCCCGTGGCAGGCGCTGCTGACGATCAGCAGCTGCTTCGCATCGGGTGAGCCGTCCAGCACCACGTCCATGGCCAGCTCTTCGCCGTCCCGGCCCTTCAAGGGGTGGATGTTGGAATCAACGGTCAGACCTGCAGCATGTGCTGCGTTCAGGAACTTCTGACGAGCTTCGGCATAGCTTTTAGAAAAGCCAGTTTGGATATCGGTCATGGAGATTTTCAGTTCAAACGGTTTGTGTCGGATTGGCCAGCCATTGCGTGGCGAGTTCCACCCAGTAAGTACCGCCCAGCGGAATCAGGTCGTCATTGAAGTCGTAGCTGGGGTTGTGCAAAGTGCAGGGGCCGCCGCCGTGGCCCATTTCGCGGTGCGCGCCGTCGCCGTTGCTGATGAACACATACGCACCAGGCTTGGCTTGCAGCATGTAAGAGAAGTCTTCGGCGCCCATGGTGGGTTCTTGGTGGACCACATGGTCGGTCCCCACAATGCCACCCATGACCTGGCGCGCGAAATCGGCTTCTGGTGCGCTGTTGATGGTGGGCGGGTAGTTGCGGTGGAATTCGAATTCGCACTGCGCGTCAAAAGCGGTGCAGATCGATTCGGCGACTTGCTTCATGCGCTTTTCGATCAAATCCAGCACCTCGAAGCTGAAAGTGCGCACGGTGCCTTGCAACTCGCAGGAGTCTGGCACCACGTTGGTGGCTTCGCCCGCATGGATCATGGTGACCGAGATCACGCCTGCGTCAACAGGCTTTTTGTTTCGGGTGATGATGGTCTGAAAACCTTGCACCATCTGGCAAGCGATTGGCACCGGATCGATGCCGTTGTGTGGCAGCGCAGCGTGGCTGCCTTTGCCGCGGATGGTGATTTTGAATTCGTTGCTGGATGCCATCACCGGGCCTGCGCTCACGGCAAAAGTGCCCACGGGCGCGCCGGGCCAGTTGTGCATGCCGAACACAGCCTGCATGGGGAACTTGTCGAACAGGCCGTCCTTGATCATCTCGCGGGCACCGCCGCCGCCTTCTTCGGCGGGTTGGAAGATCAAATACACCGTGCCGTCAAAGTCGCGGTGCTTGGCAAAGTGTTTGGCCGCTGCCAGCAGCATGGCCGTGTGGCCGTCGTGGCCGCAGGCGTGCATCTTGCCCTGGTGTTTGCTGGCGTGGGCAAAGGTGTTGAACTCTTGCATGGGCAGGGCGTCGATGTCAGCGCGCAGACCAATGCCGCGTCCGCAAGCGCCGCCGTCGCGCCCGTGCACGATGCCCACCACGCCTGTGGTGCCCATGCCGCGGTGAATGGGGATGCCCCAGTCCGTCAGCTGCTGGGCGACCACATCGGCCGTGCGCACCTCTTGGAAGCACAACTCAGGGTGTGCGTGGATGTCTTTGCGGATGGCAGCAATGCTGGCCGCGTCGGTGAGGATGGAGTCGATGAGTTTCATGGGTACAGTCTAGCGGGACTTGTGTCCGTTTGCCTAGTCCGGTTCGGGAATGTCCCAACTGTCACCGATGTGCCTTGGTCGCAGTGCAAAATTGTCATCTCATGAAGCGAACATCCTATTTCCTATTTTGGCGTGCTGTGGGGCCCTTGTTGGCCAGCTTGCTGGCGGGCACAGCCTTCGCGCAGCCCCTGGTCACTTGCCAAGTGACCTACGCTGGAGCCACACAGACCGTGGTGGCTCGCCCTGTGGCGGACCCTTATCCAGTGCCCTCGGTGGACATTGGGGGGCGCTTTGCTTTCAAAGCGGTCATGGTGGGAGATGCCCAAAAAGTGGAGCGCATGGTGTTGTACGCCTATTTGGTCGCCCAGCCGCACCCGGTGCTGATCCATCAAGCCAAATATTTGCCGCCTTTTCCTCGGTCAGTGACACCGTGGGCTTTTACGGGCCAGCAACATGTGTACGGTGGGCCGCAAGAGCGGGAGTTGATTTACAGCTGCACCTTGGAAGGATGGGCGCCATGACCCGCTGCTTGTGTTTGTGGGTCGCCTACTTGTTGTGCACCCCGTTATGGGCCCAAACGAAGCACGATCTGGGCGAATCTGTCAGCTTGGTCTTTGCGGGGGACACCGTACTCGACGATGACCCGGGTGCCTTGATCGCCCGCGGAGGTGACCCGTTCGCCGACTTTGCGGGGGTCTTTGCCCTGGCCGATGTGCGCATCGCGAACCTCGAGTGTGTGGTGGCCACCACCGGCAGCGCAGGGGATAAAAACTACACTTTCCGGGCGCATACTCGCGTATTGCCCGTGCTCAAAACGCATTTTGATGCGGTGGCGCTGGCCAACAACCATTCGGGGGATTTTGGCCGAACAGCGTTTGCCGAAATGCTGGGTTTGCTCAGCCAAGCGGGTTTGGCCAAGGTGGGGGGAGGGCTCAATTTGTCTCAGGCCCATGAACCCTGGATCGTGGAGCGCAAAGGTTTACGCATCGCCATCTTGAGTTACAACGAGTTCATGCCACGCAGTTTTGAAGCCGGCCACGATGCCCCGGGTGTGGCTTGGAGTGAAGACGAGCAGGTGGTGGACGACATCCGCCGTGCCCGCCAGGTGCACCGGGCCGACCTGGTCATTCCCATCATGCATTGGGGCTGGGAGAACGAGCTTTTTGCCAATGCCCGACAGCGGCAACTGGCCCGCCTGATGGTGGGCGCCGGGGCCGATGCTGTGATCGGCGGCCACCCCCATGTGACACAAGACATTGAGCACATTCAAGGCAAGCCCATCATTTACAGCGTGGGCAACTTCGTGATGAAGGAAACCGACAACGACAACCAGCGCCGTGGCTGGGTGTTGCGTTTGGAATTGGACAAGCAGGGGGTGCGCGCGTTCCACACCCGTGTGGCAAAAATCCGCATGGATGGCGTGCCCGAGCGCGATGACCGTGCAGCCAGTCCTTGCTGGCAGCGGGGTGATGCGGCGGTGGGGCAGTGCGTGGCGGGACAGCGGCGCTGAGCGTTTGGCCCTGTGGGGGTTCGGCGTCTGTGGGGGCGGCGCCCTCGCCGCGATATGCGACACAATAAGTGCATGACCGATGCCATCCAAGAGGTGCGAGGCGCCTGCCCGCACGATTGCCCTGACACCTGTGCTTTGCTCACGACCGTTGAAAACGGCCGAGCCACCAAAGTGCAGGGCAACCCGGCGCATGCGCAGACCGATGGTGTGTTGTGCACCAAGGTGTCGCGCTACACCGAGCGCACCTACCACCCCGAACGCTTGCTGCACCCCCTGAAACGCGTGGGCCCCAAAGGCGCGGGACAGTTTGAACCCGTCAGCTGGGACGAAGCCCTGGACGACATCGCAGCGCGCCTGAAAGCCATTGCCGGACGCGATCCGCAGGCCATCCTGCCCTACAGTTATGCGGGCACCATGGGCCTGGTGCAAAGCGAGTCGATCGCGGCGCGGTTTTTCCACCAGCTGGGCGCGTCGCTGTTGGACCGCACCATCTGCGCTTCGGCGGGTGCAGAAGCCCTGACCCAGACCCTGGGCAACAAGGTCGGCATGAAGGTCGAATTTTTTGCCGAATCCAAGCTCATCGTCATCTGGGGCAGCAACTCGATTGGCAGCAACCTGCACTTTTGGCGCCTCGCGCAAGAGGCCAAGCGCAATGGCGCGAAGCTGGTCTGCATCGACCCCCGTCGCAGTGAGACGGCTGAAAAATGCCACGAACACATCGCCCTGCGGCCCGGCACCGACGCCGCGCTGGCGCTGGCGCTCATGCACGAGTTGATCGTCCATGGCTGGCTCGACCAGGACTACATCGACCGTTACACCTTGGGCTGGGACGCTTTGAAAGCCCGCGCCCTGCAATGGCCGCCCGAACGTGCCGCCGAAGTGTGCGGTGTGCCGGTTGAACAAATCCGCCAACTGGCTCGTGACTGGGGCACGACCCAGCCCGCGGCCATTCGCTTGAACTACGGCATGCAGCGCGTGCGCGGTGGTGGCAACGCGGTGCGGGCGATTGCCTGCCTGCCGGCGCTCACGGGTGCTTGGCGACACCGTGCGGGTGGGCTGCTGCTCAGCAGCTCGGGGCATTTCCCGGTGCGGCGCGCGGCTTTGCAGCGGCCCGACTTGTTGGGCGAGCGGCGGCCCCGCACCATCAACATGACCACCATTGGCGACGATTTGCTGCGCCCGGCATCGCCCGCATTCGGCCCGCAGATCGAAGCCTTGGTGGTTTACAACAGCAACCCGGTGGCGATTGCGCCTGAGTCCGGCAAGGTGGTGCAAGGCTTTGCCCGCGAAGACTTGTTCACCGTGGTGTTGGAGCATTTCAAAACCGACACGGCCGACATGGCCGACTACATCCTGCCCGCCACCACGCAATTGGAGCACTGGGACATCCACACCAGCTATGGCCACACCGATGTGCTGCTGAACCGCCCGGCGATTGCCCCCGTGGGCGAGGCGCGCACCAACACCGACATCTTCCGAGCGCTGGCCCAGCGCATGGGGTTTGACGACCCCTGTTTTGCCGAGAGCGACGAAAGCCTGTGCCGCAGCGCCATCGGCGATGAAAAAGACTTTGAGGTGTTGTTGCAGAACGGCTTTGCCTCTTTGCCGGTGCCTGACGCGCCATTCGCGCAAGGTGGCTTTCCATCGCCTTCAGGGCGGTGCGAGTTTTTCAGCCAACGCCTGGCCGATCAGGGGCTGGACGGCCTGCCGGACCACTTGCCCAATTACGAATTGGCCGCGCCCGGTGGCCGCTACCCGCTGGCCATGATCTCACCGCCTGCGCGCAACTTTTTGAACTCGACCTTCGTCAACGTGCAAAGCCTGCGCGACATCGAAGCCGAGCCAGTGCTGGAGATGCACCCACAAGACGCGGCTGCGCGGGGCATCGCCGACGGTGCGGTGGTGCTTGTCTTCAACGACCGGGGCACTTACCACTGCAAGGCCAGGCTGAACCAGCGAGCGCGCCTCGGCGTGGTCCACGGCCTGGGCATTTGGTGGCGCAAGCTGGGCCTGAACGGCACCAACGTCAACGAGCTGACCAGCCAGCACCTGACCGACATGGGCCGAGCGCCTGTGTTTTACGACTGTTTGGTGGACGTGGCCCTGCTGCAGAAAGAAGAAGCCCATGCCTGACTTGAATATCGAACGAAAACACACCTTGGGGCTGGACGGCGCTCGCCTGGTGGCCCAGCGTTGGCGCGAGCAAGCCGAACAAGAATGGGGCATGGCCTGCGAGTTTGAACACGGCGAATCCGAGGATCGGATGCGTTTCGAGCGCAGTGGCGTGAGTGGTCTGCTCACGGTGACCGAAAACCGCTTCGACCTGCAGATCAAGCTGGGCTTTTTGTTGGGCGCCTACAGCAGCAAGATCGAAGAAAAAATACAGGCCAATCTGGACGCTTTGTTGGGTCCAGTGGCCTGAAGCCTCAGGGCAAATCTTTGTTCAATTCGCTCATGGGTGAGTTGCGCGGTCCAATCAGCCCCAACCGCGCTTTGAGCGACTGCGGTTGTCGCGTCAAGATGGCGGCGTAGTTGGTGGTGTTGGACAGCACTTTTTTCACGTAATCGCGCGTTTCCTGGAACGGGATGTTTTCGGCCCAGATGGCCGCTTCAAGCACCGGACCGTTGCGCCAATTGCGCGGGCGGCTGGGGCCAGCGTTGTAGGCGGCCGTGGCCATGGGCATGGAGCCTTCAAAATCGTCCAGCACCAGTTTCAGATAACCCGTGCCGATGGCCACGTTCACTTCACGGTCGGTGATTTGATCCGGGGTGAAGTTGGTCAAGCCAATTTTCTTGGCCGTCCATTTGGCCGTGGCGGGCATCACCTGCATCAAGCCAGATGCACCCACTGTTGAGCGGGCGTCCATGATGAAGCGGCTTTCTTGGCGGATCAGGCCGTACACATAGGCCGGGTCCAATCGGATCTCATTCGCACGGCGCACCACGATCTCGCGCAAGGGCATCGGGAAGCGTTGGTCAAAATCCATCACCTCTTTGGTTCGGTCGCTGGTGTTGATGCAGCGGTCCCACACCTGGCGTTGGCAGGCCAAGTCGGCGGCGGCGAGCAGGTCGCGATCGTTCATGCCGCCGGGCGTGTGCAAGTTGGTGCTGTAGTTCCACTCGCGGTTGCCCTCGGGGCGCAGGCCAATGGCGATGGCGTACAGGGCCCGTTGCAAGCCCGGGTTGATCTGGGCGGTGGCTTTTTCTTGCGGGGTCAAGGCCGCAGGACGCTCGGGGGCTGTGATCGGCTGGCCCAATTCTTCCAAAGCCAGTTGCTCATAAAAGCCCCGCACGCTGGCCATGCTGCGCAGCAGCCCTTGGGCTTCCAGTTTCTGGGCGTTGTCTTGCGCGGTGGCCATCAGCGCACGGGCGCGCCAATACACCCATGCCGGGTCTTTTTGCGATTCCGGGCTCATGGCTTGAGTGGCGGTCAGCACTTGACGCCATTGGCCTTGGCGCAGCGAGGCGCGCACTTTCCAGCTCAGCAGGTCGTCGTTCAGGTCGCTGTCTTTTTGTACCTTGGCAAAGTGGCCGCTGGCCTCGTTTTGCAGTTTTTGCGCTGCTTGCTTGCCGATCACGGCCCACGTCCAGTTGCGCTCCTCGGGGCTGAGTTGAATGGACCAACGTTTTTCCAGCAGTTGGGCGGCCTGCTCGGGGTCTTTAGCCGCCAAGCGGATCAGCGCCAGCACCGCCAGTTCTTTGCGACTTTTGGTGATGGCGATGATGCGTTTGTCCAGATATCGTTCTGGGTCGGCGTGGATCAGGGCGACTTGCTCGGACAAACGGGGGGCTTCGATGTCCACCGCTGCCTGCGCGGCACGGGGGCGGTTTGCGTCCATGGCGATGCGGGCTTTGCGCCACAAATCGAGGCCATTGATTTGTTTGCCCGAATGCAAATGGTCGGCCACATAGGTGCAGCCATCTTCGGCCTCGCGCAGTGCGTACCACAGGCGTTTGGCTTCTTCAGCGACGTCGGCTTTGCTGTTCATGGCTTCGGTCGCCAGGGCATAACAGCGCAGCTCGCGGTCGTCGCGCATGCGGTAGCGGGGGTATTCGGCTGTAAAGCCCGCCCAGTCACGGCGTTTGCCCAATTGCTGCAGCCAGTCTGCGCGCAAGCGGTCTTCGTAATAGCTGCCTGCGTAAGTGTTCAAAAAACTGCGAATTTCCGATTCAGGGGCGTTGCCCATGCGTGCGCGCATTTCCCAATAGGCCGCCAAGGGCTCCAGGACATGGCCCCGGGTTTGGGGCAACAAGTTGGACAGTCGGTTTTTGTCACCGTTTTTGAAGGCCTGTGCCATTTCAAGAATGACGTCGTCCCCCTTGTTTTGGGCGTGGGCTTGGGGGCTGAAAAGGCCTGTCGCGGCCATGGCACAAAGCAGTGTCAGAATCTGAATGAATTTCATGGGTCGATTATGGACAAAGCTGACGCTAAAAAAGCCTTAAGAAAAGCCTTGGTGGAAGAAAGGCTGAACCTGCCTGACCGTCTGGCGCGGGCCGAAGCCTTGCAGCGCATCCTGCGCATCTGGCTGTTTGACCGTCCCGACACCGTGATCGGCGCGTATTGGCCCATCAAGGGCGAGTTTGACCCTTTGCCTGTGCTGCACCGCTGGAAAGAAGACGGCGAGCTGCACGGCGAGCCCCAGCGCCGCCAAATTGGCTTGCCCGTGGTCAACAAGTTGCACAAAACCTTGACGTTTCACACCTGGTACCCCGGCTGTGCCATGGAAGAAGACGCTTACGGCATCCCCAAACCCAAAGACACAGAAGTCATCGTGCCCACCTTGTTGTTTGTGCCTTGTGTGGGTTATGGCACGGGCGGTTATCGCCTGGGTTATGGCGGTGGTTTTTACGACCGCACACTGGCCACTTTGCAGCCCAAACCCTTCACCGTTGGATTGGGTTTTACCCATGGCTTTGTGGACGATCTGGAACCCGAGGACCATGACGAACCTCTGGACGCGATCTTGAACGACAACGGGGTGGTCTGGCCTGTTTGAGCCAGACCCGAAAGACACATGGCCCGACCCAAATCCGCCACCCACGACATCAAGCGCGACGCGATCCTCGACATCGCGGCGCAGTGCTTTGCCCAGCGCAGCTACCCCGCCGCCAGCATGAACGAGATTGCCACGGCGTGTGGCACCTCCAAAGCGCGGCTGTACCACTACTACGAGAGCAAAGAGGCGATCCTGTTTGACTTGCTCGACCGACATACCCAGCGCTTGTTGGGGGTGATCGCGCAAACCGAAGCCACGGCCCAGCGCAAAGACCTGAACGAACGCGCCACGCTGCACGAGCTGGTGCGGGCGTTTTTGCAGGAGTACGAAACCTCGGCCACGCGGCATGCGGCGCTGTTGAACGACACGCAGTTTTTGAGCGATGCGCCCGACCCGACGCTGGGCCCCGCCTTGGTTTCGCCCAGAAGCTTGATCCTCAACCGCCAGCGTGACATCGTGGCTGCCATGACCCGCTTCATGAAACGGGCCTACCCCGAGCGCCTGACCCCCACCAACCAGACCGCCCTGACCATGATGCTGCTGGGCATGATCAACTGGACCTTCACCTGGCTGCGCCCAGGTGGCCCGATCAGCTACGCGGCCTTTGCCGATGAGGTCATTGGCATGCTTGAAAAGGGTTTGGGTTGAGCTTTGGAATTTACCAATCCGTAACGCATTTCGTTTAAGTAAAATCGACTCCATTCATTGACCGGAGAAACTCCCATGTCCAAAGCCACCAACAAAGCCCCGTCCAAGGCATTCGCCAGCCAGGCCGACCTGACCGAAAAGAAGATCACGTTCGAGCAACTCAGCCAGCACTGCTGGGCCTACACCGCCGAAGGCGACCCCAATTCGGGCGTGATCATTGGTGACCGCTTCATCATGGTCAGCGACGCCACTGCCACACCCGCCATGGCGCAAGACCTGATCAAGAAGATCCGCACTGTCAGCGACCTGCCCATCAAATATGTGCTGTTGACCCACTACCACGCGGTGCGCGTGCTGGGTGCTTACGCCTACGCCGCCGAAGGTGCGACCGAGATCATCGCCAGCGAAGGCACTTTGGGCCTGATCAAAGAGCGCGGCGCGCAAGACATGAAGAGCGAGATGGAGCGCTTTCCACGCCTGTTCCGTGGCGCCGACAGCGTACCCGGCTTGACTTGGCCGACCATGGTGGTGGGCGGCGGTGACCCTACAAAAAGCGAAGTGCCCGGCAAGCTCAGCATCAACCTGGGCGGCGTGGTGGTGCAGATATGGCATCCAGGTCCCGGCCACACCCGTGGCGACACGATTGCTTGGGTCGAAGAAGAAAAAGTGTTGTTCTCGGGTGACTTGGTCGAGTACGAAGCGGGTGTGTACACGGGCGACGCGCAGCTTGAAGAATGGCCCGCCACGCTCGAAGCTTTGCGCGGCCTGAAAGCCGAGTTCATCGTGCCCGGCCGCGGCGAAGCCATGAAGGGCAACGACAACGTGAACAAGGCGCTGGACTACACCCAGCGCTGGGTGACCACCTTGTTCCAAGCCGGCAAAGAGGCCGTGGCCGCCAAGATGGACCTGAAAGCCGCCATGGCCCACACCCGCCAAAGCATGGACCCGATCTTTGGCCATGTGTTCATTTATGAGCACTGCCTGCCGTTTGACGTGACCCGCGCCTACGACGAAGCCAGTGGCATCAAGAACCCCCGCATCTGGACCGCCGAGCGCGACATGGAGATGTGGAAAGCGCTGCAAAGCTGAGCGGTCCTGAAAAGCGCAGTCAAAACGGAAATATCGTAGGAATCACGACATGGAATGCACAGTTTCTTGGACCGGTGTGGCCGGCACCCGCTCAGGCATGGGCTTTGTGGCTGAAACCGGCTCAGGCCACATGGTCGCCATGGACGGCGCCCCCGATGCCGCCAAACCTGAAAACGGCGGCCAAAACCTGGCTCCACGCCCCATGGAAATGTTGTTGGCGGGCACGGGCGGCTGCACGGCTTACGACGTGGTGCTGATCCTCAAGCGTGGCCGCCACGATGTGCGCGGCTGCAGCGTCAAGCTCAGCAGCGAACGCGCCGAGGTCGACCCCAAAGTCTTCACCAAGATCAACATGCACTTCACCGTCACCGCCAAGGGCGTCCCCGCCAGCGCGGTGGAGCGTGCGATTGCCATGAGCCACGACAAATACTGCTCGGCCAGCATCATGCTGGGCAAGAGCGCCGAAATCACCACCAGTTTTGATTTGGTGGAAGCGGTCTAAATTAGACCGCTCAAACCCGGTGCGCCACGGTGGTCATGACCTTGGCGGCCATTTGCATGACCGACTTAACGGGGCCCGGCAGCTCCATGGCGCCGGCCTTTTGCGCCATTTGGGCATGGGCCATTTCATCGGCTTTCATTTGCGCCACGATGGCGCGCGATGCGTTGTCCGCTGCGGGCAACAAATCCATGTGGCTTTGCAAATGGGCTTCGACCTGACGCTCTGTTTCCACCACAAAGCCCAAACTCACCTTGTCCCCGCCCAGCTTGCCAGCGGCATAGCCAATGACAAAAGCCCCGGCAAACCAAAGTGGGTTGAGCAGGGAAGGTCGACCTTTCAGCTCGTTCAGCCTTTGCTGAGTCCAAGCCAGGTGGTCGGTCTCTTCACGGCTGGCTTCGGCCAACTGGGCCCGCAAACTTGGGTTTTTGCATGCCAGAGCTTGTCCGGTGTACAGCGCTTGAGCGCACACCTCGCCCACATGGTTCACGCGCATCAAGGCCACCGACTCTCGCCGCTCGGTCTCTGTGAGTTCAAGTTCTGCCGTGGGGGCCATGGGCGTGGGGCGGCTGGCGCGGGGCTCGGCAAACAAGGTGCGCAAAGCGCTGTCGGCAGCCAAAATCAGAGCGTGGGTGGACATGAAAAGCCTTTGGATAAGCCAACACTTTAATAGAGCCCTCCCTTTTGTGTCCTCAGCGCCTTCCCAAACACCCCATCCACCCATTCTGTGAATTCGAGCAGTGCCTTCGAAAAATCTTGCAAATTGTTGAATTAATTGACAAAAATTAAAAAAATTAAGTACACGCCTGCCAGTAGAGGTTCGATTTGTTGCTTCGATGCAACGAAAATGACCTTTATTCATGGAAATTCTTGGAAAAGCCATCTTGCTCTGGTGCAATAGCTCAACCTTCCGAATTTGGAGGTTGGCTAAGAGTTCAAACAGATGGTTTTCATTTGATGAATTCAAGGCTCTTTTTAAAACTTTGGAGAAATTTGCAATGAAAAAAACTCTGATTGCTCTGGCTGCTGTTGCTGCCACAGGCGCTGCTTTCGCACAATCTTCTGTGACCATCTGGGGCGTTGCTGACGCTGGTGTTACCAAGCAAAGCCAAGGCGGCGTTTCCAAGACTTACTTGTCTTCGTCCGGTTTGTCTTCCAGCCAATTGGGTTTCCGCGGTACTGAAGACCTCGGCGGCGGCATGTCTGCATCGTTCTGGCTCGAAGCCGGTATGACCGTTGACAACGGTACAGCTGCTGGCGTGGCTTTCCAGCGTCGTAGCACTTTGGACTTGGCTGGCAGCTTCGGTGCCATCCGTTTGGGTCGTGACTACACACCTAGCTTCTGGAACCACACCATGTACGATCCGTTCGGTACATTGGGTTCCGGCGCTGGCTCGAACATCACTTTGGTCGCTCCTGCACAAGCCAACGCTACGACTGCTGCTCGTACCAACAACGGCATCAGCTACCTGTACAACTTCGCTGCCAACGGCGCTTCCGTTATGGGCCAGCAAGGCGTGACTGCTCAAGTCACTTACGCTTTGGCTGAAAACCTCTCCACTGCAGTGGCTAACGGCAAGTACGCTGGCGCACGCGTCGGTTACAACGCTGGTCCTCTGACTTTGGCTGTGGCTACTGCCAAGTCCAACGCTGCTGCAGGCACTGTTGAGTACAAAGAAACCAACGTCGGCGCTTCTTATGACCTGGGCGTTGCCAACGTGATGGCCAAGTTTGGTACCAACGACTCCAACGTTGCTGGCACCAAGTTCACATGGTCTTCCATTGGTGCCAAAGTGCCTATGGGCGCTGGTTACATCCCCGTGTCTTACAACACTGTGAAGCAAAACAACGCTGCTGGTTCCACTGGCAACCAGTTCGCTATCGGTTATGTCCACAACCTGAGCAAGCGTACTGCTGTTTACACAGCCTACTCCAAGATTTCCAACAAGAATGGCGCTGCATACGGCTTCTTGGGTGGCAACGGTGGTTTCGGCTCCGCTCTGGGTACTGCTACGAACAATGGCGGTACAGGTTTCGACCTCGGCCTGCGTCACGCTTTCTGATTTGACGCTGGCGCAAGTCAGCTGAAAATTTGAATCAAAACCCACCATGGCAACACGGTGGGTTTTTTAACAATTGACGTTTTCATTTTTTGAATTCAATCCCCAGGAGTTTCCTTTGAAAAAAATTGCAATGGCTTCCGCAGCCTTGTTGGCCTTGGTCAACGCTCAAGCCCAATCGACAGTGACCGTCTTCGGCGTGGCCGACGTCGGCTACGTTCACACCAGCGCTTCGGGTGTTTCTAAAAACCAGTTGGCTTCGGATGGCAACACATCCAGCCGTTTGGGTTTCCGTGGCACCGAAGACCTCGGTGGTGGCTTGATGGCCAGCTTCTGGCTTGAAGGCGCTTTTTCTGCTGACGCCCCCGGTACGCTGTCTTTGGCTCGCCGCTCCACAGTGGAGTTGAAGGGTTCGTTCGGTGAAATTCGTCTGGGCCGCGATTACGTGCCCACCTTCACCAGCTTGACCGTGGCCCACCATCCTTTTGGCACCAACGGCTTGGGCAACGCAGGTCAGATGTTCTATCCAGTGGCTGCTGGTGGCACCACTTCCAGCACCCATGTTCGCTCGAACAACGGCATCAACTACTTCACGCCAACTGTGGGTGGCTTTCAAGCCAACTTGATGTATGCCTACGGCGAGAAAAACAGCAACGTCGGCGTCACTAAAAATGACGACACCTATTTCGGTGGTCGTGTTTCCTATGGCAATGGCCCTCTGAACTTGGCTTACGCCACAGGCAAGACCCAATACGCCACTGGCGATTACACACAAAGCAACTTTGCCGCCAACTACCAGATGGGCCCAGCCAAGCTGATGTTCCTGTGGGGCGAAAACAAAGTCGGCGCGACCAAGACCACCAGCACCCTGATCGGTACACAGTACAAAGTGTCTGATGCTGGCGAAGTCCGCGCAAGCTACACAGCTTTGAAGGCTGCTGGCTTTGCTGCTGGCTCGGATGTGGGTGATGCTTCACAAGTGACCATCGGTTACGTGCACAACCTGTCCAAGCGCACCGCCTTGTACACCAACTACTCTGTGGTGGACAACAAAGGTGTTGGCAAGAAATTTGTGGTGGGTGACGGCAATGGCGTCACGACCGCAGGTGGCAACAGCACCGGTTACCAGTTTGGCGTTCGCCACTCCTTCTAATGCGATGCTGGTGCAAGCCAGCGGACCGTTTTAAGACCCCGACCCACCATGGCGACATGGTGGGTTTTTTCATTTTTTTGAAAATCTCACAAGGGCTCTCCATGTATTTCACCCGACGACTTGTGTTCTTGCTTTGGATTTTTTGTTCCCAAGCGATGGCCGCGCCTGATTTCCCGCAACGCATCTTGTTTGTCGGCAACAGCTATTTTTATTACAACAACAGCTTGCACAACCATTTGCGTGGTTTTGTGGAGGCGACGCCAAAGCACAAGTCTCACCCGTTGGCTTACAAGTCCGCGACGATTGGTGGCTCCAGCCTGGACCACCACCCCATTGAATGGTTGACGGCGCCGGGTCAGATCGGTGTCAAAGAACCATTTGAATGGGTGGTCTTGGCGGGCAACAGTGCCGATGCACTGAAAGACGCAACACGTCAAAAATTCAGCGAGACCGTGCGCCAACACCACAAAGTCATCCAATCACGCGGTGGCAAAACAGCGCTTTACATGACACATGCCTACGTGGCGCCTCACAAGCAGGCGTCCCCTGAAAACATGGCCAAAATTGTGGACATGTTCAACGCGGTCGGGCGTGAGGTGGGGGCCAAGGTCATTCCGGTGGGCTTGGCTTTTGAGATGTCTTACAAACGGCGTCCCGATTTGCGATTGCACGACGAGTACGACGGCAGTCACCCCTCTTTGGCAGGCACCTATTTGGCCGCCGCGGTCGTTTATGCCACGCTTTATGAGGCCACCCCGGTTGGCAGTGCCTACAACTACAACGGGAAATTGCCCGCTGAGGTTTGCCAGTATTTGCAGCAAGTGGCGTGGGACGTGGTGTCGGCGCAGCGCTGAACAGCCCAGCACATTTCAGCTGCGCTGAACGGCGGCATCCCAAGCCGCCAGTTTGGCCTGGGCTTGGTCTCGGCTCCATTGCGGCTCAAAAATGCGTTCGGTCGCCAAGCGCTCGCGCAATTCACCAGGGTGTTTGAAAACCCCTTGCTGCAGCCCCACCAGCAAGGCCGCACCCAAGGCGGTGGTCTCTGTCGTTTGAGGCCGGATCACAGGCAAGCCCATCAGGTCAGCTTGCAGTTGCATCAGTAGGTTGTTGGTGCAAGCCCCACCGTCCACTCGCAGGGCGGACACCTGCAAATGGTTCAAATGTCGGGCGTCTTTTTGCATCGCTTGCAGCAACACCGTGCTTTGCAGGGCGATGCTTTCGAGGGCTGCGCGGGCGATGTGTGCCACCGTGCTGCCACGCGTCAGGCCTTGAATGCTGCCGCGTGCGTGGGGCAGCCAATAGGGTGCACCCAAGCCTGCAAAAGCGGGCACCAGCACCACGCCCTCGCTGCCGTTGACGCTTGCGGCCAGGGCTTCGACCTCGCTGCTATGCGCAATGGCTTTGAGGCCATCGCGCAGCCACTGCACCACCGCACCGCCAATGAACACGCTGCCTTCGAGGGCGTAATCGATGGGGGTTTGTGCTTGTAACTGTGCTGCGCAGGTGGTGATCAGGCCGCTGTCGCTTTGCAGCGCCACAGACCCGGTGTGCATGAGCATGAAGCAACCCGTGCCGTAGGTGTTTTTGACATCGCCCGCTTGCAAACAAGCTTGGCCCAGCAAGGCCGATTGCTGGTCGCCCGCCACACCGCCAATCACAGGCCTCACGCCTTCGCCCAAAAGGCCGTTTTGCACCTGGCCAAATTCGGACACCGAGGCCTGCACTTGCGGCAAAACCGTGCGGGGAATATCGAACAGAGCCAACAATTCGTCATCCCACTGTCCGGTGTGGATGTTGAGCAGCAAGGTGCGGCTGGCGTTGCTGATGTCAGTGATATGGCTTTGCCCGCCGGTCAGCTGCCAAATCAGCCAAGTGTCCACCGTGCCAAAGGCCAGCTCGCCCGCCAAGGCTTGTGCGCGTGCGCCGGGAATGTTGTCCAGCAGCCAGCGCAGTTTGGTGGCCGAAAAATAAGGGTCCAGCCGCAAACCTGTGCGCTGCTGCACCAGTGGCTCCAAGCCTTGGTCGCGCCACTGCTGGCACAGCGATTCGGTGCGCCGGTCTTGCCAAACGATGGCGTTGTGCAGCGGCAGCCCGGTGCGGCGGTTCCACAGCAAAGTGGTTTCGCGCTGGTTGGTGATGCCCACACCGCGAATGTCAGAGGGCTTCAGGCCGCATTGGGCCAAAACCTGTTGCGCCGTATCGCGTTGGCTGTGCCAGATGGCCATCGGGTCGTGCTCGACCCAGCCCGGCTGCGGAAAAATTTGTGGAAATTCTTGCTGCGCGGCACCCACGATGCCACCGCGGTCGTCAAACACGATGGCTCGGGAGCTGGAGGTGCCTTGGTCAAGCGCCAGCAGGTAAATGGGGTGTGTCATGCCCAGATCATAGGGGCGGTAGACTGGCTGCATGACGATTCGACCTGATCTTTCAGCTTGGACCCCGGCCACTTGCGATGTGCTGGTGATCGGCGGTGGCGCGACCGGCTTGGGTGTGGCGGTTCAGGCTGCGCTGGAGGGGCGCAGCGTGGTGTTGGTCGAGGCGCGAGATTTTGCGAGTGGCACCTCGTCACGCTCGACCAAGCTTCTGCATGGGGGTGTGCGTTATTTGGCGCAGGGTCACATTCGGCTGGTGCGCGAGGCGCTGCGCGAGCGGGCCATTGTGCTGGGCTTGGCACCTCATTTGGCGCAGCCCTTGCCCTTTGTGGTGCACGAACGGCGTTGGGTGTCTTGGGCCGTGACCGCTGTGGGCCTCAAGCTTTACCAATGGATGGCTGGCCGTTTGAGTTTGGGCCCCACAGAAGTCATCAGCCAGCAGGGCATGAATGCGATCGCCCCTGTGCTGCCCGGCACAGTGGCCGGTGTGCGTTATTGGGATGGCCAGTTTGAAGATGCCCGCTTGGCACTGGCACTGGCCCAAACAGCCCAGGCTGCAGGGGCGCAGGTGCGCAACCATGTGCGTGTGGTGGGACTGGTGCAGCAAGGCGGCGCTTGGCAAGTGGGCTTGCAAGACGCATGGACCGGCCAGACCGCCACGCTCCATGCCAACTGTGTGGTGAACGCCACTGGGGTGTGGGTGGACGCGATGCGGCAACTGGCTTTGGCTGCAGTCGAAGCCCCAAAGACCTTGCAGGCCTTGGTCAAGCCCAGCCAAGGCGTGCATTGGGTGATTGACCGTGCCTTGCTGCCCATCCAAGAAGCCGTGTTGGTGCCGCACACCTCCGACGGCCGTGTGCTGTTTGCTGTGCCGTGGTTGGGCTCTACGGTGATTGGCACCACCGACACGCCGCGCCACGATGCGCCCCTGGAGCCGCGCCCCATGGCCGAAGAATTGGCTTTTTTGCTGAGCGAGACCGAGCGTGCTTTGGGCGTACGCTTGCGGGCCCAAGATGTGAAAAGCGTTTGGGTGGGTTTGCGGCCTTTGGTGAACGGGGGGTCTTCAGGTGCCACGGCGCAAATTTCGCGAGAACACCTGATCGCCCGAGAAGCCCCAGGCTTCGTCACGGTGACCGGCGGCAAATGGACCACTTACCGCAGCATGGCGCAAGAGGTGATGGCCGCTTTGGCTGGCGATTTACCCGTGCCCGAACGCCAGGCCCACACCCAGCGCCACACGCTGTTTGGCGCACCCCAGCCCGGTGCCCAGCCTGTGAGTTTGCGCGATGCCCCCGGCCTGCACCTCTTGGGCTCGCAAGCGGCCAAAGTGGCGCATGCACCAGGTTCAGAAGAGTCTTTGGGATTGGGCTTGACGGCGGCTGTGGTGCGTCACGCCGCGCAATCGGAATGGGCTATCACGGTCGAAGACATGCTGGCCCGCCGTTGGCGCGTGCTGTTTTTGGATGCCCGCTTGGCCGCCCGCATGGCGCCCCGCGTGGCCGAGTTGCTGCAGCAAGAAACCGGGATCGACCCGGCACTGCCCGCATTTTTGGCCTTGTGCGAGCAATACCAGTTGCCTGCGTCTTATTGCTGAGGGATGCCCGCCTTCTGAATGACTTCGCTCCAGCGCTTGATGTCTGCGTCCAGCCACTGGGCCAGTTGTGCGGGCGTGCTGGCCTTGGCCTCGACGTTGAAACCTGCCAGCCGTTGCACCATGTCGGGCGCTGCCAGCACCTTGGCCACTTCGACGCTCAATTTGTCGACCACAGCTTTGGGCGTTTTGCTGGGGGCTGCCAAGGCGTTCCAGGACGACACATCAAAGTTGCTCAGGCCCGGCAGTTCGCGCACCACGGGCACTTGGGGCAGGTCTTTGGGGCGTGACGCACCCATGACCCCCAGCAAACGCACCGCTTTGGCGTTGATTTGCGGTTTGAGCGGGCCCAAAATTTCCACCGCCGCATCGATTTGACCTCCGCGCAAAGCGTTGATGACGGCAGGCGTGCCGTTGTAGGGAATGATTTGGCTGATCAAGTTGGCTTGCGATCTGAACAACTCGCCTGCCAAATGCTGCGTGCTGCCGATGTTGATGGTGCCGATGTTCAGTTGTCCAGGGTGGGCGCGGCCAAAGTTCACCAAATCGGCCAAGGTTTTGTGGGGTGAAGACTCCGGGACCACGATGGCGATGTCAAACAAACCGAGCAAAGAAACCGGCGCAAAGTCAGTGCGCGGATTGAAGGGCAGCGACTTGAACAGACCTGCACTCACGGCTGTGCCGTTGGACATCAGCAGCAGCGTGTACCCATCGGGCGCGGCTTTGGCCACCAATTCGCCCGCGACGATGCCGCCTGCGCCGGGCCGGTTGTCAATGACCACGGGCTGCCCCAAGTTCTCGGAAAGCTTTTGGGCCACAGCGCGTGCGGTCAAGTCGGCCACACCGCCAGCGCCAAAGGGCACCACGATGCGCAGGGGTTTAGATGGGAAAGTGGCTTGCGCGTGCGCCCATGTCAGGGGCAGTGCGCTCAGTGCCAAGGACTGCAGCAATTGACGGCGATGGAACATGGCGATGCATCCAAAATGAATAAATCAATAAATGGGTCAGAATCTACAAGATTGAGGGCTAGCCACATTGTCTTGCATACGCACTGAAAGGTCATTCATGGTTTTTGCTGGTTCGTGGTTCCGGGTTTGCTTGGCGTGCAGTTTTTTGCTGACGGTCATGGGCTGTGCGAGCGTCAACACGCCAACCGCCCTGGTGGTCTCTCGGCCAGCGCAGGGCCCATTGTTGTTCACACCCAAGGACCATGTGCAATGGGAAGCCGTGGCCTTGCCGGGCAAGTTGCGCACCGCGTTCAAGCTTGACAAGCGCGACCAACGCCCAGCCTTGCTGGCCGATGCCCAATCGTCGGCCAGCATGTTGCGCCAGCGCCTGAACGTGCCCGCTGACCAGCTGGGGCGTCTGCAGTTTCAATGGCAAATTGAGGGTTTGATTGCGCAAGCCGACATGGGCGATCGCGAGAGCGAAGACTCGCCTGTGCGTTTGATTTTGGCTTTTGAGGGCGACCGCAGCCGGTTTTCGGCCAAAAACACCCTGCTCAGTGACCTGACCGAGGCCCTCACGGGCGAGCCCTTGCCCTATGCCACGCTCATGTATGTGTGGTGCAACCACCGCGCAGTGGAGACGGTCATCGTCAATCCGCGCACCGACCGCGTGCGCAAGCTGGTGGTGGAGTCCGGCCCCCTGCATGTGAAGCAATGGCGTCATTACCAGCGCGACGTGCGGGCTGATTTCGAGAAGGCGTTTGGCGAGCCTCCCGGAGCCTTGGTGGGCATGGCCATCATGACCGACACCGACAACACACGCAGCCACATTCGGGCGTGGTACGGAGACATTCAGCTCGATTGAGCGGCGCACCAGTCTTGTGCGCGACACCCGATTTGGGGGAATTCCCTCTCCCCGAGACGGGTCTGAATGTTGCATAGTGTTGACCTTGATACGGCAAAAACCTTGACCGGGAAATTTTGATGAAATACATGCGCCACTCAACTGTCCGTTCGACCGCTTTGACCCTTTCATGGGGTTTGGTGGGTTTGCTTGCTGCTGCGGGTGTTCAGGCCAAGCCCTTCAAATGGTCCAGCGCCAGCGACATTCCCACGCTGGACATCCATTCGCAAAACAACGCTTTGGGCAACGGGGTGCACGCGGCCATTTTTGACTCGCTGGTGTACTACAACAGCAAGACTTTCAAGGTTGAGCCCAAACTGGCGACGTCATGGAAAGAAATGTCGGCCACGCAATACCGTTTCAATTTGCGCAAAGGCGTCAAATTCAGCGATGGCTCGGCCTTGACGGCCGACGATGTGGTGTTTTCTTTGGAACGCGCGCGCGCCAAAACCTCAAACTTCAACGTTTACACCCAGGGTTTCAGCAAGGTCGTCAAAGTCGATGCCAACACAGTGGACATCGTCTTGAGTGGCCCCAACCCGGTGCTGCTGAACCAGCTGACCGAGCTGCGCATCATGAGCAAGGCCTGGGCCGAGAAAAACAAGTCACTTGAACCCAAAGACGGCAAGACCCAGGACGAAACTTTTGCCCACCGCAACGCCATGGGCAGCGGTGCCTTCATGGTCAAAGAGTGGCAACCCGACCAAAAGCTGGTGCTGGTGAAAAACCCCAATTGGTGGGGTTGGGCCGATGCGCCGAGCAACGTGACCGAAGTGATTTACACCCCCATCAAAAACGAAGCCACCCGCGCGGCCGCCTTGTTGTCGGGTGAGATCGACTTTGTGCTTGACCCCAGCCCGCAAGACTTGGGCCGCATGCGCAGCAATGCCAACCTGAAAGTCATCGATGGCGTGGAAAACCGCACCATCTTCTTGGGGCTCGACCAGTTCCGAAACGAATTGCCAGGCTCCAATGTCAAAGGCAAAAACCCGCTCAAAGACGTGAAAGTGCGCAAAGCGCTTTACCAAGCGATTGACATCGACACCCTCCAGCGCGTGACCATGCGCGGACTGTCTCAACCTACCGGGGCCTTGGTCTCTCAGCAAGTCAATGGTTGGACCGAAGGGGTGAACAAGCGTTTTGCTTATTCGCAAGACGATGCGAAAAAGCTGTTGGCCGAAGCAGGTTACCCGCAAGGCTTCGAGGTGGACTTTGCTTGCCCCAACAACCGCTACATCAACGACGAAGAAATCTGCCAGGCCATCACGGCCATGTGGGCCAAAGTGGGTGTCAAAGCCAAGCTGCGCACCTTGCCTTTGGTCACTTATTTCCCAATGATTCAGCGCTACGAAGCCAGCATCTACATGCTGGGCTGGGGCGTGCCCACTTTTGACGGCCTGTACAGCCTGCAATCACTGGTGCGTTCGGTCGGTTCTGGTGGTGACGGCAACTACAACGTGGGCCGTTACAGCAACACCCGCATGGACTACATCGTTGACCGGGTGAAGACCGAGACCGACTTGCCCGTGCGCAACCGCTTGCTGACCGAAGGCCTGCAGCTGCAAAACGACACCGTGGCGCACATTCCGCTGCACAACCAAGTGATTCCTTGGGCCATGAAGAAAAACATCGACTTGGTGCACCGCGCCGATAACCGGCTCGACTGGGCTCTGATCAAGGTCAATTGATGTTCGCTTTTATTTTGCAACGGCTGATCCAAGCCGTGGTCGTCATGGTCACGGTGGCCTTCATTGCTTTTTTGTTGTTTCAGTACGTGGGCGACCCTGTTGTCTTTTTGCTGGGACAAGACGCGACGCCCGATCAGATCAAGGAGTTGCGCGAAGGCTTGGGCCTGGACCAGCCTTTCTTTGTGCAGTTTTGGCACTTTTTGTCCAACGCGGTGCAAGGTGAGTTTGGCCTGAGCCTGCGCCAAGGCACCAAAGTCTCGCGCCTGATTGCCGAACGCTTGCCCGCCACGCTGGAGCTGGCGCTGGTGGCCGCCACTTTGTCCTTGGCCATTGGCATCCCCATGGGTGTGTATGCGGCGCTGCGCCGGGGCACTTGGGCCAGCCAATTCATCATGACGGTGTCGCTGCTGGGGGTGTCGCTGCCCACGTTCTTGATCGGTATTTTGCTGATTTTGGTGTTCGCCGTGATGCTCGGCTGGTTCCCCAGCTTTGGTCGAGGCCAGGTGGTGCAAATGGGCTGGTGGTCCAGTGGTTTGCTCACGGCCAAGGGTTGGCACCACATCGTGCTGCCCGCCGTGACGTTGGCGATTTTTCAGCTGACCCTCATCATGCGACTGGTGCGGGCCGAAATGCTGGAGGTGCTGCGCACCGACTACATCAAGTTCGCCCGTGCTCGGGGATTGTCCAACCGGGCCATCCACTTTGGGCATGCGCTCAAAAACACCTTGGTGCCGGTGCTCACCATCACCGGTTTGCAACTGGGCGGTTTGATCGCTTTTGCCATCATCACCGAGACGGTGTTCCAGTGGCCCGGCATGGGTTTGCTGTTCATCCAAGCCGTTACCTTTGCCGACATTCCGGTCATGGCCGCCTACCTGTGCCTGATTGCGTTGATCTTCGTGGTCATCAACCTGATCGTGGATTTGCTTTATTTTGTGGTTGACCCCCGCCTGCGCGTGGGCAAGCCTGGGGGACATTGAGCATGGGCGCTTCTTTGCAATCGGTTTTGGGGCGGGGCGCGGCGTTTGCGCGCATTGCGCAGTTCCATCCCGAGCTCACGGCTTTTCGACGCGACCTGCATGCCCACCCCGAGCTGGGCTTTGAAGAGGTCTACACCGCACGCCGAGTGGCTGAAATGCTGCAGGTGTGCGGCGTGGACAGCATCCACACCGGCATCGGCAAAACAGGCGTGGTGGCTTTGGTGCACGGCCAGGGTCGCTCGGCCAGCAACCCGGGCCGCATGATCGGCCTGCGCGCAGACATGGACGCACTGCCGCTGACCGAGTACAACGAGTGCACTTGGAAATCAGGCACGCCCGGTCTCATGCACGGCTGCGGCCATGACGGCCACACCGCCATGCTCATGGGCGCAGCACGCTATTTGGCCGAAACCCGCCGCTTTGACGGCACAGCTGTGCTGATTTTTCAGCCGGGCGAAGAAGGCTATGCAGGCGCACGCGCCATGATGCAAGACGGCCTGTTTGAGCGCTTCCCGTGCGAGCAGGTCTTTGCCCAGCACAACTCACCCGAGACGCCTTTGGGCGTGATCGGCATCACCCCTGGCCCCATGCAAGCGGCCGTAGACCGAATCGAAATCCACATCCGCGGCAAAGGCGGCCACGGCGCACGCCCGCACCAAGCCATTGACCCGGTGTTGGTGGCAGGCCACATCATCACGGCCGCACAAAGCGTGGTGGCACGCAACCTGTCGGCCTTTGACCAAGCGGTGGTCAGCATTTGCTCCATGCAGGGCGGCAACCATGGCGCAATGAGCGTGATTCCCGGCGAGGTGACGTTGGTGGGTACGGTACGCACTTACAGCGAAAGCGTGCAAGACCAGATCGAAGAGCGCTTGCGTTCTTTGTGCACTGGCATTGCCCAAGGCTTTGGTGCATCGGCCGAGTTGCACTATGAACGTACCTATCCCGCCACCGTCAACACCGTGCGCGAGGCGCACTTTGCCTGCGACGTAGCGGCCACCTTGGTGGGCGAGGACAAGGTTTGGCGCAACATGATGCCCAGCATGGGCGGCGAAGACTTTTCTTTCATGCTGCAGGCTGTGCCCGGTGCGTACATTCGCATTGGCCAAGGTTTGCCGCACGGCCCGGGGCCGCACCCGCTGCACAACAGTCGGTACGACTTCAACGACGAGATCTTGCCGCTCGGCGCGGCACTGCACGCCAGTTTGGTGGAGCAGGCGCTGCCCTTGCAAAACACATGATTTTTGGTTCGATTCAGTGAGTTCATTCAACAAGGAGATATCCATGGCTTTCAAACTCAATCCTCTGGTGGCCACTCTGGCTGCTGCGCTGGCCCTGACAGCGGTTTCGGCTTCGGCTGTGACACTGCGTGTGGGCAACCAAGGCGATGCCTTGTCGATGGACCCGCACTCGCTCAACGAGTCACTGCAAATTTCGGTGGTTGAAAACGTCTACGAGACCTTGGTCACGCGCGATGCCAATTACAAACTCGCGCCTTTGCTGGCCACCAGCTGGAAGCAAACCGCACCGACCGTTTGGCGTTTTGAGCTGCGCAAGGGTGTCAAATTCCAAGACGGCACGCCCTTCACTGCCGATGACGTGATCTTCAGCTACGAACGCGCCAAGGGCGATGGCTCCGACATGAAGAGCTATGTGGGCCAGTTCAAAGAGATCAAAAAAATCAACGACCACACGATCGACATCGTCACCATTGCGCCTTTCCCCATCGTGCCCGAGTTGATCACGCACTGGGCCATCATGAGCAAAAAGTGGTGCGAAGACAACCAGGCCACCAAGCCCGTGGACCGCCGCAAAGGCATCGAAAATGCGGCGTCTTTCCGTGCCAACGGCACAGGCCCGTTCATGGTCAAAGAACGCCAGCCCAACGTGCAAACCCGATTTGTACGCAACAACAATTATTGGGGCAAGGTCACTGGCAACGTTGAAGAAGTCGTTTACTCGGTGATTGGCAACGACGCCACCCGCGTGGCGGCCATGATGTCGGGCGAGCTCGATGTGATGGAGCCCGTGCCAGTCCAAGACGTGGAGCGCCTGAAAGCCAACGACAAACTCAAGGTGCTGCAAGGCCCCGAATTGCGCGCCATCTTTTTGGGCATGGACCAAAAGCGTGACGAACTGTTGTATTCCAACGTGAAGGGCAAGAACCCCTTCAAAGACATCCGTGTCCGCAAAGCTTTCTACCAAGCCATTGACATCGACACCATCAAGAGCCGTGTGATGCGCGGTGCGGCCACACCTTTGGCCGTGATGTTCCCGCCACAGGTCAATGGTTTCCCCGCTGACCTGGCCAAGCGCTTGCCCTTTGACATCGAAGCCTCCAAGAAGCTGTTGGCCGAAGCGGGCTACCCCAACGGTTTTGAAGTCAAGATGAACTGCCCGAACGACCGTTATGTCAACGACGCAGAAATTTGCCAGGCCGTGGCCGCCAACTTGGCCAAAGTGGGCGTCAAGATCATTTTGGAAGCCGAGACCAAGGGCACTTACTTCCCCAAAATCCTGAGCCGCAACACCAGCTTTTATATGTTGGGTTGGACCGCCAGCACGGTGGACGCACACAACGTGATGTACCCCATCTTGTCGACACCCGGTGAAGGCGGTCGTGGCCAGTTCAACTTGGGTGCTTACAGCAACCCCAAAGTGGACGAGTTGACCGACAAAGTCGCTTCTGAAACCGACCAGAAAAAGCGCAACGAGATGATCCGCGAAGCCATGAAGATCCACCAGGACGACGTGGGTCACCTGCCTTTGCACCAGCAAGCGCTGAACTGGGCAGCCAAGAAAAACATCGAGTTGGTGCAATTTCCAGACAACGGCATGGCCTGGAAATTCATCACCGTCAAACCTTAAGGCGTGAACATGCAATCCACTTGGCAACGATGGTGGCACAGCGACGTCGGTTACAGCTTCCGCCAGACGCCCACGGCGATGGTGGCGGCTGGCATCGCCTTCGTCTGCCTTTTTTGTTCGGTCTTTGCCGGGTGGGTCTCGCCTACCAATCCGTTTGATCTGGCCACCTTGGAGTTGAGCGATGCCCGCTTGCCGCCATCGTGGCTGGAAGGTGGCACCACCAAGTTCCTGTTGGGCACCGACGATCAGGGGCGCGACATTTTGTCGGCCCTGATTTACGGTTCACGCATTTCTTTGGTGGTGGGTTTGGCTTCGGTCATGTTGTCGGTGGCCTTTGGCGTGGCCATGGGCCTGTTGGCAGGTTTTCGGGGTGGTTGGCTTGACGCTTTGCTCATGCGCTTGTGCGATGTGATGCTGTCCTTTCCGCCCATTTTGGTGGCCTTGCTGATTGCGGGTGTGGGGCGTGCTTTGTTCCCCAATGCCAACGAATCGCTCGCCTTTGGCGTGCTGATCATTTCGATCTCGCTCACGGGTTGGGTGCAATATGCCCGCACGGTGCGTGGCACCACTTTGGTGGAGCGAAACAAAGAATACGTGCAGGCCGCACGGGTAACGGGTGTGAGCTCTTTGCGCATCATGGTCAAGCATGTGCTGCCCAACGTGTTGGGCCCGGTCATGGTGCTGGCCACCATCCAGGTGGCCACGGCCATCATCACCGAAGCCACCCTGTCGTTTTTGGGTGTGGGTGCGCCGCCCACATCGCCTTCGCTGGGCACCCTGATTCGGGTGGGCAATGACTATTTGTTTTCGGGCGAGTGGTGGATCACGATTTTTCCGGGGCTGATGCTGGTGCTGATCGCCCTGTCGGTCAATTTGTTGGGTGACTGGTTGCGCGATGCGCTGAATCCGAGATTGCGATGAGCCTTTTACAAGTCAAAAATTTGGTGGTGGAGTTCCCCAGCCGCCACGGCACCTTGCGTGCATTGGACGATATTTCTTTTGACATCGCGCCCGGCGAAATTTTGGGTGTGGTGGGTGAGTCGGGTGCGGGCAAGTCGCTCACGGGCGCGGCCATCATTGGCTTGCTGGAGCCGCCAGGGCGCATTGCCAGTGGGCAAATTCTCTTGGAAGGTCAACGCATTGACCACCTGAACGCCGACCAGATGCGCCACATCCGGGGCCGCAAGATTGGCGCGATTTTCCAAGACCCGCTCACTTCACTGAACCCCCTCTATTCCATCGGGCGGCAGCTGACCGAAACCATCTTGGCTCACCTGCCTGTGACGCCCCAAGAAGCACGCCAACGCGCCATACAGCTGCTCAAGGACACTGGCATTTCGGCCGCCGAAGAGCGCATTGACCATTACCCCCACCAGTTTTCGGGCGGCATGCGCCAGCGCGTCGTGATCGCGCTGGCTTTGGCTGCTGAGCCGCAACTCATCGTGGCCGACGAGCCGACCACCGCGCTCGATGTGTCGATCCAAGCGCAGATCATCAGCTTGCTCAAAAAGGTCTGCAAAGACCGAGGCGCTGCCGTCATGCTGATCACACACGACATGGGTGTGATCGCCGAAACCTGTGACCGTGTGGCTGTGCTGTATGCCGGGCGCGTGGCCGAAATTGGCCCGGTGCACGAGGTCATCAACCACCCCGCGCACCCTTACACCGCAGGCCTGATGGCCTCGATTCCCGACATGGACAGTGACCGCGAACGCCTGAACCAGATTGACGGGGCCATGCCGCGCCTGAACGCCATCCCGCAAGGCTGTGCCTTCAACCCGCGCTGCCCCCAAGCCTTTGACCGCTGCCGCCAAGACCGACCCGAGTTGGTCAACGCAGGGGCCAATCAAGCGGCTTGCTGGCTGCACGATGGGAGCGCCGCATGAACGACAACATGACGAACGCCAAACCCCAGCCTCTGGTCGTCGCGCACGACTTGGCCAAAACCTTCGACGTGTCGGCCCCGTGGCTCAACCGCGTGATCGAGCGCAAACCGCGCCAAATGCTCAACGCCGTGGACGGCGTGAGTTTTGAAATTGAACGCGGTAAAACACTCGCCTTGGTGGGCGAGTCCGGTTGTGGCAAAAGCACCGTGGCCCGCTTGCTGGTGGGACTTTACGAGCCCACACGCGGCGGCTTGACCTTTGACGGACAAGACGCCCACGCCGCTTTCAAATCGAACGATGCCAAGGCCATGCGCCAGCGCATCCAAATGATTTTCCAAGACCCCTATGCCAGCCTGAACCCCCGCTGGACGGTGGACGACATCATTGGCGAGCCGCTCAAAGAACACGGCTTGATCAGCGACGCCGAAGAGCTCAAAGCCCGCGTGGCCGAGTTGCTCCAATCGGTGGGCTTGTCGCCCCTGGACATGGTCAAGTACCCCCACCAGTTCTCAGGTGGGCAGCGTCAGCGCATCTCGATTGCACGCGCCTTGGCCACAGCGCCCGAGTTTTTGGTGTGTGACGAGCCGACCTCGGCACTCGATGTGAGCGTGCAGGCCCAGGTGCTCAACATCATGAAAGACCTGCAGCGCGAGCGGGGCCTGACGTATTTGTTCATCAGCCACAACCTGGCCGTGGTGCGCCATGTGAGCGACCAAGTGGGGGTGATGTATTTGGGCCGACTGGTCGAGCTGGCCGACAAACACACGCTGTTTGCCAACCCGCAGCACCCGTACACCAAGATGCTGCTGGATGCGATTCCGAAGATGCACGACACGGGCCGTGCACGCACCCCGGTACAAGGCGAGGTGCCCAACCCGCTCAACCCGCCGAGCGGCTGCACTTTCCACCCTCGTTGCCCGCAAGCGACTGACATCTGCCGGGCAGAGCGACCACCGTTGCGTGACTTCAAAGGCATCAAGATCGCTTGTCACGCGGTGGTGTGACGGGCGCATGTGCGTCATTTGGACGCACATGCTGATGCCAACCCCAATGGGATTGGGACAAATCAACCGGGCTTGATCTGACCCTTGATGACCACTTCTTTCCAGCGCGCTTGTTCTTTGGCTACGAACGCAGCGTACTCGTTCGGCGAGCCGCCACCGGGGATGGCGCTCTCGGCGGCGTACTTGGCCATGACTTCGGGTGATTTCATGACCTTGGCGCACTCTTGTTGCAGCTTCTGGATAATCTCGGGCGGTGTACCGGCGCGGGCATGGATGCCATACCACTGAACGGTTTCAAAATCTTTGAAACCGAATTCGGCCACGGTGGGCACATCGGGCAAGACTGGAATTCGCTCGGTGGTTCCGGTGGCCAAGCAGCGCAGGGTGCCGCTCTTGATGTGGGGCAGCAAGGCCGGAGTGCCTGCCGAGAGCAATTGAATGCGACCCGCCAGCACGTCGTTGAGTGCCGGGCCAGTGCCGCGGTAGGGGATGTGGGTGACAAACATGCCCGTGGCCAGCTTCAGCGCTTCCATGGCCAAGTGACCAGCGCTGGCGTTGCCGGCCGAGGCGTAGTTCAGTTGACCTGGACGCGACTTGGCATAGGCGATCAGCGATTTGAGATCGGTCACCGGGACGTCTTTGTGCACCACAAACAGACTGGGCACGCGAGACAGCAGGGTGACGGGCACAAAGTCCTTGTTCACGTCGTAGCCGCTGTCGGGGTAGATGATCGGGTTGACCGCCATGAGGCCAATGTGGCTCATCACAATGGTGTAACCATCGGCCGGGGTACGCATCATCTCTTGCATGGCAGGGACGCCACCGCCACCGCCTTTGTTGTCGATGATGAAGGACACGCCCATCTGTTTGGTCAACTCGGTGGCAATGGTCCGCGCCACGATGCTGGAGGTGCCGCCTGGGGCAAAGGGCACGATCCAGCGGATGGGCTTGCTGGGCCAAGCGGATTGGGCATGGCCATTGATGCCTGTAGCGGCCAATCCGGCTGCGCCCATCCATTTGAGGTAGTCGCGCCGAGGGATGGAAGGGTCGTCGAAAGTGCTCATGAAAACCATTAAAAAAACAAAGAGCTGAATTTAATTCAAACTGGGCCAGACGTGCAGAGGGTAAGTCCTGATCAGCGCGAACTGCGCGATTGCCATTGTTTCCAAAGGGCGGGCACGATCAACAGCAAAGCCGCCACGGCCATCAAGCTCCCGGCCAGTGGCCGTGTGAAAAAGGTCGACCACTCGCCCTGGCTGATGGTCAGTGCTTGGCGCATGGATTGCTCGCCCAGCGGGGCCAAAATCAAGCCCACGATGAGCGGGGCGGCCGGAAAGTCAAAGCGTCGCATGATGTAACCCAGCAAGCCAAAGACAAACAGCAAGCCCACGTTGAACACCGAGTTGCCTGCGCCGTAAACACCAGCGGTGGAGATGACGATGATGCCGGCGTAGAGCCAAGGTGGCGGTATTTTCAAGAGCTTCACCCACAGGCTCACCAGCGGCAAGTTGAGCACCAGCAAGATCACGTTGCCAATGTACAGGCTGGCGATCAGCGTCCACACCAGGCTGCCTTGTTGGCTGAAGAGCTGCGGGCCGGTCTGAATGCCATAGCCTTCAAAAGCCGACAGCATGATGGCCGCCGTGGCCGAGGTGGGGATGCCCAAAGTGAGCAAAGGCATCAGCACACCCGCAGCCGCGGCGTTGTTGGCGGCCTCAGGCCCTGCCACACCTTCGATGGCGCCGTGGCCAAATTCTTCAGGGTGCTTGGAGAGTTTTTTCTCGGTGTAATACGACAGCAGGGTGGGCAACTCGGCCCCGCCTGCAGGCATGGCACCGATCGGGAAACCAAAGAATGCGCCACGGAACCAAGGCTTCCAGGAGCGGGCCCAGTCTTGTTTGCTCATCCACAGGCTGCCCGACAACTTCATGACTTCGCCTGTTTTGGTTTCTCGGCCTTGCCATGCTAGGTAAAGCGCTTCGCCCACGGCAAACAAGCCCACGGCAGCCACCGTCACTTCAATGCCGTCGAGCAGTTCAGGTCGGCCAAAAGTGAAGCGGGGTTGCCCCGTTTGCAAGTCCACACCCACCATGCCCAAAAGCAAGCCCAGGCCCAGCGCGACCAGGCCGCGCAGCATGGAGTTGCCCAGTACAGCCGACACGGCAACGACAGACAAAACCATGAGGCTGAAGTATTCGGCCGGGCCAAAGGCCAGTGCGGCTTCGACCACCCAAGGGGCGACAAAAGTCAGGGCCAGCGTGCCGATGGTGCCCGCCACAAAACTGCCGATGGCCGCGGTGGCCAGCGCTTGGCCAGCACGGCCTTTGCGGGCCATTTTGTTGCCTTCGAGCGCGGTGACCACTGCCGCCGATTCACCGGGGGTGTTGAGCAAGATGGAGGTGGTCGAACCCCCATACGCCGCGCCGTAATAAATGCCAGCGAACATGACGAACATGCTGGTGGCGGGCACATGGTAGGTCAGGGGCAGCAGCAAGGCGATGGTCAGCGCCGGGCCAATGCCGGGCAATACGCCCACCAGTGTGCCGACAAAGCAGCCCACGAAGCCCCACATCAAGGTGGTGGGTTGCAAGGCAATGGCAAAGCCACCCATCAGGGCGTCAAAAGCTTCCATGGAAAATCCGATCTAAATCAACCAGGGCAGTGCTGGGCCTAGGCCCACACCCAGCAACTGGGCAAACACAAACCAGAAAGTGCTGGCAATGCCGCCGCAGACGAGCGCTGACTTGAGGTTCAGCGGTGCATCAAACGCACGGGCCACTCCCATGCCGCACAAGGTGCCGGGGATGACAAAACCCAGCGGAATGACCAGCGCGACGAACGCCACACCGCCGCCCAACAAGCTGAGCATGCGCTGGTTGGCGCCAGGCAGGGCAGATTGGTCAGGTGCTTGGCTCTCGTCGGTTTGTTGGCCACGCCAGGCGCTGATGCCGTAGAGCACGGCAAAAACGCTGAGCGCACCCACGATCACACCCGGTGCCAGCACGGGGCCCACGGTCATCTGCATCAAAGATTCAGGAATGACCGTGACCTGCCAAGCGGCCACCCCACAAAGGGCGAGCAGCAAAAGGGCAACGCGAAGCGGCGTCATGCCAGGCCCAGCTCTTTCATCAGAACGATTTTTTCTTCGATGTCTTTGGCCAAGTCGCGCTCAAAGGGGCGCTCTGTCATGAAGGCGTCGGTCCACTTGCGGGTTTCCAATTCTTGCTTCCACTGTGGCGAAGCGTTGAGTTTGGTCACGAAGTCGATCATGGCGTCGCGCTGAGCAGCCGAAATGCCGGGAGGTGCAAACACACCGCGCCAGTTGGATTCGGTCACGTTGATGCTCAATTCGGTCAAGGTGGGCACGCTCACACCCGGAATGCGGCGCTTGCCGGACACGGCCAGCGGGATCATGCGGCCCGCCTTGATTTGCTCTTCGAATTCGGAGTAGCCCGAGATGCCGGCGGTCACTTGACCACCCAAAATGGCCGCGTTGGCGGGGCCGCCACCAGCAAACGCCACATAAGCGGCTTCGCGGGGGTTCTTACCCAAAGCTTTGATCAGCATGCCCAAAATCAAGTGGTCGGTGCCGCCAGCGCTGCCGCCTGCGACCGAGACCGCTTTGGGGTTGGCCTTGATGGCGGCTTCCAGGTCTTTCCAGGTTTTGATCTTGCCGTTGGCGGGCACCACGATGACGCCTGCTTCCTCGGTCAGGCGGGCAATCGGGGTCACGTCCTTGATGGTCACGGGGCTCTTGTTGGCGATGCCCGCGCCGATCATGACCGAGCCGCCCACCATCAGGCTGTTGCCCTGGCCTTTGCGCTGGTTCACGTAACGGGGCAGCCCGACCATGCCGCCAGCACCGCCGACGTTTTCAAATTGCATGTTGCCCACCAAGCCCGCCGCTTTGGCTGCGCGCTCGATGGCGCGGGCGGTGCCGTCCCAGCCGCCGCCGGGGGCTGCGGGCACGAACATGTTGAGGCTGGCAATCAGGGGTTGCGCCCAAGCGGGCAGGGCCATGGATGCACCAGCGGCAGCGCCGAGGGCCAGAAAGTCGCGTTTGGAAAGGCTCATGCGGGTCTCCTGTGTAAAAATGAAAAACAGTTCTGCCGGGCGCATGCCACTTGCAGATTCACAGATTTTGCTGCGTCACTTGGCGCCAACCTGTCAAACAGCTGTCAATTCTGTTCAGTGAATACCCTAAACACCCCATGAAGCCCCGCATCTTGTTGGTGGAAGACACGCCCGATATTGCCCTGTGGTTGGGCACAGCCTTGCGCCAAGGCGGCATGTCGGTCGAATTTGCCACCGATGGCCATGCGGCCGACCGTTGCCTGCAGGCAGGCCATGGCTTTGATGCGGTTTTGCTCGATTTGCAATTGCCAGGGCAAGACGGCCTGAGCGTTTTGCAAGCCTTGCGTGCGCGGGGCGATGCGGTGCCGGTGCTGATTTTGACGGCGAGGGCCACGGTGCCCGACCGGGTGTTGGGCCTGAACATGGGGGCGGACGATTATTTGCCCAAGCCCTTTGATTTGAGCGAACTCGAAGCCCGATTACAGGTTTTGCTGCGCCGCCATGGCCGCGCTAAAACCACCGCTTTACGTTGGGGGCCGCTCGAGATGCAGCCGGGCACTGGCGAGGTGCAGTTGCACGGGCAGCCGCTGGCACTGACCCAACGCGAAGCCGCGGCGCTGCGTGTGCTGCTGGCTTCGCCCCAGCGCACGGTGAGCAAAGAGCAGCTGCACACCGAGGTGTTTGCCGACGAGGCTGCCGGGCTTGACGCGGTGGAAGTGCTCATTTACCGGTTGCGCAAAAAACTCGAATCGGCCGCGCTGGCCACGGGTGCTTCGACCGACGTGGCGATCACCACCTTTCGCGGCATGGGGTACATGTTGACCCAGCCTTTGAAACCGCAAGAGGCCACGCCTTCATGAGTGAGGCCCCACAGGTTTTGGTGCGTTCAGCCACCTCTTTGCGCAGGCGCTTGCTCGGTTGGATCTTGCTACCGCTGGCGGGGCTGATTGGCATCAACGCTTGGGTGGGTTATGGCAATGCTGTGCATGCGGCCAACGAAGCGTATGACCGCTCCTTGTATTTGGCCGCCCGCACGCTGGCCGAAGAGCTGGAGTGGCGCGATGGCAGCCTTCAGTTGGATGTGACCCAGTCCGCAGGGTATTTGTTTGAAAACCATACAGGGTCGCGTTTGTTTTACAAAGTGACCACGCCCGGCGGTCAGTGGCTGGCAGGCGTAGCGGCTTTGCCCGATGTCCCCGTTCGCGCCCAAGCGGCGGTGAAATTTTTCGCCTTGGTGCAATTTGACGATGGCCAATACCTGAGCCAGCCCGTGCGCCTGGCCCAGCTCACGCATGTGGTCGAGGCCGATGCAGAGGACTCAGGGGGCGGCCTGCGCGATCCCTTGATCAAGATCACCGTGGCCGAGACCATGGAGGCACGCCAAGAACTGATTGAACACATTTTGTGGGACACCCTGAGCAGCCAGGGTTTGCTGTTACTCGCGGCGGCTTTGCTGGTGGTGTGGGGTGTGCAACGCGGCATTCGCCCCTTGGAGTCTTTCAGGCAGCAGCTGGCTCAAAAAAGCGACGACGATTTTTCGCCCATTCAGCCGCCGGATTTGCCGCGAGAATTGCGCCCCTTGATCGAGACCTTGAACAGTTATCTGGACCGTTTGGGGCGCTTGATCGACATCCGCAAACGCTTTTTGGACAATGCGGCCCACCAGTTGCGCACGCCGCTCACGGCACTCAAAACCCAGCTGGCGCTGGCCCAGCGCAATGCCGATCCCGAGCAGGCCAAGGCCTTGATGGCGGCTGCCCGTCAAACCACCGACGATGCGGTGCGCTTGACCGAGCAGTTGCTGGCCATGACCCGGGTCGAACACGCCCGCGAAATGCACAGCCCAGAAAGTGTCGATTTGGTGGGCTTGGCCAGGCGCGTGACGCAAGAGCATTTGCTGCGCGCCCACCAGTCAGGCGATGACCTGGGGCTGGAATTGCAAGTGGCCCGCAGCGAGGTGCAAGGTGTCGATTTGTTGCTGCACGAAGCGCTGAGCAACCTGATCGACAACGCCATGCACCACAGCCCGTCGGGCACGCGCATCACGGTGCGGGTGGGCCCAGCTTGGCTCGAGGTGGTGGACGACGGCCCGGGTATTGCGGCTGAGCACCAAGCGCATGTGTTCGAACGCTTTTACCGCGCTGCACCCTCGGGGGTGTCCGGCAGCGGTTTGGGCTTGGCCATCGTGAAGGAAATCGCCAACCAACAGGGTGCCCAAGTCAGCCTGCAAAGCCCTGTGGCCGAGGGGCGGGGCACGGCCATCCGTTTGCATTGGCCGCTTGCCTGAACCCCCATCGCCCCGAGGGCGGGGCTCCCACAAAAAAAATCTCCCTGTAGGAGCGACGCCCCCGTCGCGAAAAGCCCCGCACGCCACGACCTTCAGGTGTAACGCTTGCTGCGCAGGTTGTCCTTCATGTCGCGCAGGCTGGGTTGAAGTTCTTCGCCAATGCGCAGCGCCACCGTCGTGGCCAGGATGTCGATGATGAGCAGGTGCAGCAAGCGCGAGACCATGGGGCTGTATTTGTCATAGCCCTCAGGGTGGTCGGCCGTCAGGTGGATGTGCCCTGCGCTGGCCAAGGGCGAACCGCTGGCCGTGATGACTATTGTTGTGGCCCCTTGCCTTTTGGCGATGTCGCAGGCGTCCATCAGGTCGCGGGTGCGGCCTGAGTTGGAGATGATCACCGCACAGTCGCCGGGCTTGAGCATGGACGCGCTCATGACCTGCATGTGGCCATCGCTGTAGGCAATGGCATTCACGCCCAGGCGAAAGAATTTGTGCTGTGCGTCTTGTGCCACGATGCCTGAGTTGCCCACGCCATAAAACTCGATGCGGCGGTTGGTTTTTTGGGTGGCAACCAGCGCCTTGGCGGCGTGTTCCAGCGCGAAAGAGCTGGCGTCGTTGCGGTACTTCAAAAACGCGGCGACGGTGTTGTCGATGACTTTGACGGCGATGTCGCTGGTTTTGTCGTCCACATCCACGCTGCGGTGGATGAAGGGCACACCCTCGCTGACGCTGCCTGCCAGCTTGAGTTTGAAGTCCGACAGACCGTCATAGCCCACGCTGCGGCAAAAGCGCACGACGGTGGGTTTGCTCACATGGGCGCGGTCGGCCAACTCGGTGACGGGCAGGTTGGCAAAGGCGCGCGGGTCGGCCAGCACGAGCTTGCCCACGCGTTGCTCTGCCGGGGCCAGGGAGGGCAGGGAGGCTTTGATGCGTTCGAGCATGGGTGTGTCTCCGGTTTAAATTTCTTCAGACCAACAAAAGCCGTCTCGCGCAATCATGGCGCTCGACGCGCTCGGCCCCCAAGTGCCTGCGGCATAGGGCCGCGGGCCGATGGTGTCGTTATGCCAGTGCTGCAAGATCGGCTCGACCCAGCGCCAGGCCTCTTCTTGTTCGTCGCTGCGCACGAACAGGTTCAGGCGGCCGTCCAGCACATCGAGCAGCAAGCGTTCGTAAGCACCCACGCGTTGGCTGCCAAATCGTTTGTCAAAATCCAAGTCGAGGTGGACCGGGCTCAAGGTCGCGCCTGCGTTGCCTTCGTTGCGTTTGCTTTGGCCTTGTGCCAGAAGGTGCAGCTCTAACCCGTCTTTCGGCTGCAGGTGGATCACCAGTTTGTTGGCGTGGCCCATGGGGCTTTTGAAGATTTCGTGCGGCGTGGGTCGGAAGTTGATTTCAATGTGCGCCTCGCGCGCCGCCATGCGTTTGCCGGTGCGGATGTAAAAAGGCACGCCTGCCCAGCGCCAATTGGCGATCTCGGTGCGCAGGGCTACAAAGGTTTCGGTGCTGCTGTCCGGATTCACGCCATGTTCGTTGCGGTAACCGGGCACCGCTTGGCCTTCGATGGTGCCCGCGTTGTATTGGCCGCGGATGACGTGCTGGTTCAGGGTCTCCGGTGTCCAGCGCTTCAAGGCGCGCAGCACTTTGAGTTTTTCGTCGCGAATGGCATCGGCATGGACGTTGATGGGGGGCTCCATGGCGATGGCGCACAGCAGCTGCAGCGCGTGGTTTTGCACCATGTCGCGCAGCGCGCCGGTGGTCTCGTAAAAGCCACCGCGCTTTTCCACACCCAGCTCTTCGGCCATGGTGATCTGGATGTTGGCGATGTGCTCGCGCCGCCATAGCGGCTCAAACAAGGCGTTGCCAAAACGCATGGCGAACAGGTTTTGCACCGCCGGTTTGCCCAGGTAATGGTCGATACGGAAGATCTGCTGTTCTTTAAACACCTTGCCCACCGCTTCGTTGATTGAACGGTTGGACGCGAGGTCGTGACCTAGCGGTTTTTCGAGCACGATGCGGGTTTGGGGGGTGTTCAGGCCGTGGGCGGCGAGTTGTTCACACACGGTGGTGAACAGGCTGGGCGCGGTGGACAAATACATCACCACATGGTCGGTCTCGCGCTCGGCGAGACGACTGGCCAGTGCGGCATACGACTCAGGCTTGGACAAGTCCATGCGCACGTAGCAGAGCAGGCTGGCAAAACGGGCGAATTCTTCGGGGTTGGGGCGCTTGTCACCGTCCACTTGGCTGAAGCGCGATTGGATTTGTTCGCGGTATTGCGCGTCCGTCATGTCGTCACGTCCAACACCAATGATGCGGCCGCCCTCGGGCAGGGTGTCGTGGCGGTAGGCCTGAAACAAAGCCGGCATGAGTTTGCGCCAGACCAGATCGCCTGTGCCGCCAAAGAAAACCAAATCAAAAGCCATGTTGTTCTTGAGTTACATGAAATAATGGTTTGAAATGTAACTTTGTTTCACTGATAATTCAAGCCAGACTTTCAGACATCGCCATGAACCAACTCGACGCCCTCAAGCAATTCACCACTGTGGTGGCCGACACCGGCGACTTCAAGCAATTGGCCCAGTTCCAGCCGCAAGACGCCACGACCAACCCGTCGCTGATTTTGAAGGCCGTGCAAAAACCGGAATACGCGCCTTTGCTGGCCGAAGTCGTGGCGGCCCACCGTGGCCAGCCCTTGGACGTGGTGATGGACCACCTGCTGGTGCGTTTTGGCTGCGAGATTTTGAAAACCATTCCAGGTCGTGTCTCGACCGAAGTGGACGCCCGTCTGAGCTTTGACACTGCCGCCACCTTGGCGCGTGCGCGCCGCATCATGGCGCTTTATGAAGCGCAAGGCATCGCCCGCGAACGTGTGCTGATCAAGATCGCCTCAACTTGGGAAGGCATTCAGGCCGCCACCGAGCTCGAGCGCGAAGGCATCCGCTGCAACCTGACGTTGCTGTTTGCGTTTTGCCAGGCGGTGGCTTGCGGCCAGGCCAAAGTGCAACTCATCTCGCCTTTTGTGGGCCGCATCTACGACTGGTATAAAAAAACGGCCGGGGCCGCCTGGGACGAATCGGCCAAGGCCGGTGCCAACGACCCTGGTGTGCAGTCGGTGCGGGCAATTTTTAACCACTACAAAAAGCACGGCATCGCCACCGAAGTCATGGGCGCGTCGTTCCGCAACATCGGGCAAATCACGGCGCTGGCCGGCTGCGATTTACTGACCATCAGCCCCGAGCTCCTGGCCCAACTCGCTTCCAGCGATGCCCCGCTGGGTTTGGCGCTTGACGCGCAAGCGGCCCAAACCATGGACTTGCCTGCCGTGGCCTACAACGAAGCCACTTTCCGTTTGGCCCTGAACGAAGACGCCATGGCCACCGAGAAGCTGGCCGAGGGCATCCGTGCTTTTTGCGCCGATGCCGTGAAGCTCGAAGAATTGATGCAGAAAGCCTGAGCCATGCGTTGTGACCAAACCCCGGCTTGGCAAGACTTGAAGGTCCATGCGGCCAAGGCCCAAGGTTTTGATTTGCGCACCGCTTTTGCGCAGGACGCCCACCGTGCACAGTCGCTGAGCCAGACCGCGCCGCAGGTGTTTGCCGACCTGTCGAAAAACCATGTGGACGCCGCGACAGAAGCCCTGCTTCAAGAATTGGCCCGCCAGACGGGCTTGGCCGCGCACCGCGACGCCATGTTCCGCGGCGAGCACATCAACACCACCGAAGACCGCGCCGTGATGCACTGGCTCTTGCGCCAGCCTGAAGGCTCGCTCTCGGGTGAATTGGCCAAGCCTCTTGCCCAGGTGCACGCCACGCTCCAGCCCATGCTGGCCTATGCCGAAACCATCCGCAGCGATGCGCAGATCACCGATGTGGTGAACATAGGCATTGGAGGGTCTGACTTGGGCCCGCAAATGGTGGTGTTGGCGCTGCAAGACTTGGTGATGCCAGGCAAGCGCTTTCATTTTGTGTCGAACGTGGACGGGCATGAACTGGCGGGGGTGCTTAAAGGCCTGAAGACCGAGAACACCCTGTTTTTGATCGCTTCCAAAAGCTTGACGACCCTCGACACCATGACCAACGCCCGTTCGGCGCTGGCTTGGTTCCAAGCACAAGGCGGCACCGATGTGGCGCGCCACTTTGTGGCTATCACCACCCATGTGGCGGCGGCGGCCGAGTTGGGCATCACCACCACTTTTGGCTTTTGGGACTGGGTGGGAGGTCGTTACTCGCTGTGGTCGGCCATTGGGCTGCCCGTGGTCATCGCCATCGGTGCGCAGGGTTTTAATGACCTGCTGGCCGGAGCGCACGCCATGGACCAGCATTTTCAGACCGCGCCGCTCGAACAAAATTTGCCTGTGCGCATGGGCTTGCTCGACGTTTGGTACCGCAACTTTTTGCATTACACCAGCCGCTCCATTGCGCCGTATCACAGCGCCTTGCGCCGCATGCCAGCCTATTTGCAGCAGCTCGAGATGGAAAGCAACGGCAAGCGCGTAGACCGACAGGGCCAAGCATTGGCTTATGCCACCTCACCGGTGCTCTGGGGCGAGCCGGGCACGAATGGCCAGCATGCTTATTTTCAGATGCTGCACCAAGGTGGCGACATCGTGCCGCTGGAATTCATTGCCGTGAAAAAGCCCACGCACACATTGAAGGGCCACCACGAATTGCTGCTGGCCAATGCGATCGCGCAAGCCCAAGCGCTGATGTTGGGCCAAACCGACGAAGGCGGGCACAAGCACTTTCCGGGCAACCGACCCAGCACCTTCTTGCTGCTCGATGAACTCACGCCCTGCAGTTTGGGCGCGCTCATTGCCTTGCAAGAACACCGCGTGTTCGTGAGCGGTGCCATTTGGGGCATCAACAGCTTTGACCAATGGGGCGTGGAATTGGGCAAAGTGCTGGCCAAAGACATTCACGCCCGCATGGCCTCCGGCAATGTGGCCGGTTTGGACGCGTCGACAGCGGCTTTGTTGCAGCGTTTGTAATTTTTAAATATATCAAAATACATAAATTCATCATAAATTATGTAACAATTTTGATTTTGATAGTATCCGAATGCGGCCAATAAATTGAACAGGCCGCCTTGGGGTTTTTTGCCATGACAAAAGAAATCACCGTCATGGTGAACGGGTTGACCTTCTGGGTCAGCCCCATCCGTTGGCAAATCTCGTATTTGCCGTTTGAATTGCGATTGAATGCTTTCATTTAAAAAGAGACCTGCCATGAAACCTGTGAATTACCTGATGTCTGTCCTGGGTGCTTTGGTGTTTGCCGCTGCACTGCCCACCACCGCTTTGGCCCAAGACCGCGCCAGCAAAGACGACGCCGTGGCCATGGTGGCCAAAGGTGTTGCGGCCATCAAGGCCAAAGGCGCGGATGCCGCTTATGTGGAGATGACAGCCCCCAGCAAGACCTTCGTGAACAAAGACCTGTATTTGGTGGTGTACGACATGAACGGCAAGTGCTTGGCACACGGTCAAAACCCCAAACAAGTGGGCAAGGACCTGATGGGTTTGAAAGACCCGGATGGCAAAGAGTTTGTGCGTGAGCGCGTGGCTTTGGCGCAATCCAAAGGCAAGTTCTGGCAAGACTACAAGTTCACCGACCCTCTGACCAAATCGGTGCAACCCAAGCAGATGTACTGCGAGAAATTGGGTGATACCGCTGTGTGTGGTGGCGTTTACAAATAAGGCCTTCGAGCCTCCCAAGGCCCGCTCCGGCGGGTCTTTCAACTGATCACGGACACAGCATGATGTCATCTTTCAAGTCTTTGGGCATTGCCGCAAAAATCATGGTCGCGCCAGCGGTCATTGCTTTGCTGTTGGTGTTTTTTGGTCTGTTCAGCAGCCGCAACACCTCAGAGCTTGGAGAGATGATTCGGACCTTCCAATCGGCTTCTGACGAAGGAAAATTAAACCAAGAAGCCGAAGCCGGCGTGCACGCCTTGCACGCTGCGGTGTACCGGAGTTTGGCGCTGATCTCCATCAAGAACGAGGCCAAAGCCGAAAAGGTGGTCGCCGAGCAATTGACCGTCATGGGAGAACTGCAGCGCGCTTTGGAGGCCGATACCCACACAACGACCCAAACGCTTGTGCCCCTTTTGGCGGCCTACGAAGCCAAGGTGCGTGACGCTTACGACGCAGCCACATCGGACCCCAATCTGGGCGCCATGATGCTGCAAGACGCCGACAAAGCCTATGAAGAGTTGGTGCTGACCCTGCAGGGCGGCAGTGCCCAGAGCCGCATGACAGAGCAAAAGACCAGCCGCGAGCTCGACAGCATGCAAGTGTTCATGCAAAGCAGCCAAACCATTGTTTTGTTGGTGGCGGTTGTGTTGGGGCTGTTCATCGCCCTGATCGCCGGACGCCGCATTGCCAAGCCTTTGCAGCACATGCAAAGCCGCTTGGCCGAGATTGAGCGAACCGGTGATCTGTCGATGCGTCTGAACCGTGAAACGGACGATGAAGTAGGCCGCACGGCCGATTCGGTCAATGCCTTGCTGCAATCCATCAACGCGGGCGTGAACGAAGTGAACAAAGCGGTGACGGCGGTTGCTGCCGGTGATTTCAAGCAGAAAATCAGCACGGATTTGCGCGGCGACTTGGCCCAGATGAAGGCGGCCGTGAACGATGCGATTGACCGCATTGAAAGCACCATGTCCGGTTTGGACCGGATGATGGGTGCTTTGAGCGCGGGTCATTTCTCTATGCGCTTGGAAGTCAACGCCCAAGGTGCTTACGCCCATACGGTGAAACAGGCCCAACAAACCATGATGGCCCTGGATGCGATGCTGGGTGACGTTGGGAACACTTTGGCGGCTGTGGCCCAAGGCAACTTGGCTGTGCGTGTGACCGCGCAAGGTCAGGGCGATTTGCTTGTCCTGAAGGACAACCTGAACCAGTCGCTGGTGTCGCTCAGCGGTGCCATGCAAGCCATTCGCACCAATGCGCGCCAAGTGGCTGCGGCCGCATCAGAGTCGAGCCATGCCGTGGGGCAAATTGCCGATGGTGCGCAAAACCAGACCCATGCCATCAGCCAGGTGGCGGTGGCCGTGCGCCAAACCGCCGCTTCGGTGGTAGAGGTCTCGCGCAGCACCGAGCAGGCCAGTCTGAAGTCGCGCCATTCGGTCATGGTCATGCGCGACGGTTTGATGAAGATCGAGAAGATGGTGGATGTGGTCAACAACATCGCGGTCAACTCCGAGAAGATCAACAAGATCACCGAAGTGATTGAAAAGATCGCCAACAAAACCAATTTGTTGTCGCTCAATGCCGCGATTGAAGCGGCCCGTGCAGGCGAGCATGGCAAAGGTTTTGCCGTGGTGGCCGACGAAGTGGGCAAATTGGCGGTCAACAGCGCCGAAAGCTCCAAGGAAATTGCCCAATTGGTTCAGCAGGCGGTGCTTGAGACTGCGCGTGCTGTTGAAGCTGTGGCGGCCGTCAGCGCCGACATGAACCTGATCGAGATCGGTTCGCAGGAAACCGACGACATGCTCCGACGCATTTCCGATACGCTGGAAGAGCAGAGCAATGCCGTGGAAGAGATCAACGCCAACCTGACCAGCGTGGACATGATTGCCCGGGGCAACGCTGCGGCGACCGAAGAAATCACCGCTTCGGTGATGGAGCTGTCTCGCATTGCCGAATCGACCCGCTTGGAAGTCGATCGGTTCCAGACAACCTGACCGTTTGACCTGATCGCCCTGGACGCGCCCGAAACCACTCGGGCGGCGTTCTTCAGTGCTTGTGTGCGCTGTGGTCGTGGTCTGCTTGGGCTGCCTTCACTTCCAAAGTCCCGCGCATGCCCGCCTCGTAATGCCCAGGAACCAGGCAAGCCATTTGCAAGCGGGTGGCCTGGGCAAATGTCACCACCAACTCACCGGTTTGTCCTGCTGCCACGCTGATGGCGGCAGTTGTGCCGTGATCATGTCCTTTTGCTGCCGTTTGTTTCATCGCCTCAGCGTGCTCACGGATGGTTTCGTCGCTGCCCAACACCATTTCATGCGCCGTGCGGCCAGAGTTGGTGACAACAAAGCGGATGGTTTCCCCTGCTTGCACGTCAATCCGACTGGGTGTGAAACGCATTTGATCGTCCATGTTCACGGCGATGCTGCGGCTGACCACTTGGGCCAGAATCGGGTCAGCGGGTCCGGCGGTGCCAACGGGTGGGGCGCCATGGTGGTCCTGTGTTGCGGCGGTCTCGCCGTGGCTGTGTTCCGAGGCGGCCCATTCGGGGTGGCGTTCCAGCCATTGCCAAGCGGCCCAACTGCCCACCGTCACGGCAGTGCCCAGCACCAGCACATAGGCGATGGCCGCTCGCGGCCAGTGGCGTGATCCACTCAGGCCCAGAGCCAGTACCGAAATGAAAAAGCCCAATGGCACCACCCAAGCGCTGCGCTCAGGCGAATCTGGAAAATGCTGCAAACCGCCCGTGAAAAAGCCCAAGCCAATCGACAGCAAAGTGCCCAGTACCAAGGTTTGGAGTAAACCCGAGCGTGGCGTGTCGTCCGAGCCAGCGTTCAACCGGTGCTCTAACCAAGCCCCCAGTACAAACAAAACAATGCCAACGGCTGCGGTCCACAAAGAGCGTGTGCCGCTGAAAAAGCCGTGGTTCACGGCCCCCGAAATGAAGCTGATGCCCGAGTACTTGAGCAGCATCGCCCCGTGGTGGTGTTGAAAAGAAGAAGTCATGCGTCCATCCTTGCGCAGCAATTGACTACGCGTTTTGATCGGTCTGCTGCGCAGCGCGATGCTTTGCAGGTCATGGACCTCGGGCGCTATCCGAGGCAGGTTGGAGCCAGCGACCAGGATCTCAACCCTGTGCCCGCTTTCACTCCATCGGCGTCATGCCTTTGGAATGGATGACACCCCGTGCAGCAGGGCTGGCCAACAGGTTCAAGAAATCTTGTGCAGCCTTGCGTTGCGCACCCTGGGCACTCAAGGCGGCGGCATACACGGTGTAGTTTTGAATGGCTTCGGGCAAAGGTGCCACGAGCTGAGCGCCTTTGACGGGCAATATTTCACTGATCTGGTGAATGGCCAAGTCGGCCTGGCCGCTGACCAAACGATCGGCCACCAAACCGCCGGGCACCAGTACAGCTTTGGCTTGAACCATGTCGAACAAGCCCATTTTCTTGAACAGTTGGTCCAGGTAAATGCCGCTTGACCCGCCAGCGGCAGGGTCTATGTAAGCCACGTTGCGCGCTTGTTGCACAGCCGCTTTGAAGTCATCCACAGTCAGCATGGCCGGCATGGGCGCGCCTTGCTTGACAGCCACGCCAATGGCCACTTTGGCGATTGTTTTGACGCTACTGGCCTGCACCACCCCGCTGGCCTCAAAGGGTTTCAAAGCACCCGGTGTGATGATGACGACATCAAAAGCTTCACCACTGGCCAGTCGTTTGGCCAAAGCGCCAGCGGTATCGTTTTGGACCTCGACGCGGTGGCCCGTTTGCGCTTCAAAGGCCGGCACCATGTCCACGACCACTTGCTTGAAGGCACCTGCAGTCAACACTTTCAGTGTGTCGGCTTGCGCGCAGTTCAAGCCCAAGGCCAGCAACAGGGTGCTCGTCACGGCAAAAAGACTTTTTGATTTCAGCATGGGGAATATCCTTGGGGTGTTGACGGTCAGGGTGATTTTGGGGGGCTTTCGGTTTGCAAGATTGTAGGGAAAACCATCAAAAAAGCCCCGCAAGGCGTGAACCTTGCGGGGCTTTGTTTTTGGCTGGGTGAGGGCGCAAACCCTCAGTCCAGACAGCCGGGCAATTACATGCCCATGCCGCCCATACCACCCATGCCGCCCATGTCAGGCATGCCGCCAGCGCCGGACTCTTCTTTCGGTGCTTCGGAAATCATGCACTCGGTGGTCAACATCAAAGAGGCCACAGACGCTGCGTTTTGCAAAGCAGTGCGTGTCACTTTGGTGGGGTCCAAGATGCCCATTTCGATCATGTCGCCGTAGGTGTCGTTGGCAGCGTTGAAACCGTAGTTGCCTTTGCCAGCCAACACCGCGTTCACCACCACCGATGGCTCGCCACCGGCGTTGTAAACGATCTCGCGCAAAGGCGCTTCGATGGCTTTCAACACCAGTTTGATACCGGCTTCTTGGTCAGCGTTGTCGCCTTTGATGACGCCAGCGGTTTGACGTGCACGCAGCAATGCCACGCCGCCGCCAGCCACGATGCCTTCTTCCACAGCAGCGCGAGTGGCGTGCAGGGCGTCTTCAACGCGGGCTTTCTTTTCTTTCATTTCGACTTCGGTGGCAGCGCCCACCTTGATCACGGCCACACCGCCAGCCAACTTGGCCACGCGCTCTTGCAGCTTCTCGCGGTCGTAGTCAGAAGTGGCTTCTTCGATTTGCACGCGCACTTGTTTGACGCGGGCTTCGATGTCGCCAGCAGCACCAGCGCCGTCGATGATGATGGTGTTTTCTTTGCCCACTTCGATGCGCTTGGCTTGGCCCAGGTCAGCCAAAGTCACTTTTTCGAGTGTCAGGCCGACTTCTTCGGCAATCACTTTGCCGCCGGTCAAGATGGCGATGTCTTCCAACATGGCTTTGCGACGGTCACCAAAGCCAGGAGCCTTGACAGCCACAACCTTCAAGATGCCACGGATGGTGTTGACCACCAAAGTTGCCAAGGCTTCGCCTTCGACTTCTTCAGCAATGATCAACAGTGGGCGGCCAGCTTTTGCAACGGCTTCCAGTGTGGGCAACAGATCGCGGATGTTGCTGATCTTCTTGTCGAACAACAACACGAAGGGGTTGTCCAACAAAGCGGCTTGCTTCTCGGGGTTGTTGATGAAGTAAGGCGACAGGTAGCCGCGGTCGAATTGCATGCCTTCGACGATGTCGAGTTCGTTGTCCAAAGACTTGCCGTCTTCGACAGTGATCACGCCTTCTTTGCCCACTTTGTCCATGGCTTTGGCGATGATGTCACCGATGCTGTGGTCGCTGTTGGCAGAGATCGAACCGACTTGGGCGATTTCTTTGGTCGTTGTGGTGGCCTTGGTGGCCTTCTTCAACTCTTCGATCAAAGCTGCAACAGCTTTGTCGATGCCGCGCTTCAAGTCCATGGGGTTCATGCCAGCGGCCACGTACTTCATGCCTTCGCGCACGATGGCTTGAGCCAACACGGTCGCGGTGGTTGTGCCGTCACCCGCGTTGTCAGAAGTCTTGGAAGCGACTTCCTTGACCATCTGCGCGCCCATGTTTTGCAGCTTGTCTTTGAGTTCGATTTCCTTGGCCACGGACACACCGTCCTTGGTCACGGTAGGGGCACCGAAAGAACGCTCCAGAACCACGTTACGACCCTTAGGGCCCAGAGTCACTTTGACCGCGTTGGCCAAAATGTTCACGCCTTCAACCATGCGTGCGCGGGCTTCGCCGCCGAAAATTACGTCTTTTGCTGCCATTTTTAAGCTCCTAAATTCAGATTAATCAGTTGAGGACAGAGCGAACGGGCGCTTTGCGCGTCGTTCGGTCTGTCCCGCAAATCACTCGACCACTGCGAACAGGTCTTCTTCTTTCATGACCAACAGCTCGTCGCCGCCAACCTTGACGGTTTGGCCGCTGTACTTGCCGAACAACACGCGGTCGCCGACTTTCACGCTCAGGGCTTTGGTCTCGCCTTTGTCGTTGGTCTTGCCTGGGCCGACGGCCAAGACTTCGCCTTGATCAGGCTTTTCTGCAGCGGAATCGGGGATCACGATGCCCGAGGCTGTTTTGGTTTCGCTTTCGATACGCTTGACGATCACGCGATCGCCCAAAGGACGCAGTTTCATGGAATCTCCTGGATTAGAAACAAGGGTTGAAAAACAAAAGCCCCCCAAGGGGTGCCACTGGAATCTGAGGAGGGTGTTGTTAGCACTCATCTCCATCGAGTGCTAATGATAAGGGCATTTGAGGGCATTTCAAGACCTGTGTGGTTTTAACCCTTGTGATGTAGGGTGCGTGAACTGGAGCGATGTGCGCCTCGGACCCGCGAGTTCAGTGCAAAATCACCCCCTATGTTGAGATGGTTTTTGTTCTTTTCCCGTTGGCCCTTGTGGGCTTTGCATGTGCTGGGCTCCGTGGGTGGCTGGCTGGCTTGGTGTTTTTCGGGCCGTTACAGAAGCCGTTTTTTGAGCAATGTGCGCCACGCGGGTTTGGGCTGGGGCACTGTTTTTCGCGCGGTGGGCCATGCTGGGCGCATGTCGGCTGAATTGCCCCGTTTGTGGCTGGGGCAGACGCCATCCCTGACCTGGGTGGATGACCGTGCGGCTGTTGAAGCCTATGGCAGTGGCCAAGGCGTGCTTTTCTTGACGCCGCACATGGGTTGTTTCGAAATCACGGCCCAAGCACTGGCCATGCGCTTTTCAAAAGAGCACGGTCCCCTGACGGTGCTTTACCGTCCGTCACGCCATGCCGGTTTGGGCGAGGTCATGGCTTTGGCGCGGCAGCGGCCCGGTCTGGAAGCGGTGCCCACCACCTTGGCGGGTGTGCGGCAAATGATCAAAGCCTTGCGTTCAGGCCGTGCCGTGGGTCTGTTGCCTGACCAAGTGCCGCCAGAGGGCATGGGTCAGTGGGCGCCATTTTTTGGGCAATCGGCTTACACCATGACCTTGGCGGCCCGTTTGGCCCTGCAAACGGGTGCTCGGGTGGTCTTGATTTGGGGCGAGCGTTTGTCATGGGGCCGCGGCTACCGATTGCACACCCAAGCTTTGGGACACGCATTGTCTGAAGATTTGGACACGGCTGTGGTGCAAATCAACCAAGCCATGGAAAGGCTGATTTTGCAGTGCCCATCCCAGTACATCTGGGGTTATGCCCGTTACAAGAACCCGAGGCAGGCCTGACCGGTCCCCATCCATGGTGAATTTGCTGATTTCATTTTTGCGCTTGTTCGCGCGGTTGCCTCTGCCCTGGGTGCGTGCGGCTGGCACAGGCTTGGGCTGGTTGCTTTGGCATGGTGCGGTGAAGCGCCGCCGGATTGTGTTGGTCAACTTGCAAAAGTGCATGCCTGAATGGTCCGACGCGCAGCGTGCTGACTTGGCCTACCGCCACTTCGTGGCCTTTGGCCAATCGGTGATGGACCGGGCTTGGCTCTGGCACGCCCCTGAGGCGACAGTCCGCCAACGCCTGCGTTGGGTGGGTGAGGTGAACGCCTTGAAAGCGCCCGGCCCCTTGGTGATGTTCGCCCCCCATTTTGTGGGGCTGGATGCGGGCGGGATGGCGGTGTCCTTGGATGTTCCAGGCCCCGTGGCTTTCATTTTTTCAGCGCAATCGAGCCCAGAGGTTGAAGCCTGGGTCCGTCAAGGACGTGAGCGTTCGGGCAATGTGCGACCGTATTTCCGGCACCAAGGCATGCGCCAAATATTGGCAGGCATCAAAAAAGGTGAGCCCTTGCACCTGTCTCCGGACATGGATTTCGGCCGAAGTGAGTCGATTTTTGTGCCCTTCATGGGGGTAGAGCAAGCCGCCACAGTGCCTTCTTTGTCGCGTTTGTCGAAGGTGGTGGGTGCGCGGGTGGTACCGGTGGTCACCCGCATGACGGCCGAGGGTTATGACATCGAAGTCCATGCACCTCTGGCGGATTTCCCCACCGCCGATCTGGTCGAAGACACCGCCCGCATGAACCGTTTGCTGGCCGATTGGGTGCGCACCATGCCCGAGCAGTATTACTGGGTCCATAAACGATTGAAGACCCGGCCCGAGGGCGAGGCCGGTTTTTACAGAGGCTGAATAAATCCGCTGATCTCGGAAATCACCCTGTCCGGTTGTTCGTGAATCACCCAGTGTGTGGCCTGCTCAATCGGTACCAACCTCAGGTCGGGGATGTGCGCGTCAATTCCTTCGGTCAAGCAGGGCAGCAGGGCCACATCGTCTTGCGCCCACAGCAACAAAGTGGGCACATCGATCCGCAAAGCTTCTGCAGGAATCTGAATGGCCGAGGCCCCTGGGTCGTTGGGGGTGGCGGGCCGCAGGGGTGAAGCGCGGTAATAGTTGAGCCCGCCTTGCAAACCGTGTTGCCACACTTCGCGGTATTGACCTTGCACCTCCGGTGTCAGCCAGCTTGGCATGGTGGGTGAGTCTGGGGTGGCCGTGAGCGAGGGCAGCGAGGTGTCCTGCCCGGTCAAAAAACCGAACAATCGCTCGAAGTCCTTGGCAGCCAGTTGCGCAGCGGCATCAGGCTGCACCAGAAAATTCATGTAAGCACTGGCCGCTTGCTGAGCCGGGTCATGTTGCAGGGCCTTGAGCAGCGGACCGGGGTGGGGCGAGTTGACGATGACCAACTGGCGCAGGCGCTGCGGGTGTTGGTTGGCCAGGTTCCAGGCCACAGCGCCACCCCAATCGTGCGCCACCAGTGCTGCCAGCGGTGCTGCCCCGCATTCGGTGTCGATCAAAGCCAAGATGTCTTGCACCAAGTATTTGGCGCGGTAGGCCTTGGCGTCTTCAGGTGCAGTCGAGCGCTCGTAGCCCCTGAGATTGGGGGCGATGCAGCGGTAGCCGCCGTTTTCGGGTTTCGAGAAATGCTGCAGCAAAGGGTCCCAAACCCAAGCGCCTTCAGGAAAGCCATGCAAAAACAGCAGCACCGGGCGGCCTTCTTCACCGCAGGCGCGGCAGCTCAGGGTGATGCCGTGGGGCAGGTCTTGTTGCCAGGTCTGGATGCCTGGGGACGCAACAGAAAAATGGGGAGCGTTGGACACGGCAGATCACTCATGTGAGGGACAGTGATCCGTGGCTTTCACCAGCGCGGCCTCACTCGTCCAGGGCTTCGGGTTCGTCTTCGATGGGCTCGGCCAGTGGAGGCGCGGGCACAGCGCCTGCGGCAGGGTGTGTCCAGTCCCACAGGAGTTGGGCCACCTCGTCAACGCCTTGCTTTTTCAAAGCTGAAAACAGTTTCACCTCACCACCGCCCGCTTGCAGTCGCGCAATCGACAAAGCCTTGGCTTGTTCGGCGCGGGTGAGTTTGTCGGCCTTGGTCAGGATGATCAAAAACTTCAGGCCTTCTTCCACCCGGGGACGGATCACTTCGAGCAAGATGTCGTCCAGTTCGGTCAGACCGTGGCGTGGGTCGCACATCATGACAATGCCCGTCAGGTTTTCGCGGCTGACCAAATAGTTGGCCATCACCTGCTGCCAGCGCAGTTTGTCCATTTTGGCCACGGCGGCGTAACCGTAACCGGGCAAATCGGCCAGAACGGTGTCGGTGACGCCCTGTTTGCCCAGCGCAAACAAGTTGATGTGTTGGGTGCGGCCGGGCTTTTTGGACGCAAAAGCCAATTGTTTCTTTTGCGTCAGGGTGTTGATGCAAGTCGATTTGCCCGCATTCGATCGGCCCACAAAGGCGATCTCGGGTGTGTCCATGTCCGGCAAATGGTGAAGTTGCGCGGCGGTGGTCAAGAAGCGAGCCGTGTGCATCCAGCCCATGGGTGTCACGGCGGCGGTCGGGTCGGCCAAGGGAGCGTCGGCCAAGGGCGCTGCTTTGCTGTAAATGGGGGTGGTGGGCTTGGTGACTTTGCGGCTGGCAGAGGCACGAACGTGGGGGCGGGAGCTCATAAATCAGGGATACCTTGGGTCGTCAGGAAACTGACGCAGACCTCATTGTAGAATCCTTGGGTTTTGCGCCTCCTTCTTCCAACTATTGGACGACGACCATGAAGTCAATTGTTTCTCTCCTGAAGTCCGCCACTTTGGCTGCTACCACGTCTGTTTTCATGGCCGGTGTGGCCATGGCGGCAGGTCCTGCCCCTGTTGTGGCCAAACCGGATCTCGCCAAAGGCGAAGCGTCTTTCGCCATGTGCGTGGCTTGCCATGCCGCAGACGGCAACTCGACCACCCCGGTCAACCCCAAGCTGTCACAGCAACACCCTGAATACCTGATCAAGCAGTTGAGCGAATTCAAATCGGGCAAACGTGCCAACGCCGTGATGAGTGGCATGGCAGCCGGTTTGAGCGACGATGACATGCGCAACATCGCTTACTGGCTCGCCTCCAAGCAAGCCAAGCCCGGTTTTGCCAAAGAAAAAGACACCGTGGCTTTGGGTGAGCGCATTTACCGTGGCGGTATCCCAGACCGTCAGATCGCCGCTTGCGCCAGCTGCCACTCGCCCAATGGCGCAGGCATGCCTTCGCAGTACCCCCGTTTGTCGGGTCAGCATGCCGACTACACAGCTTCCCAATTGACGCAGTTCCGTGAAGGCGTTCGCAAGAACAACCTGCAGATGACCCAAGTCGCCGCCAAGATGAACGACCGCGAAATCAAGGCCGTTTCAGACTACATCGCTGGTTTGCGCTGAAACCCGGTCAGGCCGCTTGGGCTTGCCTGGGCTTGACCTGCTGGTTTCAGGGGTTTTAAGCCAAGGCACCAGGCCCTCCGGCACAATCGGCGTCGGCTGATCTCCATTGCTTTAAGGCCGGTTTATCCGGCCTTGTTTGTTTCTGGCGTGCCCTGTTCCGCCAACGCTTTGTCCAATTTCTTTTTTGGCTCTTTTCTTAAGCTCCCCCATGACGACTGTTGCTTCCAGCCCAGAATCCGAGCGCGGCTCGCCCCGAGGGATGGCTGTGATCGAAGTGCTGTCGTCCATGCGTTTTGCCATTTCGCTGCTGACGGTCATTTGCATCGCCTCGGTGATTGGCACAGTGCTCAAGCAAAACGAACCCAGTGTCAATTACGTCAACCAATTCGGGCCATTTTGGGCCGAGTTGTTCACCACCCTCAAACTCAACACGGTGTACAGCGCCTGGTGGTTTTTGCTCATTTTGACTTTCTTGGTCATCAGCACCAGCCTGTGCATTGCACGCAATGCGCCCAAGATCTTGGTGGATCTGAAGAACTACAAAGAAAACATCCGTGAACAAAGCCTCAAGGCTTTTCACCACAAGGCAGAAGGTCAATTGAATGAACTGCCTGCAGTGGCAGCCAGGCGCTTAGGGGCTTTGTTGGCCACAGGCGGCTGGAAAGTCAAGTTGCAAGAGCGTGATACGGTGGCGGGCAAAGGCTGGATGCTGGCGGCTAAGGCGGGTGCCGCCAACAAGATCGGCTACATCGCGGCGCACTCGGCCATTGTGTTGGTGTGTGTGGGCGGTTTGCTCGACGGTGATTTGATCGTACGCACCCAATTGTGGTTTGGTGACAAAGCCATTTACAGCGGTGGTGGTTTGATCGCCGATGTGCCCGAGAAGCACCGTTTGTCCGAGCGCAACCCGGCGTTCAGGGCCAATTTGATGGTGGCCGAGAACACCACAGCCAGCACCGCGATTTTGAGCCAGTCCAGCGGCATATTGCTGCAGGAATTGCCCTTTGCCATCGAGCTGAAGAAGTTCATTGTCGAGTACTACAGCACGGGCATGCCCAAGTTGTTTGCCAGCGAAATCATCCTTCACGACTTGGCAACGGGTGAGAAAAAAGAAGCCCGCGTGGAGGTGAACCACCCGGCCAACTTCAAGGGCATCAACATTTACCAGTCCAGTTTTGACGACGGCGGCTCCAGCGTCAAACTCCAAGCGGTGCCCATGTCGGCGGCCACCAAACCGTTTGAAGTGGACGGCACCATTGGCGGCAGCACGGACTTGACCAATGGCAACGAAAAAATGAGCCTGGAGTTCACCGGGCTGCGCGTCATCAACGTGGAAAACCTGTCGGGTGGTGAAGGCCCCCAAGGGACAGGTGTGGACGTGCGCAAGGTCGATTTACGCACATCTTTGGAGGCGCGCTTGGGGGCCGGCAACAAAACCACCCAAACCCAAAAATTGCGCAACGTGGGTCCGAGCGTGAGCTACAAGCTGCGCGATGCGTCTGGACAGGCCCGTGAGTTCAACAATTACATGTTGCCCGTGGACACAGGCGATGGTGTCTCCGTGTTTCTCTTGGGCATGCGCGACACCCCCAGTGAGCCTTACCGCTACCTGCGGCCCCCCGCAGACGAAAACGGCGAGTTGACAGGTTTCATCCGTTTGCGTGCTGCCTTGGAAAGTTCGGAATTGCGTCAGCGTGCGGTGCAGCGTTATGCCCGCCAAGCGGTGGACCCCAAGCGCCCCGAATTGGCGCAAAAGTTAGCCGATTCGGCCGAGCGGGCCTTGGGTTTGTTTGCGGGCAAAGAAGAAGTCAAAGGTAAAAAAGTGGCGGGCCTGCAGGCCTTGGCCGATTTTTTAGAGGCCAATGTGCCCGAGGCTGAGCGTCCCCGTGCAGGCGAGATGTTCGTGCGCATTTTGAACGGGACTTTGCTGGAGTTGGACGCCGTGGCGCGCGCGCAGGCTGCTGTCAAACCCTTGCCGCAAGACAAGGTCCAAGGCTTCATGTCGCAAGCGGTCTTGGCCTTGTCCGATGCACCGCTTTTCACGGCCCCTATGGCGTTTTTGCTGAAGGACTTCAAGCAGGTGCAAGCCAGCGTGTTCCAGGTGGCCAGAGCGCCGGGCCAGTCCATTGTGTACCTGGGTTGTGCCCTTTTGATTCTGGGTATTTTTGCAATGCTGTATGTTCGTGACCGTCGCCTGTGGGTATGGCTTTCGCCGCAGGGCCAGGGCGCACAAGCCACTGTGGCTTTGTCGTCCAACCGCAAGACCATGGACGTAGACCGTGAATTTGAACAACTGACGGCCCGATTGCTGGGCCGCTCCGAGAAAACACCATGACGACTGTGACTTTGAACCCGGGCTATTTTTCGAGCCGCTCGGCCCTCGACTGGGGTTTTGCCCTGCTCGCGCTGTTGGGCACGGTGTTCGCCTTCACCCGCTACCAGCAGGCGATGGATGTGTATGAGCAAGCCATTTTGATGTGCGCTTTGCCTGCCGCCGTTTGGTTGGCTTGGTTCTGGCGGCCTTTGCGCACCTTGATGCTGGTGGTCACAGGCTTGTCGCTTTTGGCCATCTACCTTTACCAAGGTGATCTGGCGCGCTCTGAGCAGGTGTTCCTGCTCAAATATTTCCTGTCCAGCCAGTCGGCCATCCTTTGGATGAGCGTGCTGTTTTTCATCAGCACCCTTTTTTATTGGGCGGGTATGTTCATTCGCGGTCAAGCAGACGCGATGGAGTCTTTGGGCTCACGCATGGCCTGGGTGGCCGTGGGCCTGGCCCTGATCGGCACCATGGTGCGTTGGTACGAAAGCCACCAGTTGGGCCCAGACATTGGGCACATCCCGGTCAGCAACCTGTACGAAGTTTTCGTGATGTTTTGCTGGATGACCGCAGCCTTTTATCTGTACTACGAGGCGCAGTATAAGACCCGCGCTTTGGGTGCGTTTGTGATGTTGGTGGTCAGCGCCGCTGTGGGCTTTTTGCTTTGGTACACGCTGGTGCGCGAGGCGCACGCCATCCAGCCCCTGGTGCCCGCCCTCAAAAGCTGGTGGATGAAGATCCATGTGCCCGCCAACTTCATTGGTTACGGCACCTTCGCTTTGGCCGCCATGGTGGCATTTGCGTATTTGATCAAGCAAACCGCTGGCGAAACCCGTTGGTACAAACTTGCACCCCTGTGGCTGTTGGGCATTGTGTTGTGTTTTGAGCCCGTGGTGTTCCGCAAGTCCCCCACCGAAGGGGGCAGCAGTTACTGGATGGTCTATTTCGGGATTTCGGCACTGATCGTAGCTGCGATTTTGTTGGGCCGCCGCCGCATCGCTGAGCGTTTGCCTTCTTTCGAAATTCTGGACGATGTGATGTACAAATCCATCGCCGTGGGCTTTGCGTTTTTCACCATTGCCACCGTGCTCGGCGCTTTGTGGGCGGCCGATGCTTGGGGCGGATACTGGAGCTGGGACCCGAAAGAAACCTGGGCTCTGATTGTCTGGCTGAACTACGCCGCTTGGCTGCACATGCGCCTGATGAAGGGCCTGCGGGGCACTGTGGCCGCTTGGTGGGCCTTGATGGGCTTGGCGGTCACCACCTTTGCCTTTTTGGGCGTCAACATGTTCCTGAGCGGCCTGCACAGCTACGGCACACTTTGAGGGGCGTGAATGTAAGGTGGCTGCTTGGCGCAGCCAGCCTTGCTCACTTTGGGGTGTTGGCAGCCAGTGATTTCTCCAGCACGTCAAGCATCTCGCGTGTGTTGAAGGGCTTCCACAAAAAATGGACGGCCCCCGAGTTGCCAGCGGCTTGCGTTTCATGGGGCTGGCTTTCGCCACTCATGAAAATGACCGGGATGTCGTTGCCGCTTTCCTTGATTTTGGCGTGTAACTCCAAGCCACTCATGCCCGGCATGCGCACGTCCAGCAGCATCGCATGGGGTGCCTGCGTGGGCGCGGCGCGCAAATAAGCGGCACCCCCTTCGTGCACATGCACGGTGTACCCCTGGCTTTCCAGCACCATGGCCAGCATTTTGCGGATGTCGGCATTGTCATCCACCACATGAACCACACCCAATTTGCGCATCTGTATTGCCAAAGGAATAAAAATCTATTTTAGGTGTCGGCTTGGAGCCCGGTCTGTGCGGGCAACAACCAAAGCTGAACACAGGCTCCTGTGCCTTGCTGGGCCGGCAGATTGTCCACCACAGTGTGTCCACCCCAAAGCCTGAGCATGCTTTGGGTCAGCAGCAAGCCCAGTCCTGAGCCTTGCGCCTTGTGGGACACCACGGGCCCCGTCAGTTGTTGGCGCAGTTCATCGGGCATGCCGGGCCCGTTGTCTTGGATTTGCAGAACCACCCACGCTTGGCCTTTTCGGGTTTCTTGAAACAAGGCCATCTCGATGTGGGCCAAGGTGCCTGGGGGCGGCCGCCCACTGGCCAGAGCATCCATGGCGTTGGCGACCAAATTGAAGACGATCCGCTGCAGCATCACTTCGTTGGCTTGGACCATGGTTTGTGTGTCCAGCTGGATGGACAAGTCAAGTGCGATGCTGCGTTGGCGTGCCTCGCCTTGCAAGATCGGGTAAACAGCTTCTATGGCTTTGCGCAAGTCCACATCGTCCATTTGGTCTTGGCCCCGAATCATCAGGCGACGCAAACTGCTCACCATGTCGCTGGCTTTGCCTGACAACACCATCAACTCTTCAATTTGGTTTGGGAGTTGGGGCATTTCTGACGAAGGCACAGCCTGGCTTTGCAGGCTAAACAAACCCAATTCCAAAGCTTGCAGCGGTTGGCTGATGTCGTGCACCAGCATGGCTGAGAACGATGACAAGCTGCTCAAGGCCGAGACTCTGGCGTTGAGCATCAACAACTGGTCTCGCTCTTTGACCAGTGCGCGCATGGCATCGCTCTCAGACTGGGCTTGTAACTGGCCTTTTTGTGCATGCTTTGTTTCTGCGATGGACTTTTCGAGTGAAAAACCCCAGTAACCGAAGCAAATCAAGATCATGGCCAAGATCGATGACAAAGTCACCAAATTGCTGACCCATGAAAATGAAAAAACATTCAAATACTCGACATTGCCAGACATGGCGTATTGGTACAGACGGTTGAGGTAAGCCATGGCGTGGATGGCAAATGCCACTTGAACCAACATCAAACTGCGGCTTTGAAACCTTCGCCTGAGTTGCCACACAAAATAAGACAGCGTCAGGTTCAGGCAGACGAAGACGATGGAATAGGTCAGCACGCCGGTTGTGGGTGCACTCCCTGACTCACGCAGCCAGAACATCAAACTCGCCCAGGCGGTGACGCAAGTGGCCATGTAAGGCCAGTGCCAAGGGGTTTTGTTCAATTCACGGCGCAGTGTTTCAATCATCAACAGCCAAGAAGCGCATGCGCCAGACCAAGCCACGATGTTCAAGTGGTAATCTGAAATCAAGGGCCGCAAAGCGATGGCGCAAATGGAGAGGCTGTAAACCGAGATGCTGATGAACCACAGGCGTGTGGCGTCGTTGCGCCGGCCAGACAGCAGCAGCCAAGTGCCCAAGGGCAAGGCAATGTGGACAGCGATGACCACGTAGATCAGCAAACCGATGGCTGGATGCATGAAAGCCTTGGGTTGGACAGACACCGTGCTTGGGCAAAGGTGTCTGAAAAAGTTCAGAATAGACAGCTATTTTCGGCCCAAACCAGGATCGTTCATGATCATTCACACCAGTCAGTCGGGTTTTCAACACACCGTCCCCAGCGAAATCACCCCACAAGCCGTTTACCAGACGCGCCGTGACCTCATTCGCGGCCTGGCCGCAGGGTCGGCGGGGCTGGCCCTGACCGCTTGGGGCATGCGTGGGGCCCATGCCCAAACCCCGCGTGCAGGCCAGTTGGCCGCTTTGGCCGCCGCGCCCTCCGGCGTGGCAGGGGCCCTGACCATGGACAAACTCACCGCCTACAAAGACGCCACCACGTACAACAACTTTTACGAGTTTGGGACCGACAAGGCCGACCCAGCCAAGCGTGCCCACACCTTGGTCACCCAACCTTGGACAGTGGAGATCGAAGGCCTGGTCAAAAAGCCCGGGCGTGTGAACCTGGAAGACCTCATGAAATGGGGCGCCATGGAAGAGCGCATTTACCGCCTGCGCTGTGTGGAAGGTTGGTCGATGGTGATTCCGTGGATTGGCTACTCGATGTCTGATTTGATCAAACGGGTCGAGCCGCTGCCGGGCGCCAAGTTTGTGGAGTTCGTCACCCAGGCCGACCCCAAGACCATGCCGGGTTTGCGCGGCGGGTCACTGGATTGGCCTTATGTCGAAGCTTTGCGCATGGACGAAGCCATGCACCCGCTGACCTTGCTGGCTTTTGGCATGTATGGCGAAGTCATGCCCAAGCAAAACGGTGCGCCGCTGCGCTTGGTGGTGCCATGGAAATACGGCTTCAAGAGCGGCAAGAGCTTGGTCAAAATCCGCTTCACCGACAAGCAACCTGTGTCGTCTTGGGAAAAAGCCGCGCCGCAGGAGTATGGTTTTTATTCCAACGTGAACCCCTTGGTCGACCACCCGCGTTGGAGCCAGGCCACCGAGCGACGCATTGGCGAAGATGGCCTTTTGGCCAAAAAACGCAAAACCCTGATGTTCAACGGCTATGAGCCGCAAGTGGGCCAGCTGTACGCGGGCATGGACCTGAAAAAGTTCTTTTGATGCGCCAGTGGCTTCGGCAACCTGCCGCCTGGTGGCTGGTGCTGCTGGTCGGTTTGCTGCCTTTTATGTGGCTGGTGGGGCTGACCTTTCTGGACCAGCTGGGGGCCAACCCCACCGAGTTTTTGACCCGGGCTACCGGCGACTGGACTTTGCGCAGCTTGTGTGTGGTCTTGGCCGTGACGCCTTTGCGCACTGCGCTGGGCTGGCCCGAGCTGGTGCGCTTTCGCCGCATGCTGGGTTTGCTGACCTATTTTTATGCGGTGCTGCACTTGGCTTGTTACGCCCTGTTCGACATGGGGCTGGACTTGGCCGATATCGTCACCGACATTCCCAAGCGCCCCTTCATCTTGGTGGGCTTTGCCGCTTGGCTGCTGCTGAGCGCGATGGCTTTAACGTCGTTCAACGGCGCCATCCGGTGGTTGGGAGGCAAGCGCTGGCAACTGCTGCACCAAACGGTGTATAGCGTGGCGGTTTTGGCCGTGCTGCACTTTGCGTGGATGCGCTCAGGCAAAAACAATTTCGACGAAGTGTTCGTTTACGCCGTGGTGCTGGCGCTGCTGTTGGCTTGGCGCCTTGGGCGTTGGGTGCGCAAACTCAGAGCCTGATTGGACGGCTGCCCCGCAGTTTGCGCGCTCCAATCAGACCAGCTGTTCCAGTGCAAAGGTGTCAAACGCCGATTCGCGTTGGCGGATCAGGTGGGCCTGGGTGCCGTCCACCAAAATCTCGGCGGCGCGACCACGGGTGTTGTAATTGCTGGCCATGCTCATGCAGTAAGCGCCCGCCGACAGCACGGCCAGCGTGTCACCGGCTGCTACCTGCAACTGGCGGTCGCGGCCAATCCAATCGCCGCTCTCGCACACGGGGCCCACGATGTCGTACACCTCGGCCGCACCCGCTGGCGCACGCGGGCTCACCGGCACGATCTGGTGAAAAGCTTGGTACATGGCTGGGCGAGGCAGGTCGTTCATGGCCGCGTCCACGATGCAAAAGTTCTTTTGCTCACCAGGCTTGAGGTACAGCACCTCGGTCAGGCAGACGCCCGCATTACCGACCAAGGAGCGGCCCGGTTCGATCATGATCTTGCGCTGGCCGTAGCCGCGTGCGTCGAGTTTGGCCAGCAGCTGCGCCCACAGCACATCCGCTTCGGGCGGCGTGTCGCCGTTGTAGTTGATGCCCAAGCCACCGCCAAAGTCGATGTGGGCAATCGGGATGCCCGCTGCTTCGATCTCGCCCACCAGGTCCAGCACCCGGTCCATCGCGTCCAAATAAGGGGTGGTTTCGGTGATTTGCGAGCCAATGTGGCAGTCGATGCCCACCACTTTCAGGCCGGCCAAGCTGGCGGCGTGGCGGTAGGCACGCAGGGCGTCTTCGTGGGCAATGCCAAATTTATTGCCTTTGAGTCCCGTCGAAATGTAGGGGTGGGTCTTGGCGTCCACGTTGGGGTTCACGCGCAAACTGACTGGGGCTTGTTTGCCCAAACCGACGGCCACTTCGCTCAGCACATCGAGTTCGGCTTCGCTTTCCACGTTGAAGCAGCCGATGCCCACTTGCAAGGCTTGCTTCATCTCTGCGCGGGTCTTGCCCACGCCAGAAAAAATCACTTTGGCCGGGTCGGCACCTGCGGCCAACACGCGGGCCAGCTCACCGCCCGAGACGGTGTCAAAGCCGCAACCGGCCTCAGCGAACACTTGCAGCACCGCCAGGGTGGAGTTGGCTTTCATGGCGTAGCAAATTTGCGCCTTGCGCCCGGCAAAACCGCGCTGGTAAGCGGCCAGCGCCGACAACATGGCAGCCTTGGAGTACACAAACAAGGGCGTGCCGTGTTCACGGGCCAGGTCAGACAGGCGCACGCCTTCGACCATGAGTTGATCGCCTTGGTAAGCAATGTGGGGTTGGCCTGGCAAGTCCTGGGGTGTGGCAAGGTTGTTCATCTTGGGGTGGCAGCGGGTGCTGCAGGTGTATTCAGGGGGGTTGTGGCGGGTGTGCCTGAGGGCGTTGCTGGACCGTCCTGGACGCGCCATGGGTTTAAGGTTTGCGGCAGGGTGGCCCGTCCGGCAGACTCTGGGGTGGTCGGTGAAAACAGCGGGCCTTTTTGGCCGCACGCCGTCAACATCGCCGCACCGCCGACAAGGGCTTGCGCCGTGACTAGAATCTTGAGTACCTTCAACATGCAGCGATTGTAATGACCGACCTTGAATTTCTGGACCAAGCTGAACGCCTGCTCGCGGGCGTGGAGATCAGCAGCGATCGCCTGAACGACGACACCGACGCCGACATCGACAACCAGCGCACTGGCGGCATGGTCACCCTCACCTTTCCCAACCGCAGTCAGATCGTCATCAATCTGCAAAAGCCCCTGCACGAGGTGTGGTTGGCAGCACGCTGCGGCGGCTTTCATTACAAGTTTGACGGCGCGCAATGGATGGACACCAAAGGACAGGGTGAATTCTGGGAAAGCTTGTCGCTTTACGCCTCAGAGCAAGCCGGACAAAAGCTGACGTTCAAAGTTTGAACCTTGACCCACCCGTGCAGCACGGGAGGGTCTTGGGTGCAAGTCTCAATTCCTGAACAGATCCAAAATACGGTTGCGCTCTTCGGCTGGCGGCATGGCATTGGTGCTCTTGCCTGAACTCTCGTTGCCAGAGCCCAAGCTGCTGATGCCGCCACCCTTGGCGTATTCCTCGTACATCCAATCGCCGCCCACGTTCACCAGGCCCTCGGGCACTGGCGGCTCAGAGACAGGCACGCTGCGCAAAGCGGTTTCCATGAAGCTGATCCACACCGGCAAACTCAAGCCCCCGCCCGTTTCGCGGTCGCCCAGTTTGCGGGGGGTGTCGTAGCCAATCCAGACCACGGCGGCCAAGTTGGTTTGGTAGCCGGCAAACCAAGCATCCATCGCGTCGTTGGTGGTGCCGGTTTTGCCGTAAATATCCGGCCGTTTGAGGGTGCTCTGAGCGCGTGCTGCCGTGCCCGAACGCGTGACCTCTTGCAGCAAACTGGTCATGACAAAGGCGTTGCGCGCTGGGATGACCGGCGCTTCACCCAACTGCGCCACCGTGGGGCTGTCCACCAGCACGCGGTCCTTGTAGTCGCTGATGCGGGTGATCAAGTGGGGTTGAACCAAGTGACCGCCATTGGCAAAAACCGAATAGCCTGTGGCCATTTGCATGGGCGTCACCGAGCCTGCGCCCAAGGCCATGGTCAAAAAGGCCGGGTGTTTGTCTTCGTCAAAGCCAAAACGGGTGACCCACTCTTGGGCCGGACGGGGGCCCACGGCTTGCAAGACACGAATCGACACCATGTTTTTCGATTTGGCCAAACCCGTTCTCAGGCTCATGAGGCCATCAAACTTGCCGTCGTAGTTTTTGGGCTCCCAGGGCTGTCCGCCGGTGACGCCGCTGTCAAAAAACAAGGGGGCGTCGTTGACCATGGTGGCCGGAGTGAAGCCTTTTTCCAGCGCCGCTGAATAGATGAAAGGCTTGAAACTGGAGCCCGGCTGACGCCAGGCCTGTGTGACGTGGTTGAACTTGTTTTTGGCAAAGTCAAAGCCACCGACCAGGGCGCGGATCGCCCCCGTTTGCGGCGTGATGGCGATCAGTGCCCCTTCGACCTCTGGCAATTGGGTGATTTCCCAAGCACCTTTGGAGGTTTGTGTGATGCGGATCAGTGCGCCTTTGCGCACCTGTTTGGCCGGAGGCGTCTTGTCTGTCAGGCCTGATTGCGCAGGTTTGAGGCCGTCGCCCGTGATGGCGATTTGTTCGCCGTTTTGGCGGACCACCACCACTTTGCGAGGGGAGGCCTCGAGCACCACCGCCGACAAGACATCGCCATTGTCGGGATGTTCTTCCAGGGCGTCATCGATGGCGTCGTCCATCTTTTTGGGGTCGGCCGGCAGATCGATGAACTTTTCAGGGCCCCGGTAAATTTGGCGGCGCTCAAAATCCATGATGCCTTGGCGCAACGCTTTGTAAGCGGCCATTTGCTCGTTCGATTGCACCGTGGTGTAAACGTTCAAACCTCGGGTGTAAGTGTCTTGGCCATACTGCGCAAACACCATTTGCCGCACGGTCTCGGCCACGTATTCAGCATGCAACATTTTCTTGTCCGCCGCCGAGCGCAGCTTCAAGGGTTCTGTTTTGGCCGCTTTGGCCTGAGCTGCTGTGATGTATTGGTTGTCTTCCATCCGCTCGATGATGTAGAGCTGTCGTGAGCGGGCGCGCTTGGGGTTGCTGATGGGGTTGTAAGCCGAGGGCGCTTTGGGCAGGCCAGCCAGCATGGCCGCTTCGGCGACAGTGATGTCTTTGAGCGGTTTGCCAAAGTAAGTTTCTGCGGCAGAAGCAAAACCATAAGCCCGGTTGCCCAGAAAAATCTGGTTCATGTAGATCTCAAGGATCTGGTCCTTGGTCAACATGTGTTCGAGTTTGTAGGTTAGCAAAATTTCATAAATTTTGCGGGTGTAGGTTTTCTCAGATGAGAGGTACACATTGCGCGCCACCTGCATGGTGATGGTGGATGCACCTTGGCTTTTCACGCGTCCCAAGTTGGCAATGCCCGCTCGCAAAATGCCCAAATAGTCCACCCCGCCATGTTGGTAAAAGCGGTTGTCTTCGATGGACAAAACCGCGTCTTTCATGACCTTGGGGATGTCCTTGATCGGGGTGAGGTTGCGGCGCTCTTCGCCAAATTCGCCCATCAACTGGCCGTCTGCCGTGAACACCCGCAAGGGCAATTTGGGTTTGTAATCGGCCAGATCGGAAATGTCGGGCAGGTTGGGGTACGCGATGACCATGGCCACACCGACCAAGAGCAAGCTCGCAGCGAGCCCTGCAAGGGCAAGACCTGCGGCCCATGCCCCCAACTTGACGGTCCATGTCAGGAGGCCACCCGCACTGGTTGGCGCTGGGGGGCTTTGTTTTTCTGGAGAGGCGTTGTGGTTGGCGGACATAGGTGGGTGGTTGGGGCAGCCGACAAGGCGCAGGCTGCTGATTCATTATAAAAATATCGGCCCTCAGCCTTGATCAGGTCAAACAAAAAATAGAGCTATTTGGTTTGTAAAAATTGCCGATCAAGCGGATTCATGTTACAAAACTGCCCAGTCAGGACGGATCAGGCCACTTTCAGGGAGGCTCAACATGCACGCATTGGCGCGGTGGTGGCATCGGCGAGTCCGATCTTCGGTTCGCCATGCGTGGGGCTTGGCACCCCTCGAGGGTGCTTGGGTATTGGTCGGCTTGACAAGGCAAAGTGCGACCTTGGTGAAGGTTCACACACTGACCACATGCCTTGTCTCTAGGGCATCGGACACAGCCGATGAAATGGCCGATAACATGGCCGACTTGGGTGTTTTGAGCCAGCATTTGCGCGAGCACGGGCGCTCACGCGGTGGATCACACCAAAGGCTGAACATGGCTTTGCCCAATGCCTTCGTCCGTGAGGGCTTTCTTGATTTTCCGATAGACCTGCCCGAAGAAAACTGGCTTTATGAAGTGCAGCTGGAGGTGGCCCAAGCTTGTCAATTAGAGCTGGACGAGGTGAACTTTGATTTTGAACCCGCCAACACCACCGACGGCTTGGTGCAGCGGGTCCACTGGGTGGGCTGTGCACAAGCGCAGATGACCGCCTTCAAAAATTGCACCCGCGCCGCCGGTTGGCGTTTGGCAGCTGTCGAGTTGGAACGTCAGGCTGCTCAGCGAGGCGTGCGCGCATTGCAGGGTGGCTCGGTCAGTTTGTTGACCCAAGCGCCGCAAGACTGGCAATTTCGCCTGGATACGCTCGGCGGGGCAGCACCCACGGATGATCGGACACCCGCGTCTGAGGAGTCAGAAGAGACCATCCAGGCAGCCCTCGTGCAGATCATGCACACCCCGGGTGGCGCACGTTTGGTCGCAGCGGGTTTGGCGTTGAAGGCTTGGCAGTGATGCGGCCTTTTAATTTACTGAACCATCCCGGCCTGGCGCAGCAACGCAGGGTGTTTCACCGTTGTTGGAGCAGTCTGGCCGGCATTTTTACTGGCTGCTTGTTGGCTTGGCTTGGGCTGCAATGGCAAACCGCCGAGATACTGCAGTTGCGGCAAGTCGAAAGCCAATTGCAGTCTGCATGGCTTGCGCGTTCGCAAGAGACCCAGGACGCAACGCGGCAACAAACCCGGCAGCGTATCGAATCAGAGCAAGTCGGTCACTTGCAGAAGATCGAACAGCACCAGCAGGCCTGGATGGCTGTGCATGAGCGCTTGCAAGAATTGGCAGAGGGGCAAGGCTTTCGCTTGTCGCGCTTGAGTTCAGAAACTGGCCAACTGACCTTGCACGGAGAGGCCAGTCGCTTCGAGGTCATGGCGGCTGCCCAGCAAAGCCTGTCAGACCAATGGGGGCAGTCAGTCACCCTCAAAAACGTCACCACCGGGCCTGCATCGCCAGTGAGTTTTGTCTGGCAAACCGATTGGCCTGTCTTGCACAGTGCGCCTTTGGCCGCTGCGGCTGTTAGCGGCAAAGCCAAACCATGAGACGTCTTTTTTTGCAAAGTGAGCTTGTGTCTGTCTTGACTTCAAGACCGTTGGATTGGCCGCACCTGCAACGCTTGGCTGAGCGTTGGCTGCGCAGGTGGGGCTTTGCGCTGACGGGTTTGGCATTGGGTTTGAGCGGCATGTGGCTGGCGCGGCCCGAGGTGGGCGAGGCGCATGCTTCGGCTGTTCAAGCGGTGGCAGGCTTGACGCAGCGATTGGCCGGCATGCCTTCAGGCGCTCCCACGCAAAAACCTGCAAAAGGGTCGGCCATGCCCGACAACGCCATGCCCGCTGCGCAGGGCCTTTTGAGAGCACTACCGGCTTGGACCCCGCCAGAAAAAGTCTGGACCACTTGGCAGCAAGCTTTGGTCGCGCAGGGTTTGCGACTGCAATACTTGCAACCCATGCCGCCCAGCACCTCAGACGTGCGCAATGGTGCCTTGGTCAGCCATGCTGCCGCCTGGCGGGTGTTGGGCCGCTTCGATGATTGGGTGCGTGTGTGGTCAGCTTGCGCCGAAAGTGGGCCAGTTTGTGCCATCGAGCGCATCCAGATCGTGGCCACCGAAAAACCTGCAGAGGTTCAAATTGATGCGGTCATGCGGGTGTGGATGCGCCCTGCCGAAAAGCGCGCGGCCAACGTGACGGATCAGGTTATTCAAGCCCATTGGATGCCCGATGTGCGGACGAGTCTTCAAAAGTCCGGGCGTTCGCATGTGGCCTTGTTTGCGCTAAGCCATGGCACTGCAACAGCCCCAGCAGACGCAGCAGAAGCAAGCAGGGTGGACGGGGGCAAACTGGCCACCAACGCAGAGGGTGCGTCGGCTGTCGCGGCCAGTTTGGTGGTTTTGCCAGACGACCCCCACCAATGGCCATTCGCTCGCGTTCGGTTGGCAGGGCTTTGGACGCAAGGCGGCGAGCGGCAAGCAGTCTTGTCAGCCGGGCCACACGCGGTCAGGGTGATGCCCGGCCAACGTGTCAGCTTGGAGGGCCACCGTGTGGTGGCCATCACCGATGCGGGTGTGGGTTTGCGTCTCGGAAAGGGCCCTTTGCTTCAACTTGCTTGGGCCGATGCACTTCAGGTCGGCGCGACGGCGACCCCATCCGAACCGGTCAACACCACCACAAGGCAACCCCCATGACCCATTTCACCCCATCGGGCGCAAAGATCTGCTTGTGGCTGGCGGCCATCAGCGGCACCGGCTTGGCTTTGGCGCAAACCACCGGGCAAGCCTTGCCAGTTGAGCCGGCCTTGGCCCAGCGGCCCGACACCCCGCCTTTGACGGTCAATGACAAGCCGATCAGTCTGAACTTTCAGAACATCGACATCAAAGCATTGCTGCAGGTGTTTGCCAATTTTTCGGGGCTGAACCTGGTGCTGACCGACAGCGTGACCGGTTCGGTCAGTGTGCGTTTGAACGAGGTGCCTTGGCAACAAGCACTGGACATCGTGCTGCAATCGAAGGGTTTGGTTTCTCGTCAGGAAGGACGCGTTTTGTGGGTGGCCACGCAGGGTGAATGGGCTTTGCGCGAGAAAAAACAACTCGACGCCCAAGCCGCGTTGGAGGCCGTCAGCCCCATGCAAATGCTGTCGGTGCGTTTGCAATACGCCCGCGCGACCGAAGTGGCCCAGCGCTTACAAGGCGGTGCAACGGGTAACAGCGGGGGACGCTGGTTGAGTGCGCGCGGCAGCGTCTTGGCCGAACCGCGAACCAACCAACTGTTTATCTCGGACTTGCCTGCGCGTTTGCAGGACTTGCAAAAAATGCTGTCGCAACTGGATGTGCCTGTTCGGCAAATCCTGATTGAGGCGCGCATCGTGGAGGCCGACGACCAGTTTGGCCAGTCCCTCGGGGTGCGTTTGGGCACTGGGATGGCCATTCCCTTGAAAGTGCAGGGCCGCTCCAACACTTTGGCGGTGGGCGCCAGCAACCAAGCTGCGGCAGCAGGCACAGTGGCGGGCAACCAGGTGAATTTGCCTTCGGGCACAGCAGGGCAAACGCTGAGCACCCCCGCCACATTTGCGGTTTCCCTGTTTAACGCGGCTGCCGACCGCTTCATCAATGTGGAGATCTCGGCATTGGAGGCCGCTGGGCTGGGCAAGGTGGTGTCGCGGCCCCGGGTGGTGACAGCCGACCAGACCAAAGCGCTGATCGAGCAGGGCACCGAGTTGCCTTACCAGGTGTCCCTGGGCAATGGCGCTTTTTCCGTCCAGTTTCGCAAAGCCAATTTGAAGCTGGAAGTGACGCCCCAAATCACACCCGATGGTTCGGTGGTCTTGGATGTGGATGTGAACCGCGACAGCGTGGGGCAAATCACGCCAGCCGGGTACGCCATCAACACCAAGCATGTGAAAACCCAAGTGCGCATTGAGGACGGTGGCACGGTGGTGTTGGGTGGCATTTACGAGGAAACCAGTCGAAACGACGAAGCCAAAGTGCCTGGTTTGGGAGAGATGCCTGGCTTGGGTTGGCTGTTTAAAAAACGCGACCAGACTCAGCGCAAAAGTGAATTGCTGATCTTTTTGACGCCCCGCGTGGTGGCCGACGGCCCTTCCAACTTGCCGCCCCAGTGAATCCAGCGGGTCGAATACACTCATTGGATTCAAGGTACAGGCCGTTTTGATGGCGTGTCCAGACGCCATTTTCAGTGTGAGAACTTCTTGAGCATCATCTTCGTGGGCCTTCCAGGCTCGGGCAAAACCACCATCGGCAGACAGTTGGCACGCCGGTTGGATGTGCCTTTTGTGGACTCTGACCATGTGATCGAGCACCAGTTGGGCTGCTCGATCCGGGAGTTTTTTGCGCGCGAAGGCGAAGACAACTTCCGTGATGTCGAGCAACAAGTGCTGGATGACCTGACGCGTACCCATCAGGGCGTGATTGCCACGGGCGGTGGTGCCGTTTTGCGCGAGGCCAATCGCCGCCATTTGCATGAGCGGGGCCAAGTGGTCTACCTGCGGTCTACGCCCGATGACGTCTTTCGCCGTGTTCGCCACGACAAGGCGCGGCCCCTGCTGCAGGTGGACGATCCTTTGGCACGTTTGAAAGCCCTGTTTGACGCCCGCGATCCGCTGTACCGCGAAACGGCCCATTTTGTGATTGAAACTGGCCGCCCCTCTGTGGCCACGCTGGTCAACATGATCACCATGCAATTGGAACTGGCAGGGCATCTGCCGGATCCGATGCGCAGGTCAAAGCCGGCCCATCCTCAGTCTTGAGCGCCTACACTTAGGGGCTATGTCAGAGCTCCTACCCCCCCTCCAAACTGCCCCCATCCAAACGGTTGCCATTTCGCTGGACGACCGCAGTTACGACATCCACATCGGCCAGGGCCTTTTGAGCCGATCCGACACTTGGGCTGGCCTGCCCAAAGCGCAGACCGCCATGATCGTGACCAACGACACCATTGCGCCACTCTATGAAGCCGCTTTGCGCAGCGCCATCGCCCCACATTACAAGCACGTCCACACCGTGGTGTTGCCCGATGGCGAGGCCCACAAAGACTGGCAGACGCTGAACCTGATTTTTGACGCGCTGCTGTCCAAAGGCTGCGACCGCAAGACCGTGTTGTTTGCGCTGGGCGGCGGGGTGGTGGGTGACATGACCGGCTTTGCCGCCGCCAGCTACATGCGCGGCGTGCCCTTTGTGCAGGTGCCGACCACACTGCTGTCGCAGGTCGACTCGTCGGTGGGCGGCAAAACCGCCATCAACCACCCGCTGGGCAAAAACATGATCGGCGCGTTCTACCAGCCCGTGCGGGTGGTCTGCGACCTGAACACCTTGCAAACCTTGCCCCCGAGAGAGCTGAGCGCGGGCTTGGCCGAAGTCATCAAATACGGCCCGATCGCCGACATGGCTTTTCTGGACTGGATCGAGGCCAATATTGGTGCGCTGATGGCGCAAGACCCGGCTGCCCTGGCGCATGCCGTCAAGCGCAGCTGCGAGATCAAGGCCTGGGTGGTCGGGCAAGACGAGCGCGAAGCGGGCCTGCGGGCCATCCTCAATTTTGGACACACCTTTGGCCACGCCATCGAGGCCGGTCTGGGCTTTGGCGTCTGGCTGCACGGCGAGGCTGTGGGCTGCGGCATGGTCATGGCCGCCGAACTCTCGCACCGTCTGGGCCAAGTCGATGCCGCCTTTGTGGCGCGTTTGCGGGGCTTGATCAAACGCGCTGGATTGCCGGTGCGCGGCCCGGTCATTGACGCTGCCGACAACGCGGGCCATTACATCGAACACATGCGCCTGGACAAAAAAGCCATTGGCGGCGACATCCAATTTGTGGTGATCGACGGCCCTGGCAAAGCCACCGTTTGCGCTGCGCCCGACGCCATGGTGCGCGAGGTGATCAACGCCTGTTGCGCTTAAAGGCCATGTTCGCCGAGTCACTGGATATGTCGGTGCTTTCAAGCCAGGCGCAGACCAGCTTGTCGGCGCTGGCCTGCGACCCGGCGCACAGCCGGGGCCGACGGTTTGCTGAAGCCCCAGCGCCGACACGCAACGCTTTCCAGCGCGACCGGGACCGCATTGTGCATTCCACCGCGTTCCGGAGGCTGGTTTACAAAACCCAGGTGTTCTTGAACCACGAGGGTGATTTGTTCCGCACGCGCCTGACCCATTCACTCGAAGTCGCGCAGTTGGGGCGTTCCATTGCCCGGGCGTTGGGCCTGAACGAAGACCTGGTCGAAGCTGTGGCGCTCGCGCACGACTTGGGCCACACACCCTTCGGTCATGCCGGGCAAGACGCACTGAACGAGTGCATGGCTGAGTACGGCGGCTTTGAGCACAACCTGCAAAGCCTGCGTGTGGTCGACAAGCTGGAAGAGCGTTACCCCGCGTTTGACGGTCTCAACTTGAGTTTTGAAACCCGCGAGGGTGTGCTCAAGCACTGTTCGCGTGCTAATGCCGAGCACCTGGAGTTGACCGAGCCGGAAGGGGTGGGGCGGCGCTTCATCGACCGCACCCAGCCCAGCTTGGAAGCGCAGCTGTGCAACTTGGCCGATGCGATTGCCTACAACGCCCACGACATCGACGACGGTGTGCGCTCGGGGCTGATCAGCATGGAGCAGCTGCTGCAAGTCGAGCTGTTTGCGCACTATCACCAACAATCGCTGGACGAGCACCCGGCGCTGGCGCAAAAACCGCGTCGCCTGCTGTACGAAACCATCCGCCGCATGCTGAGTGATCAGGTGTACGACGTGATTGCCACCACCCGCCATGCCGTGGCCAGTGCCGGTGTTCACAGCTTGGATGAGGCCAGGTTGGCCGGGCCCTTGGTGGCTTTCAGTGCCGAGATGAAGTCGAGGAGCAGTGAACTCAAAAAGTTTTTGTTCGCCCAGCTTTACCGCCACCCACAAGTCATGCACACCACGGGGCAAGCGCAGCAAGCGGTCAACGAGTTGTTCGCCGCTTACGCCGCTCAACCTTCTGAGATGCCCGCTGATTACGCGGCCAGCGCCGACCTGCACCGCTCGGTGGCCGACTACATCGCGGGCATGACCGACCGCTTTGCCCTGCGCGAACACGAACGCCTGACCGGGCGCAAGCTGCTTTGAGCCTGTTGTTCGCCCACCGCACTGCCTGGCTCGTTGTCCTCGCTGGCGGGGTGGCTGCCCTGCAGGTGGGCAAGCTGCCACCCGCTTTGCCCGCCCTGCAGGCCGAGATGGGCCTGACACTGGTGCAGTCGGGTTTCCTTTTGTCTATGGTGCAACTCGCAGGCATGAGCCTGGCGGTGTTCATGGGCTTGTGGGCCGATGGCATGGGCCTCAAGCGCAGCATGGTGCGGGGCCTTTGTTTGTTGGCACTGGCCAGTGGCTTGGGGGCATTTGCCAGCTCGGTCAGTGCTTTGCTGGTGCTGCGTGCCGTTGAGGGTTTGGGGTTTTTGCTGGTGGCCCTGCCCGCGCCTGCTTTGATACGCCGCTTGGTGCCTGCGGCCCAACTGCCCGGCATGTTGGGCGTGTGGGGCGCTTACATGCCCACTGGCACGGCCCTGGCGCTGCTGGCGGGGCCGCTGTTCATTCCGGCCTGGGGCTGGGGCGTTTGGTGGGGGTTGTTTGCCTTTGTATCCCTGGGCATGGCCGCGTGGCTTTGGCGCAGCGTGCCTGCCGACCCGATGGTCCACTCTGCCGTCGCAGGGCAGGGGGCCTGGGCGCGACTGCGACGCACCCTGAGCGCACCTGGCCCGTGGCTCGTGGCACTTACCTTCGGCATGTATTCGGGCCAGTGGCTGGCTGTGGTGGGTTTCTTGCCGTCCATTTACGCCGCCGCGGGCGTCAACGGTGCGCTGTTGGGCGTACTCACGGCCTTGGCCGCGGCCGCCAACATTGTGGGCAATATGGCCTCGGGCCGCTTGCTGCAGCGCGGCTGGGCACCGCGCAGCACCCTGTGGCTGGGCTTTGGTGCCATGGCGCTGGGCAGTACCGTGGCCTTTGCGCCCTTGACCGAAAGCTCGCCTTGGTTGCGCTTTGCCGGGGTGCTGTTGTTCTCTGGCATGGGCGGTCTGGTGCCGGGCACGCTGTTCAGCCTGGCGGTGCGCTTGGCCCCCGGCGAGCAACAAGTGGCCACCACCGTGGGTTGGGTGCAGCAGTTGTCTGCGCTGGGGCAGTTTGTCGGGCCCCCCGTGGTGGCCGCTGTGGCGGCGCGGGCAGGCGGTTGGCAGCTCACGCCGCTGGTCACGGTGGGGTGTTGTGCGGTGGGGGCGGTGCTGGCTTGGATGGCTGGACGCTTGCTCACGCAGGCACAATCTCGCCCATGACCGACATGAACACCCCCGAAATTGCCGACACCGTGCGCTGGCTCGAACGCGCCGTGATTGGCCTGAACCTCTGCCCCTTTGCGAAAGCCCCGCACGTCAAGGGCCAGATCCATTACGCAGTCAGCGAGGCCAAGGGCCTCGAAGGCTTGCGTGACGAGTTGATTGAACAATTGCAGGCGCTGGCCGCCATGCCTGAGCAAGAGCGCGAGACCGTGCTGCTGATCGTGCCGCAAATGCTGCAGGACTTTCTGGAGTTCAACGATTTTCTGGACGAAGCCGATGCCGTGTTGCAAGAGCTGGATCTGGAAGGCGTGTTTCAGGTGGCGAGTTTTCACCCACAGTTTCAGTTTGCCGACACCGAGCCGGACGACATCGGCAATTTCACCAACCGCTCGCCTTACCCCACGCTGCACCTGCTGCGTGAGGAAAGCATTGACCGCGCGGTCGAGGCTTTTCCCGAGGCTGAGATGATTTACGAAACCAACATCGAGACCTTGGACAAGCTGGGGGGTGAGGGCTGGAAAAAGCTGGATGTAGGTCCAAGCCCTTGAAGCTGTAGGAGCGACGCCCCCGTCGCGATAGACCCAGCCTGATCGCCGCGAGGGCGCGGCTCCCACACAAAAACCATGAAGAAAAAAACACCCACCGTCGACAGCCAAGCCTTGCCGTCTGAGGTGCGCCCCGGCCAGTCGATCGAGCTGCTCAAACAACTCCACATCCTGACCCGCGAAGGCAAGCTCAACCAAGACACGCGCCGCAAGCTCAAGCAGGTGTATCACCTGTTCCAGTTCATCGAAAAGCTGCTCAAAGAGTTGCCCGCCAGCGACAGCGGCCCCACGCTGGCCGACCACGGTGCAGGCAAGTCGTATCTGGGCTTTATCATTTACGACCTGTTTTTCAAGGCGCTGGGTCAGGGCACGATCTATGGCATCGAGACGCGCAGCGAGCTGGTGGAATCGTCCAAAGCCTTGGCCCAGAAACTGGGTTTCGAGCGCATGCGTTTTCTGAACGTGAGCGTGGCCGAATCGACACAAAGCGACGAATTGCCCGCGCAAATCGACGTGGTGACTGCTTTGCATGCTTGCGACACCGCCACCGACGACGCCATCGCCTTTGGCCTGCAAAAGAAAGCCCGCTACATGGTGCTGGTGCCCTGCTGCCAGGCCGAATTGGCCCGGGCGCTCAACCAGAACAAGGCGCTCAATTTGCAGCGCACGCCTTTGGCAGAGTTGTGGCGTCACCCCCTGCACACCCGCGAAGTGGGCAGCCAACTGACCAACGTGTTGCGCTGCCTGTATCTGGAGTCACAGGGCTACCAGGTCACGGTGACCGAGCTGGTGGGCTGGGAACACAGCATGAAAAACGAGCTGATTTTGGCCAAATACGCCGGCCAGAAAAAACGCGCCTCCGGCGAGCGCTTGCTGGCGCTGCTGCAGGAGTTCGGGGTGGAGGCGCTCATGGGCGCGCGCTATCCGCTGGTCGCCAAATCAGAAGCGGTCTGATCGGGCGCTCAGCAGACACCAAACGCTTTATTGCGGCTCAATCTTCGCGTCGCGAATGGCCTTGGCCCATTTGGCGGTTTCGGCTTTAGAGCGTTGCGCCAGTGCCTCAGGGGATGCTGGGGCGGTTTCAAAGCCCAAGGCCGAGAAACGCTCCAAGATGGTTTTGTCGGCGGCCGCAGCGTTCACGGCGGCGTTGAGCTTGTTGACGATGTCGGCGGGTGTGCCAGCAGGCGCAAAGACCGCAAAGTAGGCGATCAGTTCATAGTCTTTCAGGCCCAAGGCTTCGTTCACGGTGGGCAGCTCGGGGATGGCTTTGGAGCGCTGGGTCGAGGTGACGGCCAGGCCACGGATCTTGCCTGCCTTGACCTGGGGCAGCATGACTGCAAAGTCGGCCGTGAACAGGTTCACCTGGCCACCAATCAGGTCGGTCATGGCGGCGGGGCCGCTCTTGTAAGGCACGTTGGTCATCTGGATGCCGGCCATGCTGGAGAGCACTTCGGTCGACACCAGCTGCGAGGTGCTGGCGCTGGCAAAGGTGACTTGTGTGGGTTTGGCTTTGGCCAGGTCCACCAGTTCTTTCAGGTTCTTGGCAGGCACGTCGTTGTTGACGGCCACGATCAAGGGCACCGAGCCCATGTAGGCCACAGGTGCAAAGGCGGTGTCTTGGTCATAAGGCAGCTTTTTCATCAGGCTTTTGAGCGCTGCATTTGTGCTGTTGGTGCCGATCAAGAGCGTGTAGCCGTCCGGGGCTGATTTGGCCACTGCGTCAGCGCCCAGCATGCCGTTCACCCCGGCCTTGTTGTCTACCACCACGGGCTGGCCCAGGATCTCAGACATTTTTTGTGCAAAGGCCCTGCCGATCTGGTCGGTGGCGCTGCCCGCGGCAAAGGGCACGATGGCCTTGATTGGTTTGTTGGGGTAGCTTTGTGCGTGCGCATTAGCGGCGACCAGGCTCAAAGCAGCGGTCAAGCAGGTGGCGAGGGTCTTTTTAAGCATGTTGATTTCCTGATGAAGAGGTTGGATCTGATTCAGATCTTGGGGCTGATTCAATCACAAGACTGAGCAGTTTGGCACTCAGACATTTTCCGTGGGCATCCAGGGCCAACGAGCGGGTCACGCCGCCGCCCAGGGCGTTGTGCATGACAAAGTTGAGGGCGCCCAGTTGGGGCAGGGCGTAGCGTTCGACTGGGCCGAGCACCGTGCCTGCAAAGTGCGCTTGTACACGTTCGCAGCTCAGGTGTTGTTCCAGCAGTGCAAAGTCTTTTTTGTCGTAGGCAATCACCGACAAGGTGGACCGGTTGCCTTTGTCGCCGGTGCGGGTGTGGGCGATGTCGCGCAGCAGCATGTCAGGAACCTTCCGAATTGAGCAGCGTGGTGCTGGTGTGCACGGTGCTGCGCTGCATGAGCACCGCCGCGGCGGCAATGACTTCGCGCACAGAGCGGGTAGCACCACCGCCACCGGCCGGGCCATTGAGGTACAAGGCTTCCATCTCGTGCGCCACATGCTGGGCTTGTTGCAATGTGGGCACGCGCAGAGCCACACGGGCACGCACCTCGGCGGGTTCCGGCCCTGATTGGGTAGACGGCCCAAAGATCGCGTTCAGGCCGATCAGGTCGTAACGGCCTTCAAACTCGCCATATCCGGCATCGGCCAGGCGTTGGCGCACCAGGTCCAGCGCCAGTTGGCCCCGCGCTTGTGCACCCGGTCCGGCATAGCTCATCTGGCCTTCACCAATGAAACCGTCACGGTAACCCACCGTGACTTTGAGTGTGTCGGTGCGCGGGTGGCCCCCGCCCCCGCAGACCTGAACGCGATCGGGTCCCAGCTGCGTCAGCTGAACCTGAGAAAAATCGGCCACCACATCGGGCTGCAGATAGCGTGCGGGGTTTTCGATTTCGTAAAGCAGCTGTTCGGTGCAAGTGGCCACCGTGACACAGCCGCCCGAGCTCGCGACTTTGGTGATGACGGCGTCACCCGACGCGCTGACCTCGGCCAGCGGAAAGCCCAGCCTGGCCATGTTGGGCACGTCCTTGTAACCCGGATCGGCAAAGTAGCCGCCCGTGATTTGTGCCGAGCATTCCAGCAAATGGCCGACCAACACCCCTTTGCCCAAGCGTGTCCAGTCGTCAGCGGCCCAGCCAAAGTGGTGCATCAAGGGCGCCAAAAACAGCGCTGGGTCGGCCACGCGGCCGGTGATGATGACTTGCGCATCACTTTGCAGGGCGGGCAGCAAGGCTTCTGCGCCCAAGTAGGCGTTGGCAGAAATCAGTTGGGCTTGCAGGTCTTCAAGCGTTGTCGTGGACTCCAGCACGGGCAAAGACAAGCCGGTTTGGGTGAGGGTGGCCAGCACGTCGTCGCCCATCACCACGGCCACTTTGACTTGAGGCAGTCCCAATTCGCGGGCCACGGCCAGCACCGCATGCCCGGCCTGCAGGGGGTTGGCCGCGCCCATGTTGCTGACGATGCGCACGCCATGTTGGATGCATGCGGGCAACACTGCCCGCATCCTGGCTTGGAGGAGAGGGTCAAAGCCAGCATTGGGGTCTTGGCTGCGCTCCAGTTGCGCCAGTGCAATCGTGCGCTCGGCCAGGCATTCGAAGACCAGATAGTCCAGCTGGCCTTTTTCGGCCAGCTCGACAGCGGGCGCAATGCGGTCACCCGAATAACCCGCTCCGGCACCGATGCGAATGCTTGTTTTGTCCATTCGGTCAGCATAAACAAAACCGCCTTCAAGCCATGTCACCTTGGCTTTTGTCGGAATTGGATCTCGACGACGCCACCAGCTCGGTTCAAAAAAGAAACCCAAATGTCAATGGTATGATCTTTTTAAAAATCGTAATAACAAAGATGAAGTGATGAATGTCAAAGATTTAACGGTGTTTGTAGGCGTTCTTCATCTCATGCCATCGTTTGCACAGCCAGCAGACCCTGTTGGCACCATTGAAATCAGGGCCAAGACAGAGAACTTAACGGGGATTGCCAGCACGGGTAGCGAAGGTGTCGTTTCGGGTCTTCGTATCGCGGCACTGCCCATCTTGCGTCCCGGTGAAATCATGGAAATGGTGCCTGGACTCATCGTGACCCAACACGCAGGGGACGGTAAAGCCAATCAATATTTTTTGCGTGGCTTTAACTTGGACCACGGCACTGATTTTTCCACCTTCGTGAATGGTGTTCCTGCCAATATGCCCACACATGCACATGGTCAGGGCTACACCGACTTGAACTTTTTAATTCCTGAGTTGGTGGACCAGATCTCCTACAGGAAGGGCACTTATTCAGCCATGGATGGCGACTTTTCGGCTGCAGGCTCTGCCAGAGTGGAATACCTCAAAAAGATGGACGGACATTTGGCAGAAGTCACTGTCGGGGCCAATGGCTACAAAAGATGGCTGCTGGCAGGCTCTCCAAAACGATCAGAAGGTCAGTGGTTGTATGGCCTGGAAGTTTTTAAAAATGACGGCCCTTGGGTCGTCCCCGAGAACTATCAAAAGTTAAATGGTGTTTTGAGCTACACAGAGGGGACGCGCCTCAATGGTTATTCCGTGACGGGCATGTTTTACAAAAGCAGTTGGGTTTCAACCGACCAAATTCCGCTGCGTGCCGTGAACCAAGGTCTCATGGATCGATTTGGATCTACCGATCCGACCACAGGCGGTGAAACCCATCGTTACAGCTTGTCCAGCCAATGGGCGCAGACGGGCAAGGACCGTCAATCCAAAGCGAATTTCTGGGCACTCGACTCTGCGCTTGATCTTTGGTCTAACTTTGAATATTGCATGGGCAGCATGGCCACCCATGGCAGCTGCGCCATGGGCGATCAGTTCAAACAAGCAGAAAAGCGCCAAGCATTTGGTTTTGGACTCTCGCAAGCCAGATTCAGCCAGCTGGATGTATTCAACACCAGCTACGAAACAGCATTTTCATTCGGCCTAGACGGGCGCGCTGACCACATCAGCCCAGTTGGTTTGTACCTGACCACACAACGCAGAATCCATGAAACCGTGCGCGAAGACCAGGTCCGTCAAAGCAGTATTTCTTTTTGGGCACAAAACGAGACACGTTGGACGCCCAGTTTCCGCTCGATCGTCGGTGCAAGAGCTGATGCCTATCAATTCCATGTGCAATCCAATGTGGCCGCCAACTCGGGCAAGTCTTCCGATCAAAAGGTGTCGCCCAAAGTGAGCCTCATTTATGGACCCGTGGGCAAGACAGAGTTTTATGCCAACTACGGCGCTGGGTTTCACTCCAATGATGCGAGGGGCACCACCATCACGGTGGATCCTGTCGACAGAACGACGCCTGTATCCAAGGTTGACCCGTTGGTCAAAGCCATTGGCTCGGAATTAGGCCTTCGCACAGAAATCCTCCAAGGATGGCAATCAAACCTTGCGATTTGGAAACTGAAAATGGCATCTGAATTGTTGTTCATTGGCGATGCAGGAACCACTGAGCCCAGTTCACCCTCAAAACGATACGGCATTGAATGGAACAACTTTTATGCGATCAACAGCAACTTGAGTTTGGATTTGGATTTGGCTTGGGCGCATTCACGCTTTGTTCATGAAGACAACAAACAGACCTTCATACCCGGTGCCGTGAATTCAACGGCCAACATTGGATTGACCTTCAACAACCTAGGCCCCTGGTTTGGTTCCGTTCGCTTGAGGTACTTTGGTCCTCGGCCACTGACCGAAGATGGCAGCATCAAATCAGACGCTTCATCTTTGGCCAATTTAAGAGTCGGCTACAAGATCAATAACCACACCAAACTGGCCGTCGATATTTACAATTTGCAGAACAAAAAAGCCAACGACATTGAATATGCCTACAGCTCACAGTTGGCGAGTGAGGCAGGCCCCGTCTTTGACCGGCATTTTCATCCCACAGAGCCACGTTCAATGAGGGTGACATTGACCCATCGGTTCAATTAATTAATTGGGGTCAGATCCCAATTAAACTGGCGATCTCATTTCGGGAGATCCCCCATGGCCCGCCAACCCCGCCTCACCGTTGCAGGCTATCCCCACCATGTCATCCAGCGTGGCAATGACCGCCAGGCCATCGTGCGCGACGATGCGGACCGGGAACGCTTGCTGGCGCTGTGGCAAGAACATGCACAAACATTCAAGGTGGCCATCCATGCCTACGTGATCATGGACAACCACTTTCATTTGTTGCTGACGCCCGAGACCGACGAGGGGCTGCCGCAGATGATGCAGGCTGTGGGCCGTGCTTATGTCCGTTACTTCAATCTGCGCCACCAGCGCACCGGCACTTTGTGGGAAGGCCGCTACCGCAGCAACCTGATTGAGAGTGAGCGCTATCTTTTGGCGTGCATGGTCTACATTGACCTCAACCCGGTGCGTGCGTGCATGGTGGCGCAAGCGGCCGACTTCAAGTGGTCCAGCCACAGGCACTGTATTGGGCAGGTGAGCGACAAGTTGGTGACACCTCATGCCCTGTTTTGGGGCTTGGGCAACACGCCTTTTGCGCGCGAGGCTGCTTATGCCGAGCTCGTTCAGACCGGTTTAGCGCAGTCTGAGAAACAGCAACTGACCCAAAGCGCTCTGTCGGGCTGGGCGCTGGGCTCGGCCGATTTTGTGGGTGAGTTGCAGCAGTCCACAACGCGGCGGCTGGCGCCAGGCAAAGCGGGGCGGCCTGCCAAAAAGACGGTCGATTGAATCTGTCCCCAATTAATTCAAAGCCAAGCCGAAAGGAAAATTAATTGGGATCTGACCCCAATTAAAAAGATTGGCATGGATGCTGCAGTGCACTACACTCTTCGATCTGCGTAAAAACCCTTAGGAGTGCCCCATGACTTCGGCCACCGAAAAAGAACATTTCCAATCGACCGGTTTGTATGACCCGGCCAATGAACACGATGCATGCGGAGTGGGCTTTGTGGCCCACATCAAAGGGAACAAGACCCACGCCATCGTGACGCAGGCGCTCAAGATCCTTGAAAACCTGGATCACCGGGGTGCCGTGGGCGCAGACGCGCTCATGGGCGACGGTGCCGGTATCCTGATCCAGCTGCCTGACGCGCTGTACCGCGAAGAGATGGCCAAACAAGGTGTGGCCTTGCCACCCTTTGGTGAGTACGGCATGGGCATGGTGTTTTTGCCCAAAGAACACGCTTCGCGCATGGCGTGTGAACAAGAATTGGAACGCGCTGTCAAAGCCGAAGGCCAAGTGGTGTTGGGCTGGCGCGATGTGCCGGTCAACCGCGACATGCCCATGTCGCCCCGCGTGCGCGAAAAAGAGCCGATCATGCGCCAGATCTTCATTGGCCGTGGCGCCGATGTGATCGTGCAAGACGCGCTGGAGCGCAAGCTGTACGTGATCCGCAAGACCGCCAGCGCCGCCATTCAGGCCCTGAACCTGACGCACAGCAACGAGTACTACATTCCCAGCATGTCCAGCCGCACAGCGGTCTACAAGGGCTTGCTGTTGGCGGACCAAGTCGGCACTTATTACCTGGACTTGCAAGACGAGCGCTGTGTGTCAGCCTTGGGCCTGGTGCACCAGCGTTTCTCCACCAACACCTTCCCCGAGTGGCCATTGGCTCACCCGTACCGCTATGTGGCGCACAACGGCGAGATCAACACCGTCAAGGGCAACTACAACTGGATGAAAGCCCGTGAAGGTGTGATGTCGTCGCCCGTGTTGGCCGCCGACCTGCAAAAGCTTTACCCCATCAGCTTCGCCGGTCAGTCCGACACCGCCACGTTTGACAACTGCCTCGAACTGCTGACGATGGCGGGCTACCCCATCAGCCAGGCCGTGATGATGATGATTCCCGAGCCTTGGGAAAACCACAACACCATGGACGAGCGCCGCAAGGCTTTCTATGAATACCACGCTGCGATGCTGGAGCCATGGGATGGCCCCGCCTCGATCGTGTTCACCGACGGTCGCCAAATCGGCGCCACACTGGACCGCAATGGCCTGCGCCCCTCGCGCTACATCATCACCGACGACGACATGGTCATCATGGGCTCGGAAACCGGCGTGTTGCCGATCCCCGAAAGCAAAATCGTGCGCAAGTGGCGTCTGCAGCCCGGCAAGATGTTCCTGATCGATCTGGAACAAGGCCGCATGATCAACGATGAAGAGTTGAAAGCCGGTCTGGCCAGCGCCAAGCCCTACAAGCAATGGATTGAAAACCTGCGCATCAAGCTCGACGACGTGGCCGCCGCCCCCGTGGCCCCCGCCTCTGAAGTCGCCTTGCTCGACTTGCAACAAGCCTTCGGCACCACCCAGGAAGACATCAAGTTCTTGTTGGCCCCCATGGCACAAGCGGGCGAAGAGGCCTTGGGTTCCATGGGCAACGACAGCCCATTGGCTGTGTTGTCGGATAAAAACAAGCCGCTTTACAACTACTTCAAGCAGTTGTTCGCGCAGGTGACCAACCCGCCGATTGACCCGATCCGCGAAGCGATCGTGATGTCGCTGGTGTCCTTCATCGGCCCCAAGCCGAACCTGCTGGACATCAACCAGGTCAACCCGCCGATGCGCCTGGAAGTCAGCCAGCCGATCCTGGACTTCGCCGACATGGCCAAGTTGCGCAACATCGACCAAGCCACCAAAGGCAAGTTCAAGAGCGCCACGTTAGACATCACCTACCCCGTGGTCTGGGGTGACGAAGGCGTGGAAGCCAAACTCGCATCTTTGTGCGCTGAAGCCGTGGACGCCATCAAGGGCGGCCACAACATCCTGATCATCAGCGACCGTGGCGTGAACGCGACCCAAGTCGCTGTGCCCGCTTTGCTGGCGCTGTCGGCCATTCACCAACATCTGGTCACCGAAGGTCTGCGCACCACGGCTGGCTTGGTGGTCGAAACCGGCACTGCCCGCGAAGTGCACCACTTTGCGGTGTTGGCGGGTTACGGTGCCGAGGCCGTTCACCCCTACCTGGCCATGGAAACCCTGGCCGCGCTGCACAAGGATTTGTCTGCAGACCTGTCCGCAGAAAAAGCCATCTACAACTACGTCAAGGCGATTGGCAAGGGCCTGTCCAAGATCATGTCCAAGATGGGCGTGAGCACCTACATGTCGTATTGCGGTGCGCAACTGTTTGAGGCCATCGGCATCAACAGCGCCACGATCGACAAGTATTTCACGGGCACCGCTAGCCGCGTGGGCGGCATCGGTGTGTTCGAGATCGCCGAAGAAGCCATTCGCATGCACACCGCAGCCTTCGGTGATGACCCGTTGTTGGCCAGCATGCTGGACGCCGGTGGCGAATACGCCTGGCGCGCCCGTGGCGAAGAGCACATGTGGACGCCCGATGCGATTGCCAAGTTGCAGCACTCCACCCGTGCCAACAATTTCAGCACCTACAAGGAATACGCGCAGATCATCAACGACCAAAGCAAGCGCCACATGACGTTGCGCGGTTTGTTCGAGTTCAAGATCGACCCGTCCAAAGCCATTCCGCTGGAGCAGGTCGAGCCTGCGGCCGAAATCGTCAAGCGTTTCGCCACCGGCGCGATGTCGCTGGGATCGATTTCCACCGAAGCGCACGCCACCTTGGCCGTGGCCATGAACCGCATTGGCGGCAAGAGCAACACCGGTGAAGGCGGCGAGGACTCGGCACGTTACCGCAACGAACTCAAAGGCATCCCGATCAAGCAGGGTGATTCCTTGAAGAGCGTGATCGGCGCTGAAAACGTCGAAGTGGATATGCCATTGGAAGCAGGCGACAGCCTGCGCTCCAAGATCAAACAAGTCGCCTCAGGCCGTTTCGGTGTCACGGCCGAATACCTGTCCAGCGCCGACCAGATCCAGATCAAGATGGCCCAGGGTGCCAAGCCGGGTGAAGGCGGCCAGTTGCCAGGCGGCAAAGTGTCCGACTACATCGGCAAGTTGCGCCACTCGGTGCCAGGCGTGGGTCTGATCTCGCCACCACCGCACCACGACATCTACTCCATCGAGGACTTGGCCCAGCTGATCCACGACCTGAAGAACGTGGCACCACACAGCGACATCAGCGTCAAGCTGGTGTCCGAAATCGGCGTGGGCACCATCGCGGCAGGCGTTGCCAAGTGCAAGAGCGATCACCTGGTGATCGCCGGTCACGACGGCGGCACAGGCGCGTCGCCCTGGTCTTCTGTCAAACATGCCGGATCGCCTTGGGAAATCGGCTTGGCCGAAACCCAGCAGACCTTGGTGCTCAACGGCCTGCGCGGTCGCATCCGTGTGCAGGCCGACGGCCAAATGAAAACAGGTCGTGACGTCGCCATCGGCGCCTTGTTGGGCGCTGACGAGTTCGGCTTTGCCACCGCACCGCTGGTGGTCGAGGGCTGCATCATGATGCGCAAGTGCCACCTGAACACCTGCCCAGTGGGTGTGGCCACGCAAGACCCTGAGCTGCGCAAAAAGTTCTCGGGCAAGCCCGAGCACGTCGTGAACTACTTCTTCTTCATTGCCGAAGAAGCGCGCCAAATCATGGCCCAGCTGGGCATTGCCAAGTTTGACGACTTGGTGGGCCGCGCTGACCTGCTCGACATGAAGCCCGGTGTGGAGCACTGGAAAGCCAAGGGCTTGGATTTCTCACGCCTACTGGCCGTGCCTCAAGTCACTTCTGACGTGGCTGTGCGCCATGTGTCTACACAAGACCACGGCCTGGAAAAAGCCTTGGACAACGTGCTGATCGCCAAGAGCCGCGCCGCCATCGACAAGGGCGAAAAAGTACAGTTCATGGAAGTGGCCCGCAACGTGAACCGCTCGGTCGGTGCCATGTTGTCTGGGGCTGTGACCAAGGTGCACCCCGAAGGTTTGCCGGACGATACCCTGCGCATCCAACTCGAAGGCACAGGCGGTCAATCGTTCGGTGCATTCCTGGCCAAGGGCATCACGTTGTATTTGATCGGCGAAGCCAACGACTACACCGGCAAAGGTTTGTCGGGCGGCCGTGTGGTGGTGCGTCCGAGCCTGGAGTTCCGGGGCGTGGCAGCGCAAAACATCATCGTGGGCAACACCGTCATGTACGGTGCCACCAGCGGTGAAGCTTTCTTTGCCGGTGTGGCCGGCGAGCGATTCGCGGTGCGCCTGTCGGGTGCCACCGCGGTGGTGGAAGGCACGGGCGACCACGGTTGTGAATACATGACCGGCGGCACCGTGGCTGTGCTGGGCAAGACCGGCCGTAACTTCGGTGCGGGCATGAGCGGCGGTATCGCTTATGTCTACGACGAAGATGGCGAGTTCGCGTCGCGCTGCAACACCGCCATGGTCAGCATGGAAAAAGTGTTGTCAGCCGCTGAGCAAGAAGCGCAAGTCGATCGCACGATCTGGCACCGCGACCAATCGGACGAAGCACAGCTGAAGAAACTGCTGGAAGACCACCACAAGTGGACCGGCAGCCAGCGTGCACGCGAGTTGCTGGACAACTGGGCCACGGCCCGCGCCAAGTTCGTGAAGGTGTTCCCGAACGAATACAAACGCGCCCTGGGCGAGATCAACGCACGCAAGGCGGCCAAAGCTGCCCAGCCCGTTGCCGCCTGAGCCCCAAGTTAAGAAGCTAAGGAAACATCATGGGAAAAATCACAGGTTTCATGGAATTTGAGCGCATCGAAGAAGGCTACAAGCCGGTCGCCGAGCGCCTGAAAAACTACGGCGAGTTCGTGATTGGTTTGACACCCGAGCAGTCCAAAACGCAAGCCGCACGCTGCATGGACTGCGGCACACCGTTTTGCAACAACGGCTGCCCGGTCAACAACATCATTCCGGACTTCAACAATCTGGTGTTTGAAGGCGACTGGAAGAACGCGATCGAAGTGCTGCACAGCACCAACAACTTCCCCGAGTTCACTGGCCGCATTTGCCCCGCCCCCTGCGAGGCTGCGTGTGTGGTCAACTTCAACGATGACGCCGTGGGCATCAAGTCTATTGAACATGCCATCATCGACCGCGCTTGGGCCGAGGGCTGGGTCAAACCCCGTCCCGCCAAAGTCAAAACCGGTAAAAAAGTGGCGGTGATTGGCGCAGGCCCCGCAGGCTTGGCCGCCGCTCAGCAGCTGGCCCGCGCTGGCCACGACGTGACCTTGTTCGAGAAGAATGACCGCGTGGGTGGTTTGCTGCGTTACGGCATTCCTGATTTCAAGATGGAAAAGACGCACATCGACCGCCGCGTCCAGCAGCTCGAAGCCGAAGGCGTGAAGATCCGTACCAGCGTGCTGGTCGGTGAGTGGCCCAAGGATTCCAAGGTCACCAACTGGGCCAAGGAAACCATTTCGGCTGAACAGCTGAAGAAAGACTTTGACGCTGTGCTGCTCACCGGTGGCTCTGAGCAGTCGCGTGATCTGCCTGTGAAGGGCCGTGACCTCGACGGCATCCACTTCGCGATGGAATTCTTGCCCCAGCAAAACAAAGTCAATGCGGGCGACAAGGTTAAAGGCCAATTGCGCGCCGATGGCAAAAGTGTCATCGTGATCGGTGGCGGCGACACTGGCAGCGACTGCGTGGGCACCAGCACACGCCATGGCGCTGTGAGCGTGACCCAGTTTGAGGTGATGCCCGAGCCGCCTGAAAAAGAAGACAAAGCCATGATTTGGCCTTATTGGCCCATGAAGCTGCGCACCAGCTCCAGCCACGACGAGAGCGCTGAAAAAGGCCTGTTGCAACGCGAATTCGCCATCTCCACCAAGGAATTCATCGGTGAAAAAGGCAAGCTCACGGGTCTGAAAACCGTGCACGTCGAGTTCAAGGACGGCAAGATGGTCGAGGTGCCTGGCACCGAGAAGGAATACAAAGCCGACATGGTTTTGCTGGCCATGGGCTTTACCAACCCGGTCGCCACCGTGCTCGATGCCTTTGGCATCGACAAGGACGCCCGCGGCAACGCCAAGGCGAGCACCGACTTCACAGGCGGCTATGCCACCAACGTGCCCAAGGTGTTTGCCGCTGGCGACATGCGCCGTGGCCAGTCGCTGGTGGTCTGGGCCATCCGTGAAGGACGTCAAGCCGCACGCTCGGTGGACGAGTTCTTGATGGGCGCGAGCGACCTCCCGCGATGAGGAACATTCGTTCTAGGTAAAATCCCTTGAATGTCATGGTGAGAACAAGTTCTCTCGTGAACCTCTAAAACCACAAGAGCCGGACCTTCCGGCTCTTGTTTTTTCATGACCACGCACACCACACCACCGCCCCTTGTTGAACTGCGCGACCTGAGTTTCGGGTACGGCGACCGTGTCATCTTGAAGAACCTCAGCTTCAATGTGCCGCGCGGACAGGTCACGGCCTTGATGGGGGTATCGGGTGGCGGCAAGACCACGGTCTTGCGCTTGATTGGCGGACAGATCCGTGCCAGCGCGGGTCAATTGCTGTTCGACGGCGATGACATCACGCCCATGCGACAAGCCGAGCTGTATGCCGCACGCCGCCGCATGGGCATGTTGTTCCAATTCGGCGCACTGTTCACCGACATGAGCGTGTTTGACAACGTGGCCTTTCCCCTGCGCGAACACACCGATTTGTCGGAAGACCTGATCCGCGACATCGTGCTGATGAAGCTGGATGCCGTGGGTTTGCGCGGTGCGCGCGACCTGAAACCTTCTGAAATTTCTGGTGGCATGAGCCGTCGTGTGGCTCTGGCCCGAGCCATCGCGCTTGATCCTGACTTGATCATGTACGACGAGCCCTTTGCGGGTCTCGATCCGATTTCGCTGGGCACTGCGGCCCGATTGATCCGACGCTTGAACGACAGCTTGGGCATCACCAGTGTGGTGGTGTCGCACGATGTCACCGAGACCTTCGAGATCGCTGACCATGTGGTCATTCTTGCGCATGGTGGCGTGGCTGCGCAGGGCACACCCGCTGAACTGCGCGCCAGCACCGACCCGCTGATCTACCAATTCGTGCATGCGCTGAGCGATGGTCCCGTGCCGTTCCATTACCCTGCACCGCCCGCCACGCGCGACTACGACCGGAGGTCCTCATGATCATCCGTTTGCTGGCCGCTTTGGGCGCATCGACCCGACAGATGTTGGCCGACTGGGGTTTTGCTGCCCGTTTGTTTTTCAAGCTTTTGGGTATGTCCGGTGCGACGCTCAAACGCTTTGCTTTGGTGCGGGACCAGGTGCATTTTTTGGGCAACTACTCCTTGGCCATCATCATGGTGTCCGGCTTGTTTGTGGGTTTTGTGCTGGGCTTGCAGGGCTACTACACACTGCAGCGCTACGGCTCGGCCGAAGCCTTGGGTCTGTTGGTGGCGCTCACGCTGGTTCGGGAGTTGGGCCCGGTGGTGGCCGCATTGCTTTACGCGGGGAGAGCGGGGGCCTCGCTCACAGCTGAGATTGGTTTGATGCGTGCAGGCGAACAGCTCACGGCGTTGGAGATGATGGCGGTGGACCCCGTTCAACGCATTTTGGCCCCACGGTTTTGGGGCGGCATCATTGCATTGCCGCTGCTTGCCGCCGTGTTCAGCGCTGTGGGTATTTTGGGTGGCTACGTGGTGGGTGTGTTGCTCATCGGTGTGGATGCCGGTTCGTTTTGGAGCCAAATGCAAGGCGGTGTGGATGTCTTCAAAGACGTGGGCAACGGCATCATCAAAAGCATTGTGTTTGGTGTGGCGGTGACCTTTATTGCCTTGCTACAAGGTTATGTGGCCAAGCCCACCCCTGAAGGTGTGGCCAGTGCCACCACGCGCAGTGTGGTGGTTTCTTCTTTGTCGGTGTTGGGGCTCGATTTCATCCTGACCGCCATGATGTTCAGCGTTTGAGGAGGACGGCATGCAAGTTTCAAAAAATGATGTGTGGGTCGGTTTGTTTGTGATGCTTGGTGCCGTTGCGGTGCTGTTTCTGGCACTCAAAGCGGCCAATTTGTTGACGTGGAGCTTGAAGCAAGATTACGAGGTCAGCGCCAAGTTCGACAACATCGGGGGACTCAAGCCCGGTGCTGCCGTCAAAAGCGCAGGCGTGGTGGTGGGCCGCGTCAAGAAAATCGAATTCGATGGCGAGTCTTTTCAAGCCAAGGTGACTTTGTCCTTGCAGACAGGCTTGGCGTTTCCGCAAGACAGCTCGCTGAAAATCTTGACCAGTGGATTGCTGGGCGAGCAATACCTGGATGTCTCGCCCGGTGCGGATGAGAAAAACTTGGGCGCGGGTGACAAAATCGGCTCCACCCAGTCGGCGGTGATTTTGGAAAACCTGATCAGCCAATTTTTATACAGCCAGGCAGAAAAACCTGCAGCAGAAAGGACCAAACCATGAACACCTTGACCAGACGACTCGGATGGATCCTTGCGGTCAGCAGCGCGCTTTTATTGCAGGCTTGTGCATCCGTCAAAAGCGCCGATGTGCGTGATCCTTGGGAGTCCATGAACCGAAGTGTTTACAACTTCAACGAGGTCTTGGACAACGCGGCCATCAAGCCTGCAGCCAAGGTTTACACCACCGTGCTGCCCAGCCCTGTGCGCACGGGCGTTCACAACTTCATTGGCAACTTGGGCGATGTTTGGACTTTGGCCAATACCGCCATGCAGTTGAAAGGCCAAGCCGCAGCGGAAACTTTCATGCGCATCTCGGTCAACACCTTTTTCGGTTTGGGCGGTGTGCTGGATGTGGCTTCCGAGATGCGGCTTGAAAAGCGCAACGAAGACTTTGGGCAGACCTTGGGCTATTGGGGCGTCAAGTCCGGACCCTATGTGGTGCTGCCCATTTTGGGGCCCTCCACCTTGCGTGACGCCTTGGCCACACCCATCGATATGCAAGGCAATGCGGTGCAGCAGTTCAATGACACAGCCACCCGCAATGTCTTGACGGGTCTGCGTGTGATCGATATCCGTTCAGGTTTTCTGGAGTCATTGGATGTCATCAAGGCCGCAGCCTTAGACCCTTACACCTTTGTCCGTGACGCGTATCTGCAAAAACGTGAAAACGATGTGTACGATGGCAACCCACCCGCGCGATTCGACTATTCCGAGTCTGAAGCACCTTGATGGCAGCCCTCAGGCCGTGGCGAGTGACCGTTACAGTTGTTCACAATGGGCCTGCTGCTTGACCTTATAGTGATTGAATGAAAACTTTTTCTCTGATACCGCAGATGACCCTGAGTCGGCGACAGGCACTGCTGGTGACCGCCATGGCCTTGACCGCGGCCCAAATGCCTGCTTGGGCTTCCGAGGAAGCCCCGGATGCTTTCATCAAGCGCATCACCAATGACACCTTAGATCTCGTCAAGGCGGACAAGTCGTTGCGCAGCGGGGACATGAGCAAACTCATCCAATTGGTCGATGTCAAGTTGATGCCGCATGTCAACTTCCGTCGAATGACCGCGTTGGCCACGGGTCCCGCTTGGCGCAAAGCCACACCTGAACAGCAAAAACGCCTACAAGACGAGTTCAAAATTTTGTTGGTTCGCACCTACTCTGGGGCACTCAGTCAAATCAGTGACCAAGTGGTGCTGGTCAAGCCTTTGCGCCCAGGCCAAGATGACAAAAACTTGGTGGTCAACACCGAAGTTCGGGGCAAAGGCGATCCGATACAGCTCGATTACCGCCTGGAGAAAACCCCGGGTGAAGGGGCAGGTTGGATGATTTTTGACTTGAATGTGCTGGGCGTGTGGCTGGTTGAAAATTACCGCACCCAATTCACCAAAGAGATCAATGCCGGTGGCATCGATGCCCTGATCGCCAGCTTGGCGCTGCGCAACAAATCCAACGCCAAACCCGCCTGAGCCTTTTGGACATGACCGCCTTGAAGTTGCCCGCCAGCTTATTGCACGACCAAGCCAACGCTTGCTTGGCGCATTGGCTGGAGGAATTGCCTGCGACCTTGCCCCCTGCCGTGGTGCTGGATGCTTCGGCACTGACCGAGTTTGACTCTTCGGTTTTGGCGGTCTTGTTGGGCTTGCGGCGTGAGGTGGTGTCGCGTGGCAGCGCCTTGCAGGTCGAGAACATGCCGCAGCGCTTGCGCGAGTTGGCAGGCTTGTACGGGGTGATTGACCTGCTCCAGCCCCTCTAAATGAAGGGTTTTCAGGTCTTTTTGCACCGATCTCCTTGCTGCACTCCGGAGTCTTTGGCTCAGCACTAAAATAGAGCCCTCCCATGCCAGCGCTTTCCTTCCAATCCGTTTCAAAAATCTACCCTGCTCGTCAGGTTGGCGCAGCCGCATTCAAAGCGCTCGACCAAGTCAGCTTTGACGTGCAAGAGGGTGAGTTCTTTGGTCTGCTGGGCCCCAATGGGGCAGGCAAAACCACGCTGATCAGCACTTTGGCAGGTTTGAGCCGTCCGAGCGAAGGCCGTGTGCTGGTGCATGGCCACGACGTGCAAAGCGATTACGCCGCAGCGCGCCGATTGCTGGGTGTGGTGCCGCAAGAGTTGGTGTTTGACCCGTTTTTCACCGTGCGCGAAGCTTTGCGCATCCAGTCTGGGTATTTCGGGGTCAAGAAAAACGAAGCCTGGATCGACGAGCTGCTGGACAGCCTGGGCTTGGCCGACAAGGCGGGCTCCAACATGCGCCAACTGTCCGGTGGCATGAAACGCCGCGTGCTGGTAGCCCAAGCCTTGGTGCACAAGCCCCGCGTGATTGTGCTGGACGAACCTACCGCAGGGGTCGATGTTGAGCTGCGCCAGACTTTGTGGGCGTTCATCGCCAAACTCAACAAGCAAGGCCACACCGTCTTGCTCACCACCCATTACCTTGAAGAAGCCGAAGCCTTGTGCGGACGCATCGCCATGCTCAAGCGCGGCCAGCTGCTGGCGCTGGAACGCACCTCCGATTTGCTCCGTTCGGCCACCAGCCAGGTGTTGCGCTTCAAGCTCGACGGCGACTTGCCGCCCGCCGTGGCGGCCATCGCCAGGGTGACTGGCCGCATCGTCCAGTTGCCCGTCCACAACGCGACCGAAATTGAAAACCACCTGGCCACCTTGCGCACAGCGGGGCTGGTGGTCGAAGACGTGGAGATCCGCCAGGCTGATCTGGAAGACGTTTTCTTAGAAGTGATGAACCGAAAACAAACCGCCACCGGAGCCTTGGCATGACCGGTTGGCAAACCTTGCTCTACAAAGAAGTGCTGCGTTTTTGGAAAGTCGCTTTCCAGACCGTGGGCGCACCGGTGCTCACCTCGGTGCTTTACATGCTGATCTTTGGCCATGTGCTCGAAGACCATGTCAAGGTTTACGACAACGTGCCCTACACCTCGTTTTTGCTGCCGGGCCTGATCATGATGGGCGTGTTGCAAAACGCTTTTGCCAACAGCTCGTCCAGCTTGGTACAAAGCAAGATCATGGGCAGCTTGGTGTTTTTGCTGCTCACGCCCTTGTCGCACCGCAGCTGGTTTGTGGCCTATGTGGGATCGTCCATCGTGCGCGGCTTGGCCGTGGGTCTGGGCGTTTTTGTCATCACCGGCTGGATGGTCAACATCACCTTCGTCAACCCGCTTTGGATTTTGGCTTTTGCCATCATGGGCGCGGCCATGATGGGTGCCTTGGGCGTGATCGCCGGTCTGTGGGCTGAAAAGTTCGACCAGATGGCCGCCTTTCAGAATTTCATCATCATGCCCATGACGTTTTTGTCGGGCGTGTTTTATTCCATCTATTCGCTGCCGCCGTTTTGGCAAAACCTCAGCCACCTGAACCCGTTTTTCTACATGATCGACGGTTTTCGCTACGGCTTTTTTGGCCAAAGCGATGTGTCGCCTTGGATCAGTTTGGCGGTGGTGGGCACTGCCTTGGCACTCATCAGCAGCCTGACCCTTCACCTTTTGCGCACCGGCTACAAAATCCGAAGCTAAATCCCATGAATGCAGAGCAACTCCAAGCCATCATCGCCGCAGGCCTTTCATGCACCCACCTCACGGTGGAGGGCGATGGACGCCACTGGAGCGCCGTCGTGGTGTCCGAGGCCTTTGCCGGCATGCGCCCCATTGCCCGCCACCAACGTGTGTATGCCACCTTGGGCCAAAAAATGCACACCGACGAGGTGCACGCCTTGTCGATGAAAACCTACACGCCCGCCGAATGGGCCGCGCAAGCGCGCTGAACGCCCGCATCGAGCCCGAGCCCCAACGCCAATTGACCTGATCCATGGACAAACTGAAAATTCGCGGCGGTAAGCGCCTGCAAGGCACGCTGGATGTGGCGGGTGCCAAAAACGCCGCGTTGCCCGAGTTGTGCGCCGCTTTGCTGAGCGCAGAGCCCGTCACCCTGAGCAATGTGCCGCGTCTGCAAGACGTCTCGACCATGCTCAAGCTGATCCGCAACATGGGCGTGACGGCCGAGCACCACGAAGACGGCCGCGTCACGCTGGACGCTGGGGCTTTGAATAATCCTGAAGCGCCTTATGAGTTGGTGAAAACCATGCGCGCCTCGGTGCTGGCGCTGGGTCCCTTGTTGGCCCGCTTTGGCCACGCCAAGGTGTCTTTGCCCGGCGGTTGTGCCATTGGCTCGCGCCCTGTGGACCAGCACATCAAAGGCCTTCAGGCCATGGGCGCGGTGATCACCGTGGACCATGGCTACATGCTGGCCAGCTTGCCCGAGGGCCGCACACGCCTGAAGGGCACACACATCACCACCGACATGGTCACAGTGACTGGCACCGAGAACTTCATGATGGCCGCGGCGTTGGCCGAAGGCGAGACGGTGCTCGAAAACGCTGCCCAAGAACCTGAAATTGGTGACTTGGCCGAGATGCTCATCAAGATGGGTGCCAAGATCGAAGGCCACGGCACACGCCGCATCCGCATTCAGGGTGTGGACCGTCTGCACGGTTGCCAGCACCAGGTGGTGGCCGATCGCATCGAGGCGGGCACTTTCCTGTGCGCTGTCGCAGCCACGGGCGGTGATGTGGTGTTGCGCCATGGCCGCGCTGATCACTTGGAAGTGGTCATCGAAAAGCTGCGCGAGGCCGGTGCCACCATCGAAGCGGGTGATGGCTTCATCCGCGTCAAATCCGAAGGCCGCTTGAAAGCCCAGAGCTTTCGCACCACCGAATACCCGGGCTTCCCGACCGACATGCAAGCGCAGTTCATGGCGCTCAACTGCATCTCGCAAGGCGCGAGCAAAGTGACCGAAACGATTTTTGAAAACCGCTTCATGCACGTCAACGAACTGGTTCGCCTGGGCGCGCACATCCAGATCGACGGCAAGGTGTCGGTGATCGAAGGGGTTGAGAAGCTGTCGGGTGCCATCGTCATGGCCACTGACCTGCGCGCATCCGCCAGCTTGGTGATTGCCGGTTTGGTGGCCGAAGGCGAAACCATTGTCGACCGCATTTACCACCTGGACCGCGGCTATGACCGCATGGAATTGAAACTGCGCGGCCTGGGTGCCGACATTGAAAGAGTGAAATGATCACGCTGGCCCTGTCCAAAGGACGCATCTTTGACGAAACCCTGCCGCTGCTCAAAGCCGCGGGCATCGAGGTGCTCGAAGACCCCGAAAAATCCCGCAAGCTGATCTTGCCCACCAACCAAGCCAATGTGCGCGTGGTGCTGGTGCGCGCGAGCGACGTGCCCACCTATGTGGAATATGGCGGTGCCGATTTGGGCGTGACGGGTCTGGACACGCTGATCGAACACGGCGGCCAGGGCCTGTACCAGCCGCTGGACCTGAACATTGCCAAATGTCGCATGAGCGTGGCGGTGCGGGCCGATGATGACTATGCGGCGCTCGTGCGCACAGGTGCACGCCTGAAAGTGGCGACCAAATACACCGCGATTGCGCGCGACTTTTTTGCCACCAAGGGCGTGCACGTCGACATGATCAAGCTCTACGGCAGTATGGAACTGGCTCCGCTCACCGGCTTGGCCGATGCCATCGTCGATTTGGTGTCGACGGGCAATACGCTGAAGGCCAACCACTTGGTCGAAGTCGAACGCATCATGGACATCAGCTCGCGTCTGGTGGTCAACCAGGCCGCCCTCAAACTCAAACAAGCGCCGATCCGCGCCATCATCGATGCCTTCGCGGGCGCGGTGAAAAAAGACTGAAAGACATGGAATCTATGGGCCTCCAAGCCAAACCATTGCAACTGAACACGGCCGACGCCGGTTTTGAAGCGGCCTTCGCGGCGCGCCTGCATTGGTCTGCCGACACCGACGCCGCCATCGAGCAGCGTGTGGCCGACATCCTGGCCGATGTGCAACAGCGTGGCGACGCGGCGGTGCTCGAGTACACCCAGCGCTTTGACGGACTGCAAGCCGCCGACGTGAAGGCGCTCGAAATCACCCAAGCCGAGTTACAAGCCGCTCTGGACAGCCTGCCCGTTGCGCAGCGCGAAGCCCTGCAAGCCGCAGCAAGCCGTGTGCGCCAATACCACGAAGCCCAAAAGAAAGCGTCTGGCGAAAGCTGGTCTTACCGCGACGAAGACGGTACTTTGCTGGGCCAAAAAGTCACACCGCTCGACCGTGTGGGCATTTATGTGCCCGGCGGCAAAGCCGCTTACCCCTCGTCGGTGTTGATGAATGCCATCCCCGCGCATGTGGCGGGGGTGCAAGAGATCATCATGGTGGTGCCCACGCCTCAGGGTGTTCGCAACTCGCTGGTGCTGGCCGCTGCCTGTGTGGCCGGTGTGAGCCGCGCCTTCACTGTGGGCGGTGCGCAGGCCGTGGCTGCCTTGGCTTATGGCACCGCCACCATCCCCAAAGTGGACAAGATCACTGGCCCCGGCAACGCCTATGTGGCCAGCGCCAAAAAGCGCGTTTTTGGCACTGTGGGCATCGACATGATCGCGGGCCCCTCAGAAATTTTGGTCTTGGCCGACGGCACCACGCCCGCCGAATGGGTGGCGATGGATTTGTTTAGTCAGGCCGAGCACGACGAGCTGGCGCAAAGCATTTTGTTGTGCCCCGATGCGGCCTACATCGCTGAGGTGCAAGCCGCCATTGACCGCCTGCTGCCCGAGATGCCCCGCGCAGGCATCATCGCCAAGAGTTTGAACGACCGGGGTGCGCTGATCCTGACGCGCAACATGGAAGAAGCCTGCGCCATCAGCAACCGCATCGCGCCCGAGCACCTGGAGGTGTCGAGCAGCGAGCCGCACCGCTGGGAGCCGCTGCTGCGCCACGCGGGTGCGATCTTTATGGGCGCATTCACCAGCGAGTCGCTGGGCGACTACTGCGCGGGCCCCAACCATGTGCTGCCCACCAGCGGCACGGCACGCTTCTCGTCGCCACTGGGTGTGTACGACTTCCAGAAACGCAGCAGCTTGATTGAAGTGAGCGAAGCGGGTGCCCAGACGCTGGGCCGCATTGCCGCAGAGCTGGCCTATGGCGAAGGCCTGCAAGCCCACGCTCGCGCCGCCGAACTCCGTTTGAACTCTGTGCCCCCGATGCGAGACCTGAAATGAGCAACGTCAGCCCCCAACTCATGCAACGCATCCGCCAAGACGTCCAGTCCATGCACGCCTACGCCATCCAGGATTCGGCGGGCATGGTCAAGCTCGACGCGATGGAGAACCCGCACCGCCTGCCTGCTGATTTGCAAAAGGCGCTGGGTGAGCGACTGGGTGCCTTGGCACTCAACCGCTACCCCGGAGAGCGCGTGAACGAACTGCGCCATGCGCTGGCAAGTTATGCAGGCATGCCCGAAGGCTTCGACATCATGCTCGGCAACGGCTCGGACGAATTGATCTCTTTGCTGGCCATGGCCTGCGACGTTGCCGGCGCTTCCATCCTGTCCCCTTTGCCGGGCTTTGTGATGTACGCCATGAGCGCCCAGCTGCAAGGCTTGACCTTTCACGGTGTGCCGCTCACCGCCGATTTCGAGTTGGACGAAGCCGCCATGCTGGCTGCGATTGCCGAACACAAGCCGTCCATCGTGTACTTGGCTTACCCCAACAACCCCACGGGCAACTTGTGGAACGACGAGACGATCGAGAAGATCGTCCTCGCCCAAGGCGCAGAAGGCGGCTTGATCGTCATGGACGAGGCTTACCAGCCCTTTGCCAGCCGCAGCTACATCGACCGCATCACGCGCCATTCGCATGTCTTGCTCATGCGCACGCTGTCCAAGTTTGGCTTGGCCGGTGTGCGTCTCGGCTACATGATCGGCCCCAAAGCTTTGGTGGCCGAGGTCGACAAGGTGCGCCCACCCTACAACATCAGTGTGCTCAATGCCGAATGTGCTTTGTTCGCACTGGAGTATGCCGAGGTGTTTGCCGCGCAGGCCCAAGACCTGCGCCAAGAGCGCACCCGTTTGATGCAAGCGCTGACGGCTTTGCCCGGCGTGCAGCCTTTCCCCAGCGAAGCCAACATGATCTTGGCCCGCGTGCCCGATGCGGCCAAATCCTTTGACGGCATGAAGGCCCACAAAGTGCTGGTCAAGAACGTTTCTAAAATGCACCCATTGCTGGCCAACTGCCTGCGCCTGACGGTGGGCACCGCCGCAGAAAATGACATGATGCTTGCCGCCTTGAAAGAATCGCTATGAACCGTACCGCTGAAGTCACCCGCAAGACGGCCGAAACCAACATCCGCGTCGCCATCAACCTGGACGGCACGGGCCAAGCCAAACTGGCCAGCGGCATCGGTTTTCTGGACCACATGCTCGACCAGATCGCCCGCCACGGCTTGATCGACCTCGACATCGCTTGCGAAGGTGACCTGCACATTGACGGTCACCACACGGTGGAAGACATCGGCATCACCTTGGGCCAGGCCTTCGCGCAGGCCATTGGCGACAAAAAAGGCATCCGCCGTTATGGCCATGCCTATGTGCCGCTCGACGAGGCTTTGAGCCGCGTGGTGGTGGACTTTTCGGGCCGCCCCGGTTTGCACATGGACGTGAACTTCACCTCCGGCTCCTTGGGCTCGCTCGACACCCAGCTGATTTACGAATTTTTCCAGGGCTTTGTGAACCACGCCCTGTGCACGTTGCACATCGACAACCTCAAGGGTGTCAATGCTCATCACCAGTGCGAAACCATCTTCAAGGCCTTTGCTCGGGCCATCCGCGCAGCGCTCGAACTCGATCCCCGCTCGGCGGGTGTGATCCCGTCTACGAAGGGCTCGCTCTGACATGAGCGTCAATCGCGTCGCTGTTGTCGATTACGGCATGGGCAATTTGCGCTCGGTGGCGCAGGCGGTGATGCATGCGGCCTCCAGCGTGGACCATGCCGAAGTGACGGTGACGTCTGACCCGCAAGTCGTGCGCGACGCGCACCGTGTGGTCTTGCCGGGGCAGGGCGCCATGCCCGACTGCATGCGCGAGCTGCGCGAGTCGGGGTTGATGGAGGCCGTTCTCGAAGCCGCCGCCAGCAAACCCCTGTTTGGCGTGTGCGTGGGCATGCAAATGTTGCTGGACCACAGCGACGAAGGCAACACGCCTGGCCTGGGTCTTATTCCCGGCCGTGTGGTCAAGTTCGAGCTGGCGGGGCAAATTCAGCCCGACGGCACCCGCTACAAAGTGCCACAAATGGGCTGGAACCAAGTCTGGCAAGACGTACCCGCTCACCCATTGTGGAGCGGCATTGCCGATGGCAGCTGGTACTATTTTGTGCACAGCTTCTACGCCCAAGTGGCCAATCCGGCGCACAGTGCGGCCCAGACCGACTACGGTGGCCGCTTTGCCTGCGCCATTGCCCGTGACAATATTTTTGCCACCCAATTTCACCCCGAAAAAAGCGCGGACCAGGGCCTGGCCTTGTTCCGCAATTTCCTCCACTGGCAGCCTTGAGTGGTTTTCACTGCCGTTTTCAACCCACCTGCATTTAACTCGCCATGATTCTGATCCCCGCCATTGACCTCAAAGACGGCCACTGCGTTCGCCTCAAGCAGGGCGATATGGACCAAGCCACGACCTTCGGTGAAGACCCCGCTGCCATGGCGCGCACCTGGCTCGAAAAAGGCGCACGCCGCTTGCACTTGGTGGATCTGAACGGCGCGTTCGCGGGCAAGCCGCAAAACTTCAACGCCATCAAGTCCATCCTCAAGGCCGTGGGCGACGACATCCCGGTGCAGTTGGGTGGCGGCATCCGCGACCTGGACACGATCGAAAAATACATCGACAGCGGCCTGCGCTACGTCATCATCGGCACCGCCGCCGTCAAGAACCCGGGCTTCTTGAAAGACGCCTGCACCGCTTTTGGCGGCCACATCATCGTGGGCCTGGACGCCAAAGACGGCAAAGTGGCCACCGACGGCTGGAGCAAGCTCACCGGCCACGAAGTGGTGGATTTGGCCAAGAAGTTCGAAGACTGGGGCGTTGAGTCCATCATTTACACCGACATCGGCCGCGATGGCATGTTGAGCGGCATCAACATCGACGCCACCGTCAAACTGGCGCAGGCCTTGACGATTCCCGTGATCGCCTCGGGAGGCCTGTCCAACATGGCCGACATCGAGCAGTTGTGCGCCGTGGAAGACGAAGGCGTGGAAGGCGTGATCTGCGGCCGTGCCGTTTACTCGGGCGACCTCGATTTCGCGTTGGCGCAAAAGCGCGCCGACGAACTCAACGGCTGACCCTTTCACATGAGCGCTCGGGCCACTTGTCGCGACACCACGTTCGCAGGCCTGCCGGCTTGTGAGCTGTCGCTGCAATCAGGTGATCGCCTGCTGGTGGCCTTGCACGGCGCGCATGTGCTGTCTTGGGTATCGGGCGGGCAAGAGCGCCTGTACCTCAGCCCCCAAAGCGTGATGGACGGCCAAGCCGCCATCAGAGGCGGCGTGCCCGTGTGCTTTCCGCAGTTCAACCAACGCGGCCCCCTGGCCGACAGCTTGCCCAAACACGGCTTTGCCCGCAACGTGGCCTGGCAAGCCGATGCGGCTGAACTGAGCGATGACCATGCCCGCCTCACACTGCGCCTGAAAGACAACGCCCAAACCCGCCAGTGGTGGCCGCAGGCTTTTGAAGCGCAGCTCCAAATCGATCTGAGCCCCGGTGAGCTGCAAATCACTTTGGGTGTGCACAACACCGATGCGCAGCCTTTGGCGTTTTCGGGCGCACTGCACACCTATTTGGCCGTGCCCGACGTGACGCAGGCCACGCTGCAGGGCCTGGGCGGCCAGCCCGAGTGGGATTCGCTCACCGACACCCATGCGCAAGCGGAAGACACCATCCGCTTTGCTGCCGAATTTGACCGCGTCTACGAAGCCGGGCCACAGCCCATGACGCTGAACCAGACCCTGCAGATCAGCCAGAGCCCCAGCTGGGCCAACACCGTGGTCTGGAACCCCGCACAAGACCTGTGCAAGCGCCTGACCGACATGCCCGACGACGGCTGGCGACAAATGCTGTGCGTTGAAGCCGCGCAGGTCTACACGCCCATCACCTTGCCTGTAGGTGGGCGCTGGGCGGGCTGGCAGCGCCTGCAAGTGCTTAACCCCTGAACCTATTCAAGAAGAGAAGCCTCCATGCTCGCCAAACGCATCATCCCTTGCCTCGACGTGACCGGCGGTCGCGTGGTCAAGGGCGTCAACTTTGTCGAACTGCGCGACGCCGGAGACCCGGTCGAAATCGCGGCCCGCTACAACGAGCAGGGCGCTGACGAACTCACGTTTTTGGACATCACCGCCACCAGCGATGGGCGAGATGTGATCTTGCACATCATCGAAGCCGTGGCCAGCCAGGTCTTCATTCCGCTCACCGTGGGCGGCGGTGTGCGCACGGTGGAAGACGTGCGCCGCTTGTTGAACGCGGGCGCTGACAAAACCAGTTTCAACTCGGCCGCCATTGCCAACCCGCAAGTCATCCGCGAAGCGTCTGCCAAATACGGTGCGCAATGCATCGTGGTCGCCATCGACGCCAAGCGCCGCAGCGCGGAAGATGAGCAGCGCATCGGCACCCACGGTTTGCCCATGGGCCCCGGCTGGGACGTGTACAGCCACGGCGGCCGCAAAAACGTGGGCCTGGACGCGGTGGCCTGGGCCATGCAGATGGCCGAATACGGCGCGGGCGAAATCCTGCTCACCAGCATGGACCGCGACGGCACCAAAAGCGGCTTTGACCTGCAGCTGACCCGCGCCGTGAGCGACGCCGTGAGCGTGCCCGTGATTGCGTCAGGCGGCGTGGGCAACCTTGACCACCTGGCCGATGGCGTGAGCATCGGCGGTGCCGACGCGGTGCTGGCGGCGAGCATCTTTCATTACGGTGAGTACACTGTGCAGCAGGCGAAAGAGCGGATGCGCGAACGCGGGATACCGGTCAGGTTGTAGCCAACTGGCTTTAAGCTCTACATCCTTTGGTATGAGAGAGCTTGTTATGTCACACCCAAATTTTTTGGTGAAAAATCAATAATTGGCTCTATAAAATATTTTATAAATATTAATTATTTGGTATCTAATAAATTTATACTAGCTGCTTAAAGAAGGACTCAATCAAGCTCCTTTTGGCTTCTGGTTGCTGCGCTACATAGCTGAGCATCGACGGTTAGTTACATCGCAGAGAACTTCTATGGACGCACCTAAGACCCTTAGCAGCGAATCCGAGCGCGCATCACGAACAGCTCTTTTATCGTGGCCCGAGTTGTATCCCTTGGTAGGCATTGTTTCGAGGATACGAATCGCGAAAGGACCAAGCTTCAAAGTCCCCGATTTTGACCCCCTCGATGGCGGTATCAAAGCGCAAGTCTTGTTCCTTCTGGAGGCTCCTGGTCCCAAAGCAGTCGCTAGCGGGTTCGTTTCGCGAAATAATCCAGATGAGACGGCTAAAAACTTTTACCTGCTCAACAACGAAGCAGGAATTGATCGTCGCCGCACAATTATTTGGAATGCTGTCCCTTGGTACATTGGATCAGGGACGAAGATCAGACCAGCTAAGCGCGACGACGTGCGCGAGGCTGATGAATGGCTAAAGTCCTTACTCGACACCCTACAACAGCTTCGAATCGTTGTGTTCGTTGGCCAGAAGGCATTGCACGCGCAGAGAGTTGTGATGGGCTACCGTCCGGATATTGAAGTCATGACTATGCCTCACACAAGTCCGATGTTTATCAATCGCGCCCCAGGGAACCGTGATCGTGCCCTTGCTGCCTTAAAAGAACTATCGGTTCGTATGGCTAATTGCGATGCCTAGGCTCACTTCCAAAGCCAAACCTCAGTCACAGCCATTCACCGCTTCAACCCCGCATAGAAATTTTCATGCGGTCCGATTGCCAACAGCATGGCTTCAATGGGGGCTGTTTTGTGCGGTTGCAGTTCATAGGCCAGCAGGGTTTCTTGGCCGTTCAATTTGAACTTGTAGACGAACACACCCGCGAGGTCGCCTTTCTTTTCTTCGCCCAGCTGCGGATTTTGAAGAATGGCCTTGATGGCTTCATCCAGTGTTTTTTTGTCGCGGGCGTGCAGTTTTTTGGCCACCCGGTTGAACGATGGCGATGCGCTGACTTGCAGCATCAGCCAAACTCATAAGGCGCAGCCAGTCCGGCTTTCACTTCTTCACGCGAGAGCATGGTGTCTTGTATCAGCCGCAAAGGCATGTCCGGGTTGTCGATCACGGCTTTGCCGATGCGTGCCCAGTACTCGATTTGCCGTGGCACAGAGCGGTGCTCTGCGGCGGCGTAGGGTTTGGCGTCTTCGACCAACTCGTCCGACAGTTTCATTGCAACAGCCATGGGGTATCTCCTTGATGGGTTGTATTTTGTAACCAATGGGTGTTTTGTGCAACCCGGCAAGTCTTTGATGCAGCTTGATTCACGGTGCTACAGGGTGCGAATCCAGCCCTGACACCCCAATGTCTTAAGATCACCCCCCTATGAACTGGCTCGACAAAATCAAATGGGACGACAAAGGCCTGGTGCCGGTCATTGCCCAAGAAAAAGACACTGGCGACGTGCTGATGTTCGCGTGGATGAACCGCGAGGCCTTGCAAAAGACGGCAGAGCTGAAAAGGGCGGTGTATTTCAGCCGTTCACGCAACAAGCTGTGGTTCAAGGGTGAGGAGTCCGGCCATGTGCAGACGGTGCACGACATCCGCATCGACTGCGACAACGATGTGGTGCTGCTCAAAATCACCCAACTGGGCCATGAGCCGGGCATTGCCTGCCACACGGGCCGCCACAGCTGCTTTTTCCAGAGCCTGCAAGCCGATGAGTGGCAGGCGACCGATCCGGTCCTGAAGGACCCTGAAACCATTTACAAGTGAGCGCCCCAAAGCCTATGACCAACCAGGACATCCTTGACCGCCTTGCGGCCGTGGTCGAAAGCCGCAAACCCGCCAATGGTGGTGACCCCGAAAAAAGCTATGTGGCCCGCCTGCTGCACAAAGGGCCCGACGCCTTTTTGAAAAAGATCGGCGAAGAAGCCACCGAAACCGTGATGGCCGCCAAAGACGTTGACCATGGCGGTGACAAAACCAAGCTGGTGGGCGAGGTGGCCGACCTGTGGTTTCACAGCATGATCGCGCTGGCGCACTATGGTTTGACGCCTGCTGACGTGGTCAACGAGCTGGCCCGCCGTGAAGGCCTGAGCGGCCTCGAAGAAAAAGCCATGCGCAAAGTGAAAGAGCGCGAGCGCTTGGGCGATTAAGCCATGAACGACCAACCCATCGACGACAGCACCCACACCATCAGCTGGGTCAGCTACATCCTGCACCTGATCGTGGCGGTGAGCGCCGTGATTCCCGGGGCGCAGATGGGCCCGGCTTTGTTGGTCGTTGCGCTCATCATCGATTTGGTCAAGAAGGGTGATGCCGCCGATTGGGAGTCCACCCATTTCAGCTACCGCATCCGCACCGTGATCTGGGTGGCGTTGCTTTACTTGCTGACTTTGCCCTTGTGGTTGTTCTTTTTCTTCCCGGGCTGGCTGGCTTGGGTCGCCATTTCCATCTGGTTTTTGTACCGCATCGTGTTGGGCATGGTGCGCCTTAACGAGAAGCGGCCAATGGCCGACTGAATCTTTTACTTGAGAGGCCGAATAAGCCATGACCGACACCAACTGTATTTTTTGCAAAATCATCGCGGGCCAAATTCCTTCGCGCAAAGTGCACGAAGACGAGCATGTGTTCGCCTTCCATGACATCGCGCCTTGGGCACCCATTCATTTTCTGATCATCCCCAAGTTGCACATCCCGTCGATGGCCCACCTGGCTCCCGAGCATGCAGGTCTGATGGGCCACATGATGACTTTGGCCCCCAAGCTGGCCTTGCAGGAAGGTTGCAACCCTTACCCGGAGGGTGGCTTCCGAATCGTGGTCAACAACGGGGCCGAGGGTGGTCAAGAAGTTCACCACCTGCACATGCATGTCATGGGTGGTCCTCGGCCATGGTTGCGCGGCTGAAATTCGCGAGTGTCATCAATTCCTTGTTTAATCAAGGCAGATCTTTCTGCGAGGGCTTCAGCCCTTAGAATTCACCAACTAGCTTAGGAGATTTTCATGGGTTCGTTTTCAATTTGGCATTGGCTGATCGTGCTGTTGATCGTGGTCATGGTGTTCGGCACCAAAAAGCTCAAAAACATGGGCTCTGACCTCGGTGGTGCTGTCAAAGGCTTCAAAGACGGCATGAAAGAAGGCGGCACTAAGGACGAGGCAGCAGCCCCTGTCGCTGGTCAAGTCACGTCTTCGACCACGGCTCAGGCCGAAAAGACCACCATCGACGTCGAAGCCAAGACCAAGTCTTGATCGCTTGAACGACTGAACGCTGCACTGTGCTGGACTTAAGCTTTTCAAAAATGGCCCTCATTGGGGTGGTGGCGTTGATCGTCATCGGCCCAGAGAAGTTGCCCAAAGTCGCCCGCACGCTGGGCACCTTGTTGGGCAAAGCGCAGCGCTATGTCGCTGACGTCAAAGCCGAAGTCAACCGGTCCATGGACCTGGAAGAGCTCAAGAAAATGAAAGAGACTATGGAGACGGCGGCTCGCGATGTTGAGCAAACTGTCCAAACCACGGCTTCTGATTTCGAAAAAGACTGGGCCGACACCACGGCGGGACTGAACAGCGATTTGCCCGCCATCGAGCCACCACCACCTTATTACGTCCGCCCTGACAAAAATTGGCGTCTCAAGCGGGGTGCGATGCCGCAGTGGTACAAAGCGCGCTCAGGGGTGCGCACGAAAGCGCTTTCGGGTGCTGCACGCGTGGCCCGTTACCGTCCCAAGCTCCTCAATTCTCTGTGACGCTGGCGCACCTTGGGTGCGCAACGTCCAACCGACCCTGCCATGTCCGATACCCCCTCTCAGCCCGACGACGAACTCAAAGGTTCTGAACAACCTTTTGTGGCGCACCTGATCGAGCTGCGCGACCGCCTGATTTGGGCCGTCGCCGCGGTGGCTTTGGCCGCTGCCGTTTTGGCCATTTTCCCTGGCCCTGGCAACTTGTACGACATTTTGGCGGCACCCCTGGTGGTGCATTTGCCCAAAGGGGCCACCTTGATCGCCACGTCGGTGATTTCGCCTTTTATGGTGCCGCTCAAGATTTTGCTGATGAGCGCTTTCCTCATCGCTTTGCCGGTGGTTTTGTACCAAGTCTGGGCCTTTATTGCACCTGGCCTTTACAGCCATGAGAAAAAACTGGTCATGCCTTTGGTGGTGTCCAGCACCTTGCTGTTTTTCATCGGGGTGGCGTTTTGCTATTTCTTTGTCTTCGGCCAAGTGTTCAGCTTTATCCAAAGCTTTGCGCCTAAGAGCATCACCGCTGCACCTGACATCGAAGCCTATTTGAGCTTTGTGCTGTCCATGTTCTTGGCCTTTGGCTTGGCCTTTGAAGTGCCCGTGGCCGTTGTGGTGCTGGCCCGCATGGGCGTGGTGACCGTGGAAAAGCTCAAAGAGTTCCGGGGTTACTTTGTGGTGTTGGCCTTTGTGATCGCCGCCGTGGTCACGCCACCCGACGTGGTCTCCCAGCTGGCGCTGGCCATTCCCATGTGCTTGCTTTACGAGTTGGGCATCTGGGCAGCGCAAGTATTCATCAAGCACACCCAAGCGCCGCAAGAACCCGACATTTCGACCTGAACTCAGGCCTCTGAACTCCGGCTTGAACGCCTTCCGGCGTACCCAAAGAAAAGAGGCCTGAGGGCCTCTTTTGCATGGTGAGCCCGAAGGGGCGGCGTTGAAAATGACCTTACTTTCTCTGCTTGGCTGCAGGGCGCTCAGCGGGTGTCAAGCGCAGGTTCACTTCGCCTTGGCGACGCCAAATGTTCATCTCCGCAGGCACGCCAGGTTTCAAGTTGGCCACTTGGGTCAGCAACTCGGACACATTGCCCACAGGCTGCCCTGCCACTTTGACGATCACGTCGCCAGGGCGAATGCCTGCTGCTGCTGCAGGGCCATTTTTGAGAACACCCGTGATGACCACGCCAAGCGGTATGCCTTGGCCAGAAGTGGGCAGCTGAAATGTTTGTGCCAACTCGGCCGACATGTCTTGGGGCTCCACCCCGATCCAGCCCCGAATCACTTTGCCGTTTTTCAACAAATCTTGCATGACCTGTTGCGCTGTCGAGATGGGGATGGCGAAACCAATGCCCATATTGCCACCCGAGCGAGAGTAGATGGCCGTGTTGATGCCCATCAAATGGCCATTCACGTCAATCAGCGCACCGCCTGAGTTGCCTGGGTTGATGGCCGCGTCGGTCTGGATGAAGTTTTCAAAAGTGTTGATGCCCAGTTGGCTACGGCCCAAGGCGCTGACGATGCCCGAGGTCACCGTTTGACCGACGCCAAAGGGGTTGCCAATGGCCAACACCACATCGCCCACCTGCAGGTCTTGTGTTTGACCCAAAACAATCACGGGCAGTTTGTCGAGCGTGATTTTCAGCAAGGCCAAGTCGGTTTCGGGGTCCGTGCCGATGACTTTGGCGGCAGCCCGGCGGCCATCGGCCAGCACCACTTCGATGTCGTCTGCGTCTTCAATGACGTGGTTGTTGGTCAGGATGTGGCCTTGCGGGCTCACGATGACGCCGCTGCCCAGTCCTGCCGGATTCTGGTCTTCTTGCTCGCCATGAAAGAACTTGAACCAAGGCTCTTGGCTTTGAGGGTTACCGCTGTTGGTTTTGCTGGTGTTGATGCTGACCACCGCGGGTGAAGCTTGGCGGGCCGGGACACTCAGGCTGCCTGCTGGCCGACTCAGGGCCGAGCCCAGGGGCGCTTGCAACAAAGTCATGCCGTCTGCCGAGCGTTTGGCACCGCGTAACCATTCGGGTTGCAAGGTGGCGATGACAAACCAGATGGCCAGCAACACCGTGACCCATTGGGAAAATAAAAGCCAATAACGTTTCATGGCTTGGATTGTCCTTGATTCGTGCCCAACGGGTATTGAACGGCCTGCGCCACAATAGGCGGTCAAGACAGAAAGCTTTAGCCAATGACCTCCGCGAAAATTTTGGGCCAGGCCTTTGATGCTTTGCTCGAGCCAGAGAAGTTCCGCGATTACGGCCCCAACGGCCTGCAGGTGGAGGGCGACCGTGACATCCAATGGCTGGTGAGCGGTGTGACCGCCAGCCGTGCTTTGATCGAAGCGGCCATTTCGGCAAATGCCGATGCCATTGTGGTGCACCACGGCTTGTTTTGGCGCGGCCAGGATGGGCGCGTCACGGGCTGGATGCGTGAGCGGCTGCGTTTGTTGCTGGCCCACGGCATCCACTTGTTTGCCTACCACCTGCCGCTCGACGCCCACCCCGAACTGGGCAACAACGCCCAACTCGCGCGTGTGCTGGGCCTGCAAGCAGAAGGCCGTTTTGGTGAACAAAATCTGGGGTTTTTGGGGACAGGGACCCAAACATGGACTGGACCGCAGGCCCTGGCTGACCATGTGGCCCACACCCTTGGCCGATCGGTGACATGTGTGGGTGACAGCGAACGCCCAGTGCAGCGCGTGGCCTGGTGCACGGGTGGGGCGCAAAGCTACTTTGAGGCAGCCATTGCACAAGGCGTGGACGCGTTCATCACGGGCGAAATATCAGAGCCGCAAGCGCATTTGGCCCGAGAAACCGGGGTGGCTTTTTTGGCTTGTGGCCACCATGCCACAGAGCGTTACGGTGCCCCGGCCTTGGCTGCACATGTGGCGCAAAACTTGGGTATTCAGCACCGCTTCATTGAGATCGACAACCCGGCCTGAACCTCTTTTGAAACCTCTGCGAATGACCTCCAACGCTGCTTTGCTCCATCCCCTCATGACCCGTCCCATTGCCATCACGCCCGGTGATCCGTGCGGTATTGGCCCTGAAATCGTGGCGCGCGCTTGGTGTGAAGCCCCCGAGCTGACACAAGGCTGTTTTGTCGCGGGCGATGTGGGTCTGATGCGCCGAGCGATGGCCTTGGTGCCCACGGCGATCGCTTTTCCCGTTTGTGAAATTGAGACCCCTGCAGACGCTTTGCAAGTGCCGCCGCGTTGCTTGCCTGTGCTGCAGGTCGTGCCGCTTGCCCCTGTATTGCCTTGGGGGCAGGTCGACGCCCGTGCTGGGCAATTGGCGGGGGAGGCGGTGCTGTGGGCCACCCGTGCGGCTCTGCGCGGCGATGTGGCGGCGGTGGTCACTGCGCCCTTGCACAAAGAGGCTTTGCATGCCGCAGGCGCGCCCTACAACCAATACCCCGGCCACACCGAATTGCTGCAGGCCGAGTCGGCACGGCACAAGGGCGTCCCTGTTGAACAAATGCCTGTGCGCATGATGCTGGCCAATGACGAGTTGCGCACCGTGCTGGTGAGCATCCATGTGTCTTTGCTCCAAGCGCTGGAGGCCATTACACAGGAGCGCGTTTTGCAAACCCTGCGCATCACCGATGCAGCGTTGACGCCAGTGCTGGGCCGCAAACCACGCATGGCCGTGGCAGGCGTGAACCCCCATGCGGGCGAGGGCGGCTTGTTTGGTCGCGAAGAAGTCGACGTCTTGCAACCTTGTTTGGTGCGGGCCCTGCAAGAGGGATTGGATGTGCACGGCCCTTACGCGCCCGACACGGTGTTCATGCGTGCGCGACAACAAGCCGATGGCCGCCGAGAGTTTGATGTGGTGATTGCCATGTACCACGACCAAGGGCTGATTCCCGTCAAATACCTGGGGGTGGAGCAAGGGGTCAACGTGACCTTGGGGTTGCCATTGATTCGAACCAGTCCAGACCATGGCACCGCGATGGACATTGCGGGTCAAGGCGTGGCCAATGCCAGCAGCCTGATTCAGGCCATTCGCATGGCACGTCACATGGTCAGTGGCGCCCACTGACCTTGCAATGCCTCAGCTTTTGTTGCGCAGGCTGTCGCGAATTTCGCGCAACAACAAAACGTCTTCAGGGGTGACAGGGGCAGCCGCCGGGACTTCGGCTGGGGCCTGAGCGGCGCTCAGGCGGTTCATTTGCCGGATCATCAAAAAAATGATGAAAGCCAGAATCGTGAAGTTGAGTGCCACGGTGATGAAGTTGCCATAGGCAAAAACAGCCCCTAACTTTTTGGCCTCTGCCAGGGACAGCCCTGCATTTTGCCCAGCCAAAGCCCAGTAATAGTTGGAAAAATCCAAGCCACCAAAAGCACGGCTGACCAAGGGCATCACCAAGTCACCCACCACCGAGTCAACGATCTTGCTAAAAGCGCCGCCAATGATCACACCCACCGCCAGGTCGATGACATTGCCTTTTACAGCAAAAGATTTGAATTCCTTCAAAAAAGACATAGCAGTCACTCCAAAATGAAAATACAAGCGCCGATTGTGAACCAACACAGTGCAGTCAGGGGTCTTGTCAGTTATTTGTCTGTTTCACTCCGCTACAATCGCGGGTTGACCCTGATAACGACTCGCTAGAGGATTCCCATGAGTGACACCCCAGTCGACAGCAGCAAACGGACCTGGCTGATTGCCTCCGGTTGCGCAGGTGCCGTAGGCGCTGGCTTTGTGGCCACCCCCTTCGTCAGCAGCTTCCAACCCTCCGAACGAGCCAAAGCGGCTGGCGCGGCCGTTGAAGTGGATATTTCCGCTTTGAACCCGGGCGAGAAAATGACCGTTGAATGGCGCGGCAAGCCCGTGTGGATCATGAAGCGCTCACCCGAGCAGCTCGAATCCCTCAAGAAAATCGAAGGCCAGCTGGCCGATCCGGCCTCGGATCGCAAGTCTTACCCGACGCCTGAGTACGCCAAGAATGGCCACCGCTCCATCAAGCCTGAAATCATGGTGGCCGTGGGCATCTGCACCCATTTGGGTTGCTCGCCTGGCGATAAATTCGCCACAGGCCCACAGCCTTCGTTGCCTGACGATTGGACCGGTGGTTTCTTGTGCGCCTGCCATGGCTCGACATTCGATTTGGCTGGCCGCGTTTTCAAGAACAAGCCAGCACCTGACAACCTCGAAGTGCCGCCTCACATGTACCTGTCTGACACCAAGTTGATCATTGGTGAAGACAAGAAGGCTTGATGGAGAACAACATGGCTCATTTCAAAGAAATTTCTCCGAACGCCCCTGCGGGCGAAAAACTGCTCAACTGGGTAGACAACCGCTTCCCGGCGTCCAAGCTTTACAAAGACCATTTGTCTGAGTACTACGCATCCAAAAACCTGAATTTTTGGTACGTGTTTGGTGCCCTGTCGCTTTTGGTCCTCGTGATCCAAATCGTGACTGGCATTTTCTTGGTCATGCATTACAAGCCTGATGCAGCGTTGGCTTTCGCATCGGTCGAGTACATCATGCGCGACGTGCCCTGGGGCTGGTTGATCCGTTACATGCACTCGACAGGCGCGTCTGCGTTCTTCGTGGTGGTTTACCTGCACATGTTCCGTGGCCTGATTTATGGCAGCTACCGCAAGCCGCGCGAGCTGGTCTGGATCTTCGGTTGCGCCATCTTCTTGTGCCTGATGGCGGAAGCTTTCATGGGCTATTTGTTGCCATGGGGTCAGATGTCCTACTGGGGCGCCCAGGTGATCGTGAACTTGTTCTCGGCCATTCCTTTCATCGGTCCTGATCTGGCTTTGCTGATCCGTGGTGACTTTGTGGTGGGCGACGCCACCTTGAACCGCTTCTTCAGCTTCCACGTCATTGCGGTGCCTTTGGTTCTGTTGGGCTTGGTTGTGGCGCACATCATCGCGCTGCACGAAGTGGGCTCCAACAACCCTGACGGTGTGGAGATCAAAGCAGCAGATGCACCTAAAGATGCCAAGGGCAACCCTTTGGATGGCATTCCATTCCACCCTTACTACACCGTGCACGACATCTTCTCTGTCAGCATCTTTTTGATGGTGTTCACAGCGGTTGTGTTCTTTGCACCTGAGTTGGGCGGCTATTTCTTGGAGTACAACAACTTCATCCCGGCCGATCCCCTGACCACGCCATTGCACATTGCCCCCGTTTGGTATTTCACACCCTACTACTCCATGCTGCGTGCCATCACCAGCGAGATGATGTATGTGTTGATCGCTTGCGTGGTGGTGGGTGCCGTGTTGGCCGTGGCCAAAGGCAAACTGCCGACATTGCTCAAAGGTGCCGTCATTGGCGCTGCGGTGGTGATCTCTGCCCTGATGTTGGCCATCGATGCCAAGTTCTGGGGTGTGGTCGTCATGGGTGGTGCTGTGATCATCATGTTCTTCTTGCCATGGTTGGATTACAGCCCGGTCAAGTCGATCCGCTACCGTCCCGATTGGCACAAGTACATGTATGCCGTGTTCGTGATCAATTTCTTGATTCTGGGCTATTTGGGCGTTCAGCCACCATCACCCATCGGTGAACGTGTCTCTCAAGTGGGTTCTTTGTTCTATTTCGGCTTCTTCTTGTTGATGCCATGGTGGAGCAAGCTGGGTACACCCAAGCCTGTTCCTGACCGCGTGACCTTCACGCCTCACTGAGATCACGGAGATTCAAGAACATGAAAAACATCAAGAAACTCGCTTTGGGCTTTGTGATGGCTCTCGGCCTGATGGCCGGTGCCCACGCCGCTGGTGGCGGTATCGCCTGGGACAAAGCACCTCATAAAACCAACGACTTGGCTTCATTGCAAAACGGCGCCAAGCTTTTTGTCAACTATTGCCTGAACTGCCACTCCGCCGCTTTCATGCGTTTCAACCGCTTGAAAGACATCGGTTTGACCGAGCAACAAATCAAGGACAACTTGTTGTTCCCCACAGACCGCGTGGGTGACAACATGAAAGTGGCCATGGACCCTGTCTTGGCCAAAGACTGGTTTGGTAAGAACCCACCCGACTTGACTTTGATGGCCCGTTCGCGTTCAGGCCACGGTGGCACGGGTGCCGACTACCTCTACACTTACCTGCGCACTTACTACCGCGATCCGGCCAAACCCACAGGTTGGAACAATTTGGCCATGCCCAACGTCGGTATGCCCAACCCACTTTGGGAACTTCAAGGTGAGCGCGAGCCGGTTTACACAGAAAAAGAAGAGCACGGCCACACCGTCCAAATCTTCTCTGGCTGGAAGCAAGTCAAGCCGGGCACCATGACGCCCTTGCAATACGATCAAGCCGTCGGTGACTTGGTGGGTTACATGCAATGGATGGCGGAACCCGCCCAAAACACCCGTGTGCGAATTGGCGTCTGGGTTCTGATTTTCTTGACCTTCTTCAGCTTTATCGCTTGGCGTTTGAACGCTGCGTACTGGAAAGACGTCAAGTAATTGATCTTTCACCTGGCCTTGGGGCTGGGTCTTGTGGAGTGGCAGGCCTTGGGGCCTTCCACTCTTTTTGATTTTTTGAGGAGCCTCCGCCATGATGGTGCTTTATTCCGGAACCACTTGCCCTTTTTCCCACCGTTGCCGGTTTGTGCTGTTTGAAAAGGGCATGGATTTCGAAATCCGTGACGTTGACCTCTACAACAAGCCCGAAGACATCAATGTCATGAACCCTTACGGCCAAGTGCCGATTTTGGTGGAGCGTGACCTGATTTTGTACGAGTCGAACATCATCAATGAGTACATTGACGAGCGTTTCCCTCACCCTCAGTTGATGCCCGGTGACCCAGTTGACCGTGCTCGCGTGCGCCTGTTCTTGCTCAATTTTGAAAAAGAACTCTTCGCCCATGTGTTGACGCTGGAAAACCGTACGCTCAAAGGCAACGACAAAGCCCTGGAAAAAGCCCGTTCGCACATCCGCGACCGCTTGACGCAATTGGCCCCCGTGTTCTTGAAAAACAAGTTCATGTTGGGTGACAACTTCTCCATGCTCGACGTGGCGATTGCGCCGCTCTTGTGGCGTCTGGACTACTACGGCATTGAGCTCAGCAAAAATGCGGCACCTTTGCTGAAATACGCTGAACGCATCTTCTCGCGCCCCGCTTACATTGAAGCATTGACCCCTTCTGAGAAGGTGATGCGCAAGTAAGTTCTGCCGGAGCCTACGATGATCAGTGCCACTGAATTGCCATCCACACGCCCGTACTTGATTCGGGCTTTGTACGAATGGTGCTCCGAAAACGGTTTCACGCCCTATGTGGCTGTGAAGGTGGACGCCTCCGTACAAGTGCCCCGTGAGTATGTGCAAGGGGGCGAGATTGTGCTGAACGTCAGCATGGACGCCACCAGCTCGCTCAAGCTGGGCAATGACTTCATTGAATTCAAAGCCCGCTTTGGCGGCAAGCCGCGAGACATCATGGTGCCGATTCACCGTGTGATGGCCATTTATGCCCGTGAAAACGGTCAAGGCATGGCATTCCCCATCACTGAAGACGGTGCACCCGTGACCACTCTGTCGGCGGTCAATCTGAACGAAGCCCAGTCGATGCCAGACGATGAGCCGACACCACCGAGCACATCGCCTTCGCGTCCTGCTTTGAAACGCATCAAGTGAAAAATTAACAGCCCTGGGCTCCAAAACGGGCTCAGAGCGCGTTAGAATTCAGCCCGTGCCGCTTTAGCTCAGTTGGTAGAGCACCCGCCTTGTAAGCGGTAGGTCGTCAGTTCGAATCCGACAAGCGGCACCACATTTAAAAGGCCCTGATCTTTGATCAGGGCCTTTTTCTTTGGGGCAACTCAAACCACGCGGTTCTGAACCTTGATGCGGATGGACGTCACCGCCAAACCTTTTTGCAGCAGGTGTGCTTGGAGGGCGGGCAGCAATTGACGCAGTTTGGCCGCCACTGCGTTGGAGCTGACCAGCAGGCACCAGCAACCCTCATCAATGGGGCCTGCTTGGACACTGGCCCGCAATGGCGCTGGCAACAAACCCCGAATGGCCTGCAAACGATCACTTGAAGCGCGGATCAGTTCGGACAAGCGAGCGAAGGTCGGCGACTCTTGCGCCGCTTGCTGAAGGGGAATGGCTTGGTGGCGTCTTTGCATGATCTGGAGGGTTGGGCTTCATTATCCGGTAGTGCGTGAGTCTGTGGAATCTGCCCTGAAAACCGAGCCGCCTAGGGGCTAAAATCATTCAATTCGATGGGCACCTGAGAGCCTGTCGTGGGCGTGGGGAATTCAATCCCGCAGTCTGCTTCATTTGAACTCTTAACTAGACAGGATAGACGGTCTGTTTTTCAGCCAAGGGGCTGAGAGAAGATCTCGTAGACATGGCCATCCCATTCCTCACCAAAATTTTCGGCAGTCGCAATGACCGCCTGCTCAAGCAGTACCGCAAAACCGTGGAGCGGATCAACGCACTGGAAGCCGGGCTGGAGTCCATCAGTGACGATGAATTGCGCGCCAAGACCCAAAACTTCCGCGAGCGATTTACAGCTGGCGAAACACTTGACGCGATGCTGCCAGAAGCCTTCGCAGTAGTTCGCGAAGGCTCCAAGCGCGTGATGAAGATGCGTCACTTTGATGTGCAGTTGGCGGGCGGTATCGCTTTGCACAACGGCAAAGTGGCCGAAATGCGCACTGGCGAAGGCAAAACGCTGACGTCCACGCTGCCAGCCTACCTCAACGCTTTGGCGGGCAAAGGCGTGCATGTGGTCACCGTGAACGACTACTTGGCCAGCCGCGATGCGCGTTGGATGGGCAAGCTGTTCAACTTCCTCGGCTTGTCGGTGGGCATCAACTTGGCCCAAATGTCGCGTGAAGAAAAGCAAGCGGCTTACAACTCGGACATCACCTACGGCACCAACAACGAATACGGCTTTGATTACCTGCGCGACAACATGGTTTATGAAGCCCATGACCGCGTTCAGCGCCCGTTGAATTACGCCATCATCGACGAGGTGGACTCGATCTTGATCGACGAGGCCCGCACGCCTTTGATCATCAGTGGTCAAGCTGAAGACCACACTGCCACGTACCTGTCGATGAAACAGGTCGTGCCCTTGCTCACCCGCCAAGAAGGCGAAGCCGATCCCCGCACCGGTGAGGGCGTGATCACACCGGGTGACTTCACGCTGGACGAAAAAGCGCACCAAATTTTCTTGACCGAACAAGGCCACGAAAAAGCCGAATCGGTGTTGGCACAGTTGGGCATGATTCCGGAAGGCGCAAGCCTTTACGACCCCGCCAACATCACCTTGATGCACCACCTCAATGCTGCATTGCGTGCGCAGCATTTGTACCACCGCGACCAGCATTACGTGGTGCAAGAGGGCGAAATCGTCATCGTGGACGAGTTCACGGGCCGCTTGATGACCGGTCGCCGCTGGAGCGATGGCCTGCACCAAGCCGTTGAGGCCAAAGAGGGCGTGCAAATTCAGGCCGAAAACCAGACCTTGGCTTCTATCACCTTCCAGAACTATTTCCGCCTCTACAACAAGATCGGCGGCATGACCGGTACGGCCGATACCGAGGCTTATGAGTTCCAGGAGATCTACGGCCTCGAGACCGTGGTTGTTCCGCCGCACCGCAAGAGCCAGCGCGAAGACCAGTTGGACCGTGTTTACAAGACCTCGCAAGAACGTTACACGGCCGCGATCGCCGACATCCGCGAATGCCATGAGCGCGGGCAGCCTGTGCTCGTGGGCACTACCTCGATCGAAAACTCCGAGTTGATTGCACAGTTGCTGACACAAGAGAAACTGCCACACCAAGTGCTGAACGCCAAGCAACACGCGCGTGAGGCGGACATCGTGGCCCAAGCCGGGCGTCCCGGCATGATCACGATTGCGACCAACATGGCCGGTCGAGGTACCGACATCGTGCTGGGCGGCAACATCGAAAAAGACATCCAGGCGGTGGAAGCCGACGAAAGCCTTTCAGAAGAAGCCAAGCAAGCCCGCGTGACGCAATTGCGTGAGCAATGGAAAGTGGTGCACGAACAGGTCAAAGCCTTGGGCGGTCTGCGCATCATCGCCACCGAGCGTCACGAATCACGCCGCATCGACAACCAGTTGCGTGGCCGTTCGGGCCGTCAGGGTGACCCAGGTTCATCGCGCTTTTATTTGAGCCTGGACGATCCGCTGATGCGCATTTTCGCGGGTGACCGTGTGCGCTCCATCATGGACCGCCTGAAAATGCCCGAGGGCGAAGCCATTGAAGCGGGCATCGTCACGCGCAGCATCGAAAGCGCCCAGCGCAAGGTGGAGTCGCGCAACTTCGATGTCCGCAAGCAATTGCTGGAATACGACGATGTCTCGAATGACCAGCGCAAGGTGATTTACCAGCAGCGCAACGACATCTTGGATGCACAAGACCTGAACGGCCAAATTGCCTCGCTGCGTGAAGGTTGCTTCAGCGATTTGGTGCGCCAATTCGTGCCCGCTGAAACGGTGGAAGAGCAGTGGGACTTGGCCAGTTTGGAAAAAGCCTTGGCCGAAGAATGGCAGCTGACGCTGGATTTGCGCGGCCAAGTGCAAGCCTCCAATGCCATCACCGACGAAGAGATTCTCGAGACGGTGGTCGGTGCGGCCAACGCCCATTTCCAAGCCAAGTTGGACGCTGTGGGTGCAGACAACTTCACCTCGTTTGAGCGCATGATTTTGTTGCAAAGCATCGACACCCATTGGCGTGAACACCTGAGTTCGCTCGACTACCTGCGCCAAGGCATTCACCTGCGCGGTTACGCTCAAAAGCAGCCCAAGCAGGAATACAAACGCGAGGCGTTTGAGTTGTTTGGCCAGTTGCTCGATGCCGTCAAAAACGAAGTGACCCGCACTTTGATGACCGTGCGCATCGATTCGGGTGATCAGATCGAGCAAGCGGCCCAAGCCATTGAAGAGCGTGCTGAGCAGATCAGCAACGTGACCTACACCGCTCCGGATGAGTCGGGTGATCCGCAAACCGTCTCGGCAGATTTGGCCAGTTTGCAAGAAGCCTTTGGCCAAGTGGGTCGCAACGAACCCTGCCCTTGCGGCAGCGGCAAGAAGTTCAAGCAGTGCCACGGCAAACTGGCTTGAACGGGCTGCGCGGATGAAACGGGCTTCGGCCCGTTTTGTTTGTGTGAAACCCGAAACGTTTTTTTCAAAGGACCACCATGCCTGTGAACCTGCCTCCTCTGGATCCCGCCCAACTCAGCCCCATTGCGGGCGTGCGCATCGGTGTTGCCGAAGCGGGTGTTCGCAAAGCCAACCGCAAAGACCTCACCGTGTTTTTGCTGGACGAAGGCACCAGCGTTGCGGGTGTGCTCACACGCAACCGTTTTTGCGCCGCGCCTGTTCAAGTTTGCCGCGAGCACTTGGCCGCAGGAAGTGCCGTGCGTGCGCTGGTCATCAACACGGGCAATGCCAATGCGGGCACGGGTGCACCCGGTTTGGCCCATGCACGCCAAACCTGTGAGGCCATGGCCAGTTTGATGCAATGCACGCCCGCACAAGTGTTGCCGTTTTCAACGGGCGTGATCATGGAGCCGCTGCCCGTGGACCGCATCGTCGCAGGCATGCCTGCTGCACTGGCCAACGCGCAAGCCGCCCAATGGGCTCAAGCGGCCGAAGGCATCATGACCACCGACACCGTGCCCAAAGCGGCGAGCGTGCAGGTGCAATTGGGCGGCAAAACAGTGAGCATCTCCGGCATCAGCAAGGGCGCGGGCATGATCCGCCCCAACATGGCCACCATGCTCGGCTTTGTGGCCACCGACGCGTGCATCGATCCGGGCTTGCTGCCCGCTTTGGCCAAACAACTGGCCGATGGTTCGTTCAACCGCATCACCATCGACGGCGACACCTCGACGAACGATTCCTTCATCCTGATCGCCACGCACAAGGCGGGCAACGCTCAGATCAATGCCTTGGACAGCGCAGACGGCCAGGCCTTGGTGAAGGGCTTGATGCAAGTGGCCCGCCAATTGGCGCACGCCATCGTGCGTGATGGCGAGGGCGCCACCAAGTTCATCACGGTGCAGGTCGAAGGCGGCCGCACGGGCGAGGAATGCCGTCAAGTGGCTTATGCGATTGCGCATTCACCCTTGGTCAAAACCGCTTTCTTTGCCAGTGACCCCAACCTGGGCCGCATTCTGGCGGCCGTGGGATACGCCGGTATTGAAGACCTGGACCAAGCTTTGATTGAGCTGCACCTGGACGATGTGCATGTGGTTTCGCAAGGTGGACGCCGCGCCGAGTACCGCGAAGAAGACGGTCAGCGTGTCATGAAGGGGAGCGAGATCACCGTGCGCGTGGGCCTGGGCCGCGGCACCGCCAGCGACACCGTGTGGACCTGCGACCTGAGCCACGAATACGTCACCATCAACGCGGATTACCGTTCATGAACTCTCCTGCTTCTTCAGCTCTGGACCAACTGCTGGCCAAAGTCAGCCAGCTGGTGGACCGCATCGAATCGGTCTTGCCCCAACCCTTATCGGCCCCCGACTGGACGCAGGCCATTGCTTGGCGCTACCGCAAGCGCTCGTCAGGTCACGGTGTGCTGGAGCCGGTGCGCCATGTGGCGGCCATGACGCTGGCTGACCTCAAAGAAATCGACGACCAAAAGGAAAAGCTCCAGCGCAACACCGAGCAGTTTGTGCACGGCCGCCCGGCCAACAACGTGCTGCTCACGGGCGCACGCGGCACCGGCAAATCCTCTTTGATCAAGGCCTGCCTGAACACTTACGCCCCGCAAGGCCTGCGTTTGATTGAGGTCGACAAAGAAGACCTGACCGACCTGCCTGACATCATCGAAGTGGTGGCGGGTCGCCCCGAAAAGTTTGTGGTCTATTGCGACGATTTGAGCTTTGAAGACGGCGAGCCGGGCTACAAAGCGCTCAAGTCGATTCTGGACGGCACCGTGGCGGCTTCGACCCCCAATGTGCTGGTGTACGCCACCAGCAACCGCCGCCACCTTTTGCCCGAGTACATGAGCGAGAACCTCACCTACAAACACACCGACGACGGCGAGGTTCACCCGGGTGAGGGCGTGGAAGAGAAAATTTCTCTGTCCGAGCGCTTTGGCTTGTGGATCAGTTTCTACCCCTTCTCCCAAGACGAGTACCTGACCATCGCCGGCCAGTGGCTCAGCGCTCTGGGTGCCACGCCCGCGCAAATCGACGCTGCCCGCCCTGATGCGTTGCTCTGGGCTTTGGAGCGCGGTTCGCGCAGTGGTCGTGTGGCCTACCAGTTTGCGCGGGACATGATGGGCCGCCAAGCAGACCCCGCATGAACGCAGGTTTGCTGGTCGCCGATGGCGAACGCGCACGCGAAGACCTGAGCGCAGGCCAGGCCGAGCGTGCCGTGGTCGATGTGGCCGTGGGTGTACTGTTGCAAGCCGATGGCCAGTTTTTGCTGACCTCTCGCCCCGAAGGGAAGGTCTATGCAGGTTACTGGGAATTCCCGGGCGGCAAACTCGAAGTGGGCGAATCGGTTGAGCAAGCCCTTCGCCGCGAGTTGCAAGAAGAATTGGGCATCACCATCGGTGCCGCCCAAGTCTGGAAAACCCAGATGGTCGATTACCCACACGCGCTGGTGCGACTGCACTTTTGTAAGGTGTGGGACTGGCAGGGTGAGTTGCAAATGCGCGAAGCGCAATCACACGCTTGGCAGTTGCTGCCCGTGGCTGTGACGCCGGTGCTGCCGGGCACCATTCCCGTGCTCTCTTGGCTGGCCGAAGAGCGCCAGTTCACAGACGCCACACACGATTGAAACCCAACGGGTTTCGGGCTTCTCACTGCAAACGTGGATCGCCAAAAGTCTCGTCGGGCGGGGTTTCGTCGGGCAGCTTGAACTCTTCGCTGGCCCAGGCCCCCAAGTCCACGCCTTTGCAGCGGGCGCTGCAAAACGGTCGGTAGGGGTTTTTAGGGCTGTAAAGGCTGGTGCCTGCGCAGGCAGGGCAGCGCACTTTGCGGGGTTCGAAGGCTTGGGGCTGGTTCGAGTCGCTCATGCGCACAAAGACATCTCAAAAGGCACATCGTCGGTGGTGGCCAGCAATTTGCCATCGGCCTGCTGCTGCATCATGCGAATGACCACCAACAAGCGGTTGCAGCTGATTTCAGGGGTGATGCCCAATGAGGGATCAATTTTCAGCCGCAGCAATTGGAAAGTGCGTCCTTGCGGCAAGTTTTGTTGCAGCTGACCGGCTGTGGCCATGACTTTCTGACTGCTGCCCGATTCGCGCAGCATTTGCAGCAGCAGCTTCACGGCTTGGGCCAAGGGGCCAAACGGTGCTACCCATTGCGACAGGTCTTGGGCACGGCTGGCGGCATCGTGGTGCTGCCAAGCGTGGTAGGCCGGCAGGTCAAATTCGCAAGTGCCGCCCGGGATCACGGCACGGCTACGTAAGGCCATCAGAAAATCGTTGTCGCTCAGGCCTTGGCCAATCTTGCCGCTGACCTGGTTGAGTGCTTCAAAGTGCTCGTCGAGCTGGGCGATCAGGCCGTCCAAGGCTTTTTCCGAGATGGCGGGGTTGCCGCGGTAGCCGTTGTAGAGTTGCTTTTGGCGATCCAGGTCTTTGAGTACATCGGATTTGAGTTCCGAGCGCGAAGCCACTTCGATGATCTCGAACAAAGTGGTCAGCGCAAAGTGGTGGTCCAAGGCCTCGCTGCGGGCCATCAATTGGCCCAGGCGGTTGAACAGTTGTTGCAAGCGCAGGTAAGTGCGGATGCGTTCGTTAAAAGGGTATTCGTACAGTATCACGCGGCGTCTTCCAGTGCCGCCATCATAGCCCGAAGTCAGCGGCCACTTGAGCCACTTGGGCCTCTAATTCGGCCAGACTCAGGCCCTGGTTGAAGATCACCTGGTCGGCACAGGCCAGACGCTGCGCACGGGGGGCTTGCAAGGCGATGATCCGGTCAATCTCTTCAACGGCCAAGCCACTGCGGGCCGTGACCCGTTGCCGCTGGGTTTGGGCATCGCAGTCCACCACGATCACCCGGTCGACTTGTTTTCGCCAGCGTTCGCCCGATTCGACCAAAAGAGGCACGTCAAACACCAGCACGCGATGACCACTTTGCACCGCCGCATGTGCTTGCTCTGCGGTGAGCTGGCTGACCAGCGGGTGGATGATGGCTTCCAGCTGTTGTTTGGCCTGGGGGTTTTGAAACACCACATCGCGCATGGCTTGCCGGTCCATCGCGCCTTGGGCATCGACCATGTGTGGCCCAAAAGTTTGTGCAATCGCGGCCATGGCCCGTCCGCCTGGGGCGGTCAAGCTGCGCGAAATCGCATCGGCATCGATCACGGCGGCCCCTTTGGCGGCCAACATGCCCGCCACAGTGCTTTTGCCACTGCCAATACCGCCTGTGAGGCCCAAGCGCCAAATGTGTGGGGTGTTCATGTTTTAAACCTGAATGAAAGGCAGGGGGCCTAAAGCCATGACCCACAGACCCGCCAAAGCCAAAAAGGGCCCAAAGGGCATCTGACCGTCTTGCGGCATGCGTTGGCGCCAGCGCAAGTAAAGGCCATAGGCCACACCCGTGAGAGACGCGATCAAGACCAGCGAGAGCAAGGCGGGCCAACCCAGCCAAGCGCCTAAAGCCGCCAGCAGTTTGAAGTCACCTTGGCCCATGCCTTCTTTGCCGGTGATGAGCCTGAACAGCCAATACACCGACCACAAAAACAAATAGCCCACCACAGCCCCCCAAAGCGCGGTGCTCAGGCTCACTTGGCTGAGCCCCAAGCTCGCGGCCAGCAAACCGGACCACACCAAAGGCTGGGTGATGGCATCGGGTAACAGGGTGGTGTCGGCGTCGATCGCCGCCAAAGCGACCAGCGCCGCGGCAAATCCGGCCCATGCCAAGGCTCTGGCGCTCAGGCCATGCTGGGCAAAAACCCATGCAAACAAGACCGCACACAAAATTTCTATGGCGGGGTAGCGCCAACCAATGGGGGTGTGGCATTGTTTGCATCGGCCTTTGAGCCACACATAGCTGAGCACGGGGATGTTTTCCGTCCAGGACAGTTCGTGCTGGCAGTGCGGGCAATGCGAGTGGGGCACAGCGATGTTGTAAGGGCCTTCAGACGAGGCTTGGGCGTCTTGTGCCATCTCTGCAGCCCATTGCGCTTCCATCATGCGGGGCAGGCGGTGAATCACCACGTTCAAAAAGCTGCCAATGGCCAAGCCCAGCAAGACCACCAAGGTCCAGGAAAAGAGGTCCAGGCTCATCTCAAAAGACCTGACCCAAGCGAAAAATTGGCAAATACATGGCCACAAGAATACCGCCAATCAGACTGCCCAGCACCACGATGATCAAAGGTTCCAGCAAACTGGACAAGCCATTGACCCGGTCGTCGAGTTCGGTTTCCATCAAAGCGCCTGCCCGTGCCAGCAAATGGTCCATCGAACCGGTCTCTTCACCCGTGGCGCACAGTTGCACAATCATGGGGGCAAAGCGCCCGCTCTGGGCCATGCCCTCGCTCAGGCGGCTGCCCTGTGCCACTTGCCTTTGCAGCTGCAAAGTCAAGCGCCCATAGACCGCCTGATCGCAGGCCTGGGCCACAGGTTCCAAGGCCTCGGTCAAAGGCACACCTGCCGCCAGCAAGGCCGACAAAGTCTGTGCCCAGCGGGCCACCACAGCCGTTTCCAGTAGCGCCCCGAAGACGGGTAGCTTGAGCAACCAGCGGTCCCGCCAAAGCCGAATTCGGGCGGTGCTGGGTGTGGTTTTTTGCTGTGCAGGCAGCCACCACCCCAGCCCGGCTAAAACCAGCACCAGCGCCAGTGGGCCCGACGAGCTCAGTCCCTCGCTCAGTGCCACCACCATTTGGGTGGGCCAGGGCAACTCGGCCCCGAAGGACTTGAACACATCTTCTAACACGGGCACCACCCACACCAAAATCAGCACCAACACCGCCATGGCCACGCCCAGCACCGCCATGGGGTACATGAGTGCCGATCGCACCCGCGAGCGCAGGGCTTCGTTCTTCTCCAAGGTGTGCGCCAAGCGTTCGATCATGGTGTCCAAAATGCCGGCCGACTCGCCTGCTTGCACCATGCTGATGTAAAGCCCGGAGAACTGCGCTGGGTGCTTGGCCAAGGCATCGTGCAAGGCCGTCCCCGAGGCCACATCGTTGTGCACCTGTTGCATCACTTCGTTCAAGGCCAAAGAAGGCAGGCTGCGTGACAACATGTCCAGAGACTGCAGCAGCGGCACACCAGCCCGAAGCAGGGCCGCGAGTTGCCGGGTCATGAGCGACAGTTCGTTAGGGCGCACGCGGGGCAGGCGGTCCCACCACAGCCGCTGCAGCCGCACCTGCATGACACCCTGCCTGCGCAATTGGGCCCGGGCCAGGCCAGCGCTGGGGGCCTTTAGCCGGCCCTGCTGTTTGCGGCCCTGAGCGTCTCGCCCTTGCCAAGCGAATGGAATGGGCTGGCTCATGCGCCGGACCGGGTATTGGCCAACACCTCGTCCAGTGAGGTCACACCTTGCAGGACTTTGCGCAGCCCAGCCAGCCGCAGTGTGCTGACCCCTTCGCGTTGGGCCAGTTCGCCCATCGCTTGGCTGCCAGCCTCTTGCAAAATGAGGTGTTGCATGTCTGCGCTGACGGGCATGACTTGAAAGATCCCGGTGCGTCCGGCGAAGCCTTTGTGGCAGTGCGCACAGCCGACCGGTTGGTACGCATCCACCGTTGGCCCGGTCAGCCATTGGGCAGGCCAACCCGCTTGCAAGCACACATCGGCTGGCAAACTCACGGGCACTTTGCACAGCGGGCACAAGCAGCGCACCAAGCGTTGCGCTGTGATCAGGGTCACGCTGGCCGCGATGTTGTAGGCGGCTGTGCCCATGTTGCGCAAACGCACCAAGGTGCTGGGGGCGTCGTTGGTGTGCAAGGTCGACAGCACCAAATGGCCCGTTTGTGACGCCTGAATGGCGATGTTGGCCGTCTCCAAGTCGCGCACTTCGCCCACCATCAAAATATCAGGGTCTTGCCTCAAAAAAGCCCGCAAGGCGATGGCAAATGTCAGCCCCGGCTTGTCCTGCACATTCACCTGGTTGATGCCTTGGAGCTGGATTTCACAGGGGTCTTCCACCGTGGCAATGTTGACTTCGGCGGTGTTGAGCCGGTTCAAACAAGCGTAAAGCGATTGTGTTTTGCCAGAGCCTGTCGGCCCGGTCACCAGCACCATGCCGTGGGGTCGGTGAATCGCCTCCACCAGGCGGGCCAGGTCTTCTGGCTCATACCCCAGTTGCGTCAAATCGAGCTGGGCTTGAGCGGTATCGAGCACCCGGATCACCAACTTTTCGCCGAACAAGGTCGGCAAGGTGCTCACCCTCAAATCGAGCGCGCGTTCGCTGGCCAACACCAGTTTCATGCGACCGTCTTGCGGCAAGCGCTTTTCGGCAATGTCCAACCGTGACAACACTTTGATGCGCGAGGCAAGGCGGTCTTTCAAAGCCGCTGGCGGCGTGGCCACTTCACGCAGCTCACCATCGATGCGCATGCGCACGCGGTAATGGTGTTCATAAGGCTCAAAGTGCAGGTCAGACGCTTTGAGTGCGACCGCTTGCTCCAGCAGTTGCTGAACCCACTGCACGACCGGCGCATCGTCCACGGCAGCCATCGGGGATCGGTTGTTGAGCTTGTCCAGCATCGCATCACCTTGAGCTATTTTGTTTTCATCAAGGTGGTCATCATGGTCTGAGTTCTTGTTTTTGTAAATCGCCGGATGAATGGGTGCGCTGGATCACCGCGAACAGCCCACTAAGATTGATAATCTGATGAAAATTCTTACCAGTTTTTTCGGTTTTCTAGATTGAGACCCCGCATGAAATTCATTGGCTTCATTGCACTGTTGTTTTGCCTACCGGTCTGGGCGGATCACTACAGCCCCATCACGGTTTGGCAAACCGTGCCCTTCATCAAAGGGCAAGACCTTTGCCAGTTCCAAGAAGCCTACGGCAGCACCGCACAAGAGAGCCAGAAAAAGTTAAGCCAACAACTGGTGACCTTGCTCAATGCGGGGGCTGACCCGGCCCAGTTGATCGACTTGATCAACGCGCTGGACCGCTACACCCAACAAAATCGTGAGCGCGCCAGTGCCGGTAAAGGCATGGACACGCTGCTGGAGGGCAGCCTCAAAGCCTCTTTGGACGCGCAGTACACCCAGCGGCAGCCACGCAACCGCAACATCACCTTCTTCAATCCGGCACCGATTTTTGCTTTGGCCCGTGACTTGCGTGAAGAAAAACGCCAGGGTTATTTGGATGCCAGCATGTTGGGCCAACTCAATGCCATGGCCTGGGGCACCTATTCTTATGCACCCTCGTGCAAAGGCGATTTGGTGGTGACCTTGCACATCCAGGTCACCTCCGGCAGAACCTACAACTACCAAGCGATTGGCCGGCCAGAGCAGGTCATGCGGGCCATCAGCAGCCAGTTGTTCGCCGAATTCCAGCACACCCAGTTCCCCTCCAAAGTTCAGATGGGCAGCCGGACATTGGAGTTGGTGGGTGCGCCCGGTGTGCCCATCAGCCACACCCGAAGTGCGGAAGCCGCAGAGCGGACCTGCAAAGGCATTCAGGCGCGCTTGCCCACAGCAGAAGAATACGAGTTCATGGCCAATTTGGGGGATTGGAACCAAGGCATTCGCACCGTCGGTCGTACTTGGGCCTTGGCCAACAAAATGGTGTTGGCCCCCGATTTGCCCAACCCTTCACCGATCCGCACGGAAAGCGAAGTGCGTGCACACGAGCTCTATTACTACTGCGTGCGGTGATGGCTCAAACGGGGCTGCTGGCCTGATGACTGGGGCCGAAGCCGTCAGCGTGGCATTCAGGTGAATTTGACGGGTTGGTACTGAGGCTCGGTGTGCTCGCAAGCCTCGGCCTTGGCGCAAGGCATCTGGCACAGGTCCCGGTCGGTGACCGGACAGGCGCGGTTGAAGGTGACCACATGGTCCACTTCGGCGCGAATGCCAATCCATTCGCCCAGCTTGTGGTCATGGTGACTGGGCACATGGGCCATGAGCTGCTCGCCCGTGGCCAAGCGCAGGGTGTACAAAAACTCGGAGCCGCGAAAAGTTTTGCGAACAATTTGCGCTTTCACGGGGGCATCGTCGTCGTGCACGATGTCGTCCGCCCGCAGCAGCACATCACATTGGCCGCCTTCAAAAGCGCAGGGCAGGGGGCATTCACCCACATCGCGCAGCTCGCCCACGGGGGTGCTGACCAAAATATGCCCGTCCACTTCTCGCAGCGTGGCGGGCGTGAAAACGCCGTGCCCAATGAAGTCGGCCACAAAGCGGGTGGCCGGTCGGTGGTACAGGCTGTAGGCATCGTCCCATTGGTGCAGCTGGCCTTGGTTCATCACACCGATCACGTCGCCAATGGCAAATGCTTCCAATTGGTCGTGGGTGACGAGCAAGGCCGTGGCTTTGGCCGCCTTCAAGATGTTGCGCACTTCGTGGGCCAGGCGTTCGCGCAGGTCCACATCCAGGTTGGAAAACGGCTCGTCCAGCAGCAGCAAATCGGGCCTTGGGGCCAACGCTCGGGCCAGGGCCACCCGTTGTTGTTGGCCACCCGACAGTTCATGGGGGAAGCGTTTGTCAGAACCTTCCAGTCCGACCAAAGTCAGCACCTCGGCCACACGCTGTTGGCGTTCGGCTTTGGACAGTTGCGCCAGACCAAAACCGACGTTGCTGCCCACGTCCATGTGGGGAAACAGCGCGTAATCCTGGAACACCATGCCGATGCGGCGGCGCTCAGCCGGTTCGGTGTGGGCGTTGTCACTGACGACCCTGTCAGACAGCAAGATTTGCCCGCCCGACACTGGCTCCAGACCCGCGACTGCCCTGAGCAAAGTGGTCTTGCCGCAACCCGAAGGCCCAATCAAGACCCCAATGTCGCCAGCCTTTAGGCTCAGGCTGACGCCCTGCACCGCAGGCACGGTGCTCCCGGGGTATTGGATGTCCAGTTGACGCAGTTCTAGAAACATGCTCTGGATTGTAGGCAGGTTGGCCTGCGCTCCTACAATCGAAGACTATGTTGACCACCTTGACCCGCCGTTTATCGGGTCTCCCCTCCTTGTTTTTGGCCCTGCTGGCGCTGGCTTTGGCCATGCCGGTCTTGGCCGTATTGGGTTCGTGGCTGCAATGGGGTGGCGAAAGCGCCAATCTGTTGTTGGAGATGGCCCGCACTGTGTTGCCCGATTACGCGCTCACCACACTGGGTCTTTGCCTGATGGTGGCGGTGGGTGTGACCCTGTTGGGCTTGGCCACGGCGGCGCTGGTGACGCTGTTTGATTTTCCGGGGCGCGGCGTTTTGGAGTGGTTGCTGCTCTTGCCTTTGGCGATGCCGGCTTATGTGGTGGCCTATGCCTACACCGATTTTTTGCAGTTCAGCGGGCCGCTCCAGGTGGCTTTGCGCGAGGCGTTGGGATTGCAAGGGCGATTGTGGCCCGATGTGCGCAGCGTCTGGGGGGCGGCGCTGGTGTTCACGCTCTCGCTTTACCCGTATGTGTATTTGTTGGCCCGCACCGCCTTGGTCGAGCGGGCTTCTGGCCTGATGGAAGCAGCCCGCCTGCTGGGTGCCCCTTTGTCCCGCCGCATTCGCGAGATCGCCTTGCCGCTCGCCCGCCCCGCTGTGGCTGCGGGTGTGGCACTCGCGCTCATGGAAACTTTGGCCGACTTTGGCGTGTCCAGTTACTTTGGCATCCAGACCTTTACAGCGGGCATTTACAAAGCTTGGTTGTCCATGGACAACCGCATCGCCGCGGCCCAGCTGGCCACGGTGCTGTTGGCGGTGGTGGTGGTTTTGTTGCGGCTGGAGCAGCGTGCCCAAAAGCGCATGCGCTTTAACCAAGGTCGCGGCTCGCGTCAGGGCTCTGCAGAGTCACAGCCCCTGCAGCTTCAAGGCCTGCACCGTTGGCTGGCTTGGGGCGTGTGCGGTTTACCGGTGCTGCTGGGTTTTGTGCTGCCGGTGCTCATCATGTTGCGGGCTTTTGTGGGCGAAACCAGCGAAATGCCTTGGGAGCGCTTTGGCCAGTGGGCTTGGACCAGCTTGCGCTTGGGCGCGGTAACGGCCGTGCTGGCTGTGGGTGTGGCGATGGCACTGTCTTTCACCGTGCGCACCCGGGCCAACCGCATCAGCCTATGGGCCATTCAGCTGGTGGGGCTGGGTTACGCCATTCCCGGCGCCGTGGTGGTGGTGGGTTTGCTTTTGCCCTTGGGCTGGATTCAGCAAACCTGGCCAGCATCGTCAGCCGGCGCATGGATCACCGCCACGTCTTTGGGCTTGGTTTGGGCCTATCTGGTGCGTTTTTGCGCAGTGGCCTTGCAGTCGGTACAAAGCGGCTATGCCCGCATTCCGGCCAGTTTGGACGATTCGGCCCGCATGTTGGGCGTGACGGGCTGGGGCCTGATGCGCAGGGTGCATGCCCCGCTGCTGCAGCGCACCACTTGGGCGGCCATGCTGCTGGTGTTTGTGGACGTGATGAAGGAGCTGCCTGCCACCATGGTGCTGCGCCCTTTCAACAGCGACACCTTGGCCGTGGTGGCCTACCAATTGGCGCGCGACGAACGCTTGGGCGAAGCGGCTTTGCCATCGCTGGCGCTGGTGTTGGTGGGTTTGATCCCGGTGATCTTGCTCAGCCGTACTTTGCGCCCGTCCGCCCACTGACAAACTTCAGGCGGGGTGGGCCCGGTCCATCAGGGTTTTGAACGGCCTGGATTCATCAGCGATTTTTCTTCCAAGATTTGCCGCACGATGGCTCGGGCATGGTCTTCGGTGATGCTGAATTCACGGCGCAAATGTTCAATGGTGCGCTGTTCTTTGGCGTCCACTTGACCGTCTTTGAGCAGTTCTTCCACTTCAGTGATGAACTCCAACTCATGCGTACGCACCCGGGTGGCAAAGGCCGAAGCCACAATGCCGGTCAACAAGGCCACTGTGAAAACCCCCGACAAGGCCGTGAACGCGCCGATCACTTTGCCCCAAGGGGAGACGGGCGTCACATCGCCATAGCCCACCGTGGTGATGGTGACGATGGACCACCACATGGCATCGGGAATGGTGCCCAGTTTGTCGGGCTGCAAGGCGTGTTCGGCAAAATACATCAAGCATGATGTGATGAGGATGGACAAGGCCAGCAGGTAAAGCGCCGAGATGAAAGCGTCTCTTTCGGCGTAAATAGAGGCCAACAGGTCTTCCAGGGCCGTGGAGTAATGCGACAACTTCAGGATGCGCATGATCCGGACGACACGCAAAAAACGCAGGTCCAGACCCGGCAAAAAGGCCTGCAAAAAGAAAGGCAAGATGGCCAGCAAATCCACCAAGCCGTGAAAACTGAGTACATAAGCCCAGCGGCGGCGGATTTCTGTGGTGTGTGTCTGCAGGTTTCGATCCGCTGCAGTCCAAACACGCAGCAGGTATTCCATGCTGAAAAATGCCACTGAAAAAGTATCAAAAAACACCAAGTAGGAACCGTATCGCGATTCGATCGACGGCACAGACTCCAAGATCACCGCCAACACATTGCCCAGCACCATCAGGGTCAACAGCCAAGAAAACAACCAAGCCAGTTTTTTGTCTTTGTGGCTCTGAAGCTCCAAGATGAGGAACAGCCGCTGCCTGAAAGTATGGGTGGATTGCATCACGGCATCTTAGGCGGTGTTCTTAGCTTTGTTTGTGAATAAACAAACAACTATTCGTTGGTTAAATAGAGGGTAAAAATCGGCACAATCTGTCCCCAACACCACCTATCCCGTTTGGAGCCCTTATGAACTTTCAATTATGGTTATTGACCGGCGCGTTGATTTCAACGGCAGGTTTGGCGCAGGCACAGTCTTCGGAGGCTTTGCAAGCGCGCAGTTGGGCGGCTTCTTGCGCTGCTTGCCATGGCACGAACGGCCAAGCGCAGCCCGGCATGATCAGCTTGGCGGGCCTGCCCCAAGAGGTCACCGTCCAAAAAATGCAGGACTTCAAAGCAGGGCGCATGCCCGCGGCGACCATCATGCACCAGTTGGCCAAGGGCTACTCGGATCAGCAGATTGTTGCCATTGCCGCTTACTTTGCTGCACAAAAGAAATAAGGAAACAAGGTCATGCAACGTCGTCAATTTTTGCAAACGGGCTCCGCATTGGGCGCGATGGGTCTGGTTTCGGGTTGTGCCACCGTGGGTGGTGGAAGCGGTCCCAAAGTGGTGGTCATCGGCGGGGGTTACTCGGGTGCCACGGCTGCCAAATACCTGCGCATGTGGTCCGAGCACAAGATCCAGGTCACCTTGGTTGAACCCAGCGATGCCTTCATCTCTTGCCCCATGTCCAACTTGGTCATTGGGGGCAGCAAAACCATCACCGAGATCACCACGCCTTATGACAACCTGACCAAGCGCCACGGTGTCAAAGTCATCAAAGACCGCGTCAACACCATCGATGCCGACAAGCGCATTGTCAAGTTGGCGGGTGGCGCCGAGCTGACTTATGACCGCTTGATCGTCTCACCCGGCGTGGACTTCATGTGGGAAACCTTGCCTGGCATGAACAAGGCCGGTGCCAAAGACAAAGTCATGCACGCTTGGAAAGCCGGCGAACAAACCGTCACCCTGCGCAAGCAACTCGAAGCCATGCCCGACGGCGGCGTGTTTGCCATGTCCATCCCGCTGGCCCCTTACCGCTGCCCTCCCGGTCCTTACGAGCGCGCTTGCCAGGTGGCCGACTACTTCAGCAAGGCCAAGCCCAAGAGCAAGGTGTTGATCTTGGACGCCAACGACGACGTGACTTCCAAAGGTCCGCTGTTCAAAAAAGCCTGGGCCGAGCGCTACAACGGCATCATCGAATACCGCAACAAACACAACGTGACCGATGTCGACGCGGCCACCAACACCTTGAAGTTTGAGTTCAACGACGACATCAAGGCCAACGTGCTCAACGTGATTCCGACCATGCGCGCTGGTGACATCGCTGTCAACGCGGGTCTGGCCACGGCCAACAAGCGCTGGTGCGAAGTGGATTTCCTCACCTTCGAATCCAAAGCCGCCCAAAACGTGCACGTTTTGGGCGACGCGATCCAGATCGCGCCTGGCATGCCCAAGTCGGGCCACATGGCCAACCAGCACGGCAAGACCTGTGCGGCAGCGGTCATTGCCTTGTTGATGGGCAAAGAGGTCAACCCCATGCCCATTTACAACAACACCTGCTACAGCTATGTCAGCACCAAAGATGTGGTGCATGTGGCCAGCGTGCACCGTTATGACGCGGAGAAGAAAACCATGCTGACCGTGCCAGGTTCAGGGGGTGTCTCGAGCGCTGCCAACGAACTGGAAGGTGTTTACGCTTGGGCTTGGGCGCAAAACATTTGGGCTGACACACTGGCTTGATGTGACGACCGTGACCCTTTACTCTCGACGCGAATGCTTGCAGCAGGCGGCTGGCCTCAGTGCGGGCTTGGCTGCCACAGTTTGGCCTTCCTGGGTGGGTGCAAGCTCACCCGTTTTTGAACGCAAAACCCTGGCAGAGGTTGCCAAAGCTCTGGGTGCTAAATCCCTGACACTCAGCGCAGATGTGAAACTCAACACGCTGGATTACGCTGAAAACGGGGCATCTGTGCCCATGGACATCAGCACCAGCTTGTCGGGTGTCAGCAGCTTTGCGTTGTTTGTCGAAAAAAACCCTGTCCCTTTGGCTGCGGTGATCAAGTTGACCGAGGGCGTGGGTTCGTCTTTGACCATGCACATCAAGATGGCGCAGACCTCGGTGGTTTACGGCCTGGTGCTTTTGAACGATGGACGTGCTTTTTACGCCAAGAAAGAAGTCAAAGTGGTGCTGGGCAGTTGTGGCGGCACATCCGACACGGTGGACGATGTGGAGGCCAAACGGGCGACCGAGCCGACCAAAATCCGCACCCAAATTCAAGGCGAGTCTGCCTTGGTGCGCATGCGCATGGCCCACGAAATGGAATCAGGGCAACGCAAAAACGCTGCAGGCAAGGTGGTGATGGCTTGGCACATTGACAGGGTGGTCATCAGCCACAACGCCAAAGAGGTCATGACCGCAGATTGGGGCCCGGGTGTTGCCCGCCATCCTTACCTGCAGTTCAACCTCAAAAGCGCCAAATTGGGCGATAAACTTTCCGTTTTTTGGCGCGACAACAAGGGTGCATCGAGAACGGATGACCTGCTGATACTTTGATGGCACTTTTCTATTGGGAGTTCAGATGAAACTGATTTATTCGACCATCGCTTTTTACGCGTTGACCATGTCCCCTGCCTTCGCCAGCGCTGATCTGGCCAAGAAAAATGCCTGCATGTCTTGCCATGCTGTTGACAGGAAATTGGTGGGACCTTCCTATCAAGACGTTGCCAAAAAATATGCAGGCCAGAAAGATGCCGTGGCCAATTTGGCCAACAGCATCAAGGCCGGTGGTGCCGGGAAATGGGGCCCTGTGCCCATGCCCGCTCAATCCGCGTTGAGCGAAGTAGATGCCAAAACACTGGCCGCTTGGATTCTGGCGGGGGCCAAATAAAAAAATCGCACCGATTGGGAGCGGGTGCCGATCAAAGGGCGTTCAAAGGAATTTTGACGTAGGCAATGCCGTTGTCTTCCTTGGGCGGCAACTCGCCAGCGCGGATGTTGATTTGCACCGCAGGCAGGATCAGCACCGGCATTTCCAAAGTAGCGTCTCGCTTTGTGCGCATCTCGACAAACTCGGCCTCACCAATGCCGTCGTGCACATGGATGTTCTTGGCTTTTTGTTCGGCCACAGTCGTTTCAAAATTCACCGAGCGGCCATTGGGCGGGTAGTCGTGGCACATGAACAACCGGGTCTGGGGCGGCAAGCTCAAAATTTTGCGTGTCGAGGCGTACAAGGTTTTGGCGTCGCCACCGGGAAAGTCGCAACGTGCGGTGCCCACATCGGGCATGAACAGGGTGTCGCCCACAAAAACGGCATCGCCAAATTGATAAGCCACACAAGCGGGTGTGTGGCCCGGCACGAACAGAGTGCTGCCTGTCAGGTTGCCAATGGTGATGGCCTCTTCCTCGGCGAACAGATGGTCGAACTGCGACCCGTCAACCTTGAAGCTGTCTTCCATGTTGAAGATGCCCTTGAACACTTTTTGCACGCCACCAATGTGGTCACCGATGGCGGTTTGGCCACCCAAGTGTTGTTTCAGGTAAGGGGCGGCGCTCAGGTGATCGGCGTGGGCATGGGTTTCAAGAATCCAGGCCACCTTCAGATCCTTGGCTTTGACAAACTCAATCACCTTGTCCGCTGACTTGTGGCTGGTGCGGCCCGACTTGGGGTCGTAGTCCAACACCGAATCAATGATGGCGCAAGCGGCCCCCGGTTTTTCGTAGACCACATAAGTGACGGTCCAGGTAGCGGGGTCAAAAATGCCGTGGACTTGGGGGGTGACAGTGGCGGTATTCATCGCAAAGCCCTTTGAATTAAGTTTTCAATAGTATATTGACTAATAGTTTGTTTGTCAATATAATTTACCATCCTTAATTGAAAAGCAGGAAAACCCGCCCATGGACACCAACACCCTGGACCTTGAAAAAATGAAAACTTCAGCCGGCCATGCTTGCCGTCTGATGAAAGTCCTCTCCAACCCGGACCGCTTGATGCTGCTGTGCCAACTGTCTCAAGGCGAAAAGCGTGTGGGCGAGTTGGAAGAGCTCTTGGGCATCGTGCAGCCCACCCTGTCGCAGCAGCTGACGGTACTCCGCGACGAAGAGCTTGTCACCACCCGCCGCGATGGCAAAAACATTTACTACCAAATCGCCAGCCCCCAAGCGCTGGCGGTCATGACCGTTTTATTCGAACAATTTTGTGGACCACAAGAAGGAGCATCAGCATGAACATCGATTGGGCACATTTCACGCCTTTCGCCTCTCTCGTCGGCGGCATCATTTTGGGGGTGGCCTCGGCCATCTTCATCTTGGTCAACGGACGCATCTTGGGCATCAGCGGCATTTTGGGTGGGCTGCTGCCACCTAAAGTGGGCGACGCCACTTGGCGTGTTGCATTTCTCCTGGGTATGTTTGCCGCACCCACGGTTTTTCACGCCGTGGTGCCCGCGCAGTACATCACCGCCCCGCGCATTGACGCGTCTGACTGGATGGTGATTGCTGCCGGTTTGCTGGTGGGCATCGGCACCCGCTATGCCTCTGGTTGCACCAGTGGTCATGGTGTGTGTGGTTTGTCTCGTCTGTCACCCCGCTCCTTGGTGGCCACCCTGTCTTTCATGGGTGCCGGCTTTGTCATGGTCTACGTGCTGCGTCACATCCTCTAAGGAAATCAACATGCTTAACAAAAACCACCTCCACCGCATCGCTGAATTTGTCGTTGGTCTGCTGTTTGGCTTGGGCCTCATGCTCTCGGGCATGACCGACCCCGGCAAAGTCATGGGCTTTCTTGACCTCTTTGGCACTTGGGACCCTTCCTTGGCACTGGTGATGGGCGGCGCCATCATGGTCGGCTTTTTCGCTTTCACCGTGGCCAAAAAACGCACCAGCACCTTTTTGGGCGGCGCTATGCGCCTGCCCACCAACATGGACATGGACAAAAAACTGGTGATTGGCAGTTTGTTGTTTGGTGCAGGTTGGGGCTTGGCTGGTTTTTGCCCTGGCCCGGCCCTGGTGTCGATGGCCGATGGCCAACCCAAAGCACTGGTGTTTGTCGTGGCCATGTTGGTCGGCATGCTGGGCTTTGAGTTGATGGACCGTTTTGTCCACGCACCCCGCAAAGCCAAATTCAACGCGGCTTGAGCCTCACGATGGACTCCCCCAACGCTGAAGTGGTGGACCGATGACCGCGTTGCGACAATGGTTCCCCACTGTTCCCATGCTGGTGTGGGGTCGCCTGTACAACCGAGAAGCTTTCACCAACGACATGGTGGCGGCACTCATCGTCACCATCATGCTGATCCCGCAAAGCTTGGCCTATGCATTGCTGGCAGGCCTGCCGCCTGAGGTGGGTTTGTATGCCAGCGTCGCGCCTTTGCTGCTCTATGCGGTGTTGGGCAGCAGCCGTGTCTTGGCGGTGGGGCCTGTGGCCGTCGTGTCTTTGATGACCGCTGCTGCGGTGGCGGAACATGCGGCTGCGGGGACGCATGCTTATTGGCAAGTGGCCATCACTTTGGCATTTTTGTCGGGCGGCATGTTGCTCATCATGGGGTTTTTGAGATTGGGCTTCTTGGCCAATTTTTTAAGCCACCCAGTCATCTCTGGTTTTATTTCGGCCTCGGGTCTGTTGATCGCTTTGAGCCAAATCAAAACCCTCATGGGTGTGAAAGCCGAGGGCCACAACTTTGTAGAGCTGCTGTCTGCGCTGATGCACCAAGCTTCTAACCTCCACTTGCTCACCTTGGGTGTGGGCTTCGCCGCCACCGTGTTTTTGTTTTGGGTTCGCAAAGGCTTGAAACCACTGCTCATTGCTGCAGGCCTCAAACCCAAGCTGGCCGATGTGCTGGCCAAGGCAGGTCCCGTGGCCGCCATTGCCCTGACCACGGCGTTGGCTTGGGCGCTGGACTGGCAAGGCCAAGGCATGAAGTTGGTGGGCACGGTGCCGCAAGGTTTGCCCCCGCTCACTGCGCCGCTGTGGGACTTGGCTTTGTGGCAAGAGCTGTGGGTGCCAGCGCTGCTCATCAGCGTGGTGGGGTTTGTTGAATCGGTGTCGGTGGGCCAAACCTTGGCCGCCAAACGTCGTCAACGCATTGAACCTGACCAAGAGTTGGTGGCCTTGGGTGCCAGCAACTTGTCGGCGGCATTCACGGGCGGCTTTCCCGTGACCGGTGGTTTCGCACGCTCTGTGGTCAATTTTGATGCCGGCGCTGTCACGCCAGCCGCAGGCGTGTACACGGCGGTGGGCATCACGCTGGCTTCGCTGTTTTTAACCCCTGCGCTTTACTATCTGCCGCAGGCCACACTGGCGGCCACCATCATCGTGGCGGTGCTCTCTTTGGTCGACTTTGGCATCTTCAAATCCACTTGGCGATTCTCCAAACTCGACTTCATCGCCGTAGCCACCACTTTGCTGGCCACCTTGTTGGTGGGTGTGGAAACGGGTTTGGTGTTGGGTGTGGTGGTGTCTTTGGCCCTGTTTTTGTTCCGAGCCAGCCGCCCCCACATGGCCACTGTGGGGCTGGTGCCGGGCACCGAGCATTTCCGCAATGTGCTTCGCCACAATGTGTTGACCAGTCCCAAGCTGGTCTGCCTGCGGGTGGATGCCAGCCTGTTTTTCGCCAACGCCCGTGGCGTGGAAGACCGCATCAACGCCGAGGTGGCAGCGCATCCAGGCTTAGAGCATGTTGTGTTGCAATGTTCTGCGGTGAACGACATCGACGCCAGTGCCTTGGAAAGCTTGGAAGCCATTGCCAGTCGAATGAAAGACTCTGGGATTGCACTGCATTTTTCAGAGATCAAAGGCCCGGTGATGGACAAGCTCAACACCACGCACTTTTTGCAGCATTTGCACGGGAGGGTGTTTTTGACCAATTACCAAGCCATCCAGGCGCTCACGCCTGAGGTCATTCGGTAATTTGGATTGGATGGCGTTTGGTGCCCCCGACAGGAATCGAACCTGTATCACTCCCTAGTACTGGCAAGGATTGCAACGAATTCTACGTTAGATCCTACCTAATTTCTAGCTAAACAGCTTACTTGGCAGAAATCTGTTGAGTCAAGACATAAGGGGGGAGGGGTGGAGCTGTCAGAGTTGCCAGTGCAGGTGCTTGCTACATTCACAAAAAAAGAATTCTGAAACGGTTAGGTAGTTAGCTAGTTAGTCAGTTCTTTGGTGAGTTCACAGGGATCGAGGCCAAGGGCCATACAGATGTCCAGCACCTCTATGAAGTCCATTTTCCTCTCCCCACTCTCGATTTTTGCTATGTAAGACTGAGGTTTTGCAAGTTGTTCTGCGACATCAACCTGACGCAGGCCAGCGGCAAGACGTGCCTGTTTAAGGCGCTCCCTCAGTGTTTTTTCTCTATCTCTAACGAGCCGCATGAGGCAATGCTGAAACCTCTTGCGGGATATCCCAAATTAGGATATCTTTTGAGTTCAGCAACAAAATGCAACCAGTTTTATGAAAAAAATTCTAGTAACTGCCTCATTGATGCTTCCTTTGCTGATCAGTTCTTCTGCAATTCATGCAAGTGCAGGCACTCTTAAGTCGTGCGAGGGGGTTAGCACGGCTCAAGGCTTCAAGTACATTGGGACATATTGTGTGGACTTTGAATGTAAATTCGTTACTAGACGGATGTTTGATAGTTATTGCCCTTTCCAAATTCCGAATTAAAAGTTTATAAAAATTTAAAATATAGGATAAGATAATTTTTATCACCTAAAATATATTATGGAAAAATATATTAATAAGGCATTCTTTGCATTTGTTATGCTATTTTTTTCGTCAGTACATTCCTACGGCCAAGAATTCCCATTTAGTCTTTCATGTGCAGGTAGTGGAACATCAGGTGGCAATCAATTAAATGTAAATTTTGAAAACTTTTTAATTGGTTCGGGATCTGTTGATGGCGTGCCGATAGTGTTTAGTAATCAGCTTTCGGGAGGGGATGCATCTTACAATTTAATTGGTTGGCCGCGTGTACAAGATACTGGTAATGCGCGTGATATTAAACATAAAATAGAAATATCTATTAATAGGTATAATGGGAATTATGCTATGACTATTTCTAGAGTTGGTGGTGCAGATGGAGTGACAGGTAGATCAAGCGGTCAATGTGTAAAAAATCAAAGTTCACAAAAGTTTTAGGTCGCATTATTAGTGTTTATCTAAATAACTTTAGAAAATAATTATTTCAGCAGTAATGGCTTGCCGCACTCCTTGTCCATTATTTCTTTAGCACCTGCTCCACAGAATGAATTAGCACACAGACCTAAAATCACGCATCGTGGTTAGGTAGGGTTGTAATGTGAATCTGCGGTTACTAGTAATGCTTTCCTGTCTTACTGTCTGTCCCCTATCTACTACTCTTCTTCTCTACCTTAGTCTTAGCACCGTCTATGACATTGTTAGCCCATTGCTTAGCCATCTGATCCCACAGCCAGCTCTCGTTGTCAGCAGTCGTTATGAATGAGTCATGAACTGGTAACACAACTATCCCTTTATTAGCTCCTGCTTCCATGATTTCTAGTGCTATCTGACCTTCTAGACTTTGCAGCATGACACCTACACCTGTGAACAGGGGTAGTCCCTCATACAAGCTGGTTGCAGCCAACTTGATCTTGTTGAACAACTCCTTATTGAACCTCTTACGCTTTAGCGAGTTGAAGGCTTTAACCTCTGAATCTGCCCCCAAACTGGCTGTAGTGAACACCTTGATTTGATCCCGACTACATTCTGAAATCTCAGCTATCGCAAGGTAAGGATCATCCGGTAGCGGTTGTCCCAGCATTGCAATGAGCATCATCAAGTGATTGGATTTGTAATCCAGTTCCACGGTCTCCTTGCCATCAATGAGCATCTGTGCACGGAGCTCCTTGGGCATGTTCTGGAACCTTGTGTACACCCGCCCGCTGTAGACGGGGTTTTTCTTGTACATAACCCTGATAGGGCCTCTTTGTTGCCAATGGTGATCTTTTAGGAACCTGTTGATCCTTGTTACCCGACTGACATCAGGGTGGTCTTCGCTCAGGGTGTCGGCCTTGTATGGGAAGTCAGTTAGTACAACCTGTGCTGCATCTTCGTCCCAGCCAAAGTCCACTGCCTCCGCAATCTTTAGAGCATCAACTCTCTGTGCCAGCTTGTCAGTTCCAAAGACTCGCGTCAATCTTGAGAATCCTCCGGGACCGTTGTAAACGCCCTTCATTTGGACTATCAGACCATCTTCAACAAGACGGTCGAGCGCGGGGACAGTGAATTTGTAAGTCAGACCACAGCTGCTCCAATAAGAGGCCTTCTGAAACGACTGCGTGCCCCTTGGTATGGCGGTATGGACCTTACGAACGCTGTTGTAGACCACATTCAAAAGGATCTGCCTGTACACATCGCGTAGGTCATGCCTTTGATCTTTGGTCAACTTTGTCGGATGAGTATCGATTAGTTCTTTAAGTAAATCCTTGAGGGCTGACTGCTGCTCCCCAATGACATTCAGTTGCATTGGTTCCAATGGCAGTGAGTAGTCCAAATCCTCAGGTGGATGACCAAATGAACTCATTTATTCTCCAAGTAATTCGATAAATTCAGGGCTATAGAGGGTGCTTAACTGACCCTCACATTCACTTTTCCAGCCAGTCGTATGCCTTACCTAACCATTCAAGCTTTAGTTCCACTGGGTAACCCTGCCCATAGTGGACCGATACATCATGGCTTGATGACCAGCCCCCGATTTCCTTAGCCACGGACTCCGGGCACATCACTGCCCGTAACTGATCTCTCATCGCATGACGGAAACAATGCATGGATTTACCCTCCACGTGTTTCTTCGCCCATTTGTTCAAGGTGGCAGAGGCAGAATCAGCGTTGGTTCCTTCGGAACTGGCATAGCTCGGAAACAGGTAATCTCCCATCACAGCATTGGCTTGCTTCGTCAAGGCTTCAAAGGCTAGCTCAAGCAATGGAACCACTCGGTTTGATTGCTCGGTTTTGACGGAGCGCGACGAGTGCTCACGAATATGGATGCTCCTAGCCACGGGATCAAAGTCATCTCCACGTAGGCCTACTATCTCAGCAAGGCGAGCACCTGTAAGGGCAAGTAAAAGGACAATCCTGCGCTGTTCATCGTCTAACCTGAGCGCCTCAGTCACCAGCAACTGAATCTCATCTTTTGCGTAGGGAATCCTATTCTTAGAGTTGCGATTGGAGAGCTTGATTTCAAGTCCTGCAAACTCATTAGGAATGCCAAGGGACAGTTCACGTATAGCCTTAGCGAACACAGCCCTAAGGACATTGATTTCACGCTTCACCGTTGAAGGTGCAACCCCAGAGGCTAGTCGGTGGTCTCTGTATTTCTTAGCATCCAAGCGAGACACGGCCTTGATAGGTACATCCCCGAGCAGATCAACAAGCTTGTTCCAGTGTTGACGCTGAGCCTCAATGAATTTCTTGTCGCTTCCCTTGGAATGGTTATCAAGGTAAATGGGGAATGCTTCAGACAAAAGAACTGGCAGCGTGTTGTTCAAGGCTGCAAATGCGGCAGTTGTTGCCGCTGAAGGTTCATAGTCTCTCTCAGACAGAAAGTCATGCAGAAGATCTGCTGCGTTGAGCGTTTCGGTTCTACCGTTGCCGTGGGATGTAACGTGGTCGTTGAGACCATCACCCGGGCGCATACCTGCCATTTCAAGGAGAGCTACCCCGGAAAGTTTAGCTTCGGTGGGTGTAATGGTTGAGTCTTCCTTCATCGCCCGAAACAAGGCGGAGTATTTTTTGTCCAGACGGTGACACTGCAAGGCTAGGTTTCCGTTGTGCTCATGTAGCCGGACTTTTATGGTCGCTTTCCCGCAGCGACTTCTCAAGGCCAATGGCACAGCCTTTTGGAAGTACGGGAGACCGTTATTGATGGTGTAGCCGTTCACAATGATTGTGATGCTACCAAATTGGAGTGTGGACATTGGCTCTACCTAGGAAATACCTAAACAAGGTGTCCTTGGCAGTGCTAAGTAGTTGAGGCGTATAGATATTTTTTCTATAGCTGGTGCCCCCGACAGGAATCGAACCTGTATCACTCCCTTAGGAGGGGAGAGTTCTATCCATTGAACTACGGTGGCTTAGAGCGTGGGAGATTGTAAGCGGGCACAAGCGATGGCCGCTTCAGGCAAAACTCACTTGCTGAGCATGCGCATGGCGTCTTCTAAGCCCTTGAGCGTCAGCGGGAACATGCGGTTGCTCATGAGCTGCTGGATGATGGAAATGCTTTGGCGGTATTGCCAAACACCCTGCGGCTCGGGGTTGATCCAGGCGAACTTGGGGAAGGTGTGTGTCAAGCGCTGCAGCCACTCGGCCCCAGCTTCTTCGTTGTTGTATTCAACGCTGCCGCCTTTTTGCAAAATTTCGTAGGGGCTCATGGTGGCGTCCCCGATGAAGATCAGTTTGTAGTCTTTGTTGTACTTGCGCAAGATGTCCCAGGTCGGGAACTTCTCGGCGTAGCGGCGCTTGTTGTTCTTCCACATGAAGTCATAGACGCAGTTGTGGAAGTAATAAAAATCAAGGTGCTTGAATTCGGCCTTCACCGCCGAAAACATCTCTTCGACGCGGGCGATGTGGTCGTCCATGGTGCCGCCCACGTCCATCAACAGCAGCACTTTGACGTTGTTGTGGCGCTCCGGGCGCATCAAAATGTCCAGATATCCTGCGTTAGCTGCCGTTTTGCGGATGGTGCCGTCCAGGTCCAGCTCTTCCACCGAACCCTCGCGTGCGAAGCGGCGCAGGCGGCGCAGCGCCACCTTGATGTTGCGCGTGCCCAGCTCTTGTTGGTCGTCGTAGTCTTTGTAGGCGCGCTGTTCCCACACCTTAACTGCACTGCGGTTGCCACCCTTGCCGCCAATGCGGATGCCTTGGGGGTTCTGGCCGCCATTGCCAAAAGGCGATGTGCCACCCGTGCCGATCCACTTGTTGCCGCCTTCATGGCGTTCTTTTTGCTCTTCGAGGCGCTTCTTCAAAGTGTCCATCAACTCGTCCCAGCCCATTTTCTCGATGGCGGCTTTTTGCTCGGGTGTGAGTTCTTTCTGGAGGATTTTTTCGAGCCAGTCGAGTGGCACTTCTTTGGTGAAGTCGGTCAACATTTCCACGCCCTTGAAGTAGGCGCCGAAAGCCTTGTCGAACTTGTCGAAATGCTTTTCGTCCTTGACCATCACGGTGCGGGCGAGGTGGTAAAAATCGTCGATGCTGCAGGCGTCTGATGCCGGGCCAACCACATTGGCCTGCAAGGCTTCGAGCAGCGTGAGGTACTCGCGCACCGAGACGGGCAGCTTGGCGGCACGCAGGGTGTAGAAAAAATCGATCAGCATGACGTGTCTCCGTGCTCAGGCCCGAACGCGAGCGAGTTGGTAGTCCAAATGCGTTTTCACATTGGGCCATTCGCTGGCCACGATGCTGTAAACGCAGGTGTCGCGCAGTGCACCGGGTGCCATGGGATGTGGGTTGATCTGGTGGCTGCGCAACACACCGTCGAGCTTGGCACCCAAGCGCTCGATGGCGCGGCGGCTTTGCTGGTTGAAGAAGTGGGTGCGGAATTCCACTGCGATGCAGTTCAGTTGCTCAAAGGCGTAGGCCAAGAGCAGGCGTTTGGCCTCTGTGTTGAGCGGGCTGCGCTGCACACTTTGGCGGTACCAGGTGGAGCCGATTTCAACGCGGCGGTTGGCGGCGTCAATGTTCATGAAGGTGGTCATACCCACAGCGCGGCCGGAGGCTGGCTCGATCACGGCAAAAGGGCACATGCTGCCTTTGGCTTGCAGGTCCAAGCGGCGTGTGATTTCTGCGCTCATGCTCTCTGGCGTGGGGATGACGGTGTACCAGTGGTTCCAGAGTTCACCATCGCGCACGGCCTCTACCAAGGCTTCGTGGTGCGCGTGCGACAAAGGTGCGAGCTGCACATGTTGACCCGAGAGCGAGATGGGCGCGATCCAAGAATTCATGAGGGGTCCGTGTCGCTGTCTTGGGTTTTTTGTTTCGCGCGCCAAAAGCGGGCCAAGTGCAAACCGCCGCCTCCGCCCAGACCCACCAGCAAAATGCCGCCAATGCTGGCGTTGTCGTAACCTGCGCTGAAGATGTTCAGGCCCAACAACTTGCCAGCCCAATAGCCTGCCAGCGCACCACCGACAAAGCCCACAGCGTCAGAAATGCCTTCAATCAAAGGGTTGGGGCTGCTCATCGTGTCTGGATCAGCGGTTGCGCTGGTTCATGAACACCAGCTTTTCAAACAAAGTCACGTCTTGTTCGTTTTTGAGCAAGGCGCCCACCAGCGGCGGCACAGACACTTTTTGGTCCGCGCTTTGCAAGGCTTCGAGCGGAATGTCTTCTGCCACCAGCAGTTTTAACCAGTCGAGCAATTCGCTGGTGGAAGGCTTTTTCTTCAGGCCGGGCAGGCCGCGCACGTCATAAAAGGTTTTGAGTGCCAGGGCCAGAAGGTCTTTCTTGAGCGTGGGGAAATGCACGTCCACGATCTGCTTCATGGTTTCGGCTTCTGGGAACTTGATGTAGTGGAAGAAGCAGCGGCGCAAGAAGGCGTCAGGCAATTCTTTTTCGTTGTTCGAGGTGATGAACACCAGCGGACGGGTCTTGGCTTTGATCAGCTGGCGCGTCTCATAGCAATAAAACTCCATGCGGTCGATCTCGCGCAACAGGTCGTTCGGGAACTCGATGTCGGCTTTGTCGATCTCGTCGATCAAGATGGCGACTGGGGTTTCAGACGTGAAGGCCTGCCAAAGCACACCCTTGATGATGTAGTTCTCGATGTCTTTGACTTTTTCTTCACCCAGCTGGCTGTCGCGCAGACGGCTCACCGCATCGTATTCGTACAAGCCTTGCTGCGCTTTGGTGGTCGATTTGATGTGCCACTGCAGCAGCGGGAGGCCCAGGGCTTCGGCCACTTCTTCAGCCAACATGGTTTTGCCAGTGCCAGGTTCGCCTTTGACCAGCAGTGGACGCTTGAGGGTGATGGCGGCGTTCACGGCCAGCATCAGGTCCGGTGTGGCGACGTAGTTTTCGGTGCCTTGGAATTTCATGGTGAACAGTTCTCAAAAACAGGAATAAAGCTTCTCAGGATTATGAGGGCCAGCCCGATATAATCCGCACTTGATTTTTATCAATCACTTAGATTGTGTGAGCAAAATGAACAAGCTGTTGACCTCGATGTTTGCCTTGGCTGTCGCTTCCGTGACCGCCGTCTCCGTCCATGCCCAGGAAATCAAGGGCGATGCCAAAGCCGCTGAGCAAAAAATCGCCATGTGCATTGGTTGCCACGGCATCAAAGGCTACCAAGCCAGCTTCCCTGAGGTCTATCGCGTGCCGATGATCTCTGGTCAAAACGCCAAATACATCGTGAACGCTTTGACTGCCTACCAAAAAGGCGAGCGCAAGCACCCCACCATGCGCGGCATTGCTGCCAGCTTGACGGACCAAGACATGGCCGATCTGGGCGCTTACTACGAGCAGCACGGAAAAACCGAGCCTGTGGCCACGACACCCAAGACGCCTGATGCCAAAGTGGCCGCCTTGTTGCAAAAGGGCGCTTGTATCTCTTGCCACGGTGACAACTTCTCCAAGCCTGTTGACCCGAGCTACCCCAAGATTGCTGGCCAACACAAAGATTTCTTGTTTGTCGCGCTCAAGTCTTACAAAGTGGAAAACCAAGCCACTTGGGGCCGCAACAACGGTGTGATGGGCGGTATTGCCAAGCAGTTCTCGAATGCAGAACTCAAAGCGATTGCCGGTTATGTTGGTTCTTTGGATGGCAACATGAAAGTGGTGCCCCAGTCCAAGTTCCGCTGATCAGAGCCTCTTCAAGCAAAAAGCCAGTCTGTTGACTGGCTTTTTTCATGGGCTCGGGCGTTGAGGGCAACGCCGTCGGCAATTTGGGCTGACGCCCAAGAGCCCGTTCAGGCTTGGCCGTTGATAACCTGTTGCAGTTCACCCGATTCGTACATTTCCATCATGATGTCCGAGCCGCCGACGAACTCGCCTTTGACATAAAGCTGGGGGATGGTGGGCCAGTTGCTGTATTCCTTGATGCCCTGGCGGATCTCGGCGTCGTCCAGCACGTTCACGGTTTTGACGGTTTTCGTGTCCACGCCCACGGCTTTGAGGATCTGGATGGCGCGGCCGGAAAAACCACACATCGGGAAGCTGGCGCTGCCCTTCATGAAGAGGGTGATCTCATTGCCTTTGACGAGTTCGTCGATGCGTTTCTGGGTGTCGCTCATGGTCTTTACTCCAAATGGTGCCGTTTTAATGGGTTGGATTATCCCTCTGATTGAAAGTCTGCTTTGATCAGAGGGCTGTTGGGTGTCGGTGTCTGTGCGAGATGTTAAATGGGTTTCATACCGCCGGTACAGCGATCGCCGCCTGCCAAGTCTTGGTGAGACGCGATTTTCTCAAACCCGGCTTGGCGCAGCAAGGCCTGCACGGCTTGCGCTTGGTCCCAGCCATGCTCTAGCAAAAGCCAGCCACCCGGTATGAGGCGGCTGGGGGCTTGGGCGATGATTTGGCGGATGTCCTGAAGGCCATCGGCTCCGCTGGTGAGTGCCTGCAGGGGTTCGTGGGTCAGGGCGGCCAGGTGGGGGTCACCATCGGCCACATAGGGCGGGTTCGAGACGATCAGATCAAACGGGCCAGTTACGGCGTCCATCCAGTGGCTGTGAATGAAATGCACAGGCAAATTCAGGCGCTGTGCATTGGCGCTGGCCACGGCCAATGCGTCGGCACTGGTGTCCACCGCCGTCACCTGCGCAGCAGGGCGCTGTTGCTGCAGGGCCAGGGCCACGGCCCCGCTGCCCGTGCCCAGGTCCAACACGCGATGGGTTTTTTGAGGCGCTGTGGGCAGAAGTTCAAGCGCCCATTCGACCAAAATTTCGGTGTCGGGGCGCGGGTCCAGCACGCGGGCGTCCACGTTCAGCGTGAGGCCAAAAAAGTCTTTTTGCCCCGTGATATAGGCCACGGGTTCGCCCTTCAGGCGGCGCTGCAGGGCTTGGTCGCAACGGTGTTGTTGCACATCGGTCAAGACATCGGTGTCGTGTGCCAACAACCAAGCGCGGTCGTGAAGGTCGCGCCCCAGCGCGTGCAGGTGCAGCAGCTGGGCATCGATGCGGGCCAAGCCGAGCGTTTGGGCGCGCTGCTGACTTTGGGCAATGGTCGGTGGCGAACTCATGCGGTGCCGCCGATTTCAAGTGCCGCCAGTTGTTCGGCCGCTTCATAGGCTTGCAGGGCGTTGACCACATCTTGCAAATCGCCTTCCATGATGCTGAGCAGCTTGTACAGCGTCAGGTTGATGCGGTGGTCTGTCAGGCGGCCTTGCGGGAAGTTGTAGGTGCGGATGCGGTCCGAACGGTCACCGCTGCCGATCAGGCTTTTGCGTTCGGCGGCGTCTTTGGCGGCACGTTCGGACCGGTCTTTTTCTTGGATGCGGGCTGTGAGTACTTTCAGGGCTTGTGCTTTGTTGCTGTGCTGGCTGCGGCCGTCTTGGCATTCGGCCACGATGCCGGTGGGCAAGTGGGTGATGCGCACCGCCGAGTCGGTTTTGTTGATGTGCTGCCCGCCCGCACCGCTGGCGCGGTAAGTGTCGATGCGCAAATCCGACGGGTTGATCTTGATGGCTTCGGCTTCGTCCGGCTCGGCCAACACGGCCACGGTGCAGGCGCTGGTGTGGATGCGGCCTTGTGTTTCGGTGGCGGGCACGCGCTGGACCCGGTGGCCACCCGATTCAAACTTGAGTGCGCCATAGACTTGCTCGCCTTCAAAGCGAACCACCACTTCTTTGTACCCACCCAATTCGCTGACCGACTCCGAGACGATGTCGGTTTTCCAGCCTTGGCGTTCGGCGAAACGCGAATACATGCGCAGCAAGTCGGCTGCAAACAGGGCCGATTCGTCGCCCCCGGTGCCGGCTCGGATCTCGATAAAAGCAGGGCGGGCATCGTCGGGGTCCTTGGGCAGCAGCATGCGCTGCAAGTCGGCCTCCAGGGTTTGCAGCTCGGCGCTGGCACTGGCGATTTCTTCTTCGGCCATGTCGCGCAGGTCTGGCTCGCTCAGCATGGCTTGTGCAGCGGCCAAGTCGGCGTTGCGTTGCTGAAAACGGGCAAAGCGCGAAGCCACTGCGGTGACCTCGGCGTGTTCGCGTGAGAGCTTCAGAAACTGGGTCATGTCGCCCATGATGTCTTCGCGCGAGAGCAAAAAGTCCAGCTCGGTCAGCCGAAGCGCGTAGCGTTCGAGTTGTTGAATCAGAAAGGGTTTCATGGCTCGGTATGGGGGTGGGCGGTGCTTGAGCGCCGGGTGGCCGCTCTTGCAGAGCGCCAAGACTTTGCCAGAGCGTAAGCCCCGGTCTGTCATTCAGTCGCTAACGCTCTTGCCGCAAAAACAGGCGCTGCACCGATTGCATGGTTTGCTCGCGGTGGGCCGGATCGGCGCTGCGCAATTCGGCCAGAGCCCCGTGCAGCAACTTCTGCGTCAAACCTTTGGCCAGGGCTTCCAGCACGGCATCTGCGTCATCGCCTTTGGCCAGCATTTTGCGGGCACGGGCCAGTTCGGCTTCGCGCCAACTGTCGGCCTGTTGGTGCAGTTGCTGGATCAGAGGCACCGAATCGCGTTGGCCCAGCCAATGGCTGAAACTCTGCACGCCTGCATCGATGATGACCTCGGCATCGGCCACCGCCGCTTGCCGCTGGGCTTGGCCTGCTTGCACCACGCTGGCCAAGTCGTCCACGGTGTAGAGGTAAACGTCTTCGAGTGCTTTGACTTCGGGCTCGATGTCGCGCGGCACCGCCAAGTCGACCATGAACATGGGACGGTGCTTGCGCTTTTTAAGGGCCCGCTCTACCGCGCCCAAGCCGATCAGGGGCAGTGTGCTGGCGGTGCAGCTGATCACGGCGTCAAACTCGTGCAAGCGTTCAGGCAGGTCGGCCAGGCGCATGACTTCTGCCCCAAAACGGCTCGCGAGTTTTTCGCCGCGCTCCAGACTGCGGTTGGCAATCGCCATGCCTTTGGGCTGTTTGGCGGCAAAGTGGGTCACCACCAACTCGATCATCTCGCCAGCGCCGACAAACAGCACCTTGATGCCTTTGAGGTCTTCAAACAATTGGCTGGCCAGGCGCACAGATGCGGCGGCCATGCTGATGGAGTGTGCGCCAATCTCGGTGGAGGTCCGGACCTCTTTGGCCACCGCAAAACTGCGCTGAAACAATTGGTTGAGCGTGCTACCCAATGCGCCCGCTTGCTCGGCGGCGCGAACCGCGTCTTTGAGTTGGCCCAAAATTTGGGCTTCGCCCAGCACCATCGAGTCGAGTCCGCTGGCCACCCGAAACGCGTGCCGCGCAGCCTCGGTGCCTTCTAGCAAATAAGTGTGGGATTGGAGCTCCTGGGGCGAAACACCGCCCGCCTGGGCCAACCAGCGCAAGGTGCCGTCGGCGGCGGATTGGTCAGCGGCGCAATAGATCTCTGTGCGGTTGCAGGTGGACAAAATCGCCGCTTCGGGCGTTTGTGCATTGCCAAGGGCCAGATCGTTGCGCAAACCGTGCAATGTGGGGGCCAGTTGGTCCAAGGCGAAGGCAAACCGGCCGCGCAGATCCAGCGGCGCAGTGGTGTGATTCAAGCCCAGGGTCCAAACTGCCATCTGCTCATTATAGAAAGCCTCTTTTCTCAGCCCGCCAATGAGCTCAGGAGAGGCCTTTCAGGGCACAATTCACAGGCTATTTCAAGCGCTTACCACGTCACTCTATTTGTTCATGACCGCCTGGCTCCTGATTCTGCACTTGTTCAATTTTGTTCTGCCGGCGCTGGCCATGGCCGCACTCATGCCGTGGGCCGGGTATTGGGTGTTGCGTTCGAGCAGGGCGGTGCCTGTACGCAGGCGCATGGCGGTGCATGCCCTCTGCGGTGTGGCCGTGCTGGTGGCTGGGCTGTTGTTCCAGGGCCAAGATGGTCAAATGGCCACTTATGCTGCATTGGTTCTGTTGGCGGCCACTGCCGAATGGGCCATGCACCGCGGCTGGAAACAAACCTGAACTGGCTGGCCCCTTGGCGGTCGCAAACACAAGATAAACCATGATTTCAAGAACTCATCGCCGGCGCTTTATTCTCCAATGGGTTGTGGGTCTTGCGAACGCCTTGGTCGTGACGGGGAGTGCTTGGGCCTTTCCCACCAAGCCCATCCGCGTGGTGATGGGCTTTCCGGCCGGAGGCCCACTTGACCAACACGCCCGGCTGCTGACCGACCGCCTGCAAGCCCAACTGGGCCAGCCCATCCTCGTGGACTACAAAGCGGGCGCGGGCGGCACCGTGGGTGCGCAGGAAGTCATGCGAGCTGCGCCAGACGGCCACACCCTGATGCTGGCCAACACGGGGGTCATGGTCATCAACCCTGCGCTGTACACCAAGTTGTCTTACAACACACTCAAGGATTTTGTGCCCGTGGCACGCACCGTCATGCAGCCGCTGGCGCTGCTGGTCAACCCCAATGTGCCGGTACAGAGCTTGACCGAATTTGTGGCCTATGCCAAAGCCCGCCCCGGTCAGATCAATTACGGTTCAGCAGGCAACGGCGGCAGCAGCCACCTGGTTCCTGAAATGTTCAAGGCCGCCACAGGCCTGTTCATGGTGCACATCCCTTACCGTGGCAGCGCACCCGCTTTTACCGATTTGATGGCCGGTCAGGTGCAGTTCATGGCCGAGAGCATTCCGCAGGCTGCGCAGTACCACAAGCAAGGCAAAGTTCGTGCTTTGGCCGTGACCAGTCGCGAGCGCAATCCGGCCTTGCCCGATATCCCCACAGTGATGGAAACCGGCATCAAGAACTTTGAGGTGGTGGGCTTTTACGGCTTTTTGGCCCCGGCAGGCACGCCCAAAGAGGTGGTGAACAAACTCAGTGACGCTTTCAAGGCGGTGATGAACCAGCCCGACATCAAGAGCCGCATGGTCGCGCAAGGTGCTGATCCGGCTTTCTTGGGCTCGGACGACTTTGCCAAATTCCTCGCGGCCGAAATGCCCCGCTGGGCGGAAGTGGTTCAGAAGTCGGGCGCCAAGCTCGACTGAAGAGGTCCGCTCAGGCAGGGCTGAACAGGTCCACACGATCCGTAATGATGCCGTCGGTGCCCAGCGCCAAAAGGTGTTGGGCGGCCCATTCGTCGTTGACGGTGTAACTCAGGCACTTGAGGCCTGCACCTTGGACCTGGGCCACGGTGTTGGCGTCCCACAGCGCGTAGTTGGCGACCACGGCGCAGCACTCCAGTGCCAGAGCTTTCTCAAACCAGCCATCCCACAGCGTGTCGACCAACAGGCCGCGAGGCAACTCGGGTGCCGCTGCTTGTGCGGCCGCCAATGCGTCGGGTTTGAAGGAGGTCAGCAGTGGCGGCACTTCAGCGCCTTGCCACAGTTGAGCAGCCAAACGTGCAACCGCCTCTCCAGTGGCCGCTTCGGTGCCCGGCGTGGGTTTGATTTCGATGTTGAGCAGGTAATGGTTGGCCTGGCAAAACCGGGCCAGGGCTTCGAGCGTGGGCAGGGGTTCGCCCGCATGGGTGCGCGAATGCCAGCTGCCTGCATCCAATTGCGACAGGGCATGCCAGGTTTGGTCGCCGCCGATGCCCTTGCCATTGGTGGTGCGCTCCAGCGTGGCGTCGTGCATCAAAAACACCACACCGTCGGCGCTGAGCTTGGCGTCGCACTCGAACATGCGGTAGCCGTGCGCGGCCCCCAGCCGAAAGGCGGCCAGGGTGTTTTCGGGGGCAAGCTTGCCTGCGCCTCGGTGAGCGATCCAGCGCGGGTAGGGCCAGTGTTGCATGGTGCTCAGTTTAGGCGATGCGTTTTTGGGTGGCGGCGTCAAACCAGTGCACCCGGTCGGCGCGTGGCGTGGCGTGGAAGGTGCTGCCTGGCTGCGGTGCTGGAAAAGACTCGTCCAACCGCAGGGTCAGCGTTTCTTGGCCTAGACGGGCGTGCACCAGGCGCTCAGCGCCCAGCAGTTCCACCGTGTCCACTGTCAGCGTCCAGCCACCGTTTTGGGCGGTGGGCGTGATGTCCAAGTGCTCTGGTCGGATCCCCAGAATTTGCCCTGCAGGCGTACCCGGCGCTTTCTTGAGCAGGTTCATGGGCGGCGAGCCGATGAAGCTGGCCACAAAGGTGCTGGCCGGGCGGTTGTAGACCTCTTCGGGCGTGCCGAACTGCTCCATGTGGCCGCCGTTCATCACGATCATGCGCTGGGCCAGCGTCATGGCTTCGACTTGGTCGTGCGTCACAAACAGGCTGGTGATGCCCAACTCGCGGTGCAATTTTTGAATCTCCAATCGGGTCTGGGCGCGCAGCTTGGCGTCGAGGTTAGACAGCGGTTCGTCAAACAAAAACACTTGCGGCTGGCGCACGATGGCGCGGCCCATGGCCACGCGCTGGCGCTGGCCACCGGACAGCTCGCGGGGTTTGCGCTGCAGCAGGTGCGAGAGTTCCAAAATGCCTGCTGCTTTGTCCACCCGAGCCTTGATTTCTTCCATCGGGCGCTTGGCGATCTTCAGGCCATAGGCCATGTTGTCGAACACGCTCATGTGCGGATAAAGCGCGTAGTTCTGAAACACCATCGCGATGTCGCGTTCGGCCGGTTCTAGGTCGTTCACCACGCGCTCACCAATCGAGATGGTGCCGCCCGAGATGTCTTCGAGGCCTGCCACCATGCGCAGCAAAGTGGACTTGCCGCAGCCCGAGGGCCCGACGATGACCACGAATTCGCCGTCAGCGATGCTGGCGTTCAGGTCGTGGATGACGGTGTTGGCCTTGGCGCCAGCGCCATAGGTTTTGAGGATGTGGGAGAGGGTGATGGATGCCATTATTTTTCCGTATCGACCAGGCCCTTGACGAACCATTTTTGCATCAGGACCACGACCAGCGCTGGGGGCAGCATGGCCAAAATGGCTGCAGCCATGACCACGTTCCATTCGGTCCAGGATTCCCCCGAAATCAAGCGTTTGATGCCCAGCACCACCGGGTACATGTCTTCGTTGGTGGTCACCAAAAGCGGCCACAGGTATTGGTTCCAGCCATAGATGAACTGGATCACAAACAGCGCCGCGATGTTGGTGGCCGACAAGGGCAGCAGCACGTCTTTGAAAAAGCGCATCGGCCCGGCCCCGTCCATGCGGGCGGCCTCGACCAGTTCGTCGGGAATGGTCAAGAAAAACTGCCGGAACAAAAAGGTGGCCGTGGCCGAGGCGATCAGCGGCACCGTCAGACCCGCAAAACTGTTGAGCAAGCCCAAGCCTGCCACCACTTCGTAGGTGGGGCTGATGCGCACTTCGACCGGCAGCATCAGGGTGACAAAAATCATCCAAAACACCAGGTTACGCAGCGGAAATCGGAAATACACGATGGCAAAGGCCGACAGCAGCGAAATCGCAATCTTGCCAATGGCAATGCCTAGGGCGCTGATCAGGCTGATTTTCATCATGGGCCACATGGCGGGCAGTGGGCTGCCTTGTGAATTGGGGCCCCCAAACAGCGTCAGGCGGTAGGTTTCCCAAAAGTGGCCGCCCGGCAGCAGGGACATGGGCACGCTTTGGTTGATTTGTTGGGCGGTTTGGGTGGAACCGATGACCGTCAGGTAAAGCGGAAAGGCCACGATGGCCACGCCAATCAGCAAGATGACATGCCGCAAGATTTGCAGGCCGGGGCGGCGTTCGATCATGGCTGGCCTCCGAAGTGAATGGATGGGCGCAACATCAGTACTGCACTTTCTTTTCAACAAACTTGAACTGCAAAACCGTGAGCGAGACCACGATCACCATCAGCACTACCGATTGCGCGGCCGAGCTGCCCATGTCCAGTGCCTTGAAACCGTCGTAATAGACCTTGTAGACCAAGATGGCTGTGTCCTTGCCCGGGCCACCGTGGGTGGTGGCGTCCACGATGGCAAAGGTGTCAAAGAAGGCATAAACGATGTTGATCACCAGCAGGAAGAAGGTGGTGGGCGAGAGCAGGGGGAACACGATGGTCCAAAACCGCCGCCAGGGGCTGGCCCCGTCGATGGCGGCCGCCTCGATCAGCGATTTGGGGATGGACTGCAAGCCCGCCAGAAAGAACAGGAAGTTGTAGGAAATTTGCTTCCAGACTGCCGCCATCACGATCAGCGCCATGGCGTGGTTGGGGTTGAGCAAGTGGTTCCACTCGATGCCCACGGCCCTGAGCGCATAACCCACCACGCCCATGGGCGAGGCAAACATGAACAGCCAAAGCACGCCCGCTACCACGGGGGCCACTGCGTAGGGCCAGATCAGCAAGGTTTTGTAGAGGCCCGCGCCGCGGCCGACACGGTCTGCCATCACGGCCAAGAGCAGCGACACCGACAAACCGGTCACCGCCACCAACAGCGAAAAAACGGCGGTGGTCTTGAAAGAGTCCAGGTAGCCGCTGTCGTTCCAAAGGCGTGCAAAGTTCTCCAGGCCCACAAATTCACGGGAAGCGCCAAAAGCGTCTTCTTGCAGCACGCTTTGGTACAGCGCTTGCCCGGCAGGCCAGAAAAAGAACACCAGCACGATGCTCAGCTGCGGCGCGATCAGCAGCCAGGGCAGCCAGCGGGATTTGAAACGGACGCGTTTTTCCATAAATTCTTTGAAGGATTCAAGCTTGAAGTTTCAGCCCAAAATGCGCAAAAGCAGAGGCATGGCCTCTGCTTTTTCAGTGAAAACCACCCCGAAGGGTGGTTTGAGCATCACTTGTTGGCTTTTTCGAAGCGTTCGAGCTGCTCGTTGCCGCGTTTGATGGCCATGTCCAAGGCTTCTTTGGTGCCTTTTTTGCCGCTCCACACGCCTTCGAGTTCCTCGTCAATGATGGTGCGAATCTGCACAAAGTTGCCCAGACGCACGCCGCGTGACTTGTCGGTGGTCTTGCGGATCATCTGTGTGACCGACACGTCGGTGCCAGGGTTCTTTTTGTAGAAACCGGCTTTTTCGGTCAACTCAAAGGAGGCTTTGGTGACCGGCAGGTAGCCGGTGCGCTGGTGGCTGGCGGCAGCCACGTCGGCCTTGGACAGGTGGGCAAAGAACTCTGCCACGCCTTTGTACTCGGGGGCTTTCTTGCCGCTCATCACCCACAGACTCGCGCCGCCGATCACGGTGTTTTGGGGGGCACCGTTCACATCGGGGTAGTAGGGCAGGGCACCGATGCCATAGCCAAATTTGCCATTGCGCACCACGCTGCCATACAGCGCCGAGGAGCCGGTTGCCATGGCGCATTCGCCTGAGACAAAGGTGGCATCAGCCGCATTACCACGGCCTTTGTACACAAACAGGCCTTGCTTGGCCATGTTGGCCAGGTTGTCAATGTGGCGCACATGCAGCGGGGTGTTGAAGCTCAGACGTGCGTCCATGCCGCGCATGCCGTTGCCCTTGGTGGCGAACTCGGTGTTGTGCCAAGCCGAGAAGCTTTCCAGCTGTGTCCAGCTGATCCAGCTGGTGGTGAAGGGGCACTTGTGGCCGCTGGCTTTGAGTTTGGCAGCCGCCAGAGCCACTTCAGGCCAAGTGGTGGGCGGGGTGTTGGGGTCCAGGCCTGCGGCCTTGAAAGCGTCTTTGTTGTAGTGGAAGACGGGGGTGGAGCTGTTGAAGGGGAAGCTCAACATCTGACCGTTGGGGGCGGTGTAATAACCGGCCACGGCGGGCACATAGGCGTTTTGGTCGAACTTGAGGCCCGCATCGGTCATGACCTTGCCCACGGGCACGATGGCGCCCTTGCTGGCCATCATGGTGGCGGTGCCCACTTCGAACACCTGCAAGATGTGCGGGGCGTTGCCAGCCCGGTAGGCCGCGATTGCGGCCGTCATGGACTCGTCGTAGTTGCCCTTGAAGGTGGGCACGATTTTGTAATCTTTTTGGCTGGCGTTGAAGTCTTTGGCCAAGTCGTTGACCCATTCGCCCAGTGCGCCGCCCATGGAGTGCCACCATTGGATCTCGGTTTGAGCTTGCGCGGAAAGACTGGCCAAGCCCAAGGCCAAGGCGGAAAGAGTCAATTTGATTTTCATGGTTACTCCTGAATAAAAATGTCATTTTGCTTAAATAGTAAGCAATTTCAAAAATGAGTTTGGCAATGCTTCATGTCTAAGGCATTAAAAATCTATGTCGGTTTGATGACAACCCGGGGTTTCCATGACACCCAGAGCCTTGCGCGACAGGAGCCCCTGCCCTTGGCGCGTGTTTGATGCACTGCGGTAACATCCAAGCTCAGCCGGTTTGACGCCTCTGTCTGGGTCTGGCTGACCGCGTTTTCATCAACGCATTGACCGCGCTTATCCCTATGAATGCACCCACCACGCTCCAACATTTGATGCAAGCCGACGCTGATGCGCCGCGTTTGCGCGAAATTCCTTACAACTACACCAGCTTTTCCGACCGTGAAATCGTGCTGCGTTTGCTGGGCGAGTCGGCTTGGGATTTGCTGAACCAGTTGCGCGAAGAGCGTGGCACGGGTCGTTCTGCCCGCATGCTGTACGAAGTGTTGGGCGACATTTGGGTGGTCGAGCGCAACCCCTACTTGCAAGACGACCTGCTGGACAACCCGGGCCGTCGCAAACTGTTGGTCGAGGCCTTGCAGCACCGCTTGAGCGAGGTGCAAAAGCGCCGCACGCCAAGTGTGGACGCCGCCCGCGATGCCTTGGTGGGCCAACTGTTGACGCTGGCCGCGCAGGCGGTCACACAATTCAGCGAGCGCTTTACCCGTATGGCCAAGCTGCGCAGCCAGGTGCAAAAGACCCTGGGGCGCTTGACGGCCAAAGACAACATCAAGTTCGACGGCCTGTCGCGCGTGAGCCATGTCACCGACGCCACCGATTGGCGCGTGGAATACCCCTTTGTGGTGTTGACCCCCGACTCCGAAACCGAGATGGCCGGGTTGGTGAAGGGGTGTATCGATCTGGGCTTGACCATCGTGCCTCGGGGCGGCGGCACGGGCTACACGGGCGGTGCGATCCCCTTGACGTGGAAGAGTGCGGTGATGAACACCGAAAAGCTCGAAGCCATGACCGAGGTCGAGATGGTCGACTTGCCCGGCATTGCCCACAAAATTCCGACGATTTACACCGAAGCCGGTGTGGTCACCCAGCGTGTGGCCGATGCGGCCGAGCGCGGTGGTTTTGTCTTTGCGGTGGACCCGACATCGGCCGAAGCCAGCTGCATTGGCGGCAACATTGCCGTGAATGCCGGTGGCAAAAAGGCCGTTTTGTGGGGCACGGCCCTGGACAACTTGGCCAGCTGGCGCATGGTGACGCCCGATGCCGAATGGCTGGATGTGGTCCGCATGGACCACAACATGGGCAAGATCCACGACGCCGAAGTCGCCACTTTTGAGCTGCGTTACTTCAAGGCCGACGGCAAAACACCGATCCGCACCGAAACCCTGGTCATTCCTGGCAAAACCTTCCGCAAGGAGGGGCTGGGCAAGGACGTGACTGACAAATTCTTGAGCGGCCTGCCGGGCGTGCAAAAAGAAGGCTGCGATGGCCTGATCACCAGCGCACGCTGGGTCCTGCACCGCATGCCCACGCACACCCGCACGGTGTGCATGGAGTTCTTTGGCCACGCCCGTGAGGCGGTGCCCAGCATCGTCGAGATCAAAGATTTCATGTTTGCCGAGCAAAAGCGCACTGGCACCGTGATGGCCGGCTTGGAGCACCTGGACGACCGTTACCTGCGGGCCGTGGGTTATTCCACCAAGTCCAAGCGCGGTGGTTTCCCCAAAATGGTGTTGCTCAGCGACATCGCGGGTGATAACGCGGACGATGTGGCCAAGGCCGCTTCAGAGATCGTGCGCATCGCCAATTCACGCAGCGGCGAAGGTTTCACCGCGATCAGTCCAGAAGCCCGTAAAAAGTTCTGGCACGACCGCAAAAAGACCGCGGCCATTTCACGCCACACCAATGCCTTCAAGGTCAACGAGGACGTGGTGATTCCCTTGCCGCGCATGGCCGAGTACACCGATGGCATCGAGCGCATCAACATCGAGCTGAGCCTTCGCAACAAAATCCAGCTGTGCCGTGAGATCGAGGCCTTTTTGGAGCGTGGCAACTTGCCGCTGGGCAAGCAAGACGACGCCAGCGACATCCCTTCGGCTGAAATGCTGGAAGAACGCGTGGCACAAGCCCTGGCGGTGGTGCACGAAGTCCAGGATCAATGGCAAGGCTGGTTGACCAACGTGGATTCGCTGTTCCCGCAATTGCAAGAACACAGCTTGCGGGCCAGCTGGAAAACACAAATTCGCCCGGCCTTTCAAAACATCTTCTCGGGCGCAGCGTTTTTGCCGATCCTGAACGAGGTCACGGCCATTCACCAGCGGGTGCTCAAAGGCCGCGTCTGGGTCGCGCTGCACATGCACGCGGGTGACGGCAACGTGCATACCAACATTCCCGTGAACTCCGACAACTACGAGATGCTGCAAACCGCCCACGAAGCGGTGGCCCGCATCATGGTGTTGGCCCGCAGCTTGGACGGCGTGATCTCGGGCGAACACGGCATTGGCATCACCAAGCTGGAGTTCATGACCGACGCCGAGCTGGCCAATTTCACGGCTTACAAAGCCAAAGTGGACCCGCATGGTCGCTTCAACAAAGGCAAGCTGCTGCGCGGCGCTGCGCTGACAGGCTTGGGTGACGATGTTCACGCCGCCGATTTGACGCACGCCTACACCCCCAGCTTTGGCCTGATGGGCCACGAGTCGCTGATCATGCAGCAGTCGGACATTGGTGCGATTGCCGCCAGCGTGAAAGACTGCCTGCGTTGCGGCAAGTGCAAGCCTGTGTGTGCCACGCATGTGCCGCGTGCCAATTTGCTGTACAGCCCGCGCAATAAGATTTTGGCCACTTCCTTGCTGGTTGAAGCCTTCCTTTATGAAGAGCAAACCCGTCGGGGCATCTCCATCAAGCACTGGCAAGAGTTCGAAGATGTGGCCGACCACTGCACCGTTTGCCACAAGTGCCTGACACCTTGCCCGGTCAACATCGACTTTGGCGATGTGTCGATGAACATGCGCAATTTGCTGCGCAAGATGGGGCAAAAGAGCTTCCGCCCCGGCAACGCAGCGGCCATGTTCATGCTGAACGCCACCAACCCCGAGACCATCAAGCTGGCCCGTGCCGCCATGGTGGGTGTGGGCATGAAAGCCCAGCGTTTTGTGGCCGGTTTGCTCAAGGGCGTGGCCCGCAAGCAAACCAGCGCACCGCCCGCCTCGGTGGGCACAGCGCCGATCAAAGAGCAGGTGATCCACTTCATCAACAAGAAGATGCCTGGCAATTTGCCCAAGAAAACGGCGCGTGCCTTGTTGGACATCGAAGACAACGATTACGTGCCGATCATCCGCAACCCGAAGGCCACCACGTCTGAATCAGAAGCGGTGTTTTACTTCCCCGGCTGCGGCTCCGAGCGCTTGTTCAGCCAAGTGGGTCTGGCCACTCAGGCCATGCTCTGGCATGTGGGTGTGCAGACCGTGTTGCCACCGGGCTACCTGTGCTGCGGTTACCCGCAAAAGGGTTCGGGCCAGTTCGACAAGGCCGAGAAAATCATCACCGACAACCGTGTGCTCTTCCACCGCGTGGCCAACACGCTCAACTACCTGGACATCAAAACCGTAGTGGTGAGCTGCGGCACCTGTTACGACCAGCTGCAAGGTTACGAGTTCGACAAGATCTTCCCGGGCTGCCGCATCATCGACATCCATGAGTTCTTGCTCGAAAAAGGCATGAAGCTCGATGCGGGCGGTGCTTACCTGTACCACGACCCTTGCCACAGCCCCATGAAGCAGCAAGAGCCTATGAAGACCGTCAAGGCCTTGATGGGTGATAACGTGCTGGAAAGCAAGCGTTGCTGCGGCGAGTCGGGCACGCTGGGTGTGACGCGCCCCGACATCTCCACCCAGGTGCGCTTTCGCAAGGAGGAAGAGCTGCTCAAGGGCGAAGCCGCCTTGCGCGACAGCGGTGCTTTGGCGCCGCAGGCCAATGTCAAGATTTTGACCAGCTGCCCCAGCTGCTTGCAAGGCTTGTCCCGCTTTGGCGACGACATGAAAAACGGCCTGCTCGAAGCCGATTACATCGTGGTCGAAATGGCCAAACACATCTTGGGCGAAGAGTGGATGCCCGAGTACGTGAGTGCGGCCAATTCAGGTGGCATTGAGCGCGTGTTGGTTTAACCCCGAAAGCAGACCATGGCCGGATTGAAAAAAGACATGCCCCATCCCGAGTCTTTGACCCTGCACGGTCAAACTCGGGTGCTGGAAATCGGGTTTTCCGATGGGGCGAATTTCCGTATCCCGTTTGAGTTGATGCGCGTTTATTCGCCTTCCGCCGAGGTGCAAGGCCACGGCCCGGGGCAAGAAGTGCTGCAAACAGGCAAGCGTATGGTCGGCATTCTTGAGATCGAACCCGTGGGCAACTACGCCGTCAAGCCCACCTTTTCTGACGGGCATGAGTCGGGCTTGTTCACCTGGGAGTACCTGTATTTTTTGGGTTCCGAGCAAGACGCCCTTTGGAAACAATACGAAGACCGCTTGCAAGCCGCCGGCATGAGCCGCGACGTGCCCATGCCCGAAAAAGCGGGCAGCAGCTGCGGTCACAACCATTGAACATCCGGTTGAAAGGCTTGTCATGAGCAGCACGCATTTCGGTTTCAAAACCGTTGACGAAAAAGAAAAAGCCAAACACGTCCGAGGCGTGTTTGACTCGGTGGCGTCCAAATACGATGTCATGAACGACCTCATGTCCATGGGTCTGCACCGCGTTTGGAAGGCTTACACCGTGCAGGTGGCCAACCTCAAAGAGGGCGACCAAGTGCTGGACATCGCAGGCGGCACAGGCGATTTGTCCATGGCCTTTGCCAAAAAAGTGGGCGCAACTGGCCGTGTGGTGCACACCGACATCAACGAGGCCATGCTCTCGACGGGGCGTGACCGCTTGGTGGACCAAGGCTTGGCACTGCCCACGCTGGTGTGCGATGCCGAAAAACTGCCTTTTCCAGATGCACATTTCAACGTGGTCAGCGTGGCTTTTGGTCTGCGCAACATGACCCACAAAGACGTGGCGCTGAAGGAAATGTGCCGGGTGCTCAAACCAGGTGGCAAGTTGCTGGTGTTGGAGTTCTCCAAGGTGGCCAAGCCTCTGGTAAAAGTGTACGACTGGTACAGCTTCAACATCTTGCCCCAGCTGGGCAAGTTGGTCGCGGGTGATGCCGACAGCTACCGTTATCTGGCCGAATCGATCCGCATGCATCCCAGTCAAGAGGATTTGAAAACCCTTATGAAAAATGCCGGATTTGGGCATGTGGATTTTCACAACTTGTCAGCGGGGGTGGTAGCCTTGCACATGGGCATCAAGTGTTGAAGCCCACACTTCGAATTTCCTGAGTTGGAGACACCATGAACAACAAGTTGATGACCCTGATGCTCGCTGGCGTGATGGCCCTGGGCAGTCTGAATGCTGAGGCCGCACGCCGCATGGGTGGTGGCAAATCCATTGGACAGCAATCCAGCCAGGTCACCAAGCGCGATGCCGCACCGCAAACGCCAGCTGCCCCTGCGCAAAACGCCGCACCTGCCAACGCCGCAAAACCTGCTGCGCCTGCGCCTGCCGCTGCCGCACCCAAGCGCCCTTGGGGTGCCATGTTGGGTGGTTTGGCCGCTGGCTTGGGCTTGGCTTGGTTGGCCAGCTCCCTCGGTATGGGTGAGGCCTTTGGCAACATCTTGATGGCTTTGCTGATCGGCGTGGCTGTGATCGCTGTGATTGGCATGATCATGCGAGCCCGCCGCGGCGGCGCTGCACAGTCAGGTGGTTTGGCTTACCAGGGTGCGGGCGCTTCAGCCGAGAACCCCTCTACCTACAAGCAATACAGCCCCAACAATGTGGGCAACGACGCCTCGGCGCGTCCTTGGGAAGGTCAAAACACCCGTTTTGACAGTTCGGCTGCATCCCAATCGAGCGGCTCCATCATTGGTTCTGGCATCGGCTCGGGTCTGGCTTCTGAGGCCAGCTCCGGCACCAGCGGCTCGCAAAGCTGGGGAATTCCCGACGGTTTTGATGTCGAGAGCTTCATCACCGCTGCCAAGCGCAATTTTGTGACCTTGCAAGATGCCTGGGACCGTTCTGACATCAGTGCCCTGCGTTCCATGATGACGGATGCTATGGTGGTTGAAATCCGCAACCAACTGTCTGAGCGTGAAGCCCAGTTCCCGGGCCAACCCAACAAGACCGAAGTGGTCATGCTCGATGCCCAGCTTTTGGGCATTGAAGAGCAGGCCGATGCTTACATGGCCAGTGTTGAGTTCAACGGCATGATCCGCGAAGACGCTGCCTCAGGCCCCAGCCCATTCCGTGAAGTCTGGAACATGACCAAATCCAAGCAGGGCGGTGGATGGTTGGTGGCGGGCGTGCAAGCGCTGCAATAAAGCCCGGGCCCTTTTGGGGTCTGTACTTTCGGGAATAATCGGGGACTATGGCAACACAGTCCCCTTTTTCATGGGCCGCTCAGGCGCTCCCCGATCTGGCCGCGCAAATGGCCCAACAATTCAACAGCGCGTTTCACCCCCCTGAATGGGTGGTTGACGAAGCCCTGAACCGTTTGATCTTGTTTCTGAACCATGTCTTGATGAGCGAACCCGAAGCCATGAACCGCCTGGCCCGTCAAAAAGGCCAACGCATCGAGTTGCTTTGGGAGCGTGTTCAGTTGCAATTGACACCCACACCGGCGGGTTTGTTGGAGCGTGGCCGGTTTGAAGGGTTCGATTTGCGCCTGACCGTGACGGAAGACTCGGCTGTTTCTCTGGCGTCTGCCTTGGCCCGCGGTGACAAGCCCAAGGTGCGCATTGAGGGTGATGTGCAGCTGGCCGCCGAAGTCAATTGGTTGATCGACCATGTGCGTTGGGATGCTGAAGAAGACTTGGCTCGATTGATCGGTGACGCGCCAGCCCATACGCTTGCTCAAGCCGCTCGGCAGGCCATGAGCGCTTTGCGCAGTTTTGTGGCCAAACGCCCTGGTACTGAACTTCGCACGGGCGGCACAGCATGATGCGCTGGGGCCGTTTTGGACGTGGCGCCTTCATCGTCTTCATCGTCTTGCGCTACGGGCTGGACGAGTTGGTGCTCTCGAGCTTTCAAAAACCATGGCTGCGCGTGCTGGCCCGCGTGTTGTCTGTGGGGCGCGATTTGCGTTCACCACGCGCCGTTCGGCTGCGCGAAGCCTTGGAGCGCCTGGGTCCGATCTTTGTGAAATTTGGACAGGTTCTGTCCACCCGTCGTGACTTGTTGCCACCCGATATCTCCGATGAGTTGGCCAAGCTGCAAGACCGCGTGCCTCCCTTCAGTTCAGCCATTGCGGTGGCCTCCATTGAACGGGCGTTCAATCGCCCTGTCGACGACATTTTTGAAACGTTTGAACGGGAGCCCGTCGCCAGTGCTTCTATCGCACAGGTGCACTTTGCCACCTTGCGCGGTAAATCAGGCGATGTTCGCGAGGTGGCCGTCAAAGTCTTGCGCCCTGGCATGCTGCCCGTGATCGACAAAGACCTGAGCCTGATGCGGATGATGGCGGGGTGGGTTGAGAATTTGAGCGCTGACGGCAAACGACTCAAACCCCGCGAAGTGGTGGCCGAGTTTGACAATTACCTGCACGACGAGCTTGACCTCGTGCGTGAAGCGGCCAATGCCGCGCAGCTGCGTCGCAACATGCAAGGGCTTGATTTGGTGCTGATCCCCGAGATGATCTGGGACTATTGCCATCCTGAGGTCATTGTCATGGAGCGCATGCATGGCATCCCGATCAGCCAGGTGGATCGCCTGCGCGAAGCGGGTGTGGACATCCCCAAATTGGCACGCGATGGTGTGACCTTGTTTTTCACGCAGGTGTTTCGCGACGGGTTTTTTCACGCCGACATGCACCCTGGCAACATCCAGGTGAGTTTGGCCCCCGACACCTTTGGTCGCTACATTTCTCTGGACTTCGGCATTGTCGGTACGCTGACGGAGTACGACAAAGAGTATTTGGCGCAAAACTTCACCGCTTTTTTCCGCCGCGACTACAAGCGTGTGGCTGAGTTGCACATCGAATCCGGCTGGGTGCCTGAAGACACCCGGGTGGACGAGTTGGAGTCGGCCATTCGTGCGGTGTGCGAGCCTTACTTTGACCGACCGCTGAAAGAAATTTCGCTGGGCATGGTACTGATGCGTTTGTTTCAAACCTCGCGTCGCTTTCAAGTGGAAATCCAGCCGCAATTGGTGCTTTTGCAAAAAACACTGCTCAACATCGAAGGCCTGGGTCGCGATTTGGACCCCGAGCTGGACCTGTGGAGTTCGGCCAAGCCCTTTCTCGAAAAGTGGATGCTGGAGCAAATTGGCCCTAAAAAGCTCTGGGAGGAGATCAAGGGGCAAGCGCCGCATTACGCCAAGTTGATGCCGCAACTGCCACGTTTGCTGCACGAGTATCTGAAGCAGCCTCGACAAAGTGATGCCAAGCTGATCGAGCTCTTGTTGACCGAACAAAGGCGCACGAACAGCTTGTTGCAAATCCTGCTTTACCTGGGCATGGGTTTTGTCTTGAGTTTGCTGGCCTTGCAGGTGTGGTCGCACATGAAGTTGTATTGAACGCTTCTCATCATTCCCTGGAGACATTGCTGTGTTGTTGACCCTCGTGATTGCCTACCTCTTGGTGACCATTGCGATCGGCTTGCTGGCCGCCAAACGCGTTAAAAATACCGCCGACTTCGCCATAGCCGGCAGACACTTGCCTCTGGTGATGATCGTGACCACCACCTTCGCCACTTGGTTTGGTTCCGAGACGGTGCTGGGCATTCCTGCGAAATTCGTCAATAGCGGTCTGAACGGCGTGGTCGAAGACCCTTTTGGGGCAGGCAGCTGCCTGATTCTGGTGGGTTTGTTCTTTGCGGCACGGCTTTACCGCATGACCTTGTTGACCATCAGCGATTATTTCCGCGAGCGCTATGGCCGCAGCGTCGAGGTGATTTGTTCCATCATCATCATGGTCAGTTACCTGGGTTGGGTTTCAGCGCAGGTCACGGCTTTGGGGCTGGTTTTTAATGTCTTGTCTGACGGCGTGATCAGTTTGCCTGTGGGCATGGTGATTGGCGTGGTGTCCATATTGGCCTATACCTTGTTTGGGGGCATGTGGTCTGTGGCCATCACCGATTTCATCCAGATGATCATCTTGGTGGTGGGGCTGGCCACGCTTGCCGTGTTTGCAGGGCATCAGGCGGGTGGGGCGGACAAAGTGCTGGCCCTGGCCGTGAGTCAAGACATGTTCAAGTTCTGGCCTGAGCCCAATTTCAAGGACATCATTTTCTTTGTTGCTTCGGCCATCACCATCATGCTGGGCTCCATCCCCCAGCAAAACGTGTTCCAGCGTGTCATGTCCGCCAACAGCGAATACGCGGCCACCCGGGGCCCAGTGATCGGCGGCGTTTTTTACATTTTGTTTGCTTTTGTGCCCATGTTTTTGGTGGTCAGCGCCTTGATCATCATGCCGGAGGAGGCGGCGAGGTTGATTGCGGAAGATCCGCAGAAAATCTTGCCCACCCTGGTCATGACCCAGATGCCTTTCATCATGCAGGTTTTGTTCTTTGGCGCTTTGATCTCGGCCATCAAATCTTGCGCATCGGCCACTTTGCTCGCGCCCAGTGTCACTTTCACCGAAAACATCTGGCGGCAGTTTTTCCCGTCTCAAACTGACCAGCAGGAGCTCAAGGCCATGCGCGTGACAGTGCTGGTGTTCAGCGCCTTTGTACTGGCTTATGCGGTGGCCATGCAGGGCACGTCGATTTACGAAATGGTTTCAGGGGCCTACCAAGTCACCTTGGTCGGTGCGTTTGTCCCCCTGGCTTTTGGGCTTTATTGGAAAAAAGCCGCCACCCAGGGGGCCTTGTTGGCCATCGTTTGGGGCTTACTGACCTGGTTGCTGTTCATATTCACGCCAGCGGGCGAGGCGTTTCCGGCTCAACTGGCGGGCGTGCTGGCCAGCTTGGCAGGCATGCTGATCGGCTCGCTGTGTCGTCAGGTGATGGCCAACCGCCATGGGGCCCACCATGATTTGCCCGGTTTTGCCTGAGATTCTTTGCAGCTTGAAGAGGAGCCCCCCCGCCTATAATTGAGGGTTTTGTGTTTCCAACTTAAAAGAGCCCTCTTCATGCCCATTTACGCTTACAAATGCGACGCCTGCGGCCATGCCAAGGATGTTCTGCAAAAGATGAGTGATGATCCACTGACCAACTGCCCGGTCTGTGCAGCGCCTCAGTTCAACAAACAGCTCACGGCCCCGGGCTTTCAGCTCAAGGGCACAGGCTGGTATGCCACCGATTTCAAAGGCGGCGGTGCTGCCGCTGTGCCTGCCGCAGCAGGGACCGCTGCTGACGCCGTGTCAAGCCCAGCACCATCACCGAGTGCAGACTCTTCTTCATCTGCCGCTTCTCCCGCTGCAGCGCCGGCGGCATCAACGACAGCGAGCGCGGGTGGCTGCGCGGCCTCTTGCGCATGCCATTGAGCACGTTTGTGCCTGAATCCACCGATTGCATCACCCCATGAAACACCGCAGCTTCAAACAGTATTTCATCACCGGCTTGCTGGTGTGGCTGCCCTTGGCCATCACCGTGTGGGTGCTCATGTGGTTGGTCGGTTTGTTGGATGCCGTCTTTTTGGCGGTCTTGCATGCGGCCGACACCTTGATCCCTGGCATCCACGTCAATGCCGAATACCTGCGCGGTGTGCCCGGTCTGGGTGTGGCCCTTGTGGCTGTGTTCATTTTTTCAACGGGCGTTTTTGTGGCCAATATGTTTGGCCAATGGTGGTTGCGCAAGTGGCATGGTTTGATGAACCGTATCCCGGTCGTGCGCACCATTTACACCAGCGTCCGCCAGGTGGCCGACACCTTGTTTTCGGGCAGTGGCAATGCGTTCTCCAAAGCCTTGCTGGTGCAGTATCCGCACCAAGGGTCTTGGACCATCGCTTTCCTGACCGGTACGCCAGGGGGTGAAGTGGCTCGCCACTTTGATCAGCCCTTGGTCAGCGTCTATGTCCCCACGACCCCCAACCCGACCTCTGGCTTTTTCTTGATGATGCCCAAGGCCGATGTGATCGAACTCGACATGAGCGTTGACGATGCCTTGAAATACATCATTTCCATGGGGGTGGTGGTGCCTGGTGCACCTGCTCCTGCTGCCAAGGCCGATGAAAATCGCACCCAGTCTGTCTGAGCCCCCAATTTTTGAAACCTTTTCCCGCGAATCCTGAAAGTACAACATGTCCATGCGTTCCCACTACTGCGGTCTGGTGACCGAAGCCCTGACCGGCGAATCCGTGAGCCTGTGCGGCTGGGTCAACCGTCGCCGTGACCACGGCGGCGTGATCTTCATTGACCTGCGCGACCGCGAAGGTTATGTGCAAGTGGTGTGCGACCCCGATCGCCCAGACATGTTCAAAGTGGCCGAAGACGTGCGCAACGAGTTTTGCGTCCAGATCAAAGGCGTGGTGCGTGCCCGCCCTGAGGGCACCACCAACGACAACATGAAAAGCGGCAAGATCGAAGTGCTGTGCCACGAACTGATCGTGCTCAACGCGTCCGTCACGCCACCTTTCCAGATCGACGAAGAAAACTTGTCCGAGACGACCCGCCTCACGCACCGCGTGCTGGACCTGCGCCGCCCGTACATGCAAAACAACCTGATGCTGCGCTACAAAGTGTCGATGGAAGTGCGCAAGTACCTCGATGAAAACGGCTTCGTGGACATTGAAACCCCCATGCTCACCAAGAGCACACCCGAAGGCGCGCGCGACTACCTGGTGCCCAGCCGCGTGCACGACGGTCAGTTCTTTGCTTTGCCCCAGTCGCCCCAGCTGTTCAAGCAGCTTTTGATGGTGGCGGGTTATGACCGTTACTACCAAATCACAAAGTGCTTCCGCGACGAAGATTTGCGCGCTGACCGCCAGCCCGAATTCACCCAGATCGATATCGAAACATCGTTCCTGACCGAAGAAGAAATCCGCGACATGTTCCAAAGCATGATCAAACGCGTGTTCCAAAAAACCATTGGTGTGGACTTGGGCGAATTCCCGGTCATGACGTACCAAGACGCCATGCACTTGTATGGCTCGGACAAGCCTGACCTGCGTGTGAAATTGCAGTTCACTGAAGTGACCGACGTCATGGGCGATGTGGACTTCAAAGTGTTCTCAGGCGCTGCCAACATGAAAGGCGGCCGCGTGGTCGCTTTGCGTGTGCCCAATGGCTCGGTCGAAGGCGGCGGCATCAGCCGTGGCGAGATCGATGCGTACACCGAGTTCGTCAAGATCTATGGTGCCAAAGGGTTGGCGTACATTCGCGTCAACGACCTGTCCAAAGGTCGCGATGGTTTGCAGTCGCCCATCGTCAAGAACATCCACGATGCGGCACTCCAGGCTGTTTTGGAGCGCTCGGGTGCGCAAAACGGCGACTTGATTTTCTTCGGCGCCGACAAAGAAAAGATCGTCAACGACGCCATCGGTGCCCTTCGCATCAAGATCGGCCACAGCGCCTTTGGCAAAGCCAACGGTCTGTTTGAAGACCGCTGGGCCCCGATGTGGGTGGTGGACTTCCCGATGTTCGAATACGACGACGAGAACCAGCGCTACACCGCTGTGCACCACCCCTTCACCGCGCCCAAAGACGGTCACGAAGACTGGATGGTCACCGCCCCCGAGAAGTGCATCTCCAAGGGCTACGACATGGTGTTGAACGGTTGGGAAATGGGTGGCGGCTCGGTGCGTATCCACCGCGCCGATGTGCAGCAAAAAGTGTTTGACGCTTTGAAGATCACCCCTGAAGAAGCTCAACTCAAGTTCGGCTTCTTGCTTGACGCTTTGCAATACGGCGCACCTCCACACGGTGGCTTGGCCTTTGGCCTTGACCGCATCGTAACCTTGATGACCGGTGCAGAATCCATCCGCGACGTGATTGCTTTCCCCAAGACCCAACGCGCTCAGTGTTTGCTCACGCAAGCGCCAAGCCCGGTGGACGAAAAGCAGTTGCGCGAATTGCACATTCGCTTGCGCAATCTGGATGCTGCCAAAGCCGCTTAAACAGCGCTGAACCTGCAAAACGGCAACGCCACCTTCGGGTGGCGTTGTCGTTTGTGGATCAGATGTGCTGGCCTTCGTCACCGCAACTGGTAAGACGGGACAAAAGCAAAAAGGCTTCAAAACCGAAGTCTTGAAGCCTTTGATGTCTGAACCCAACGCAGGGCTGGGTCAGAAATTTTGTAACGGCATCGCTGCCGTTGACAGGGTTTGCAGGGCTTAGTAGCCGCCGCGACCGCCGCCGCCACCGCCGTAGCCGCCACCGCCGGAGCGATCGCCGCCACCGCCGTAACCGCCGCCACCGGAACGGCCACCGCCGCCGTAGCCGCCACCGCCGGAGCGGTCACCGCCACCGCCGTAACCGCCACCACCACCGAAACCACCGGTACGTGGAGGACGTGCCTCCATCGGACGGGCTTCGTTCACAGTGATGCTACGGCCACCCAAAGATTGGCCATTCATGCCAGCAATAGCGGCTTGTGCTTCGGCATCGCTGCCCATTTCGACAAAGCCGAAACCTTTAGAACGACCTGTGTCGCGTTCCATCATGACTTTGGCGCTGGTGATGGCGCCGAATTCGCCGAATGCCTGTTGCAGGTCTTCGTCGCGAACGGTGTATGGCAGGTTGCCAACGTAAAGTTTATTGCCCATGGAGGACTCCTCAGAAATACAAAAAAACAAAGCGATGGGGTCCCGAAAGCACAACAAACTGAAAACTGCCGCCGTAGCGCGCGAAACTGACCGATCACCTGACTTGTGCCGTTTTTAAAGACGTGCACAGACACATTATGGGGCATAGCGTGAAAAAGAGGTGAAATTGACGCCGCTTATATTTTTGCCCTTGTTTCAGAAAGGGGACCCAGCGCGCATTGATTTCAAAAGGCACTCGAGGGAGGACCATGGACTTCAACACTTTCAGTGAAGGAATTTGACCATGACCCCCCACACCCCTGATGCAGGCCAATGCCCCGTGATGCATGGCGCCAACACCGACAAAGCGACCGCCAATGCGGCCCAAGCTTGGTGGCCCAAGGCGCTCAACTTGGACATCTTGCACCAGCACGACACCAAGACCAACCCGATGGACGCCGACTTCAATTACCGAGAGGAAGTCAAAAAACTGGACGTGCCTGGCCTCAAAAAAGACTTGACGGCACTCATGACCGACAGCCAAGACTGGTGGCCTGCCGACTGGGGCCACTATGGTGGTTTGATGATCCGCATGGCGTGGCACTCGGCAGGCTCCTACCGCATTGCCGATGGCCGTGGCGGTGCGGGCACCGGTAATCAGCGTTTTGCACCGCTCAACTCTTGGCCCGACAACGTCAACCTCGACAAAGCCCGTCGCCTGCTCTGGCCCATCAAGAAAAAATATGGCAACCGGCTCAGCTGGGCCGATCTGATCGTGCTCGCGGGCACAGTGGCTTACGAGTCGATGGGCCTCAAGACCTTTGGCTTTGCGTTCGGCCGTGAAGACATTTGGCATCCCGAGCAAGACATCCACTGGGGCGCTGAAAAAGAATGGTTGGGCTCCTCGCGCTATGACAGCGACAGCCGCGACTCGCTTGAAAACCCTTTGGCCGCTGTGCAAATGGGTTTGATTTACGTGAACCCAGAAGGTGTGAACGGCCAGTCTGACCCCTTAAAAACCGCGATGGATGTGCGCCTGACCTTCAAGCGCATGGCCATGAACGACGAAGAAACAGTTGCCCTCACCGCTGGCGGTCACACCGTGGGCAAGGCCCACGGCAACGGCAGCGCACAAAACTTGGGGCCTGTGCCCGAAGCCGCCGATGTGGCAGAGCAAGGCATGGGCTGGATCAATCATTCCACCCGCGCCGTGGGGCGTGACACCGTATCCAGTGGACTTGAAGGCGCATGGACCACGCACCCCACACAATGGGACAACGGCTATTTCGACATGTTGCTCAACCACGAGTGGGAACTCACCCGAAGCCCCGCAGGTGCCTCGCAATGGAAAGCCATCAACATCCAAGAAGTGGACATGCCGGTGGACGTGGAAGACCCTTCCATTCGTGTGCAACCCATGATGACCGACGCCGACATGGCCATGAAGATGGACCCGGCGTATCGAAAAATTTCTGAACGCTTTTACAAAGACCCCGAGTATTTTTCTCAAGTGTTTGCACGCGCATGGTTCAAGCTGACCCACCGCGACCTCGGACCCAAGACGCGCTACATCGGCCCCGAAGTGCCGCAGGAAGACCTGATCTGGCAAGACCCCGTGCCCATGGGCAACGCCAGCTACGACGTGGACGCCGTCACCGCCGACATTCTGGCCAGCGGTTTGAGCGTGAGCGACCGAGTGGCCACAGCGTGGGACAGCGCCCGAACCTTTCGCCATTCCGACAAGCGCGGCGGCGCCAACGGTGCGCGGATTCGCCTCAGCCCACAAAAAGACTGGGCCGGCAACGAACCTGAGCGCTTGGCCAAAGTGTTGGCGGTGCTGGAAGGCATCGCTTCGAAAACAGGTGCCAGCGTGGCCGATGTGATTGTCTTGGCCGGCAACCTGGGCGTGGCCCAAGCTGTCCAAGCCGCAGGTTTTGATATAACAGTGCCGTTCAAGCCCGGCCGTGGCGACGCCACCGCTGAGATGACCGATGCCGAATCATTTGCAGTGCTCGAACCCGTGCACGATGGTTTTCGCAACTGGGTAGGCAGCGCCAACCTCGGCAGCCCTGAAGAGCTGTTGCTGGACCGCGCCCAACTCATGGGCTTGACCGCACAACAAATGACGGCCCTGATCGGCGGCATGCGTGTTCTGGGCACCAACCATGGCGGCAGTCAGCACGGTGTGTTCACCGACCGTGTTGGGGTCTTGAGCAACGACTTCTTTGTGGCCCTGACTGAGATGGCTTACCAGTGGAAGCCGACGGGCCGAAACGCGTACGACATTTGCGAACGCAAGTCGGGCAAGGTCAAGTGGACCGCCAGCCGGGTGGATCTCGTGTTCGGCTCCAACTCGGTGCTGCGGGCTTATGCCGAGGTCTATGCGCAAGACGACAACCGCGAGAAGTTTGCGCGTGACTTCGTTGCCGCTTGGACCCAAGTCATGAACGCAGATCGGTTCTAAGCACTGTTGTAAGCACTGAAAAGCGCCACCCACGGATGGCGTTTTGCTGGCTGCGGCTTAAATGCCGCGTCTCTGAAAAACGCTTGACTTGATTGTCAGCGCAAAGATCCCGTGCGCGCCATTTCGCTGCGAACCAATTCTTGGTAGCGCAAATTGTGCTCGGGTGTCGCTGAATGGTAGGCGGCCACGCCAAACCAAGTGTTGCCGTGCCGCAGCAAACTGCGCTTGAGGTGCCAAGCTGCCACATGGGTGGCCACGCAGGGGTCCATGAGTTTGCTGGGGGTGATGCCCCACTGGGCCAATTCTGGAAAGTGGATGGAGTTGATCTGGGCCATGCCCACGTCCATGGTGCCGTTGCGGTTGTGGTTCACCACATCCGCACGCATGCCCGATTCAACCTGCAAGATGGCCTTCAGTATTTTGGGGTTCACGCCATGGCGTTGTGCGGCCGGCAGCAAACAGCGCTCCGCTGCAGGGGGGCGCACCGCACGGGCGTTTAAGGTGGTCTGGCCCACTGCCGTGCTGTGCCCCAACAAGAGGGTCCAAGCGCACAGTGCAGTCAATGCCCAAGGTTTAAAAGCAAACAAAGTGGGAAACATTCAAAAACGGCCGGGTTCACAAGGCGTATTGGCTGGTACGCCATAAAGTCCATATGACAACAGACATCATTTGAGTATCGACACCACAGGACTTTTCTTGACTTACAACTGAAGCACCGCTGCCAGTGTGAGGTGAGCGGGTGTTTCATAGTCGGCGATCAAGCAAGCCCTTTTCGGATCCCGGAAAGTGTCCCTCAATAGCTCTTGCAGCACGCGTATGGATGTTGCGTCGAGCGAGACAAACGGTTGGTCAAGCAGCGTCACCGTGGCCCCTGAGGCCAGTGCCGCAACCAGGCCCACTTTGCGGCGGCTGCCTGTGGACAGCATGTTCAAGCGCTTGTCCAAATGGGGTGTCAGTTGCAAAGCGGTGACCCATGCATTCTGGGTGTCTTCAGACCAAGCAGGCCACATCGGTGCCAAAGCAGCCCAGCATTGGCCTGGGGTGTTCTCGTCGTGTTGTGGCATGCGCAAGTCTGTCCAAAACACAGCCCCGGGTGGTGGCGCGTACAAGCTGGCCTCAACCCCCAACACGCGAAGTTGCCCGGATTGGGCGACCAAATCGCCCGACAGCAAGCGTAAAAGGCTGGTTTTTCCGCAGCCTTCGTCCCCTAGCAGTGCGCAAACGCCGGGTGGAATGCACAGATCCAAGTTTTTGAAAAGAAGAAGGTCTTCTGGGCCGCCGTTCAAGCCTTGCACTTCCATCACAGGATGGGGTGTTTCAGTCTGCAGAAAGGTTGTGGAAATTAGCATGGGTGGAATGCTTAGAGCAGCTTTTGGTGTTGGGGTGTCGTGCCAGCAAGGCGCTGACTACAATGGTTTGAAGTGGTATTTTTCCACGGAGAACCCCAACCCATGTCTGACCCTGTGGTTTACAAAATCCCCGAATCGGTTTTGGTGGTCATCCACACGCCAGAACAAGAGGTGCTCTTGATCCGCCGAACGGATGCAGGCACTTGGCAGTCGGTCACGGGCAGCAAAGACCACCCCCATGAACCATGGGCCGAGACGGCCATTCGAGAGGTGTGGGAGGAGACCGGTATCGACGCACGCCAACCCGACTGCTACTTGCACGATTGGGAACTGGAAAACCAATACGACATTTACCCCGCTTGGCGCTGGCGCTACGCACCCGAAGTCAGCCGAAACACCGAACGCGTCTTTGGCCTGCGCGTGCCACAAAAACTGCCCATCACCCTGAGCCCTGCCGAACACACCGACTGGCAATGGCAGCCTTGGCAGGCCGCGGCGGATCAGTGTTTTTCGCCCTCCAATGCCGAGGCCATTTTGATGTTGCCGCGCTTTTCAAAACCCGTCGGCTGAGCATGCCCCAAAGACACGAACACCCTGTTTTGCGTGTGGCCACCTACAACATCCACAAGGGTGTGCAGGGCGTGGGGCCCACCAGGCGTTTGGAAATTCACAATCTGGGCCACGCGGTTGAGCAGCTCGATGCCGACATCGTGTGCTTGCAAGAGGTTCGCCGCATGCACCGCCGAGAAGAGCGGCATTTTGCGCATTGGCCCAAGCAGACCCAAGCCGACTATCTGGCCCCAGAAGGCTATGAATCGGTGTACCGCACCAACGCCATCACCCGCCATGGCGAGCATGGCAATGCCATGTTGTCGCGTTGGCCTGTCCTGTCGCACCAGCAGCAAGACATCTCGGACCACCGTTTTGAACAGCGCGGGTTCTTGCACAGCACGGTGCAGGTCGTCGACCGGGTGGTGCATGTGATCGTGGTGCACTTGGGGCTTGTGCCTGCCAGTCGGGTCCGCCAAGTGGTGCAGTTGCTGGCGTTCATCGAAAACACCATTCCCACCCAAGCTCCGGTGCTGGTGGCGGGTGACTTCAACGACTGGGGCACAGGACTGGGGCGGTCTATGGCGCAGGCTGGTTTTGGGGAGTGGCGTGAACAGCCCACGCCCACATTCCCCTCGCGCTTGCCTTTGAACCAGTTGGACCACATTTATGCACGCGGCCTCAAGCCGATACACGCCATGGTGCCCATGGGGCGGATTTGGCACCGCATGTCGGACCATTTGCCCCTGGTCGCCGAATTCACTTGGATGGATTGAGCATGGGACATGGTGCGCCTTTGCATGACGGTCATCACATCCGATTGATTGAAGGCGGCCAAGCCTATTTCGATGCCTTGGTCGCCGCCCTTGACCAAGCCAGCAGTCAAGTGCACCTGGAAACCTATATTTTTGATTTTCATGGCGCGGCTGCTCGGGTGGCAGAGGCATTGGAGCGTGCAGCTTTGAGAGGGCTGCGCGTCTGGGTGGTGGTGGACGGGGTAGGAACCCCCCGATTGCCGCCAGAATGGCAAGAAAGGTTCCTTCTTGCCGGTGTAGCGTGGCGGGTTTACTCCCCGTTGGGAACTCTGGGCTTGTTGATTCCCAGCCGTTGGCGGCGCTTGCACCGCAAGCTGTGCGTGATCGATGGTCAGTTGGCGTTTTGTGGGGGCATCAACATACTGGACGACTGGTACGACCCCCATTACGGCACCCTGGCGCAACCCCGCTTGGATTTTGCAGTGTCGGCACGCGGCGTTTTGGTCCAGCAAATGCAAGAGACGATGGCCCAGTTGTGGTGGCGGATTCAGGGCGTCCATCATGCGAAACAGCAGCAATTTCCAGAGGCCTTGAGCTCATTTCGCGTGGCAGGCGTTCATTTGTCTTGGCAACAGGAGGCAGATTTGGCTTTGGAAGCCAAAGTGGTCGCCAAGGCCGGACTTCTGCTGCGTGACAACGTGCTGAACCGCGGTCAGATTGAGCGCGCTTACCTCAAGGCGATCGGTGCATCGCGGCACGAAATCGTCATCGCCAATGCGTATTTTTTGCCAGGGCGTCGTGTGCGTCAGGCGCTGATCCACGCGGCCAAACGCGGCGTGCGTGTGCGCTTGTTGTTGCAAGGGCGGTACGAGTATTTCATGCAATACCATGCCGCCCGGCCCGTGTATGGGGCGTTGCTGGCTGCTGGCATCGAAATACACGAATACGCTGCCAGCTTTTTGCATGCGAAGGTTGCAGTGATCGATCCCGACCACGACCGCCCCTGGGCCACCGTGGGTTCGTCCAATTTGGACCCGCTCAGCTTGTTGTTGGCGCGTGAGGCCAACGTGATGGTGGCCGACAAAGCTTTTGCCCAGCAATTGCACCAGCGATTGATTTTGGCGATCGAGCAACAAAGTACCCCTGTAGGGATGCAAAGCTTTACAAAAAGTCCTTGGCACTTGAGGCTGCGTGACCGTGTGGCTTTCGCACTGATGCGTTTGGCGCTGTTTTTGACAGGCAATCGTTATTGATAAAGGTGTGTCCCCTCTTCAGTCATGGCCGTTCGGATGTCCGCAGATTGACGCTGCCAATCGCTGGTACGATGAAGCCCATATCAATAAACCCCAGATGCCATGACTGCTTCTGTCACCACGCCCGAAGACGAAGGCGTACCCGTTTCGGTAAAAATCCGCGAGCGCATCAACGCCTCGCGCAAACGCTTTCACGCCAACGACAACATTGCCGAGTTCATTGAGCCCGGCGAACTCGAAAAGCTGCTCGACGAAGTCACTGAAAAAATGGCGGACGTGCTCGACAGTCTCGTGATCGACACGGTCAACGACCACAACACGGGCGATACCGCACGCCGTGTGGCCAAGATGTATCTGAAGGAAGTGTTCAAGGGCCGCTACATCGAAGCCCCCGAAATCACCGAGTTCCCCAACGCTGAGCACCTGAATGAGCTGATGATCGTTGGCCCCATCACCGTGCGCAGCGCCTGCAGCCACCACTTTTGCCCCGTGATTGGCAAAATCTGGATCGGCGTGCTGCCCAACGAGCACACCAACGTGATCGGCCTGTCCAAATACGCCCGCCTGGCTGAATGGATCATGGGTCGTCCCCAGATTCAAGAAGAAGCCGTGGTGCAGCTGGCTGATTTGATTCAGCGCAAGACCCAACCCGATGGTCTGGCCATCGTGATGGAAGCCAGCCACTTTTGCATGGGTTGGCGTGGTGTGAAAGACATGGACAGCAAGATGATCAACTCGGTCATGCGCGGTGCCTTTCTCAAAGACCCGAACCTGCGTCGTGAATTTTTGTCTCTGATTCCCAAATAGGATTAACCATGTTGGTACGCCTGCTTTACGCCAGCCGCGCGGTGGACACCCGGCCCGAAACCATTGAGTCCATCTTGAGCCAGTCGCGCCAATTCAATCCGGCATCTGGCATCACGGGCATCTTGTGCTACGGCGGTGGCATCTTTTTGCAAGCCATCGAGGGCGGGCGAACCGCCGTGAGCGAACTGTATGGCCACATCCAGAAAGATGCGCGCCACAAAGAAGTGGTCTTGCTGCATTACGAAGAAATCTCAGAGCGCCGCTTCGGTGGCTGGACCATGGGCCAGGTCGACGCCTCGCGCGTCAACACCAACATCTTGCTCAAATACTCCGAGCGTGCCGAGCTGGACCCGTACAACGTGTCGGGCAAAGTCTCGCTGGCCTTGCTCGAAGAGCTGATGGCCACCGCGTCCATCATCGGGCGCGCCTGAGCTTTGTAGGAGCGACGCCCTCGTCGCGAAGCGAACCATGAACCTCATTGGCTGCGACTTCTCCAGCAGCCCCAGCAGGCGCAAACCCATCGTGCTTGCGCTGGGCCAAGCCCGCCAGGGCAGGGTGCAGCTGCAAGCCCTGCAGACCTTTGACACGCTGTCTGCGTTTGGCGACTGGCTCGCGCAGCCCGCTGATTGGGTGGGCGGCTTTGACCTGCCTTTTGGCTTGCCGCGTGAGCTGGTCGAGACCTTGGGCTGGCCCACCGACTGGGCGGCTTGCATGGACCATTACTGCGCCTTGGAGCGCCCCCAAATTCGCGAGCAGTTTGCCGCGTTTTGCAATGTCCGGCCAGTGGGTGGCAAGTTTGCGCACCGCGCCGCCGACAAGCCCGCAGGTTCCAGCCCGTCCATGAAATGGGTCAACCCGCCCGTGGCCTACATGCTGCACGCGGGCGTTCCCCTGCTGCGCCAAGCGGGTCTGCACCTGCCCGGCCTGCAGGCAGGCGACGTGCGCCGCGTGGCGCTGGAAGCCTACCCCGGCTTGCTCGCACGGGAAGTGCTGGGGAACACCAGCTACAAAAGCGACGACAAAGCCAAACAAACGCCAGAGCGTTTGCTGGCCCGGCGAGAGTTGCTGGGCGCGTTGGAACGCGGGCAGACCCGTCTGGGCCTGCGCTTGGTGGCCAGCAATGCGCTGCTGGGCCGTCTGGCCGACGATGCCAGCGGCGATGCGCTCGACGCCACCCTGTGCCTGATGCAAGCGGCTTGGGCGCAGCAGCAGCACGAGGCGGGGCATCCGCAATACGGCTTGCCGCCGTTTGATCCATTAGAGGGATGGATCGTTACCGCCTGAAAGCCATGTTCATCAGCATGGCCTGTTGCTCAAGGTCATACCCCAACGACTGTTAGATCAAGTCAAAGTCGATCTCAAAGCCAGCGCATAATTAATGGATATAAAAATACTCATTAAAGAAGGTGTTGACATGATTGCACTTTTTGATAGCATTCCCAGTGTCAGCACGAAACACCGAAGAACCTTGCGTGCTGTATTTGCCAAGCCCACATTGGCCTCGCTGGTTTTTGCAGACATTGAATCGCTGCTGGTGGCCTTGGGTGGTGATGTGCATGAACGCGAAGGTTCCCGCATCAAGATCACCCTCAAAGACGAGCAATGGCGCTGCCATCGCCCGCATCCAGGCAAAGAAGCCAAGTGCTATCAAGTGGAAGAAGTGCGCGAGTTGTTAGAACGAGTTGGAGTCCATCCATGAACACCATGACTTATAAAAACTATTTGGCCCGCATCGAGTTTGATGAGCGGGACAACATTTTTGTGGGCCGCGTTTTGGGTCTGCGCTGCATCATCGGATTTCATGGTGAAACAGTGTCAGAGCTTCGGCATGAGTTTGAAGTGGCCATTGATGATTTTTTGGACGACTGCAAGGCTCAAGGCATCCCACCCGAAAAACCAGCCTCAGGCAAGCTCATGCTACGTGTGCCGCCTGAAACCCATGGTGCTGCTTTGGTGGCGGCACAAGCCGCCGGAAAGAGTTTGAATCAGTGGGCGACCGAGGTTCTGCAATCTGCAGCGAGCTCCGCTGCATGAATAAGGAAGCCATCGTCATGACAATTCCTGAAAAACCCAAAGGCCCCGCGTCTTATTTCCCTTCCATCGAAAAGAAGTACGGCCAACCGATTGGGCATTGGCTTGACTTGCTCAAGTCGTGCGATGGCATGAAACACATGGAGATGGTGGCCTGGCTCAAGACCGAGCACGGCATGGGTCATGGTCATGCCAATGCCGTCGTGGCTTACTGGCGGGCCTCTCAAACCGCATAAGGATGCACAAGACTGTTCAGTCAATTCAACCCAAGCTCTCAAGGAGATGCAGATGACGACACAAGGTTTCGTGGTCACCCACGCCAAGGACGCGCAGTTTGAAAAGGGGCTACGCTCATTTTTTGAGTACCGTGATCTCGGCATGAAAGATGCCACCCAGGGCAGGGTGACGGCCAGCGTCATTCGCGCCGCTGGCGGCAAGGAATTTTCGAGTCAGCCGCACCTGCACCACACCGAGTTTCAGCTGGTCTATGTACTCAAAGGTTGGATCGAGTTTGAGTACGAAGGGCAGGGCGTTGTGCGCATGGAGGCCGGCTCTTGTGTGCACCAACCGCCTGGCATTCGCCACCGGGAACTGGGGCACAGCGACGATGTGGAGTTGCTTGAAGTCGTTTTGCCCGCAGACTTCAAGACCGAGACGGTAAATAACGTCAACCCCTGACCCTTGCACCATCACCTGAAGGCTTTTGGATGTTCCGCAGTTTTTTTCTATCACGCCGTTGGGCTTTGTGGGCTTGGGGTGGTTTATTGGTCTTGGTCGCGCTGGTGTTCATCACGGTGCAGCAGACCGTCAAGCTCAACAGTTGGTACGGCGAGTTTTACGATTTGCTGCAAAAGCCCGAGCAGGCCGGGGGCCTAGAGAAGTTTTGGGGCTTCATGGTTCAGTTTGCGTGGATCGCGTTTCCCTACATGGTGCTGCGCAGTGTGGAAACTTATTTGGCCTCACATTACGCTTTTCGCTGGCGGCAGGCCATGACCGAGGGTTATTTGCCGCGTTGGCAAAAGACCAGCGAGACGATTGAAGGGGCTTCGCAGCGCATTCAAGAAGATTGCATGCGCTTTGCCCGCCAGACCGAAAACCTGGGTCTGGGTCTGGTGCGTGCGGTGCTCACACTGGTGTCTTTCATTCCGATTTTGTGGGCCTTGTCCAAGGGCATGGCCATTGCCTGGCTGCAGTTTGAGGGCTCGCTTTTCTGGGTGGCTTTGACCACTGCGGTGGGTGGCACCCTCTTGTCGTGGTTTGTGGGCATTCGCCTGCCTGGTCTGGAATACAACAACCAGAGAACCGAAGCCGCTTTGCGTAAGGATTTGGTTTACGCCGAAGACGACCGTAGTCGCATGGATTTACCCACCGTGTTGAATTTGTTCACCGGGGTGCGTTTGAACAACTTCCGTTTGTTCAACCACTACGCTTACTTCCATTTGTGGAGCAATTTCTACAGCCAGACGATGGTGATTTTTCCCTACCTGCTGATGGGGCCATCTCTGTTCACGGGCTTGATCACGCTGGGCGTGATCCAACAGGTGAGCAATGCGTTTGGCAAGGTGAATGAGGCGTTCTCTTACCTGATCGAGCGCTGGACCGACATCACTGAGCTGCGGTCGATTTACAAGCGTTTGACCGAGTTTGAAAAAGGCTTGGTTTGATCGTTGGCAAAATGGCCGACAGTTAGGAGAACCTATGCCCCACACCGTTACATTTCAGCGCGTCTTTCGCGCACCCGCTGAACGTGTTTTTCGCGCTTTCATCGACCCCGATGCGATGGCCAAGTGGTTGCCGCCCCATGGGTTCACGGGCCGCGTGCATGAGATGGACGCCCGTTTGGGCGGCGTCTACAAGATGTCATTCACCAACTTGAGCAATGGTCAATCGCACAGCTTTGGGGGCAAGTTTTTGGAATTTCGCCCCGCTGAGTTGCTGAGCCACACCGACCGTTTTGATGCCACCGATTTGCCGGGCGAGATGGTCACCACCATCCGGTTTCAAACGGTCTCGGTGGGCACCGAGTTGAACATCGAGCAAGCGGGCATTCCCGATCCGATTCCGGCTGAGGCCTGTTGTCTGGGCTGGCAAGAGTCGCTGCAATTGCTGGCGCTGCTGGTCGAGGCGGAAATCCCCGCTTGATGGGTTTCAGATGGCAGCTGCGCCCATGTCGTCTGGCAGCGGGTCGAGCGCCTTGAGTGCTTGCAGCGCTTCGGCATCGGTGCGGTACATCTTGAGAAACGGCCCCTCGTTGAGTTCACCAGCACGGCGCAAAGCGCTTTCAACGGGCAACTTGATACCACTGATGTAAAGGGTGATCCCCCGTTGGGCCAATTGGCGGTGCAGTTGTCCAAATGTCTCCACGCCTGTGGCATCCACCCGATTGATGGGTTGTGCAAACAGGCCAACATGCTTCGTGTCGGGGTGACGCGCCAAGTGATCGGTGATGGCCCGCTCAAAGTCGCTGGCGGCGGCAAAATCCAATTCAGCATCCATGCGCATCGCATACAGGTGTTGCGCCAATGGCGGCAATTTCCACAAGTGGCGATCACGCAAACTGCCATCGGCATGCAGGCCCACTTCGATGATGCGCGGGTGCAAGCGGGTGTGCAAAAAGTGGCTCAAGCCCACCAACACGCCGGTCATCACGCCCCAGTAAATACGCGGTGCGGTGGCCAGCGTGATGGCAAACGTGATGCCTGCGGTCAGGGTTTCAATGCGATCGATGCGCCAGAGTTTCAGGAATTGCCGGGGTTGGAACAGGTTCAGCACGGCCACAATGACGGCGGCTGCCATGACCGAGCGCGGCACGTATTGCAACGCAGGCATGAGGATCAGCAAAGCCAGCAGCACAAAGCCGACCGAGGCCACCACCGCCCAACCAGACCGCGCGCCTGAATACAGCATGAGCGCTGAGCGAGAGAATGAAGTGCTGGTGGGAAAGCTGCCCGAAAACGCTGAAGCCAGTTTGGCCAACCCTTGGCTAAACAGTTCGGTGCTGTCATCCCAGCGTTTGCCGTCGCGTTGGCATTCGATGCGGGCACTGGATGCGGTTTCCAGAAAGCTCACCAAGGCAATCACCATGGCGGGCACCCACAGTTGGTTGAGGGTGTCCAAACCTGGCCAGTGAGGCCAGTAAAAGTCGGGCAAGCCCGAAGGCAGCAGGCCAACAATCTCACCGTGGTCTGCATACCCCGTGGCGTAGCCTACAGCCGAGGCGACGCCCATCACCAGCATGATGCTGGGCCAGCGGGGTTTGATTTGGCGCAGCACCAAGAGCGCGCCCAAACTGACCAAACCAAACAAGGCTGGCCAGTTGGTGAGCCATGTGGACCAAGTGCTCGGGTCCCAGCTCCAGGCCTTGACGCCCAGCAAAGCGGGCACTTGTGAAGCCATGATCAGCAAAGAGGCTGCTTGGGTAAAACCCATCATGACGGGGGCACTGACCAGGTTGATGAGCCAGCCGTAGTGGCCCAAACCCAGCAGCAGCTGGATGGCACCCGACAACAGTGACAGCCACACCGCCAGTGCGACCCATTCGGGTGAACCGGGCTCGGCCATGCCGGTCAGCGATGCCCCAATCAACACACAAGTCAGCGCAGCCGGGCCAACCGACAAGCGGGTGGCGCTGCCAAACAACACGGCCAGAAGGGCCGGAATCAGGCAGGCGTAAAGCCCTGTGACCAATGGCATGCCTGCCAGGCCCGCGTAGGCCACGGCTTGCGGCACCATGACCAAGGCCACGGTCAAACCCGCCAGCATTTCGGTGCGGGCCAGCGGAGCTGTCAGTTGGGGCCACTCACGAAAAGTGAGGAATCGATCTATATAAGCCATGCTCGATCTTAGCCGCCGCCACTTCAACGCTGCGGCATGTCCTTGACCGAGTAACCCAAACTGACCGTGGCGTCTTCGGGGATGGCGGGCACGGTGGCGTCCCAGTTTTCCCACGCAGAGCGCATGGCTTGCAAGCGCTCCGGCTGCCGTCCGCCCAGGTTGGCACGTTCGCGCTCATCTGCCGGGATGTTGAACAGGTAGTCGTTACCGTCCACCCGCAGGTATTTGTAGTCGCCCATGCGCAGGGCGCGTTGGCCCCGGTGGTTCATGCGCCAGTACAGCGGGCGCTCAAACTGGTGCTTGGCGTCGCGGAGCACGGGGGCGAGCGACACGCCGTCAAACGGGTGCTCAGCATCGGCCTGTGCACCTGCCAACTCGACCATGGTGGCCGACCAGTCCATGGTCATGCAATGCTGGGCGGATGTGCCGCCCGGCGCGACAACAGCAGGCCAGTGGGCGATCCACGGCACGCGGATGCCGCCTTCGGTCAGGTCCATCTTGCCACCTACCAGCGGCCAGTTGTCGGAAAAGCGTTCGCCGCCGTTGTCGCTGGTGAAAACGATCAGGGTGTTGTCGAGTTGGCCTGTCTTTTTGAGCGCGTCCACCACCCAGCCAATGCCTTCGTCCATGTGGTGGATCATGCGATGGTAGGTGTGGATGTTGCCGCCGTGCAGGTGGAACAAGTTGTCTTTGACTTCAGCCGCCAGCGCATGGTCTTCGCGGGTTTCCCAGGGCCAGTGGGGTGCGGTGTAGTGCAGGCTCAAAAAGAAGGGTGTGCCCTGCGCAGCGCCCGGGGCCATGCGTTCCACAAAATCGACCGCTTTGTGCGAGATCAAGTCGGTCAGGTAGCCGTCTTCGTGTTTTTCTTCTTCGTTGGTGTACAGGTCGTGCGTGCCGTTGTTGCTGGCGTGGGTGAAATAGTCCACCCCGCCTGACATGGGCCCAAAGAACTCTTCGTAGCCTGACTTGATCGGGCTGAAATGGGGCGGGTAGCCCAAATGCCATTTGCCGATCAAGCCCGTGCGGTAGCCACTCGCCTTGAGCAGCGAGGGCAGCGTGGGGTGCTCAGGCGGCAGGCCCAGAATAGTGCTGCCTTTGCTCTTGCTGTTGATGGGCTCTTCCCCACCGCCGCGCAGGCGGTATTGGTAGCGGACGGTCATGAGGGCAAAACGGGTGGGCGAGCACACGGGCGAGTTGGCATAACCCTGTGTGAACTTGAGACCCGCAGCGGCGAGCTGGTCGAGCACGGGCGAGACCTTGCCGAACTTCGCGTCGCGACCGCCGTAACAACCGAGGTCGGCAAAGCCGAGGTCGTCGGCCACGATGAAGATGATGTTGGGGCGTGGGGTTGTCATGAGAGGTCAGTCAACTTTCATGCCTGTGGCGCGGATCACGCGGCCATAGCTGTCCGAGAGTTTGCTCAGTCGCGCGGCCGCTGCACTGCCGGTCAGGCCTTCGTAGGCCATGTCCAAATCGTTCAGTCGGGTTTGCAGCTCGGGTTTGGCCATGGCATCGGTGATGGCTTTGGCCATGGTTTGCATCAGAGGCTCGGGGGTGTTGGCAGGGGCCATGACCACGTAAAGCACTTCGCTTTCCAGATCCTTGAAACCGGCTTCGGCCATGGTGGGGACATCCGGGGCCAAGCGTGAGCGTTTGCGGCTGGTGACGGCCAGCGCCGTGACTTTCCCGCCTTTGACTTGCGGCAGCATGCCGGGCGTTGCCAGGGTGCCGCCGTCCACTTCGCCCGACACCACGGCCATCACTGCGGGCGAGTTGCCTCGGTAAGGCACATGGACCAAGCGCGTGCTGGCAGACACATTGCTGATGTTGACCCACAAATGCCCGGGCGAACCATTGCCACCCGAGCTGAAGTTCAAGCTTCGGTCACGGGCTGCTTGCATGAAGTCTTTCACGTTTTTGATGCCGGTACTTGGATGCACACCCAAGAGCAAGCCGGAACTGGAGAGCACCACCAGTGGCTTGAGGTCGGCCTCTTTAAAAGGCATGGTTTTGTAAATATGCGGGTTGATGGTGTGGGTGGTGTCGATGCCCCACAGCAGGCTGTAACCATCGGCTGCTGATTTGGCCACTTGGTCTGCACCCACATTGCCTGCAGCGCCGGGTTTGTTTTCGACCACAAAGGGCTGGTTGAACTGCTTTTGCAGCACATCACCCACCGCGCGGGCCAAAATATCAGAAGGGCCTCCCGGCGGGAAGCTGTTGACAAACTTGACGGGTTTACTGGGCCAAGGGGCATTTTGGGCGATGGCGCAGGTGCCCACCAGCAGGGCCAAACTGCCCATCAAACAAGCGCGACGAAATGACTTTTGCATGGGTTTATCCTTGTCTGCTCAATGTTTTCAGTCCAATTGCACGCCTGTGGCTTTGATGGGTTTTTCCCATCGGTTGAGGTCGGCTTTCTGTGCTGCCGCCAGATCGGCTGAGTTCGAGCCAATGGGTTCAAGGCCCAATTTGAGCATCTTGTCTTTCATGGCCGGGTCGCGTGCGATCTTCATCATGGCTTTCTCCAGGCGGCCAAGGGCATCGCCTTTCAGGCCTGCGGGGCCGTACATGGCGAACCAAGCCGTGGCCTCCATGTTGATGCCCGACTCTTTGAGCGTGGGCACTTCCGGCACTTGCGAATCGCGCTGGCTGCCGGTCACGGCAATGATGCGTGCTTTGCCTGCACGGTGCATTTCGGCGGTTTCCGACACCACGTCAAACTTGTAGCCGATGTGGCCGCCCAGCAAGGCGTTGTTGGCCGGCGCACCGCCCTGGAAAGGCACATGGTTCAGGCTGATGCCTGCAGACTGCTCCATTAAGACGCCCATGAAGTGGGGCAAGGTGCCCGCGCCGGGCGTGCCATAGCTGGCATTGCCGGGATCGCTCTTGGCTTTGGCCACCATCTCGGCCACGTTTTTTACGTTGCTGGCGGGGCCGGAGACCACGCCAAACTGAAAGCGGGCAATTTGAGAGACCGGGGTGAAGTCTTTCACCGCGTCGTAGTCGAGCTTTTTGTAGACATGGGGAAACAGCACCATGGGGCCACTGGGCAACACGATCACGGTCTGGCCATCGGGTTTGGCTGCTTTGACGATGTTCAGCGCAATGCGCCCGCCTGCGCCAGGTTTGTTGTCGACGATGATGGTGCCAAAGTCATCGCGCAGCGCATCGGCCACCATGCGGGCCAAAACGTCGGCCGAGCCGCCGGGCGGAAAGCCCACCACTATTCGCAGAGGCGGTTTTTCTTGTGCCTGCAGGCTGGGCGAGAGTGCGGCCAGGCACAGCGCGATGGCGCCCAAGGTCCGGCGGGTGAGGGGGATGCGCAATGGCTGCATGAAAGTCTCCTTTTTTGCGGGGCGGCATGTCCCCGAATTAATTCATTGGTTCGCCACTGAATGTAGCGCCTTCGACGAGAATGATCTTCACGAATTCCTCCCTGAAAACCCTGATGTTTTTGAATTGTTCTTTTCGTTCGGCGAGGCCAGGCCCGTGTCTGATGGCATCCGCATGAGGAAGGCGGCCCCATGTCTGGCGGCGATGGCTTGTTGCTTGTCTTTGGGCGTGCAAGCGGCCGAATCTTGGACAGGCTGGGTCAGCTGGGTCATGGATGGCGACACGGTTTTGCTGGTACGCGAAGGCCAACACGAGCCGGTCAAGCTGCGCATCGAAGGCATTGACGCGCCCGAGACCTGCCAGCCCGGTGGGACCGAAGCGCGCGACGCGATGATTCGGCTGGCGCTGCGCAAGCCTGTGCAAGTGCTGGATCACGGCCAAGACAGCTATGGTCGGCAGATTGGGCGCTTGACGTTAGATGGCGTGGACTTGGGTGCCGAAATGGTCCGATCAGGCATGGCCTGGGCCTACAGGTTTCGCACGGGCAAGGGCCCTTACGCGGGTTTGCAGCGGCAGGCCCAACTGCAAAAGATCGGTGTATTTGCCGCACCTGATGCCGCCATGTCGCCGCCCGTGTTCAGGAAATTCCATGGCACTTGCCACGGCGCTTGACGGTTTGTAAATATTCGCGAATAGGGCCCGCTCTCACGATAGACCGTGGCCAGTTTGTCTGAAGGAGGCGACCCCGGCGACCGAAGGGTGTTCAGAATGGATGCTTGAACTGCGATGGTGTTGAGATGAGATTTGTGAGCATGGACACTTGCTAATGGAAAAACGTAAACACCATCATTCATAGGGGTGTGCAAGAAGTGGGCGGCCTCTTAAAGTGAAGTATTTTCCTCTTCACGCTCTATGGTCCCCGTTGAACTCACGCTGATGGAAGCGGCCACAGCGCTGCGGAAACGACAACTCGGACACCTGGAGTATGTCCTGGCCTTGATGGCGCAAACCGACCGACTTGCCCCTTTGAATGCCTGGATCAGCCGCGATCCTGAACGATTGATCCACCAAGCCAGAGCACTCGATCTGGTCAGGGCTGCGCCATCGGATCATCTCCCTTTGGCGGGCATACCGGTGGCGATCAAGGACAACATCGACACCGCCGATCTGCCCACCAGTGGTGGCACGCGCGCCTTGCTCGCTTCCAGACCCCAGCGCAATGCCGCTGTGGTCGATCGCCTGCTGCAATCGGGCGGCTTGATCGCTGGCAAAACCAATCTGCACGAACTGGCCTTGGGGGGCACCACCCACAACGCGGTCACGGGTGCTTGTCGCAACCCCTGGAACCCCCTGCGCGTCCCGGGTGGCAGCTCTGGTGGATCGGCCGTGGCCGTGGCCTCGCGCATGGTGCCCGCCGCTCTCGGCACAGACACCGGTGCTTCGGTGCGCCTGCCAGCCGCTTTGTGTGGTGTGGTGGGGTTCAGGCCCAGCATGGGCCGCTACCCCTCGCAAGGCATCTTGCACTTGTCACCCAGCAAAGACACCGTGGGGCCGATGGCCCGCAGCGTTGCCGACGTGGCTTGGCTCGACGCTCTCTTTGCTCAAGATTCACCGAACGTGCCGGATGTGTCACTCAAAGGCCTACGTCTGGGTATTCCGCGAGGGGACTTCTTTGAAGGCGCTGACCCGCAAGTTCTGGCGGTCATTGAGCAAACGCTGGATACGCTGGTCGCTGAAGGCGTTGTGTGCGTGATTTTGGATGTGCCCGACCTGAAGCGGCACAACGACACCACGGGATCGACCTTGGTGATGTTCGAAATGATGCAAAGCCTGCCCGCTTATGCCAAGGCGCAGGGCTTGTCGATGGACGCCCTGCTGGCGGGTGTGGGCAGCCCAGATGTGGTCCGGATTTTGTCTGGGCAACTCGGCGATACACGCGTCACGGCCACGGCCACGGCCTATGCTGGGGCACTGAGCAGGCGGCAAAAGCTGCAGGCCGCTTATGCCCGGCACTTTGCCAACCACCGCCTGGATGCACTGGCTTTCCCAACCTGCCTCATGACGGCCCCACTGATTGGTCACGACGAACTGGTGGATTTGCATGGGCAAGCAGTGCCCACATTCCAAACCTTGATCCGCAACACCGACCCCGGCAGCAATGCCGGACTGCCCGGCATCAGCCTTCCGGCGGGTTTGACGGCCGAGGGCTTGCCCGTGGGGCTGGAGCTGGACGGCCCCTTGGGCACAGATCGCCACTTGTTGGGTGTGGCGGCGGCCATTGAGCGGGTTTTGCCACGCCTGCCTCGGCCACCGATGATTCAGGCCTGATGCAACAGTTGTCCGATGTGGGCGGGTAATTTGTTGCGCCCCTGAACGCCGAGCTTTTCAAACGCGTGGCCCAAGTGGTAGCGCACGGTGGTAAAGCCAATCTGGAGCTGCCGTGCAATGTCCTTGTCTGAGCAACCGTTCAGGCAAAGCAGCACCACATCGGCCTCGCGCTGGCTGAGCTGACAAGGCCCGCTCAACAAGCGGCGCAGCTCGGCTTTGTCATGGCCCATCCAAGCGGGTTTGGTGGAATCCACCGCCTCCAGTCGGCTCAAGGCCGCTGTGAACACCGGCGCCAGGATGTTCAGGCAAGCCATGTCCTGAGGACTGAAGTCTTCTCGTCCCCGCGCCCGGTAAATGACCAGATCGCCCAGACACGCATCACCACGGTAGGCGTACAGGTTCACACCCCAGTGAATGCCGTCCTGGCGCAGGTGGTCGTTGTAAAACTCGGAGCCCTCCAGCTCTTGCGCAGAACACACATCGCTGACCCGAGCGGGCGTGCGCACGGCCCGAAGGCGGGGTGTGATGGGGTCACAAAACTGGAAATGCGCTTCATACGCCCGGATTCTGGATTGCTTGACGTTGTAAGACGCGCAGATGGCGTAGCGATGGGTGGTGGAATTCCATTGGCGGGACACCAGATGATCGGCCTGCATGAACTGCGCCAAGGGTTGCGCCAGGGACTGGAGCAGTTGCGCTTTCGTGACGTCCGATGCCATGACCGCGCACAGCTCTGCCAGCATTTTGGATTGTTGTGTGTTCAGGTACATGGGGGGCTTTTCACAAGCACTTCAAGTTAACAAATGCAAAGGCAAGGTCAAGAGAGATTACCCGCTGTGTGGCGCCTTGAACTGGACCAACCGTCAATTTTGAGGGTGTTCGCTTCCGGCATAAAACCCTAAAGTCATCTCGTGTGTTTTTCAACTTTTGAACCTTAAGGAAGCGCGATGAAAACGAAACTCTGGTTGGGCAGCGTGTTGCTGCTGTTATCTGGGCTGGCGCAAGCCAACGACCCGGTCCCCCTTAAAGTGTTGGTGGGTTTTGGCGCTGGCGGCTCGGCCGACCTGGCCGCACGTCTGCTGGCCGAACGCCTCAAGGACGAATTGGGCCGCCCGGTGGTGGTCGAAAACCGCGTGGGTGCAGGTGGCCGCATCGCCGCTGAAGCCTTGAAGAATGCCGCGCCCAACGGGGCCACGGTGATGTTGGCACCCATTGTGGTGCCGGTGCTGGCACCGCTGGTTTACAAGAAACTCAACTACGACGTGCAAAAAGACCTTGCACCTGTGGCGCACATTGCAGACTTCCAGTTTGGTGTGTCGGTCAAGGCCGACAGCCCCATTCGCAGCATTGCGGACTTGGTGCCCGTGGTCAAAAAGAATCCCAAAACCGGCTCATTTGGCTCACCCGCCCCAGGCAGTTTGCCGCATTTCTTTGGCGTGATGATCGGCCAGAAGACGGGGCTCGATCTGACGCATGTGCCCTACAACGGCGGCGCGCAATTGATGACGGCACTCATCGGCGATCAAGTGACTTTGGGCATTGACACCTTGGTGGACCAGGGCGAGATGCACCGCGCAGGCAAAAGCCGCATCCTGGCCACCTCAGGCCCTCAGCGCAATGCCTTGTTTCCGGATGTGCCCACGCTGCGTGAGTCAGGCTTCAAGGATTTGGTGGGCGTGGGCTGGTTTGCCCTGTTCGCACCAGGCGGTACCGATTCCGCGCAGATCACCACCTTGAACGCCGCCGTGAACCGGGCTTTGAAAAACCCGGCACTCAAAGATCGCTTCACCAAAATGGGCCTGGAAATCGGTGGTGGCAGCCCGCAAGACCTGCAAGCGCTGATCAGCTCAGAAACCGCCCGCTGGGCACCTGTGGTTAAGGCTTCCGGTTTCACGGCTGACTGAGCACGCACTTCTAAAAAACGGCCAGGTGGGGTCATCCCACCTGGCCTTTTTTTGCATTCAAACCGGCTCAAGGCCGGTCTTGATCAGATCGCTGGCGCTTTGACCGAGCCCCAAACCGCTTCGATGCCCATGCCAATGGCGAGCAAATTGGTGTCTGACCCCAGTGGTCCGTCGATTTCCATGCCCACGGGCAAGCCGCCAGCCGTCAGACCCGCAGGGATCGACAGGCTGGGAATGCCGGCGTTGGTGCACGGGTCGGTATGAAAGATGCAGGTGCCAAAGGTGTCGCGTGCGGTTTGTTTCGCCACACCGCCAACGGTGTAGGGGAGTTTTCCCGAACTGGAGCCTGTTGCCGTATCTATTTTGGGCGCTGCCAAAAGAGTGGTGGGGAACAAAACACACTCCACGCCTTGCGCTGCAAAGTAGTCTTTGTAAAGTTTTTGCAGTTGTGCGCGGCCACCTGTGGTGGGGACCATGGCAGCGTCATAGGCGGCCGCAAACACATCGCCCGCAATGGCACCAAAAGCGCCTTGTACGTCAGGACTGGCCAATCCAGCCTGCACTTGTGCAACGGTGGTCACAGGCGCGCTGTTCGCGCTCAAGTAAGCAGGAATCGCAGCGACGGGTTCGTGCAGGGCAATCGGGAAAGACATCGAGTCGTTGAGCGCCATGATGCCGGTCAAGTCGGCGTCGACGAACACCACACCTGCATCGGCCAGTTTTTTCTTGGCTGCCTCCGCAACAGTTTTCACGCTGTCGTCCAGATCCGCCCAGAAGGCGGCGGGAATACCGATCTTCAGACCTTTGAGCGCTTTGGCCGTGGGCACAACGCCGCCCGTGATGACCGCGTCGAGCAAGGCGATGTCTGCCACGGTGCGGCCCATGGGGCCCACGGTGTCTCGTGTGGTGCTGATTGGCAGCGCATCTGTCGCGGTGTCTGGGTAGCGGCGACCTTTGCCAGCGCCATCGCCCACCGAGGGGCGAAAGCCCGCAATACCGCAGAACGACGCGGGCACGCGTGTCGAGCCACCGGTGTCGGTACCCAAACCTGCCGGCGCAAAGCGCGCAGCGATGGCAACGCCGTTGCCACCCGATGAACCGCCAGGAACACGGCTGGTGTCATAGGGGTTTTTGGCAGGACGTGTGGCTTCTTTGCTGATCGGGTCAATGCCCAGCGTGAAATTGGTGCTGGTGATGCCAAAGGCCCACTCGTGCAAATTGGTCTTGCCCAAAATGATGGCGCCTGCATCGAGCAGTTTTTGCACAGAAGGCGCGTTGGTTTTGGGCTGGAAATTGCGCAGTGAAGAGGTGCCGCCCGTGGTCTTCATGCCTTTGGTGTTGATGTTGTCCTTGACCACAATCGGCAAGCCAGCCAATGCACCCAATGTTTTGCCAGCGGCCCGGTCGGCATCGACTTGCTTGGCCGCAGCCAAGGCGCCCGCTTCGTCAAGGGTGATCATGGCGTTGAGCTCAGACAAGGACTTGGCACGGTTGATCAGACTGGTGACGTAAGTGGTGGCGGTCAAGCTGCCTGCTTTGTAGGCGGCCAAGGCCTGCGTGGCGGTGAGCGCCAGCTGTTCATCAGCGCTCAATGCAGCAACGCCACTGCTGTTGCCGCCGCAGGCTGTCAAGCCAGCGCCGCCCAACATGGCTGCAGCTGAAACAGCGCCCGTGCTTTTGAAAAATTGTCGACGTGATGTATTGGGTGTCATGAAGGTCTCCTTGGATGTTGAAACGCCTGGATGGACGTTCTGTTCATGCTAGGGAGACGGCCTGCCCGCAACCATCCTCAAGATTCAGGAGTTTGCGGCCCTCAGGCGCGCAATTTGTGCACCAGTGCTGCGCGGCTGCTCACGCCCACTTTGCGAAAAGCATTTTCCAAATGCGTACGCACTGTGGTGGGTGATATCTGCAAGGCCCGCGCGATCTCTTTGTCTGGCATGCCCAGCATCACCAGCCGCGCAGTCTCTTGCTCACGGGGTGTTAAGCGCTGAGACAAGGTGTTGAGCTGCAAGTCCTGCGGCTGTGTCGACCGTTGAGCTCTGGCCAGTGCGGTCACAAATGCTGGCTGCAACATGTCCAGCAGGCGCAACTCATCGAGAGAAAAGTTCTCACGCCGCTTGTCACGCCAGATGCGCATGTCTCCCAGGTTTTGCCCTTGGTGCCAGGCATACAGGTTCACACCCCAATACAGCCCATCTTTGTTCAAGAAGTCATTGAAGAATTCGGTTTTTTGAAGCGCCTCATGGGCCAACACATCGGTTGCACGTACAGCCACCTGATAGCGTTGCATCAGGGGTGTGATCGGGTCATGAAACTGGTAATAGTTTTCGTAGGCCCGCAGATTCATGGGGTCCATGTTGATCTGGATGGGTTGTGAAAAACTCTGGCTGCCGGGCTGCCAGACATAGCTGGCGTAATACTGCGCACCGAGCAACTGCATGACCAAGTCACCCATGATCTCTCGGATCTCGGTTTCTTCGTGCGGCTCGGCCAAGGTCTGCATGATCTGGCCAAGTAGCGTTGCCTGTTTGGAGCTCAAATACATGGTGTGCGTGTGTTTGCGGAATGACCTGTCTGGATTACATAACGAATTACTGCATCTGACGAACCGGGTTTGCCCCATCCTCTTTATCAAGGAGGGGCAGGCCAGCAGGCCATTTCAGGATGAGCGGTGCGCCGCGCACACCGGGCAATCCGGGTTGCGTTGCATGCGGATGTCGCTCCAGGACAGCTCGCGGCCATCGAGCATGAGCAAACGCCCGGCCATGTGGCTGCCCATGCCGCTCAAGATTTTGAGGGCTTCGGCCGCTTGTACTGTGCCGATGATGCCCACCAAGGGCGCAAACACGCCCATCGTGGCGCACCGGGTTTCTTCGGGGGCTTGCTCGGGCGGGAAGATGCAGGCGTAGCAAGGCGCCTCAGACTGGGTGATGTCAAACACCGAGACTTGCCCGTCCATACGGATGGCCGCACCCGAGACCAGGGGTTTGCGGTGCTTCACGCAGGCCTGGTTCACGGCTTGGCGGGTTTCAAAGTTGTCGCAGCAGTCGAGCACCACATCGGCCTGGGCCACCAAGGAGTCGAGCAAAGCCGCATCAGCGCGCTGGGTGATGGGGGTCACGGTCACATCGGGGTTGATTTGCGCAATCGCCGTGCGCACCGAGTCGGCTTTGAACTGGCCCACCCGGTCCAAGGTGTGGGCAATCTGCCGCTGCAAATTGGTGGCGTCGACCAGATCGTCGTCCACCACGGTGATGTGCCCCACGCCTGCACTGCCCAAATAGAGGCTGACGGGGGAGCCCAAGCCGCCAGCGCCGACGATCAGGGCGTGCGAGGCCAGAAGTTTTTCCTGGCCGTCGATGCCCAGTTCATTGAGCAACAGGTGCCGCGAATAGCGCAGCAGCTGCGCGTCATTCATGCGCGTCCACCATGGCGATTAGTCTTCTTTCTTGTCGACTTTACGCTCGGCCAAAGTGCTGCTGGCCTTCACGGGCAGACCCTTGAGCTTGTTCAGGGCCTGGATCAGCTGGAAGTCCTTGTCAGAACCAAATTCGGGCAGTCGGCGTTCGGCGACAGGCTTTTTGGATTCTTCTTCCAGCTTTTTGAGGGCTTCTTCACGGGCTTTTTCGCGGGCCGGGTCTTTCTTCTCTTCGGCCTCTTTGCCGTTGGACAAGTGCTTCTCCAGATCGGCCTCGCGGGTGCGCAGGGCGGCAAACACGTTGCCCTCGGCGGTTTCGTCCAGCATCACTTCAGGCACGATGCCTTTGGCCTGGATCGCACGGCCGTTGGGGGTGTAGTAGCGGGCGGTGGTGATCTTGAGTGCCGTGTCCGGACCCAGTTGGCGCACGGTTTGCACAGAGCCCTTGCCAAAGGTCTGGCTGCCCATCAGGGTGCCGCGTTTGTAGTCTTGCAAGGCACCTGCCACGATTTCGCTGGCCGAGGCCGAGCCTTCGTTCACCAAGACCACCAAAGGCACTTTCTTCAAGGCACCACCGGTGGCTTGGGTCATGCGTGCAATGGGGTCATTGTTGTTGTTGCGCCGCCAAAATTGGGGTGATGCTTTGTAGGCGAATTTGCTTTCTTCAAGTTGGCCGTTGGTCGTGACCACGGTGACGTTCTCTGGCAAAAATGCGGCGGACAAAGCCACGGCAGCGTCGAGCAAACCACCCGGGTCGTTGCGCAGGTCAAGCACCAAGCCTTTGAGTTGAGGCTCTTGCTTGTACATCTCTTCGATCTTGCGGGCGAAGTCATCGACGGTGCGTTCTTGGAACTGCGAGACGCGAATCCAGCCATAACCTGGCTCGATGACTTTGGATTTGACCGATTGGGTCTTGATTTCCTCGCGCACGATGGTCACTGGGAAGGTGCGGTTTTCGGATTTGCGGAAGATGGTCAGCAGCACCTTGGTCTTGGGCTCGCCACGCATGCGTTTGACGGCGTCGTTCAAGCTGAGACCTTTGACCGCGGTGTCATCGATCTTGGTGATCAGGTCATTGGGTTTGAGGCCAGCGCGGTCTGCGGGAGAGCCTTCGATGGGAGAAACCACTTTGACCAGACCGTCTTCTTGGCTGATTTCGATGCCCACACCCACAAATTTGCCAGAAGTGCCTTCAGAAAACTCTTTGAAGCTCTTTTTGTCGAAATATTGAGAGTGTGGATCCAGGCTGGCGACCATGCCAGAGATGGCCTCAGAAATAAGTTTTTTCTCGTCAACGGGCTCGACGTAATCGCTCTTGACCATGCCAAACACGGCGGCCAATTGCTGAAGCTCTTCCAGGGGCAGGGGGGCCAGGTTGCCGCGTGCCACCGTTTGCAGTGACACCGTGGTCAGTACACCCGCCAATGCGCCCACGCTGAGCCAGCCTGCGATCTTGAGTTTTTGTCCCATGTGCTTCAGTCTATCTATTCAGAATCAGGTCAATATACACCCGAGGGGCGGTGGAATGCACCGCCTGGGGTTATCAGGCTTTGCCCTGGCTGGCCACTGCCGCGGCGGCCTTGGCGGCGGCTTCTGCATCGCCCAGATAGTAGTGGCGGATGGGCTTGAGGTTCTCGTCCAATTCGTACACCAGCGGAATGCCGTTGGGGATGTTCAGACTCACGATGTCTTCGTCAGACACATTGTCCAGATACTTGATCAGCGCTCGGATGGAATTCCCGTGCGCGGCCAGCATCACACGTTTGCCCGCCTTGATGCTGGGGGCAATGCTGTCGTTCCAGGCCGGTATGACCCGGGCCACGGTGTCTTTCAGGCATTCGGTCAGCGGAACAGCTTGGGCACTCGGGTAGCGCCGGTCGCTGCGCTCGCAACGAGGGTCGGTGGACTCCAAGGCGGGTGGCGGCGTGTCGTAGCTGCGGCGCCACACCAGCACCTGTTCATCGCCAAATTCTTTGGCCATGTCCGCTTTGTTCAGTCCTTGCAGTGCCCCATAGTGGCGTTCGTTCAGGCGGTAGTCCTTGACCACGGGCAGCCAAGTGCGGTCCATTTCGTCCAAAGTGAGCCAAAGCGTGCGTATGGCCCGCTTGAGCACCGAGGTGTAACAAATGTCAAAGTCCCAGCCCTCGGCTTTGAGCAGCTGACCGGCTGACATGGCTTGGCTCACGCCGACGGGGGTCAAATCGACATCGGTCCAACCCGTGAAACGGTTTTCAAGGTTCCAGGTGGATTCGCCATGGCGGATAAGAACAATTTTGTACATGTGAAGTGAGACTTTGAAGGTCGTGAAATCAAAGGATAAGCCGGTCATTTTAGAATCTACACCTCCCGGCCTTTCATCTGGCCCTTGTTTTTTTGCCTTTAAAGGTCTGATTCGTGAAATTTTTCCTCGACAACTGGATGCTCATCACCGTGGCTTTGGTCTCGGGGGCCGCTTTGCTTTTCCCTGTTTTGAACAAAGGCAATGGCTTGAGCCCACAAGACATGGTGCAGCTGATGAACCGTGAAAAAGCCGTCGTCATTGACGTGTGCGAGCCCGAAGAGTTCGCGCGCAGTCATGTGATGGGCGCCAAAAACCTGCCTTTGGGCCAACTCGAAGACAAATTGGCCCAGTTGGTCAAAAACAAATCGTCCCAAGTGGTGATGGTCTGCCAGGTGGGTGCCCGCTCGGCCCGCGCGGCTGCAACGGCCCGCAAACTCGGGTTTGAGAATGTGCATTCGCTCGCTGGAGGCCTCAAGGCCTGGCAAGCTGCCAGCATGCCTGTCGACAAAGCCTGAACCCCAAGGAAAACCGATGCAAACCGTCAAGATGTACACCACCGCTGTCTGCCCTTACTGCGTGCGAGCCAAGCAGCTGCTCAAATCCAAAGGCGTCGAACAGATTGAAGAAATCCGCATCGACTTGGACCCCGTGCAGCGCGACCTCATGATGCAAACGACAGGTCGCCGCACCGTGCCTCAAATCTATGTGGGCGAGACCCATGTGGGCGGCTGCGACGATTTGATGGCGCTGGACGCCAAAGGCGGTTTGGTGCCTTTGTTGCAAGCCGCCTGACTTTGAGGCGTTTTTGATCGCTGATAATTGGGCGGTCTTATTTTTGGACATTCCCTGAAAAGCCTGTCCGCATTCATTTTGAAGAGAAATCCATGACCGATACCGCAGTCAACACCGAAGCTTTGGCCCCTGTTTTTCAAATCCAACGCGTTTACCTCAAAGAGGCTTCGCTCGAGCAACCCAATTCCCCCGCCATTTTGTTGGAGCAGCAGCAACCCAGCGTGGACATTCAACTGGGCGTGGAAGCCACACCCGCTGCTGAGGGCGTGTTTGAGGTGTGTGTGACCGCCACGGTGCACACGAAAATCGCTGACAAAACCGTATTTTTGGCCGAATGCAAGCAAGGCGGCATTTTTGAAATCCGCAACCTGCCCGAAGACCAAATGGGTCCGGTCATGGGCATCGCTTGCCCACAAATCGTCTACCCTTACCTACGCGCCAGCGTGGCCGACTTGATCACACGCGCTGGCTTTCCGCCCGTGCACTTGGCTGAGATCAACTTCCAAGCCATGTACGAGCAGCAGCAAGCCCAGCAAGCTGCTGCCCCTCAGCAGTAAAAGCGACACGCGCCCGGCATGCAGATCACCGTCATCGGTGCGGGGGCTTGGGGCACCGCGCTGGCCATTGCGGCCAGCCGCCAAACCTCAGCCCACCAGGTGAGCCTGCATGTGCGTGATGCGGCCCAGGCGCAGGCCATGCAAGCCCTGCGTCGCAATGAACGTTATTTGCCAGGCATTGATTTGCCAGCTGCCCTGAACATCGTTTCTGGTCCTTTGGATGCAGAGCGCCAACAGGCACGATCTGAAGATCTGTTCGTCATTGCCACCCCCATGGCCGGTTTGCGCAGCAGCTTGCAAGCGCTGCAAGGCACTGCAGCTTCGGTGGCTTGGTTGTGCAAAGGGTTTGAGTCCGGCACCGGCCTCATGCCGCATGAGGTGCAAGCCCAAGTGGCCCCGCAGTTGTTGGCCGGGGCCTTGAATGGTCCCAGTTTTGCGCAAGAAGTGGCCCGCAGCCAGCCGACGGCTTTGGTGGCTGCCAGTTCGCACGCCTCCGTGCGTGAGGCCTTGGTCAAAGCATTCCATGGTGGGGCTTTGCGCGTGTACGCCAACGACGACATCGTGGGGGTTGAGGTTGGAGGGGCCGTGAAAAACGTGCTCGCCATTGCCACGGGCCTGTGTGATGGCCTGGAATTGGGCCTGAACGCCCGTGCGGCGCTCATCACACGGGGCCTGGCCGAGATGACCCGATTGGGCGTGGCTTTGGGGGCCAAGACCGAAACTTTCATGGGTTTGTCCGGTTTGGGCGATTTGGTGCTGACCGCCACAGGCGACTTGAGCCGCAACCGCAAGGTGGGATTGCTGCTGGCACAGGGCCTGAGTTTGGAACAAGCTGTGACATCGCTCGGCCATGTGGCCGAAGGCGTTTACAGCGCCCGCACCGTTTGGCAACGCGCCCAGAGTCTGGGTGTTGACATGCCCATCACGCAAGCTGTCGTTGCATTGCTGGATGGCCACTTGCAAGCCCTTGAGGCCGTGCAGGTGCTGATGGGGCGTGGGCCTCGGGGCGAGGCGGTTTAAGTTGCTGGCCAGCCGCTGTTGGCGGTTTCAGATCTCGAAATTGTCAATCAAGCGCGTTGCGCCCAACTTGGCCGCGCCCAAAACCACCAACGGATCGCCTGCTTGGGGCGTTTGCAGGTCATGGCGGCGGCGCACGGTCAGGTAGTCGGGATGCCAGCCGCGCTGGCGCAGACCTTCCATGGCTTTGGCTTCGAGGGCGGGCAAGTGAGCGGCCAGCGCATCGGCAGCGGCCACAGCGTCGCGGCCCAGTTCGCGCAGGGCCAATGACAGTTGCAGCGCTTCGGCCCGTTCGGCTTCGCTCAGGTAGCCGTTGCGCGAACTCAGTGCCAGGCCATCTTCGGCGCGGCAGGTGTCCACGCCCAGCACGGTGATGGGCAGTGCGAACTGGCGCACCATCTGGCGAATCACCATGAGCTGCTGGTAGTCCTTTTTGCCGAACACGGCCACGCCCTGGGCCTTGCCCGCGAACACGCTCATGAACAGCTTCATCACCACGGTGGACACGCCCGTGAAAAAACCGGGGCGAAAGTGACCTTCCAAAATGTCGGCCAGCGCCGGGTCGGCGTGCACCTTGACGGTCTGGGCTTCTGGATAAAGATCGGTCTCGCGCGGGGCAAACACCACATCGCATCCTGCGGCCTGCAGCTTGGCGCAGTCGGCTTCCCAAGTGCGGGGGTAGCTGTCAAAGTCTTCGTGCGGCAAGAACTGCAGGCGATTCACAAAGATGCTGGTCACCGTGCAGTCGCCTTGGGGCTTGGCCAGCTCGACCAGCTTGATGTGGCCTGCGTGCAGGTTGCCCATGGTGGGCACAAAGGCGGGGCGTTGTGAGGCGCTCAGGGCTTGGCGGAGTTCGTCGATGGAACGGGCAATGATCATGGGGGACATCTCTGTAGAAATGGCGCTTGGCCAAGCGTTGTGTGCGTTGTCAGGCGCGCGTGCTTGGCTGGCCTTCAGCTGGGTGTGTAAGCCAGCCGAACGTAAATCGGTGCAAAAGCCTCGGCTTGGGTGATCTCAATCAGGGTTTCTTTGGCCAACTCGAGCAAGGCGATGAAGGTCACCACCAACACCGGGGTTCCCAATGTAGGGTCAAACAAGTTCTCAAACTCCACAAACTTGCGGCCTTGCAGGTGCTTGAGCACGATGGTCATGTGTTCGCGCACGCTGAGCTCTTCGCGGCTGATTTTGTGGTGCTGAACCAAGTTGGCGCGTTTCAATATGTCACGCCACGCCAATTGCAGCTCGTCCATGTTCACATCGGGAAAGCGCGGTTGCAGGCTTTGCTCGATGTAAACCTGTGCCTGCAAAAAATCGCGCCCGTACTGAGGCACCACATTCAGTTGCATGGAGGCGAGCTTCATTTGCTCGTACTCCAGCAAGCGTCGCACCAGCTCGGCCCGGGGGTCTTCAGCTTCTTCGCCCTCAGCCACCTTTTTGGGGGGCAACAACATGCGCGACTTGATCTCGATCAGCATGGCCGCCATCAACAGATACTCGGCCGCCAGTTCCAGGTTGCGTTGGCGGATTTCGTCCACATAGGCCAGGTACTGGCGCGTGACACCTGCCATGGGGATGTCGAGGATGTTGAAGTTTTGCTTGCGGATCAAATAGAGCAGCAAATCCAGTGGGCCCTCAAAAGCCTCCAAAAACACCTCCAGTGCATCCGGCGGGATGTACAGGTCGGTGGGCATGGAGAACAAAGGCTCGCCGTACAGCCGAGCCACCGCCACATGGTCGACCACCTGCGGCATGGACGCGGGCGCGTCTTGCAGCGGGGCAGGCAGTTCGGTGGGGAGGGTCATGGAAAGGGCTGCGCTCAGGAGGCCTGAGTTTGGTAAACGTAAGGTTTTTGAGCCACTTGACCGTCTTTGAAGGCTTGCTGCTCCACGCGGCTCACGGGCTTGTCCCAGAGCAAAGCACGGCCTTGGCGTTGCTCTGCTTCCAACTCAGGGCGTTGGGCCTTGAGTTGCTCAATGAATTGGGTGGTGTCGGAGGTGTAATCGGGGCGGCGGAAAATGGACATACAGGTCTTTCTTTTGGGCAGTCGGGCAGCGCAAAGGCGCGTGTGAAACGGCTCAACAAGGCTTGATTTTACTGGCCTTGAGGGGCGAACTGACGGACAGCCCTTTGCAGACCCGAAGGCAGATCGGCTTCCAGTCGACCTTGAAGGTGTTCCAGTATCCCGCTTCGCACTGCAATGTCGAGGGGCTGGTGTTCCAAGCCACAGACGATCAGCTGAATCTCTTTTTTCTGGCAAGTGTCGATCAGGTTCATCAAGGCATCTGCACCCGAGGAGTCGATGTAAATCACGTTTTTGAGGTCCACCACCAAGACAGGCGTGCTGATCTTGTCTTCAATCTCTTCGATCAATTTGACGGCACCAAAGAACAAGGCTCCGTAAAGACGCCAAGCTTGGACCCGGGTTTCATAGCCCACCAGTGCGGCTTGGTCCCGTGGGCTCACACTTTCGCAGCGGCTCAGGCTGGAGATGCGGTAAATAAAGGTCAGGCAGGCAGCGATGAGACCCACTTCGATGGCCACCGTCAGGTCAAACACCACGGTGAGTAAAAACACCGCCAGCAAGGTCAACCGGTAGGGCAGGCGGTATTGGCGCAACAGCCAAAACTCTCGCCACTCGCCCATGTTCCAGGCCACAAACATCAAGATCGCTGCCAGTGCCGCCAGGGGAATGTGCGCGGCCAAGGGGGCCGCCACCAGCACCACAGCCAGCAAAGTCAGCGCATGCACCATGCCGGAAATGGGGGTGGTCCCGCCGCTTTGGATGTTGGTGACGGTCCGTGCAATCGTCCCCGTGGCAGGCATGCCGCCAAAAAAAGGCGTCACGAAATTGGCCACACCTTGTGCCATCAATTCTTGGTTGGGGTTGTGGCGGTCCCCGGTCATGCCGTCGGCGATGCGGGCGCAAAGCAAGGATTCAATCGCCCCCAAAAGCGTCAATGTCAGGGTCGGCATGAGTAGAAACCGGGCGCTGTCCCAGCTGAACTCAGGCCATACGAAAGCAGGCATGGACGACGGGATGCCACCGAACTTGCTGCCAATGGTCTCTACCGGCAAAGACAGCAACCAAGCGACCCCAGTCGCGAACACCAGCACGATGACAGAGCCCGGCACCATGGTGATGGCCTTGAAGGGGGTGTCTGCCAAGCGGCGGCTCATGCGCAACCAACCGACCAGCAAGGACAAAGAGGCCAAGCCCAGTAGAAAAGAAGCCAAGCTGGCACTTTGCAGGTTGTGCCACAGCGCGTGCAAGATGCCAAAAAAGTCTGCCGGCATGTTGATGATTTTCAGGCCCAAAAAGTCCTTGATTTGCGTCAACATGATCAATACCGCGATGCCGTTGGTGAACCCAATGACCACCGACACCGGAATGAACCGAATCAAGCTGCCCAGTCGGAAGAGGCCCATCAAAAACAGCAACACGCCCGACATGGCGGTGGCCAAAATCAGGTTGGCCAAGCCGTAGCGCTCCACGATGCCGTAAACGATGACGATGAAGGCGCCAGCCGGTCCGCCGATTTGCACGCGGCTGCCTCCCAGGGCCGAAATCAAGAACCCCGAAATGATGGCGGTGAACAAGCCCGCCTCGGGTTTGAGGCCAGAGGCGATGGCAAAAGCCATGGCCAAGGGCAAGGCCACGACACCGACCGTTATGCCTGCGCTCACATCTTGAACAAAGCGTTGCCGGTTGTAGCCTTGCAGGCTGTCCAGCAATCGGGGTCGAAAGAAATGCATGGCCTGCACCCAGTTCATGTGGCGTGGGATCGCAGGTCGGACAACAGAGGGCGCAGACACAAAATCCAAAGCAAGGCGGCCAAGGGCAAGGTGGTGATGTAGCCCCCGTGTTTAAAGCCCAAAGCCCCAACCAGTCCGCCAACTAAGAATCCCAGCACCAATGACGCTTGTACCCGCAAGCGTTGGCGGTTGGCCAGCACGGGCTGAGTCAGGTGGGACCGATTCATGTAAAACAGTTTGCCCAGCTCAATCCCCAAATCGGTGACCAGACCCGTGATGTGCGTGGTGCGGATTTCGGCCTTCGAGATCTTGGTGATGACCGCATTTTGCAGGCCCATGATGAAGCACAGCAGGACCACCGTGATCGGAACAAACACCTGCGACCAAGCCGCAATGGCTGCGCCAAACAAGCCGAAAACGAGCAAGGCCACAGACTCCAGCAGCAAAGGAAGGCTGTAACTGCTGTGCAGGCGCTGACGCAACCCCCAGTTGACCAGCATGGCCGTGCACATGGCGCCCGCCATGAAAGCCATGAGGCAAACCACACCCGCCAAGGCCAGGGTCATGTTCCCCAGCACAAGATCGTCGGCGACCGAAGACACGATGCCCGTCATGTGCGATGTGTAACTGCCCACCGCCAAAAAACCACCCGCGTTGGTGGCCCCGGCCACAAAGGTCAGAACCAGCCCTAAGCGAAGATTGGCCTCAGGGCTGCGCTGTACATCTGTCCATCCACGAATCAGGGGAAACATGTCCAGCGCTTTCTCAGGGCCAGGCGATCAGTGAATCCGCATGCCGGGCTTAGCACCCGGCCAAGGGTGCAGCACATGAATGCCGGGTTCGGCTTTTTCGTCAGCATGGCTGGCAGCCAGCACCATGCCTTCACTCACGCCAAACTTCATCTTGCGCGGGGCCAGGTTGGCCACCATGACCGTCAGTTTGCCGATCAGGTCTTCGGGCTTGTACATGCTGGCGATGCCACTGAACACATTGCGCGTGCGACCCTCGCCCACGTCCAGCGTCAGGCGCAGCAACTTGACCGAGCCTTCCACAGGTTCGCAGTTCACGATTTGGGCGATGCGCAAATCGATTTTGGTGAAGTCATCGATGGAAATCGTGGGCGCGATCTCTTCACCGCCGGGGATCAGCTTTTCTTCGACCACGGCAGGCGGCTCGAACAAAGCGTCGAGTTGTTCGGGGGTGACGCGTTGCATCAGGTGTTGGTAAGCGTTGATGGTGTGGCCCGCGCCCAGCAGGCTTTGCGCCTGGTCAAACGTGAAAGGGGACACATTCAGGAAGGCTTCGACCTGCGCCGCCAAAGCAGGCAAGACGGGTTTGAGTTGCAGGGAGAGCAGGCGGAAGGCCTCGATGCAGGCACTGCAGGCATCGTGCAAGCGTACTTCCTGGCCTTCTTGCTTGGCCAGTTCCCAAGGTTTGTTTTGGTCCACGTAGGCGTTGACCTTGTCGGCCAGCAACATGACTTCGCGCAGGGCCTTGGCGTATTCGCGCTCCTCGTAAAAGGCGGCAATCGTGGGTGTGGTGCTTTGCAGAGCAGTCAGCAGCGCCTGACCGTCGGCGCTCACCATGCCCAGTTTTCCGTCAAAGCGCTTGGCAATGAAACCGGCCGAGCGGGAGGCGATGTTGATGAACTTGCCAATCAAGTCAGAGTTCACCCGTGCCATGAAGTCTTCGGCGTTGAAGTCGATGTCTTCGTTGCGGGCCGACAGCTTGGCGGCCAGGTAGTAGCGCAGCCACTCGGGGTTCATGCCCAGGCTGAGGTACTTGAGCGGGTCCAGGCCCGTGCCCCGGCTCTTGCTCATTTTTTCGCCGTTGTTCACCGTCAAAAAGCCGTGCACGTTCACCTTATTGGGCGTCTTGCGGCCCGAAAAGTGCAGCATGGCGGGCCAAAACAGCGTGTGGAAGGTGACGATGTCTTTGCCGATGAAGTGGATTTGCTCCAGATCCGGGTTGGCCATGTAGGCGTTGTAGTCCTCGCCGCGCTTGTCCAGCAAGTTCTTGAGCGAGGCCAAGTAGCCCACAGGTGCGTCGAGCCACACATAAAAGTATTTGCCCGGCGCATCGGGGATTTTGATGCCAAAGTAAGGCGCGTCTCGCGAGATGTCCCAGTCGCCCAAGCCTTCGCTGGTCGTGCCGTCGGGGTTGGTGCGAACAGAAAACCACTCTTTGACCTTGTTGGCCACTTCGGGTTGCAGCTTGCCGTCTTGCGTCCACTGGCTCAAAAATTCAACGCAGCGTGGGTCGGACAACTTGAAAAAGAAGTGCTCCGAGGTTTTGAGCTCGGGTTTGGCACCCGACAGAGCCGAGAAGGGGTTGATCAGGTCGGTGGGGGCGTAGACCGCGCCACACACCTCGCAGTTGTCCCCGTACTGGTCTTTGGCGTGGCACTTGGGGCACTCGCCTTTGATGAAACGGTCGGGCAAAAACATGTTCTTTTGCGGATCGAAGAACTGTTCGACCGAGCGCACCTCGATCAGCGAGCCGCCATCGGTCTTTGAGATGTCGCGCAGGTCGCGGTAAATCTGGCGGGCCAGCTCGTGGTTTTCAGGCGCGTCTGTGCTGTGCCAGTTGTCGAACTGGATGTGAAAGCCGTCCAAATAAGGCTTGCGGCCCGCCGCGATGTCGGCCACGAACTGCTGGGGCGTCTTGCCCGCTTTTTCGGCCGCGATCATGATCGGTGCGCCATGGGTGTCGTCGGCACCTACAAAGTTGACCTGGCTGCCCTGCATGCGCTGGAACCGCACCCAGATGTCGGCCTGGATGTACTCCATGATGTGGCCGATGTGGAAATTGCCGTTGGCATACGGCAAGGCGGTGGTGACAAAAAGCTGGCGCGGGGCGTTGGGGGCAGACATGGTGGGGCAGTTTGTAGGGGAATCGCTGATTTTAGGGTGTACGCGTTGGCTTGTCGGTAAACTCCGCCCCATTCTAGAAAGTGACCATGGCGACCACAGAACAACTCCTACAGGCCCTCCAAGCCGTTATTGACCCCAACACGGGCAAAGACTTCATCACGACCAAAACCCTGAAAAACCTGCAAGTCGACGGCGGCGATGTGTCGTTTGACGTGGAACTGGGCTACCCCGCCAAGAGCCAGATCCCTGGGATTCGCCAAGCGCTGATTGCCGCTGCCAAGGGCGTGGCGGGTGTGGCCAACGTGTCGGCCAACGTGATCAGCAAGATCGCCGCCCATTCTGCTCAGCGCGGCGTGGCGCTGCTGCCGCAGGTGAAAAACATTGTGGCCGTGGCCTCGGGCAAGGGCGGCGTGGGCAAGAGCACCACCGCCGTGAACCTGGCGTTGGCGCTGGCCGCCGAGGGTGCCAAAGTGGGCCTGCTGGACGCCGACATTTACGGCCCCAGCCAGCCCATGATGATGGGCATCGAAGGCCGCCCCGAGAGCGACGATGGCCAGACCATGGAACCCATGGAGAACTACGGCGTGCAGGTCATGTCGATTGGTTTTCTGGTCAGCCAAGACGAGGCCATGATCTGGCGCGGCCCCATGGCCACCCAGGCGTTGGAGCAGCTGCTGCGCCAGACCAACTGGAAAGAACTGGACTATTTGATCGTCGACATGCCACCTGGCACGGGCGACATCCAGCTGACGCTCAGCCAGCGCGTGCCCATGACGGGCGCGGTCATCGTCACCACGCCGCAAGACATTGCGCTCTTGGACGCCAAAAAAGGCGTGAAGATGTTCGAAAAAGTCGGCGTGCCGATTTTGGGTCTGGTAGAGAACATGGCGGTGCACGTTTGCACCAACTGCGGCCATGTGGAGCACATTTTTGGCGCAGACGGTGGCAAGAAAATGGCCGCCGAATACGGCATGGACTATCTTGGTGCTTTGCCGCTCGACATGCAGATCCGCTTGCAAGCCGACAGCGGCAAGCCTACTGTGGTGTACGACCCCGATGGCGAAGTTGCCCAGATCTACAAAGCCGTGGCACGCCAAGTGGCGGTCAAGATTGCGGCCAAGGCCAAGGACTTCTCCAGCAAGTTTCCCAGCATCAAGATCAGCAAGGACACCTGATCAGGCGTGATCCATGCGCCCAGAACACGGCGTTCTGGGCATGAAAAAGGGGCACCCAAAGGTGCCCCTTGTGCATTCAGCCTGAACGTCAGCTTTTTTGACCGGCCCTCATCAGCTGGCCTGGTAAGGCGCCTGTGGCCTGCTGGTGTTCAAAGATGGGCTGACCAGCCACCAAGGTGGCGATGTAGCCATCGCAGCGCTGGGTCAAGCGCCGTCCGCCTGCGGGCAGGTCATAGACCATCTCTGGCGCGTACAGGCGCAGTTTGTCGTAGTCGATGATGTTGATGTCGGCTTTTTTGCCCACTTGCAGCGTGCCCCGGTCGTGCATGCCGTAGATGCGTGCCGTGTCCTGCGTCTGGCGTTTGACCATGGCTTCCACGCTGAAGGTGCCGCCCCTTGTGCGCGAACGGCTCCAGTGGGTGAGCATGAAGGTGGGCATGCTCACATCGCAGATGTAGTTGCAGTGCGCGCCACCATCTGACAGGCTGTTGACGGTCACATCGGTTTGCAGCCATTCGTGCAGGTGGTCCAGGTTGCCATACGAGTAGTTGAAGCTCGGGTAATACAGCATGGCCATGCCCTCGCGCTCCATCATCAGGTCGTACACCACTTCCAGACCGCTGCGGCCCTGGGCCTGCATCATGGCTTTGACGCTTTCGCTGGCTTCGGGCTCGTAGTCCGGGTTGTCGGCCAGGCGGTAGATTTTGTGGAAGTTGCCAAACATGGTGCGCATGCGCTCATCGGTGCGCAGGCGTTCGCCGGTCAGGATGGCTTCGCGCACCTCGGGCAGGCGCAGCCGGGCGATGCGCTCTGGCCAGGGCAGCTTGGCGATCTCCAGGAAAGCCGGGCTCACGATGAAGGGATGCAAGCTGCTGTGCCATGAAAACAGCAGGCCCACGGGCCGTCCGCAAACGCCGCCATACAAGGGAATGTTTTGCGCATGGGCTTCCTTGAGGGTGCCCAGAATGTCTTTCCACAAATCGGGCGCCGGGTCGGTCTGCTGCAGGTTAAAAAGCACGGGCAGCTTGTTTTTGAGGGCCAAATTGCGCATCCAAGGGATCTCGTGGTGCATGGAGATGTGGTTGGAGGTCATCTGGAACACGCCGTGACCCACCTCGCCCAGCACTTGGCCCAGGGTGGAGATTTCTTCGCCCGTGGCAAAGGTGCCGGGCGGGTATTTGCGTTGGTCGTATTTGTGCAAAAAGGTGCGCGAGGTGGAAAAACCGTAGGCCCCAGCCTTCAGGGCCTCGCGCACAATGCCGCACATCTCAAACAAATCGTCGGGCGTGGTTTCGTCGTGCTGGATGCCGCGCTCGCCCATCACATAGGCGCGAACGGCCGAGTGGGGGATTTGCGTGGCGATGTCCAGGGCCTTGGGGCGGCGCGCCAGCGCGTCCATGTATTCGGGAAAACTTTCCCAGTCCCACTGGATGCCTTCTGAGAGCACGGCGCCAGGGATGTCTTCGACGCCTTCCATGACCGAAATCAGCCAGTCGCGTTTGTCGGGCTTGACCGGGGCAAAGCCCATGCCGCAGTTGCCCATGACGACGCTGGTCACGCCGTGCGCCGTGGACGGCGAGAGGTAGGGGTCCCAGGTGGCCTGGCCGTCGTAATGGGTGTGGATGTCGATCCAGCCGGGTGTGACGATGGCACCTTGGGCGTCGAGGGTGCGGCGCGCAGGGCCTGCTTTGCCGCCCACCTGGCTGATGACCCCCTGGTCGATGGCGATGTCGCCTGCTTGGGCGGGAGCGCCGGTGCCGTCAATGAGGCTGCCGCCGCGAATCACGAGATCGTGCATGGTGTTGTCCTTGTTGGTTGTAGATGGGCTTGGTGCTCAGTCGAGCTTGAGGTTCAGGCGTTTGATCACCGTGCCCCAGCGTTCATGGTCGCGTTTGACGATGCGGGCAAACTCTTCAGGACCAGCACCGCTGACTTCATTGCCTTGGTTGGCGATCATTTGGCTGACCTCGGGCGATCTCAAAGCGCGGCCCATGGCGTCCGAGATTCTTTTGCTCAAAGCAGGTGACATGTTGCCGGGTGCAAAAAAGCCCTGCCAGCCCACGATGTCGATGCCGTCCACGCCGGCCTCGGTCATGGTGGGCAGATCGGGAAGTACCGTCAGGCGCTTGTCTGCTGCTACGGCCAGCAGCTTGAAGCGTCCGGCCTTGGCGCCCTCTACGGCGGTGGCTGTGCCATCAAAGTAAAACTGCACATCGCCTGCCATCAGGGCCCGTGTGGCGTCCGGCGTGCCTTTGTAGGGCACATGCACCATTTGGGTGTTGCTGCGCATCATCAGCATTTCGGCATTCAGGTGCGATGTCGATCCTTGGCTGTAAGAGGCAAAGTTCAGTTTGCCCGGGTTGCTGCGCGCATAGTTCACCATGTCGCGTACCGAATTGAAGGGCGACTCCTTGTTGACCACCAGCACCGTGGCCGAGCGGGCCACCTGCGTGATGGGCGTGAAGTCCTTGAACGGGTCGTAGGGCAGTTTGCTGTACAGGTGCGGGTTCTGGGTGTGGGTCACCACGATGGTGTACAGCAGGGTGTGACCGTCATTGGCGGCGCGTGCCACATCTTGTGCGCCAATTAGCGTGCCCGCACCGGGCTTGTTGTCCACGACAAAGTTGCCACCGGTCTCCTCGTTTAACTTGCGCGCAATCGTTCGTGCCAACCCATCAGAACCAGAACCGGCAGGGAACGGCACCACGATGCGCACGGGTTTGCCGGGTGTGGGCCACTGAGGCTCCTGCGCCATGGCCGGTGCACTGCTCACGCCCAAGGCCAAGAGCATCAGGGCCGTCAATTTCCGGCGAACTGGTTGCAGCGATTCGTTCTTGCGAAAGTTCATTGTTGTCTCCTGTAGTAGTGGTTGAATGGCTGGCCAAGGACGCCGTGATCAAAGCCGTGGGCTGTCACCTGCAGCGCATCAACGCTCAGCTTAGGGGCTTGCGGTGTTGAAAACAATTGCAAAATAATATGAATCGATTGAATATTTTTTATGTTGAACCTCAAACGCTTGGAACACTTGGTCGTCATCGCGCAAGAGCATTCGTTCTTGAAGGCTGCCCAGCGCTTGCACCTGACACCCCCGGCGTTGACCCGCAGCATCCAGACGCTGGAGAGCACCTTGGGTTTGACGTTGCTCAACCGAACCCATGAGGGGGTCAGCCTCACCGATGCGGGCCAGCTCGTGGTGCAGCGGGCCAACCGTCTCTTGGGGGATGCACAGAACCTCAAAAATGAAGCAGACCAGTTGCGCGGCGTGCAGACCGGGCAGGTCAACTTCGGGGTCGGGGTTTTTCCGGCTGCGGCTTTTTTGACGGGGGTCTTGATCCACCAGGCCCGCGAGCGTCCCGGACTCAAAGTCCAGGTGGACATTGGCAGCTGGCAGAGGTTGTTGGGCAAGCTCGAACGCCATGAACTTGATTTTGTGGTGGCCCTGACCCAGAGCTTGCCGCCCCCGCAGGATTTTCAGATTCAAGACTTGCCCAGCCAGCGGTTTGCTTTTTTTGTCCGAACGGGGCATCCCTTGTTGGCGATGAGCGCGGTCAGTCAGTTGGCGGCTTTTCGGACCTATGGTTTGATGGGCCCCCAGTTGCCGCGTAAGGCCCAGGAAAACCTGTGCGCTTTGTACGCCATCGAGGATGTGCAGGCCTTGCCCATGGCCCTGATTTGCGACGAGATCCATGTTCTGCAAGCCGTGGTGGCTGCCAGTGACCATGTGTTGCTGGCCACGCACGAGGGCATGCACAGCTGTTTGACACAAGGGCGTGTGCAGGTGTTGCGCCACGTGCAGTACACACAGGCCCAGCCGGTGGGCATTTCTGTGGTTCACCACCGCCAGCGCAGCTTGTCCCCGGCGGCGGCTTGGTTTGTCGAGTTGATCGGCCAGTCGCTGAGCGGTCAGTGGCCGCCTGAGGGCTAGCCCGCCCGATCAGACTTGCGCGTGGGGTGCGCCCGAGCTCATTCAGGGCGCTGCCTTGGGCAGGATGCCCGGCCTAAAATTCACCAGCAAGGCCAGCAAAGTCAGCAAGATGCCCGCCCACTGCCAAGCGGTGATGACTTCTTGCAAAGCGAAAGCGCCTGCAGCCAGTCCGACCACCGGCACTCCCAGACTCAAAGGCGCCACTTGGTTGGCCGGGTGTCGTTTGAGCAGCCCTGTCCACAAGGCGTAAGCGATCACGGTGGCAAACCAGCCCAGGTACAGCACACTGGCCCAGCTGAGCCAGCTGACTTGCGCCAGATGCGCCCAGCTCAAAGGCGGGTCCAGTTGCCAGCTCAGCAGCATGAAGGGCAGGATGGGTAAGGCCGAACTCCACACCACAAAGGCCACCGGGTCCAGGCTTTGGCCTGGTTTGCAGGCCTGCTGCGCTTGGCGTGCGACGATGTTGGACGCGGCCCACATGGCCGCAGCAGCCAGGTTCAGGGCCAGTCCCGCCCAGGTCACGCCCACCGATGAGCCCGCCAGGATGCCCAAACCAAAGCAGGTTAGCGCCAGGCCGCCCAAGCCAAGGCTGTACCTTTGGTGGCGGGCCAGTTTTTCTTGCAACAAGACCAGGCCGAACAGCGCCGTGAAAAACACCTGGGTTTGCATCAGCACCGAGGCAAGTGATGCGGTCATGCCCACCTTGAGCGCCAGGAACAGCAAGCCGAACTGCCCCAGGCCCTGACACAAGCCATACAAAACCACCCACTGCCAAGGGATGGCAGGCGGGCGAATGAGCAGCAGCAGTGTCAAAGCAGCCGCCATGTAACGACCTGCGCCCAATTGCAAAGGCGTGAAGTCTTGCAGGCCAAACTTCATGGCCACAAAGTTGGTGCCCCATATGGCGATCACGCCCAATGCTGAGAGGTAGTCTTTGGTGGTGAAGGTCGAAGCAGAACTCATGCGGGCAGGTGTCTCGAAAAACCAGGCTCTCAGCCGTGTGAGAGCCCAAAAAAACTACGGTGCGCTGACCGTGGCATCGCATGATAAGGACGCCGCAGCCCAAGACCTGAGCCTTGGGCGACGCCCGTTTCAGGGAGCGTTCTTTTCCAATTCACGCAAGCGAAAGCGCTGGATCTTGCCAGTGGCGGTCTTGGGCAACTCGGCCACAAACTCGATGAACCGTGGGTATTTGTAAGGGGCCAAACGCTCTTTCACAAAGGCCTTGACCTCTTCTTGCGTCAGACTTTGACCGGCTTTGAGCACGATGAAGGCTTTGGTTTTGGTCAGGCCGTCGCTGTCTTCTTTGCCAATCACGGCCGCTTCCAAAATGGCGGGGTGTTGCACCAGGGTGGACTCGACTTCAAAAGGCGAGACGTAAATGCCACTGACTTTGAGCATGTCGTCGTTGCGCCCGGCATAGGTGTAATAACCGTCGGCGTCACGCGTGTATTTGTCGCCGCTTTTGGTCCAAACGCCCTGAAAAGTGTCTCGGGTTTTGTCTCGGTTGTTCCAGTACATCAGGGCGCTGCTGGGGCCTTGGATGAACAGGTCGCCTATCTCGTCGTGTCCGGCGAGCACGCCGCCGTCCTCGCCCCGAAGTTGCAATTCATAGCCGGGCACGGCCTTGCCGGTGGTGCCGTAACGCACGTCTCCCGGGCGGTTGGACAAAAACACATGCAGCATTTCTGTCGAACCAATGCCGTCGATGATGTCGCAGCCAAAGTGCTTGGACCAACGCTCGGCGATGTCGCGTGGCAAGGCTTCCCCCGCCGACGAGCACAAACGCAGAGCCACTGCACTTTTTGCTGGCAAGTCGGGCTGCGCCAACATGCCGCCGTAGCCGGTGGGTGCGCCATAAAACACAGTGGGCTGGTGGTCGACCAGGCGCTTGAAAGTCGCTTGTGGGGTGGGGCGCTCGGCCATCAGCACCACGCTGGCCCCTACGCTCAATGGGTAGGTGAGGGCATTGCCCAGGCCATAGGCGAAGAACAATTTGGCGGCCGAGAAGACCACATCGCTTTCGCGCAATGCCAGCACGCCCTTGCCATACAGCTCGGCCGTCCAGTACAGGTTGCCCTGACTGTGCACGGTGCCTTTGGGTTTGCCTGTGGAGCCGGAGGAATACAGCCAGAAAGCCGGTTCATCGGCCAAGGTTTGCACGGGCAGCACGGGGTTGTTCTGGGCCACGAAGTCGGCCATGTTGTACTGGCCTTGCGCCAGCGGGCCCGCGGGGCGTGAGACCACCACATGCTGGACTTCGGTTTTGACCAAATCCAGTGCGGCTTGCAGTGTGGGCAGCAGCGCAGCCGAGACCAAGGCTGCCTGGGCGCGGCTGTTGCTCAGCATGAAGGCATAGTCTTCGGCAGTCAGCAGCGTGTTCACGGCCACGGGCACGATGCCCGCGTAAAGCGATCCCAAAAAGGCCACCACCCAGTCGCTGCTGTCTTGCATGAGCAGCAGCACACGCTCTTCGCGCTTGAGGCCCAATGCCTTGAGACCGCCTGCAAAGTGGCGGACCTGCTCGGTCAACTCGCCATAAGTCGTGTTGCCTGTATCGTCGATCAGGGCGATTTTTTCAGGACGTGCTGCGTTGGTGGCGATCAGATGCTGGGCGAAGTTGAACTCGGTGGGTGGTGGGGTCATGTGGCTCATGTTTGTCTCCTCGGTGTTTCAGTGTTCTTTAGAGCGCCAGCTTGCCGCCTTGGGCCGCAAGTTGTTCCAGCGCGAGCGAACTGCCTTGCACCGCTGTGCGGCGGTGGTAGAAGTTGAGTGCCCGCAGGCCGCCCAGCTCTTCGCCGCCCCCAGCGCGGCCAGGGCCGCCGTGCAGGCTCATGGGCATCACGTTGCCGTGGCCGCTGTGCAGGGCCGCCACATCGGGTGAAATGGCATGCACCCGGCCGTGGCTGCTGGCCAGCTCGACCGAGGCTTGTGCGGTGAAAGCGGGGTCTTCGCTGTAGACCGAGCACACGAGCGAGCCTTCGCCGCGGCGGATCAAGGCGTAGGCCTCGTCGATGCTGTCGTAAGGCATCAGGGTGGACACGGGGCCAAACACCTCGACCGCGTGCAGCACTTGGGCGGTCATGGGTGACTCGGTGCCCAGCAGCACCGGGGCCACGCAGGCGCTCGATGCATCTGCATCCACCAGCGCAGCGCTGTTGCCGTCAAACAAAACGGTGGCTTCGGTTTTGAGTTGGGCCAGACCCGCCAGCACGCTGGCTTTTTGTTCCTGGCTGACCAGCGCGCCCATGCGCACGGTCTCGTTGCGTGGGTTGCCCACGGTGGTTTTGGCCAGGCGCGCGCCAATGGCTTCAGCGGCGGCTCGGTACAAGGCGCGTGGCACAAAAACGCGGCGGATGGCAGTGCACTTCTGTCCCGATTTGACGGTCATCTCGCGGGCGACTTCGGCCACCAGCAGCTTGAAGGCTTCGCTGTCGGCCGTGGCCGCTGGCGAGAGCAGGGCAGAGTTCAGGCTGTCCGCTTCGATGTTGCAGCGCACCGACAACTCGGTCACGGCGCGGTGGCTGCGGATGATCTTGCCCGTCTCGGCCGAGCCGGTGAAGCTGACCACGTCAAAGGCCTGCAGCTGGTCCATCAGGCCTGCGGACGAGCCGCAAATCACCGACAAAGCGCCCACGGGCAGCACGCCCGCATCGACCACGTCTTTCACCATGCGCTGGGTCAGCCAGGCGGTGGCGGTGGCGGGTTTGATGATGACCGGCACGCCTGCAAGCAGGGCCGGGGCGGCTTTTTCCCACAAGCCCCAGCTGGGGAAATTGAAGGCGTTGATGAACAGCGCCACGCCGCGTGTGGGCACCTGGATGTGTTGGGTTTGGAAGGCAGGGTCCTTCGCCATGCGGATGCGCTCGCCGTCGAGCAGCAGCGTGGCGTCACCCAAGGCCGCGCCCTGTTTGGCGTAGTAGCCCAGGGTGAAGATGGCGCCGTCGATGTCCACGCCCGAGTCTTTGGCCACGGTGCCGCTGTTGGCGGTGGCGATCTCGTAGTAGGCATCGCGGTTGGCTTGCAGCACTTCGGTGATTTTGGTCAGCAAGGCAGCGCGCTGGCCATAGCTCAGGGCACGCAGGGCCGCACCGCCTTGTTCGCGGGCAAAGGCAAAGCCTTCGGCCAGGTCGATGCCGTTGCTCGACACACGGGCCAGCTCGGAGCCCAGCACCGGGTCAAACATCGGCGTGCCTGGGCCGGTGCCAGTTTGCCAGCGGCCTGCGAAGAAGTTGGGGAGCAAAGGGGTCATGGCGCGCTTTCGGATGCAATTCGGAAAAAAGGAAGGCAGCTTGAACTGTGATGGCACAAAGCACTTTTACTTCAGGCCAGATGGCGGTATAAACTGTGTGACATGCACTATCGTGCTTGCCTGTGAGTATGCAATAAAGTGCATGTTTTGTGTGCTCTGAAATACTGGGGTTTTCCCTTAATTTGAATGCCATGTTGAATTTGTCCCCCGAAGAGAACTCGACTGCCGACCTGACCGAATCAGAGGCTAAACGCAACCCTTTTTTGGAAGCTTTGGGCGAGCGGGTTCGCAACTTGCGTTCGCGCCAAGGCATGACCCGCCGCGCTGTGGCGCTGGCGGCCGAGGTTTCAGAGCGCCATTTGGCCAACCTTGAATACGGCACTGGGAACGTCTCGGTGCTGGTGCTGCTCCAAGTGGCCAACGCCCTGCAGTGCACTTTGGCTGAATTGCTGGGTGATGTGACCACCCGCTCCCCTGAATGGCTGTTGATCCGCGAGTTGCTGGGTCAGCGCAGTGAGGTGGACTTGCGCCGGGCCCGGGTGCAGTTGGTCGATCTGTTTGGCGAAGGCGGTAACGCACAAGAGCGCAAAAACCGCATCGCCTTGATCGGTTTACGCGGGGCAGGCAAAACCGCACTGGGCCAGCGTCTGGCGGACGATATGGGTTTTCCATTCATTGAGCTCAGTCGCGAAATTGAGCAGTTTGCCGGTTGCCAGATCAGCGAAATTCACAACCTGTATGGTGCCAATGCTTACCGGCGTTACGAGCGCCGGGCGCTCGAAGAGGCCATTCAAATTTACCCTGAGGTGGTGATCGCCACGCCTGGTGGGCTGGTCTCGGACTCTGCCAATTTCAATTTGCTGTTGTCGCACTGCACGACGGTGTGGTTGCAGGCAGATCCCACAGACCACATGGGTCGTGTGGCAGCGCAAGGCGACATGCGCCCCATGGCTGCCAGCCGAGAGGCGATGGAAGACTTGAAGCGCATCCTGGAAGGACGTGCCGCCTTTTATTCCAAAGCTGACATGGCCATCAACACCAGTGGCCGCACCGAGGACCAGGCTTTTGAGTCCCTGCGTACTTCGGTTCGCCAACATGTGGAGCGTCCTGCCTGATCTGGGGCATGAATGGGGATTTCCTAGGGTAACTACTTAGAAAATGCATTAAAGTGCATGCTATCCAAAGTGGGAAGTTGCACTAAACTTCAGGTCAACATGCAGTGAAATGCATTTTTGACTCAAATCAAACTTGATTTACCAATGGAGACAGCCATGACAACACCCTTTCAGGTCAATTACCAAACCAGCCCTGCCGAATACAAGCACATCAACTTGGCTTTTGATGGCGAGATCGCGACCTTGTCGATCAACATCAACGAAGACGCTGGCATTCGCCCTGGCTACAAACTCAAGCTCAACAGCTATGACCTGGGTGTGGACATCGAGTTGCATGACGCGCTGCAACGCATCCGTTTCGAGCACCCCGAAGTGCGCTCGGTGGTGGTGACCAGCTTGAAGGATCGCGTGTTCTGCTCCGGTGCCAACATTTTCATGCTGGGTGTGTCCACCCACGGTTGGAAAGTGAACTTTTGCAAGTTCACCAACGAAACCCGCAACGGCATCGAAGACTCCAGCAAGCACGACGGCCTGAAATTTGTGGCTGCCTTGAACGGCGCTTGCGCTGGCGGCGGCTATGAGCTGGCCCTGGCCTGCGACGACATCGTGCTGGTGGACGACCGTTCTTCTTCGGTGTCCTTGCCTGAAGTGCCTTTGCTGGGGGTGTTGCCTGGCACCGGTGGCCTGACCCGTGTGACCGACAAGCGCCATGTGCGCCACGACCTGGCCGATATTTTTTGCACCAGCGTTGAAGGCGTGCGCGGCCAAAAAGCCGTCGACTGGCGTCTGGTGGACGCGATTGCCAAGCCTGCCGTGTTCAAGGATGTGGTCAAAGCGCGAGCCACCCAGTTGGCCGCTGGCAGCATCCGCCCCGCAGGCGTCAAGGGCGTTGAACTGACACCTTTGAACCGCACCATCAAGGCCGACGCGCTGACTTACACCAACGTCACGGTCGAGATCGACCGCGCCAAGCGCATCGCCACCTTCACCGTCAAGGCCCCTGCCACAGCCCAGCCCACGAATATCGCTGGCATCGAAGCCGCAGGCATGGACTGGTGGCCCCTGCAGATGGTGCGCGAACTGGACGACGCCATCCTGCACATGCGCACCAACGAACTCGACATCGGCACCTGGGTACTCAAGACCTCGGGCGACGCTGCTGCCGTGCTGGCCTCGGATGCCACGATGCTCGCCAACAAAGACCACTGGTTTGTGCGTGAAACCATCGGCCACTTGCGCCGCACCCTGGCCCGCATGGACGTGACCTCGCGCAGCCTGTTCGCCCTGATCGAAGAGGGGACATGTTTTGTCGGCACACTCGCTGAATTGGCTTTCTGTGCCGACCGCGCCTACATGCTGGCCCTGCCGGACGACGAGGCCAAGGCCCCCAAGATCCAGCTGAACGAAATGAACTTCGGTTTCTTCCCCATGGTCAACGACCAGACCCGCTTGCAGCGCCGCTTCTACGAAGAAGTGCCCGCCATGGAAGCCGCACGCGGCGCCATCGGCAAAGCGCTGGACGCCGACGCCGCACTGGCCCTGGGCCTGGTGACTGCTGCCCCTGACGACATCGACTGGGCTGACGAGATCCGCCTGGCCTTGGAAGAGCGTTCTTCCATGTCGCCCGACGCTTTGACGGGTCTGGAAGCCAACTTGCGTTTCGCGCAGCAAGAGAACATGCTGACCCGCATTTTTGGCCGCCTGACCGCCTGGCAAAACTGGATCTTCCAGCGCCCCAATGCCGTTGGCGAAAAAGGTGCCCTGAAAGTCTACGGCAAAGGCGAAAAAGTCCAGTTCGACATGAACCGCGTTTGATGTTTTTGCGTTGTGCAGAGGGCCTCCCGGTGGTGCCCGCTGCAACCGAAATTTGACCCCACCGTTGCTTCTTTATATTTCTGGAGACTCTCATGTCCGGTATCAACTACAGCGAAAAAATTCCCAACAACGTCAACTTGAGCGAAGACCGCACGCTGCAACGCGCTTTGGAGCAGTGGCAGCCCAACTTCATCAACTGGTGGGACGACATGGGCCCCGAAGGCTCGACCGACATGGACGTGTACCTGCGCACCGCCGTGAGCGTGGACCCACAAGGCTGGGCCCAGTTCGGCCACGTCAAGATGCGCGACTACCGTTGGGGTGTGTTTCTGAACCCCGGCGAGCAAGACCGCAAAATCCATTTCGGTGACAACATCGGCGAAAAAGCTTGGCAAGACGTGCCTGGCGAACACCGCGCCAACCTGCGCCGCATCATCGTGACCCAAGGCGACACCGAGCCAGCGTCTGTGGAGCAGCAGCGCCATCTGGGCTTGACTGCGCCCAGCATGTACGACCTGCGCAACCTGTTCCAGATCAACGTCGAAGAAGGCCGCCACCTGTGGGCCATGGTGTATTTGCTGCACAAATACTTCGGCAAAGACGGCCGTGAAGAAGCCGACGCGCTCTTGCAACGCAACAGCGGTAACGAAGACAACCCCCGCATCTTGCAAGCGTTCAACGAGAAGACGCCTGACTGGTTGAGCTTCTTCATGTTCACTTACTTCACCGACCGCGACGGCAAGTTCCAGCTGTGCGCTTTGGCCGAGTCGGCATTCGACCCCTTGGCCCGCACCACCAAGTTCATGCTGACCGAAGAAGCGCACCACATGTTTGTGGGCGAGTCCGGCGTGAGCCGCACCATCCAGCGCACTGTCGATGTGATGAACCAGCTCAAGACCGACGATGTGGCCAAGCTGCGTGCTGCTGGCGTGATCGACCTGCCGACCATCCAGCGTTACATCAACTTCCACTTCTCGGTGACCATCGACTTGTTCGGTGCCGACCAGTCGTCCAACGCTGCTACTTTCTACAGCTCCGGCCTCAAAGGCCGCTATGAAGAAGGCAAGCGCACCGACGACCACGTCTTGAAGGGCAACAGCTACAAGATCTTGTCGGTCGAAGACGGCAAGCTGATTGAAAAAGAAGTGCCGATGCTCAACGCTTTGAACGAAGTGCTGCGCGACGACTACATCACCGACTCGAAAGGCGGCATCGACCGTTGGAACCGCGTGATTGCTAAGGCGGGCATTCCTTTCACCTTGACTGCCCCCCACAAGGCGTTCCACCGCAACATCGGCTCTTTGTCCGGTGCCAAGATCACGCCCGATGGCCGTGTGGTGAGCGACGAGCAGTGGATGGCTCAAGTGGGCGAGTGGTTGCCCACCAACGAAGACCGCGCTTATGTGGCCAGCCTGATGGGCCGTGTCGTCGAGCCAGGCAAGTTCGCCAACTGGATCGCGCCACCCGTCATGGGCATCAACCGTCAGCCTGTGGACTTTGATTACGTCCGCTTCAACTGATACGTTGAATCTTTGATTGACTGCCGCTTCCATTTCTGGGGGCGGCAGTTGACAGAGGAAGGGGCGGGTTCCTCATGCTGGGGTACCAGAAATCGTCACCCGCCCCTTCCTCTGTCAACTGCATGGGTGCGTTATGCGCACAAACACCGGTAGACTGCCGAGGTTAAAACTGGCAGAGAGCGACGGCATGGCCTGGGGCCGGGCACCGATTTTGCGGTACTCCGTATGAGGTGCCCGGCCCCAGGCCATGCCGTTGCGGACCACGCAGACTACAAGCAATACAAGACAGAAAAACACAAGAGAGCCAAGACATGAGCACCGAAGCGACGCTGATCAAACAACACCTGATTGACCCGGAAATCTGCATCCGCTGCAACACCTGTGAAGCAATTTGCCCGGTCGGGGCCATCACTCACGACTCGCTCAACTACGTCGTCAAGGCCGACATCTGCAACGGTTGCATGGACTGCATCTCGCCATGCCCCACAGGCTCGATTGACAACTGGCGCATGGTGCCCAAGGCCAAGGCCTACAGCATCGAAGAGCAACTCAAGTGGTACGACTTGCCAGCAGAGCTGAGTGCCGAAGAGTTGGCTGCAGTGGGTGGAGTGGCTGGTACCGCACAAGAAGAAGCACAAACGGCTGTGCAAGCGGCGGCAGCGTCCTCGGCTTCAGCCGTCAGCACCGCCGCCGCCTCGGGCTTCAATTCGGCGCAGTTTGGCGCGACCATTCCCCCTTGGTCTGCCGCCCACGCCTACACCAACCTGTATGGACCTAAGGCACAAGAAAAAACCATCACCGCTACTGTGACCGGTAACCTGCGTGTGACCGAAGTAGGCAAACTCGATGGCCAGCAAGACTACGACACCCACCACATCGTGCTGGACTTCGGCAACCTGCCCTTCCCAGTGCTCGAAGGCCAGTCGATTGGCATCATCCCGCCTGGCGTGGATGCCAACGGCAAGCCGCACCATGCCCGTCAGTACTCGATCGCCAGCCCGCGCAATGGCGAGCGCCCAGGTCACAACAACCTGTCGCTGACCATCAAGCGTGTGCTCGAAGACCACGACGGAAAACCCGTTCGAGGTGTGGCTTCCAACTTCATGTGCGACCTGAATGTGGGCGACAAGGTTCAAGTGATTGGCCCATTTGGCGCGAGCTTCCTCATGCCCAACCACCCCAAGAGCAACATCGTCATGATTTGCACGGGTACGGGCTCTGCGCCCATGCGGGCCATGACCGAATGGCGTCGCCGATTGCGGGCCAGCGGCAAGTTCGAGGGCGGCAAACTGATGCTGTTTTTCGGCGCACGCACCCCCGCTGAGCTGCCTTACTTCGGGCCCCTCAATAACCTGCCCAAGGACTTCATCGACACCGAGTTTGCTTTCTCCCGCGAAGTGGGCAAGCCCAAGCGCTATGTGCAAGATGCCATGCGCGATCGCGCCGCCGACATCGCACTGCAGCTCAAAGACCCCAACACCTGTTTTTATGTGTGTGGCCTGAAGAGCATGGAAGAGGGCGTGGTCATGGCGCTGCGCGACATCGCACAGAACGCCGGGCTCGATTGGGACAGCATCGGTGCGGCGCTCAAAAAAGAAGGCCGTTTGCACCTCGAGACCTACTGATCCCGTATGGCGAACGCCACCCACATCGGCCTGGACCAGGTTCGCCAGCAACTGCGCCAACCGCGGTCGCAGCTCAAAGGCCGGCAGGCCTCTGGCCCAGCCCTTGAAGAGGTGAGGGCCCTGATCGGTGAACCGTCCAAAAACGGCCACCGCCGTGACCTGCTGATCGAGCACCTGCATGCGCTGAACGACCACTTCCACGGTCTGTTCGAGCGCCACATCGTGGGATTGGCCGCCGAGATGCGGCTGCCCGTGGTCGAGGTGTTCGAGGTGGCGTCTTTCTACCACCACTTCGAGATTTTGAAAGACGCTGAAGCTGCACCGCGCATCACCGTGCGGGTCTGCGACAGCCTCAGTTGCAGCCTGGCCGGCAGCGACAGCTTGCTGCGCCAATTGCAAAACGATTTGCTGGATGTGAAAGTCGTGCCCGTGCCCTGCCTGGGCCGTTGCGAACAAGCCCCGGCCGCCCAGGTGGGCCAGCAGGCTGTGGCGCACGCGACCTTTGACGCGGTAACGCAGCGTGTGGCCCTGAATCAGACCGAACCCAACGCCTTGCCCGATGCGATTCACATGAGTGCCTACCTGCAAGCCGGGGGTTACCAGTTGGCACAGAAAGTGGCCTCGGGCGAGCGCGAGGCCGAATCGGTGATCCAGGTTTTGGAGTCCTCGGGCCTGCGCGGTTTGGGCGGCGCGGGTTTCCCGGCCGGCCGCAAATGGCGCATTGTGCGCAGCCAGCCCGGTCCACGCCTGATGGCGGTGAACATCGACGAGGGCGAGCCCGGCACCTTCAAAGACCGCACTTGCCTGGAAGCCGACCCGCACCGCTTTCTGGAAGGCGTGCTGATCGCCGCCAGCGTGGTCGGGTGCGAGGCGGTTTACATCTACCTGCGTGACGAGTACCACGAAGCCCGCCTGCTGCTCACGCAAGCACTGGCCGATTTGCGCGCCAATGCGCCCTGCGATTTGCCGCACATCGAGTTGCGCCGAGGCGCGGGTGCCTACATCTGCGGCGAAGAGTCCGCCATGATCGAGAGCATCGAAGGCAAGCGCGGCGAGCCGCGCATGCGCCCGCCCTTTATTGCCGAGGTGGGCCTGTTTGGCCGCCCGACGCTGGAGCACAACTTCGAGACGCTGTACTGGATTCGTGAACTACTGGAGCAGGGCGCAGACAGCTTTGCATCGCATGGCCGCCATGGTCGCCAGGGCCTGCGCCGCTTCAGCGTGAGTGGGCGCGTGAAGCACCCGGGCGTCAAGCTTGCGCCCGCGGGCATCACGCTGCGTGAACTGGTGGACGAATACTGCGGCGGCATGGCGGAAGGCCATACGCTCTACGCCTATTTGCCTGGTGGGGCGAGCGGCGGCATCTTGCCCGAGCGTTTGGCCGATGTGCCTTTGGACTTTGACACACTGCAGCCGCACGGATGTTTTATCGGATCAGCGGCTGTGATGGTGCTGAGCCAACACGACAGCGCCCGCGAAGCGGCCCTCAACGTGATGCGCTTTTTTGCGCACGAGAGCTGCGGCCAATGCACGCCCTGCCGTGTGGGCACCGACAAAGCGGCGCAACTCATGACTGCTGATGTCTGGGACCGCGACACACTGGAAGATTTGGCGCAGGTCATGGGCGACGCGTCGATTTGCGGTCTGGGACAGGCCGCGCCCAACCCGATCCGCTGCGTGCTGCAGTATTTCCCTCACGAAGTGGGGACGGCATGAGCACGGTTCAATTCACCCTCAACGGCCAATCGGTTGAGGCGCCAGCCGGGAAAAGCATTTTCAACATCGCCAAGGACCTTGGCATCGCCATCCCGCACCTGTGCCACAAAGAAGGCCTCGCGCCCGACGGCAACTGCCGCGCTTGTGTGGTCGAGGTGGCCGGTGAACGCACACTCGCCCCCAGCTGCTGCCGCAGTGCCTCGCCCGGCATGCAGGTGCAGACGAACAGCGAGCGCGCGGTCAAAAGTCAAAAGATGGTGCTGGAGATGCTGCTGGCCGATCTGCCCGAGCAGGGCCACAAATGGCTGGACGATCGGGCTGAAGCCCCGCATGGCGAGCTGAGCCAATGGGCCGAACACCTTGGGGTGCAGGTGCGCCCGGCGTTGGCTGCGATCAAGCGCGAGGCCGTGCCCGCCGACCTGTCGCACCCGGCCATGGCCGTGAATCTGGATGCTTGCATCCAGTGCAACCGCTGCGAACGCGCTTGCCGCGACCTGCAGGTCAACGATGTGATTGGCTTGGCCTTTCGAGGTGCACACACCCAAGTGGTGTTTGACCTGGCCGACCCGATGGGCGGCAGCAGCTGCGTCGGTTGCGGCGAATGTGTACAGGCCTGCCCTACAGGCGCACTCATGCCCAAGAGCCACATGGGCCCGCAAAAGGTGGACCGCGAAGTCGACTCGGTGTGCCCGTTTTGCGGCGTGGGTTGCTTGGTGACTTACCAGGTCAAAGATGAAAAAATCATCAGTGTCAAAGGCCGCGAAGGCCCGGCCAACGAAGGGCGTTTGTGTGTCAAGGGCCGTTTTGGCATGGACTACATCCACAGCCCGGACCGCATCACGAAGCCGCTGATCCGCAAAGCGGGCGTAGCCAAAGACGTGTCTTTGCTGGATGGCCACACCGACTGGCGCGAAGTGTTCCGCGAAGCGACGTGGGAAGAAGCGCTCGATCTGGCGACGCAGCCTATGAACGCTTTGCGTCAACAACACGGCCCCAAATCCCTCGCCGGTTTCGGCTCGGCCAAAGGCAGCAACGAAGAAGCCTATTTGTTCCAAAAGCTGGTGCGCACCGGCTTTGGCAGCAACAACGTGGACCACTGCACACGCCTGTGCCACGCCTCCAGCGTGGCAGCCCTGCTCGAAGGTGTGGGCTCGGGCGCGGTGAGCAACCCGGTGCGCGATGTCGAACACTCCGACCTGATCATCGTCATTGGCTCCAACCCCACAGCCAACCATCCCGTGGCCGCCACTTGGATGAAAAACGCGGCCCAACGCGGTACGCGCATCGTGCTGATTGATCCGCGCATCACCGACATTGGCCGCTACACCTGGCGCAATCTGCAGTTCAAGGCGGACACCGACGTGGCTTTGCTCAACGCCATGCTGCACGTCATCGTGACCGAGAACCTTTGCGACGAAGCATTCCTGCGCGACCGTGCCGACAACGTGGCCGCTCTGAAGGCCCATGTGCAGGGCTACACACCCGAAGCCATGAGCTTGGTGTGTGGCATCCCGGCCGAGACCATCCGCGAAGTGGCGCGTGCTTATGCAGGTGCCAAAGCCGCCATGATTTTGTGGGGCATGGGTGTGAGCCAGCATGTGCACGGCACCGACAACGCGCGTTGCCTGATTGCGCTGGCCAGCACCACCGGGCAGATTGGACGCCCCGGCACTGGACTGCACCCCTTGCGGGGCCAGAACAATGTGCAAGGTGCGAGTGACGCGGGCCTGATCCCGATGATGTACCCCAACTACCAGCGCGTGAGCGACAAATCGGCGCACGACTGGTTCGAGAAATTTTGGGACACGAAGCTCGACGACCAACCCGGCTACACCGTGGTCGAAATCATGCACAAGGCGCTTGCTGACAACAGCGACCCGCACAAGGTGCGCGGTATGTACATCATGGGTGAGAACCCGGCCATGAGCGACCCCGACCTGAACCACGCCCGTCACGCGCTGGCCAGCTTGCAGCACCTGGTGGTGCAAGACATCTTCTTGACCGAGACCGCTTGGCTGGCCGATGTGGTGCTGCCCGCCAGCGCTTGGCCCGAGAAGACCGGCACCGTGAGCAACACCGACCGCACGGTGCAGATGGGCCGCCAGGCCGTGCTGCCGCCGGGCGATGCCCAACCCGATTTGTGGATCATCCAGCAGATCGCCCAACGCATGGGCCTGAACTGGCACTATGCGGGCGAGCAAGAGGGCGTGGCCCAGGTCTACGAAGAAATGCGTCAGGCCATGGCCCCGGCCATTGGCGGCATCGACTGGGCGCGCCTGAATGCGGGCTCGGTCACCTACCCTTGTGTGAGTGCCGACGACCCGGGCCAACCCATCGTCTTTCATGACCATTTCCCGACGGCAGATGGCCGTGTGCGCTTGGTGCCCGCCAGCCTGATCCCCGCCGACGAGCAACCCGATGCCGAGTACCCCATGGTGCTCATCACCGGACGCCAACTGGAGCACTGGCACACCGGCAGCATGACGCGCCGCGCCACGGTGCTCGACGCGCTGGAGCCTGCGGCCACCGCCTCTTTGCATGCGGCCGATATGGCCCGCATGGGCGTGCAGGCGGGGCAGCGCATTCGTGTGGCCTCGCGCCGGGGCCATGTGGAGTTGGTGGTTCGGCAAGACAATGGCACGCCTTTGGGTGCCGTGTTCATCCCGTTTGCCTATGTCGAGGCCGCCGCCAACGAGTTGACCAACGCGGCACTGGATCCGTTTGGCAAGATCCCTGAGTTCAAGTTTTGTGCGGTCCGAATCGAGGCCCCTTTGCTCGCATAATTCCCCACCTGACACAGGGGTCAGTTGGAAGGGCTTGGATGAATTTGGATTTGCGCACCGTCTTTTGGATGGATGCCGTGCTGTACCTGATGCTGCACGGGGCCATCTGGTTCGGTTTGGCACGGTACCGCAGTGGTCTGGTGTCTTTGTGGAGCGCTTCGGGCATTCTGAGTGCCGTCGGCTTGGGTTTCTTGGGTAGCCGCGGTTTGGCGCCTGAATGGTCGGTGGTGTTGCTGGGACAACTTTTCATGGCCGCCGGCAATTTAGGCCGTCAGATTTCTTTGCGCTCTTTGACAAGTCAGCCCACGCGACGCTGGCTTTGGGGGCATGGGGCCTTCAACCTGGCTTACCTGTGTTTGGTGTTTGTGCTCTTTTTAGCAGGGGCATCCGACTGGCTCATGATGCTGGTCTTTTATCTTTTCTACACCATCAGCTGCTTCGATTATTTTCTAATCGGCCGTCAAATCCGCCAGATGTCCACCCTCAACGGCTCCAAAGCGGTCATGACCGCAGGCCTGGTGTTCAGTGGCAGTTTGGGCCTCAAATCTCTGGCGCTGATCGGAGGTTGGGGGGCGCCAGGCTTGTATGACATGGCCTGGGATCAAATGGTGGTCTTCATTGGCCAGTTTGTGGCCATCAGCCTGGTCAGTGTGGGTTTTATCCAGATCTTTGTCGACCAAATCCAAGTGGCCCGCGTCAAGGCCGAACTCGACCTGGTCCGTGCTCAAGAACGCGCGGTGGTGTTGGGGCAAAACGCCGACACGCTGGGGGCCTTGCTGCTCGAGCGTGACGAAATCATTCGCCAACTCACACTGTCCAACAAGTCGGCGGGCATGGGGGCCTTGGTGGCCAGCATTGCGCATGAGCTGAACCAGCCTCTGACCACCATCGTGATCAAGTCGGAGCTGATCGAAAACCACCTGCGAAAAAAAGAAGATGTGCCTGGGGCCGTGGCCGAAGCGCACAAGCTGGCCCAGCTTATCCGGGACGACACACGCCATGCGGCCGCCATCATCCGCACCTTGCGCAGCATGTTCACCACGGGCAAGGGTGAGTTCGCGCGTCTCGATTTGGCGACTGTGGTGGGCGATGTGATCCGGATCGTGCGGGCTCGTGCCGAGCGTTCGGGCATCTTGCTCGATGTGCGCTTGGAAACGCCTTTTCTCATGACCGGCGATGTCACCCAATTGCAGCAAGTGGTGCTCAATTTGCTGAACAACGCCATCGATGTTTTGGTGGAACAGCCCGCTTGGCCATCCCGCATCACCGTGACCGGTGAGGTCCGCCCCGGCTTGGTCGAAATAAAAATCGCCGACAACGGCCGCGGCATTGACCCTACTCAGCATGACGATGTGTTTGCCTTGTTCAAGACTTCCAAGTCACAGGGCATGGGTGTAGGCCTGTGGCTGAGCCAGTCCATTGTGACTTCGCACCGTGGACAATTGACCTTGCAAAGTGCCCCCGGTCAAGGTGCGGTATTCTCGCTGACCCTGCCTTCCCACGAGTACGTGGTGGCTTCTTGATGTTCGATGTTTCCAAGGTTGTTGTCCATGTCTTCCCGTCCGCAAATTGATGTGGCTGTCTTGATGCGCCGCGAAGCGGTGCAAGGCCCCATGGCCCGCTGGCAAGCTTGGCGTTGGGTCTTGGACGATGTGGTGCCCAACGAGCTGGGTTTTGGCACGGCCCCTCGCAGCTTGCGCCAAACCGACACCGAGTCCCTCTGGATGTATCCGGCCTGGGCCGTGGCGCTGTTCACCGACGATGCCGAGGGTTATTGGTTGAACGCGACCTCTCCCACACCCTGTTATTTTGTGATGTGGCGCCTCATCGATGCCGAAGACGGCAGCGAGCCTGTGGCGGTGCCCCAAGCGGTCAGTCTGAGTTACCACGACGCCGGCCGTTGGTTGGATGCCCAAGAAACGGTGGAGACCATCGCGGTCCCTGCCGAAGTGGCCGAGTGGATGCTTTCTTTTGCCACACAGCACTTTGTACCCGAAGAAAAAAAGCGCCAGCGCCCCCAGAGTTTTCAGCGTTTGACCGATCGCTTTGGCCAGCCCGTCTCGGTCAGCACCGACAGCAAGCGCAAGGGCGGCAGGCCCCAGTCATGAGCGACAATTTTTTTAGCCGTTGGTCACGCCGCAAGCAAGGCATTGACACGAGCGAGGTGGCGCCAGCCCAATCCGTCAAGCCGGTTGCACCTCCCCTTTCCACTCCAAAAAGCGCGGACGTGCAGGCCACCCCTGCCCAAGCCTCCACATCGGCCGCTTCGCCAACACAGCCTCTTGAGAAGACGGCCCAGGAGCCACAGCCGCCCGTGCCGACGATGGACGATGTGCAGCACCTGACGCCCCAATCCGATTACCAAGGCTTCATGCGCCAAGGGGTGCCCGGCGAGGTGCGCAACGCGGCCATGAAGAAACTTTTCACCGATCCCCACTTCAATGTGATGGACGGCCTGGACATTTACATTGGCGACTACAACACGCCAGACCCTTTGCCTGCGGGCATGCTCGAAAAAATGGTCGGTGCCGAGTTTTTGAACTTGTTTCCCAAAAAGGTCTCAGATTTGTCGCCTGCTTTGGCCAATTCCCCAGCGCCAGAAAATCCCGAGCAAAGTCCCGACGCGCCAGAAGGCTCGCCACTTGTGGCACAGTCGCCGCCATTCCCCATGACACCCGCACTGCAGGCCACACCGGCGCTGCAGGCATCCGAACCGACAGAACATGACCACCCTGATTTGCAACTGCAACCAAACCATGCCCCTTCAAGCCCAGACTCTGGGCAAAGCACTGGGTGAAGACCTGACGCTGCACACCACTTTGTGCCGCCGCGAAGCGGGGCAATTCCAAAAAGCCGTGAAAACCGGCGAGACCGTGGTGGTGGCCTGCACCCAGGAAAAACGTTTGTTCTCCGAGCTGGCCGAACAAACCGAAGGGGCGATCTCGCCCATCCGGTTTGTCAACATCCGCGAAACCGGCGGTTGGGGCCGTGAAGCCGAGCACGCCATGCCCAAAATGGCCGCCTTGTTGGCCGCTGCCCGACTGCCTGAACCCGAGCCGGTGGCCACCGTCACCTACAAAAGTGAAGGCCGCGTGCTCATCATTGGGGCCATCGATGTGGCCGAACGCGCTGCTGGTCTTTTGTCAGACGCCATGCAGGTCACCATTTTTGCCCAAGGCCCAGGCAACGGTGGGGGCAGCCAGGAGCGGCGTTTTCCGGTGCTGGCCGGTCGCTTGCAAGGCCTCAAAGGCTGGTTGGGCGCATTTGAGGTGTCGTGGGATGCCAGCAACCCGATTGACCTGGACCTGTGCACCCGTTGCAACGCCTGCGTGGCGGCTTGCCCAGAGCAGGCCATTGGTCTCGATTACCAAGTGGACCTGTCGCGTTGCAGCTCGCACCGCGACTGCGTCAAGGTGTGCGAAGCCGCGGGGGCCATCGACTTCAGTCGCGAGGCGCGCCCTCAAACCGAGCGCTTCGATGTGGTGCTCGACCTGCGCGGCGACCAAGCCTCCCCCACCTTTTCCTCACACGCCTTGCCGCAGGGCTACTTCCGCTGGGATGGGCAAGACCTGCAAACCTTGCTCAAGGTGCGCGAGTTGGTGGGCGAGTTTGAAAAGCCACGCTTTTTTGCCTACAAACAAAAGCTTTGCGCCCACAGCCGCAACGAGCAAGTCGGCTGCAGTGCCTGCATTGATATCTGCTCGGCCGAAGCCGTGCGGTCTGACAAAAGCCGCCAGCAAATCGTGGTCAACCCCAACCTGTGCGTGGGCTGCGGCGCGTGCACCACGGCTTGCCCCACGGGCGCACTGACTTACGCCTACCCGCGCCCAGCAGAGCAGGGGGCCAAAATGCGCACGCTGCTCTCGGCCTACCAGGCTGCAGGCGGGCGCGATGCTGCTTTGCTTTTGCACAGCCAGGAAAAAGGTCAGGCTTTGATCGACGAGCTGGGCCGCGGTGCGCAGCTGGGCGTCATGCAAGGCGTGCCGGCTCGCGTGATGCCCGTGGCCTTGTGGCACACCGCCAGTGTGGGCATGGAGCTGTGGCTGTCGGCTGTGGCTTATGGTGCACGCCAAGTCATGGTGTTGCTCACTGCCGAAGAAGCACCGCAATACCGCGCTGCGCTCATGGAACAAATGGCCGTGGCCCAAAGCCTGCTCAACGGTCTGGGTTACACGGGTGTGCATTTCCAGCTGATCGAAGCCAAAACAGTCACAGCTTTGGATGGTGATCTGCAGCGCCTGTTCGCCCGCAGCCTCAAGGCCGCCAGCCTGCCCACCGGCCCGGCCATCGCCGCCCGGCACGCGGTGCAGGCCGAAAAGCGCAGCAACCTGGAGCTGGTCATTGACCACCTGATGGCCCAGTCGCCCGTGATGGCCATGGATGAGGTCAGTCGCCCCAAAGCGCTGGACTTGCCTGCGGCCGGTTCGCCCCTGGGCACCATCGTGGTCGATCCCAACAAGTGCACCTTGTGCATCAGCTGCGTGGGCGCATGCCCCTCGTCGGCGTTGCAAGACAACCCGCTGCAGCCCGAGCTGCGCTTTGTCGAGAAAAACTGTGTGCAGTGTGGCTTGTGCGTCAAGACTTGTCCCGAAAATGCGATCACGTTGCAGCCCAGGCTTTCGCTGCTGCCCGAACGCACGCAGGTGCGTGTTTTGCACGGCAGCCCACCTTACGCCTGCATCCGTTGCAGCAAACCGTTTGGCACGCTCAAGGGCATCGAAGCCATGCTGGGCCGCTTGGCCGGGCACAGCATGTTCCAGGGCGCAGCGCTGGAGCGCCTGAAAATGTGCGGCGACTGCCGTGTGGTGGACATGTTCACCGACGAAAACCAGACGCGCATCTCTGGCGTTAACCCTTCCAAACCCCAATAAGCTTCTCGCCATGAGCCAAGACCTGAACCTGTACGCCAGCAGCCGTGCGCTGGACGAAGAAACTGCCCGCGCCGAAATTTACGGTTTGCTGTCGCAGCTGTTTTATGCCGCGCCCAGCCCTGAGTTGCTGGACCAACTGCAAGTGGCCGTGACCGAAGCACCCGCTGCGGGCGGCTTTTTGGAAGAGCCTTGGCGCAATTTGGTGGCCAGCGCCCGCAGCCTGAGCCATGCGCAAATTTCGGCCGAGTTCAACAGCCTGTTTGGCGGTGTGGGCAAGCCCGAGGTGTATTTGTTCGGCTCGCATTACCTCAGCGGTTTTTTGAACGAAAAACCTTTGGTGCGCTTGCGTGACGACCTGGCCGAGCTGGGCTTGGCCCGCAGCGAAGGCATGTCAGAAACCGAAGACCATGTGGCCTATGTGTTTGAAGTCATGCGTTTTCTGATCGCGGGTGACGATGTGGCGGTGTCGAACCTGACGCGCCAACACGCCTTCTTCAACCAGCATGTGCAAACCTGGTTGCCAGCCCTGTGTCAGACCCTGCAAGCCCACCCTCGAGCGTCTTTCTATGCCAGCTTGGCCGCTTTCACGGAAAGCTTTGTCAGCGTGGAACTGCAGGGCTTTGATTTGGTGGCTTGATTGAAATTATTTGTGCTTTGAATTGAAAAAAATGGTCATTTTGGCCCGGGTTTTCACCTAGAACTCCACAACAGTCTTATTTCATAATGATGACCAAGCGGTAACTTTTAACGCTTAAAAGTTCAACAACCTCTGGAGACATCCTTGACCGAAGCCAAAACCCCCCGCCGTCGCAACCTTCTCAAAGGCGCTGCCGTCGCCGCTGGTGCCTTGTCTGCACCCATGATCGCATCGGCCCAAACCGGCCCGATCAACATGCGTTGGCAGAGCACTTGGCCTGCCAAGGACATCTTCCACGAATACGCCTTGGATTACGCCAAAAAGGTCAACGACATGACCGGTGGCGATCTGAAGATCGAAGTGTTGCCAGCCGGCTCTGTGGTGCCTGCTTTTGGCTTGCTCGAAGCCGTCTCCAAAGGTACTTTGGACGGTGGTCACGGTGTGTTGGGTTACCACTACGGCAAGCAAAACGCTTTGGCTTTGTGGAACTCTGGCCCTGCTTTCGGCATGGACGCTAACATGGTTTTGGCATGGCACAAGTACGGTGGTGGCGCTGAGTTGCTGGCCAAGTTGTACGCGTCCATCGGTGGCAACGTGCAGTCGTTCTTGTATGGCCCCATGTCCACTCAGCCACTGGGTTGGTTCAAAAAGCCGATCACCAAGTCGTCCGACTTCAAGGGCTTGAAGTTCCGCACCAACGGTTTGGCCATTGATCTGTTCACCGCCATGGGCGCTGCTGTGAACGCTTTGCCAGGCGGCGAGATCGTCCCTGCCATGGACCGCGGCTTGCTGGACGGCGCTGAGTTCAACAACGCTACCTCTGACCGTGTTTTGGGCTTCCCCGACGTCTCCAAAGTGTGCATGCTGCAAAGCTACCACCAGAGCGCTGAAACGTTCGAGATCATGTTCAACAAGACCAAGTACGACGCGCTGCCTGCCAAGATGAAGGCTGTGATTGCCGGTGCCACAGAAGCGGCTTCGGCCGACATGTCTTGGAAAGCCGTTGACCGTTACTCCAAAGACTATGTTGAGCTGCAAACCAAAGACAAGGTCAAGTTCTACAAGACACCTGACGCCATTTTGCAAGACCAATTGAAAATTTGGTCTGAAATTTTGGAGAAAAAGTCTGCCGAGAACCCACTCTTCAAAGAAATCGTGGAATCCCAAAAAGTATTTGCAGCCCGCGCTGTGAAGTGGGACCAGGACACCAACATCAGCCGTCGCATGGCTGTGAACCACTTCTTCGGTGCGAAGAAAGCCTAAGTTAAAATCTTAAGCTGGTAGACCTTGGGACTGAAGTCTGCGCGAGCAGATCTTCAGTCTTTTTCATTTTTAAGAACAATATGAACACACTGAAACTGCTCCACACAGCAGACAACATCAGTACATGGGTGGGCAAAGCCTTCGCATGGCTGATCGTGGTGCTGATGGTGATGGTGATGGGCGAAGTTTTCAAGCGCTACGCTTTGAATGCCCCCACAGCCTGGATTTTTGAAGCCAGCAACATGCTCTACGGCACGGCCTTCATGATGTGCGGCGCTTACACATTGAGCCAAGACGGCCATGTCCGTGGCGACTTTTTCTATGGCAGCGCCAAGCCCCGCACACAAGCATCGCTGGACTTGGTGCTTTACATTCTGTTTTTCCTCCCTGGCGTGATCGCCCTGACTTGGGCAGGTTGGACTTATGCCGGTGACGCCATCACCATTCGCGAAATGACCAACAGTGCGGATGCGATTCCCCTCTACCCGTTCAAGGCCATCATCCCGATCACTGGATTTTTTGTTTTGATGCAGGGCTTGGCTGAAATCGTGCGTTGCGTGGTGTGCCTGAAAACAGGCGAATGGCCCGCACGGTTGAAAGACGCCAACGAAATTGACGTGGTCGAGCAGCAGTTATCGGCCAGTATTTATGTGGACGAAGACGCCAAACGCGACGCCATTGAGCGCGCGAAAAACATTGACGATGAGGCCCACCAACGCGGCGGCTTGATGGGAGAAAAAAAATGAGCGATCCAGCACTCGGTCTGTTGATGCTCTGTCTGATCATTGTGGTGATCATGATGGGCTTTCCCACGGCCTTCACCCTCATGGGTTTGGGCATGGCATTTGGCTTCACTGCCTTTTATGACCCCAGCCAACCTTGGCTTGAAAATCGTGTTTTCAACCTGATGGTCCAGCGCACATACGGGGCGATGACCAATGACACCTTGTTGTCCATACCGCTCTTTGTGCTGATGGGGTATGTGATGGAACGGGGTGCGCTGGTGGACAAAATGTTCCACAGTGTGCAGCTGGCTTTCCGCCGTTTGCCGGGCTCTTTGGCCGTGGCCACTTTGGTGATTTGCACCTTCTGGGGCATTGCCAGTGGTTTGGTGGGCGCAGTGGTGGTGCTGATGGGAGTGATCGCCATGCGCCCCATGCTGAATGCAGGCTATGACACACGTTTGGCAGCAGGCGTGATCACGGCTGGCGGCACTTTGGGCATTTTGATTCCGCCCTCGGTCATGATCATTGTGTACGCCGCTGTGGCAGGCCAGTCTGTGGTCAAGCTCTATGCAGCTGCCATGTTCCCTGGTTTCTTCTTGGCCTTTTTGTATCTGATCTATGTGATCGGCTGGGTCATGATTGATCCGAAAATCGCCCCACGCTTGCCCGAAGAGCAAACCAGAGCGCCCGTGTCGCCTTGGCTGGACAAGTTGGGTGAGCAATACTCCAAACGCATGTTGCCTGCCTTGGCCAAAGCCGTGTTGATGCCTGGTCGTGCACTGCAGATCAACGTGTCCGACATGCGCGTGACCTGGGGCCTTTTGGTGCGCAGTTTCAGCATGGCCTTGGCACCCGTGTTCATCGTTTTGGCGATGTTGGCCACCTCATGGTGGTATGTGGTGGTCTATTCACAAGCCAACGCCAATGCCCAAGCTGGCACGGACATTGTTCAGATGAGCACCGACATCGTGGCTGAAAAAACCACGACTGAGGCTACTGAGGCTGATGGCGTCAAGGAACTGGGTGGCGATGAGGTCGAAGAAACTGAGGCGGCCGTTGAAGGCGGCGCAGCCCAGTCTCTGGGCAATGAAGTGGTCGAAGCCAATAAAGTCGTTGAAGTTCCCGAGAGTTTTTACACTGGGTTCTGGGGTACGGCCTTGGTGTTGTTCGCTTTGCTGGTCTGGTATTACAAAGACTTTGATGCCGAGCAGTATGAGATCCTGAACATGCTGGTCAAGTCGGTGATGCCTTTGGGTATTTTGACGGCCGTGGTGTTGGGCGTCATCTTGCTGGGTTTGGCCACTGCGACTGAATCGGCTGCTGTGGGTGCCACAGGTGCGTTCCTCATGGCCTGGTGGTCAGGCTCGTTGAACTTCGACAAGACCAAACAAGCGGTGTTCTTAACTGCCAAAACCACCTCCATGGTGTGCTGGTTGTTTGTGGGCTCTGCTTTGTTTTCTGCCGTGTTCGCCGTCCTGGGCGGCCAACGTTTGGTGGAAGAGTGGGTCATGGCCATGGACCTGTCACCGCTGCAGTTCATGCTGCTGTCGCAAGCGGTCATCTTTGTGCTGGGTTGGCCTTTGGAGTGGACCGAAATCATTGTGATTTTTGTGCCCATCTTCCTGCCATTGCTGACGCACTTTGGGATTGATCCCATCTTGTGGGGCGTGTTGGTGTTTGTGAACTTGCAAGCGGCCTTCTTGTCACCGCCTGTGGCGATGTCCGCCTTCTATCTGAAAGGGGTGTCACCGCCGCATGTGACCATCAATCAGATTTTTGCCGGCATGATGCCTTACATGTTCATCGTCATCATCTGCATGGTCCTGATGTACATCTGGCCAGGCTTGACCCTTTGGTTGCCCGAATACCTGTACGGACCCAAATAATTGACGTGTGATTTCTGATGCCGCAGCGCTCAAAAAGCGCTGCGGCTTTTTGTTGCCCAACACACACATGTTGAGCCCGTCACTGATGTGTCATAAACCCGGGCGCATAAGGGTTTTTACGTCGAAAACTGCCTGCTCAAACGGTATGATCACCTATGCAACAAACTGCCTAGGTCAAATGTTCTATGGCGCAGTTGCCTTGTCCCAATTTCAGGAGCCTTTGATGTCTTCCAAAACTTCCGCTCTTTCTCGTCGCAGCCTGTTTTCGGGTGCTGCAACGGTCGGTGCTGTGGCAGCAGCCACAGCCGTTTTGCCAGGCGTGGTCAAGCAAGCGGCACCCGTTGCTGCAGCGTTGCCCAAACCTGCGCGTGGCGGTGGCTATAGCCTGAGCGAGCACGTTCAGCAGTACTACCAGACCACACGCGTCTGATTTTTCGTCTCTCTTTCCTGTTCTTCCCCAACTGGAGCCCTCCATGTTGCTGACCAAAAAAACCTCGGGCACTTCGGGTGCCATTTCTTCCCCGTTCATCCACAGCTTGCGCCGTGGTTTGTCGCAGGCTTTGCCCACGCTGGACCGTCGCAGCTTTTTGCGCCGTTCAGGTCTGGGTGTGGGTGTGGGCTTGGCCGCATCGCAACTGAGCTTGGTGCAAAAAGCACAGGCCGCCACAGGCGCCGCCATCCTGGGTGCTGGCAAGGTCGAGGTCAAACGCACCGTTTGCACCCACTGCTCGGTGGGTTGCGCCGTGGACGCCGTGGTTGAGAACGGTGTTTGGGTGCGCCAAGAAGCGGTGTTCGATTCGCCCATCAACCTGGGTGCGCACTGCGCCAAAGGTGCTGCATTGCGCGAGCACGGCCATGGCGAATACCGTCTGCGCTACCCCATGAAGCTGGTCAACGGCAAGTACGAACGCATCAGCTGGGATACGGCGCTCACCGAAATCAGCGCCAAAATGCTGGAGCTGAAAAAAGCCAGCGGTCCTGATAGCGTGTACTTCATTGGATCATCCAAGCACAACAACGAGCAGGCCTATTTGCTGCGCAAGTTCGTGAGCTTCTGGGGCACCAACAACTGCGACCACCAGGCGCGGATTTGCCACTCCACCACGGTGGCGGGTGTAGCCAACACCTGGGGTTATGGCGCCATGACCAACTCGTACAACGACATGCAAAACAGCAAGGTCGCTTTGTACATTGGTTCCAACGCTGCCGAAGCCCACCCGGTGTCCATGCTGCACATGTTGCACGCCAAGGAAAACGGCTGCAAGATGATCGTGGTCGATCCACGCTTCACCCGTACCGCTGCCAAAGCTGACGAGTTTGTTCGCATCCGCTCGGGCACAGACATTCCTTTCTTGTTCGGTGTGCTGTACCACATCTTCAAGAACGGCTGGGAAGACAAAAAATACATCAACGACCGTGTCTATGGCATGGACGCCATAAAGACAGAAGTGCTGGCCAAGTGGACACCCGACAAGGTGGAAGAAGCTTGTGGTGTCAAAGAAGAGCAAGTCTTCAAGATCGCCAAGATGCTGCACGAGAACAACCCCGGCACCATCGTCTGGTGCATGGGACAGACCCAGCACACGATCGGCAACGCCATCGTGCGTGCATCTTGCATCTTGCAATTGGCTTTGGGCAACATCGGCAAGACCGGTGGCGGTACCAACATTTTCCGTGGTCACGACAACGTGCAAGGCGCGACCGACGTCGGCCCCAACCCTGACTCTTTGCCCGGTTACTACGGCTTGGCCGAAGGCTCTTGGAAGCACTTCGCCAAAGCTTGGGACGTGGATTTCGAGTGGATCAAAAAGCAGTTCGCATCGCCCGCCATGATGGGCAAGAACGGCATAACCGTTTCCCGCTGGATCGACGGTGTGCTCGAAAACAACGAGCTGATTGACCAAGACAGCAATTTGCGCGGTGTGTTCTATTGGGGCCATGCCCCCAACTCCCAGACCCGTGGTCTGGACATGAAGCGCGCCATGGACAAGTTGGACTTGTTGGTGGTGGTCGATCCCTATCCATCGGCCACTGCGGCCATGGCCGCGATGCCGGGCAAAGCGGGGGACCTGAACCCCAACCGTGCGGTGTACCTGTTGCCCGCAGCCACCCAGTTCGAGACCAGCGGTTCTTGCACCGCGTCCAACCGATCCATCCAATGGCGCGAGAAGGTCATCGAGCCTTTGTGGGAGAGCCGTTCCGATCACATGATCATGCAGCAGTTCGCTGACAAATTGGGTTTTGGCAAAGAGTTGTCCAAGAACTACAAGATGCAAAAAGTCGGTGGCTTGGACGAACCCATGCCCGAAGACATCCTGCGCGAAATCAACAAGTGTGTCTGGACCATCGGTTACACCGGCCAAAGCCCAGAGCGCCTGAAGGCCCACATGAAGAACATGAACGTGTTCGATGTGAAAACCCTCAAGGCCAAAGGTGGCAAAGACAAGGAAACCGGTTACGACTTCACAGGCGATTACTTCGGTCTGCCTTGGCCTTGCTACGGCACGCCCGAACTCAAACACCCCGGTTCGCCCAACCTGTACGACACCTCCAAACACGTCATGGAAGGCGGCGGTAACTTCCGCGCCAACTTTGGCGTGGAGCGTGAAGGCAAGAGCCTGTTGGCCGAAGATGGCTCGCACTCTTTTGGGGCCGACATCACCACAGGTTACCCAGAGCTCGACCACATCCTCCTGAAAAAGCTGGGTTGGTGGAACGAGTTGTCCGAAGCCGAAAAAACAGCGGCCGAAGGCAAGAACTGGAAGACCGATTCGTCAGGCGGCATGATTCGTGTGTTCATGAAAGAGCACGGCTGCCACCCGTTTGGCAACGCCAAAGCACGCGCCGTGGTCTGGAACTTCCCGGATCCGATTCCACAACACCGCGAGCCTTTGTACGGCACCCGTCCCGACATGATGGCCAAGTACCCCACCCACGATGACCGCAAGGCTTTCTGGCGTCTGCCCACCTTGTACAAAACGGTGCAGGACAAGAACATCGCCGACAAGGTGCACGAAAAGTATCCGCTCATCCTCACATCAGGCCGCTTGGTCGAGTACGAAGGTGGCGGCGAAGAAACCCGTTCCAACCCATGGTTGGCCGAGTTGCAGCAAGAAGCCTATGTCGAGATCAACCCCAAGACCGCCGCTGACCGTGGTATCAGGGATGGCGACCGTGTCTGGTTGCTGGGTGCCACGGGTGCGCGCTTGAATGTGCAGGCCTTGGTGACCGAGCGTGTCGATACCGGCACCGTGTGGATGCCTTTCCACTTCTCGGGTCGTTGGCAAGGTGCCGACATGCTGGCGCATTACCCCAAAGGTGCAGCGCCCATCGTGCGCGGCGAAGCGGTCAACACCGCCACCACCTATGGTTATGACAGCGTCACCATGATGCAAGAGTCCAAGACCACCGTCTGCAACATCGAAAAAGCCTAAGCGCATCAGGAGAACACGATGGCACGAATGAAATTTATCTGTGATGCAGAGCGCTGCATCGAATGCAACGGCTGCGTGACCGCTTGCAAAAACGAACACGAAGTCCCTTGGGGTGTGAACCGCCGCCGCGTGGTCACCTTGAACGATGGTGTTCCGGGTGAAAAGTCGATCTCTGTCGCTTGCATGCACTGCTCCGATGCACCTTGCATGGCCGTTTGCCCGGTCAATTGCTTCTACAAAACAGACGAAGGTGTGGTGCTGCACGACAAGGACATTTGCATTGGCTGCGGTTATTGCTCATATGCCTGCCCGTTTGGTGCGCCTCAATTCCCGTCCAACGGCACCTTCGGTCTGCGCGGCAAGATGGACAAGTGCACTTTCTGTGCCGGTGGCCCAGAAGAGCACGGCAGTCAGTCTGAGTTTGAGAAATACGGCCGCAACCGTTTGGCCGAAGGCAAGTTGCCCGCTTGCGCCGAAATGTGTTCCACCAAAGCACTGCTGGCCGGTGACGGCGACGTCATCACCGACATCCTGCGCGGCCGAGTGATCAGCCGTGGCAAGGGCGCAGAAGTCTGGGGTTGGGGTACGGCTTACGGCAACCAAGCCAAACAAGGAGCCTGAACATGAAAGCAGTTTTCATTTTTTGCAGTGCCATCTTGTTGGTGGCTTGTGGCGAAAAACCGCAAGAGGTCAAGGGCGTGCGCACCGACAAACCGCCTTACAGCGGTACGGGCGTCGCCTCTTTCACCGAAGCTGGCTGGAAAGCCGGTGACAAAGACGGGTGGGCCAACCACCTGAAGGCCCGTGCCACTTACGGCCAAAACGACCACGTCCGCGCACCCAAGTGAGCGCCAAGGAGAAGTTCATGCGCCGCATGTTATTGACTTTTGGGCTGGCCTTGGCGGCGTTGGGTGCTCTTGCCCAAACGCCAGCCCCGGTTGCGCCCGCGACCTCGGCTCAAGCTGAAACCAGCTTGGGCGTGAAAAGCGCCAACGTGTTTCAGTTGGCACCGGGTGCCGACGCCGATGCCAAATACAAAGACCAAACCAACGCCGAGCGTGGCCAAGTGCAGCCTGGCAACAACGCGCCCATGTGGCGTGCTGTGGGTCAAGGCGTCACCGGTTACAGCAGCTTGCCCAAAAGCCAAGCGCCTGAGGCGGGCAACCTGATCCAGCCCTTTGTGCAGTACCCCGGTTCGCGCTTGGCTTCGGCCGGTGAATCGTGGCGTCAGGTGCGCAACAACATCATCATTCCTTATGGCGCGGCTTTGTTGCTGATCGCTGTGGGTGCGATGGCGTTGTTTTATGTCAGCAAAGGCACGATGGAGTTGCATGGCCAAGAAACCGGTCGCAAGATCGAGCGTTTCACGCCGTTTGAGCGCTCAGCCCACTGGGCCAACGCCATTGCCTTCGTGGCTTTGGCCGTCTCCGGCATCGTCATGGCTTACGGCAAGTTTTTCTTGTTGCCCATCATTGGCAGCACCTTGTTTGGCTGGCTGACTTACGCACTGAAAAACCTGCACAACTTTGCAGGGCCCCTGTTTGCCGTGTCCTTGGTGATTGTGTTTGTGACCTTTCTCAAAGACAACTTGCCAAGTAAAGACGACTTGGTTTGGATCGCCAAAGGTGGCGGCTTGTTCACTGGCACCGAAGTGCCTTCGCACCGCTTCAATGCCGGTGAAAAGGTGGTGTTTTGGGGTGGTGTGCTCTTCTTGGGATTGATCGTGGTCGGCTCAGGTTTGGTGCTGGACAAGGTGATCCCGGGTCTCATTTATGAGCGTGGCACCATGCAAATCGCCAACATGGTTCATGCTGTCGCCACCTTGTTCATGATGGCCATGTTCATCGGTCACATCTACATGGGCACCATCGGCATGCGCGGCGCCTACAAGGCGATGCGCGAAGGCTATGTGGACGAAACTTGGGCCAAAGAGCACCACGAACTTTGGTACAACGACGTCAAGTCCGGCAAGATTCCTGCACAGCGTTCTGTGCCTGCGTCCCATACAACGGCAACACCGGCCAAAACGGCTTCGGTTTGAGCCAGGAGAACACCATGAAAAAATACCTGCTTGTCATGTCTGCCTTGGCCATCAGTTTTAGCGCGATGGCCAAATTGCCCGCCTTGAGCGACGAAGCCAAAGCCAAGGCAGCCGAAGCCGCTGCCAAAACAGCGCACGGCAACAAAGTGGCCGACTTCCAGCTGTGCAAATCCCGCGAAAAAGTAGCTGCCCACTATTACAAAACCAACGGCAAAGGCAAGCCCGCGCCTACAGCCACACCGCCTTGTGTGGACCCAGGCGCTTACAAGCCCGCTGAGGTGACGGCAGCAGCACCATCTGCTGCCCCTGCCGCTCCCTCTGCCACTGCACCAGCTGCGGCCAAGCCTGCAGCCGCACCGGCCAAAAAAGGCTGATCCTTTTTAAGCATCATCGCAAAATCCCCCGTCGGTAACGGCGGGGGATTTTTACGTTAGGCTCAAGCCATGTCTGTTGTAACGAACGCCTCCGCGGCAGCGTCTGTCCTCCCCAAGCCCCACCTCACCCGGGCGCGTGCCACCCTCACGCGCAGTGTGTCCGTGTGCAACGAGTTCGGTGAAACCTCCGAAACCCAAATCCCGGCCGAACGCGCGCTCACGATTTACTTGGACAAAAAAGAACTGGTCACCCTGATGACCCTGGGTGCTGAGCCCGAGTGGCTGGTGCTGGGCTTTTTGCGCAACCAGCGCCTCATCGATTCGGTGGACCAAATTGAATCCATCACCGTGGATTGGACGATAGGCGAAGGCGAAGTGGGCGAGCCAGGCGTAGCCGCCGTCAAAACCCGCGCCAATTCCCAAGTCGTGATCGAGCGCAGCGCCGACCGCGTGGTGACCACCGGTTGCGGTCAGGGCAGTGTGTTTGGCGACCTCATGGCCCACATCGACGAAATTCAACTGCCACCAGCCCAAATCACCCAAGGCCAGCTTTACGGTTTGGTGAACGCCATCCGTCTGCAAGAGACCACTTACAAATCGTCTGGTTCGGTGCACGGTTGTGCCTTGTTTCAGGGCGAGGACATGCTCATGTTCGTTGAAGACGTCGGCCGTCACAATGCGGTCGACACCATCGCTGGCTGGATGTGGATGAACGACATCGACGGGAAAGACAAAGTCTTCTACACCACAGGCCGATTGACCAGCGAGATGGTGATCAAATCCGCACAAATGAGCGTGCCGGTGGTTGTCTCCCGCAGCGGCATCACCCAAATGGGCCTGGATGTGGCCAAACGTTTGGGCTTGTGCGCCATTGGCCGCGCCACCAACAAACGCTTCTTGTGCTTCAGCGCTCCCGAACGCCTGGTCTGGCAACCCGAACTGGCCCGGTAAGCCATTCGCGAGCAGGGGCACGCTCCCACAAAAATGCCTTGTTCACAGCCGTGATTTCTGAGTGCTGTAAGGTCGGGAAATGAACAAACAAGGATGGATGCACGGCCTGCGGCTGGGCGGGCGTAATTTGTGGCGCGATTTGCGCGCGGGTGAGTTGCGCTTGCTCATGGTCTCAGTGGCATTGGCGGTGGCGGCCCTCACTGCGGTGGGTTTTTTGGCCGATCGCATGCAGTCTGGCCTGTGGCGCGATGCACGTCAGTTGCTGGGTGGCGATGCGGTGGTGGTCAGTGATCAAATCACCCCAGCCAACTTTGTGGCGCAAGCGCGCAGCATGGGCTTGCAAACCAACACCAATGTGGGCTTTCCGACCATGGGCCGCGCTTTGGCCGATCAGGGGGGGGGCAGCCGATTGGTGGCGCTCAAGGCGGTGGAGCCGGGTTACCCTTTGCGTGGTGAGCTGTTGGTGCAGCATGGGCCCGAAATCTTGTCGCTTGCAAAATCCCGCATCCCCCCGGTGGGCGAGGTGTGGGTGGACCCAGCACTGCTCGACAACCTGAACCTGAAAGTCGGGCAAATGCTGGGCTTGGGTGATCGCAGTTTCCGCATCTCGGCCGTCATCGAACGCGAACCCGATCGGGGCGCAGGCTTCATGACCTTTGCCCCCCGCGTCATGATGAACGTGGCCGATTTGGCATCGACGGGTTTGGTGCAACCGGCCAGCCGTGTGACTTGGCGCATGGCCGTGGCAGGCGATGGTGCGGCAGCCGAGCGCTTTGTGCAGTGGGCCAAGCCCGAAGTGGCATCGGCGCATGTGCGCGGTGTGCAGATCGAGTCATTGGACAGTGGTCGCCCCGAAATGCGCCAGACGCTGGACCGCGCCTCGCAGTTCTTGAACCTGGTGGCTTTGCTGGCTGCCTTGCTTTGTGCTGTGGCCGTGGCCTTGGCTGCCCGCAGTTTTGCCGAGCGGCAGCTCGATGCCTGTGCCTTGTTGCGAGTGTTAGGTCAAAGCCAGCGCACACTCACTTTGAGTTATGGCTTGGAGTTTCTGGGTGCAGGTCTGCTGGCCAGCGCTTTGGGGGTGCTTGCAGGTTATGCCGTGCACCTGGGCTTTGTGTTGCTGCTGGCGGGGCTGGTGGACGCGCAACTGCCCGCTGCCACTTGGCAACCTGCCTTGATGGGCATGGGCATGGGCCTCACGCTGCTGGTGGCTTTCGGTTTGCCACCCGTGCTCCAGTTGGCTCAGGTGCCGCCATTGCGTGTGATTCGACGCGATCTGGGCGGCCTGCAAGTGCGCTCAGGCTTGGTGTTGGTCATGGGTCTGCTGGGTTTTGCCTTGACGTTGCTCATGGTCAGCCGCAACCTGACATTGGGCTTGATCACTGTGGGCGGTTTCGCTGTCGCCTTGTTGGTGTTCGCCGGCTTGGCGGCTTTCGCTTTGTGGCTGCTGCGCCGCGCCGTACCCAGTGAGACCTCGCCACGCTGGTTGCGTTTGGCCACACGCCAAGTGGCGGCACGCCCCGTGTTTGCGGTGGTGCAGGTCAGCGCTTTGTCGGTGGGCTTGTTGGCCCTGGCTTTGTTGGTTTTGCTGCGCACCGACTTGATCGCCAGTTGGCGTCAAGCCACGCCCGCCAATGCGCCTGACCGTTTTGTCATCAACGTGCAGCCCGAGCAAGCCATCGACTTTTTGGCCAGTTTGACCAAAGCCGGTGTGCAGTCGCCCGATTGGTTCCCGATGATCCGTGGCCGTTTGGTGGCCATCAACGGCCGCGAGGTCAGCCCTACCGACTTTGAAGGTGACCGCGCCAAACGCCTGATTGACCGCGAAATCAACCTCTCGCACTCGGCCACCTTGCCCACCCACAACCCCTTGACCGCAGGCCATTGGGTGACCGAAGAAGCCGACGGCTTGAGTGTGGAGCAAGGCATTGCTGACACATTGGGACTCAAATTGGGCGACCAGTTGCGCTTTGACATTGCCGGTCAATCCCGCGAGGCGCGTGTGACCAGTCTGCGCAAAGTGGACTGGACCTCCATGAGGGCCAACTTCTTCATGATGTTCCCCGTCTCACAAATGCCCGACCTGCCCATGACCTACATGGCCGCCTTCCGCTCGCCGCAAGGCTCTGCCGGTTTTGACAATGCACTCGTCAACCAGTTCCCCAACATCACCAGTGTCGACATGCGCAGCACCTTGGCGCAGGTGCAGCGCGTGATGGACCAGGTCATCCGAGCGGTGGAGTATTTGTTTGCGTTCACCCTGGCAGCAGGCCTGATGGTGCTCTTGGCTGCCGTGGGCGCCAGCCGCCAAGCGCGTGAGCGTGAATACGCCATCATGCGTGCATTGGGTGCAGGACGATCCTTGCTGGCCCAAGTGCAGCGCACCGAATTGCTGGGCTTGGGTTGGTTGGCAGGCTTCATGGCCAGCAGCATGGCTTTGGTGGTGGGTTGGGCCTTGGCCCGCTTTGCCTTTGAGTTTGCGTGGCAACCCCCACTTTGGGCCCCCCTGGCTGGCGGCACATTGGGCGCACTGCTGGCTTGGGCCGCAGGCAGCCTGAGCCTGTCTGGCGTTTTGCGCCAACCGGTCATGCAAACTCTGCGGCAATCCACCGACTAAATGAATTGTGAATTGGGGTCAGATCCCAATTATTCACAACGGTTCATTCGCGAGCAGGGGCTCGCTCCCACATCAACAGCCTGTTCGTGCCGACCCGGCACAATACAAACCATGCAAATCGAAGACAAGCCCCCGTTTGATTCCCCATTCGAGTGGATGGGGGGAGAGGACCGCGTCAAAGCCCTGGCTGAGCGCTTTTACGACCTGATGGACATCGAGCCCAGCTACAAAGAACTGCGTGCAGCCCACGGCAGCACTTTGCAAGCGGCACGCGACAAGTTGTTTTGGTTTTTGTGTGGCTGGCTGGGCGGGCCCGAACATTACACCGAACGCTTTGGCCATCCGCGCCTGCGCATGCGCCACATGCCTTTTTCGATCGGTGCGCTTGAACGTGACCAATGGTTGGCGTGCATGGACCAAGCCATGCAGGAAACCCAGGTGGACCCGGTGCTGCGCGAGCGCCTGAATGGCAGTTTTTTCAAAACCGCCGACTGGATGCGCAACCGCGGCGTTTAAAAATCCTTCGCGAGCAGCGGCTCGCTCCCACAAAACACCGGATCAAGCCGTGAAAATCAATTCTCTGCAAGACCTGAAACAGGTCAAAAAGAAGCTGGCCGATGCGCATGAAAAAGCGCAAGCGGCGGAGGCTGCACGCCTTGCCGCTGCCCGTAGGCGAGAGGCCGAAGCCAATCTTTTTGTCCGTGCTGTGGGTGTGGTCCAGCGCATGCCCTTGAACGACCAAGCCAGCATCAGCCCCCCAGCCCCAGCCCCTGTCGCCGCTCAACGGCAAAAAGACGAAGAAGCAGTGTTGCGTGATGCGCTCAGCGACGGGTTTGATGTGAGCACCTTGCTCGACACCGATGACGCTTTGAGTTTTCGTCGGCCAGGCATTGGCATTGACGTGACCCAAAAACTGCGCAAAGGCGGGTGGTCTATTCAACGCGAGATCGATTTGCACGGCCTGCGCAGCGACGAAGCCCGCGTGGCACTGGCCGAGTTCATCCGGATTGCCCACAAACAAGGCCTCAGATGCCTGCGGGTGGTCCACGGCAAAGGGCTGGGCTCACCAGGTAAAACCTCGGTGCTCAAGCCCAAAGTGCACAGCTGGCTGATTCAAAAAAACCAGGTTATGGCCTTTGTGCAAGCCAAAGCCACAGAGGGCGGTGCTGGCGCGCTGGTGGTCTTGCTCAAGCCGGGTGGCTGAGCCTGCGCAAACATTCGGCAGCAAGAGCTGCCTCCCACAGCAAACATATTTAATTGGGGTCAGATCCCAATTTTTCCTTTTTGTTAATTGGGGTCAGACCCCATTTTTGAGCCCCCATTTTTGCCAATTGGTCCCTTTGGGTTTTCAACCCGGTTTCTGCGCCTGCTCGCACTTCACCTGAATCAACTCGTGCTGCCCATCGCCAGACAGCCGCATTGCGCTCAGGCACCCACCCCACACGCAACCGTTGTCCAGTGCCCACACGTCTTCGCGTTGCAGCAAACCCAAAGTCGACCAGTGGCCAAAGGCCACAGTGATGTTGGCGGTTTGCCTGCCCGGCACATCAAACCACGGCATGAAGCCCGCAGGGGCTGCATCGGCCCCTTCTTTGCTTGCGAACTCCATCTCTCCGGTCACCGAACAAAAGCGCAGCCGTGTCAGCGCATTCACGATCACCCGCAAGCGTCCCACACCTGTCAAGTCATCGCGCCAAACTGCAGGCTCGTTGCCATACATCTGGTGCAAGAACTCATTCATGTCAGGCCCACGCAAAATCGACTCCACCTCGCTGGCCAGTGACAAGGTTTTCGTCACGCTCCACGACGGCAAGACCCCTGCATGCACCGACAGCACATCGTTTCCCCAAATCGCCATGCGCTGGTGGCGCAGCCAGTCCAGCAGGGCAGGGCGGTCGGCCGCTTGCAAGATACCGTCCAGCGTGTCCATGGGTTTGAGTCGCCCCGCACCGGCCGCCACCGCCAGCAAATGCAGGTCGTGGTTGCCCAGCAAACATTGCGCAGCATCGCCCAGCGCCATCAAGCGCCGCAGCACCTGTTCAGAAGCTGGCCCGCGGTTCACCAAGTCGCCTAAAACATACAAGGTGTCCCGACTCGGCGAAAAATCAAGCGCGCCGAGCAAGCGCCCCAAAGGCGCATCGCAACCCTGAACATCACCCACCCAATAAACAGCCATAAACACCTCTTTGGCCCATTGTCCCAAATCGTTCGCGCTGACGATTTGAGCCTCATGGCCTCGACTCCTCTAGGCATGACCACTGCCTGCCACCACTCTTGGCACAATGGCGGTTATGGATTTTCTACTGATCGTTTTTCTCACCTTGCTCAATGGTGTGTTTGCCATGTCTGAGTTGGCGCTGGCCTCAAGTCGCAAGGCCCGCTTGGCCGCCATGGACGAGGCCGGTGACAAAGGGGCTCAAGCGGCCCTCAAACTGCTGGAAGAGCCCACCCAGTTTTTGTCCACCGTGCAGGTGGGTATTACCTCGATCGGCGTGCTCAATGGCATCGTGGGCGAGGCGGCCTTCAGCGGTGGTTTGGCCCTGAAGTTGATGCAGTGGGGATTGACTGAGCCGGTTGCTGCCATTTCTGCTACGGCCATTGTGGTCACCATCATCACCTTCACCACCATCATTTTTGGTGAGCTCGTGCCCAAGCGCATTGGCCAGCTTTACCCCGAGGCCGTGGCCCGCATCGTGGCCCGCCCCATGGCGGGCTTGGCCAAAGCCGCTGGGCCGTTTGTCAAATTGCTGTCGCTCTCCACGCAAGGCATGCTCAAACTCATGCGCATCGACAGCAAAGGCAGCCGCGCTGTGACCGAAGAAGAAATCACCGCCAGTTTGGTCGAAGGGGTCGACGCGGGACTGATCGAAGAGCACGAGCACCAAATGGTGCGCAACGTTTTCCACCTGGATGACCGTGCGCTCACCTCCATGATGACGCCGCGCAGCGATATCCAATGGCTCGAAGCTAACCTCACGCCTCAGCAGGCCATGGACCGCATCAACCAGATGCGTGGGGAGGGCAACCATTCTTGGTACCCGGTTTGCCGCGATGGTTTGGGCCACATCATTGGCGTCATCAGCTTGTCGCACCTCCTGGCCCTGCCAGAAAGCGATGAACGCGCTTTGGAGAATCACGCCCAAACTGCCCATTTCGTGCCTGAAACCTTGACCGGTATGGAATTGCTTGAACAAATGCGCGACCAGTCCAGCCGCATGTTGTTTGTGGTGGACGAATATGGCGAGGTCCAGGGTCTGCTGACCCCATTGGATTTGCTGGAAGCCATCACAGGCGAGCTCAAGTCCGACACCCAAACCGACGCCTGGGCCACCCAGAACGACGACGGCAGCTGGGTGCTCGACGGTATCATGCCTGTCAACGAACTCAAGGCACGCCTGGACATCAAAGAGCTGCCTGCTGAAGACAAAAACCGCTACAACACCTTGGCGGGTTTGCTCATGTATGCGCTGGGCCAACTGCCCACCCAAGGCCAAGTGATTGAGCTGGACGACTGGCGCTTCCAAGTCGTCGACCTCGAAGGCCGCCGCATCGACAAGGTGATTGCCACCTTACGTCCAGGTATTTTGGATACGTCAGTTTGAAAATGATGCAAGCGAGTGAAAATAATAAAAATATCAAATAAAAAATATTTTTGATTGCCAATAACCCTCCCATTGACAAATATCAAAGAATAAACTGCCTGGCCTCTGATGGCGGCAGTAAATCGGGTATATTCGGCGTCTTTATCTCATCAGGATCAAATATGACTTCCAGCTACAAAGACTTATTGGCTCAGCGTGAAACCTTGGAGCAAGCCATTGCTCAAGCCCGTCAAAACGAAATCTCGGCCGCCGTTGCTAAAGTGCGCGAATTGGTTTCGGAGTTTGGTTTAACAGCCCAAGATGTGTTTCCTGGCCGCGGTGCAAAATCGGGTTCCACCAAAACGGTGAGCAAAGTCGCCCCCAAATACCGCGATCCTGCCACGGGCCAAACTTGGACCGGCCGTGGCAAAGCCCCTAAGTGGATTGATGGCAAAGACCGCGCACCTTTTGTTATCGCTTGATTTTCCCCTGTTCAGCTGCGAGGCGAGGTACTTTCGTACTTCGCCTTTTTTTTCGGCATGTGAAACAGCTGAAATCGGCTTGTCTTTGATACCATTCACAACTTGGCCCTCTCTGGTGGCCTTTTCCCCTTGCAGCTTTGACCCGCGGCTTATGTCTCAAGGGTCATCTTTTGTCGATCGAATTGTCCAAGCTCATTTCCCCTAATGCTCTGCCTCAGCACATTGCCATCATCATGGATGGCAATCGCCGTTGGGCTAAAAATCGCTTTTTACCCGCTTCTTTGGGGCATGCTGCGGGTGCCAAACAAGTCCGTGAAGTCGTCAAAACGTGCGCGGAGATGGGTGTGCCGTATTTGAGTTTGTTCGCTTTCAGCACTGAAAATTGGAAGCGGCCCGAAGACGAAGTGTCCAGCCTCATGGGTTTGTTCATGTCTTATCTGCAAAAAGAGGTGGACAGCATGAATGGCAATGGCGTCCGCCTGAAGGTGGTGGGCGATACAAGCCGATTTGCCCCTGTGTTGCAGGACCTCATTGCCAAAGCAGAACGGGAGACTGCTTCCAATACGAAGATTACCTTGACCATCTGTGCCAATTACGGTGGCCGATGGGACATGGTTCAAGCGGTCAAGGCGTGGCAAAAGGCACACCCTGAACAAAGCCTTCAATCGCTGACCGAAGAAGCGCTGAGTCACTATTTGAGCACCCACGATGCACCAGAAGTAGATCTTCTGATTCGCACGGGTGGAGAGTCCAGGGTGAGCAATTTTCTGCTTTGGCAGGCTGCTTATGCGGAATTGTTTTTCACAGACGATCTCTGGCCAGACTTTTCCAAACAGCGTTTACAGGAAGCGGTGGAATGGTTCTCAGGTCGTGATCGGCGCTTTGGTTCATCGGCCCCTTTGTAAAATAGTGCTCAAATTCAATACAGTGGTCCAACCATGACAAATCGCAAAGGTATCATTCTCGCGGGGGGCTCAGGAACTCGTCTGTACCCTGTCACTCAGGCGGTAAGCAAGCAACTCATGCCTGTTTATGACAAGCCCATGGTTTATTACCCCTTAACCACCCTCATGTTGGCGGGCATTCGGGACGTCTTGCTCATCAGCACCCCGCAAGACACGCCCCGATTTGTGGATCTGTTGAAGGATGGCAAACAGTGGGGGATGAACATTCAATATGCGGTTCAGCCTCAGCCAGACGGTTTGGCCCAAGCCTTCATCATTGGCAAAGACTTTATCAACGGTGACCCCAGTGCATTGGTGCTGGGTGACAACCTCTTTTACGGGCATGACCTCGTTAAATTGTTGAGCAGTGCGCATGCGCAAACATCAGGTGCCAGTGTCTTTGCTTATCACGTTCAAGACCCGGAGCGCTACGGGGTGGTTGATTTTGATGCGCACAAGCGTGCCCTGAGCATCGAAGAAAAGCCAAAGTCACCTAAAAGCAATTTCGCGGTGACTGGCTTGTACTTTTATGACCATCAAGTGTGTGATATCGCCAGCGGGATCGCGCCCTCAGCTCGGGGCGAATTGGAGATTACCGATGTCAACAAACAATATTTGAAGCAAAACCAGCTCAATGTGGAAATCATGGGCAGGGGCTATGCCTGGCTGGACACGGGCACACACGACAGCTTGCTCGAGGCTGCTGGTTTTATTGCCACCTTGCAAAAAAGACAAGGGTTGATGGTCGCGTGTCCTGAAGAAATAGCGTTTCATCAAAATTGGATTTCGGCCGACGATCTTCTGAAGTTGGCCCATCCATTGTCCAAAAATGGCTATGGCCAGTATTTGTTGAATTTGCTCAAAAAATAAATTCGCTTCTAAACCGAAGCCACTGTTGTTATGCCCTTTATCTCTACGCCGACCGCCATACCCGAAGTTTTGATCTTGGAGCCGAAGGTCTTCGGTGATGCAAGAGGGTTTTTTTTTGAAAGTTTCAACGAATTGGATTTTCAAAAGGCAACGGGCTTAAACATCCATTTTGTCCAAGACAATCACAGCAAGTCAGCCAGAGGTGTTTTGCGAGGCTTGCACTACCAAATTCAGCATCCGCAAGGCAAATTGGTGCGAGTGGTTCAGGGTGAGGTCTTCGATGTGGCGGTGGATCTGAGGAAATCCTCCCCGACTTTTGGCAAATGGGTGGGCGTTCTATTGAGCGAAAAAAACCACCGACAACTTTGGGTTCCGCCGGGCTTTGCCCATGGCTTTGTGGTGCTCAGTGAATCGGCAGAATTCCTTTACAAAACCACCGATTATTGGTTTGCAGAGCACGAGCGCAGTTTGATTTGGAATGATCCCGAGGTGGCGGTGGAGTGGCCCATTGATTTTGAACCGCAACTGGCAACGAAAGACCAAAACGGGGTTTTTCTAAAAAATGCGGATATATATGACTAAACTCAAATTTGGTGCAGTTATTTAAAATGGCATCAACATTGGTTGTGGTTTTATTTGCACTGTATGCACTTTTAGACGCCATTGCACTCCTGCCCAGGGTGGCTGGTTCTCTGTTGAATAAAAACGGACTGGGTTACACATTTTCTGTCATGGTTCACACCTTGAAGAGGGTGTTTGTGGTGTCCTATCCACCTTTGTTGGGTTGGATTGCACTTCAAGGCGAAAGCTTGTATCCAGCCATCTTTGCTTCGTATTTTTGGGGTGCCTTAGCGGTTGTTCTGGTTTCTATCTTCAAGTACCCCATCATCAAGTGCTTTATCCATTGGATTGAAGGCTATGCGGTGGGTGGTTCCGTCTTTTATGCTGTTTTTCAGCATCCCTACACGCCGCACGAATCCATGGTCGGTCAAGGCAAGGTGGATTTTTCTTTCAGTTTTGACAAGTCTTTGATTTATTCATCTTCTTGGGTTTATTTTATTTATGGCTCTTCCCTGTTTTTCATCAATCTTTTCGGGGCTGAATTTCAAGACCAATCTGCGGTGATTTATCAACTGGTCGGCATCATCAATGCCTTGGGTACGGTCTTGATGTCTTTTTATTTGGACCCCAAAATCTCCAGAAATTTCGACCAAAAAGAACGCATCATGGAGAGCAACGATTCGGTGGTGGCCGGCCAGTTGTTGGCCTTGGTGGTGTGGGGGCCCGCCTCGATCGCCCTGTTCAGTTTGATTTTGTGAAAAATGCCAGCCACATGTCTTTCCTGATGGTCCGCACCAGACTGAGCCAAGGGCGCCCTTGATGCGCCTACTGCATGTTGTCAAGACAGTGGATGGCGCCCGGTGGGCCATCGATCAAGTGCGCGAGTTGGTGGCGCTTGGTCTGGAGGTGCATGTGGTTTTGCCGGCGTTCTCGGGTCGCTTCATGTCAAGTTGGCGCGAAACAGGTGCTGTGTTGCACGCCTTGCCTGTCGATTTACCGGTTAAATCGCCGTGGCGCATGCCCGAAATGCTCCGTCAAGTCAGGTGCCTGGTGGACCGGGTGAAACCAGACATCATCCACAGCCATTTTTTCGGAACCACCGTGTTGATGCGGATGGCTTTGGGCCCCAACCATCCGGTTCCTCGCATCTTTCAAGTGCCCGGTCCCCTGCACCTTGAGCACGCCCTGTTTCGGCGCTGGGAGTTGCAGACGTCCGGGCCTTGTGATCATTGGATCGCATCCAGCCGCTACATCCAGTCGCTTTACCTGGCACACGGAGTTTCAGAGGACCGAGTTTTCCTCAGTTATTACGGCAATCACCAAGCCTTGCCCACAGCGCTTGACGCGCCAACGCGTTCGGGTCCATTGCGACAACGCTTGGGCATTTCTTCGCATCAAAAGGTGGTTGGCAATATCAACCACATCTACCCACCCAAGTGGTATTTGGGACAGACCCGTGGATTAAAGCGCCATGAAGATGTGATCGACGCCCTCGCGCTGGTATGCCAGTCCAGAGACGATGTCACGGGTGTGCTCGTGGGCAGCCAGTGGGGTGCAGGAGACCGTTACCAAAAAAGTCTGATGCGACGTGCTGCACGAGCGGGTGCAGGGCGCATCTTGATGCCGGGGCACTTGGCCTCGGAAGAAGTGGCATCGGCATGGCATGACTTTGATCTGGCGGTCCATGTCCCTACTTCTGAAAACTGTGGCGGTGTTGTCGAACCCTTGCAAGCGGGTGTGCCTGTCATTGCCTCCAGGGTGGGGGGCTTGCCTGAAGTGGTTTTCGACGGTGTGACGGGGCAACTGGTGTCGCCTGACAACGTGCAAGAATTGGCGAAGGCCATTTCTAACGCACTGAACCAGCTCGAAGGGATGCGCCTAGGCGCAGATCGTGGCGCTGCGTTGGTGACCACCATGTTTGACGCAACAAGAACGGCCAAAGAAGTGGCCGGCATTTACGGGCACATTGCCAGCGCAGCACCTCGCCCTTTGTCCTTTGACTCGTCTGCTTTTGTGGCCAAGTTTTAAGCCATGACTTTGAAAAGATCCTTGGATTGTCTGGTGTCGGGTGTCGCATTGACGTTGCTGGCCCCCGGACTTTTGTTGGTTGCAGGGTTGATTTTTTTGAAGATGGGTGCTCCTGTGTTGTTCACCCAAGAGCGACCAGGGCTGGGCGGTCGCCCTTTCAGGGTTTACAAATTTCGCACCATGTCGGATGCCCGCGATGCGGAAGGTCAATGCTTGTCCGACGCTGAAAGATTGAGCACATTGGGCCTGCTGTTGCGACAATGGAGTGTGGATGAGTTGCCGCAGCTCTTCAACGTTTTGAAGGGGGATATGAGTTTGGTCGGCCCCCGTCCCTTGTTGATGGAATATTTGCCCCTTTACTCTCCCACCCAGGCGCGACGCCATGAAGTGCGGCCAGGCATCACGGGTTGGGCGCAGGTCAATGGCCGCAACGCCATCAGCTGGCCAGACAAGTTTGCACTCGATGTTTGGTATGTGGACCACCACAGCCTGTGGCTGGATGTGCGCATCTTGTGGCTGACCTTGCGCAAGGTACTTTTGCGTGATGGCATCAGCGCTTCAGGCGAGGCGACGATGCCTAAATTTGAGGGCGACAGGTCATGAAACGTTTTGCCATCTTTGGTGCCAGTGGTTGTGGCCGGGGTGTTTTGCCTTTGGTGCGTGAGCAGTTGCAAACCAGTTTGGCGGTCGGTGAATGTGATTTGGTCTTTGTAGACGACCATCCGCCATCCCCTGTGGTGAACGGGCATCGGGTTTTGACTTATGCGCAGTGGCTGAGTGAGCCCGCCAGCAGCCGTCAGATCAATGTGGCCATTGCCAACAGCCGTGTACGCGAACAGTTGGTTCAGCGCTGCTTGGCCGATGGCGTGGATTTTTACCAGGCGCGAGCGGCCAATGTGGTGCAGCTGGACGACGTGGAGCTGGGCGAGGGTGCGGTCTTGTGCCCCTTCGTCACGCTGACGAGCAACATCCGTATTGGCCGGCATTTCCATGCCAACCTTTACAGCTATGTCGAGCACGATTGTGTGATCGGTGACTTTGTGACGTTTGCCCCTGGCGTGATGTGCAACGGCCATGTCCACATTGAAGACCATGCCTACATTGGTGCGGGCGCGATGATCAAACAGGGCTTGCCCGGCAAACCTTTGGTGATAGGCCGGGGCGCTGTGGTGGGCATGGGCGCGGTGGTTACCAAGAGCGTCCCCCCCGGGGTGACGGTGGTGGGCAATCCTGCGCGGCCTTTGACGCAACACTGAAGAGGCGACATGCTGAACACCCATTTTTCACCTTGGCCCAGTTTCACACCCGAAGAGGCCGATGCGGTGCACCGGGTCCTGCTTTCCAACCAAGTGAACTATTGGACAGGCACTGAAACCCGTGCATTTGAAAAAGAGTTTGCCGCATGGTGCGGGACGGCCCATGCAGTTGCGCTGGCCAATGGCACGTTGGCGCTCGATGTGGCACTGAAGGCCTTGGGCGTAGGCCTGGGTGATGAGGTGGTGGTGACGCCCCGCACGTTCATCGCATCCATTTCGTGTGTGGTGAATGCAGGGGCCATTCCAGTTTTCGCCGATGTCGAGGCCGACAGCGGGAACATGTCGGCACGCACCATTAAGGCGGTTTTGACGCCACGAACCAAGGCGGTGGTGTGTGTGCATCTGGCAGGTTGGCCTTGCGACATGGACCCCATCATGGCGCTGGCTGAAAAACATGGATTGAAGGTGATCGAGGACTGCGCCCAAGCACATGGTGCGCGTTACAAAGGGCGGCCTGTCGGCAGCATCGGCCATGTGGGGGCTTGGAGTTTTTGCCAAGACAAAATCATGACCACCGGTGGCGAGGGCGGCATGGTGACCACCAACGACGCGGACTTGTGGCAGGCCATGTGGTCGTACAAAGACCACGGGAAGAGCTACGAGGCCGTGTACGAGCGCCAGCACCCCCCAGGTTTCAGGTGGTTGCATGAGGGCTTTGGCACCAATTGGCGCATGTTGGAGATGCAGGCCGTGATTGGGCGCATTCAGCTGCGGCGCATGGCCGACTGGTCCGATGCCCGCAGACGCCATGCACAGGCCATTGGGGCGGCTTGCGCCGAGTTTGCCGCCTTGCGGGTGCCACAGCTGCGCTGCGCCAGTTGCTCGGGTGGGTGTACTTTGGCGGACGCGGCTTGCGAGCATGCGCATTACAAATGTTATGCCTATGTCCAGCCTGAGTATTTGGCGTCTGGTTGGACGCGAGACCGGATCATCGGGGCCATCATGGCCGAGGGCGTGCCTTGTTACCAAGGGTCTTGTTCCGAGGTGTATTTGGAAAAAGCGTTCAATGAAACCGGGTGGCGGCCAGCGGTTCGCTTGCCTGTGGCCAAGGCATTGGGTGAAACGTCGATCATGTTTTTGGTGCACCCCACCCTGACGCAGGATGAAATCCAGAAAACGTGCCAAGTGATTCGCCAAGTCATGGCACAGGCTTGCCATGGAACCGAAGGACGCAGTCCGCTGTTTTCCACATGAACATTTCTTTGTTGACGGATTACCTCCTGAAGTTATCAAGGCCAGTGAAGCGTTCATTGGCATTGGGTGCAGACGCCTTTGTTTGCGGCATCACGGTGTGGATGGCCTTTAATTTGCGCCTCGAGTCTTGGACGGCTTGGTCTCCGGCGCATTTCACCGCATTTGTGGGCGCCGTGGCATTCGCTTTGCCCTTGTTCATTGTGTTCGGTCTCTACCGCGCTATTTTTCGTTATTCAGGCTTGCCGGCCATGATGACCGTGGTGAAGGCAGTGTTCATTTATGCGGCCATTTATGGTTTCGCTTTCACCGTGGTCAGTGTGCCAGGGGTGCCGCGATCGGTGGGCATCATCCAGCCGCTGTTGCTCTTGGTCGGTGTCTCATTGTCTCGGGCGTTTGTCCGTTATTGGTTGGGGGGCATTTACCAAAGCCTGGTGGGGAACGAGCAATTGCCCCGCGTGCTCATTTACGGTGCGGGTTCAGCTGGGCGGCAATTGGCGGCAGCCCTGAAGACCAGCCCAGAGATGGTGGTGGTGGGGTTTTTGGACGACGATGACCGTTTGCACGGACAAGTGCTCAATGGTTTGAAAATTCACAACCCATCTGGCATGTTGGAGCTGGTGGCCAAGTTGAGGGTCACACAGGTATTTTTGGCCATACCGTCTGCGACCCGTACGCGCCGCAATGAAATTTTGGAGCTGGTGCGGGCTGCCCATGTGCAAGTTCGCACCTTGCCGGGCGTCTTGGCCTTGGTCCAAGGTGAGGTGCAGGTGTCTGACCTGAAGGAGTTGGACATTGAAGACTTGCTGGGCCGTGATCCCGTGCCACCCAACCCCTTGCTGCTGGCCAAAAATATCAGGCACAAAGTGGTAATGGTGACCGGAGCCGGGGGCTCTATTGGCTCAGAACTTTGCCGTCAGATTGTGGCGGCTGGCCCCTCTGTGTTGTTGTTGGTGGAGATGACCGAATTTGCGCTCTATGCCATCGAGCATGAGTTGCAAAGTTTGGTTTTGAAAGGTGCGCATCCAGAAGTGCGGGTGGTGTCCATGCTGGCGAATGTTCGTGATGCTGCGCGCATGGATGAAATTTTGCGAACTTGGAAACCCGACACCCTGTACCACGCTGCCGCATACAAGCATGTGCCTTTGGTCGAGCACAACCCGGCCGAGGGTGTGATGAACAATGTGTTGGGCACACTGAACACCGCTCAGTTGGCGGTCACCCATGGGGTCGCCGACTTTGTCTTGATCAGTACAGACAAGGCCGTGCGCCCCACCAATGTGATGGGCGCGAGCAAGCGTTTGGCCGAGATGGTGTTGCAAGCGCAGGCTGCATGGGTGCGAGAGCAGGGTGGCCGAACCCGTTTCAGCATGGTGCGTTTTGGCAATGTGCTCGGGTCTTCGGGTTCGGTGGTGCCGCTGTTTCGCCAACAGATCAAAGATGGCGGCCCCATCACCCTGACGGACGAGCGAATCACCCGTTACTTCATGACCATTCCTGAGGCCGCTCAGCTGGTGATTCAGGCCGGTGCCATGGCCAGTGGCGGCGATGTGTTTGTGCTGGACATGGGCGAGCCCGTCAAGATCATCGATTTGGCCAAGCGCATGGTGGAGCTTTCGGGTCTGGCTTTGAAGGACGCAGGCAACCCAAGCGGCGACATTGCAATTGCCGTGACGGGTTTGCGACCCGGAGAAAAGCTTTATGAAGAGCTTTTGATCGGTGACAACGCTTTGCCTACCGGTCATCCACGCATCATGAAAGCCCACGAAGACTTCTTACTTTGGGAGGCGCTTCAGGCCAAATTGGCAGATTTGGGCACGGCACTGGATGCCAACCAGGTCCTGATGATTCAGTCATCCTTGAAAGAATTGGTGCCAGGCTACCAACCCAATGGCGAGGTGGTGGATTGGGTGTGGTTGGAGCGTGCCAGGGCAGACGGTTTCAAACCACCACTTTGATCTTGCCCGCAGCATCCCGAGCACGTTGCAGCGCGCCTGGGCCTTTGGCCAGCGCCACGGCCATGCGGCGGTAAGGCCGCGTGGTGGGCTTTCCAAAGATTCGCACATCCACGCCCGACTCGCTGAGCGCCGCTTCCACGCCCGTGTAGGTGGGGGCGCTGCCTTCCTTGTCGGCCAGCACCACGGCGCTGGCGCCTTCCACGCATTCAATGTTCGGGATCGGCAGGCCCAAAATGGCGCGGGCGTGCAGGTCGAACTCGCTCAGGTTTTGGCTGATCAGCGTGACCATGCCCGTGTCGTGCGGACGGGGGCTCAGCTCGCTGAAAATCACCTCGTCCTTGGTCACAAAAAACTCCACACCAAACAGGCCGGCACCACCCAAATCGGTGGTGACTTTTTCGGCCATGTCTTGCGCAGCCTTCACTTGCTCGGGCGTCATGCCTTGGGGTTGCCAGCTGTATTGGTAGTCGCCGCGTTCTTGCACATGGCCAATGGGTGGACAAAACAGCGTGGGACCTTTGCGCTGGCGCACGGTGAGCAGGGTGATTTCAAATTCAAAGTGGATGAACTCTTCGGCAATGACTTTCTGCCGATCGCCGCGCATGCCGGCACAGGCAAAGTCCCAGCTGGCTTGGATGTCGGCCGCCGTCTTGGCCACGCTCTGGCCTTTGCCCGACGAGCTCATGACCGGCTTGATCACAACCGGGAAACCAATTTCGGTGGCACGCGCCAGCAGCTCGGCGGCCGAATCGGCGTAGCTGAACTTCGCGGTGCGTACACCCAGGCCCACGGCCACATCGCGGATGCGGTCGCGGTTCATGGTCAGGTTGGCGGCGCGGGCGCTGGGGATGACTTCAAAGCCTTGCTTCTCCACATCCAGCAACACTTCGGTGCGGATGGCTTCGATCTCAGGCACGATCAAATCGGGTTGGTATTTGGCAATCGCTTCGCGCAGCGGTGCTTCATCCAGCATGCTGAAGACGCAAAACTCGTCGGCCACTTGCATGGCTGGCGCACCTGCGTAGCTGTCGCAGGCGATGACGTGGCAGCCCAGGCGCTTGGCGCTGATGACGAATTCTTTGCCGAGCTCACCGGAGCCGAGGAGGAGGATTTTTTTCATGGTGATAAGAAGGTTACAGATAACACACAAGCCTCATTGTTGCTCAGTTGCCTGACGCACAGCCTGCACATGGACCGATCTTGATCTGGATCATGGGCGTGAACCGTATCGATCACCAGAATGGGTCGTATGAATGCTGTTTGGATCTGGATTCGCCAACATGGCGGCCAATTGGTGTCGAGCTTGCTGGCTATTCTGGTTGGCATGGTTTTACTGCGCTGGTGGATGGGCCCGCAGGTGCAGACCGAGGCCGTGCAGCGCCGTGATTTGCTGCAAACCGTTGTGGCCAGTGGCCGCGTAGAGACACCGCACCGAGTGAACATTGGCGCGCAAATCACCGGCACCGTGGCGCGTGTTCCTGTGAGCGAAGGGCAAGTCGTGAAGGCGGGCGATGTATTGATTGAGTTGGTCAGCACAGAGCTGCTGTCTGCCCAGCGTCAGGCCCAGCAGGCCGTGGTGCAGGCGCAGAATCGGCTGCGGCAAATAAATGAGTTGCAGGGGCCTGTGGTGCAGCAGACGCTGCGCCAGGCGCAGGCCAGTCTGGACACGGCGCAGGCCAGTTCGCAACGCAATGGCACGTTGTTTGACCAAGGCTTCATCGGTCAGGCGGCGCTGGACGAGTCACGCAAGGCTTTGGCCCTGGCCGACGCGCAAGTGCTGGCCGCACAACAACAAGTGGCCTCGACCCAGGCTGGCGGCGCTGAGCACAGCCTGGCCGTGGGTGCTGTTGCCGAGGCACAGGCCAACGCCGAAATGGTCAGCGCTAAGGTCCGCTATGCAGTGATCAAGGCACCCGTGAATGGGCAGCTCATAGGCCGAAGCGTGGAGGTGGGCGATGTGGTCCAGGCGGGTAAGGTTTTGATGACTTTGTCGCCTGAAGGAACCATGCAATTGGTGGTTCAGATCGATGAAAAAAACCTGCGCCTGATCGCGCTCGAGCAACAGGCATTGGCATCAGCCGATGCTTACCCGCAGAAAAAATTCAAGGCCCAAGTTGGCTACATCAATCCCAGCATCAATGCCCAGACCGGCGCGGTAGAAATCAAGCTGAATGTGCTGGAGCCACAGCTGACACTCAAACAGGACATGACTGTGTCGGTGGATTTGGCAGTGGCACGCAAATCACACGTTTTGGCGCTGCAGGTGGGGCGTGTCAACGACATCAATGGGGCATCACCTTGGGTGTGGCTGCTGCAGGTTGGCCATGCTGTGCGTCGCCCAGTGCAGCTGGGTTTGCGGGGTGGCGCATGGGTTGAGGTGCTGGAGGGCCTGAGCGAGGGCGATGCCGTGATCGCCTTGCCCAGTGCTTTGAGCGAAGGCCAACGCGTGCGAACGCAGTTTTGAGCGGGTTGCAGCATGTTCAAGCCCTGGGTACCCTTTGAATGGATCGTGGCGATCCGTTTTTTGCGTGAAGGCCGGATGCAGACGGTGTTCATTTTGGTCGGCGTGGCCATTGGGGTGGGCGTGATCGTGTTTATGTCTGCGCTGCTGGCGGGCTTGCAGGGTAACTTCATTGCGCGGGTTTTGTCGGGTCAAGCGCACATCCAGCTTTTGCCCCCCAAAGAGGTCACGCGTACATTGCACCTCGAAACCCCTGACGAGATAGAAGCCGCCATCGTGCAGCCGCCTTTGCAAAGACTCAAGTCGATTGACCAATGGCAATCCTTGCTGACCACTGTGCGCGACATGGCCGATGTGACCGTGGTCTCTCCCGTGGTCGGCGGCTCTGCGCTGGCGGTGCGCGGCAGTGCCAGCCGGGCGATCAGCCTGACGGGGGTGGAGCCCGAGGGGTATTTCCAGATCGTTAAGCTGCCCGAGAAAATCGTGCGCGGCACCCCGAGACTGACGGGACAGGACATGCTGATCGGCACCGATCTGTCCAGCGACTTGGGCGTGGATGTGGGCGACAAGCTGCGTGTGGCCAATGCGGCGGGACTGGCCACCACCTTGACCATCAGCGGCGTGTTTGACCTAGGCAATAAGGGGGCCAACCAGCGCAGCACCTTTGTGGCGCTGCGCACCGCTCAAAGCCTGCTGGGCTTGCTGGGTGGGGTGACCAGCATTGAAGTGACGGTGCGCGATGTGTACGCGGCCGAAGTCATTGCTCAACGCATTCAGGCTGCCACCGGAGTGCAGGCCGACAGCTGGATCAAGACCGGGGCACAGTTTTTTGCGGCCGTGAGTGCGCAAAGTACCGCCAACACGGCCATCCGGTTTTTTGTGGGTCTGTCGGTGGCCTTTGGTATTGCCAGCGTGCTGGTGGTGTCGGTGGTGCAAAAGTCGCGCGAGATTGGGATCATGCGGGCCATGGGCATTTCACGTGGGCAGGTGCTGCGGGTGTTTTTGTTGCAAGGCGGCTTGCTGGGGTGGGGGGGCGCGGTGCTGGGCTGCGTGGTGGGCGCTTTGGGCTTGGTGCTGTGGCAAAAGCTGACCCTGAATGCCGATGGCACGACGCTGTTTCCGCTGGTGCTCGAGCCGACCTTGTTTGTGCTGGCACTGGGTTTGGCTACGCTCACGGGCCTGGCAGCGGCTTACGCACCGGCCTTGCGGGCAGCACGTCTGGACCCGGTGGAGGCCATCCATGGCTAGCGCGGATGTGGTGGTGCACTTGCAAAGCGTGCGCAAGGCCTTCAACGTGGGCACCGGTATCGAGACCGAGGTGCTGCACGGCATTGACCTGACGCTGTACCGGGGCGACTTTTGTGCGGTGATGGGGCCGTCGGGCTCGGGCAAGAGCACCTTGCTCAACATCATCGGTTTGCTAGACCGACCCACCTCGGGCTTGCTGCAAATGGCTGGCGAAGAAACCACGTTGTTGGCCGACCAAGCTCTGACGCGCTTGCGCGGGCACCACATTGGCTTTGTGTTCCAGTACCACCACCTGATCTCGGCCTTTACAGCCCTCGAGAACGTGATGATGCCTCTGCTGGGCGCTGTGGGGTTCCCGAATCATGCCATGCGTGAGCGGGCCGAAGCCCTGCTGGAGAGCGTGGGCCTCACGCCCTGGAAAAACAACATGGCCAACAACATGAGCGGCGGGCAGCAGCAGCGTGTGTCTTTGGCCCGGGCCTTGGCCATGAACCCGGGTTTACTGCTGGCCGATGAACCTACCGGCAACTTGGACACCAAAAGTGCAGATGCCGTTTTTGCGTTGCTGCGCCGCATCAACCAAGAGCAGGGCACCACGGTGCTGCTGGTCACACACAATCCCGAGCTGGGCAGGCGCTGCGACAAGACCATCCATGTGGTGGATGGCCTGATCCAGATTTAGGCTTTTGCAGCTTCTGCGGCTATGCCTTGGAGCTGGGCGGCTGTCAAGCGATTGCCGTGCTGGCTGACCACAGCTGCGGCTGTTCGGTTGGCCAGTGCAGCGGCTTGCGCGGGTGTGTGGCCGTGCGTCATGCCATACAGAAAAGTGCCGGCAAACATGTCGCCTGCGCCGTTGGTGTCCACCGCTTGGGTGGGCACGGCGGGCACTTCGGTGCGCTGGCTGCCTTGTACGACGATGCAACCTTGTGGGCCCCGCGTCAGGCACACGGTTTTGGCCAAAGCCGACAACTGGCCAATGATGGTGTCCAGGTCGGTGCTGCCGCACCAGGTTTGCGCTTCTTCTTCGTTGGCAAACAGATAGTCCAGGCCGTCGCCGATCATGGCTTCCAGGCCTTCGCGGCAGAAGTTGATCATGCTGACATCGCTGAGCGTCAGCGCTGTGGCCACTTTGTGCTGAATGGCGATTTGGCGGCCTTGGACGGCGGCTTCCAAGCCTGTGGGTGAGGCGGCCAAGTAGCCTTCCATGTAATAAATTTGGGACTTGGCGATGTCTTGCGGGTGCAGGGCGCTCGCGTCCAGCTGCGAGGTGGCACCCAAAAATGTGCACATGCTGCGCTCAGCGTCGGGAGTGACCAACACCATGCAGCTGCCGGTTTGGCCTTCGCTGGCTTGGGTGTGCGTGAGGTTGGTGGACACGCCGTTGGCCAGCAAGTCTTGTGTGTAGAACGCACCGAGTTCATCGTCCGCAACCCTGCAAGAATAAAACGCTTTGCCGCCCAATTGGGCCAAGGCCAACACCGTGTTGCCTGCCGAACCGCCGCCCGTGCGCCGGGCGAGCAGACCTTGCACATGGGTCAGCAGTTCCGCGCGTTGGGGTGTGTCGATCAGCGTCATGTGGCGCTTGCTCACGCCCATGGTGTGCAGCAAGGCATCTGAGACTTCGTATTCGGTATCGACCAAGGCGTTGCCGATGGCGTAGAGGTGGTGGTGGGACATGGAAGTCAAGGTGTTGGGATAAACCCATGAGTTTACCGATCCTCACATCAGGCCTGCTTCGGCCATCGACAGGGCTTGTCCTTGTCCGACGATGATGTGGTCGAGCACGCGCACATCGACCAGCGCCAGGGAGGCTTTTAATGTTTGAGTCAGGTGCTCATCGGCCCGGCTGGGCTGCACCGAGCCGCTGGGGTGGTTGTGCGACAGCACCACTGCGGCGGCCTGGTGGTGCAGGGCGCGCATGACCACTTCGCGGGGGTAAACGCTGGTCTGGCTCAGCGTGCCCCGAAACAGTTCTTCCATGGCCAGCATGCGGTTTTGGCTGTCCAGAAACAGCACCGCAAAGACTTCGTGGTTTTTGTGAGCCAGTTGCAGCTGCAAATACTGTTTGACGGCACCCGGCGTTTGAAATGCCTCGCGCTCTTTCAGGCGCTGGCCCAAGGCCCGGCGGGCCAGCTCGAACACGGCCAGCAGCTCGGCCTGTTTGGCCGGCCCCAGGCCCTTGACCAATTTGAGCGACTGCGCCGTGGCCTGCAGCAAGCCTGCAATGCCATCAGGCTCCAGCAGTTCTTCGGACAACTGAAACACATTTTTGCCCGCCATGCCGGTGCGCAACAAGATGGCCAACAGCTCTACATCGCTCAGGGCCTGGGGCCCACGGGCCAGCAGTTTTTCGCGCGGACGCGCATCGACAGGCAAGTCTTTCATGCTCATGCGTTGCCCCTCCCTGGAGCGAGCCCGGTCCTTTTATTCCCTTGGGTGGGGTGGCTTGGCCGAGTTTTTTTACAATAATGGCTTCTTTATGCCCGTTTGGCCGCAATTGCGGCATTCCAGAAAACCCTTATGCCCATTGTCGAAACCGGTTCTTTCTTGACGCTTCACTACCGCCTGGCCGGGCCGCAGGGCGACATCATCAACACCTTCAACGAAAAGCCGGCCACCTTGTCGCTGGGCTCAGGCACTTTGTCGCCTGCGGTGGAGCAGCGTTTGCTGGGCTTGGCCGAAGGCACGCGGGTGGTGATGGAGATTCCGGCTGGTGAGGCTTTTGGTGAGCACATTGCCGACATGCAGCAGTGGGTGGCGCGCAAGCTGCTCAATGAGTTGGGCGATCCGACCGAAAAATATGCAGCGGGCGATGTGGTGCAGTTCCCAACGCCTGACGGGCTGGGCTCTTATGCCGGCACGGTGCTCGAAGTGGGGGAGGGCGGTGCGGTCTTGTTTGACTTCAACCACCCGCTGGCCGGTCAGCCTGTGACCTTTGAAGTTGAACTGATTGGGGTGCTGTGATGACATCTGAAGTCTTTTTGGCCGAACCGCGCGGCTTTTGCGCCGGGGTGGACCGTGCGATCGACATCGTGGAGCATGCGCTGACCAAATTTGGCCGCCCGATTTATGTGCGCCACGAAATCGTGCACAACACCTACGTGGTCAACGACCTGGAAGAAAAAGGCGCGATCTTCATTGAAGAGTTGGCCGATGTGCCGCCTGGTGCCACGCTGATTTTCAGCGCCCACGGCGTGAGCCGGGCCATTCAGGATGAGGCCGAGCGACGCGGTTTCCGCATTTTTGACGCCACCTGCCCCCTGGTGAGCAAGGTGCACGTCGAGTTGGCCAAGCTGCACAAAGAGGGCTATGAGTTCATCATGATCGGCCACAAGGGCCACCCGGAAGTGGAAGGCACCATGGGCCAGCTCGACAGCGGCATCCATTTGGTGGAGGACGTGGCCGATGTGGCCAAAGTCCAACCCTCTCAAACCGACTTGCTGGCGGTGGTCACACAGACCACGCTCAGCGTGGACGATGCGGCCGAGATTGTGGCGGCCGTGAAAGCCCGATTCCCTCAGGTGCGCGAACCCAAACAGCAAGACATTTGTTATGCCACCCAGAACCGCCAAGACGCGGTCAAGCTCATGAGCCCGCTGGTGGACGTGGTGATCGTGGTGGGCAGCCCCACCAGCTCCAACAGCAACCGCTTGCGCGAGCTGGCTGACCGTTTGGGCACGCCTGCTTACATGGTGGACAGCGCTGCCGATTTGCAAGAGTCCTGGTTTGACGGGGCCCAAAAAGTGGGCTTGACGGCCGGTGCCTCAGCCCCGGATGTCTTGGTGCAAGAAGTGATTGCCCGGTTGCGAACGCTGGGTGCCGTGTCGGTGCGCACGCTGGACGGCATTCAGGAAACCATCAAGTTTCCGCTGCCCAAAGGTTTAAAGCACTGATCCTTTGACCCGCTCCCCCATGTGGGAGCGAGCCCCCGCTCGCGAATGCCCACCTGAGCCACGGCGTGCATCCGGTCGTTGGGGCAGCCTCCCACGTCACTACAATCACGCCATGCTTGATATTGTTCTACTCCGCAAAGATCTGGACGCCGCCGTGGCGCGTTTGCAGACCCGTAAAAATCCCCAACCCTTTCTGAATGTGGACGCTTTCCGTGCTTTGGAAGGTGAGCGCAAAACGCTGCAAACCCGCACCGAAGAGTTGCAAAGCCAGCGCAACAGCTTGTCCAAGCAAATTGGTATGCTCAAGGGCAAAGGTCAGCACGCCGAGGCCGATGCGGTCATGGCCCAAGTGGGCGCGATCAAAGAAGAGTTGGATGCTTCGGCTCAGCGCTTGGAGGTGATTCAGGCCGAGCTGCAAACCCTTTTGTTGGCCGTGCCCAATTTGCCGCACGAATCGGTGCCCGTGGGTGAAGACGAACACGGCAACATCGAAGTGCGACGCTGGGGCACGGTGCCCAGCTTTGACTTTGAGGTCAAAGACCATGTGGACATCGGCGAAAAGCTGGGTCTGGACTTTGCCACCGGCACCAAATTGACCGGCTCACGCTTTACCTTCATGCGCGGGCCGATGGCTCGTTTGCACCGTGCTTTGGCGCAGTTCATGCTGGATGTGCAAACCCAAGAGCACGGCTACACCGAGTGCTACACGCCTTACATCGTGAACGGCGACACGCTGCGCGGTACGGGCCAGCTGCCCAAGTTCGAAGCCGATCTCTTTGCCGCCAACAAGGGTGGCCAAGAGGGCGAAGAAAGCCAGGCGCTTTACCTGATACCCACTTCTGAAGTGACGCTGACCAACGTCGTGCGCGACGAAGTGTTGGCCGAGAGCGATTTGCCCATCAAGCTGACGGCGCACACCCCGTGCTTCCGGTCCGAAGCGGGCAGCGGTGGCCGCGACGTCCGTGGCCTGATTCGGCAGCACCAATTTGACAAAGTCGAGATGGTGCAGATCGTGCACCCTGAACAAAGCTACGAAGCGCTCGAAGCCATGACGGGCCATGCAGAAGCCATTTTGCAAAAACTGGGTTTGCCTTACCGTGTGATGAGCCTGTGCACGGGCGACATGGGTTTTGGTGCCAGCAAAACTTATGACTTGGAAGTCTGGGTGCCTGCACAAAACACTTACCGCGAGATCAGCTCGGTATCGAACTGCGAAGCCTTCCAGGCCCGTCGCTTGCAGGCGCGTTTCAAAAACGCACAAGGCAAGAACGAGTTGGTGCACACACTCAATGGTTCGGGTTTGGCGGTGGGCCGTGCGCTGGTGGCGGTGCTCGAGAATTATCAAAACGCCGATGGCTCGGTCACGGTGCCCGAGGTGTTGCGCCCCTACATGGGTGGTGCAGCGCTGCTGAGCGTTTAAGAGGCTGACGCTCTGCTAGAATCTCGCCTTCGACAAGCGAAACCGAATCCGGAGGGGTGGCAGAGTGGTCGAATGTACCTGACTCGAAATCAGGCGTAGTGGCAACACTACCGAGGGTTCGAATCCCTCCTCCTCCGCCATTACAAAGACCTCAAGCCTGCTCAGCAGGCCTTGAGGCGGCCTCAGGCCCCGCACCAAGCGGGGCTTTTTGCTTTGGGCACCTGATTCATGAAACAGAAGAAGGTTCGCCAATCGCCGCTTTTAAAAACTCAGCTGAAAGCTGTTTTCTTGAATGGCAATGCCGTTGAGTCTTTTGCCAACCATGTCGGGCACGGTGTAGACACTGGTGCCATCGAGCAAGGTCAGCAGCGTGGCATTGAGGGTTTGTGTCGCAGCCGCCGGCAATTCTTTCCCATCAGCGGTGCTTAATTTCAAAATATTGACTTTTGAAATTTCAATGTTCCCTGTGTCTTTGTTCCAAACAGGTTGGGTGTCTATGCAAAAGTCACCATTTGTTTTGGGAAACTTGGTGGCCCAAGTGCCACACAATTCAATTTTCTGTCGCGCTTTGCTGAATGTGGTGGATGGCTTATCCAGCGTGATGGTGGCTTTTTCTTTGGGGAATTTTTTGGCCACGGCTGCATCAATCAGCGGTTTGGGGATGCCCAGAGAAAAACCATGGGAAAACCCATGAAACAGCATCAACATCACGATGAGGCCATGTGTTTTTTTTATGAGGCAGTGATGCACAGCGTTTCTCCTGTTAAAAATTTTAAAATGGACTCTGTTGTTATTGTCCACAGATGAGTGGTTTTTTGCATCTTCAGAATCAGTTTATGAAATTTCTCTTCTTGTTTTTGGCCGGGTTTGTGATGACCTGCCTGTCAGGCTGCACATTGCTGGCCATTGCGGACGCTGCGGGATCTGCGGTGGTTTATGGTGTCAAGACCACGGTGAACGTTCTGGACGCGGTCACGCCCGACATCGTGAACAAAAAGAAATAAACCAACAGACGCTTGTGTTGCGCTGGACGGGCGCTTCAGGACTTGCGGTGTTCCGCCAGGTCGTTCCAGACGTCTTGGCGCATGATCAAACCCTCTTGAACGACCATGCGGTCGATGAAACGGATGCCTTGAAAGCCTTGGCCGTCCAGCCAGGCGCCTTGCAAGTGGCCATGGCAAAACACCACCGTGGCATCGCCTTGCCAGCTTTCTTCAAAATGCTCGTATTGCTTGGCAATGCTCTGGTAGCGTTGCTGTGCCCAAGTCGTCATGTCTTGCAGCGAGTGCATCACCACACCGCCCGGAAAGCACATGCGAAAGTCGGGGTGCAAAAACGATTGGGCTTTTTCCAAGTCCCTGTCCTGCATGGCTTGCAGAAACGACTTCACCACCTCAGAAGCCACGGGGTGGGCTGCGCGGCCTTCACTGAACACCTTGCCGTCGCGACGGTAGGTGCTGACCTCATTGACAAAAACCGTGGTGCCCGCTTCGGGCGTGGCGATCACCGAACGCACCGCATTGGCCACGCTATTGACCATGCGGTGTTGGGTCGCCTGGTCGTATCCAGGCAGCAAGGTGATGGATACAACCGGCATATCGGCCGTTAAATGCCCAACCAGCCGTTGGTGCGTGCAAAGTGCAAAGCCTGTGTGCGGCTGTTGACACCCAGTCGGCGGAACAGACGCCAAAAGTGCACTTTGACGGTGTGTTCGCTGATGTCGAGTTTTTCAGCGATTTCGCGGTTGGACAAACCTTGGTCCAACATCAAAATCAGTTGCTTTTGGCGCTTGGAGAGCTTGGTCGGTCCCGCGGGTGCTGCGTCGTCTGAGGCTTCTTCTTCCTCGGTGATCAGCAAGCTGCGCAGCGCGGCGATGATTTGTGTGGGGCTGTTGGACTTTTCGATGAAAGCGTTGGCACCGGCTTCGAGGCAACGGCTTTCAAATTCGCTGGCGCTGGCGCTGGTGACCACGGCCAAGGGGACGTTCGGGAATTTGGCTTTGAGGACCTGAACACCGGACATGCCCAAGGTGTCGGGCAATTGAAGGTCAAGGCAGAAAAGTTCCGGCAAGCCGTTCTTCTCGACTGTCGACTCGACCACATTCAACTTGTGGATCGGAATGATTTTCAGACCAGGTTTGACGCGGTGCACAAGCATCGTCAAAGCATCGCGCATCAGAGGGTGGTCATCAATGACATAGACGGTCATGTTGTTAGGTCTCAATGGAAAACTGAAGGTTTAAGGATACACTTATTTGTTGATTTCTACAATGATAATTGGCAAATCTGCAAAAGTTATTTAATCGTTTTTTGTGAATTAAACAATTTTTCCAAAGCATCTAGGGCCAATTTTTGTTGCTCTGGAGACTGTGGCTCCAGAATCTGCGCCCATTCAGACAGGTCTTGCAGGTTTTCAGCTTGCAGTTGGGCGATGATTTGACCCGCGTCTTTGGGCGAGGCGAACCCCTTACTTTGCAAGAGCACTTGGCCTTGTGCATCGACCAATTTGAAGTAAAACTGCCCGTCTTTTTCGCGGTATTGCTTGAAGCTGGCCGCAGCCGTTTTACTTTCTTTGGCGGCCACGGCAGTGATGCCTGACGACAAGGGGCGCAGGCCCACCGCGTGGCGCACTTCGCGCATGAAGGGCGTGGCCAGTTGGCGGGCTTTCTCGGCACCTGCCAACAAAATGCTGTCCATCTGTGCCGGGTTGTCGATGAGGGCTTGGTAGTGCTCTCGCATCGGTGCGATCTCTCTGTCAATGCGCTCAAACAGCATTTGTTTGGCATCGCCCCAGCCAATGCCTTCGGCATAGGCGCGGGCCATGGCCGCGGTTTCTTCGACACTGGCAAAGGCTTGGTAAATCTGAAACAGGGCTGACCCTTCGGTGGCCTTGGGCTCACCGGGCGCTTTGGAGTCGGTCACGATCCCCGCGATCTGTTTGCGCATCTGCGCGGCCGGGGCAAACAGCGGGATGGTGTTGTCATAGCTTTTGCTCATCTTGCGACCGTCCAAGCCAGGCAAAAGGGACACGGATTCTTCGATCACGGCTTCGGGCAAAACAAAGTGCTCGCCGTACAAATGGTTAAAGCTCGAGGCCATGTCCCGCGCCATTTCGATGTGCTGGATCTGGTCGCGCCCCACGGGGACTTTGTGCGCCTTGAACATCAAAATGTCGGCCCCCATGAGCACCGGGTACATGAACAGGCCGGCTGTCACGTCGCTGTCCGGGTCGTGGCCAGCGGCGTTGTTTTTGTCCACGGCCGCTTTGTAGGCATGGGCCCGGTTGAGCACGCCTTTGCCCGTCACGCAGGTCAAGAACCAGGTGAGTTCAGGAATCTCAGGGATGTCGGACTGGCGGTAGAAGGTGACTTTTTCAGGGTCGAGGCCCGAGGCGATCCAGCTGGCGGCAATCTCGAGTGTGGAGCGCTGGATGCGGGCAGGCTCGTCGCACTTGATGAGCGCGTGATAGTCGGCCAAAAAGTAAAAACCATCGGTTCGGGTGTCCCGGCTGGCTTGTACGGTGGGCCGAATGGCACCCACGTAGTTGCCCAAGTGGGGCGTGCCGGTGGTGGTGATGCCGGTGAGGACGCGGGTGCGGGTCTGGAAGGTCATGAGAAAAGCCAAAAACGAAATTGAAAATCAGCGCAAAAAAATCAGCGGAACAGGGCTGCCAGTGGGCTGAGGGTGAGTTTCAAAAAATCAAAAGTCACGCCCATCAAAGGCTGCATCCACCAGGTGCTGATGATGCCGGTGAGGACCAAGCCCATGACGATGAAAAAGCCCCAAGGCTCGACCTTCGAGAAAAGCACGGCCTGACGCCATGGCAGCAAACCAACCAGAATGCGGCCCCCATCCAGCGGGGGCAGTGGGAACAGGTTGAAGGCGAACATGACCACATTGGTCAGCATGCCGGCCTTGCACATCTCGATGAAAAAACGCTCGGTGATGCCACTGCCCGCCAGCACATAAAACAGCACGCCCCACAGAATGGCTTGCACTAAATTGGACCCAGGTCCTGCCAAGGCCACCCAAATCATGTCGCGTTTAGGGTGGCGCAGACGGTCAAAACGCACCGGCACCGGCTTGGCGTAGCCGAACAAAAATGCACCGCTGGTGCTGAAGTAAAGCAACAAGGGCAACAAGATGGTGCCCATCCAGTCGATGTGTGGCCAGGGGTTGAGCGTGACGCGGCCCATCATGGCGGCGGTGTTGTCTCCCAAGCGCATCGCCGCGTAACCGTGCGCTGCCTCGTGCAAGGTGATGGCAAAGATCACTGGCAATGCATAGATCAGGACGGTTTGAATCAGGTCGGACATGGTGGGATTGTCTCAGAGGCCCAAACGGGCCGGGTCGCCTTGGCCGAGTCGTATGACCTGGAGTTCGTCTCCGCTCATATCGATGATGGTGGTGGGCTCGAGAGAGCAGGCCCCTGCGTCGATCACTGCGCCCACTTGGTGCTCCAAGCGTTCACGGATTTCCTCTGGGTCGTTCAACGGCAGGTCTTCGCCTGGCAGGATCAACGTGGCCGCCAAGAGCGGCGCGCCGTGTAGGGCCAGTAAGGCTTGCAAAACTTGGTGATCGGGCACGCGCAGGCCAATGGTTTTGCGTTGGGGGTGGCTGACGCGGCGTGGAATCTCCTTGGTGGCTTCCAGAATGAAGGTGAACGGACCCGGTGTTGCTTGTTTGAGGGCACGAAACCGCTGGTTGTCCACTTTGACGTAATTGGCCAATTCGCTCAGGTCACGGCAGAGCACCGTCAGGTGGTGTTTTTCGTCCACACCCCGAATGCGACGCAATTGGTCCACTGCGTTTTTATCGTCCAAATGGCACACCAGTGCGTAGCTGGAGTCGGTGGGCACCGCCAGCACACTGCCTTGGTTGAGCAGGTGCACGGCTTGCTTGAGCAACCTCACTTGAGGGTTGTCAGGGTGGACGCTGAAAAATTGGGCCATGGGCAGCTTGCTTTGTTGCGGTCAGCTCTCAAAGCCCATTCATTGGATGCGATCGGTCAGCAGACTCCAAACCGTGGTGAGTTGTCCTGGCAAGTAGGGCAGTGTGCCCAAATCGATGCGGCTTTCTTCAGGGCTGTGAAAGTCGCTGCCGCGCGAGGCGGCCAGATCGAACTCGAGCGCGGTTTCGGCATAACGCACCGCCTCTGGCGAAGAGTGGCTGCCCGTGATGACCTCCACACCGCGCCCGCCGTGGGCCTTGAACTCACTGAACAGCGCGTACTCTTCGTTCGGCGTGAAACCATAGCGGGCGGGGTGAGCGATGACGGCGATGCCGCCTGCATCGGTGATCCATTGCACCGCTTCTTGCAGGCGTGCCCAGCGGTGGGGCACATAGCCCGGTTTGCCTTCGGTCAGGTATTTGCGAAAAACTTCGGAGGTGTCGCTGCACACGCCTGTGTCCACCAGGTGCCGCGCAAAGTGGGTGCGCGAAATCAATTCGGGATTGCCGACATAACGCAGCGCGCCTTCATAGGCGTTCAGAATGCCGACTTGGGCCAAGCCGTCTGACATTTCTTGGGCACGTTCTTCGCGCCCGCCACGGGTGCGGCGCAAACCTGCGATCAAAGCGGCGTTGTCTGCGTCAAAACCCAGCCCGACAATGTGCACCGTTTGGTGGGCAAAGGTGACCGAAATCTCGGTCCCCGTCAGGTAAGGCAGGCCCAAGGCGCGAGCAGCGGCCAAGGCGCGCGCTTGCCCTGACACTTCATCGTGGTCGGTCAGCGCCCAAAGCTCCACGCCATTGGTTTTGGCGCGTTCGGCCAAGGCTTCTGGCGTGAGGGTGCCGTCAGACATGACGGAGTGGCAGTGCAGGTCGGCGTTGATCATGCAAACATTTTAGGCCTTTGCCATGCCTTCAGCGTGGGGTGTGGGCTTATGTTCCGGCAGCTAGCGGTGCCAAGAGAACAGCCTTGCGCACTTCCAGGGTGATGAGGGTGGTCGATAATCTGAACATGACCTTGATGCACCATTTTGCGGAGCCCGACCCATGGCACTGATGATCACCGACGAATGCATCAACTGCGATGTGTGTGAGCCCGAGTGCCCGAATGAGGCGATTTATCTGGGCGAAGAAATTTACGAAATCAACCCGTCCAAATGCACCGAGTGTGTGGGCCATTTTGACGAGCCCCAATGTGTGCAGGTTTGCCCCGTGGCATGTATTCCCGTCAACCCTCAGCATGTCGAAAACCAAGAGTCACTCTGGGCCAAATACCGGCGATTGCAAATCCAGTGAGGCGGATGGACGTTTACTCAGGCAATTGACCCTCGGCAACAGGCGCTTTCGCAGGCCGAGGGGGTTTGGGGCGCGGCGGCTTGCTGGTGTGAATTTGGGCCATGGCTTTTTCCATCTGGCCTGACAACACCAACGGCAAGGCTGCAACCGATCGGTAAATGCTGTCGTCGATGGCCTTGCGGTGCTCCAGCATCGGTTTTTTCAATACCCAGCTGACCACTTCGGCTTTGTCGCCAGGGTGGCCCACGCCAATCCGTAGACGCCAGTAGTCTGCCGTGCCCAGTTGGGCGTGGATGTCACGCAGGCCGTTGTGTCCGGCGTGGCTGCCGCCCAGTTTGAGTTTGGCCTCGCCCGGGACGATGTCCAACTCGTCGTGCGCGACCAAAATTTCTTGCGGCTGAATTTTGAAGAACCGGGCCAGCGCACTGACCGATTTGCCCGACAGGTTCATGAAAGTTTGGGGTTCGAGCAGCCAAACGGTTTGGCCATTCACCGTGGTGCGGGCCAGCAAGCCGTGGTAGCTGCGCTCGGGCACCAATGAGACTTTGAGCTCGCGGGCCACGGCGTCTATCCACCAAAAGCCTGCGTTGTGGCGGGTGTCTTCGTATTCATGGCCGGGATTGCCCAGGCCGACAAGCAGTTTGATCATGGGGCGTGATTATCCTTGTTGCAGGCGGCCCAGCGAGCTTGCGCAGGATCTCCCCAAAACAAAAGGCCCGCTTGCGCGGGCCTTGAAGAGCGAGGCCTTGGACAGGCCTGGGCGAGAAGATTACTTCTTGCCTTTGCCCTTTTTGGCGTCTGCAGGTGCAGCGGCCACTGGGGCTGCCACAACTTCTTCCACCGGAGCCACTGCCGTGACCACAACAGGGTTCTTCTTGCCGTGTGTGACGGCTTTGCAGCCAGCAGGCAAAGTGATGTCGTTCAGGTGCAAAGACACGCCTTTGGTCAAACCGGTCAAGCTCACTGCAATGAACTCGGGCAGGTTGGCGGGCAAGCAAGCGATTTCGAGCTCTGTCACCACATGGTTGACGGTGCACTTGTCGGTCTTGACGGCTTCGGACTCTTCTTCGCCGCTGAAGTGCAATGGCACTTTCATGTGCAAAGTGGTGTTGGCATCGACGCGCTGGAAGTCGATGTGTTGCACCAATTGTTTGTAGGGATGCATCTGGTAGTCACGCAGCAAAACTTTGCTGGACTGACCGTTGAATTCCATGTCCAGAATCGAAGCGTGGAAAGCTTCTTTTTTCAGGGCATGCCACAAAGCGTTGTGGTCCAGTTCGATCAGCTGAGGGGCCGATGTGGAACCGTAAACGATGCCAGGTGTACGACCGGCGTTGCGGAGACGGCGGCTCGCACCCGTGCCCTGCTTGGAGCGCTCAAAAGCGACAAATTTCATACATTTCTCCTTCTAGGGTCCACCGCGACCAGTGAGACCCTGACTCAAAAAAGCCAGCCAGTCCACAAGGACGGCTGGCCACTGTGGCCTTTTCCCGATCAGGACTGATCGGAAAACAGACTCATCACCGACTCGCCGTGCGCAATTCGGTTGATCGTTTCGGCGATCAGCGGTGCGACGGAAAGTTGGCGAATCTTGGAACACGCTGCGGCTTCGACCGACAACGGGATGGTGTTGGTGACCACAACTTCGTCGAGGGCTTCGCCTTTGGCGATGCGGTCGATGGCCGGACCCGAAAAAATCGGGTGTGTGCAGTAGGCATAAACTTTTTTGGCGCCGCGCTCTTTGAGGACTTCGGCGGCTTTGACCAATGTGCCTGCAGTGTCGATCATGTCGTCCATGATCACGCAGTTGCGGCCGTCGATCTCTCCAATGACGTGCATGACTTCGCTCACGTTGGCCTTGGGGCGACGCTTGTCGATGATGGCCAGATCACAACCGAGTTGCTTGGCCAAGGCACGGGCACGCACCACACCCCCCACATCAGGGGAGACAACGATCAAGTCGTCGTATTTTTGCTGGCGCAGATCACCGAGCAGAACTGGGGATGCGTAAATGTTGTCCACCGGGATGTCAAAGAACCCTTGGATTTGGTCGGCGTGCAAGTCCATGGTCAGGACGCTGTCCACACCCACGGCTTGCAGCATGTTGGCCACCACTTTGGCCGAAATCGGCACACGGGTTGAACGTGGGCGGCGGTCTTGGCGGGCATAGCCAAAATAGGGGATCACAGCACTGATGCGTCCGGCTGATGCGCGTTTGAGCGCATCGACCATGATCAGCAGTTCCATCAGGTTTTCGTTGGTCGGGGCGCAGGTGGACTGCACAATGAACACTTCGCGAGCCCGAACGTTTTGCTTGAGCTCTACGGTGACTTCGCCGTCAGAGAAGCGACCTACGTCAACAGCACCGAGCTGAGTGCCCAAGTGCTTGGCGATCTCAGCGGCCAAAACTGGGTTGGCGTTGCCTGTAAACAGAAGGGGGAGTGAGGCAGGCTGCATGTGCATTCCAGCGATCAGTAAAAAGGGCCTGTACGAATGAACGTATTTGGCAGGGGAAGAAGGACTCGAACCTTCGAATGCCGGAATCAAAATCCGGTGCCTTAACCAACTTGGCGACTCCCCTACACGGGTTGACCGCTGAAACAGCGACCGACCGATCAACTTTCGCTGGCTGCCCAACCCTGTAAAGGGTGAACCTCCAAATTGCTGCACTTGCGCACTTGCCAGTGGTCAGGAACCACGATTTGCGGTGTGCTTGGCGTGCAATGTGCGAACACTGCACTGCCAGAACCTGTCATCTTGCCGTTCATGCCCGCCAACTTCAGCGCTTCGAGCGCTTCGGTGATTTCGGGGCATATGGCTTGAGCAACAGGCTGCAGATCATTGTGACCGAAGTCATATGCCTGTGCAGCGAAGACCGAAATTGTAGCAGGCTTTGTGTCGCGTTGAAGGGCCGGATGCTTAAAAATTTGAGCTGTTTCGACCCCGGCGGGGGGTTTGATGACCCAAAAATTCGCGGATGTTAGTTCAATGGGTGTAATTTTTTCACCCACGCCCTCCACCCAGGCATTGCGCCCACGCAAAAAGAACGGGACATCTGCGCCCAGTTGCAAGCCCAGTTTTTCAAGTGTTTCAAGGTTCAGCTTGAGGTTCCAGAGCTGGTTCAGGGCCAGTAAGCAGCTGGCGGCGTCAGAAGAACCGCCACCCATGCCCGCTTGTGCCGGTATTTGTTTGTCCACAGCAATGTGAACACCTTGACTGCAGCCCGTTTGCTGTTGCAGCAGTTTGGCTGCGCGGGTGATCAGGTCATCGGCAGGCAGGGGCACCGTCAAATCTTCGCGGCTGATGGCCCCTCCCGGGCGCTGCTCAAAGTGCAGGGTGTCGCACCAATCGATGAGCATGAACACCGATTGCAGCAGGTGGTAGCCGTCGGGGCGTTGGCCTGTGATGTGCAAAAACAGGTTGAGTTTGGCGGGGGCTGGGACGTCGAACAGCTTTTTCATAGGCAGAAATTATGGTGGGCAGCCCGGCTTGGAGGAGTGTGTTCGATCAGCGGTCGAGCACGATGCGCAAGACCGCTTCGGGCCCGGGCGTGCTTCGCTTGGCCGTCAAGCGGCCTTGTGGGTAGGCCGACAAGTCCACTTGCCAACCTGACGCTGGGGTGGCTTGGCCTGCCAGCCATTCAAACAAAGCGGAGATGGGCAGGTTTGTGCCGGTCAGCCGCTGGCTGAGGCTTTGCAGGCTGGTGCTTTCGGTTTTGTCTTGGCCTTGCTCGAGTTGGGCGGATTGGGGGGTCCAGCTCAGGCGGGCCAAGGTGGTGCCAATGGGACTGAGCAACAGCATTTGCCCCTGTGCGGCCGAGCCTTGCAGTTCAAAGCTGGTGCTCCAGTTTTGAGGTGGGTTACTTTGCAATTGCAAGGCCAAACGCCCTGACCAAAAAGCGGCCGGGTCAGTGGGCGCTGGGCGCTGGGTGGCGCAACCGGCCAACACCAACAATCCCCAGCCGCCAAGGCCCAGACCCACAAGCCGCTTGGCCGGTTGTTGCAAGAGTTCTTGAGGAGGCCTCATGGCTTGAAGTTGAAACGCTTGAGGGTTTCGAGCAAGGTTTCGTTGTCGGCTTTGAGCAGCAAACCTTCGCGCCAGAGGGTGCCCGCTTCTTTTTGCTGGCCCATCACCCAAAGCACTTCGCCCAAATGGGCTGCGATTTCAGCATCCGGTTTGGCTTTGTAAGCGGCTCTCAGTATGGCCAACGCTTCGGCTTGTTGGCCAAGGCGAAATTTCGCCCAGCCCAAGCTGTCTTGGATGTAAGCGTCTTGAGGCGCCAATTGCACCGCTTTTTCGATCAGTTGTAGCGCTTCGTTCAGGCGGATGTTCCGATCCGCCAAGGAATAACCCAAGGCATTGAAGGCGTGGGCTTCTTGGGGTGCCAGGGCCATCAACTGACGCAGCAGGGCCTCCATTTCGTCGAAGCGCTTGAGTTTTTCGCAGACGAGGGACAACTCGGTCAACAGTTCGGTGTTGTTCGGTTGTTTGTCCACCGCGGCACGCACCAACACATAGGCTGCTGCCGTGTCGCGGTTTTCACGCAGCCAAAAGGATTGCGCCAACACTTTGCGCAGCGCTTGCTCTGCATTGGTAGGTTTGACCTGTGCAAGGACTTGACGTGCCTCGTCTAGCCGCCCTTGTTGGGCCAGCACATCGGCTTGGCGGCTGGCCAGTTTGATGGGGTCCGCCCCAGCGGGCATTTGGGCCAGCCATTGCTGTGCCCGTTCCAGTTGCCCTTTTTTCTGTGCAATTTGCGCCAGATTCATCAAGGCTTCGGCCAATCCGGCCTGGTGCTCAGGGGTGTTGCTGGGGGTGACCAAACGCACATACTGTTCAAGGCGTTTTTCGGCCTCTAACAGGTTCGAGCTTTCTTGCAGCACCAAACCATGGATCAGCCAGCCGTCCGCAAACACGGGGTACTTGTCATTGAGTTGCACCAACTGCGCCAAGGCATCGGGGATCAGCTGGAGTGACACCAGCGTGCGTGCATAAGCCAAGCGCAAATCGGGTGTGACATCGTTTCTCATGGCCGCATCGACCATCGGCTTAAGGCTGTCGGCGTTGACCAGCAAGCTTAGCGCCAATATCAAGGGGCCTGCGGCTTTCGGGTCGGCTGCATGGCCTTGGGTCACCGCTTCAACTGCCCGAGAAATTTGGCCTGCATCGCGTCGCATGCGGCCGACGGTGGTCCAGGCGGTCGCCACGGTGGTTTTTTGAGTGAAGGCTTTTGTCAGTGCGCGTTCAACAGCATCGGCTGCGAGGGCTTGGTCTTTCACCACGCTGAACAAGCGCGGTACCGAGGCGATGGCGCCGGGTTGTTCATCCAAAGGCAGCTCGTTGATGGAGACGGCCAAGGCTTTTCCCGCTTCATCGATTCGGTTGAGGGCCAGCAAAATTTGCAAGACATAGCGGCTGGCTTCGGTGGCTGAGGGGATTTCCCTTTTCCAGGTTTGCGCTGCTTGCAGTGCCGCTTCGCCGGATCGGGCTTGCAAGGCCATGTCCACCGAACGTTGGAACAAGGCTGGGTCGCGGGTTTTGCGGGCAGCGTCCAGCATGATGGAAAAACCGCTTCCGGTCGAGCCTTGCCGCGTGTTCAATTCTCCCAGCAGAATTTGGTAAAAAAGGGCCGCGTCCAACGCCGAAGGTTTGGGCGGAGACTCTGCTTTGGGGGCTGTAGGCTGCGCCCAAGCACCGATGGCGAGCGAGGACAAGACGGCAAGTCGGAACCAGAATTTCATGCTGGACATCATAATCCAGCCACCTTTTTAACAAGCGCGGCAGAGGCCAATGGCCACCTGTTCGCCGGACCCTTGCATGCCTGAACTCCCGGAAGTTGAAGTCACCCGCCGCAGTTTTGCCGACCGCATTGCCTCGGCGCACATTTTGGCGCTGCACATGGGCAAGCCCTTGCGTTGGCCCCTGGGCGTGCCTGCTGCCAACTTGGTGGGGCGGCAAATCTGGGGTGTGCGCCGACGTGGCAAATACCTGCTGTTGGACCTGGACCAAGGCTTGCTGCTGGTGCATCTGGGCATGTCGGGCAGCTTGAACTTCGCCCCAGCCCAACCCGAGGCCGGGCCGCACGACCACATGGACTTGGTGACCGACCGGGGCGTGCTTCGCCTGCACGACCCACGCCGCTTCGGTGCGGTGGTCTGGGCGCCATCCGAAGATTCGCCGCAGGCGCAAAAGCTGCTGGGGCGGCTGGGTGTGGAGCCCTTGAGCGCTCAGTTTGATGTGACCGCCTTTGCCCAAGCGCTCAAAAAACGCCAATCTGCCATCAAACAGGTGTTGTTGGCAGGTGATGAGGTGGTGGGTGTGGGCAATATTTACGCGTCTGAGGCTTTGTTCATGGCGGGCATTCGCCCCACCACCAAAGCCGCCCGTCTGTCCAAACCCCGGGTGGCCCGGCTGCATGCGGCCATCGTGCAGGTGCTGACCCGCGCTGTGGAGCAGGGCGGCAGTTCGCTCAAGGATTTTGTGAATGCCGAAGGACGAACCGGGTATTTCCAGTTGGAGGCGGCGGTTTACGGTCGCGCTGGCGAACCATGCAGGGTGTGCGCCACACCCATCAAGTCCATGTTGCAAGGCCAGCGCACCACCTTTTACTGCTCGATATGCCAGAAACCCTGATGAACTTGCCTGATGGTTTTGCCCGGCGCATGGTGGATTGGCAGCTTTTGCATGGTCGCCAAAGCCTGCCCTGGCAAAACACCCAAGACCCCTACCGTGTCTGGTTGTCCGAGATCATGCTGCAGCAAACGCAGGTGACTACCGTGCTCGATTACTTTCCCCGGTTTTTGGGGCGTTTTCCGGATGTGGCCGCTTTGGCTGCTGCGCCGCAAGACGATGTGCTGGCGCTGTGGAGCGGCTTGGGCTATTACAGCCGCGCCCGCAACCTGCACAAATGTGCCCAAGAGGTGATGGGGCGTTTTGGCGGGGTCTTTCCGCGTCGTGCTGAAGACCTGCAAACCTTGCCTGGCATTGGCCGATCGACGGCCGCAGCCATTGCAGCGTTTTGCTTTCAGGAGCGCTCAGCGATTTTGGACGGCAATGTGAAACGGGTGTTGACCCGCGTGCTGGGCTATGGCGCTGACATGGCGGTGGCCAAGAATGAAAAAGCACTTTGGGCGTTGGCGCAAGACCTTTTGCCCGAGCAAGCCGCAGACATGCCGCGCTACACCCAAGCCCTGATGGACTTGGGGGCCACGGTGTGTTTGCCGCGCAAAGCCCAGTGTGAGGCCTGCCCAGTCAGCTTGGTGTGCCGAGCGAAAGCGCAAGGCGAACCGCTGGCCTATCCCGTCAAAACCCGCAAACTCAAGCGCAGCAGCGCCACGTTGTGGCTGTTGTGGGCCGTCAATGCCCAAGGTCAGGTGTGGCTGCAAAAACGGCCAGAAAAGGGCATTTGGGCGGGGCTGTTCAGCTTGCCGGTGTTTGAGTCTGAATCTGATTTGTTGGCCGCTTGGCCTGAGGGCGCTGAGCCGCAATACATCCCGCCCTGGAAGCATGTGTTGACACACCGGGATTTGCACTTGCACCCGGTGCGCATGCTGGGGTCTGGGCAGTCAGGCCCGGCCAGTGAGGGTCAGTGGGTGGATGCCCAGGTGTGGCCGGGAATGGGCTTGCCTGCACCAATCAGGCTTTTGCTGGCTGGCGAATGAAAAAAAATGGATCCCAAATCAAGTGCGGGATGACCTTTGCAGTTCGGGATGTCGTGGACCGCTCAGATGGCGTCAAGTTCGCGGTGCCGCTTGAGCGTGAGCCAACGTGCACCAAAGCTTTGTGCCAGTTGCTCCACCATGAACACCGAGCGGTGTTGCCCCCCGGTGCAGCCGATGGCCACGGTAACGTAGCTGCGGTGGTCGCGCTCGATGGCTGGGATCCAGTGTTTTAAGAACCCTTCGATTTGCAGCTGCATCTGCACGAACTCTTCCGATTGCCGAAGGTAAGCTTGTACGGGCTCGTCTCTGCCCGTCAGTGGGCGCAAAGCGCTTTCGTAATGGGGGTTGGGCAACATGCGCACGTCAAACACATAGTCGGCATCGGTAGGGATGCCGCGCTTGAAGCCAAACGATTCGAACACCAGCGTCAATTGGGCCCGTGGCGCACTGACCAAAGTTTTGATGTAAGTTTGAAGCTGTGCCGAGCGCAGCAAACTGGTGTCGATGACGTGGGCACGATCGCGCAAATCTGCCAGCAGTTCACGTTCAAAACCAATGGCTTCAATCAACGCTTTGTCGCTTTGGGGCTTGTCGCCGCCCGACAAGGGGTGTTTGCGTCGCGATTCTGAATAACGCCGCTGCAGGGTGTCGGAGTTCGCATCCAGAAAGACCGATTTGACTGACATGCCCATGTCACGCAGCAAACTCATTTGCTCGGGCATGAGGTGCAGCGAGTTGGCGCTGCGCACATCGATCGCAATGGCCAAGCGTTGTTCTTGGTGTTGCTCTTCGAGTTTGACGAAGGGAATCAACAATTCCGGGGGCAGATTGTCGACGCAGTAATAGCCCGCGTCCTCCAGCGCGTGCAGCGCCACCGATTTGCCGGAGCCGGACATGCCGGTGATCAGAATGATGTCCATGCTCAGCTTTGTGCGGCTTTGCGGCCAGAGGGTTGGGGTGAGGGCTTTGGGGGTGGAGTGCCCAGCATTTCTCGGGCGTGGGCCAAGGTGGTGGCGGACAGCTTTTCACCGCCCAGCATGCGGGCGATTTCGCTCACACGTTCTTCGCCGTTCACCCCGCAAACTTGGCTGCTGATCTGCCCTTTGACCGCCGCCTTGCTGACCAGCAAGTGGTGGTCTGCACAGGCAGCCACTTGGGGCAAGTGGGTCACGGCCAACACTTGGCGGTGTTGGCCCAGCTGTTTCATGAGGCGCCCCACGGTTTCGGCCACGGCACCACCGACACCCGAGTCGACCTCGTCAAAAATCAAGGTGCCGGCTTCGCCCAGTTCGCTGGTGGTCACGGCGATGGCCAGCGCGATGCGCGAGAGTTCGCCCCCCGAGGCGACTTTGCCGACGGGCTTGGGTGTGCTGCCTTCGTGGCCCGCGACCAGAAAACCGACTTCTTCCAGGCCATGCTGAGCGGGTGCGTCGAGGGTTTGCAGTTGCACTTCAAAACGGCCGCCTTTCATGCCCAACTGCTGCATGGCGCTGCTGACCGCTTGGGCCAGGGGTTTGGCCGCTTGCTGGCGTTGGCGAGAGACAGCTTTAGCCGCTTGTGTGAAGGCGGTTTGTGCGGTTTGTGCGGCTTTTTGCAAGGCTTCCAGATCGCCCGCAGCATCGAGTTGTGCCAATTCTTGACGCCAAGTTTGCAAGGCCAAAGGCAGATCGGCGGGTGTTTTTTTGTAACGACGGGCCAGTGACAACCAAAGCCCCATGCGTTCGTCGAGCCTGCCCAGCTGCGCGGGGTCCAAGTCGGTTTTTCGCAAATAGGTGTGCAGGCTGTGGGCCACATCTTCGGCTTGGGCCTGGGCCGAAGTCAGCACCTCAGCCAAAGCGTTGAATTCGGGCTCAAACTGCCCCAGCGACTGCAGGGTTTGGATGGCGCGGGACAACTGGCGCAAAACCCCTCCATCGTCTTCGCCTTCTAGCAAAACAGTGCTCTGATTGGCCCCATCAATCAGGGCTTGCGCGTTGGCCAAACGGCTGTGCTGGGTGCTCAGCTCTTGCCATTCGTCCACTTGTGGATTGAGCTTGTCCAGTTCGCCGATTTGCCAAGCCAGTCGCTCACGTTCGTTGGCCAGTGTGCTTTGGGCTTTTTCTGCTTCGGCTAATGTCTGCAGAGCTTGTCGCCAGGTTTGCCAAGTGGCTTTCAATGGGCGGGTGTCGATGCCCGCATAGGCATCAAGCAAGCCGCGAACCGCGTCTGGCCTGGTCAGGCTCTGCCAAGCGTGTTGGCCGTGGATGTCCAGCAGTTGCTCGCCCAGTTCGCGCAGTTGCGTGGCCGTGGCCGGGCTGCCGTTGATCCAGGCGCGGCTTTTGCCGGTGGTGTCTACTGTGCGGCGCAGCAGCAAGGCGGTATCGGTTTCAAAACCAGCCTTTTCAAGCCAGGTCTGAATGGCGGGTGTGGGATCGAATTCGGCACACACTTCGCATCGGCTCGCCCCTTCACGCACCACGCCAGATTCGGCACGGGCCCCAAGCGCCAGTTGTAAAGCGTCAATCAGGATGGATTTGCCGGCACCGGTTTCGCCTGTCAAGACGCTGAAACCTTGCGCCAGGTCCAGTTCGAGGGTTTGCACGATCACAAAGTCGCGCAGGGTGATGTGCGTCAACGCCATGGCTCAATCGCCCCCATTCCAGTGCATTTTTTTGCGCAAGGTGTCGAAGTAATTCCAACCAGCGGGATGTAAAAAACGCACCGTGTGTTCGGAGCGATTGACCACGATGCGGTCGCCCAAAATCAGGTCGGCCAGTGATTGCATGTCAAAGTTGGCGCTGACATAACGTCCTGCCACGATCTCGATGCTGATCTCGGACGATTCAGGCAAGACAATCGGGCGGTTGGACAAAGTGTGCGGTGCGATGGGGGCCATCACCCAACCACCAATGGAGGGGTGCATCAGCGGCCCACCGACCGACAGCGAATAAGCGGTGGAGCCAGTGGGCGTGGCAATGATCAAGCCGTCGGCGCGTTGGTTGGACACAAAATGACCGTCGACCTCGACCCGCAGCTCCACCATGCCCGAGGTGCCGCCTCGGTTGACCACCACATCGTTCATGGCCAATGCGTTGAACACGCTGCGTTGGTCCCGCATGACGTGGGCTTGCAGCAAACTGCGGTCTTCTGTTTGGTAGTGGCCCTGAAGCATGGGCAACAACACATCTTGGTAGCTTTGCAGCGGGATATCGGTGATGAAGCCCAGTCGCCCCTGGTTGATGCCCATGAGTGGCAAATTGAAACGGGCCATCTGGCGGCCAATGCCCAGCATGGTGCCGTCGCCGCCAATGACCAAACCCAGATCGCATTGCGTGCCAATGTCGTCCATGTCCAGCATGGGGTATTGGTTCAAACCGGTGTGCATGGCGGTTTCTCGGTCCAGCACCACTTCGCAGCCTTGTCGGGTCAAGAACTGTGCGACGTCGTCCAAAGCCCGACGGGAACTCTCCAACGCCCCACCATGCGCGGTGGTGTGGTACTTGCCAAAGAGTGCAACGTAACGGAACTTGGATGTCATCTCTAAATTACATCATTAAAATGACCAAATGCTAGATGATCGTGCCAAGTTATTGCTCAAAGCGCTGGTGGAGCGTTATATCGCGGATGGCCAACCCGTTGGCTCTCGCACGCTCTCCAAAGCCTCGGGCCTGGACCTCTCGCCTGCCACCATTCGAAACGTCATGTCCGACCTGGAAGAGTTGGGCCTGATCGCCAGCCCCCACACCTCGGCCGGCCGCATCCCGACCAGCCGTGGCTACCGCCTGTTTGTGGACACCATGCTCACGGTGCAACGCGATGGCTTCGAGACCCCCGCCCTGATTCCTGACCAGCCGCAAAAGGTGATTGCCAGTGCGGCCAACTTGCTCTCTAACCTGTCGCATTTTGTGGGCGTGGTCATGACGCCGCGCAGGCCTTCGGTGTTCCGGCACATCGAATTTTTACGTTTGTCTGAGCGGCGTTTGCTGGTCATCATCGTTTCGCCAGAAGGTGACGTGCAAAACCGCATCCTGTTCACCGAGACCGATTACTCGCAAAGCCAGCTGATTGAGACCTCTAATTTCTTGAACACCCATTACGCGGGCATGGCCATCGAGCAGGTTCGCAGCCGGGTGCAGCAAGAGCTGGTCAGCCTGCAAAGCGAAATCGCCACGCTCATGCAGGCAGCGGTTCAGGTCAGCACCGAGGCGCTGGCCGATGACCAAAACGAGGTGGTGATTGCAGGCGAGCGCAACTTGCTGTCGGTGAGCGATTTCTCCAGCGACATGGGCCATCTGCGGCGGGCTTTTGACCTGTTTGAGCAAAAAACCCAGCTCATGCGCTTGCTGGACGTCTCGAGCCAGGCAGAAGGTGTGCGCATCTATATTGGCGGCGAAAGCCAGATCGTGCCGATGCAAGAGTTGTCGGTGGTCAGTTCGCCTTATGAGGTGGATGGTCAGATCGTGGGCACCCTAGGTGTGATTGGCCCGACCCGCATGCCCTACGACCGGATGATCCAGATCGTCAACATCACCTCGCGCTTGGTCAGCAACGCGCTGAGCCAGTCCAAATAAGCCGTTTCCGGGCCACTACAATCATGGCTTCGGTGGGGGCGTTAGCTCAGTTGGTTAGAGCAGAGGACTCATAATCCTTTGGTCCACGGTTCAAGTCCGTGACGCCCTACCATTTCAATACTTCAAGTCACTTTGCAAGGCGTTGCAAAGTGACTTTTTTCTTATGTGCTTCAAGACAGGATAGAGGTTTTAAACCCATTCATCTTTCCAGCGGCAAACCTTTTAGCCAGTTGTCGCCACGCCGGTAAAGTTCTTGAACAACATCACCCTTGAGCATGGGCATGTCCATTTTCACGGTGTAGCCAATGCGTGTTTGGATATAGGCCAAGTGCCGATAGCCCTCCGGAAAATGAGACAAGGCTTCGGCGTCTAACTTGAGAACGGCCGATGGATCAACGGGATCGATCCGGTCTTTTTCGTAAATGGGCTGGCGGTGAACCAAGCCCCATTGGCCATTGCGCTCTTCAAAGAAGTCGTAAAAACGACCAGTGCAAACCACATCGCACAACACACCTTCCACCATGCCGCGCTGAGAAATGGTCATTTTTGTTTGAGAGATGGCGCGAGTCCCTTGGACTTCAATGGCGGAGCCACCCAAGAAGTGCAAAATGCTGACGCCCTTGTTCCAGCCCTCAATGGTTACCTTGATGAACTCTTCGAAGGGGCCCTGAAACCAGGTGGCCATCATCACGCCATCGTGGTGCCAGACGGTGCGAAACTTGTCCCAAAGTCCTGCATCGCGCCAGACGGCCCAGTTTTCGACCAACTGCCTGATGCGCAACTGCTGTGTCATGTCATGTGTCATTTTTTTAGTCTCGTGTTTATTCAAGTTCAATTTTTTTGTCTTGAATCACTTTTTTCAAGTTGCGCATGTCTCGCTCAACACGCGTTTTGAATTCATTCGGCGAACTGGCTTGGGGCGAGCCTCCAAATGAGATGAGTTTTTGCTTGACGTCCTCTTGGTTGAGAACGGCACGGATTTCTTTGTTCAGGCGATCAACCAATTCGGGCGGTGTCGTGGCAGGCGCAGCAATGCCCAGCCAAGATTCAAACACCACCCCAGGGTATTGATCGGCAATGGCGGGTACACCCGACACAGGGCTCGCGCCCGGTGGAGAGGTGACCGCAATGGCCCTGACGCGCTGGTCTTTCAACAATGAAGCGGTCAAGGTCATGGTGTCCACCATCACATCCAGGCGCCCAGCCAGCAACTCCGTCAAAGGGCCAGTTCCGCCCTTGAAAGGAATGTGTGTCACTTGCACATTGGCATCACCGAATGCCCACTCGGCTGCGAGGTGCATGGCCGTGCCAATGCCAACAGAAGAATAGGTGTACTTGTTGGGTTCTGCTTTGGCTTTTTGAATCAAGTCAGCATAAGACCTGATCGGCGAGTTGGGCGCGACTGTGAAGGCCAGAGGGTAAGTGGTGACGGTGCTGACCCATGCCAAATCCTTGATGGGATCAAAAGGCAGTGATTTTTTCATGGCCGCGCCGCTGGCGTGGCCACTCGGAACCAAGAGAAGGGTGTAACCATCGCCCGCTGAACGAACCAACATTTCTGTGGCGATGTTGCCACCCGCCCCAGGTTTGTTGTCCACCACCACGTTTTGTCCGAGGCGATCGCCCAATGACTTGGCAACCAGTCGGGCCACGATGTCCGATCCACCCCCTGCTGGGAAACCCAGCAAAAGGCGAATAGGCTTTTGGGGCCAGTTGTCTTGCGCGCTGGCCATGGGCATGAAGCCAACGGCCAGGCAAAGTGCGAGCAAGCGTTTCCAGGGTGTCATGCTGCGACGTCGTCTTTGATGGTGTTGCGCAAAATACCCACGGCATCCACTTCAATTTCAACCACATCACCGGGTTTCATGAAAACCTGGGGTGTGCGCTTGTTGCCCACGCCGCCCGGTGTGCCGCTCACAATCACATCGCCTGGTTCAAGGGGAATGAAGGTGGAGATGTAGGCAATTTGACGAGGGATGCTGTGAATCATCATGTCGGTGGTGGCGCGTTGCAACTCAACACCATTCAAGCGCGTGCTCAGGGTCATGGTTTGACCAGGTTGGATTTCATCGGCCGTGACCATCCAGGGGCCAAACCCGCCCGTGCGCCAGAAGTTTTTACCGGCAGTCCACTGGGTGGTGAAATTTTGCCAATCTCGCACCGAGCCATCGTTGTAGCAAGAGTAGCCAGCAATGTGCTTCCAGGCATCCGCCTCAGAAATACGGCGACCCCCCTCACCAATGATGATGGCAATTTCACCTTCGTAGTCCAGGCGATGCGACTCTGGCGGACGCATGATGTCTTGGCCATGACCCACTTGCGAAGAATTCACGCGTGAAAAAATGGCGGGTTTCTCTGTCAGGTCACGGCCTGTTTCTTTGACGTGGTCGTGGTAGTTCAAACCCACACACATGATTTTTTCTGGGTTGGGAATGACGGGCAAAAGCGTCAAGTCGTCAAAATTCAAATCGGGTGTGTGGGTGCTCAATGCTTGCGCTGCTTGCGCGAACATTTTTTTGGCAATCAGGGTTTTCAGATCGGGCGCTTGTGCACCCAAGAGAGGCGTCAAGTTAAGAACTTTGTTGCCTTGAACTGCGCCATAGCATGCGGTGTTGTTGAGCAAGAAGCTGATGAGTTTCATGGTGTTTCTTCAAGTTAAAAAGGGGTGTAGCCCATCCGGCTCGCCATCTCGGCTTGCCATGTGGTGCGCAATTGAAATTTAGGACGTGACCTGGCAATTTTTTCTGATTTCGCCAAGATCGTTGCATCGTCATCGTTCAGATCGATGAGTTCTCGAAGGGGTTGCTCGCAATACCATGGGGTATCGACAAAGGCTTCAATCCGATTGCCTTCAGGGTCTCGGAAATAAATCGAGATGGCATTGCCATGGGTCACACACAGCATTTCGGTGGTGCCAGGGTCTTGTTCGGCCAGCGCTTTGACAGCCCGGAGCACATCCAGCCCCTGCACGCGAAATGAAATTTGGTTGATGGCATTGAAGTTCATGCCCTCTGGCTTGCCGCCTGCCAAGATGATTTGATGGTGTTCAGCCGGGTCGCGGCTTAAAAAAATCAAAGGGACCGTTCCCAACAAACCGCGGTCAGTGATGGTGAAACCGAGGACCGTTTGGTAATAAAGGGCCATGCGCTCTGGATCGCGCACAAAAAAGCCCATGTGACTGAAGCTCAGGGCCGACTGCGCTTGAAGCAGAGGGTGTTTGACTGGGGTCACTTAAAAAGATCCCCGCTTGGCCAATGCACTCAGCGGCTTGCGTGCGTTGGGTGCTTCTCTTTCGCGCAAGGCATCGGGCAGTGTGGCCGCATCGCCGCGTTTGCCCACAGTGGCCAACATTTGCAAGGTGTGGTCAGAGGGCAGGGACAAGACCTGAGCCGCTGCGTCTTTGTTAAAGCCGCCAATGCCATGCAGTGAAAAGCCATTCAGGTGCGCTTGCATGGCCATGTAAGCCCAAGCGGCGCCCGTGTCGAAAGCGTGCATGCCATTGGGAATCAAGTCGGGCGATCCCGCTTTCGCTGCCAATTGGTAAGAAGCAATGGCCACCAAAGCGCCCGCTTTGCCGGCCCAAGCCTGGTTGTTGGGGTTCAAAGTTGCAAACAGGGCATCCCATTGAGGGTCGTTGCGCAGCACAACGGCAAAACGCCAGGGTTGCGCGTTATTTGACGAAGGTGCCCACCGTGCAGCCTCGAGCATGCTCATGACGGCGGCTTCAGAAACGACTTCATCCGAGTAAGCACGCGGTGACCACCGCTCTGTAAATTGCGCGTCAATGGGGAAGTCGGCCTTTCGGCTGTTGGTCACGGGAGATGCATGGCTCATGAAAAATTTTCCTGTTCAAAAAATAGATGTTCGTTTTGGGGATGCGCGCTGAAGCGGGGTGTCTTAAGCTTTGGGTGCAAGCTGGGGCATCAAACGCAAGGCATTGCCTCTGTCAATGGCCACGCGTTCTGCCTGCGTGAACTGCCTTTCAGACAAACCTTCGCGAGTTTCTGCTCCAGGACGGTAAGGATAATCCGATCCGTACATGATTTGGGAGGTGGGAATCAATTGCCGCAAGGCCTTCATGGCACCTTCGTGGTGTCCTTGTGCTGTGTCGTAGTAAAACTTTTGGACTTCTTTCAAGACACCATTCGGCAGCACTTCTTTGGCTTTCTCTTTCATGTCCACCTCTTGGCGGGTGAAGCGGCTCCACAAAAAAGGCATGGTGCCGCCGCTGTGCGACCAAATCCATCGAATGTCTGGGAATTTGTGGGCTGCCCCAGAGAACAACATGCTGGCGATGGTTCTGGTGGTGTCGGTTGCATACTCCAGCGAGGAATTAGGCAGACCAGGAATGAGGTTGCGGCAGCAATCGGGCAGAAGGGGGTGAACGTAAATCACAGCTTTGCGCCTGTTGAGCTCTTCCCAGATGGGCCAAAAATGCTTGTCGCCCAAGTACAGATCGCCGTAGCTGGTCATCAAGCCAATGCCATCGGCTTTGAGGGTGTCGTAGGCATAGGCGATTTCTCTCAAGCTGCCTTCGACATCCATCAGCGGAAGCGTTGCAAAAGAGCCAAATCGGCCTGGAAAATCGCGTGACATTTGGGCGGCGTATTCATTGGCCTCACGCGCCATGCGCCGGTCAGCCGTCACATTTTTGAAAAATGCACCGGGCTGAATCAGGGCCACCACCGAGGTGGCGATGTCATTTTTGTCCATGTCATCGATGGACATCTGTGGCGTCCAGCGAGGCACACCACCCAAACCCATGCGCCGCATGTCTGCGGCGTAGGAGGGGGGCACCATGTGGTGGTGAATGTCGATGCGGGGTGACTTTGCCGGTTTGGCAGAACCGAAGACGCTGTCTAGCGATTGGCAACCTGCCAAAGTCGCGCCAAGGCCAGCAGCAGTGCCTGTGGCCAGCAAAGAAGAGAGAAAGCCGCGCCGTGTTGATCCGCTGCTGGGTTGACTTGACGTGGTGCAATCGGCATCGCACAAACAAGACAAATGGGCGGGGGATTGAGTTGATTTCTCGAGGGTGCTCATGAAAGACTCCTTAACCATTGTTGTGCTTCAAGTTTCAGTTGCTGGCTTGCTTCGGATCGGGTGGTGGGCAGTTCAGGATTGACCTGGGCACCATTGAAAGATTGCAGATAAGCCAAGTGGCGATAGCCTTCAGGAAAGCGCAGAAGGCGCTCGCTTGAGAGTTCAATGGCATCTCCCACATGAACGGGTGTCAATGTGTCTTTGTCGTAAATGACATTGCGTTTAGCAATTCGCCATAGCCCATCGCGCTTTTCAACGCGGTCGTAAAAGACCCCAATGCAATGGACATCGACAGGAACCGCGTCCAATTTGCCACGCACCAAAATGGCCATGCGCGTTTGCGCAATCGCTTTGGTGCCCTGCACTTCAACGACCGTGCCACCTTGGAAGTGTTGCGAACTGGAGCCCTTTCGCCATGCGTCTTGCATGCCAGAAATAAATGCTTCGAACGTGCCATGAAACCATGTGGCCGTCATGGTGCCGTCGGCATAGACGGTCGCTCGCAATTTATCCCAGTCGCCTGCGTCACGGTAAAGCGCCCAGCTTTGAACCAGCTCTGCAATCTCGAGTCGCTCTAAAAGGGCTTGTGACATGAAGCGAATCTGTTGGCGTGAATTACTCTTGCGCGATGCCTGCGTTTTTAAGAAGTCTCGGCCATTTGGCCGCTTCAGACTTCATCATGGCTTCGGTTTCCGCGTTGTTCATTTGAACAATGCGGCCGCTGCCCTGTTGCAGTTTTTTGCGCACATCGGCCGATTGCATGGCTTTGTCAATCTCAGCCCGGAGTTTGTCAACAATGGCGGGGGGTGTTTTGGCCGGTGCAAACAAGCCAAACCAGGTTTCCATTTCCAAATCCATAGCGCCCGTTTCCATCAAGGTGGGGATCTGTGGACCATCGGGGGCGCGTTGGCGGCTGGAGACGGCAAACGCCTTCAACTGGTTGCTCTCTAAATAAGTGCGGGTGGTGGTGGTGTTGTCGAAAAACAAATCAACGCGCCCACCGAGCAAGTCCATATAGACAGGTTGCGCACCTTTGTAAGGCACCAATTGAATGTCGACATTGCCCATGCCCTTGATCAGTGAGGCCAGGATGAATTGGCCCGTGCCAGGACCACTGGTGCCAAAGTTCAGTTTGCCTGGATTGACTTTGGCATAGGTCAACATGTCTTTCATGTTGTTGAAGGGCAAATCTTTGCGGCCGACCAAGGTGTAGGAGTGCGAAACCACAATGCGCAGGGGAATGAAGTCCGTCAAGGGCTCGTACCCGGGATTTTTATACAGGCCGGCATTCAAAGCCATGTTGGACAAACCGCCCACGATGAGGTGATAACCATCGGCAGGCGCTTTGGCAATGACTTGTGTGCCTGCCAAGGTGCCGCCACCTGAGCGGTTTTCCACGACAAATTGCTGCCCCATCTGCTCTGACAATTTGCTCCCTAAGACCCTGGCCACCAAATCAAAGCCGCCACCGGCAGCGGAGGGGGCCACGATCCGAATGGGCTTGGTGGGGTAGTCGGAGCTGGCTTGTTGAGCCCATGTCCAAGAGCTGGAGGTCGCCAATACGGTCAGTGCAAAGAATAATTTTTTAAACATGTTGGAGTGCAAATTCAATCAAAAAAAATGAAACTCAAAAAATCAACTGCGCATGATCGCTTTGCCCCATAAATTCAAAGTGCGCTCTTCATGCTTCCATTCACCAACAGGGCGACTGGCATCGCACATTTCAATTTCAGAGGAAATTTCTGCCAAATTGCCATCCGGGTCGCGCACCATGAAAAACACATCGTTGCCAGGTCCGTGACGCCCCACACCCCACACAATCTCCACGCGCAATTGGCCCATGTGGTCGGCCCAATCTTTCAACTCATGCCAACCGGGTGTTTCAAACGACTGGTGATCAAAGCAGCTGACAGGTGCACCAAAAAGAGCCAGGGTGTGGTGCATTTCATTGCCCCGAACAAAGCAGGCTTTGAGTTGCCCTGTGTCGTCTTTCACCACATCCGACAAAATAAAGCCGAGGTCTTCGGTGTAAAAACGCACCATGGCTTGAATGTTTGGGGTTCGAAGCGCGAAATGCTGTGAGGCTGCAGGCGGCAATGGATCTGAATTCGTCGCCAAAGATGGGCGTTGTGTTGGCGACTCAAGGTCTGATTCAGGGACAAAAACCACGCAATTTTGGTCAGGATCGATGAAACCCATGGCCGTGTCGGGAAGTTCTGGGTAGGCCTTCAAATCGGCCGTTCGCAAGGCGCGGGTTTTCAGTTTGAATGCAGCCCATTCTTCAGAACCTTTGATGCCAAACAGGGCATAGTGAAGTTGCCCCGCTTGCCCCTCAGACACCAGAACTTCTCGGTCTTCATTTCGGCAAAACCAAGTCCCATGCGCTTCATGGCATGACATACCGAATGCTTTTGAATAAAACTGAGCAAGCGCGTGTGCTTGAGGCGACTGCAAATGCAGTCGTTTCAATTGACGTTGGGGATACATAGAGCAGCGTGTTCTTCTGATACAACCCGCCGACTATCACTGGATGAAAGCTGGGACTCCAGAGGATTAACCCCTAGACTTTTCAAATTCTGGCAGCGGCGGGAATTTAATTCACGAGCGGGTCATGTCCTGTTTTTGAAATCATTCAAAATCGGCATTCAATTTCGCTTCTCGCTCGCGATCAGGAACCCTCATGACACATTGGCCTTTTAATCTCAGATCCGTTTTTTCAAAATCAACAGCGGGTTTGACGTTGGCGGCGCTGACCTTGCTCGTTAACAACGGTTGGGCGCAAACAAGCAACGTTGCCAGCACCTGGCCCACCAAACCTGTCCGTTTCATCGTGCCATTTGCATCGGGTGGCGCCAACGACTTGTTGGCCAGGGCTGCGGCAGAGGGGGCAAGCAAGGTCCTGGGTCAGCCGGTGATCATCGAGAACAAACCCGGTGCAGGCGGTACCTTGGGGACCATGCTGGGCATCAAAAGTGCGCCGGATGGCTACACTTTTTTGATCAGCGCGGCAGGCGTCATTTCCAACACTCTGATTAAAAAATCTGCGCCCTACAAAGACAATGAGTTGGTGCCCGTGGTCATGATTGGTTTGGCCCCTTCCATCATCGTGACATCGGCCAAATCAAAGCACAACACCTTGAAAGACTTCATCGACAACGCCAAGAAAGGCCAGGGTGCGCACTTTGCGACAGCGGGCACGGGCAGTACCCCACACTTTGTGGCAGAGATGATGAACTTGAAGTACGGTACCAATTTCATTCCAGTGCCTTACAAAAGCGGCTCTGAAAGCTCGACAGCGGTCATGGGTGGCCAAGTCGATGGCACCTCAGAGGCGAGCATCATCTCTTTGCCGCACATTCAGCCGGGTGGCAAATTCAGGGCTTTGGCCACCACTTGGACCCAGCGCATGTCGGTAGCCCCCGATTTGCCGACCACCGCTGAGCTGGGTTACCCCGATGTCCAAATTGCGCATTGGGCGGGCATTCATGCGCCGGTGGGTGTGCCGCCAGAAATCATGGACAAAATGGCCGCTGCCGTGGATGCCGCCATGAAAAATCCTGCCATTTCGGAACGTCTCAAAAGCATGGGCATAGAGCCTATCGGTGGCACACGCCCGCAATTCAATGACTTTGTGAATGCTGAGCGCACCAAGTTGGGTGCCATCATTCGTGCATCTGGAATGAAGGAAGATTAAATGACGGTTTCAATGGGGCACCCAGGCACTTTCTTGCGTCAGCGCGTCGGTCAAAAAAATGGTTTGCTTGTCGCTGGTGCGGCCAACGCATTGGCAGCGCGTGTCATTCAACAAGTGGGTTTTGAAGCGGTCTACCTCAGTGGTGCAGGCATTACCAATACGTTTTATGGCATTCCCGATTTGGGTTTCATTGGCCTGAGTGATTTGGCGCAGCACACTGCCGCTGTTCGAGATGCCGTGGACCTGCCCATCATCGTGGATGCTGACACGGGCTTTGGCAATGCCTTGAATGTTCGCCAGTCGGTGCGCACACTCGAGCGATCGGGCGCCAATGCGATCCAACTCGAAGACCAGTTGATGCCCAAAAAGTGCGGACACTTTGCGGGCAAGTCCGTTGTGCCTGTTGAGGAAATGATTGGCAAAATCAAAGCCGCGGTGGATGCCCGTCAGCATGCGGATTTCTTGATCATTGCGCGCACTGACGCGCGTGCTGTGCTGGGTTTGAATGAAGCGCTTGATCGTGCAGCAGCCTATGCTGAACACGGTGCAGACATGACGTTTGTTGAAGCGCCCGAAAGCGAAGACGAAATGAGGCGCATTGCCCGTGAATTGGCTTGCCCTCAGATTGTGAATGTGGTGATTGGTGGCAAAACACCGGCGCTGCCGCAGCAGGTGTTGGCGGACATGGGGTTCGGTTTGGTGCTGTATGCCAATGCGGCGCTGCAAGGCGCCGTCAGGGGCATGACCCTTGCGCTCCATCAGTTGAAGGCCACTGGCGAATTGCAAGAAGACCCCAATGTGGTGGCCACTTTTGCAGAGCGTCAAGGTCTGGTTCAAAAACCATTCTTCGACGCGTTAGAAGCCAAGTACAAATAGGGCAAAGCCTGGCGTTCTAAGACTTCCGGGCTTCACCTCAATTGAGCAATGGAATGGTCTTGTAATCGGGCCCCTTGGGAATGGATTTGAGGTAAGCATGGATGTCCACCAATTCTTGGTTGGACAAGATCTTTTCACTGTAAGGCGGCATAGGTCCTTTTGTGTGCCTCACGAAAGCTTGTATGTATTCAATCGGTTTGGGCTCGGGCGCCAGCTTGGGCCCTGCAACACCGCCTTGACCCACAAAGCCGTGACACCCCCAGCAACCATTTTTGAAAAAGGCTTCTTTGCCTTTTTCGGCGGAACCCGCTGTGGTTTGTGCATTGGCAAGGAGGGTGCTGCTCAAGAGCGCAACACCTAAAGACATCATCGCAATCTGTTTTTTCATGGTGTGATCTTTCTTCAGCGTGGTTGAGTCCACACATTCAACAAAGCCGGATGACCAGACTTCACAACGGCCACAGCTTCCTTCAAGGCAGATGCCAATTGAGCTGGATCCTTGATCGGCCCTTTGGCCCACCAGCCCATTGACTTGGCCAGTTCGTGGTACTGGATGTCAGGGTTTTCGATGCTGGTGCCCACAGGTCCCATGTCCCCTTCTAACTTCACTTTGCGATTTCGGAAGTTGGCCAACCGTTGCAGGTGCATGACCTCTTGGTGATAGCCTCTGTTGTTGTGCATCACGGAGAGCAGGGGGATTTTGTGTTTGGCCGCTGTCCAAAGAACACCGGGTGCAAACATCAAGTCACCATCCGATTGAATGCTGACCGAAAAACGTCCCAGATCGCGGTTGGCCAAAGCGGCACCCACAGAAGCGGGTGCACCGTACCCGACGCCGTAACCCCCTGATCGGCCCAGCCATTGGTGGTGTTTCTCCATCGGCCAAAGGCGGGTTGGCCAATTGCTGACATTGCCCTCAGAGGCCACCAATGCCCAGTCTTCATTTTTGACTGCTGCAAAAGTTTCCATGACCAATCTGGCCGTACTTATGGGGCTTTCGTTCCACCCCAGTGCTGCGGCAGTTCGGGTGCGGATTCGATCCTCTTCGTAGGCTTTGCGCTGGACTTCGCCCCGTTTGGCGATGGCATCTTTTTTATCTGCGGGCAAAGCAGAACGGACCGCCTCGATCAAGGAAGGCAATGTCGTTTGGGCATCGGCCGCCATCTGGACATCAACGACTTGAAAGCGCTGGAAGTCTTGGTAGTTGGCTTTGGTGAGCAGGTCCACCGAATTGATGCTGATCAACTTGGTTTCAGGTTTGATGCGAGATGCGTTGGTGCCGTGTCCATCGTTGGAGTTGTTGTCGGTGTAGGCATTGACGGTGGCCCAGAAATCGGAGAGCTCCAATCCAATGATCACGTCAGCATTGGCAATGGCCGTTGCTGGTGCGCTCAAGTAATGGGTCTTGGGGAAGTTCATGCGACTGCCCTGATCGATCACTTTGGCCTGCAGCAACTCGGCCAATTGAACCAACAAACCCACACCTTCTGGCGTGCGTGCAGCCCTGTCGGCCACAATGACCGGGTTGTTGGCATTGGCCAATAATTTGGCGGCTTCCTTGACAGCGCCCGAGTCACCTTGAGGCGGTGAAGTGGGCACGTATTTCGGGATGTAAGGCATTTTGCCTTCGTGCAAATGCACGGGTGCCATCTGTAAAGCCGCATCCAGCGATATCGCTACGGGGCCATAAGGTGGTGTCATGGCGATTTTGTAGGCGCGCACAAAGGACTGCGAGAAGTGCTGCAAAGAGACTGGTGTGTCGTCCCATTTTGTGTAGTCGCGAACCATGGCGTTGATGTCTTGGGCCGCATGGAATGTCGGCACGCCAGGGGGGCGATAAGCTGCATCCAAATCATTGCCACCCACCACAATCACAGGCACGCGGTCGCACCAAGCGTTGTAAATAGCCATGGAGGCGTGTTGCAAGCCCACAGTGCCGTGGCACAGGGTCAGCAGTGGTTTCCCGGAAGCTTTGAAGTAACCATGGCCCATCGCCACAGCAGACTCTTCATGCAAACAAGTGAGGAATTCAGGTTTGGTGTTGCCCCCGTAATCAATCAAAGACTCGTGCAAAGCCCTGAAGCTTGAGGCGCAGTTGGACGGCAAGTACTTGATGTCCAAGGATTTGATGACATCGACCATGAAGTCGGAGCCCGGCATGCCTTCGCCACGACCCAAGTCGGGTGGAATGCCTGTTTCATGGAGAGCGCCTTTTCCGGAGGGCGGAAGGGCTGAGGGCTTGGCAGGACCTGCAGCCTGTGCGGGTGATGCGCCCAAGCTGGCTGCCGTGCTGGCGGCCACTGCGCCAGATGCCAGAACCCCCCCTAAAAAGCCCCGACGCCCCGATACTTTTTCGGCAGGATGGGATTCAGAGGATTTTCTCTGTGGATTGTGTTCTGTCATCTTTGTGCTCCTCAAAAATTGTTTCTTTTCAGTTGTCCAGTTCGATTTTTCTTTCTTTGGCCACTTTGGTCCAGCGGTCGATATCGGACTTGATGAAGGACTGAAAATTCCCAGGGGTCATGGGTCGCACAGCGACAGCTTCAGAAGACAGTTTGTCTTTGAAGTCTTGTTGCGTGAGAATTTTGTTCAGCGCTTCATTGATTTGACGTACCAACGCATCTGGCGTGCCTGCAGGTCCCATCACGCCGTACCATTGCTCACCATCAAAGCCAGCCAGACCCATTTCTTCAAAGGTGGGCACATCCTTGAGCAATTCATGCCGGGTTTTTCCGGTGACCGCCAAGGGGCGCATGCGGCCACTGCGAATGTGTGGCAATGCCCCGGCCAAGCTTGGAAACAAGGCTTGCGTCTGTCCTGACATCAAGTCCACATTGGCAGGGGCTACACCCCGATAAGGGATGTGGATCAGGAACGTGTTGGTCTGCAACTTGAACAACTCGCCCACCAAATGCGTCAGGGTGCCTGCACCTGCCGAGCCATAGGCCAGTCTGCCGGGTTGACTTTTGGCATATTGAATGAAGCTTTGAAGGTCTTTCGCGGGCACCGACGGGTTGACGCACAGGACGTTTGGTGCGGTGCCAATCATGCCGATCGCGCTGAAATCTTTCAGTGCGTCGTAGGGCAATTTCCGGGTTGCTGGGGAGGTCCCATGTGTGGCGACATAGGCCTGAATGAGGGTGTAACCATCTGGCTGAGCGCGCGCTGCTGTCTGGCAAGCGATGGATCCGCCGCCGCCCGAAATGTTTTCAATGACGATGGGTTGGCCCAAGGCTTTGGAGAGTCGCTCGCATGTGGCTCGACCAATCATGTCGGCCCCACCGCCCGCAGGCACGGGGATGATGTAGCGTATCGGTTTGATCGGGTAGGACGCTTGGGCCATGCTCAAGGGGCTCAAGCCCATCAAGGATGCAGTGGCCAAAAACGTTCTTCTTTTCACCAAGGGCATGATCACTCCGTTCAATGAGTGACACCGTAACACCACCTGAACGCTTGTCCGTCAGGATTAACCCCAGTGGCTTGTGAGTTCAGGTCTTGCCCGTGTATGACATGAACTCATAGTCAGGCCTCAGTTGCGTTGAGCCCAGATTTGCGCCGTCCGTTGGGGGCCTTGGTGGTAGCGGCCTTCGCTTAAAACCCTTTCCTCTTCACGCGCATGGATCAAATGCAGCGGACCGATTTCCTGGCGCAAGACGTTCAAACCTGGGTAGCGCTCCTTTCCTGATGGGTCGGCACCGACTTTGGACTCGAGGACAAAAGCACCGCCAGGATGCAAACTTTGGCTCAATTGTCCATAGAGCCTTTGCCGGACAGCACTTTCAGGTTGCGAGAAAACAGACACCACCAAGTGCCAGCTTTCGTGGCTCATGTCGAAGTCTTTCAAGTCAGCGCAAATGCATTGGATTTGAACGCCGTGTTGTTGAGCCAAGGCCTGGGCTTTTTGCAAACCCACCTCAGAAAAATCAACGGCTGTGACCTCGAACCCCAATTTGGCCAGGTACACCGCATTTCGGCCTTCACCTTCGCCCAATGACAGGGCTTTACCGCGAGTCAAACGGGGAGCACAGGACAATAAGAAATCGTTCGGCTCTTCGCCATAAGCAAAACCCTGTTCCTGAAAACGGGCGTCCCAATAGCTGCTGCCCTTCAGAGGAGCGGGGGTCTGAGAGGTGGTCATTCGAATTCCTGAGTGGGTGGTTGAGCGTGGGGCCATCCCAAACGCGCCACCTTGTTGCTCACTTACCCGAGGATAGCGCGTGCTGCTGTTTTGGGCCCGAAACGGCCACGGCTGTGTCTTTGCAATAAATTGCACAGCACCTCAAAGGAGCTCACAAAAGCTTGCTATAATTCAACGCATGATGCGGCTGTAGCTCAGCTGGATAGAGTACTTGGCTACGAACCAAGGGGTCGTGGGTTCGATTCCTGCCAGCCGCACCAAAAATTAGAAAGCCCACAACGAAAGTTGTGGGCTTTTTCTTTTTTCTAATCTTCAACAGCACCCATGAGCCAAGCCCTCACCCAAGATGCCGGTGGTGACGATGACGAAGAGCTGGGCTTACCCGCTTTGCCTTCGGGTGCGCGCAACTACATGTCGCCTGCAGGCTATGCACGCTTGAGGGCAGAATTATTTTCCCTGATCGATGACGAGCGCCCCAAGGTCGTGGAGATCGTGCATTGGGCGGCCAGCAATGGTGACCGCTCTGAAAATGGTGATTACCTGTATGGCAAAAAACGTTTGCGCGAGATCGATCGCCGCATACGCTTTCTGACCAAGCGCCTGGAAATTGCCGAAGTGGTGGACCCCACCGTCCACCATGGCAGCGATCAAGTTTATTTTGGCGCGACGGTCAGCTATGTGGAAGATTCGGGAACCGAACGCACGGTGACGATTTTGGGCATCGACGAAGCCGACAGCTTGTTGGGGCAGGTGACTTGGGTGTCGCCCATTGCGCGCACTTTGCTCAAGTCTCGCGAAGGCGATGAACTCAAACTGGTCACCCCAGCAGGCGTGTTGAACATTGAGGTCTTGCGCGTGACTTATCCCACTCAGGCGTAAGGTACGGCTTCCATCAATGGCTGCTGGGGCCTTTGTTGGTTTGACGGTCGGCTTGGATGACTGAAGGGGTGCGTTTGAGGTGGCGCATCACTTGATCCAGGTGCGCCGTGTCGCGGACGGCCACCACAAATTTCAACTCGGCGGTGTCTTGCGGTGTTTCTTGGCCCATGTCGACGTGAACGATGTCGGTCTCCGCGCTGGCCAAGGCACCGGCCACTCGGGCCAATACGCCTTTGCCATTGACCACCGTGACGTTGATGCTGGTTTCAAAACTCCGGGTCATCTCGTCTGACCACTCCACACCGATGAAGCGTTCGCTGTCCTTGTGTTCCAGCTTTCGGGCTGTGGCGCAATCCCGTGTGTGAACCGCAAGACCTTCGCCGCGGCCCAAATAACCCACGATGTCGTCACCCGGTAAGGGACGGCAGCAGCGTGAGTAGACCACCGACGCGTTTTCACTGCCATCCAAAGTAATGGCGCCTTGAGAGATGGATTCGTGTGCTGTGAAGCGCTCGCGTGTCATCAGCAAGGCATCGGGTTTTTGGCCGTTTTCAGACAACAGCGCCGCCAAGCGTTTCGCGACGATGGTGGCGATGCGTTTGCCCAGACCAATGTCCATCAGCAAATCGGCTTGGTTGCGGTTGCCGGTGAAGCGAAGCAGTTTGTCCCACAAGGCTTGGTGGGCATCGTCGTCTGCTGGCAGTTTGTCAATGCCCTCGGCGCGCAGCGATTGGGTCAAGAGTTTTTCACCCAACTCCACCGATTCGGTTTGTGCCATGGTTTTGAGGTGGTGCCGAATCTTGGAGCGGGCGCGTCCGGTGCGCACAAAACCGAGCCAAGCCGGGTTGGGCGCAGACACCGGGGCGGTGATGACTTCAATCACATCGCCATTTTTCAGTTCGGTGCGCAAGGGTACCTGCTCGCCATTGATGCGGGCGGCCATCGCGTGGTCGCCCACTCGGCTGTGGATGGCGTAGGCAAAGTCCACCACCGTGGCACCCCGGGGTAAGGCCATGATCTGGCTCTTGGGGGTGAACACATAGACCGCGTCGGGGAACAAATCGACTTTGACATGGTCCCAAAACTCGGCGGCGTCACGCGTTTCTGTTTGGATGTCCAAAAGCGATTGCAACCACTGCGTGCCCAAGCGTGCCGACTGGGCGCTGGCCGACTCGTGTTCCTTGTAGAGCCAATGGGCGGCAACGCCCGATTCGGCCACCAAGTTCATGTCTTCGGTGCGCATCTGAAACTCGACGTTCACGCCCGACGGTCCCACCAATGTGGTGTGCAGCGATTGGTAGCCGTTGACCTTGGCAATCGCGATGTGGTCTTTGAACTTGCCGGGTACGGGCTTGTAAATCTGGTGCAACCAGCCCAAAGCGGTGTAGCAATCGACGACAGACGGCACGATGACACGAAAGCCGTAAATGTCGGTGACTTGGGCAAAACTCAGGTGCTTGTCGTCCATTTTTTTATAAATGGAGTAAAGCGTTTTTTCCCGGCCGCTGATGCGCACATTCATTTTGGCTTGGGCAAAAACGGCTTCGACGTCAGCTTGTACTTTTTGAATCAGGTCACGGCGGCGGTTGCGTGCGCGAGAGACCGCTTTGGTTAATACCGCATAGCGCCACGGCAGCAAATGCTTGAAGGCCAGGTCTTGCAGTTCGCGGTAAATTTGGTTCAGACCCAGGCGGTGTGCAATGGGCGCGTAAATCTCCAGCGTTTCAGAAGCGATGCGGCCCCACTTGGTGCGCGGCATTTCCGACATGGTGCGCATGTTGTGGGTGCGATCGGCCAGCTTGATGAGGATGACCCGTACATCGCGGGCCATGGCCAGCAGCATCTTGCGAAACGACTCGGCCTGGTTTTCTTCCCGGGTGTTGAACTCCAGCTTGTCCAGTTTGGTCAGCCCGTCCACCAGTTCGGCCACGGGTGAGCCAAAGCGCTCGATCAATTCGATTTTGGTGACGCCGCAGTCTTCCATGGCGTCGTGCAGCAGTGCTGCAGCCAAGGCCTGGGCATCGAGCTTCCATTCGGTGCACAAAACAGCCACTGCAATTGGGTGGGTGATGTAGGGTTCACCGCTTTTGCGCATCTGGCCCAAATGGGCTTCGTCGGCAAATTTGTACGCCCTGCGCACCATGTTCGTGTCGGCTTCGTTCAAGTACCCCAGTTCGGCTTCCAGCAGCGCAAAGCTGGCCGCCGCCGCGTTGGCCGCTGCCGGTGCAACAGCCTTGGATGGGCTGTGACTTGCCAGAGATGAAGGGGGTGAAGCATTGCGCATGGCATCAATGTAACGCAAGCTTTTGCTCGACTTTGTGGCGCAACTTGAATGGACGTAAAAAAAGCCCCACAAAGGGGCTTTTGTCAGGGTGATGGCCTTGCGTGAGCGAGGCCATCAGTTCGCAGCGGTCTTCAGGAGACGCGCTTAAGCATTTCGATGCCGACTTTGCCTGCAGCAATTTCACGCAAGGCGGTCACGCCTGGTTTGTTTTTGCTCTCAATGCGGGCGGTGTGACCTTGGCTCAACATGCGGGCGCGGTAGGTTGCAGCCAAAACCAGCTGAAAGCGGTTGGGAATTTGTTCCAGGCAGTCTTCAACGGTGATGCGGGCCATGATGTTTTCCTTGAGAATTTCTGTGCTGGGTTCAAGCCATTTTGAGTGCTTGAAAGGTGTCAGGCCGGGCGCGGCGCTGAACGTGGTACTTGAGCCGTTGGGCGTGGACAACCGCTTTGAGGTCAAACAAGGCACGATCAAATACTTCGTTGATTATAACGAAGTCAAATTCAGGGGCCTGGGCGATCTCGACGGCCGCATTTTGCAGACGCAAAGCGATGATGTCGGGCGCGTCTTCGCCCCGGCGCTCCAGGCGGGAGCGCAGTTCTTCCCAGCTGGGGGGCAAGATGAAGATCAAGACCGCGTTGGCGTACATCTTCTTGATTTGCAAAGCGCCTTGGTAGTCAATTTCCAAAATCACATCGGCACCTTGAGCCATGCGGTCTTCGATCATTTTTTTGGAGGTGCCGTAGCGCTGGCCATGCACATGCGCCCATTCGACAAAGGCATCGCCCAGCACCATGGCATCAAATTCTTGAGCCGAGGCAAAAAAGTATTCCCGGCCATGCTTTTCCTGACCCCTTGGGGCTCTGGTGGTGTGCGAGACGGTGGGTTGGACGCGCGAGTCCAGCTCCATCAAAGCCTTGACCAGACTGGATTTGCCAGCCCCGCTGGGGGCGGCCACGACGAAGAGGTTTCCGGGGTAATCCATGTGGGGCTCTTTATTCGATGTTCTGAACTTGTTCGCGCATTTGCTCGATCAGCACTTTCATGTCCACCGAGATGCGGGTCATCTCGAGCACGGCCGATTTGGAGCCCAGCGTGTTGGCTTCGCGGTGCAATTCCTGAATCAGGAAGTCCAAGCGCTTGCCAATGTCGCCACCTTTGGTGAGCAGGCGTGAGAGTTCGTCCAGGTGTGAGCGCAAGCGTGTGAGTTCTTCGGCCACGTCGATGCGGATCGCAAAAGCGGTCGCTTCTGTCAGCGCCCGGTCTTGGGCTGCTTCGGGCAGGTGGCTGCCGTCGGCCAGGGCCATGGCGTCTTTCCAGCGTTCCAAAAAGCGTTGGCGCTGCTGCTCGACCAGTTGCGGCACCAGCGGAACGGCCTGTTCGGCCAGGCTGCGCAGCTGCTCAATGTGGCCTTGCAGCATCTCGGTCAGCCGTGCGCCTTCTCGGGCGCGGGCTTCGCGCAGTGCGTCTACCGCTTGGGTGGCCAGTAGCATCCAGGCCGCTTCGTCTGGGGCAGCTTGGCCCGAGCTGCCAGCGGTCATGCGCAGCACATCGGCCACGCTCAAAGGTCGGGCTTCGGGCAGCCAGTCTTTTATCTTGTCTTGCAGGGCTGCGATTTTTTGCAGCGCTTGGTGGTTGGGGGCTTGCAGGGCGGCACCGTCACCGGCATCTTGACTGGCCCTCACTTCGACTTTGCCGCGTTTGATCTGTCGCGTGATCAGTTCGCGCAGGCCTGGCTCGAGCTGGCGGAGCTCTTCAGGCAGGCGAAAACTCAGGTCCAAAAAGCGGCTGTTGACCGAGCGGATTTCGAACCCCAGCCGGGCTGTGGGGGCCGTGCTGGAAGGGGTTTCACCGTCTGCGGCCAGCGGGCTGTGCTGCACGCTGGCGTATCCGGTCATACTGTAAACTGACATCGATCAAGTTCCTTGTGGCAGCGACTGACCAAACCGGCCTTTGTGCGCTGCAAATGTCCAGCCTAACAGCTGAGCATGAAACGAGGCATTATCTCAAACTCTTGTGTCTGACCCGCCCTCCTGCTTTCGGGCGCATTTTCAGGACACAGGTCCAACACCATTTCAGCGCCACCATGAACACCACCCACGCATATGTCCGAACCGGTCGCACTGCCGACGCCCTGCGCCCTGTGCGCATCACCCGCGGTTACACCGTGCACGCCGAAGGCTCGGTCCTGATCGAATTTGGCCAGACCCGCGTGCTGTGCACTGCTTCGGTCGAAGAAAAAGTGCCGGGCCACAAAAAAGGCAGTGGCGAAGGTTGGGTGACGGCCGAATACGGCATGCTGCCCCGCGCCACCCACACCCGGGGTGACCGCGAAGCCGCTCGCGGCAAACAAAGCGGCCGCACGCAAGAAATCCAGCGCCTGATTGGCCGCTCATTGCGCGCCGTGTTCGACCTCAAAAAACTGGGCGAACGCACCATTCACCTCGACTGCGATGTGCTGCAAGCCGACGGCGGCACTCGCACGGCCAGCATCACGGGTGCTTTTGTGGCCGCCCAAGACGCTGTCAGCTGGTTGATGAAGACCGGCAAACTGACCGAATCACCGATCCTGGACCGCGTGGCGGCCATCTCGGTGGGCCTGAAAAGTGGTACCGCATTGCTCGACCTCGATTACCCCGAAGACTCGGCCTGCGACACCGACATGAACGTGGTCATGACGGGCGCTGGCAATTTTGTGGAAGTGCAGGGCACCGCCGAGGGCGTGGCCTTCACCCGCGTCGAGATGGACCGCATGCTGGCGCTGGCCGAAAAAGGCATTGCTCAGCTGGTGCGACTGCAAAAGCAGGCGCACGACGAGCCCCAAACGCTGACTTTCAGCGCTTGAAGCGAGGGCCATGGCGCACATGAAAATCGTTCTGGCTTCCAACAACGCGGGCAAACTGGCCGAATTGCAAACCTTGTTTGCGCCTTTGGACATGACGCTGGTGCGCCAGTCCGAGCTGAACATTCCCGAAGCCGCAGAGCCTTTCAAAACCTTTGTTGAAAACGCCTTGGCCAAAGCTCGGCACGCAGCGCAGCTGAGTGGATTGCCGGCCTTGGCCGATGACGCGGGCCTGTGTGTGGACGCTTTTGGCGGTCAGCCCGGTGTGGACACGGCTTATTACGCCACCCACTTTGGCTACCCCAAAGGCGATGACACCAACGTCACCGCTTTGCTGGAACAAATGCAGGGCATCACGAACCGCCGTGCGGCCATGGTCAGCACCTTGGTGGCTGTGCGCAGCGCTGACGACCCTGAGCCGCTGATTGCCGTGGGCCGGGTGGTCGTCCAGATCACGCCTGAGCGCCGTGGCACGAACGGTTTTGGTTTTGATCCGGTCATGTTCTTGCCTGAGTTTGGCAAGACCTTTGCCGAGTTGCCCCCTGAGGTGAAAAACGCGAACAGCCACCGAGGACGCGCGGCGCAAGCCATGCTGGTGCTGATGCGCGAGCGCTGGATGGAAGGCGCGGGTGCATGAGCGCCAACATGGATCCGGTGCACGCCATGCGCCCTGGCGTGCTGCAACTGAACGCCTTGCCGCCCCTGTCGCTCTATGTGCACCTGCCTTGGTGCATCAAAAAGTGCCCTTATTGCGACTTCAATTCGCATGAATTCCGTGAGGGCGCTGATCCTGTATCGGTGCAAGACGCCTACATCAACGCGCTCTTTGCCGACCTGGAAGCCAGCTTGCCGCTGATTTGGGGCCGCAGCATCCAGACCGTGTTTTTGGGCGGGGGCACACCCAGCCTGTTTTCACCCGAAGCGATTGACCGTTTGGTCTCGGGTATCCGGGCACGGGTGCGATTGGCACCTGACGCAGAAATCACCATGGAGGCCAACCCCGGCACTTTTGAAAAAGACCGTTTCAAAGCCTTCAGGCAGGCGGGCATCACCCGCTTGTCGATTGGCGTGCAGAGTTTTGACAATGCGCACCTGAAAGCCTTGGGCCGTGTGCACAACCGCGACCAAGCCTTGGCTGCCGTGACCGAGGCTGCGCAGGTGTTTGACACCTTTAACCTCGACCTGATGTACGCCTTGCCGGGCCAAACGCTCGAAGGCCTCACACAAGACATCCAGACCGCTTTGGCCTTTGCGCCGCCGCACATTTCTATTTACCACCTGACGATTGAGCCCAACACGGTGTTCGCCAAGTTTCCGCCTGCTTTGCCCGAAGACGATCTGGCCTACGAGATGATGGACCGCATCACCGAGCTGACGGCGTCGGCTGGGCTGGGCCGGTACGAAGTGTCAGCCTATGCCAAACCTGGGCACCAGTGCTCGCACAACCTGAATTACTGGCAGTTTGGCGATTATTTGGGGATTGGTGCCGGGGCGCACAGCAAGCTCAGCTTTGCGCACCGCGTGTTGCGGCAGGTGCGTTACCGCGAGCCTGCGCTTTACATGCAACAAGCCATGAAGGGCGAGCCCGTCACTCAAAGCAACGAAGTGACACGCCAAGAGTTGCCGTTTGAGTTCATGCTCAATGCGCTGCGTTTACGGAGTGGGTTTGCATTGGCCGATTACGTAGACCGCACGGGCTTGGCCATGACCAGCATCCAAAAAGGACTGCTGGAGGCCGAGAAAAAGGGGTTGGTGGGCCGTGACCTGCACCGGGTCTGGCCAACGGAAAAAGGCTTCGACTTTTTGAGCGACTTGCAGGCGCTGTTTTTGGCTGAGGGCGATTGACTTCAAATGTGAAGCGCAATCCAACCCCATTCAGTTTTTAACGCGTACCCGGTCCAACACAAATTTAAAGGCGTAAAGCATCAACAGCGCACCTGTGACGTTGCCAAAAAACATTGGCCAGACATCCACCCAGGGGTTCACGTTGGGCTTGTCTATCAGCAGCCACAACAATTGATGGGCGATAGCACTGGCGGCTGAAAATGCAAGCGTCATGTTCAGCAATTGGCGTGTTGTGAGCGAATGCAGTTGTTGGTTCAACCATTGGCGCATGGTCAAGTACTTCAAAATCAACCAGGGCGTGAAACCACTGACAACACCGTTCAATATGGCCAAGGTTTCATTGGAGCCGCCAAACAGTTCGCGGTCAATGTACCAACTGCCCAGCATCAGACCCAATCCCCCTGAAAAGCCCAATACGAGCACCAAGATGATTCGGAAACCTGCTGGCAAAAAGACCCAGCTGACACCTTGGCTGTGTTCAAGGCTCGCAAAAATCCAAGAATTGAACTGAAAGAAACCCACAAATAAAATGGCGCTGAAAGCGATCAGCATCGATTTTTGAAGGGCGTCTTGAATAAATCGCGTCATGCTTGCGGGGTTTGGTTGGCCACCTGCATTGACTGCCCTAAGTTATTGAAGTAGTTCAATGTCCGGGGGGTTGGAATCAAAAATTTGGCGCGTCTGTCGCCTTCCAAATTCAAGGTGCTGAGCATTTCTTTTTCACGCAAACGCGTGACGCGCTTGTGCAAAGTAGCAGGTGAGCCCAGATCGGCCAATGCAATGGCTTCGCGCACGGTCATGGGCGAGTTTTCGTGCCAACGCAGGACCACGGCTTGTAGCAAAGCTTGCTCGTTGGCGTCCATTTCCATGCCATCTGGCAAGGCTTGGATGACTTTAGCCAACTGTAAAAAACGCAAGTATGCGGAAGCAAAAGGACTTTTTGGGCTATTGGTGTTTTCCATGCATTGATTTTATCGAATTTCCGTTCTGAACAGCAGGGTGTTGATGGTCAATTGTTAAGCTTATGACATTAGGAGATACAGATGACACATCGATTGGCCATCATCGGGCTCGGCATCATGGGCCGACGCATGCTCGAAAACGCGTTGCAACACCCCGCTTTTGAAGTTTGCGGTGTTTGGGACCCGTCCGCCGAGTCGGTCGGCAAAACACGCGAAGCCCACCCGACAGCCCCTTTTGCGGCCAGTGCTGAAGCCGCCATGGCGGGCGCCGACGTGGTTTATTTGGCTTGCCCGCCTGGACCGCGCAAAGCTTATGCCCTGCAAGCTGCTGCGGCCGGCCAAGGCGTTTTCATGGAAAAGCCGCTGGGCACTGACAACGCCCAAAGCCGCGACCTCGTCGCCCAGTTGCGCCATGCCCGTTTGCCCGGTGTGGTCAACTTCACACAAGCCGCTTCGCGGGGTTTCGAAGAACTTCACCGAGCCATCAACGCTGGCGAAACAGGCGAAATTTTGGGCATTGACATCGTTGTGAATTACCCTGCTTGGCCACGCGCTTGGCAAAAAGACGCCGACTGGCTGCGCCTGCGCCATGAAGGCGGTTACACCCGCGAAGTGATTTCGCATTTCTTGTTTTTGGCTGGGCGTTTTTTGGGGCCGCTGACCCTGGAACACGCATCCCCTCGATACCCGCAGGACCCAACTCTTTGCGAGTTGGACATGCTGGCCAGGTTGACCACTGCAAACGGTAAACCTGTGACCGTCATGGCCACCACCGGAGGCCAGCAACCCGACCGTCAGGAAGTCACCGTGCGCGGCAGCCGCATGAACCACCAGTTCCGCGAGTTTTACCAACTGTGGCGCTCAGAAGGCGGCCCTTGGGTGGAGGCTTTGGACTGGCGCACCGAAGATCCGCGCACCAGTGCCTTGCAGCGTCAATTGAGCGAGGTGGATTCGTGGCTGCAAGGCAAGCCGCACAAACTGGCGACAGCCGAAGAGGCTTTGCAGGTTCAGGAGTTGGTGGAGGCGATGCTGGTGGGAAAGAGGTGAAGGGTCTGCTCCATGCAAAACGCCCCTTGAAAGGGGCGTTTTTGTGTATTGGCGGAAGCGGTGAGATTCGAACTCACGGACCTTTTCAAGTCGCCGGTTTTCAAGACCGGTGCAATCGACCACTCTGCCACGCTTCCTTGGGGATGGATTGTAACGACTAAAAAAGTCGTTCAACCTTGGCCGAGCATCCCGCGTTTTTCAATGAAAGCCACCACCTCGGCCAAGCCGTCCAGCGTTTTCAGGTTGGTCATCACCCAGGGGCGCGTCTCGGGGTTGGGGCGCATGCGGTTGGTGTCGTCGCGCATCACTTGCAAATCTGCGCCCACATGCGGGGCCAGATCGGTTTTGTTGATGACGAACAAATCGCTTTTGGTGATGCCGGGTCCGCCTTTGCGGGGAATCTTTTCGCCTGCGGCCACGTCGATCACGTAGATGGTCAGGTCGCTCAATTCGGGGCTGAAAGTGGCGGCCAGGTTGTCGCCGCCGCTCTCGATGAACACCACGTCGGCGTTAGGAAACTTCTCCAACATGCGATCAATAGCTTCGAGGTTGATGGACGCGTCTTCGCGGATGGCCGTGTGCGGGCAGCCACCGGTTTCCACGCCCATGATGCGGTCCGCAGGCAGGGCGCCACTCACCGTGAGCAGGCGCTGGTCTTCTTTGGTGTAGATGTCGTTGGTGATGGCGATCAGGTCCCAGCGCTCGCGCATGTTTTTGCACAGCATCTCGAGCAGTGTGGTTTTGCCGGAACCCACAGGCCCGCCAATGCCCACACGCAGGGGCGGCAGTTTTTTGCTGCGGTTCGGGATGTGGTGCAGTGCAAAAGAGGATGTGCTGTTCATGATCGGAAAATTCGGGAGTATTGGGTTTCGTGACGTGCCGACAGGATGGCCAGCATGGGGCTGAAGGCTTGGCGTTCTTCGTCGGTCATTTGCATGGCGGTTTGCACGGCCAAGGGGATTTCGCGGGCCAGCCGCGCCAACATGCGCTGTCCCGCGCTTTGGCCCAGCGGCACGGCCTTGAGGGCAGCTTGGGTCATGTTCTCGGCCCAGCCAAAGGCGACCGCTTGCAGTGCTTGCTCAAGGGGCGCTTGCGCCAAGGACAAGGCCAGCGCCATGGCCAAGGGGTAGGTGGGCGGCAATTGGGCGCAGCAGACCAGCTGCGCGTCGCTCGCTTGTTGCAGGTTGCGCAGCCAGTCGAGGAGCGATCGACCCATTTGCTCGGCTTGCAAGCGCATCTCGGCGGTTTCTCGGGTGGTCATCACCCAATCGTTCAGCGCTTGGAGGCGCTGGGTGTCCATGCACTGCCAGGCGGGTATGGCTTGAGCCAGCACGGCCATGTCGCCTCGTGACTGCGTCAGGTGCAATTGGTCCACCACCCAGTCGGTGGCGCTGGCTTCGTTGTGCACCAGGCCTTGTTCGATGGAGGCCTCCAGTCCTTCAGAGTAAGAGAAGCCGCCGATCGGCAACGCTGGCGATGCGAGCCAAATCAGTTGCAGCAGGCCTGTCGGCGCAGTGTCAGTGGTCATGACCGCAGCCGGGGCCGTGCACATGCGGGTCAGCAGGGGCCGCGCGGACGGGGATGGCGATGCGTTTGCCAGCTGGCGGTTTGGCTGCAGGTGCCGCGTGTTCGTGCTGGCAATCGGGACCGTGCACATGGGGCTCGGCGTGGGCTGCGTGCGCATGATCCGCATGGCCATGTTCGTGGCTGTGCCCATGTCCATCTGAAGCTGCGCCATGGTCGCCATAGGCACCGTTTTCGGGCTCGAAAGGTTCTGACACTGCCACCACCGTCATGTGCATGGCCCGTAGCATGTCGGCCAGAACATGGTCGGGCTCGATCTTCAGGTGGTCGGGTTTGAGTTCGATCGGCACATGGCGGTTGCCCAGGTGGTAGGCGGCGCGGGTCAGGTCAAAAGGCGAGCCGTGTTCGCTGCAAGCGGTGATGCGCAGTACGTTTTGTGGTGCGGCTTCGACACGAAGGAGTGAGCCATCTTCGGCCACCAGCACATCGCCACCGCGCACCACGGTGCCCCGAGCTAAAAACACCCCAAGTGCACGCCCTGCGCTGTCTGTGGCGTCAAAGCGGCTTTTTTTTCGGGTGTCCCAGTCGAGCGTGATGGTGCTGGCGCGTTGGACCAACACACGGGCCAGGCCACGGCCTTGGGGCATGAGTTTGGAGCAGAGGATCATCAGAACAAAAAGTAGCGTTGCGTCATGGGCAGGCTGGTGGCCGGTTCACAGACCAGCAGTTGGCCGTCGGCGCGCACCGCGTAGGTCTGTGCATCGACCTCCATCCGTGGCGCGTAGTCATTGTGAATCATGTCCTTCTTGCCCACTTGGCGGATGTTCTTCACGGCCGACAAGGTTTTTTGCAAGCCATAACGCGCACCAATGCCCGCTTGCAAACCGGCTTGCGAGACAAAGGTCAGCGAGCCGCGAGAAAGCGCCCCGCCATAGCTGCCAAACATCGGACGGTAGTGCACCGGTTGTGGTGTGGGGATGGACGCGTTCGGGTCGCCCATGGCGGCGAGTGCGATGAAACCGCCTTTCATGATGAGTGCAGGTTTCACGCCAAAGAAGGCGGGCTTCCAGATCACCAGATCGGCCCACTTGCCCACTTCGATGCTGCCCACTTCGTGGCTCATGCCGTGTGCGATGGCGGGGTTAATCGTGTACTTGGCGATGTAGCGTTTCACGCGGGCGTTGTCGTGGCGGTCTGTGTCGCCTGGCAGGCTGCCGCGCTGCTGCTTCATCTTGTGCGCGGTTTGCCAGGTGCGGATGATGACCTCGCCCACCCGGCCCATGGCCTGGCTGTCGCTGCTCATCATGCTGATGGCGCCCAGGTCGTGCAGGATGTCTTCGGCCGCAATGGTTTCTTTGCGGATGCGGCTTTCGGCAAAGGCCAGGTCTTCGGCAATCGCCGGGTCCAGGTGGTGGCAGACCATCAGCATGTCCACATGCTCGTCGAGCGTGTTGATGGTGTAAGGCCGTGTGGGGTTGGTCGATGATGGCAGCACATTGGCTTCGCCCACCACTTTCAAAATGTCGGGGGCATGCCCACCGCCAGCGCCTTCGGTGTGGAAGGTGTGGATGGTGCGGCCCTTGAAGGCGGCCACGGTGTCTTCCACAAAGCCCGATTCGTTGAGCGTGTCGGTGTGGATCGCCACTTGCGTATCGGTTTCTTCGGCCACGCTCAGGCAGTTGTCGATGGCCGCGGGGGTGGTGCCCCAGTCTTCGTGCAACTTGAGGCCAATCGCCCCTGCGCTGATCTGCTCGTGCAGCGCAGCAGGCAAGCTGGCATTGCCCTTGCCCAAAAAGCCCAGGTTCATCGGGAAGGCGTCGGCCGCCTGCATCATGCGCTCGATGTTGAAAGGGCCAGGTGTGCAGGTGGTGGCAAAAGTGCCGGTGGCCGGGCCTGTGCCCCCACCCAGCATGGTGGTCACGCCGCTGGCCAGGGCCTCGTCAATCTGCTGGGGTGCGATGAAGTGGATGTGTGAGTCGATGCCGCCTGCGGTGACGATCAAGCCTTCGCAGCTGATGATCTCGGTGCCGGGGCCGATGACGATGTCCACGCCCGGCTGTGTGTCGGGGTTGCCGGCTTTGCCAATGGCGGCAATGCGGTTGCCGCGCAGGCCGATGTCGGCTTTCACGATGCCCCAGTGGTCGATGATGAGGGCGTTGGTCAGCACGCAGTCCATCGCACCAGGTGCTTCAGGGCCCGTTCCGTGGGCGGCATTGGTGCGCTGCGATTGCGCCATGCCGTCACGGATGGTTTTGCCACCGCCGAATTTCACCTCTTCGCCGTAGCCGCCCGCTTGCAGTGTGAAGTCTTTCTCAACCTCAATCACCAAGGCGGTGTCTGCTAGGCGAACGCGGTCGCCCACTGTAGGGCCGAAGGTTTCTGCATAGGCGCGTTTGTCAATGTGGGCCATGTCAATTGCCTCGTGCTTTCTTGTCGTCAAGTTCGCCTTGGGTTAAACCGCGAAAGCCGTACACCACGCGATCGCCCGCATAGTCCACCAGCTCCACCGTGCGTTGTTGGCCAGGTTCAAAGCGCACAGCCATGCCCGAGGCGATGTTCAGGCGCATGCCGTGCGCGGCAGCGCGGTCAAAGCGCAAGCCCGCATTGGTCTCGGCAAAGTGGTAGTGCGAACCCACTTGAATGGGGCGGTCGCTGCCGTTTTGCACCACAAGGGTGCAGGTGCGGCGGCCCACGTTCAAGTCGTGTTGGCCGGGATCGATCAAAAGTTCACCGGGGATCATGTGCTGTGCCTCTTAAACAATGGGTTGGTGCACGGTCACCAATTTGGTGCCATCGGGAAAAGTGGCTTCGACCTGGATGTCAGGGATCATTTCGGCGATGCCGTCCATCACGTCGGCACGCGTCAAAACGGTGCGGCCTTCGCTCATCAATTGGGCCACGCTCTTCCCATCCCGTGCGCCTTCCATGACAGCGGCACTGATCAGCGCGATGGCTTCGGGATAGTTGAGTTTCAGGCCACGCGCCTTACGGCGTTCGGCCAAAAGGCCTGCTGTGAAGATCAACAGCTTGTCTTTTTCGCGGGGAGTCAGTTCCATATTGGTGCGCTCTGCTTGAGTTGGTGCATTGAATGTGGTCAATGTAGCAAAGAGCGTGCCCCTTTATAGAGGGTGTCTGATTTTCTAGGGAAATCGCAGGCCCATTTGGGGTGCATCAGGGTGCTTTGTGAAGCTGGCACGGCGTTTGCAATGAGTGAACCAGCGTTGCAAGTCTCCGCGTGTTTGTTTGAACAACCTACTTTCCTGATTGGAGTGATCTCATGTTGAATCGTCGTGGCCATCTCAAAGCCCTCGCAACTGCCGCTGCCATTGTGGCTGGCAGCTTGACCATTTCTGTGCAGGCCTTGGCCGCCGACACCATCAAGGTGGGCGTTCTGCACAGCTTGTCCGGCACCATGGCCATCTCTGAGACCGTGTTGAAAGACACTGTGCTCATGGCCATTGATGAAATCAACGCCAAGGGTGGCGTGCTCGGCAAAAAGCTCGAGCCCGTGATCGTGGACCCGGCTTCCAACTGGCCTTTGTTCGCAGAAAAAACCAAGCAGTTGCTCGGCCAAGACAAAGTCTCGGTCATCTTCGGTTGCTGGACTTCGGTGTCGCGCAAATCGGTTTTGCCAGTGGTTGAAGAAATGAACGGCTTGCTGTTCTACCCCGTTCAGTACGAAGGTGAAGAGCTGTCGAAAAACGTGTTTTACACAGGCGCTGCACCCAACCAGCAAGCCATCCCAGCTGTTGATTACCTGATGAGCAAAGAAGGTGGCGCGGCCAAGCGTTGGGTCTTGCTGGGCACCGACTATGTGTATCCCCGTACCACCAATAAAATCTTGCGCGCTTACCTGAAAAGCAAAGGCGTGGCTGACAAAGACATCGACGAAAAATACACCCCGTTTGGCCACAGTGATTACCAAACCATCGTGGCCGATGTGAAGAAATTCTCTGCTGGCGGCAAGACCGCTGTGGTGTCCACCATCAACGGTGACTCCAACGTGCCTTTCTACAAAGAATTGGGCAACGCCGGCCTGAAAGCCAAAGACGTGCCCGTCGTGGCCTTCTCGGTGGGTGAAGAAGAACTGCGCGGCGTGGACACCAAGCCTTTGGTCGGTCACTTGGCGGCATGGAACTACTTCATGTCCATCAAGAACCCTGCCAACGACGAGTTCACCAAAAAGTGGGCCGCTTATGCCAAGGCCAAAAACATCGCTGGTCACAAAGACAAGCCTCTCACCAACGACCCGATGGAAGCCACTTACATCGGCATCAACATGTGGAAGCAAGCGGTTGAAAAAGCCAAGTCGACTGACACCGACAAAGTGATCGCGGCCATGGCTGGTCAGACCTTCAAGGCGCCAAGCGGTATTACCAGCAAGATGGACGAGAAAAACCACCATTTGCACAAGTCGGTGTTCATCGGCGAGATCAAGGCCGATGGCCAGTTCAACGTGGTCTGGAAGACACCTGGCCCCGTGAAGGCCAAGCCATGGAGCCCCTTCATCCCCGGCAACGACGTCAAGCCTGACGAACCCGCCAAGAAGTAATCGTTTCAACGCGTTCTGAAAAAAGGGAGGGCGCAGTCCCTCCCTTTTTTCTGGAAGATGATCCACGGGCCACGTTGTGCCCGACCATGAGATGAGCAAGATGACACGATGGATTTTGAAAGCCGCGTTGATCGCCACTGCTGTTTGGGGCCTGACGGCCGCACAGGCTCTGACGATGGACGAGGCGCTGGCGATTTCAGTCGGCGAAAGCGATGCGCGTGTGCAGGCACTGGCGCAGGCCGTGGCCCAAGGCGATGAGAAGACCGCCGCATTTCTTCAGGCGCTGGCCGACGATGTGGTCAAAGTGGCCAAAGACCAGGTGCTGGTGGTGCGTGATGGCCAAGGCCTGAACCCGGTGACCGGGCAAGTGGTGCCCGTGCCCCAAGACAACGAAGATGTGATGCTGAACAACCGCTTGCGCGGCGAGATTGACACGGCCTTGGCGGCGCTGAAGTTGTTCAGTCCAGAGGTGAAGGTGCGCCGATTGGCCGCCTTGTCATTGCTGAAAGAGCCCGATGCCAGCCGTAGGGCGCTGCTGGACAAAGCCTTGGTAGCTGAAAAAGACCCGCAAGTTCAAAACCTGGTGCGACAAGCGCGTGCCGCCGCCATGCTGACCAGCGAGGCGCCCAATGACCGCTTGCTGGCCGCCCGCGAACTGGCCGACAGCCAACAACCTGAAACCTTGCTTTTGCTGAACCAGCAACTGGCCCAAGAGCAAGCCCCCTCGGTGAAAAAACAAATTCAAACAGCGTTGATCACCGTGCAGGAGGGCCTGCGCTGGGGCGAACGCCTGGGCACCTTGTTCACCGGGGCCAGCTTGGGTTCCATTTTGTTGTTGGTGGCTTTGGGGCTCGCCATCACCTATGGCCTGATGGGTGTGATCAATATGGCGCATGGCGAGCTGATGATGATCGGCGCCTATGCCACATATGTGGTGCAAGCGGCATTTCGCCAATACTTGCCGGGGGCATTTGACGCCTACTTGATCGTGGCCATACCGATGGCCTTCTTGGCCTCCGCAGTTGTCGGGGCTGTGATGGAGCGTACCGTACTCAAGCATTTGTATGGCCGCCCGCTTGAAACTTTGCTCGCCACCTGGGGCATCAGCTTGGTGCTCATGCAGGGTGTTCGCAGCTTGTTCGGTGCACAAAACGTGGGAGTGGAAAACCCTTCTTGGATGAGCGGTTCGCTGCAGTTGCTGCCCAATTTGCAATTGCCTTGGAACCGGGTGCTCATCATTGTGTTTGCCGCTGCGGTGCTGGTCGGTATGGCGCTGTTGATTGGCAAGACGCGCTTGGGCTTGTTTGTGCGCGGCGTCACGCAAAACCGTCCCATGGCTTCTTGCATGGGCGTCAACACTGCCCGCATTGACACCTACGCTTTTGCATTGGGCTCGGGCATTGCCGGTTTGGCGGGCTGCGCCTTGAGCCAAGTCGGCAACGTGGGCCCTGATTTGGGGCAGAGCTACATCGTGGACTCGTTCATGGTGGTGGTGCTGGGCGGTGTGGGGCAGCTGGCGGGCACGGTTTACGCCGCTTTGGGCCTGGGCTTGGCCAACAAATTGCTCGAAGGTTGGACCGGTGCGGTGCTGGCCAAGATCGCGGTGTTGGTGTTCATCATTGTCTTCATCCAGAAGCGCCCACAAGGCATCTTCGCGATGAAGGGTCGCAGCGCTGAAGCGTGAACGGGGATATGAACATGACGAAATTTGAACTTCCATCTCACGCGCCTTTGCTGGGGCGCAAAGCCTGGACGGCTTTTTTGCTGGCACTCATCGTGGTGGGCGTGCTGGCCCCTGTGCTCAACTTGTGGGTGCCTGCAGGCAATCCTTTGCACTTGAGTGACTTCGCAGTGTCTTTGGTTGGCAAGATCATGTGCTACGCCATTTGCGCTTTGGCCATGGACCTGATCTGGGGCTACACCGGTATTTTGTCGCTGGGCCATGGCCTGTTCTTCGCGCTGGGCGGCTATGTCATGGGCATGTACCTGATGCGCCAGATTGGGCAAGACGGCAACTACAAAAGCGAGTTGCCCGACTTCATGGTCTTTTTGGATTGGAAAGAGCTGCCTTGGCACTGGATGCTGTCGGACAGCTTCATCGCCACACTTTTTCTGGTGGTGCTGGTGCCAGGCTTGATTGCTTTTGTGTTCGGCTACTTTGCCTTTCGCTCACGCATCAAGGGGGTGTACTTCTCCATCATCACCCAGGCCATGACCTATGCGGCCATGCTCTTGTTCTTCCGCAATGAAACTGGTTTTGGCGGCAACAACGGTTTTACCGATTTCAAACGGATATTGGACTTGCCGATTGCCACCCCCAACATGCGCATGACGCTGTTTGTGTTGACCGGATTGACGCTCTTAGGCTTCTTTTTGTTCTCGCGTTGGTTGGTAGGCAGCAAATATGGCCGCGTGTTGATGGCGATTCGTGACGCCGAAACGCGTGTCATGTTTTCGGGCTATTCGCCACTGCCTTACAAGCTCAGCATCTGGGTGATCTCTGCCGTGATGTGCGGCATTGCAGGGGCTTTGTATGTGCCGCAGGTCGGCATCATCAATCCCGGTGAAATGAGCGCCGCCAATTCGATTGAGATGGCGGTGTGGGCGGCGGTGGGTGGCCGTGGCACCTTGATCGGCCCGATCGTGGGTGCATTTTTGGTCAACGGTGCCAAGAGTTGGCTCACCGTGACAGCCCCTGAGTTTTGGCTGTACTTTTTGGGAGCACTGTTCATTGCGGTGACTTTGTACCTGCCTCAGGGGGTTGTGGGTTTGGTGTCCAAGTTCAAAAACAAGAAAGGCGGTGCCGCATGACGCCCGACCTGCTGAAAAAAGGCGCTGAGCGCGTGGCCCGTTTGGCGCAGCAACGTGTGGAATCGACAGAATCTGGTGGCCGCAGCGCAGGCTATGGTCGTGTGCTGCAAGACGCGAATGAGGTCGATGTGACCCATGGTCGCATCTTGTATCTGGAAGACGTGAGCGTGAGCTTTGACGGTTTCAAGGCCATCAACAAGTTGTCGCTCGACATCGCCCCCGGCGAGCTGCGCTGCATCATCGGACCCAACGGCGCGGGTAAGACCACGATGATGGACATCATCACCGGCAAGACCCGGCCCGACGAAGGCACCGTGTTCTTTGGCAGCACCATCGACTTGCTGCGCCACAACGAACCCGAGATCGCCCAATTGGGCATTGGGCGCAAGTTTCAAAAGCCCACGGTCTTCGAGCACCTCACCGTGTTTGAAAACCTCGAACTCGCTTTGAAGACACCCAAAGGCGTGAAAGCCTCGATGTTCTTCAAGCTCGATTCGCGCCAAAGCGACCGCTTGGCCGAAGTGCTGCACACCATCCACCTGGCGGACAGCGTCAGCAAGCCCGCTGGCTTGCTCAGCCACGGGCAAAAGCAGTGGCTCGAGATCGGCATGCTGCTCATGCAAGACCCCAAGCTGCTCTTGCTCGATGAGCCCGTGGCCGGCATGACCGACCATGAAACCGAACGCACGGCCGAGTTGTTCCTCACGCTCAAAGGCAAGCATTCACTGATGGTGGTGGAGCACGATATGAGCTTCATCCGCACCATCTCGGACATCGTCACAGTGCTGTGCGACGGTTCGGTTCTGGCGCAAGGCACGCTCGATCAGGTGCAAGCCGACGAGCGTGTGATCGAAGTTTATTTGGGGCGCTGACCATGCTTGAAGTCAAAAAAATCCATCAGTACTACGGCGGCTCGCACATCCTGCGCGATGTGAGTCTGAGCGCCGAACAAGGGCAAGTCACCGTGTTGCTCGGACGCAACGGCGTGGGCAAAACCACCTTGCTCAAATCGCTCATGGGTCTGGTGCCGATCAAAAGCGGCAGCATCACCCTCAGCAATCAAGACCTGACGAATGCCAAGCCCTATGAACGCGCCGCCGCAGGCATTGGCTATGTTCCTCAAGGCCGTGAAATCTTTGCCCGCCTGACGGTCGAAGACAACTTGCTCATGGGCTTGGCCACACAACCAGGCGGCACGCCGATTCCGCCGGAGTTGTTTGAGTTGTTCCCTGTTCTGAGACAAATGCTGCACCGCCGGGGCGGTGACCTTTCAGGCGGCCAGCAACAGCAGCTGGCCATTGCCCGCGCACTGGCAGCCAAGCCGCGATTGCTCATACTGGACGAACCCACCGAAGGCATCCAGCCCAGCATCATCAAAGACATCGGCCGCGTGATTCGCCAACTGGCTGATGTGGGGCTGCAGGGCCAGCGAATGGCCGTGCTGCTTTGCGAGCAGTACTACGACTTTGCCGAAGAATTGGCTGATCAGTATCTGGTGATGGAGCGCGGAGAGGTGATTGCCCGTGGACCGGGCAGTGAGATGAAAGAAAAGAACATTCAGCAACTGGTGGCGATTTGAAAAGGCCGATTTTGGAATGCTGAAGGTATAAGTCGGCTAAGCAGCTTGGATTCAACCGATCGATGCAACACACTAGAAACTGCTTTAGCAGAAGGAGTGTTGCAGATGAAGCGAAGACCTAGAATTTACTACTCTGATAGCCAGAAGGCCCTAATGTGGGAACGCTGGAAA
>NZ_NESM01000004.1 GCF_002778285.1 Limnohabitans sp. 15K
GGGTTTCTGAGAGGGCGTATGCCCTCTCATGCGCCTCGAAATTGATCAAATTCTGCGCGAATGCCGCCAGCACCTCTGTGGGCTAAGAAAATGCCTGCGCAGATGCGTTTCCACACAGCCTCGGCCGATAGCAGGCAGCCCCCTTGGCTGTGACCGATGTCTGCTAACGCTGCATTACCGCCGCCCAAGGCAGAGCCGCGACCGTTCGCTTTGGGTCGAAGGGGCATAGTGGGACAACCTAGCAGGTTCTAATTCCGGAGCCTTTAGCACAGAGGATCTGAAAACTCTCGGTAAAAGAAGATGTCTCAACATTTAGAATAATGAACTGGGGCCCAAGTACTTGATCGGCTTGTTCTTGGGAAACTTAGGCGGTTTGTGATCTGGTATCTTCTGACCCACCATTACCCTCAAAAACTGACCTCTCACCAGAAATGGTGGGGGGTCTTTTTTTTGCAGTTTCCCCAGTGAAAACGCACTTTTCTGACCTTACCCCCTCGCGAGCGCCGTCGACCCAATTCGGTCGGAAGTGGGCATTTCTCTGCGTTTTCCTCTCTCTGTTCTCTGTGACCCTCGCGAGCGATCGCGAGACCTGTTTTATATAAATCAACAACTTACGAGGGGCTGGTTGGAACTAAAGTCTGCCTAGCAGCAGAAACCCCAAAACGAAAACTGGTCAGCTGATGAATGAGAACGTGTCCGCAAGCTTGGGTTGCCGGCGACCGAACCAGACTGATGATGGCGATGGACGCCTTGAATGATCGATACGGCCGAGGCACGTTCCATGTCGGAAGCGGGGCGCGTCAGCGCGCACCGAGTGATTGGTCAATGCGGCAGGAGCGCCTCACGCCGCAATACACCACCAAATGGGGTGATTTGTCCTTAGCAAGAGTCTAGACCTTTGCCATTGGTTGAATCGCGATGACCGCCATACCAGCCATTGCAATCAGAGCGCCGACCGCATCCCACGTCGTAAGTGGGATGCCATCCACGAGACGCAGCCAAACTATGGCCACCGCAATGTAGACGCCACCGTATGCCGCGTAAGTCCTTCCAGCGGCGGTGGGATGCAACGTCAGGAGCCAGGCAAAAAGCGCCAACGACAAAGCCGCGGGTATTAGCAACCAAATTGACCTACCTTGCTTAAGAATAAGCCAAGGCAGGTAGCAGCCGACGATCTCTGCCAGTGCCGTGCCGACGAAAAGCAAGACGGTTTTTACGAAATCCAATGTTGTTCACCTTGGTAAAGCCCAATTCAATTCATCATAACGATCCAGGGCCAGACCCGGCCGCGTATACTAAGTCCGTCACTGGGGAGTAGTCGGCTTTCGCTTCGGCGAAAGGGCTTGCGTCAACATACTTGATCCTTCGATCATGGTGCAAGCGGTTCCTAACTTGGCAAGACCATTGACCACATAGCCTTCGGTATGGCCGGGGGGCGTGTGGTCATTGTTTTTGTCCGGCCTTGGAATTCATCATGGAAGCTCTCTTCATATCAACCGGAGTCGTCGCACTCGCGGAAATTGGCGACAAAACTCAACTGCTCGCGTTCATCCTCGCAGCACGCTTCAAGAAGCCGCTACCGATCATTGCTGGCATTTTGTGCGCCACGTTGATTAACCATGGCCTGGCGGGTGCCCTTGGCGCTTGGATTACGTCGGTTGTCAGTCCTGAGAACATGCGCTGGGCTCTGGGACTGTCATTCATCGGTATGGCCATCTGGACATTGATCCCCGACAAAATCGAAGAAGAAGAAACACAGGTCGCGAAACACCTGGGCGTTTTCGGCGCAACCTTCATCACGTTCTTCTTGGCTGAAATGGGTGACAAGACCCAGATAGCAACGGTTGCCTTGGCCGCGCACTATGCCGCCCCGCTGTTGGTCATTGCAGGAACCACGCTCGGAATGCTTATTGCTGACGTTCCCGCTGTATTTGTCGGCAACAAGTTCGCCGCCAAGATTCCCATGAAATTGGTCCACTCGATTGCCGCAGGTGTCTTTGCCGTGATGGGTGTGGCGACATTGCTGGGCGCTGGTTCAAAGCTGGTCTTCTAAGCAGTTACCCCAATCAAGGAGTCAACATGAAATCGTTCATCACATCCCTCTTGATTCTGTCCGCCGCCTTGACACTCTCTGCTTGCAGTGAAGAGTTAACAGCGCAGGCCAAAAAGGCAGCCGCCGAAGTCGCAGCAGAAGCCAACAAGGCTGCCACCCAAAAAATTGAAGAAGCGAAAAATGACGCCATCGGTCAATTGAAGGAGTTGAAAACGGGAACAGAGGCGAAAAAGGAAGAAAAGGGTGCGCAGGCAGACAGCAAAAACTCTGAGGAAAAGACCAAATGACTCTTCTCATAGCTAAGCGGACCTAGGATCCAACATGCAGTCGCCACGATCATCACGATGAGCACTCCGGCTACCGTCGAAAAAAATCTATTTGGCAAGAACTGTTTGACTGAGAACTCGAAGGCAAACTACTGCCCAATTTTCGTGTATCCAGGGTTAGTTCAGTCCCCACGGGGGCTCAATCATGGCGCTATAATAAGAATCATTCTCATTTAATCGAATCATTCATGAAGAACCAACTTACCCTGATCGCCTTTTGCTTAGCCGCCTCCCAAGCATTTGCTGCCACAGATGAGATTACCTTGACCATCGAGAACCATACGTTCCAACCCAAAGAACTTAAAGTGCCAGCTGGAAAGAAGGTCAAGATTCTGGTGGTCAATCAGGACGCAACGCCCGCCGAGTTTGAAAGCAAACCGCTAAACCGCGAGAAAGTCATTCCAGGAAAATCCACTGGAGTCATCAATGTCGGTCCGCTAAAACCGGGGCGCTATAGCTTTGTCGAGGAATACCACGAAAACGAAGCAGGTGCGCAGGGCACCATCGTTGTCGAATAACCCAAGGGGCACATAACATGTATGCAGCCGCCATCATCGTTTTTAGAGAGTCACTGGAGGCAGCCCTGATCATCAGCGTCATGCTGGCTGCTACGCGCGGAATCGCCATGCGCGGCCGGTGGGTTTTGGGTGGTGTTGTCACGGGCTTGGCGGGTGCGGTGGTTGTGGCCTCTGGGATGCAGATGATCGCCAATCTGGTGGATGGAATGGGGCAGGAATTCTTTAACATCGCCATTTTGTTGACCGCAGTCGCCATGCTGGCTTGGCACAACATATGGATGGCCTCACATGGGCGAGAGTTGGCTCAGCAAATGAAAAATACAGCGCGCTCGGTGAGTGATGGTCGTAGCGAACGTTCGGTGATACTTTTGGTAATTGCGCTTGCTGTGATGCGAGAAGGCTCGGAGACCGTGCTATTTCTCTACGGAGTGGCCACTGACAGCGCAAACGGTCTTCAAAACACGGTGGCTGGGGGTGTCTTGGGACTTGTGGCGGGTGCGTTGGTTGCCTCCCTCCTGTATGCAGGCTTGCTGCGCATTCCCGTGCGATGGTTTTTTGCAGCCACTGGCGCACTTGTCCTGCTATTGGCGGCAAGCATGGCATCCCAAGCAGCGCGTCTGTTGATACAGGCTGACGTGCTTCCCAGTTTGGCGGCACCCATCTGGAATACTTCCAACTACCTGTCACAGGAAACAGTGGCTGGAACGATTCTGCATGGGCTGATTGGCTACGATGCGCAGCCTGCTGGCATGCAGGTTGTCGCTTACATGGGCGTGTTGATCGTGATCGCTAGTGGCATGTTTTTGGCATCCAGGCGAGCTTCACCTAGTCAGGCCGTGTAGCCTATTGAACTCGCAGAAACGGGACGATGGCTGCCCAACACCGGTTGCAATCATGGTCTCACCACCCAAAAGTGCAGGGATTACTTTAATCAATTCCGAAATGAGAATGCAAGGCGAACTTCAAGGATTTTGCGTCGACCGGCCGCTGTTCTTTTTCAGCGCAATGGTGCTCGATCACACCTACGCATTCTTCAATAAGCATGTGAGCAAACGCGTCAAAATCGACCTCGCTCCAAGTTTCGCTTTGACCGGAGCAATGATCATTGGACTGTTTGATCTGCGTGGCTTTGACTGCTAAGGCCTTGAATTTTTGATTCGTAGGTTCAGTGGTTTGCATTGGCGGCTCCTGAATGTTGGTTGTTGAATTGGTTGCCCGAATTGATGGTCAAGAAGGCGACCATCCCTGCTCCAATGCAGATGGCTACATCCGCGATGTTGAACGCCGGCCAATGCCAAGAATTCCAATGAAAATCAAAATAGTCAACCACAGGCCCTCGCAGCGCGCGGTCCAGCGCATTGCTAAAAGCACCGCCAAGAATCAAGGCAAAGCCCACCGTCTCGGTTGTGGATCGAGGCCTGGACAAAATGACGACCAACCATCCGCAAGCAAGCACGGCGATGGCAAGAAAGAAATAGCGTTGCCACCCACCTGCGCTTGCAAGAAAGCTAAATGCAGCACCGGGATTCAATACATGGACTAAATTGAAGAATGAGGTGATAGGGCGCATCTCCCAGAGCGCCATGTGGTCCGACACCATGCTTTTGGCAATTTGATCCAGGATCGCGATGCAAACGGCAATTCCGCACCACAGTCCAGTCCCTGACGCTTTGAGCGATCTATGAATAATCACCACCTTGGCAATCTGGAAGCTGGCCGCTCCCACAATCCATCCTGCTGCGACATCGGCAGGAAAGTGCATTCCCGCTGCAACACGCGACCATCCCACGGCAGATAGATACAAAATCAGAACCCCTTGCAATGGTTTGCTGGTCAGCGCCCATAGCGCGCTGACAACAAGCGCAGAAAAAGTTGCGTGGCCGCTTGGAAGACTGTATTGGCTGTCAGCTTCGCCTATCAAGCGAATGGCGTCGCCAAACACCACTGAGGGACGAGGAAAAGCCAACGTGACTTTAAGCAACGATGCAGTGGCAAGCGCCACAGCAAAGGCGACAGCAAATAGAAGCAAAGCATTGTTGATTGCATTTGCGCGTCGCGCATCGTCAGTCCTTTTTGCCAACAGCCACAGGCCAACCATCACAGTAGGAGCAGTCCAATAGCTTCCCGCTAGAGCCAAAAACTTAACCATCGACGCGAGGCTTGGTGGCGTTGCTCCGTTGATCAGGTGAAATATGGCTTCATTCAGGCCTCCCCAGCCGTAGAGAATCTGCGTCCAAGTCATTTGCGAAGCATCCGCAGTCCATTGAACACTACCAGAAGGCTTGCTCCCATGTCTGCAAAGACCGCCATCCACATCGTGGCTCCTCCGAACAACGCAAGCAGCAAGAACACCGCTTTGATGCCCAAGGCCATTGCGATGTTCTGCCAGAGAATGGCCTGGGTCCTGCGCGAGAGCCGGATTGCCTCGGGAATGCGGCGCAGGTCGTCGTTCATGATCACTACGTCCGCCGCTTCCATGGCGGTGTCGGTTCCCGCGCCACCCATGGCAAAACCAATGTTGGACCGGGCAAGCGCCGGAGCGTCGTTGATACCGTCGCCGGTCATGGCGACATAGCCATATTGCTTTTGCAGCTCATCAATGGCGGCGAGCTTGTCCTCGGGCAGCAAATTGCCGCGCGCATCGTCAATTCCAGCCTGCTTTGCGATGGCCTTGGCCGTGGCGACGTTGTCACCCGTGAGCATGATGGACGCCACCCCGAGCGCATGCAACTCTGCGATGGCCTCTCGCGAGCTCTCCTTGATGGTGTCGGCAACTGCGAATATCGCCAGAACTTGGGTGGATGAAGCCAGCATCGTCACCGTGCGGCCCTGTGTTTCATGATCTGCCAAGCGCGCTTCAATCTGAGGGTTGCAAAGCCCACGCTCTTCGATCAGGCGGTGATTCCCAAGAATCAATGAAAATCCACCGGCTTTGGCTTCAATGCCGCGACCCGGCAAGGCCGTGAAGCCTTCGAGCTGTCCCATTTCTTGAATACCCAGTCCTTGGGCGATTGCTTTGGAGACGGGATGGTCGGAGTGTCCGCCCAAGTCCGCTGCCCAGCGCAAAACCTGTGATTCCGCATGGTCACTGTGGAGGACTTCGGTCGCGACCAGCTTGGGCTTACCCTGTGTGATGGTGCCGGTCTTGTCCAGCGCGACCACCTTGATCCTGCGAGCACCTTCTAGATGGATGCCGCCCTTGATCAAAATGCCCCGGCGAGCTGCCGCAGCCAGGCCGCTCACAACCGTAACTGGTGTGGAGATCACCAACGCGCAGGGGCAAGCGATGACCAACAGCACAAGCGCTTTGTAGATTGCCTGCATCCAGGTCCAGTCCATCAGCCAAGGCGCGAGGACACACACAGCCAGAGCCAGCGCGAACACAGCAGGGGTATAGATGGAGGCAAAGCGGTCTACAAATTGCTGCGTGGGAGCGCGCGATCCCTGGGCCTGTTCGACTGCATGGATGATGCGAGCCAGCAAAGTGCCGTTAGCGGCAGAGGTGACACGCATCTCGAACATCCCAGTGGTATTGATGGTGCCCGCAAAAACTGGATCGCCTATTGCCTTGTCAACGGGGATGCTCTCTCCGGTCACAGGAGACTGGTCTATGTAAGTGGTTCCGACCACTATCAGACCGTCTAAAGGGACGCGTGCACCGGGCTTAACCCGGACGATAGCGTCAATTGCGACGGACTTGACCAACGTCTGAGCCCACGAACCATCGGCTTGCTTGACCTCGGCCTTCTCAGGCGTCATGTCCAACAGCCCCTTGATGGCATTGCGAGCGCGGTCGACAGAGCGGGCCTCGATGAGTTCGGCAATGGCATACAGGGCCATCACCATGGCGGCTTCCGGCCACTGGCCAATAATGAACGCACCGGTAACGGCGACCGACATCAATGCGTTGATGTTCAAGCGCAGGTTTCGCAGCGCCGCCATACCCTTCAAATAAGTAGAAAAGCCCGCCAAGCCGATGGCGGAGGCAGCCAGTGCCATTCCAATTCCCGTGTAAACCAATGTGTGGGGTGCCAAGAACGCGACGAATTCGGCCTCGATGGCAAGCAGCAGTGCAAGCGCATAGCGTGGTAGTCCTTCGGGTAGCGCAATTCCGCCTCGTGACATTGCTTGTGAGCTTGGGAGCTGGTGAGATTCATCCTGGCCACCGCTTACCGCCAGGGGAACCGGTTTGAAGCCAGCCTTACGGATGGCCTCCAATGCTTGGGAAATGGATTCCGCAGGGGCGTCAATGGCTATCGTGCGCGCTGCCAGTTGAAAGCTCAGGCTGCGCAAGCCTGGAAGATGGGCCAGCGCATGGCGAATCTCTCCTTCCTCGGAGGCGCAGTCCATGGAGGGAATACGAAAAACCTGGATGCCTGCTGGCTCGGGCTGGGGTTGGGCAATCTCGGTCGATTCTGATCCACAGACGCTTCCACAACCGCAGGAGTGGCTGGTATTGGATTCTTCGGTGTGCGGTTTGCTCATGGGTGTCCTTGCTAAATGGCATTCGAGTCGATACAGTATTAAAAACCCTGTAGCCACTACAGAGTCAAGCCTTTTAGGAATTCCCATGAAAATCGGTGAACTTGCCGCTTTGACGAACACGCAAGTCGAAACGATCCGTTTCTACGAGCGCGAGAACTTGCTGGCCGAGCCCGGACGTAGTGAGGGCAATTACCGTATTTACGGTGAAGCCCATGCAGAGCGTTTATCCTTCATTCGCCATTGCCGTGGCCTGGACATGACGCTGGATGAGATACGCGTCCTGTTGCGATTCAAAGACGCACCGACTGAGAATTGCTTTGAGGTCAATGAGCTCCTGGACGAGCACATCGGCCATGTTGCTGAACGGATCAAGGAACTGCGCCAGTTGGAGAGGCAACTCAAAAGCTTGCGCGAGGCCTGCCTGGGCGGGCAAGAAGCCCAGCACTGCGGAATCCTCAATGAACTGACCGAGATCGCAAAGAGTCCCTCGACGCCACCTGGTCGAGAAGGACACGTTCATGGCGCTCACTCAGCAAGCGGTGCGCGCAAGGTTGTCCACAGGCACTGACTTGTCCGATGAACCCGAGGTGGGTCGGCTATTGGGCGCAACAGGGAGATTGCGCTTGAATGGGAGGGCACTTGACATCGCCGTAGCTGCAAAAGACGCAGCAATCTCCCGGCAACGGCCGCAGCAATTTTTTACATGCGGTGCATTCGTAAAAAAACTGACACGCGTCCGTAGGCATGTCAAGCTTGACGGCCTGGCCGCACTCGGGGCAGGTCAACGTTGAAGCAGTTTGAATATGCGAGTTCATTTAGTCGCCTGCAAGGTGGATGGGTATCCGGCGTTGGTCGTGGACTGGGTCAAAGCTGCCACGGTAGCGACATCGGGGTCGAAAGTGACCGTGGCGATCTTCTTCGCGAAGTCGATTTGGGCCTTGGCAACGCCAGGGGTCTTCTCCAGCGCCTTCTTGACCGTCGCGGGACACAACTCGCAGGTCATGTTCTTCACGTCCAGGGTGTAGATCTCGAATTCGGAAAACGTCGGTACAATTTATTTTTACAATGAGCATTGTCCGCAAATCACTGTTCGCCTGGATTGCGCTGTTGGGAATCGTTTTTTCCCAACTCGCGTTGTCAGCTTACGCGTGTCCGCTTCTGGCCGCGCCTGCTGGGCAACAGACTGCAAAAATGTCGGCTGATATGGCTGTTATGCCCTGTGCAGAAATGGGTACGAAGAAGGAAGCGGGTCCATCGGCACTTTGTGTTCAGCACTGCGACCAGGGTCACCAAAGTGTTTCCTCGATTCAGGTTCCTGACTTTCAGCCAGCGCTCGTCCTGTTTCTTGTTCTGCCTTCTCTAGCTTCATTCGAGCCAGCCTACGCAGTCGATTTGCGGACTGAACCGCTAGTCCGAACGGCATCCACGCCTCCCTACTTACGCACCGGTCGGCTGCGTATTTGACCCACTCCTGAGCACAAAGTGACGCGCTAACCCCGCGTCGTCAGGCGAATCTCGCCTCGTGTTTCTGGAGTTGTCATGTCCTCACCTTTTTCAATCGCCATGTGCAGCATTGCCAGGGCTGCCTTTTGGTCGCTCGCGGTAATGTCGCTGGCAAACGCGCAATCCTTACAACCGCTATCACTCGATGAAGCCCTGAGCATTGCTACGGCCCGGTCGCCCTCAGTTGGCGCCGCATCGCACGGCATCCAAGCCTCGCAGGAAGCGGCCATTTCGGGTAGTCAGCTACCTGACCCTGTTTTGCGACTGGGGGTGGATAACCTACCAGTCAATGGCCCGGACAGTTGGAGCCTGACCAACGACTTCATGACGCAACGCCGCATCGGAATTACGCAAGAGTACGTCTCCGAGGAAAAGCGAGCGCTAGTACGTCGCCGCATGGAGCTCGATGCCCAACGCCAGACAGCAGCGCAGCGTAGTCTCACCGCTGGTATTCGCAGGGATGTCGCCGCGGCTTGGCTGGACCGCTACTACGCCACCAAGTCCCAGGGGCTACTGAAGACACTTGAGACAGAAATCGAACTGCAACTACGGACCCTCGACTCCCAACTGCGCTCGGGAAAGGCATCTGCATCTGAGCTACCCATGGCCACCGTAGTCCTCCTGCAAACACAGGACCGCCTGCAAGTAGCCAAGAAGCAGGAGCGCGTTGCGGGCATCGCTCTAGAGAGGTGGCTGGGTCCAGACGCCAGCAGAACACCCGCAAGCGCGCCCGACATCGACAAGTTGGCTGTTGACCTTGCAAATCCAGAAATTGCCACCGAGGCCCCTGCGGTGCGCGAACATGCCAATGAACGGGATATTTCCCAAGCCGACTTGGAACTCACCCAGGCCGCCAAAAAACCCAACTGGAGCTGGGAAGTCTCGTACAGCCAACGGGGCAGCGCTTACTCCAACATGGTCTCCGTGGGAGTGAATATCCCGCTGTTCACCAACTCCGCTAACAAACAAGACCGCGAAATCTCCGCCAAGCAAGCCCAAGTGCGGCAGGCCCATGCGATGCATGACGACGTCGTGCGTGAGACCCAAGCCAACATTGCGTCCAGCTACGTGGAGTGGCAAAGCCTGATTGAACGTCGCAAGACTTTGGCGTCTGCATTACTCCCAGCCGTTCGCCAACGCATCGATTTGACTCTGGCTGCTTACCGCGGTGGGCAGGTCAGCTTAGCCACTGTTCTAGAGGCCCGCCGCGCTGAAGTGGAGGCGCAACTCCAGTTGCTGGACTTGGAAAGAGAGGCCGCCCGACTCTGGGCCCAACTGCAATACGTCTACGCCGAAGGAGCACAGCAATGAAAACATCAACCCTCATCACTTGCTTCGTTGTCGCTGGCACTGCCATAGCGATTGGCTCCTACCAATTGGGCACCAGGCACCCTGCAGCAATGCCCGGAGGTGACGCACCATCGGCCTCTGCCATGTCCGATACCAAGATGGACCCCAAGACCGGTCGCCAAGTTCTGTACTGGCACGACCCCATGGTGCCGGCGACCAAGTTCGACAAGCCTGGCAAGTCACCTTTCATGGATATGCAGTTGGTGCCGGTCTATGCGGACGAAGCTGCAGGCGAAGGTGTATCCGTGGCTGCAGGCGTCTCACAGAACCTTGGTATCCGCACCGCCATCGTCCGTATGGCGGACATGCAATCCCGACTGGAAGCAGTAGGTGTGATTGCCCAGAACGAGCGCGGCACTGAGGTCGTTCAGTCCCGTGTGACGGGATACATCGAAAAGCTCCAGGTACGTGCAGTCTTTGACCCTGTCCGCAAAGGCCAGGCACTGGCAACCATTTACGCTCCCGAGTGGGCGTCTGCGCTGGAAGAGTACCTTGGTATTCGCAGGGCCCAAGTCGGCTCCGCGTTGGTGGATGCAGCGCGTGCGCGCCTGCGCCTTCTCTCCATTCCAGACGACGTGGTGGTGCGCTCAGAGCAATCTGGCACGGCGCAAACGCGCTTTACGCTTACGGCGCCCACATCGGGAGTAGTCGCCGAACTTGGTGTTCGGGATGGCGCTATGGTCTCGCCAGGCATGACTTTGTTCCGGATATCGGACCTCAGTACCGTGTGGGCCATGGCCGACGTGCCGGAGGCGGTTGCCTCGCAGATTCGTGTTGGAAGCGGTGCCGAAGTTCAAGTCACGGGACTCCAAGACTCGATTGCGGGCAAGCTTTCGGCCATCCTGCCGGATGTGGACCCGGCCACACGCACGCTCAAAGCCCGTATCGAGCTGCGCAACCCTGGCTTGATGCTCAAGCCTGGCATGTTCGTGCGCGTCGTGTTCAAGCAGTCATCCACCGCGCAGGCACTGGTAATTCCACAAGAGGCAGTGATTGCCACCGGCAAGCGCAACGTCGTCATAGTGGCGGTCGCTGACGGCAAGTACGCCCCCGTGGAAATCAAACTTGGACGCGAAATTGATACCGACGTTGAGGTCAAGTCTGGACTGTCTGAAGGACAGAAAGTGGTGGCTTCAGGTCAGTTCCTTCTGGATTCGGAGGCAAGCCTCAAATCCGGCTTGAGTCGTCTCAATACAGGTACTCCCGCTGTGGCTACTGCGCAGGTGCACACCGGGTCAGGCAAGGTGGTCGCGGTTGACAAAGACGAGGTGACTATTTCCCATGGGCCTATTGCCTCCATCCAGTGGGGTGCCATGACCATGGGTTTCAAGGCGCCGAAGGATGGACTTCCCAAAGACCTGAAGCCTGGCTCGCAAGTGACGTTCGAGTTCAGTCAGCAAGGCGATGCCTACCAGTTGGAGCGCATTACGCCGGCCATGGGCGGAGTCAAACCATGATTGCAAAAATTATTCACTGGTCAGTCGCCAATCGGTTCCTGGTGCTACTGGCCACCGCATTGCTGGTGGCGGCGGGCATCTGGTCACTGGCGAGAACCCCTCTGGACGCGTTGCCAGACCTCTCCGACGTGCAGGTCATCATCCGCACCAGCTATCCGGGGCAAGCACCGCAGTTGGTGGAAAATCAAATCACCTACCCACTGACCACCACCATGATGTCGGTGCCGGGTGCGAAGACAGTACGTGGCTACTCGTTCTTTGGCGACTCGTTTGTGTACGTGCTGTTTGAGGATGGGACAGACCTGTATTGGGCGCGCTCCCGTGTGCTGGAGTACCTCAACCAGGTGCAATCCAAGTTGCCGCCTGGTGCTGCAGCGTCCCTCGGTCCGGATGCGACTGGAGTGGGCTGGATTTATGAATACGCGTTGGTGGACCGCACTGGCCACCTGGACTTGGGACAACTGCGTGCCCTGCAAGACTGGTTCCTGAAGTTCGAGCTGAAGTCCGTAGCTAATGTGGCTGAAGTGGCCAGCCTAGGCGGCATGGTGCGCCAGTACCAGGTAGTGCTCGACCCCAATCTGCTGCGTTCTTTCGGAATCCCCCATGCCAAGGTCTTGGACGCCATCAAGCGCTCCAACCTGGAAACTGGAGGCGCTGTCATTGAGTTGGCTGAGGCTGAGTACATGGTTCGAGCCAAAGGCTACCTCGCCAGTCTGGAGGACTTCCGCAATATCCCACTCAGTGCGTCCACACAAGGGGTGCCTGTGCGCTTGGGTGATGTAGCCCGCATCCAGGTCGGACCCGAGATGCGCCGCGGCATTGCGGAGCTGGACGGAGAGGGCGAAGTCGCAGGTGGTGTCATCGTCATGCGTACCGGCAAAAACGCACTGGAGACTATTCAGGCGGTCAAGGCCAAGTTCGAACAGCTCAAGGGCAGCTTACCACCGGGAGTGGAAATCGTTACCACCTATGACCGCTCGCAGCTGATTGAACGCGCGGTTGCCAACCTTCAAAACAAGCTCATCGAGGAGTTCATTGTGGTGGCGGTGGTCTGTCTGCTCTTCCTGTTTCACTTGCGCTCGTCGTTGGTGGCAGTCGTATCCTTGCCTGTCGGCATCCTGGCCGCCTTTATCGTGATGCGCTACCAGGGTGTCAACGCCAACGTCATGTCCCTCGGTGGTATTGCGATTGCCATTGGTGCCATGGTCGATGCCGCTGTAGTGATGATTGAGAACGCACATAAGCACCTCGAAGCCTGGGGAGAGGCACATCCGAACCAGGAGCTGACCTCCAGCGAGCGTTGGGCCGTAGTGACCGAGGCAGCCGTCGAAGTGGGGCCGGCGCTCTTCTTCTCCCTGCTCATCATCACTTTGTCGTTCATTCCGGTCTTCACGCTGGAAGCCCAGGAGGGGCGTCTGTTTGCTCCTTTGGCATTCACTAAGACGTATGCTATGGCCGCCTCCGCAGCTCTCGCTGTGACACTGGTGCCGGTGTTGATGGGTTACCTGATTCGTGGCCGTATTCCGCAAGAACAGTCCAACCCTATCAATCGAGCCTTGATTGCCCTGTACCGGCCTGTGCTCGCACTGGTACTACGATTTCCCAAGGCAACGGTCGCGGTGTCATTGGTCGCGCTGCTTAGCGCGGCGTTCCCGCTTTCCCAGTTGGGCGGTGAATTCATGCCGCCCATGGACGAGGGCGACCTGCTGTACATGCCGTCCGCATTGCCGGGCTTATCGGCGGCCAAAGCGTCAGAGCTACTGCAACAGACTGACCGCATGATTAAGACCGTCCCGGAAGTCGCCAGAGTCTTTGGTAAAGCTGGGCGGGCTGAGACCGCTACGGACCCGGCGCCCATGGAGATGTTTGAAACGACCGTGCAATTCAAGCCGCGGGAAGAATGGCGTGCCGGCATGACACCTGACAAACTGGTTGAGGAATTGGACAAAGCGGTGAAGGTGCCAGGCCTGTCCAACATCTGGGTGCCCCCCATCCGCAACCGGATTGACATGTTGGCCACGGGTATCAAGAGCCCGGTGGGGGTGAAAGTGACTGGGCCAGACCTCGCAGTCATCGACCGACTGGCGGGTGAAGTGGAGAAAAGCGTCAAAGATGTGCCTGGAGTGACCTCAGCGCTCGCGGAACGCCTAGTGGGTGGTCGGTATATCGACATCTCCATTGACCGCGTGACAGCCGCACGTTACGGGCTCAACGTCGCGGATGTCCAAACCTTGGTGTCATCGGCGATTGGTGGTGACAACGTTGGTGAAGTGGTGGAGGGTCGTCAGCGGTTCCCCATCAACGTGCGCTATCCCAGGGAAATTCGTGACTCCTTAGAAAAGCTGCAGGGGTTGCCCTTTGTTACCGAAAAGGGAGCGCAATTGCGATTGGGTGATGTAGCCACCATCAAGTTTGATGACGGCCCGCCCATGCTGCGCAGTGAAAATGCCAGGCTCTCGGGCTGGGTCTATGTCGACTTGCACGGCAGGGACCTGAAATCAGCGGTGACGGAGATGCAGCAGCGCGTGACCAAGGAGGTAAAACTCCCGGCTGGCTACTCCATCGCATGGTCGGGGCAGTTTGAATATCTGGAGCGTGCCTCACAGCGACTAACCATGGTGGTGCCGTTCACGCTGGCCATCATCTTCTTGCTGCTGTACCTGACGTTTCGCCGTGTGGACGAAGCGCTGCTTATCCTGCTGGCGGTTCCCTTCGCACTGACAGGTGGGTTCTGGCTCATTTGGTCGCTTGGGCATGCCGTCTCTGTGGCTTCAGCGGTCGGATTCATCGCACTAGCGGGTGTCGCAGCTGAGTTCGGCGTCGTGATGCTGGTTTACTTGAAAGGCTCGTGGGAGCAACGAATGGCGCAGGGAAAGGAACCGACGGAAGCGCTGCTGATAGAAGCCATCACAGAGGGTGCCGTCCACCGTGTTCGTCCCAAGGCGATGACAGTCGCAGTCATTCTTGCTGGGTTGCTCCCCATTCTGTGGAGCGGGGGCACTGGCTCTGAGGTCATGCAGCGCATTGCTGCACCGATGGTGGGCGGCATGGTGACGGCGCCGCTTCTGTCGATGCTTGTGATCCCCGGGGTTTGGATGCTACTGATGCGACGGCAGTTAGGGGCTCAATCCCCGGATTTGAACTTGAATTGACTGGACGCCGATGCCCGAGCTGCAAACCTGAAGTTCAGCAAAAATAAACTTTTGGCTGTCCCATGTCCGGTATGCACGGCAAGTAGTACCAGCAGATTTTTAGCTTACTGCCTCAGAACATTTAACCAGCAAATCGCCTAAGCAAATTGTTTGTAAAGTCATATACTCAAAATCAAATTTTCGTTGGGTATGGTCTAATCAGATTGTGAAAAAAGCAATTTGGAAACTTCTTTTTACTTGCCTCATGCTCATTGCAATTCCTGTTCAAGGTTTTGCAGGAGCATTTGCGGCAGTGTGCGAAGGAAATCACCAAGCCTTGTATGGAGTGGCTGATTCAATGGCCTCTGACGAGGCGCACAGTCACACTGCAATTGAACCGGTGAGCCAAAGCATGGTCGCCTTGGCTGATCAATTTCCAGGACAGCATGATTCAGCTGCAGATCAAAATGACCACCTGCCTACCAACGATGGTGCTCATTTGAAGTGCAGCGCATGTGGCCCGTGCTGTATCGGGGCTGCCCTAGTTTCTTCGTTTGAACCTGTCGTCGCGCAGTTCGATGGGAAATTCCAATCCCCAGAAATTTCATCCCATCATTTGTCTCCCGCTCTCGCGGGCTTGGACAGACCACCTCAAGAACTCCTCGCGTAACGCGTGGAGGTTCAAATTTACCTAGGGTTCAAGCCCTAGGCAGAATCCGTTATTTCCGCGTCGTTACATCTTCGTTTCGCATGGGCCTGCCCATGACCTTTCAACGAGATAACACGAGGACTTCATGTCTCTTTTTCTAAAAAATCGGTGTGCGATAGCCGTTCTGACATTTGCGGCGCCACTGGCATTTGCACAGACGAATAAGCCGCCTACCAAGCCAGAATCCAAAGGTGCTTCGGACGCGCCCATCTTGGTTGAATACAAATCGACCTTCACGAACTACCGTCCTTTCGTCGATCAGCCCATAGTGTCCTGGCGCGAAGCGAATGATACGGTCGCCAAGATTGGCGGTTGGCGGACCTACGCTAAAGAATCACAGCAGCCAGAGCCCGCGCCCGCGCCCGCGCCAGCCTCATCGAATGGAGCAAAACAATGAAAATGCTTCAGAACAAGCCGCGTGCGACCACGTTAGTCGTCGCCATGGCCGTACTTGTACTGTCCGGCTGTGCGAGTGTGAATTTTGACAATTCACTTGCCAAGGCCAATCAAGACACGACTGAATTCACCAAGGGCAAGCTGGAACTTGCGCAAACCCAGGAGCAACGCAGCGCACAGGAGGAAAAGGCAGCACGCTACCTGGCACAACCCTTAAGCCAAGGCGACGCCGTTCAATTGGCCCTGGTCAACAGTCCAGCTTTACAAGCCATGCTGGCGCAAAACTGGGCTGATGCGGCCAATGCGGCGCAAACAGGCCGTATTGTTAACCCTACATTTACCTTCGAGCGCTCAACATTCCTAGACGAAGTGGAGATAGGTCGAAGATTGACGTTTGGTCTGTTGGATTTGATCACCCTTCCTCAAAGGTTGGGAATTGCAGAGCGGGGAATTGCGCGCGCACAGATCCAGCTGACTTCGGATGTAGTGGATCAAGTCACACAAGTTCGCCAGGCGTGGGTCAAAGCTGTGGCGGCCAAACAAAACTTGATGTACGCGCAGCAGGTCAATGGTGCGGCCGAAGTCAGTGCAGATCTGGCGAGGCGTCTGCAAGCTGTGGGCAACTTCACAAAGTTGCAGCGGGCAAGACAGCAAGCGTTCTATGCGGATGCGGCGACCCAATTTGCTTCTGCGCAGCACGATGCCATGGCAACCCGTGAAGCACTGAACCGGGCTTTGGGACTCACCGAGGCCCAATCTAAATATCTCAAATTACCAGATCGCTTGCCGGATTTGCCCAAGTCACCAAGCAGCCCAGAAGACGTCAGCAAGGCTGCGAACGCAGGCCGTCTTGACATCAAACTCGCGCAGTCTGCTTTGGAGTCCGCTGCCAAAGCGCAGGGGCTCACCATGCTGACAAGTTTGACCGACATTGAGCTCGGCATTCGACGCGACACGGTTTTTGACAATGCAGCCGGTACGGAGACACCGCGCCATGGCTATGAGATCAGCATGAAGTTGCCGATCTTTGATTTCGGCGGATTGCGTCGCGACGCGATGAACGCCCAAACGCTGGCGGTGGCAAATCGCCTGGAAGCAACCGTGCGTTCAGCAGGCTCCAACCTTCGTGAGAGCTATTCCGCATACCGGACCGCCTATGACATAGCACGGCATTACCGGGATGAGGTGGTCCCCTTGCGCAAGACGATTGCAGAAGAAAGTGTGCTTCGTTACAACGGAATGATCATTGGCGTTTTCGAGCTCCTCGCAGACAGCAAAGACCAGATCTCCAGCGTGATGGCTGCCATCGCGGCAGAGCAACAGTTCTGGTTAGCCGATGCTGCATTGCAAGCCTCCCAAATGGGTAAGCCCACCAGCGCTTCCGTGGGTTCGATGGTTGCAACGGGTTCGGGAGGTGGTGACGCGGGACATTGATGCGGAGCAATAGCTCTGTGATTTTTCTGGCACTTGCCCAAACACCATCCCTCTTATTCGAAAGTACGCAAAATGAATTCACGTCGTCAATTTTTTAAGGCAGCTGGTATTGCTGGTGGCGCTGTCGCAGCGGCTGCAGTCAGTCGTGTGGCAATGGCTGCCTTGCCTGAGCCCGTCACCCAGACAAGTCCCGAGACCATGGCGCCTTTGGTTCCAAATACAGGCCGCCCCTACAACCCAGTAGTCACGCTCAACGGCTGGACTCTGCCCTGGCGTATGAACAACGGAGTCAAAGAGTTTCACCTGGTAGCCGAACCGGTGGTCCGTGAGATGGCACCAGGTTTTAAAGCCCATCTTTGGGGCTATAACGGACAGTCGCCTGGCCCAACGATTGAGGTCGTGGAAGGCGACCGTGTTCGAATCTTTGTCACCAATAAGCTGCCTGAGCACACCAGTGTGCATTGGCACGGGCAACGACTGCCCAATGGCATGGATGGCGTTTCTGGGTTGACACAGCCTGCAATTCTGCCGGGCAAGACTTTTGTGTATGAATTTGAAGCGCGTCGTCCTGGTACGTTCATGTACCACCCCCACGCCGATGAAATGACGCAAATGGCCATGGGCATGATGGGCATGTGGATCACTCACCCCAAAGCCAAGAACCCGTTGATTGACGAAGTGAATCGAGATTTTTGCTTTTTGCTCAACGGTTACGACATTGATCCTGGCAGTTACACGCCCAAGATCATGACCATGCTGGACTTCAATTTGTGGTCTTGGAACAGCCGAATTTTCCCTGGCATTGATACCCTCAACGTCCGAACAAACGACAAGGTTCGAATCCGGATCGGCAACCTGACGATGACCAATCACCCCATTCATGTGCATGGACATGAGTTTTTAGTAACAGGTACCGATGGCGGGCCGACACCCAAAAGCACCCGTTGGTACGAAGTCACGACCGATATTGCTGTCGGGCAGATGCGTCAAATCGAATTCGTTGCCGACGAAGAGGGCGATTGGGCATTTCACTGCCATAAAAGCCACCACACCATGAATGCGATGGGGCACAACGTGCCCACCATGATCGGTGTGGATCACCGGGGTGTGGCAAAGAAAATTACCAACCTGATTCCTGATTACATGGTGATGGGGGAGCGAGGCATGGCGGACATGACTGAAATGGAGATGCCCATTCCCGACAACACATCACCCATGATGACCGGCCAAGGGCCATTTGGCAGTGTCGAAATGGGGGGCATGTTCAGCGTGATCAAGGTTCGCAAGGACCAAAAGCCTGGCGACTACAAAGATCCTGGATGGTTTAAACACCCCGCTGGAACAGTCGCCTATGAATGGAAAGGGGCACTTGCTGAACCCGCTCGCAGCCAATCGGGTGGCTCCACCATGATGCCAACGCAAAACATGCCTGCCAAAGACATTGAGGTCCAAGTGCGCAAACCACAAGGTAAAACCAATCATTCAGAACATTGAATCGTTTCACTCCACTCTCTCACTCTTAACCAAAGGAAATCTAATGAAGAAGCTCAATATTGCAATCATTCTTATCGCGTCATTGTTCACTGCGGCGGCTATGGCCAGCGGCAACCATGCAGGCGGACATGGCCACGACGAAGCCACGGTTGGCGAAGCAGGTAAAGCTGCGGATGTAACGCGAACCGTCGAAGTTCAAATGCTGGACACCATGCGCTTCACCCCTGCCAGCTTCGCGGTAAAGCAGGGTGAGACTATCAAATTCGTTGTCAAGAACACAGGCAAACTTAAGCATGAATTTGTTTTAGGCACCAAAAAAGATCTCGATGAACACTACGAGGTGATGAAAAAATTTCCAGAAATGGAGCATGCCGATGACAACATGCTGAGCGTGGCACCGGGTCAAACAGGCGAGATGATCTGGAAGTTCAGCAAGGCGGGAGCTGTGAATGTGGCCTGTCTCCACCCCGGACACTACGATGCTGGCATGAAGGCTTCAATCCAAGTTGCAGCAGTGAAAAAGGCGGCCAAGGGACAGGCAGCTAAAAACGAAGATGGTCATGCGCACGAGCACTGATCTTTCGCGCAGAAGTGTCCTGGCTGGCTTGTTTTTGATTTCAGCCAGTGGTGCCATGGCTGCACAGCGGCCCAACGTTGAGGTCTGGAAGGATCCGGCATGTGGATGCTGCAAGGACTGGATTGCACATTTAGAGAAGTCGGGCTTTGACGTTTCGGTTCATGAGACCGGAAACAATGCCGCTCGCTCAGGGATGGGAATTCCAGCAAAACTAGGTTCGTGCCATACCGCCAGAGTAGAAGGCTACGCCGTAGAAGGGCATGTACCTGCCAAAGAGATCAAGCGCGTCTTGCGTGATCGACCTAAGGCTGTTGGACTGGCTGTACCTGGTATGCCAGTTGGCTCGCCGGGAATGGATGGTGCAATCTACAACGGTCGTAAAGACCCGTATGACGTGTTGCTGGTACTGCAAGATGGATCGACCAGCGTTTATCAAAGCTATCGTTAATGGAATCAAACATGAAACTCATCAAGTCAATATTTATCACTGCTGCTCTTGCCACATCGGCAATGGCCTCTATTTCCGTTTTTGCCCAATCCATGGCAGACATGACCGTGGGGGAGATTCGCAAGATCGACAAGGACGCCAGCAAGATTACGATCAAGCACGGGGAAATCAAGAACCTTGAAATGCCACCCATGACGATGGTGTTCACAGTTAAAGAACCGGCATTGCTCGACAAGGTCAAGCCCGGGGACAAGGTGAAGTTCGCTGTGGTTCGCGAAGACGGAAAAATGATCGTGACCGACATTCAGTCCACGCAGTAACTGACTCGGAGGTGCCAGCTCTACAAGTTGGCACCTTCAGATTTCAAATTCGGCCTCAGGTGGACGTCACCCGTTTCAATAGACACTTGTTAAGGTCTAAATTGAACTGGAGTGATAGTCATGAAGAGAGTGAGATACCCGGCCGAATTCAAGGCTGAAGCGGTGCGCCAAGTAACTGAGCGTGGCCACGGAGTCGTTAACGTTGCCAAGCGTTTGGGCATGTCGGACAAAAGCCTATACCTGTGGGTGCGACTTGCGCAGGACAGAGCAGGCCCAGGCAGTGGAGAAACTGCCCAACTCAAAGCCGAGGTGTCGCGCCTCAAGGCCGATTTGAAGAGGGCCAACGAGGAGCGTGACATCCTAAAAAAGGCCGCAACGTACTTTGCCAAACTGTCCGGGTGAAGTACGTATTTATGGCTGAGCACCAAGGCCAGTTCCGACTCAGCAGCATGTGTCGGGTCTTGCGTATCCAGCGCAGCGGCTATTACGCGTGGAATGCTGCACCCAAGAGCGCACGCACCTTAGCCGATGAATCCCTCATGGCCGACATCCGCAAATCCTTTGAAGACAGCCAAGGTATCTATGGCAGCCCACGCGTTCATTGTGACCTGCGCGAGGCTGGTATCGCCTGCGGCGAGAAGCGAGTTGCCCGCCTGATGCGCCAAGCCCAACTGCGCTCGGTGCGCGGCTACAAGCGACCACGCTACAAGGTCGGCATGCCCTCCACCACAGCACCAAACCTGTTGCAGCGCGAATTCACAGTAGCTCACCCTGACCAAGTCTGGGTCACCGATATCACCTACATCCGCACCTATGAAGGCTGGCTGTATCTGACGGTGGTGATTGACCTGTACTCACGCGCAGTGGTTGGCTGGTCCATGAAATCCACCATGGCCACAGAACTGGTGCTGGATGCCCTGATGATGGCGGTATGGCGCAGGCGCCCTAAAGCGCCAGTGATGATTCATTCCGACCAGGGCAGCCAGTTTGGCAGTGATGAGTTCAACCGCTGGTGCAAAGACAACCACTTGGTGCCCAGCATGAGTCGGCGCGGGAACTGCTGGGACAACGCTGTTGCTGAATCGTTTTTCAGTAACTTGAAGAAGGAGCGAATCAAACTCCGCATCTATGCTTCCCGCCAGGAAGCCAAGTCAGACGTGTTTGACTACATTGAAGGTTTTTACAATCGAGTCCGCAGGCACAGTCATCTTGACCAAATGAGCCCGCTTGCGTTCGAGCAACTTCAAACCGGAAGTTGATTTATGTCTACGAAAGCGGGTGACGTCCAACCTACACAAAGATGGGTTCGACCACCGTTGGGTCTGACGGGTCTGTTTTCACTCAGATGGGCAGTTTCAGTACCGATGGCAGTACTCGCATGGGAAGCACCGCGACTGGCATTGGGGCGGTTTTCAATGATCGGGATGACTGGCCTTCAACCCCGAGCATTGAAAAGGATCAGTTTTAATGACTCTCAAGGATGACGGCGATTTGATCAAGGGGCTTGGGTTTGTCTGTCAATATCATGAGATCACTTCATTCAAAACAAGAAAGGGAGAGTGAAAAATGTCGCGAAAGTGTTTTTTCAGTTTTCACTATGTACCCGACTGTGTTCGGGCGTCTCAGGTTCGACAGATCGGTGCGATTGAAGGTAACCCACCAGCACTTGATAACGACTGGGAAACTGTGGTCGGTGGTGGAGATGCCGCCATAAAGAAATGGATCGCCGGACAGATGGAAGGTAAAACCTGTGCCATCGTGCTGGTCGGCGAGAATACGGCCAATCGAAAGTGGATCAATCACGAAATTGTGCAGGCGTGGGACCGTGGTTTGGGCGTTGTCGGGATTCGCATTCACGGCCTCAAAAACTTTGACGGCAATACCGCCTCTCAAGGGGGCAATCCGTTCGACCATGTAATACACGGCACTTCCCAGAAAAAGCTTTCATCCATTGTGAAGTGTTACACCCCGTCGGGTTCTGACAGTAAAGAGCGCTATGCGTGGATATCAAAAAACTTAGAGGCAGCCGTCGAAGAAGCGATTGCCATTCGAAAAGCCAACTAAGTGATATTCAAGTGAAAGTCAATGAAGCGCTGTAAGGCAACAACGAAAGACGGACGGCGTTGCCTGAATGGGCAGCGGACAGGCACCGACTTTTGTGCGATCCATGCGTCAGAGATTTCCTCTGGTGAACTATTCGCCACCGCTGCCGGAGCGTTAGTCGGACACGCGTTGATACCGGGTCTTGGTATTGTCCTCGGTGGCTTGGCGGGGCATTCTTTTCGAAATTTCACGGGACTTAACAATATGACGAAAAAGCGTGTGTTCATCAGCTTCGACTTCGATAACGACCGCGTATTGCGGGACTTCATGTTGGGACAGGCGAGACTGCCTGACTCACCATTTGAAGTTATCGATCATTCGCTTAAGGAGGCTGCTCCCGAACGGAACTGGGAGGCAAAAGCAAGGGCTGCGATCGCTCGATCAGATATCGTTATCGTGATGGTCGGTAACGACACGCACCGCGCAGGTGGTGTGCTCAAGGAAATCACCATGGCACGTGAGGCTGGCGTGCAGGTGGTGCAAGTCATTGGCTATAAGGACGGGGACTACACCCCCGTACCAAATGCTGGCCGTCTGTATGCCTGGAATTGGCAGAACCTTAAGAAGTTGCTGAGCTAACCCTATGCATATTAATGAACTGGATGCTTTCGTTAAGGAATACGTCAAGGAACTTCACAATGAGACGGCGGCGATCTTTGCTGGCGCTGGTCTATCGGTGGGCAAGGGGTTCGTAGATTGGGTTGGGCTTCTCCAGCCACTGGCAGCTGAGCTCGGGCTTGATGCTGAGCGTGAAAGCGATCATTTGGTTGCGCTTGCGCAGCACCACGTAAATGACAATGGCATGAATCGGGCCGGGTTGCACAAGCGACTTTTGGAGGAGTTCCCGACAGACGCACAGCCTACTGTAAATCATCAACTTTTGGCGCGGCTGCCAGTTGCAGTCTACTGGACCACTAATTACGATCGGCTAATTGAGCGGGCCTTGGAAGGGGCCGGAAAAATCGTTGACTCGAAGCATCGGGTTGACCAACTTGCCTTTACAAAGCCACGCCGGGATGCGGTAGTTTTTAAGATGCACGGAGATGTTGAGCATCCGGCGCAAGTCGTGTTGACCAAGGACGATTATGAGCGTTACCCGATTGATCGAGGCGCGTTCATCAACGGGCTGACCGGTGACCTTGTCTCTAAGACTTTTCTGTTTCTTGGTTTTAGTTTCAAGGACCCTAATCTTGACTACATCCTGGCGAGGATTCGGTTAACCTTTCAAGCAAACGGACGCCAGCACTACTGCGTCTTTCGTCGTGTGCAGGAGCAGGCGGGGCAGTCTCAGGCGGAGTACGAATATCTCCAAATCAAGCAACGCCTTGCCATCAATGACCTGAAACGCTTCAACATCAAGACCTTGCTGGTCGACAGTTACGATGAGATCACAGAACTGTTGCGCCGCATCGAACGTACATATCGCCGAAAAACGCTGTTCATTTCGGGCAGTGCTGAGGAGTTTGGTGCTTGGGATAAGTCGGATGTCTCTGAATTTCTCAACGATCTTGGAAAGATAGTCATCCAGCGTGGTTTTCGTCTAGTGTCAGGCTTTGGCTGGGGCATCAGCAATGACCTTTTGTCTGGCGCCATCGAGCAGATCTACGGCCAGCGGATCGGACACATCCAGGACCATTTGATCGTTCGCCCGTTCCCACGCTACATCGCTGACGTTGGCGTCCGAGATGCTCTGTGGCATGAGTTCCGTAAAGACTTAATCTCACAAGCGGGTATCGCGCTCTTCATGTTTGGAAACAAATTGAGCGACGGCAAAACAGTCCTCGCAGACGGCGTGCGTAAGGAGTACGCCATCGCACGGGAACTCGATCTAGTGACCGTACCTGTTGCCCCTACGGGCTATGTTGCCAATGAGCTCTGGCAGCTCGACGAGCCAGGAGTGAAATCATCCGCAATGAGTGAGGAAATCAAGCAGGCATTCGCCAGACTTCAAGCGCCCGCCGCCAAACCTCAGGAATTGCTGAGCCGGATTTCTGAAATATTGGATCTGCTCGGTAAAGAGTAATGGTCTGGCCAGATTTTCTGGCGCGCAATTGATCGAGACCGTAGGCATTTTTACTATGACGAAGTGAAACCTGGAGATTGACATCTAGGGTGCACGAAGTTTGGTAGCGCTTAGCACCGCGTTCGATGACGCCGATCCATCCACAGATGCTATTGAGCTGGGTGGATTACTAATTGCGTTTTGCTCTCTTGCGAGAGAGTGTCGGGTTTCGACCCGCAGACGCCGGTTCAATTGCGATTTACGGATTTGAACCGCCGTCCGCAATTTTGTAGAATTGGACGCATTCGATGGAGGCGTTCCCATTGGGGGACGGCACTGGATTGGGGATTGTTCGCAGGAACTAGATGAGGCCCGCCGGGGCTACTCTGAGGCTCTTTGCGCAGTGGTTACGCCCCACCACCAAACCTGAAAAGGCCAACCGTCACCGGTTGGCCTTTTTTCTTTGCCATCGCAAGGTCTGGCAACAGTACTTTGGGACTCTTTCAAGCTTTACGCGCAAGCGCACGCGCTGCATGCAGCTTTTTGTAGCTGTCCATGAGTCGGTGGTGCCTGTCCAGACCTTCCAGTTGCATGCTGGTGGGCGCAAGTCCAAAAAAGCGCACGGTGCCGTCGACTGAGCCGATGACCGCGTCCATCCGATCGTTGCCAAACATTCGGCGGAAGTTGTGCTCGTAATCGGCGAGTTCCAGGTCGGAATCGAGTTGCACTTCCAGCACCACGTTCATGGCTTGGTAAAACAATTTGCGCTCGACCGTGTTGTCGTTGTACTGCAAGAAGGCTCCCACCAGCTCTTGGGCTTCTTCTAACTGTTGCAAGGCCAAATGGATTAGCAGCTTCAACTCCAGCACCGTCAGTTGTCCCCACTCGGTGTTTTCATCAAATTCAATGCCGATCAAGGTGGCAATGTCCAAGTACTCATCGAGCTCGTTGTTCTCCAAGCGGTCCAGCAAGGCAGACAAGCGGGCATCGTCCAAGCGGTGCAGGTTCAAGACGTCTTCGCGGAACAGCAAGGCCTTGTTGGTGTTGTCCCAGACCAAGTCTTCGACGGGGTAAACCTCGGAGTAACCTGGCACCAGAATGCGGCAAGCCACGGCGCCCAACTGGTCGTACACAGCGGTGTAAACCTCTTTGCCCATGTCTTTGAGGATGCCCAACAAGGTGGCGGCTTCCTCGGCATTGGCGTTCTCACCTTGGCCAGAAAAATCCCATTCCACAAATTCGTGATCCGCCTTGGCGCTGAAGAAGCGCCACGACACGATGCCGCTGGAGTCGATGAAATGCTCGACAAAGTTGTTGGGTTCGGTGACCGCGTTGCTCTCAAAGGTAGGCGGCGGTAAATCGTTCAGGCCTTCAAAGCTGCGGCCTTGCAGCAACTCGGTGAGGCTGCGCTCCAACGCCACTTCCAGGCTGGGGTGCGCACCGAACGATGCAAACACGCCGCCTGTGCGCGGGTTCATGAGCGTGACGCACATGACGGGGTAGGTTCCGCCCAAGGAAGCATCTTTCACCAGCACCGGGAAACCTTGTTCTTCCAGTCCTTGGATGCCCGCCAAGATGCTGGGGTATTTGGCCAAGACGTGTTGCGGTACATCGGGCAAGCAAATCTCGCCTTCCAGAATTTCACGTTTGACGGCACGCTCAAAAATCTCGGACAGGCATTGCACTTGCGCTTCGGCCAATGTGTTGCCCGCACTCATGCCGTTGCTGACGAAGAGGTTTTCAATCAGGTTGGACGGGAAATACACCACCGCGCCATCCGACTGGCGCACATAGGGCAGCGCGCAGATGCCGCGCGCCGCGTTGCCCGAGTTGGTGTCGATCAGGTGCGAGCCACGCAGTTCGCCATCGGGGTTGTAAATGGGCAGGCAGTAGGCATCCAGAATGTCTTTGGGCAGCGCGTCTTTTTTGCCTGGCTTGAACCAGCGTTCATTGGGGTAATGCACAAAGGCCGCGTTCGCGATGTCTTCGCCCCAATAGGCGCCCGCATAGAAATGGTTGTTACTGATCCGTTCGATGTATTCGCCCAGTGCCGATGCCAACGCGCTTTCTTTGGTCGAGCCTTTGCCGTTGGTGAAGCACATGGGCGAGTGCGCATCGCGGATGTGCAGTGACCACACATTGGGAATGATGTTGCGCCACGAAGCGATCTCAATCTTGATGCCCAAGCCCGCCAAGAGGCCCGACATGTTGGCGATGGTTTGCTCCAGCGGCAGGTCTTTGCCTGCAATGAAGGTGCTGCCATCAGCGCTCGGTTTGAGCGTGAGCAAGGACTGCGCATCGGCGTCCAGGTTCTCGACTTCTTCAATGACAAATTCGGGTCCGGCTTGCACCACTTTCTTGACCGTGCAGCGCTCGATCGAATTCAAAATGCCCCGGCGGTCGACTTCCGAAATATCGGCTGGCAACTCCACCTGAATTTTGAAAATCTGTTGGTACCGGTTCTCCGGATCCACGATGTTGTTTTGCGACAGGCGGATGTTTTCTGTGGAAATTTTGCGGGTGTCGCAATACAGCTTCACAAAGTAAGCCGCGCACAAAGCCGATGAGGCTAAAAAATAATCGAAGGGGCCCGGGGCCGAGCCATCGCCTTTGTAGCGGATCGGCTGGTCGGCCACGACGGTGAAGTCATCGAACTTGGCTTCAAGGCGAAGTTTGTCGAGAAAGTTGACCTTGATTTCCATGGGCGCTGTCTAAAGGGGGGCAAAAAAGATGTGGCAGCCGTTTTTGGCTGCCACTTTGATGCCCAGTATAAAAGCCCAGTCAACCAAAACTGCCCCAGCCGTGCAAAGCGGCCGAGTTGGCCGCCGCACTTTATGGGTTGTTTTATTCAGCAGGTGGCCCTGTTTTGCTGGCCTCGTGGGTATGCGCTTCGGCGTAACGACCTGCCAAAAACGCGGTGAAAAACCCGTTGAACCAGTCCATGTTGATGGGCTTGGCCATGAAGATGCTGCCTTCGGGCAGGCCCCCACGGCTTTCAATTTCCTCGGAAGTCAGCGCAGACAACACCAAGGTGGTCATTCGGTTGAAATTCGGATTTTGGCGCAGGGTGCGCAGCAGTTCAAAACCATCGACGCCGGGCATGTCCAAATCGGTGATCAAGACGTCGGGTTTGATGCTGGCGATGTCAATCAAGGCTTCCAAGCCTGATGCCATCGCTGTGCAATCGACGGGCATGGTGGACCGGTTGCAGTAACCGCGCAGCATTTCGCGTGTGACGGCATCGTCCTCCACCAATAAAACGCGCAAGCGGGTGTCACGCGGTTCGGTGTGGATGGTCAACATGTTGTGCTTGCGCTGGTACTCACGGATGGAGGGCATCGAAATTCTGCGGTGCCCTCCTTGCGTTTTCCAAGCTTGCAGCTCATTTTTTTCGACCAAGGTTTGAATCGTACCGACCGACAGCCCCAGCAGCTTGGCTGCATAGGTGGTGCCGCAGTAGTCTTCAGGGGTGTCAGGTGTGGTGTTTGTTTGCATGGTGGTTTATTTTAGTAATAAAAGTATAAAAATCGATGTTTAAGCGATCTTAAAAATACTTAAAAAATAAAATAATCCCGCTTCTTACCGCTCGTTTGGGTTGTGCTGGTGCCCATTTCAAGGATTGCGTGCTTGTCATGACCGGTTTGTGTGGTCTCCGCCGTGACAAAGTACCAAGACAAGCCAAGCCGGAGCAGGATTAACATGGATTGAAATAACACCTGGAGACTGTCGATGCCCGCCCATGCTGCTGTTTGGCCTGTTCGTTTGCCCGCCAAGATCACGCCCCCTGCCACCTCGCTCTGGATGAACTTGGCCATCAGCGCCCTGCGCTATCCCGAAAAAGCGGCGTTGGTCTTCATGGGCCGAGTCTGGACCTACCGAGAATTGATGGCCCATGCCGAGCAGTTGGCAGGACAGCTCAAAGCTTTGGGCGTAAATGCTGGCGATCGCGTGGTCTTGGACATGCAAAACTGCCCGCAGCTGGTGATTACCCACTTTGCTATTTTGCGCATCGATGCGGTGGTGGTGCCCGTCAACCCGATGAACCGGGCCGAAGAGCTCAAGCACTACATCACCGACCCCGACACGCGCGTGGCCGTGACCACCGCCGATTTGGCCCCGGAGCTGGCGCAGGCCAGCGCCGCGTTGGCCCCTGAGCTGCGCTTGAAGCACTTGGTGGTGACCCAGTTCACCGATGTGTTCGATGCCCAAACCGTGGGCTCCGAAGACATGCCTGAGGCTTGGCGGCCTTGGCTGTTGCCGGTCAGGGATTTGCCCACTTTGTCCTCGGGCCATGTGCATGCTTGGGCCCAGTTGATGGCCGCGCCTGCCGCAGATTTGCCGCCACCACAAGCCAAGCCTGATGACTTGGCTGTGCTGCCTTACACCAGTGGCACGACGGGCTTGCCTAAGGGGTGCATGCACACCCACGGCACCCTCATGCACAACGCCATGGCCAGCGGCTTGTGGGGCAACGGCACGCCGGAGAACGTCACGCTGTGCGTGGTGCCCATGTTCCACATCACCGGCATGGTCAGCGTGATGCACACCAGCATCTTGTTGGGGGCCAGCTTGGTCATCATGCCGCGCTGGGACCGCGATGTGGCGGGGCATTTGATCTCCAAATGGCGTGTGACCCACTGGACCAACATCCCCACCATGGTGATCGACTTGCTGGGCAGCCCGAACATGGACCGCTATGACCTGAACAGCCTGGTCTACATCGGCGGTGGTGGTGCTGCCATGCCCGAAGCTGTGGCCCAGCGCTTGTTGGACCAGTTTGGCCTGCGTTACGTGGAGGGTTATGGCTTGACGGAGACGGCGGCCCCCTCGCACACCAACCCGCCCGATGCGCCCAAGAAGCAGTGTTTGGGCATTCCGTTCATGAGCGTCGAGTCGCGCATCGTGGACCCCGAGACCTTGGCCGAGTTGCCACCGGGCGAGTCGGGTGAAATTGTGATTTGTGGCCCTCAAGTCTTCAAGGGCTATTGGAAACGCCCCGATGCCACGGCAGACGCCTTCTTTGAGCGCGATGGCCTGCGCTTCTTCCGCTCCGGCGACATGGGCCGTGTCGATGAAGAGGGCTACTTCTTCATGACCGATCGCTTGAAGCGCATGATCAACGCCAGTGGCTTCAAGGTTTGGCCCGCCGAGGTGGAGGCCCTGATGTTCCGCCACCCGGCCATTCAGGAGGCCTGCATCATTGCCACCCGAGACGCCTACCGTGGTGAGTCGGTCAAGGCGGTGGTGGTTTTGCGCCAAGGTCAACAAGGCCTTGTCAGCGAGCAAGACATCATCGACTGGTGCCGTGAGAACATGGCGGTTTACAAAATGCCTCGCGCTGTGAGTTTTGTCGATGCCTTGCCCAAGAGCGGCAGCGGCAAAGTCATGTGGCGGGCATTGCAAGAGGCCGAAATGGCCGCTTTGAGCACCGAAACCAAAACCCCATGAGCCTGAAACTTTCTGTCCTTGACCAATCTGCCGCAGCTGCCGGACTCGGCCAAGACGCCACCATCCGCCAAACTCTCGCGCTGGCCGAAAAGGCCGAGGCCTGGGGCTACCACCGCTTTTGGGTGAGCGAGCACCACAGCCATCCGAGCATTGTGGGCACTGCGCCCGAGGTCTTGATGGCCGCCATTGCGGCGCGTACGCAGCGCATTCGTCTGGGCAGTGCGGGCGTCATGCTGCCGCATTACTCGGCGCTCAAAGTGGCCGAGCAGTTTCGGGTGCTCGATGCGCTGGCCCCCGGACGCATTGATCTGGGTGTGGGGCGTGCGCCGGGCAGCGACGGCCGCACGGCCCAGCTGCTCAACCCCGACCGCAACGCTTCGGAGCGCTTTCCTCAACAGGTCATGGAGCTGCAGGCCTGGGTGAGTGGGCGCAATTTGCCCCCGGGCCACCCAGGGCACAACGTTTACGCCTACCCCCAGTCGGAGACCTCGCCAGACGTTTGGATGTTGGGCAGCTCCGACTATGGCGCTCAGCTTGCAGCGCATTTGGGCCTGCCCTATGCGTTTGCCTATTTCATCACCGACGGGCAGGGCGCTGACGAGGCCTTGCAAATCTACCGCGAGACCTTCCGCCCCAGTGCAAGTCTGGCCAAGCCCTCTGCCGCTTTGTGCCTCTGGGCCTTGGCCGCCGACACCGACGAAGAGGCGCTTCGCCTGTTTGAAAGCCGAGCCCGCTGGAAGATGGACCGCAACTTGGGCCGCATCGGGCCTTTGTTACCGCCAGAAGAGGCGGCGCGGGATTACAGCCCCGCTGAGCAGTTTGCACTCGATCGCCTGCGGGATTCCGCCCTGATCGGCTCAGCGGCCACGGTGGGCCGCAAACTGCGCCAACTGGCGGCACGGCTGGAAGTCGATGAACTGGTGGTCATCACCTGGACGCATGACCCTGCGGCACAATGCCGATCTTATGAATTGTTGGCCCAAGAATTTGGACTTGCGGCACACTCCTGACTTTGTTTTTTTCACCCGAGGAAATCCTGATGTTCACCACTGCGATCGCTGGCAGTTTGCCCAAACCCGCTTGGCTTGCCGAAACCGAAAAACTCTGGCCCCAGTGGACCACCCAGGGCCCTGAGCTGCAGCAAGCCAAAGCCGACGCCACGCTGCTGTGGATCAAGGCCCAGGAAGACGCGGGCCTGGACGTGATCGGCGACGGCGAACAAGCCCGCCAGCACTTTGTGCACGGCTTTGTGGAGCAGGTCGAGGGCATCGACTTTGTGAACAAAGTCACCATGGGTATCCGCAACAACCGCTACGACGCGCAAGTGCCGCAAGTCATCGCGCCGCTGCGCCTGAAGGGCCGTGTGCACGCTTTTGAAGCTCAACTGGCCCGTGCCCACACCAAGAAAAAACTGAAATTCACATTGCCCGGCCCGATGACGATTGTGGACACCGTGGCCGACCGTTTTTACGGCGACAAGGTCAAGATGGCGATGGCCTTTGCCGAGTTGCTCAACCAAGAAGCGCTGGCGCTGCAAGCTGACGGCGTGGACATCATCCAGTTCGACGAGCCGGCTTTCAACGTCTACATGGACGACGCGGCCGACTGGGGCGTCAAGGCGCTTGAAGTGGCCGCGCGCGGCCTGACCTGCACCACGGCGGTTCACATTTGCTACGGCTACGGCATCGAAGCGAATAACAAGTGGAAAGAGACGCTGGGCCAAGAGTGGCGTCAATACGAAAAAGTCTTCCCAGCATTGGCCAAGAGCAGCATCCAGCAAGTGAGCCTGGAGTGCATGCATTCGCATGTGCCGATGGAGATGATGAAGCTGCTGGAAGGCAAAGACGTGATGGTCGGCGTGATCGACGTGGCCAACCCGGCCATCGAAACCGCCGAAGAAATCGCTGACACCATCGGTCGTGCGCTTCAGTTTGTGCCCAAGAACCGCCTGATCGCCTGCACCAACTGCGGTCTGGCTCCGATGAGCCGCGCGGTGGCCGAGGCCAAGCTCAAGGCCCTGGCCGAAGGGGCCAAGCTGGCCAGCCAACGCTACGCCTGAAACTGAAAACCGAGACGTTCATGCCCCAACAACTGCTGCAGCCCCCACTGACATCGCCCGACCTGCTGAACGCCACGCTGGCGGACCAAGGGTTTGCGGTGCTGGGGTCTGCCAGCGTTTGCGCTTTGGCGGGTGTCTCGCTTGACGCCTTGCAGGCGCTGGAGCTCAGTTGGCACGACTTGCCACCCGACCAGTACCTGAAGGACGGTGGGCGCTACCGCCGCAGGCGCCATGCGAGCTTTGAGGTCACGGGCGACATGGCCCAAGCCACCCCACACCGGGCCCATTGGCAGCCCCTGTCCTACAACGCCTTGCACGGCGGCATGCAGCGCTGGTTTGAGCCCATGGCCACTGAAGTGGTGCAGCAAGCGGCTTGGTTGCAATTGTTGTGCTGGTTGGGCCGGGTGGCTTCCAAAGCGCAGGGCGATCAGACCTGGTTCACCGAAGCGCACCAGTTCCGCATCGACACGACCGACGGCATTGGCCGCCCCACACCCGAGGGTGCGCACCGCGATGGCGTGAATTGGGTGGCAGTGTTTTTGGTAGGCCGCCACGGCATCAAAGGCGGCGAAACGCGGGTGTTTGACATGGACAGCCCGCGAGGCCAGCGCTTTACCTTGAGTGAACCTTGGTCGGTGTTGTTGTTGGACGATACCCGTGTGATCCACGAGACCACGCCCATCCAGCCCGAACAACCGGGTGGATGGCGTGACACCTTGGTGGTCACTTTGCGCTCAGAGGGTTTTTTGGATCAGCCCACACCCAAGGCCTGAATTCAGAGCACTTTAATCCCTGAAGTTGTCGAAGGACAGAGGCAACTCGGTCATGTCCTTGCGCAACAGCGCCATGGCTTCTTGCAAGTCGTCGCGCTTGGCACCGGTCACACGCACCGCATCGCCTTGTATCGAGGCTTGCACCTTGATCTTGCTTTCTTTGATGAGTTTGGTGATTTTCTTGGCATCTTCGGTCTCGATGCCGTTTTTCACCTTGATCACTTGCTTGACCTTGTCGCCGCCGATTTTTTCGACTTTGCCAATGTCCAAAAAGCGCACGTCCACACTGCGCTTGGTGAGTTTGTTGCGCAGGATGTCTTCGACTTGTGTCAGTTGAAACTCGGCATCACCGAACATCGTGATCTCTTTGTCTTTGAGCTCGATCTTGGCCGATGTGCCTTTGAAGTCAAAGCGGGTGCCGATTTCTTTGGCAGAAGTGTCAACGGCGTTGCGCACTTCGGCCATATTGGGTTCGCAAACGGTATCAAACGAGGGCATGGCAGGAAATATCCGAGGTTGAGAATGCGACAATTCTCCCATGAACCTGGAGAAAAATGTCCCCCTGCAGCCGTACAACACGTTCGGCATCGCCGCCAAGGCCCAAGCTTTGGTGCGGGTGCACACCGAGGCCGACCTTTTGGCCGTGCTGGCCGACCCCGCTTTGGCCACTTTGCCCCGGCAAGTGCTGGGCGGCGGCAGCAACATTGTTTTGACGGGCGACGTCAAAGCGCTGGTGCTCAAAGTCGAGGTGCCGGGCATGCGTTTGGCGTCAGAAACGGACAAAAACTGGGTGATAGAGGCTGGCGCTGGCGAGGACTGGCACGCCTTGGTCGCGTGGACGCTGGACAACGGTTACCCGGGTCTGGAAAACATGGCCCTGATCCCTGGCACCGTGGGTGCCTCCCCCGTGCAAAACATTGGTGCTTATGGCGTTGAGCTGCAAGACCGCTTCGATTCACTCGACGCCATGGACCTTTTCACCGGTGAGCTGTTCAGCCTGAACGCAGCGCAGTGCGGCTTCAGTTACCGTGACTCGGTGTTCAAACATGTCTCGAGCGGTCCAGAGGGTTTGGGCCTTTCGGGACGGGCGGTCATCCTGCGCGTTCGCTTTGCGCTGCCCAAGCGCTGGAAACCTGAGCTGGGTTATCTGGACTTGGAGCGCAAGATGGCCGAGACCGGCATCCACAACCCCGATGCCCAGCAGATTTTTGACTGGGTGGTGGCGATCCGCCGCGCCAAACTGCCCGATCCGGCTGTGATCGGCAACGCGGGCAGTTTCTTTAAGAACCCTACGGTGACGCCTGAGCAATGCGCCGACATCATCGCCCGCGACCCCAAGGTGGTGCATTACCCCATGCCCGACGGCAGCATCAAGCTGGCGGCGGGCTGGCTGATCAACGCCTGCGGCTGGAAAGGCAAAACCGTGGGCCACGCTGGCGTCTATGAAAAACAGGCGCTGGTGCTGGTCAACCGGGGCGGGCGCGAGAACCCCTGCACCGGTGGCGAGGTAATGACCTTGGCCAAAGCCATCCAGACCAGTGTGTACGAGCGGTTTGGAATTCGGCTGGAGCCTGAGCCGGTGGTGATTTGACGGCTTTGCGTTTTTGGTTCTTTGTTGCGCCAATGTTCCGCACCGGGGTGGGACCTACGCGGTCGGCCTCATAACTCGCTTCGCTCGCTAAATCGGCCGATCCGCGCAGGCCCCACTCTGGCGCTGCGCCGCTGAAGTCACCCCAGTCGTGCTGTTTTTCAACCGGCGTAGCCTTGTTAGGGCGGCCAGCCGGACCAGCCGATTTTGCGAGCGAAGCGAGTTATGAGGCTGGCCGGCTGGCCGCCCTGACAAGGCGGAAAACACCACAGAGCAAGTTAAGACAACAAAAAACGGCCCGAAGGCCGTTTTTTTAATGGAGCTCAGCAGAAATCACTTCTTGCCGTTGCCCTCGAGCTTGTAGATGTGCGGGCCATCGCCCACTGACAACAAACCAGCATGCGCGTAGATGCCCAGCTTGGCGCGGGTGTCGACGATGTCGAGGTTGCGCATGGTCAGCTGGCCAATGCGGTCCAGCGGGCTGAACGGCGCGTCTTCCACTTTTTCCATGCTCAGGCGCTCTGGCGCGTAGGTCAGGTTGGGGCTGTCGGTGTTCAGGATGCTGTAGTCGTTGCCACGGCGCAGTTCCAGCGTCACGGTGCCGGTCACGGCGCGTGCCACCCAGCGCTGGGCGGTTTCGCGCAGCATGATGGACTGTGGATCGAACCAGCGGCCTTGATACAGCAAACGGCCCAGGCGCAGGCCGTTGATGCGGTACTGCTCGATGGTGTCTTCGTTGTGGATGCCGGTGACCAAACGCTCGTAAGCGATGTGCAGCAGCGCCATGCCGGGGGCTTCGTAGATGCCGCGGCTCTTGGCTTCGATGATGCGGTTTTCGATCTGGTCGCTCATGCCCAAGCCGTGGCGGCCGCCAATCTCGTTGGCTTTGAGGAACAACTCGACCGGGTCAGCGTATTCCACACCGTTCAGTGCTACGGGCATGCCTTCTTCAAAGCGCACGCTCACTTCTTCGGCCTTGACCTCAACTTCGGGCTTCCAGAACGCCACGCCCATGATGGGGTTGACGATCTTCATGCCGCTTTGCAGGCTTTCCAGGTCTTTGGCTTCGTGGGTCGCGCCCAACATGTTGCTGTCGGTGGAGTAGGCCTTTTCGGCGCTCATCTTGTAGCCAAAGCCGTTGGCGGTCATGAAAGCGCTCATTTCGGCGCGGCCACCCAGCTCGTCGATGAACAGCTGGTCGAGCCAAGGCTTGTAGATCTTCAGGCTTGGGTTGGTCAACAAACCATAGCGGTAAAAGCGCTCGATGTCGTTGCCCTTGAAGGTGCTGCCGTCGCCCCAGATGTTGACGTCGTCTTCCTTCATGGCGGCCACCAGCATGGTGCCCGTGACGGCGCGGCCCAATGGCGTGGTGTTGAAGTAAGTGATGCCACCGGTTGAAATATGGAAAGCGCCGCACTGGATCGCGGCAATGCCTTCGTGGGCCAGTTGGGTGCGGCAGTCGACCAGGCGGGCTTTTTCTGCGCCGTATTCCATCGCTTTGCGGGGAATCTCGTTGTAGTCCGACTCGTCAGGCTGGCCCAAGTTGGCGGTGTAGGCGTAGGGCAGGGCGCCCTTTTGCTTCATCCACAGCAGGGCGGCAGAGGTGTCCAGGCCGCCCGAGAAGGCGATACCGACTTTTTGCCCTTTGGGCAGGTTTTGCAGGATGGTGCTCATATCGTTTCGTTCTGCGAGTTCAACCGAAGTGGCAGATGTAGTGGTAAGGCTCGGTCACGCGGATCTCGAACTTGGAGTTGCCGGGGATGCTGAATTCTTCGCCCGCGCTGGACTTGACCCACTCGGTGCTGCCGTCGAGCTTGTATTCGCAGGAGCCGCCCACGCATTCCATGATCTCGGGTGCGCCGGTGTTGAAGGTCAGCGTGGCGGGCAGGATCACGCCCACCGACAGTTTGGTGCCGTCGGCCAGGGTCAGGCCGTGGCTGACGCATTTGCCGTCAAAGTAAACATTGGCTTGGGTGTTGACGGAGACGCCGTCGATGGTTTGGGTGGTCATGGATGGGGCTTTAAAGGGGCGGAATGGTTCCGCATCAAATAAAAAAGGGCGTCTGAAGACGCCCTTGAAGGCAAATCAAGCCAGCATTTTAGGCCAGTCGGCCACAGTGGGAAGCTTTTGTCTTGCCCTTTCAGCGCCAACCACCGTGCCTGAAACCCGGGTTGTAGGCTGGGCCATAACGGTGCCCTCCGCTCCAACCCAGGTTGATGCTTGTGTAACTGGGCGGGTAATAGCGGTAAACCGGGCTGGGCACGTAAACCACGCGCGGCTCGGAGATGACGGTGACCGTTTCTGTCACTGAGGGTGCTGCCGAATAGTAAGTTTCAACTGGCGCCTCGGAGCGGGGGGCGCTCAAGGGCGTGACTTGCAGTGAAATGGTGGGGCCGGGGTCTTGGGGCAGCTGCACGTTGTATTGCTTGCCCGCATATTCATAGACCACGTTGTAGCCCACCAAGCGGTTTTCATAGACGGTTTGTGTGGTGCAGGTGGTGGTGGGCTGCGGGGCGTTGCCCTGGCTTTCGGCTTTGTCACCCAACATGGCACCACCAATGACACCTGCCATGGCCGTGAGGCCTTTGCTGTCTCGTCCACCCAGTTGGCTGCCGATCAGCCCGCCAGCAATCGCGCCGATGAGGGCACCGCCCCCTGAGTTTTGGGCCGGAGCCACCGCAGGGCTTTGGGTGCAGGTCTGGCGCGGCACAGCAGCCTGTTGGTAAACCGGTGTGCGCGAAACCACTTGTCCGATTTCCTGAGCGTGTGCGCCCAAAGCCGAAAGGAGCAAAGCACTGGTGGTGATCCAAGTTTTCATGATTTTTGCGAATTGGGAGTAGATCAATTGAGTGTAAGTCGGTCAGATCCAAGCCACACGTTTTGAAAAGTAAAGATTTGTGACCAGCGTGTCAAAGCGGCCACTGTTCGGGTGTGTAGCCCACCGTGATCTTGCCGGAAGGCCATGCGACGACAGGCCGCTTGATGGTGCTGGCGTGTTCTTGCATCACCGCCTTGGCCGAGGCGCTGTCGGTCACACCCGCTTGCACCGCTGGGTCGAGCTTGCGCCAAGTGGTGCCTTTGCGGTTGAGCAGGGTTTCCCAGCCCACGGCGGCCAGCCAAGTGTTCAGTTCAGCTTCTGGCACGCCTTGTTTCTTGAAATCGTGGAAAGTGGCCTCCAGGCCTTGGGCGGCCAGCCAAGTCCGGGCTTTTTTGACAGTGTCGCAATTGGGGATGCCGTAAACAATCGGGTGCATAGCTCAAACCGGAAAAGAAAGGGACAGGACTGGGCGACAATCGCCGCCATGAAGACTCTACAGCAATGGCTCGACTGGTGCGAGCAGTTACACCCCGTGGCCATTGACATGGGCCTGGACCGCGTGAAAACCGTGGCCGATCGCATGAATCTGCGTTTTGACTGCCCCGTCATCACCGTGGCGGGCACGAATGGCAAGGGCTCGACCTGCGCCATGCTCGAAGCAGTGCTGCTGCAAGCGGGCTACCGCACGGGTGTTTACACCTCACCGCACTTGGTGCACTTTGAAGAACGCTGCCGCTTGCATGGCGAATCGGCATCGGCTGAGGTATTTGCCGATGCTTTTGCCGCTGTGGAAGCCGTGCGGGGTGATGTCAGCCTCACGTATTTTGAGTTCAGCACCTTGGCCATCCTGCACATGATGGCCAGCGCCAAGCTGGACGTGGCGATTTTGGAGGTGGGTTTGGGCGGCCGCCTGGATGCCGTGAACATCATCGACGCCGATTGCGCCGTGATCACCAGCATCGACATCGACCACACCGCCATTTTGGGCAAAGACCGCGAGAGCATTGGTTTTGAAAAGGCCGGCATCATGAGAGGCGGACGTCCAGTGATCGTGAGCGACCCGGTGCCACCCCAAAGCGTTTTGGACCATGCAGCCGCCTTAGGTTCGGATATTTGGCTTTTTGGCAGAGATTTCAATTTCTCAGGCGACAAGCAGCAGTGGGCTTGGGCTGGGCGTGACCGCCGATACAGTGGCATGGCCTACCCGGCTCTGCGCGGGGCCAATCAATTGATCAACGCTTCGGGCGTGTTGGCGGCGCTGGACGCCTTGCGCCAGCGCATTCCCGTCACCGCGCAGGCCGTGCGCAACGGTTTGGCCATGGTGGAGCTGCCCGGGCGCTTCCAGATCGTGCCAGGGCAGCCGGTTTTGGTGCTCGATGTGGCGCACAACCCGCATTCGGTGGCCGCGCTGGCGGTCAATTTGGATGCGATGGGTTTTTACCCCACCACCCACGCGGTGTTGGGGGCGATGGCCGACAAAGACTTGTTGCCCATGCTGCAAAAGGTCAATCCGATGGTGGACAAGTGGTACTTCACCGATTTGCCCTTGCCCCGAGCCGCCAAAGCAGCCGATTTGCAGCAGGCCTGGCAGGCGCAAAACACCCGCACAGATACTTCGTCCAGCGTTCATGCAGAGCCCATGCTGGCCCTCCAGGCAGCCATCGATGCGGCAGACCCGGCTGATAGAATTGTTGTCTTTGGCTCCTTCTATACCGTGGGCGGTGTTTTGAGAGACGGCACCCCGCGTCTGCAAGCCAAACACCTCGCCCCGTGAGCACCCGTTATGGCCTTTTTCAAGTTTCGAATGCCAGCTCAAACCGCTTCAACAGAAGCCGCGGCACCTGGCCCCAATGAAAACCTCGAGGTGGTCCGTCGCCGTGCGCGACACCGTTTGATGGGGGCCGTGGTGCTGGTGCTGGTGGCGGTGGTGGGATTTCCGCTGCTGTTTGACACCCAGCCACGACCTGTTGCGGTTGACACGCCCATTGTGATTCCTGACCGCCAAAGCACGCCGCCTTTGACCAGTGCCGTGCCTTTGCCCGCCTCGCAGGCCCCTGCCAAGCCCTTGTTGCCTGCACCTTCGCCTTCGCCTGAGGCGGTCTCTGCTCAAGCCAGCTTGGATGCCCGCGAAGAGGTGGTTTTACCAGCAGCTTCGGTTGTTCCGGTGCCGGTGCCTAAGCCAGCAGCGGTCAAAGAAACCCCTCCCGCTGAAAAAATCGCTGAAAAAGCCCCTGAAAAACCTGCAGTGGTCAAACAAGAGCCCAAGCCAGTCGTTGCGGCCAAGCCCAAAGACGATGGCAACAAAGCCCAGGCTTTGCTGGAGGGCAAAACAGCCAAACCTTCTGCCGGACGTTTGGTGATTCAGGTGGGTGCGTTCAGCGACACCGCCAAAGTGCGCGATGTGCGCAGCAAGCTGGAGCAAGCGGGCGTGAAAACTTACACCCAGACAGTGGAAAAAGATGGCAAAAACACCATCCGCATACGTGTAGGCCCCTACGAGACCAAAGAAGAAGCAGACAAAGTCGCTGCTCGAATTCGCAAGCTCGACTTGCCTGTTTCATTCTTGAAGATCTGACATGGCGGTCAGCCTCACCGATTGGGTTTTGCTGGGCGCATTGCTCTCGTCCATGGTGGTGGGGCTTTGGCGCGGTTTGGTTTATGAGGTCTTGTCTTTGGCGGGCTGGGTGGCTGCATTTGTGGTGGCCCAGTGGCTGGCCGCCGATGTGGTCGCTTGGTTGCCCATGATTCAGAGTGCGCCCGAGTCCATTCAGTATGCGGTCGCTTTTGTAGTGGTCTTTGTCGCCACGTTGTTTGCGGCTGGGTTCTTGTCTTGGTTGATCAAGAAGCTGGTGGAAACCGTGGGCTTGCGCCCTGTGGACCGGACTTTGGGCGCTTTGTTTGGCTTGGCGCGGGGCGTGGTGTTGCTGCTGGCTTTGACCGTGGTGCTGCAGTTGACCGGTGTGTCGCGTGACGCTTGGTGGGCGACGGCCCAGGGACCGGTGTGGCTGCAAGTTTTGCTCACGGGTTTGAAGCCCATGTTGCCCCAAACTTTCGTGGAATATTTGCCCTGAATTTGTCAGAGCGATTCGATTTTTGAACGGATAAACGTATGTGTGGAATTGTCGGCGTTGTCAGCAGCGCTCCGGTCAACCAGTTGATTTATGACGCCCTGTTGCTTTTGCAGCACCGAGGGCAAGATGCGGCGGGCATCGTCACCCAGTTGGACCGCAAATTTTTCATGCACAAAGCCAAAGGCATGGTGCGCGACGTGTTCCGCACCCGCAACATGCGCAGCCTGCCTGGCAACTGCGGTTTGGGGCAGGTGCGTTACCCCACGGCGGGCAACGCCTTCAGCGAAGAAGAAGCCCAGCCCTTTTATGTGAACGCGCCATTTGGTTTGGTGTTGGTGCACAACGGCAACCTGACCAATGCCCACGCCTTGAAGGCCGAACTGTTTTCAGTAGACCACCGCCACATCAACACCGACAGCGACTCCGAAGTTCTGCTGAACGTTTTGGCCCATGAATTGGAAAAAACCACCCGTGGTTTGCCGCTCAAGCCCATGGACGTGTTTGAGGCCGTGCGCGGCGTGAACCGCCGTGTCAAAGGCTCTTACGCGGTGATCGCCTTGATCGCAGGCCACGGTTTGGTGGCTTTTCGCGATCCGCACGGCATTCGCCCCTTGTGCATGGGCCGCAGCGAAGACGGCTCCATCATGCTGGCGAGCGAGTCGGTCGCATTGGATGGCACCGCTCACCAGTTTGAGCGCGATGTGGCCCCGGGTGAAGCCATTTTTGTGGACCTGGACGGCCAAATGCACACCCAGTCCTGCGCCGACAAGTCGCAATTGAGCCCCTGTATTTTTGAATACGTGTACCTGGCTCGCCCAGACTCCACCATGGACGGCATTTCGGTTTACCAAGCCCGCTTGAACCTGGGCGAAACGCTGGCCAAGCGCGTGATCTCCACCGTGCCGCCCAGCGACATCGATGTGGTGATCCCGATCCCCGAGTCCAGCCGCCCCAGCGCCACGCAGTTGGCGCATTTGCTGGGCATTCCTTACCGCGAAGGTTTTGTCAAAAACCGCTACGTGGGCCGCACCTTCATCATGCCGGGCCAAGCGGTTCGTAAAAAGTCGGTGCGCCAAAAGCTCAACACCATCGTCAGCGAGTTCAAGGGCCGCAATGTGCTGCTGGTGGACGATTCCATTGTGCGCGGCACCACCAGTCGGGAGATTGTGCAGATGGCCCGCGACGCCGGGGCCCGCAAGGTCTACATGGCCAGCGCCGCGCCGCCCGTGCGTTTTCCCAACGTGTATGGCATCGACATGCCCACGTCCGAAGAGTTGGTGGCGCATGGCCGCAGCATCGAAGAAATCCGCCAAATCATTGGTTGTGACGCCCTGATTTACCAAGACGTGGACGCCATGAAAACCGCGGTGGCCCAAGCGCGTGTTAATGCAGCGGGTGCACTGTCGGATTTCGACGCGTCTTGCTTTGACGGCGTGTACGTGACGGGCGATATTTCGGCCAACGACATCAGCCGTTTGAACCAAACCCGTCCTCAAGCCGAAGAGGGCGATGACGACAATTCGCGTTTGGCTTTGCCCAACGCCAGCGTGTGAGCCTCTAACATGACAGAACCCAACCGATTTGACGATTTGCACATCGAAACCTTGGCCGTGCGTGCCGCGGTGGAGCGCAGCCAGTACGGCGAAAACTCCGAAGCGCTTTACCTGACCAGCGGTTATGTGCAGCCGACAGCCGAATCTGCCGCACGACGTTTTGCGGGCGACGAAGAGGGCTACACCTACGGGCGCTACGGCAACCCCACGGTCAGCAGCATGGAAATGCGCTTGGCTGCGCTGGAGGGCACAGAAGCCGCCATGGGCACGGCCTCTGGCATGTCCGCCATCTTGATGATGTGCATGGGCCTTTTGAAGGCGGGTGACCATGTGGTGTGCTCGCGCTCCATGTTCGGCTCTACCATCAAACTCATTGGTTCAGACCTGGCCAAGTTTGGCGTGGAATCCAGTTTTGTTTCGCAAACCGATTTGAAAGAATGGCAAGCGGCGGTTCGCCCCAACACGCGCTTGTTGTTTGCCGAAACGCCCACCAATCCACTGACCGAAGTGTGTGACATCCAGGCACTGGCCGACATCGCCCACAACGCCGGTGCTTTGTTTGCGGTGGACAATTGTTTTGCAACGCCCGCCCTGCAACGCCCTGTGGCCATGGGAGCCGACATCATCATGCACTCGGGCACCAAGTACCTCGATGGCCAGGGCCGCGTGATGGCAGGCGCGTTGTGCGCCTCGCAGCAAATGATCACCGAGAAGTTTTTGCCTGTGCTCAAAAGCGGTGGCATGACCTTGGCACCTTTTAATGCGTGGGTGGTGCTCAAAGGCCTCGAAACATTGGACTTGCGCATGCGCGCGCAGACAGCCCGCACCCAAATTTTGGCCGAATGGCTCGAAAAGCACCCCGCCGTGGCCCGTGTTTACTACCCCGGTTTGGCCAGCCACCCTCAGCACGAACTGGCCATGCGCCAGATGTCGGGCCTAGGCGGCGCTGTGTTGTCCTTTGAGGTCAAAGCCGAGGGTCCGGAGCAATCGCGACAACGCGCTTTCCATGTGATGGACCAGATGCAAATGTTGTCACTGGCGACCAATTTGGGCGACACCAAAACCATGGTGGCGCACCCGGCCAGCACCTCGCACGGCCGCTTGACCGAAGCGCAACGCCAAGCCGCAGGCATTGGCCAAGGCTTGATCCGTGTGGCGGTGGGCCTTGAGTACCCGCAAGATGTTCAAAAAGACCTGTCCCGCGGTCTCGATACCCTCTGATATGACCCACCTCGCACGCACACGAACTCGCTTTGCCCCGTCGCCCACGGGCTTCATTCACCTGGGCAACATCCGCTCGGCTTTGTACCCTTGGGCCTTTGCCCGCGCCACGGGCGGTGACTTTATTTTGCGCATCGAAGACACCGACCTGGACCGATCCACACAAGCATCTGTGGACGTGATCATTGAAGGCATGGCTTGGCTGGAACTGAACCACGACGAAGGCCCGTTCTATCAAATGCAACGCATGGACCGCTACAAGGCGGTGCTGGCCGAGCTGATTGCCGCAGGCCATGTCTACCCCTGCTACATGAGCATGGAAGCCTTGGATGCGCTGCGTGAGCGCCAAATGGCCAACAAGGAAAAGCCCCGTTACGACGGCACATGGCGTCCTGCTGACGGCAAGACCCTGCCCGATATTCCAGAGGGCGTGAAACCCGTCTTGCGTTTCAAGAACCCCATCGGCGGTGTGGTGGCTTGGGACGACAAGGTCAAGGGCCGTATTGAAATCAGCAACGACGAACTCGACGACTTGGTGATCGCCCGGCCTGACGGCACTCCCACCTACAACTTCTGCGTGGTGGTGGACGACATCGACATGCAGATCACACACGTCATTCGTGGTGACGACCATGTGAACAACACGCCGCGTCAGATCAACATCTTCAAAGCCCTGGGCCAAGAGCCACCGGTGTATGCCCACCTGCCTACTGTGCTGAATGAGCAGGGGGAGAAGATGAGCAAGCGCAACGGTGCCAAAGCCGTGACGGCTTACCGTGACGAAGGCTATTTGCCCGATGCCATGGTCAATTACTTGGCCCGTTTGGGCTGGAGCCACGGCGACGATGAGATCTTCAGCCGTGCGCAGTTCCTGGAGTGGTTCAACCTGGACCACTTGGGCCGCAGCGCCGCGCAGTTTGACGAAGCCAAACTCAAATGGGTCAACGCCCAGCACCTCAAAGCCATGTGCGATGACGCATTGGCCCAACACGTCCAGCCCTTCCTGGCCAAACTGGGCGTGGTGGCCGATGAACGACTGGCCAGCATTTGTGGTTTGTTCAAAGACCGTTGCGACACGCTGGTGGTTCTGGCGCAATGGATTTCGGCCTTTTATTTGGACGTGGTCCCCAATGCTGAGGAAAAGACTTTGCATGTGACCGATGCTGTCAAACCAGCCTTGGCCTTGTTGGCCGACAAGTTGGCGGCATGTACATGGGACAAGGCTTCGATTGCGGCAACGATCAAGGAAACCTTGACCGAAACGGGCCTCAAGATGCCACTCTTGGCCATGCCGGTTCGGGTGTTGGTGATGGGCACTGCCCAGACGCCATCGCTGGACGCCGTGCTGGCTTTGAGTCACCGCGAAAAAATTCTGCAGCGTTTGAAAAACGCCTGATTTTCTGTCTATAATTCGAGTCTCGACACCAACGAGGCATAACAAAAAGCAGCAATGCTCAAAGTTATACCAAAGGGGGTATAGCTCAGCTGGGAGAGCGCTTGCATGGCATGCAAGAGGTCATCGGTTCGATCCCGTTTACCTCCACCAACGTGTTGAGAATGTTCGCAAGAACACGATTCGAAAGAATCAGTCCAGGTTATGACCCTATCGTCTAGAGGCCTAGGACATCACCCTTTCACGGTGAGTACCGGGGTTCGAATCCCCGTAGGGTCGCCAAGTTTTGTAGCACTTGGTCAGTTTGCAAAAGCAGTCTGACAAAAGTTACAGCTACCAGGAGTGGTAGTTCAGTTGGTTAGAATACCGGCCTGTCACGCCGGGGGTCGCGGGTTCGAGTCCCGTCCACTCCGCCAAAATATCCTTTTAAATAAAGGACTTACAAAAAGCCCGATAAGAAATTATCGGGCTTTTTTGTTGTTTTTTGGAGGCTAGCTGACGCCAAATTGCCCCCCATCTAAATTTATTGATATGTAAATGGATTTTTAGATTGTGGTTCCATTTGTATGCGTACCGGCAGGTCCAGAGCGCGTAATGTTCAACCATCAAACGCAGCCTACTCAACAAGGGTCAGGCATCTCAAGTTGTTCCGGTCCTCTCGACTGAGCTCTGTGCGAAGTTAAGTCGATGGAGTCTCGCCGTGGTCGTAGAGCTGATGGAGAGCGGTGAGCTTGCTAGTTTGCGCACCGGCAACCATCGACTTGTCAATGTAGCGGCGTTACGGCAACTTGCAATCTTAGAGTCGACTCTTGCGGCTGCGCGACTCGTTCAACCCTCAACGAGCCAACATATCTTGAGCTCCAATAGAGCTTTTTTTAATGGCTGGAATGCAATCGCTGGATAGCTTTAATCTCGTAGGCGTTGACCAGCCTCTTGAAGTACTTGTAGATTTCAGCCAATTTCACATTCAGTTGAATGCTGGAAAACCCTTCATCATTTTTGTCTATCGGGATCACGCCAGTGACCACGCTTTTAAAGTATTCGGGGTCTTTGTTCCTGATGGGTTGACAGCGATCAATTGCTTGAAAGATCTCTTCAAGGCCATAGCCATGGTCTCTGGTGAGAACCATCAAATCGTAAAGGTCACGCGACTTCACTCGGTCATAGATGACGATGCTTTTCATGACAAGAAGCCCATTGACGCCGAGCAGATCAAAACCGCCCTTGCAAACCATCACCTTTGGCGCTGACTTCAAATAGTCAATTTGTGCCTTAGGGCGATCATTTTCATTGCGGGAATGAAAAGTCACCTTGGCACCATCAATCAAGTAATCCTGAATGTAGTGGTCAAGGTTGTCTGATGTGTTGATTTTGAATCCCAACTTTTGTTCGGATGTGATCAGGCTTTCAATCGTGGAGCCATTTGCAGCCAACTCATCCATAAGCCCGTCGATGGCTTTGATGGGTAATTTCTGGCCAAAAATATTGAAGTCCAAGTCTTCGCTGATTCGGTGCCCAATTTGCAACGCCAATGCAGTGCCGCCCACGAGGGTAAAGCCAGCCAATCTGGGGTCGCCGTTGAGGCGAGCGAAATTCTTCTGAGTCGCCTCTGGCATGAACTGCAGTTTGAGCTTATGCATTCGCTTGCTCCTTTACTGTTCGCAAGCCTTTGCTGATGTTGCCCAGCATCCGGGTCACACTGGCGTTGGCCATAGGCTCAAAAGAACGACGCTTGAAGACGCGCTTGACCTTGGGGACGCCGTAGTAGAAGCACAACCTGGCCACATCCTCGAACTTGTGCTTTTCGAGAACCTTGCTGATCAATACATCGTCCCTAATGTTGGGGTTTGACCAGTCATAAGCACCCGACAAACCGATCTTGACGGACTTGCGTGGCGCGTTGGCTTGCGCAATGACGGTGCGCAGCCACGCTGGGATCAAAGCTGCGTAGCTGTCAATTTCCCCTTCTGCCCAGTCACCCGTGGCACGCTGGATGTCCAGTGTTGTGAGGTCTTTGATGCCCCGGGTCCACAACTCAAGCAAGACCCTGCCCTTGGGGCTGGCAGCGAGCTGGACTTTCCTTGGACTCATGCGGCGAAATTGCACGGTGTGTCCGGCGGCTTTGACGGTGCGCGACAGACCAGAAGTGGGCACCACCAGCAGCTGATCTGTATCTCCGGATGGCGCAAGTCCCAATCGCTCCCCCGTCTTTTGCGCAGCAGCATAGGCAATGGTTTGTGCATCCACTTGCTGACCTGATTTGGCATACAGCCCTCTGGCTACCCGTTGGATGATTCCTGATCTCATCATCCGCATGAGTGCTTGGTCAACGGCCGCACGAGTCCCCACCGACAAAAAGTCAGTACTTGAGAAGACGCATCCTTGAGGTTTGTCTGCGATAGCTTGTCTGATCGTTTGAACTTTGAGCATGTCAGAAATTATGAATGTTTTTCAAATAATGTCAAAATTATTTGAGTGGCTGTGATAGGCCTCGTTGCATGCAAAGAGGTGGGGGTTGCATGCGTGTATGTAGGGTCAGGAGAACAATGAAATTGCGACAGTAATTTGAGGCGGAAATGCTCTTAACCCAGTTTCAAAGCCAAGTCTGAAGCGTTAGGGTGGTAGCACCTTGCCAACACAGCACTTGATTTGTGTCCCGTGACTTTCATCCATTCGTGAAGTTGAAGCTTTTCTGCCAAGCGCGAAATTGCCTCATGCTGCAGGTCATGAATATACAAACTATTGGAATCTGGAATATCCTCTAAAAAGTAAGATTTCTACTCAGTAAAAATGGAATCCACACCTATACTGAAATGAGTAAAGAATTGATTGAAATATGAATAAACTTCAAAATACCCCCATCGGTTTTCGTTTGGCAGTTTCTTTTTTGGCTGTAGTTATTTTGTTGATTTCTGTTGCAGGAATTGGTATTTTTGAGCTCCGTTCCGTCGAGCGGGATCTGAATTTGATCGTCAAAGATCGTATGATGAAGGTCCAACATGCAAACGCTATTGAAAACGAGATGAACCGTCAGGCGCGTGCCATCCGCACGGCGATCATCGCCATGGACGCGAAAATCGTTGACGGTGAGTTAGCCAAGGTGACAGAGTCCAAAAGATTAACGGCTGAAGCCATCGATGCACTGGAGTTGACGGTCAGTACACCGGAAGGAAAAGCGGCACTCGCGAAACTGGAATCACTCAGAAATGCATACCGCGAAAAACAAGACATCCTTGTGGGCATGATCAAAGGCAAAGATGCGGCAGAAAGCGGCGCTTATTTGATCAAAGAGATATTGCCTGTTCAAGCCGAGTACTTGCACAGCGTCGAAGAGTTCATTGCCGTACAAAATGAAGCGATCAAGAAGACCAGCGATCAAGCCCTTGCGGATGTCAATTTGGGCCAAATGTGGATGTTCATCATCTCTTCGGCTGCGATCGTGTTCACGTTGGTGATTTCTTGGGTGATCACGGGATCCATCACCAAGCCCCTCAAAACCATTCAAGATGTGATCACCAATGTGGGGAAAAGTTTCGATTTCAGCCTCCGGGTCAACATCGGTTCTAAAGACGAGTTGGGTCAAACAGCTGCGGTATTCAATGAGATGGTGTCGCGCCAACAAATGGCCATCAACGAAGTCAATCAAGTGGTCAGCGCCATTGCCGAAGGTAATTTTTCACGCCAAGTGAAGACAGAGATGAGCGGTGATCTCCAAACGATGAAGATCGCCGTCAATCAATGTGCTTCCAGTGTGTTTGTCACCATGAATGCCTTAACCGATGTGATGCAAGCACTCCAAAAGGGTGATTTCAGTCAACGGATGTCGACTCAAGTCAAAGGAGAAATCAGAGCAACGGTGGATGTGACCATGCAAGCCATGGAAACGTTGATCGATGAATTGGGACGTGCCTTGTCCAATTTGGCCACAGGTGATCTGAGAGGCCGTGTTGTTGTTGAAACATTCGGCGATCTAGAGCGTTTAAAAAACAACACCAACGTCTCTCTTGAAGCGTTGGGTGGTGTGATGAAAGAACTCAACCACAATGCACAGCAAGTGGCTACCGCCGCCAATCAATCCAGCGAGGCTTTGAGCCAAGTGAGTGATGGCGCCATCAATCAAACCCACGCGATCTCCCAAATTGTGATTGCGGTCAAAGAAGCATCGAAAGCGATTGAAGACGTTTCTAAAAATACCGAATCTGCGTCGATCGAGTCCAAATTTTCAATGGAAATTGTTCTTCACTCGCGAAACAAAATGAATGAAATGGTGGAGGTCGTTGGCAGCATTTCAGACAACTCTAAGAAGATCAACAAGATCACAGGCATCATCGAAGACATTGCCAACAAAACCAATTTGTTGTCGCTCAATGCCGCCATTGAATCGGCCAGAGCGGGTGAGCATGGCAAAGGTTTCAGTGTCGTGGCTGATGAGGTGGGTAAATTGGCCACCATCAGCGCACAAAACGCCAAAGAGATCAAACAGTTGATTGAAAAGGCCGTGCTCGACACGCAGAAAGCGGTTGAAATCGTTCAAGAAGTCGCTGTTGAAATGTCAAAGATCGATGGTGCCTCCAGTGCCTCCAACGGCTTTCTGGTGAGAATTTCCTCGGCGATCGAGCAACAAAACAGTGCGGTACAAGAGATCGCCGCCAACCTAGAAAACCTCGACATGATTGCGCGATCAAACGCCAACGCCAGTGAAGAGATCACGGCGTCGGTCATAGAGCTTTCGAGGATTGCCGACTCGACTCGCAAAAGCTTGTCGAACTTCAAAATTGAATCGCCCAGCGTTTGAGCGGATCATAAAGACACGGTGTCCTGGAATTAAAAAAGCCGCTCAACTTGGTTGAGCGGCTTTTTTTTAAACCATGGGGCCCAAATAAGGGCTTGGTTTACAGACCTGCAGCGGCTTTCAATGCAGTGGCACGGTCGGTGCGCTCCCAAGTGAAGTCGGGCTCGTCACGACCAAAGTGACCGTAAGCGGCGGTCTTGCTGTAGATCGGGCGCAGCAGGTCCAGCATTTGGATAATGCCTTTGGGTCGCAAGTCAAAGTACTCAGCAACCAGAGCGGCGATTTTGTCGTCAGAGATCACGCCTGTGCCTTCGGTGTTCACTGTGATGTTCATCGGGCGCGCCACACCAATGGCGTACGCCACTTGAATTTGGCATTTCGTGGCCAAGCCTGCGGCCACGATGTTCTTGGCCACGTAGCGGGCAGCGTAAGCAGCAGAGCGGTCCACCTTGGATGGGTCTTTGCCAGAGAACGCACCACCGCCGTGCGGGCATGCACCGCCGTAGGTGTCCACAATGATCTTGCGGCCGGTCAAGCCGCAATCGCCCTGGGGACCGCCGATGACGAAGCGGCCTGTGGGGTTGATCAAATATTTGGTGTCTTGCAGCCACTCTTTGGGCAACACGGGCTTGATGAGCTCTTCGATGATGGCTTCGGTGAAGCTGGCCTTCATCTTGGTGGCTGTCTCGCTTTGGTCAGGGCTGTGTTGGGTCGACAAGACCACGGTGTCGATGCTGTGCGGCTTGCCGTCCACGTAGCGCATGGTCACCTGGCTCTTGGCGTCAGGGCGCAAGAAAGGCAAACGGCCGTCTTTGCGCAACTGGGCTTGGCGCTCGACCAAACGGTGTGCGTAATAGATGGGGGCGGGCATCAGCTCTGGCGTTTCGCTGCATGCGTAGCCAAACATCAGGCCTTGGTCGCCCGCGCCAATGTTGAGGTGGTCATCGGACGCGTGGTCAACACCTTGGGCGATGTCGTTGGATTGCTTGTCGTAACAAACCATCACGGCGCAACCTTTGTAGTCGATGCCGTAGTCGGTGTTGTCGTAGCCGATGCGCTTGATGGTGTCGCGTGCGACTTGGATGTAGTCGACATGCGCGTTGGTGGTGATCTCGCCCGCCAACACGACCAAACCGGTGTTGGTCAGGGTTTCAGCAGCCACGCGTGAACGTGGGTCTTGCTCGAAGATGGCGTCCAAAATCGCGTCAGAGATTTGGTCCGCCACTTTGTCGGGGTGACCTTCTGAAACGGATTCAGACGTGAAGAGGTAATTGCTGGACATGAAAAAAGCTCCTTGTTGACAGAGGTTGTTCGGCGTTGCCGACCCTGTTAACCCGGAGCCTGGCGAACGCTTTAGCAGAATTTATGAATCGCCCTGCAAGTAGTTCAGGTAACTCGGCGATGCACAAATTATAAAAGAAGGCAGAGCCCTCTTCAAAATCATGTCCAATACAGCCCATGGACATCCCAACCCCAATAGAAAATCGCTTGGTTGACCTCGAAATCAAGGCCGGTTTCACCGAAGACCTGCTGGACCAGCTCAATGCACAGGTCTACAGACAGCAGCAACAGATTGACGCGCTCATCCAAGAGTTGCGTCAGATGCGTGACCGACTGCCCGAGTCAGGCGGCGGCGCTGAAATGCGCAATTTGCGTGATGAAATTCCGCCGCATTACTGAAGGCAGTTGTTGACGGCCATGCACAGCATTCAAGACATCCGCGACCACTTGCGTGCGCTGGGGGCGAACGCCCTTCACGAGCAGCGCGTGCTGTGCCTGTGGGCGCAGGCCAAGCCGCAAGACAGCGGTCGCAGGCCGCTGCAAAGTTTCATGCCCACCGCAGTGCGCGAGGCCTTGCCTGCGCTCAGCACCACGCTGACAGGCTTGGCCACGTTGCGTGAACAACACCCGGGGCAAGACGGCTCGGCACGTTTGCTGGTGGGCCTTCAGGACGGCCAGACCGTCGAAAGCGTGCTGCTGCCGCGCGACGGCTTGTGCGTTTCATCCCAAGTGGGCTGTGCAGTCGGTTGTGTGTTTTGCATGACCGGGCGTGAGGGCCTGATCCGTCAGGTGGGCAGTGCCGAAATCGTGGCGCAAGTGGCGCTGGCCCGTACGCTCAGGCCTGTCAAGAAAGTGGTGTTCATGGGCATGGGCGAGCCCTCGCACAACTTGGACGCGGTCATGGAGGCCATTGACCTGCTGGGCACCGTGGGCAACATTGGGCACAAAAACTTGGTGTTTTCGACCGTGGGCGATGCGCGGGTGTTTGAGCGTTTGCCGCAAGGCCGCGTTAAACCGGCGCTGGCCTTGTCGCTGCACACCACCCGAGCCGATTTGCGAATGCAACTGCTGCCGCGTGCCCCGCGCTTCGACCCACAAGACCTGGTGGAAGCAGGGGAGGTTTATGCACGCGCCACGGGTTACCCCATTCAGTACCAGTGGACCTTGATCGACGGCGTGAACGACAGCGATGAAGAAATCGAGGGCATTGTGCGTTTGCTCAAAGGCAAGTACGCTTTGATGAACATGATCCCGTACAACGCTGTGCCCGATTTGCCTTTTGCGCGCCCGAGTTGGGAGAGGGCCGCGGCCATCGCACGCACGCTGCACCAGCGCGGTGTGTTGACCAAGTTGCGCCAGTCAGCGGGGCAGGACGTGGAGGGCGGATGTGGTCAGCTCAGGGCGCGCGATCTGGTGCAGCGTGAGCAGCGGGTGCAACCCGTGACCCTGCGCCGCCACATCAACGCCCCGGCAGTTTGACCAATCCGCTGGAGAGCGAGGTGCCCAGCAAAATCACCGCGCCGCACAGCAGCATCCAGGCGGTGACGCTCTCGCCTAAAAAAAGCACGCCATACAAGATGGCAAAGACCGGCACCATGAAGGTCACGGTGAGTGCTTTGGCCGGACCGGTGTTCTCGATCAGTTTGAAGTAGAGGATGTACGCCAGCCCCGTGCACACGATGCCCACCGCGAGCAAAGCGCCCCAGGCGTGCAGACTGGGCAGGTGCTGCGGGCGCCACCACAGCGCAGGCAGTGCGAGCGCCAGTGCTGCGCCCATTTGGCTGCCGGTGGCCGTGACCAGTGGGGGAAGGCTGGGGATGAATTTTTTGGTGAAGCTGGCGGACAGGGCATAGCAGACCGTCGCCCCCAGACACGCCAGCACCGCCCAGAACGGGGCAATGCCCGAGTCGTTGGGTTTGAACGAGGCCTCGCCGCCAGCCAGCAGGGCCACGCCCGCAAAGCCCAGCACCAGCCCCAAGCTGCGCGACAGACCGGGGCGGTCACCCAGCCACAGCCAGGCCACGATGGCCCCAAAGAGCGGCACGGTGGCGTTGAGGATCGACGACAGGCCCGTGGTGATGTGCATCACGGCAAACGAATACAACGCAAACGGGATGCCAGAGTTCAGCACGCCCACCAAGAAGATGGGTTTCCAGTGCTGGCGCAGCAGCGGGGCATGGCCCCGCATGCGAAGGATGGGCCACAGAAAAAGCGCGGCAATCGTCACGCGCAAGGCGGCTGTGGGCAGTGGCCCCAGTTCTTGCGCGGCGATGCGCATGAACAAAAACGAAGAACCCCAGATGAGGGCCAGCAGCAAGAAGTCGCGAACCCAGGGACGGGCAGGGGAGTGGGTCATGAAAACAGGTCTTGGTGGCCTTCGAGCTGCAGCAGCGCACGTTTGCGCTCCAGGCCTCCGGCGTATCCGGTGAGCTGACCTGTGCTGCCCAGCACCCGATGGCAAGGCACGATGATACTCACCGGATTGCGCCCCACCGCCGCGCCCACGGCCCGAACGGCCTGAGGTTTGTTCAAGCGCGAGGCCAACTGGCCGTAGCTTTGGTGAGTGCCTGCCGCAATGGTCAACAGCGCTTGCCAAACGGCTTGCTGAAACGCCGTGCCGCGCGACAGGTCCAGCGGCAGATCGAACACGGTCCTGCGCCCGGCAAAGTAGTCCTGCAACTGCGCCGCGGTGGCTTGCAACACCGGGTGGTCCGGGGCGGGCTGCCAGCTTTGCATCACTTGCGCCTCTGGTCCATGCCGCTGCCCCTCAAACCAGACGCCGCACAGGCCCCGGTCGCTGCAGGCGAGGATGAGTTCGCCCAAGGGGCTGGCGGTGCGGGTGGTGAATGTGATCATGGCTTCTCCGGCGTGGGAAGTGAAGGGGTGAGGCGTGACCAGGCGGCCAACAGGGCGTAACTGCGAAAAGGTTGCCAGGCCTGGCCCATGTGTTCCAGCGCTTGGGTGGGCCGGGCTTCGTCACGCACCCCCAGGGCGTTTTGCAGCGCCACGTCCTGCACTGGCCAGGCGTCTTCCCAGTGCAGGGTGCGCATGGCCAGGTAGTGGGCTGTCCAAGGGCCGATGCCGGGCAGGGCTTGCAGGGCGCTCAAGGTGGCGGCGACGTCGCTGCCCGGTGTCAGCTGCAGTTGACCGCTGTCGACGGCCTGTGCCAGGGCATGGATGGCGCGTTGGCGTTGGCGCACGATGCCCATGCTGCCCATGAGGGCGGCGTTTTCCTCACGGGCCAGGGTCGCCGCATCGGGGAAATGCCGATCCAGTTCAGGCCAGGGCGTCTGACAGGGCTGTCCCAAGGCCTGCACCAGGCGGTCGCCCAGCGTGCGTGCAGCTTTGACGGTGATCTGTTGCCCCAGCACGGCGCGCACGGCCAGCTCAAAGCTGTCCAGCCCACCCGGGATGCGGATGCCGTGGGATTGCGCAAAGTGCTCCCCCAGCACCGCGTGCACGGTGGCCGGGTCGGCGTCCAGATCCAGCCACTGGCGCACCTGGGCAACCAATTCGGGCAGCACCGGCAAAAGGCTGGCGCTCGCTTGCAGCTGCACATGGGGTGAGTCAGGTGCCCAACCGACCACGATCCAGCCCGTGAGTGGGGCTTGATGCGATGCCCTGGGATGCCAGCGCACCGTTCGGTGCAGCTGGGCCTGCATGCCTTCGCCTGTCCAGAGTTCAACACCAGGCAGCGAGCGGCTTTGCAAAAAGCCCCAAAGGTGTTCGCGCTGCAAGGGCGGGCGGTAGGCCAGCCGCAGTGTCACAGGTGCCCCGGGGTTGCGTGCCTGGGCACGCAGCTGGCGGGGCGTCAACTGGTAATGCTGGGCAAAACTGGCATTCATGCGCCGTGTCGAGCCGAAACCGCTGAGGTGGGCGATCTCGGACGTGGGCAAGGGGCTGTCGTGCAGCCACTGTTTGGCGTGCAGCAGCCGCTTGGTTTGCAAATACTGCAAAGGTGAAACTTGCCAGTGCGTTTCAAACACGCGGCGCAGGTGCCGGTCGCTCACGCCCAGTTGGGCGGCCAGTGCGGTCATGGCTGGCGCTTTGCCGCCTTGACGCAAAGCCTGCTCAAGCAAGCGTGCTGCCGCTTGCGCCAGGATGGCGCTGGCGTCCGTGGTCGACCACCAGCGCTGGGCCGGGGCCAGTTCGGGGCGGCACTTGAGGCAAGGCCGGAAACCCGCCGCTTCGGCCTGTGCGGAGGTTTCAAAGAAGTGGCAGTTTTTTGGCAGAGGCAAACGCACCCGGCACACGGGACGGCAGTAAATGCCTGTGGAGCGCACCCCCATGAAGAACAGTCCGTCAAAGCGGGCATCCTTGTCCTGGAAGGCGCGGTAGCAGCGGCCTTCGTTGACGGGCTGACCGTGCAAGAACAGTTCCTGAGGAGTGTGCATGTGGGGCATGTTAGTCGCAAAAACCGAAGGCATGAGCCATTTTCGGACATGCGGTTTCGAGCCTGTTTCGGAATGTTGTGCCGCCATTGACACCTACAATTGACGATCATTCTCTGCGCATAAACGGGTTCCTCATGCAAGTCACCGCCTCCATCTTCAAAGCCTACGACATTCGCGGCGTGGTGCCGGGCACCTTGAACGAAACATTTGCCGAGGGCTTAGGCCAAGCATTTGGAACGCAAGCCCTGTCTGAAGGCCAAACCCGGGTGGCTGTAGGGCGCGACGGCCGTTTGAGTGGGCCCAGCTTGTCGGATGCACTCATTCGTGGTTTGGTGGCTGCGGGTGTGCAGGTCATCGACATTGGGTTGTCGACCACGCCCATGCTTTACTTTGCTGCCCACACCGCATGCCAAAGTGGCATTCAGGTGACGGGCAGTCACAACCCCAAGGATTACAACGGTTTCAAGATGGTTTTGGGTGGCCGCGCCATTTATGGGGATGAAATTCAGGCCCTGCGGCACATGATGGAAGCCGAAACCTGGCAGTTGCGTGAAGGGGGGCACGTCACGCATCTGGACGTGCTGGCCGACTACACGCAGCGCATCGTGGGCGACGTGAAGTTGGCGCGTCCCATGAAGATCGTGATCGATTCTGGCAACGGCATTGCCGGCGCTTCGGCACCCGGCATCTTTCGGGCTTTGGGTTGCGAGGTGATCGAGCTGTTCAGCGAAGTGGACGGCAACTTTCCCAACCACCACCCCGATCCCAGCAAGCCTGAAAACCTGCAAGACCTGATCAACGCTTTGCAAAGCACAGACGCTGAACTCGGCTTGGCTTTTGACGGTGACGGCGACCGCTTGGGCATCGTGACCAAAGACGGCCAAAACATCTACCCGGATCGCCAGATGCAGTTGTTTGCCCAGGACGTGCTCAGCCGAGTGCCGGGTGGCACCATCTTGTTTGATGTGAAGTGCTCCCAACGCTTGGCCCCAGTCATTGAGGCAGCGGGCGGCACGGCCCTGATGTACAAAACAGGCCACTCGCTCATCAAGGCCCAAATGAAAGCCATTGAGGCTGCAGGTGGTCAGGCACCTTTGGGTGGCGAGATGAGCGGCCACATTTTCTTCAAAGAGCGTTGGTACGGTTTTGACGATGGCACCTACGCGGGTGGTCGCATGCTGGAAATCCTCAGCCAATCCCCTGACGCCAACGCGGTGCTCATTGCTTTGCCCACCAGTTTCAGCACACCCGAGCTGAATGTGGCTTGCGCCGAAGGTGAGCCGCACAGCGTGACGGCTCTCTTGCAGGCCAAAGCCGCCAACGCTTTCAGTGCCCCGGCCAAAGTCTCAGACATCGACGGCCTTCGGGTGGACTGGCCCGATGGTTTTGGTTTGATCCGTGCGTCCAACACGACACCTGTGCTGGTGTTGCGTTTTGAAGGCCAGACCGAAGTGGCCTTGCACCGTATCGAAGCCGAGATGCTGGCGCTGTTGCGTTCGGTCAAGCCCGATGCCCAGCTAGGCGCAGCGGCGCATTGAACAAGACACAAAACTTGCCATGAACTTTGCCAATGCCGTGCTCAGCGATGACCCAGAGGTGATCGTTTTTAACCTGAAACAACGCTACACAGGCGTGTCGGCCACCATCAACGCTTTGGTGCCCTTGCAAGCCCAACAGTGGAACTTGGGTTTTTGCGGCACACGCATGTCCAACGGTGTCGATGGCATGACCTTGGGTCAAGCCATTCAACGGTCCCGAAAGCCGCCAGTGGGTCGTGCGTTTCGCATTTGGCATGTGCGGCGTGACCCCGAAATGATGGCCGCCATTTTTGCGCGCGATGTCTTGCGTTTGCCCATCAAATTGGTGTTCACCTCGGCCGCCCAGCATTTGCACGGGCGCTTTCCAAGGTGGTTGATTTCCAAAATGGACGCGGTCATCTCCACCACGCCCCTCGCTGCCAGTTTTGTGCCCAACACCACGGCTGTGGTGCCGCACGGCATTGATTTGTCTCGATTCAGTCCGCCGCCTGACAAGCTCAATGCTTGGGCCAGTTCGGGTTTGCCGGGACAGTACGGCATTGGGGTGTTTGGTCGCGTGCGTCCTGACAAAGGCAGCGATGTGTTTGTCCAGGCCATGATCCAAGCCTTGCCCCACTTGCCCGGTGCGACGGCCGTGATTGCGGGCTTGGCCCAACCTCAACACCAGGCCTATCAGCAAGACCTGCAAAGGCAGATCGATACCGCCGGTTTGAACGATCGCATTTTTTTTCTGGGTGAAGTGCCTGCGGGCGAAGTGCACCTGTGGTACCAGCGCTGCTTGTTGTGCGTGGCTTGCCCACGGTACGAGCCGTTTGGCCTGACGCCTTTTGAGGCCGCTGCGACAGGGTGCGCCTTGGTGTGCTCGCGAACAGGCGCGTTTGACCAATTGGCCCTACCCGGCGTCACGGGTGAGATGGTGGAGACCGATGATGTGGATGGGCTCGCCAAGGCGGTCTTGTCGGTGATGCAAGACCCGCAGCATGCTGCTCGATTGGGGGAGGCCGCGCAAGCGCGTGTCACCGAACACTTTTCTCTGTCCAAAGAAGCAGAAGGCATTGCCCGTGTTTACCGCGGTCTGTTTGAAAAGGCTTTTGATTGATGACGGGCTCACCTGCCGATTGGAGTTGGCGTGAGCGATGGGCCTTGCTGGGCTACGACTGGCTGATGCAGCTTTTGCAACCCCTTTTGCGGATCAAACTAAAGCGCAGAGCCCGGCAAGAGCCTGAGTATGGTGTGCGGATTGCGCAGCGATTCGGGCGTTATTCAGAGCAACCGCCCCAAGGTGGGTTTGTTTGGCTGCATGCGGTCTCTCTGGGCGAAACCCGTGCTGCGGCCTTGCTGTTGCCTGCGCTGCGGGAGGCCATTCCTGGCATGCGGCTTTTGTTGACACACAGCACGGCGACCGGTTGGCATCAGGGGCGCAGTCTCTTGCAAGCGGGAGATCAACAGGCTTGGCTACCCTGGGACACCGAGCAAGCAACACGGCAATTTTTGACGCACTTCAAGCCGAGCATGGGACTGCTCATGGAAACAGAAGTTTGGCCCAATTTGGTCCAAACTTGTCGTCAGGCCCAAGTGCCTTTGTGCTTGATCAATGCCCGGATGAGTGAGAAGTCCTGCACGAAGGCGCTGCGCTGGCCGCTGCTTTCTGGACCGGCCTACCGGGGTTTGAGTGCTGTGCTGGCGCAAACGCCATCCGATGCGCATCGCCTGCGGGCATTGGGATGCCCTGCTGTTGACGTGGTGGGCAACCTCAAATTCGATGTCACTGTCTCTGAGCAGTCGCAAGCTTTGGCCCTGCGCTGGCAAAGCGGTTTGTCATCTCGCCAGGTGGTGATGTTGGCCAGCACCCGCGAAGGTGAAGAGCTGATGTGGTTACAAGCTTTGCAGTCCGATCCCGAGCGCTTGGCCCAATTCAAGGCGCTTGGCGTTTTGTGGTTGTTGGTGCCACGTCACCCCCAACGGTTTGACGAGGTGCATGCGTTGCTTGAACAAGCAGGTTGTCGTTGCGAAAAGCGCAGTGCGTGGGGTGACTTGGCGCCCACTTCAGCGCTCAAGGCGGAGGTCGACGTTTTACTGGGCGACAGTCTGGGTGAGATGCAAGCCTATTATTTGGTCAGTCAGATGGCACTTTTGGGCGGTAGTTTTGCGCCGCTTGGCGGGCAAAATTTGATCGAAGCCGCAGCCTGTGGATGCCCCGTGGTCATGGGGCCACACACGTTTAATTTTTCCGAAGCTGCCGAATCGGCTGCCGCTTGTGGGGCTGCGTTGCGGGTGCCGGACATGCAAGCAGGCCTTGACCATGTGTTGTGGGCGCTCAGCCAACCGCAATGGTTGATCCAAGCGCGAGGTGGGACACAAACACTTTTAGACACCGGCCGTGGCGCTGTTACCCTGCACAGCAAAGCTTTGAAAGCCCAGTGGCTTGCACTGCCTTTGACCCCACAAGGCGACCGTTGATCTACTGAGGCAAAGATTTTTCCCAGGCCCAGGCGTGAGCAACGATCTCATCCAGTGAAGTCCATTGGGGTTGCCAACCCAACACTTTTTTGGCTTGCGTCGCATCGGCCACCAAGCGATCGGGGTCGCCATCTCTACGGGGTGCATCCACCGTTGAAATGGTTTGGCCTGTGACACGGCGGGCGGTCTCAATCACTTCTTGGACTGAATAACCGTTGCCATTGCCCAAGTTGTACTGTTGGCTGTCCGCCCCATGGATCAGGCTTTCCAGGGCAAGCCGATGAGCGTCGCACAGGTCTGCAACGTGCACATAATCTCTCACGCAGGTGCCATCCGGTGTGTCGTAATCGCGGCCAAAAACCGAGATGTGGGGTTTTTTGCCGGAAGCCACTTGCAAAACCAAGGGAATCAGGTGTGTTTCTGGTTCATGCCGTTCGCCCAATTGGACTTCGGGGTCTGCCCCTGCGGCATTGAAGTACCTCAAGCACACGGACTTCAAGCCGTAGGCATGGTCAAAATCATCCAAGATCTGCTCGACCATCCATTTGCTGCGCCCATAGGGGTTGATGGGCTGCTGGGGGTGCTTCTCGTCAATGGGCGAGTAAAGGGGTTGCCCAAAGGTGGCGGCCGTTGAGGAGAAAACAAAACGGTTGACCCCCGCCAGCCGCATGGCCTCCAGCAAACGGAGGGTGTTGGCCACATTGTTTTCGTAATATTTGGCAGGTTCTTGAACCGACTCACCGACCTGAATGAACGATGCAAAGTGCATCACTGCATCAAAACGCCCGGGTTGAATCAGTTGGGCCAGCAAGTCTTTGTCTGCCAGATCGCCCTGGACAAAATCCCCGTACAGCACCGCATCGCGGTGGCCGTTGCTCAGGTTGTCCAGCGTGGTGACACGGCAACCTGAACGTCCCAGTTGTTTCACCATGTGCGAGCCAATAAAACCCGCACCGCCGACCACCAAGACGTTCATTTTTTACTTTTGCAGCAAATCGTTGGTTTTTTGCAGGTCTTCCAGTTTGAGCACACCAGCCGCTTGGCTTAATTTGAGACGTCCCAGCAAGACGTCGTAACGCGCCTTGGCCAGATCCCGCTTGGTCTGAAAGAGTTGACTTTGGCTGTTGAGCACGTCGATGTTGATGCGCACACCGACTTGGTAGCCCAGCTTGTTGGCATCGAGCGCCACTTGGCTGGACGATTCGGCTGCCTGCAGGGCCGTGGCTTGTCCAATGCCCGATTGCAAGCCAAAGTAGGCGGTGCGAGTGGCCTGGGCCACTTGGCGTTGGACGCTTTCAAGGTCCAAGCGGGCTTTTTCTTCCAATGCCACGGTTTCGCGAATGCGGTTTTGAGTGGCAAAACCCGCAAAAAGGGGCACGTTCAAGTTGATGCCTAAAGAAGCCAAGTTCACCTGGTTGCTTCCCCCAACGAGGTTGGCGGTGGCGGTTCCATTGATGTTCTTTTGTGAGTTGTAACCCAGGGTCAGGTCCACCGTGGGTTTGTGTCCCGCTTGGGCTTTCTCTGTTTCCAGTTTGGCGACTTCAAAATTGGTCCTAGCCTGTTGGATGCCCGGGTGGTTTTGTGCACTGGTATCGACCCAAGTGTCCACACTGCCCTCTGGCACCGGTGGCAATTCAACGCGGGCTTGAAAGTTCTTCGGTTGGATACCTGTTTTGCCAACCAGGATTTCCAAAGCCATTTTTTTGACCCGTAGGTCATTGTCTGCCGCGATTTCCTGTGCGGTCACCAAGTCAAACCGTGCTTGGGCTTCCCGTGTGTCCGTGATGGTGGCCGTACCGACTTCAAAATTGCGTTTGGCACTGGCGAGTTGCTCGCCCACAGCAGCCTTTTGGGCTTTGACAAAGGTCAGGCTGTCTTGCGCACCCAGCACGTCAAAGTAAGACTGGCTCGCCCGAATGATCAGATCCTGTTCAGCTTGGACCAAAGCGGCTTGTGCGGCATCCAGGGCTTTTTGGCTTTGACGGTAAGTCGCCAAGTTGGCGGGTCGGTACAGAGGCTGTGTGGCATTGATGCCCGCAGTTTGTGTGTTGTAAGCACGGGAAATGGCCCCAATGCCTGTGATGTCCAGTTCGGTCCGGGAGGCGCTGCCCGACAGACCGACTGTGGGCAGCAGCACCGCTTTGCCTTGGTCTGCTTTGGCCAAACTGGCTTGGTACTGCGCTTTGGCCGAAAGATAGGCCGCATCATAGTTTTTGGCCAGGTCAAAAACCTCCGTCAAGCTCTGCGCTTGGGCGCTGCCGGCCAAGGCGATGCCCACGAACAGATGAACCGAAGAGCGTTGGAACAGGGTCCGGGCGGAGAATGGGAGCTGCATGCACTTCTTTCTTGTAAACCGACTAAACATCGGTGTGTATCAATAAACCGGAACAGTGGGATCGACCTGGGCCGACCAGGCATGGATGCCTCCGGCCACATTCACAACTTGGAAGCCATGCTGGAGCAAGAAGTTGGCCACCTGCATGCTGCGGCTACCGTGGTGGCACAGGCAAGCAATCGGTTTGGCTTTGTCCAGTTCATCCAGTCGCGCAGGAATGGTTTGCATGGGCATGTGCACCAGGTCCATGCCTTCGGGCTTGGCGCTGGCGGTTTGCACTTCCCATCCTTCGCGCACATCGAGCAAGATGGGGCGTTGGGTTTGTTGGCTGGTCCATTCGGCCATCTGAGAGGGGGAGAGCTGTTGCATGGTGATCAGAACCTGAATTAGAACTTGAAGCTGGAGGGCTCGGCAAAGCCTGACAAGCGGGGCGCGTTGGCATCCCAAGGTTCGGTGGTGGACCAGCTCGTCTCACTGTTGCGGGTGATCACAGTGGCACGCATCATGGGCTCTTGACCCACGATCGCTGCCAAGCGGCCGCCCACGCTCAGTTGCTGCAACAAGGTCGCAGGCACTTCGGCGACCGAGCCATTGAGCACGATCACGTCAAACGGACCATCTGCAGAGGCGCCTTGGCTGCCATCGGCATGGCGGACGGTGACGTTGGTGACGCCCGCTTTTTGCAGGTTGGTTTGTGCTTGTCCAGCCAAGCCTGAATCGATTTCCAAGCTCAGCACGCTGGCCGCTTGGTTGGCCAGCAAAGCGGCCATGAAGCCCGATCCGGTGCCCACGTCCAGCGCTTTGTCACCGGACTGAACAGCCAAATCTTGCAGAAGACGGGCCTGAACGCGCGGGGCCAGCATGACTTGGTTGGGCGCAGCGCCCAGAGGAATCTCCATGTCCACAAAGGCCAAAGCCTTGTGCGCCAAAGGCACAAAATCTTCACGGCGCACGGTAGACAGCAGTTCCAGCACTTGAGGGTCCAGCACTTCCCAAGGGCGGATTTGCTGCTCAATCATGTTGAAGCGGGCTTGGTTCATGTCCATTTCTTACTCCTGCGGGTATCTGTTTCAAATATCGGGTGATTTTAAGGGGCGGGCGTGTCAGATCTCTGACGCGCTGGGGGCAAGCCTGCTTTTCGGCGCAGCCACTGGGCCAAATCGTCCATATAGCAATACACCACGGGCACCACCACCAAAGTCAACAGCGACGAGGTGATGACCCCGCCGATCACGGCCTGACCCATGGGGGCGCGTTGCTCTGAGCCTTCGGTCAAGGCAAAAGCCAGCGGCACCATGCCAAAAATCATGGCCAAGGTGGTCATCAAAATGGGGCGCAGGCGCACTTTGGCAGCCATCAACAAGGCTTCATTGCGGCCCATGCCCGCGATGCGGCGGCCATCGGCGTCGGTGTGGTCTTCACGGGCTCGAATGGCAAAGTCCACCAACAAAATCGCATTTTTGGTGACCAAACCCATGAGCATGATCACGCCAATGACGGAAAACATCGACAAGGTGGAACGGAACGCCATCAGTGCCAGCACCACGCCAATCAGCGTCAAGGGCAGGGCGGTCATCAAGGCCAGCGGTTGCAAAAAGCTTTTGAACTGGCTGGCCAAAATCATGTAAATGAAGATCACGGCCATGGCCAAGGCCGTGACCGCGTAGCCAAAGGATTCGGCCATGTTCTTGGTAGAACCCCCAAACTGGTAACGGTAGCCAGGTGGCAGGTTCACACCCTCCATGATTTTGCGGACGTCGGCAGACACTTCGCCCGCAGCGCGGCCGTAGGTGTTGGCGTTGATGGCGACTTCGCGGGTCAAGTCGCGCCGGTTGATTTGGTTGGAGCCTGTGGACTCGGTGATTTTCGCCACCTGGCCCAAGCGAACCACACGCGGGTTGCCGTCAGGTCCGTTGCCCATGACAAAGGGCAAACGGTCCAAGTCCTGGGTGGCGTTGCGACTTTCGGGGGACAAGCGGACAATCACATCGTAGGTTTGGTCATCCGGGGCGCGCCAGTTGCCCACTGTTTGGCCGGCCACCAAGGTGCGCAAAGGTCCTGCAATCTGGCCGGTGCCCAGCCCCAAATCTGCAGCAGAGTCGCGCAAAAGTTCAACGCGCAGTGTGGGTTTGTTGGCTTTGACGCTGGAGTCCAAATCCACCAAACCTGGGATGTTGCGCACCTTTTCCATCACCTCCAATGCCAATCGTTCCAATTCGCGTTGGTCGGGGCCTTGCAATGAGAACTCCACCTGTTTGTTGCCGCCCACCGAGTCCAGCAGGCCGACGTGGGTGACGGTGATGCCCGGCACTTGGCTCAGGCGTTGGCGCAAGACGCCAGACATCTCGTCTACGTTGCGTTGGCGGTCTTTGCGGTCCACCAAGCGGATGTAAACGCTGGTGTTGTTTTTGCCCAGAGCGCTGCCTGTGTTGAGGGTGGCCAAGGTGTAGCGCACTTCGGGCAACTCGCGAATGATGGCTTGTACCTGCCTGGCTTTGGCTTCGGTGGCCTCCAAGGAACTGCCCACAGGGGTTTGAAAGCTGACGGTGGTTTCCGAGAAGTCAGCTTTGGGCACAAATTCGGTGCCCACAAAACGCAGCATCACGATGCTCAAAGCAAAAATGGCCACGGCCAGCAGCACTGTTTTGCGTTTGTGCACGAGAGACCATGCCAATATCTTCTGATACCCATCGGCCAGTTGGTCGGTTCCGCGGTCAAACCAACCCGTTACCCGGCCAATGGTTTTGTCGTAGAAAGTCACTGGGGCATGTTGTTTGCCATGCTTGTCGATACTCGGGTCATGCCAGATGCTGGACAGCATCGGGTCGAGCGTGAAGCTGACAAACATCGAGATCATGACCGCCGCCACGATGGTGATGCCGAACTCGTGGAAGAACTTGCCGATGATGCCTTCCATGAAGCCAATGGGCAAAAACACCGCCACGATGGACAGGGTGGTGGCCAGCACCGCCAGCCCGATTTCTTGGGTACCGTCTAGGGAAGCTTGAAACGCGTTTTTGCCCATTTGCACATGGCGCACGATGTTCTCTCGCACCACGATGGCGTCGTCGATCAGCAAGCCCACACACAAGGACAGCGCCATCAGCGTGATCATGTTGATGGTGAAGCCGAACATTTGCATGAACATGAAAGTGCCGATCAAGGAGATCGGTAAGGTCAAGCCCGTGATGACGGTGGATCGCCAAGAATTGAGAAACAGGAAAACGATGAGCACCGTCAGGATGGCCCCTTCGATCAGGGTGCGGCGAACGTTGTCTACCGCCACGCGGATCGGGCGTGAGCCATCGGTGATGGGCTCGAGTCGAATGCCATCTGGAATTTGGCGCTTCATCTCGGCCACGGTTTTGACCAAGCCATCGATCACGTCGATGGTGTTCTCATCCTGGGCTTTTTGCACCGTCAGCAACAAGGTGCGTTGACCGTTGTAAAGGGCCAGGGTCTCCAGTTCTTGCGCGCCGTCTTTCACCCGGGCCACCTGCGACAGCCGGATGGAGGTGTTGCCTTTGCGGGCCACGATGATGCGTTCAAAGTCCTCGGGGCGCTTCATGCGCGATTCGACTTGCACCATGCGTTCTTGCTCAAGCGAGCGTATGGCGCCCACAGGCAAGTCCTGGTTTTCATTGCGCACCGCATTGACCACTTGGTCTGCTGTGACACCCAGCGCCTCCATGGCAGCCGGTATCAGGTACAGGTTGATCTCGCGCCGTGTGCCGCCCACCAAGGAGACCGAGCCCACACCGCGCACGTTTTCAAGGCGTTTTTTGAGCACCTGTTCAGACCAATTGGTCAACTCCACGGCGCTCAATGCAGCATTTTGGGCTGACTTTGCGGCATCGGTTGGCGTACTGGGCACCACAGCGAGTGACCAAACGGCGCGGGCAGAAGGGTCAAACCGGAGCACCTTGGGTTCTTTGACTTCGGTCCGCAGCGACGGGCGTATCGCTGCCACTTTTTCGCGCACATCTTCGGCCGCCTTGCGACCGTTGATGTTCAGCTGGAATTCAATGACCACGACCGACTGGTTTTCGTAGCTGCGTGAAGTCAGGGCGCTGATGCCCGCGATGGAATTGACGCCTTCTTCGATTTTTTTGGAGACTTCGCTTTCGACGATTTCAGGGGAGGCACCAGGGTATTCGGTGCTGACCACCACCACCGGAAAGTCGATGTTGGGGAACTGGTCGACTTTGAGCTTTTGATAAGAGAACAGGCCCATGACCACCAAGGCCAGCATGACCATGGTCGCGAAAACGGGGTTTTGCAGACTGACGCGGGTGAACCACATGCCGGGGGCCCTTTCAGCGCACGCCAGCGGTGAACTTCACCCGGGTGCCTTCACGAACGGCACCGGCGCTGGCCGTGAGCACCTGCGTGCCCTCGGTCAGGCCTTGCACCTCCACCCAAGTCAGGGTGAGGTTGTTCTGTGTTTGTTCGGTTCGTGTGCCCGTTTGAACCGTGATGTGTTTGACTTGTTCACCGTCAATCACCTGGACGTAGGGTTGCGGTTTGTCGGTGCGCACGCTGGCCAGAGGCACAGCCAAAGCCCGGGTGCTGCGTGTGCCCAAAGTGCCTTCGGCAAAAAGACCCTGTCTCAAACCTTCTTCTCCGGCCAGCCCCAAGTAAACCAACACACTGCGACTGCCCGCCTGGGCACTGGGGCTGATGCGCAAGACTTTGGCTGTGACGGTTTCTTCCATGCCTTCGATGGTCATTTTGGCGCGCATGCCTGGACGCACCAAACCCGCATCAGCAGCAGGCAAAGCGGCTTCGATTTCGAGCTGGCTCAGGTTGACCACTTCCACAATTCGGCCGTCCAGGGCCATGCGCTCGCCCGGCTGCGCCAAGCGTTGGGCCACTTGGCCGCTGATGGGGCTGCGAACCGTGGTGTCGTCCATGGCTTTGAGGGTCACATCGAGTGCCGCCATGGCGGCCATGTGGGTCGCCTTGGCGCCGTTCAGGCTGGCCATGGCATTTTGCAAAGCAGTCGGCGAAATGAAGCCCTGTTCCATCAACGCCTTGTTGTTGTCGTACTGTTTTTGCGCAATCTCCACCTGCGCCCAGGCTGCGTCAGCCTGTTGTTTGGCCTGTCGCTCGCGCGCTTGGTATTCGGTGGGGTCAATCCGTGCAATGACTTGACCCGCTTTGACCAGGTCTCCCTCGCGGACGGTCAGGTCCATCAACTCGCCCACCATGCGGGCCTTGACCATGGCGCTTTGGCTGGCCTTGAGGGTGCCAGAGACCGGCAAGCCCTGCACCATGTCCATGGCTTGGACCTTGACCACATCGCTGGTGCTCAACTCGATCGTGCCGGACATCGGGGCGTTGGTCTGGACCGCCGTAGTGGTTTGGCGTTGGTTCATCCAACGCGCCCCGCCTGCCAACAAGGCCGCAGCTGCAATGGCGGACAAGATCCAAAGGGTTGATTTTTTCATGGGTGTATCTGTCCGAAATGAGGCTGTTCAATAAGGGGCCAAGCCCCGCGTCAGCAATTGGGCATGCTGCGAGATGAAGGCTTGTGGGTCGATCTGTTCATGGCTGGGGCAGCAGGGGCCCATGGAGTGTTTCCACATCACCAAAAAAAGCAAAGGGGTCATGACCGAATGCAGGGCCAATTCCACGTTGACCGGGCGAAACTCTGCTTGGTCGATGCCTTTTTGCAAAACATTGCGCACCAAGGCGTGGCCTGGCTCGATCACTTCGGTGCGGTAAAACTGCGCCAGTTCTGGAAAATTACTGGCCTCGCTCATCACCAGTTTGGAGATGCCCGAGGCCTTGGTGTCGCCATAGCGGTACCACCATTGCAGCATCATCCACTCCAGCAATTCGCCGCAGGTGCCTTGAAAATTAGCCACTTCTGCAGCGCCTTGGGTGACGGGCTCTACAACGCTGGCCCGCACCACGGCCTTGAACAGGTCTTCCTTGCTGGGGAAGTACAAAAACAATGTACCTTTGGACACGCCAGCCCGTGCGGCCACCTCTTCGACACGGGTGGCGGCGTAACCTTTTTCCACAAACAAGTCCAAAGCCGCTTCGAGCAGTTCGCCCGGGCGGTCTTGTTTGCGGCGTTCGCGTTTGTGGGGGGCGAGGGTCTCGGCGGTGTTCACGGGTGAGTTAATGACTTGTTGGTTAGTAATGTACGTGTTGAGCGGCGCGCTCGTCAAGGCGTTGGCGCACAAAGGGGGGCAATGTGACGCAAAAAAGGGGCCGAAGCCCCTTTGTGCGTGAAGACGGGTCGGCGTTCAATAAAAAGCTTGCAAACCGGTCTGAGCACGTCCCAAGATCAGCGCGTGGACATCGTGTGTGCCTTCGTAGGTGTTCACGGTTTCCAAGTTGATCATGTGGCGAATCACATGGTATTCGTCGTGGATGCCGTTGCCACCGTGCATGTCACGCGACATGCGGGCGATGTCCAGTGCCTTGCCGCAGCTGTTGCGCTTGATCATGCTGATCATCTCGGGCACGGCTTTGCCTTCGTCCATCAGGCGGCCCACGCGCAGGCAAGCTTGCAGGCCCAGCGTGATTTCGGTTTGCATGTCGGCCAGTTTTTTCTGAATCAGCTGGTTTTGCGCCAGGGGGCGGCCAAACTGCACGCGGTCCAGGGTGTACTGGCGGGCGCGGTGCCAGCAGTCTTCGGCCGCACCCAATGCGCCCCAGGCGATGCCGTAGCGGGCTTTGTTCAGGCAACCAAACGGGCCCTTGAGGCCGTTGACGTTGGGCATCAGGTTTTCAGACGGGACGAACACATCGTCCATCACGATTTCACCCGTGATGCTGGCGCGCAAGCTCATCTTGCCTTCGATCTTGGGTGCGGTCAGGCCCTTCATGCCTTTTTCGAGGATGAAACCGTGGATGGCTTCTTGGCCGCCCACCGTGCCGTCTTCGTTCTCGAGCTTGGCCCAGACCACGAACACGTCAGCAATCGGCGCGTTGGTGATCCACATCTTGGCGCCCTTCAAGATGAAGCCGCCGTCGACCGGCTTGGCGCGGGTGATCATGCTGGCCGGGTCCGAGCCGTGGTTGGGTTCGGTCAGGCCAAAGCAGCCCACCCACTCGCCCGTGGCCAGCTTGGGCAGGTACTTTTGGCGCTGCGCTTCTGAGCCGTATTCGTTGATGGGGTGCATGACCAAGGAGCTTTGCACGCTGATGGCGCTGCGATAGCCGCTGTCCACGCGCTCCACTTCGCGGGCGATCAGGCCATAGGCCACATAGCTCAGGCCCGCGCAGCCGTAGCCTTCGATGGTGGAGCCCAAAAATCCCATGGCCCCGGCCTCGTTCATGATCTCGCGGTCAAATTTTTCGTGACGTGCGGCTTGCAAAACACGGGTTTGCAGGCGTTCTTGGCAGAACGTGTGGGCCGCTTCAACGATGGCGCGCTCGTCATCGGAGAGCTGCTCGCTCAGCAAAAAGGGGTCGTTCCATTGGAAAGTGGTTTTCATGAGGGGTCTCCTGGGTCTGTGCAATTCAAGCTGCCATTGTTGGCATTTCATGAATAGTTGTCTAATATTGATTGCCTATATGTCAATATATATTTTAAATTCATGGAATTTCGTCACCTGCGTTATTTTTTGATGCTCGCCGAAGAGCTGCACTTTGGCCGGGCTGCCCAGCGCCTGTCCATCTCGCAGCCGCCTTTGAGTCTGAACATCCAGCAGCTGGAAGCCTCGGTGGGGGCGCAATTGTTCAACCGCAACAGCCGGGGTGTGCAACTCACGGCGGCGGGTCTGGCATTTGTGCCGGCAGCGAGGGCCTTGCTTTCGCAAGCGGGCGCTGCCGCCCAAAAAGCACGTGATGTGGCCGAGGGCCAATCGGGCCAGCTGCAGATCGGCTTTGCCGGCACCATGCTGTATTGCGGTTTGCCCCAGATCCTGGGCCGTTTTCAGGCCAGCCACCCGCGCTTGCGTCTGGTGTTGCGCGAGTTGAGTTCAACCGAACAGTTGTCCGAGCTGCTGCGCGACCGGCTCGATGTGGGCTTTGTCCACACGCCGCGGGTGCCGCCGGGGTTTGAGCAAATTTTGGTGGCCAGTCAGCCTTGGCGGGTCTGTTTGCCCGTGAACCACCCTTTGGCAGGTGAGGCCAGTTTGGGTCTGGACCAGTTGCGCGGACAAGACTTGGTGGTGGTGTCCCGCACCGTGTCACCCGATTACCACGAGCGCATTTTGATGCTCTGTGAACAAGCGGGCTGGATGCCTCCGGCCGTGCACGAGTTGCGGCATTGGTTGAGCGTGGTGTCTTTGGTCTCACAGGGTTTGGGGGGGGCGCTGGTGCCCGAGGCTTTGCAGCAGTCGGCACTGGCGGGTGCCGTGTTTGTGCCTTTACGTGGCGTGGATGTGCGCTACGACACCCGCTGCCTTTGGCGCAGCGACCGAGACCAGACGGCGCTGGGGGACTTTGTGCAGGCGGTTCAGGCAGGACTTTTGGCCGACTGATAATCACATGCGGCGTTCGGGTGGCGAGCGGTCCATCTGGACAGTGTTCAGCGCCCATTTTTTAACACTCACGAGGAACCCACATGACAGAAACCTTGGTTTTAGGCGGCGGTTGCTTTTGGTGCACCGAAGCGGTTTACGTCAAAGTGCGTGGCGTGACCGACGTGGAGTCGGGTTACTGCAACGGCCAGACTGTCTCGCCCACTTACGAGCAAGTGTGCTCAGGGCGGACCGGGCACAACGAAGTCATCAAGCTCGAATACGACCCCCTTCAGATCAGCACCCGAGAGTTGCTCGAAATTTTCTTTGTCATCCACGACCCAACCACCCTCAACCGCCAGGGCAACGACACGGGTACGCAGTACCGCAGCGGCGTTTACTTCACCACGCCCGAACAGGCCGAAGAGGCGAGGGCGATGATCGCCGAGTTGACTGCTGCCAATGCCTTTGGCCGACCCATCGTGACCGAGGTGCTGGCCTTGGCCAACTACAGCGCGGCAGAGGATTACCACCAAGACTTTTTTGAGCGCAACCCCTACCAAGGTTATTGCATGGCCGTGGCAGCGCCCAAGGTGGATAAATTTCGAAAAACCTTCGCCCGCTTGGTTCGCGACTGAGTCTCCCCTCACGATTCACCACTGACATGCGCCATTCGCGTTCACCCGGTTCAATTTGGCAGAGCTTTCTGCTGATTTGGGCCTTGTTGTGGACGCCCATTTGGGGCCAGTGGCACGCCATGGCGCACAGCGACCTGCAGGCATCGTCTGTCACGGTTCGCTTGCACGCAGGTCAAGCCCAAGAAGACCAGAAAGGGGCTCTGAGTGGCGACCCATTTGGCCATGTCGCAGGCGCTGACCTGTGCAAAATTTTTGACCACCTGACCCCGTCTGACGGGCTCAGCCCAAGCCATACCGCCTGGTCCACCCCGATGGTGGCTGCCCAGAACCCCCTCGCGTTGTTGGCTGTTTTTTCAGGCCATGATCGCTGGACCCACCCGCAACCCCGTGCGCCTCCTGCGCTGATTTGAATCCCTGTTGCTGCTGTGTTGTCTTTCAGTTCCTCACTGAAAGCCTCAGCCTGTACTTGTTTTTCAAATCAGATTGCCATGACATCTTCTTTTCCACTCTCGGCTTTGGCCTCGGCTTGCCTGGCCAGTCTTTCTCTGGGCCATTTTTCGGTTTTGGCGCAAACAACGGCACCTGCTGCGCCCACTGAAATCGTGATTACCAGTAACCCTTTGGGCCGGGACAACACCACCGTGCCCGTCAGCACCTTGGGCCGCAGCGATCTGCTCGAACGCGGGCAGAGCACTTTGGGCGAGACCCTGAACGGTTTGCCTGGTGTGTCCAGCACTTACTTTGGCCCCAACGCCAGCCGCCCCATCATTCGCGGGCTGGACGGTGACCGCATCCGGGTCTTGAACAACAGCGCCTCCAGCCTGGACGCGTCGTCGCTCAGCTATGACCACGCGGTGCCGCTGGATGTCTTGTCCACCGACCGCATCGAGGTTTTACGTGGCCCGGCGGCCTTGCTTTATGGGGGCAGCGCTGTGGGGGGCGTGGTCAATGTGATCGACAACCGCATTCCGCGTGAAGCGGTCTCTGGCGTTCTCGGCAAAGCCCAAGTGCAAGCAGGCACGGGCAACCACGAGCGCAGCGTTGCGGGGCTAGTCGAGGCTGGGAATGAGCGTTTTGCTTTGCACCTGGATGGTTTTGACCGCCGTACGGGGGATGTGGGTGTTCCGGTGAAGTTGGCTTGCGACACAAGCGGAGAAACCCAATATGCCCGGCGAATCTGCAACTCCGCCAGCCAGTCTCGTGGTGGTGCCGTCGGTGTCAGCACCTTTTGGGACCATGGTTACTTGGGCGCATCGGTCAACACGTACCAAAGCGACTACGGCACGGTCGCCGAAGACCAAGTGAAGATCGGCATGAAGTCCACGCGCTTTGCGCTGGAAGGGCAAGTGCACCAACTGCCGGGGTGGCTTCAGAGCGTTAAAGCGCGCCTGAGCCACACCGATTACCAGCACACCGAGTTTGACAACGGCACGCCTGGCACCCTGTTTGCCAACAAAGGGCACGACCTGCGCATAGAAGCCCGGCACCGCCCATTTGCCGGTTGGCAAGGCGTGCTGGGTGTGCAGAGCGAATCGAGCCTTTTTTCAGCCGTGGGTGAAGAAGCCTTTGCGCCCTCTAGCCGCACGCGCAGCCATGCCGTTTTTGTGCACGAAGAGCTGCCCACCGCTTGGGGCCAAGTCACGGCTGGGGCGCGTTGGGAGTCGGTGCGGGTCGAATCATTGGGCAACCCCGAATTGGACCGTTTTGATGCCAGCATGGGCGCTCAAAAGTTCAATCCTTTCAGTTTGGCCGCTGGTACGGTCTTCAAGCTGTCGCCGACATGGTCGTTGACCGGCAATGCGGCCATGACCCAGCGTGCGCCCAAAGATTACGAGTTGTTTGCCAATGGCCCACACCTGGCCACCCATGCCTGGGAGATCGGCAACAAAAATCTGGGCTTGGAAAAGTCCAACAGCCTGGACGCTGGCGTGCATTGGACGTCTGGTCCTGACCGTATGAGTCTGACGGCCTATGCCAGCCACTTCGCCAATTACATCGGCTTGATGAACACCCCGGATGTCGAGGCTGATTTGCCAGTGCAGCTCTACCAAGGCGTGAAAGCCCAATTCAGGGGCTTGGAAGCCAGTGGCCGCCAGCGCTTATGGCAGGGCACCTCGACGCTCGATCTGGACTGGCGTGCCGACACCGTGCGGGCGACCAACAGCAGCAAGGGCGAGCCCTTGCCGCGCATCGCGCCCATGCGTGTGGGTGCAAGCTTGGAGCACGGCCAAGGCCCATGGAGCGCCAAGTTGGGTGCCGACTGGCACGCCGCGCAACAGCGTGTGCCCGATGGCAGTGTGGCCACGGGGGCTTACACCCTCGTCAACGCCAGTGTGACTTATCGCCAAAAGCTGGACACGACGGTGCTGAACTGGTTTGTCCGCATGGACAACCTGACCGACCAGTTGGCCTACAGCGCCAGTTCCATCCTCACGAGCACGGCTTTTGGCAAATCACCTTTGCCAGGACGCAGCTTCAAACTGGGGGTTCAAGCCACGTTTTGATGGCCTGCGTGGCCCCGCCCACAGTGATGGCGCTACGTGGTTTCCGTTGCTGAAGGCCTCTGACAGGCCGGGATAATCCAAGGATGAACCTTGATCACCCTGTCCTGTCCTCGCTCTTGCCCGTGGTGTTGCTGATTTTGATCGGCTTTGTGGCGGGCAAAGCCAAGCTGGTGCGGGCGGAATCGGTGCGCGATTTGTCCAACTTGGTGTTTCTGGTGCTGATCCAGGCCCTGCTGTTTCGGACCATGAGCAGTGTGCACATTGAGCAGCTCGATTTCAAACCCGTTGCACAGTATTTCTTGGTCGCTGGCGTTTTGTTTGTGACCATGCTCTGGGCCTTTGGCGGCAACAGCCGGGCTTCCGTGCTGGCGCTGGCCAGTATTTTCAGCAACACCTTGATGATTGGCGTGCCACTCATCGGCTTGGCATACGGACAAGAGGGGCAGGTGTTGCTGTTCACCTTGATTTCATTGCATGCTTTGGTGCTGCTGAGTTTGGCGACACTGGTGCTGGAGTTGCAAATGGCCCACGAACAGACCGCTTTGTCGGGTGAGGGGCGTCCTGTTTGGCGAACAGTGGCTTCGGCGGTGCGCAACACCCTCATCCACCCGATACCGCTGCCGATTTTGTTGGGCTTGGCCTATGCCCAAACAGGCTGGGGCCTGCACCCGACCGTGGACCTGCCATTGGCCTTGCTCAGCAGCGCATTCAGCCCTGTGGCGCTGGTCTTGGTCGGCATCACCTTGGCATTCACTTCCATGGGTCAACGGCTGTCACTGGCCATTCGCTTGTCTTTGGTCAAAACCGTGGTGCACCCCTTGCTGATGGGCGGCGTGGGTTATTTCCTGGGCTTGCGCGGCTTGCACCTGGCCGTGATGACGGTGGCTGCGGCATTGCCGATCGGGGCCAATGTCTTTTTGTTCTCTCAGCGATACCGCAAAGAAGAAGACACGGTCACCGCGGCCGTGGCAGTGTCCACGGCGATGGCCATGGCGAGCGTGACCGTGGTCATGGCCGTGCTGCCTTTGCTGCCCAACTGAGCGGTCGATCCGTTCAGGGGGCCAGCCGTTCTCGCAGCCAACCACTGCCCTCTTGGGTGTAACGCAGACGGTCATGCAAGCGGCTTTTGCGGCCTTGCCAGAACTGCCACTGGTCGGGCACCAGGCGGTAGCCGCCCCAGTGGGGTGGGCGTGGTGGGCTGAGCATGAATTGCGCGGCGTATTTGGCCGCGTTGGTCACCAACACGGTGCGGCCGTCGATCACCTGGCTTTGTGGCGAGGCCCAAGCGCCAATGCGAGAATCGAGCGGGCGGCTGTGGAAATAGGCGTCGCTTTCTTCATCGCTGACTTTTTCGACCCGGCCTTCAATCCGCACCACGCGCTCGAGTTCGACCCAGTGAAACTGCAGCGCGGCAAAGGGGTTGCCTGCCAGTTCCTGGCCTTTTTGGCTCTCGTAATTGGTGTACCAGACGATGCCGCGCTCGTCGCAGCCTTTGATCAGCACCACCCGGGTGCTGGGGCGCAGGTTGCTGGCCACGGTGGCCAGCGTCATGGCGTTGGGCTCGGGCACTTCGGAGGTGATGGCTTCTTGCAGCCATTGCTCAAATTGCTTCAAGGGGTTGGCGTGGGAGGCGTTTTCGTTGAGCTCTGCTTTTTCGTAGCTCTTGCGCAGGTCGGCAATGTTCATGGGCTCAGTATAGGCAGGTCGTGAATTCGCGGAACTTCAAGGTGCATGCCGCAGCAATGCCGCCAAGGCCCGGTCTTCGATGCCGTGTGCTTGCAGACTGCGGTAGGTCTGCAAGGCATAGTCCAGCGTGGTGCCAAAGCGGCCGCTGGCTTGCTGAAAAATTTGCTGGTAGCTCTCGGCTGGCAAATGCCCCGTGTAGCTGGGGCTGCTGCGGGGCAGGGTGAAAGCAAGGGCACGCACGGTGCCTTGTGGCGTGGGGCAGGGCAGCCAGCTAGGGACGTAAACATCCATGGGCATTTCGCGTTCCCAAAGCCTGACCAACACCTCATCGGCTTGTTCTTTGGCGACACGGTAGGCCACGCCTTGGCAGCTGCCGCCGGGCAGCAAGGCAAACACCAAACCTGGGCATTCGGGGCTGCCCCGGTTCAGACGGCTCCACATTTTCAGGGCGCGGTGCCAGCCCCAGACGCGTGTGAGGTGTTGTTCTTGGGCTTCGAATTCGGGACGCCACAGCAGTGACGCGTAGCCAAACACCCACAGATCCTGCCCAGCGGTTTCGGCCCTGAAGCGCTCCAACACGTCCTTTTGGAAGGCCGACGCTGCGCCTTCAAGGGGCATCTTGGGCTTAAGGGAGCTTTGCGCAGGGTCGGGTGTGCCGAAGGTGTCGGGTGTGTGGTTCATGTGTTTTCAGGCCCCATTACAATCTCGCTATTATTTTCGGAGATAAAAGCATGTCGAATTCGCAAGATGAAAACCAACCCGTGGTCTTGGCATTGGTAGCGGCTGTGGTTCTGTTGGTGGTGGGCCTGGCCATTGGCATCGGTATCGCCAAAAGCCATAAAGCACCTGCAGCGCCCGCTGCTGTGACAGCCCCTGCGGCCGAAGCCTCGGCACCAGCGACCCAGGCCTCGGCCCCGGCTGCTGACGCATCAGCCGCCAGCGCGCCTGCCACCGAAGCCTCGGCGGCCAAGTGAACTTGGCCACCCGGTCCAAAAAACCCGCTTCGGCGGGTTTTTTTGTACCTGGAGGTGTTGCGAACAGCTCGTACCCTGTTCGTAACCGGTTCCGTCCACCCCAAGAGGTGAACGCGGTTACCATCGGTTATGTAATTTAGTTACCAAGCCCGATCAGGGCGTAAGGACATGACACTTCATCCGATTCTGGTGGCCGTCACCGCCCGCATCACCGAGCGCAGCCGCCCAACCCGCCAGGCCTATTTGCAGCAGGTGAACGCAGCGGCAGGGCGCGACCCCGGAGCCCAACGCCTGGGCTGTGCCAACGTGGCCCACGCCTTTGCCGCCATGCCCGAAGGCGACAAAGGCCGTGCCACGGCGCTGGACAAAATCAAAGTGGTGGCCCCGCGTGCGCCCAACATCGGCATCGTCAATGCCTACAACGACTTGCTCTCGGCCCACGCGCCGCTGCAGCACTACCCCGACCTCATCAAAGACGAAGCCCGCAAATTAGGCGCCACCGCCCAAGTGGCAGGGGGCGTGCCCGCCATGTGCGACGGCGTGACCCAGGGAACGCCGGGCATGGAGCTGAGCCTGTTCAGCCGCGACGTGATCGCCATGGCCACGGCGGTGTCGCTCAGCCACGACGTGTTTGACGCGGCCCTGATGCTGGGCGTGTGCGACAAGATCGTGCCGGGTCTGCTCATTGGTGCTCTGCAGTTTGGACATTTGCCCACCGTGTTTGTGCCTGCTGGCCCCATGACCAGCGGCCTGTCCAACAACGAAAAATCCAAGGTGCGCGAACAAGCTGCGCAAGGTCTGGTCGGTCGCCCCGAGCTGCTCGAAGCCGAATCGGCTGCCTACCACGGCGAAGGCACTTGCACTTTTTACGGCACGGCCAACAGCAACCAGATGCTGCTCGAAGCCATGGGGCTGCATGTGCCCGGTACCGCCTTCATCAACCCGGGCGAGGGTGTGCGCCAAGAGCTGACTCGCGAGGCCGCCCGCACGGTGCTGGCGCTGGTCAAAGACAAAAACTTCACGCCGATTGGCCGCTTGGTCGACGAACGCTGCATCGTCAATGCCATGGTCGCCTTGTTGGCCACGGGCGGCTCGACCAACCATTTGATTCATTGGGTGGCGGTGGCGCGTGCGGCGGGCATCGTGATCGATTGGGACGACTTCTCGGCCCTGTCGGATGTGGTGCCGCTGCTCACCCGCGTGTACCCCAACGGCAGCGCCGATGTGAACCAGTTCCAGGCTGCAGGCGGCCCGGGCTATGTGATCCGCGAACTGCTCGATGCCGGTCTGATGCACGCCGATGTGCTGACGGTGCGCTCTGGCGGCTTGCGCGAATTCACACGCATCCCATCTGCGCCAAATGGCCAGCTGGTTTGGCAGGACGCGGGCGTCAGCAAAGACGACACCGTGGTGCGCCCGGCGTCCAGCCCTTTCAGCGCCACGGGTGGCCTCAAGCTGTTGCAAGGCAATCTGGGCCGCAGCGTGATCAAAATTTCTGCCGTGCCTGAAGCCTTTCATGTCATCGAAGCTCCTGCCCGCGTGTTCAATTCTCAGGATGAGCTGCAAGCCGCCTTCAAGGCGGGCGAGCTGGACCGGGATGTGGTGTGCGTGGTGCGCTGGCAAGGCCCGCAAGCCAACGGCATGCCCGAGCTGCACAAACTCACGCCGCCGCTGGCCGTGTTGCAGGGCAAAGGATTCAATGTGGCGCTGGTCACCGATGGCCGCATGAGCGGCGCCTCGGGCAAAGTACCTGCCGCCATCCACGTCTCACCCGAAGCCGCAGCCGGTGGCCCGCTGGCCAAAGTGCAAGACGGCGATTTGATCCGGATCGACGGCGTATTGGGCACCCTGCATGTGCTGGTGAGCGAGGCCGATTGGGCCGCCCGCCCGCTGGCCCAAATGTCCGTTGAGCTTTGCGCCGCCAACGGCGTGGGCATGGGCCGTGAACTGTTTGCCAACCTGCGCCGAAACGCGCTCAAAGCCGAAGAAGGAGCCTGCACATGGCTGTGAATTTGACCTCTCTGCAAGTGATGCAGGACGCCCCCGTGATCCCCGTGATCGTGCTGAACGATGTGGCCCACGCCGTGCCCATGGCCCGTGCCTTGGTGGCTGGCGGCATCCGCATGCTCGAAGTCACGCTGCGCACCCCGCAGGCGCTGGCCTGCATGGAAGCGATTGCCCAAGAAGTGCCCGGTGCCGTTGTCGGTGCGGGCACGGTGCGCAGCGCAGCCGATGCAGCGGCTGCTGCCAAAGCCGGTGCCCGTTTTGCGGTGAGCCCTGGCTATACAAAGACTGTGGGGCAGGCCTGCAAGGACTTGGGACTGCCTTTGTTGCCCGGTGTGGCCACCGGCAGCGAAATCATGATGGCGCTGGAAGACGGCTACACCGAACTCAAATTCTTCCCGGCCATGCAAGCGGGCGGCCCCGCCATGCTCAAGGCTTGGAGCGGCCCGTTCTTTGATGTGAAGTTTTGCCCCACCGGCGGTGTGACGTCACAAAATGCAGCCGATTTTCTGAGCTTGCCCAACGTGGCTTGTGTGGGTGGCTCGTGGCTGGTGCCTGCGGATGCGTTGGCCCAAGGTGACTGGGCGCGCATCGAGGCTCTGGCCCGTGCCACATGCCAATGGGTACGGTGACCGCCCGATCTGAGTAACGCTAATATGGAGGCATGAAGGCCCCTTGCGCGATGACCGCCTGTTGGTCGCTGTCCATCCAGTTCACCTTAAATCAGGAGTTTTGAATGTTGGTTTTTTCCGTGCGCAGCTTGGTCTTGTTGGTTGTCAGCGTCCTCGCCAGCCTGCACTTGGGTGTACAAGCACAAACCAGTGCTTGGCCGAATAAACCTGTCAAATTGATTGTTCCTTATGCTGCGGGTGGTCCTGCAGACTTGGTGGCGCGTGAGTTGGCCTTGGTGTTGACAGCCGACCTCAAACAGCCCGTGACCGTTGAAAATCAAGGGGGTGGCATGGGCGTGCCTGCATTGGGCGTTGTGGCGCGATCTGAACCTGATGGGCATACTCTGCTTTTAGCAGCCTTTGGCAACATGGTGTTGCAACCCATGCTGAGCAAGCGCGGAGGCGCTGACTTGGTGGCCAAGCTCAAACCCGTGTCCACCATTTCGACCGGCCCGCATGTGTTGGTGGTTTCCGCCAAGTTGCCGGTCAAGAGTATTTCAGAGCTTATCGATTTCGCCAGAGCCAACCCCGGCAAAGTCAGTTTTGCTTCTGCGGGCACTGGCGGTACCGCCCATCTGGGCATGGAAATGTTCAAGTCACTGTCTAAAACCCATGTGATTCATGTGCCCTACAAAGGCAGCTCAGGCGCGGTGAATGATTTGATTTCTGGCGAGGTCAGTGCCATGTTCAGCAGTCTGCCTTCCTTGCAAGGCTTGGCCGATAAGGGGCTGGTCAAAGTGCTCGCCGCCACCTCGCCCAGTCGGTCTGCCGCCACCAAATCATTGCCACTCATCGCGACGACTTTGCCTGGCTTTGACTACAACACCTGGTACGCCATGTATGTGCCTTTGAACACCCCCAAGGCCGTCTCGGACAGCATCAACATGGCCTTGACAAAAGCCTTAAAAACACCGGCCTTGGTTACAAAAATAGAAGCTGCAGGCACAGAGCTGCAGCCAGGTTCATCCGAAGAAGTCCAAGCCTGGACCCAACGCGATACCGAAAAATGGGCCAAGGTCATTCGTGACGCACAAATTGCGATCGACTAAGACGCCTGTCCGGTGTCCTGACATCACCCCATCTATGGCCTGGACCGCCATGCGCTGGATCTGGCCTATTCCGCCCGCTGGATCAACTCCACCTTGTAGCCATCGGGGTCGGTCACAAAAGCGATCACGGTCGTGCCACCTTTGACCGGGCCGGCCTCGCGGGTCACGTTGCCGCCGTTGTTGCGGATTTTTTCGCAGGCGGCGTAGGCATCAGGCACTCCCAAAGCGATGTGGCCATAAGCCGTGCCCATCTCGTAGCTTTCAGTCCCCCAGTTGTAAGTCAACTCCAGCTCGGCGTGGTCGGGGTTGTTGCCGTAGCCCACAAAAGCCAATGTGTATTTGTATTCTGGGTTTTCCGAGGTGCGCAGCAGTTTCATGCCCAGCACCTGGGTGTAGAAGTCGATGGAGCGTTGGAGGTTGCCCACGCGCAGCATGGTGTGAAGGAGTCTCATGAGGTTTTTCCAGTAAGAGAAGGCATGTCAAAAACAAGGCAGGCCGTGCTGGCATGGGCGTACAGCGTGCCATCGGGCCCGACCAGCCGGGCTTCGGCAGTGGCCAGTTGGCGGCCGCAGTGCACCACTTGGCCAATGGCCCGCACGCGCTGCACTTTGGGCGTCAGGGCTTTGACGAGTTTCACGCTCAGGTCGGCCGTGGTGTAGCCCCGGCCAGGCGGCATCATGGTGTGCACGGCGCAGCCCAGGGCCGAGTCGAGCAGGGTGGCAAACCAGCCGCCGTGCACGGTGCCCAGCGGGTTCATGTGGTTCAAACCCGGAGCGCCCTGAAAAATGGCTTGGCCCGCACTGACCTCGATCAGCACAAAGTCGAGTGTTTTGGCGATGCTCGCATAAGGCAGCTCTCCTCTGAGCAGGCCTTGCATGACCTCCAAGCCGGTTTTGCCTGCCACTTGGTCAGGGCGTGCCACTCCGGGGCCAGCACCGGTATCCAGACGCTGGCGGACCTCTTTTTCTTGGGCCAGCCAAGCCTCTAGTGATGAACCGATTGGGTTGATAGGGGTTTTCACAAATGTGTTTTTCTTCAAACAGGGACGGTGTAATTGAGTGCCATGCGGCCACCGTCTACGGTGACGATTTCACCAGTGATGTAGCTTGCTGCATCGCTGGCCAAGAACGCAACCACCTTGGCGACTTCGTCGGGCTCGCCCAAGCGTTTCATAGGGGTGCGCATCATGATTTTCTTCTCGGCCGCCTCGCTGGTCAGCACCGCCTGGCGGGCCAATTCGGTGGCAATCGTCCCAGGGGCCACTGCGTTCACGCGAATGCCGAAGTCGGCCAGCGCCAAAGACATGACGCGAGTGAGCTGGTTGATGCCGCCCTTGCTCACGTTGTAGCTGGCGATATTGGGGATGGCCATCACGGCGTTCACCGAGCTCATGTTCACGATGGAGCCCCCCCCGGTACTTTTCATGGCGCGGGCAGCGGCCTGGCCCATCAAGAAGGAGCCCTTGATGTTCACGTTGATGACGGCGTCGAAGTCCTCTTCGGTCACGTCCAGAAAATCAGCGGCCTTGAAAATACCCGCGTTGTTGACCAGCACGTCCAGTCGGCCAAAGGCCTGCAGCACATGGGTCACCAGCGCGTCGACATCGGCTTTGCGCGACACGTCGCAAACCATGAAGCCAGCGCTGTGGCCTGCGCTGCGAAGCTCTGCAGCCACGGTGGCGCCGCGCTCGCTGTTCACGTCTGCCAGCACCACATGGGACCCTTCAGCCGCAAAGCGGCGAGCGCAGGCTTCGCCAATGCCATTGGCTGCACCCGTGACGATGACGACACGGCCTTGAAGGCCAAAAGAAAGGGTGTTGGATGGGGTCATGGGGTCGTCTCCGTAAGCTGGCTGAACAGTGAGGTCTGAAGCCCTAATGCTGCCACAAGGGTGGGATTTGGGTGGCTGCACAGGCCAGAACCCATCTTTCTATCAAGTACCATTGACTGTGATCAATCGCCCGAGAACGGGTCTACAAGGAGAAAGCAATGTTCAGCCACGTCATGGTCGGGGTCAAAGACCTCGAAGCTTCCAGAAAGTTTTACGACGCCGTTTTGGGCACCTTGGGTCAAGCCCCAGGCATGGCCAACAACCAACGTTATTTTTACCGCAGCCCCACAGGCTCATTTGGCATCACCACGCCCATCAATGGCGAAGCGGCCTCGGTCGGTAACGGCACCACGTATGGTTTCAAGGCGACTTCGCCGGAGCAGGCTGAGGCCTTCCACGCCGCAGGCATTGCCAATGGTGGTGTGACCTGCGAAGACCCACCGGGCTGGCGCGAGGGCCCCTCTGGCAAATTGTTCTTGGCCTATTTGCGTGACCCGGACGGCCACAAAATCTGCGTCGTGCATCGCCCTGGATGAAGGCTCCGCCCCGACTTCAAACCCTCGTTGAAGAGGGTTTGATCGACACCGTGGTGCGCCAGCTCATGAGTGGCAAAGAAGCCATGGTGTTTGTGGTGCGCAGCGGGGACGAAACCCGCTGCGCCAAGATCTACAAAGAAGCCACGCACCGCAGCTTTCGGCAAGCGGTGGACTACACCGAAAACCGCAAAGTCAAAAACTCGCGTTCAGCCCGTGCCATGGCCAAGGGCAGCAAGTTTGGGCGTCAAGAACAAGAAGCCGCTTGGCAAAGTGCCGAGGTGGATGCCTTGTACCGCTTGGCCGCTGCAGGTGTTCGGGTGCCCCGGCCCTACAACTTTTTTGATGGCGTGTTGCTGATGGAGCTGGTCACCGATGCGCAGGGTGACGCCGCTCCGCGGCTGAACGATGTGGCCTTCACGCCCGAACAAGCCCTGCAACACCATGCCACCTTGATTGGCGAGGTGGTGCGCATGTTGTGCGCGGGTGTGGTGCACGGTGATTTGTCGGAGTTCAATATTTTGTTGGCGCACATCCCCAGTGAGGGTGATTTGCCCGGTGTGGACGAGCCCGTCATCATCGACTTGCCCCAAGCGGTGGACGCGGCCGGTAACAACCACGCCCAGCGCATGCTGCTGCGCGATGTGGGCAACCTGCGCGACTTCTTCGGGCAATTTGCCCCCACGCTGCTCAAGACCGAATACGGCCCCGAAATCTGGAGCCTTTACCAAGCCGGATTGCTGAGCAACGAGACACCGCTGACCGGTCGTTTTGAGCGGTCTACCGCTGATGTGGACATGCAGGCGGTGCTGCGCGAGATCGACGACGCGCGTGATGAAGAGGCGGTTCGACGGTTGCGCATGGCGACGCCCGCGGTTTGAGTCGGCTTTTTTGAAACAGCCATGAGCTTGGTCACTGCCGCTTGTCCCACCGAGCCTCACGCTGTCTCGCGTCTGCGTGCTGAACGCCTGGCCCGCAGCGCCAAACCCTTCATGGCCCGTGGCGGCATCAAAGGCGAACGCTGCCCAGGCTGTCGCTTGGTGCCCAGCCATTGCATGTGCGCCCTTTGCCAACAAATGCCCACACATGTGGGCATGTGTTTGCTGATGGCCGACATCGAACCCCTCAAGCCCAGCAACACCGGCTGGCTGATTGCCGATGTGGTGCCGGACACTTTTGCGTTTGGATGGGCACGCACCGAAGTCGACCCCGGCTTGCTGGCGCTGCTGGCCGATCCGCAGTGGCAGCCGTATGTGGTGTTCCCGGGTGAGTTTGTCGAACCCGAGCGGGTGGTGCATGACCTGACGGTCAGCGACGACCTTAAAAAACCACTGTTCATTTTGCTGGACGCCACTTGGCCCGAAGCACGCAAGATGTTCCGCAAAAGCCCGTACTTGGACAAGTTGCCGGTGCTGAGTCTGAACCCCGAACAGGTCTCGAATTACAAGCTGCGCCGTTCGAGGCGCGATGACCACTTTTGCACCAGCGAAGTGGCATCGCTGTGCCTTCATCTGGCGGGCCAAGCCCATGCGGCGCACACTTTGCAGGCTTGGCTAGAGGTCTACACCCACCACTACCTCCAAGCCAAACACCAGCTGCCGCCAGATTTGGACGGGCCAGCGCATTCACAATTGCGGAGCTTGAAGGCGTCCTGAGCCATCGCCACTGAACTTGAACAAGGAGTCGTCATGTCCCGTACTTCGTCCATCTCATCCATCCCATCCACCCACCCGGTCACATTGACTCGTTCTGTGGAGCGCCTGGTCACTGGCCAGGCCACGTCGGACGGCGCGGGCGTCAAACTTAGCCGCATCCTCACGCAAGATTTGCAGCATCGGCTTGACCCTTTTTTGATGCTCGACGCTTTTGGCAGCGACAAGCCGGACGATTACATCGCCGGTTTTCCGGACCACCCGCACCGGGGCTTTGAAACCGTGACTTACATGATCGCCGGGCGTATGCTGCACCGCGACAGCGCAGGCAACGAGGGTTTATTGCAAAACGGCGGTGTGCAGTGGATGACCGCAGGCCAGGGCGTGATCCATTCCGAAATTCCGCAGCAAGCTGATGGTGTGATGGAGGGCTTTCAGCTTTGGTTGAACCTGCACAGCAGCGAGAAGATGAATGCCCCCTGGTACCGCGATTTTCAAAACGAGCAGTTGCCACAGTTACAGACGCCTGAAGGCGTGGCGGTGACGGTGATCGCGGGAACAAGTCACGGCGTGCAAGGTGCCGTGACCCGCGAGATCACCCAGCCGGTGTATCTGGACGTTCACATGCCCAAGGGCGCACGTTTTGAGCAGGCGTTGCCCGCCAACCACAACGCCTTTGTCTATGTGTACCGTGGCGAGGTGCGCATCGGTGGTCAGACTGTGCCTCTGCAACGTATGGCCATTTTGGCGAACACGCCACAAGCCGATGGCGTGGTGATCGAAGCCAGTGCCGATGCCAAACTCATCTTGGTCGCAGGCCAGCCGCTCAAGCAGCCGATCGTGCAGTACGGCCCGTTTGTCATGAACACCAAAGAAGAGATCTACCAAGCCTTGGCGGATTTTCGGGATGGGCGGCTGGGTGAAAAGGCCTGAGCTCGTCATAGGCTCAGGCCAGCAGCGATGGCTTTATTTCAAGGCATCGGTCATCACAAAGTTGTAGTCCAGCGTATAAAACTCGCGTTCCATGACTTTGCCATCTGGTGCCTGACCCGGCGTCTGCAGATGGAAGTCTGCGATCAAGGAGGGACGGACACCAAAGACAGCATCGCTGTAGAGGTTCTTGCTGGTCCTGTCAAAAATGTGGGTGATCAATGGACGCTGACCGGGTGCTTGAATTCGAAAGTGCAAATGTGCTGGGCGCCAGCTTCGGCCCGTGGTGGCTTGCAGCATCTGGATGGCGGTGCCGTCTTGTGGCACTGGGTAGTCCACCGGCAAAACGGACCAAAAGCTGAATCGGCCGTCAGCGCCCGTGGTCAGCACCGCACGCGCCCAGGGTCCGTTTTCTTCGATGCCGTCTTGCACGTCGTACAAGCCCCGGTCATCGGAGTGCCATACATCGATCACGGCGTTTGGAACGGCTTGGCCGTGGATGTCCAGAATCTGACCTTGCGCGTACATGGGCGTGCCCGCAGCGCCGGCACTGATGTCTTCGCCCATGGCGAAGTGGGGAGCATTTTCCAAAAGGAAAGGTCCGACCAAGGTGGGCTCTGTCGCATGCTCCGGGCGTGGGTAGTCTTGCGTGACGGTGAGCATTGACAAGCCAAAAGCGTCTGAAAAAATCATGAACTCGTTGCGGCCTGGTGAGCACCATTTTCCGGTTTCTTCCAGAAAGCTCATTGCAAACGCCCACTCCTCGGCCGTCAACTTGACCTCTTTGGCAAAGCTGTGGATGTGCTTGATCAATGACAGCATCAACTCGCGCAGACGCGGATCTGGGGTTTTGGCATAGCGCGCAATCACCTCTTCGGTGATCAGGTGCAGTGCGTCGTAGCGGTGTTCGGTGGTGTTAGGTGTCTCGCTCATGGTTGAACTTCCTTGGATGAAAAATCGGTGGCCTGGCGGCGCAAATTGTCTGCGGGCTTGAGGCGGAATTTGGCAATCTTCATGGAGCCGGTATGCGGCAGGCTGTCGACCATGACGATGTAACGGGGGCGTTTGATGGGTGACAGTTGGTTCAGTGCATACGCATAGACCATCTCTGGCGTGATGTGGGTGCCTGGACGAGGCACCACGGCCAAGAGTATTTCCTCTTCGCCCAGCTCAGCGGCCACACCGATCGAAGCACATTCGAGGATGTCGGGGTGGCTTCCGATGGCCGAGTCGATTTCTGCGCCCGAGATGTTTTCGCCGCGTCGTCGGATGATGTCTTTTTTACGTGTGAAGAAAAACAAAAAATCATCTGCATCGCGTCGCACCAAGTCGCCGGTGAGGAACCAACCATCTTGGAAGCTCGCCTCTGTTTGCTCGGTGTCATTGAAGTAGCCTTGCATCAAGGTGGGTGTTTTCACAGCCAACTCGCCTACCTCGCCCAAGGGAACTTCTGCCCCAGACCCGTCAATTACAAGCACTTGAGGGCGTTCGATGGCGGGGTCAGGGTGCGGTGAAATGCAGCCCATGCTGCCCAATTTGTGAGGGCCTAAAAAGGGGTTGCTGAGCACGCCCGGTATTTCGGTCATGCCATAGCACTCGATCAACACGGGTACATGAAAGCGCTGGTGGAATGTGTCCAGCAGGTCCTTGTTTAAGGGAGCCAAAAACATTTTTCGAAGGCGGTGGGAGGCCACAAATTCTTCGGCGGGCCTGCGGGCCAAAATGGCTGCTGCAGACATGATGACATTCACTTCGCTGGCGCGTGTCTCGGCCGCTTGCTGCCAGAACGTCGAGGCTGAAAACCGTCGGATGAGAATCAGTGTGCCGCCACAGGCCATGGCCCCACCGAGTGAGTACATCAGTGCGTTGATGTGGAACAGGGGCAGCACACACATCAAGCGCTCATCAGGCTGCAGGTGCATGCGCAGCACAAAGGCCTCGGCCGTCAGCAGATAGCTGCGCTGGCTGTGCATCACCCCTTTGGGAAACCCTGTGGTGCCCGATGTGTAAATGATCATGCAGGTGCTGTCGGCCGTGCCTTGGCGCGTGAGGCTGTCGGCTGTGCTGGCTTGCCATTGCGACAGCAGTGAAGATTCTCCCTCCGGCTGGTCTTGCTCGATGACCACTTTCCATGGCTGTGGGCGCATCTGGCTGGTGGCTTCTTGGACCCTGGCTAAGGGTTCGGGTGAACAAATGACGCCTCGCACTCCGGCATGCTCAAAAATGTATTGTGCTTCTCGCGCTTCAAATTCCGGGTTGCACGGCACCAAGATGGCTCCGATGCGGGCGCACGCGATCAGCAAGACTACCGTGGCCGGGTGGTTGTAGGCCATCAGCCCGATGCGGTCGCCAGCTTGGATGCCTCTGCTCAAAAGCCAACCCACGGCATGGTCAGCTAGTTGAGCGCAATCTTGCCAAGTCATGACTGAGCCTTGGAACTCCACCATGGGCTGGAGGGACCGTGCGCTCAGGCGTGCCTGGAAAAATTGATCGATTGAGAAGTCGTGCGCATCAAATTGGCGCAAGACCTCCAGGGGGGATAAGTGCGTAGACTCGGACATGGACTTCTTTGGAAAACTCAGCGAGCGACCGGCGGGCCGTCGTAGGTCATGGCGTGTTCGGCAGCACTGGCCAGCTTGAAGCCAATGGGTCGGGTTTGCTCTTCCAAAATGTGCGCCACCAAGGATGCCGTTCGTGCCAGCAAAGGAATGCCTTTGAGGGCACCAGCGGGGTAGCCTGCATCGAGCAGTACTGCCGGGATGGCCGCAGACACGTTCATGGGGAAGGGTCGACCGTAAACGCTTTCGACTTGCGATGCGAGGGCCTGCAAGGCTCGCACATGCTCGCCTGCAACACCCCACTCTTTGGCCAGGTCAATCAGCTTGGTGGCGCGTGGATCACCCAATTTGTGAACAGGGTGGCCAAAGCCGGGCAGCGCTTTCTTGGCGGCGCGAAAGGCTTGCAGACGTTCTCGGGCAATGTCTTCCAACGGTTGGCCTTGCTGTGTCGATTGGGCCAGCATCTCAATGAGCAAATGCCCAGCTGTCTCAGAGGCCCCCAAAATCACAGGGCCGCATCCCAGAAGGCCTGCAGCCACCGCGCCTTGGACTGATTCGGGCGCGGCGGCCAAGGTCATGCGAGCCGCTTGCACGGAGGGCACCAGGCCGTGCTCGGCCAGGGACACCATGGTGGCATCGGCCACGCGCACCAGGTTTTCGCTGGGCGTTTCGCCGGTCAACAAAAACAAAAAATAGGCGGTGAACGATTGCTGACCAATCACATCGCGGCAGAGGTCCTTGCCGCGTACGACGATGCGATCGACTTCCGCAATGGCCATGTGCGTAGAGCCCGAGGGTGTGAAAGCGCTGGATGCAGGTGTTGTGGTCATGAATTCAGTAGCAATGTGAAGAGTGAAATAGTCAATTGACTTCAAGCATGGGCTCGGTGCGAATCCCAAACAAGTCAATGCACTGTGAATCGCATCTCCAGAGCAGCGCAATCGCATGAGCGACAGTCATACAAGGGGTTACTCCCAATGGTCAGAAGTTTCTGGCCTTCCATAATTAATTTTGAGAGTTTTGTGTTTCATCAACCAAGATCTGAGGGATCAACCATGCAAAAGCGGCCTTTTCTGAAAGCACTGGGTTCGTCCTTGTTGCTTTCCACAACGGCATCCTGGGTACAAGCTCAGGCCAAGCCCATTCGGGTTGGGAGTACTTTGTCATTGACGGGTCCATTGGCGGGCACGGCCGTGATGCACAAGATTGCAGGCGATATCTTCATTGAACAATTGAACAAACGCGGCGGCTTGCTGGGCCGCCCTGTCGAGTGGGTGGTCAAAGATGACCAATCCAAGCCCGATCTGGCCCGTACGCTTTATGAGCAACTGATCTCTGGCGACAACGTCGATTTGCTGATGGGCCCTTATGCCACGGCCAATTCATTGGCCGCCATGGGCGTGGCTCAACGCAATGGCAAGGTGCTGATCACCAACTCGTTTGGTATTCCGTCGCTGGCCAAATACGACATGCACTTTCCGGCCTATGTGATGGGCATCGATCCGGGCACCACCGTGCCCAATACCCTGCTCGACAGCATTGCGGCTGGCGGTGCCAAGCCACAGTCGGTGGCAATCGTCACCAGTAAATTCCCTTCGGTGGTGTTTTTGTCGGTGGGTGCACGCGAAGTCTTCAAGAAACGCGGATTGCGCGAAGCCTTGTGGCTGGAATGGGAGTTTGGCAATCGCGACTTTGGCCCCATTGCCTCGCGCTTGAAAGAAGCCAATGCCGATATGGTCTGGATTGGTTCGATCGGAGCGGAAAGCATTCAATTGCTCGAAGCCATGAACAAGATCGATTACAAGCCCAAGATCCATTTCCATGTCTACCCGACACCTGGCCCTCTGGCGCAGTCGCCCTTGGCGGCCAATGCCTTGACCTTGACCACCTTTGAGCAGCACGCCCCGTTCACCAACAATCCGACTTACGCCGAAGCCATCAAAATGTACAACGAGCGTGCGGGCAAGGCCAATTTGCCGGACACCGTGTTCGAGTTGCAAGCGGCCAATGCCTTCACGGGATGGCAATTCTTGGAAGCCGGCGTCAAAGGGGCTGGCAGTCTGGAAGACGCCAAGATTGCGGCATTCCTCAAGAAAAACCGTGTGGACACCATCGTGGGCAAAGTCCGGTTTGACGGCCCCAACAACTACGGCGATGACCTTAACCGCATCAAGCAATTACAAGCCGGCAAGTGGATCGTGATCCACCCCAAAGACGTCGCTTTGCCCGGCAGCAAGATGCAGTTCTGACATGCCCAGCGCAGGGTTGTTACTTCAAGCGCTGGCCTCTGGTGTCTTTCTCGGTGCTTTGTATGGCCTTATCGGCCTGGGCATCGGTTTGGGCTGGGGCTTGCTCAGGCAAATCAACCTGGCGCATTTCGCGTGGGTGTTCCTTTCAGCCTACATGACCTATGAGCTCAAAACGAAGTTGGGCGTTGATCCGCTGATTTCTTTGCTGGTTTTGGTTCCCGTGTTTGGCGCTCTGGGCATGGCCGTGCAGGCGGTGTTTGCCCGGTTTGCGCTCACGCCCTTCAATTCATTGTTGGTGACTTTCGGCATGACTGTGTCGGTGGAAGCCTTGCTGCAGTGGATCTGGAGTGCCGATTTTCGGCGCATGGCGTCGGTTTACGAAGAGCACAAGTTCCGCTTGGGCAGCGTGGTCGTGACTTACTCCGAAGCACTTACTTTGGGCATGTCACTGGCCGCTGTGGCCGGGGTCTGGTGGTTGCTCCACCGCACGGACATGGGCAAGTCGGTGCGGGCCAGTGCAGAAGATCCGGCCATTGCCACGGCATTTGGCATGAATGCCAAGCGTTTGGCGATCGGGGTGGCTGGCTTGTGCGCTGCATTGGCTGCCTGCGCAGGCGTGTGCGTGGCATTGACCTTCACATTGGCACCTTCTCAGATCTTTTCCTGGGTTGGGGTGGTGTTTGCGGTGGTGATGATCGGTCGGCTCGGCTCGGCAGTGACCCCTTTGTTGGGTGGTTTGGTGATCGGTATCAGCGAGGCCATGACCCAAGCCTTGATCGCGCCCACCTGGGCACCCTTGGTGGCATTCACGCTGCTGATTCTGATTCTTTTGCTCAGGCGTGGTGATGAATAAGATTCAGCGCATTTCTTTGCTCGGTCTGGTGCTGGGTTTGCTGGTGGCCGGGCCTTACATCGGTCTGCCAGTGCACCTGCAGTCCTTGCTCTACGTGATTTTTTTCTGGATCACGTTGGCCACATCCTGGAACATGCTTTCGGGCTATTCAGGTTATTTTTCGTTCGGGCATGGCGCCTTTTTTGGCGTGGGGATGTACGGCATGGCCACACTGGCCACCAAAGCCGATTGGCCCGTGGTGCCTGCTGCTTTGGGCAGCGGTGTGCTGGCAGCGGTGCTGGCCTTGGCCATCGGGGCACTGGTTTTCAATGTGCGCAAGATTCGTGGCGAGTCTTTTGCCTTGATCACTTTGGCCGTGGGTTTTGTTCTGGCAACTTTGGCCGTGAACACCTCCATCGATGGCGGCCCGGGTGTCTATTTGATGTCAGTGACCTTGCCACAGTGGGGACCCAAACCTGCCTCGACTTTCTATTACGCCAGTTTGATTCTGGCGGTACTCAGTGTGGCCGTGGCATGGTGGTTGTTTCACGCGCGGGCGGGTTTGGGTTTGCTGGCCATTCACGACGACGAAGACGCCGCTGAAGTCAATGGCGTGCCCACTTTTTGGCTCAAGATGGGGGCCTTTGCCCTGTCGAGTTTCTTTGCGGGTGTGATGGGGGCCATCCACGCGCTCTACGTGTCTTATGTCACGGTGGGTGAGACCTTCAACATCACGGTGCCTTTGACAGTGGTCCTCATGAGTGTGTTGGGTGGCAGTCGGCACTGGGCAGGACCGATGCTCGGGGGGATTTTGATCACGCTGCTGCTCAATGCTTTCACCGCGGGCGACAGTGCCTTGATCGGAAAAGTCATCATTGGTCTGGTTTTGGCCGGCGCAGTACTTGTGATGCCCCGCGGCATTTTGGGGACTTGGCAGTTAAGACAGCACAAGCGTTTGATACAAAGTAACAAGGACCATGCTGAGGGGCAACAAGAGCATGGCCTCCACCTTGACGCAGAGTTGGTGATTGAGCGACCGACAACCAAGCCGTCAGAGTCTGTGAACCGTCAAAAAGTGCTGGAAGTGCGGGGTTTGAGCAAACATTTCTCGGGCATCCGCGCATTGAACCAAGTGGACTTGGACTTGTACCAAGGTGAAATTTTGGGTTTGCTGGGCCCCAACGGTTCAGGCAAATCGACGTTCATCAACGTGGTCACCGGCCACTACCGACCGACCGAGGGGACGGTGGTGCTGCAAGGCCAATCTTGCGCCGGATGGCCTGCTCACCGAATTCGCCGCCAGGGCTTGTCGCGCACTTACCAAATTCCGCGGCCATTCCACGGGCTCACCGTGGAGCAAAACGTCACGCTGGCCGCGCACTACGGCGGTGCCCATTTGACCGATGCGCAAGCTCGTGCAGAGGCGCAAGAGTGGATGCTTTTTACCGGTCTTCAAGACAAAGGGGACCATTTTCCAGACGAGCTCAACTTGCACCAACGCAAATTCTTGGAGTTGGCACGTGCTTTGGCGGCCCGTCCCCAGGTGTTGCTTTTGGATGAGGTGTTGTCGGGTTTGACCCCGGCCGAGATCGGTGCTGCCGTGCAGACCATTCGCCGTATCCGGGAAAGAGGCACGTCCATCGTGTTTGTCGAGCACGTCATGAGCGCGGTGCTGGCCTTGTCAGACCGCTTGGTGGTGCTCAACCAGGGCCAGGTCATAGCGGAGGGAGACCCTCAGGATGTGATGTCACGCGAGGAAGTGGTTCGCGCGTATTTGGGTGATGAGGCGGTGGTGTAAGCATGCTCCAAATAGATCAAATTCAAGTCAATTACGGCGCTGCGCCAGCGCTGTGGGATGTCTCTTTGCAGATCAATGCGGGCGAGTTGGTCTCCGTGATCGGCCCCAACGGTGCGGGCAAAACCACATTGATCCATGCCGTCATGGGGCTGAACCCCTTGGTCGCAGGAAAAATCGCATGGGAAGGTGAGACGGTTTCGAGTTTGCCGCCACACCGCTTGTGTGAAAAAGGTTTGGCCTTGGTACCCGAAAGCCGCAGGTTATTCACAGGCATGACGGTGCGTGAAAACCTTGAGCTGGGCGCCATGCATCCGGCTGCAAAGGCCGCTCGCGCACGCACATTTGAACAAGTGTGTGACTTGTTCCCTGCGGTGAGAGCCAAGCTCAATCAGATCTCGGGCACCTTGTCAGGGGGGCAGCAACAAATGGTCGCCATTGGTCGGGCCATGATGGCTTTGCCTCGATTGCTCTTGCTGGACGAGCCGTCTTTGGGTTTGGCCCCGAGCATCGTGGGAGAGATGTTTCGAGCCATCGAGGCCATCCATCAAAATGGCACGGCGGTCATGCTGGTGGAGCAAAACGTCAGCCGTGCCTTGGCGATTTCACAGCGCACCTATGTGCTCGAAAATGGCCGCGTGGTAACTTCGGGTGCATCGTCCGACTTGAGCCATCGCCCTGAAATCCGCAAAGCCTACTTAGGCGTGTAGTCACCAAACTGATCACAGGCTTGCAGCCCCACAGCGGGTCAACTCAGGTCTGCGCGTTTCCTTGGAAAGACTTGACAAAGTGCTTTGCGGTACTTTGTACATCTTGGGCGGTGCGTCCCGGCGCGAACAAGGCCGAACCCAGGCCAAAGCCTGTCGCCCCGGCCGCCAAATAAGTCGCCATGTTGTCCGGCGTGATACCGCCTACGGGCATCAGGGCGACGCCTTTCGGAAGCACGGCTCGCAAGGCTTTGACGGTGGCGGGTGAAATCATCTCGGCCGGAAAAAGCTTGAGTCCATGTGCGCCCGCGTCGAGCGCCGCAAAGGCCTCTGTGGGCGTGGCCACCCCCGGCAGTACGACCATGTCCAGGGCCAAGGCCTGCGCGACCACGGCGGGGTTGAAGTTGGGCGAGACGATCAATCGGCCTCCGGCGGCGTGCACGTCTTTCACTTGCCCTGCGTTCAGCACCGTGCCCGCACCGATCAGCGTTTGCGGAAACAATGTCGCCAGTGCATTGATGCTTCGCAAAGGCTCGGGTGAGTTGAGCGGCACCTCGATGATGGCAAAGCTGCTGCCCACCAGCGCGTCGCCAATGGCGGGTGCCTCGGCCGGCGTCAGGCCACGCAAGATGGCGATCAAAGGCAGTTGGTCCATGGCTTGTGCCAAAGCGTGTGCGGGGGAGGTGGTCGGTGTCATGGTGTTTTTTGTGTAGGAGCGGCGCCCTCGCCGCGAAGGTTTTTTTGCACATCAACATGCCGATGCCGATGCCAGTGCGAACAAGCCCGCCCAAGTGGCTTCTGGGCCATGGCTTTGGCAGGCGACGCCCAAGTGTTTCAGTGCCAAGGTGTACCGCAGCGTGAGGGCGTCGTTGCCGATCAGGAGGACAGGTTCTGCAGGGGTGGACGCCCTTGGATGGTGCAGTTCCTCCCCAATCAGCAAGCCCGACAGGTAGCTGGGCAAGGCCACAGCAGCAAGGCGCTCAAACAGGCCCAGGGTACGCACCGCGAACAGTTTGTTGAGCACGCTGCCCGCTTGCTGGCTTTGGTCCACACCTTGCAAAAAGGCCGATTCATCGAAGGCCCCGGTCAAATCGAGTGTCTTGCCCAAAATCGAGTGTTGGCTCATCAGGGCAAACACCTCGCCGGTCATGAAGGTTTGGAACTGGGTCACGCGTCCACCTTGCACCTGCACCCATTTGCTGTGTGTGCCGGGCAGCACCAGCGTGGCACTGTCTTGTCCAGCCAGTTGCAGTGCGCCAAAAATTTGCACTTCTTCGCCGCGCATCACATCGGTTGTTTGCAGGGTGTCTTGGCCCAGGCAGCTGAGGCCAGGCACCAAGGCGATGCGACCAGGCTGCAGCCACAACAGGTGTTGGCCCAACTCGGCAAAGCCTGCAGGGCAGGGGCAGTAGGGCGCTTCTTGCCACCCTTGGCGGCTGCCCGCCATGCCAGAGATCAGGCACAGCGCACCCGGCGCTTGCATCCAATCGCCAAAGAGTTCGTCCAACACAGCGGCAAACTGCCCCGGCGGCACACTCAAGATGCCGCGCGCAAATTCGCGTGTGGCCAACACTTGACCCTCGGCCCCAAGCTGTGCACCGCGCAACGAAGATGTGCCCCAGTCGATCGCGATCAAGGGCCTCATGGTGTGTGCGCTTTCATCAAGAAGTCCAGCACCGCATCGTGCCTGGGCAAGGGGGCGACGGCGCCATAGCCTTGCACCGACACGGCTGCAGCGGCATTGGCATAGGCGGTGGCGTCCCACAAGCTGTCGCCCGCTGACAAGCGCGCCAAGAGGTTGCCTGCAAAGCAGTCACCTGCACCCGTGGCATCCACCGCTTGCACGCTATGGCCCGGCACGGTGCGCTGCAACTTGCCATCGCTGGCGATGGCGCCATCGGCCCCCAGCTTGAGCACCACTTGCGCTGCGCCTTGCGCATGGCTCCAGCCGATGATGTCTTGCGCTTGTGTCAGGCCCGTGAGCGCGGTCAGGTCTTCCAGGCTGGGCAAAAACAAATCACACATGCGCACGGCTTGGCCAATGCAGGCTTGTGCACGGGCCAGTGGCCAGAGCGACAGGCGCAAGTTGGAGTCGAGCGCCACGTGTGTGCCCACGCTGCGGGCGTGTTGTATGGCGGCCAAGGCGGTGTCGCAGGCCGAGGCCGAAATCGCCAATGAGATGCCCGACAGGTGCAGCCACTGGCTGCGGGCAATGGCGTCTTGCCAATGCGCGAGGTCTGCGGCTTGCATGCGGCTGGCGGCTGAGCCGGCACGGGCATAGCTGAAGTGGTGGCCCTTTGCATCGTGGCTCACAAAGTACAGGCCGGTGGGGGCTTGGGGGTCGCGCAGCACCGTGGCGGTGCCTACGTTTTCGCGCTGCCACAAATCCATCAGCCGATCGCCCCAGCGGTCGGCACCCAATCGCGTCAGGTAGGCCACACGGGCCCCTGCCCGAGCAGCGGCAATGGCGGCATTGCTGGTGTCGCCGCCAAAGCCTTGCAGATACAAAGGCGCCTCATCAGGTGTTGGGTTGGAGGTCTGGTTGAACTCAACCATCGCCTCACCCAAGGCGACGATGTCCCCTGTTTTGTGCACGGTCATGCGGCTTTCAGGCCAGGCCTTTCAAAGCATCGGCTGGGTAGCCGGGCCGGGCTTTGCAGTCTGCAATGTACTGCTCGATGATGGCTTCAAAGCTCTCGTCGGCGCGCAAGCCCAGCGCGTGGGCGCGCTCAAAGGTGCAACCTTTGGCCCAGTTGTCCACGATGCCTGCCACGCGTTCATCGCGCTCGAATTTCACACGGGCACGAACAGCGGGGCCCGCCACTTTTTCCAGTGCGGCCAACATTTGGCCCACACTCACATTCAGGCCGGGCAGGTTCAGTGCCATGCGCCCACCGATGGCTTCACGGCTGGCTTCAAACACGGTGATCAAGCCGTGGATGGTGGTGCCCGGTGAGGACATGGGGTGTGAGACGCTGGCATCCACCGGGCAGGTGGTGGGGGTGCCCGCCAGCGGCTCGCGGATGATGCCGCTGAAAAACGATGACGCTGCGCCATTGGGTTTGCCGGGGCGCACGGTCACGGTCATGAGGCGCGCTGCGCGGCCGTCGATGTAGCCTTTACGGGTGTAGTCGGCCACCATGTGCTCGATGATGAGCTTGTGCGTGCCGTAAGACGTTTGTGGTGTGGGCAAGGTGGTGTCGGCCACCAGGGCGGGCATGGGGTTGGCTGCATCGGGCCCAAACACGGCCACAGAGCTGGCAAACACCAGGCGTGGGGCTTTGCCCAATCGCTCGGTGGACACGCGGATGCTGTCGAGCAGCAAGCGCGAGCTGTCCACGTTGGAGCGCAGGCCCAGGTCAAAGTCGAGTTCGCACTCGCCCGACACGGCCGAGGCCAAATGGAACACGCCGTCAAAGCCGCTCTTGAACAAGTCACCTTGTTCCAGCATGGGACCTGCATGGCCCTTGACCCGCGGGTCGGCCAGCAAATCGGCTGGGGCGGGGAAGAGGTCGGCAATCACCAATTCGTTGACGACTTGGCCGTTGAGTTGGCCTTTTTTCAAAATCTCGCGAGCCAGTCGAGCGCCCAAAAATCCGGCACCGCCGGTGATCAAAATACGCATGGTTTTCTCCGTGAATCAGTGGTTGTCTTTGGGCACGGCCGCGCCACGCTGGCCGACCAGAAAGTCCATGTCTGCGCCTTCGTCGGCTTGCAGCACATGGTCAATGTACAGCTTCCAGTAGCCCGAGTTCATGGCCGGCGCAGGCTTTTCCCACAAGGCCAGGCGGCGTGCCAGCTCTTCGTCGCTGATGAGCAGTTGCAGTTTGCGCTCAGGCACATTGAGTTCGATCATGTCGCCGTTTTGCACCACGGCCAGCGGGCCACCGGCAGCGGCTTCGGGCGTGGTGTGCAGCACCACGGTGCCATAGGCCGTGCCGCTCATGCGGGCGTCAGAGATGCGCACCATGTCGGTGATGCCTTTGCGCAGCACCTTGGGCGGCAGCGGCATGTTGCCCACCTCTGCCATGCCAGGGTAACCCTTGGGGCCGCAGTTCTTGAGCACCAAGATGCAGTTCTCGTCCACGTCCAGGCTCTCGTCGTCGATGCGTTTGTGGAAGTCGGTACTGTCTTCAAACACCACGGCGCGGCCGGTGTGCACCATCAGTGCAGGCGTGGCGGCACTGGGCTTGATGACCGCGCCACGCGGGGCCAGGTTGCCGCGCAAGATGGCGATGCCCGCTTTTTCTTTGAAAGGGGCGTCGAAGGTCTTGATGACGCGCGGGTCGTAATTCACGGCGCCCGCGATGTTCTCGCTCACGCTTTTGCCGGTCACGGTGATGATGTCTTTGTGCAGCAGGTGCTCGATCTCTTTCATGATGACGGGCAAGCCACCGGCATAGCAAAAGTCTTCCATCAGGTGGTCGCCTGAGGGTTGCAAATTCAACAGGCAAGGCAACTCGCTGCCCAAACGCTCGAAATCGTCCACGGTGAGTTTCAGGCCCAAGCGGCCTGCAATGGCGATCAGGTGGATCACCGCGTTGGTCGAACCGCCAATGGCCGCCAGCGTGCGGATGGCGTTTTCAAAGGCTTCGCGCGTCAGCACTTTGGTGATGGTCTGGTCGGTGTGCACCATCTCGACGATGCGGCGGCCCGCATCGCGGGCCAAGACATTGCGGCGGCCGTCCACGGCCGGGTAAGTGGCGTTGCCGGGCAAGCCAATGCCCAGGGCTTCGACCATGCTGGCCATGGTGCTGGCGGTGCCCATGGTCATGCAGTGGCCATGGCTGCGGTGCATGCAGCTCTCGGCTTCAAAAAAGTCGGCCAATTTGAGTGTGCCTGCGCGCACCTGCTCGCTCATGCTCCACACGCCTGTGCCCGAGCCGAGTTCTTGCCCGCGCCATTTGCCGTTGAGCATGGGGCCGCCCGACACGCCAATGGTTGGCAATCCCACGCTGGACGCGCCCATCAGCAAGGATGGCGTGGTTTTGTCGCAGCCCATGAGCAGCACCACGCCGTCGATCGGGTTGCCTCGGATGCTTTCTTCGACGTCCATGGACGCCAGGTTGCGGTAGAGCATGGCGGTCGGGCGCAGCAGGGTTTCGCCCAGCGACATGACCGGGAATTCGAGCGGAAAACCGCCGGCCTCGTACACGCCGATCTTGACCTGCTCGGCCAGGGTGCGGAAGTGCGAGTTGCAGGGGGTCAGTTCGCTGAAGGTGTTGCAAATGCCAATGACGGGGCGACCGTCGAATTGGTCGTGCGGCACGCCTTTGCCCTTGACCCAGCTGCGGTAGGCAAAGCCATCGCGGTCTTGGCGGCCAAACCACTGCTGGCTGCGGAGTTCTTCGGGTTTTTTACGGGGATTGGAGGACATGAGGATCGAATGATTCGGAGGTTGGGAGAATGGGTTCAATCGTATGATGAATACAGTTTGTTGGCCACCCTATAAACCCTAGTGCAGCGCACAATCGATTCTCGCTCAGGCCGATCTTCAGGGTTTTCCGCAGTGTTGGAATTTTTCATTCATCATATGATTGAACGATTCGTCAAATCACCCATGGTCAAAAACGCACACGGTCACACATTGGATTTGCTGGGACAAGCCATCTTGTCGGGCCAGTACGCCGTGGGCGCGAGTTTGCCGCCCGAGCCTTTGCTGTGCGAGCAGTTTGGGGTCAGCCGCACGGTGGTGCGCGAAGCCATCAAGTCGCTGGTCGCCAAAGGTTTGATCTCCACCGGCCCCAAAGTGGGCACGCGTGTGCTGAACGATGACCACTGGAACTGGTTCGATCCCGATGTCATCACTTGGCAAGCCCAAGCCGGTTTGACGCCCGAGTTCTTGCGTGACCTGCAAGAGCTTCGCCGTGTGGTGGAGCCCGCCGCCGTACGACTGGCCGCGGAAAAAGCCACAGACGAAGACATCGCCGCAATCGAACAAGCCTTTGCGGGCATGAAGCTGGCGGTGGAGCAGGGTGGTGACTACGTGGTGCACGACCTGCGTTTTCACCAAGGCCTGCTGCATGCCTCGCACAACCGAATGCTGATTCAGATGGGCAAGGCCCTGAGCGCCTTGCTGCGCACCAGTTTTGAAATTTCCACCCGAATCCAAGACGGCCCCCGCAGTTCATTGCCCCTGCACCGGGCCGTGCTGGACGCCGTCATCCAACACGCGCCGGACAAGGCCGAGCGCGCCATCATGGTGCTGATCAATGGTGCGCATGAAGACATCGAACGTGTGGTGTCCACGCGCAAAAAAATTCCAAGCGTTTCGGCTTTTTCCGAACGCCTGCGAAAAGTGGCTTGAGTTTTGATAGATTTTTAACCCTGTTTTTTTAGGAGACAACATGTTCAAACGCAGAAATCTGGTGACCCTCTTGGCGGGCACTTTCCTGGTGGCCAGCAGTGCCATGGCGCAATTTTCTGAGCGTAACATCAAGTTCACTAACGGTGTGAACGAAGACCACCCCGTGGGCGTGGGCGTCAAAAAGATGCAGGAAATCCTGACCGCCAAATCGGGCGGCAAGATGAAGATTACCGCTTTCTGGGGCGGTATGGCGGGTGGTGACTTGCAAGCCACGCAGGCTTTGCGTGCCGGCACGCAAGAGATGGTCTGCACCTCCAGCTCGCCCCTGGTCGGTATTGTCAAAGAGTTGGGCGTGTTCGACCTGCCTTTCTTGTTTGCCAACGAAAAAGAAGCCGACATGGTGCTGGATGGCCCGGCTGGCAAGTACTTCAATGCCAAGCTCGAAGCGGCTGGCTTGGTGAATCTGGCTTACTGGGAAAACGGTTTCCGCAACCTGACCAACAGCAAGCGCCCTGTGACCAAGCTCGAAGACTTTGACGGCGTCAAAGTGCGCGTGATGCAAAACAACATCTTCCTGGACACCTTCAAGACCTTGGGCACCAACGCTGTGCCCATGGCCTTCCCCGAGGTGTTCTCTGCGCTGGAGAGCCGCGCGATTGACGGTCAGGAAAACCCCTTTGTGACCATTGAAACTTCCAAGTTCAATGAAGTGCAAAAGTACCTGAGCGTGACACGCCACGCCTACACGCCTTTCCTGATTCTTTACAGCAAAAAGTTGTGGGACCAGCTCAACCCCCAAGAGCAGGCCTTGCTGCGTGAAGCGGCCATCGAGGGTCAAAAGGTTGAGCGCGCGGCCAACCGCACCCTGAACGAGAAGTCGCTGGCATCGCTCAAAACCAAAGGCATGCAGATCAACGAGGTCAGCGGGGCTGAGCAAAACCGCATCCGCGCCAAAGTGGCCTCGGTGTACGACAAGCACAAAGACTCGATTGGTGCCGACGCCATCAAAGTCGTGCAAGACGAGCTCAAGAAAGCACGCGGCGGTTGATCCATCGCACCAAGCCCCACAGCCCCAAGCTGTGGGGCTTTTTTAATGTCTGAAGTTTGATCCGCCATGAAAATCACCCAACTCGAAACCATCCGCCTGGATGAATTCCCCAACATCATTTGGGTGCGATTGCACACCGACGAGGGCTTGGTGGGCCTGGGCGAAACCTTCATGGGCGCGCAAGCGGTGGAGGCTTATCTGCACGAATGGGTGGGCCCCAAGCTGATCGGGCAAGACCCGCTGGCGATCGAATCACGTTTGCGCGATATCACGGGTTATTTGGGCTGGCGTGGGTCCGGTGTGGAAACGCGTGGCAACTCGGCGGTGGACATCGCGCTGTGGGACATTTTTGGCAAGGCCGCGGGCATGCCGGTCTACACCGCTTTGGGCGGCAAGAGCCGCGACGAGATCCGTGTCTACAACACCTGCGCGGGCTACCAGTACATCCGCAGCAACGTCAACCAGACCAGCAGCAACTGGGGTCTGGGCAACAACGCTGGACCCTACGAAGACCTGCAGGGCTTTTTGCTCCGCGCCGACGAGGTGGCTGAGTCGCTGCTCTCCGAAGGCATCACCGGCATGAAGATCTGGCCCTTTGACATGGCCGCTGAAAAGTCGCACGGTCAATACATCAGCCCGCAAGACCTGAACACTGCGCTCGAACCCTTTCGCAAGATCCGCAAAGCGGTGGGCGACAAGATGGACATCATGGTCGAGTTCCACAGCCTGTGGCGTTTGCCCATGGCGCAAAAGATTTCACGCGCGCTGCAAGAGTTCGACACCTTCTGGCACGAAGACGCGATCCGCATGGACAGCCTGGACCTGCTCAAGCAGTACGCGGTGGACTGCAAGGCCTTGATCTGTGCCAGCGAGACGCTCAGCTACAAATGGGGTTTCAAGGACTATTTGCAAACCGGTGTGGGCGGCGTGGCCATGCTCGACTTGAGCTGGTGTGGGGGCCTGACCGAAGCGCGCAAGATCGCGGCCATGGCCGACGCTTGGCAGCTGCCCGTGGCCCCTCACGACTGCACAGGGCCTGTGGTGTGGGCGGCGTCGACCCACTTGTCATTGCACGCACCCAACGCCTTAATTCAAGAGAGCGTTCGTGCCTTTTACAGTGGCTGGTACAAAGAGCTGGTGACCGAATTGCCGCAGGTGAAGAACGGCATGATCAGCCTGAATGACAAACCGGGTTTGGGCTTGGAGTTGCTCCCCGACTTGCACAAACGCAAGGATGCGGTAGTGCGCATCAGCGTGTAACTCAATCCGTCCACCGCGTGTGGAACTTGCCGGGCCGGTCTACACGTTGGTAGGTGTGGGCACCAAAATAGTCGCGCTGCGCTTGCAGCAAGTTGGCCGGCAGGCGTGCCGAGCGGTAGGCGTCGTAGTAGCTCAGCGCGCTCATGAACGAGGGCATGGCCACGCCGTGCAATGCGCCCAGGGCCACGACTTCGCGCAGGTCCTGCTGGCAGCGGGCCATCACGCCTGTGAAGTGCGGGTCCATCAGCAGGTTGTTCAGATCGGGCGCGCCATCAAAGGCTTGGCGAATGTCTTGCAGCAAGCGCGCACGGATGATGCAGCCCGCACGCCAGACCGAGGCCACGGTGCCCATGGGCAGTTGCCACTGGTGTTCTTTGTCGGCCGCCCGCAGCAGGCTGAAGCCTTGTGCGTAGGCGCAAATCTTGGCCGCCAGCAAGGCCCGCTCGAGGCGTGGCAATACCGATGCCCGATCGGGTGCAGGCTGTGTGGTGGGGCCCGTCAAGACCTTCGATGCTTTGCCCCGTTCAGCTTGGAGTGCGCTGAGGGTGCGGGCAAACACGGCATTGGCAATGGTGGGTGCGCTCACGCCCAGGTCGAGCGCGACCTGGCTCGCCCATTTGCCCGTGCCTTTTTGTTCAGCGGTGTCGAGGATTTTGTCCACCAGCGCATGGCCCGTTTCGGGGTCGGTGTAGGCCAGGATGTCGGCGGTGATGCCGATCAGGTAACTGCTGAGTTCACCGGCATTCCAGGTGCGGAACACGGTGCTCATTTCGGACGGGTGCATGCCCAGCATCTGTTGCATCAGCGCATAAGCCTCGCAAATGGTCTGCATGTCGGCGTATTCGATGCCGTTGTGTACCATTTTGACAAAGTGGCCTGAACCGCCTGGGCCCATCCATTCACAGCAAGATGCGCCGTCTTCGGTCTTGGCAGCGATGGCTTGCAGCATGGGTTTCAAACGTGGCCAAGCCGCTGCAGAGCCGCCAGGCATGAGCGCTGGGCCACGCAGTGCGCCTTCTTCGCCGCCGCTGACCCCTGCACCCACATAAAGGATGCCCGAGTCTTGCAAGGCCTTCAAGCGGCGCTCTGTGTCGGTGAAAAGGGTGTTGCCCCCGTCCATCACCACATCGCCAGCCGCCAATAGGGGCGTCAGCTCGTAAAGCACCGCATCGACCGCAGCACCTGCTGGCACCATCAGCCAGACACAGCGAGGTTGTTGCAAACTGCCAACCAACTCGCTCAGTGAGTGGACCGCTTGCCCGTTCAGACCCCGCGTGCGCTGATCAAAGCTGTTGCGCTTGGCCTCGTCCAGGTCAAAGCCGCTGACTGAAAACCCGTTGCGCTCCAGATTGAGCGCCAGGTTTTCGCCCATCACCCCCAGGCCCACCAGGCCAATGTCCATCTTCTGCATAGGTTCGAATCAACCCCGGCCTACAAAAGGCATGTTGGTGGCCATCACCGTGGTGAACAAAATATTGCTCGACAAAGGCATGCGGGCCATCGTCATGAAGGTGTCGACCACCCCTGACATGTCCATGCGCGGCTCAGCCTTGATGCTCAAGTCAGCTTGGTGCACACCTTTGGCCATTTTTTCGGTCATGTCCGAGGCCACGTTGCCAATGTCAATCTGGCCCACGGCGATGCTGTAAGGGCGGCCATCGAGCGAGGCTGCACGGGTCAGACCCGAGACAGCGTGTTTGGTGGCGGTGTAGGCAATGGAGCCAGGACGCGGCACATGGGCCGAAATCGACCCGTTGTTGATGATGCGGCCGCCTTGTGGGCTTTGCTCTTGCATCAGCTTGAAGGCATGCGACAAAGTGTAGAACGCACCGTTCAAGTTGATGTCCACAGCACGGCGCCATTCATCGCCCGACAGGTCGCCCGGCAGGGTGTAGGGCAGGGAGATGCCTGCGTTGTTGAACACCAAATCGATGCGGCCAAAGCGCGCGCGGATCTGATCGAACAGGGCTTTGACTTCTGGCTCTTTGGACAGGTCGGTCGGGATGGCGTGGGCATGACCCGAGTTGGCGCCAGCTTCGGCCACGGCAGAGGCCAGCGCATCGGCGCGGCGACCCACCAGAACGACTTGCCAACCTTCTTGGAGCAAGGCGAGGGCGCAGGCTTTGCCGATGCCAGAGCTGGCACCGGTGACGAGGGCAATTTTTGACATGGTGTTGACTTTCAGTGGGGGCGTGAAAAGGGGTGATTTTCAGGCGTTTTGGAAAGAAATTTGCACTTTGAGCGACTGGCTTTTGTCAGCCGCCAGATCGAAGGCTTCAAGGGCGCGTTCGACCGGCAATATACCCGTGATCACAGGCTTGCCGTTGACCAAGCCTTCGTTCAAAAAGCGCACAGCGGTGGCAAATTCGGCATGGAAGCGGAAGGTGCCCCGCAGGTCCACTTCTTTGGCCACGATCTGTGTCATGGGCAGGCTGATGTCGCCACCCATGCCCACCGTGATGAGCACGCCTCTGGGCACGATTGTGTCCAAGCCCACGCGCAAAGCCGCTTCGCTGCCTGAGGCTTCGAACACGACATCGAACTGGCCTTTGTCCACTTTGTATTTGTCCAAAGCAGCTGCATCGGTCTTCAGGTTGATGGTCTCGTCAGCGCCCATCTCTTGGGCGCACTTCAAAGGCAAGTCGGCGATGTCGGCCGCCACGATCCGCGCTGCGCCAGCGCGGCGCAAAGCACCAATGAGCAGCGAGCCAATGGGGCCGCAACCGGTCACCAGCACCTGCTTGCCCAACACGCTGCCTGCGCGCTGAATGGCGTGCAAGCCAACCGACAAGGGCTCGGCCAAAGCGGCTTCGGACAGGCTCAGGTGGTCGGCGATCGGGTGGGCTTGGTAGCCCTCGATGATCAGTTGCTCACTGAATGCGCCCTGGATGTGCGGGAAGGGCATGGCGCTGCCATAAAAGCGCATATTCAAGCAATGGTTCTGCTGACCCGCCTGGCAAAAGCGGCAGTTGCCGCAGGGGCGAGATGGCGAAATGGCGATGCGTTGGCCCACGGCCACGCTTTGCACATCGGAGCCCACGGTCTGGACGATGCCCGACACTTCATGGCCCAAAGCAATGGGTTCCTTGATGCGCACCGTGCCAAAGCCACCGTGTTGGGCGTAATGCAAATCAGAGCCACAAATGCCGCCATAAGCAACTTGTACCTGAATTTGATGGGCCTGCAGGGGCGCAAGGTCACGGGTTTCTAAACGCAAGTCGCGGGGGCCGTGGCAGATGACAGAACGCATGGGAGAGTGCTTTCAAATAAAGAGGGGGTGGCGGTCTGATCAATACATCCAGCGCGCAGGCACCATCACCAGCGCGGGGAACATCACCATCAAGAACATGACCAGGAACTGCACGCTCATGAAGGGCAGTACGCCTCGGGTCACGTCGTCCATGCGCATGCGGCCTACGCCCGCCACCACGTTGAGCACAGTGCCCACAGGCGGGGTGACCAAACCAATCGAGTTGTTGATGATGAACAGCACCCCGAAGTACACCGGGTCGATGCCTGCGGCTTTGATAACCGGCATCAACACGGGTGTGAGGATCAAGATGGTGGGTGTCATGTCCATGGCAGTGCCGACCACCATGCACAAGAGCATGATGGCGAACATCAGCAAGGTGGGGTTGCTGATCAGTGGTTGCAGCAGTTCAATCAGCTGTGCGGGCAGATTGGCCACAGCAATCAGCCATGCCGACACCATGGCCGCAGCCACCAAGAACATGACCAAAGCGGTGGTCATGGCGGCGCGCTCGAACACTTCGTACAGCTGCTTCCAGGTCAGCTCGCGGTAAACGACGCCCGCCACAAACAGCGCATACACGGCCGCCACCACAGCGGCCTCGGTGGGCGTGAACACACCCATGCGCAGACCCACCAAAATGATCAGGGGCAGCATCAAGGCCCAGCCTGCACTGCGCATGGCCCCCATGACTTCACGAAATGATTTTTGAGGCGGCGTTTCCAAAATTTCTTTGCGGGTCAGGTACCACCAAGTGATCCACAGGCCGGCACCGAGCAAAATGCCAGGAAAGATGCCTGCCAGAAACAGTTTGCTGATGGACACGTTGGCGGCGACGCCAAAAATCACAAAACCGATCGAGGGCGGGATCACGGGGCCAATCACGCCGCAAGCGGCAATCAGTCCACCACTGCGCGCTTTGTCATGACCGGCTTTGACCATCATGGGCAGCATCAAGGCCGTGAGGGCTGCGGCATCGGCCACGGCCGATCCCGACAAGGCCGACAGCAAACAAGCCGCCACGATGGTCACATAGCCCAGGCCACCACGGATATGGCCGACCAGCGCCATTGCAAAGTCCACAATGCGGCGCGACAAACCGCCGGTGTTCATCACCTCGCCCGCCAGCATGAAAAAGGGCACAGCCAACAAGGGGAAGCTGTTGGCACCTTCGATCACATTGAGCGCCAGAATTTGCGCGTCAAAAATATTCATGTGCCACATCAGGGCCACGCCGCACAGGAGCAAGGAAAACGCAATGGGCACACCGAGTGCCATGGCTGCCAACAAGGAGCCGATGAAGATAAAAATGGTCATGGGTTTCTCCGGGGCTCAGCGTTGTGCGGTGGGGATGTCAAGGGTGTCTTCTTCAGACTCTCGCACCCCAATCAGTTCGGCGTCCTTGAGTTGGCCTGTCGCCATGCGCCACATTTTGTAGACCAAAACAGCCCCCCCCACCACGGCGGCAAAAATGCCGCAGCCATAAAAAAAGGCCTCGGAAAGTTCCATGACTGGACTTCTGGTGTTGATGTTCATGGCCACAATGAGCCAGGTTCCTTTGGCCAGCAATGCACAGCAAAAAAGCATCAGCAAGTTGGCAATGACAAAACAGATTTTTTGTCCACGCAGCGACAAACGGGAAATCAGTGTGTCCGTGCCCAAATGGGTGCCTTCTTTCATGGCGACCACAGCCCCCAAAAAGGTGATCCAGACGAACAACCAGCGGGAGAGTTCATCTGAGACGGCCAGGCCCGAGTTGAAGCCGTAGCGCAGCACCACATTGCCGAAGACGAGCACGACCATGATGGCCAGAAAGACCACCATGATCATTTTGATGAGCTTACAAAGTCGGTCTATGAATTGTTCAATCATGGGAGGGCCTTTTGACGTTCGGGGCAATGCGTGGGATGCGGGATCATGGAATACAAACGGGTGGTAGGGTGATCATTTCGATCACAGGGTGGCGGTGACACCACCGTCCACATACAAAATGTGGCCGTTCATGAAGCGGGAAGCTTCGCTGGCCAGAAAGACCGCTGCGCCACCGAGTTCTTCGACTTCGCCCCAGCGGCGGCTCGGGGTGCGGCCGACCAGCCAGGCGGTGAAGGCTTCGTCCTTGACGAGTTTTTCGGTCAGCTCGGTTTTGAAATAACCGGGACCCAGGCCGTTGACGTTCAGGCCAAACTGACCCCAGTCGATGGCCATGCCCTTGGTGAGCATCTTCACCGCACCCTTGCTGGCGGTGTAGGGCGCGATGCCCGGGCGGCCCAGCTCGCTTTGTACCGAGCAAATGTTGATGATCTTGCCTTGCCCGCGGGGAATCATTTGTTGAGCGACGGCCTTGCTGACGTAGTACACGCTGTCCAGATTGGTCTTCATCAGGGTGTGCCAATCGTCATCGACAAACTCGTGCAGTGGCCCGCGGATCTGCATCCCGGCGTTGTTGACCAAAATGTCGATGGGGCCTTGTGCTTCCAGTTCGTTGATGGCCGATCGGACCTCTTCGGCACTGGTCACGTCAAACGCCGTTGTGCTGACCGATAAATTTTCGGACTGCAAAGTGGCAGCCGCTTGTTTCAGTTTGTCGGCGTTGCGACCGTTCAAAATGACATGCGCACCCGCTTGACCCAAAGCCCGGGCCAAGGCAAAACCAATGCCACCGGACGATCCGGTGATCAGGGCCCTGCGGCCGTTCAGCTGAAAAGACTCAAGAATGCTCATGCGAGAAAGCCGGTCACCCGGCTTGAAAAAGTCCCCCTCCTTGGAGGGGAACAGGTTGCGGCAACTTACTTGGTGGCTTCGATGGCGTTCAGCAGGGCTGTACCGTTTTTCTCGCCGAATGTTTTGGCGATCTCTGCCGAGACGATTTTCTGGAACGGGGCCATGTCCACGTTTTCAATCACTTGCATGCCCGACTTCTTCAAGTCGGCCACCACTTTGCCTGCGTTCTGGGCATTCAGATTGCGCTGGTACGTGGCCGCTTCACGGGCCGAGTCCACCATGATCTTTTGGTAGTTGGCAGGCAAGCTGTCGAACTTGCCTTTGTTCATGGCCACGATGATGGGCGAGTAAACGTGGTTGCTCACCGTCAGGTGTTTTTGCACTTCGTAAAACTTGGACGACCAGGTCACGTTGATGGGGTGCTCTTGGGCATCAAAGGCGCCCGATTCAAGCGCGGTGTACAGCTCGGCGATCGGCATGGGCGAGGGGTTCATGCCCAGCAGCTTGAAAGCCTGGATGTGGTACGGGTTGGGTGTGGAACGGATCTTCAAGCCCTTCAAGTCTTCGGGCTTGTTGACGGGCCGCTTGTTGTTGGTGAAGGCGCGCCAGCCGTTTTCCCAGTAAGCCAAGCCCTTCATATTGTGTGGGGCCAACTCGTTCAGAACGCCCGTGCCGATGTCGCCGTCCAGCACATGGTAGGCGTGCTGCGCGTTGCGGAACACAAAGGGCAGTTCCATGGCCGCCGTGTTGGCCACCAAACCGTTGTAGTTGGAGGCGCCACTGGAGACGATGTCGATGGTGCCGCCGCGCACACCGTTGATCATGGCGCCGTCGTTGCCCAGCTGGTTGGACGGGAAGACGGTGATTTCGATATCGCCGTTCGTGCGTTGCTTGACCAGTTCGGCCAATTTGAGGGCGGCCGCGTGTTGGCCATCGGTGGCGTTGACCGCGTGGCCCATTTTCAGGTTGAACTTGGCGGCGAAGGCGCTGGTGCCAACAGCAGCCACGAGGCAAGCGAGAAGGATGCGGGAAAGTTTCATGGTTTTGTCTCCTGGTTGTAAAAAATAACGGTAGAAAAAATCAATCGGTCGGCAGTGCGTATTCGTCAGCGCTGAAGACGGTGTGAAACACGGTGCCATCGAACATGGCGATCATGTCTTTGGACACTTCTTTGCTTTTCATGCGCACTTCTGAGGCCAAAGCAATCTCGATCGATTCGCGGCTGGGGTAGCGAACCGACAGCACCATGCCGAAATGCGGGTCAGCCACGTCACTCTCGACTTGGCGCAGCACGCGCACTTCTTGTGCGCCAGGAAAGCGGGTCCACAGTGGGACGAGGTTGTCGCGGATGTAGCGGTTGAAAGCTTCCTCCATGCCGGGTTTGACGTTGCCTTGGAAGAATGCACAGCGGATGAACATGAGGGTCCTTGTTGAGTGTCAGAGGGCAGGGTGAAGACGGGTCTGCAAAGCGTTCAGCGCTTGCATGACCATGTCTTGCACCGGTTCGTGGATCGTCAGACGGATGACATCGGTCTCGTCGGCCTGGGGTTTTTCGAGGGTGCGGAATTGGCTGTCCAGCAAGCCCGGCTGCATGTAGTGGCCCACCCGCTGGTGCATGCGCTTTTGAATCAGCTCAAAGTCGCCGTCCAGAAAGACAAAACACACATCGCCCGCTTGTTCGCGGATGCGGTCACGGTAAACACGTTTGAGCGCCGAACAAGCGACCACGCGGCCAGGTGTTTGGGCCTGAGCCAAGTAGTGGCCTATGCGGTCTAACCAAGGCCACCGGTCGCTGTCTTGCAAGGCAATGCCAGCGCGCATCTTGGCCACGCTCTCAATCAGGTGCAGGTCGTCGCCGTCCACCATGTCAAGGCCCAGGCTTTCGCCCAGTGCCGCTGCCATGGTCGACTTGCCGCAACCAGACACACCCATGACGATGAGGCGCAAAGGCGAAGTGCTCATGGTTTTGGGCCGTCGCTCACTTCACCAAGCCTGAGCATTCAGGCACAGGCGTGCGCAAGGGTTGGCCTGAAATACCGGCCTGCATGTTGGCAAAGGCCAGATCGGCCATGGCTTGTCGGGTTTCGGTGGTGGCACTGGCCATGTGCGGGGTCAGCACCACGTTGTGCATCCCCCACAGGGCTTCGGGCACGTTCGGCTCGTTGGCGAACACATCAAGACCTGCGCCGGCGATGGTGCCGTTTTGCAGGGCTTCGATCAGCGCCTCTTCATCGACCACGCTGCCACGCGCCACGTTGATCAAAAAGCCCCGTGGGCCCAGTGCCTTGAGCACATCGGCATTGATCAGGTGTTTGGTGCCTGCGCCGCCAGGCGTGATGGCCACCAAAAAATCCACGTTGGCGGCCAGTGCTGCAGCCGTTTGGAAGAAGGTAAAGCCTGAGTCCTTTTTTTCTGTGCGTGCGGTGTAAGCGATCGACATGCCAAATGCCTGCGCCCGCTGCGCGATGGCTTTGCCAATGCGGCCCAGACCCACAATGCCCAAGCGCACGCCAGAGACCTTGCGGCCCAGTGTCATCGGTCCATTGGGCCATTGGCCTGCACGCACAAACTGGTCGGCCTGCGGAATGGCGCGACCCACCGACAGCACCAGGCCCATGGCCAGATCGGCCACATCGTCAGTGAGCACGTCCGGGGTGTGGGTCACTGGAATGCCGTGTTCGATGGCCGCTTGAACGTCCACGCCGTCGTAGCCCACGCCAAAAACCGCCACCACTTTGGCATTGGGCAGCTGGGACAACAAACTGCGCGGCACGCTGGCCTCGCCCGTGCCTGCCACGCCCACGATGCGTGCAGCCAAGCTGGCGAACGCTGCGGGGTCGGTCACATGGGTGCGGTCGTGCACGGTGTAGAGCGATTCGAGCGCTTTTTGGTAGAAGGGGTGGAGTTTGGCTACAGCCAGCACATCGGGTTTGGACACTTCAGTCACTCCAGTCATCATGGGAAGTTTGGACAGCGCTGTCCAAGACATTCAAAAAAAACGGCAAATGGAAGTTTTCAACTTTGACATGGCATCGGGGTTTTCCACGATCCGGCAAAATTTCAGTTGAAAACTTTGGGATAGCGCTATCCTATCGGTTGATGAATGGCATTTTCCTCCGGATTAACCCTTGTCCCACCCTGTTTTGACACCCCCAAAGACCGTTAAAAGTCACCGTGCCACAGGCCGAGTCACCTTGAGTGATGTGGCCCAAGCGGCTGGCGTGAGCCCCAGCACGGTATCGCGCGCCTTGCGGGGTGAGCGTGCGGTCGACCCGGCTTTGATTGAGCGCGTCCAGGCGGTCTCCAGCAAGCTCGGGTATGTGCCCGACCCCGCCGCCCGCGCCTTGGCCTCGCAACGCAGCAACCATGTGGCCATCTTGATTCCCTTGCTGTCCAACGCCTTGTTTGTGGACCTGCTGGATGCCGCCCAAAAAACCTTGCGTGCCGCAGGTTTCCAGACGCTGATGGGGGTGACCCATTACGACGCCAGCGAAGAAGAGCAATTGCTGCGCGAACAATTGCTGCACCGTCCGGCAGGTTTGCTGGTCACAGGTCTGGACCACAACCCCGCCACACGCAAACTCATGGAAAGCAGTCAGGTGCCTTGTGTGCACCTGATGGATTTGCCCATCGGTGTCAGCGATGAAGCGCCTTACTGTGTCGGTTTTCAGCAAACACAGGCGGGTGCCTCCATGACACGGCATTTGCTGTCGAGCGGACGGCGGCGCATTGCGTTTGCTGCCGCGCAGTTGGACCCCCGAGTGATGCAGCGCCTGTACGGATGGCGCAGTGCTTTGCAAGGCGCTGGGGTTTATGAGCCCACTTTGGAGTTTCTCAATCCTGCGCCTTCCTCGCTTGCCTTGGGGGGGGCTGATGTTTCAGCAAATCATGCAGCAGCGCCCTGCGGTGGATGCCATCTTTTTTTGCAACGACGACTTGGCGCAAGGGGCTTTGATGGCCGCCTTGCGACTGGGCATTGCGGTGCCTTCGCAAGTGGCCATTGCCGGCTTCAATGACTTGACCGGCAGCGACCAGATGTGGCCCACTTTGACCACAGTGCGCACCCCTCGCGCAAGGATTGGTGAGGCCGCCGCGCAAATGCTGCTGACGCTCATGCGGGGCGAAACACCCGAATCGGCGCAAGTCGACTTAGGCTTTGAGATCCTGCAGCGGCAAAGCACCTGACCCTGTGGGAGCGAGCCCCTGTTCGCGAAAGCTTGTTCAGCGCGGTCCGTGCAGCACGTTGATCAATGCTTCGCCGCGGCTCAATCGGCCGATGTTCTCTGCCAGCGTTTCCTGTCGGCGACGCACAGTGCCAGCGGTCCAGCCCGACATGTGGGGCGTCATCAGCACGTTGTCCAGCGCCGCAAAATCGTATTGCGATGGGGCGCATTCGGCTTGAGTGGGCGTAGGGTACTGGTACCAAGTGTCGATCACGGCACCGCCAATCTGGCGCGCCAACAAGGCGTCGTAGAGGGCTTTTTCGTCGATCACCGCGCCACGCCCCACATTCATCAGCACGGCATCGGGCCGCATGGCGGCAATCGCTTGCGCATCCACCATTCCCACGGTGTTGTCGGTCAGCGGCAGGCTCACCACCACGGCGTCCGCCGAGCCCATAAAGTCGTGCAAACCGTCGAGCGTCCAGCTTTGGTCCACGGTGGGGCTCGCAACGGGGCTGCGGTTGGCCACATGCACCCGCATGCCGAAGGCCTTGGCCCGCAGGGCCAAAGTCTGCGCAATGTGACCGAAACCCAGCAGGCCAATCGTTTGTGAACCCAGCTCTGACCGCAAAGCGGCTTTTTGTCCAGCCCAGTAAGTCCAGCGTTGTTGGCGCAGGTCTTGGTCAGCACGGGCCAGGGGCACATGGCGCATGAGCAGCGCAGCGATCACAAATTCGGCAATCGCGTTTTCATGGCCAAAGCAATTGGCCAATGTGCACGGCGCGGGCAGCAAGGCGGTGTTGACGGCATCGGTGCCTGCCGCTGGCGCATGGAACAGCCGGGCTTTGAGCGGCACGGGCATGCTGTCGTTCAGTTTGATGCCGATCACCACGTCTGCGCTTTCGTAATGCGCACGCTCGCCAGCTTGGTCGAGTGCATCGCTCAAGTCGAGGATCTGGTGTTCTGAGCCAATGAGTGACTCAAAACCTTGGCGGAAATTGGCGGCGTTTTGGCCATGGAAAACGATCTTCAAAGGTGTGGTGTTCATGGATTTGGATGTCTTGGGTGCTGGGCTGTGAGAACTTGAACTGCGAGGAACTATGCCAGATGCGCACAAAGCGAAGCCCGCTTATCGCCACCCCAGCTGGCCGGTCAGCGACAATCTGGCCTTCCTCTTTTCACGAGACCCATGGCCATGACCGAGTTGAAAAAAGTCATTTTGTTCACCGATACCGACGGCCGCGCACGATTTCGCGAGGAATCGGTGCCCTTGACCGAAGGCACGCCCCAAAGCCAGTTGTCGGCCCTGATGGCCGCGACAGGCTGCCAATTGCGCCAAAGCCCAGTGGGGTTTCGCAGCACCTTCCATTGCAGTGGCAACCCGCAGTGGTTGTTTGTGTTGGGAGGGCAGATGGAGATCTTTTTGCAAGACGGCAGCTCGCGCACTTTTGGCCCAGGCGAGTTTTTTTACTCGGCCGACACCTTGCCCGAAGGCGCCACGTTTGATGCCCAAGTGCACGGGCACTGGAGCCGTCAGGTCGGCCCTGACCCTTTGGTGACCTTGTTTGTGCGCGACTGAGCTTTGAGCAGACAAAAAAAGAGCCCGCATGTGCGGGCTCTTTTTATTTGCGAATCGGTGTGGGTCAGCGACCGAAGCCACGGCCACCACCGCCGCCGCCATTGCCACCACGGTTACCACCGCCGTAGCCACCACCACCACCGCCGCCGCCGCCGCCATGGCGGCGACCGCCGCTGGCAAGACTGTCGATGCTGGTGCGTGTTGGGTCAGGTTGTCCGCTGGTGCGCACGGGCTTGCGGTTGGGCAAGTCCAGGCGCGCGAACTGTGTGGTCTTTAAGGGGTCGATGTGGCGTGGCAACTCGTCGCCATCGTCACGGCGACGGTCTTGGCCGCCACCTTGACCACCCCCGTAGCCGCCACCGCCATTGCCACCCTGTGGGCCGCGACCTGGACCACGTCCCTCAGGGCGTGGACCGCGTGGTGCAGGACGGCCTTGGCCATCCCCACGGTTGTCAAAACGGGGATCGCCACGTTGTTCTTGACCGCGACCACCGTCGCGTCCGCCTTCACGGCGTCCATCGCCTTGGCCTTCAAAGCGCGGTGCGCCCTGTGGACCATTGCGGCGTGATGGCGGAGGTCCGTTGCGCGATGGACGGGCTGGGCCCTGACCTTCGCCGCGTGCTTGACGGGGGCCTTGACCACCGCCACCGCCGCCAACCGCGACTTTGTTGTCCCGGATGCGCTGCATCATGTCGCTGCGCGCTGCTTTGGCGGCTGCGGCCATGACATCACGGCTTGGTGGCTTGCCTGCGCCACCCCACAGGGTCTGGCGACCCATGGCAATGGGCTCAGCCACTTCGCCTGGCTCGGGGCCAAAGCCTTCGAGCAATTGCACTGGAATCTCCTGCTTGGTGAAGCGCTCGATGTCCATCATGAAGCCTTCTTCATCCAAACACACCAGGCTCACGGCTTCGCCGCTCGCACCTGCACGGCCGGTACGGCCAATGCGGTGCACGTAATCTTCCGACACGTTCGGGATTTCAAAGTTCACGACGTGTGGCAAGTCTTCGATGTCGATGCCGCGCGCTGCAATGTCGGTGGCCACCAAAGCGCGGATCTCACCGCTTTTGAAACCGGCCAGCGCTTGCGTGCGGGCGGTTTGGCTCTTGTTGCCGTGCAGGGCCATGGCCTTCACGCCGTTTTTTGTCAGGAAGTCGGCCACATTGTTCGCGCCAAACTTGGTGCGGGTGAACACCAGCACCTGGCTCCAGTCGTGTTTTTGGATGATGTGCAGCAGCACGTCTTTTTTCTTGCTGCGGCCCACGGGGTGGATCACCTGTGTGATGCGCTGCACCGTGGTGTTGCTGGGCGTGACCTGGATGCTCTGGGGGTTCTTGAGCAGGTTGCCCGCCAATTCGCGGATCTCGTCGCTGAAGGTGGCCGAGAACAGCAGGCTTTGCTTGTCTTTGGGCACCAAGGCCAGCACTTTTTTCACGTCGTGGATGAAGCCCATGTCCAACATCCGGTCGGCTTCGTCGAGCACCAAAATTTCGATGCTGGACAAGTCCAAGAAACCTTGGCCTTGCAAGTCCAGCAAACGGCCCGGTGTGGCCACCAGAATATCCACGCCTTTTTTGATCTTGCTGATTTGCGGGTTCATGCCCACGCCACCAAAGATCACGGTGGAGTCGAGCTGCAGGTATTTTCCGTAGTCCCGCACCGACTCTTCGACCTGAGCGGCCAATTCGCGGGTAGGGGTGAGCACCAAAGCGCGGATGGCTTTGCCGCCAAAGCGGTTTTTACCCGGCTCACTCAAGCTCAGCTTGTGCAGCAAGGGCAGGGTGAATGCGGCGGTTTTGCCGGTGCCGGTTTGGGCACCCGCCAGCAAGTCTTGTCCGGCCAAAACGGCGGGAATGGCTTGTGCCTGAATGGGCGTGGGGGTTTCGTAACCGAGCTCGCGCACGGCTTGCATGATGGCCGGGGCCAGATTCAATTCTTCAAAGTTCATTTTTACAGAGCGCCATGTCCGGCGCAGGTATCGGCTCATTCAACTGCGGTTGGCAGTGACCAGTGTGGGCCGATAGGTCTCAAGGTGGGCATGGAAACCGCGGGCGCTTGTTTTGAGCGTTGCCCGGGTCAGGCCCCAGCAGAAGTGCTGATGTTGCGGCATCTGGAGGCTGCAACGAAGCGCATTGTCGCACAAAGCCCAAGGGCCTCTGGATGTCCCCCACCCGTCAGGCCATGGGTTCAAACCCCAATGACCACTGTGGGCTGGTGCCACTAGACTGCAGGGCATCTCCAAATCGTCAACACAAACCGATCAAGCGCATGACCATGAAGCATTTCTCTGACCGCCGTTCTTTTTTGCAAACAGCCGCCGTGGCTGCGGCCACCGTGTCCGCCAGCACGCCTTGGGTCAATGCCTGGGCGCAAACCAAGTGGCCTGCCAAACCCATCCGGATCATTGTTGCTTTCCCGCCCGGCGGCTTGACCGACGCCTTGGCCCGCAGCTATGGCGAACACCTCTCTACCAAGCTGGGTGTGCCGGTGGTCATCGACAACAAACCCGGCGCTGGGGCCATCATTGGCATCGATGCGGCGGCCAAAGCGCCTGCAGACGGATACACCCTGGTCATGAGCACCTCGGGCACCTTTTGGCAAAACCGCATCTTGTATTCGAAGTTGCCTTACAACCTCGACAAAGACCTGACCCCGGTCACCGTGTTCCCCTCGGGCCCGCTGGTGGTGGGCATCAACGACAAAATTCCAGCCAACACCATGGCCGAATTTGTGGCTTGGGCCAAGAAAAACCCGGTGTCCATGGGCACTTACGCACCGGGTTCGTACCCGCACATGGTGGCCGACCAGACCAACCGCGTGCACGGCACCCAAATTCAGTCAGTCCATTACCGCGGCGAAGCCCCCATGTGGCTGGACGTGGCTTCGGGTCAATCGCAAATTGCCGTGGGCAGCTACCTGGCCTTCAATGCCGTGGCCAGCCGCGGCGTGCGTGCCATTGGCGTGACGGGCAGCTACCGTTCCCCCAAACTGCCCAACGTGCCCACCCTGATGGAGCAAGGCGACACCGCCAAGTTGGTGACTTTGGAAGGTGGCTTGCCCCTGGTGGCGCCGTCTGGCACACCCGAAGCCGTGCTCAAACTCCTGGCCGATGAAGCCGTGGCTTGGTCCAACACCGACAAGGCCGCCAAGGTGCGCGAGACCTTTGCCATCCCCAACAAACCCAAAAATCTGGCGGGCACCCGCAAAGACTGGGAAGGCGAAGTGCCCGTCTGGATCAAGCTGGCGGTGGATTTGGGCATCAAGCTCGACTGAAGCGTCATTTGGCCATCTGCACCCTTCATGGTCGACGGTGGCTAAAGGCCATTGAAGTCGCGGTTTAATTGTGGGTATGAGCAAAACCCAACAAATGAGTTTTTTCGACGCCCCTGTCGAACCCGTGATGGACCCCGAGGCCATGGCCCAGGCGCTGGCGCAGCACCCCGACTTTCGCGTGCTGCGCCGTTTGGTGCCGCACAGCGATTACGGGTCCCTGAGCGGCCACGCCACACAACGCGTGATCGTGCTGGACACCGAAACCACCGGGCTAGACAGCAAAAGCGAAAAAGTCATTGAGCTGGCCATGTTGTCGGTGTTGGTGGACACAGTCACTGGTTTGCCAGTGGGGCCGGTCACCATTTACGAATCGTTCGAAGACCCCGGAAAACCGATTCCAGCCCAAATCACCGAGATCACCGGCATTGACGACAGCATGGTGAAGGGTTTGCGCATCGAAGACGCGGCCGTGAACGCTTTGGTGCAAGAGGCCGATTTGGTCGTGGCGCACAACGCCGGGTTTGACCGGCCGTTTGTCGAGGCGCGTTGGCCTGTGTTTGCGACCAAGGCATGGGGTTGCTCTTTTCAGGGCATTGACTGGAAAAAAGAGGGCAGCGGCTCGGCCAAATTGGAGTTTTTGGCGTCTGAGCGGGGTTGGTTTTACGACGCGCACCGGGCGCAGGTCGACTGCCACGCGTTGCTCCAGGTCTTGTCTTCGCCGCTGGCTGACGGCCAAACCGGCTTGTCGCGCTTGTTGGCTGGGTCCGGGCAGACGCGCTACAAGCTGCGCGCCACGGGTGCGCCGTTCGAGTCCAAGGACAAGCTCAAGGCCCGGGGTTACCGCTGGGACGGTGAAGGCCGTGTTTGGTGGTGCAGTTTGTCTTCGGACGAGCTGCTGGACGCCGAGTGCCATTGGCTGAGGGCCGAGGTCTATGGCCGCCGCAACGCCACGGTGCTGCTCGAGGCCATGGACAGCTTGGTGCAGTTTTCGGCACGGCCCGGCCAGCAGACAGGCCGAGAGTTGTAGAAGCCCCGCCCTCGGGGCGAAGGTTGTTTCGTGTGCTTCACGCCAAGCGGGGATAATGCGCCCTTATTGGTATTTTTTCAGGCGGGTATTCATGGCTCAATACGTATTTTCGATGAACCGGGTTGGCAAGATCGTGCCTCCGAAGCGTCACATTCTCAAAGACATTTCGCTGTCTTTCTTCCCCGGTGCCAAGATTGGCGTGCTGGGCACCAACGGTTCGGGCAAGTCCACATTGCTCAAAATCATGGCCGGCATCGACAAGGAAATCGAAGGCGAAGCCATTCCCATGGCGGGCCTGAAAATCGGGTACTTGCCACAAGAGCCTGTGATGGACGCTGAGCAAACCGTGCGCGAAGCCGTTGAAAGTGGCATGGGCGAAGTCAAAGCCGCACAAGCCCGCTTGGAAGAGGTCTACGCCGCTTACGCCGAAGAAGACGCCGACTTTGACGCCTTGGCCGCTGAGCAGGCCCAACTTGAAGCCATCATCTCCACCGCGGGTGACGCATCCGAGCACCAACTCGAAATCGCGGCCGATGCGCTGCGCCTGCCCGCTTGGGATGCCATCATCGGCAAGCTGTCTGGCGGTGAAAAGCGCCGTGTGGCCTTGTGCCGCTTGTTGCTGTCGCGCCCCGACATGTTGTTGCTGGACGAGCCGACCAACCACTTGGACGCCGAATCGGTGGACTGGCTGGAACTCTTCTTGCAGCGCTTTTCGGGCACTGTGGTGGCCATCACCCACGACCGTTACTTCCTGGACAACGCCGCCGAGTGGATTTTGGAACTCGACCGGGGCTCCGGCATTCCGTACAAAGGCAACTACTCCAGCTGGCTGGAGCAAAAAGACGCCCGTTTGGCCACCGAGCAGCGCACCGAAGATGCCCGCTCCAAGGCCATGAAGAAAGAATTGGAGTGGGCCCGTGCCAACCCCAAAGGACGACAAGCCAAGAGCAAGGCCCGTTTGGCCCGCTTCGAAGAGTTGAGCGACCACGAATACCAAAAGCGCAACGAAACCCAGGAGATCTTCATCCCTGTGGCCGAGCGTTTGGGCAACGAAGTGTTCGAGTTCAAGGGTGTCAGCAAGTCCTTTGGCGACCGTTTGCTGATCGACAACCTGAGCTTCAAAGTGCCTGCGGGTGCCATCGTCGGCATCATCGGCCCCAACGGTGCCGGTAAATCGACCCTGTTCAAGCTGATCGCGGGCAAAGAGCAGCCCGACAGCGGTGAAGTCACCATCGGCCAGACTGTGCGCATGGCCTTTGTGGACCAGAACCGTGACGACCTGGACAACAACAAGACCGTCTGGGAAGACGTCTCGGGCGGCCTGGACATCATCAACGTGGGCAAGTTCCAGATGGCCAGCCGTGCGTATTGCGGGCGCTTCAACTTCAACGGCGGCGACCAGCAAAAGAAGGTCGGCATGTTGTCGGGTGGTGAGCGCGGCCGTTTGCACTTGGCCAAAACCCTGATCGAAGGCGGCAACGTGTTGCTGCTGGACGAGCCATCCAACGACTTGGACGTGGAAACTTTGCGCGCGTTGGAAGACGCGTTGTTGGAATTCGCGGGCTCCATCATGGTCATCAGCCACGACCGTTGGTTCCTGGACCGCATTGCGACGCACATCCTGGCCGCCGAAGGCGACAGCCAGTGGGTGTTCTTTGACGGCAACTACCAAGAGTACGAAGCCGACAAGAAACGACGTTTGGGCGAAGAAGGTGCCAAGCCCAAGCGCGTGCGCTTCAAGGCGTTGAAGTAATCAGCTGCTTGAAACAAAACAACGGGCCCTTCGGGGCCCGTTGTTTTTTGCGCACAGGCCTATGGTGTCAGTCTTGCCTTGGCCTTGTTGGCCCAAAGGTGCAGGTTGTCGAACAGGCCCTGTTGGCTGAATGAGCAGCTTTCACCACTGAACATGGCGCTGGACTCGATGCGGTCGAGCAAGTCGCCCAGCACCACACCGAACTTCTCGGGCAAGGGCAGGCTGGCCCCGCCGCTGCGCCAAAGTTTGATCATTTCTTGTTGCGGCAAATCGCCCCGCGTGCAGGCGTCCAGCGCGGTGGCCATGTGGGTCAGGGTGTCAAGGTGGGTGCTCATGGGCATGGGTCTCCTGCCAGTATTGACGGTCTGTGTCGGCTGGCCAAGTCTGAGGCCACATTCAAGGTGAGGGTCGGTTTCGCGGCGACAATCATGCCCCATGAAAGCCAAATCTCTCAAACCCATGCGCCTGGAAGACATTTTGTACTGCCAGGGTTTTGGCACCCGCCGGGTGTGCGCCGGACTGGTGCAACAAGGCCATGTCCAAGTCCACGGTGAAACCGTCACCGATTCGGGCGAATTCTTTGACCTGCAAGGTCTGCATTTCAACGTTCAAGGCACCGAGTGGCCCTTCAAAGAGCACGCCTATGTGCTGCTCAACAAGCCTGCAGGCACCGAGTGTTCACAAAAACCGTCGACCTGGCCCAGCATCTACACCTTGCTGCCCGCGCCCTTGCGTCAGCGCCCGCAAAAAGCGGCGGTGCAGGGCGTGCAGGCCGTGGGGCGTCTCGACCAAGACACCACGGGTTTGCTGCTGCTGACCGATGACGGTCAGTTCATCCACAAAATGAGTTCGCCCAAACACCATGTGCCCAAGGTTTACGAAGTGACCACCAAGCACCCGATCACGACCGAGATGGTGGACAAGTTGCTCAGCGGCGTGGTGCTGGACGATGATCCCAAGCCCGTGAAAGCCGCCGCTTGTGAGGCCGTGGGTGAGTTGCATCTGAAGCTGACCCTGACCGAAGGCAAATACCATCAGGTCAAGCGCATGCTGGCCGCTGTGGGCAATCGGGTCGAAGGCCTTCACCGTTCACAAATCGGCGGTCTGGTCTTGAACGATTTGGCACCCGGTCAGTGGCGCTGGTTGACCGAAGAAGACTTGGCTTTGCTCAAGCCCTGAGGGACTGCGCGCAGGGTATGGGGCCACGACCATTCGGCTTCAGGGGCAGCCTCCTACAGGGACTGTTGCATGAAATCGGCGATCGCCTTTGCCACAGCTTCAGGCTGATCGCGGTGGGGTGAATGGCCGCAATCGGGCAGTTTCAGCAGCTGCGCATGGGGCACGGCGCGGGCAATGTCATCGATTTGCGCCATCGTGCCGTAAGCGTCTTTTTCGCCCTGGATCGCCAGCAAAGGCGCTGAAATGCCCGCCAGCTCCCGCCGGATGTCAAAGCTGCGAAAGCCCGCGCTGAGCCAGACATCGTTCCACTGCCAAAACGCGCAGTCGACATCGGCATGGAAAGGCGCCAAGCGCTGGCGCAGGGCGCCGTTTTCGTAAGCCTGCGTGGCGGCGTTGATGGCCTGCATGGACAAGTCTTCCACCATCACATGCGGGGCCATCACCACGCACCCAGCCACTTCATAACGGCTGGCATGGATGAGGGCAATGGTGCCGCCATCCGAGTGGCCCACCAGCACAGGCCGTTCAACACCCAGCGCCTGCAGCAAGGCGGGCAGTATTTCCAGCGCTTCGTGGTGCATGTAGTCGGGCAACAAGCGGCCTTGGCGTTGGCTGGGTTCACCCGCCGAGCGAGATGGGCCGCGCACATCGGGCACGGGCTCGGATTGACCATAACCCCTTCTCGAATAGACCCAACCCGCACAACCGAGCTGCTGACACAACTGGGCAGGCCAGTCGCGCCACAGGGCCACGCTGCCCAAACCTTCGTGCAAAAAAACCAGGGTGTGTGGGTTCAGGCCTGTTGCGGGCTTTGGAAGGTGAAGAAGCTCCAGATGTTGGTTTTTCACGACCAAGGTGGATAACGGGTAGTGCATGAAATGAAATGAAATGGGCGGATGTGGCGATTACACTTGGCGGTGATTTTGAAAGCGTTTTTGTGAATTATTTGCGTTTTGTTGCCCGTTTGTTCGTTTTGATGGCTTGCAGCTTCCAGGCGATGGCATCGAAGGGTCAAGCCCCTGTTTTTGTACTCAATTCCTTGGATGGCAACGTCAGTGTGATCGATCCTGTCACCTGGAAAGAAAAAAAACGCATCCCCACGGGCAAAGAGCCCCACCACTTGTACCTGACACCCGATGAAAAGTCGGTCATTGTGGCCAACGCCATGAGCGACTCTTTGACCTTCATTGACCCGCGAACCGCCCAAGTGCAGCGAACGGTCACGGGCATTTTGGACCCGTACCACCTGCGCTTTTCGCCAGACATGAAGTGGCTGGTGATTGCCGCCAACCGTTTGAACCATGTGGACATTTACCGCTGGGATGGACAAACCGCGACGTTGGCCAAGCGCATCTCGACAGGCAAAACCCCTAGCCATTTGTGGATCGACAGCAAAAGCCAAGTGGCCTGGGTGTCCATGCAAGACAGCGACGAGGTCGTGGCCATTGACTTGGACAAGCAGACCCTGAAATCACGCACCGCCGTGGGTGCCATGCCAGCCGATGTGTTTGGCACGCCTGATGACAAATTTTTGCTGGTGGGCCTCACGGGTGATGACGGTGTGGAGGTCTATGACATCTCCGGCAAACAGCCTCAGTGGGTCAAAAAAATACCGACAGGCAAGGGGGCGCACGCCTTTCGGGCGCTGGGTGACCAACGCCATGTGCTGGTCAGCAACCGGGTGAGCAACACGATCAGCCAGATAGATTACCAGCGCATGGACGTGGTGATGCAGTTTCCAGGGCCCTCCGGTCCGGATTGCATGGACATCACCGCCGACGGCAAAACCATTTTGGTGGCCTCGCGTTGGGCCAGAAAACTCTCGGTGATCGACATCGCAACGGGCAAAGTGCTCCGTCAGGTCCCGGTAGGGAAGTCGCCCCACGGGGTGTGGACACTGGACCATGCGCCCCGCCAGTGAGCACAGGCGATTCCTGATAGCGAGTGCCCTTTGTTGGGGCAGCATTTCTGTACCCGCTGCCACATGCGACAAGCCGGTTTACCTCACGTTTGATACAGGCCACATGGGCGTGGCCCCCTTGATTGCTGAGGTGCTGCAGCGCCAACAGGTCAAAGTGACATTTTTCGCCGCGCAAGAAAAAACCCAAGTGGGGGACGGCACCCTGGGCGAACACTGGGCACCTTGGTGGGCGGCTCGCGCCGCCGAGGGTCATGCCTTCGCATCCCACACCTGGGACCACGCCTACTGGCGTGCCGACCTGCAGGGCGATGCCCATGCTGGCGGTGTTCAGAAATTCCGCATCCGTCCCAGCGCAGGGGCACAGGCAGGCCAAAACTTGGTTTGGACGGCGAAAGCTTATTGCGACAACCTGAACCAGGCCGCCCAGCGCTTGCAGTTTCTGACCGGTCAAGTTCCGCTGCCGCTGTTTCGGGCCCCGGGTGGCAAGACCTCGCCACGGCTGATCGAGGCGGTGCGGCAATGCGGCTATGCCCATGTGGGTTGGGCCGATGCGGGTTTTCTGGGTGACGAGTTGCCCAGCAACAGTTACCCCAATGCGCAGCTCCTGAAAAAGGCGCTCAACAACATTCGCTCTGGTGACATCTTGGTGGCGCACTTGGGCATTTGGTCTCGCCAAGATCCCTGGGCACCGGCCGTTCTGGAGCCACTGATTGTTGGCCTGAAAGCGAAAGGGCTTTGCTTTGCCACTTTACGCGAGCACCCGGCCTACCGCGACTGGATTCGCCAGCGCGCCATGACCCCTTTGACGCCTTCGGTTTTGCCAGATTCGCGACAATAAAGGCATGGACTTTGGGATCGACTCTTTTGCGTGGCTTCAGCAAGCGCTTTTTGAAGGCGTTTTGCAGCCCATCGCATTTGGTTTAGGGCAAGGAAATTTGCTCGACAAGGCTTATGAGGGCGCGGGCTGGGTGGTGGTGGGCTTGCTGCAAATCGCGGTCATGCTCACCGTGATCGGACCCCTGCAGCGCCTGTGGCCTGTCGAGGCTCAACCCGACCGCCAAGCGGTTCACGTGGATGTGCTGTACACGCTCATCCACCGTTTGGGCTTGTTCAAGCTGGGGATGTTTTTCACCCTCGACTACGCCTTGGAACAGGGCTGGGGTTTATTGCGCAGTCAAGGATGGCCCACCTTCCATTTGGACAGCGTGTGGCCCGGTGTCACCGATTTGGCGTTGGTCAGTTTCTTCCTGTACTTGGTGGTTTTTGACTTGGTGAACTACGCGATTCACCGCGCGCAGCACCAATCCAGCGCCTGGTGGGCCTTGCACTCGATGCACCATGCGCAGCGCCAGATGAACATGTGGAGTGACAACCGCAACCACTTGCTCGACGATGTGCTGACCAGCTTGCTGGTGTCGGCCGTTGCCCTGCTCATTGGCGTGGGGCCGGGACAGTTCGTGGCGTTGGTGGCCATCGGGCAATTGAGTGAAAACTTCCAGCACGCCAATGTGCGCATCTGGTTTGGCCGTTTCGGCGAGCGGCTGTGGGTCAGCCCCCGCTTTCACCGCAGACACCACAGCGTTGGCATTGGCCATGAGTTCGAGGTGCAAGGCCGCAAGGTTTTGGGTGGTTGCAATTTTGGGGTGCTGTTGCCTTGGTGGGACATGCTCTTTGGCACGGCCGACTTTGCGCAGCGTTATGAACCGACTGGCGTGCGCGACCAAGTGGAGCAGGGACGCAACTATGGGCAGGGCTTTTGGGCGCAGCAGTGGCAGGGGGTGCTGCGTTTGATGGGCAGGGCTTGAGGTATTTTTCAAAACACATATACTTTCACATATACTTGTTTTGAGGGGTGGGCTCATGTCACAAATCACGCTTTACCTGGATGACGCAACACAGGCTCTGGTGGACGAAGCGGCCAAGGCCAACGGTGTCTCCAAGAGCCGTTGGGTCGCCGACATCATCCGCACCTATGCCTCTCACGAATGGCCTAAGGATTGCCTGACACTGGCCGGTCGTTTTGCAGACTTTCCCTTGCGCGAGGACAGCACCCTTCCGCAGCCCGCCGATGTGCCGCGCCTGGGCTTTTGAGGGCCTGACATGTTGGTCCTCGACAGCAACACCATCAGTTATTACTTCCGGGGCGACCCACATGTTGTGCCGCGATTTCAAGCCGTGCGCCCCGCGGATTTAGGGGTTCCTGCGATTGTGGAATACGAGCTGCGCTACGGCTTGCTGCGACTGCCGCAAGAGGCGGCTGCACCTCGGCTGGACGCTTTGGCGCAACTGCTCAGACCCATGCAAATGCTGCCCTTCGATGCCGAATGTGCGGCGCACGCTGCCCGCATCCGTGCCACCTTAGAGGCAGCGGGCACACCGATTGGCCCGCATGACACACTGATTGCAGCCACCGCGTTGCGGCATCAAGCCAGCTTGGTGACGCGCAATGTGCGTGAGTTTGCGCGTGTACCGGGCTTGCATGTGCTCAACTGGCATGCGGATGTTTGATGTCTTGGTTAAGTTGCTTGTCCTGAAGGTTTGATGCGGCGCATTTTGTCGCAGTGATGCGAAGAATGGACTTCCTCAACCAGAAGGAAGTCCACGTCGTATTGCATTCGTGTAAAAGCCTGCTGTTAAGCTTTCACCCATGAAACTCCTGATCGATTCCTTTTGGCGCTCGGCCATGTATTGCCTGTACCCCCGGGTGATCGGTCTGTCGGTTTTGCCCCTGGTGTTGATCGTGGCTTTGTCTTGGTTGCTGGGTTATTTGTATTGGGACACCGCCGTCACCTTTGTGCGGGCTTGGCTCGATGCCAGCTCCTGGTTGGCCTTGGTTTGGGGCTGGTTGGAAGGTGTGGGTTTGGCCAACCTGAAAACCGTGGTCGCGCCCTTGTTGGTCATCTTTTCTTTCACGCCCTTGGTGGTGGTGGCTTCTTTGTTGGCGGTGTCGTTTTTGATGACCCCGGCGTTGACCCGCATGGTGGCCGAGCGGCGGTTTGCTGGCTTGCAGCGCAAACATGGTGGTAGCTTGGTCTCGAGTTTGTGGTGGACCTTTTTCTCGCTGGTGCTGGCTTTGGGGGCGTTGGTGCTCACCTTGCCCATGTGGCTGGTGCCGCCGCTCGCCTTGTTGCTCCCTGCCTTCATTTGGGGTTGGCTCACTTACCGGGTCATGGCCTTTGATGTGTTGGCCGAATTTGCCAGCACCGAAGAGCGCGAGACCCTCATGTCCCGCCACCGCATGAGCTTCTTGGCCATGGGGGTGATCACCGGGCTCATGGGCGCTGCGCCCAGTTTGGTGTGGGCCTCGGGCGCTCTGTTTGCAGCGGCCTTTGTCATCTTGGTGCCCGTGGCCATCTGGATCTACACCTTGGTGTTTGCGTTTTCTTCGCTGTGGTTTGCCCACTTTGCGCTGGCTGCCTTGCATGCCTTGCGCGATGAGCCCCGAGCAGCGGCGGTGGACGAGGTCATGGACGAGGTGGTGGATGCTGCGCCCGCATCTGGCAACACTTCACCAACCCACACAACATCACCCCACACCGCAGCCCGCTTGGGTGCCAACGATCCGGCCAAGTCGGACAGCGTGACCGATGTGGTGCCGCGCACCAGCACTTGACCGTTTGGCAAAGCGGCTGTTTTTGACCCTTATTTTTCAATCTTGAACCCATGACTTCTCATACGCCCCCCACTTTTGGCCTGATCATCATTGGCGACGAAATCATGTCTGGCAAACGCCAAGACAAGCACATGCCCAAAGTCATCGAGTTGATGAACGAGCGCGGCCTGACCTTGAGTTGGGCCGAGTACGTGGGCGATTCGCCTGAGCGCATCACGGCCACTTTGAAACGGGCTCTCGAGTCGTCCGACGTGGTGTTCAGCTGCGGTGGCATCGGGGCCACGCCGGACGACCACACGCGCCAGTGCGCGGGCAAAGCATTGGGTGTGCCGCTCGCTTTGCACCCCGAAGCCAAGCGCTTGATTCAAGAGCGCATGCAAGACACCGCCAAAGAGCAGGGCGTGGCTTACGAGCCAGATCGCCCTGACAACATCCACCGCTTGAACATGGGCACCTTCCCAGCGGGCGCAGACATCATTCGCAACCCGTACAACAAGATTCCTGGTTTCAGCTGCCGAGGCGCCGGGGGCGGCGCGGTGCACTTTGTGCCGGGCTTTCCGGTCATGGCTTGGCCCATGATCGCGTCGGTGCTCGATAGCCACTACAGCGCCCACTTCCGCCAGAACGCTTACGTTGAGAAATCGGTGATCGTTTTGGGGGCCATGGAGGCAACCTTGACCCCGCTGATGGAGTCGATTGAAGCCGCACACCCTGGCGTGAAGGTGTTCAGCCTGCCCAGCGTGGACCACCCGCAATGGGGGCGCCACATTGAATTGGGGGTCAAGGGCGAGCCAGCCCAAGCCGATGCGGCGTATGCCGACTTGCGGGTCGGTCTGAAAACGTTCAGCTTGGAATACGGCCCTGAATTGGTGCGACAAGCCTGATTGCACCAAAATAATGCAAAATTGCACCATAAAAGTGCATTTCTGCGATCCCGGCTTGGGCCTCTGAAGTCCTTTTTTTATACTGAACCCGGGGCCATTGGGGCCGGCTCAGGGCACAATCATGGGTTGTGGGGTGGCGCGGTGGTGGCCAAGTTGGCACAGAAACTGCAAGACCTGCAAGCAAGCTTTTTAACCCCTTTCCATTCAGGAGAATTTGATGGCCAAGACCGTCGCAGACGTGATGAAGATGGTGAAAGAGAACGAAGTCAAGTTCGTTGACTTCCGTTTCACCGATACCCGTGGCAAATGGCAGCACATCACTGCGCCCGTGTCGCAGTTTGACGAAAGCAAGTTCGAAGACGGTCAAGCCTTTGACGGTTCTTCCATTGCTGGCTGGAAAGGCATTGAAGCTTCGGACATGTTGTTGATCCCTGATGCCAACAGCGCCATCATCGATCCCTTCTTCGAAGAAGTCACACTGGTTTTGATCTGCGACGTGATCGAGCCCACAGACGGCAAGGCCTACGAGCGTGACCCACGTTCGATCGCCAAGCGCGCTGAGACTTACCTCAAGCAATCTGGCCTGGGCGACACCGCCTACTTCGGTCCAGAGCCAGAATTCTTCTTGTTCGACGAAGTGCGTTGGAGCACCGAGCCAAACAACACTTTCTACGCCATCGACGAAGCTGAAGCCCCATGGAACAGCGGCACCAAGATGGACGGCGGCAACAAAGGCCACCGTAACCGCGTCAAGGGTGGCTACTTCCCAGTGCCTCCAGTCGACAGCACGCATGACATGCGCAGCGAAATGTCCCTGATCCTCGAATCCGTGGGCATCCCGGTCGAAGTGCACCACCACGAAGTGGCTGGCGCAGGTCAGTGCGAAATCGGCACCAAGTTCTCCACACTGGTCGAGCGCGCTGACTGGACACTGCTGCAAAAGTACGTGATCCACAACGTGGCCAACGCTTACGGCAAAACTGCCACTTTCATGCCCAAGCCTTACGCTGGCGACAACGGTTCCGGCATGCACGTTCACCAGTCCATCTGGAAAGACGGCAAGAACCTGTTTGCAGGCAATGGCTACGCTGGTTTGTCTGAATTCGCTTTGTTCTACATCGGCGGCATCATCAAGCACGCCCGTGCCCTGAACGCGATCACCAACCCAGGCACCAACAGCTACAAGCGTTTGGTTCCTCACTACGAAGCCCCGGTCAAGTTGGCTTACTCGGCCAAGAACCGCTCCGCTTCGATCCGTATCCCCAACGTCGCCAGCGACAAGGGCCGCCGCGTGGAAGCCCGTTTCCCCGATCCATTGTGCAACCCCTACCTCGGCTTCGCAGCCTTGTTGATGGCGGGCTTGGACGGTATCGAAAACAAGATCCACCCAGGCGAAGCAGCGACCAAAGACCTGTACCACTTGCCTCCAGAAGAAGACAAATTGGTCCCCACCGTTTGCTCCAGCCTGGATCAAGCTTTGGACGCACTGAACGCCGACCGCGCTTTCTTGACCAAGGGTGGCGTGTTCACCGACTCGTGGATCGACGCTTACATCGACTTGAAGATGCAAGAAGTCAACCGCAGCCGCGTCGAAGTGTCGCCTGTCGAATACGACATGTACTACTCGCTGTAAGCGGACATGCACGGCATTGCACTCACCCGTGCAATTCCCCAAAGGACGGCTTCGGCCGTCCTTTTTTTTGGGGTGCTGATCCTGGGGCTGCTCGGCGGTGGTCACTTGCAAGCCCAAGAGGCCATTTACCGCTGCGGCCAGGAATACACCAATGCCCCAAAAGACCTGAGTCTCTGTGAACGCCTGCCTCAGCAATCGGTGACCCTGATTTCGGGCCTTCGTCCTCAAGGTACGACGCCAAATACAACGCCAAAGGCTGCAGCGCCGCAGCCGAGTCTCCGCACTGTTTTGGCGCAAGAGTTGGCCCGCTTGGAAAAACAGCACCAAGCATGGGCGCAAGAGGTCGAAAAGCTGATGTCCCAAACAGGGACGGCTGAATACGGTGCGGCCCCCAAAAATCAAGACCGCGTGGCTGCGCTGCATTTGGCGATGGAGCGGGCCGAACGAGAGATGGAAACCTTGCAACGTGAAGCGGCTCGCGGCCCACAAGCGGCTTTGCCCGGGCCCATGCCGGTGGCCAAGCCTTGAAGCTGGATGTCCCGCACAATGCCCAAAGCGACTGAAGCACCCACAGAGCCCATAGAGCCCCAAACATGACCCCGCCCATTTCCCGATTCCAGGCTTTTGACTTGTTGGCCACGCCTGTGGCCGTGCTTCAAGGTCAAGGGCGTGTTCGCTTTGTGAACGCTGCGCTCGAAGATGCTTTGGGCATGTCGAGGCGCACGCTTTATGACACGCATCTGCCCGATTACTTTCTTGACCCGCAGCCTTTGGTCACCGCTTTGGTGGGGGCACAGTCGAACGAATTTGCAGCGTTGCGCTACGAAGCCCAGCTGCGCCGCTTGCACCACGAAGACACCTTGCCCGTGCATGTGATCGTGGCCCCGTCAGACCAAGCCGATGAGGTGATCGTCGAGCTGTTGCCTGTGGAACAACAAACGCGGCAAGAGCGTGAAGAGCGTCTGTTGGAGCAAGCCCAAGCCAACAAAGAGCTGATCCGCAATCTGGCGCACGAGATCAAGAACCCATTGGGTGGCATTCGCGGCTCTGCCCAGTTGCTCGAGATGGAGCTGAACGACAAAGAGTTGACCGAATACACCCAGGTCATCATCCACGAGGCCGATCGCCTGCAAACCTTGGTAGACCGCCTGCTGGCCCCCCACCGCAGGCCGCATGTGGTGGGCGATGTGAACATCCACGAGGTGTGCGAGCGCGTGCGGGCCTTGATCTTGGCCGAATTTCCCAAGGGCCTGAAAGTGGTGCGCGACTACGACATCTCGATTCCGGAGTTTCGCGGCGACCGCGAGCAACTGATTCAGGCCGTGCTCAACATCTCGCACAACGCCGCGCAGGCTTTACAAGAGCGCATCGCACAGGGCGATGCGCAGATCACATTCCGCAGCCGTATCTTGAGGCAAGTCACGTTTGGCAAGCAGCGTTATCGCCTGGCACTGGAATTGCATGTAGTGGACAACGGGCCTGGTGTACCAGACTCGATCAAGGACCGCATTTTCTTCCCGTTGATTTCGGGGCGCGAAGGCGGCTCCGGCTTGGGACTGACATTGGCACAAACCTTTGTGCAACAGCACCACGGCATGATCGAATGCGACAGCGAGCCCGGCCGTACGGATTTCAAAATTTTGATCCCGTTGCCCTGATAGCACATGCCTGTGAACACTGAAAGCGTTACGTTGATGAAGCCGATCTGGATCGTAGACGATGACCAATCCATTCGCTTTGTGCTTGAAAAAGCACTTTTGCGCGAAGGCCTGCCCACGCGCAGCTTCACCAACCCTCGCGAAGTCTTGAAGGCGCTGGACACGGAGAGCGAAGCCGATGGCCCGCAGGTGTTGGTGAGCGACATCCGCATGCCGGGCGGCTCGGGGCTTGATTTGTTGGCCACCATCAAGCAGCGCATGCCTGGTTTGCCGGTCATTATCATGACCGCCTTCTCGGATTTGGACAGTGCCGTATCGGCCTTCTCCAGCGGTGCTTTCGAGTACCTGCCCAAACCGTTTGATTTGCCCAAGGCGGTGGAGCTGATCCGCCGCGCCGTGGGCGAGAGCCAGCGCGAAGACGTGGCCGAAGAAAAAATGGAAGACGCGCCCGAAATGTTGGGCCAAGCGCCCGCCATGCAGGACGTGTTTCGCGGCATTGGCCGTTTGGCGCAAAGCCACGTCACCGTGCTCATCACGGGCGAATCTGGTTCAGGCAAAGAGTTGGTGGCGCACGCGCTGCACAAACACTCGCCTCGGGCTAACCAACCCTTTGTGGCCATCAACACCGCTGCCATTCCCAAAGATTTGCTGGAGAGCGAGCTCTTTGGTCACGAGCGCGGTGCCTTCACGGGCGCACAAGCCTCACGCCGAGGCCGCTTTGAGCAGGCCGATGGCGGCACGCTGTTTCTGGACGAAATTGGCGACATGCCCTTCGACTTGCAAACCCGCTTGCTGCGCGTGCTGTCGGATGGCCACTTCTACCGCGTAGGAGGGCACAGTGCCGTCAAGGCCAATGTCCGCGTGATTGCAGCGACCCACCAGGATTTGGAGCAGCGTGTCAAGGAAGGCATCTTCCGAGAAGACCTTTACCACCGCCTCAATGTGATCCGTTTGCGTTTGCCCGCACTGCGCGAGCGGCGCGAAGACGTGCCCGTGTTGGCGCGGTACTTTTTGCAACGCAGCGCACAGCAACTGGGTGTCGAGCCCAAGCGCATCGCCGACGCCGCGCTGGATCGCTTGAGCTATTTCCAGTTCCCGGGCAACGTGCGCCAGCTGGAAAATATTTGCCACTGGTTGACCGTGATGGCACCCGCGCAGGTGATCGAGGTGAAAGACCTGCCGCCCGAAGTGCTGGCCCCACAAGCGGGCGCGGTCGCTGCGACTTTGCCTACGCCTTTCTCCGCCTTGTCGTCTGGCGCAGGTGGTGAGGTGCTTGAGGCGCTTGGCCATGCCAATGCAGCCCTTGCGAACGACAGCGGCGTTGCAACGCCACTGGCTGTGAACGGTGCGCTCGATGTGCAAGGTTTGGCCACCGCAGCCGTGGCCGCACCTGTGTCGGTGTGGGAGTCGGGGCTGGAGCAAGAGGCGCTGGCATTGCTCAACGCTGGCCGCACAGACGTGTGGGACGTGCTCACCCGCCGCTTTGAAACCAGCTTGATCCAGTCCGCGTTGGCCACAACACGGGGCCGACGCATCGAAGCCGCGCAAAAACTGGGCATCGGCCGCAACACCATCACCCGAAAAATCCAAGAGCTGGGCATCGACGACGCCTGATGCTGGGGCAGGCCCGCGTTCAGGCGAAGGGGTCTTGCAGCACCACGTCGCTCAGCGGTCTGGCCACGCAGGGCAGCACACAGCCCTCGGCTTTTTCTTCGGCGGTCAGGCCAGGCCATTCCATCTCGTAGTGCACCTGACCTGAGACCAGCTGGCCGATGCAGGTGCGGCAAGTGCCCGAGCGGCACGAGCTGGGCCACTGTAGGCCGCCTTGTTCCAGCGAGTCGAGCAAGCTCTGCGTTTTCCATGCGTCGAAGCTGCCGCCATCGGGCGCGATGCGGGCATTAAAAAATGGGATTTCTGGGGACATGGTGGGCGAGTGTAGTGGCTCTGGCCCAAAGGGGGCGAGGCGCTTGCACGGGTTTGCCTTGCGTGACAGCTTGGGGCTCCAGCGTGTGCCAAGATGGCACCCATCGAAAAGTTTGCCACCTGTGAATCACCCACCCCACCAGCCCCATCCCTCCAGCCACGCTTGGCTGCAGCCCGGCATCCTCTTTGCCGTGCTGGCCATGGCCAGCCTGAGCTTCAGCGACGCCACCAGCAAATGGGTCATGCTCAGCGTCACGCCCCTGATGGTGCTGTGGTTTCGCTACGCGGTGCAGGCTGTGGGCACCGCGCTGGTGCTTGCCCCGATGCGGGGGTGGGCCATGTGGCGCACGCACAGCCTGCGCTGGCAGTTGTTGCGCGGCTTGCTCATGGTCTCGTGCAGTTTGTTGGCTTTTTATTGCCTGCAGCGCATGCCGGTGGCCGAGTTCACCGCCACCGTCATGCTCACGCCTTTGGTGCTCACGGCGCTGGCCCGCTTTGTCATGAAAGAACAGGTTTCGCCGCTGCGCTGGCTCATGGTGGTGGGCGGGCTGATCGGGGCCATGCTGGTCATCCGCCCGGGTGGGCAGGTCGACAGCTCGGTCGGCTGGATGGCGCTCACGGTGGTGGTGACTTATGCCGTGTTTCAGGCCGTGACCAGCCACATGACGCGCACCGAAGACCCGGCCGTGATGCAGCTGTACACAGGCTGGGTGGGCTGGGCCGTAAGCACGGTGTTGGTGTTCAACGCATGGGTCACGCCGCAAAGTGTGCAGGAATGGGCACTGTTGCTCTTGGTAGGTCTGGCCGCCACGCTGGGCCAATACCTCTTGATCGTGGCGTTTTCCAAAGCCCCGGCTTCTGTGGTCTCGCCATTCCTCTACACCGGGGTGGGCTTTTCCACGCTCATGGGCTGGTGGCTGTTTGACCACATCCCGGACGCGCTGGCCTTCACGGGCATGGGCCTGGTGGTGCTGTGTGGTGTGGTGGCGGGCCGCATCAAGGGCTCAGCCAAGGCCTGATCGCTCAGGGCTGGGGTTTATGACCGGCCAAGTACGGCGACAGGGCAGACCACTCGACCAGGGCCTTGAACGCCAAAGCTTGCTCGGTGAAGGGGTGCACAAAGGCCAGCTCTTGCGCGTGCAGCAGCAAGCGGGGACTCTGCGCCTTGATGTCTGGCGGCGCATACAGCGAGTCACCCAGCATCGGGTGGCCAATGCTTTGCAGGTGCACGCGCAGCTGGTGCGTGCGGCCCGTGACGGGTTCGAGCTCAATCAGGCTGGCGCTGTCGCTGGATTGCAGCGCACGCCAGCGGCTGCGGCTGGCTTTGCCATCGGGGTGAATGATGTGCAGCGGGCGGCGCTCCCAGTCGAGCAGGATCGGACCGTCGATCGTGCGCCAGCCGTCTTCGTCGGGCAGCTCGCTCGCTTGGGTTTGTTCTGGTTGGCCTGCGACCACCGCCACATAGCGTTTTTTGACCTGACGGGTTTCAAACAACTTGCTCAAGCGTCGCTGGGCTTCGATGCCCCGGGCCATGAGCAGCAGGCCCGATGTGTCTTGGTCCAAGCGGTGAACGATCAGGGCTTCGGGGTAACGGTCTTGCACCCGTTTGGACAGGCAATCTTGCTTTTCTGGGCCGCGACCGGGCACCGACAACAAGCCGCTGGGTTTTTCCAGCACCAGCAGGTGCTCGTCTTCGTGGATCGGGATCATGCAGGGCGGGCCAAGCGAGCAAGGCGCTTGGCCAAAAAAATCACTTGTCTTTGACTTTGCCGCGGGGTGCCACAAAGGTGGACGGGGCCATGGGGCGGTCTGAGGTGAACGTCTTGGGGGGTGACGTGTCTTTCTTTGGCTTCTTGGCCATTTTGTTGCTGCGTTGTTCGCCTTTGGCCATGGTGTTTCCTTGGGTTGCATCCCGACTTGGGAAGGCTTGATGTTAAAGCACAAAGCCGCAGGATCCGCGGCTTTGTGTGGGGTGGTCTAAGGTCCGCTGGGCATAGAAAATCTGTTGCCCAAAGCGCCTCAGGTTTTGGCGCTTCTTATTTGACTTCGGTCACAAACTGGGCGGTGGGGCGACGCACTTTTTTCAGGTTCGCCAACCAGTCACCTTCGGCGGCGCGGTAGCCCAGGGGCACGATGACCACGCTGCGCAGACCGCGAGCGCTCAGGCCCAAGATTTCGTCCACGGCTTTCGGGTCAAAGCCTTCCATGGGCGTGGCGTCCACTTCTTCAAAAGCGGCTGCGATCAGGGATGCGCCCAAACCGATGTAAGCCTGACGTGCGGCGTGCTCGAAGTTGACTTCAGGCGTACGCGCAGGGTAGTTCTTGAGCAACATCTGGCGGTAGTTTTCCCAGCCTTCGTTGGTGCCGCCGCGTTGTGCGTTGGTCAGGTCAAACATCATGTTGATGCGATCGGCCGTGTAGTTGTCCCAAGCGGCAAACACCAGCAGGTGCGAACCGTCGGTGATCTGGGCTTGGCCCCAGGCCTTGGGCTTGATCTGCTCGCGCACGGCAGCGTTGGTCACCACGATGATTTCGAAAGGCTGCAGGCCGCTCGATGTGGGGGCCAGACGGGCGGCTTCGACAATGCGGTCGACCTTGTCTTGGGCCACGACCTTGGTCGGGTCCATTTTTTTGCAAGCGTAGCGCCATTCGAGTTTGTTCAGCAAGTCAGACATGGAGGTTCTCTTAAGTTGAAAGATGCGTGATTGTGTCCGAAGACGCAGACCCTTGAGGTCACCTGCGCTTCAGCAACCCAGCAAAGGGCGCGTTCAGGCCGTGATTTCTTGCCAAGTGCCTGTGGGTAAATCGTTCAGGTTGTAAGGCCCCACAGCGGTGCGGATCAGGCGCAGCGTGGGCAAACCCACAGCGGCGGTCATGCGCCGCACTTGGCGGTTGCGGCCTTCTCGGATGCACAGTTCCAGCCAAGTCGTTGGAATGCTTTTGCGCTCCCGAATCGGTGGGTTGCGGGGCCACAGGTCAGTAGGCGGCGCCACAAAGCGGGCGCGGGCGGGCAGGGTGGGGCCGTCGTTCAGCGTCACGCCCCGGCACAAAGCGGTCAGCGCTTGGTCGGTCACGATGCCCTCGACCTGCACCAGATAGGTCTTCTCCATCTTGAAGCGCGGGTCGGCAATCCGGGCCTGCAGTTGGCCGTCGTCGGTCAGCAGCAGCAAACCTTCGCTGTCGGCGTCCAGGCGCCCGGCCACATACACGCCGGGCAAGTCGATGTGGTCGATCAGCCCGGTCCAGCGTCCCTCGGGGGTGAACTGGCTGAGCACGCCATAAGGTTTGTTGAAGCGGATCAGCATGAATAAGCAGGGTTTGTCATCGAGGCCAAAGCGTATCAGGTCCCTCACCTGTAGAGCGTGGGTTAGCATCGCCCGCATGAGTACCCAATACGAATGCCTGAAAAGCGCCGACCTTTATGCCGAGGCCTTTGGCATCAGCCCCCCCGAATCCTTGCTGGGTAAAGAAGTCTGGCCGCGCCAGCAGGGATTTTTCATCCGCAAAACCGCATCCGCCGAAGTCGGGTCGCCAGAAACTGAAATCGCACAGCCCGTTTCGCCCGAGTCCACTCCTTCCGTTGCCCCGGCGACCCCGTTGGTCTTGCAGCTGGTCCAAGGCCAGTTTGGTTTGGTGCCCACTTGGGTCAAGTCGGCGTCAGACGCCAAACTGCGCTCGACCAAGTTGGCCGTGACCCGTTACGAAACCATGAGCACCGCCACGCCCACGCGCGAGACGTGGCTGAATGCGCAGCGCTGCATCATCCCCATGCAAGCGTTTTTAGAAGACGACTGGCGCAGCGGCAAGGCGGTGCCCACACGTATTGCGCGGGTCGATGGCAAACCCATGGGGGTGGCGGGCTTGTGGGAGCGTTGGACCCAGGGCGACGAAGAAATTGTGAGCTACACGCTGCTGACGGTGAACGCCAACAGCCACGCGCTGATGAACCGCTATGGCCAAAACGGCAACGAAAAACGCATGCCTGCCATCCTGAACGAAGGCGCTTATGGCGCTTGGCTCACTGCGCCTTTGGAAAAAGCCCGCGAGTTCATGCGCGCCTACCCGACCAACCTGTTGTTGGCCAACCCAGTACAGAAAAAGTAGTTGCGCCATACCCGTGAACACGGGTGGCCAGGTACATCAACCCGTCATGACACGCCGAACAGTCGAGTCCTCAGCTCAAAGCGACTGCTGGTAACGCTGCACCATCTCGGCCTGCGTTTCGATCTCAATCGTCTCGCCCTTGAAGGCCTGAATTTGGTCGCGCAGCATCTCACCCATGGTGGGCAGTTTGCTGCGCTCAGGGTGCCGCGATGCATCCCAAAGCTGCGAACGCATGAAGGCTTTGGCGCAATGCAGATAGACCGATTCCACCGTCACGCGGATCACCAGCTTGGGTGAGCGCCTAGCGTCCACGCACAGCGCCAAGTCGGCCGGGTCGATGCTCAAAACCGCTTGCCCGTTGATGCGCAAAGTCTCGTCAAACCCCGGCACCATGAAGAGCAAACCCAAACTCCCGGTGCTGACAATGTTCTCCAGCGTGTCCAGCCGGTTGTTGCCCGGCGAGTCAGGCACCAAGAGCGTCTGCGCATCCAGCACCTTGACGAAGCCCGGCTCACCCCCGCGCGGTGAAGCGTCCATGTGCCCATCTGCATCGCTGCTGGCCAAAACCACAAACGGCGACAGTTCAATGAAGCGGATCGCATGCGAGTCCAGCGACGGCATTTCTTTTTTTAGTGCGCGTTCTCCTGCCGGGCCGTAAAGGGTGCGGAGGGTTTCGAGGGTGGTGATGTGTTGGGCTGTCATGGGGAGCTGCGGAGAGGAGAAATACCCAAATTGGGTTTACTTGAACCCAATTCTTAAGCCTGTTCGTTCAACAAAGCCTGAAGAGCAGTGATCAAGCCGGGCAGTGAATTTTGAGCAATGGTCCACACCGTGCTCGGGTTGACCGTGGCGTAGCCATGGATCAGTTGGTTGCGAAACGCCACGATTTGCGGCAAGTCGGGCAGTTGAGCGGCCATGGTTGCATCCAACTTAGAGAGTTGGTTCAGGGCTTCCCCAATCACTTCAAACTTGCGTTCAACGGCTGCCTGTACAAGTTCATTGTTTTCGTAGGCGGTAACGTCCAATCCTGTCGTGAAGGTTTGGATGGCCAACGCCGCTTCTCGCACATCCCACAAAAATGCGCGAGGGTCACGCTGCATAAATTGACTCGCGGTGCTGGTTGATGCTGGCCAGCACAAAGGGGTTGCGCACCGCACCAAGCTCGATCAGATCTACTCCCCGGCCCAGCAGTGTTTCCAGTTCTGACTTGATGCCAAAAAAGCGGTGCAAGTCTGCGGGTGCCTCGGGTGAAAACTCCACCAAAAAGTCGGCATCGCTGCGCTCGGCGTCAAAGTCATCGGCACGGGCGGCCGAGCCGAACACCTCCAGTCGGCGGATTTGGTATCGCTGACAGATAGCCGAAATATCGGCGCGGTGTTGGGCAATGGCGGGGTGCATGGGGCAAGTTTAGCGAGGTTCTGCAGCAAGGCTAATTTAAGCCGCTGTCACTTGCCCCAGCTATCCTTCAACCCCGTCACCCGATTGAACACCGGCTTGGCTCCCGCCACATGATCCAAGCGGTCAGCCACAAAGTACCCAAAGCGCTCAAACTGGAACTTCTGGTCCGGCTGTGCTTGGGCCAGTGACGGCTCCACATAGGCCGTGACGACCTTCAAGCTGTCCGGATTGAGAGACTGCAAGAAGTCCTTGCCGCCCGCGTCGGGGTGCGCTTCGGCAAACAGGCGGTCGTACAGGCGCACTTCGGCCTTCACGCCGTCGGCCACGCCCACCCAGGTGATGGCGGCTTTGGCTTTGACGCTGTCGGCGCCGGGCGTGCCGCTCTTCGTGCCGGGGATCAGTTTGGCGTGCACTTCGGTCACTTGGCCCGCCGCGTCGCGTGCGCAGCCTGTGCACTCGATCACGTAGCCGCCTTTCAGGCGCACCACGTTCCCGGGGAACAGGCGTTTGTAGCCCTTGGGCGGCACTTCTTCAAAGTCTTCGCGCTCAATCCACACTTCTTTGCCGATCAGGAACGTGCGGTCGGCTGGGGGCGTTTGCCCTTCGGCAATGGCCGAGTGAGGCAGGGCAGGTTGGGTGCAGGCTTCGGTGTAGCCGTCGCTGCCAAAGGCCTCTGCCCAGTTGGTCAGCACGAGCTTGACGGGGTCGAGCACGGCCATGCCGCGGTGGGCTTTGTTTTCCAGGTCTTCGCGCAGGCACCCTTCGAGCGTGCTGTAGTCGATCCAGGAATCGCTTTTGGTCACGCCAATGCGGTCGGCAAACAGGCGCAGGCTCTCAGGCGTGTAGCCCCTGCGGCGCAGGCCCACGATGGTCGGCATGCGCGGGTCGTCCCAGCCGCTGACTTTGCCTTCATTGACCAGTTGCGCCAGCTTGCGTTTGCTGGTGATCACATAGGTCAGGTTCAGGCGGGCAAATTCGTATTGCTTGGGCGCGGGCGCTGCCAGCAGTTTGCATTCGCACAGGCGCTCCATCAGCCAGTCGTAAAACGGGCGCTGGTCTTCAAACTCCAGCGTGCAGATGCTGTGGGTGATTTGCTCCAGCGCGTCTTCGATGGGGTGGGCAAAGGTGTACATCGGGTAGATGCACCAGGTGTCGCCCGTATGGTGGTGGGTGGCGCGGCGGATGCGGTAGATGGCCGGGTCGCGCAGGTTGATGTTGGGCGAGGCCATGTCGATCTTGGCACGCAGCACGGCGGCGCCGTCCGCCAGCTTGCCGTCGCGCATTTCTCGGAATCGCGCCAGGTTTTCTGCGACGGTGCGGGTGCGGAAAGGGCTGTCCACGCCGGGCTTGCCAAAGTCGCCCCGGTTGGCACGCATGTCTTCTGCGCTTTGTTCGTCCACATAGGCGTGGCCGGCTTCAATCAAGGCCTCGGCAGCGCGGTACATGAAGTCGAAGTAGTCGCTGGCCTGGTAGGGCGCGGCGCTGCCAGCGGTTTGGCCCAACTGGGCCCAGTCAAAACCGAGCCACTTCACCGCGTCGATGATGCTGTTGACGTATTCGGTATCTTCTTTTTCGGGGTTGGTGTCGTCAAAGCGCAGGTGGCAAACGCCGCCGTACTCTTGCGCCAGCCCGAAGTTGATGCAGATGCTTTTGGCGTGGCCCACATGCAGGTAGCCGTTGGGCTCAGGCGGAAAGCGGGTGCGGATCTTGGCTGGGTCGGGTTGGCCTGCGGCGTGGTGCGCGGCGTCGCCGGGGCTGCCTGCCCAGCGGCGGCTGGCGTAAGTGCCTTGTTCCAAGTCTTTTTCGATGATCTGGCGCAGGAAGTTGCTGACTTTGTGTTCGGGCTGTGCCGCATTGGCAGGTGCAGCAGGCTTTGAATGTGGGGCGTTGGGGGTCGTGTCAGTCATGATTTGATTTTATGGGTTAGCCCCAGCTTACTTTGTGGCACCAGGCAATTTTTCTTTGCCTTTGGTGTGTTGACCAGCGGGTTCGTGGCGGGTTCTAAAATGCCCCTACGTTGGACGTCGCTTTGCTTGTTCGGCCTGCCTTGCTTAACTCGGAAGCGATTTCTCCCCAATGCTCAAAAAATTACGTTCCTGTGAGGCGGCCATGCCTTTCATCATGATCGCTGTGTTGATCGACATGGCGGCCATTGGTGTGATCGTGCCGGTATTGCCCACGCTGGTGGCCAGTTTTGCCACCGACCCGGCCGATCAGGCGTTTTGGTACGGCGTGGTAGCGGCTGCTTTTGGTTTGGCCAACTTTGTGGCTTCGCCGATTTTGGGGGCCTTGTCTGACCGTTTCGGGCGCAGGCCCGTGATGTTGTTGGGCTTCATGGGTTTGGGAGTGAGCTTTTTTGGCACGGCCATGACCACTTCTTTGATGGGTTTGCTCATCGCCCGCACTTTGGGCGGCGCCATGCAGGCCAACGTGGCCGTTGCCAATGCGTATGTGGCCGACATTTCAGCCCCCGAGGAGCGCGCCAAGCGGTTTGGCTTTTTGGGGGCCATGATGGGCGTGGGTTTCATCGTCGGGCCTGTGGTGGGCGGTCTGCTGGGGGCGGTGAATTTGCATTTGCCGTTTTACCTGGCGGGCACCCTGACCCTGATCAATTTACTTTACGGCTACTTTGTGTTGCCCGAGTCCCTGTCTGTGCACAACCGCAAGGCCTTCAGCTGGCGTTCGGCCAATCCGGCCACGTCGCTGCGCAAGTTGGGGCAACTCAAAGGCGTGGGCCCCTTGGTGGGGGTGGTGGCTTTCAGTGGTTTGGCGCAATTTGTGTTGTACACGGTGTGGGTGCTCTACAACAGCTTCAAGTTTGGCTGGGGGCCACGAGAAAACGGCTGGTCTTTGGCCGTGGTCGGCATTGTGGCGGTGCTGGTGCAAGGGGTGTTGCTGGGGCGTTTACTCAAGCGCTTTTTGCCCCAACAGCTGGCGATTTGGGGTTTGGTGTCCTCTGTATTGGCCTACACCTTGTGGGGCGCAGCCACCGAGGGCTGGATGATGTACGCCGTGATTGCCTTCAACTTGCTGGGCGGCACAGTGACAGCTTCGGTGCAAAGCATGATTTCATCGGCGGCCGACAGCAAAAGCCAAGGGCAGACCATGGGCGCTGTCAGTTCGCTTAACGGTCTGATGGCGGTGCTGGCGCCCTTGTTGGGCGCTCCCATGCTGGCTGTGGTGTCGCACTACCCGCAAGGCGATTGGCGCATAGGCGCACCGTTTTTCTTTTGCGCCCTGCTGCAGGTGGCGTCTTTGTATTTGGCCGTCTTGCATGTGCGTCGCCATCGCCAAAGGCACGCAGCCAACTCAATCACTTGATAAACGGGCTGGCAAAGCGTGTGTCGGTGTTGAGCGTCGAGTCGGTCAACGTTTTCAAGAAAGCCACGATATCGGCTTGATCTTGCGCAGTCATGGGGATGCCGCCTGCAGGCAGACGGTTGTCTCTGGCTGGGCCAGCCTGAATGCCTGTTGCGTAATGTGTCAACACTTCTTCCAAAGTGCTAAAGCGGCCATCGTGCATGAACCGTCCATCGAGCGCGACGTTTTTGAGCGAGGGTGATTTGAAAATCACGGTTTCATTCAAATCCAGTCCGTTGCTTCTGGAGTTGGGGTCCAGTGAAAAGGTGGGCGGCTGATGGCAGCCTGCACAGCCTTTGCCGCCATTGTTTGGGCCTTGAATGAACAATGCCCGACCTCTGTCTTCGGAGGCTGTGAAGCGATCGGCTTCAGGAATGTTGTTGCCAGCCAAGGATCGCCCAAAATTTTGTGGGCTGTTGACACTGCCGTTGTTGGCGTAAACCACGGCATAGGCCCGATCCCACTTGCTGTTGGCAGAAATCATGCTGCGCTGAAATTGTGCCAAAGCATTTTGAACGCGTACCTCAGAGATCGCTTCATCGCCAAATACCCATTTGAATAATTCGGGGTAGTAAGGCAGGGTTTGCATTATGGAAACCAGTGCACTGAAGCCACCGTGTGTGGCGTCGAAACCCATCTCGATGGCGTTTTGAATCGGATCGGTCGCTTGGACCTCCAAACTTGCTGCCCGTTTATCCCAAAACATGCGGTTGCCTTGGTAAAAGGCCACATTGCCCAGGCGCATGGCATGGGCCGTCGTTTGGCCTCCTGTAAAACCTGTGCTGAACTGGGCTCGGTCGACAAAACCATTGGCTTGAACATGGCAAGACGCGCAGGATTTGGTGTTGTTGAAACTCAAACGTGTGTCATTGAACAACACACGCCCCAGTGTGGCGCCTTTGTCGGTGGTTGAATTGGCGGGTGTTGAGTTGCGGGTGGCCAACAAATCGGCATCGTAGTGGGCCAATAAAGTGGGCGACGTGTAATTGAGTGGGGCGTTCAAATCCAACGAGGTGTAGGCCTTGACACCGGGGTAAGGATCCACCACGGCAGCATTGCTGTCTGCGCTGCTATTGCCACTCCCGCCGCAAGCGCTCAAGGCCAGAGCCACCAGTACGCAAAGAGCTACCAATGATTTTTGGGTGGTCCGGTGGGTTTTTTGAATCCAATTGGTTTTCATTTTGTGCCTCGTTGAGAGCGCTGAATATAACTTTAAGGAAAACAAAAAGTGTGAAACTTTGTAAGTTTTAGATATTTTCAAGATCAGACCCCTGCTGTCTAAATCCATACAGGTCGTCAACAGTGGTTACGAATGGAAACCATTGCCAAGCAGGCGTTGTCCACCGCAGACCGGGCTTGCGCGCTAAAGACATAGGCGGGCCTTTGGCCTGTCATCCTTTTCAGAGGAACCCACATGTCAACGCTGATGTTCAAAACCTGGTCTCGCAAAGCCCTGCTCATGGGCAGTTTGGTGTTGGGCCTGACCCAAGTGGGCTGTGCCCATCCGGTCTCCGTTGAGCCTTCGGTGGTCGTGCATTCCCGTCTTGGCCATTTTCCAATTCAAGCGCAGATCGGGGTGCCCGGCCAGGTCCTTTATGCACCGCCCCCTCGGGTCATTTACTTACCCCCACCCCCACCTCGGGTGGTTTATGCGCCTCAAATCTATCGCCCGGCCCCTGGTTGGCAACACGGCCATGACCGCCGTGATGACCGCAGCGATGGCGGTCGGTGGGGGCGACGTGACGACCGCAGCAGCCATGGTGGCCACGACTGGCGTCGTTGATGGCCATGAACCTGGGTTCACATGGCCTTGAACACATGCGCGTAGAGGCGGCTCACGCTCATTTTTTCGCTGCGACCTTTCAAGCGCAGGCTCAGACGCCCTGATTCGTCGCGTGTGACGGATTCGATGGCGGTGGCGCGCACAACGCAGCCTCGGTGGATTTGCCAGAAAACTTGCGGGTCCAGCCGTTGCATCAGTTCTTTGAGGGGGGTGCGCAGCAGAACTTCGCTGCCGTCACGGCTGAACACACGAACATACTTGTCTGCCGCTTCCAGTTGCATCACATCGGCCACAGGGATCATGCGCAGCTGGTTGCCCACGCTGGCTTGGATCATTTGCAAAGGGGCCTCAGGTTTGGCGGCTTCGGGGGGCGCGCTCAGCAAGGCGCGCAGTTGCTGGAGCACAGGGTCCATTTTGTCGCTTGTGTTGGGGGCGTGATGTCGCAGGTGCAAGGTCTTTTGCAGCCGCGCCACGGTTTGGGCCAGCCGGTCAGCACGCACAGGCTTGAGCACGTAGTCCACCGCCTGCGCTTCAAACGCGGCAATGGCGTATTGGTCATAAGCCGTCACAAACACCAACAGCGGAAAGGCTTGGGTTTCAGGCCATTCCTCGGCCAGCTCGGCTGCAGCTTCGAGCCCGCTTTGGCCCGGCATACGAATGTCGAAAAACAGCACATCGGGGTGGTGTTGCAACGCCAATTGCACCGCGCTCAGGCCGTCGTTTGCTGTGGCCAGCACGCGCAGATCTGGCCAAAGGGCGCTCAGCTCGCGTTGCAGGGCTTGCGCCAGCAGCGGTTCGTCTTCGGCGATCAGGGCTGTGGCGGTTGTGTTCATGTGGAACTCACCCCTCAAAAAGGTTTGTCAAAGGCAAAGTCAGCACCACGCAGGTGCCGCCTGTGGCCACAGGGCTGATGTGCATGTCTGCGTGTTTTCCATACAAGGTGTGCAGGCGCTGGCGGACATGGGCCATGCCCCACGATGCTGTTGGGCGTTCATGACCAGGCATCAATGAGCGAGTCGACTCGGCCAAAGCCAGTTCGCTGATGCCGCAGCCGTTATCAAAAACCGTCAGCAGCAGTTGCTGGCCTTCGGCGCGGGCTTGCACCTCGATGCGGCCTCCGGTCACGACCGGCTCCAGCCCGTGGCGTATGGCGTTTTCGACGAGGGGTTGCAAGATGAAACTGGGCACTGGGGTGGCGGCCAGTGCGGGCGGTAGGTCGAGTTCAAACACCAGCCGTGGCCCCATGCGTATGGCCATGAGGCTCAGGTAATCAGCGAGCCGCGAAAACTCATCCGCCAACGGGTGCAGTGGCTGGCGCGAGGCGTGCAAGGTGGTGCGCAGGTAGTCGTTCAGATGGTCCAGCATCGCCAAAGCACGCTCTGTATCGTGCCCGATTAGCGCCCGCAAATGCGCCAGCGTGTTGAACAGCATGTGGGGTTCGAGCTGTGACTGCAGCAGCATCAGCTGCGCCTGCGTGACCTGACTGGCCAGCGATTCGGCTTTGCTGCGTTGGTAAAAGAACGCCACAAACGCGGCGCTGATGGCCACCGAGCTGACCACCATGCCCGCCAAGCGGTTGGTGTTCAGGCGCCACAAATCCCAGGTGGACCAGCCCGTATAGGCGTCGCCCACCAACGTGCCCAGCACATAGCCCAGCGGAATGCCCATCACCAGCATCAGGCTGACGCGCAGTGCAGGTGGCCAATAAAACGGCCCTTGCACACGCAGCAGGTGCTTGAACACAAAGCGCGACACATCGGTGAACAGCCAGATGAAGGTCGAGATGGCGTAGGCGTAAACCAGCGATACCTCAAAGCGGTGCGGCAGGCCATCGCTTTTGTGCCCGATCCAGGTGGCCAAAGCGATGGGCAGCGACACCGCCCACACGATCAGCAGGCGGTGCAGCAGGGGTTTGCGCTGGTCGACGGGGAGCCAGGCGAAGAGGTGGTTAAGGGGCATGCTGTGGTTAGAGCATTTGCTTGAAGAATAGCGCGAGTTCAAACCCGCACGGTGTCTGTTTGCAATTTGAGCAAACGCCAAGCCCGTGCATTGAGCACGCCAGAAAAGAAGCCATACAAGGCGCTGATGCCGATGGCGGCGTTCAGGTTGTGGATGTGCTCAGGCGCGGTGGCGGTCAGCATGCCGACCACAAATTTGCACACAAAGATGGCCATGAACAAGGCCAAGGGCAGCCAGCTGCCGGGCACGGTGAATCGCCGCGTGTCGGCGTCGTAGCTGGCGCCTGCGGGGGCAGCGCCTTGGCCCAAGCCCCAGGCCACCAAAGCGCAGCTGGCGGCCCAGCTGAGCAGGCCCAGTGCCAGCCAAGGCGTGGGTGACCACTGTTGAATCACCCCCACCAACGTGAAGACCGTCAGCGCGATGTTGATGCCCAGCAGCCGAGGCTTGGGGATGTGCCGTGTGCGCGTTTGCTGCAAACCCAAAGCGATCAAGCCCAAGAGCAGGAAGAAAACCCAGACGGGGATGTGTTGGAGTATTTGCATGTGGATTGCTTTCTTGAAGTTAAAGCCAGCCCAGCCACTGGCCCCAGACCAGTTGGCCCAGATAGCGCTGGGGCAGCAAGGTGAACAGGCCTGTGACCACGCAAGCCAGGATGTAGGTCGTTTGCATGGTGCGGCGGTGCAGGCTGACCTGGCCGTGGGCAATGGCGCTCAAGCCTTTGTAAAGGCTGAAAAAAGTCACAGGCACGAGCAGGTGGATGGGGGTGTAGCCCGCCCAGTTGGGCAAGCCATAGTCATGGATGAAGATGCCGCTCAAGGCCGCGCCTGCCATGCAGGTGACCCAGGCGTAACCCATGCCCCGGTGCAGGCGCGGGCGGGTCGTGCCCAGCCGCGACCACAGCGCCACGGGCCCCATGACCAAGGCAGCCAAGGCCAAGCTCATGTGGGTGGCGATCACGGGTGACATTTGCATGCTGTTCCTCCTGGGATGGTTGTGGTGGGTGGGATGAGGCTCGACTGTGAGGCCTTCACAAAGCTTTGAGAAGCAGGATGCGACAAAACGGCAGGTTTTCGGCGTCAGTTGCAGCGATGCAGCGCGAACGCAAGTGCATGCAAGGGCCAACAGCGATAATCGACTTCAGTTTTCAGGAGCGTTTGTGGACACCGTTTTGTTACTCAAAGCCGCCGTGATGGGGCTGGTCGAAGGTTTGACCGAGTTTTTGCCGATTTCTTCAACCGGGCATTTGATCCTGGCCGGGGCCTTGCTGGGTTTTGACGATGACAAGGCCAAGGTGTTTGACATCGCCATTCAGACTGGGGCGATCTTGGCCGTGATCATTGTGTATTTGCAAAAAATCAACACGACCATCCGTGCCTTGCCGCACAGCGCCGATGCCCAGCGTTTTGCGCTCAATGTCTTCATCGCTTTTGTGCCTGCGGTCATCTTGGGCCTGCTGTTCGGCAAGGCCATCAAGGCGAATTTGTTCACGCCTGCGGTGGTGGCCACCACCTTCATCATTGGCGGCTTCATCATCTTGTGGGCCGAGCGACGCCCAGTCAGCAAGGTGCGCATTCACGAGGTCGAAGACATGCGCGGGCGTGATGCGCTCAAGGTGGGCTTGGTGCAGTGCCTGGCCATGATTCCAGGCACCAGCCGCAGCGGTGCAACCATCATCGGTGGCATGTTGCTTGGCATGTCGCGCAAGGCGGCGACCGACTTTTCTTTTTATTTGGCCATTCCCACATTGATTGGTGCGGGTGCTTACAGCCTTTACAAAGAGCGTGCCTTGCTCAGCGTGACCGATGCGCCCATGTTTGCAGTGGGTTTGTTGTTCTCTTTTTTGAGCGCTTGGGTGTGTGTGCGCTGGTTGCTCAAGTTCATCTCAACCAACAGCTTTGAGGTGTTTGCATGGTACCGGATCGTGTTTGGTCTGGTGGTGCTGGGCACCAGTTACACAGGCATGGTGACCTGGGCGGCTTGATCAAGCCCCCATGTTGCGCAGCGATGCCTCAATGGCCGCGGCCGTGGCGATGGGCTTTTCCATCGGGAACAGGTGGGAGCCGTCCAGCATCATGACGCGGCCCTTGACCACCTTGTGGGTCAGATCAACGCCAGCTTGACGCATTTCAGACGAGTGGGTGCCGCCGATGAATGCAGCTGGGCATTTAAGGGGATGGCGCTTGAGCAAGCTGTCCAGTTTGTGGGGCAGGCCGTTGTAGATGGCGGTTTCCACGTCACGGTCAAAGCTCAGCACGCGTTGGCCGTCGGCATCGTGGGTGCCAAACTCAATGTAGTCCTGCAGCACCTGTGGGTCCCAACGGGCAAAAGACTTTTTCTGCTGAAAGCTTTCCAGGGCTGCTTGGGCATCGGGCCAGTGGTTGCGACGTTTTTGGCTGATGCGCCCTGGCGAAAGGGAGCCAATCAGAGGTGTGCGTTTGGCCAAACCCAGGGTGGTGGCGCGCCATCCACCGATTACTGGCGAGTCGATCAGCAAGACGCCGCGTGCCAGTTCCGGGTGGCGGGCGGCGCACATCAAACTCAAAATGCCACCCAAGGAGTGACCCACCAAAAAAGCCGGTTCGCCATCGCCCTGTTGTGTTTTGGCAAAGTCGGCCAACTGTTGCACCAAGTGCGGCCAATTGTTGGTGGCTGGGTATTGTGGGTCGTGCCCAAACATCTCCACCGCACCCACTTGAAAGCCGCGCTGGCGCAGGTTCTCGAGCATCACCTTGTAGGTGCTGGCCGGAAAACTGTTGCCGTGCGAGAAGATGATGCGAGGAGTCATGTGGTGATGGAACCGATATCCAGGTGAACGAGGCGCATCGTGGCGAAGCGAGCACAGAGCGTTGGCGTGAGGTCTTCCGATGTCCGGGCCAACGGAGATCATGTTGCAGTGAAGTCAGCGGCATCTTAAACCAGGTGAAAAAGCTCAAAATAAAGCGACAATGGTCTGATGAATGACACCTCGCCTCTACAGCTTGGCGGCGATGAAGCCGAGGCCACTAAATGGCTTGCGCTCCAACAGGAGCGCGCCCCTGCGGGTCACTGGGATGAGCTGCGGGGTCAAGTTACCCCATTGACCAAGGCAAAAACCCTCGCGCCTCTGGCAGAGACCGTCAGCGCGCTCAGCGGGGCATGGCAAACATTTACCGATCGTCTGGCCTCGGAAACCGCGGGCCAACAGCCAGACCTGAATGCCCGCATGGCCAACTTGCAGCGGCAGGTGCGTGACAACGGCATCACCTACAACGTCTATGCCGCCGCCGATCAGCCTCAGCGGCCCTGGTCGCTCGACCTGTTTCCGCTCATGTTGGACACCAAGGACTGGCAGCAAATTGAAGCCGGTGTGATGCAGCGCATGCAGTTGCTAGAACGCATCATGGCCGACGCTTATGGCCCGCAAAAGCTTGTACTCAACGGTCAACTGCCTGCGGCTTTGGTGCAAGGCCACCCGGCGTATCTGCCCGCCATGCACGGCGTACCCCCTGTGGGGGGGCGCTATTTGTCGTTGGCCGCGTTTGATTTGGCACGCGGGCCTGACGGTTGCTGGTGGCTGCTGTCGCAACGAACACAAGCGCCTTCGGGCTTGGGTTATTTGCTTGAAAACCGGCAAATTGTGTCGCGCCTGTTCCCTCAAGCGTTTGAGGCATTTCCAGTGCAGCGCTTGGCAGAGACCTACCGCACCTGGATTGACGGCATCAAGGCCCGCAGCCCAGCCGGGGCTTCTGCCCACATCGCGCTGCTCACCCCCGGGCCGTACAACGAAACCTATTTCGAGCACGCTTATCTGGCGCGGTATCTTGGCCTGAGCTTGGTGCAAGGCAATGACCTGACCGTGCGCGACGAAAAGCTTTATCTGAAAACCTTGCAGGGCTTGCAGCAGGTGCATGGTTTGCTCAAGCGCGTCGATGACGATTGGCTGGACCCTCTGGAAATGCGCGCCGACTCCACACTGGGCGTACCCGGCTTGCTGCAAGCGGTGCGCAGTGGCAATGTTTTGGTGGCCAACACACCGGGCTCGGGCTTTCTGGAGTCGAACGCACTGCTGGGTTTCATGCCTGCACTGGCGCGTGACCTGCTGAGCGAAGAACTGCAACTGCCTGCCATTCCGAGCTGGTGGTGCGGTGAAGCCGCTGCGCTGCAAGATGTGTTGCCACGCATCAGCAGCTGTGTGATCAAGCCCACCTACCCCTACAACACCGACCGCCAAAGCTTTGAGCCTGTCCAAGGTCATGCGCTTTCACGCCGCGAACAAGACGAGTGGGCGGGGCGCATCCTGCGTGACCCGGATGCCCACACACTGCAATCGTGGCTGCCCTTGTCGCACCAACCCACATGGCAAACCGCTGCCGATGGTGCGTCCTGCATTCAGTCACGGCCCGTGGAGTTGCGCGTGTTCGCCGTGGCCAACGCCCAAGGTCACTGGCAGGTTTTGCCTGGCGGCTTGGCTCGCCTGGGCACCCGCGAAGGCATCGCCTCCATGCAGCGGGGTGGCAGCAGCGCCGATGTCTGGGTGCAGAGTGCGACACCGAGTACGGCGCATTCACAGCGGCAATCACAGTCGCAATCGCAATCGCAATCGCAATCGCAGTCGCAGTCGCAGTCGCAGTCGCAGTCGCAGTCGCAGTCGTCCAGCCCATCACCCAAGCCGACCCCTCCCACCCCACGGCCACAGGCGGAGCCCATTCCCGATGTCACAGCCCTGCAGCGGCAGCGCCTGGTCACCAGCCGTGCCGCTGAAAACCTGTTTTGGATGGGGCGTTACACCGAACGGACCGAGAACACGTTGCGCTTGGTGCGTCTGAGTCTGGAAATTCTGGGCAGCGAGAACCAGAACAGACCAGACCTGCTCCAGTTCATCACCCGCATGGCCACACGTCATGGTCTGGTGAGGGTAGGGGTGCCCGCCGCATCGCAAGCGCATCGGGTTTTTGAGCGCTCTTTGGTGGCTGGCCTGTGGGACAAAGAACTGGCCACCAGCGTTGGCTTCAATTTGCGTGCTGTGCGACTGGCCGCCGCTTCGGTGCGCGAACGCCTGTCGCCCGAACATTGGCGCTTGCTGGAACAAACCGAGTCGCGCTTCTTCAGCCCCGAGCAACAGAGTGCGGCACCTGACACTTTGGCCGTGCAGCGCCTGCTGGCCGACACCAGCCAGATGCTGGCCGCACTGACCGGCGCACAAACCGACCGCATGAGCCGCGACGATGGCTGGCGCTTGTTGTCCATTGGACGCCACATCGAACGCCTGCAATTTTTGTCCAGCGCCCTCTCCGAAGCCGTGCAGTTGGGGCTGATCGGCGAGCAAGCGGGGTTTGACGCCGTGCTCGACCTGTTTGACAGCACCATCAGTTTTCATGCCCAGTACCAGCAAAGCCGCACCCCCCAGGCACTGATGGATTTGTTGGTGACCCACTCTGACAATCCACGTTCACTGGGCTGGGTGGCGCACACCTTGCGCTCACGCTTGCGCCGCATGGGCAACTTGGCCGATGGGGCCACCACCCCCATGGCTGAGCTGGTGCCACAGCTGATTGAGATGACGCCCGAGTCGCTCTGGCCTTTAGACAACAAGCCGGCACAAGCCGGTAGCACGTTGCCACTGCATGCCGCTTTGGCGCATTGTCAAACTGCGGCTTGTGAGGTCTCTGACCAACTGTGCAGCCTGTTTTTCACCCACAGCGGCGAAGCCCGCTACAGCGTCGGCGCTTGACCCGCCCCCTTCACCATGCGCCTGGCCATCACCCACGAAACCCGCTACCGATACAGTCCATCGGTACAAACCGCGCAGCATGTGGCGCACTTGCAACCGGCCAACACCCCATGCCAACAGGTCATCAGCCACTGGATGCAGGTGGAGCCCCAAGCTTCGGTGCAGCACAACATCGATGCTTTTTTCAACCACCGGGCCTATTGGGCTCTGACAAATCCGCACGATGGCCTGATGGTTCGCGCGTACAGCGAACTGGAGACCTCAGCCATTGCACCCGGTACATCCGAGCAAAGCTGGGAATCGGTGCGTGAACACTTTCGCTACCGAGGGGGGCACCCCGGCGATGTGCACAGTGGCTTTGTGTTTGGCTCTCACCATGCACCTGTCCACGAAGCGTTTTTGGCCTACGCGCAAAGCAGTTTCGCGCCGGGGCGATCCCTCATGCAGGCCGCGCAGGAGTTGACAGCGCGCATGCACCGCGACTTCCGTTATGAAACAGCCAGCACCGACATCAACACCCCAGCGCTTGAAGCCCTGCAAGACAAACGCGGCGTTTGCCAGGACTTTGCCCACATTTTGTTGGCCTGCTTGCGCTCGCTGGGTTTACCGGCCCGCTATGTCAGCGGCTACTTGTTGACGCAACCCCCTCCGGGCCAACCCCGGTTGGTGGGCAGCGATGCCTCGCACGCTTGGGCGTCGGTTTACCTGCCCGAGTTGGCCGGTCATGCCTGCCAAGGCTGGTTGGATCTGGACCCGACCAACGACCGCACGGGCCTGGCCAGTCCAGGCGAAGACTACGTGCGCCTGGCTGTGGGGCGTGACTTTGCCGATGTGTCGCCGCTGAGGGGCGTCTTGCAAGGCGGCGGTGCGCACACGCTCGAAGTGGCCGTGACGGTTGCGCCCCTGGATGAATGAGCCTGTGTGACTTGCTGGCTTGTCAGATTCAAGCTGAATGGGGCATCAAGAATTCCCGGCTGATGCGACCCCCCAGAACGTTCACCCGCTCCAGGAACTGGGTCAGGTAAGCGTGTAGGCCAGTGGCCAAAATTTCGTCGATGCGGCCAAAGGCCAACTCTGAGCGCAAACGCCCCGCATGGCGCAGCGTGTCGCTGTTGGCATCGTGCGACACCAGCTTCAAGTTGGACACCACCTCGTTCAGACTGGCATGCAGCGAGCGCGGCATGTCGGGCCTCAGTATCAGCAACTCCGCCACACGTTCAGGGCGGATCACATCACGGTACACCTTGCGGTACACCTCGAAGCCGCTGACGCTGCGCAAGATGGCGCTCCAGTGGTAAAAATCGTATTCCTGTGAGACTTCGGTTTCGGACGCCCCGAACTGCGGTACGCCAAAAAAGTCGTTTTGCATGGCGTGGAACTTGACATCCACCAAACGCGCCGTGTTGTCGGCCCGCTCCAAAAACGTGCCCATGCGCATGAAGTAAAGCGACTCGTCCATCAGCATGGTGCCCACCGTGACGCCGCGAGACAGATGCGATCGGAATTTCACCCATTCAAAAAACTGGCCTGGGTCGCGCTCGAACTCCCCGTTTTTGAGCATGCGGTTGACTTCGAGCCAGGTCTGGTTTTGCGTTTCCCACACCTCGGTGGTGAGGGTGCCGCGCACGGCGCGGGCATTTTCGCGTGCCGCACGCAAGCAAGAGATGATGGACGAAGGGTTGTCCACGTCTTTCACCATGAACTCCATCACGTCCCGCGGATTGATGCTCTGGTATTGGGCAAGGTAAGCCGGCAGCAACTCGCTGATCGAGAGGATGCCTTCCCATCCGGCTTGGGCAGCAGCGGCCGACTGCGGCAGCAGCGAGGTTTCGTAGCTCACATTGAGCATGCGGGCGGTGTTCTCCGCCCGCTCCATGTAACGGGACATCCAGAAGAGGTGGTCGGCGGTTCTTGAAAGCATGTGTGTGTTCTCCCCTTTTCAGTCCTGCAATATCCAGGTGTCTTTGGTGCCACCGCCCTGCGACGAATTCACCACCAAAGAGCCTTCCTTGAGTGCCACGCGGGTCAGGCCTCCGGGCACCATCTGCACCGTGCGGCCCGACAACACAAAGGGGCGCAGGTCGATGTGGCGTGGTGCGATGCCGCTGTCCACATAGGTGGGGCAAGTGGACAAGCTGAGCGTGGGCTGCGCGATGTAGCCCTCGGGGTTGGCCAGCAGTGCGCCGCGAAAGCTCTCGATTTCTTCTTTGGTCGAGGCCGGGCCGACCAGCATGCCGTAGCCGCCTGCGCCGTGCACTTCCTTGACCACCAGGTCTTTCAGGTTGGCCAGGGTGTACTGCAAATCGTCGGGCTTGCGGCACTGAAAAGTCGGCACGTTTTTGAGAATCGGCTCCTCACCCAGGTAAAACTTGATCATGTCGGGCACATAGGGATAGATCGACTTGTCGTCGGCCACGCCTGTGCCCACCGCGTTGCAGATCGCCACATGGCCCGCCTTGTAGGCCTCCATCAGGCCCGCGCAGCCCAGCGTCGAGGTGGGGCGGAACACATTGGGGTCCAAAAAGTCGTCGTCCACCCGGCGGTAGATCACGTCCACCCGCTTGGGGCCGCGGGTGGTGCGCATGTAAACGAACTTGTCTTTGACGAACAGGTCTTGCCCTTCGACCAGCTCCACACCCATCTGCTGCGCCAAAAAGGCGTGCTCGAAGTAGGCGCTGTTGTACATGCCGGGCGTGAGCACCACCACCGTGGGCTCGGCGGTTGTGGCGGGGCTGCTGGCACGCAGTGTCTCGAGCAGCAAGTCGGGGTAATGCGCCACCGGGGCTACGCGGTGCTGGCTGAAGAGGTCTGGAAAGAGCCGCATCATCATCTTGCGGTCTTCGAGCATGTAGCTCACACCGCTGGGCACGCGCAGGTTGTCTTCGAGCACGTAGTACTCGCCGTTGCCCGCGCTGTCGGGGGCGCGCACGATGTCGATGCCGCTGATGTGCGAATAAATTTGGTTGGGCACATCCACCCCCACCATCTCGGGGCGGAACTGGGCATTGCCTTCGATCTGCTCGCGGGGAATGATGCCCGCCTTGAGGATGTCTTGGTCGTGGTAAACGTCGTGGATGAAGCGGTTGAGCGCGGTGACGCGCTGCACCAGACCCGCTTCCATGCTTTTCCACTCTTGGGCGGCGATGATGCGCGGGATCAGGTCAAACGGGATCAATCGCTCGGTGCCGGAGCCATCTTCGTCTTTGTCGCCGTAGACCGCAAAGGTGATGCCCACACGGCGAAAGATCACTTCAGCTTCTTCGCGCCTTGCCGCCATGGTCTGTGGGTTCTGGGTTTGCAACCAGCGGGCATAGGCCAAGTAATGATTCCTGACCTCACCCACTTCCCCTTCTTTTCCCACTTCGCCGGCAGCGGGCAGGCGGCTGTACATCTCGTCGAATTGGTGCATGGCTCTTCACTCCTGTTTTAAAGGTTAGCAAGATATATACCCAAGCACCTGGAGCCGAATCCAGGTCGTTTGAGGTGTTGCCAAGTCAGTTCGGCGACCAACCGCTCTGGAATGCAGCTTGCGAACACCTCATGCGGACAGGTCGTGCACTCTAACGGTGCCAAAACATCATCAGCACCAAAGCAGTGCGCCCAAACGCGTGCGACAGCCGAGTTCGGGCAGCTGCTACTGGCGCGTGTCTTGCTAGTTGTCACTGCCCAAGCTGCATCTGTCATGTGTGCAGCCCCTGTTGCGCTGAACGAGATATGTCGATACACGTTGCCCTGCACCACGTTACCCATTACGAATACGACCGCCCCGTGCAGCTCGGCCCCCAGGTGATTCGCCTGCGCCCTGCGCCGCACAGCCGCAGCCGTATCTTGAGCTACAGCCTCAAGGTCGAGCCCGCAGAGCATTTCATCAACTGGCAGCAAGACGCTTTTGCCAACTACCAGGCGCGCTTGGTCTTTCCGAAAAAAACCAACGCCTTCAAAGTCACGGTGGACGTGGTCACCGAGATGGCCGTGTTCAACCCCTTTGACTTCTTTCTGGAGCCCTCAGCCGAAGAGGTGCCCTTCAAATACGCCGACACCGTGCGGGAAGAGCTGCAGTCTTACCTCGACAAAGACCACAAGACGCCGCTCTTCAAAAAATACCTGGCCAGCATGGACCGCAAGCGCCAGCGCACCATCGACTTTTTGGTGCAGATCAACCAGCGCTTGCACCAAGACATCCGTTACACCATCCGCATGGAGCCCGGTGTGCAAACGGCCGAAGAAACCCTGACCCTGAAAAGCGGTTCATGCCGCGACACGGCCTGGCTCTTGGTGCAGTTGTTCCGCCACATGAACATCGCCGCCCGTTTTGTCTCGGGCTACCTGATCCAGCTGGCCCCCGACGTGAAATCGCTCGATGGCCCCAGCGGCACCGAAGTCGACTTCACCGACCTGCACGCCTGGTGCGAGGTGTATTTGCCCGGCGCAGGTTGGGTGGGGCTGGACCCAACGTCTGGCTTGCTGGCGGGTGAAGGCCACATTCCGCTGGCCTGCACACCTCAGCCGTCTGCCGCAGCACCGATCGAAGGCTTGATGGACGAAGCCGAGGTCGAGTTCCACCACGAGATGAGCGTGACGCGCATCCACGAGTCGCCCCGCGTGACCAAGCCCTACAGCGAAGACCAATGGACCGATGTGCTGGCTTTGGGCGATCAGGTGGACGCGCAACTGGTGGCGCAAGACGTGCGCTTGACCATGGGCGGCGAGCCGACTTTTGTGTCCACCCAAGACCGCGACGGGGCCGAATGGAACACCGATGCCCTGGGGCCGACCAAGCGGGGCCTGGCCACCGAGTTGGTGCACAAACTGCGCCAGCAATACGGCCAAGGCGGGTTTTTGCACTTTGGCCAAGGCAAGTGGTACCCGGGCGAGCAACTGCCGCGCTGGGCACTGAGCATTTACTGGCGTGCCGATGGCACGCCCTGCTGGCAAAACCCCGAGGTGTTTGCCGACGAACGCGAACCCAGCCACTACACCAGCGCCGACGCTAAGCGCTTCATGCAAGGGCTCACGGCGCAACTGGGCTTGAGCGCAGACACCGTGCTGCCCGGCTACGAAGACACCTGGTACTACCTGTGGCGTGAACGCCGTCTGCCTGTGAACGTGGACCCGTTTGATGCGCGGTTGGACGACGAGATGGAGCGCAACCGCTTGCGCCGCATCTTCAGCCAGGGCTTGGACCAGGCGGTGGGTTATGTGCTGCCCATTCAGCCTGTCGAAGTCGCCTCTCCTGAGCTGACGGGCCCGCAATGGCAAACCGGCCGCTGGTTTGTGCGCGACGAGCGCATGTACCTCATGCCCGGCGACTCACCCATGGGCTGGCGCTTGCCCCTCGACTCGCTGCCATGGGCTGCCCCTACCGACCGTTGGCACATGATCGAGCAAGACCCGTTTTCTCCCCGAAACGCCTTGCCCACCGCTCCGGTGACGATGCAGCCACGCCACAAACCCACTGCAGCCTTGCCGGTTCAAGCAGTGCCCGCAGCCAAGTTCGAGTCTGACGCCTCGGTGGTGCGCACAGCCCTGTGCGTGGAAGTGCGTGATCCGCGCCGCGCCAACGGCCCCAAAGCCGAAGCCGATGCCCTGGCCAAAGGTGAGAATTCCGGCGTGATTTACGTCTTCATGCCGCCCCTGGCGCGCCTCGAAGATTACTTGGCGCTGGTGAGCGCCGTCGAAGCCACAGCGCTGAAGCTCGGCATGAAGATCGTCATGGAAGGCTACCCGCCGCCACGCGACCCGCGCCTCAAAGTGTTGCAAGTCACACCCGACCCCGGCGTGATCGAGGTCAACATCCACCCGGCCCACAACTGGAAAGAGTTGGTCGAGCACACCGAGTTTTTGTACAAGGCCGCTTTCGAGACGCGCCTGTCTGCCGAAAAGTTCATGACCGACGGCCGCCACACCGGCACCGGCGGCGGCAACCACATGGTGATGGGCGGGGCCACGCCCGCCGACAGCCCCTTCTTGCGCCGCCCCGAACTGCTGGCCAGTCTGGTGCTGTACTGGCACAACCACCCGAGCCTGAGTTATTTGTTCAGCGGCATGTTCATTGGCCCGACCAGCCAGGCCCCGCGCGTGGACGAAGCGCGCAATGACCAGGTCTATGAGCTGGAAATCGCGCTGCGCGAGATCGTGAACAACCGCAAAAAATACGGCACCGACATGGCCCCCTGGGTGGTCGACCGCACCCTGCGCAACATCCTGGTGGACGTGACCGGAAACACCCACCGCAGCGAGTTTTGCATCGACAAGATGTATTCACCCGACAGCAGCACCGGGCGTCTGGGCCTTCTGGAGTTGCGCGCTTTCGAGATGCCGCCGCACGAGCGCATGAGCATCGTGCAGCAATTGCTGCTGCGTGCGCTGGTGGCCCGCTTCTGGGACGAACCGTATTCAGCCCCCGTGACGCGTTGGGGCACCGAGCTGCACGACCGCTTCATGCTGCCGCACTGGATACACAAGGACTTTGACGACGTGCTGACCGAATTGGGCGATGCGGGCTTTCACTTTGATCCGAGCTGGTTCGCGCCGCATTTCGAGTTCCGCTTCCCGCTGGTGGGGCAAATCCGGGTCGATGGCGCGGTGGTCACCCTGCGCAATGCACTGGAGCCCTGGCACGTCATGGGCGAAGAAAGCGGCGCAGGCGGAACCGCCCGTTATGTGGACTCGTCGCTGGAGCGCATCGAGGTACATGTGACCGGCATGAACCCCTCGCGCCACACGGTGACGGTGAACGGCAAGCCCCTGCCCCTACAGCCCACAGGCGTGGTGGGCGAGTTCGTGGCCAGCGTGCGCTACAAAGCCTGGAACCCGCCTTCGTCGCTGCACCCGAGCATCGGCGTGCACGCGCCGCTCACGGTGGACCTGGTGGACACCTGGATGAAACGCTCGCTGGGCGGCTGCCAGTACCACGTCGTTCACCCCGGTGGCCGCAGCTACGACACCTTCCCCGTCAACGCTTACGAGGCTGAAAGCCGCCGATTGGCACGCTTCTTCCGCATGGGGCACACACCTGGGGCGATGAATCAGTTGCCGTCCCTGAAGCCCAATGCCCAATTGCACGCCAGCCCAGAGTTCCCGTACACCCTGGATTTGAGACGGGTTTGACGGTGCCCTGTCAGCAGTGAAGAGCAGGGAATTGCGCCAGAAAAATCAGCGCTGATTCAAATCAGTTTCTCTTCAGGCGTGGTGATTTTTTTGAGCAGGGCGTTGCGTGTGGGCGGCACCATGAGGGGGACTTGGGTTGCGCCGCCGTGCCACATGGGGTCTTCGATGCTGTCGAACATCTGGCGCAGCTTGTCGCCCCAGCTGGAACGCAACATCTGAAAGTAGGGGTTGTGCTCGTCGATGCACATGATGCGGTCGGTCTGCAAGCTGCCCGCTTGGTAGACCACCATGTCCAGCGGCAGACCCACCGACAGATTGGACTTGAGTGTCGAGTCCATGGACACCAAAGCGCATTTGGCCGCTTCGTCCAAGGGCGTGTTGGGGGTGATGACGCGGTCGAGCACGGGCTTGCCGTATTTGGATTCGCCAATCTGGAAGTAGGGCGTTTCGTCGGTGGCTTCGATGAAGTTACCGGGCGAATAGACCTGGAACAGGCGCATGCCTTCTTGGCCGATTTGGCCACCAAAAATCATGGAGACGTTGAACTCCACACCCGAGGCTCGCAGGGCAGCGGCATCGCGCTCGTAGACGCGGCGCACGGCCGCGCCCAACACGCGGGTGGCGTCGAACATGCTTTTGGCGTTCCAGATGGTCAGGGGCTCGTCTTGGCCAGGTTCGACCAGTTTTTCAATCTGCAGCACTTCGCGCACCGATTGCGAAATGCTCAGGTTGCCCGCCGACAGCAAGGTCATGAAGCGGTCGCCCGCTTTTTCATAGACGATCATTTTGCGGAAGGTGCTGATCTGGTCCAGGCCCGCGTTGGTGCGGGAGTCGGACAAAAACACCAGCCCGGCGCGGGTTTTGACGGCAACGCAGTAAGTCATGTGGTGCTCTTTAACTTTTGGGCAGCAAGCGCTGCAGGGCATAGAGGGCGTCGAGCGCTTCGCGGGGGCTGAGCGCGTCGGGGTTGATTTGGGCCAGTGCCACTTCGATGGGGCTGGGGCCCGTGGCTTCGGATTCGGGCGGGGCGGCAAACAAGTCCACCTGCTGGCGGCTTTCTGTAGCCCCGGCTTCTAGTGCGCTGAGCGCGTGCCGGGCGTGGTTGAGGACAGTGGCAGGCATGCCCGCCAACCGCGCCACCTGCACGCCATAGCTCTTACTGGCGGGGCCGGGTTGCAGCTCGTGCAAAAACACGATGGACGCGCCCGATTCGGCCGCGCTCACATGCATGTTCACCGCCGCCGTGTGCGTGGCCGGGAATTCGGTCAGCTCGAAGTAGTGCGTGGCAAACAGCGCAAAGGCTTGTGTTTTGTTGTGCAGGTGGGTGGCGATGCCGCTGGCGAGAGCCAGGCCGTCAAAGGTGGAGGTGCCACGTCCGATCTCGTCCATCAGCACCAGGCTGTGCGGCGTGGCGCTGTGCAAGATTTGCGCGGCTTCGGTCATCTCCAGCATGAAGGTCGATTGGGCGTTGGCCAGGTCGTCGGCCGCACCGATCCGGGTGTGGATGGCGTCGATGGGCCCCAGGCGGCAGCGGCTGGCGGGCACATGGCTGCCGATGCTGGCCAAAAGCACGATCAGGGCCACTTGGCGCATGTAGGTCGATTTACCGCCCATGTTGGGGCCGGTGATGATCTGCAAACGCTGGCGCGAACCCAGCACTGTGTCGTTAGCGATGAAGCTGGCACCCGACAGCTCGGCCAAGCGTGCTTCTACCACCGGGTGACGGCCTTGGCGGATTTCGATGCAGGGCTCTTTGGTGAACTCGGGGGCGCACCAGTTCAAGGTGAGCGAGCGCTCGGTCAGTGCGCACAGCACGTCCAGGCTGGCCATGGCCTGCGCCAATTCGGTGAGCGCGGGCACAAAGGCCTGCAATTGGTCGAGCAGGCCTTCGTAAAGCCACTTTTCGCGGGCCAAGGCGCGTTCTTGCGCCGACAGGGCTTTGTCTTCAAAGGTTTTGAGCTCGGGCGTGATGAAGCGCTCGGCGTTTTTCAGGGTCTGTCGGCGGCGGTAGTCATCAGGCACTTTGTCGAGTTGCCCTTGTGTGACCTCGATGTAAAAACCGTGCACCTTGTTGAACTGCACGCGCAGGTTGGCAATGCCGGTGCGCTCTTTTTCGCGGGTTTCCAGGTCGAGCAAAAACGCATCGCAGTTGGTCTGGATACCGCGCAGCTCGTCCAGCTCGGCGTCCAGGCCGTCGGCGATGATGCCGCCGTCGCGCACCAGGGCAGCGGGCTCTTCGAGCAGGGCCATGTGCAGCAGCTCTGCGCAATGAGTCGGCGGTGTGAGCCAGCGGGCCATGCCCGCCAGCAAGGTGCCGGGCTCGGGGTTCAGGGCCTGCAATTGGGTCGACAGCGAGGCCGCACGCGCCAGCGCATGGCGCAGCGCCACCAGCTCGCGCGGGCGCACCTGGCGCAGCGCGGTGCGTGCGGTGATGCGTTCCACGTCGCTCGCGCCTTTGAGTTGTTCGCGCAGGCTGCTCCAGGCGCCCGATCCACTGTCACCGCGCAACACGGCTTGGGCTTGCAGGCGTTGTTGTGCCACTTGGCGGTCACGCGGCGGGCTGAGCAGCCAGCTTTTGAGCAGGCGGCTGCCCATGCCGGTCATGCAGGTGTCGAGCAGGGCAAAGAGCGTGGGTGAATCCGATGCGCTTTCGCCGCGCAGGGTTTGTGTCAGCTCCAGGTTGCGACGTGTGCTGGCGGGCAAGTCAATCAGCGCATCCGAGCGCTGCACCTGCACCCGCTGCACATGCGGCAGGCTGCGGCCTTGGGTGTGTTCGGCGTAAGTGAGCAGCGCAGCGGCTGCGGCGTGCGCGTCGCTCAGGGCGTCGGCGCTCCAGGCAGCGAGCGAGGCGGCTTGCAGTTGCTCCAGCAGCTTGCGCTGGCCCAGGCCCGCGTCAAACTGAAAATCAGGACGCAGAGCGAATGACCAGCTGCCTCGGCCTGCGGTTTTGAGGCCGCGCAGTTTTTGCTCAAAGGTGGGCGTGATGCCCGCGCTGGCCAGCAGCTCGCTGGGGCTGATGCGGTCGATCCAGTCGGCCAAGTCGCTTTGCGCGCATTCGGCCAGGTTCACCACGCCTTGTGTGACGCTCAACCACGCTAAGCCGCAGCGGTTTTTTGCGGCTTGGTGCACGGCCAGCAAGATGGCTTCGCTTTTGTCGGACAGCAAAGCGGTGTCGGTCAGGGTGCCGGGAGTGACCACGCGCACGACTTTGCGCTCGACTGGGCCTTTGGACGTGGCCACATCGCCCACTTGTTCACAAATGGCCACCGACTCGCCCAGCTTGATCAAGCGGGCCAGATACGTTTCCATCGAATGAAAAGGCACGCCCGCCATCATCACGGGTTGCCCGGCCGACTGGCCTCGGCGCGTCAAAGTGATGTCCAGCAGGCCAGCGGCTTTTTCGGCGTCGGCAAAGAACAACTCGTAAAAGTCGCCCATGCGGTAGAACACCAGCGTGTCAGGGAATTCCGCCTTGATGCCCAGGTACTGGGCCATCATGGGGGTGTGGGCACTCAAGTCGAGCGCAGACATGGCTTAAAAAGGTGCGTCTTTGGTTTCGCCGCCGTCCTGAGGCGCAGCATCCTCTTGGCCATCGGCTTCAAGGTCGTGGTTGTCTGAGGTGCGTTCGCGGCTCAGGGTGTCCACAGCGCTGCGAACATTGGCTTTGTCGCCAGCGCTGGCGAACTTGCTGTACTTGCCCAAGATCGTGACCAACTGGCCGTAAATGCGGGGGGCACCCGCCAGGCACTCTTTTTGTTCCAAGAAGTCCGACTCGCCCGTGAAGTTGCCGATCAGGCCACCGGCTTCGGTGACCAGCAGCGAGCCCGCAGCGACGTCCCAAGGCGAGAGGCCGGTTTCAAAGAAACCATCGGTGAAACCTGCGGCCACATAAGCCAGATCCAAAGCTGCAGCGCCCGGGCGGCGCAGGCCAGCGGTGCGTTGCATCACGTCGCCCATCATGCGCAGGTACTGGTTGAAGTTGTCGCCCTTGCGGAAAGGGAAGCCCGTGGAAATGATGCACTCTTCCATGCGGATGCGCTTGCTTACGCGCAGGCGGCGGTCGTTCATGAACGCGCCACGGCCTTTGGTGGCGGTGAACAGGTCGTTGCGGGTGGGGTCGTAAATGACGGCTTGTTCGATCTTGCCGCGCACTTGCAGGGCAATGCTCACGCAATAAACAGGGAAGCCGTGGATGAAGTTGGTCGTGCCGTCCAATGGGTCGATGATCCAGATGTGGTCAGCGAGGGGGTTGCCGAATTCGCGGCCGGACTCTTCGGCCAAGATGCCGTGGTCAGGGTAGGCGGTCAGCAAGGTCTCAATGATGATTTTTTCACTCGCGTGGTCAACTTCGGTGACGAAGTCGTTGACCTGCTTTTGCGAGATGCGAACCGCTTCAACGTCGAGCGCCGCACGGTTGATGATGGCGCCAGCGGCGCGCGCAGCCTTGATGGCCACGTTGAGCATGGGGTGGAGATTGGACGACATAAATTGTGTGAAGAACTGGTCTGGCCCACGCACGATCGCGGCGGCGAAGGGTGCATTTTCTCATGAAAACAGGGTGTATTCGTCATTTTGGCGTCATGTCCAAGATGCGCCTGTCGTCTGAGTGCCATCCCAGCATGGACAATCGGGGCATGAAAACGCGATTCATCTTGATAGAAACCAGCCATGCGGGCAACGTGGGTGCTGCCGCCCGCGCTCTGAAAGTCATGGGCTTTGACGAGTTGGTGTTGGTGGCACCGCGCTGGCCCAATGTGCTGCGCAAAGAAGAAACCATCCAGCGCGCCAGCGGGGCCAACGACGTGTTGGCCAAGGCGCGGGTGGTCGATACGCTGGACGAGGCCTTGGAAGGCGTGACCCATTTGTGCGCCACGGCCATGACGCCGCGTGACTTCGGCCCCCCCACCCGTTCGCCTCGCGAGCACTTTGCCGAGCTGACAAAACCCGGTGCGCCCGAGCAGAGCGTGGCCTTTTTGTTTGGCTGCGAGCGTTTTGGCATGAAAAACGAAGATGTTTACCGCTGCCATGTGGCGCTGTCGATCCCGACCAATCCGCAGTTTGGTTCACTCAATTTGGGCTCGGCCATTCAGGTGTTGGCCTATGACTGGCGTGTGGCTTTGGGCGGTTTTCCGGTGCAGGACGCTGTGCCGCCCGCTGACAAAGCCGATGCCCAGCAAGTGTCCGGCATGCTGGGGCATTGGGAACAGGCGCTGACCGACATTGGCTTTTTGGACCCGGACGCGCCCAAAAAACTCATGCCGCGCTTGAACCAACTGTTCAACCGAGCTGACCTGAGCCCGGAGGAAATCCACATACTGCGCGGGGTGGCCAAGGCCATGATTCAAAGCGCTGAATCCAAAAGCCCAGTCAAGCGATAGACTCAAAGCCTATGTTTTCTCGCCTTCGCTCCGACATCCAGTGCATCCTTGACCGGGACCCTGCGGCCCGCACGTCCTGGGAGGTGCTCACCTGTTACCCGGGTCTGCATGCTTTGGTGCTGCACCGCAGGGCGCATTGGTGCTGGAACCACGGTTTCAAGTGGCTGGGGCGCTTTATTTCGCATATCTCGCGTGGCTTGACCGGCATTGAAATTCACCCCGGTGCCAAGATCGGCGAGCGCGTGTTTTTTGACCATGCCATGGGCGTGGTGGTGGGCGAAACGGCCGAAATTGGCGACGGCTGCACGATTTACCAAGGCGTGACTTTGGGCGGCACCTCGCTCTACAAAGGTGCCAAGCGCCATCCCACGCTGGGCAAAGACGTGGTGGTGAGCGCCGGGGCCAAGGTGTTGGGCGGCTTTGAAGTCGGTGACGGTGCCAAGATCGGCAGCAACGCGGTGGTCATCAAGCCCGTGCCCGCCGGGGCCACGGCGGTGGGTATTCCGGCGCGCATCATCCCGTCCAAATCGGGTGAGAGCGCCGATGTGTCAGGCACGGAGCGCAAGTTCAGCGCCTATGGCATCACCCAAGACGATGACCCGGTGAGCCAAGCGCTGCGCGGACTGATTGACAACGCAGCAGGCCAAGAACACCAGATCGCCATGATCTGGAAAGCGCTGGAGCAGTTGTGTGCCCAACAACAAATGCCCATGCCGGGCGATGCGGCCAAGAGTGAAAGCTTTGAGGCTGAAAAGCTCAACCGCTTGCTGGACAAGTAGCCACGGGTCTTTACTGTGGGAGCGACGCCCTCGTCGCGATGAGGCCTTCGCAGGCCCAATACCGCAGCCAGCAGGCCTCAGGATTCGCTGGTCGTAGCCGCAGTTGCCATGAGCGCTTTGCGCCGTTCATGCAAACTGCGCCAGCGTTGTTGGGCCTCAGGGTCCTGACCCGTACTGGCTTGGACCAGGGCTTCGGTTTCGAGCTGCTTGAGACGGTCGATCATCAGCAGATGAAGCAGTTGCCTCAGTTCTTGCCGTGCTTCTCGCGGGTCGGGTGGGGTGGCCTCTTCGCTGCCAGGCGTGACGCCCAGGTTTTCTTGAGCCATCCAGCGCACCGCGTCTTCAGCAAAGGCTTGTCCTTGCATCTCGGCTTGCAGTGCAGACCAACCCAAAGCCCCTTGCTCGTGGAATACAGATTCCAGCCATGCAAACAGGTTGCCGTGCGGTGCGGACAGTGCGCACAGCATGGCGTGGTCTTCACCGGCCAGCGTTTCCCACAGTGCCATATTGCTCAGCAGCAGGCGCGCCGCGTGGTCGGCCCGGCTGGCGGGCACAGTGCGGGGTCCGGTGTAGACGGGCGCTGGGTCGCGTTTGTATTTGCCGTTGCCAAACTTGCTGTTGGGTGTCCAGTTTGGGTTTTTGCGCTGCCAGTTGTTGCCAGCGCCTTGGCCACCTGTGTTGTTGTAAGCGCCGCCGCCATAACTGCTTTCGCCTGACCAGGCGGGGGGCTCGCCGTAGTGCGGCTCGAACGTGTGGTGTTCGTCAGCGCCCGCGCTGGCTTGATGGAAGGCGGCGTTGGCCGACTGCATGGTCGGGGCCGAAGATGGCACCTGGCTGCGAGGCGCAAAGCGCTGCTCACTGGCCGCTTGCTGGCCCCAGAGTTTTTCAAGGCCTGCGGTTTCCAGCTGAATGAGTTGCGCCAGCTCCGACAGCAATTGCTGCTTGAGTGCGCCGTCGGGCAGCAGTTGCCACAAGGGGCGAGCTTGGCTGGACAGGCGTGCGCGGCCTTCGGCCGTTTGCAGGTCGCAGTCGACACTGGCCGCGTCGATCAAAAAGCGCGACAGCGGCATGGCTTGCTTGATCTGCTCGGCAAAGGCGTCTTGGCCGAATTCGCGCACATAGCTGTCAGGGTCGTGCTCGGCGGGCAAAAACAAAAACTTGATGCTGCGCACATCGGTGGCGTAGGGCAGGGCACCGTCGAGCGCCTTGCGGGCAGCGCGGCGGCCTGCAGCGTCACCGTCAAAGCTGAACACCACCGCGTCGGTGAAGCGAAACAGCTTTTGCACATGGTCGGGTGTGCAGGCGGTGCCCAGCGTGGCCACCGCGTTGGCAAAGCCCAGCTGGGCTAAGGCCACCACGTCCATGTAGCCTTCGGTGACCAGCACATAGCCGGCGCTGTGCAGGGCCTCACGCGCTTCGTACAGGCCATACAGCTCGCGGCCTTTGTGGAACACCGGGGTTTCGGGCGAGTTGAGGTATTTGGGTGTGCCGCTGCCAATCACCCGCCCACCAAAGCCGATGCACTCGCCCTTGATGTTGCGGATGGGGAACATGATGCGGTCCCGAAAACGGTCGTAGCGCTTATCGTCTTCTTCGTTGACGATCACCAAGCCCGACTCGGCCAAGAGCGGGTCGTCGTATTTGGGGAAGATGCTCGCCAGTGAGCGCCAGCCTTCGGGTGCGTAACCCAGACCAAAGCGTTTGGCGATTTGCCCGGACAGGCCACGGCCTTTGAGGTAGTCGATGGCATGCGGGGTGATCTTGAGCTGGTCACGGTAGGCCTCGCCCGCTTTTTCCAGCACGTCGCTCAGGCTGTCTTGCTTGGCTTTGGCTGCGGCGGCTTTGGCACGGTCTTCGGGTGATTGCTGCTCTTCGGGCACCTGCATGCCGGTTTGTTGGGCCAGGTCCTTCACCGCTTCGATGAAGGTCATGCCCGCGTGTTCCATCAAAAAGCCGATGGCATTGCCGTTTTTGCCGCAGCCAAAGCAGTGGAAAAACTGCTTGGTGGGGCTGACACTGAAGCTGGGCGATTTTTCGCCATGGAAAGGGCAAAGGCCCATGAAATTGGCGCCGCCTTTCTTGAGCTGTACGTACTTGCCCACGATGTCGACCACGTCGACACGGGACAGCAACTCTTGGATGAAAGACTGAGGGATGGCCATAAGGGGGTTATTTTCGCCGATTAGGGCGCTTCATTTCGTACGGATTTCGGGGCAAACCAGCATGGCTTTCAGCCCCAGGTCAGGCAAACTGTTCAACATCTGACCCGTCAGCCGCAACAGGACCTCTCCATGACCGATACCCAAGTCAGCATCTTTGACCAAGATTTGCCCCAGACCCCCGCCAACCATGCCCCCATCTCGCCGCTCAGCTTCATCGAGCGCACGGCCGAGGTGTACCCGACCCGCCTGGCCATCGTGCATGGTGACTTGCGACAGGACTGGGCCACCACCTACCGACGCACCCGCCAACTGGCCAGTGCGCTGGCGCAAGCGGGCATCGGCAAGAACGACACGGTGGCCGTGATGCTGCCCAACACGCCGCCCATGGTGGAGGCGCACTTCGGCATCCCCATGGCGGGCGCCGTGCTCAACGCCCTGAACACCCGCTTGGACCCAGAGACGGTGGCCTTCATGCTGGACCACGGAGAGGCCAAGGCCGTGATCGTGGACCCGGAGTTTTCGGGCGTGATGAAAAAAGCGCTGGCGATGCGCCAGTCCAAGCGGCCCTTGCTGGTGATCGATGTGGAAGACGTGCTCTACACCGGCCCCACCGAAAAGCTGGGGGCTGTCACTTATGAAGCCTTTGTGGCCCGCGGAGACGGCAACTATGCCTGGAGCCTGCCCGCCAACGAGTGGGATGCGATTGCGCTGAATTACACCAGCGGCACTACCGGCAACCCCAAAGGCGTGGTCTACCACCACCGGGGCGCGGCGACGAATGCGATCTCGAACATTCTGGAATGGGACATGCCCAAGCACGCGGCGTATTTGTGGACGCTGCCCATGTTCCATTGCAATGGCTGGTGCTTCCCTTGGACGGTGGCGGCGCGTGCGGGCGTGAACGTGTGTTTACGCAAGGTGGACGCACAGGCCATGTTCGACGCCATGCGTATCCATGGTGTGACGCATTACTGCGGCGCGCCCATCGTGCACGGCCTGCTGGTCAACGCCCCGGCCGCCATGAAGGCGGGCGTGCCTGCAGGCATCAAGGCCATGGTGGCGGGGGCAGCGCCCCCGGCCTCGATGATCGAAGGCATGGAGCAAATGGGTTTTGATTTGACCCATGTGTACGGTCTGACCGAGGTCTATGGCCCGGCCACGGTCTGCCCCAAGCACCCCGAGTGGGATGCGCTGGACATTGGCGATCGCGCCCGGCTGAATGCCCGTCAGGGCGTGCGTTACCACCTGCAGCGCGATGTGCGTGTGCTGGACCCCGAGACCCTGCAGCCCGTGCCGCAAGACGGCGAGACCATGGGCGAGATCATGTTCAAGGGCAACATCACCATGAAGGGTTACTTGAAAAATCCCAAGGCCACGCAAGAGGCCTTTGCGGGCGGTTGGTTCCACAGCGGCGATTTGGCGGTGCAGTACCCCGACGGTTACATCAAGATCAAGGACCGCAGCAAGGACATCATCATCTCGGGCGGAGAAAACATCTCATCGATCGAGGTGGAGGACGTGCTGTACCGCCACCCCGCTGTGCTGGCCGCTGCCGTGGTGGCCAAGCCCGATGCACGTTGGGGAGAGACGCCTTGTGCCTTTGTGGAGCTGAAAGCCGACGCGCAGGTCACGGCCGAGCAGATCGTGGCGCACTGCAAGCAACACCTGGCGGGCTTCAAGGTGCCGCGTGCGGTGGTGTTTGGCGAGTTGCCCAAGACCAGCACCGGCAAGATTCAGAAGTTTGAGTTGCGCAAGCAGGCGGGGTCGGCTGCGGCGATTGACGTTTGAACGTCTGGCCGTACACCGCACCTCAGTCTCGGTGTAAGACCAAAACAAAGGCCACCCGAAGGTGGCCTTTGCAAGAAAACGTGCTTCGTTTTACTTGGCTTTGCTCTTTTTAGATTTTTTGTTTTTCTTGCTGGACTTGGCTGCTGCTTTTTTCTTGGCGGGTGCTTCAGCCTTGGGAGCCGCTGCTGGCGCAGGTGCTGGCGCAACAGCTGGTGTTGCTGCCACGGCAGGTGCTGCAGGTGCTGCAGGTGCAGGGGCGGCCGTTTGGGCCATGGCGGCGGCGGCCAGCAGACTGGTCAGCAGAGCGGAGATGGACTTGATCATGTTCAACCTTTTAAAAAAACTGAGAAAAACAACACCTTCGATTATGAAAGGTCTGTAACGTTTTTTTAATCTGAGCGCGCTCTTTTTAAGCGATGTCAAAGGCGTGGGTGCCAAAGCGCCCTGCGCGGCGATCGGCGAAGTAGTGTTCCAGCGTTTCCTTGACAGTTCTGAACGCCAACTCATCCCATGGGATGTCTGCTTCATGGAACAAACGGGCTTCCATGGTTTCGTGTCCTGGGTCGAACACATCGCTGGTCAGGCGGGCGCGGTAATACAGGTGCACCTGGCCCACGCGCGGTACGCTCATGACGGTGAACAGGTCTTCCATGACGAATTGGGCGCCAGCTTCTTCGGTGGTTTCGCGTGCGGCACCTTCAGAGGTGGATTCGCCCAATTCCATGAAGCCAGCGGGCAGTGTCCATTTGCCTTTGCGTGGCTCGATGTTGCGTTTGCACAGCAACACCTGATCGCCCCAAACGGGTACTGTGCCCACCACATTGAGCGGGTTTTCATAGTGCACGGTGTGGCACACGGTGCAGATGGCCCGTTCTTTGGTGTCGCCATCGTCGGGCAATCGGCGGGCAACGGGTGCGCCGCATTGCCGGCAGTGTCGAATGGTGCGGTCAAACATCATGGAGAAGGCTCAAAGTCTGAAGTGGACGAAAAATCGGTGTCGCATCAAGTCTAACCAGTTGACCATAAAAAAACCTCCAGGGGGTAAGCCCAGGAGGTCTTTGCAGGTGCCGCCCGATCAGGTCAGGTACGGGATCAGGAACAGCGAAATGCCCGGGAAGAACAACAACAACAAAGTGCGGATGGTGTCGCTGATCAGGAAAGGCATGATGCCTTTGTAGCTTTCGCTCAGGGGCACGTCTTTGGCCATGCCGTTGACCACATACACGTTCAGGCCCACGGGCGGTGCCAGCATGCCAAAGCCCACGGTCATCAACACCATGATGCCGAACCAGATGGCGGTGTACTCAGGCGTCATGCCGAAGTCGAGCTTCATGATGATGGGGAAGAAGATGGGAATGGTTAGCAGCAGCATGGACAACTCGTCCATGACCGCACCCAGCACCACGTAAAGCAGCAAGATGCCTGAGACCACCATCAGTGGGGCCAGGTTCATCGAGACGACCAGTTCAGCCAACTGCCCTGGCACTTGCGTGCGGGCCAGCGAGGCATTCATGACGTCTGCACCCATGAAGATCATGAAAATCATGGCGCTGCTCAATGCGGTGGCGTGGAAGCAGTTCAGGAACTTTTCCCAACTCAATTCACGCTTGAGCAATGCCGCGACAAAGGTGGACGCAGCGCCGACGGCCGCCCCTTCTGTGGGGGTGAAAAAGCCCGCATAAATGCCGCCAAACACGATCACAAAGATGCTGGCAATGGGCAAAATGCCTTTGAGCGACTCCAACGTCAGCCTTTCGCGCTCTTCCTGGTCAGGGGCTTGGCCAGGAACTAGGCGAACGTAAATGGCGATGGCGATCATGTAACCGACCATGGCGATGATGCCGGGCATCATGGCCGCAGCAAACAGCTTGGCGATGTTTTGTTCGGTCAAGATGGCGTAGATCACCAAAGGCACCGAGGGTGGGATCAAGATGCCCAGCGTGCCGCCAGCGGCCAGTGTGCCGGTGGACAGGCGGCCTGAGTAGCCGTGGCGTTTCATCTCCGGCAAAGCCACCCCCGTGATGGTGGCCGCCGTGGCCACTGACGAGCCACAAATGGCACCAAACGCGCCGCAGGCCAGCACAGCACCCATGGCCAAACCGCCTTTGAAGCGGCCCATGACCGCCGCAGCAAACTGGAACAGCGCTTTGCTGATGCCGCCCTGGGTGGCGAAATTGCCCATCAAAATGAACAGCGGGATCACCGACAGGTCGTAGTTGGCCAATCGGGCAAAGGCCAGGTTGTTCAGGAAATTCAGGAAAGGCGAGACGCCAGACTGCAAAATGAAGCCCACAGCACCGGCCAGGAACATGGCGCCCGCGATCGGCACGCGCACGACCATGAGCAGCAGCATGATGCCGAAAATGAGCAAAGCCAACTGGATGGGGGTCATGTCGAAGCCTTCTGGTGATCCATGGACGAGAGGGTTTGCATGGCCGCAATGAGGGCGGTGATTCCGAAAGGGATGCACATGCAGGTGAAGACGATCCAGTCAGGAAAGCCCAGCAACATGGAAGCACCCATGGTTTCTTTGGCATTGATGGCCGCAGCACCGCAGCGCCACGCCAGCAAGAAAAAAATCACGGTCATGAACAGGTCACCCAAGCGGTCGAGCCTGAAGTTGGTGGTCTCACTGCATTTGGCGGTGAAGAAGTCCACGATGATGTTTTCGCGTTTGAACTGGCACAAGGGCATGAACAAAGCGATCGCCGCACCTGCACCCACGCCCGTGAGCTCAAAGTCGCCAATCAGGGCTGTGTCGAAAAAGTTACGCCCGATCAAGCTGTAACAGGTCATCAGCATCAGGGCGGTCATGACCAGCCCTCCCAATACGCTGCAGAGTCGGGCGATCCGCTCCAGAGGGTTCGAAAACATCATGTTGAGATCCACAGAGCGGGAAATTTAAATACTGAAAACTTGACCGTCAAGTCGCCTTGTCAGGCCGCTTGGAGTCGAAAAAAGAGCAGGGCAAGCCCTGCTCTTTGGCTGCGCTGAAAGCAGATTACTTGGTGTATTGCTTGATCAGGTCGGTGGCCGACTGGAGCATGGCTTTGCCGTCCATGCCTTTGCCGGTCATCTCTGCCACCCAAGCGTCGTCCAAAGAATCGGTGGCTTTTTTCCACTTTTCCAATTCCGCTGTGGGAATCACGCTGATCTTTTGGTTCGCAGAAGCTTCAAACACTTTTTTGCTGGGCACGTCTTGACCCGCTTGTGTCTTGCCCATGAACGCGGAGAGTTCGCGGCCCGAGTTTTTGTCGATCACGGCTTTCAAGTCGGCAGGCAAGCTTTCGTATTTGGCCTTGTTCATCGGCAGCACAAACACGGTGGTGTAAAGCGCGTTGTAGCTGCGGTCGGTTTCGGCTGTGAAGTTGGTCAACTCGTTGACTTTCAGGCCAGGTGCGACTTCGTAAGGGATCACCGCGCCATCGATCACGCCTTTGGACAAAGCTTCAGGCACTTGAGGCACAGGCATGGCCACAGGTGTGGCACCCATCATCGCGACCATCTTGTTGACTTGGCGTGTGGGGGCGCGCACTTTCATGCCCCTGAGGTCGGCCATGGAGGTCACGGCCTTGGACTTGCTGTAAATGTTGCCTGGGCCGTGCACATGGATGGCCAGCATTTTGACGTCTTTGAAGTCGTCCTGGGCAAATTTTTGACCGTAGTCCCAAGCGGCGCGGCTGGTGGCTTCGGCGTTGGTCATCATGAAGGGCAACTCGAACACTTCGAGTTTGGCCAGCTTGGGGGTGTAGGCTTGCAAAGTCCAAGCGACGTCGACCACGCCGTCACGGGTTTGTTCATACAGCTGCACGGGTGTGCCGCCCAATTGCATGGCGGGGAAAATGTCGCACTTCAAACGGTCTTTGGAATCGCGTGCAATGTTCTTGCACCAGTCGCCCAGCATGGTGGTGTGCTGGATGGACTGTGGGCCCAGAAAGTGGTGCACTTTCAAGGTGATGGTTTGGGCCTGAGCAGCCAAGCCGGATGCCAACAAGCATACGGCCAGCGCGGTTTGTTTCAAAAATGTCATACCTTGAGTTCCTTCAATGTTGTCTCAGATGTAATCATAAAACCAACCGAGCGGTCGGTTAATTGGTGTTTACCCAATCTCGATGAAAAGTGGCTTGCACTTTTATCAAATTGGATCAGGATGGCCAATGTGCATGCATTATGTTGCAAGTTTTTTGTGGTCCTCTAAGGGTAAACACCATGGTCCTTCAGGTGTTTGCACTTCCGTTCATCTCTGAACGTCGACAGTCAGAGGGGTCAAGCCAGCGATTTGACCGACCAAACGATCACCCGACACCACAGCGGCGACACCTTCAGGGGTGCCGGTGTAAATCAAATCACCGGCTTGCAGTTCCCAACCTGCTGACAAGTGCTCGATGGTTTCGGCCACGTTCCAAATGAGTTTGGCCACGCTGCTGCGTTGGCGATCTGCGCCGTTGACCTGCAGGCTGATCTCTGCATTGTTCACATCACCGGCTTGGTCGATGGGGGTGATGGGGCCAATCGGAGCCGAATGGTCGAAGGCTTTGCCAATGCACCACGGGCGACCTTGTTTTTTCATCTCGTTTTGCAGATCGCGGCGCGTCATGTCCAGGCCCACGGCGTAGCCATAAATGTGTTGTGCCGCATCGGCCGCTTTGATGTTGCGTCCGCCCTTGCCAATGGCCACAACCAGCTCAATCTCATGGTGAAAGTTTTGTGTGAGGCTGGGGTAGGGCATTTGGCCCGTTTGGCCTTCTTCCACCACCACCAAGCTGTCGGTGGGCTTCAAAAAGAAAAAGGGTGGCTCGCGACCGGTGAAACCCATTTCTTTGGCGTGCTCTTCATAATTTCGGCCCACGCAGTAAATGCGGTGCACCGGAAAACGGCTGGGTTGTCCCAAAACGGGCACGGAGACGGTGGGTGATGGAGGGAAAAGAAAACTCATGAATCACTTTCAGAAGTCATTACCGACCTTGGCATCATGCCAAAAATCAAGGGGTTGACGCGGCAGTCAAGGTCGCAAAATACAAAAAATTGGCCAACTGCAGGGACGAAGGGGCGTTTCAGGCCGACTTGAGGGTCAGCTCGAAATGTTCGACGTGGGGCGGAGCTGCGAAAAAAGGGCCAACGATGGCACGCCATTCGGTGAACAGGGGCGATTGACGGAAACCCACGGTGTGGTCTTCCAAGGTGTCCCAAAAGATTTGCAGCACGTAGCGTTCGGGGCTCTCGATGCCGCGGTTGACTTTGCCGCCCTGAAAACCCTTGGCTTTGCAGGCCACGGTGTTCAAACCGAGTTCAATGGCTTTTTCAAATTCGGCTTGTTGACCGGGGTGGATGCGTATGTCGGCGAGTTCGAGAATCATGGTGGGCTTCCATTCAAATTGTGCGAAACCTCTACCTTAATGCATGCTGGGCTGTGGCGTTGTCAAACGCGAGGCATGCCAGACCATGGCTGTGAACAACAGCGACACCAAGGCCAGCGCTGCGGTGCTGGTCATCCAAAAGGTGTCCACGCTGGCACGCAGAGGCCAACCCGACCAGTCGAGGCCTTGGTAAGCCAGCACGTAACCGCCGTACAAACCCATGCCCCACAGCAAGGCGGTGTAAACCAGCAGGGGCATCAAGGTGATGCGGTAACAGCGCAGCAGGTAGGCACAGACCGCTTGCACTGCGTCGGCCAAGTGGTAAAGCGCCACCCAGCCTAGCCAAGCGGTAGCGGCTTGAACCACACTGGGGTCTTTGCTGAAGGCTTGGGCCAGTGTTTCGCGGCCTGAAAACAAGAGAGCAGCGCCCAGCAAGGCCGCGCCAATGGCCAAGCCGATGCCCAAGGCGGCAGCGCTTCGGGCTTTGCGTGCTTGTCCAGCGCCCAGCCAGTAACCCGTGCGTGCGCTGCTGGCAATCCCCAATGCCAGCGGCACCATGTACAGCACAGCGGCCAAACTGGCCGCGATTTGGTGACTGGCCAAAGCCACTGCCCCCAGGCGTGCAATGAACAAGGCCATCAAAGTGAATGAGGTCACCTCGACCATGATGGACAACCCAGCAGGCACACCCAGAGCTAAAAAACGCCGGATGATGGTCCAATCTGGCTTTTCGGGTCGTTTCCACAAACGGTAGGGCCGGTAAATGTCTTGTGTGCGCAAAAGCCACAGGCCCGCCAGCAGCATCAGCAGGTTGACCGCCAAAGTAGCCCAGGCGCAGCCCACCACGCCCAGGCCCGCGAAACCTGCGCCACCAAACGTCAGGGCGAAAGACAGAGGCACTTTGACCAACAAGGCCCCGGCCTGCAACCAGGTGACCAAGCGGGAATGGCCCAAGCTCTGATTGAGGGTGCCATACAGGCGAAACAGCAAAGACGGCACCAAGGCGACCGCCAAAATGCGCAAATAAGCCCGGACATCGGGCCGCAGTTCTTCGGGCACCTCGGTGGCCGATAACCACAGGTCTGGAAACCACAGGGCGCTGATACCGATCAACGCGGCACCGCCTGCGATGTAAAGCGCTTGACGGACCGAACGCCCCACCTCCGCCTGCCGTCCGCCACCCTGCAGTTCAGCCCAAACGGGCAACAAGGCTTGGAGTAAGCCGTTCAATGCCACATAAATGCTGATGTAAATGGAGGAAGCCAAAGCCAAGACCGCCAAGGCCTGAGGGCTGTAACGGCCTGCGATCAGGGTGTCGGCGATGCCAAACGACATGACGGCCAACTGCCCCACCAGCACGGTGCCGGCATGTCGTGCGATGACGCGCAACTCTGACATGGTCAGCGCGCAGCGTCGGCAGGCACGGTCATGAACGGCTGGGCCGGACGAAAAATGACCAGAGTTTCTAATTTGTCGGTGGGCCGTTTGAGGGTCGCTTGCTCAACCCAACCCAATGACTGCACTTTGGCCGACAGCAAAGACAGGTTGGCTTGGTCAACGAGCAACCACGGGCAATCCTCTTGCGGTGATTGCATAGGCAGCAAGCGGGCATGGGCGTGGTGCATCAGGGCGGCACCTTGGGCTTTGCTGATGCCGGCATATTGGTAGCAAACACTGCCGTTTGTGGCTTGGCTGACTTTGGCCATCAAAGGAGCGTAGCTGCGGGCGTAGTCGAGCAAGGGCAGCCACAAAGTGGTGAGCAAGAGCCAGCAAAGCACAGCGCCGCCTGCAGGCAGCACCATGCTTTTCCAGATGGCTGCGGGCATGTCCCCAGTTCGCCACTTCACCAATGCGCCCCAAGCGAGGGTGGCGATCAATGCCAATCCAAATGCATGGATTGAAAATTCGGACACAAACTCGGGAGCCAAGCGGGCGACGTTGCGTGCAGGCGCTGCAGGGGATCCCGTTTGCATGGCCAACCAGACCACCCAGATGGTCAGTGCACAAATGCTGAAAAACAGCAGGGTGAACCAGTCGATCAAGGCGCCCAGGCTGCGTTTGAGTGTGGGCAATGCCAAGGCCGCCAAAGTCGCGATGGCCGGCAAGGCGGTCAAAAGGGAGCGGTCAGACAGCCCGGTGAACCATGTGGCGCCCACTGTGACGGCCGCAAACCACAGCGGCAGACCCAGGTGGGGGTAGCGCCAAACTTGTGACAATTGCCCGCGCCAGCGCCACAGGGACCACAGCGCCAAAGGCCAGGCGGGCCATGTGAACCAAGCGATCAGCTTGGCCAGCATGTGCAGCTCCAAAAGGGTGTGGGGCACCACACGCCAGCGCCACAAATCCAGGGCGCCCGCAGTGGTGATGCACAGCAAGCCCATCAAGGCCAGCAAGCCCAAATCGAGCATGCTCATGCGGCGCTGAACGGGGTTGGGCTGGCCCAGGGCACAGACCGTGGCACCCCCTAGGCCCAAGAGCAAGGCTACCGTGGGCGCGCCTGACAAGGTCAGGCCCAACATGCCGGCCGCGACCGCAGCGGCACTGCCGATGCGGTGCCGCGACCACGATGCCAAGCCAAAAAACAACAAGGCAGCAAAGCACAACTGGCTCAGTGCGGGCGATGTTTCGTGCGAAAGCCTCGCGAGCCCCAAGCAAGCCAGCAGCGCGAGCAAGCCGCCATCGGCCATGGCTCTGGCGTAGTCGGTGGGTTTGGCTTCGCCACCAAATGCAAAGCTCACCGGTTGAGCCGCTGGGTGGCGGTTGAGTGCGTGAACCGCGTACCAAGTGGATGCCAAGGTGGCGGCCAACATGCCCATGAACGGCAGCCGGGCAAAGAGATCCTCCCAGCCCGCAGGCGAGAGCCGAACGAACAGAGCGCCCAACCAATAAGGCAACAGAGCGAGGTTGCTGTCGGGGCTGCCCAACAATGTGGGTTTGAGCCAACTGAGTGACTCGCCCATGCCCGGTTGGGCCATTTGCAGCATGAAACCCAAGGCTTCGATGTCTTGCCCTTTCCAAGGCGAGCGCACCCAAAAGCCTGGCAAAACATAGGCGGCGCAAATCAGCAGCAGGTACAGACGGGGCAGTCTGCGCGCAGCACTTTGGGCAACGATGGCTGGGGTCGGCTGGTTCACAAGGCTAAAAGATGTCGAGAGGTGGGGTTAACAAACAAAAAGGGCAGGCCGGTTGCCCGGGCTGCCCTTTTGGGGTCACCAATTCGCGAATTACTTGGCGATGGTGGTGGTCTTGCCGAAACGGTTGCGGAATTTCTCCACGCGGCCGCCCATGTTGTCCACCGACTTTTGCGTGCCAGTGTAGAAGGGGTGCGACTCGCTGGTCGTGTCCAGCTTGTACCAAGGCAGCTCGCGGCCGTCTTCCATTTTGATCATCTCTTTGGTGTTAGCGCATGAACGGGTCACGAACTTGAAACCATTGGACATGTCTTGGAAGCAAACTTCACGGTAGTTGGGGTGAATGCCGTCTTTCATGGGAAATCCTTTTATTTTCGCTACGGTAGCCACACTTCAGCCTATCTGAGTGCACTTTCCGCAAAACCTGACGATTATAGGGTATCAGCCGCCGCGTCGCATCATGTCGAAGAACTCGGAGTTGTTCTTGGTCGCTTTCATGCTCTTCAAGACCATCTCCATCGCCTCGATTTCGTCCATGTTGTACATGAATTGACGCAAGATGCGGGTTTTCTGCAGCACTTCTGGCTGCAGCAGCAACTCTTCGCGGCGGGTACCGCTGCGGTTCAGGTTGATGGCTGGGAACACGCGTTTTTCGTACAAACGGCGCTCCAAGTGGATTTCGCAGTTGCCAGTGCCTTTGAATTCTTCAAAGATCACTTCGTCCATGCGGCTGCCGGTGTCGACCAGGGCCGTGGCGATGATGGTGAGGCTGCCGCCTTCTTCCACATTGCGCGCAGCGCCAAAGAATCGCTTGGGGCGTTGCAGCGCGTTGGCGTCCACACCGCCGGAGAGCACTTTGCCCGACGAAGGCACCACGTTGTTGTAGGCCCGGGCCAGGCGGGTGATCGAGTCCAGCAAGATCACCACGTCTTTTTTCAGCTCGACCAAGCGCTTGGCGCGTTCGATCACCATTTCGGCGACGTGCACATGGCGCGAAGCGGGTTCGTCAAAGGTGGAGGAGATCACTTCGCCGCGCACGCTGCGCTGCATTTCGGTCACTTCTTCTGGGCGTTCGTCGACCAGCAGCACCATGAGGTGCACATCGGGGTAGTTGGCCGTGATGGCGTGCGCGATCTGCTGCATCATCACGGTCTTGCCCGACTTGGGCTGCGCCACGATCAGGGCGCGCTGGCCACGGCCGAGCGGGGCGATGATGTCGATCACGCGGGCGGTGATGTTTTCTTCACCCTTGATGTCACGCTCCAGACGCATCTGCTCTTTGGGGAACAGGGGCGTCAAGTTCTCAAACATCACCTTGTGTTTGTTGTTCTCAGGCAGGTCGCCGTTGACTTGGTCCAGCTTGGTCAGGGCAAAGTAGCGCTCGCCGTCTTTGGGGATGCGCACTTCGCCTTCGATCATGTCGCCGGTGTGCAGGTTGAAACGCCGCACCTGGCTGGGGCTGATGTAGATGTCGTCGGTGCTTGCCGTGTAGCTCGAATCGGGGCTGCGCAGGAAACCAAAACCGTCGGGCAAGATTTCCAGCACGCCGTCGGCAAACACCTGCTCACCTGCTTTGGCGCGCTTTTTGATGATGGCAAACATCAGCTCCTGTTTGCGCATGCGACCCGTGTTCTCGATTTCGAGCGTGTCGGCTTGCTTCAGGAGTTCGGACACATGGAGTGCCTTGAGTTCATTCAAATGCATGGATTTGGCCTGTGGCGAATCGGTCTGTCGGGGACCGTTTTCAGATAAGCGGGTGGAAATGTTCAGAACCGGTTGCCGCCCGGGGTTGGGGGCTGGTGCTTCCGGCCATCAAGGCGAAGATCCCTGTTCGGGTTGCCTTGAGGAAATTATGACAGGTTTTGAAATGGGCCAGAAAACAAAAAACCGGGTCATCACTGCCCGGTTCTGGTGGAATGGCCTGAGCAGTTCAGGCCAAAGCCGATGTCAAGCCAATTGCTGGTCGATGAAGGCCGTCAGTTGTGACTTGCTCATGGCACCCACTTTGGTCGCGGCCAATTGACCATCCTTGAAGATCATCAGGGTGGGGATGCCACGGATACCGAACTTGGCGGGGATGTCGCGGTTGTCGTCCACGTTCATTTTGGTGATCTGCAGTTTGCCTTCGTAAGCGCCCGCCACTTCGTCCAGGATGGGGGCAATCATCTTGCAAGGACCGCACCATTCGGCCCAGAAGTCGACCACCACGGGCTGGCTCGACTGGAGCACGTCGGCATCGAAAGTGGCGTCGGTAATGTGTTTGATCAGATCGCTGGCCATGGCCTATTCCTTGTGAACATTGAAGATGCAGCTAAAGTTGGGTCTATTTTGACAGAATAGTTTCACCCCGCTCTGTCGCACAGGCGTTGCCCAGCATTCATTCATGACTTTTTCTTCATATTCTTCCTCTTCTCCAAGCGCCCCTGAGTTGTCTGTTGATGTGGTCATCGTGGGCGGTGGCCCCGCCGGGTTGATGGCTGCCGAGGTCCTCTCTCAAGCAGGCGTCTCAGTGCATTTGTTCGATGCCATGCCTTCGGTCGGTCGTAAATTTTTGTTGGCGGGCAAGGGCGGCTTGAACTTGACCCATTCTGAAGCCCCCGATTTGTTCAAGTCTCGTTATGGCGCTCAACAAGCCCATGTGGGTCCATGGTTGAGCCAAATGGACGCGCAGGCGGTTCGGGATTGGGCCCAAGGCTTGGGCGTAAACACCTTTGTGGGCAGCTCGGGACGGGTGTTTCCACTGGAAATGAAAGCGGCACCGTTGCTTCGGGCCTGGTTGCAGCGCTTAAGGCACCCGGCATCGGGTGTCCCTGTCCAGTTTCACATGCGTCACCGCTGGCAGGGTTGGGAGGGAGATCAATTGGTGTTTGAGCCCACAGGTCCCGTGGGCGTTCGGCGCGTTAGTGCTCGGGCTACTTTGTTGGCTCTGGGCGGGGCGAGCTGGCCCCGTTTGGGCTCTGACGGCGCTTGGGTGTCCCTGTTGGCCGAGCAGGGCGTGAGCATCGCCCCTTTGCAGCCGTCCAATTGTGGATTTGATGTGACTGGGCGCGAGGGTCAGGGTTGGACTGAGCACTTTCGAACTCGATTTGCAGGGCATCCCCTCAAGTCAGTGGCACTGCGTGTGGGCCATCGGGCGCCTGGGGTTGAGGCTTCGTCGCATGAACCAGTTGAGGCCTTTTTGCCCGACAGGTTCGATCGAAAAGGTGAATTTGTCATCACTGAAACCGGGGTGGAGGGCAGCTTGGTGTATGCGGCATCGGCTTTGTTGCGTGACGATTTGGCACAGGGCCATGCGCAGTTCATGTTGGATTTGCTGCCTGACAAATCCTTATCGCAGGTGCTCACCGAGGTGCGCTGGCCACGCGGCAGCCGGAGTTTGTCGAGCCACCTCAAAAGCCGTTTGGGCATCGACGGCGTCAAGATGGGCTTGTTGCATGAGTTGTGTTCGCCGCAGACATTGGCCCAGCCGGAGGCCTTGGCCGCGAATCTGAAGGGCTTGGTGATTTCGCTCCAAAAACCCAGGCCTGTTGCCGAAGCCATCAGCACAGCGGGAGGCGTTGAATACGCGAGCGTGACACCTCAGGGCATGCTCTTGAAGTGCCCAGGTGTTTACTGCGCGGGAGAAATGATGGATTGGGAGGCCCCAACGGGGGGCTACCTTTTGACGGCCTGTTTGGCCAGCGGCCGGGCTGCTGGTTTGGGTATTTTGGCAAATTTGTAACATCTCAACACATTTTGTGTAGACCTGCGGCCCACTTGGCGCGTTGAGAGTTGGTGAATTACTTCATCCAGAACGAGGTCGACATGTCTCCAGAAGCTTCCCAAGAATACCAACGTGCCGTTGAAGAGGCCGCCAACGCTTTCATGAAAGTGATGGCTTTGCGTGGTTTCAACGTCCGTGACTACCCACAAAACTTTGTGGCTCAAATGTCGCAGCAGACCAAATTGGCTTTTGAGGCGAACCGAGCCGGTGCCCATCAAAATGCCGACAGATTGGTTTCTGAGTTGTTGCGCGCAGCCCCTGCTGCACCTCAATTGGTGAGTTCGACCAAAGTCAAAGCCATGCCGTTTCCGGCCTTGCGCCGTCGCATGGCCTGAGTGTTTTCAAAGCGCATGGGGCCCTGCTGCCCTCTTTTTTGCGCGGGTGCTTCTGGGGGGCCTAGCACCCCAACCCAAGGCGGCGCATCCCCGCCGTCTTAAGGGTTTTCTTCCCGAAATTCGCTTGCGTAAGGGCTTCCTTGAGCCGCACGAGCATTTTCTTGGGCGCGCAAATCAACCCGGCGAATCTTGCCCGAAATGGTTTTGGGCAGGTCGCTGAACTCGATGCGGCGCACCAATTTGTAGCCTGAAACCCGCTCCCTCATGAACTTGAAAATTGCCCCCGCCGTGGCCGCGTTCGGCTCGTGGCCCGGGGCCAAGATCACATAGGCCTTGGGCACCAAGCCACGCAATGGATCTGGCGCAGGCACCACCGCCGCCTCGGCCACAGCCGGGTGTTCGATCAGCGCACTCTCCAGCTCGAAGGGGCTGATGCGGTAGCCCGAGGACTTGAACACATCGTCAGCCCGTCCCACATAGGTGATGAAACCCTGCTCGTCGCGTTGGCCCACGTCACCTGTATGGTAATGGCCATCCCGCATGGCCTCGGCGGTTTTGTCCGCGTCGTCGGCATAGCCGTTCATCAACGCGGTGGGGCGGTGCGCCAGGTCGATGCAAATCTCGCCTTCGTCGGCAGGTTCGCCATCGGCGTTCAGCAGCACCATCCGGTATCCGGGCAAAGGCCGCCCCATTGAGCCCGCCTTGAGCGTCGCACCCGGTGGGTTGCCAATCTGGGCCGTGGTCTCGGTCTGGCCATAACCGTCGCGGATGGTGATGTTCCAGGCCGCGCGCACCTGATCGATCACCTCAGGATTGAGCGGCTCCCCCGCCGAAATCAGCTCGCGCAACTGCACGGGCCAAGCCTTCAGGTCCTCTTGAATCAGCATGCGCCACACCGTGGGCGGTGCGCACAGGGTGTTGACCCGGTGCTGCACCAAGGTGCCCAAAATGTCCGGCCCATTGAAGCGTGCATAGTTGTAAATGAACACGCAGGCCTGTGCATTGAGCGGCGCAAAAAAGCAACTCCAAGCGTGCTTGGCCCAGCCCGGTGAGCTGATGGTCCAGTGCACATCGCCTTTTTGCAGGCCCAACCAATACAAGGTGGACAAATGCCCCACCGGGTAACTTTGCTGGGTGTGTTGCACCAGTTTGGGTTTGGCCGTGGTGCCCGAGGTGAAGTACTCGAGCAGAGGATCGGTCACTTGGGTCGGCTCGGGCTGGGTGAAGGCGGTGCTGGTTTGGTGCGACTGCGCGTAATCTTGCCAACCCGCAGGCAAAGCTGCGCCGCCTGACACGCTCACCAAAGTCAGCCCTTTCGTCACGGCGCCGGGCAAATCCAGCACCTTGGCCATGCCTCCCGCGTTGGTGATGATGCACTTGACCCGCCCACGTTCCAAGCGGTCTTGCAAATCATCGCCCGACAGCAGGGTGGTGGCGGGAATCAGCACCACGCCCAGCTTGATCGCGGCCAGCATGGTCTCCCACAAGGGCACTTCGTTGCCCATCATCAGCAAAATCCGGTCACCCTTGCGCGCACCCAGTGCCACCAACCAGTTGGCCACTTGGTTGGAGCGCTGCGACAGCTCGGCATAACTCAGGCGAAACTGCTCGCCCGATGCCTCCACGATGTGCAGAGCCGGGGCGGGGTTGTCCCGCGCGATGCTGTCAAAGTAATCTAACCCCCAATTGAAATGTGTCAACTCAGGCCAGCGAAACGCCGCCACTGCGGCTTCGTAGTCGGTGCGGTGGGCCAGCAAAGCATCGCGGCTGGCCAAAAATTGTGCAAGTTCGCTCATGGGCTCCTCGGCAGGTGTCAGGGGCAGTGCTGTATCGTTAAAACAGTTTAGCGCCTGCACAAGGGCTTGTGCATGAGGACTTGCCTGGGTAGATAAAGGGCAATCGGGTGCCACGGAAGCCACAGACTCGACACGTTAACCCGCCTTATTTAAAGCGCGCCACGCGACGCCGAGTAGGGGGCCAGGCTTGGTGATGGTTTAGACCTCGCTCAATGACCGGCCCAGCTGTTGACAAGACAATCGGTCTTGCCAAATAGTTGATGGATTGTGGAGATGGGGTGCTCAAGAAGCAGGGACACCGACGGAAGCCAGGTCTTTTGGCCAACTTGCTTGGCCCAATCGCGCAACTGCTCAAAAAAGGTGACGAGCCTTGACCCCGGCACTGGATTCACAGTTAGGGCTGCTTGGTTCCCCACCTGACCCGGTTGGCCGCTTCACCATGCGGGAAGGCCCGTCATCGACGATTGTAGGCGAGCTTGCCCAGCCTTTTGCTTTCAAGTTTGATTTTTACTGAGCCTGTGTGCATCTCCTTATGGCCAACAAACCATGGGCCTCATCCGTGATTTTTGGCCAAGCCGGCTGACCAGCTGGTCCTAAGAGGATGTGCAGGATGGTGCGCAGATGAGGCCGCTCCAGCCCGATAGAATCAAGGCCATGTCTTACCTTGTCCTCGCGCGCAAATACCGCCCCCGCAATTTCACCGAAATGGTGGGGCAGGAGCATGTGGTTCAGGCTTTGACCAATGCCTTGGTGCAGCAACGCTTGCACCACGCCTATTTGTTCACCGGGACACGGGGTGTGGGCAAGACCACGGTCTCGCGCATTTTGGCCAAGTCGCTCAACTGCCAGGCCGCAGACGGGCAGGGCGGCATCACCGCCGAGCCGTGTGGCGTGTGCCAGGCTTGCCGGGACATTGATTCTGGGCGCTTTGTCGACTACACCGAACTCGATGCCGCCTCTAACCGGGGTGTGGACGAGGTGCAAAGCCTGCTGGAGCAAGCGGTTTACAAACCGGTACAAGGACGCTTCAAGGTCTTCATGATCGACGAGGTGCACATGTTGACCAACACCGCCTTCAACGCGATGTTGAAGACCCTCGAAGAACCCCCCGAGTATTTGAAGTTTGTGCTGGCCACGACCGACCCGCAAAAGGTGCCGGTGACGGTGTTATCACGTTGCCTGCAATTCAATCTGCGGCCCATGGCACCTGAGACGGTGTTTGAACACCTGACCCAGGTGATGGCTGCTGAGCAGTTGAGCGCAGAGCCTTTGGCCTTGCGCCTGCTGGCCCGCGCCGCCCGTGGCTCCATGCGCGACGCCCTGAGCTTGACCGACCAAGCGATCGCCTTTGGCAACGGCCAGGTGCAAGAAGCCGGTGTGCGCCAGATGCTGGGCAGCGTGGACCGCAGCCATGTCATGAACATGATCAGCGCCCTGACCGAGGGCGACGGCGCATCGGTGGTGAACCAGGTCGAGGCCCTGCGCTTGCAAGGCGTTTCTGCAGCAGCCACCTTGGAAGACATGGCCCTGTTGCTGCAGCGCATGGCCGTGATGCAGATGGTGCCCAGCATGGCGCAAGACGGTGACGATCCGGACACCCAGGGCTTGGCCGCTTTGGCCCAAGCCATGTCGGCCGAGGAAACCCAACTGCTTTACAGCCTGTGTCTGCACGGCCGCACCGAGCTGGGCTTGGCACCGGACGAGTACGCGGCCTTGACCATGGTGCTCTTGCGCTTGCTGGCCTTCAAGCCCCAAGCTGGATCGGTGGAAAAAAAAAGCCCGCTGATCAGCCCTAAAGCCAGTCCTCAAGCCAAACCTCAGGCCGCTGCTGAACCCACTCAAGCCATAGGCCCAGCCGTTCACGCCCCATCGATGGCCGCTGTCGCGCCCGTCGTTGCGCCTCGGCCGCCCGTGGTGGCACCTGCCCCACCTGCTGAGGTCGCAGCCAACCCGCAGCCCCAGCCAGCCATCATCCACACGCAAGCCGAGCCTACCCCCTCTGAGCCCCCTCCTTGGGAAGACTGGCCTGACACGACCGACTACGCCGATGTCCCGGCCATCCACACGCCTGTGGAACTCGCCGCTGTGCCCGAGCATCGTCAAGCAGCCCCCGCTTTACGGTCTTTGCCAGTGCGTGAGGCCACCTCAGGGCGCGCCGATGTGCCTGTCCAGTCCGCACCGCCGGCTGTGCAGGCCACGCCTGAAGGCGATGTCTGGCTGGGCGTGGTTCAAGGCTTGTTGGACCAGGAAACCATCACCGCGCTGGTACGCGAGCTGGCTTTGCAGTCGCAATTGATGGGCCGTGAAGGTGAGCAGTGGCAACTGCGCGTGGAGCGAGAGACCCTCAACCACACTGCCAGCCGTGATCGCTTGCAAGCCGCTTTGCAGGCTGCAGGCCATGGCGAAGTGACACTGCACATCGAGATCGGCCCGGTGACCGACAGCCCCGCCAAGCGTTTGGCGGTCAAGGCCGCCGAAAAAATGCTGGCCGCACAAGACATGATTCAAAACGACCCATTGGTGCAAGCCATGGTGCGCGATTTTGGGGCCAAAATCGTGCCCGGCAGTATCCAACTGATTTGATTTTCAAACCCACTTTTCACCCTCTTTAAGGAAACACCATGTTCAACAAAGGACAACTTGCGGGCCTCATGAAGCAAGCGCAGGCCATGCAAGACAACCTGAAAAAAGCCCAAGACGAACTGGCGTTCGTTGAGGTGGAAGGCCAATCGGGCTCGGGCATGGTCAAGGTCTTGATGACCTGTAAGCACAGCGTGCGCCGTGTGACCATTGACCCCAGCTTGCTGGCCGATGACAAAGACATGCTGGAAGACTTGGTGGCCGCCGCTTTCAACGATGCTGTGCGAATGGCCGAAGAGGTGTCGCAACAAAAAATGGGCAAGCTCACCGCTGGTTTGCCACCGGGCATGAAGTTGCCGTTCTGATCGTCTGAACATGGCCGATACCCACGCCCTTGCCACTTTGGTCCAGGCCCTCAAGGGCCTGCCGGGGGTGGGCATCAAGTCGGCCCAGCGCATGGCCTTTCAGTTGTTGCAAAACGACCGGGCCACAGCACGTCAATTGGCCGCAGCTTTGGACAACGCGGTCCAAAAAATCAGGCACTGTGCGTGTTGCCACACCTTCACCGAAGCCGAGTTGTGCGACACCTGTCTGGACGCCACCCGAGACCGTACGGTGTTGTGCGTGATTGAAACCCCCGCCGACCAATCGGCCATCGAGCGAACGGGCACTTACCGCGGTTTGTACTTTGTGCTCATGGGCAAGCTCAGCCCCTTGGACGGTATTGGCCCGCACGACATTGGCTTGGCCAAGCTCAAGCAAAGGGTGGGGGACGGGGTGCTGACGGAAGTGATTTTGGCGACCAACTTCACAGCCGAAGGCGAAGCCACCGCCCATGTGATCTCGGAGATGATCCGGCAACAGGGCTTGCGCGTGACCCGCTTGGCCCGAGGCGTGCCTGCGGGCAGCGAGCTGGAATACGTGGATCTGGGCACCATTGCCCACGCGCTGGTCGATCGCCGCTGATGGGTGACTGCGCCAGTCCATGCAATCCATTACGTGAAAACCCGATCGGGATCAATCCCGATGCGCAAAGCTGCGATTCTTCATATGCTGATGGACTCGAATTTTCGAGGGTTGGGATCATGAGGAGCAGCGGGTGTCTGATGGGCGTGGAAGGCGGCGTGCCTTTTTACTTTCGGCAGTGGGTGCATGGGCTGCGTCTCGTGCAGTGCTGGCTGCGCCTGAGCCTGTGCGCACTGAGTCCAAGGTCATGCACCGTGTCAGCATCGCTTTGGCTGCGCCGCACAGCCTGCAACATTTGCCCCTGACATTGGCCGACCGCCTGGGTTATTTCGGGCAATCGGGCGTTGCGGTGGAGTGGTTGCCGCATGAGTCTGGCGCCAAGGCTTTGGCCAATGCTTTGCAGGGACAAGCCCATGTGGTGGCCGGCGCTTTTGAACACCTTTTCGGCTTGCATCAAAAGGGTTTGAGTTACCAGGCATTTGTGCAGATGGGCCGAACCCCTCAGCTCAGCTTGGGCGTCGCGACGCGACTGGATGTGCGTTCGGTGATGGCCCTCAAAGGAGCCCGTGTGGGGGTCAGCTCTTTGCAATCGAGCACCCATTTCATGGCGTGTCATTGGCTGATGCAAAACGGCCTGTTGCCTGAGGATGTGGTCTTTGTGGAGGTGGGTTCCTCAGCAGGCGCCGTCGATGCTTTGCGCGCCGGTGCCATCGATGCCTTGTGCAACCCCGACCCGATCATGTATGGACTAGAGCAGCGCAATGAGATTCGCATCATTGGCGAGGCGCGCACGTTGGTCGCCTCGCGAAAACTGATGGGCGGCCCTGTTCCTGGCGCTTCTTTGTGGGCCCGCTCAGACTTTTTGCAAAAGCAGCCTGAGCTGACGCAGGCTTTGAGCGATGCCGTCGTCCATGCCCTCAAATGGTTACAAACGGCAGGCTTGACCGACATCTTGAAGACGGTGCCCCCCAGTCACTGGGAGGGGGATCGGGCCATTTATTTGGGGGCATTCGAAAAGCTGCGCGAGTCCTATGGGCTCGATGGTTTGTTTGCCTCTGACGCTGTGGCCAATGCCTGGCAGGCTTACAAGCGCTTGCCCAACCGATCCGGGGGCAATCGACCGGTTTTGGCTTCGACCTACACCAACAGTTTTGCTGCGAAATCCAAAACCCGCTTTTGAGCCCGGTGTTGCCAGCCAAACTGGCTTCATCGCTGGCTGTTCAGCGCGCTTTTTGACGCGCTGTCTTGCGCTGCGGGTTGTTGGCCTTGGGTCGGTCTGCGTTGTTGGGGGTAGGGCGTGTGACTCGCCTTGCACCCTCAGACGGCACCAGGATGGTCAGGGTTTGCCCAGTGGCCAAATGCGCGTTCACTTTCAACTTGTTCCAAGCGGCCATATTGGCTTCTGAAACGCCGTGTCTGGCTGCCAAACTGGCCAAAGAATCCCCTTTGCGCGCTTTGATCGCGATCCTTTTGAGCACCATTTCGGGCGCAAGTCCCAACTGGCCGTTGTCTGCCAGATGCTCGGTTACATCGTTGTCCAGCTGTCCTTTGCGGTGCACCAGCAGTGTTGAGCCCGCAGTGATCATCATCCGCAGGGGAATGTCATTGACCGAACGCAGTTGTTCAACGGGCATGCCCAACTGTTGGGCCACCTCTTCAGGCTTCATGGACTTGGGTGCCTGCCAAGCTGTCCAGGTGGCCAATCGCTTGTTGGCGTGGGCTTGCAGGTTGCGCTCAAACACGGTGGCGTTGTCCCAGGGCAGCAAGATTTTTGGCGTACCGGCCGCCAAGATCACGGGACGCTTCATGGAGGGGTTGAGCGCCTTGAAGTCTTCCAAGCTGACCGCAGCCAATTTGACCGCGACCGCCACATCGATGTCGCGCTCGATGGGCACACTCTTGAAATAAGGGTGGTTCTGAATCAAGGGCAGTTGGGTGTTGAAAGCCTCCGGTTGCGCTACGATGTTCTTCACGGCTTGCAGTTTGGGCACGTAATAGCGGGTCTCGTTGGGCATGTTCAGATCGCTGTAGTTCAGCGGTTTGCCCTGTGCTTTGTTGCGGGCCAATGCCCGGCCCACGCTGCCTTCCCCCCAGTTGTAGGCGGCCAAGGCCAGATGCCAATCGCCAAACATGCCGTACAGCTTTTGCAGGTAATCCAGCGCTGCGCGGGTCGATTCCAGCACGTCCCGGCGGTCGTCTCGGAACAGGTTTTGTTTCAAGTCGAAGAACTTGCCTGTGGCGGGCATGAACTGCCACATGCCTGCTGCCTTGGCACTGGAGACAGCCTGTGGGTTGAACGCCGATTCGATGAACGGGAGCAAAGCCAACTCTGTGGGCATGTTGCGCCGTTCAAGCTCTTCCACGACATGGAATAAATAAGGACGCGAACGCTCCGTCATGCGCAGCATGTAATCAGGACGTCCTGAATACCATTGCTCCCGGTTGCTCACCAGTTCGTTCTCCAGGTCGGGCATGGCAAAACCGCGCCGAATCCGTTCCCAAATGTCCTTGGGGGGTGTGAGCGTCAACTGGCTACGGGGTTTGAGCCCGATAACCGACTCGTCCTTCAAACTGTCGTTTTTGTCCGCAGCGGCTTCGGATGCGGCAACCTTGGCTTGCTCGGCTGTTTTCGGCGATTGAATCTGAGCTGCCTTGGTGGGCAATTCGGTGGTGGTGCTTGGCGCTGTCGCGCAAGCGCCCAAAAAAAGCGTCAACCCTAAACAGCTGACTGCCATAAACCGCCGTCCAGCGGCTGGGCGTGATGGCCATGAAAAATCGATGCAGTGGCCCCAAGCGGTTTTCAAAATTCGTTTTTCCAGGTGCGAAGCGCGGCAAAGCAAGCCACATCGTCCAGTGCCGCAGCATCACGCTGCTGGACGGCCGAAGAGATGGCCTGGCTGCGGCTGCGCAAAAAAGGGTTGATGGCGCGTTCTGTGGACAACAGCGCCGGCAAGGTGGCTTGGTTTTGTTCACGCAAGCGTGCGCAAGCTTGCGCGTAGCTTTTTAATGCCAGGTTCTCGGGGTCGACGGCCAAGGCAAATTTCAAGTTGGACAGGGTGTACTCGTGGGTGCAACAAACGCGGGTGTCGCCGGGCAAGGCGGCCAAGCGGTCCAAAGAGTCGAGCATTTGGGCGGGTGTTCCCTCAAACAGGCGGCCGCAACCCCCCGAAAACAAAGTGTCGCCACAAAAGAGCAAGGGCGCTTGCCCAGCAGGTTGAAGCCAAAAAGCAATGTGTCCCAGGGTGTGGCCGGGCACATCGTGCACCTTGAGCGTCAGGCTTTGCCAATCGAGGGTGTCATCTTGCTGCAGGCCGCGCGCCAAAACGGGCATTTTTTCCAGAGCAGGACCCGCCACCTGTGCCCCTGTTTGTGCCACCAGTTCAGTCAGGCCACCCGTGTGGTCAGCATGGTGGTGGGTGACTAAAATCAAGTCCAGTTCAATGCTGGGGTGCTGCTGCAACCAAAGCAGGACGGGGGCGCTGTCACCCGGGTCCACCACCAGTGCATGGTGGTCGTTGTGCAACAACCAAATGTAGTTGTCAGAGAATGCGGGCAGTGCAATGAGTTTCATGGAGAGCGCCATTATAGAAAGCCAGCATTCAAGTGAAGCTTGGCTGAACCCTTTGGGTCAGCCGGCAGCGTCGCGCCTGCTCGCTTGGGAGCAGCAGCAGGCCGATGAACTGTTGGCCGATGTGTTTGGTTACCACGCCTTGCAGCTGGGCTGGCCCCAGCTGCAAACCCTTCGCAGCAACCGCATGCCCCACCGTTGGCTGGCGCAGGCCGAGTTTGAGCCGATGCTGCCCACAGCCGATGGGCTGCCTGAATCAGACAAGCCCTCAGGCCCCCACCTCTGTTTGGACAGCCGGGCTTGGCCTTGGCCCGCGGACAGTCTGGATTTGGTGGTTTTGCCCCATGCTTTGGAACGCTCTGCCGACCCGCATGCCTGTTTGCGAGAGGTGGCGCGTGTGTTGATCCCTGAAGGACAAGTCTTGATCACCGGGTTGAACCCCTGGAGTTGGTGGGGTTGGCAACAAACGCGTGGTCAGCGCTTGTCAAAAGCGCCCGATCCGGGGGCGCACATGCCCTCGTCGCTCATCGCCTATCGGCGCTTGCGCGATTGGTTGCGCTTGTTGGGCTTTGAGGTTCAGATCAGCCGTTTTGGCGGTTGGACCCCGGCCCCGGGCAGCGAGGCCTGGATGCAGCGCCTGCATTGGTTGGATGCGGTGGGCGAACGTTGGTGGCCGATATTGGGTGGGGTCTATCTCTTGGTCGCCACCAAAAGGGTTCCAGGGGGGCGGTTCGTCGACGCACGGCGCTGGCGCACGGTACGATCGCCCGCTGGTGCAACGGTACCCGTTGCCCGCACAGACACCCACATGGGCCCCACTTCGGCCCCGAAAGACACCGTTGAGTCACGTTGAAATTTACACAGATGGCGCCTGCAAAGGCAATCCGGGTCCCGGCGGCTGGGGCGTTCGCCTGCAATCAGGCCAGCACATACAAGAGCTGTGCGGAGGTGAGCTTAACACCACCAACAACCGCATGGAAATGACCGCCGTCATCGAAGGTCTGTCCGCCCTCAAGCGACCCTGTCAGGTGACGCTCTATTTAGACAGCGAATACGTGCGCAAAGGCATCACCGAGTGGATTCACGGCTGGAAAGCCCGTGGCTGGCGCACGGCCGCCAAACAACCTGTCAAAAACGCTGATTTGTGGCAAAAACTCGACGCAGTGGTGTCCTCCTCGGGACACCAAATTGACTGGCGCTGGGTCAAGGGGCATGCGGGCGATCCGGGCAATGAGCGTGCCGATGCCTTGGCCAACCAAGGCGTGGACAAGGCCTTGGGACGCTGAGCCCAGCCCAACCGAGCCCATAGGTGGGCCTGTGTCGTGAATCAAGACCCATCGAGGTGCCCATTAGGTAAGTGAACAGACACTGTTACATTTCGACAGTCTGGGTGAGTTCAACCTGCGAGAGAGATCTGAATGGCTTACAAGAAAAAATACGCTGTGATGGCGTTGGTGGGTGTTTGCGCGGCCTCCGGCGCTGCATGGTGGTATCAAAACAAGATCGGTCCGTCGGCCGATGGCACCCAGCCTGCCGTCTCCAGCCCCGCAACGCCAGCAGGTCCGGCCAGACCCACGGCCGTCGAGGTGGCCAAAGTTGAAACACAAACCTTGGTGGACGAAACCCAAGCGGTGGGCAGTTTGCGCTCTCGGCAAGGTGTGATGCTTCGCCCAGAGGTGGGTGGACGTGTCCAGCAAATCTTCTTCAACGATGGCCAGCGCGTGCGCAAGGGCCAAGTGATGGTCCAGTTTGAAGACCAGTTGCAGCAGGCCCAGCTGTCTCAGGCCAAGGCCGAAATGGCCATTGCCGAGGCCAACCACAAACGCAACCAAGAGCTGGTGGCGCAAAACTTCATCAGCAAACGCTCGCTGGACGAAAGCGGTGCAGCTCTTGAAGTGGCGCGCGCCAAAATGGCTTTGGCCGAGGCCACGCTGCAGCGCCTGAAAGTGCTGGCACCTTTTGACGGCATCACCGGTCTCAAGCAAGTCAACGTGGGCGATTACCTCAAAGACGGCGCAGACATGGTCAACGTTGAAGACCTGGATGCGGTCTTGCTCGACTTCCGTTTGCCTGAGCGCTTCCAGGCCAAAATCCGTGCGGGCCAAAAAGCCCAATTGACCGTGGATGCTTTGCCCGGTCGCCCTTTCATGGCCATCGTGCAGGCGGTGGACCCCTTGATCGAGGCCAATGGCCGTTCGGTCGGGGTGCGCGGTTGCATCGACAACCGCCAACAACAACTGCGCCCGGGCATGTTTGCCCGTGTGAACGCCGTGTTCGGCTCGCGTGAAAACGCGATGGTCATCCCCGAGGAAGCCATCATTCCCCAAGGTGGTCGCACTTTCGTCGTCAAGGTGGTGGCGGGTGAAAAACCCGATTCACTCATGTCAGAGCGCGTGGCCGTCAAAACCGGCTTGCGTCTGCCGGGCAAGGTTGAAATTTTGGAAGGTCTGGCCGCTGGGGACACCGTGGTCACCGCAGGCCACCAGCGTTTGCAAAAAGACGGCACCGTTGTGCGTGTGGTGGAATTGCCTCAGTCCGGTGGTCCCCGCCCGGCGGGCGCTCCTGGGCAGCCAGCCTCTGCACCCGCTTCCGCACCAGCCGCCTCACCCGCCGATGCTGCTAAAACCGCAGCGGGCAAAAGCCCAGCCGCAGCAGGCAAGCCCGGCCAAGCTGCTGCCGGCAAAGGAGAACCGCCGTCCGGCCCCAACCCTTGCTTGAGGGGTCCAGATGCAACTCGCTGAAGTTTCCATCCGGCGGCCCGTGTTGGCCGTTGTTATGTCCTTGCTGATCTTGTTGATTGGCGCCGTGAGCTTCAAAAGCCTGTCGCTGCGCGAATACCCCAAAATCGACGAACCGACGGTGACAGTGACCACCCGCTATGTGGGGGCATCGGCCGAAGTGATCGAGTCGCAGGTCACCAAACCGCTGGAAGACTCCATTGCCGGCATTGACGCCGTGGATGTGATCACGTCCATCAGCCGAGCTGAGCAGTCGCAAATCACCGTGCGTTTTCGCCTCGAAAAAGACGCCGATACGGCCGCTGCCGAAGTGCGCGATCGCACCTCGCGGGTGCGCAACCGCTTGCCCCAGGCCATTGAAGAGCCCGTCATTGCCAAGGTCGAGGCCGATGCCTTTCCAGTGATTTGGTTGGCTTTTTCCAGCGACACGCTCAACGCTTTGCAAATCAATGATTTGGTCAATCGGGTGGTGAAACCCCGTTTGCAAACCGTGACCGGTGTGGCCGATGTGCGGATCTACGGTGAGCGCAAGTACGCCATGCTCGTTTCGCTCGATGCGGCCCGTCTGTCCTCGTACAAGCTCACAGCGCAAGACGTGGAAGACGCCATCCGGCGCAGCAATTTGGAGCTGCCTGCAGGCCGAATCGAGTCCACCAACCGCGAGTTCAGCGTGTCTTCGCAAACCGACTTGACCCGCCCAGGACAATTTGGCGACATCGTCATTCGCAACGTCAATGGCTTTTCCGTCAAGCTGCGAGATGTAGCCCAGATCAAGGAAGACGCTGCCAGTGACCGCAGTGTGGTGCGACTGAACGGGCGGCCTGCGATTTCTGCCGGCGTGATCCGCCAAGCTACCGCCAACCCGCTGGAGTTGTCCCAAGGTGTGCGCGAGATGATTCCTCGCTTGAAAGCCGATTTGCCGGGTGACATCTCGATCGATGTGGCCAACGACAACTCGGTGTTCATCGACCGTTCCATCAAGAACGTGTTCCAGACCATCATTGAAGCCGTCGTTCTCGTGGCTTTGGTGATTTTTGTGTTTTTGCGCACCTTGCGAGCCTCGATCATCCCGATCATCACCATCCCGGTCAGTTTGATCGGTGCGTTTGCCATGATGGCTTTGGCCGGCTTCACCATCAACACTTTGACCTTGTTGGCGCTGGTGCTGGCCATTGGTCTGGTGGTGGACGATGCGATTGTGGTGCTGGAGAACATTTACCGGCACATCGAAGAAGGTTTGGACCCATTTTCTGCCGCCATCAAGGGCGTGCGAGAAATCAGTTTTGCTGTGATCGCGATGACCCTCACGCTGGCTGCTGTGTTCGCACCCTTGGCGTTCACGCCGGGACGCACAGGCAAGTTGTTCGGCGAGTTTGCGCTGGCCTTGGCCGGGGCTGTGATCGTGTCGGGCTTTGTGGCTTTGACCTTGGCCCCCATGCTGAGCGCCAAGCTGCTGCGCCACAACCCCAACCCGAGCTGGTTTGACCGCAGCATGGAGCGCTGGCTCACGGCGCTTTCCAATGGTTATGAGAATTTGTTGGGTCTGATCCTGACCCGCGCCCGTTGGGTGGTGGTGTTGGTCATGCTGAGCTCTGGCGTGGGCATTGCCTTGATTTACCCCACCATGAAGCAAGAGCTGGCTCCTCTGGAAGACCGTGGCACGATTTTGGCGACGATCAATGCGCCCGATGGCTCTACCTTGGAGTACACCGACCGTTATGCCCGTTCACTCGAGAAGTTTGGGCAGGCTTACCCTGAATTTGACCGCATTTTTGCCAACATGGGCAATCCCACGGTTGGTCAAGGTTCGGTGGTCTACCGTGCGGTGGATTGGGACGAACGCAAGCGAACCACGCTGGAGATCGCGCGTGAAATGGGTGCCAAGTTCAACAGCCTGCCGGGCATCAACGCGTTCCCGATCACGCCGCCGTCCTTGGGGCAAGGTTTCCGTGAACGCCCCTTGAACTTCGTGATTCAAACGTCCGACAGTTACCAAAACCTCAACCAGCTGACGCGTCAGTTGATGGAAGAAGTGGCCAAGAACCCTGGCATCTTGTCGCCCGACGTGGATTTGCGTCTGAACAAGCCCGAACTGCGGGTGGAAGTGGACCGGGTGAAAGCGGCTGAATTGGGTGTCAGCATCGAAGTGGTGGCCAAAACCATCGAGACCATGCTGGGCGGTCGGGTGGTGACCCGTTACAAGCGCGATGCCGAGCAGTACGACGTGATTGTTCAAACACTGCCGTCGGCACGCAACACGCCCGATGACATCGATGTGATCCAAGTGCGTGGCCGCAACGACACCATGATTCCTTTGAGCATGCTGGTGAAAATCCGTGAAAGCGTGTCGCCGCGCGAGTTGAACCACTTCGGTCAGCGCCGCTCGGTGTCCATCACGGCCAACCTGGCGCCCGATTACTCCTTGGGCGAGGCTTTGAAGTTCATGGACGAGACCGCCGCCAAGGTCTTGAAGCCTGGCTACACCACCGAGCTCAACGGCACTTCGCGTGAGTTCAAGAGCTCGCAAGGGGCGTTGGTGATCGTGTTTGTGCTGGCGCTGCTCTTCATCTTCTTGGTGCTGTCTGCGCAGTTTGAAAGCTTCGTCGACCCCTTTGTGATCATGCTGTCTGTGCCTCTGTCCATGATCGGGGCGCTGTTGGCCCTCAAATGGACGGGCGGCTCACTCAACGTTTATTCGCAAATTGGATTGATCACGCTGGTGGGCCTGATCACCAAGCACGGCATTTTGATCGTGGAGTTCACCAACCAGTTGCGCGAACAGGGCATGGCCATGCAAGAGGCGCTGGTCAAGGCCTCGGGTCAGCGGCTGCGCCCGATTTTGATGACCACAGGCGCCATGGTGCTGGGTGCGGTGCCTTTGGCCTTGGCCAAAGGGGCGGGTGCCGAAAGCCGCACGCAAATCGGTTGGGTCATTGTGGGTGGCATGAGCTTGGGCACTTTGCTGGCCATCTTTGTGGTGCCGACCATGTACTCACTGTTGGCCCGTAAGGCTGTGCCTGGGCCCAACAAGGCGGTGGCGCACGACGAGCCGGCTGCGGCAGGGCACTCCGCAGGTCATTGATTCTTATGGGGTTTTGTTAACAAAAAAGGGCTGCATCTGCAGCCCTTTTGCTTGGTTGTGGGCATCAAAGATGCCCGTCAAACATCATCACATCCACTTCGTCGCCCACGGCCACGTTGCCTTGGGCATGGCCCAGCACGATCAGGCCGTTGGCCTGCACCATGGAGCTGAGAACGCCTGAGCCTTGGTTGCCGGTGATGCTCACTTGCAACTCGCCCGCCGCATTGGTGCTGACGATGCCGCGTTGGTATTCGGTGCGGCCGGGTTTTTTGCGCAAGGCCTCTAGGCTTTTGGCTTTGAGCAGGGGCAAGGCAGGCGCTTGCCAACCCATGAGTTGCTGCAGGGCAGGGCGCACAAAGGCGGCAAAGGTCACCATGACGGCCACCGGGTTGCCCGGCAGGCCAAACAGAACAGCGGAGCGCTCGCCGCGCTGAATGCGGCCCACCGCCATGGGGCGACCAGGGCGCATGGCGATGCGCCAAAAAGCCACGTCGCCCAGTTTTTTCATCATGGCCTTGGTGTGGTCGGCCTCGCCCACACTCACGCCGCCGCTGGTGATGATGGCGTCGGCCTGTGCAGCCGCATCCACAAAAGCTTGTTCCAGCGCGGCAGGCTCGTCGCGCACCACGCCCATGTCGATCAGCTCGCAGCCCAGCGTCTGCACCATGCCGGCCACGGTGTAGCGGTTGCTGTCGTACACCGCGCCTTCGCGGGGCGCTTCGCCCAGGCTCAGAATTTCGTCGCCGGTTGAAAAATAAGCCACTTTGGGCCGGCGCCAGACGTTCGCGGTGGGCAGACCCATGCTCGCCATCAAGCCACAAGCGGCAGGGCTCAGGCGCATGCCAGCGCGCAAAGCGGCTTGGCCCGCCATCAGGTCCTCGCCCAACAGGCGGCGGTTATCGCCCGCTTGCAGCAGCCCGTGCGGGATCTGCACCGTGTCGCCGTCCACCTTCACCAGCTCTTGCGGGGCCACGGTGTCGAGGCCTGTCGGCATGATGGCGCCTGTCATGATGCGCACGCACTCGCCCGCGTTTACCGTGCCTTGCCAGGCAGCACCTGCAAACGCGGTGCCCACCACGGTCAAAGGGGTGGGGCGATCGCTCAACAGGTCAGCACCGCGCAGCGCATAGCCGTCCATGGCCGAGTTGTCATGCGGCGGCACGCTGATGGGCGAGACCACGTCCTGCGCCAGGATGCGGCCATGGGCTTGCATCAGGGACATGGTCTCTTGTTCGCGCACCGGTTGCACCAGTTGGGCCAGAAAGTCGTTCACATGGCGTGCCGACAGAGCCTGCGGGTCGTAGCCCTGTAAGCGCTCGGCGATCTCGTTCAGTGACAAAGATGGGTGCAATGGCGTGGTCATGGTCTGCGCGGTCAGGGCAAGTGTGGCCGGGGTAAGCGTGGCTGGGGGGAGTCAGAGGGCTTCGAGTTGCTGCAGTTCGGCCAAGGTGTTGGCGTTGGCAAAGGCATGGGGGCTGTCGCCGGGCAGGTCAAACGGGACGATGGCGCAGCGGTGCTGGGCGGTCCAGGCGTCGATCTTGCGGCCGCCGCTTTGTGTGAACTTGACCAGACTTTCGAGCAGCTCTGTTTTGATCAGGCAAAACACTGGCTGTGGGCGAACCGTGCCATCGGCCTCCAGGGCGGCGGCCATGGCCACGTCGGCGTCTTGCGTCTCCATGGCTTGGAGCAGCCGCTCCACCAGGTCCAGAGGGAAAAGAGGTGTGTCGCAAGGCACGGTGAGCATGAGCGGCGTTTCGCAGCGCTCCAGGCCCGTCTGAAAACCCGCCAGAGGGCCTGCAAAGCCGTCGATGCTGTCGGGCCAGACCGGCACACCCAGCGCTTCATAAGCCGCCAGATTGCGGTTGGCGTTGATCAGCACCTCTTGCAGCGGCAGGCTTTGCAGCTGCAGGCGCATCAGGGTTTGCAGGGCCAGCGGCAGGCCGTGGAAGTTTTGCAGACCTTTGTCGGTGCCGCCCATGCGCGAGCCGCGTCCGCCTGCCAAGATGAGGCCGGTGATGCCCGGGGCGTTCTGCGTGAAACTGTTCATGGCTCTTAGCCTCCGATGTAGCTCATTTCCACCCGGCGGCCTGTGCCGCTGGCGGTGTCGGGTCCGCGCAGGCTGCGCAGCACCGAATATTGGTCGGTGCGCCCGCGCCAGATGGCGTCCACCGTTGCGGCGAGTTGCGAATCGCTTTGCGTGGGGTCGCGCAAGAGTTGGCGAAGGTCGTAGCCTTGGCTGGCAAACAGGCACAGGTACAGACGGCCTTCGGTGGACAGGCGGGCCCGGTTGCAGTCGCCGCAAAAAGCCTGCGTCACGCTGCTGATCACACCCACTTCGCCCAAACTCGGGTCGTGCTCGCCTTGGGCATTGGCATAGCCCCAGCGCTCGGCGGTTTCGCCGGGGGCTGCGGGGTCGAGTTGTACCAAGGGCAGTTCGCTTTGCAAGCGCCGGATCACCTCTGCGCTGGGCAGCACTTCGTCCATGCACCAGCCATTGGTCGCGCCCACGTCCATGTACTCGATGAAACGCAGCACGATGCCTGTGCCCCGAAAGTGCCGAGCCATGGGCAAGATTTCGTGGTCGTTGGTACCGCGCTTGACCACCATATTGACCTTGATCGGCCCCAGGCCCGCAGCCCGGGCCGCTTCAATCCCGGCCAACACATCGGCCACTGGAAAGTCCACGTCGTTCATTTGCCGGAACACTGCATCGTCCAGCCCGTCCAGGCTGACGGTGACGCGTTGCAGGCCAGCGTCTTTCAGGCTTTGGGCTTTGCGCGCCAACAGCGAACCGTTGGTGGTCAGGGTTAAGTCGAGTGGCTGGCCGTCGGGCGTGCGCAGCGCGGCCAGTTGGGCGATCAGGATTTCGATGTTTTTGCGCAGCAGCGGCTCGCCGCCAGTCAGACGGATCTTGCGCACGCCTCGGCCCACGAACACGGTGGCAATGCGGGTGATCTCTTCAAAACTCAGCAAGTGGCTGTGCGGCAGGTAGGCGTAGTCCTTGTCAAAGACTTCTTTGGGCATGCAGTAACTGCACCTGAAGTTGCAGCGGTCGGTCACGCTGATGCGCAAATCGGTCAAGGGCCGACGCAGGCTGTCCATGGGCAAAGTGCTCAGGTCTTGGCCCGCAAGCAAGGCAGGCAAAGGCAAGCTGGGATGGCGCTGGTCAACCAGCGGAATAACGCGTTCAGACATAGGGGGTCGATTGTGCCCGAGCTACCAGCGCCCTTGAGATGGCATGGTCAAGGATGAACGGGTCTACAAAAAAGCGTTCATGCCAACATCATCGGGTCGGATCAACAGGTGGCCTCAGCCGTGCTGGATGGCCACGGTTTTGAGGGTGGTAAAGCCCAGCAGCGCCTCAAAGCCCTTTTCGCGTCCGTAGCCCGAAGACTTGACGCCACCAAAAGGCAACTCCACACCACCGCCTGCGCCGTAGTTGTTGATGAACACCTGGCCGCTGCGCACGCGCTTGGCCATGCGGAACTGGCGGCCGCCGTCACGCGTCCAGATGCCCGCCACCAAACCGAATTCGGTGGCGTTGGCCAATTCGATGGCATGGTCTTCGTCGGTGAAGGACATGGCCGACAGTACCGGGCCAAAGACTTCTTCTTGCGCCAAACGGTGCATCACCGGCACATCGCGCAGCAAAGTGGGGGCTTGGTAAAAGCCGCCAGCTGGCACACCTGCCGCAATTTGCCCCTGGGCCACGGTGGCAATGCTATCCGCCTTGGCTTGGTCCAAAAAGCCGGTGACCCGCTCCAACTGGCTGGCGCGGATCAGCGGGCCCAAGTCCAGGTTCATGGCGGCCGAGCCCACTTGCAGGCGGCCAAAGGCTTCGCCCAAGCGCTTCAAAAGCGGCTCGTAAATGCCTTGCTGGATCAGCACGCGTGAGCCCGCGCTGCAGGTTTGGCCCGAGTTCTGCACGATGGCGTTGACCACCACCGGAATGGCCGCGTCCAGGTCGGCGTCGTCGAAAATGATTTGTGGGCTCTTGCCGCCCAGCTCCAGCGTCACGGGGCAATGGCGCTCAGCGGCCACTTGCTGGATGAGTGTGCCCACCCGGGGGCTGCCGGTGAAGCTGATGTGGTCAATGCCCGGGTGGCGGGCCAGCGCGTCGCCCACTTCGTGGCCGTAACCGGTGACGATGTTGATGGCCCCGGGCGGAAAACCCACTTCGGCGGCCAACTGCGCCACGCGGATCAGGCTCAGGCACGCGTCTTCGGCAGGTTTGACCACGCAGGCATTGCCCGCAGCCAAAGCGCCGCCAACGCTGCGCCCAAAAATCTGCATCGGGTAGTTCCAGGGAATCACATGGCCCGTCACGCCATGCGGCTCGCGCCAAGTCAAGACGCTGTAGCCGTTTTGGTAGGGCAGTGTCTCGCCGTGCAGCTTGTCGCAGGACCCGGCATAAAACTCAAAGTAACGGGCCAAGGCCACCGAATCGGCGGCGGCTTGTTTGGTGGGCTTGCCGCAGTCGCGCTGCTCCAGGGCGGCCAGCTCGGCGGCCTGCTCGCTCACTTTTTGAGACAGCTTCATGAGCAAGCGCCCACGCTCCACAGCCGTCAGCTTGCCCCAAGGGCCGTTGAAAGCTGCGCGGGCCGCTTGCACTGCTTGGTCAATGTCAGCCGCTTGGCTGCGGGGAATCTGATCAAACACCTGCCCGTCAGAAGGGTCCAGCACGTCGATGGTCTGGCCGGCCAAGGCTGGGACGGATTGGTTGGCGATGAAGTTGTGTTGCATGCCCCCATTGTCGGTGGTGCCGCAGCCTTGGAAATCACGCAAGAGACATCACGCCCACCAGCGGATCCAGAGCCTTCGCTTTCGCAAGCGCCGTGAAAGTAAAATCGGGGTTAATCCCTAGGATTTTCCGATTCCTCTTAACTTTCAAAAGCAGACACCATGTCCCTGAACAAAGTCACCCCCGGCAGCAAAGTGCCAGACGCATTCAACGTCATCATCGAGATCCCGATGAACTCCGACCCTGTGAAGTACGAAGTCGACAAAGAGTCCGGCGCTTTGTTTGTGGACCGTTTCATGGGCACCGCCATGCACTACCCCACCAACTACGGCTACGTGCCCCAGACCATCGCCGGTGACGGTGACCCGGTCGACGTGTTGGTCATGACGCCTTTCCCGCTGCCCCCAGGCGTGGTGGTCTCGTGCCGCGCTATTGGCATCTTGCTGATGGAAGACGAAGGCGGCATGGACGGCAAGATCTTGGCCGTACCCACCGAAAAAATTCTGCCTATCTATGCCAACATCAAGGCCCTGGCCGATGTGCACGAGCTGCAACTCAAGCAAATCGCCCACTTCTTTGAACACTACAAAGACCTCGAAAAAGGCAAGTGGGTCAAGGTCAAGGGCTGGGAAGGCGTCGAGTCCGCCGCCAAAGAACTGCTGGACGGCATCGCCAACTACAACAAGGCCTGAGCGTCCTTAAATAAAACGCCTGCCCGGTTTGCACCGTGCAGGCGTTTTTTTATGGGGCTGGTGCGATGGAAATTCGCAGGCCCGTGGCTTTGAGCACAGCCGCCAAAGTTTTGATCGTGGGATTGCCCCGGGCCGACAAGGTTCGGTAAAGGGTTTCGCGTGACAGCTGGGTCTGCGCAGCCAACGCCGTCATGCCGCAGCGCGCCTCAACCACTTTGCGCAAAGCAGCCAAATAAGTCTTGGGATCGTCATCCTCATTGGCTGCATTCAGGTATTCGGAGGCAAATTCGGCGTCTTGGAGTTGTTGAAAAAGCCAGTCATCATGTTTTGCGGTTTCATTCATTTTGAACTCCTTGTTTGCCATTCCAACCAACGCTGAACGGCTCTGTCGATATCGGCCGGCTGCGAGCGCTTGTCTCCTCCTTGGCACAGCAAGACTACTTTTTTATCGGCCAAGGCGTAATAGACGCGGTAGCCCGGACCCCAATCAATCCGCAGCTCCCAAACACCCGCCCCAACAGGCTTGCAATCGCCAAAATTCCCGTTTTGCAACCGGAGCATCCGCGCCGAAACTCTGGCTCTCGCTTGTTTGTCTCGCAGTTCATCCAACCACAAACCAAACAGGTCCACTCCTTGGGGACTGACGTAGTGCTTCAAAAGAAACATGGCAATTGTAGCTTTAAAGCTACCCTCCTGATGTATTTTTATGCCATCAAGTTAGCCACTGACTGCGTCAAATATCAAGTGCCTTATGAAGCGGGGCGTTTGTCCTATCAACTCAAGCCCAAGCGGCGCACATAAACCTTATCAAATACCGCCTCAAGCCCCGGGTGCACGCCGCGCAGACCGGCGGCCACGTTGGCGGTCCAGTCAAGGTAAGCCTGTCGGACCTTAAGGTGACTTACAAAATTTCGGAGCCTGCAGGGGGTTGGATTTGCTTTAGCGGCGAGTGCTGATTAAGCGCTTCCAGATAGTTCTCCACCCCCGCTTTTTCCCGCTCCAAAAACCGGGCCACGGCCTCAGAAAAGGACGGATGCGCCAGCCAGTGGGCGCTGTGCGTGGGGGTGGGCAGCAGTGCGCGGGCCATTTTGTGCTCGCCTTGTGCGCCGCCTTCAAAGCGTTTGAGGCCGTGCTGGATGCACCATGCGATGGGCTGGTAATAGCAGGCTTCAAAGTGCAGGCAGTCCACCCGGGCAATAGCCCCCCAGTAGCGGCCATAGGCCACTTCGGGCTGACCCTGGGCATCCAGGTGCAGGCCGATCAGACTGATGCCAATCGGCTGCGCTTCGTGTTCGGCCACAAACAGCAGCCAGTTGGCGGCCATATCGGTGCGCATGGACTCAAAAAACGCCGGGGTCAAATACGGCGCATTGCCGTGTTCCCAATAGGTTTGTTGGTAGCAGCGCAGCAGCAGGGCCCAGTCGGCGTCCGTCATGTCGGGGCCGCGCACGCCGCGAAAGGTCACGCCCGCCTCCTGCACTTTGCGGCGTTCTTGCCGGATTTTTTTGCGTTTTTCTTGCGTGAGGCTGGCCAAAAAGTCATCAAAGTCGCGCCAGCCTTGGTTTTGCCAGTGAAACTGCACCTGGTCGCGCTGCAGCAGCCCGGCTTGCTCACAGGTTTGCAGGTCTTGCGCGCTGCCAAACAAAATGTGCAGCGAGGGGATGTTGTTGGTTTGGCAAATGTCCAGCAAGGCGGCCAGCAGGGCTTGGCGTGCGTCGTCTGACTCTGCCAGCAGGCGGCTGCCGGGCACGGGTGTGAAGGGCGAGGCCACGAGGGCTTTGGGGTAATAGTCCAGGCCGTGGCGCTGGTAGGCGTCGGCCCAGGCGTGGTCAAACACGTATTCGCCGCGTGAGTGGGTCTTGATGTAGAGCGGGCAGGCAGCGGCCAACACATCGCCTTGCGGGGTGCTGCGCCACAGGCTGATGACTTGCAGCGTCCAGCCGGTCTCGGGCGCGGCCGATTGGCTGGTCTGCATGGCCGACAAATAGGCATGCTGCATGAAGGGGGATGGGGCGTCTTGCCGGGCGAGCAGGTCGTCCCAGGCTTCAGGCGCGATGGCACCCAGGTCGTCTTGCACCCGGGTGACATAATTCAAGCTCACATTTTCCAGCACCTGTATGACTCTCCAAATTCGTGTGGCCCAGCTCAACTTTGTCGTCGGTGACATGCCGGGCAATGCCCGCAAGATCATCGACTTCGCCACCCGGGCGCATGCCGAGGGTGCGCGCCTGGTGCTGACGCCCGAGCTGTCGATTTGCGGCTATGCGGCCGAAGACTTGTTGCTGCGCCCCGCCTTTATTGACGCCTGTGATGATGCCCTGAAAACAGTGGCCCGCGAACTGGCTGGGTTAAAAGGTTTGCATGTGGTGGTGGGCCACCCCGAAGGCGGCGGCCTGCGGACCCGCAGCGTGGCGGTGACGCGCCGCCACAACCGCGCCAGCATCTTGTGCGAGGGGCATGTGGTGTGTGCTTATGACAAGCGCGAGCTGCCCAACTACCAAGTTTTTGACGAGCGCCGTTATTTCACGCCCGGCAACGGGGTGGGCGTCTTCGAGGTCGAAGGTGTGCGGGTGGGCTTGCTCATTTGCGAAGACGCTTGGTTTGAAGAGCCCGCACGCTTGGCCCGTGATGCGGGTGCCCAGGTGCTGGCGGTGTTGAACGCCTCGCCTTTCCATGCCGGTAAAGGCCCGGAGCGCGAGCAGCGCATGCGTGAGCGGGTGGCCGATAGCGGCTTGCCTTTGATTTACGCGCATTTGGTCGGTGGGCAAGACGAGGTGATTTTTGAAGGCCGCTCGTTTGCACTCAACGCCCAAGGCGAAACCGTGGCGCGGGCCGAGGGCTTTCGCGAAGCCGACTTGGCAGTGCAGGCATCGGTTGGCCAGCAGGGTGTGGACCTGCGTGCTGCGCCTGAGGCCTTGGTGCCCATGGCCAGTGCCGATGCCGAGCTGTGGGATGCGCTGGTGCTGGGCGTGCGCGACTATTTGGGCAAGAACGGTTTCAAGGGTGCGATTTTGGGCCTGTCGGGCGGCATTGACTCAGCTCTGGTGCTGGCGATTGCGGTGGACGCGATCGGGGCCGACAAGATTCACGCGGTCATGATGCCTTCGCCTTACACGGCCGACATCAGCTGGATCGATTCGCGCGACATGGTCAAGCGACTGAATGTGCGGTATGACGAAATCTCGATCGCGCCCTTGTTTGACGGCTTCAAACAGGCGCTGTCGGCGCAGTTTGAGGGCCTGAAAGAAGACACGACCGAAGAAAACATCCAAGCCCGCGTGCGCGGCACGCTGCTCATGGCGCTTTCCAACAAGACCGGGGCGATTGTGCTGACCACCGGCAACAAAAGCGAGATGGCCACGGGGTACTGCACGCTGTATGGCGACATGGCGGGCGGTTTTGCGGTCATCAAGGACGTGGTCAAGACCCGTGTGTTTGACTTGGCGCGCTGGCGGAACCAGAACGATCCCTACGGCACGGGCAGCCAGCCGATCCCTGAGCGCATCATCACCCGCCCGCCCAGCGCCGAGCTGCGCCCTGACCAAAAAGACCAGGACAGCCTGCCCGCGTATGAGGTGCTGGACGCGATCATTCAGCGCTACATGGAAAACGACGAGGGCGTAGAAGCGCTGATTGCCGATGGCTTTGAGCGGGAAGATGTGGAAAAAGTCACTCGCCTGATTAAGCTCAATGAGTACAAACGCCGCCAGTCGCCGGTGGGCATTCGCGTGACGCACCGCAGTTTTGGCAAGGATTGGCGTTATCCTATGACCAACAAATTCCGCGCCTGATTTCGGGCCATTTCTATTTTTTGAGGATTTTTTCCATGAAACAGATCACCGCCGTCATCAAACCTTTCAAACTCGAAGAAGTGCGCGAAGCTTTGGCCGAATGTGGCGTGACGGGCCTGACAGTGACCGAAGTCAAGGGTTTTGGCCGTCAAAAAGGCCACACCGAGTTGTACCGCGGCGCAGAGTACGTGGTCGACTTTTTGCCCAAAGTCAAAGTCGAAGTGGTGGTCAAGGACCAAGACGTGGACAGCTGTGTGGACGCCATCATCAAGGCAGCGCGCACCGGCAAGATCGGTGACGGCAAGATTTTTGTGACCACGGTCGAGCGCGTGATCCGTATTCGCACAGGCGAGCAAGACGAAACCGCGGTTTGATGGGAAAGCCGGGCTACCCAGCCCGGCTCAGCTAGCGCCAAAGGTCAGAGCAGTTCGACTTTGGCGCGGGGGGAAAAGCCTGCTTTTTGCACCAAACTTTGCAGCAGCGCCTCGGGCTCATTGCCCAGGGTGACCAGCTCGGTTTGCCACTCGCCCATAAAACCGTCTTGCACCACTTGGCCGATGAAGCCCATCAGGCCATCGTAGTAGCCCAGGCTGTTGAGGATGCCCACGGGTTTGTCGTGGTAACCCAGCTGACGCCAGGTCCAGACCTCAAACAACTCTTCAAAAGTGCCGATGCCCCCGGGCAGGGCCAAAAAAGCGTCGGCTTTGTCGGCCATGAGGCGTTTGCGCTCGTGCATGGTGTCCACCACATGAAGTTCGGTGCAACCGTGGTGCGCCCATTCTTTTTCGACCAAAGCCTTGGGGATGATGCCAATCACAGTGCCACCTGCCGCCAACGTGGCTTCGGCCACCAAGCCCATCAGGCCGTTTCGCCCGCCGCCGTAGACCAATTGACCACCATGCTGGCCGATCCATGTGCCGACTTGCACTGCAATTTGCGCGAATTCAGGTTTGTTACCGGGTTTGGAGCCGCAGTAAACGCAGACAGAGAAGGCGGGCTGATCTGTAGCGGTTAGGTTGACGCTACTTTCGGTCATGCGAACCGTTGCCAAAGTGCGCCCAACCAGACGCCCAAGCACAGCAATAAGCTGAGCAGCACCGCAGCGCTGCCCATGTCTTTGGCCCGCTTGGACAGATCGTGCCATTCAGGGCCGATGCGATCGATGGCCGATTCGATGCAGGTGTTGAGCAACTCGACAATCATGACCAGCAACACCGTGCCGGCCAGCAAGGCGGTTTCCACCCACCCTTGACCCAGCCAAAATGCCATAGGCAGCAAGGCCATGGCCAAAATGGCTTCTTGGCGAAACGCAGTTTCTCCCCATCCAGCGCGCAGGCCCTGGATCGAGTAACCCCCTGCATGGAACACGCGGTTCAAGCCTTTGCGTGCTTTTTGTGGGTTGACAACGTCTGTTGGAGCGGGGGAGGGTTCTTGCATGGCACGTCAAACGGGGAAAAGTTCAATTCTGAACCGTAATCAAGCGGGTTCCGGCAAAAGCATCGTGCCAAAACTGTCTTTGCGGGTGAAAGCGGCTGAGTACACCCCAAACGGTGATCCAACCCAAAGTCAAAAAAGCCAACTCAACAGGGGGCAAGCCCAGCGCCGATGAGGCGGCCAGAGGGGGAAGGAACCAAAGCCAGCTGGCCAAGTAACGTTTAAAGGCCGTTTTTCGGCTGATTTTTTGACCCGCCGAGTCCACGATTTGGATTCGCCAGGTTTTCATGGCCAAAGTCTGGCCGCGTCGCCACATCCAGATGAAATACAGGCCCAGCACCAAAAAACTGCTGGCCTGCAAACCAGATTTGAGTTGGGGGTGGACGTTCATCTCACCAGGAGCCAACCCTGTCACCCAATAGGCGGCCACAAAATAGACCAAGCCAGAGGAGACCATGACACCAAACAAGAGCATGCCTTCGTAGAGCCAGCAGGCCATGCGGCGCATCAGTGACGGCGTTGTCGTCTCCTCAAGAGACGCAAAGTCTAAGCCTTGGACCGTCATGATGGGGCCGTTTCAGAGGCGGGCTTGAGACCTTCGGGCATGTCGGACGACGCGGGCAAGGGCGGGCTCTGGGTCGGCGTGGTCAGAGTCGTTTGGCGTGGCAAAAGGGTTTTGCGATCGATGACGGCCGTTTGAGGTGCAGCACCTGATGAGGCTTTCGCAGGTGTCTGGACTAGGCGATGGGCTTCCAAGGGCTTGATGGTTGGTGCCGCACTTTTGGCAGGGCTTGCCGTGCTTTCGCTGAGCAAGCGTTTTTCTTCTGCGGGCAGAGCCTGGTAAGCCTCCCATTTCGCTTTTTTATCTTCTTTGGGCAAGCTTTGCATCTGATTGAAGTTCAAACGCGCCAAGTTGCGTTGCTGGGGGCTCAAATCCACCCAATCGGCCATGCGCGAGTGCATGGTGACTTGGTCAGCCACAGGCAGTTGTGTGAAGTTCTTTGAAATGGTGAGCCACTTGGCTTGTTGCTGTGCAGTCAAGGCGCTCCATTGCGCGCCCAAAGGCGCCAGCGCTTGTCTTTGCATGGGGGTCAGTTGCCGCCATGCGCTGGAGGTTGCAGTGCTGACGGTGTCGGCCTTGGCGTTGTTGCCGGCTGCCAATGTGCCTGGAGGCGTGATTGAAGGCGTTTGTGCTGCTGCACCCATCCAACCCGCAAAAAAAGTCCCGCCGATGACAAAGATCAGCAAGGCTTTCAAAAAGGGAACACGGCCAGTGCGCAGCTCAGTCATGCTGGCCCGTGGTGCTGCGGTTGAGTTTCAAAAACTGGGCAAAACCAGCATCTGTGTAAGCGTGGGGCGGTAATTCATCGGTCAAAAGGGCCGAATCTGTGGCCGCAATTTCCATGGCGATGTTGTCGTCTTTTGTCCATTGAATCGCCAGCAGACCGACCACCAGGGCCAGCAATGGCAAGGAGGAGGCCAGGATGCCCCACAAGCCTAAACCTTCGTCGCCCGAAGAGGCCAGGGTGCCGTTTGCATGGACGGTGTTGGTTTGGGCCTGACGAACTTGCACCAAAGGTTTGCGCTGACCGATTGCCAACAAGCGTGCCACGCGCAGGCGCTCGGAGATTTCATGGGGCAAATCTGTGGTCGCCAGGGAAAGCTGGCCTGAAAAGTAATGGCCCAAGCTGTCTATTTCGTTGGCAGAGGGTGTGGATGCGTGTTTCATGGTCTGATTCCTTGTGTTCCCAATGTTTTGCTCAGGGCCTGGATCGCCCGGGAACAATGGGTTTTGACGCTGCCTTCTGAGCAGCCCATCACTGCAGCGGTCTGCGCTACGTCGTGCTCTTCCCAATAACGCAGCAAGAAGGCTTCTCGTTGACGTGCAGGCAATGCCATGACAGCGGTTTCGATGTGCTCGAGGGTCTGCAGACGGCCTACCCAGTCTTCTGCGCTTTCTGATGAGGCATCTTCAGCGTTGTTGCCGGTCACTTCCAGCAGGTCAAATTCGCCATCCCCATCAACCGCATTGAAATCACCCAAATTTGTAAAAAGTGCATTTCTGGTTTTTTGCCTGCGAAACCAGTCCAGCGTGGTGTTGGATAGGATGCGTTGAAACAGCAGTGGCAGTTCTACCACAGGCTTGTCGGCGTAATGGGTGCACAGCTTGATCATGCTGTCTTGGAGGATATCCAAGGCCGCATCCTCGTTTCTGACATGGTAATAAGTGCGTTTGAACGCCTTTTTTTCCATGTTTTTCAGAAATTCTGCAAGTTCAGAGTCGGATGCCAAAGAGTTGTCTCACGCCAAAGCAATGCTTCGCTTGAATAAAAAAGGCTGAACGGTTGGGCGGGTCATAGCCACTCAGAGCTGAACAATTATGTCACCGGATCGGCTCATTCCATGAATTTCAAAATTTGCACCGCACAAGTGCGATAATGCGCGATTGCAATTGAAAAAAAGCAAACGGATCACCGTCCGGCACTTTTACAGTTTGGTGCCCATGTCTGTGGTCTTAAGTCCCAAAGCCACTTCACAAGAGTCGAGCCCAGGGGCACCCAAGGTTTTTCGTTAGAGAAATTCACAAAGGTTGAATATGGAAATGAACAAGGCCGATACGGCTCACACCCCTGCGGGCGCTCAAGAATTGCGCGGTGCAGAAATTCTCGTCAAAGCACTCCAAGCGGAAAACGTGCAATACATCTGGGGTTACCCCGGTGGTGCCGTTTTGCACATTTACGACGCTTTTTACAAGCAAGACACCATCCAGCACGTCCTCGTGCGTCACGAGCAAGCTGCCGTGCACGCGGCCGACGGGTTTGCCCGTGCCACGGGCGAAGTGGGTGTGGCGCTGGTCACTTCGGGCCCCGGCCTGACCAATGCCGTCACCGGTATTGCGACCGCCTACATGGACAGCATCCCTATGGTCATCATCAGTGGCCAAGTGCCCACTGCGGCCATTGGCCTCGATGCGTTCCAGGAATGCGACACCGTGGGCATTACCCGTCCCATCGTCAAGCACAACTTCTTGGTCAAAGACGCCAAGGACATGGCCGAGGTCATGAAAAAAGCCTTCCACATTGCGCGCAGTGGCCGCCCTGGCCCTGTGGTGGTGGACGTGCCCAAAGACGTTTCCTTCAACAAGGTGATGTACTCGGGCTACCCCGAGACCGTGGAAATGCGTTCTTACAACCCCGTGCGCAAGGGCCACGGCGGTCAGATCCGCAAGGCTTTGCAGTTGCTGATGGCGGCCAAGCGGCCTTACATCTACACCGGCGGTGGTGTGCTCTTGAGCAATGCCAGCGCCGAGTTGCGTGCCCTGGTGGACATGCTCAACGTGCCGGTCACTAACACTTTGATGGGTTTGGGGGCTTTTCCCGCCACAGACCGCCGTTTCTTGGGCATGCTGGGCATGCACGGCACCCTCGAAGCCAACAACGCCATGCAAAACTGCGATGTGCTCTTGGCTGTGGGTGCCCGGTTTGACGACCGCGTCATCGGCAACCCCAAGCACTTTGCTTCGGTGGACCGCAAAATCATCCACATTGACATCGACCCGTCCAGTATTTCCAAGCGCGTGAAAGTGGATGTGCCGATCGTGGGCGACGTGAAAGATGTGTTGACCGAACTCATGGGCATGATTCGCGAATCCGGCCTCAAGCCCGACCCACAGGCTTTGGCCCAGTGGTGGGAAACCGTCGAAGGCTGGCGCAAACGCGATTGCATGAAGTACGACAACAGCAATTCTCTGGTCATCAAGCCGCAAAAAGTCATTGAGACCTTGTGGGACATGACCAAGGACGCCGATGCTTACATCACCTCAGACGTGGGTCAGCACCAGATGTGGGCGGCTCAGTACTACAAGTTCAACGAACCACGCCGCTGGATCAACTCCGGTGGTTTGGGCACCATGGGCGTGGGCATTCCCTATGCCATGGGCATCAAACTGGCCAAGCCAGACAGCGAAGTGTTCTGCGTGACGGGCGAAGGTTCTGTGCAGATGTGCATTCAAGAGCTCTCGACTTGCCTGCAATACAACACGCCCATCAAAGTGGTGGCCCTGAACAACGGTTACTTGGGCATGGTGCGCCAGTGGCAGGAGATTGATTACTCCGGTCGTTACAGCCACAGCTACATGGACGCCTTGCCCAACTTTGTGAAGTTGGCCGAAGCTTATGGCCACGTCGGCATCTTGGTTGAAAAACCGGAGGATGTGGAGCCCGCCTTGCGCGAAGCCCGCAGGCTCAAGGACCGCACCGTTTTCTTGGACATCCGAACGGACCCCACTGAAAACGTGTTCCCGATGGTGCAGGCCGGCAAGGGCATCACCGAGATGATCATGGGCGCGGAGGATCTGTAATCATGAAACACATCATTGCTGTATTGATTGAAAACGAAGCGGGCGCTTTGTCCCGCGTGGTGGGTTTGTTTTCGGCCCGTGGCTACAACATCGAGTCTTTGACCGTGGCCCCGACCGAAGACCCCAGCCTCTCGCGCATGACCATCCAGACCACCGGTTCGGACGACGTGATCGAGCAGATCACCAAACACTTGAACCGCCTGATCGAGGTGGTCAAGGTTGTGGACCTGACCGAAGGTGCTTACACCGAGCGCGAGTTGATGCTCGTGAAAGTGCGCGCCGTCGGCAAGGAACGCGAAGAAATGAAACGCATGGCCGACATCTTCCGGGGCCGTGTGATTGACGTCACCGACAAGAGCTACACCGTAGAGCTGACCGGTGACCAATCGAAGAACGACGCCTTTTTGGAGGCGATCGACCGCAGTGCCATCTTGGAGACCGTGCGCACCGGTGCATGCGGTATCGGGCGCGGCGAGCGCATCCTGCGCGTCTAAACTCAACCCTTGAACCTGTTTTATTCCTAAGGAGAACCCTGTGAAAGTTTTTTACGACAAAGATTGTGATCTGAGCGTTATCAAGGGCAAGACCGTTGCCATTCTTGGTTACGGCTCGCAAGGCCATGCACACGCCCAAAACCTGAACGACAGCGGCGTCAAAGTGGTCGTCGGTCTGCGCAAAGGTGGCGCATCTTGGGACAAAGTCGGCAAAGCCGGTTTGACCGTGATGGAAGTCAACGATGCCGTCAAGGCAGCTGACGTGGTCATGATCTTGTTGCCCGACGAAATGATCGCCGAGGTTTACAACAACAATGTGGCCCCCCACATCAAACAAGGCGCTTCTTTGGCCTTTGCCCACGGCTTCAACGTACACTACAACCAAGTCGTTCCCCGCGAAGACCTGGACGTGTGGATGGTCGCCCCTAAGGCCCCAGGTCACACCGTGCGCAACACCTACACCCAAGGTGGCGGCGTGCCCCACTTGGTGGCGATTCACCAGGACAAGAGCGGCAAGGCCCGTGCTTTGGCTCTGAGCTACGCCATGGCCAACGGTGGCGGCAAGGCCGGCATCATTGAAACCAACTTCAAAGAAGAGACTGAAACCGACTTGTTCGGTGAGCAGGCTGTTCTGTGCGGTGGCGCGGTTGAGCTGATCAAGATGGGTTACGAGACGCTGGTGGAAGCCGGTTACGCCCCTGAAATGGCTTACTTCGAGTGCTTGCACGAGTTGAAGCTGATCGTTGACCTGATCTACGAAGGTGGTATCGGCAACATGAACTACTCGATCTCGAACAACGCCGAGTACGGCGAGTACGTGACCGGTCCTGAAGTCATCAACGAAGAGTCGCGCGTCGCCATGCGCAATGCCTTGAAGCGCATCCAAACGGGTGAATACGCCAAGATGTTCATCTTGGAAGGCAAGACCAACTACCCAAGCATGACGGCGCGTCGTCGCTTGACTTCTGAGCACTCCATCGAAGTCGTGGGCGCACAACTGCGCGCCATGATGCCTTGGATCGCCAAGAACAAGCTGGTTGACAAGACCCGCAACTGATCGCTTTTTGCGATGGAAAAAGGCCACCTCGGTGGCCTTTTTCTTGGGCGCTCGGACTGCCTTAAACTTGGCTGATAAGGGATGGCTCCGAAAAACGCAATAGGAATGGACGATGAGCAAAATCAACGACAAAAACAGAGCCGAAGAGCCGGAGTCAGCCGCTCCCGTGCGCAAACCTTCCAAGGGCATTTACATGTTGCCCAACATGATCACCTTGGCGGCCCTGTTTGCGGGTTTTTATGCGGTGGTCATGGCCATCAATGGCCGTTTTGATTTGGCCACGGTGGGCATTTTCAGCGCCATGGTGCTCGACAGCCTGGATGGCCGTGTAGCCCGCATGACGAACACCCAAAGTGCTTTTGGCGAACAGATGGATTCGCTGTCTGACATGGTGTCTTTTGGTGCCGCGCCTGCCCTGATTGCGTATGTCTGGACGCTCAAGGAGTTGGGCCGCTGGGGCTGGATTGCCGCATTTGTGTATTGCGCCTGCGCTGCGCTGCGCCTGGCACGCTTCAATGTGAACACGGGCGTGGTCGATAAACGGTATTTTCAGGGCTTGCCATCGCCAGCTGCCGCGGCCTTGGTCATGGGCTTTGTGTGGATCATGTTTGACAACGCCGTGCCTGCCAAAGCGGTGGCCTGGGGCATGTTTGCCGTGTGCCTGTTTTCGGGTTTGACGATGGTGACCAACGTGCCGTTTTACAGCTTCAAAGACATGCACATGAAAAAGAGCGTGCCGTTTGCCACCTTGGTGTTGGTGGCCTTGGGCATTGCGGCGGTGAACATCGATCCCCCCACGGTTTTGTTCGGCTTGTTTGTGCTCTATGGCTTGAGCGGTTATGTGATCTACATCTGGCGCAAGGCCAAAGGCCAGCCGACCAGCATGATCAGCACCTCCACCGACGAGCCCGATGAACGCGGTTTGCACCAGTGATGTCAACTGCAAGACACTTTGCGTTTTGAACTGTGCTAAAGTGTTTCTATGAATTTTTCTTTGTTTGCACTACTGCTAACGCCCCACGGGCGGGATGTGTAGCGCACGCAAACATTTTCCCAAAAGGCCCGAATGCCATCCGCATCGGGCCTTTTGCATTTTTGCTTGGACTTGCGGGTTTTTGACCAGGAGTGAACATGACTGACAAACTGATTATTTTCGACACCACCTTGCGCGACGGCGAGCAGTCCCCCGGTGCATCCATGACCCGCGACGAGAAGCTGCGCATTGCCCGCCAGCTGGAGCGTCTGCGCGTGGACGTGATCGAAGCCGGTTTTGCTGCCAGCTCCAATGGTGATTTTGAGGCGGTCAAAAGCATCGCCGACGCGATCAAGGACTCCACCATTTGCTCTTTGTCCCGAGCCAATGACCGCGACATTTCGCGTGCTGCCGAGGCCCTCAAAGGCGCCAACAGCGGTCGCATTCATACTTTCATTGCAACCTCCCCATTGCACATGGAGAAGAAGTTGCGCATGTCGCCCGACCAAGTGTTTGAGCAAGCCAAGCAATCGGTTCGCTTTGCACGCAATTTGGTGGGCGATGTTGAGTTCAGCCCGGAAGATGGTTACCGCAGCGAGATGGATTTCTTGTGCCGAGTCATCGAAGCCGTGATTGCCGAAGGGGCTACCACGATCAACGTGCCCGACACGGTGGGATATGCCGTGCCTGAGCTGTACGGCGAGTTCATCCGCACCCTGCGCGAGCGCATTCCCAACTCTGACAAAGCCATTTGGTCCGTGCACTGCCACAACGACTTGGGCATGGCGGTGGCCAACTCTTTGGCTGGCGTCAAGATTGGCGGCGCACGTCAGGTTGAGTGCACCATCAACGGTTTGGGCGAGCGTGCGGGCAATTGCTCACTCGAAGAAGTGGTCATGGCGGTCAAAACGCGTCGCGATTATTTCGGCCTCGACATCGGCATTGACACCAGCCACATCGTGGCGGCCAGCCGAATGGTCAGCCAGACGACGGGTTTTGTGGTTCAGCCCAACAAAGCCGTGGTCGGGGCCAACGCTTTTGCCCACGCCTCGGGCATTCACCAGGACGGCGTGCTCAAGGCGCGCGACACCTATGAAATCATGCGCGCTGAGGATGTGGGCTGGACCACCAACAAGATCGTCTTGGGCAAGCTCAGTGGCCGCAACGCCTTCAAGCAGCGCCTGCAGGACCTGGGTGTAACGCTCGACAGCGAGACAGAAATCAACAACGCCTTTGCCAAGTTCAAGGAGTTGGCCGACCGCAAGAGCGAGATTTTTGACGAAGACATCCTGGCTTTGGTGGGCGACGAGAGCGTGACTGCCGACAAAGAGCAGTATGGTTTTGTCTCCATGTCGCAGCACAGCGAAACCGGCGAGCGGCCCCATGCATCGGTGGTTTTCACGGTTGAGGGCAAAGAGGTGCGGGCCGAATCGGACGGAAACGGCCCTGTGGATGCCTCGCTCAAAGCCATCGAGTCGCACATCAAAAGCGGTGCTGAAATGGTGCTGTACTCGGTCAATGCCATCAGCGGGTCGACCGAGAGCCAAGGTGAAGTGACGGTCCGTTTGCAAAACAGCGGTCGTGTGGTCAACGGTGTGGGATCAGACCCTGACATCGTTGTGGCATCGGCCAAGGCCTATCTGAGCGCCCTCAATAAATTGCAGAGCAAAGCCGATCGGGTGGCTGCGCAGGGTTGAAAGCAGTACTTTAAACGTACTATCTGGCTTGAATAAAGTCACGCAAGTCTTTGTTCTTGCGTGACTTTTTTTATTTGAGTACACTTGCAGAAGATTAAGCTTTTGATAGATACAAGATGTTCCCGTTGCGATTTGGTTTTTCTTTTTCTCGGCCAGTCACCGGCTCGGCAGTGAGTGGCTTGGCCGCTGCATTGTTTGGGTGCGCTTTGCTGTTGACTTTGGTGTCGCCCACAGACGTTTGGGCGCAAAACAAAACGGCGAACGAGAAAAAACGGCCTGTCACTGTTGCCCAAAAAGCGGTCAAGAAGAAGGCGACAAGCGTGGCTCCCAAAGCCAGCGCCAAGCGTGTGAATTCTGCGCAGCGTCCAGCAGTGCCCATGCGAGCTTCTTATGGGCAGCTGGCAGGGCTTCACGGCGCATCGGATCCTTTGGATCTGCATTCGAGCGTGGCTTTGGTCATCGACCAAGACACCCGAGAGGTGTTGTTTCGTAAAAACGACAAAGCGGTGTTGCCGATTGCATCGTTGACCAAGCTCATGACCGGCTTGATCATTTCAGAAGCCCAATTGCCCATGTCCGAGATGATTGCCATCACCCAGGCCGACGTGGACACTGAAAAAGGCAGTTCATCTCGCTTGGCTGTCGGTACAGTGCTCAGCCGTGGCGATTTGTTGCACTTGTCGTTGATGTCCAGCGAGAACCGCGCTGCCCATGCTTTGGGTCGCAGTTTCCCGGGCGGCATGGACGACTTTGTCAGCCGCATGAATGGGCGCGCACAAGCCTTGGGCATGTCGGACACCCGTTATGTGGAGCCGACTGGCTTGTCCAGTCGCAACCAGTCCAGCGCCAACGATTTGGCCACCCTGGTGGCTGCGGCTTACAAAGTGCCTGTCTTGCGCGAATTGTCCACTTCACACGGTCGTGAGATCGAGGTCGGTCGGCGCACGCTTCAGTACAACAACACGAACCGGTTGGTCAAAAGTGCCAACTGGGACATTGGCATCCAAAAAACAGGCTACATCTCTGAGGCGGGCCAGTGCTTGGTCATGCAAGCCCAAGTGTCAGGGCGCAAGCTGATCATGGTTTTTCTGGATTCCGCAGGCAAACTCACCCGCATCGCAGACGCTGAGCGCGTGCGCCGCTGGGTTGAAAAATCCTCCAACACATCCGGTACCCGACACTCTGCTTTGGCTGACCAGCAGCCCGGTTGAGATTTCACAAACTCACAAAAAAACCCCGCAATGCGGGGTTTTTTCTTGTGTGAACGCCAACGGTTGTCATGGGCGGCCGTCGTAGCCCAAGGTGCTGGAGATGGCGTGGGCAGTGGCCTGCAGTTTGGGCAGCCAGCCTTCGTCCAAACGGTCAGCGGGAGCGGAGATCGACAGGCCCGCCAGCAACTTGCCTTGGTCGTCGTAAATACCCGCAGCGATGCAGCGCACGCCCAGCTCCAACTCTTCGTTGTCGCGAGCGATGCCGTATTGTTTGACCCGAGACAGCTCACGCTCGAGCACCTGCAACTGGGTGATGCTGTTGCGCGTTTGTCCTAATAAGCCTGTTCGCGTGGCGTAAGAGCGCACACGCAATGGGTCGTCGGCAGCCAAGAAGAGCTTGCCCACAGAAGTCAAATGCAAGGGGGCACGTCCACCGATGGCGCGAACCACTTGCATGCCCGAGCGTTCGCTGTAGGCACGCTCGATGTAAACGATTTCATCGCCTTGTCGCATGCTCAGGTTCACCGGTTGCTGAATCAGTTTGTGCAAATCACGCATCGGTGACAAAGCGGCGTCGCGCACATTCAAGCGGCCTTTGACCAAGTTACCCAACTCCAAGAGCCGCATGCCCAAACGGTAATTGCCCGCCTCAGGTCGGTCGACGAAGCGACCTGTGGCCAGGTCGTTCAAAATGCGGTGCGCAGTGGACGGGTGCAGCCCCGTTTTTTCACTGATTTCTTTCAGCGAAATGGCTTCCGAGCGCGAGGCCAGCACATCGATCAGCGAAAACATGCGCTCGATCACCTGGATGGTAGGTGTTGGCGTGAAGGCAGGGTCTTTTTTCATGGTGTCGTGGGTCAGCCTCAAAATTTTACACTGTGAAAATTTCAAATGCTAGGGCAACGGTTGCCATTCGCCTTGGACCCTGACCTCGCAAGGTGCAAAGCGTGATTTGTAATTCATTTTGGGGCTTTGCTCTATCCAGTAGCCCAAAAAGACATAAGGCAATTTCAACTGGCGGGCCTGCTCAATCTGCCAGAGCACGCCAAAGGTGCCGTAACTTCCCGTGTCCTCTGGTTCGTAGAAGGTGTACACGGCTGAGAGGCCTTGGTTCAAAACATCCACAATGCTGACCATTTTCAGAGCGCCCAACTCGCCATCGGGCGCTGCGGCTCGGAATTCCACGATTCTGGAGTTGACGCGACTTTGCAGCAAAAACTGTTGGTATTGGTCAACGCTGTCATGGTCCATGCCGCCACCAGCGTGGCGGTGGGTTTGGTAGCGCAGGTAGAGCGCGTAATGCTCGGGGTCAAAGTGCAAATCGAGAATACGCACTTGCAAACGCTGATGGTCCCGCCACGCACGGCGCTGGCTGCGGTCTGGTTTGAACGCCTCCACCTTGACGCGCAAAGGCAGGCAAGCCTGGCATCCATCGCAGTAGGGGCGGTAGGTGAACATGCCGCTGCGGCGAAAGCCTTGATCGACTAAGTCCGAATAGACCTCGTTGTGGATCAGGTGGCTGGGCGTGGCGACCTGCGATCGGGCCGATCGATTGGGCAAGTAACTGCAATCGTAGGCCGCAGTCGCGTAGAACTGCACAGATTGCAGGGGAATTTCGTTCAGGTGGGTCACAGGGTGTTGTCCAAAGTCACCAACAAATCCCAGTATAAAGATTGGCTGCCCCAGTCCACCGGGGGCATGTGCCGCGCTTGTTGGACCTGAGCCAAAAAATCGGCGCGTGGCATCTCGGCAGCCCCGAGCGAAGCCAGGTGCCGGGTGTTTTGCTGGCAGTCAATGGCCTCAATTCCGTGCTCAAGGCACACACTGACGAGCATGGCCAAAGCCATTTTGGAGCCGTCGGTGACGGTGGTGAACATGGATTCGCCAAACACGGCGTGACCCATGGCCACAAAATACAGTCCAGCCACCAGCGAGCCGTTCAGCCAAAGTTCGGCGCTGTGGGCCAAGCCCATGCTGTGAAGTTCTTGGTAAGCCTTGACCATGTCGGGCACGATCCAAGTGCCGCTTTGCCCGGTTCTGGGGGCTTGGCTGCAACGTTCGATGACTTGGTGAAAGTCCTTGTCAAAACACAATGAAAAGCCTGGATCAAGTTGCCCTCGCTTGAGCGCCTGACGCAGGGAACGGTGCAACCGAAAGTTCTGAGGCCGCAACACCATGCGGGGGTCTGGGCTCCACCAGAGCACGGGTTGACCGCTGCTGTACCAAGGGAAAATCCCCTGGCTGTAAGACGCTACAAGCCGCATCGCAGACAGGTCTGGACTGGCCGCCAGCAAGCCAGGCGCAGAGGAGTGGGGGCCCCAGGCTTGTTCAGGCGAGGGCAATGCCTGACCAGGTTCAATCCATGTCAGTGGGGGCTCGTAAGCGTTGCGTGGCATGCCAGCATTACACATGAAAAGCGAGCCCGAACGCTGGATGGCAATCTGCCGTGCGCTGCTTTTTTGGGTTTATCCTCGCCATGCAAAGATGCCTTTTTAATTGAGAGGCGTGGCTCCCAGGGAATGACCGATCGATGACCTCTCCAGCTGATTTTTGGTTGCGCGCCATCTGGCCTGCACCCCCGCACGTCCGTACCTTGATGACCGATCGACACGGTGGTGTTTCGACACCGCCTTGGGACAGCATGAATTTGGGCGACCATGTGGGTGATGAGCGCGCCCATACCCAGATCAACCGCCAGCGTTTGCAGTCCGCAGTTGGCGCGTCAGTGGTTTTTTTGAACCAGGTGCATGGCCACCAAGTGGTTCACTTGAATGCAGGCAGCGCGCAAGGGACCGAGGCCGACGCTTGTGTTGCGACAGATCCAAGTGTGGCTTGCACCATCATGGTGGCCGACTGCTTGCCTGTTTTGATGTGTGACACCCAAGGGCAATGGGTGGCTGCTGCGCACGCAGGTTGGCGTGGTTTGGCCGGAGAGGGCGGTTTAGGGGTTTTGGAGTCCTTGCGCGGCAGTTCACCGGTGGGTCAGACCCGGGCAGAAGACATCTTGGTGTGGCTTGGGCCATGCATTGGACCTCAAGCCTTCGAAGTGGGCGCTGAGGTGGTGGCGGCCTTTTGTGACAAGGGCAGCAGCGCAGAACACCTTTTTAAGCCCTTGAGGCCTGGGAAATGGCTGGCCGATTTGGCGGGGCTGGCCCGACTGCGCTTGCGGCAACTCGGCATTGAACGCGTTTATGGCAACAACAGCCAATCCGACTGGTGTACGGTTACGAACTCAGTCCGGTTCTTTTCTCACCGGCGGGACAGTCCCACTTTGGGGCAGTCCGGTCGCATGGCTGCTTGTATCTGGCTCGAGCCCTGAGGCTTCGGTTTCCAAGTCTGTTTTGCGCAAACGGTCTTTGCGTCGCAACGGGGTTCCCATGATGTAAACCACCAAGCTCATGGGCAGTACACCGTACAAAAGAAAGGTGATGATGGCACCCAATACAGTCCCTTGAGTGCTAAAGGCTTCAGCCAGGGCCATCAATAAGGTGACATAGAGCCACGCAATAACGATCAAATACATTTTTTTGAGCTTTGTAATTTATGCGACATCAAATTGAAAGATACTGAAAGCACGCGATATCAAAAAAACAACTTTCAGGAGACGGGTTCATGAGTGCATCCACACCAGATTTTTGGACGCAATGGGGTGAAGGTTTTCAAGAAAACTTGGCCAAAAGCTGGGGGCAGGCCATGCAACATTTTCAAACCATGGACCTGACTGGCGGCCAGCAAGGCGCAGCGAACACCCCATCAGCACTGCAATTCTCACAGGAAAAGCTCAAGACCCTACAAGCGCAGTATGTCAAAGAAGCCGCTGAGTTGTGGAACCAGGGCTTGCCAAATACTGTTCCCATGAAAGACCGTCGTTTTTCGGGTGAGGCTTGGGCTGCCAATCCGATGGCTGCATTCAATGCCGCCACGTACCTTCTCAACGCCCGCACGCTGATGGGTTTGGCCGATGCAGTGGATGCCGACGAAAAAACACGCACCCGTATCCGCTTCGCCATTGAGCAATGGGTGGCGGCTTCTTCGCCCAGCAACTTTTTGGCCTTCAATGCCGAAGCGCAAAAGAAAGCCATTGACACCCAGGGCGTGAGCATTTCAAAGGGGATCCAGAACCTGCTCCACGACATGCAGCAGGGCCATGTGTCGATGACCGACGAGAGCCTTTTTGAAGTGGGCAAGAACGTGGCCACCACCGAAGGTGCGGTGGTGTTTGAAAACGAATTTTTCCAACTCATCGAATACAAGCCTTTGACCGCCAAGGTTTATGAAAAGCCGTTTTTGTTGGTGCCGCCTTGCATCAACAAGTTTTACATCCTGGACTTGCAGCCCGAAAACTCGCTGATCCGCTACGCCGTGAGCCAAGGCCACCGAACCTTTGTGGTGAGTTGGCGCAACCCCGACGAGTCCATGGCGCAAAAAAGCTGGGACGACTACATCGAGCACGCCGCCATCGAGGCCATCCACACCGTGCAAGCGATCACGGGCGCCCCCAAGATCAACGCTTTGGGCTTTTGCGTGGGCGGCACCATCCTGTCGACAGCACTGGCCGTTTTGGCCGCTCGGGGTGAAAAACCGGTGGCCAGTGCGACTTTCCTCACCACACTGATCAACTTCACCGACACCGGCATTTTGGATGTGTTCATTGACGAGAACTTCGTCAAGTTCCGTGAGCAGCAAATGGGGCAAGGCGGCTTGCTCAAAGGCCAGGACTTAGCCTCTACTTTCAGCTTTTTGCGCCCCAACGACTTGGTCTGGAACTACGTGGTGGGCAATTACCTCAAAGGCGAGACTCCACCGCCATTTGACCTTCTCTACTGGAACAGCGATTCCACCAATTTGCCCGGCCCTTTTTATGCTTGGTATCTGCGCAACACGTACCTCGAAAACAACTTGGTCAAACCCGGCAAAGTCACCGTGTGTGGCGAGGCCATTGATCTGGGGCAAGTCGATTTGCCGGTGTACATCTACGGCTCGCGTGAAGACCACATCGTGCCCATTGGCGGGTCTTACGCCAGCACGCAAGTTTTACCGGGCAAAAAGCGTTTTGTGATGGGAGCCTCGGGTCACATCGCAGGTGTGATCAACCCACCTGCTGCCAAAAAACGCAGCCACTGGTTGAGCGAGAGCGGCAAATTCCCGGCCGATGTGAACGCGTGGGTTGCCAGCGCCAAAGAAGTGCCGGGCAGCTGGTGGACCGACTGGTCGGATTGGCTCAAGACCCATGCGGGCAAGCAAATTGCCGCCCCCAAAACCTATGGCAAAGCGACCAAATACAAAGCCATCGAAGCGGCTCCTGGCCGTTACGTCAAAGCCAAAGCCTGATTGATTTTTTTACTGGAGAGAAAAAATGGAAGACATCGTCATCGTTGCAGCAGCCCGAACTGCCGTGGGTAAATTTGGTGGTTCACTCGCCAAAACCCCGGCCACCGAATTGGGCAGCATCGTCATCAAAGGCTTGCTGGAGCGCAGTGGTTTGCCTGTGGACGCCATTGGTGAAGTGATCATGGGCCAGGTGCTGGCCGCAGGCGTGGGCCAAAACCCCGCCCGCCAAGCCATGATGAAAGCCGGTGTGGCGCAAGAAACACCAGCGCTGACCATCAACGCCGTGTGCGGCTCGGGTCTCAAGGCCGTGATGCTGGCCGCGCAAGCGGTGGCTTGGGGCGACAGCGAAATCGTGATTGCTGGTGGCCAGGAAAACATGAGTGCCAGCCCCCACGTTTTGAACGGCAGCCGCGACGGCCAGCGCATGGGCGACTGGAAAATGACCGACACCATGATCGTGGACGGCTTGTGGGACGTCTACAACCAGTACCACATGGGCATCACAGCCGAAAACGTGGCCAAGGCCCACGGCATTACCCGAGAAATGCAAGACGCCTTGGCTGCAGGCAGCCAGCGCAAAGCAGCCGCTGCGCAAGAAACGGGTAAGTTCAAGGACGAAATCGTCGATGTGCTGATCCCTCAGCGCAAGGGCGATGCGCTGGTGTTCAACAACGACGAATTCATCAACAAGAAAACCAGCGAAGAAGTGCTGGCCGGTCTGCGCCCCGCCTTTGACAAGGCCGGCAGCGTCACTGCAGGCAACGCCTCGGGCATCAACGACGGTGCGGCCGCCGTGATGGTCATGAGTGCCAAGAAGGCTGCCGCTTTGGGCCTCAAGCCCTTGGCCCGCATTGCCGCTTTTGGCACCAGCGGACTGGACCCAGCCACCATGGGCATGGGCCCCGTGCCTGCGTCGCAAAAGGCGCTGGCCCGTGCCGGATGGAAAGCCCAGGACGTCGACCTGTTCGAACTGAACGAAGCCTTTGCTGCACAAGCCTGTGCTGTGAACCGTGCGCTCGATATCGATCCGGCCAAGGTCAACGTCAACGGCGGTGCGATCGCGATCGGTCACCCCATCGGTGCCTCCGGTTGCCGCATCTTGGTGACCTTGCTCCACGAAATGCAGCGCACTCAAGCCCAAAAAGGTCTGGCCGCTTTGTGCATCGGTGGCGGCATGGGCGTTTCCTTGGCGATCGAGCGCCTTTGATTTCTTTTCGTTTTTCAACAACTTTCATAACAGGAGACAACTTCATGAGTCAAAAAATAGCGTACGTCACAGGTGGCATGGGTGGCATCGGTACCTCGATCTGCCAGCGTCTGCACCAAGATGGTTTCAAGGTCATCGCCGGTTGCGGCCCAACCCGCGACTTCACCAAATGGCTGGACGAGCAAAAAGCCCTGGGCTACACGTTCTACGCCTCGGTGGGCAACGTGGGTGATTGGGATTCCACCGTCTCCGCTTTCACCAAAGCGAAAGAAGAGCATGGCGTCATTGACGTGCTGGTGAACAACGCCGGTATCACCCGTGACCGCGTGTTTTTAAAAATGACACGCGAAGACTGGGATGCCGTGATCGACACCAACTTGAACTCCATGTTCAACGTGACCAAACAGGTTGTGCCCGACATGGTGGAAAAAGGCTGGGGCCGCATCATTCAGATCTCCTCGGTGAACGGCAACAAAGGCCAAGCGGGTCAAACCAATTACTCGGCCGCCAAGGCCGGCATGCACGGTTTCTCGATGGCCTTGGCCCAAGAGATGGCCACCAAAGGCGTGACGGTGAACACCGTGAGCCCTGGTTACATCGGCACCGACATGGTCAATGCCATTCGCCCGGATGTGCTCGAGAAAATTGTGGCCACTGTGCCCGTAAAGCGTTTGGGCAAGCCCAGCGAGATCGCCTCCATCGTGGCCTGGTTGGCCAGCGAAGAGGGCGGTTACGCCACGGGTGCAGACTTCTCGGTCAACGGCGGTTTGCACATGGGTTGAGTCGTTTTCGGCAAACCTGAACCAACCCCGCTTCGGCGGGGTTTGTTTTTGGGATGCTCAGATAGAAATTCTCAGGTGGTGGGGCTGGGATAATCAAGCCATGTCTGAAGTCACCTTGCCAAGTCCAGCTTTTAATCCCTGGCGCCTTTCGGTTGCCCCCATGATGGACTGGACCGACCGTCACTGTCGTTTTTTCCATCGCCTGCTGACCCGCCACACTTTGCTCTACACCGAAATGGTGACCACTGGGGCTTTGCGCCACGGCAGTGTGCAGCGGCATTTGCGTTTCAACGCCGAAGAGCACCTTGTGGCTCTGCAATTGGGCGGCAGCGACGCTGCCGACCTGGCCCATGCCGCTAAGTTGGGGCAAGAGTGGGGTTACGACGAGATCAACCTCAACTGCGGCTGCCCCAGTGACCGAGTGCAACGCGGGGCGTTCGGTGCTTGTTTGATGAACGAGCCACAAACCGTGGCTGATGGCGTCAAGGCCATGCTCGATGTGGTGGATGTGCCGGTGACGGTGAAGCACCGCATTGGCATTGACCGCATTGAAAGCTACGACTTTGTGCGCGACTTTGTAGGCACGGTGAGCGAGGCCGGTTGCAAAGTCTTCATCGTCCATGCCCGCAACGCTTGGCTCGACGGCCTGAGCCCCAAGGAAAACCGCGAAATTCCGCCACTGCGTTACGAATTGGCTTACCAGCTCAAAAAAGATTTTCCGAGTTTGCTGATCGCTGTGAACGGCGGCATCAAAACCAACGAAGAGATCGCCAGTCACCTGGAGCATGCCGATGGCGTGATGGTTGGGCGCGAGGCCTATTACAACCCCTGGCTTTTGGGCACTTGGGACGCCGAGTTTTACGGTGATGCCCACGAGGTGCCCAGCCGCGAATCGGTTGAAGAGGCCATGGTGGCTTATATGGAGCGCGCCTTTGCCGAAGACGGTTGTCCTTGGTACGCGATCGCGCGGCACATGCTGGGCCTGTACCACGGGCAACGCGGTGGGCGTTTGTGGCGGCAGGTCTGGAGTGACCACAAGCTCAAGCCCTTGCCGCCGCGTGAAGTCTGGGCTTTGGCCCGTGCGGCGTTGGCGCGGGGCGCGGTGATCACCGACTGAAGCTGCGCCCCCTTAAAAGCTGAACTTGGCCACTTCCCGGCGGTTGTTGTCGGCGATTTTGGCCAACTCTATGGCTGTGGCCGTCAATTCGTCAGAGGCTGCAGCGTTGCTTCCTGCGATGTGGCTCAAATTGCCGACGTTGGCATCAATTTCTTGCAGGGCACTGCTTTGTTCCTCCACCGCTGCCGAGATGCGTTGCAGCATGCCGTCGGTTTTGCCTGCACCGGCTTCAATTTTGTCCATGTCTTCGTTCACGCCCGTTACCGTTTCTACGGCGCGTGTGGCTTCAATCGAAGCTTGTTTGACCAAAATCGCAATTTCCTTGGTGCTCTCAGCGCTGCTAACGGCCAGTTTGCCCACTTCGTCAGCGACCACGGCAAAACCTTTGCCTTGTTCGCCTGCGCGTGCTGCTTCGATGGCCGCGTTCAAGCTCAACAAGTTGGTTCGGTTGGCAATGCTCTCGATCACTTCCGAGATTTTGTTGATTTTTTGGGAATTGGCCGCGATGTTGTTGACCACCTCGGCCATGTGCATCATTTTTTGTTTGCCGCTGCGCACCAGCGCCACCGATTCACGCGATTGGTAGCTGGCCGATTCGGTGTTGCTGGAGACATCGGCAATCGAGTCTGCGCTCATGCGCAAGGCTGTGGCCACTTGGCTGATGGCGTTGGTTTGTGTGTCGGCGCCCGAAGCAATTTGCGATACGGCCTGGCTGGTTTGGGTGGCCTGCGTTGCCAGCAGCTGGGTGTTGGTATTGATTTCACGCAGCGTGAGCGCCAGGGTGTCCAGTGACTGGTTAATGTTGTTTTTGAGGTGTTCCAGATCGCCACGTCCGAGCACTTGCACTCGGCTGGTCAAGTCACCTTGAGACACGCGCGACATCACGAGACCGATATCTCCCATCATCTTCTGAAGGGCCTCGGTGGCTTGTGCTGCGCGGTCCAAAGTGACCTTGAATTCACCGCTCACTTGGGCCTGAATCTGGGCGCCGAACTGGCCCTCATACAGCGACTGCATCACCTCATTGAGTGCAGTCATCGTGACTTTGACGCTTTGAGCACTCTCGTTCACGGCGTTTTTCATGGCGGCCAAATCACCACGAAGATCTGTGGTGATCCGGGTGTCGAAATCGCCTTGTGCAATCGCTGAGACCACTTGGTTGACTTCGCGAATGGCACGCTGTTGCGCGTCCAGCATTTGGTTGAAAGCTTGTGCCGTTATGGCCACTTCATCGCGCCCGTTTTGGACCATGCGTTTGCTGAAGTCCGAAGTTTTCTCCACCTCGCTCAACAAATCCTGAAGTTGACTCAGCGGTCGTGTGATGGAGCGCGTGGTCAGCAGTGACACTGCCACTGCCAGCAAGACCGCAATCACAGCGATTGTCAGCATGTAGGTCTGCCCCAATGTGGCGCTTTGCGCCGAATCGACCGCAAAAGTTTCAATGTCTTTTTTTTCTGCCTCAGCCAAAGCTTCTACGCTGAGGAGGTAATCCGTCTGGGGTTTGAGCATTTCGTTGACCAGGTATTCTTGACCTTCATCGATGCGCTTGGCCAGGATGAGCTCGATCAATTTGAGTTCGTGCTCTTTAAAAACTTTCCGGGTCTTGATCAGTTGGTCTAGCGCCTCTAGACCTTCGGTGGTGTCAATCGTCGCTTGAAGTTGCGTGATCGCTTCAGAAATGCGAGGTGTTGAATCTTTGATTTTTTCAAGTTCGGCTTCGACCACTTTCCTGTCGCTGGCGATCAATGCCGTGCGAATGGCGCGGGATTGTCGGTTGACCTCGTTTTCGATGGTTTGCGTCAAACTGAGTTTGACCAGCCGATCATGGGCGATCACATCGGTGTCTTTGGCCACCTTGGCCAGTTGGTTCATGCCGATCAGCGCAAGGCTGATGAGAAGCGCTACCAAAGCGGCAAAGGCCAAACCGAGCCGGGTGCCAATGCGTAAATTCTGAATGTTCAGCATTTTCAAACACGCCACATGGAATGCGGCAATCCATCAAAATTGCTATTTTATTTAAAAACCACAATTTTTTCAGGGCTTCTTTGCGCCGTCTCGCCTATTTTTTGCTGAGAGAAATGCCTGCCTGCATCAACTGGCCGCTTCCAGTCCGTTGGAGAAGTGCGCCGACATGCGCTCGGCTGCCAATTCGGGCTGTCTCGCGATCAAGGCCTCGACAATGGCTTGGTGCTCGGCCAAGGATTGCTCGATGCGGCCCTCCTTGAACAGCGAACTGTGGCGATTGAGCTTCATCACCTTGCGCAGGTCGGCCACCATTTGGTCGCGCCAGCGGTTGTTGGCCAATTCCAGCAAGAGCATATGAAAGGCTTCATTGATCTCAAAGAAACGGTCACGGTCGTGCGTGGCTTTTTCCAGGTCTTGGTGCAAAGCCTTGATTTGCGCGATTTGCTCGGGACTGGCGGTTTGGGCCACTACCCGGGCGGCGTCCGATTCCATCAAGGCCAAGAGGTGGTAAACGTCGCGCAGATCTTTGTCACTGACCTCGGTCACATAGGCACCCCGGCGCACCTTCATGGTCACCAGGCCTTCGGCGGCCAGCACTTTCAACGCTTCACGCAAAGGGGTACGGCTGATGCCCAGAGCCTCGGCGATGCGCAATTCGTCGATCCAGCTGCCTGGCTCCAGTTCACGCGCAAAAATGCGTTGCCGAAGAAGTTCTGCCACTTCTTCGTACAGGGCGCGAGGGGCAAGAGACAGGGCTGACATGGTGCGTGAGGGGATAAATCGGCGGAAATTTGGGGGGCGGGTGTCTATTTTTCAGATGCTGAATTGTAAGCCGGTTAAAATATTCTGCATCAATAATTATGAATCACAGCACTTGTAAGCGGGTATGAAGCCCCAGGCTGCCAAAATCCATTTCAGTCATTTTTGTCCCGAAAGCACAGCGCCATGTCGTCAAACGCATTTGAATTCAACGCATCCAACCTGGAAGCCTGGCAAAAAGCAGCGGTCAAGTCTGCCCCCGGTGGCGATGTGTCCGCCCTGAACTGGAAGACGCCCGACGGCATCGTCGTCAAGCCTTTGTACACAGCGGCTGACACAGCCAACCTGCCTTATGCCAACACGCTGCCGGGCTTTGAGCCTTTCTTGCGTGGTCCGCAGGCCACCATGTACGCGGTGCGCCCCTGGACGATCCGCCAGTACGCCGGTTTCTCCACCGCCGAAGAATCCAACGCCTTCTACCGCAAGGCCTTGGCCGCAGGCGGGCAGGGCGTGTCGGTCGCTTTTGACTTGGCCACGCACCGTGGTTACGACTCTGACCACCCGCGTGTGACGGGTGACGTGGGCAAAGCCGGTGTGGCGATTGACTCGGTCGAAGACATGAAGATCTTGTTTGACCAGATCCCGCTGGACAAAGTCAGCGTGTCCATGACCATGAACGGTGCGGTGCTGCCCGTGTTGGCCGGTTATGTGGTGGCGGCCGAAGAGCAGGGCGTGAGCCAAGACAAACTCTCCGGAACGATTCAGAACGACATTCTGAAAGAGTTCATGGTGCGCAACACCTACATCTACCCGCCTGAGCCGTCGATGAAGATCATCGGCGACATCATCGAGTACACGGCCAAGAACATGCCCAAGTTCAACTCGATTTCGATCTCGGGTTACCACATGCAAGAGGCCGGTGCGAACCAGGCACTGGAAATGGCGTTCACCTTGGCCGACGGCAAGGAGTATGTGAAGACAGCCATCGCCAAAGGCATGGACGTGGACGAGTTCGCTGGCCGCCTGTCCTTCTTCTGGGCTGTGGGCATGAACTTCTATTTGGAGATCGCCAAGATGCGTGCGGCCCGCCTGCTGTGGTGCCGCATCATGAAAGGCTTTGACGCCAAGAACCCCAAGAGCCTGATGCTGCGCACGCACAGCCAGACCTCGGGCTGGTCGCTCACCGAGCAAGACCCGTACAACAACGTGGTGCGCACCACCATCGAAGCCATGGCGGCCGTGTTTGGCGGCACCCAATCGCTGCACACCAATTCGTTTGACGAGGCGATTGCACTGCCCACCGAATTCAGCTCGCGCATTGCCCGCAACACCCAGCTCATCATCCAAGAAGAAACCCACATCACCAACGTGATCGACCCATGGGCTGGCTCTTACATGATGGAGTCGCTCACACAAGAAATGGCCGACAAGGCCTGGGCGATCATCGAAGAAGTCGAAGCCATGGGCGGCATGACCAAGGCCGTGGGCAGCGGCTGGGCCAAGCTCAAGATCGAAGCGGCCGCTGCCGAAAAGCAGGCACGCATCGACTCGGGCAAAGACGTCATCGTGGGTGTGAACAAATACAAACTGGCCAAAGAAGACCCGATCGAGACGCTGTCGATCGACAACGTCAAGGTGCGCGACGGCCAGATCGAACGCCTGAACAAGATTCGTGCGACGCGTGACAGCGCCAAGGTGCAAGCCGCTCTGGACGCGCTGAGCGCAGCCGCCGAATCCGGCCAGGGCAACCTGCTCGACCTGTCCATCCAGGCCGTACGCCTGCGAGCCACGGTGGGCGAGGTGTCTGACGCGCTGGAAAAAGCCTTCGGCCGCCACCGCGCCGATACGCAAAAAGTCACAGGCGTTTACGCTGCGGCCTACGACGACGGCGAAAACGTGGGCGACACCATGGAATACTGGAACCAGCTCAAAGCCGACATTGCCGCATTTGCTGACGCCCAAGGCCGCCGCCCCCGTGTGATGATCTCCAAACTGGGCCAAGACGGCCACGACCGGGGTGCCAAAGTGGTGGCCACCGCGTTTGCCGACCTGGGCTACGACGTGGACATGGGCCCGTTGTTCCAGACCCCCGAAGAGTGCGCCCGCCAAGCGATTGAAAACGATGTGCACGCCGTGGGCGTGTCCACCCTCGCAGCCGGTCACAAGACCCTGGTACCCGCCATCATTGCCGAACTCAAGAAGCAGGGCGCCGACGACATCATCGTGTTCGTGGGCGGCGTGATTCCGCGCCAGGACTACGTCATGCTCTACGAAGCAGGCGTCAAAGGCATCTACGGCCCCGGCACTCCCATCCCGGTCAGCGCCAAGGATGTGCTGGAGCAAATCAAAAAGGCCCTCGGGTGAGCCCTGCGCAGTTGCTCGACGGTCTGTTGCACGGCAACGCTGCCGGGCAGCGCCGCGCCATGGCCAAAGCCATCACGCTGCTCGAGTCCACGCGTGTGGACCACCGCGAGCTGGCCGACGAGCTGCTCACGGCCATGTTGCCGCACACCGGAAAATCTTTCCGTTTGGGCATCAGCGGGGTTCCGGGCGTGGGCAAGTCCACCTTCATTGAAGCACTGGGTCTTTACCTGATCGGTCAAGGCCACCGTGTGGCGGTGCTCGCGGTGGACCCGTCCAGCACTGTGTCGGGCGGCTCCATCTTGGGAGACAAGACCCGCATGGAGTTGCTCAGCGTGCACGAGCGCGCCTACATCCGCCCCAGCCCCAGCAGCGGCACTTTGGGCGGTGTGGCTGAAAAAACCCGTGAGTCCATGTTGGTCTGCGAAGCCGCTGGCTATGACGTGGTGATCGTCGAGACCGTGGGTGTGGGCCAGAGCGAGACGGCGGTGGCCAACATGTCCGACATGTTCGTGCTGATGCAATTGCCCAATGCGGGTGACGATTTGCAGGCCATCAAAAAAGGCGTGATGGAGATCGCCGATTTGGTGGTCATCAACAAGGCCGACATCGACGCGATCGCGGCCACCCGCGCCGAGCTTCAGATCACCAGCGCCTTGCAGCTTTTGGGCATGCACGGAGGCTCCGGCCACGCGCACGCCGACACCAGCCAGTGGCACCCCAAGGTAGTGCAGCTCAGCGCTTTGCTGGGCCAGGGCGTGGACAATTTTTGGGCCGCAGTCCAAGATTTCCGTGGTCTGCAAACGGCCAATGGCCGTCTAGATTTGCGCCGCCAACACCAAGCCTTGTCTTGGATGTGGGAGCGCATCGACGCAGGACTCAAACAAAACTTTCGGGCGCAGCCCAGTGTGCAAACGCTGCTGCCCCAACTCAGCCAACAAGTCGCAACAGGCCAACTGGCCGCATCGACGGCTGCCCGTCAACTGCTCGGCGCTTATGAAACGACAAGTCAAAGCGCTGGGCTCATTTGAAAATCTTCCTGGAGAAAAGTGAGCATGCAAGACATCAACGAACAACTGGAACAAAAGCGCGCTGCCGCACGCTTGGGCGGCGGACAAAAGCGCATTGACGCTCAGCACGCCAAAGGCAAACTGACCGCCCGCGAGCGCATCGAGGTGCTGTTGGACGAAGGCACCTTCGAAGAGTGGGACATGTTTGTGGAGCACCGTTGCACCGACTTCGGCATGCAAGACAACAAGATCCCCGGCGACGGTGTGGTCACGGGCTACGGCATGATCAACGGCCGTCTGGTCTTTGTGTACAGCCAAGACTTCACCGTGTACGGTGGCGCTTTGTCTGAAACACACGCCGAGAAAATCTGCAAGGTCATGGACCAGGCGATGAAGGTTGGCGCTCCCGTGATCGGCTTGAACGATTCAGGCGGCGCGCGCATTCAAGAGGGTGTGGCTTCACTCGGTGGTTATGCCGACGTGTTCCAGCGCAACGTGATGGCCAGTGGTGTGGTGCCCCAGATCAGCATGATCATGGGCCCATCCGCCGGTGGTGCGGTGTACTCGCCCGCCCTGACCGATTTCATCTTCATGGTCAAAGACACGTCGTACATGTTCGTGACCGGCCCCGAAGTGGTCAAGACCGTGACCCACGAAGAAGTGACCGCCGAGGAGTTGGGTGGCGCCCTGACACACACCACCAAGAGTGGTGTGGCCGACATGGCGTTCGAGAACGACGTCGAGGCGTTGCTCATGCTGCGCCGTTTGTACAACTACCTGCCGCTCAACAACCGCGAAAAAGCACCGGTGCGTGCCAGTGGCGATCCGGCCAACCGCATGGACATGAGTCTCGACACTTTGGTGCCCGAGAACCCCAACAAAGCCTATGACATGAAGGAGTTGATCGTCAAAACGGTGGACGATGGCGACTTCTTCGAACTGCAACCCGACTACGCCAAGAACATCCTGATCGGCTTTGCGCGCATGGAAGGCCAAACCGTAGGTATCGTGGCCAACCAGCCTTTGGTGCTGGCGGGCTGCTTGGACATCAAGAGATCCATCAAGGCCGCGCGTTTTGTGCGTTTTTGCGATGCCTTCAACATCCCCGTCATCACCTTTGTGGATGTGCCCGGCTTCATGCCCGGTACAAGCCAAGAGTTCGGCGGCATCATCAAGCACGGCGCGAAGTTGTTGTATGCGTACGCCGAGTGCACGGTGCCAAAAATCACGGTCATCACACGCAAAGCCTACGGTGGTGCATATGACGTGATGGCCTCCAAGCACTTGCGCGGCGACGTGAACTTCGCTTGGCCCAATGCCGAAATTGCGGTCATGGGCGCCAAGGGTGCGGTGGAAATCATCTTCCGCGAAGACAAAGGTGACCCCGAAAAACTGGCCGCCAAAGAAGCCGAATACAAAGCCCGCTTTGCCAACCCCTTTGTGGCGGGCGCACGAGGTTTCATCGACGACGTCATCCAGCCGCACGAAACCCGCAAGCGCATTGCCCGCTCGCTGGTCATGCTCAAAGACAAGAAGATTGAAAACCCATGGCGCAAGCACGGGAACATTCCACTGTGATTGCCAAGGAGAAGAACAAGATGTTTACCAAAATTCTGATTGCCAACCGCGGCGAAATCGCTTGCCGTGTCATCGCCACCGCTCAAAAAATGGGCATCCAAACCGTGGCTGTTTACTCTGAAGCTGACAAAGAAGCACGCCATGTGCAGCTGGCCGACGAGGCGGTGTTGATTGGCCCAGCGGCCTCGCGCGAGTCGTACCTCGTGGCCGACAAAATCATCGCTGCGGCCAAGGCCACAGGCGCTCAAGCCATTCACCCTGGCTACGGCTTCTTGAGCGAGAACGCCGAGTTCTCCAAGCGCTGCGAAGACGAAGGCATTGCCTTCATCGGCCCACGCCACTTTTCGATTGCCGCCATGGGCGACAAGATCGAGTCGAAAAAACTGGCTGGCGCTGCGGGCGTGAACTGCATTCCCGGCGTGAACGACGCCATTGAAACCGCTGAAAAAGCCGTTGAAATTGCCAAGGGCATTGGCTACCCCGTGATGATCAAGGCCTCCGCTGGCGGCGGTGGCAAAGGCCTGCGCGTGGCGTTCAACGACAAGGAAGCCTTTGAAGGCTTCACCTCTTGCCGCAACGAAGCGCGCAACAGCTTTGGCGATGACCGTGTGTTCATCGAGAAGTTTGTGGAAGAGCCGCGCCACATCGAAATCCAGGTGCTGGGCGACAGCCACGGCAATGTGATTTATTTGAACGAGCGTGAGTGCTCGATCCAGCGTCGTCACCAAAAAGTGATTGAAGAGGCGCCTTCTCCGTTTATCTCTGATGCCACCCGCAAAGCCATGGGCGAGCAAGCTGTGCAATTGGCCAAGGCGGTGAAATACCAATCGGCTGGTACGGTGGAGTTTGTGGTCGGCAAAGACCAGAGCTTTTACTTTCTGGAGATGAACACCCGCTTGCAGGTGGAGCATCCGGTGACCGAAGCCATCACCGGCCTAGACTTGGTGGAGCAGATGATTCGCGTCGCAGCGGGTGAAAAACTCACCTTGACCCAAGCCGATGTGCAGTGCAACGGTTGGGCCATCGAGTGCCGCATCAACGCCGAAGACCCGTTCCGCAACTTCTTGCCTTCGACGGGCCGTTTGGTGCGTTTTCAGACGCCCAAACAAACCATGTTCCAAGGCAATACCGCCAACCTTTACGGCGTGCGTGTGGACACCGGTGTACAAGACGGTGGCGAGATCCCGATGTTCTACGACTCGATGATCGCCAAGCTGATCGTGCACGGCAAAGACCGCAACGACGCGATTGCCAAAATGCGCGAAGCCCTGAACGGTTTTGTCATTCGCGGCATCAGCTCCAACATTCCATTCCAAGCGGCTTTGTTGGCGCACCCCCGTTTTGTGTCGGGCGACTTCAACACCGGCTTCATTGCCGAGCAGTACAGCCAAGGTTTCCGGGCTGAAGACGTGCCGCACGACGACCACGATTTCTTGGCAGCCTTGGCGGCCTTCGTGCGCCGCAAGTCGCGCGAGCGCGCTGCAGGTTTGAGCGGCCAGTTGCCGGGTTACGACGTGCAAGTCGGCCAAGACTACGCGGTGGTCGAGCTGGGCAAAGCGGGCAACAACCGTTATGTGCCTGTGCATGTGGACGAAATTGCGGGCAAGCACGGCGAAGCGCAGATCACGGTGAATGGCAAAACTTACGCCATCGCCAGCAACTCGCGCTTGAACGACATCCGCATTCAAGGCACTTGCAATGGCAAACCGTTCACAGCGCAAGTCGAGCGTGGCACCCTGAAGAACCCGCTGGCTTTGCAAGTGCAACACAACGGCACCCGCATCGAAGCGCTGGTGATGTCTCCCCGCATGGCCGAGTTGCACAAACTCATGCCGTTCAAAGCCCCACCGGACCTGAGCCGTTTTGTGTTGTCACCCATGCCAGGCTTGTTGGTGGACGTGGCCGTGGCCGTGGGCCAGAAAGTGCAAGCGGGCGAGCGTGTGGCCGTGATCGAAGCCATGAAGATGGAAAACGTCTTGTTTGCTGCCGCAGACGGCGTGGTCAAGAAAGTGGTGGCAGCCAAGGGTGAGTCGCTCACCGTGGACCAGATGATCGTGGAGTTCGAATAAATGACCATCCAGCGCCCCTTCAAAGTGCTGGGCGTCCAGCAGATCGCCATTGGCGGACCTGACAAATCGCGCCTGCAAAAACTGTGGGTCGAGATGTTTGGCCTGGAGGTGACCGGCACCTTCAAAAGTGAACGCGAGAACGTGGACGAAGACATTTGCGCCATTGGCACCGGCCCCTTCAAGGTCGAAGTCGATCTGATGCAACCGCTGGATCCCGATAAAAAGCCCGCTGTGCACACCACGCCGCTCAACCACATCGGTTTGTGGATCGACGACCTGCCGGTTGCCGTGGATTGGCTCACGTCTCAAGGGGTGCGCTTTGCACCGGGCGGCATCCGCAAGGGGGCGGCCGGTTTTGACATCACGTTTTTGCACCCCAAGGCGAACGAGGAGTTCCCGATTGGCGGCGAAGGTGTGTTGATCGAGTTGGTGCAAGCGCCTGCCGAAGTGGTCAAGGCGTTTGCGGCTTTGGCGGCCAACGCGCATTGAGTGGCGTCGGACCTGTGGGTCCGAGCTGCCAAATCCCGTCGGTGGCCTCAGCACCGACAATCTTCTTCAAAAGCCCGTCAGGCGCCAGTTTGACGGGCTTTTGCTTTGGCCAGTGCCGCTTCGATGATGGCGCGTTTGCGCTCCACTTCGGGCGCATTCTCGGTGCCTTTGGTGTGCGCGGCCAAGTCGGCCAGTTTGTGTTCGGCCTTGGCTTGCATTTGGCGCTGGTGCGCACCCTCTTCATGCAAGAGGCGTTGCTGCCGGCTCTCAAAACGTGTGCGGGCTGTCAGCGCCTCTGGCGCAGACCAAGCGGCCCAACCGGTGCGCGTTTCTGTCACGTTCTCCAGCTGGATGCAGTCGACCGGACACACCGGGATGCACAACTCACACCCCGTGCACCAAGGCTCGATCACGGTGTGCATGACTTTGTTGGCCCCCAAAATCGCATCGGTTGGGCAGGCCTTGATGCACAGCGTGCAGCCGATGCACCAAGCCTCATCGATGATGGCCACATGTCGCGGGCCTTCTGTGCCGTGTTCGGGGTTGAGTGGCAAGACGGGCAGGCCTGTCAGTGCAGACAGCCGTTCGATGCCGGCTTGTCCGCCGGGTGGGCATTGGTTGATCGGTGCTTGCCCCTCGGCCATGGCCATGGCGTAACTGGCGCAGTCAGGAAAGCCGCAACGTGTGCACTGCGTTTGGGGCAGTGCATCGTTGAGACAAAAGAAAAGCGCCTGGATCTCAGGCGCTGTTCGGGGCGCAGTGGGCATGGGCCTCAGGCTTTGTTCTTCGGTTCAACCCAGCTCGTTTTCACGGCAGGTTTGGATTTGGCTGCAGGTGCTGCTTTGGCTGCGGATTTGGCGGCAACTTTGACAGTGGGCTTTGAGGCAACTTTGGCGGTGGTCTGGGCAGCGACTTTGGGCGTCGCTGGGGCTGCCGCTATGTTGGCTGTTTTGGTAGGGGCTTTGGCCGCAACTTTCACAATAGCTTTGGCAGCTGCCTGCGCAGGCGCTTGGGCTGCCACAGTTTTGGCGGATGCCGCTTTGGCCGGAGCACTGGCTGACTTTTTGCCGGAATGACCGAGGATGAACTTCACCACTTCCGGGTACACGATGTCGCGCCAGCGGCGTCCACTGAAGATGCCATAGTGGCCAGCACCAGGAACCTCCAAGTGCAGACGCTCTTTGGCGGGCACGCCCGTGCAGAGGTCTTGCGCAGCGCGGGTCTGGCCAGAGCCTGAAATGTCGTCCAGCTCGCCTTCCACGGTCATCAGTGCTGTACCTTGGATGTCTTGTGGGCGCACGCGTTCAACTTTGCCGTCCACGCCTTTCACGTCCCAAGTGCCGTTGACCAGTTTGAAGTCCTGGAAAACGGTGGCGATGGTTTCCAAGTAGTAATCGGCATCCATGTCGAGCACGGCGTTGTACTCGTCGTAGAACTTTCGGTGCGCTTCGGTGCTGGCGTCGTCGCCCTTGATCAGGTCTTTGAAGTAGTCGTAATGGCTGGTGGCATGGCGGTCGGGGTTCATGGCCACAAAACCTGTGTACTGCAAAAAGCCGGGGTACACGCGGCGACCTGCACCCGGGAAATTGGCGGGCACGCGGTAGATCACGTTGTTCTCGAACCACTCGAAACTCTTGTTGGTGGCCAAGTTGTTCACCGCCGTCGGTGATTTGCGGGCGTCGATCGGGCCGCCCATCATGGTCATGGTCAGAGGGGTCTTTTCGCCACGGCTGGCCATCAACGACACAGCGGCCAAAACAGGCACCGTGGGTTGGCAAACGCTCACCACATGGCAGTTGCCATAGGTAGATTGCAGGTGGCGGATGAACTCTTGCACGTAGTTGATGTAATCGTCCAGGTGGAATTCACCTTCTGACAGAGGCACCAAACGGGCATTTTTCCAGTCGGTGATGTAGACCTTGTGGTCTTGCAGCATGGTTTTGACCGTGTCGCGCAGCAAGGTGGCGTAATGGCCCGACAAAGGGGCCACGATCAGCACCACAGGCTGGGCTTTGAGCTGGACCAAGGTGGCTGCATCGTCGGAAAAGCGCTTGAAACGGCGCAGTTCGCAAAAAGGTTTGTCGATCTCGATGCGCTCGTGAATGGCCACATCGGTCTTGTTTACCTTGACGGTCTGGATACCGAACACTGGTTTTTCGTAGTCCTTGCCCAAGCGGTGCATCAGGGCGTAACCGGCCGACGTGCGCTGTGCCATGGGCGTCTGCGACATGGGGTTCAAAGGGTTGCCGAAGAGTTTTGCCGCTGCTTGTGCCAAATCGGAGAAAGGCTCCATGATCGAGCGTTGAGTTTCAAAAATCTGATAGAGCATTTGGCAGTTCCCTTGCAACAAAAATGGTGCGGTGCAGCAATAGTACAGGAGACCGCCCCATATTTTTGGAGTGTCACCCCTAATTGACAGTCACTTTGTGGACTGCCCAAAAAGAAACCGCCCCGTCAGGGGCGGTTGCAAGACAGGTGTCAAAGCGGATGGCTATCCATTCAGACGACTTTGGCAATCGCAGCGCACACGTAGTCGATGTTTTTGCTGTTGAGCGCCGCCACGCACATGCGGCCAGTGTCGGTGCCGTACACACCAAATTCACTGCGCAGGCGCACCATTTGGTCCTTGGTCAAGCCCGAGTAGCTGAACATGCCGATCTGGGTGGTGATGAAGCTCATGTCTTGCTGCACGCCAGCAGCCTTGAGGCTGTCCACCAGTTTCTGGCGCATGGCTTTGATGCGCACACGCATTTCGGCCAATTCGCTTTCCCACTGAGCACGCAGCTCGGGGTTGTTCAGCACAGCCGCTACCACCGCGCCACCGTGGATGGGCGGGTTGGAGTAGTTGGTGCGAATGGCAATCTTGAGTTGGCTCAGCACGCGGGAGGCTTCTTCTTTGTCAGAAGCCACCACCGACAAGGCACCCACGCGCTCGCCATAGAGGCTGAAGCTCTTGGAGAACGAGGTGGACACAAAAATGTTGAGGCCCGCAGCCACGAACTTGCCGATCACTGCGCCGTCTTCGGCGATCCCGTGGCCAAAGCCTTGGTAAGCCATGTCCAGGAAAGCGGTCAGGCCCTTGGCCTTGACCACCGCAATGACTTGGTCCCACTGGGCGTCGGTGATGTCGTAGCCGGTGGGGTTGTGGCAGCAAGCGTGCAAGACGACGATGGTGCCAGCTGCAGCGGCATTGAGGCTGGCCAGCATGCCTTCGAAGTTGACGCCGCGCTTGGCCGCGTCGTAATAGGCGTAACTGTCGACTTCAAAACCCGCGTTGATGAAGATGGCGCGGTGGTTTTCCCAGCTGGGGTCAGAAATCAGCACTTTTGCGTTGGGGCTGACCTTTTTCAGAAAGTCGGCGCCGATTTTCAGGCCGCCTGTGCCGCCGATGGCTTGTACAGTGGACACGCGGCCCGACTTGACCACGTCGGATTCAGCGCCAAACACCAAGGCCTTGACGGCGTTGTCATAAGCCACGATACCGTCGATGGGCAGGTAGCCACGCGCGGTGGGTGTGGCCATCATGGTTTTTTCGGCCGCTTGCACGCATTGCAACAGGGGCAGTTTGCCGTTGTCGTCGAAGTACACGCCCACACCCAAATTGACCTTGTTGGGGTTGGTGTCGGCGTTGTATTGCTCGTTCAGACCCAGGATCGGGTCGCGGGGGGCCATTTCGACGGCGGAAAACAGAGACATGGAAAGTCCTTGGATTGTGTTCAGTGGTGGCAGGAAACCCGTTACTCGGTTAGGCTTTCGGGTTGTCCCTGATTTTAACGGTCTCCGACGCCAGATTTGGCCGGGAGGTCCTTGCCCATAAAGATGTCTAACGTGTCCGAAGCCCCAGTTGTTGAAGTTGTGTCTGATGCAGACAAGTACGCTGAAGGCACGTTCGTCAGCTATCCCGGCTCGCCCTTTGAGCTCCACCAGCCTTACCCACCTGCTGGTGACCAGCCGATGGCCATTGAGCAGCTGGTCGAGGGGGTGCACGACGGCGAGGTGTTTCAAACCCTTTTGGGTGTGACCGGCTCCGGCAAGACCTTCACCATGGCCAACGTCATCGCCCAGCTGGGGCGGCCTGCCATTGTGTTTGCGCCCAACAAAACACTGGCGGCGCAGCTCTACAGCGAGTTCCGCGAGTTCTTCCCGAAGAATGCGGTCGAGTACTTCGTCAGCTATTACGACTATTACCAGCCCGAGGCCTATGTGCCCCAGCGCGATTTGTTCATTGAGAAAGACAGCGCGATCAACGAGCACATCGAGCAGATGCGTCTGTCGTGCACCAAAAGCATCATGGAGAGGCGCGATGTGGTGATCGTGGCCACGGTGTCGGCCATCTATGGCATCGGCGAGCCCGAAAGCTACCACCGCATGATCATGACGCTGCGCACCGGCGACAAGCTGGGCCAGCGCGACGTGATCGCTCAGCTGATCCGCATGCAGTACCAGCGCAACGACATGGAGTTTTCACGCGGCAAGTTCCGGGTGCGGGGCGACACGATCGACGTGTTCCCGGCGGAACACTCGGAATTGGCCATCCGCATCGAGCTGTTTGACGACGAGATCGAGAGCCTGCAGCTGTTTGACCCGCTCACCGGGCGCATTCGGCAAAAGATCCCGCGTTTCACGGTTTACCCGTCCAGCCACTATGTGACGCCGCGCGACAAGGTGCTGGCCGCTGTGGAAACCATCAAAATCGAGTTGGCGCAGCGCTTGAAAGAGCTGGTGGGCATGGGCAAGCTGGTCGAGGCCCAGCGCCTGGAGCAGCGCACCCGGTTTGATTTGGAAATGCTGTCCGAAGTGGGCCACTGCAAGGGCATCGAGAACTACACCCGCCATTTGTCAGGCGCAGCGCCGGGGGACGCGCCCAGCACCCTGACCGATTACATGCCGCCCGATGCCATCATGTTTTTGGACGAGAGCCACCAGATGATTGGCCAGCTCAACGCCATGTACAACGGCGATAAGGCGCGCAAAACCACGCTTGTGGAATACGGCTTTCGCTTGCCCAGCGCCTTGGACAACCGCCCGCTCAAGTTCGAGGAGTTTGAAAAACGCATGCGACAGTGCATCTTCGTTTCGGCCACGCCTGCCGACTACGAGAAGACGCATTCGGGCAAGGTGGTCGAGCAGGTGGTGCGTCCCACCGGACTGGTCGATCCGCAGGTCGAAGTGCGCCCCGCCACGCATCAGGTGGACGATGTGCTGCAGGAAATTCGCATACGGGTCGACAAGCACGAGCGCGTTTTGATCACCACATTGACCAAACGCATGGCCGAGCAGCTGACGGATTACCTGAGCGACAACGGCGTGAAAGTGCGTTACTTGCACAGCGATGTGGACACGGTCGAGCGGGTGGAAATTTTGCGTGACCTGCGCTTGGGCGCTTTTGATGTGCTGGTGGGCATCAACTTGTTGCGCGAGGGCCTGGACATTCCCGAGGTGTCGCTGGTCGCCATTTTGGATGCCGACAAAGAAGGCTTCTTGCGCTCCGAGCGCAGTTTGATCCAGACCATTGGCCGTGCGGCTCGAAACCTGAACGGCCGGGCGATTTTGTATGCCGACCGCATCACCGAGTCGATGAAAAAAGCCATGGGCGAGACCGAACGCCGCCGCACCAAACAAGTGGCACACAACGAGGCCATGGGCATCACACCCAAGAGCATTGTGAAAAAGGTCAAAGACCTGATCGACGGCGTTTACAGTGAAAAGTCGGGCAAAGAAGCCGAGCGCTTGGAGCAGGCCGCGGTGCAAAGGGCCAAGGTCGAGGACATGAGCGAGAAAGACATTGCCCGTGCCATCAAGCAACTGGAAAAGCAAATGATGGAACACGCCCGCAATCTGGAGTTCGAAAAAGCTGCCCAAGTGCGCGACCAGCTGACCATTTTGAAAGAGCAGGCTTTTGGGGCAACAGGCGGCGACAACATCGTGCCTTTGATCCGGGCTTAAGCCGCCGGATGAATAACCCCTTAACCCGAGTGATTTGATCGGGATTGGTTTATACTTGACTCGTTTAGTCGGGAACCCGCTTTCGCAGGTCACAGACCAAGCCCCCACCACTTCAGGAGTCTGCCATGCGTTTAACCACCAAAGGCCGTTTCGCCGTCACTGCCATGATCGATTTGGCCCTGCGCCAAGACGCCGGCCCCGTGACTTTGGCGGCCATCAGCCAGCGCCAACAGATTTCTCTGTCTTATTTAGAGCAGTTGTTTGGCAAACTGCGCCGCCACAACCTGGTTGAATCCACCCGTGGCCCCGGCGGCGGTTACACCCTGGGCCGCAAATCCACCGAAATCACCGTGGCCGACATCATTTTGTCGGTGGACGAACCCATCGATGCCACCCACTGCGGCGGCAAAGAAAACTGCAACGGCGGCGATGGCCGCTGCATGACGCACGACCTGTGGGCCTCACTCAACTCCAAAATGGTGGAGTTTTTGGACTCGGTGTCCCTGCAAAAGCTGGTGGATGACCAATTGGCCAAAGGCTTGGTCGTTGAGCACAAGCCCAGCCTCAAGCGCGCGATTGCCCCCATGCCGATCAGCCAACCCATCCGCGTGAATGTGCCCAACTCGGTGTTTGACCTGGGCAATATGTTCGCCAAATCCTGATTCCTGAAAAAGAGCAGACCATGACCACACCCCATTTCCCCATTTACCTCGACTACGGCGCCACCAACCCTTGCGATCCTCGCGTGGTGGACGCCATCGTGCCTTGGTTGCGTGAGCACTTTGGCAACCCCGCATCGCGTACACACGCTTGGGGCTGGGAAGCCGAAGCCGCTGTCGAAAAAGCCCGCGAGCAAGTGGGTGATCTGATCGGTGCCGATCCCCGCGAAATCGTGTGGACCAGCGGTGCCACCGAGTCCAACAACCTGGCCATCAAGGGTGCAGCGAACTTCTACAAGTCGCGCGGCAAGCACCTGATCACCGTCAAGACCGAACACAAAGCCGTGCTCGACACCATGCGCGAGCTGGAGCGTCAGGGCTTTGAAGTGACTTACCTCGATGTCCAGGCCGATGGCCTGCTGAACATGGACGCCTTGAAAGCGGCCATTCGCCCCGACACCATTTTGATCAGCGTGATGTTCGTGAACAACGAAATCGGCGTGATCCAGGACGTGACCGCGATTGGCAATCTGTGCCGCGAAAAAGGCATCGTCTTCCACGTCGATGCTGCCCAGGCTACCGGCAAGGTCGAGATCGACATGACCCAGTTGCCTATCGATTTGATGAGCTTGGCCTCGCACAAAACCTATGGCCCCAAGGGTATTGGCGCTTTGTATGTCCGCCGCAAGCCCCGCATTCGCCTGGAAGCGCAAATGCACGGTGGCGGTCACGAGCGCGGCATGCGTTCGGGCACCTTGCCCACGCACCAGTGCGTGGGCATGGGCGAGGCGTTCCGCATCGCCAAGCTGGAAATGGCGCAAGACAACGCTAAGGCCCGCGCTTTGCACGACCGCCTGATCAATGGCCTGAGCGACATGGAACAGGTGTTTTTGAACGGCCACGCCACCCAGCGCGTGCCACACAACATCAACATGAGCTTCAACTTTGTCGAAGGCGAATCCCTGATCATGGGCATCAAGGGCTTGGCGGTGTCGTCAGGTTCTGCCTGCACATCGGCCAGCTTGGAACCCAGCTATGTCTTGCGCGCCTTGGGCCGCAGCGACGAGTTGGCGCACAGCAGTCTGCGCTTGACGATTGGCCGATGGACCACTGAAGAAGACATCGACTACGCGATCAAGACCATCCGCGAGAACGTGGCCAAGTTGCGTGACCTCAGCCCTCTGTGGGAAATGCACCAAGACGGCATCGATCTGAGCACCATCCAGTGGGCTGCCCACTGAGCTGACATTGAACTGAATACGGAGAAAACACCATGGCATATTCTGAAAAAGTGGTTGACCACTACGAAAACCCCCGCAACGTCGGCTCCTTTGACAAAGGTGACGACAGCGTGGGCACCGGCATGGTCGGCGCACCGGCTTGCGGCGACGTGATGAAGCTGCAAATCAAGGTCAACCCGACAACCGGCGTGATCGAAGACGCACGTTTCAAGACCTACGGTTGCGGTTCGGCCATCGCCTCCAGCTCGCTGGTAACCGAATGGGTCAAGGGCAAAACGCTGGACCAAGCTGCAGCCCTCAAGAACAGCGAAATCGCCGAAGAGCTGGCGCTGCCACCGGTCAAAATCCACTGCTCCATCCTGGCAGAAGACGCCATCAAGGCGGCCGTGGAAGACTACAAAAAGAAACACCTGAACTGACATGGCCATCACTTTGTCTGCTGCCGCAGCACGGCATGTCTCTCGCTATATGGCCAAACGTGGCTCGGGTGTGGGTGTGCGTCTGGGTGTCAAAACCACGGGCTGTTCTGGCTTGGCTTACAAGCTGGAATACGTGGACGACATCGCCCCCGAAGATGTGGTCTTTGAAGGCCACGGCGTCAAATTGATGGTGGACCCGAAAAGCTTGGCCTACATCGATGGCACGGAGTTGGACTTTGTGCGCGAAGGCCTGAACGAAGGTTTTCGCTTCAACAACCCCAACGAGCGTGACCGCTGCGGTTGCGGTGAGTCTTTCCGCGTTTGAGTACTGCGCGTGTGATCTCGCTTCAAGCCAACGACTTCGAGCTGTTTGACGTGCCTGTGCAATTTGCACAAGACCGCGCACAACTCGATGCCCGCTGGAAAGCGCTGCAACGCGAAGCCCATCCCGATCGCTTTGCTGCCGAGGGCGCTGCCGCCCAGCGCGTGGCCATGCAGTGGTCGGTGCGCATCAATGAGGCGTATCAGCGCCTGAAAGACCCGCTCAAGCGCGCTGCTTATCTGTGCGAGATGCAAGGCGCGCCTGTGCAGGCTGAGAACAACACGGCCATGCCCGCAGCGTTCTTGATGCAGCAGATGGAATGGCGCGAAAGCTTGGACGACACCGACAGTGCCGATGGCTTGCAAGCCTTGGCGGACGAAGTGGCCGACGAACAGCGCCGAGTCCAGCAAACACTGGCTCATTTGCTCGATGTGGCCAAAGACCCCGCGCAAGCCGTGGGGCAGGTGAGGGCGCTGATGTTCATTGAGCGCTTCACGCAGGAAGTGAACGCTAAACTCGACCGATTGACCTGAATTTTCCCGATTGAACATGGCCTTACTGCAGATTTCCGAACCGGGCCAGTCGCCCGACCCGCACCAGCGCCGCATCGCGGTCGGTATTGACCTGGGCACCACGCATTCGCTGGTGGCTTCGGTACGCAACGGCGTGGCCGAGTGTTTGCCCGATGACGATGGGCGGGTCATCTTGCCCTCGGTCGTGCGTTTCATGCCGGGGCAGGGCCGCCAGATTGGTTTTGACGCGGTGCAATCTGCCGCTTCTGACCCGGTCAACACGATTGCTTCCGTCAAACGCTTCATGGGCCGCGGCCTGAACGACATCGCCGACCGCAGCAAGCTACCTTACGAGTTCACGGCCAGTGAACAAGGCATGCTCAGCATCCAAACGGTGCAAGGCCCCAAGTCCCCCGTCGAGGTGAGTGCCGAAATTCTGGCCACCTTGCGTTTTCGCGCCGAAGACACCTTCAACGACGATATTTACGGCGCGGTCATCACCGTGCCCGCTTACTTTGACGACGCCCAGCGCCAAGCCACCAAAGACGCTGCGCAACTGGCAGGCCTGAACGTGCTGCGCCTGATCAACGAACCCACCGCTGCGGCCATTGCTTATGGCTTGGACAACGCCAGTGAAGGCGTTTACGCCGTGTTTGATTTGGGTGGTGGCACCTTCGACATTTCCATCTTGCGCCTGACACAAGGCGTGTTTGAGGTGCTGGCCACTGGGGGCGACTCCGCTTTGGGCGGTGACGATTACGACCAGGCCTTGGCCGACTTCGCCATGGCCCGCCAGCCTGGCCTGCAAGCGGTCACGGCCGAAGACAAAACAGTGCTCAAGGCCGCTGCCCGTGCCGCCAAAGAAGCCCTGACCAGTTCTGCCGAAGTCACCCTGAACGCTGCCTTGTCCACCGGCAGCTTGTCAGCGGCCATCAGCCGTGCAGATTTTGAGCAAGCCACGCAAGCCCTCACGGCCCGCTGCATCACTGCCGTGCGCAAAGCGCTGCGCGATGCACAGCTGGGCAAAGACGATGTGCAAGGCGTGGTCATGGTGGGCGGCTCCACTCGCATGCCGCAAATCCAGCTGGCGGTGGGTGAGTTTTTTGGTCAGGCGCCGCTCAACAACCTCAACCCCGATGAGGTCGTGGCTTTGGGCGCATCCATCCAGGCCAACCAGCTGGCAGGCAACAACGCCGCAGGCGAGTTGCTGCTGCTCGATGTGATCCCCTTGTCTCTGGGCATCGAAACCATGGGCGGTTTGGTCGAGCGCATCATCCCGCGCAACCAGACCATCCCCACGGCGATGGCGCAAGACTTCACCACCTACCAAGACGGCCAAACTGCGCTGGCGCTGCATGTGGTGCAGGGCGAGCGCGACTTGGTGCAAGACTGCCGCAGCCTGGCCCGCTTCGAGCTGCGCGGCATCCCGCCCATGGCCGCTGGTGCTGCCCGCATCCGCGTGACCTTCACGGTGGATGCCGATGGTCTGCTGAGTGTGAGCGCCAAAGAACAAATCAGTGGCGTCGAAGCCCGCATTGACGTCAAGCCTTCTTATGGCCTGAGTGACGATCAGATTGCCACCATGCTGCAAGAAAGCTTCACCACCGCACAGGCCGACATGAAAGCCCGTGCGTTGGTGGAAGCCCGTGTGGACGCCGACCGCATGCTACTGGCCACGCGCAGCGCCTTGGCAGCAGATGGCGATTTGCTGAGCGCTACTGACCGCGCCAACATCGACGCTCAGATGGTCACCTTGGAGGCGGCCATCCAGACCGAGCAAGACGCCAAGGCGCTGGAAGACTGCACCCAGGCGCTGGCCAAAGGCACCGAAGCCTTTGCTGCTGAGCGCATGAACCACAGCATCCAAAAAGCCTTGGCCGGTCAAAATATCCAGGCCTTGTAAAAGTCCACACCGAACTGCAAAGATACCCATGCCTGTCATCAAAATCCTGCCTCACCCCGAATACTGCCCGCAAGGTGCCGAGATCACCGCACCTGCAGGCACCAGCATTTGCGAAGCGCTGCTCGACAACAAAATCAACATCGAACACGCCTGTGACATGAGCGCCGCTTGCACCACCTGCCATGTGGTCGTGCGCGAAGGCTTCAAGAGCCTCAACGAGATGGAAGAAACCGAAGAAGACCTGCTCGACCGCGCTTGGGGCCTAGAGCCCGATTCGCGCCTGAGCTGCCAGGCTTTTGTGGCCAAGAGCGACTTGGTCATCGAGATCCCGCGTTACACCATCAACCACGCCAAAGAACTGCACTGAGCGGGAGCGTTAGACCATGCGCCAAATCGTTCTGGACACCGAAACCACGGGCTTGTCGGCCGAAGGTGGCGACCGCATCATCGAGTTGGGCTGCGTGGAGTTGTTCGCCCGCAAGCTCACGGGCAAGAACCTGCACTTTTACTTCAACCCAGAGCGAGACAGCCACGAAGACGCGCTCAAGGTGCACGGCATCAGCAACGAGTTTTTGCGCGACAAGCCCAAGTTCGCCGAGCTGTCTGAAGAAATTTTGGACTACCTGAGCGACGCCGAGATCATCATCCACAACGCTGCTTTCGATGTGGGCTTTTTGAACAAAGAGCTCGAGCGTGTGGGCAAAAAGCCCTTCAAAACCTATGTCAGTGGGGTGATCGACACCTTGGTCATGGCCAAGGAAATGTTCCCCGGAAAGCGCAACAGTTTGGATGCGCTGTGTGACCGACTCGAAGTGGACAACTCCGGTCGCACCCTGCACGGCGCTTTGCTGGACGCCGAGCTGCTGGCCGATGTTTACATCAACATGACCCGCGGCCAAGAGGCCTTGCTGATCGATGCGGGCGACGTACCCACCGACACCCAGTCGGTCAAGGTGCAAGTGGACCTGAGCACCTATGTGTTGTCGGTACTTCCCGCCAATGCCCAAGAGCTGGCCGCGCACGATGAGGTGCTGACCCAACTCGACAAATCGAGTGGCGGCAAAACCGTTTGGCGATTGGCTCAATCAGCTTGAGCCCTGTGGGCCAAAACGGCAATGCGTTGGGCAGCGATTTTTCAGCTGCTTCAGCCCTAAAAGGCCATGTTTTCATGTCATAATTGCGCTCTTCGCCAAGCGGCGTAGGGCGATTAGCTCAGGGGTAGAGCACTGCATTCACACTGCAGGGGTCGCAAGTTCGAAACTTGCATCGCCCACCAAAAATTCCCAATGAAATCAAGCACTTAGAGGAAACTCTAAGTGCTTTTTCTTATATTCAAAGTAGTATGGTCCGGGTTTACTACTTCTCATAGATTTTTCGATGTCTTTTCATAGATTTCGGAACAGCGAAACAACCCCAATTCAATCTGTTCTCAGTGACGCCCACATGGTGTCAATGCGGCCTTGCTTTTTGCCTCTTCTCCAACACAGCTAGCGCTGTGCTCAGCTTCAAAAAAACGCTACGTTTGTTTTGAAATGAGTCCAGCTACTTTGCCCAGCGAACCCAAGAAAAAACGCGCTGTAGGGCTTTTTTGAGCGCCGCACGGGTGCCAGCTGCAAAAGAGCACTGCCTTACGCAGACTTTGCGCACATGCAGATGCCGCAGATCAGCGTGATTTCGCCTTTTTTTTGCAGAAGTCAACATTAGGTGAACGCGGTTATTGCATCAGCATGAGCTAAAGGCTGGAAGCGGTCGGTAAGAGCTAGACTTCTGACTATCAATCCCAGAGCCCTTTACGGACATGATCTATGAATGATCCTCAACTAATTGCAAAACCACCAAGTGGACTTACAGTCAAAGCATTCTTTGAGGAAGTGTCTCCTGGCAAAAATGTTTTGATTCAAGCGCTTGGTAGAAAAGCTTCTGGCCCAAGTACAAGTTGGCATATGCAAGTTCCGGCGATTCAATTGCATTGCGATAACGAGGCGTGCCAAGGCATCCGTTATTTCGAGCCGAAAGATACGGAATATCTTCGACCAACGGAAAGAAAAGAACATTTCCTGAATTTTGTTTGCCGCAATTGTAAAAAGTCAAAAAAGACATACGCGTTCTGGTCACGACTAAGTGAGGATGAGGTAAACGGCGAACTTATGAAGTTCGGGGAGTACCCTCCATTTGGGCCGCCAACTCCATCACGATTGATAACAATGATCGGTGGTGAGCGTGATTACTTTTTGAAGGGGCGGAGAGCCGAAAACCAAGGTCTTGGTATTGCTGCGTTTGCATACTATCGTCGTGTCGTCGAAAATCAAAAGACTCGAATCATCGATGAGATTATTCGTGTTGCTCAAAAAATCGGAGCCCCGAAGGAAGTCACCGATGATCTTAACGCTGCACGCAGTGAAACTCAGTTTTCACGCGCTGTCGAAGTCATAAAACATGGTGTGCCTGAGTCTTTGCTCATTGGTGGCCATAACCCTGTTGATTAGCCAGACAAACTGAGCCAGTGTTTGCATCGAATATTGAGCCACTGGTTTTTAAAGAATTGGCTTATTCGGTTGTGGATAAGTTTAGCTGTTCTGTGTTTTTAGCTCCTTTCGTTTT
>NZ_NESM01000005.1 GCF_002778285.1 Limnohabitans sp. 15K
CAAAGTTCCCACGTTGATCACTCCCGGCCACCCTTGCTCAAAAAATGAGCAGGATAGGCCAATGAAGTGGCTCAAATTTGGATGCAAATTCCTCTCAAAGTGGCTCAGTTTTTAAGGCCAATCAACAGGGCGCACTCGGCTGCTAGAACCACCATCACCGATCGCCCCAGCTTTTACCGCGCCACCTTTGGATGCACGGGCTTTTTTGGCGAGCCATTCCTTGAGCGACAACACACGCTCTTTCCAGACAGGTTTACCGCGCAAGTCTGGAAACCTTTCTCGCTGGTGCACTTGTTTCGTTTTGCCTTGAAGCGTGCTCGAAGGGTCTTTCTCAATGAGGGGTTGATCCTTTTTGTCTCGAGATGAGCCTGTGATTTCTGATTTGTCGTTTGGCTGTTGATGCTGGGTGTACTGGGGTTTGATTCTGCTGTCGGCCGAAACGTATTTCAATGATTTAAAGGGAAAGGCATGGCTACAGCTGTTGATGCCGTAGACAAGAAAGGTCTGGTTGGGTTTCCCTTGGTAGGAGAGCCACTTGCCGCTCACGTCCAGAAATGTGTTGCCCTCAAAAGGGAAGAAGCTTTGAATGAACGCTGGATCCCCAGTGCTTTTGGCTTTGAGCATGGATACGCTGTCCATGGCAGCGGATCGCCAAGCCACAGGATCCAGGCGGAGTCGACCTATGTCCGAGGCAGATCGACCTGACATGCCGTAGCCCAGCTTGAAAGACAGAAGCCCCGATTTGTGGTCGTAGCGGTCTTCGCTGTACAGGTTTTCACGTCTGAGTTGCGTCGAGAAAATTTGCCGCAGAAGCGAGCTGCTGGACCCAAAGTAAAAACGGATCAGCTCGACGCACGGGACAATCAATCGGCGTCCGTCTGGCAGATTGGCCCTCAGGCAATAGCTGTGCGTGGCATTCATGTGCCAGGGGTGTTCTGATATGGGGATCAGAAACCCGGCTTTGTCGGGGTTAAGGCCAGCTTTGATGAAGTCGATGGTGGTGCGGTCAATCCGGAGCTTTCTGAAGTTCTCGCGGGTGTATTCGGGACTCAAAAACAGTTTTTTGCGGTGCCAGATGTCCCCGATTCGCAGGACCATCAGGGTGCCAATGCTGACCCAAATCCGTGTTTGGCCCTTGGCTTGGGCGGTGCTGTGGGGCTGTAGCAAAACCTCGGGCTCGGCGCTGAAGTTGGATTCAGTGACTTTAGAGAGGTAAATCAGGATCGAGGGGTGTTTGCGGCGGGTGTACCGGTCTGGATAAGCAACCTCCCCAAACCAGTCCACTCGCCAGTAGGCATCGTCATTCGGGAATGCCGCGATATTTAGGGGCTCCTCTGGAGCTCCCGGCGCAGAGTTTGTTTCACCGCTGGTTGTGGATTCAAGCAAAAACTACCCCGACAAGTATTGAATACTTAGTCAGTATATGGGGCGGTCATGCCTTCAAATGCTCAACAGCCTTTATGAGCATTAAAAGTTCCTTGGTGGATAGATTTTTCCCATTATTCGCGGAAATTTCCCATCATTTACGGAACTTTCCCATTTTCTACAGACCTTTCACATTTATTTGCGCCGAGTGGGCTTGTTGGTCTGCGTGGTAACTGCTGCGCACCATGGCACCCACGGCTGCGTGCGAAAAGCCCATTTCGTAGGCCTTGGCTTCGAACATCTTGAACGTGTCGGGGTGCACGTAACGGCGCACCGGCAGGTGGCTGTTGCTGGGGGCCAGGTACTGGCCAATGGTCAGCATTTCAATGTTGTGCGCCCGCATGTCCCGCATGACTTCGATGATTTCTTCGTCCGTCTCGCCCAGGCCGACCATCAGGCCGCTCTTGGTGGGCACGTTCGGGAACAGTGCTTTGAATTTTTTCAGCAGGTTCAGTGAGAACTGGTAGTCCGAGCCTGGGCGTGCTTCTTTGTAGAGGCGCGGCACGGTTTCCATGTTGTGGTTCATCACGTCCGGCGGCGCGGCTTTCAGGATCTCGAGTGCGCGGTCATCGCGGCCTCGGAAGTCGGGCACCAGCACTTCGATCTGGGTGGTGGGCGAGAGTTCGCGGGTTTTGCGGATGCATTCGACAAAGTGCCCGGCACCGCCGTCGCGCAGGTCGTCACGGTCGACGCTGGTGATGACCACATATTGCAGCTTGAGCTGCGCGATGGTCTTGGCCAGGTTGTCGGGTTCGTTCACATCCAGCGGATCTGGGCGGCCGTGGCCCACGTCGCAAAACGGGCAACGGCGTGTGCACTTGTCGCCCATGATCATGAAGGTGGCTGTGCCTTTGCCAAAGCATTCACCGATGTTGGGGCAGCTGGCCTCTTCGCACACGGTGACCAATTTGTTGGCGCGCAGCACGTCCTTGATTTCGTAAAAGCGCGTGGTGGGCGAGGCCGCTTTCACGCGGATCCAGTCGGGTTTTTTGAGCACCTCAGCCGCTTCGACTTTGACGGGGATGCGCGAGAGCTTGGCCGCGGCTTTTTGCTTGGCCATGGGGTCGTAGTTTTCAACGCTTTGTACTTCGCGGACCACGGTGCGTTCGGTCGGGGTATTGCTCATCGGATTCTTTCGGTCGCCGTTTGGCGGCAGGTCAGGGGGCGTTTCACAGGCGGGCGGCGAGTTGGCCAGCCAGCACTCGGGCAGCTTCTTCCCAGGTGGTTTCAACACCGATTGTAAAAAGGTCCACCGTTTTCAGGCCGGCATAGCCGCAGGGGTTGATACGGTCAAAGGGTTGAAGGTCCATGGCCACGTTCAGGGCCGCGCCATGGTAGGTGCAGTGGCGGCTGACCTTGATGCCTAAAGCGCTGATTTTGCCCAAGCCCTTGAACGGGTCGTTTGCTGGGCTCGGGCCCATCAGGGCCGCGTGACTGAAGGGGTCGTCCAAGCGCACATAAATGCCTGGCGCACCCGACACCCGGTGGCCTGTCACGCCGAAGTGGGCCAGTGTGCGGATGATCGACTCTTCCAGCTTGAAGACGTATTCTTTGACGTAGTAACCCGCGCGTTGCAGGTTCACCAAGGGGTAAGCCATGACTTGCCCGGGGCCGTGATAGGTGACTTGCCCACCCCGGTTGGTCTGCACCACCGGAATGTCGCCGGGCATCAACAGGTGTGCAGCTTGCCCCGCCAGCCCTTGGGTGAACACCGGGGGGTGTTCGCAGAGCCAGAGTTCATTGGGCGTGCCCGGCGTGCGCTCCGCGGTGAAGGCCTGCATGGCCTCGTAGGTCGGCAGGTAGTCCACCTGCCCGAGCAACCGGATGTCCATGCTCAAAGGACGATCTTCACCATGGGGTGCGAGGTCAGAGCGCGGTACAGGTCGTCGAGTTGTTCGCGGCTGGTGGCAGTGATGTTGAGCGTCACGCCCAGGTAGTTGCCACCTTTGCTGGGGCGCAGTTCAATGGTGTGGGCGTCAAAGCCAGGGTCGAACTGCAGCGCAACTTGGCACATGGCTTCGGCAAAGCCGTCCACCATGGCGCCCATGACCTTGATCGGGAAAATCGAAGGGTATTCAATCAGGCTGTCTTTGCGCGGATCGGTGCCGTTGGGGGGGGTGGTGGAGGCGCTCATGGTGAATTCCGTTAGGGCAATAAGCTTAACGCCAGACGACAACGGCCAAAACCGCCAACCAACTCAGGGCGAAATTGGTCAGCACCATGGGGTGAATTTGCCCCAGGGCTTTGCCCGCATTGGGCCAATCTTCGGACGCCACGGCGGCTTTCAGGCGGCGAAAGGGCGCAAACCAAATGTGCGCAAAAATCAGGCACATCAAAACACCCAGCCCCGACATGGCGTGCCAGCCTCTGGGGGCGAGCTTCATGTCGGTCATGGACAGCATCCAGAAACCCGAAGCCAGAAGCACGGCGATGCCAATCCAGACCATGGTGAAAAAACGGGACAAGACTCCGGTCATCAGGGCCAGGCGCTGCGGGGGCTGGAGTTGTTGGATGGCCACAGGACGCAAAGCCAGAATCACCAGCGCCATGCCGCCCATCCAAACGATGCCCGCGCTAAGGTGGAGAAATTTAAACCATTCGTACATATGGGGGTCTTCGCAGTGGGTCGATAAAAAGGCGTGCAAGCCATCAAGAAGCTATTGTCACGGTACTGGATCCAGGCAAAGCCTGTGACTTGCAAGGAATAGGGTCAAAAAAATGAAGAAGCGCGGGTTTTTACGTATAGAATCAGAGGCTTTGCAAGATTCGATGCACGTTTAACCTGGGTGCCATTTGAGATGACCAAAATCGCCTCAACTTCTAAAGCAGGCTCAGGTGAAGCGAAATCAAGTGCTGTAGATGCTGTCACTGAGCCTGAATTCAAGCCCCTGACAGCCGATGAGGCGCAGGCTTGGCGGCTGAACAATCCAGCCATCATGCCCTGGCGAATCATTGGTTTGCAGATGGGCGTAGGTGCCTTGATGGTTTTGCTGACTTGGTTGCTGATGGATCCGCCTCAAATGGCTGCTTCAGTGGCTTGGGGCGTGGTTGCAGTGGTGATACCTGCCATGGTGTTTGTCAGGGCTTTGAGCCGACAAATACAATTTGGCAAGCCGAAATCTGCGTTGATGGGTTTGTTTGTGTGGGAATTGGTCAAAATTGTGTTGACCGTGGCGCTGCTTTTGGTGGCGCCCAAAGTGATACCTGATTTGAGCTGGCTTGCCCTGGTGGCCAGCTTCGTGGTGACGACAAAGGTGTACTGGCTGGCCATGGTGCTGGGCTGGGTACAACGAAAATCGAAGCCGACTATTTTTTGAACTGATTGGTGATTTATGTCTGCTGAAAACGCTGGCGCGCATGCCCCAACGGCTGGAGAGTACATCCAGCATCACTTGCAACATCTGCAAATGAATTTCTCATTTGAAGGCGTCAAGCAAACAAGCATTGTGGATTTCAGTTTGTTCAACCTCGACTCCGTTGTGTTGTCGGTCTTGCTGGGTGTCGTGGGTTGCTTTATTTTGTGGTCTGCTGCCCGCAAAGCGACTTCGGGTGTGCCCGGTCGCTTCCAGGCTGCCGTTGAGTTGCTGTCTGAAATGGTTGAAAACCAGGCCAAGGGTGTGATTCACAACGCCAACAGCCGCAAACTCATTTCGCCATTGGCCCTCACGGTTTTTGTTTGGATTTTCCTGATGAACGCCATGGACATGTTGCCCGTGGATTTGCTGCCCGGTGCTTGGCACTCGGTGGGCCCGTCTTTGGGTTTCAAAGATTACATGCGCGTGGTCCCAACGGCTGATTTGTCATCCACTTTGGGTTTGTCGTGTTCTGTGCTTTTGATCTGCTTGTTTTACAACATCAAAATCAAGGGCCTCGGTGGCTGGGTGCATGAGCTCGTTTCGGCCCCCTTTGGCGACCATTGGGCGCTGTACCCGATCAATTTCTTGATGCAGATGATTGAATATTTGGCCAAAACGGTATCGCACGGCATGCGACTGTTTGGCAACATGTTTGCGGGTGAGTTGGTGTTCATGTTGATTGCCCTGATGGGTGGCGGCTGGGCATTGTCGGCAACGGGTGTGGGCTTGGCCATTGGCCACATCATTGGCGGTACGGTGTGGACCTTGTTCCACATTTTGGTGATCACCTTGCAAGCTTTCATCTTTATGATGTTGACGCTGGTCTATACAGGCCAAGCGCACGACGCGCATTGATGACTCTTTTTCCCTCGTTTCTCGTTTCTTTTTCCAATCACTTTTAGGAGCTTCTCATGGAAAACATTCTCGGCCTGGTGGCATTGGCTTGTGGTTTGATCGTTGGTTTGGGTGCTTTGGGCGCCTCTATCGGCATTGGCATGATGGGTGGCAAATTCCTCGAATCCGGTGCTCGTCAACCTGAATTGATGAACGAGTTGCAGACCAAAATGTTCTTGCTGGCTGGTCTGATTGACGCTGCGTTCTTGATCGGTGTGGCCATCGCACTGTTGTTCGCATTCGCCAACCCCTTCGTTCTGAAGTAATCCACGTACCTCTTCCAACAGAAGAAGGATTGAACCGTGAACATTAACGCTACTCTGTTCATTCAGATGATCGTTTTTGCGATTCTGGTGTGGTTCACGATGAAATTCGTGTGGCCCCCGATCACAAAAGCGCTCGATGAACGAGCACTGAAAATCGCTGACGGCCTCGCTGCCGCCGACAAAGCCAAAGCCGAACTCAGCAACGCCAATGCGCGTGTTGAGGCCGAATTGGCCCAGTCGCGCACCGAGTCGGCTTCGCGCTTGGCAGACGCCGAGCGCCGTGCAAATGGCATCGTTGACGAAGCCAAAACACGTGCCACCGAAGAAGGCAACAAGATCATCGCCGCTGCTAAAGCTGAAGCTGAGCAGGAAGCTGTCAAAGCGCGAGAAGCCCTGCGTGAGCAGGTCGCAGCTTTGGCCGTGAAAGGCGCCGAGCAGATTCTCCGCAAGGAAGTCAACGCCGGTGTCCACGCTGATCTGCTGAGCCGCCTCAAGACCGAGCTGTAAGAAGCTCAAGCCAGAGAAGACCATGGCAGAACTTGCTACCATCGCACGCCCTTATGCCGAAGCGCTTTTCAAGGCGCAGGCATCCGACCTTGCTGGCGCGGCCGCTTGGCTGGACGAACTGGCTGCTGTTGCCGAAAACGCGCAATTGCAACAGTTTGTCGACAGTCCCAAAGTGTCCGATGAGCAGGCATTTGAGCTGATCTCTGGCGTGCTGCGCACAGCACTGCCTGAGGCTGGTAAGAACTTCCTGCATCTGGTGATCGAAAACCGCCGTCTCAGTGCACTGCCTGTCGTTGCACAGCAGTACCGGGCACTGATGAATGCGCAAAGTGGCACTGCTGATGCAGTGGTTTACAGCGCATTTCCCATCGACACTTCGGCTTTGGCTGACTTGTCGTCCACGCTTGAAAAACGCTTTGCGCGCAAGCTCAATGTGAGTGTCGAGCTCGATGCTGCCTTGATCGGTGGTATTCGTGTGGTGGTGGGTGACGAGGTGCTCGACACCTCCGTCAAGGCCCGACTGGAACAAATGAAATCGGCCCTCACCGCATAAGCGGGTGAGACCGGACATATTTAAAGAAAGAAGGAAAGAGTCATGCAACTCAATCCCGCAGAAATTTCTGAATTGATCAAGAGCCGCATCGAAGGGCTGTCCGCCAGCGCCGATATCCGCAACCAAGGCACCGTGGTGTCTGTGACCGACGGTATCGTTCGCGTCCACGGTTTGTCGGATGTGATGCAGGGCGAAATGCTCGAATTCCCCGCGACTGCTGATGGCGCTGCCACTTACGGTCTGGCCCTGAACCTTGAGCGTGACTCGGTCGGTGCTGTGATCTTGGGTGAGTACGAGCACATCTCCGAAGGCGACACTGTCAAGTGCACAGGCCGTATTCTGGAAGTGCCCGTGGGTCCTGAATTGATTGGCCGCGTGGTGAACGCTTTGGGTCAGCCGATTGACGGCAAAGGCCCCATCAACGCCAAGATGACCGACGTGATCGAAAAAGTCGCCCCTGGCGTGATCGCACGTAAATCCGTGGATCAGCCCATGCAAACTGGCCTGAAGTCGATCGACTCCATGGTGCCCGTGGGCCGTGGCCAGCGCGAACTGATCATTGGCGACCGTCAGACTGGCAAAACTGCCGTCGCGATCGACGCCATCATCAACCAAAAAGGTCAGAACATGACCTGCGTTTACGTCGCGATTGGCCAAAAAGCCTCGTCGATCAAAAACGTGGTGCGCGCGCTGGAACAAGCTGGCGCGATGGAATACACCATCGTCGTGGCAGCTTCTGCCTCTGAGTCTGCTGCGATGCAGTACGTGTCGGCCTACTCTGGTTGCACGATGGGTGAATACTTCCGTGACCGCGGCGAAGACGCTTTGATCGTTTATGACGATCTGTCCAAGCAAGCGGTTGCTTACCGTCAAGTGTCTTTGCTGTTGCGTCGCCCACCAGGCCGCGAAGCTTACCCTGGCGACGTGTTTTATCTCCACAGCCGTTTGCTCGAGCGCGCTGCCCGCGTGAACGCCGACTACGTCGAAGCTTTCACAAAAGGTGCAGTGACTGGCAAAACAGGTTCTTTGACGGCGTTGCCTATCATTGAAACCCAAGCCGGTGACGTGTCGGCCTTCGTGCCAACCAACGTGATTTCGATCACCGACGGTCAGATCTTCTTGGAAACCAGCCTGTTCAACGCCGGTATCCGCCCTGCGATCAACGCCGGTATCTCGGTGTCGCGCGTGGGTAGTTCTGCTCAAACCAAGGTCATCAAGGGCCAGTCCGGCGGTATCCGTACCGACTTGGCCCAGTACCGTGAATTGGCAGCTTTTGCGCAGTTCGCTTCTGACTTGGACGAATCCACACGCAAGCAGCTGGACCGCGGTGCCCGCGTGACCGAATTGCTCAAGCAAGCCCAGTACAGCCCCTTGTCCATCAGCTTGATGGGCGCCAGCTTGTTTGCTGTGAACAAAGGCTTCATGGACGACATCGATGTCAAGAAAGTCCTGGCGTTTGAGCACGGTTTGCACGCGTACCTGAAGGATAAGTGCGCCGCATTGCTGGCCAAGATCGAGAGCTCCAAAGCTTTGGACAAAGAGGCAGAAGCCGAATTGAACACCGCTGTGGCCGCTTTCAAGAAAAGCTTTGCTTAATTTCTACCTGATCAAAAGGAGCCACTGATGGCATCGGGCAAGGAACTACGCACCAAGATCAAATCGGTGGAAAACACCAAGAAGATCACCAAGGCCATGGAGATGATTTCCGTCTCCAAAATGCGCAAGGCGCAGGAGCGTATGCGCACTGCCCGGCCTTACAGCGAGAAGATTCGCACGATTGCGACCCATCTCGGTCAGGCCAATCCTGAGTACGTGCACGCCTTCATGAAGCAAAACGACGGCAAGTCGGTGGGCTTCATTGTGGTGACCACGGACAAAGGTTTGTGCGGTGGCTTGAACACCAACCTGCTGCGCGCCGTGACGGTTCAGTTGCGTCAAACACAGGCTGAAGGCAAGACACCTCTGGCCGTGGCCATTGGCGGCAAAGGTTTGGGTTTCCTGAACCGCGTCAATGCCAAAGTGGTGGCGCATGTGACCCATTTGGGCGACAAACCACACCTCGAAAAGCTGATTGGCCCCGTCAAGGTGCTGCTCGACGCTTATGCCGCAGGTGAGGTGAGTGCCGTGTACCTGTGCTACAACAAGTTTGTCAGCACCATGGCACAAGTGCCCACCATCGACCAATTGCTGCCCTTGTCTTCTTCCAAGATGGAAGCCGACACGAAAGCAGCAGGCGCTGTGGCCCACGGATGGGATTACATCTACGAACCCGATGCCCAGTCGGTCATTGACGATTTGTTGATCCGTTATGCAGAAGCCCTGGCGTATCAGGCCGTGGCTGAAAACATGGCTTCAGAGCATGCTGCCCGCATGGTGGCCATGAAGGCCGCCACGGACAACGCTGGCAACGTGATTGGCGAGCTCAAGCTCGTTTACAACAAGACCCGTCAAGCAGCCATCACCAAAGAACTGTCGGAAATCGTCTCTGGCGCAGCCGCGATCAGCGGTTGATTCCCAGTTCAGCAAATTCAAATTATTTGGAGCGAAAAATGCAAGCCCAAGGAAAAATTGTTCAGTGTATTGGCGCTGTGGTCGACGTGGAGTTTCCACGCAACCAGATGCCCAAGGTTTATGACGCACTCAAAATGGAAGGCTCCGCGCTGACCTTGGAAGTGCAGCAGCAACTCGGCGATGGCATCGTGCGCACCATTGCGCTCGGTTCTTCCGACGGTCTGCGCCGTGGCCTGATCGTTTACAACACCGGTAAAGCCATCACCGTTCCAGTGGGCAAAGCCACACTGGGCCGCATCATGGACGTGCTGGGTGCACCCATCGACGAACGTGGTCCTGTCAGCCAGGAACTCACCGCGTCGATTCACCGCAAAGCCCCTGCTTACGACGAACTGAGCCCTTCTCAAGAACTGCTGGAAACCGGCATCAAGGTGATTGACTTGGTTTGCCCGTTCGCCAAAGGCGGTAAGGTCGGTTTGTTCGGTGGTGCCGGTGTGGGCAAGACCGTGAACATGATGGAACTCATCAACAACATCGCAAAAGCGCACAGCGGCTTGTCCGTGTTCGCTGGTGTGGGTGAGCGTACCCGTGAAGGCAACGACTTCTACCACGAGATGGCCGATTCCGGCGTGGTGAACCTCGAGAACCTGCCAGAGTCCAAAGTGGCCATGGTGTACGGTCAGATGAACGAGCCACCAGGCAACCGTCTGCGCGTTGCTTTGACCGGTCTGACCATCGCTGAATCCTTCCGTGACGAAGGCAAAGACGTGTTGTTCTTCGTGGACAACATCTACCGCTACACACTGGCCGGTACCGAAGTGTCCGCTTTGTTGGGCCGTATGCCTTCTGCTGTGGGTTACCAGCCTACATTGGCCGAAGAAATGGGCCGTTTGCAAGAACGTATCACGTCGACCAAAGTCGGTTCGATCACCTCCATCCAGGCCGTTTACGTGCCAGCCGATGACTTGACCGACCCATCTCCTGCGACCACTTTTGCTCACTTGGACTCCACAGTCGTGTTGTCTCGTGACATCGCATCGCTCGGTATCTACCCAGCGGTCGATCCACTGGACTCCACCAGCCGCCAGCTGGATCCCTTGGTTGTGGGCCAAGACCACTACGAAACAGCCCGTGCTGTGCAAGGTACTTTGCAGCGTTACCGTGAACTGCGCGACATCATCGCCATCATGGGTATGGACGACTTGGCACCTGAAGACAAGTTGGCAGTGGCACGTGCCCGCAAGATCCAGCGTTTCCTGTCGCAGCCTTTCCACGTTGCCGAAGTGTTCACGGGTTCACCCGGCAAGTACGTCACATTGGCCGAAACCATCCGTGGTTTCAAGATGATTGTGGCTGGCGAGTGCGATCACCTGCCAGAGCAAGCTTTCTACATGGTCGGTACCATCGACGAAGCTTTCGAAAAGGCCAAAAAGGCCGCTTAAAGCAGCGCTTCGAGGTGGCTGATCCAGCCTCCTCGCAGCCCGCTTGAACGCACCTTTTTAAGGAGTAATCATGAACACCATCCACGTTGATGTGGTCAGTGCCGAAGAGTCCATTTACTCGGGTGAAGCCCGGTTCGTGGCCTTGCCCGGTGAGTCTGGCGAACTGGGCATTTACCCGCGCCACACCCCCCTGATCACCCGCATCAAGGCCGGTTCGGTACGCATCGAGACGGCAGACGGCGGCGAGGAATTTGTTTTCGTTGCTGGCGGCATTCTGGAAGTGCAACCGGACTGCGTGACCGTGCTGTCTGACACCGCGATCCGCGGCAAAGACCTGGACGAAGAAAAAGCCAACGCAGCCAAGGCCTTGGCTGAAGAGGCTTTGAAGAACGCCAAAAGCGAAATCGATATGGCCCGTGCGACTTCAGAGCTGGCCGTATTGGCAGCGCAGTTGTCTGCACTGCGCAAGTACCGCAAAAAATAAGTCACGGCTCAAACGGGGTGCATGCACCTTAACGACCACAAAAACCCGGCACAGCCATGTGACCGGGTTTTTTGTTGCCGACCGCACATGGTGGACGTGTAGACTTCAAAACATCATGAAACGAGCCAAACTCCAAGCAGCCATCGTGGGTGGAACCCCCGATGACGTCGAACACAACTTCTATGAAGCCCTGCACAACGCCGACATCGAGCAACTCATGGGGTGTTGGGCCGAAGAGGACGACATTGTTTGCATTCACCCCGGCGGTCCCAGGCTGGTCGGGCAAGGCGCCATTCGAGCAACCTTTGAAAACATGTTTGCCAACGGCAGTGTGCAAGCCCACCCTGAGAGAATCCACAAAATTGACTCCTTGGCCAGTGCGGTTCATCACTTGGTAGAACGCGTCGAGGTCATGACCCCGCAAGGGAAACAGCAAGCATTTGTGATTGCCACCAATGTTTACCATAAAACCCCCCAAGGTTGGCGCATGGTGGCGCATCACGCGAGCCCCGGTACGCCCCATGATTCGGCCGATGTGGGCGTCAAAGCACAAGTGTTGCATTGAGCGGCATGACCTACAAATCACCCGCATGGTTGCCGGGAGGGCATGCGCAGACGATATGGCCCGCACTGTTTGCTCGTCGACGCTTTGGACCCGTGTTGCCCAAGGTCAGAGAGCGGTGGACAGCCCCAGACGGTGACTTCATCGATGTGGACCGACAAGGTGCAAGCAGCCCCGATCGCCCATTGTTTGTGCTTTTCCATGGACTGGAGGGCTCATCAAGCAGCCACTATGCACAAGCGTTTGCCGATTGGGCGGCTGAGCACGATGTGCATTTTGCTTTGCCCCATTTCCGAGGGTGCAGTGGCGAACTGAACCATGGGCCGAGGGTCTACCATTCTGGTGATCACGAAGAAATCCATTGGGTGTTGGGTAAGCTGCGACAGCAGCATGTGCAAGACGGGGGACAGACCTTGGTGGCGGCAGGTGTGTCACTGGGTGGGAATGCGTTGATGCGGTGGGCGGCAGAGCACGGAAAAATGGCCAAGGGCTCTGCAGACGCAGTTGCTTCGATATGCGCACCTCTCGATTTGATAGAAAGTGGCAGAGCCATTGGGCAAGGTTTGAACCGACAAATCTACACACGGATGTTTTTACGCAGCATGAAACCCAAGGCCATGGCCAAGTTGGCGCAGCATCCCGGCTTGTTTGACGCGAAAAAACTGATGGCTGTGCGTGATTTGTATGCGTTTGACAATGTCTTTACCGCGCCCGTACACGGGTTCAAAAACACCGATGACTACTGGTCTAAAGCCTCTGCAAAACCGCTCATGAGGGATATCCAAATACCCGCGTTGGCCCTGAATGCCCGAAATGACCCTTTCGTTCCCGCAGAAAGCTTGCCCCAAGCGCAAGATGTCTCCACGTCGGTCACGCTTTGGCAGCCGCAACACGGAGGGCATGTGGGGTTTGCACAAGGATCGTGGCCAGGGCATATCCGGGGGCTGCCCGATCAAGTGGGCGCCTGGCTGATGACGGCCGCAGGAAAGCCGCTCTCTCAAAGGAATTCGTGACATGGATGACATCGTCAAACAAGCCATGGCCAAATGGCCCAACGTGCCCGATTGTTATGGGTGGTTGGGACTGGACAGCCGGGGTCAATGGTTCATGCGGGATGATCGAGTGCAGAGCTTGGGGGCGTTCCAGAGTGGCGTACCCGGGGCCAAAGGGTCGGTGCTGCGGCACGAAAAACTGATCGACTTTATTCATCGCAATTACGCAGCCGATGAAAAAGGCCAATGGTTCTTCCAAAATGGCCCACAACGGGTGTACGTCGAACTCGAACTGACCCCCTTCGTATGGCGCCTTGACGAAAACTTCGTGCCTGTGGCTCAAACGGGAGAAAAAACGCAGGTGCTGGAATGTCTGGTGGACGAAGTCGGTCGGGTCTATCTGAAAACCCCCCTGGGACTTGGCTTGGTTCACACGATGGATGTTGGCCATGTGGCTGAAGCCTTGGAGCAAGGCCGATGGCGTCTAGAGCCTTGTGAATCCCCAAATTTGCCCATTCAAAATGGCTACGTGGTCAGTCCGCAGGCAATCACCCGTGCCCAATTGACATAAAAAAACCGACCCTCGGGTCGGTTTTTTATCAATCGGTGGGGATCACTTTTTCTCTTGGGCTGCAGGCGCTGCAGGTTCTGCAAACTTGGCGCCACCATTGTTGGCCATGTACACAACGGCACGCGCGATTTCGATGTCGTTGAAGTCACCACCTGCTTGTGCACCCATAGCCCCTTTGCCTTTGAGCGCAGACGACACCAAGGTTTCCAAGCCTTGCTTGATGCGAGGGCCCCAAGCAGCAGCATCTGCAAACTTGGGAGCGCCCGCAGCGCCAGCAGCGTGGCAAGCCACACATTGGGCTTTGTAGACTTCTTCACCGGCCTTCAACGGACGGTTGGCATCACGAACTTCAATAGAGCCCACTTTTTGGATGCGCTGAGCCAATGACTTTTCGCTGTCGCTGGCACCCGGCGCTGTTTTGTTGGCCGAGGTGACATAAAACACCAAGCCAATGATGATGAAAACTGGGATGATGAAAGATGCAAAGCTGAGCAAAAGCATTTGCATGGGTGTTTTCACGGGGCCGGTGTGTGCTTCGTGGTGATCGTGGCTGTTGTCGCTCATGAAATCCTCTAATGGTGCTTGGCCTGAAGGCCTTCGGATGGTCCGGAATCAACCCAAGATTATAGCGGTCTGACCTTCAACAAGCTTTGGATCGGCTGGATGAAAGACAAGCCATGTGATAATGCATCCGCACCTGATGTTGCGGCTGTAGCTCAGTGGATAGAGTATTGGCCTCCGAAGCCAAGGGTCGTGGGTTCGATCCCCGCCAGCCGCACCAAACGCAATTTCGCCACCCTTTGCGGTGGCGTTTTTGTTGACGGCAAAGCTTGATCGCATAGAGGCTTTCAACTTCTTAACTTTCACTCTTCAGAGTGAATTAGGATGTGGTTTTTCATGAGGTGCACCCATGCCTATTGCAAATATTCGAGGCGTCGACATCTTTTACCAAGTGATCGGAGATAACGGTCCTTGGTTTGCGCTGTCTACAGGCGGGCGAAGAAGTCACAACGAGTTCATTTCTTTGGCTCAGAAAATCGCCGCAGGTGGATTCCGGGTGTTGCTGCACGACCGCAGAAATACGGGCGCATCTGAAGTTCGCATCGAGGGAGACGATGGCGAAGAAAACATTTGGGCCGATGATTTGGCCGAACTCCTGAAATATTTGGGCGCAACACCTGCCTTTTTGGGTGGCGCCTCTTCTGGCGCCAGACTGTCCATCTTGGTCACGCAGCGGCATCCTGAGATTGTCAAATCTTTGGTTCTGATTCGCGTCACCGGGGGTGAGACGGCCATCAGGCGCTTGCCAACAAAGTATTACCAAGTTTTCATTGATGCCGCTCAAAAAGGCGGTATGAAGGCCGTTTGCGAGACCGCTGATTATCAAGAGCGAATCAAAGCGCGACCGGCCAATGAAGACATCTTGATGGCCATGGATCCAAAGGACTTCATCAAAACGCAAGAAAACTGGTTGAAGGTGTTTACAAGCGGCCCTTCATACCCCGTGATGGGGGTCAACGAAGACACGCTCAAGGCGATTCACGTTCCCGTGCTGATCATTCCAGGTAACGATAGAACACATGCCAGTGTGAATGGCATTGAGGCTGCAAAGTTGATTCCGAATGCTCAGTTGTTTCAACTGCCGATTCAGGACCAAGACATCGATATCATTTCTTTTGGCGAATGGGGACATTTAGAGCCTGCCATTGCCACTCGGGTTCTTGAGTTTTTGAAAGGTGTCACGCCATGAAAATTCGACGCGTTGTGACGGGGCATGATGAAAATGGCAAGGCCATTGTTTCGCACGATGAGCTGTGCACCAACATCCTTTCGAGAAGAGATTTTCACCAAAGCTGTGTGGTGTGGTCTTCAGGCAAGCTGCCGGTCGACAACCAAGATCCTGCTGACGGTTACACAAGAGATGTCGCCGTGCTGGGCAAAGAAGACAGCGTGTTCCGCATTGTTCAGTACGATCCAGGTGTTGCATCGCGTAACCACCGAACTGAAACCCTTGACTATGCCGTGGTCATGTCAGGCTCGATCGACATGGACATCGATGGGCACAGGGTGCGCTTGCAGCAAGGCGATGTTTTGGTACAACGCGGCACGATTCACAATTGGGTCAACAATGGCACAGAGCCTTGTGTGATTGCTTTTGTTCTGATCGCCGCCAAACCCATTGATTTAACGCACCAAACACTTCATGCACATGGTTAATTTCGCGCAACAAGGCACGCGTCAAATGCGCATGCCTGTGGTCGTTTTATCGGGCTTGCTTTTATGGGCATCAGGCGACTCGACGGCTCAAACCTATCCCACGAAACCCGTCAAGATTGTGGTGCCTTCAGCGCCCGGTGGTGGCACGGACATCATTGGCCGATTGCTTGCCAAAGCTTTTTCCAGCGCACTGGGCCAAAACTTTTATGTGGAAAACAAACCAGGTGCCGGTAACTTGATTGGCATCGAAGCCGTGGCGCATGCACCTGCCGATGGCTACACCTTGCTGTTTGTGCCGAGCCCTTTGGTCTTGAATCCCATTTTGTACAAGAAGGTCAACTACGACCCTGTGAAAGACTTTGCGCCGATCGCCTTGGCGGCCACTGCACCCAATATTTTGGTCATCCATCCTGGCGTCAAGGTCAAAAACGTGCGTGACTGGATTGACCTGGCGAAAAAAGAGCCGACAGCACTCAACTACGCCAGTGCGGGTGTGGGCACCTCTCCGCACATGTCGATGGAGCTTTTCAACTACATGGCAGGCATTCAAACACTGCATGTTCCCTATAAAGGCACTTCGCCCGCAGTCACAGACTTGTTGGGTGGGCAGGTCAAAGGCATGTTTTCAAACGCACTCACAGTGATGCCGCATATTCAGTCCGGCAAAGTGCGCCCGCTTGCTGTTTCTGGCGCTAAACGCTTAGACATCCTGCCCGATGTGCCCACGGTGATGGAAGCTGGCGTACCCAATTATGTTTCTTTGCAGTGGTACGGCTTGCTTGCGCCCGCAGGCACACCTCAAGCCATTGTGCAAACCCTCAATGCAGAGATGTTGAAGGCTTTGCAAAGCAAAGAGATCAAAGAAAAATTGGCGGCTGAAGGCGCTGAGCCTGTAGGCAGTTCGCCGCTGGAATTTGCCAATTTAATCAAGAGCGACTATCAGAAATGGGCCGGTGTTGCCAAGCGAGCGGGCATTGAGCCGCAATGATTTGATGCCTTGCCTGTGCGATGGCTCAGGCCACCCACCAACTTTCAAGGGTTGGTTGGGTCTGTTGTCAGAGGTTCTTGAACGCGACGCGCGCCTGTGAAGCGTTTGGTCCAATAGGCGGCACGCAGGTCATCCACGCGAACCGCTTTGCCTGCACTTGGGGCATGGATGAATTTGCCATCGCCAATGTAAATGCCCACATGGCTGAAGGTGCGACGCATGGTGTTGAAAAAAACCAAGTCGCCAGGGTTCAGGTCATTGCGTTCAATTTTTTCAGTGGTTTTGGCTTGCTCATCCGCACGCCTTGGCAGCAGACGGCCCACAGAGGTTTCGTAGATGTGACGCACAAAACCACTGCAATCAAAACCCGTTTCGGACGACGAGCCACCGCGTTTGTAGGGCACGCCCAGCAGTGTCATGGCCTTGCCCAACATCTGGTTGGTTTTATCGCCCACAGAGGTTTTCACTTGGTCACCCAACAGGATCAAATTGAGCGATTCACTGACACGTTTGTCCACCTGCACCGGTGTGTCTTCAGGTGCAGCCAAGGTCAATGAGGTGGCCAGCAGCAGGGTGGCGGCCACGGCGATAGCCTTAAAAATCACAGTTCGTAGATGGATTCATGGGACGGGCATGATAACAAGTCAGTCCCCTTGGGCGCAAGAACTCACTTTGGCTTTCGCTACAGGGCCATCGCAAGCCACGGGTCAAACCCCGTAGCGGTCGCGATAAGCCTGCACTTTGGGCAGGTGCTGGCCCAATTCACTGCCGCTTTGGGTGGACAGGTAAGCCAGCAAATCCGACAGTTCAGCAATGCAGCACACGCTCATGCCCAGTGTGCCACGCACATATTGCACCGCGCTGTGGGCCACATCCTGCACCGAGCCGTCGGCTTGTTTTTCGGTGGCCATTTCCTGGCGGTCCAGCGCAATCGCTATCGCGTGTGGGGTGGCCCCGGCGGCCTTGATGAGTTCAATGGATTCGCGGGCGGCTGTGCCGGCGCTCATCACATCGTCCACGATCAGCACGCGGCCTTTGAGCGGCGCGCCCACCAGCGAGCCGCCTTCGCCGTGGTCTTTGGCTTCCTTGCGGTTGTAAGCAAAAGGCACGTTCTTGCCCAGGCGGGCCAGTTCGATGGCCACAGCCGCGCCCAGGGGGATGCCTTTGTAGGCGGGGCCAAAGATCATGTCGAATTCAATGCCGCTGGCCATCAGGGCTTTTGCATAGAATTGCGCCAGTCGGCCGAGCTTGGCGCCATCGTCAAACAGGCCGGCATTAAAGAAATAAGGGCTCATGCGCCCAGCTTTGGTCTTGAATTCGCCAAAGCGCAGCACGCCCGAGTCGACCGCAAATTGCACAAATTCCTGAGCGAGCGCCTGTGTGTCGGCGCCGCTTGCCTGTCCTGTCACCATGGGGAAATCCTTGTTCAAACTCACCAGCCTCAACCTCAACGGCATCCGTTCGGCCACGACCAAAGGGGTCGCAGCGTGGCTGGCGCAAGAGAAACCCGATTGTATTTGTGTGCAAGAGGTCAAAGCCCAGGCGCCTGATGTGGCCGGTAAGTTTGAAGAACTGGCGGGCTTGAAGGGCCACTTTCACTTTGCCGAGAAAAAAGGCTATTCGGGCGTGGGCGTCTACACCCGCCACGAACCCAGCGATGTGGTGGTCGGCTTTGACGGCGGCGAATTCGACGCCGAAGGCCGTTATGTGGAAACGCGCTTCGACACGCCTGCCCGCAAGCTGTCCATCATCAGCGTGTACTTTCCGAGTGGTTCGTCCGGCCCTGAGCGGCAAGAGGCCAAGTTCCGGTTCTTGAACAAGATGTACCCGCACCTGATGGCCCTCAAGGCCGAGCGTGACTTCATTGTGTGCAGCGACGTGAACATCGCTCATCAACAGGCCGATCTGAAGAACTGGAAGGGCAACCTCAAAAACAGTGGTTTCTTGCCCGAAGAGCGTCAGTGGATGACCCAGCTGACGACCGAAGGCGGCGTGGTGGACGTGTACCGCCGTTTGAAACCCGAGACCACCGACGAGTGCTACACCTGGTGGAGCAACCGCGGCCAAGCTTATGCCAAGAACGTGGGCTGGCGTCTGGACTACCACCTGGCCACGCCCGCCGTGGCCGAAAAGGCCCGCACCGAGCACATCTACAAGAGCGAGAAGTTCTCTGACCACGCGCCGATCACCATTGGCTACGACTTCTCGATTTGATCTGAATTTTCTGGACCCTACCCTCATGACGCTGTTCTCGCCCCTTTTGTTGCCCAACGGCGTCACCATTCCCAACCGCATCGCCAAGGCCGCGATGGAAGAAAACATGGCCGACAGCGACCATGCGCCTTCCGCCGCCTTGCTGCGCCTGTACCAAGCTTGGGCCGACGGGGAAGCGGGTTTGATCTTGACGGGCAATGTGATGGTGGACGCCCGCGCCATGACCGGCCCCGGTGGTGTGGTGCTTGAAGACGAGGCCCATCTGGACCGCTTCAAAGCTTGGGCCCAGGCGGGGCGCTCTCGGGGCGCACAGGTGTGGATGCAGATCAACCACCCGGGGCGTCAGATGCCCGCTGCCTTGGGACAGCAAACGGTGGCCCCATCGCCCGTGGCGCTGAACCTGGGGGCCCAATCGAATCGATTTGCCATGCCCAAGGCCATGAGTGAAGACGACATCGAAGACGTCAAGAACCGGTTTGTGGCCACCGCCGTGCTCGCCGAACGGGCCGGGTTCACGGGTGTGCAGATCCATGCTGCGCACGGCTATTTGCTCAGCCAGTTCCTTTCGCCCTTGTCGAATCACCGTCAGGATGCGTGGGGCGGGAGTCTGCAAAACCGGGCCCGCTTGCTGCTCAACATTGTGCAGGCGGTGCGTGCCGCCGTGGCCCCAGGCTTTGCGGTGGCCGTGAAGCTCAATTCGGCTGATTTTCAGCGTGGCGGTTTCTCGCCCGATGACGCGCGTGAGGTGGTTCAGATGCTGGCACCGCTCGGCGTGGACCTGGTGGAGTTGTCTGGTGGCAGCTACGAAGCCCCGGCCATGATGGGCACGTCCAGGGACGAGCGCACACTGGCGCGTGAAGCCTATTTCCTCGAGTTCGCACGCGACATCGTGGCCGTGGCGGCCATGCCCTTGATGGTCACAGGGGGTATCCGCCGGGCCGAGGTGGCGCAGCAAGTGCTGGACAGCGGTGTGGCGATGGTCGGCATCGCCACGGCCTTGGCACTGGAGCCCGCCTTGCCCCGTCACTGGCGTGCGGGTCAAACCACGGCGCCCATGTTGCTCAAACCGATCACCTGGAAAAACAAAGGCTTGGCTGCGGCTGCGCACATGGGGGCCGTCAAATACCAGTTGACCCGCCTGAGCCAACAACGCCCACCCCGGCCCGGGGTGTCGCCAGTCTGGGCTTTGCTGGTGTCACAAGTCAGTGCCATGTGGGGCGCGCGTGCTTACAGGCAATGGATGCAGGGGCGAAACGCCCGCTGATGCGCTAGGTGCCAGACGCGCACAAGGGTTTGCTCTGAGGCCATAAGGGCCTGAAGCTGTTTCAATGGCCTGTGTAACCCCTGTAGGGGCAAACGGAGGCATGATGAAAAAGCTGTTGGGTGTTTTGGGTGTGCTGGTGCTGGCTGGGCTGGCGTATTTTTGTCTCTGGCCCATCCCGATCGAGCCGGTCATCTGGGATGCGCCCAAAGCGCAGGGCTACGTGGGGCCCCATGTGGTCAACGACAAGCTGGCCAAACTCAACATGATCGATCTGGGCGCTGAGGCGGGGCCGGAGCACATCGTCATTGGGCCGGACGGCAAGCTTTACACCACGGTGGAGAGTGGGCGCATCTTGCGCATGCAGCCTGATGGCTCGCAGCAAGAAGTTTTTGCCCAAACGGGCGGCCGGGTGCTGGGTTTTGACTTTGACGCCAAAGGCCATTTGATTGCTGCTGATGCGGTCAAAGGCCTGCTCTCTATTGCGCCTGATAAATCGATCAAGCTGCTCACCGACAAGGTCGATGTGAAAGGCCAGCCCGACCCGATACGCTACGCCGACGCGGTGGTGGTGGCCCAAAACGGCAAGATGTACCTGAGCGACGCCTCTACCCGCTTTGCCCCCAAGGACTGGGGCGGCACTTTTGAGGCCAGCGTGCTCGACATCCTGGAGCAGGCGGCCACGGGCCGTGTGCTGGAGTTTGACCCGGCCAATGGCCAAACCCGTGTGGTGGCCCAGGGCTTGAGCTTTGCCAACGGCGTGGCGCTGAGCCAGGACGAGAAGCACCTGTTTGTGAACGAGACCGGCAAATACCGCGTTTGGAAAATCGACGTCAATGCCCAAGGCGTGGACGTGAGGGCTCTGGATGCGAAAAAGGGCAACGAACAAGCCCGTGTGCTGTTCGATAACCTGCCCGGCTACCCCGACAACCTGATGCGCGGGCGCGACGGCAAGATCTGGCTGGGTTTTGCCAAGCCACGCAACCCGACCATCGACGATCTGGCGCAAAAACCGTTCATGCGCAAAGTCACCTTGCGCCTGCCCCGCGCCCTGTGGCCCATTCCCAAGGCTTATGGCCATGTGATGGCTTTCACCGAAGATGGCAAGGTGCTCATGGACTTGCAAGACCCGAGCGGTCAGTACCCTGAGAGCACGGGCGTCACCGAGACGGCAGACAGGCTTTATATCCAGAGCCTGCATGCCAAGGGACTGGGCTGGATGCCGCGTTAACCCGGTGCTGTTTACGGCGTTGTCAGCCGCGGGTGTAAGTGAGCATCCGCCCTTTGTAGGCCGCTTCGTCATCGTGTGCTGCTTGGTCCAAAACCAGCTCGTGCATGGCAAAGCCTACGCGGGCCATGTGCTTGTGAAATGCGGCCCGGTTGCCTCGGTTCGGGTCCACCACCCAGATCTCTGACACCAGCGCGGCATGGGCGTGGATGAAGCTGGCCAGTGTGCCTTCGTCGTCGCGCTCGTAGAGGATGTCGCTGCCCACAATCAGATCGAACAAGCCGCTCACCCCATCATCCTGGGCCGAAGTCAGCACAGGCATGCCGTCTTCGCGCAAGGCGGCGGTGCCCCATAAGCCATGTCGGTAAGCCATCGGGGGCAAACCGTTCAAACGGGTGTTTTCATCCAAAAAAGCATGGGTTAAAGGATGGCAGTCGCTGGCCGTGACGTTGGCACCGCGTCGGTGCGCGATCAAGCTGGACAGTCCCAGGCCGCAGCCAATTTCCAAAATACGCTCATGCGTCACGGGTCGAAGGGCCATGCGTTCGGCCATGCGCTGCCCTGAAGGCCACAGCAAGCCAAACAAGGGCCAAGTGGCGGAAGAAATGCCCAAATTCAGGGCTTCGTCTAGTGGGTCATGGAACTGGTTTTTGTCGAGCAGGGAGCGGATGAGCAAGTCATCCACACCCAAAACCGCAATGCTTTCCTGTTTGGTCAGGTAGCCGGGAGGTGAAAGAGGCAAAAAGGCAATCGTTGCAGCGCAAAAACAAAAACCCCATGGCACTGGCTGGCTGGACTGTACACCTTGCTTGAAATGCGAGAAAGCCGTGTCTGTGTGCCTCAACGCACGGTCATTGGCGGCGCTTGAAGGGAACATGGAGACCCACTAGATCGTCAATGGTTTCACTTGAAAGCCCCTATGCTGAAAAAATCTTGGACACCCTGTTTGGTTTTGCTCGTGTCCCAAGGGGTGGTTGCCCAAACGATGCCCAGTGCGGGCAGTCAGATGCAGCAATTGCCCGCCATCCCAAGTGTGCCCAGAACGGCACCACGGGTCGAGGTGGCACCTGCGGCCAACCCGCTGACGCCTTCGAAGGCGGGGACCATTTTTGTAGCCCAACAACTGAATGTGACGGGTGCCAGCGCCTTCACACAAGCCGAGTTGTTGAAAGTGGCCGACTTTGAGCCGGGTCGCGAAATGAATTTGCGAGCCCTGTATGTCATGGCTCAAAAAATCACCCAACATTACCGACAGGCTGGATTTCTCGTTGCACGCGCCTATTTGCCGGCCCAAGAGGTGAGAGATGGCGCGTTCACCATCGCTGTGTTGGAGGGCCACTATGGTCAGATCGCACTGAACAACACCAGCAGCCTGGACAGCCAAGTGCCCCGCAACTTATTGAGTGGCCTGAACCCTGGCAATGTGATTGCCGTTGAACCCTTGGAAGACCGCTTGCTGCGCTTGTCGGACGTGCCCGGTGTGCAAGTGCGATCCACCTTGGTACCGGGTGCTTCGGTCGGCTTGTCCGACTTGATGGTCGAGGTCAAGCCAGGTCCACTCGTCAGCGGCAGCGTGGATGCAGACAACGCCGGTAACCGTTACACCGGTGAAAACCGCATCGGTGTCACGCTCAATTTGAACAACCCCACAGGTCACGGCGATTTGGCGACCTTGCGTGCTTTGACCTCGGGTTCAGGCTTGCGTTACGGCCGAGTGGCCTATCAGACCTTGGTGGGCAAGGGGCGCGTGGGGGTGGCTTACAGTGACTTGGCCTACGAGCTGGGACAACCATTCAAAGGGCCAAATGCCAACGGCCATGCGCGCATCGCGACCTTGTTTGGCAGCTACCCTTTGATCCGTTCACGCAACACCAACTTGAGTGCAGGGTTGAGTTTGGACAGCAAGCTGTTTCAGGACCACTTGGTCGCCACGGACAAACGCGCTCAAGTGGCAACGGCCTCACTGATGGGCGATCACCGTGACGCTTGGGGTGGGGGTGGCTTGAACAGCTATTCGCTGGCGTGGGCTACAGGCCATCTGGACATTCGAACGCCGGATGCACGCGCACTGGACGGGGCCACAGCCCAAAGCGATGGCCATTACAACAAGCTGTCTTTTGCAGCATCCCGCTTGCAGCAAGCCACGCAGAGCCTCTCATTCTTGGCCTCCATGAGCGGGCAAATGGCTTCCAAAAATCTGGATATTTCGGAAAAGATGGAGTTGGGCGGCATGTATGGCGTCAGGGCCTATCCGGAAGGGGAGGCTTATGCCGATGAAGGCTACCTGTTGACGTTGGAGGCCCGGCAGCAATTGACCATGCCCCCCAACATGTTGGGGCAAGTGCAAGCGGTCGCCTTCATCGATGCGGGCGAAGTCAAGTTGAACCACAGTCCGTGGTCTCCAGGAATTCGTCGCCGTCACCTCAGCGGTGCAGGTGTGGGGGTGTATTGGACGCGTGCCAACAGTTTTTCTGTGAAAGCGTTTTACGCCCGCAAATTGGGTAACGAGGACGCCACTTCTGCGCCCGACAAATCAGGTCGCTTCTGGGTCCAAGCGGTCAAGTATTTCTGACCTGCAGCCCAAGCTCAACAGCAGGCCCGTGCTTTTAGGGTCATCCAGACATCCAGGAAACCACCATGAACCACATTTACCGATCGATTTGGAGCCCTGAGACAGGCACATGCGTTGCGACCTCCGAGCATGTGAGTGGCGCGGGAAAAGCCGTTTCGGCTTCGAGCGAAAAACCGGTGACAAGGCTTCGTTGCCACAAACTGTCATGCGCGCTCATGTTGGTTTTTGGTGCCCTGGCCCAGGCTTCGCCCACCGGCGGCGTGGTGACTGCAGGCCGTGCCAGCATTGGCGGTACACCAGGCCAAATGACGGTCACCCAAACCACCGCGTCTGCGGCCATCCAGTGGCAAAGCTTTGGCATTCGGGCTGGTGAGTCGGTGCAGTTTGTGCAACCGAATAGCTCTTCGGTCGCGCTCAACCGCGTGGTTGGCTCGGACCCTTCGGCCATTTTGGGCAACTTGACTTCCAACGGCAAAGTGTTTCTGGTCAACCCCAGCGGTATTTTGTTTGGGCCAGGGGCTTCTGTGAATGTGGGCGGCTTGGTGGCCTCCACCTTGAGCATCAGCGACGCCGATTTCATGGCAGGCCGTTACCGATTTTCTGGGTCGAGCACAGGGGCGGTGGTCAACCAAGGCCTCATTCAGGCTGCCGATGGCGGCTATGTGGCGCTGCTGGGCAGCCAAGTGAGCAACCAAGGCCGCGTGGTGGCTCAATTGGGCACAGTGGCTTTGGCCGCAGGCCAAGCCATGACGCTCGATGTCTCGGGTGATCAACTGCTGAATGTGGCCATTGACCAGGGGGTGGCCAATGCTTTGCTGAGCAATGGGGGCTTGTTGCAGGCCGATGGCGGGAAGGTGCTCATGACCACCCAAGTGGCGGGCAACTTGTTGGCCAATGCCGTGAACAACACGGGCGTGGTGCAAGCGCAGTCACTGGCCCATCGAAATGGCAGCATTTTTCTTTTGGGCAGCACGGAGTCGGGCACGGTGACTGTGGGTGGCACGCTGGATGTGAGCGGTGGCCCTGGTCAAGCAGGCGGCCGCGTGGTGGCCACGGCGCACCATGTGGGGCTGTTCAATGCGCAGATCCAAGCCTCTGGCGATGCTGGGGGTGGCATGGTGCTGGTGGGCGGTGACTACCAGGGCCAAAACCCTGCGGTGCCCCATGCGGCAGCGGTGTACATGAGTGCGGACTCTGCGATCCACGCCGATGCACGCGTGCAAGGTGATGGCGGAAAAATTGTGCTGTGGGCCGATGGTTCCACACGGGCGCATGGCCAAGTGTCTGCCCGTGGGGGTGAGCAAGGTGGCAACGGTGGCTTGATCGAGACGTCGGGCAATGGGTTGAATGTGGCGGGGCTGGCGGTCGACACGCGCGCTGCAAAGGGGCAAACAGGCACTTGGTTGCTGGACCCGGCAGATGTTTCGATTTCATCGGCCGCCACCTCGAACGCGGTGCCAACTGGCGGGGTGTATGCACCCAACTCGGGTGTCAATTCGGCCAACGTCAATGTGGCAGACCTGGTGACTGCATTGGGTGGCACCAACGTGACGGTGACCACCACCAACACGGGTGTCAGCGGGGGTGGCTTAGGCGATATCCATGTCGATGCGGCCATCACCTGGACCGCACCCACAACGCTCAATTTGACGGCTGCACGGGATGTGAATATCAACCAAGCCGTCACTGGAACAGGGGGCAGTTTGGCTGTCAACGCCGGGCGTGACATTGTTGTCGGTGCCACGGTCACCACGACCACAGGTCACTTAGCCTTCACGGCTGGACAAGATGTCCAACTGAATGCGGCGGCCACCATCACCACCGGCAACTTGACCGCGGTGGCTGGGCGCCATGTCAACGTGGCTGCAGCATCTACGGTCACCACCGGTGACATGGTGTTTCGCGCCGACAACGATGGCACAGGCCCCGGCGTGCCTGCTGGTACCGTGAACATCACCTGCGGCGCCAGCTGCCTGACGGTGACCACGGGTGTGCTCAGCGTTCGGTTCAATCCGGCCTCTTACGCCAGTACCAGCAGCGAGATCTTGGCCTACAGCGGCAAGCTGACGGGTGGGGGCACACTGGATGCCAAAGCTTGGGTGTTTGGCCTGGGCGACAACAAAATCTACGATGGCACGACCACGGCCACCGTGAGTGGTTTGATGCCGGATGTCACGAGTGTGGCGCCGCCGGTGACTTTGGGTAGCGTCAGTAACGCCAACTTCGATACCAAGCATGTGGGCGCAGACAAACCCATTACCTTCACAAGCACCTTTGCAGACGCTGCATACGATCTGTTCGCGACTTCAGCCATGCCTGCAGGCACCTACCAAGCCCGTGCTGACGTTCTGGTGAGGTCACTGACGGTCACTGCGACCACAGATACGCGGGCTTACAACGGCACCACCAGTTCCGTGGGTGTGCCCGCCGCCACTGACCTGCAAGCAGGCGATACCTTGAACGGTGCCTTGATCCAAGCCTTTGCCAGCAAGGATGTTTTGGGCACAGGCAACAGCACCTTGATTGCCAACGGCGCTTACACCGTCAGCGACGGTAATGGCGGTAACAACTACGCTGTGTCCGTTGTGACCGCCCCAGGAACCATCACGCCAGCGGCGCTGACGGTGACGGCGCAAGATGTGAGCAAGGTCTATGGTCAGGTGCCTGCGTTGACGGGTTTCACGACCACAGCGTTGGTGAATGGGGAGACGGTGGGCACAGTGACCTTGAACAGTGCCGGACAAGCTGCCACCGCCACTGTGGCTGACGGCCCTTACGCCATTACACCGAGCAGTGCAGCAGGTGGAACCTTCATGCCTGGGAACTACACCATCCAATATGTCAATGGCGCCCTGACCGTTGTCTCGCCGGTCATTGTTCCCCCAGTTGAACCACCCGTGGTACCGATTGAGCCGCCAGTGTTGCCACCGGTAGAGCCTCCGGTTGTGCCGCCGGTAGAACCACCAGTGCTGCCACCGGTTTTGCCGCCGGTAGAGCCGCCAGTTCTACCACCGGTTGTGCCGCCGGTAGAACCACCAGTACTGCCACCAGTCGTGCAACCGACCACGCCAACCTTGGATGCGCCGCTTTTGGACAGTGAACATGCTTTGCCCCTGGTCCCGGTTTTGGATCCGAAACCAACATGGCTCACCATTGCGCCGTTGCCGCGGGTAACGCAAGGCCCCGTGACGTTTCCTCCAAGCCCGACACCCACCACGGCACCTGCCGTGCCTTTGCCTCCACCTGTCATTGAAATTGTGCGGGTTGAAAAAGAGGTGACAGCACCACCCGTTCCTGCACTACCTCTGACACCCGTGGTGCCATTGCGACCACGCAAGCAAGACCGCAACTGAAAGGCCCAAACAGGAGGGCGGTATGCTGAGCGACAAGCGGGGAGAACGGGTTCGTTGGCCTGTTTTTCTCGGGCTTGCACTCCTGGGCGTCCACATGCTGTCGACACCGGTGTGGGTCGGTGCCGTGGATCTCGGTCAGGCGCAGGAGTCGCTGGCCAAAGTTTCGTCGGCAGATTTTGGGCGGGAAAAGGCATCGAGTCACGCCCGTGAAGTGGTGGACTGGATCGTGGCTTCACAAGACCATCAAGGCTTACCTTTTGTGGTGGTCGACAAAACGCAGGCGCGTGTCTTTGTTTTCAATCCACAAGGCCGTTTACAAGGCGCAGCGCCTGTGCTGGTGGGTTTGACCCGTGGCGATGAGGGTGTGCCAGGTATTGGGGACCGCCCCTTGTCTTTGATTCGCCCCTTCGAGCGGACCACACCCGCTGGGCGCTTTTCTGCCAGTTTGGATAAGAATGTCTCGGGGCAGGCGATTTTGTGGGTGGACTATGAACAAGGGATCTCACTCCATCCTGTTCGCAGTGTTGACCCTAAAGAGCGCAGGCTGGAACGTTTGGCGTCGTCCATCGCTGCGGACCATCGAATTTCTTATGGCTGTATCAATGTGCCTTATTCGTTTTGGAACCAAGTTGTGCAACCGCAGTTTCAAAACACTGTGGGTGTGGTGTATGTCTTGCCTGATACAAAGCCCTTGAAGTCCATATTCAAGGGTTTTCCACACAACCACCATTAACCATAAAAAAGGCCACACTGAGCAAGTCAGCATGGCCTTGGCAGGCAGAATAAAACCCTGTCGGCGGCCTGAAAAGGCCATGACGTCAGGGCTTCATTCTTATTAAGGACGAACTGAGATCTCGTTCTTGACCATCTTGACGCCGCGAACGGCCCGGGCAATGGTTTCTGCCTTGTTGCGTTCCAAATTGCTCTTGGCAAAACCAGAAAGCATGACCGTACCGTTCAAAGTCTCCACGCTGATGGAGGTGCCGGCGACATCTTTGTCTTCAAAGAAACGGGACTTCACCAAGGTGGTGATGCCGGCGTCGTCGACATAAGCGCCGACCGACTCTTGGCCACGCGAAACAGCGCAACCCGAGGCAGCCAAAATAACCAGAGAAACGGCCAGTGCGGCCCAAGATGTTTTGCGGATCATGGTGTAGTCCTATCGTGCAAAGAGTGAATTCAGTCAGGCAGTGCCTGACCACAGACTCGGGCTTGAACCATTGCTGGCCCAACCCCAAGGTCATCCCATGTTAGGCAGGTCCGGTGCAATTGTCCGTGCGCTAAATCACACTCAAAGAAGAGCGTTCTGAAGCTTTCACCCAAGACACCAGCACACCTGGTGCAAGAGGGTTGCGGCAAGCAGAGGCGTGTACAGCCAGTTTGGAATCGTCGGGTAGCCAGAGCCAGAAATCCAATGAAATCGGATCGTGGGCTTCTTGCGCATGGGCCAGCCAGCCTTGGGCTTCGAGGTGTTGAGAGGCGTCAAGCCAATTCACCAAGCGTTTACCCAACACTTGGGGTAGGGCCAGGTTCAAACATTGGAGCGCCCTGGCATTGCACTCCATCAAACGCCCAGAGTTGTCCAGCATCAGCTGAGCACTGGGTGATGCATCCAACCATTGGGCTTGCCTCAGCCAAGCGGTCTCCAGCTCGGTGCGCGCATTTTGCAACTCTTCATTTTGAAGGTCCAACTCAACTTGGTGAACCTGCAGTTCATGCAGCAAAGCCAAGGCATCGTGTGCGGTGGTGGGTGATGAGGCCAAATCAAACAAAACACGCATGGCCTCGCTGGCACCTTGGCCCGTGTTGGGTTTGAGATCCTTCGCCCCCAACAGGTTTTGGGCCCGTTCACGCAAATCCTGAGCGGTCGATGGGGGCATATTTTGCGGGTTGTTCATGGTGTGTCCTTGGTCGTTGAGGCAGGCAACTGGCTCTCACGCAAACTCAATTCCAGTGCTTTGGAGGTGCTGATGTCGACAAAGGTCAATACTGCGCCGTTCACCGCGTTGGCCAATGTGCGGTAGGGCATGATGCGCACCGAAAACCAACGCCCATCGCTGGCCGCGACCGACTTGGTGCAAGGGGTCAAAGCCAGCAAAGTCTCTTTGACATCCGCTTGTAACTCTGGGTAGGACAAGATGTTGGTCAGATCGCTTAAAGGACGGCCCACATCCACCTCGCGCAAATGGAAAATATCGACCGCTTTTTCGGTGTATCGGCGTACATTCAAGTCGTTGTCTAAGAAAAGCGTGGCGATGTCCGTGCTGTTCAGCAGGTTTTGCATGTCGCTTTGCGCCAAGGCCAAATCGTCCAAGCGGGTTTGCAACTCGCTGTTGATGGTTTGCAGTTCCTCGTTCATCGATTGAGACTCTTCTTTGGAAGTGGTCAGTTCTTCATTCGACAGTTGAAGCTCTTCGTTGGCTATTTTTAAAGCGTCGTTGATGGCGGTCATTTGATCTTTTGTGGTCTGCACCGCCATTTGAAGACTTTGCAAGTCGCTCTTCTCGGCTTGCAGGCCATCCATGAGTTTCACATCCGAAACATCCCACTTTTTCTCGGATGAAATTTGCATCTCTCCTTGGAAGACCACCATCGCTGTATGGGCAAGCGCCGTGGGTTTGTCCAGTGGATAAACCGTCACCTGCACTTTCTCCTGGTTGGTTTCATCCAGAGTGAGGTTTTTCAAGATCACGGGTAGCAGCCCTTGCAGGGCTTGATTCAACGCCAATGCAATGGGGGCTCTCAGAGCAGGGCGCAGCATGACATGGATGTTCCAGTTGGCTTTGCCTGCCGCAGGTTCAAGGTAAAGACCCGTTCGCCCGCTGATGTACAAAATATCACCGGATGCGTTCACCAAAACCGCAGAGGGTGAAAACGATTGCAGCAGCACTTGATCCGCCAAGGCTTGCAGGTTGTTGCCGTGTGTCGTGAGAGAGGCGTCCAATGAAAAGTCCTTCGCCATACTTTGTGGTTTGAGCTGTCGTTGAATAGGAAAAACCACGGGGCCGGGCGCACCTGATGGTTCAATTCGCACAAAGATCCTGGACTTCGGTGCGAGCACCTTAAAAAGGTGTTGCGACTTGCCTATGGTTTCAGCACTGCCCAGTACCAACACCCCTCCTGCACGCAAGCTGAAGTGAAACAGGGGCATCAAGCGCCGTTGCAACGTGGCGTTGAAATAAATCAACACATTGCGGCACAGCAACAAGTCCAGCTGGGTAAAGGGCGGGTCCGAGGTGACATCATGCTCGGCAAACATGACCATCGAGCGGATGTCTGGGTGCACCACAAACCCGCCTTTCTGGGGCGTGAAAAAGCGATCTCTTTGGGTCAGCGAAAGCGTGGCCAATGATGCTGCGCTGTACCAGCCTCTTCTGGCGGAGGTAATGGCTTCGGGGTTGAGGTCGGTGGCATAAATTTGCACCCTTCTGTGTGCGCCAACTGCGCCTTCTTGTGCTTGGCGCAACAGCATGGCCAAGCTGTAGGCCTCTTCGCCTGTCGAGCAGCCCAAAACCCAGGCCCTGATGGGCAAGTCTGGGTGGGCCGCCAGAATGTGGGGCACGACCTGTGCCGACAAATCGGCCCAAACTTGTGTGTCCCTGAAAAACGAAGTCACACCGATCAACATCTCTGAAAAAAGAAGTTCAAGTTCGGCTGGGTTGTTTTGCAAATAGCTTGTGTAGGCTGCTGTAGAGGGCAGTTGGTGGATTTGCTGGCGACGCTCTATCCTGCGTTGCAATGTGCTGGGCTTGTACAGTGAAAAATCGTGGCGCAGTTTTTCATGGATCAACTGAACAATGGACGCCAAGTCGTCTGCGGACGAGGTCGGCAGCAGTGAGTCTGTTGCAGGGCGTGCAGGAACTGTGTCGTTCGGCAGTTTGGTTTTCCTTTCGGCATCCATGACCCCGTCCACAATTTTCTGGGGCAGGTCCTCTGGAGCCGCGACCCCATCGACGCAGGCCGAGTCAATGGCGCTTTGGGGCATGGACACAAAGGCTGCAGTGTCTGGCTGTTGTGCAAAGCACAAACCGTTGGCATTGTGAATAGCCTGCAAACCCTTAACGCCATCGCTGCCCATGCCTGACAAAATGACGCCCACGGCTCGGGAGCCTTGATCGTTGGCCAGTGAGTTGAAAAAAGCATCGATGGGCAAATGGGCACTCACAGGCTTTTGGGCCGCTTGAAAATGCAAACAGCCCCGCACCACGGTCAGTTCTCCCCCTGTAGGCATGATGTAAACAGCATTGGCTGCGACCACCACGCCATGGAGTGCGTCGTGCACAGGCAATTCGGTGACTTCTTGCAACAAGGTGCCCAGCAAAGTTTTGTGTTCTGGGCTGGTGTGCTGCACCACCACATAGGCCATGTGGGTGTCCAGCGCGACGTGCTTGAAGAATTTTTCGAGCGCGTCCAAGCCGCCCGCTGATGCGCCGATCCCCACGATGCGGGGGCCTTCTTGTGCCGCCGAGTTGATGGCGTCAGAGGTCATATTGGGGTCATCGGGTGGCGCGCGTTCAAACGGCCCACTTCAAGGGTAACAAACGGTCGTATTCCGTTTTGATGACCCTGTAGCACTCGCAAGTACCCGCTTGCATGCCCTCGCGATCCAATACTTGGATTCGACCCCGCGAATATTGAATCAACCCTTGCTTTTGCAGTCGCATGGCCGCTTCGCTCACGCCCTCTCTGCGAACGCCCAGCAGGTTGGCGACCCTTTCATGGGTCAACAGCAGTTCATGGCCCGTAGACCTGTCTAAGGCCAGCAGCAAGAATCGGCTGAAAGCGTCTTCGACGCTGTGGTGTCGGTTGCACACCGAGGTTTGTGCCATTTGTGTGATGAGCGCTTGTGTGTACCGCAGCAACAAGTGCAAAAGTGGCATCGAGTGTTCAAATTCCTGCAGCAAATCTGCGCTGCGTATGCGCAAAAAAACGCCATCAGAAAAAACGGTGGCGTTGCTCGTGGTCGACAGCCCCCCCATGAAGCTAGAGACCCCAATGAGGCCCTCGCGCCCTACAAGCGACAGCACCGAAGAGTCGCCGTTTTCGACTTGGCTGTGCAGAGCCACCAAACCGCTCAAGGGAAAGTAGACGTGGTCAAAGTGCGAGCCAGATTCGTAAAGCGACTTGCCAGCGGGCAGTGCCATTTCCTTCATGAGCGGCTCCATACGTTGCCATACGTCGAGCGGCAGACATGCCAGCAATTGGTTGTCGGAACGCGGCTTTGTGGTGATCATTCGCAAGCGATCAACGTGAAGGTCAAGCCGAGGTCCTTGTGGAGCCCCATGGCGTCTTCTTCTTGCATAGAGTCCGTTCCAAAGCACCGGTGCGGCAGCTTGCTCAAAGATAAATAGCCGCAATGGTTGGCCCATCATGAACCTCTTCACGCGTCCTTGTTTGATCTCTGACATGAAGACTCGCATTTCATACGGACTCTTGCATCGAATCTGAAATGAGTGTGACGAGCCATCGGCTCCTGCGTGGTTGTGAACGGTGTGCCAGACCACAGACGCCACGCCTTGCAACTTCTAAAGTGAAAGCCTCATCGACTCTATTGAACGAAAAGGCTTTTATGTCAGATCCTAAAACCACCCACGAAAAAATCTCATCCATGGGCGCCAGCGTCTCCAGCAAGGTGAACGAGGCGATGGACGAAGCCCGGCCTGCCATGAGCCGCGTGAGCCACCTCGTGCAGGACGAGCTGAACAGCTTGGGCGACACCGGCAAGGAAGCGTACGCAGAAGCCAAGCGCAAACTGGAAAAAGAAGCGCAGCATGTACGCGTCACCACGGAGCATTACATCCAACACGCACCCTTGAACTCGGTGTTGATGGCTGCAGGTGTGGGTGCCGCAGCGGCTTTGGGTGTGTGTTGGTTGATGCGTTCGCGCCAACAGTGATGTCCACGCTGCTGCTGAAACTTTTGCTGCTGCCGCCTGAGTTGCTCAGGTCGCACGCGCAAGGCTATGCAGATTTGGCCAGAGAGGTGGGTGCCAGCTATCTGTGCACGCTCAAAAACCGTTGCTTGTTGTATGTGCTCAGCGCTCTGACTTGTTTTCTGGGACTCATTTTGGGGGGTGTGGCGCTGCTGCTGTTCAGCGCCTTTCCGCTTCAAGACGCGCCCTATGTTTGGATGTTGCCAGCCTTGCCTTTGGGGCTTTTTTTCCTCAGCGCGCTTTGTTGGTGGTGGGCACGCAGCTTGCGGTTGGAGCCCATCTTCAGCAACTTTCAGGCACAAATCCAATTGGATATGTTGGCCATCCAACAAGCGCAGTCCACATGAGCAGCGATCTGAACGCCAAACAGCGTTTAGCGCTCTCTCGGGCTTTGCTGGTGGAGGCGCTGCGTGACCCGGTGTGGTTGATTTTGGTTCAACGTTTGTTGAAAGAAAAATCCGCTGCCAAGTCTTCAGCACCTTCCAAGCGGTCTTGACCGATTTGTTGGGCCGTTTTCCCCGAAGCCCGTGCTTCTGGTTTACTTTTTTTGACACAGGCAATTTGCCTTTTTTGGAGCTTATGAAATGACATTATCGAAACTCAACGCGCGCTCAAGCTTGCTGGCATTGGCCGCATTGGCCAGCGCAGGATTACACGCACAAGAACCCGCCATGAACACGGGCATGTACATGGGCATCAATGCCGGCGAGTCGAAAGCGCAACTGGACAATCCACGGATTGCGCAGAACTTGTTGGGTTCAGGCGCAACGGTGAATGCCGTGACATCTGACCAAAAAGAAACAGGCTACAAAGCGTTTATCGGTTTCCCCATGAATTCAAACTGGGCCGTGGAAACCGGTTACTTCGATTTGGGCCGATTTGGCTTTGACGCCACCACCTCTCCTGCGGGCACCTTGACAGGTTCTTCCCGCATCAAAGGCTTGAATCTGGACATCGTGGGCACTTTGCCGATCACCGACAGCTGGTCTTTGCTGGGCCGTGTCGGCGCTGCTTATGCACAAACCAAAGGCAGCTTCAGCGGCACGGGTGTCGGCGCGATCGCCAATACCGAAACCAACAAGCGCGAAACCAACTACAAGTACGGATTTGGCACCCAATATGCGTTCACACCTGCACTGACCCTGCGCCTAGAGGGGGAGCGTTACCGAGTCAACGATGCCGTGGGTCAACGTGCCAACGTGGATCTGATTTCTTTGGGACTGGTCTACCGGTTTGGCGGCTCATCGCCAGTGGTCAAGACGGCTTACACCCCTTACGTCGCACCTGTTGCGGAGCCGGTTTACAAAGCTCCCCCCGTCGTGGCTCAAGCGCCTGTGCCAGCACCTGTGCCGGCACAGATGCCAACACCCGCACCCAAACCATGGGTCAAAGTGAAGTTGGCGGCCGATTCCTTGTTCGGCTTTGACCAAGACAGCTTGCAAGCCGATGGCAAGCAGGCTTTGGACAAATTGCTCACAGAGCTCAAAGATGTGAATGTGGAGAGGGTTCAAGTCACAGGCCACACAGACCGTTTGGGTGCCAAAGCCTACAACGACAAGTTGTCGACCCGCCGTGCCGAGGCAGTCCGCAATTACCTGGTCCAAGTGGGTGGCATGTCTGCGGCCAAAGTCACCGCCACGGGCGTAGGCGCTGCGCAACCTGAGAGTTCAACCAATGATTGCAAAGGCATGAAAGCCAGCCAAGCATTGATCACTTGTTTGCGCGTAGACCGCCGCGTGGATGTCGAAGTGATGGGTTCACAACAACAACGTTGATCACCCACAAAAAGGCCCGCACCTGGATCCAGGTGCGGGCCTTTTTCATGGTGGGTGTATGCCCAAGCTCAGAGGCGGCGTCCTTGAATCACACGCACCAAGATCACCACGATGGCCACGACCAGCAAGATGTGGATCAAGCCGCCCATGGTGTAGGACGAGACCAGGCCCAACAGCCACAACAGCACCAAGACGACGGCCAGTGTTTCAAGCATGGTGGCCGCCTATTTTTTGATTTCATGGCCGATGACGCCGCCAACTGCAGCGCCGCCCAAGGTGCCTGTTGTGCTGCCACCGGTCAGGATGGCGCCGCCTATGGCACCCACTCCCGCACCAATGGCGGTGCTCTTTTCTTGCTGCGTCATGCCTGCGCAAGCGGTGATGGACAGACCGGCGAGCATGAGCAGGGCGGTGTAGGTGGTTCTGATCAAGGGGTGAAATGTTTTCATGAATGGCTCCTGATGGCTGTGGATGAATCTCTGATCAAGCGGTGCGCCAGCAAAGACGCGCGCGTGAACAGAAGAATCAAGATAAAAGATATGCGCACAGAGGTCTGTGAGGCAGTGCACACATCCGGTTCAGAGGCTGAGCTTGCTGCTGCCTTTTCTATAATTCGCACATGCTTCAATACCAAACCATTCCTGTCACGCCCTTTCAGCAAAATTGTTCGCTTGTTTGGGACGACCAAAGCCATCAGGCTGCTGTGGTGGACCCGGGCGGTGACTTGGATTTGATCTTGGACGCTGTGCGTCAACACGGCCTGAAGCTCGAGCAAATCTGGATCACCCATGGCCATTTGGACCACGCTTCAGGCACGGCCGACTTGGCTGAACAGTTGGGTGGTTTGCCCATCATCGGCCCGCATCCGGCAGATCAGTTTTGGATTGACGGACTGCCGCAGGCTACTGCTGCGTATGGCTTTCCACCAGCACGGGTTTTTCACCCCACGCGTTGGTTGGCCGACGGAGACACCGTGACACTGGGGGCACACACTTTGCAGGTGCGCCACTGCCCAGGGCATACGCCGGGTCATGTGGTGTTTTATTCACCCGAGATCAAGCGGGTGTTTGTGGGCGATGTGCTGTTTGCCGGCAGCATTGGCCGCACCGACTTTCCGCAAGGCAACCACGACGACTTGATCGCCAGCATCACCCAACGCTTGTGGCCCATGGGCAATGACACGGTGTTCATTCCTGGCCATGGCCCCGAGAGCAGCTTCGGTCGTGAGCGGCAGAGCAATCCTTATGTTCGCGACAATTGACAGCTTAGGTGCTCGGTCCAGCCGGGTGTGACATCAACAGCGGCTGTTGAGCGGCTCAGCCTCGCCGCGATTTTTCGTACAAGTGTTGAACCTTCGGCAGGTTGGCTTGCAGTTCTTCGATGCGGTTGGCCCCGCTGGGGTGGGTCGATAAAAACGAGGGGCTGCCATTGCCACTGGCCGCTTGCATTTTTTGCCACAAACTCACACTTGCTTCGGGTTTGTAGCCACCACGGGCGGCGATCTCCAACCCGACCAAATCCGATTCGGTTTCGTCATCTCGGCTGTATTTCAGTGTGAGCAGTTGGGTGCCCAAGTTGGCGGCAACGTCCCCAAGTTGCCCCAAGCCCAAGAGTTGCGACGCAATCGACAGGCCAATGCTGGTGGCTTGGCTTTTGGCCAATCGCTCCCGGGCATGCTCTCTCAGGGCATGGGCCATCTCGTGCCCCATGATCATGGCGACTTCGTCGTCGTTCAGTTTCAGCTGGTCCAAGATGCCCGTGTAAAAAGCGATCTTGCCGCCGGGCATGCACCAAGCGTTGATTTGTTTGCTGCCAATCAGGTTCACCTGCCACTTCCAGTCGCGCGAACGGGGGTTCCAAGGCGCTGCATGGGGAATGAGTCTTTGTGCAATGGCGTGCAATCGTTGCAGCTGCGGGTGGTCATCGGGTGCCAAGGCACCTTTTGAGCGGGCTTCGGACAATACTTGCGAATACTGTTGGCGAGCCGAATTTTCAATCGTTTCGGCAGACACGAGCTTGCGCAAGCTGGAAGATGAACCTACGTCCACCTGGGCCAGCGCTCCCGTTGCCGTTGCCGCTCCTGCAGCCAACAGGAAAGCGCGCCTTGCTTGCCATCGGGGCGGCGAAGCGTTGCCTGTCTTGGTTTCGGCAGAAGGGGTTTTGAGCTTGCAAATAAAACACATGGTGGGCAAATGATATCGAATGGATGCACTTCAAGTCTGAAATGGCAACCGATCCTCATTCGATAATGGCGGTATGGCCCATCACCCCACCTCTTCCAGCCCTTCCGATACGCAAGCACCCAGCACGGTGCGCACTTGGCGCGAAGCCCTGCGCCTGTATTTGCAACCGGCCAGTCTGCGCATGTTGGCGCTGGGCTTTGCTGCAGGTTTGCCTTTGCTGCTGGTGCTTGGGACGCTCAGCTTCCGGTTGCGCGAAGCGGGCATTGACCGCAGCACCATCGGTTACCTCAGCTGGGTGGGTTTGGCGTATGGCGTGAAGTGGATGTGGGCACCCCTGGTGGACCGCATGCCCATTCCTGTGCTTACGCGTCAGTTGGGCCGCAGGCGCAGTTGGTTGTTGTTGTCACAACTCGTCATTGCCGGTGGTTTGGTGGGCATGGCCCTGAACGACCCGTCTCAATTGCTGGGCCCTTTGGTGGCTTGTGCGCTGGCCGTGGCCGTGGCTTCGGCCACGCAGGACATCGCACTGGACGCCTACCGCATCGAGTCGGCCGAGGTCAACGCCCAAGCCGCCTTGGCCGCCAGTTACCAAACCGGTTATCGCTTGGCCATGATCTGGGCTGGGGCAGGCGTGTTGTGGATCGCGGCCTGGGCGCAAGGCGAGCAGGCGACCGGCTACGCCCAATCGGCCTGGCATGCGGCTTATCTGGTCATGGCGTTCAGCATGTTGCCGGGCATGCTGGTGGTGATGGCCTCGCCCGAACCGGTGCCCGCACCCTTCAAGCCCGCACGCAATGTGGCCGAGTGGCTCAAGGAGGCGGTCGTCGAGCCCTTCGCCGATTTTTGGTTGCGTTACCGCTGGCAGGCGGTTCTGCTGTTGGCCCTGATTGCCGTTTACCGCATCAGTGACGTGGTCATGGGCATCATGGCGAACCCGTTTTATGTGGACATGGGGTTCACCAAAACCGAAGTGGCCGGCGTGACCAAGGTGTATGGCGTCATCATGACTTTGGTGGGAGCCTTCGTGGGGGGGGTGATGTCCGCGCGATGGGGCGTCATGCGCGTGCTCATGCTGGGCGCGGTGCTGAGTGCGGCCAGCAATTTGCTGTTTGTCTGGCTCAGCGGCGTGGGGCATGACGTGCAGGCCCTGGTCTGGGTCATCTCGGCCGACAACTTGGCCAGCGGCATCGCCTCAGCTGCCTTCATTGCCTACTTGTCGTCGTTGACCAACATCAGCTATTCGGCCACGCAATACGCCTTGCTCAGCTCCATGATGCTGCTGCTGCCCAAGTTCATTGCAGGCTTTTCGGGCGACTTTGTGGATGCCCATGGCTATGCCAACTTTTTTACGGCCACAGCTTGGTTGGGTTTGCCGGTGTTGGTGTTGGTGGCGTTGGCAGGGCGGGTGCATGCCAAAACTCCTTTGCCTTGATCATCAAGATACATAAACCAACCAGCGTAGAAAAACAGGCTGTGTAGTAGTCATGCCCAAAATTGACGTTGCTCAGACTGGCTGTTAGGTGAATAAATGCCATACCACTTAGGCCTAACGCTGCCATGTGTTCCTTGGCCGTGTAAAGCTTACGGCAAATCCACATGAGGCCGATCAAAAGCCACAACTGACTTGCCAAACCCCACAGCCCATGATCAATCCATTGGTTCAAGAATTCATTGTGAACATGGCTTAACCTTCGGATTTCCGTGGAGTCGGCTTCTTCGGCCCAGTCTGATATCAGCTGCTTTCGACCCGTTTGGCCATGACCTATCCACGGCGATTCCTTGATGGTTTGGATACTTTTTTTCCACATGAAAATTCTTGCGCCAACTGAACTGTTTGCCCCCTTTATGGCGGATTCCCTAGAGATCAACAACTCATCAATTCCGGCTTGTATGGACGACAGAGGACGCTGAGCAATCGGTGTGTAGCTGAGTGCCCAGCAGAAAGAAACCAGCGCTAACAAGGCGATGAAAAAATGACGCAGCATTCTTTTGAGAGCGGCGGCCTGGAAATCAGTTTGTGCGGTGAATTTTCGATAGAGATCAACACCACAAACCAACAACCACCAAACCACGATCCCGAAAGCACCACGACTTTGGCTGGTTAGAACGGCAAGAACAGCGCAAATGCCGCCCGTGAACCAGATGCGACGATGCATCAAGCCTGCATCTGACTTCAGCGCCATAGCCAGTAACAATGCGCTGACCATGGCCATGCTCGCAGCCCAAGGTATGGGGTGTGAAGGTAAGCCACCTCTGCCATAGACAATGACCCAAATCAAACCAATGACACTGCTCCAAGTCAGGACGTATCCAATTTTTAAGCGGAAACGCATCTCATTGAATAGGCCACTTCTTGCGATGATATAAATGCCAAGCGCCCCCAAAATGAGCCGTAACTCGCCATGGCGTGCAGCCCATGGATCTGCCCAATAAAGCATGGGGATGGTTTTGAGCAACAGCACAGCACAGGTGACTTTCAGCCAAGCACAAGCCCAGATAGACGCTGCTTTATTGCGTGTCTGGCTGAAGTAAAAGGAGCCTAATCCCAGAGCGGTCAAAACGATGGCGACCCAAGCCAGACCCATAGCTTTGCTGTGTACGGAAGCAAATGCCAAAGAAAAAATCAGCAAGGTCGCCATGACTTTTCGGAAAATAGACATGTTCATTTGATAAAGTGCTTTGGCCATGCGTTGCGTACCATTGAAACAGATACTACCCAACGACTCGACACTGTTGACGGTCAAGCATCGATTTGATTCTCAGCCATTCCTCGTTACGTCTATTCCTTGGTCTTTACGAAGCTAAGCTGTGAAAAATAACGATTTCAAAATTTCTACATACGTCATCAATATGGACAGTGCCCCAGATCGAATGGTGCACATGAAATCACAACTAGATCGCTTGAGCATCCCCTTTATCAGGCAGGCTGGTGTTGTCGGGGCAGAGTTGCTGCAGCCGCATTCAGAATTTTCTGATTGGTCGTACAAATATCTGCACGGCAGGGGGTGGGCACCTCGAGAACTGGGCTGTTACCTGAGTCACATAGCGTGCCTGAAAAAATTTATGAAATCGGACGCAGATTATGCGTTGATTCTCGAGGATGACGTCACTTTGAACGACGGATTGGAGTCCTTGATCACGGATGCCCTGAGATTTCGAGCCGATTGGAACATGCTCAGACTCAGCACCGTCAATCATGGAAAGTGGTGGTCGGTTAGAGGCCTTACGAACCATTCAAACCTGGCCATTTGTTTGAGTAGGGAGAAGGGTGCGGGCGGCTATTTGGTCGACCGTCAAGCGGCGGCGCAGATGATCAAGCATTTGTTACCGATGCGACTGGCTTGGGATATCGCTTTTGATCTAGAGTGGTTTTTAGGGTTCAAGACTTTGGGTATTTTCCCTATGCCCATCAATCAGGAAAGTGACTTCGATACACAAATTCAGCAGGATTTAAATCGGATCAAGATCAAAGGATTTAAAACATACATCACCGTCGTTCCATTCAGGCTCGCTCTTGAGCTCTCTAGGTTGGCTTATCGCTCCATCAGATTGCTGAAATTGAAATTAACTCAGTGGCTGCCTTTAGGTTGACGGACGAGGCCAAAGCCTTGCAGTTGCGTTCAATGGCCACACAGAGAATTTCAAAGGGGTTTACAAGAAAAACTGCTTGAGTTTTTTTCGCCACAACTTCAAACCTGTCGGGTTGAGTGCGCTCGGGCTGACACTTTGGAGCTCGCCAATGTGTTCGCAGGAGCCCGGATTCGTGTAGGCCGTGAAGCCACCTTTTGATCGAAGGTGTCTTGAAATATGCCGTTCTTTTTTGAATTGTGAAAACCCACCCAGCTGTTTCCAAAGATCCAGCTTGGCCAAGTGGGGGTTGAATGTATAGCCATGCCATTGGGGATGCAAACTGTCCAAGCGAGCGTAGTGGTGCCCATTTTCTTCGCATGCCAAAACCAGCGAGCGTGCGTCTTCTGGCAGGTGAAAGTCAGCCACTTTGCGAAAACACACTTGGCTCACACGCGCATCGGCTTCAAGCAATTGCATGGCGCTGTTCAAGTCAATCGACGGGTCGAATAGCCAGTCATCTTCGCAGTGGAAGACGTAGGGCGTGGCGATGGACCGGTACATGTGGTCCACCGCTTTGTGGTGTCCCAGTTGGTGATCGAGACTAATCAGTTGTCCATTGGGACAAAGATGTTTGAACATCTCATTCGTGGCTTCATCCCGAAAATCGTTGATCGCAACGATCTGCTTGAACTCAACAGTGCATAGCAGACTGTCTAAAGTTCTTTTCAACAGATCAGGACGCTTCCCGATGGTCAAGCACAAGGTGACGAGTTCCATGATGTGTCTTTATTTTTCATCAACTTGCGAAGGTGCCGCAGACCAGCGCGGTTTCAGCGCTTGACGATTTTGTTCAGGTGCTCGCGGTCATAGCGCAGCATGGCGTATCGGAAGAAAGCCTCCAGCGCCACAAAAAGGCAGTAAAGAAAGCCCTCAGGTCCGCACAAAAAGCCGCGTCTGAAAATGTAAAGTTGAATGAAGCTGGCAAGTCCCGAAGCGAAGCCGCGCAGGATGCCGCCAGTCTTGCCTTTTTGAGCCCGTTTGGCCGCACCCAGTTGCGCGTACTGCGCCAACTTCTGAATGCTGCCGTAAATGGTTTCGCGGGAATGGTGCAACAAACGCGCTTTGAACGTGCGCACAGGTAATTTACCTGCCTTCATGCGGGCCCCCTCGTGCACCACCCCTTCAAAACGGTCGATGCTGGCACTTCGAAACATGCGCTGCACACCACCGGTTGTTTTCATATGGCTCAGCGCCCGGCCATAGGCCACCTGATCCCACATCACTTCCCAAATCACATCGTCGCCAGCCTGCACTGCTTGCTGGATTTCCTTTTCGAGTGCCGGCGTTATTTCTTCGTCCGCGTCCAGGAAAAAGATGACATCACAACGGCAATGCCCAAGCATGCGGTTGCGTTGCTCGCCAAAGCCTTGCCAGTCAGGGTAGTTGTGCACCTCGGCGCCGGCCGCTCGGGCAAGCGCTTGGGTTTGGTCTTGGCTGCCACTGTCAATGACCAGGATTTGGTCTGCAAAACGTGCGCTTTGGATGCACTGAGCAATCCGTTTTTCTTCATTGAGCGTGAGGATGCCAATGCAGAGACTTTGACGGCTGGCGGAGATGTTCATGGGTGTTAGCAAGGATTGAAAAGCAACGGGCCCGTTGCCGGGCCCGTGGATTTCAGTGGTGGTGACCCACCACCTCACCTGCTTTGAGTTTGTAGAGCGTGCCGCAATAAGGACACTTGGCTTGGCCACTCTTGGCCACGTCCAGATACACCTTGGGGTGGCTGTTCCAGAGTTTCATGTCGGCTTTGGGGCTGGGGCAAAACACGCCGCCCTGAGGGTTCAGGTCGGTGGCCAACAGTTCAACGGCTTGTGTGCTCATGCTTGTGTTCCTCAGACCAAGGTCAGCCAGTGGGCGTACTTGGGATTGCGACCGTTGACGATGTCAAAGAACGCGGATTGAATTTTCTCGGTGATGGGGCCGCGGCTGCCCACATAACCCTCTTTACCCAGCTCGATGCGGTCGAGTTCGCGAATCGGCGTGACTTCAGCGGCGGTGCCGGTGAAGAAGGCTTCGTCCGCAATGTAAACCTCGTCGCGGGTGATGCGCTTTTGCACGATCTCCAGACCCAAGTCTTTGGCAATGTGGAACACCGTGTTGCGGGTGATGCCGTTCAAGGCGCCTGCCGACAAGTCGGGGGTGTAGATCACGCCGTCTTTGACCACGAAGATGTTTTCGCCAGCGCCTTCGGACACAAAGCCCGAGGTGTCCAGCAACAAGGCTTCGTCGTAACCTTCGTCGGTCACTTCCATGTTGGCCAAGATCGAGTTGGTGTAGTTGCTCACCGCCTTGGCTTGTGTCATGGTGATGTTGACATGGTGGCGGGTGTAGCTGGAGGTCTTGACGCGGATGCCGCGCTTCATGCCTTCTTCACCCAGGTACGCGCCCCACGTCCAGGCGGCCACCATGATGTGGATGTCGTTGCCTTTGGGGCTGACACCCAGTTTTTTGTCACCAATCCAGGTCAGGGGACGGATGTAACCACTTTCGAGCTTGTTCTCGCGCACCACATCGCGCTGAGCTTCGTTGACCTGCGCCTGCGTGAACGGGATCGCCATGCGCAAGATCTTGGCGCTGTTGAACAGGCGCTGGGTGTGCTCTTGCAGGCGGAAGATGGCGGTGCCCTGTTCGGTTTTGTAAGCGCGCACGCCTTCAAAGGCGCCGCAGCCATAGTGCAGGGTGTGGCTCAGTACGTGGATCTTGGCATCGCGCCAATCGATCATCTGGCCGTCCATCCAGATTTTGCCGTCGCGGTCAGACATGGAGGGGATGACAACGCTCATGAAAGTGTCCTTTGAAATGGCTGCAATAAACAGGGTCTGAGGTGATTTTAAGGGTTTGGCTCTTCGGGGCGAACCAACGCCCACTCGGTCAACTTGCCGCCGACAAAGGTGCAGGTCACCACCGATTGGCTGCTGTCTGTCCAGGTAAAGACCTCGGGCTGGGCGTCTTTTTCGGTCAACAGCGCGCCCAGAGACCGTGTCATGGCGATCACATGCATCAAAGTCGCGCCTTTTTGCAGTTTGGCGTTGAGCATCACCGCGCTCGCGACATGACCAATGGGCCGGTTGGCCGCTTTTTTCAAGATCGTGACCATGCGGGTGAAATGCAGCAAGATCCACATCACCACGCCGCCCACTGCCAAGGCAATGCCCGCCCATTGAAATGCTTGCCAAGCACCCACGGTGAAACCCACGATGACCAAGGGAGCCAGTATTTTGTTGAAATTCATGGGGGCAGATTGTGCCTTGACTGAGCGGGGATCAGTCCAGTCCCCGCACGACTTGCATGGCCTCTTCAATGCGTTCGACCGGGTAAATGGTCAGGCCCTCAAAGGCCTTGTCGTTTTTCTTGGGGGCATTGGCTTTGGGCACCACCGCCACCTTAAAGCCCAGTTTGGCCGCTTCCTTCAGCCGATCTTGTCCGCGCGGGGCTGGTCGCACTTCCCCAGCCAGACCCACTTCACCAAAGGCGATGAAGCCCTTGGGCAAGGCTTTGCCGCGCAGGCTGCTGGTGATCGCCAGCATCACCGCCAAGTCGGCTGCCGGCTCGCTGATGCGCACACCACCCACCGCGTTCACAAACACGTCTTGGTCCATGCAGGCCACGCCCGCATGGCGGTGCAACACAGCCAGCAGCATGGCCAAGCGGTCTCGGTCCAGGCCCACCGACAGGCGGCGGGGGCTGGGACCACCGCTGTCCACCAATGCCTGAATCTCCACCAGCAACGGGCGTGTCCCTTCGAGCGTGACCATCACGCAGCTGCCAGGCACCGGTTCGCTGTGCTGGCTCAAAAAGATGGCGCTGGGGTTGCTCACCCCTTTCAGGCCTTTTTCGGTCATGGCGAACACGCCAATCTCGTTGACGGCACCAAAGCGGTTCTTGATGGCGCGGATCAGGCGGAAGTTCGAATGCGTGTCGCCTTCAAAGTACAGCACCGTGTCCACCATGTGCTCGAGCACGCGGGGTCCAGCGAGCGCGCCTTCTTTGGTGACGTGGCCGACCAGCACGATGGTGGTGCCGGTGGATTTGGCGGTGCGCGTCAGGTGCGCCGCGCATTCGCGCACTTGCGCTACCGAACCCGGGGCGCTGGTCAACTGGTCCGAATACACCGTCTGGATCGAGTCGATGATGGCGATGCCCGGTTGGCGCGATTGCAGGGTGTGCAAGATCTTTTCAAGCTGAATTTCCGGCAGCACTGGCACCTGCGAGTCCGGCAGGCCCAGCCTGCGCGAGCGCATGGCCACTTGCGCGCCACTTTCTTCGCCCGTCACATACAAGGTGTTCATGCCACTGCGTTGCAGCGCGTCCACCGCTTGCAGCAGCAAGGTGGATTTGCCGATGCCGGGGTCACCACCGATCAGCACCACACCGCCTTCGACCATGCCGCCGCCCAGCACCCGGTCGAGTTCGTCGATGCCGGTGGGGTGGCGCTCAAAGTCGGCCGCTTCAATCTGTGAGAGTGGCAACACCTCGGAGGTGGGGGCCAGCGATGCGTGCACCGAGCCAAAGCGGTTTTTGCCGCCCGCTGGCTCGGCCGAGGCTTCGATCAGGGTGTTCCAGGCGTTACAGCTGGGGCATTTGCCCATCCAGCGGGCGCTGGTGCCGCCGCATTCGGTGCAGGTAAAAATGGATTTGTCTTTGGCCATAGGACGCAAGTGTGCCTCACGCAGAGGCTCAAGCCGCGAGCCAAGCCTTCAGAAAATCGTGGGTGATGTCGGCTGCCGCAGCGGTGCGGCAGCCGCTGGTGTTTTGGCCTGCCCACAGCGGCGTGAAGTCGCTGTTGCCTTGGGCTTCTGCCGCCGCGCGCAGTGGGGCCATGTCGGCGGTGGCCAATGGAAATGCCGGTGCCTGCGGGTGCATCGCTCCCAACTCGCGCATCACGCGGTTCACAATGCCCCTTGCCGGACGGCCCGTGAACAGGTTGGTCAGCGCCGTGTGTTGCGCCGCATTGGACTGCAGGGCGTTTCGGTGCAAGGCGCTGGTGGTGGCCTCGTGGCTACACAGGTAAGCGGTGCCGATTTGTACGGCCGCTGCGCCCAGCGCTTTGGCGGCTGCAACACCTGCTGGGGTGGCGATGCCACCTGCTGCAATCACCGGCACATTCACCGCTTGCACGATTTGCGGCAGCAGGGCTAAGGTGCCAATTTGGGTGCTCAGGTCCTCGCTCAAAAACATGCCCCGGTGCCCACCGGCTTCTAGACCTTGCGCAATGATGGCGTCCGCGCCATGGGCCTGCAGCCACAGTGCTTCGCCCACAGTGGTGGCCGATGACAGCACCAAACTGCCCCAGCTTTTGACGCGTGCAAGCAAATCAGCCGCAGGCAGACCAAAGTGAAAGCTCACCACGGCTGGCCGAAAGGCTTCCAGCACATCGGCTGCCGTGTGGTTGAAGGGCACACGCGCCGCGCCACTGCTGGCCGTATTGGGCGTAAGCCCCATGGCTTGGTAATACGGTGTCAACGTGGCTTGCCAGTCAGCCTGAGCTTGCGCATCTGGCGTGGGCGGGGTGTGGCAAAAGAAGTTGACGTTGTAAGGGCGCTGCGTGGCGTGCTGCAGCTCCTGCAGTTCGCTGTGCAGGTCGGCAGGGCTCAACATGGCCGCTGGCAACGAGCCCAGACCGCCGGCTTCACAGACTGCGGCAGCCAAACGGTGGTTGTTGGCCCCGGCCATGGGGGCTTGAACGATGGCCGGCAGCAGATCGGGTGGCAGTATTTGTGGGGTCATGGTGCTGGCTATTTTGACAGCCGCACATGTTACGCGGGCATTGCCCACGGCCTTTTATGGGCTTGATGCGAGGGCGGCTTTGCGACTCTGATCTGGCACCAGTCTTTCCATTTCACTTCTCAGCGTTTCCAGTGATATCGGTTTGGAGACATAGCCATTCATACCGCAAGCGATGTAACTTTCCCGGTCCCCTTTCAAGGCATTGGCGGTCACGGCAATGATGGGGGTCGGTTGCGCTTGGTGGGCTGCTTCGTGTTCGCGGATCAGTCGGGTCGCCTCGATGCCGCCCATGTCCGGCATCTGGATGTCCATCAAGACCACGTCGAAAGTGTTTTTTGTGAAGGCCTCGACGGCCTCCAGTCCATTGTTGGCCAGCGTGACGCTGTAGCCCATGCGCTGAAGCAAGATGGTTTGCAGGGCCTGGTTGATGACGGTGTCCTCTGCCAGCAAGGCTTTGCGCGGGGTTATCGGCTGGAGAGCATCGGTTTCAATGGCCCCTGCTGGCGCAGCCATGAAGGGGGTGAATTCGCGGTTGAATGCGGCCATCAGCTCTTGCGGGTCGATGGGCTTGATCAGGAAGTCCTGGATGTCCATGGCCTTAAGCTCTTCAGGACTGATCTGTTCACTCAAGGCGCCCATCATGACAATCGTCAACTCACTGGCGTGGCGCATCTGGCGCAATTGTGTCGCCAAGGCATAGCCATCGATGTCTGGCATGTTGACGTCGATCAGCGCGTAGCGCGCTTGCTTGAGTTGAGGATGGTGCAGTGCCTGTGCGGCGCCATCGCAAGCCAAGGTATTCAAGCCTGCGCTCGACAAGCGCTGTGCCAGGATGACGCGACTGCTGGTGTTGTCATCGACCACCAGCACGCGCTGACCAGCCCTTTGGGGGTGGAGGCCTTCGCCCAGCGCCGCCTGCTGGTGTGCACGCTGCAAGCGTGTCGTGAAGCTGAATGTGCTGCCTTTGCCCAGTTGGCTTTCAACCTGGATATCACCGCCCATCATCCGAATCAAACTTCGGCTGATGGTCAGGCCAAGGCCAGAGCCTCCAAAACGGCGTGCCGTGCTGGTGTCGGCTTGGGTAAAGACATCAAAAATCAGCTTTTGCTTGTCCGGTGGAATTCCGATGCCGGTATCCCTGACCTGTAAATTCAACCAGATGTCCTGGTCCTTTGGGGGTGACGCCATGCAGCTGACGTTGAGCATGACTTCGCCTTGGGCCGTGAATTTGATGGCATTGCCCAACAAGTTGGTGATGACTTGTTGCAAACGGATGGGATCGCCAATCACCACATCGGGGACATCGGGTGCGACATCACAGACCAGCTCCAGACCTTTTTCTGAAGCGCGCAATGACAGGGTGCGTGTGCATTGCCTGATCAGGCCGTGCAAGGCAAATTCGTGTGGATCGAGGTGCAGTTTTTGCGCTTCAATTTTGGAAAAATCCAGAATGTCATTGATGACGGCCACCAACGATTTGGCAGATGTTGAGACCATGTCCAGGTAGCTGCGCTGTTCGGTGGTCATGCGCGTTTGCAGACACAGCTCGGTCATGCCTAGGATGCCGTTCATGGGTGTGCGAATTTCGTGGCTCATGTTGGCCAGAAAATGGCTCTTGGATGCGTTGGCATCTTGCGCTGCGTCGCGTGCCAGGGCCAATTCGGTTTCAGCCTGTATTCGGGCTTCTACGAATTCATTGAAGGCGTGTGCAACCGTTTGGATCTCAGGGCCACCCAACTCAGGGATCGGCGCGGTTTTGTCGCCCTCGCGCATCCGCCCCGCTGTGTCGTGCATGGCCTGTGCCAACTGACCTAAGGGGTGGATGAGTTTGGACACAAATCCCCACATCAAGGGCACGAGCGTCAGCATCAGCAACAGGGTGATGGCGATCATCTTGGTGTAAAGATCGCCAATCGGTGCGAATGCTTCTGCCGAAGGGATCACCGAGGCGATGATCCAGTCCGTGGTCTGGAGTCGTTTGAAGGTAAAAAGTCCTTGCAGGCCTCGGGTGGTCGTGCCTTCCTGGGTGCCTTCAAAGCCTTGGATGGCATTTTCGAACGGAATATTGCTGCTGTTTTCGGGCACCTTTTTGAGGATCAAGCTTGAGTCAGGATGGGCAATGCGAACGCGGTCTTGGGTGACCAGGTAGTAGTAACCTTGTTCGCCGTTTTTTCGGGTGGCGATGGAGCCCAGTAAATTGGGTTTGTAGAGGTTGAGCACCCCGCCCAGCATGCCCACCAGCTGCTGATGCTTGTCGAAGATGGGGGCCGCCACGACCACGATGGGTTGCTGCGTCGCCCGACCCAAGATGGGTTTCGAGATCACCGGGGCTTGGGTCTTGATGACACCCTGGATGTAATCCCGAGAGGACATGTCCAAAGTCCGTCTGCCGGGCTTGACGGGCCAGTCGACCAGCAACACCCCTTTGGCATCGAAGATGTAAAGGTCGTCATAGACGGTGAGCAAGGCATGTTCTCTGAAAAGCAGATCTTCGAGTTGCTTCAGGTCGTTCAACGGTGCAGCAGGCACATGCCTGGCGACTTCTGACAGCATGTCCATGCTGTCTTGCAGGCGTTCATCCAAGTTATTGGCAAAACTGGTGAGTTGGCGATATTCGTGGGTTTCGATGCGCTGAACGATGTCACCGCGCAACACGTAAAACTGCAGGCCCAGTTGCACCAATAGCAACAGCAGACCCATGGCCATGACACTCAAGGAGAGTTGCAGTTTGATGCTGAGCTTTTTCATGAAAGATCAAAAAATGACCTCTGTTGTTGGGCAAAGGCGTTGGCAGTGGAATTTTGATTTTAGTGGTCTTGTCAATATTTGGTAACTTAAATATTCATAAATATTCAATTTCACACCCTGCTCCACGGGTCATTCCAGGGAAAACCCGGTATGCCTAATCCAGGCATTCATTTAACATGTTAAATAAATGAGTGCCTCCACCCCTTTTGTTCACCGCAACCTGCCGCGTTTGCTGCTGCAGGCGCGTGAAGCCGTCATGGCCCACACGCGCCCGAGCTTGCGTCAGCATGGCCTGTCTGACCAGCAGTGGCGGGTGCTGCGGGTGCTGGGCGAGCATGCCGACGATCCGGCGGGCACAGAAACAGGCCGCGTCGCTCGCGAGGCTTATCTGCTGGGGCCCAGCCTCACGGGTGTGCTCATGCGCATGGAGCGAGACGGATTGATCGCCCGCGAGCGTTGTCCGCAAGATGCCCGCCGCACGGTGGTGCGCGCCACGGCTTTAGGGCTAGACAAGGTGCGGGCGTTGTCGCAAACCATCGAGGCACACTACCAGTGGATGGAGCAATTGCTGGGCAAAGACAAGTTGGGCCAGCTGTACGCGCTGCTCGACGAGGTGATCGCACTCGAAACCCCTGACATTGAAACGCCAGAAGAACTGGCAGAGGAAGAAGAACGATGAACCCCTGGACTCCAACAGGAACCGTGTACGGCACCCTGCTCAATTTCCGCCGAGAGTGGGACCTTTGGGTGCCGCGCATGACGCAGGACCCGCACAAAGCTGCCCCCAAAGCGCCCGTGCTTTATGTCAAGACCGCCAATACCTTCAGCCCGGCTGGGCAAGATCTGGTGTTGCAAGACGGCGGAAGCGAAGTCGACATTGGCGCGACACTGGGCCTGGTGATCGGGAGCGACGGCCAGGTGGCGGCTGCTGCGCTGCTGGGCGACTGGTCTGTGCCACACGCAAGTTATTACCGCCCGCCGGTCAAGTTCCGCTGCCGCGACGGTTTTCTGGCTTTGCCTGAGCAGGTCACGCCTGGTCCAGTGTCTGACTGGGCCGCGCTGCAGATCGCGGTGCGCCGCAATGGTGAACTCGTGCAGACCGTTGACCTGCGCGAGTTGGTGCGCGACTTGCCTACCTTGCTGGCCGATGTGGGCGAATTCATGACGCTGCAAGCCGGTGATGTGTTGATGGTGGGAACCGATTGCCTGGTCGATGGCTCACGTCCACGCGCCAAAGCAGGTGACCGGGTGGAGATTTCTGCACCAGGTTTTGTGTCTGTCAACGTCACCGTCGGAGAAACCGCATGAAACACGCACGCATCGCTTGGTCCGGCGCCATTCAGCAAGCTGTTGAATCCGATGGCCAGTTGCTCATCACACAGGGCCCGCACAAGGGTCGCCGCGTGGCCTTTGACGAGGTGGTCTGGCTGCCACCGCTGGCACCCGTGCCGCAAGCGCGCACCGTGATCGCGCTCGGCCTGAACTACGCCGACCATGCCAAAGAGCTGGCCTTCAAAGCCCCAGAAGAACCGCTGGCCTTCATGAAGGGCGAGGCCTCGCTGATTGGCCACAAGGCCTTCACGAAGCGCCCCGCTGACGTGAAGTACATGCACTACGAGTGCGAGCTGGCCGTGGTGGTTGGCCGCACCGCCCGCCGCGTGAAGAAAGCCGATGCATATGACTTCATCGCCGGCTACACCGTGGCCAACGACTACGCCATCCGCGACTACCTCGAGAACTGGTACCGCCCCAACCTGCGCGTGAAAAACCGCGACACCTGCACGCCTATTGGCCCCTGGCTGGTCGATGCGGCGGATGTGCCCAACCCGATGGCGCTGAAACTGCAGACCACCGTCAACGGCAAAGTCACGCAAAGCGGCAGCACGGTTGACATGATTTTCGATGTGCCCACGCTGATCGAGTACTTCAGCAGCTTCATGACGCTCAACCCCGGCGACCTGATCCTGACCGGCACACCCGACGGCATCGTGGACTGCCAGCCGGGCGACGTGATCGTCACCGAGATCGAAGGCATTGGGGCTTTGACCAACACCATCGTTTCATCATGACCTGAATCTGTAGGAGCGACGCCCCCGTCTCGATGAGGCCTTTGCAAGCTGAGTGCTTGACCGATCGCGACGAGGGCGTCGCTCCCACAAAAAACCGAGGAATACCCGACATGAAAATCGACCACCTGATCAACGGCAAGAGCGTCGCAAGCAGCGACTACTTCGAGACCATCAACCCCGCCACGCAAGAAGTGCTGGCCGAAGTCGCTTCTGGGGGTGAAGCGGAGGTCAATGCTGCCGTCGCCGCCGCCAAAGCCGCTTTCCCGAAATGGGCCAACACGCCCGCCACCGAGCGCGCCAAGATCATGCGCAAGCTGGGCGACCTGATCACGAAACACGTGCCTGAAATTTCGGAAACCGAAACCAAGGATTGCGGCCAGACCATCAGCCAGACCGGCAAGCAGCTGGTGCCGCGTGCGGCCGACAACTTCCACTACTTTGCCGAGATGTGCACCCGCGTAGACGGCCACACCTACCCCACGCCCACGCACCTGAACTACACGCTGTTCCACCCGGTGGGCGTATGTGCGCTCATCAGCCCGTGGAACGTGCCCTTCATGACCGCCACTTGGAAGGTCGCGCCGTGTCTGGCGTTTGGCAACACCGCCGTGCTCAAGATGAGCGAGTTGTCGCCATTGACCGCCGCACGTCTGGGCGAGCTGGCGTTGGAGGCGGGAGTGCCCGCCGGGGTCTTGAATCTGGTGCACGGCTACGGCAAAGAGGCCGGCGAGCCGCTGGTCTCGCACCGCGATGTGCGCGCCATCAGCTTCACCGGCTCCACCGTCACGGGCAACCGCATCGTACAAAGCGCGGGCCTCAAGAAGTTCAGCATGGAATTGGGCGGCAAGAGCCCGTTTGTGATTTTTGAAGACGCCGACCTGGACCGCGCTTTAGATGCGGCCATCTTCATGATCTTTAGCAACAATGGCGAGCGCTGCACCGCAGGCAGCCGCATCTTGGTGCAGCAAAGCATCTATGCCGACTTTGCCGCCAAGTTTGCCGAGCGCGCCAAACGCATCACCGTGGGCGACCCGCTCGACGACAAAACCATCGTCGGCCCGATGATCAGCCAAGCCCACTTGGCCAAGGTGCGCAGCTACATCGAACTCGGCCCCAAAGAAGGCGCGACGATGCTGTGTGGCGGTTTGGACCAGCCCGGCTACGCGGCTGACTTGCCTGCGCACGTCAAGAACGGCAACTTCGTCTGGCCCACCGTGTTTGCCGACGTCGACAACCGCATGCGCATCGCGCAAGAGGAAATCTTCGGCCCCGTGGCTTGCCTGATCCCCTTCAAGGACGAAGCGGACGCGATTGAAAAAGCCAACGACATCGAATACGGCCTCTCCAGCTATGTCTGGACCGAGAACCTGGGCAAAGCGCACCGCGTAGCGGCCGCTGTAGAGGCGGGCATGTGCTTCGTCAACAGCCAAAACGTGCGCGACCTGCGCCAGCCCTTTGGCGGCACCAAGGCCAGCGGCACGGGCCGTGAGGGGGGTACATGGAGCTACGAAGTGTTCTGTGAGCCCAAAAACGTTGCGGTGAGCCTGGGCGGTCACCACATCCCGCATTGGGGTGTTTGAACATGCAACGCCGTGACTTGCTGCTGGGCACTGCTGCATTGGCCTTGCCTTGGGCCAGTCAGGCCCAAAGTGCGGCTTGGCCCACCAAGCCGATCCGCCTGATCGTGCCTTTCCCACCCGGCGGCACCACCGATGTGGTGACGCGCCTGGTCGCTGCCGAGCTCACCAAATCACTCGGTCAGAGCGTGGTGGTGGACAACAAACCCGGCGCGGGCACCGTGTTGGGCGTGGACCTGGCGGCCAAGTCGACGCCCGATGGCCACACCCTGGTGACCGTGGCCAACAGTTTTTGCGTCAACCAGACGCTGGTGAAAAACCTGCCCTACGACGGGCTGCGTGATCTGCGCCCGGTCGGCCTGATGGGCATGTCGGAGCATGTGTTGGCCACGCACCCCGGCAGTGGCCTCAAGACCGTGGCCGACCTGATCGCGGCGGCCAAAAAGCAACCCGGCAAGCTCAGCTATGCCTCGTTTGGCGCGGGCACATCGGCCCACATCGCGGGGGCCATGCTCGAAGCGCAAGCCGGCATCGAGATGATCCATGTGCCCTACAAGGGCCAGGCCCCGGCACTCAACGATCTGATCGGTGGTCAGGTCACGGTGATGTTCGGCAACTGGCCCGAGTTCCGCCAGCATGTGCAAAGCGGCAAGCTCGTCGCCCTGGGCATGGCCACGGCCAAGCGCTCGCCACTGGCGCCGCAAATCGCCACACTCACCGAACAAGGCTTGCTGATTGAATCGAACTCTTGGAACGGCATCCTCACGCGCAGCGGCACGCCCGATGCGGTGGTGCAGAGGCTGAACGCCGAGATCAACAAAGCCCTGCAAGCGCCGACGGTGGTGCAGGCCTTTCAAGAAGGCGGCATCGTGTCGCTGGCGGCCAACCCCGAGCGCTTTGCGGCCTTCATCCGCAGCGAGACCGACAAATACGCGCAGGTGATCCGCAAAGCGGGCATCACGGCCGAGAGCTGAACAAGGAAACACGCAAATGGGACAACTCGACAACACCCGGAGTGCTCGCCATGGGTAAGCTCGCATTGGCCGCCAAAATCACCCATGTGCCCAGCATGTACCTGAGTGAAATTCCCGGTCCTCGTTTTGGCACGCGCCAAAGCGCCATCGATGGCCACAAAGAAATCAGCCGCCGCTGCCGTGCCCTGGGGGTGGACACGCTGGTGGTGTTCGACACGCATTGGTTGGTCAACGCGAACTACCACATCAACTGCGCGCCGCACTTCAAGGGCAGCTACACCAGCAATGAGTTGCCGCACTTCATCAACCACATGGCTTTCGAGTCACCGGGCAACCCCGAGCTGGGGCACCTGCTGGCCAAAGTGGCCAACGCACACGGTGTAGAAACCCTGGCGCACGACAACACCACGCTCGACCCCGAGTACGGCACGCTGGTGCCGCTGCGCTACATGAACGAAGACCAGCACTTCAAGGTGGTCTCGGTCTCGGCCCTGTGCATGGTGCATTACCTGAACGACAGCGCCCGCCTGGGCTGGGCCATGCGCGAGGCCGTGGAAAAACATTACGACGGCAAGGTGGCCTTTCTGGCCAGCGGCTCGCTCTCACACCGTTTTGCGCAAAACGGCCTGGCACCCGAGTTCGCCCACAAGATCTGGAGCCCGTTTTTAGAGCAGCTCGACAAGCAGGTTTTGCAGATGTGGGGCAACCGGGAGTGGAAAGCGTTTTGCGAGATGCTGCCCGAGTACGCCAGCAAAGGCCACGGCGAAGGCTTCATGCACGACACCGCCATGCTGATGGGCGCTTTAGGTTGGACGGGGTATGACGGCGCGGTGGACATGGTGACGCCGTACTTTGGGGCCAGCGGCACGGGCCAGCTGAATGCGATTTTTGACGTGACCCCGCAGGACGGCACAAAAGTGCCCGCCGCCGTGGCCAGCAGTGCCGAGGGCTACACGGCCATCAGCACCCGCCTTTGAGGAGCGCGAAACATGCCCCATCTAGTGATTCTCTACACCGGTCAGCTGGACGCTGAAGTCCACATGACCACCCTGTGCCGCCAGATGGCGGATGCCATGCTCACCGTGAAAGATGAGGAGGGCAAACAAGTGTTTCCTACAGGTGGCACGCGCGTGTTGGCATACCCAGCACCGCACTATGCGGTGGCTGATGGCGGTGCGGCTGGCGAGGCAGCAGGGGGTACGGGCGACTATGCCTTTGTGTACTTGAACGTGCGCATGGGCCGTGGCCGCAGCGAGGCCACCCAACAACGCGCTGGGCAGACTTTGCTCGAAGTGGCCAAAGCCTTTTTCGCACCCGTGATGGCGCAGCGCCACATCGGCATCACGCTGCAGATCGACGTCGGTCCCGAGGTGTTTGACGCCAAGCACAGCAATCTGCATCCACTTTTCAACAAGGTTTGAGCCATGTCTGTATTCACCGAAGACCAGATCCAGCAGCTCGCGCACGAGCTCAACCAGTCCGAAAAATCCCGCACCCAGATCGAGCACTTTTCCAAGCGCTACCCGGGCATGACGATTGAAGACGGCTACCGCATCAACCGCGCCTGGATGCAGATCAAGTTCGCCGAGGGGCGCACCATGATTGGCCACAAGATCGGGCTGACGAGCCGCGCCATGCAGGTCTCCAGCCAGATCGACGAGCCCGACTACGGCACGCTGCTGGACAACATGCGCTACGACTGCACGCCCGGCCAAGTGCTGGACATTCCACACGCCCATTTCATTGCGCCCCGTGTGGAAGTGGAGCTGGCCTTCATCCTCAAGAAAGAACTGCGTGGCCCCAACGTGACGGTGCAGCAGGTGCTGGACGCCACCGAGTACGTGACGCCCGCCATTGAGATCATCGACTCGCGCATCGAACAGTTCGATCGCCACACCAAAGTCATGCGCAAGGTGTTTGACACCATCAGCGACAACGCCGCCAATGCGGGCATCGTGCTGGGTGCCAAGCGGGTTGACCCACTGACCACCGACCTGCCCTGGTGCGGTGCGGTGCTGCGCCAAAACGGCGTGGTCGAAGAGACGGGTCTCGCGGCGGGCGTGCAAGGGCACCCGGCCGTGGGCATCGCTTGGCTGGCCAACAAGCTCGCGCCCTGGGGCGAGCACTTGCAGGCAGGCGAAATCGTTCTGGCCGGCTCGTTCACCAAACCCGCGCCCGCCAAAGTGGGCGATGTGTTTGACGCCGACTACGGACCGCTTGGCAAGTTGGAGTTCAGATTCATTTGACACCAGGACGCTTCGCACACCCACGCTGGTCGGGTCTGGCGGGCCTGGCTGGGCGATGTGGCAAAGCGAAGCGCCTCTGAGCCCGGGCAGGCCCGCCGGATCCGATCAGCCTCCCCATCGAAGGCACAGCACAAGGAACCATCATGCAAACCCCAAGCAACTTGTTCAAACAAGCCCTCAAAAACAAACAGCCCCAAATCGGCCTGTGGATGGGCCTGGCCAGTGACTACAGCGCCGAAATCTGTGCGCTGGCCGGCTTCGACTGGCTCGTCATCGACGGCGAACATTCACCCAACAACCTGAGCAGCATCATCGCCCAGCTCAAGACGCTCGCCGCCTACCCGGGCAGCCATGCGGTGTGCCGCGTGCCCGTGGGTGAAACGGCGCTCATCAAGCAGTACCTGGACCTGGGTGCGCAGAACATCCTGGTGCCCATGGTCGACACGCCCGAGCAGGCGGCCCAGCTGGTGCAAGCCATGCGCTACCCGCAAAACGATGGCCAGGGCGGTGTGCGCGGCATGGCAGGCGCCCGTGCGTCACGCTGGGGCCATTACACCGACTACTTCCAACGCGCCAACGAAGAGGTGTGCCTCATCGTGCAAGTCGAGTCGCTCGAAGCGCTGAAGAACCTCGACGCGATCGCCGCAACCCCCGGCGTGGACGGTGTGTTCATCGGCCCAGCCGACCTGTCGGCCAGCATGGGCCATGTGGGCAACGCGGCGCACCCCGATGTGCAAGCCGCGATTGCCGATGCGATTGCCCGCATCCTCAAAGCGGGCAAGGCCCCCGGCATCCTCACGCCCGACCGGCAACTGGCCGCGCAGTACCTGCAGTGGGGTGCGGTCTTCGTTGCAGTGGGTCTGGACACACAAATCCTGATGCGCCAGACCACCGATCTGGCGGCGCACTTCAAACACGTGGTGGCGCCAGCGGCCACCCCTGGCCAGACCTATTGAGGACAGGCCATGAGCACCGAGCAGCCGCCCCGCAAATTCCGATCGGCCACGATCTACGAAGGCACGATTCGCGCCACCACGCGCAGCTTTTTGCATGCGCTGGGGCAGGATGAGGAAGACATCGCCCGCCCGCATGTAGGTGTGTTCCACACGGGCGGCGAGATGAGCCCTTGCAATCTCAACCTGCGTGATCAGGCTCAGCACGCCAAAACCGGCATTTATGCCGCGGGCGGCACGCCCCACGAGTGCCCGGTGGTCTCGGTGTCCGATGGCCTGACCATGGCGCATTCGGGCATGCGTTTTTCGCTCATCTCGCGCGAGTTGATCGCCGACAGCGTGGAGGCCTCGGTGCGTGGCCACCAGTGGGACGGCATCTTTGGCATTGGTGCTTGCGACAAGAACCTGCCGGGCTTGATGATGGGCATGGTGCGCTGCAATGTGCCCAGCGTGTTTGTGCATGGGGGCTCGGCCCTGCCCGGCCAGATGCCGGGTGTGAACGGCCGCGACCTGAACGTGGTCGACACCTACGAAACCATTGGCAAGGTGTTGGCCGGAGACGCCACGCAAGACGAGCTGGACGCCATCAGCCGCGCCTGCCTGCCCACGGCGGGCGCGTGCGCTGGCCAATTCACCGCCAACACCATGGGCATGGTGTCCGAGGCGCTGGGTTTGGCCCCGATTGGCTCCAGCATGGTGCCTGCGGTCTTCAGCGAACGTGCGCCGCTCTTGCGCCGCGCCGCCAAAAACCTGATGGCGGCGGTGATGGGCGACGCGCCCCTGCCGCGCGACATCGTCACGCGCCAGGCACTCGAAAACGCTTGCGCCGTGGTCTCGGCCACGGGCGGCTCGACCAATGCGGCCTTGCACATCCCGGCGATCGCCCACGAGGCGGGCATCCGCTTTCACCTGGACGATGTGGCCGAGGTGTTTGCCCGCACCCCGCTGATTGCCGACCTGCGGCCCGGTGGCCAATACCTGGCACGCGACATGTTCTACATCGGTGGGGCAGGTGTGGTGCTGCGTGAGTTGCTGCGCACAGGTCATTTGCATGGCGGTGTGCTGACCTACACCGGCCGCACGCTGGCGCAGGAACTCTCCACGGCCAATGCGCCCGATGGCCAGGTGGTGCGCTCTGTCGAGCAGGCCTTGTCGCTGGACGGTGGCCTGGCCGTGCTCAAAGGCAATCTGTGCCCTGACGGTGCTTTGCTCAAGACCGCCGGACTCAAAACCTTGGTGCACCAAGGCCCTGCACGGGTGTTTGAATCCGAAGAGCAGGCCCAGGCTGCGGTGCAGGCCATGCGCTACCAGCCAGGCGATGTGCTGGTGATCCGCAACGAAGGCCCCAAAGGCAGCCCGGGCATGCGCGAGATGCTGGGCATCACCGCCTTGCTCTTCGGGCAGGGCATGGGTGACAAGGTGGCCTTGCTCACCGATGGGCGGTTTTCAGGCGCAACGCGGGGTTTGTGCATTGGCTATGCCGGCCCCGAGGCGGCCGACAAAGGGCCGATTGCCGCGCTGCGCGATGGCGACCTCATCACCATCGACGCCCGCCCCGAGTCGCGCAGCATTGCCGTGCAGCTGAGCGACGCCGAACTGGCGCAACGCCTGGCCCAGCTGCCCGCTGTCGCAGCGGCGGCGCATGGCGGCTTGCTGGAAAAGTATGCCTTGACCGTCCGCCCCAGCCACCAAGGCGCGGTCACCCATTCCGGCGCAGTCCATTGGCTGCGCGATGAATCTTGATTTTTGTGCGTGTGTTTTAACTTCAACCAGGAGACTTCCATGAGCATTTCCCGTCGTCAATTCGTCCAATCCACCAGCGCTGCTGCTTTGCTGGCCAGCTTGGGCCAACAGGTCATGGCCCAGGCCCAGATCGAGAGCTTCAAGATCGTCACCGGCTTTGCCGCAGGTGGCACCTCGGACACCACCTGCCGCCGCGTGGCCACGCGCCTGACCGGCAGCTACGCCAAGGCCGCGGTGGTCGAAAACAAGACCGGCGCGGGCGGCCAGATCGCCATCCAATACGTCAAGAGCCAGCCTGCCGACGGCGCGACCATGCTGCAAACGCCCACCTCGATGCTGACGATTTACCCGCACATCTACAAAAAGCTCAGCTACGACCCGGCCACCGACCTGAGCCCCGTGTCGATCGCTTGTGTGTTCGACTTCGGCTTTGCCGTGGGTCCAGCTGTGCCTGAGAGCGTCAAGAACATCAACGACTTCATGGTCTGGGCCAAGGCCAACCCCACACTTGCCAACTTCGGCTCGCCCGCCGCAGGCTCCACGCCGCACTTTGTGGGCGCCTTGCTGGGCCGCCACGCAGGGGTCGAGATCAAACACGTGGCTTACCGCGGCACACAACCGGCGATGCTGGACCTGTTGGGCGGTCAGATCGCCGCCGTCAGTGGCCCGATCGGCGACCTGACCCAGCACCTGCCCACGGGCAAGGTCCGCATCTTGGCCACGTCCGGTGCCAAGCGCAACCGTTTTGCGCCCGATGTGCCCACCTACGCCGAGCAAGGCCTCAAGGACATGGTGCACAGCGAGTGGTTCGCCTTCTTCCTGCCCGCCAAGGCCGCGCCCGACGTGGTGGCACGCCTGAACGCGGCGGTCAAGGCTGCATTGGCGTCCAAGGACGTGGTGGACGGTTTGGCCACCTTCGGTTTGGAAGCCCTGTCCAGCACACCTGCCGAGTTGTCTGAGTTGATCCGCAAGGACACCGCCAAGTGGGCACCCATCGTCAAGACCATCGGCTTCACCGCCGAGGCTTGAGTTTTTGATCCTGACTGGAGTTCGCGCCATGAATGCCGTTTTGAAACCTGTGCCTTCCGATGTCCCTGCACCTGCACACATGCACCCCGATGAATGGCAGGCGCGGCTCCAGCTGGCCAGTTGCTACCGCGTGTTTGCCATGCTCGGTTGGACCGAGATGATTTACAACCACATCACGCTGCGTCTGCCCGACAGCGTGACCGGCGGCGACAAGCAGTTTTTGATCAACCCCTTTGGCCTGCACTACAGCGAAGTCACCGCCAGCAACCTGGTCAAGATCAACATGCAAGGCGATGTGCTGGACGGCTCGTCCCACAAGGTCAACCCGGCAGGGTTCGTGGTCCATGCCACGCTGCACGAAGGGCTGGAAGGTGCGCACTGCGTGATGCACACCCACACCACCGCTGGCGTGGCGGTGGCGTGCCTCAAAGACGGCCTCTCGCAAAGCAACTTTTATTCGGCGCAGCTGCACGACATGGTCGCTTACCACGACTTCGAGGGCATCACCATCCATGGTGAAGAGGGGCCGCGTGTCCTGCAAAGCATTGGCAACAAGCCGGCCGTGATTTTGCGCAACCATGGTCTCTTGACTTGGGGGCACACGTTGCCCCAAACCTTTGCGATCCTCTGGACACTGCAGCGGGCCTGCGAAATCCAGATGGCCACACTGAGCATGGGCCAGCCGATCCCGGTGCCTGAAGCGATTGCCGCCAAATGCACACGTGACGCGCTGCAGTTCAACCCCAACCACGGGGCGGGGCAAGACGTGTTTGACGCCTTGGTCCGTCAGGTGGACCGCATCGACAGCGGGTGGCGCGCATGAATGACAAAGGGAATGACGTGAAATTCAACAAAATGGCGATTGTGGGCGCAGGCGCCATTGGTGGCTGGATGGGGGTGCACTTGGCACGCACAGGCGCGCAGGTCAGCGTCCTCGCGCGGGGTGACACCCTGGCGGCCTTGCAGCAAAACGGTTTGCAGTTGCACCAGGGCGGTGAACTGCACACGGTGGCCGTGAAAGCGTCCAACGATGCGGCCGTCTTGGGCGTGCAGGACTTGGTGGTGATCTCGGTCAAGGCCCCTGCGCTGGCTTCGGTGGCTGCACAGGTGGGGCCGCTGATTGGCCCGGACACCGTCGTGCTCACGGCCATGAACGGCGTGCCCTGGTGGTTTTTGCAAGGCTTTGGCGGCCCGGTGGCAGACCGCTCGCTGGCCAGTGTGGACCCCGAGGGAGCGATAGCCCGCGCCTTGCCTGCACCGCACATCATTGGCTGTGTGGTCCACGCCAGCTGTTCGGTCGATGCGCCTGGCGTGATCCGCCACCACTTTGGCGATGGCCTGATCGTGGGCGAGCCCACTGGCCAAGTCACGCCTCGCGCGCAGGCGCTGCATGCTTTGCTCAAGACCGCAGGTTTTAATGCCACGTTGTCGCCGCAAATCCAAAAAGACATTTGGTACAAACTTTGGGGCAACATGACCATCAACCCGATCAGTGCCATCACCGGTGCGACCACGGACCGGATTTTGGACGACGCCCTGGTGCGGCAATTCGTCTCCAGCGTCATGCTCGAAGCCAAGGCGATTGGCGAAAAAATCGGCATCCCCATTGAACAGCAACCCGAAGACCGCCACGCGGTGACACGCAAGTTGGGCGCGTTCCGCACGTCCATGCTGCAAGATGTGGAGGCCGGCAAGCCCGTCGAGCTGGATGCCTTGGTCTCCGCGGTTCGGGAGTTAGGCCAATTGACCCAGATTGACACGCCCATGACCGATGCCCTGTTGGGCCTCAGTCGCCTGCATGCCCAGGGACGTGGTCTGTACGGCGCAAGTGTTTGAACTGTCAGTTCATCGGCAACTAACAATCTTTAACAACTCAAACGGTGCTTTTCCCCAATAATTGCCCCATCTTGCAGTTCTGAGTTCTTTTGGGGTAATAAATGTTGATGCTGATCTCTACCGTGGTCTCTGGTGTTTTGTTGCTGGTTTTGGCGGTTTCCTACTTTAAAACCGTCCAGGCCATTCGGCAGGATGACGTCAACGAAGCCATGGCCCGCGCGCAACGCATGAAAAACAAGCGCGCATCCACCCCATTGGCCGGTGCCTGAGACCCCTAGTAGCCAGTCACCTGTTTGTCTCTTTTGCGCGGTGTGGGTGGTTAAATGCACCCATGTCGTCTCCGCCCACTTCCCCAGATTCCCCCGCTTCTTTTTCCCGGTTGACCCTCACCGGTTTTCTCACGCTCTTGTTGATCGCCCTGATGATGGGCGCCAACCATGTCGCGGCCCGTACCGCCTTCAACCATGGCGTGGACGTGGTCACAGCCGTCACCTTCCGCAGCAGCGTCACGGCCTTTGTGGTGGCTTTGATCCTTTGGCAGCAAAAGGTGTCGCTCCAGTTGTCGGCGCGACAACAAAAAAACCTGCTGCTGATCGGCATTTTGATTGCCGTGCAAAGCGTGTGCCTCTATTCCTCAGTCGCTCGCCTGCCGGTGGCTTTGGCCTTGTTGGCCTTCAACACCTACCCCTTGTCGACCGCTTTTTGGGCGAGGCTTTTGTATGGCCACCGCCCTGAGCGTGCGGTTTTGCTGGCCATGCCCTTGATGTTGGTGGGCTTGGCCTTGGCCCTGGACGTGTTCGGGGCCGCTTCGGGTTTGGGGGCTGCGCAGCATTGGGGGCAAATTGGGGTCGGTGTGGCGTTTGCGCTGGCCGCTTCCGCCACCTTTGGCTTGGCGCTGGTCATCACCCAGCATGAAACCACCGAGGTGGATGGCCGTTTGCGCACCTTCACCACCATGGTCACGGTGGCTGTGTTGGCCGCTGCGGTGAGCTCCACCCAAAGCGGCTTTCATTTGCCCAACGCCCCTGTGGGTTGGTGGGGCTTGGGCGCCTTGACGTTTTTGTACGGCACGGCCTTCACCATCATGTTCACCGTGTTGCCCAAGTTGGGCGTGGTGGGCAACTCGGCCATCATGAACGTGGAGCCTGTGTTCGCCCTGGTGCTGGCCTGGGCGGTGTTGGATCAGTCGATTGCGCCCATGCAATTGCTGGGGGCTGGCGTGGTGGTGGCCACTGTTGTGTGTCTGGGCCTGCGCAAGCGCTGAAGCGCAAACTCAGCCGTTTTTCAGGGCCAGCGCCTTGTCGTAGAGCACGTTCTTGGACTCGCCCGTGATCTCAGCCGCCAGCTTGACCGCTGTTTTCAGGGGCAACTCGGGCAAGAGAACCTTGAGCACGCGTAGACCTTCGCCTGTCGATTTGGCCACCGGCGCGTCATGCAAAACCAGCACAAACTCGCCGCGTTGGCGATCAGGCTTTTCTGCCAGCCAAGCTGGCAGGTCTTGCGCGGGCAGGGTTTCAATTTGCTCAAACTGCTTGGTCAATTCGCGGCCCACGGTGATGGGGCGCTCCCCCAGTACCGAGAGTGCTTGTGCCAAAGCCTCAATGCGGTGCGGCGCTTCGAGCAGCACCACGGCGCGGCTTTCTTGTGCCAGAACCTGCACGGCTTGTTGGCGCTCTGCAGATTTGCTGGGCAGGAAACCCGTGAACACAAAACCTTGGTCACCCGTCATGCCCGATGCGCTCAAGGCCGTGGTCACGCTGCTGGCACCCGGCAAGGGCAGCACCCGGTAACCTGCTTGCCGCACGGCGGCCACAAGCCGGGCACCTGGATCGCTGATGGCTGGGGTGCCGGCATCGCTCACATAGGCCACGCGCTCACCCTGGGCCAATCGGGCGATCACGGTTTGTGCGGCCTCGGCTTCGTTGTGCTGGTGCACCGCGAGAAGCTGTCCGCCGGGGCGGTCCAGGCCATAGGCGCGCAGCAGTTGCTGGGTGTGGCGGGTGTCTTCGCAGGCCACCGCGTCCACCTTGGCCAGCACATGCAGGGCACGCAAGCTGATGTCGGCGAGGTTGCCAATCGGGGTGGCCACAACATACAGTGTGCTGGCCGGGTTGTTTTGCGATCCGGCAGCGTCGTGCGCGGCCTCTACGGCTTTGGCAAACGAGGCAGACAAGGGAGACGGAGTCAATGCAATTCCTCAAAAAAGACACGATGGGCCCCACCACCAAAGCCCGGGGCGATGCAGGCGAAGACGAGGCGCTGGCCTATTTGCAAGCGCGTGGTTTGCGCTTGCTGCAGCGCAATTATCGGACCCCCGGCCGAGGGGGCGGCGAAATCGACCTGATCATGCAAGCCTCAGACGGCACGGTGGTGTTTGTCGAGGTCCGAAAACGCAGCAGGACCGACCACGGCGGTGCGGCAGCCAGCATCGGATTCCAAAAACAAAGGCGCATCATTTTTGCCGCGCAACACTACCTCTTGCGTTGGCGCCGTTTGCCTCCCCTTCGCTTTGATGTGGTGACCATCGAGTCCGACGGACCCCAGTGGTTACAAGCGGCATTTGACGGCGCGTGATGCCGGCCACACAAAGCTCTGAGCAGGCTTGAATTCCCTTGGAAATAGCCGCCTTCCCGGCTGAAGGCCGCCTTGTCGGGGTTATCATCCCCAGCGCATGCTAGACCTTCGAATCCAACAACATTTCATCGACAGTGCCGATTTGCACTACCAGGTGGCCGAGACCTTGGCCAAGCCCGTGGACTCGGCTGTTCAAGCCGTTCTGGCTTGCGTCACCGGTGGGGGCAAAGTGCTTGCGGGTGGCATGGGCCCTTCGGCTGCCTTGGCCCAATATTTGGCCAATTTGCTGGTGGGTGGTTTTGAACGTGAGCGCCCCGGTTTGGCTGCCCTGGCCTTGTCTTCCGATGCCGTGACCGCCACCCGCTGGACCGATGGCCAAGCCTTGGCCCGCCAGGTGCTGGCCTTGGGGCAAACCGGCGATGTGCTGGTGCTCATCAGTGCCGATGGGGCTGAGCCTGCTTTGGTGGAGGCCGTGCAAGCGGCCCATGACCGCGAAATGAGTGTGCTGGCTTTGACCGGCCAACAAGGTGGTGGCCTGGCCCGCCAGTTGCGCGAAACCGATGTGCATGTGTGTGTGCCGCATGAGCGAGCTGCGCGAATTCGTGAAGTGCAGTACTTGGTGCTGCACTGTCTGTGTGATGGAATTGACACCCAATTGTTGGGTGAACAGGAGCCCTTTTAAATGAAACGCAATCTTCAATCTTTGGTTTTGACCGGTGCTGTCTTGGCTGCGGCGCTGTCCAGCTTGTCCGCTTGCGCCCCTTTGCTGGTGGGTGGTGCCGTCATGACGGGCGTTGTGGCCACCGACCGCCGAACGGCTGGGACGCAATTGGAAGATGAGGCCATCGAGCTCAAGGTCGCCAGCGCTGTGCGCCGAGACTTGGGCGAGCGGGTCCACCTGAATGTGACCAGCTTCAACCGCAAAGTACTGCTCAGCGGTGAGGCGCGCAGCCAAGCCGACAAAGACCGTGCCGAAAAACTGGCGCAAAGCCAAGAAAACGTTCAGTCGGTGGTCAACGATTTGGCCGTGGCCATGACCAGCAGCGTGACCCAGCGGTCCAAAGACATTGTGATCACCAGCCAAGCCAAGGCCGCCTTCATCGACGCCAAAGACCTGCAGGTCAATTCGATCAAGGTGGTGACCGAGCGCGGTGTGGTCTATTTGATGGGCCGCGTGACGTCCCGTGAAGCCAAGCGCGCCAGCGACATCGTGCGCGGCATCGGTGGCGTGACCAAAGTGGTCCGTGTGTTCGATGAAATTTCGGAAGAAGAACTCAAGCGTTTGAGCCAGCCCACCTCATCCAAGTGAGGTGTTCTGGCTGCGCATGAAAAAAGCGACCCTCGGGTCGCTTTTTTGCTTTTCAAGGTCTAGGCCTTGAACGCTCAGCGCAAACGGCGGATCAGGCTGGACGTGTCCCAGCGGCCGCCGCCCATTTTCTGCACGTCGGCATAAAACTGGTCTACCAATGCCGTCACGGGCAAGCGGGCACCGTTGCGTTTGGCTTCGTCGAGCACCAGGCCCAAGTCCTTGCGCATCCAGTCCACCGCAAAGCCAAATTCGAACTTGTCGTCGGCCATGGTCTTGCCGCGGTTGTCCAGTTGCCAGCTTTGGGCTGCGCCCTTGCCGATCACTTCCAGCACCTGGTGCATGTCCAGGCCCGCCTGTTGGCCAAAGGCCACGGCTTCGGACAAACCTTGCACCAAACCGGCGATGCAGATCTGGTTGACCATTTTGGCCAGTTGACCCGCGCCAGAAGCACCCAGCAAGGTGAAGGCACGCGAAAACGCCATGGCCGCAGGCTTGACGTTGTCAAAAGCGGCGGTATCACCCCCACACATCACGGTGAGCATGCCGTTTTGTGCACCCGCTTGACCGCCTGAGACGGGCGCGTCCACAAAGTGCAGGCCCAGCTTTTGGGCCTCGGCGTACAACTCGCGGGCCACTTCGGCAGATGCTGTGGTGTGGTCCACAAAGATGGCGCCGGGTTTCATGCCTGCAAAAGCACCGTCCGGACCCAGCACCACGCTGCGCAAATCAGCATCGTTGCCCACGCAGGCAAAGACGATGTCCACACCGGCGACGGCTTCGCGTGGGGTGGGCGCTGTGGCGTTGCCGGGGCATTCGGCGGCCCAGGCAGCGGCCTTGGCGGCGCTGCGGTTGTAAACGGTGACATGGTGACCGGCGCGGGCCAAGTGCCCGGCCATGGGGTAGCCCATGACGCCCAGGCCCAAAAAGGCCACTTGGCGGGCGGGGGTCGATTCGTAGGTTTTGGCGGCGATTTGGCTCATGTTTGTCTCGCTGGAGGTCGTTGAAAGGCGCTAATTTAGCAGTCTGGCAGTGCTCTGGTCCGTCGGGGGTGCATTTATTTGCCGGCTTGGCGACAGTTTGACCAGGATGAAGAGGGGCTGCCCGGGGTTTGGTACGCTCAAGCCATGCACACCTTTATTGCCGACAACCTGTCGCTTGTTCGCACCCAAATTGAAGCGGCCTGCCGAGCAGCAGGCCGCCCACCCCACAGCGTGTCTTTGTTGGCGGTGTCCAAGACCTGGGGGCCAGAAGCCGTGCGCGCAGCCCATGCCGCCGGGCAAACCGCCTTTGGCGAAAACTACATCCAGGAGGCGGTGGACAAGATCGGGGCCTTGAAAGATTTACCCCTTGAATGGCACTGCATCGGCCCGATCCAGAGCAACAAGACCCGGCTGGTGGCCGAGCACTTTGACTGGGTGCACAGCATCGACCGCCTCAAAATCGCTCAGCGCCTGTCCGAGCAGCGCCCCGAACACTTGCCGCCCTTGCAGGTGTGCATCCAGGTCAACGTGGACGGGGGCGAGACCAAATCGGGTGTGTCGCCGGCAGACTTGCCCGGGTTGGCGCAGGCGGTGGCGGCCTTGCCCCGTTTGCAGCTGCGCGGGCTGATGACCATCCCCGAACCTGCCGAAACCGAGACGCAGATGCGCGCGGTGCACCGCCAAGCCAAAGACCTGTTCGAACAATTGCGCGGGCAAGGCCTGCCGCTCGACACCCTTTCCATGGGCATGAGCGCCGACATGGGGGCTGCCATTGCCGAAGGCAGCACGATGGTCAGGGTGGGTACGGCGATTTTTGGCAAGCGCTGAAGCAGCGAATCGACCCTTCGCAGACCATCGACCGTGGGCTTACGCAGACTGCAGCTTGAACAGGCTGCGCCTCTCGCCGACAGGCGTTCCCGCCACGTTCAGCAGCACCTGCGCACGCCAAGGGTCCAGTGCGCTGCGCTGCGCGTCGTCGAGCCAACCCAGCTGGTCCAGTGCCTCCACGGTGGCGGCAAACAGCGCCGCCTTGTTGCCGTCCATGATCTTGATGGCCAGGGCCTGACCCCGCGAGCGGCTGGCCACCACCTGCACGCCGTCGGCCCCCACTTTGGTGACCCAGTCACCCCGACCCGCGCGCATGAAGTCGGCGTCGTTGCGCCCGGTGCCGGAGACCAGCTCGGGGTACGCGCTCATGGCCTGGCCCAGTTGTGCCAAGCTTTCGCCATACAAGCCGTCTGATTCGGGCTGCGCCAGCCGCGCATAGCTGCGCGCCAAGCGTGACAAGGGCATGGCGTAATTGGGGGCCGAGCAGCCGTCGATGCCCAACGCCAGTTCTTCTTCGCTCAGGCCCGCCAAGTGCGCCACAGCTTGGCGAATTTTTTGTTGCAGCGGGTGGTTCACCTCGGTGTAGCTGTCGGTGGGCAAGCCGTGCTGCACGCAGTAAGCCAAAAAGCCGCTGTGTTTGCCGCTGCAGTTGTGGTGTCTTTCGTCGAAGGCAAAACCCTCGGGCATGGGGCGATCAAAAAACGTGAAGCGGTAAGGCACATGGCAGCCGCAGCGCATCTGGCGTGTGGTGCTGCCGCTTTTGTGCAAGATGGACGTGACCTGCTCAACGTGCATGTCTTCGCCGTTGTGGCTGGCGCACATCATGGCGAGTTCTGTGGGCGTGAAGCCGAAATGCGCCACGCCGCCTGACTGGATGAGGGGCAGCGCCTGCATGGCCTTGAGGGTGGAGCGTGTGAAGCACAACCAATGCGGGTTGCCCACTTGCGCCAGCACGCGGCCCTCGGTGTCGGTCACGGCCAGTGCGCCCATGTGTACGCACTCCTGCACGCTGTTGCGGGTGAGTTCGATCAGGGGTTCGAAGTTCATGGGCTTGTCTTGGGGTGTTTGGAAAAACCCAGTTTAAATTGTCTCGAACTTGACCTGCTGCCTTTGGGGCATCGCCGCACAATGGCCGAATGCAAAAAATTCATTCCCCCCTTCAGGCGCAAGTGGTGCAGTGGCTTCTTCAGCCCGGCGAGACGGTGGCCGCAGGCGACGTGCTGGTGATTTTGGAAGCCATGAAAATGGAGCACGAAATCCGCGCCCCCCATGCCGGGCAATTGGCCGAGTTGTACTTTCAGGCTGGTGAGACCGTGGGTGAAGGCGAGGTGCTGTTGACACTGGCTCCGCTGTCTGAGGCTGCAGCCAGTTCGGTGACTGCTCAGCCTCAGCCGACTCAGCCTGAGGCACCCGCTGAGCGGGCTGACCTGAAAAAACTGCAAGACCGCCTGGCCTTCACACAAGATGCGCAGCGCCCCGAAGCCGTGGCCAAGCGCCATGCCACGGGCCTGCGAACCGCCCGCGAGAACATCGCCGACCTGTGTGATCCCGATTCCTTCGTCGAATACGGCGCTTTGGCCGTGGCCGCGCAAAGCCGCCGTCGCAGTGCCGACGACCTCATGCGCAACACACCGGCCGACGGCATGGTCACCGGCATTGGCTGCGTGAATGGCCAGCGCGTGGTGGTCATGGCCTACGACTTCACCGTGCTGGCGGGCACGCAGGGCATGCGCAACCACCAAAAGACCGACCGCATGCTGGGCGTGGCCTTGCAAAACAAGTTGCCTGTGGTGCTGTTCGCCGAAGGCGGCGGGGGCCGACCTGGTGATGTGGATGTGGCCATCGTCGCAGGCTTGAACCTGGCCACCTTTGCCTCGTTTGCGCGCCTGAACGGCCGTGTGCCTGTGGTGGGGGTGGTGGCGGGGCGCTGCTTTGCGGGCAACGCGGCTTTGCTGGGTTGCTGCGACGTGATCATTGCCACAGCTGGCAGCAACATCGGCATGGGTGGCCCGGCCATGGTCGAAGGCGGGGGCTTGGGCGTCTTCAAGCCCGAGCAGATTGGCCCCAGCGACGTGCAGCACGGCAACGGCGTGATCGACATCCTGGTGGACAACGAAGCGCAAGCGGTGACTGCAGCGCGGCATTACCTGTCGTGTTTCCAAGGCGCGCAAAGCGAATGGCAAGCGCCGCCCGCTGAAGTCCTGCGCCATGTGGTGCCCGAAAACCGCTTGCGTGTGTACGACACCCGCGCCGCCATGCAAGGCATGGCCGACGAAGGCAGCTTGCTGCAGCTGCGCACCGGTTTTGGCGTGGGCATCCACACAGCGCTGGCGCGCATCGCGGGGCGGCCGGTGGGTCTCATGGCCAACAACCCGTTGCACTTGGGTGGCGCGATCGACGCCGATGCCGCCGACAAAGCGGCCCGTTTCATGCAGCTGTGCAACGCGCACGGCCTGCCCATCGTGAGCCTCGTGGACACGCCCGGCTTCATGGTCGGACCCGACATCGAAGCCACAGCCCAAGTCCGCCATGTTTCGCGCATGTTTGTGGCGGCCGCGCACCTGCGGGTGCCGCTGCTCAGCGTGGTGCTGCGCAAGGGCTACGGTCTGGGCGCGATGGCCATGACGGGTGGCGGCTTTCACGAAACCCTGGCCACAGTCGCCTGGCCCACGGGCGAGTTTGGCGGCATGGGCCTCGAGGGCGCAGTGCGGCTGGGTTACCGCAAGGAACTCGAAGCCCTGCCCGAAGGCCCCGAGCGCGAAGCTTTGTTTGAGCAGCTGCTGGCGCAGCAATACGACAACGGCAGCGCGATCAACATGGCGGCCACGCTGGAGATTGATGCGGTGATCGACCCGGCCAGCACACGAGACTGGTTGGTGGCAGGGCTCGAGTCAGGTCAGACCCGGCCCTTTGACGGCACGCTGGCCATCGACACCTGGTGACGAGCCGCTTCAAGGCGCGACAACCGCACCCTCAATGTTGTGCCTTTTCAAGGCGGCCGCCACGAAACCACTGGCTTTCATGTCGCTCACGAACTGGCTCAGCAGTTGGTGAGCCGCCGTCGAGCGGGTTTTGGGCAAGCCCATGGCCTGGTCAATCACCATGAAGCGCCCGGGCAGCAGGCGCACGCCGGGGGTGCTGCGCGCATCGAACTCCAGCTGTTGTTTGACGCCAGCGGCCACGTCGTAGGTGCCCGCCATGAAGAACGACACCACCTCGGGTGAGGTGGGTGCCCGTACCAACTGCGCTTGCTTGAGCTCGCGCGTCAGGAACAGGTCGTAGGCGCTGCCCTTGCCCACCACCACGCGGTGGGCCGAGCGATCGACTTCGTCATTGCTTTTCAGCGGCGAGTCTTGGCGAACCAGGTAGCTGCCCTCGATTTGCACATAGGCCGATGTGAAGGCGATGCCTTGCCCGCGCACGGGGTCGATGGCAAAAAAGCCCACGTCGGCTTTTTCTTGGGTGACCAATTCCACTGACTTGCCCGCCGACTCGACCGGGATCAAGGTCAGTGGTAGTTTCAATTGCGCAGCGAGAGCTTGCGCCAGATCGACCGACACGCCCACGGGAGCGCCTTGCGCGTCCTTGCGGGCCAGGATCGGATTGCCCAGGTTGATGACCGCACGCAAGCTGCCAGTAGGGGCAATCTCCGATGCGGTTTGGGCCAAAGCGCTGGCACTCAAGACGATGCCCATCAGGCCGGAGCCCAAAATGTTCAGGGGTTGGGTCATGGGGTTCAGAACTCGACGCTCTGGCCTTCGGTCATGGGCACCACTTTGACGCTGCTGCCCTTCATGGCTTCTTGGAACTCGGCCAAGGTGCCGGGGGTCAGCGGGTTGGAGTTGTAGTGCATCGGGATCACCATCTTGGGCTGGATCCAAGTGCGCGCAGCAAAAGCCGCGTCATCGGGCGCCATGGTGAAGTTGCCGCCGATGGGCATCAACACCAGATCGGGTTTGTAGCGCTCGGTGATGAACTTCATGTCGCCAAATAGGCCGGTATCGCCCATGTGCCAGATCTTGAAGCCGTTTTCCAGCTCGATGATGTAGCCCACGGCTTCGCCCGCAGGGTGCGATTCGTTTTTGTTGGTGGCGGGGTTCTTCCACACCAGCAGCGAAGAGTGTTCGGCCTGAACCGCGGTGACCTTGATGCCAGGCAGGGGTCTGACGGTACCGGTCTTGTTGAAGCGGTGGCCCAGATCGGCGGGCAGAACGCCCAGCGTGATCAGCGGCGTGACCATGTCAGCCGGGCCGAAGAGCTTGGTCTTGTGCAAGATGGCCAGATCGGGCGCATCACCGATGTGGTCGACGTGCGCGTGGGTGACCAGCAGCAGGTCGACTTTGCCCAGCGCAGCGATGTCGGTCTTGTAAGGCGCAGGCGTCTTGGGGCCGCCTGTGAGCCAGGGGTCAATGACGATGGTTTTGCCGCCAGGGGATTTGATGCGAAAGCCCGCTTGGCCCAGCCAGAGCAATTCGGTTTTGCCTGTTGCCGCAGGTGCCGAAGCAGTTTGGGCCGAGGCGTGGTGTGCGCCAAAGGCCATCAAGGCAGAAAGCAGGCAAGCAGCAATGCTGCGGGGTTGCAACCAATTCATGAAAAGTCTCCGATGGTGGACAAAGCGCCCGGCGGTTTCGCCGAACAGGCTTGCCCGCATCTTAAAAGCAGTCACAGACCCCGGTCAATCCAGAGGTATACCGCGGGTGACTCGCTCAGAGTCACCCCGGCCAGCTGCGGCTCGTCAAGTCATGAGCGTGCAGGCAGCACCGTGCCCACGCATTCGCCAAAGCCGATGCGCGCTGCGCCTGATTTTTCACACCAGCCGCGCAGCACCACGCTGTCGCCGTCTTCCAGCCAGGTGCGCTGCTCGCCGTTCGGCAGGGCCATCGGGTTTTTGCCGCCCGTGGTCAGTTCGATCAGGGCGCCCGCTTGGTCAAGCGTGGGGCCCGAGAGCGTGCCGCTGCCGAACAGATCACCCGGCTGCAGGTTGCAACCGTTGACCGTGTGGTGTGTGAGCATTTGTGCCACCGTCCAGTAGGCGTGGCGGTAGCTGGTGCGGCAGATGCTGGCATCGGGCTGACCGGCTGCGCGCATTTGTGGGGTTTGCAGACCCACTTGCAGTTGGATGTCGAACGCGCCGCCGCTGCGGTTGGCTTCGGAGTCCAGATAGGCCATGGGTTGCGGATCACCCTCGGCGCGGGTGAAGGCCGTGCGGTAAGGTGCCAGCGCTTCGAGCGTCACCACCCAAGGCGAGACCGTGGTCGCAAAGTTCTTGGCCAGGAAAGGCCCGAGCGGTTGGTATTCCCAGCCCTGGATGTCGCGGGCTGACCAGTCGTTGAGCAGGCAAATGCCAAACACATGGTTTTCGGCTTCGGTGATGGGCACCGATTCGCCCAAGGCATTGCCGCTGCCGACAAAAATGCCCAGCTCCAGTTCGATGTCCAGCCGCTTGCAGGGGCCAAACGATGGGGCTTCTGCGCCCGGCGGCATGGTCTGACCGACCGGTCGGCGGAACTGCTGGCCCGATACGCCAATGCTGGATGCGCGGCCGTGGTAACCAATCGGCACCCATTTGTAGTTGGGCAGCAGCGGGTTGTCGGGGCGGAACTGCTTGCCGATGTTGGTGGCGTGGTGCACCGAGGTGTAGAAGTCGGTGTAGTCGCCGATGCGGGCGGGCACGTCGTATTCGGCCTGCGCTTGTGGCACGAGGCAGGCTTGCAGAGCTGCTTGCTCGGCCGAGCCTTCGCGCAGTGCGCGGGACAGGGCCAGGCGCAGCGCGCTCCAAGCCGATGTGCCCATCGCCATCAGCGCGTTGAGTTTGTCTTGCGCTCCGGCTTGTGCAGCGGCGGCGGCATCGCCTTTCAATACACCGGATTGGGTTACAGCCGCCAGGTCCACGATCTGGTCCCCAATGGCCACGCCACAGCGGAAAGCTTCGCCTGCACCTTGGCGGCGGAACACCGCAAACGGCAGGTTCTGGATGGGGAAGTCGGTGCCAGTGGCGTTCGCCGAGGCGACCCAGCTTTTCAGGGCCGGGTTGTGGGTTTCGTTGAGCATCGTCATCTTGGCGGCTTTCAAGATGCCATGCTGCCGTCGTGCATCCACGCGGCGTGTTGCGGCGCACGCTTGGTTTGGCTCCACTCTTCCAGCATGTCCCATTTCACGCTGTCGAGCTTTTGCATCATCTCGGGTGTGCCGCAGTCAACCGCCAGTTCCAAGCGGTGGCCGCTCGGGTCAAAGAAGTAAATGCTTTTGAAGATGGTGTGGTCAATCGGGCCGAGCACGTCCACGCCGCCCGCGACCAGCTTGTCTTTGGCGGCCAGCAGCGTGGCCATCGAGTCGACTTTCAGGGCCAGGTGTTGCACCCAGGCGGGTGTGTTGTGGTCACGGTCCATGGGCGGCTGGCTGGGCAGTTCAAAGAAAGCCAAGACGTTGCCGTGGCCCGCATCCAGAAAGACGTGCATGTAGGGGTCGGGCGCTTTGGTAGAAGGCACTTCGTTTTCGGCAATGGCCAAAATGAACTTCATGTCGAGGTGCTTTTGGTACCACTCCACGGTTTCCTTGGCGTCTTTGCAGCGGTAAGCGACGTGGTGTACGGATTGAACGAGCATGGTTGTCTCCTGGTGAGTGGTGGGCGGGTCAGAGGTCTTGCAGGGCAGCGGTGATCTGCTGCTGGAACAGGGTTTCGTCGGCCAGGGCGTTGGCGTTGAGCAGGGCCAGCTTGACGAGGAACAGCTGGGCTTTGTCTGCTCCGGCTTGGTCAATGGCCGTGGCCAAGGCGTCGTACACGGTTTCGAGGCCGTCGATGGTCAGTGCTTTATGGGTCATGGGGGTCCTCTTGCCTCATTGGGGCAGGGCGGTTAGGAGTGCGGCTTGCAGGCGTTTGGCGTCCAGTGTGAGCCAGCGGGCGCAAACGTGTTGGTCGGGGCGCAGCAAATACGCGGCACCGTTGGCGCTGTCATTCACGGGCACGCCATAACGCTGGCGCAGGTGGCCATTGGCGTCGGACAAGTGCTGATCGGCACCGGCCACAGTGTGGGCCGCGCCCACGGCGGTCACCTTGAGCGGGATGCCCTGGGCACGCGCTGAACGGATCACCTCTTGCAGCGCCTCGGGCAGGTCGGTGTTGGTGAAATACAGCAGGTCAAAGCCGCCGCCCAGGTGGTCGAGCAGAAAGTCCCCTTGTCCACCTGCCGCGCCCAAGCGCACGTTTTGCGGCGGCGCGCCGTGCGCTGGGCCGCTCTTGAACAGGCCGTTGTCATCACCCGTGCTGTTGAGCATCGAGTGGGTGTATTCATGGGGCCGCGAGGTGCGCCAGTGGTAAAGCGGCCGCACGAATTCTTGCGTGAGCGAAAGCGACAGCACCGCGTCACGCAGCAGGCGAAAGCCGGGGCTGGGTGGCGCCATGAAGCGGGTGCTTTTGCCCGCCTCGGTGATGATCTCGCGGGCCGCGCCCACGCGTTCGGTGCTGTGGTTGGTGAGCAGCTTTTTGCCTGAGAGGCCTTTGACCACAAAAGCCAGCTGCCAGCCCAACGATTGCGCGTCTTGAAACGCGGTGTTGGCCCCGCGCACCCCAAAGATGGGCAGCAGGTGTGCTGCGTCCCCCGTGAAGATCACGCTGCCGTGCACAAAATCGGGCAGCGTGAGTGTGCGGGCCGAATAAACCGAGGACCAGTCCATCTCCCACTTCAAGCCGGCATGGCCGATCATGGCCAGCTGGGCGTCGATGCGGGCCTTGAGCGACTCGGGGCGCAGCGCCTCCTCCGGCGTTTCGCCCGGGGGCAGCTGGTAGTCCACGCGCCAAATACCATGCGGCTCGCGGTGCATCAAGATGGTGTTGCCGGGGTTCCACTCGGGGTCAAAAAAGGCCAGGCGCTCGGTGGGCAAAGGCAGGTCAATTTGGATGTCGGCGATCACGAAAAAGCCTTCGTAAGACGCGCCTTCCATTTGCAGGTTCATGGCGCTGCGGATGCCCGAGCGTCCGCCGTCGGCGGCCACCACCCAGTCGCTCTCTAATGCATACGGCCCTTCGGGCGTGTCCACTTCCAGCACGGCGCAGCCATCTTTCTGCTCGACTTGGTTGACCTTGTTACCCCAGCGGAAGTCGATCAGTGGGTTGGCTTTGCAAGCGTCATGCAGGTACTCCTCCATGAACTGCTGCTGCACGTTGATGATCGGGAAAAAGCGGTCATCGGCATCGTGCGGCGCTTCCATGCGGAACACGCGCTGTCCCCGGTAAAACGAGTTGCCAAAGCGCCAAGGTAAACCGCCTGCCGTCATGCGGTCGGCCACGCCGACTTGCTGCAGGATTTCCATCGAGCGGCGGGTGAAGCAGATCGCGCGGCTGCCTTGCGAGAACTGCAACTCGGCGCTCAGCACCACGCTGGGCACACCGTGGCGGGCGAGTTCGAGCGCAGTGACCATGCCCGCAGGGCCTGCACCGACGATCACGACTTTTTTCCGGTCTTGCGCAGGGTGTGCCGAAGCCAGCCAAGGCGCAAAGACTTGGTAGGTGTAATAGAGCGAAGGGCGGGCTTCGGTGCTGGGGTTGTGCATGTTTGGGGTGTGGTGTTTCAGCCCGGACGGGCGTGGGCAATCAAACGGTCGAACATGGCGCTCAGGGTGGCCTGCTCTTGCGCTGTCAGGCAGCCAAAAATTTGCTGGTTGCGCTGGGCGACCATGGCCATGGCATTTTTAAAGACCTGACGTCCTGCAGGCGTCAGGGTCAGCACCACCCCTCGGCCATCTCCGGGATGGTCGGCCTTGAGCACCAAGCCTTGGTCCACCAAAGCCTGCGCCGCGCGGCTGGCTTGGCCTTTGTTCAGGTTCGCTTTTTCGGCCAGTTCTTTGACGGACAAAGGCTCAAATGTGCCAATGGTGGTCAAGCAGCGCCCGTCGCTCATCGACAAGCCTGTGTGCTCGGGGTAAGCCGATTGGCTGTCTGCGTCGGTCAGCTTGTGCAGCTGGTGCAGGCGATAGGTCAGCGTGCGGTCAAGCGCTGCCGTGTGCTGTGCAGCGGCAAGCTTGTTTTGTGAAGAGCGAGGTGTGGGGGTGGACATGGGCCAAAAGCGGGTTTTGGCCGATTGTAGGTCGATATGGTTGCGGGCGCAACCATATCGTGAGGCCCTCTGCTTTCAGGCCCGCATCCGCTTAAAACTCAAAACCGCCTTGTTTTCGTACCGATGCAGAGGCAGGGCCTGCGAGCAGTTGCGCCAAGACCAGCGCCTGCTCGGGTGACTGGGCGGCTGTGCAAATGCCCAGCGTGTAATCGGTGCTCAGCTCAAACTCAGACGGCAACACGTCGACCAGGTCCACGCCTTCGGTGTAGTTGATCTCTGTCACTTGGGTGCAGCCGATCAAGCCAGCTTCTTGGCTTTGGGCCATCGCAGCCATGGCGGTCGCGCCGTTCGGGAACACGCGAAAGCGGCTTTGCAGGCTTTCGTTCAAGCCCAGCGCTTTGAGCACGTTCATGAAATGGATACCCGCTGTGGCCTTGTCGGGGTCCGGGAAATAAATGCCTTGCGCTGCGCTCATGGCGGCATGCAATTCGGCGCGTGTTTGGACTTTAGGGTGAGGTGTGCCGCTGGGCACGGCGACACCGGTTTTGACCAAACCCAGCGAACGGGCACTGCCGGGCACCACATGGCCCGAGGCGATCAGTTGCTCGATCAAAGGCTTGGTGAGGATGATGACATCGCAGGGCGCACCACCCAGCAGTTTGTCGCGCATCATGCCCACTGCGCTGAAAGTGCCATCGATGGGGCTGCCCGTGGTTTTTTCGAACTCGGCCTGAACGCCTTGGACCACGGCTGCGGCTGCGCCGCCACTCAATAAATGCATGCTGTTCTTTCTGATTATCAAGAGGTTGAAGGTTGGGTTGTTGCGTCGCTGCCGTCATCGTTGTCGATGGCGCGCATCAGGTTGTCAGGGGTGAAAGGCATGCTGCGCACGCGCACACCGATGGCATCAAAAATGGCGTTGGCAATGGCCGCGCAAGTCGGGCCGGAACTGCATTCGCCAGCGCCCAGCGAGGCGTGGTCTGCACCGGGCATCAAGGCCACAGACACCTCGGGCATGTCGCTGAATTTCAAAATCGGGTAGCGGGTCCAGTCGTTGGAGGTGATGCCTTGTGGGCTCAGTTGCGCCGCTTCACACAGCGCCCAACTGGCCGCTTGCAAGGCACCGCCTTCAAGTTGGTTGATGGCCCCATCGGCGTCCACCACATGGCCCAAATCTGCCACCATCCAGAGTTTGTGTAGCTTCACTTTTTCGGCCACCACCAACTCGACCACCACCGCGCAAAACGCGCCGGTATTTTTGTACCGCGCATAGGCCAAGCCACGCCCCCAGCCCTCCGGGGCGTTGTCGGGTTTTGCTTGGGCCCAGCCCGCCATGTCGGCCGCTTTTTGCAGCACCGCTGCGGCACGTGCGTGGTCTGGGCCGCTCAGATGCGCCAGCCGGAACGCCAGCGGGTCTTGCGACTGCTGGTGGGCCAACTCGTCCATGACCGACTCGGCGGCCAATACGTTGACAGGCGCGCCCAAGGCCCGCATGGCCGAGACGCGAAAGGGCATGTTCAGCACGCGGTGGTTGACGACTTTCAACGACGGGATGTCGTAAGGGGGTTGGGCGTTGCGCTCGGAGCCGCCACCGACTGCCATCGCGGCATTCACGGCCAGTGTCACGGGTGATGGGTCTGCGGTTTGCCAGGCACCCAGCAAAGCGGGTGTTTGGCCCCGGCCGGGTCGCGTGCCGTGGCCGTGGCCCCAAACGGTTTGTGTCCATTCGCGCAACAGCCCGTCCGCGCCCAAGCCTGCTTCCACCCGCACCACCATGGCCGGGGCCAAAGGCGCGTGACCCAGCTCGGCTTGGCGGGTCCACTGCACTCGCACGGGTCTGCCGGGCACCTGTGTGGCCAGCCAAGCGGCATCCCAGGCCACATCGTCGGCACCGTTGTGGCCGTAGCAGCCTGCACCCTCCACATGCGAGACGTGGACCTGTTCGGCAGGCAAACTCAAGGCCAAGGCCAAATCACGCCGGAGGTTGTAAATGCCTTGGCTGTGGGTCCAGACCTCTAAATTCGGGTCAGATGGACCATCGGTCCATTGCGCCAAAGCACAGCACAAACCAATCGAGGCGTGCTGCACAAAGGGCCGTTGGAATTCGGCCAGCACCCGCGGGTGTTGGCTGCAGTCCTTATTCCCGTCCTCATACCCGTCCGCATCCGCTTGGGGTGAGGTGTCCACCACCACCGTGGTGTTCAAATTTTGTTTTTTCAGCCAGCCCGCCAAGTCGAGCGGGTCTGGCACTTGCGCATCGCAGCGCCAAAACTGACCCTGCGCTGCGCCCTCTTCGACGGTTTGAGCGATGGTGCCCAAGACACGCTCGGTCTCGGTCAGGACGCCCAGCAACAAACCGCTGCGGATGACGTGCAGCACGCCTGCGGTGGCCTGCAAGCGGCTGGCCAAGCCTTGCATCTCGTGCTCGATCACTTCGGCGCTGAGGGTGCCCGGGCGAAACACCATGCCGTGGCACATGGGGTGCGACACCCCCGGCATCACGCGGTCATGGATGTATTCAAACTCGCCAAATACTTTGGCCGCCACATCGGGGCGAACAGGGCGGTGAAAGGGGTCAGGCGCGGCCTCGCCGTTCAGGTCCAGCGCGGCATGCGCAGCCTGCGCATGCCAAGGCTCAATTGGACAGTCCCACATGGAAGGGCTTGACAGTTCTGCGTAAGAGGCCCGGGGCATGGGGTTGGAAGCGTCATTCACACCCTGGCTGGTCACAAAAAATTGTCCGTCCTGGCAGCGTACTTCTGACGGCGTCACACCTAAGCGCTCGGCCATGTCATGCCGGCAGGCTTCGCGCCAATGCGCGGCCGCACAGCGCAAGGCTGAGCCCGAATGCTGCACCGACAAACTGCCCGAGGTCACGGCTTCGTCGGGGCTGAGTTGGGTGCTGGCGGGCACCATGTCGATTTGCTCAGGCGCTAGCCTCAATTCTTCGGCCACGATCAGCCTCAGCGCATGCGATATGCCTTGGCCTAAATCCACCTTGCCCGAAAACGCCTGCACGCGTCCGTCTGGCCCCAAGGCCAGCCATTGGCGCAGCAGCGGCTGGGCTTTGAGGGATTCGGGGGTCATGGCGCTGCCAGCCGTACGGCGGCTTTTTCAATCGCGCGCACCACCCGGTTGTGCGCCCCGCAGCGGCACAAATGCCCGTCGATGGCTTGCACAATGTCCGCCCGCGAGGGCTGAGGCTGTCTTTGCAACAAGGCCGCCGCCGACATCAAAATGCCGCTGGTGCAAAAGCCGCACTGCATGGCTTGTTCTTCGATGAAGGCGGTTTGTAAGGCATGCGGTGCGGACCGATTGCCCAGGCCCTCCACCGTGGTCACGGTTTTGCCTTCGATGGCCCACAAAGGCGTTTCGCAAGCGGCCACGGCGTGTCCGTCCAGCATGACGCGGCAGGCCCCGCACTGGCCTTGCCCACATCCCATGCGTGTGGCTTTGAGCTGCAGCGTGTTGCGCAAAAGGTCCAGCAAGGTTTTCCCGCTGTCATTTGGCACGGACACGCTTTGTCCGTTCAACCGAAACGCCACTGTCTGGCTCATTCGTTCATCCGCTGTGAGTCCGGTATCAGTCAGGCTTGGCGCCCGAGACCTTCACGATGTTGGTCCACTTGGCGATGTCGGCGTTCAGGTATTGTTCAAACTCGGACACGCTCATCGACATCGGCACCGCACCTTGTTTGGCCCAAGCGGCTTTCACCTCGGGGTTATTCACAATTTTGCGCACTTCGGCGTTGAGTTTGTTCACCACATCGGCGGGTGTGCCTTTGGGGGCCATCAGGCCCAGCCAGATGGTGGCTTCAAACTTGGGCACCGTTTCGGAGACGGTGGGCAGGTCTTGCAGGTTGGTCGAGCGGGCTAAGCCCGTGCCTGCCAAGGCGCGCACTTTGTTGTCGCGTGACATGGCCGCCATGGTGGTTTCTGCGTCAAACATCAAGTCCACCTGTCCCCCAACGATGTCGGTGCGTGCGCCCGAGCTGCCTTTGTAGGGCACATGAACCATGTCGACACCCGCCATGAACTTGAACAATTCACCGGCCATGTGGTACGGCGTGCCGTTGCCCGAGGAGGCGTAGTTCAGCTTGCCGGGTTTGGATTTGGCCAAGGCCACCAGCTCACCCACGGTCTTGACCGGCACCGAGGGGTGCACCACCAACAGCAAGTTGGAGTAATTGACCGGGGCGATGCCCACAAAGTCTTTCATCAAGGCGAAGGGCTTGTTGGGGACGAGCGACTCGTTGACCGTTTGCGTGTTCGACATCATGAGCAAGGTGTAGCCGTCAGCAGGTGATTTGGCTGCAAAGTCGGTGCCGATGATGGAGCCTGCACCGGGTTTGTTGTCGATCACAAACGATTGCTTGAGCTCTTCACCCAAGCGCTGCGCCATGAAGCGTGCGTAGTTGTCGGCAGGGCCGCCTGCGGCAAAAGGCACCACGATTTTCACGGGACGGTTGGGGTAGCTTTGGGCTTGGGCCAGGCCACAAGCCAGTGCCAAAGTCAAAGCGGTGAATTTCAGGGTTTGGCTCAAGTTCAGCATGTCGTGTCTCCGATGGGTTGAAAGAGGGTTGATGCAAGTGCCGTGTGGGTGGATTCGTTGACCTCTTCGGGTCAATCGACCTTGCCGATGCGGGTGACGAGGGCGCTCATGGCTTTGGCATCGCTTTGCACGAAACGGTCAAAGTCGGCAGCGTCTTGGTACATGAATGAGGTGCCCGAGGCCGTCAAAGCCGCCACGGCACGGGGGTCTTGGGCGGCAAATTTGGCCGCTTGACGCAAGCTGTCGACCACGGCAGCCGGTGTGTCGGCCGGCACAAACAGGCCCGACCATTGGGAGTACTGGATGGGCACCCCAAGCTCTTTGAAGCTGGGCACCTCGGGCATGCTGGCCAAGCGGCCCTCACCCCAATGCGCCAAGGCGCGCAGACGGCCCGAGGCGATTTGTTGCTTCACACTGGCAGGTCCGGTGGACAAAGCTTCGATCTGGCCGCTGAGCAAAGCCAAGACCGCAGGCCCCGCGCCTGTGTAAGGCACATGCAGCATGAAGGTTGATGTGGCCGCTTTGAGTTGCTCCATGGGCACATGCATGGTGCCGTAGTTGCCCGACGAGCCAAAGGAAATCTTTCCGGGGTTGGACTTCACGTAGGCCATGAACTCGGCGTAGGTTTTCCAGGGGCTTTCGCTGCGCACCACCAACACGGTGGGGTCGGCGGTGAAACGGGCAATCGGTTTGAGTTGATTGACCTGAAACATGGGCGCGCGCTGCAAGATTTTGTCCGCTTCGGGCAAGACCACCAGTGAAGACAGCGACATCAACACCGTGTAGCCATCGGCCTTGGACTTGGCCACTTGCGCCATGCCAATGCCGCCACCTGCGCCGCCTTTGTTCTCGACCACGATGCTTTGCTTGAGGTGGCGGGACATGGCTTCGGCCACCGGACGCCCCACCGTGTCGGCCACTCCGCCCGGCGGAAAGGGCACCACCATGGTGATGGGTTTGGTGGGGTAACTTTGTGCCCCAGCGCTCAGACCCGCGCAGGCCAGCACGGTGCACAAGGCGATTCGGAACAGCGAACGTTTTTTCATGACTTGTCTCTTCTTGTGGCGCAGGTCAGGGTCAGGCCCTGCCTGCTTTGTCGGGGGTCAAACGAAGCGGTTTTCGATCTGGCCCACGCCGTCAATTTCGACGCGGATCACATCGCCTTTGGCGATGTAGCGGGGTGGGTTCAGGCCCATGCCCACGCCAGCAGGTGTGCCCGTGGCGATGATGTCGCCAGGGTAGAGCGTGATGCCACGCGAGATGGTTTCTATCAGGGTGGGGATGTCGAAAATCATGTTTTCAGTGGGGCCGTCTTGGCGCAGTTCGCCGTTGACCCAGCAGCGCACGCGTGTTTTGCGCCCGTCGATTTCGTCGGCTGTGACGATCCAGGGGCCCATGGGGCAAAAAGTGTCGAAGGACTTGCCCATGTCCCACTGCTGGTGGCGCATCTGCACATCGCGGGCGGTCACGTCGTTGACGACCGTGTAGCCAAACACATGCTTCATCGCGTCGGCTTGGCTGATGTTTTTGCCGCCTTGGCCAATGATGACGGCCAACTCGGCTTCGTAATCGATCTGGTCAGACACGGCTGCGCCGGGCAATTGCACGTCGTCTGTCGGACCGACCACGCATTCGGGCACCTTGGTGAACACAATGGGCCAAGCCTTGGTGTCGGTGTTGCTGTCCTTGAACACCGAGGCCTGCAGCTCTTTGGCGTGCGCATGGTAGTTGCGGCCGACGCACCAGACGTTGCGGCGGGGCACGGGCAGAGGCGATTCCAGCTTGACCGACGACACCGCCAGTGCTGATCCGCTCAGGGCAGGCAAAGCAAGACCGGCCACCAGGGTGTCGATCAGCAGCTGTGCACCGTGGTGCGCTTGGGCTTCGGTCAGGTCAAAAGGGGTGACCTGCAGACCGTCGGCTGAGACCTGACCAACGTGGCGTTTTCCATTGTGGATAAAAGTGGCAATGCGCAAAATATTCTCCTAAAGGCTGGGCGTCTGAGCGCCGCTTGGTATTGGAAATAGGGTGAATCAGCGAAGGCGAATGCTGACCCAGTGAGACCTGATTTTCACGGGTGAATTTAACCCATTTTTGCCCGCTGGCTGCAGGCTCAAAAGCGTTCCAGTTCTGGGTGTTTGATGGCACCGGCCCGCACCAACATGCGGCCATACTCGGCGCAACGGTTGAGCGTCGGGATGACCTTGCCGGGATTCAGCAGGCCTTGTGGGTCAAAAGCGCGTTTGACGGCGAACATCTGCTCGTTTTCTTCGGGGCTGAACTGCACGCACATGCTGTTGACCTTCTCAATGCCCACACCGTGCTCGCCTGTGACGGTGCCGCCCATGGCCACGCTGGTCTCCAGGATCTCGGCACCAAACAGCTCGCAGCGGCGCAGCTGGTCGGCATCGTTCGCATCGAACAGGATCAGCGGGTGCAGGTTGCCGTCGCCCGCGTGGAACACGTTCAGGCACTTGAGGGCGTATTTTTCTTCCATCTGTTGGATGGCTTGCAGGATGTCGGCCAGACGCTTGCGCGGGATGGTGGAATCCATGCACATGTAGTCCGGGCTGATGCGGCCAGACGCCGGGAAGGCGTTTTTGCGACCGCTCCAGAATTTCATGCGCTGCGCTTCGTCGCGGCTCACCGTGATGGCGGTGGCCCCGCAGCCGCGCAGCACATCGCTCATGCGGCCGATTTCTTCTTCGACCTCTTCAGGCGTGCCGTCGCTCTCGCACAGCAAAATCGCCGCCGCGCTCAGGTCGTAGTCGGCGTGCACAAAGTCTTCGACGGCGGCGGTCATGGGGCCGTCCATCATCTCCAGGCCTGCCGGGATGATGCCTGCGGCAATCACCGCAGCCACAGCGTCACCGGCTTTGCGCACGTCGTCAAAGCTGGCCATGATGCAGCGCGCCAATTGGGGCTTGGGCACCAGCTTGACGGTGACTTCGGTGGTCACAGCCAGCATGCCTTCGCTGCCCACCAGCACGGCCATCAGGTCGTAGCCTGAGGTGTCGAGCGCGTCACTGCCAAACTCGATCGGGTCACCCTCGATGGTGAAGCCTTTGACCTTGAGCACGTTGTGCACCGTCAGGCCGTATTTGAGGCAGTGCACGCCCCCAGAGTTTTCGGCTACGTTGCCGCCAATCGTGCAGGCGATCTGGCTCGACGGGTCGGGGGCGTAGTACAGGCCATAGGGTGCAGCCGCCTCGCTGATGGCCAGGTTGCGCACGCCGCACTGCACCACCGCCGTGCGGCTCACGGGGTCCACGGTTTTGATTTGGTTGAAGCGCGCCATCGACAGCGTCACGCCCATGCGGTGCGGCATGGCACCGCCTGAGAGGCCCGTGCCCGCGCCGCGTGCCACCACGGGCACTTGCAGCGTGTGGCAGGCACGCAGCACGGCTTGCACCTGCGCTTCGGTTTCGGGCAGTGCCACCACCAAAGGTCGCTCGCGGTAGGCGGTCAGGCCGTCACATTCGTAGGGCGTGGTGTCTTCGGGGGTGTAAAGAATGGCATCAGCCGGCAGCACCCGGCCCAAGGCTTGCACCACGGCGCGTTGGCGCTCGGCACGTTCGGTGGCGGTCAGTTGCTGTGTTTCGGCAGGGGTGTTGGCGCTCATGGCATTCAAAACCTAAAAATGAAGGTTTGAATGTACGCCCAAGCGGGAGGCCGTGGGCTGAATAATCTTTGATGGGCTTGTGAAATCAGGCCAAAGCTTTTTTCAGCCAGTCGGCAAAAGTGGCGCATTCCCAGCGTTCCATGGTGCCGGTGCGCCAGCACAGGTAGTGGGCGTGTGGGCTGGGCACGCTGCGCTCGAACAACCTGACCAGTTGGCCGCTGTCGACCCAAGGAGCCCCCAGTTTGGAGCGAATCAGGGCGACGCCCAAGCCCTGGGCGGCTGCGTCGCACATCAGGCCGATGTCGTTGAAAGACGAGCCGTCCAAGGGCTCGGGCCAATCCAGGTCGTGCGCGGCAAACCAAGTGCGCCAGGGCTCCAGCGGGCTGCGCAGGAGGGCCACGCCTTGCAGGTCTTCCGCGCTGGCAAAGGGGCCGTTCTCTCGCAGCCAAGCGGGCGATGCCAAGGGGGTGACTTCGTCTTTGGCCAGACACACATGCTCTACATCTGAGTAGCGGCCGGTGCCAAAACGCACCGTCAGGTCGGCGTCTTCGGCCACAACGTCCAGCAGGGGAATGCTCACTTGCAAAGTGATGTCAATCTCGGGGTAAGCGTCCAAAAAGTGCTTGAGCCTCGGCATCAAGACCGAGCGCGCAAAAGTCGGGGTCACTGCCAAGCGCAGTTTGCGCCGGCCCGGCGTGTTGCTGGCGCTGGGGAAGCGCTGCAGCGACACCAGGCCTTCGCGCACATGGGCCAAGTATTCGTTGCCTTCGGTGGTCAGGGAAAAATCGGCCCGGCCAAACAGCTTGGTGCCGATGATTTGCTCGAGTTGCTTGACCCGGTGGCTCACGGCGCTGGGCGTCACGCACAACTCCTCGGCTGCTTGCGTGACGCTGCGCAAACGCGCCAAGGCCTCAAAGGTCAAGAGGCACTGGATGGGCGGGATGCGGGACGCGTTGGTCATGTATCAGTTGGGGGTAGGGCGAAAGATCTGTCTCGCAAAGTTTGATCGGTTGGGGACAGAGCTGAAGATCTGTCCCACAAAAAAATTCACTTAAAAATCACCGTCTTGTGGCCGTTGATCAGCACGCGGTGCTCGCTGTGCCATTTGACAGCGCGGGCCAGCACCTGACTTTCGGTGTCGCGGCCTTGGGCCGTGAGGTCTTCCACGGTTTTGCTGTGGTCCACGCGTGCCACGTCTTGTTCGATGATCGGGCCTTCGTCCAGGTCGGCCGTCACATAGTGGGCGGTGGCCCCAATCAGTTTCACGCCCCGGTCGTGCGCCTGGTAATAAGGCTTGGCGCCCTTGAAGCTGGGCAAAAAGCTGTGGTGGATGTTGATGGCGCGGCCGGCCAACTTGCGGCACAGGTCGTCGCTCAAAATTTGCATGTAACGGGCCAGCACCACCAGCTCGGCGCCTTCGGCCTGGATGATCTCGTACTGCTTGGCCTCCGCTTGCGCCTTGTTGTCTTTGGTCACCGGGATGTGGTGAAACGGCACGTTGTAGCTGGCGGCCAGTTGGTAGAACTCGCGGTGGTTGCTCACGATGGCGCGGATGTCGAGTGGCAGCAGGCCGCTCTTCCAGCGGAACAGCAGGTCGTTCAGGCAGTGGCCTTCTTTGCTGACCATGAGCACGGTTCGCATGGGCTGGGCGGTGGCGTGCAGGTCCCACTTCATGCTGAAGGTTTGGGCAAAAGCGGTCCATTGGGCATTCAGGCTGTCACCGTCCAATTGATCGCACGCAAACTGAACGCGCATGAAAAACAGGCCGGTGTCGTGGTCGCTGTACTGGGCCGCTTCTTCGATGTTGCCGCCCCGCTCCAGCAAAAAACCCGACACGGCATGCACGATGCCAGTGCGGTCAGGGCAAGAGAGGGTCAGGATGTAGGTCGTGGTCATGGGTTCAAGCAACATGGAAGGTCATCGACTGGGCAATGGCAGGGCGCTCGCCGTTGGCAGTCCTTTTAGTGAGTTCTATTGTAAAGACCCTCGTTTTTCTTTCGCTCGCCCTGTCGCCCTGGGGCAGCAGGCCGCCAAATTGCCCATTAAACTGAGCAAATCAAGAGATTTCGAGGAGTTTTGCTGTGGCCCACACCGAATTCAACATGGACAACCAATGGTTGCCCTTCACGCCCAACCGCACCTTCAAACAAGACCCGCGCGTGTTTGTGGGTGCCGAGGGCATGCACTTCACCACGCACGACGGCAAAAAGATCATCGACGGCATCTCTAGCCTGTGGTGCGTGGGCGCAGGTCACAACCGCAAGCCGATCAACGAGGCCATCAAAAAGCAGCTGGACACGCTGGACTACGCCACGGCGTTTCAGGCCAGCAACGACAAGGCTTTCAAAGCGGCGCAGATGATTGCCGACATGGCCCCGGGTGATTTGAACAAGGTGCTGTTTTGCAACTCCGGCTCGGAAGCGGCTGACACGGCGCTGAAAGTGGCACTGGCTTACCACCGTGCTCGGGGTGAAGGCCACCGCACGGTGTTCATCGGGCGTGAAAAGGGTTACCACGGCGTCAACTTTGGCGGTATGAGTGTGGGCGGCTTGCCGGCCAACCGCAAGGCATTCGGTGCGCAACTGCTGCCTCGGGTGGACCACATGCGCTTCATTCATGACCCGGTGAACCACCCCTACATCCACCACGAAGAGCCCGTGTGGGCCGAAGACCCCTTGCTGGAACTGGAAAACCGCATTTTGGTCTTGCACGACCCGAGCAACATCGCCGCTGTGATCGTCGAGCCGATCGCGGGCAGCGCGGGCTGGTACATCCCGCCCCAAGGTTATGTGAAGCGCCTGCGCGAGATTTGCGACAAGCACGGCATCTTGTTGATTTTTGACGAGGTCATCACCGGCTTTGGCCGTCTGGGCGTGAACTTTGGCGCTGATTTTTATGGCGTGGTGCCCGACATGCTGAACTTTGCCAAGGCAGTGACCAACGGCGTGATTCCGCTGGGCGGCGTGATTTGCCGCGACTTCATCTACGACGCGATGATGAACGCCAACTCGCCACAACATGCCATCGAGTTTTTCCATGGCTACACCTATTCAGGCCACCCCGTCGCTTGTGCGGCCGCCATTGCCACGCTTGACTTGATGAAGGAAGAAAACCTTTTTGCACGCGCGGGCCAGCAAGGCCGGGTGCTGGGCGACGCGATGCACAGCGCCTTGAAGGGCTTGCCCAATGTGGTCGGTATCCGCACTTTGGGCTTGGCCGGGGCGGTGGAGCTGGCCAGCATCCCTGGTACGCCCGGCAAGCGGGCCTATGACATCTTCATGGACTGCTTCCACCATGGTGTGTGGGTGCGCCCTGCGGGCGAAAACATCGTCATTTGCCCACCCTACATTGTCGAAGACGCGCACATCGACCAGATCGTGCAGACGGTGGCCGACAGCATCCGCCGTCACGCCTGATCGCTGGGTCTTGCCTGTCACCCCGACCGTCCGTTTGGGCGGTCTTTTTTTGAGCCCATGAACTTTCGTCACCTGACCCGCGTGGTGTTGACCTTGATGTCTGCACTGTTGGCTGTGCAAGTGTGCCTCTGGTTGCACACGCCGATTCCTTGGATGCTGGGGCCTTTGCTGGTCACGGCCTTGGCTTCGGTGTTGGGCGCGCCCACCCGCAGCGCCACACCCTTGCGCAACGCTGGGCAATGGGTGATCGGGGCGGCGCTGGGGCTGTACTTCACGCCACAAGTCGGTGCGTTGGTGGTCAGTTTGTGGTGGGCGATTGCTTTGGCCGTGGTGTGGGCATTGGCGTTAGGAGCTTTGTTCGGTGCTTGGTTGCAGCGTCAGCATGCGGCTGATTTTGCCCATTTGCCACCCGGCGCAGGTCGAGCCACCAGTTACTTTGCCAGTGCGATCGGCGGCGCCTCTGAGATGACTTTGCTGGCTGAGCGCCACGGTGCACGCACCGATTTGGTGGCGGCGTCGCACAGCGTGCGTTTGGTGATCGTGGTGTTGTCCGTGCCTTTCGCCATGCAGTGGGTGCAAAGTCACTGGGGCTTACCCGTCGATACCCGCTTGTTGCCAGGAGCCGGTGGGGTGCAGTGGCCCGGTTTGCTTTGGCTGTCACTGGCCACGGCGGTGGGGGCATGGGTCATGACCTTGTTCAAGCGCAGCAATCCTTGGTTCATGGGGGCTTTGCTGGCATCGATGGGGCTGACCTTGTCGGGTATCGAGTGGTCCACGGTGCCCACCGTTTTGTCGAATGCGGCGCAGTTGGTGATTGGTGTGAGTTTGGGTGTGCGTTTTCAGCGGGAGTTTGTCCATACCGCGCCGCGCTGGTTGTTTTCGGTGGCTCTGGGCACGGTCGGCATGTTGCTCTTATCGGTGGGGTTTGGCCAGTGCTTGGCATGGGCCACAGGGTTGCCAGCCGCCACGCTGATTTTGGGAACGGCCCCGGGTGGCATTGCCGAGATGGCCATCACCGCCAAGGTCTTGAAGTTGGGGGTGCCGGTGGTCACGGCATTTCAGGTTTGCCGCTTGGTGGCCGTGTTGATGCTGGTCGGACCTCTGTTTCAGTGGTTGGGCAGGCGAAAAAAAACCGCCTGAACAAAGGCGGTGGGTGGATGGCGGTTCTGGCTCAATGCACCACGACCGGCTGTTGGGCCAGACCGGTATAACCTTCCAGCGTGTCCTCGACTTCTTCTTGCGTCGGGGTGTGTTGCTGCCAAGCTTGTATTTGCTGCTGGAACATTTCGGCCCAAGAGCCATCCAGGTAAACCTCTTTGCCTGAACGCTTGTCCACGATTTCAAAACCATGGCGCTCCAACAGGTGTGCGCTGGGGGTGACCGCGGGCTCGGCTGGCGCGTTGGCCAATACATGCATCACGGCGAAGGTTTCAGATTCGTACAGCAGGTTCATGGCTTCATTCTCTCTCAACTTGTGCTCAACAGGTGGGGCTTTTGGGATGAACTTCAAGATGACGTGGTTTTACCGACGGGAGATGCTGTCAAAGGCAAGGCCGGCAAAGGCTCCTGCCCTACGAGCATCATGTCGATGAAGTCGCCGCTGACTTGGGTGATGCGAATGCGCACAGGCAACCAGCCGTATTTTTCGGCCATCCAGAACTCGACCTTGGCGTCAAAACGGTTGCGAGGCTGACACACCCATTTGGCCGTTTGCAAGGTTTGGGCGTCCAATTTCAGAGTTTCTGCGGCATCCATGGTCAGCAGCCAAGGCTGGGCGTCACGTACCGTGGCGGTTTGAATCTGCAGCCGCGTGCCCGGCTGAAACCGTTGGGGTTCGCCCGCCATGGCGGCGGCCAGTTGCACATACAGGCTCACCTGGTCTTGCGCGCCCGGCTCCAAAACGGCCACGGGCGCGTTGCTGCTGAACACCACCCGCTTGTTGTCGCGGTCAAAGTGCGTGGCACGTTCGTTGCGCCAGCTGTCTGAAAAGCGCGTGGGGGCGAGGCCCGTGGCGTTCACCAGGCCCACGCTGCGCCAGTGGCGTGTGCCCAGCAAAAACGCCCGAACCGACAAACTCGTGGCGTAAGCCGTGTCGTTGAACTGCCAGCGCAATTCGCCCGTGGCATGGTAAGTGAGTCCTTTGGAGGCCCCCGTCAGGCGGTAGTTCAACAGGCTGGAAGGGGGCAAGGCCCCCAGAGGAATCAGGGGCATGGCAGCGGTGGCCACTTGGGCTTGTGCCTGGGCTTCGCTGGCAGGGGGGGCAGGGTTTTGTGCCTGGGGCAGGGGGCTTTCAGCCGATGCGTTCAAGGGGACCGCTTGGGTGGGCTCGGCAGCGGTGGGTTTTGGCAAGTCTGCTGCGTCCGATGCCGGGGCTTGTGCTGTGGTTGGCGCAGCTTCGGTCAGGGGTTCTACAACAGGTTCGGGTGAAGGCATGGGGCGCGCGGGGCGCGATGCTTCGGTGGCGATTCGGGTTTTGGGGGCGGCCGTTTTTTGGGGGACGGGCGCAGGCACTGCCGCTGCTGGAGGGGGTATCCAGCGCGTTTGCATGGGGCCGCTGCGCACCTCGTTGTCGGCGGGTAAACGCAAATCCAGTGTGCCCGACACGCTGAGCAGCGCCAGTCCATGCGCCACCAGCACGCAAAGCACCAAGGCGACCAAAGTGCGGCGAGAAGGCGGCCCCGACAAGACGGCCATGTCTTGCGCGGCCGGTGGTGGGCGTTTGGAAGGCATCAACCCAGCCAACCCAAATCGGCCGACAGTTGTTGGGAGAAGTGGCGCAGGTGTTGGGCAATCGGTCCGTCCCAGGCGGTGTCGAGGGTGGCCGAGGAGCCCAGCGACACCACACCCAAGACCAAGTGACCGTCTGCATCAAAAACAGGGGCGCACCAACCGGAAATGCCGGGCAACAACACATTGACCACGCGGCCCAAACCTTGTTGCCGGGTTTCTTTGACCATCGCTTGCACTTGGGCTGGGCTGTTGGGCAAGTCGCTGCGGCCCAGTTTGCGAGCCAGGGCCAACTCTTCTTCGATCATGGGCGCGGCTTTGTTGGCCCCGCCGCCGTGGTCGTTGAAAGCTGCAAAGCAGCGCCCGGTGGCCGAAGACAAAAGCGGCATCACATCGCCCAAGCGCAGGCTGACCGGCGCGGCCAGAGGCGTTTCTTGCCAGTGCACCAAGGTGGGCCCTCTGTTGCCCCAAACGGCCAGTGCGGTGGTGTGGCCGGTTGCTTCGATCAAGGCGGGCAACCGCTCTCGGGCCATCTTGACTGCGTCCAAGCGGGACAAGGTGGCCAAGCCCAGTCGCAAAGTCGCAGGGCCCAACTCGTAGCGGGTGCTGGTGCTGTCTTGCATCACCAGACCTAAGCGCTGAAAACTGACCAAGTAACGGTGGGCTTTGGCCGCACTCATTTGGGCGGCAGCAGCCAAGTCGCGCAGCATCAAGGGGCCGGGCGCTTGCGCCAACACGTCCAGCAGCGCAAAGCCGACCTCCACCGACTGAATGCCGGCGCGTTCTTTGTCTTCGCCTTTGGCGATGGTGGCTGTGAGGGCTGAGTCCATGTCGCCTAAAATCCGGTTTCGTTTAGTTAAACGGGTTTAACAATGCGTAACTTCTTGGTGGTGCACACTGTAGCGCATCAAGGCACGAACGGACACATTCAAGATGAAATTGGCGACCTACAAAGACGGCTCACGCGACGGACAACTGGTGGTGGTTTCGCGCGATCTGAGCACCGCCCATTATGCGACCGGCATCGCCAGCAAACTGCAGTCGGTGCTGGACGACTGGAACTTTTTGGCCCCCCAGCTTGAAGACCTGTACACCACCCTGAACCAAGGCAAGGCCCGCCACGCTTTCCCGTTTGACCCGGAGCAATGTATGGCCCCGCTGCCCCGCGCTTACCAGTGGGCCGACGGTTCGGCCTACCTCAACCATGTGGAGCTGGTGCGTGCGTCGCGCAAGTCGGAAGTGCCCGCCAGTTTTTACACCGACCCCTTGATGTACCAAGGCGGCAGCGATGATCTTCTGGGCCCTTGCGACCCGGTGGTGTGCGCCAGCGAAGCGTTTGGCATCGACTTTGAAGCCGAAATCGCGGTCATCACCGGCGACGTGCCCATGCAAACCAATGCAGACGACGCCATTGAGGCCGTGCGCCTGATCATGTTGGCCAACGACGTGAGCCTGCGCAACCTGATCCCGAACGAGCTGGGCAAAGGTTTTGGCTTTGTGCAAAGCAAACCCGCCACCGCTTTCAGCCCCGTGGCCGTGACGCCCGATGAGTTGGGCGAAGCCTGGCAAGGCGGCCGCGTCCACCTGACTCTGCAGTCCACTTGGAACGGTCGAAAAGTGGGCATGTGCGAGGCTGGCCCCGAGATGACCTTCCACTTCGGCCAGCTGATCGCTCACATCTGCAAAACCCGCAACGTGCGCGCCGGCTCCATCGTGGGCAGTGGCACCGTGAGCAACAAAAGCGTGGAAGTGAACGGTAAACCCGAGTGGCCCAAAGGCTACAGCTGCATCGCCGAAAAACGCGCCATCGAAACCATCTTGGACGGCCAACCCAGCACCGAGTTCATGAAATACGGCGACACCATTCGCATCGAGATGAAGGGGCTGAACGGCGAGAGTTTGTTTGGGGCGATTGAGCAGGAAGTGGTGCCGCTCGAAGGCTGATCACAGTTTCAGCCAACTCACAAAATGGGCCGCCACGGCCTCTGGCTTTTCCATCATCATCATGTGACCCGATCCAGTCACCACCTGCACTGTGGGGCGGGCGGGCATCAGATCGGCCATGGCCTGGTGTTGCTGGGGGCTGGCCCAAGTGTCCCATTCACCGGCCATCAGCAGGGTGGGCACACGCAGTTGTTGCAACACATCGCTGGCGTTTGGGCGCGCCAGCAAGGCGCGGATCTGGCGCTTGAAAACATCTTCTGACTTGCGCTGGAACATTTGCACAATTTCTTCGATCAGCACCGCATCGGTCAGGCGCGAAGGTGCCACCATGTTCTGCACCCAAACTTGCGCCATCATCCGCACGCCATCGCGCTGCGCCACATCCAGCAGGGCTTGCCGAGTCTGCACTTCCTTTTCACCGGCAGCACCCGCTTCTTTAGGGCGATAGCCAGTGCCCAGCAAGGCCAGCGCCTGCACCCGCTCAGGCGCCATTCGCATCACCTCCAAAGCCACTCGACCGCCCATCGAGTGCCCGGCCAGGTGAAAAGTCTCGGGAGCGGCGTCCAGAATCTGCTGGGCCATCGTGACCAAATCATCGGCCTGACCGTGATCGACCACATGGACTTGGGCATGCCCCTGCAAGGCAGGCAACATCGGAGCCCACGATGCGGCATCGCACATCAAGCCAGGCACAAGAATCAAATGCGGTGTGGTCATGGCGTTTCCGGGTGAATGCAGGAACAGGTCAGTTCTGAAGTATGTCCCATCATGACCGGGACTGAGCCTTGCCAAGCTGGATTGATGGAAGGCCCTGGCGCAAGACCTAAATGAATTTTGTCGTTTATTTATGTGTCGCGCCAAGGATTCAAAAGCGCCACGCCAGTCGCTTCAAAATCCGCCACGTTGCGCGTCACCACCGTGAATTTATGCTCAAGGGCGGTGGCGGCAATCATTGCGTCTCGGTCAGAGCGCGGGTTTGGGATGTGCAGCGCCGCACACACGGGTGCAGTGTTTTCTGCAAAAGGCAAGATGCGACCCGCAAAAGCGGCGCGAACGCCACCCAGCCAATGGCGCAAAGCGCTGCCCTGCGGCGGTGTTTTGCGCTCCAACGCCTGAATGCCCAATTCCAACTCAAGCAGCGTGATGGATGACAAAAAGAGTTGATTGCTGGGCTGGCCTGCGGCCCATTGGCGTACAGCCATGGACGAGTTGGGCTTGCCCTGGCGCAGCTCGGAAATGACGTTGGTGTCCAGAACGAACATGGATCGCCTTCAGTCCAGGGTCGCGGCCTGAATCTGAATCCCCAGTTTGGGCGGATCGAAATCGATGCCTTCACCACTTGGGATGCCGTCCATCACCTCCAGCAGGGAGGGGGCCGATTTTCCTGCCATGCGGTAGTAGTCGTCGATTTTGAGCAATGCAAACGCGGGGCGACCTCGGTCGGTGATGAACACAGGTCCATCCACGGCAGCGCGTTTGGCGGCCGACACGTCTCGTGTGAAGTCGCGGCTTGAAAACGTGTGAATGCTCATGTATTGATCTTTGGGATTAATTGTTTGTATGTTACGACAATTGATTGACTTGTCAATGGTCGGGGCTTGATGTGCTGGTGGCCGTACAGAGGCGTGAAGCGTAAAAAGGCCATTTACGCTTCACGTATGAAGCGTAAATCTCAGTGGGATCGTAGCAACATCCGAAACTCACACCCGCATAAACCAAGGCGATCAACAAACGTAATGACGTGTGGCTAGACTGTTTTGCCAACGGCAACAGCACGGAGAAATACGTGAACCTGTGCCGCGTGTCACGCGCAACGGCTTATCGTGAACTCACGGCGCTGTGCGAGATGGGGGTGTTGTTGCAAACGGGCACGGGGGGCGCGGTATTTTCTAGCCCAGGAGTAGGACTATTTTTATAGAACAAACTTATTTCGGCTTGGATCTTTTTACAAGCACACGTATAGACTGTCTCGTTTTCAAACCATTCTGCCTCCGCCAACTCAAATATTCGGCAGCAGTTTGATCGTTCTTTTCTGTATAGCAACTAGGGCACGCCCAAACAAGATTTTCTGGCAAATATGCGCCCCCTCTTTGGACAGGCATTCGTAGACTGACATTACCTGCGTCAGCAAGGTCTGACTCACAAAAGAAACACGTCAGTGGAGGACGGCAATGCAACCCCTCTGATCGTCTCCAGCCAAAAAAGTCCGATGCCAGCTTGCCTCCTTTGTCTCGATTGCAAGTACGGCATGCGTAAACGATGTTGAAAGCATCATTGGTCCCGCCCTTGCTCAAGGGTGTCCTATGGTCCTTTTCAACAGCTGCATCGCCAAAGTTTGCCTCACAGTAATAACACTTACGATCTTGCATCAATCGAAGCAAGAGAAGCTCGTCTGACGTATGCCCGCCGCCGGCGTTAGTTACACGCTGCTTGTATACAGATCTACTGATCGCTTTTTTTTCTGGATTATCTTGATCCCACTTATTGGCGGTAGCACGCATACATGCATTGCATGTCCAACGCCGTGGGCTAAAAAACTCTCTCGTAAAGGGTTTTGTCACCCCACATTTACGACAAGTCCGCTCGTCCATCAACTAGGCTCCAAACAACACGTTGTCTGCGGCTTTATAGAAAATCAACCGAGCTTCTTCATCAGCAGCGCATTGACCTGAGCCGGATTGGCCTTGCCCTTGCTGGCCTTCATGATCGGGCCGACCAAGCCGTTCAAGGCTTTGGCGTTGCCCGCCTTGAACTCTTCCACGTTTTTGGGGTGGGCGGCCAACACATCGTCGATGATCTTTTCAAGCTCACCCGTGTCGTTCATCTGCTTGAGGCCTTTGGCTTCGATGATGGCGTCGACTTCGCCTTCTTTATTCCACAATCCTTCAAACACCTGACGCGCCGCGTTGTTGCTGATGGTGTTGTCGCTGATGCGGCCGATCAGGGTGGCCAGTTGGGCGGCGCTCACCGGGGCTTGCTCGATGCTCATCTCGCTGGCATTCAGGCGGCGTGAGACTTCGCCCATGATCCAGTTGCTGGCCAGTTTGGCTTGGCCGCAGGCTTTGGCCGTGGCTTCAAAGTAGGCGGCAACCGCCTTGCTTTGGGTGAGTTGCGTGGCGTCGTATTCGGGCAGGGCGTAGTCGCGTACGAAGCGCTCGGCCATCACGCGAGGCAACTCGGCCATCTCGCCTTTGACGCGCTCCACCCAGTCGCGGCCAATCACCAGCGGTGGCAGGTCCGGATCAGGAAAGTAGCGGTAATCGGCGGCGTCTTCCTTGGTGCGCATGGCGCGGGTCTCGCCCGTGTCGGGGTCGAACAGCACGGTGGCTTGCTGAATGGCGATGCCGTCTTCGATCTGGTCGATTTGCCAGCGCACTTCGTAGTCGATGGCTTGCTGCATGAACTTGAAGCTGTTCAGGTTCTTGATTTCGCGGCGGGTGCCCAGCTCGCCACCGGGCTTGCGCACCGACACGTTGGCATCACACCGGAAACTGCCTTCTTGCATGTTGCCGTCGCAGATGCCGATCCAGGTGACGATTTTGTGCAGTTCTTTGGCGTAGGCCACGGCCTCTTCGCTGCTGCGCATGTCTGGCTGGGTCACGATTTCCAGCAGCGGTGTTCCGGCGCGGTTCAGGTCAATGCCCGACTGACCAATGAAGTCCTCGTGCAGCGATTTGCCCGCGTCTTCTTCGAGGTGGGCACGTTCCAGGCGCACGGTTTTGCGCACGGTCTCTTTGCCCACTTCTAAAAAGAAAGACACCTCACCGCCTTGCACCACCGGGATCTCGAACTGGCTGATCTGGTAGCCCTTGGGCAGGTCGGGGTAGAAGTAGTTTTTGCGCGCAAAAATGCTGCGCTCGGCAATGTGGGCGTTGATGGCCAAACCGAACTCGATGGCGCGCTCAACAGCGCCCATGTTCATCACGGGCAGCGTGCCGGGCAGGGCCATGTCCACCGCGCAAGCTTGCGTGTTGGGCTCTGCGCCAAACGCCACCGAGGCGCGGCTGAAGATCTTGCTCTTGGTCGAGAGTTGGGCGTGTGTTTCGAAGCCGATGACGACTTCGTAGCCTTGGACGAGTTTGCTCATGTCAGATGCCCTCCGGCTTGCGAAGGTGGAAATCGGTCGCTTGTTGCAGGCGGTGTGCGGCGTTCAGCAACTGGGCTTCCTTGAAGTAGTTGCCAATCAGCTGCAGGCCCACGGGCATGTTGCCCGCACCAAAGCCTGCGGGCACGCTCATGCCAGGCAGACCGGCCAGCGAGGCGGGCAGGGTGAAGATGTCAGCCAAGTAGTCGGCTACCGGGTCATTGGCGTTTTCGCCAAACTTCCAGGCCACCGATGGAGCCACGGGGCCGGCGATCACGTCGCATTCTTTGAACGCGTTTTGGAAATCGTCAGCGATCATGCGGCGGATTTTTTGCGCTTGCAGGTAGTAGGCGTCGTAGTAGCCGTGGCTCAGCACATAAGCGCCCGTCATGATGCGGCGTTTGACCTCGTTGCCAAAACCTTCGGCGCGGGTCTTTTTGTACATGTCCACCAAGTCGTTGTAGTCCTTGGCGCGGTGGCCGAACTTCACGCCGTCAAAGCGGCTCAGGTTGGAGCTGGCTTCTGCGGGGGCAATGATGTAGTAAACAGGGATGGACAACTCAGTGCGCGGCAGGCTGATGGGCACCAGCTTGGCGCCCAGCTTTTCGTACTCGCGCAAGGCACTGTCCACGGCGGCACGCACATCGGCCGCCAGGCCTTCGCCAAAAAACTCCTTCGGAATGCCAATGCGCAAGCCTTCAAGAGATTGGTTCAGCGAGGCCGTGAAGTCTTCGGCAGGCACGTCGAGCGAGGTCGAATCACGGTCCAGATCCGGGCCGCACATGGCGCTGAGCAGCAGCGCGCAGTCTTCGGCGGTGCGGGCCATGGGGCCGCCCTGGTCGAGGCTGGAGGCGTAGGCGATCATGCCGTAGCGGCTGGCGCGGCCATAGGTGGGCTTGATGCCGGTGATGCCGCAAAAGCTGGCGGGCTGGCGGATCGAGCCGCCGGTGTCGGTGCCGGTGGCTGCGGGCACCAAGCGTGCCGCCACAGCGGCGGCGCTGCCGCCCGACGAGCCACCGGGCACGCGGGCCGTGTCCCAAGGGTTGGTCACTTTGCCAAAAGCCGAGTTTTCGTTGGCCGAGCCCATGGCGAATTCGTCGCAGTTGAGCTTGCCCACGGTGACCATGCCTGCGCCGCCCGATGCAGAAGCGCCGAGCTTTTGCACCAGCGTGGCGTCAAAGGGCGATCGGTAGCCGGTCAAGATTTTCGAGCCTGCGGTGGTGGCGAAGTCGCGGGTAACGAAAACGTCTTTGTGGCCCACAGGCACACCTTCGAGCAGGCCAGCTGTGCCAGCGGCCAAACGGGCGTCGCTGGCCTGCGCTTGGGCCAGCGTCACTTCGCTGTCGATGTCGAGGAACGCGTTGTGTGGGTTGCCGCCCAAACGGGCCAAAAAGCCGGTGGCTACTTCCACTGCGCTCACTTGTTTGGTTTTGAGGGCCTGGGCCAGTTCGGCCACGGTCATGTCGTGCAGAGAATTCATCGTAAGGCTCACTCGATCACCTTGGGCACCAAAAACAGGCCGCGCTCGACGGCGGGGGCGCTTTTCTGGTTCAGGTCGCGTTGGTTGGGTTCACTGGCCACGTCCGGGCGCAGGCGCAGCGTGATGTCCTGGATGGCGGCCACGGGGTGGGCCATGGGTTCGATGCCGGTGGTGTCCACCGCTTGCATGGCTTCAACGATGCTGAAAAAGCCATTGATTTGAGTGAGCATGCGCTCACTTTCGTCTGGCTGGAGTTCCAGTCGTGCGAGGTTCGCGATGCGGGCAATATCCTGCGGGGTCAGGGACATGGTTTGAAAAGAGTTGTAAGGGACCGTGTTTTACAGCGTCAACGGGGCCAAGAAAGGCCAGTTTTGCTGGGGGATCAGGTATTATCCTGTGTTTGGTGCCGCACGCTCTGCAGTCTTCGAGCCCGCCCTGCCAACCCCCCTGATTTGATCGCCGCGCCCACCCCAAAACGCCAAACGATGGCATGGGGATGCCGCGCCAAAGGACTCCTGAATGTTTTCCTCTTTCCGCCGTTATTTCTCCAGTGACCTGGCCATTGACCTGGGCACTGCCAACACCCTGATTTTTGTACGCGACAAGGGCATCGTGCTCGACGAGCCTTCGGTGGTCGCCATTCGCCACGAAGGCGGTCCCCAAGGCAAAAAGACTTTGCAGGCCGTGGGCCACGAAGCCAAGGCCATGCTGGGCAAAGTGCCCGGCAACATCGAAGCCATTCGCCCCATGAAGGACGGCGTGATCGCCGACTTCACCGTGACCGAGCAGATGCTCAAGCAGTTCATCCGCATGGTGCACCCCCGCAGCACCTTTCGGCCCAGCCCCCGCATCATCATTTGTGTGCCTTGTGGTTCCACCCAGGTCGAGCGCCGCGCCATCCGTGAATCGGCGCTGGGCGCAGGCGCTTCTGAGGTGTATTTGATCGAAGAACCCATGGCCGCAGCCATTGGCGCAGGCTTGCCGGTGTCGGCAGCTTCGGGCTCCATGGTGGTCGACATCGGCGGTGGCACCACCGAAGTCGGTGTGATTTCGCTCGGCGGCATGGTCTACAAAGGCAGCGTGCGCGTAGGTGGCGACAAGTTCGACGAAGCCATCATCAGCTACATCCGCCGCAACTACGGCATGTTGATCGGCGAGCCTACGGCCGAAGCCATCAAGAAAAACATCGGCTCAGCTTTCCCCGGCAGCGAAGTCAAAGAGATGGAAGTCAAGGGCCGCAACCTGTCCGAAGGCGTGCCCCGCAGCTTCACCATCAGCTCCAATGAAATCCTCGAAGCCCTGACCGATCCGCTCAACCAGATCGTCTCGGCCGTCAAAACCGCCTTGGAACACACCCCGCCCGAGTTGGGTGCCGACATCGCTGAGCGCGGCATGATGCTGACCGGCGGCGGCGCGCTGCTGCGCGACTTGGACCGCTTGCTGGCCGAAGAAACCGGTTTGCCCGTGCTGGTGGCCGAAGACCCGCTGACCTGCGTGGCCCGCGGTTGCGGCATGGCCCTGGAGCGCATGGACCAGCTGGGCAGTATCTTCACCAGCGAATAAGGCTGGCGAAATCCGGCGCATCCCCCTCATGGCTCTGGATACCTTTGAACGCAGTGCCCCGCCGATTTTTCGGCAGGGCTTGTCTGCGACCGCCAAGCTGGTATTGCTCTCCTTGCTGTCTGTCTTGTTGATGGCGTCCGACCACCGGTTCCAAATTTCACAACCCTTGCGATCGGGCATTGCCGTGGTGCTGGCCCCCTTGCAATGGTTGTCACTGCAGCCCGTGCGGGCGTTCAGTGGTTTGGGTGCGTACTTTGGCGATCTGGAGAAAGCCCAAGACGCGGCCCAGAACTTCCAGACCCGCACCATTGCCCAAGCCCAAAGGCTGCAGCAAGTGGAGCAGTTGGCCCAAGAAAATGCCCAGTTGCGTGAGTTGCTCGATTTGCGTTCGCAGTTTGCAGGACCCAGCAAGGCGGTCGAGGTGTTGTACGACACCGCCGACCCTTACACCGATCGCCTCGTGGTGGACCGTGGCTCGGTGGCGGGTTTGGTGCAAGGATCCGCTGTCATCGATGTGGGCGGTGTCGTGGGGCAAGTGACGCGGGTCTACCCCTTGGTCAGTGAGGTGACTTTGTTGACCGACCGCGGCCAAAGTATTCCCGTGATGAACGCGCGAACCGGCACGCGCCATGTGGCGATTGGCGATGCCAACTCGCAAGGCGGTGAGTTGGAGTTGAAATTTGTGCCCTCGGGCACCGACATCAAGTCGGGTGATTTGCTCACCACCAGTGGCATCGACGGCGTGTACCCGCCCGGTTTGCATGTGGGTCTGGTGAGCCACATCGACCGCCGGGTCGATTCTTCTTTTGCCCGGGTGCAAGCCACGCCGACGGCCAAACCCCGTGGCCGACATTTGCTGGTGCTGATGCCGGTCAAGGATTGGCCAGCGGTGCCCGTGGCCCCGCCTGAACCCAAGCGCAAAGGCAAGGGCCGAACCACTGCTTCAGGAGCCACGCCATGATCATGCCTGCAGGCCGTCCGCTCTTGCTGCCGGCCAACCCCCGGTTCATCGCTTTCACATTGATCTTGGGCCTGTTGCTGAACATGTTGTTGGGCTTGACGGGATGGCACTGGCTGCCCGATGTGCTGGCCATCGTGCTGGTTTTTTGGAATGTTTACCAGCCGCGTCGTGTGGGGATGGTCTTGGCCTTTGTCTTGGGCTTGGCGCTCGATGTGCACGAGTCGGCCCTGCTCGGGCAAAACGCTTTGTCGTATGTGGTGATCAGTGGCATCGCTTTGGCCGTTCAGCGGCGTTTGCTGTGGTTTCCGCTGCGCGAGCAAGCCCTGCAAATCGTGCCTTTGTTTGTGGTGGCCGCCTTGGTGGAGTGGGCCACGCGCTTGATCGTGCAGGACGCCTGGCCGCATTGGAGCCAGTTGTTGGCGCCATTTCTGCAGGCCGCTTTGTGGCCCTTGGTGGGCGCTTTGCTGCTTGCGCCGCAACGCCGTGCTTTTGACCCTGACAACATTCGGCCGCTTTGACCATGTCACTGTGGCTGCCTTCCCTTGCCGAGTTGCGTGACAGCCAGGCCGAACTTCACAGGTTCCGCGGGCGGGTCGCTGTCATGCAAATCGTCGTGCTGGTTTGCTTTTTGTTGTTGGTCGCCCGTTTGTCTTATTTGCAGATCGTGCGCCACGACGACTTGCTGGAGCAGGCGGAAAACAACCGCACAGCGGTGATCCCGACGGTGCCGCCTCGCGGCACCATCATGGACCGCAATGGGGTGGTGTTGGCCAGCAACTACTCGGCCTACACGCTGGAAATCACACCCTCCAGGGTGAATGACCTGGAAGCCACCATCGACGCTTTGGCCGAGGTGGTCGAAATCCAAGGTAAAGACCGTCGCCGCTTTAAACGCTTGCGCGAGGATTCGCGCAGTTTCGACTCCTTGCCCATCCGCACCCGTTTGAGCGACGAAGAGGTGGCCAAGTTCAGTGCGCAGCGTTACCGGTTCCCAGGCGTCGAAATCAAGGCCCGTCTGTTCAGGCAGTACCCCTATGGCGAGTTGGCCAGCCATGTGGTGGGCTACATCGGGCGCATCAACGTCAAAGAAAAGGAGCGCCTTGAAGAAGAGGACGACGCGGGCAACTACCGGGGCACCGAATACATCGGCAAGCTGGGTGTGGAGCAGCGCTACGAGCGCGAGCTGCATGGCATCACCGGAGTGAACCGGGTGGAGACTTCAGCCGGAGGACGGGCGACGCGCAGCTTGTCCAGCGACCTGGCCACGCCGGGACAAAACGTGGTGTTGTCGATCGACATCCAGCTGCAAAAAATGGTGGAAGACTTGTTTGGTAACCGCCGCGGTGCGCTCGTCGCCTTGGACCCGAACACGGGGGAGGTGCTGGCCTTTGTCAGCAAACCGACGTTCGACCCCAATTTGTTCGTGGACGGCATCGATGTCGAGAGCTGGCAAATGCTCAACGAGTCGATCGACAAGCCCTTACTCAACCGGGCATTGCGTGGCACCTACCCACCGGGCTCGACCTACAAACCCTTCATGGCCATGGCCGCTTTGTCGACGGGCAAGCGCAGTGCCAGCACCATCATCAACGACACGGGTTCCTGGACGTATGGGGGCCACACTTTCCGCAGCCACGGCGACAGCGGCTTGGGCCCGGTGGACATGGTGCGCTCGATTGTGTTGTCGAGCAACGTCTATTACTACTCGCTGGCCAACGAGATGGGGGTGGACGCCATCCATGACTTCATGAAGCCGCTGGGTTTTGGCCAGATCACCGGCATTGACTTGCCCGGCGAAGTGCGCGGCATCTTGCCCAGCACCGACTGGAAGCGCAACTATTACAAAAAGCCCGAACAAAAGAAGTGGTTCGGTGGCGAAACCATTTCATTGGGCATTGGCCAGGGCTACAACACCTTCACCATGCTGCAGCTGGCTTCGGCCACGGCCACGCTGGCCAATGCAGGGGTGCAGTTCAAACCCCGCGTGGTGACGGCCACACAAGACGCCTTGACCCATGCGCAAACCCAAGTCAATGCGTCAGAGCCTGTGAACCTGGGCTACAAGCCTGAGCACATGGAGGTCATTCGCAATGGTTTGGTGGGCGTGGTCACCTCCGGCACTTCGGCCCGAGTGTTTGCCGGGGCCGGTTACACCAGCGCGGGCAAAACCGGCACAGCCCAAGCGGTGACCATTGGGCAAAAGGACAAATACAACGCAGCCAACCTGTCGGAGTACCAGCGCGACCATGCTCTGTACATGGCGTATGCCCCGGCAGACAAACCCAAGATCGCCGTGGCAGTGGTGGTGGAAAACGCGGGCTTTGGCGCAGCTTCAGCGGCCCCTATTGCGCGGCGGGTGTTTGACTATTGGTTGCTGGGGCAATACCCCAGCGAAGAAGACATGGCAGCGACCCAAAAAGGCCAGACCGCCAGCCCGGTGGGTAAGCCACGCACCAAACAAGAGGTGCCGATTGAGCCCCGAAAACTGAACTGAATTTCAGTTCGGCCAGCTTTGCGCCAGTGACTTCAAGCCTCGGATCAGCATTTCCACGGAGATGGACACCAGAATCAGGCCCATCAAACGCTCAAAAGCCGAGACCACGCGCAAACCCACCACGCGCTGCAACCGTTCGGCCAGTAGCAGCACCACAGCACACGCCAGCATGGTCACCGACAATGCGGCCACCCACTCCATGCGCCTCTCGGGCGCTTGACTGACCAACAGCAACACGGTGGCCATGGCCGAAGGTCCTGCCAAAGCTGGAATGGCCAAAGGCACGATCAAGGGCTCAGCCAGGGGGACGGGTGTGTCTTGGGGTGGCGGCGGAAAAATCATGCGCAGCGCAATCAAGAACAGCACCACCGCACCGCCGATTTGCAAAGACACGTCCGACAGGCTCATGGCCTTCAGGAACGACTGACCCACAAACATGAAAGTGAGCAGCAAGCCAAAGGCGATCAAAACCTCGCGCACAATGACACGCGCCCGCCGCTCTGGCGGCACGGCCCGCAGCGTGTTGACAAAAATGGGAATATTGCCCAGCGGGTCGGTGATCAGCAGCAGCAAAATGGTGGCCGAAGCAAAGGTGTGCTCCATGCCCATCAGCTCGCGTAAACCGTGCTCAGGTCGGCAAAGCCTTTGACTTCAATCGGGTTGCCAAACGGGTCCATGAAAAACATGGTCCACTGCTCGCCCGGTTGTCCTTCAAAGCGCAGATGGGGTGCCACCACAAACTGGGTGTGGGCCGCTTGCAGGCGGTCGGCCAGCGCTTGCCAATCGTCTTTTTGCAAGACCAAGCCGAAGTGTGGCATAGGCACCAAGTGGTCGCCGACATGCCCCGTGAGGGTCGTTTTGAAAGGCTCGCCCAAGTGCAGGGAAATTTGGTGAGAGAAGAAGTCAAAGTCCACCCAAGTGTCGGTGGATCGCCCTTCCTGGCAACCGAGGACGCCGCCGTAAAAGCGACGCGCCTCGTCAAGGTCGGTGACGTGAAATGCGAAATGGAATAGGCTGTGCATGCCATAAAGCATATCAGCCAGTCATGCGCAGGGGCAGCCGGAAGAACCCGAATTCACCCATCTAGACCACACTGTGAAAAGTGCTCGTCTGAATCCTTGTTTAAGAATCAGCGGCGTTGTTCAGCCACGGTCTGGCAATTGATGCAGCGTTTGGCAGTCGGGTAAGCGCTCAGGCGCGCAGGCGGAATGGTCACGCCGCAGTCGGTGCACTGGCCATAGGTGCCCGCATCCATGCGTTCCAGTGCGGCTTCGATGTCTCCCAGCTCAGCCATGGCGTGTTCGTTCATGGCGAATTCGTCGTTGCGCCCCGAAAGGGCCTGGGCTTGGTCATCCAAACTGCGCACATCGTGTTCAGCGGCCATGTCCGCACGCGAGACCAGACCACCACGCTCTTGTGCGATGCGCTGCAGCAATTGCATGCGCTCATGCAAAAGGCGCTCGCGGTGGAAGGAGAGGGAGGGCGTGTTGGATGAAGTCATGGCTTCATCCTAGGCGCCTGGGGTGACGCGGTATTGATGTGGGTCAACCCCCGCTGCCGCGTGACGTCAGCCACGGGCCGGGGTAGATCCGCATCAGGTGCTCAGCCGCACAGACTCAGCTTTTGGCCTTCATGCGGGCCATCATCAACTCCATATTGGCTTTGCGGTCGGCGTTCACTTTTTGCATGTGCGGCCGCTCACCCATCATTTTCAGGTAATCGCGGGCAGGCAGTTCAGCCAAAAAGTCTTTGCCGTAAACCAGCTTGGTGGCGCCTGAGATCAAGGGAAAGTGCGTGACGGCTGCACAGTCGGCCAGCGTCAGGCTGTCGCCCGCCACAAAGGGCGAGAACTTGGCCAGCTTGGCAAAAGCAGCGATGTTTTTCTCGAGCTGAGCGCCGACTTTTTCTTTCACCGAGTCGCTCACCTTGCCGCCGAAAAACGCTTCGGGGTAGAGGTTGCGAGCGACCAATTCCAGGTGCAGGTCCAAAAACAGTGCCAACTCGCGCACCTTGGATGCGGCAAAGGGGTCTGCAGGCACCAAAGGGTTTTGAGGGTATTTTTGCTCGATGTATTCCAGCATCACGGCCGATTCGCACATCGCGCCATCTTCGGTCTTGAAGTAGGGCACTTTCCCCAAAGGACTGGCCACAGGGTCGGTCTCGCCAACCCAGACCAACTCTTCTTCAAATGGAATGCCTTTTTCGAGCAAGGCCAGTTTGATTTTGTTGTGGTAGTTGCTGCCAGCAAAGCCGCAGAGTTTGAGCATGGGGGGTTCTCCAAGGGTGTTTATCGTGGCAAAAGCTTAGCAACAGGCGGCGCTTTGGGGGGTCACGCAGATGACGGCGGGCGGGTCATGGGATAATTTCTGGCATGTCCAGCCTGCAAACCCTGCGCAACGCACACCTCATCACCCGCTTCGTGCTGGTGTGGTTTGCTTTGTTCATCGGGGTGGCTGTGGCCTCGCCCCTGGTCAAGCCGCAGACTTCGCAGATGGTCTGCTCGGCCATGGGCGGCATGAAGATGGTGTTGGACGATGCGAGCGACACGCCCATCGCCTCGGGCGGCATGGAATGTCCTTTGTGCAGCCAGATCGGCACCCCGCCGTCACCTGAAGTGGCCAGCACGCCAACTTTGGACGCATTGGCCTATGCCCTGCGCCCCATCCCGTCGGCCCACATCGCCTGGCTGACCGGCACCCCGCTGCCGCCGCGCGGCCCGCCTGCACTTTCCTGAACTTTCGCCTTGTCGCCGCCGCGGTGAGATCCGCTTGGCCGCGTCGCTCGTGTTTCGTTTTCAGGAATTTTCATGCGCAAAACCCGCATCGCCTTGGGCCTGGCCCTGGCTTACCCCTTCGTCATCTCCGCCCAATCAGCCGACAACGCCCCCAGCAAAGAAGTGGGCGTGGTCACCATCGTCAGCAAGCAACCCACCTCCCTGCCCACCCAGATTCCGGCCACGATGGAGGGCATCACGGCCGCGCAGATCGAGCAGAACATCAACGCCACCGACAGCGAAGATGCGCTCAAGTATTTCCCCAGCCTCTTGGTGCGCAAGCGCTACAACGGCGACTACAACCACGCCATCTTGTCCAGCCGCGCCTCGGGCACAGGCAACAGCACCCGCTCGGCGGTGTATGCCGACGGCATTTTGCTGAGCAATTATTTGGGCAACGGCGTCAGCGGCCTGAGCTTTCCGCCGCGCTGGGGCATGGTCACCCCCGAAGAAATCGAGCGTGTGGACGTGATGTACGGCCCGTTTTCTGCGGCTTACCCAGGCAACTCGGTGGGCGCGGTGGTCGAGTACACGACCAAAATGCCCGAAAAACTCGAAGGCTCGGTCAAAGTGGGCTACGCCCACCAACCCTTTGACCTGTACAACACCCATGCCACTTATGGCGGCTGGCAGTCCAGCGCGTCCTTGGGCAGCCGCTCGGGCGACTGGTCGTGGTTTGTCAACTTGAACCACACCGACAGCCAGGGCCAGCCCCTGACCTTTGCCACGCGCACTGTGAGCACAGGTACCGTGGGCTCGGCAGGCACGGCGGTGACGGGTGCAGTTGCAGGCTTGAACAGTGCGAATGTGCCCTGGCAAATCTTGGGTGCGGCCACGCAGTACCACACGGTGCAGGACCATGCGAAGGTCAAAGTCGCTTATGACTTCACCCCCACCGTGCGTGCCACTTACTCGCTGGGCATCTGGCAAAACACGTCTGAAGGCCGACCACAGTCTTATCTGACGAACGCCGCAGGGCAGTCGGTCACCAGCGGCATCATCAACATCGGTGGCCGCAGCTACGCGGCGCTCAACGGCGGTGACTTGCCCCTGACCAACGAAAAGCTCACCCACACCCTGCATGGCCTCTCGGTCAAGAGCCGCACGCAAGGCACCTTCGACTGGGAAGTGGCCGCCAGCTTGTACGACTATGGCTCGGACACCAAGCGCCAGAATGCTGGCAGCAACACCCTGCCCAACGCCGCAACAGGCGGCGCGGGCACCATCGCCGACGGCTCGGGCACGGGTTGGAACAACCTGGCTTTGCGGGGCACTTGGCGCCCGCAAGGACCCAAAGGCGAGCACGTTGTGGATTTTGGCGCGCAGCAAGACAGCTACAGACTCCGTTACCTGACCTCTAACATGGCCGGCAACTGGACCACCGACGCTGCGGGCAGCGTGGCGAGTGAAGTGGGCGGCCGCACCCAGCTGCAAAGCCTGTACGCGCAAGACACTTGGCGCTTTGCCCCTGACTGGCGCGCCGTACTGGGCTTGCGGGCGGAACACTGGAGCGCCACACAAGGTTTGACGCGCTTCTCTGCCAGCAGCAGCCAAGCATTTGCGGACCGCAGTGAGAACCACTTGTCCCCCAAAGTGGCCTTGTCCAAAAAGGTGGCAGAGGACGCCTTTGTCAAATACGCCGTGGGCCGTGCGGTGCGCATGCCCACCGTGAACGAGTTGTACGGGGCCACTTCCACCACCAACTCGCAGTACATCAACGACCCGAACCTGCGTCCTGAAAAATCGTGGACCCAGGAGCTGAGCTACGAGAAGAACCTGGACAAAGCCCAGTGGCGTCTGACTGCATTTGCCGAAGACACACAAGACGGCATCTACTCGCAATCGGTGATTGACGCGACCGCAGGCAACCGCACCATCAGCCGTGTTCAAAACGTGGACCGCATCCAGACCCGTGGCTTGGAGGGCGCTTTTACCGTCAACGGTTTGGGTTTGCCGGGGCTGGACCTGACGGGCAGCGTCACCTATGCCGACTCGCTGATCCAGGCCAATCAGGGTTTTGTGGCCACGCCCGGTGACACCCTGGGCAAAATGCAGCCCAACATCCCCAAGTGGCGAGCGACTTTGTTGGCGGCGTACCGCTGGAATGCCGCCTGGACCAGTTCTGTGGCCGTGCGCCACAGTGGGCAGCAGTTCCGCACGCTCAACAACTCGGACGTGAATGGTTACTCCTACATGGGCGTGAGCCCATTCACCACGGTGGACGTGCGTGCCCGTTGGCAGATCAGCCCCAAGTTGGTCGCAGCCTTTGGCATCGACAACCTGAACAACAACAAGTACTGGAATTTCCACCCCTACCCTCAGCGCAGCTACACGGCTGAGTTGAAAGCGAACTTTTAACAAGGAACGGTCATGAACACATTTTTCAAAGTCATTGGGGCCGCTGCCATCGTTGTAGGCGGCGCGGCTTCGGCACACACTGTGCTCGAATACCAAGTGGCCACAGCCGGTCAAAGTTACAAAGCCACATTCAAGGTGGGCCACGGCTGCGGTGCATCACCTACAAGGCAAATCTTGGTGGACATTCCTGCGGGCGTGCAGGGCGCCAAGCCCATGCCCAAGGCGGGCTGGCGGCTGGAGGTCACCCGCGAGAAGCTGGCGCAGCCTTACACCAGCCATGGCCGCAGCATCACCGAAGACGTGACGCGCATCAGCTGGACCGCCAAAACCGCCGAAGACATGCTGCCCAACGGCCATTACGACGAATTTGTCTTGGTGGGAACTTTGCCCAGCAAGGCGGGCATGATGTATTGGCCTGTGCAACAGTTGTGCGAACAGGGCCGCAACGACTGGACTGACATCCCCAAAGCAGGGCAAAAGCTGCATGACCTGAAGTCGCCTGCTGCCGCGCTGGAAATCATGCCTTCGGCTGGCGCAGGTGCGCACGCCCATTGACCTAACCGATTCACCTCACTGATGGAGAAAACGATGCAAAAGACATTCAAACAAGCCGCATGGCTTTTACTGGGCTTGTTCGCCGCCAGCACCACCTTTGCTCAGGTCAAGGTCGATGGCGCCTGGGCGCGTGCCACGGTGCAGGGCCAAAAAGCCACAGGGGCTTTCATGAAGCTCACCGCACCCCAGGCCACCCGACTGGTGGCAGTGTCCACCCCTGTGGCTGGCGTGGCCGAGATCCATGAAATGAAAATGGACGGTGGTGTCATGAAAATGCGTGCCCTGCCTGCGCTGGACTTGCCCGCCAAACAAGCGGTTGAACTCAAACCCGGCAGTTACCACCTGATGTTGATGGACCTGAAGGCCCCGCTGATGAAAGACGGCAGCTTGGCTTTGACCTTGACCTTCAAAGACGCCAAGGGCGTGGAAACCCAGCAGCAAATCACGGTGCCTGTGAGTTCGGGCATGCCGCAAGAGGCGGCACACGGACAGCACAAGCATTGACCTGCACCCATTTGAGGTGCGAAAGCGCAGGGCGCGGATTTCAGCTTAAGCGGTGATCTTTGGGATGGCCGATGCCTGGGTTTTTCATAGCCCAAGCGCTCTATAGATGGTTAAGTCATTTGAAAATGACAAAACAGTTCTTTGAGTTTTAAAGGTTGGCTTCCAGAATCCATTCCATCAAATTCTGATGCGAATGTTCTGGATCCTCATGAAAACCCATCGCCGCTTTTTCCATCTCCTGGCCTTCGCCGCTATCGGCTTGACCGCGCTGAGCGCCCAGGCCCAAGCCCCTGTCAGCCTGCTCAACGTGTCTTATGACCCGACCCGCGAGCTGTACGTCGAATTCAACAAGGCCTTTGCCGCCCACTGGAAAGCCAAAACAGGCCAAGAGCTGAGCTTCAAGCAGTCGCACGGTGGCTCGGGCAAACAAGCCCGTTCCATCATCGACGGCCTGGATGCCGACGTCGCCACGCTGGCGCTGGCCGGTGACACCGACGCGCTGCACAAAAACGGCAACCTGATTCCCAAAGACTGGCAAAAGCGTCTGCCGCACAACAGCTCGCCCTACACTTCGACCATCGTGCTGGTGGTGCGCCAAGGCAACCCCAAAGGCATCAAAGACTGGGACGACCTGGTCAAGCCCGGCATCAGCGTCATCACACCCAACCCCAAAACATCGGGCGGTGCCCGCTGGAACTACCTCGCCGCCTGGGAATTCGCCAAGCGCAAATTGGGCAGTGACGACAAAGCCAAAGACTTTGTGGCCGCACTCTACAAAAACGTGCCGGTGCTGGACACGGGTGCCCGGGGCTCGTCCATCACCTTCGCACAGCGCAACCAGGGTGATGTGTTCATCTCTTGGGAAAACGAAGCCAACTTGTTGGAAAAAGAATTCGGCAACAAGGTGGACGTGGTGTACCCCTCCATCAGCATCCTGGCCGAGCCCGCTGTGACCGTGGTCGACAAAAACGTGGACCGCAAAGGTACCCGCGCTGTGTCCCAGGCCTATCTGGAATACCTCTACACCGACGAAGGCCAAGACATCGCAGGCAAACACTTCTACCGCCCAATCTCGCCCAAGGCCCAGGCCAAATACGCCAAACAGTTCCCCAAATTGAACCTGTTCACCATCGACCAGGCCTTTGGCGGCTGGGAAAAAGCCGACAAAGCCCACTTTGCCGATGGCGGCAGCTTCGACCAGATTTACACCAAGAAATGATCGGCTGCGGTTTGCAAATGGGTCTCTATATCTTGATATCCATATAAGCAAACTACAAATGATTCGTTTGAGATTAAAGGCAAGACTTCCACAATCGCGCTCTTCCGTTTTATTTGCAACCGATTGGACACCGCATGAAACAACTCTCCCGCATCACTTTGGCGACGGTTTTGGCCCTGTCGGGTCTGTCGGTCAGCGCCCAGACCCTGCTCAATGCTTCGTATGACGTAGCGCGCGAGTTTTACAAGGACTACAACGCCGCTTTTGTGGCGCATTACAAAAAGACCACGGGCAAGGACATCAAGATTGACCAGGCCCATGGCGGCTCCAGCGCACAGGCTCGCGCTGTGAACGACGGCTTGGACGCCGATGTGGTGACCATGAACACCACCACCGATGTGGACTTTTTGGCCAGCACCGGCTTGGTGGCCAAAGACTGGAACAAGCGGTTCCCGCAAAACGCATCGCCCACCACTTCGACCATGCTGTTCCTCACGCGCAACGGCAACCCCAAAGGCATCAAGGATTGGGACGATCTAATCAAGCCCGGCATCAAGGTGATCGTGGTCAACCCCAAAACCGGTGGCAATGGCCGCATGGCTTATCTGGCGGCCTGGGGCTATGTGAAGAAGAAGGGCGGCTCGGATGCAGACGCGGCCGAATTCGTGAGCAAGCTGTACAAGAACGTCCCCGTGTTGGCCAAAGGCGGGCGTGACGCCACCACCATCTTCTTGCAACGCAACCAAGGCGATGTGCTGGTAACGTTTGAATCTGAAGTGGTGTCGGTGGACAATGAATTTGGTGCGGGCAAGGTCGATGCCGTGCACCCGTCCATCAGCATCGTGGCGGAGAACCCCGTGGCCGTGGTGGAACGAACTGTGGCCAAAAAAGGGACAGGCGAGTTGGCCAAGGCCTATCTGGATTACCTCTATTCAGAAGAAGCCCAAGAAATCGCGGCCAAGCATGCGCTGCGCCCCCGTTCGCAAACGGTGTTGAAGAAACACAGCAAGACCTTCAAGCCTTTGCAGCTGTTCACCGTGAACGAGGTGTTCGGCTCTTTCGCAGATGCCCAAAAGGTGCATTTCAACGACGGTGGTCAGTTCGACAAGCTCTACACCGTCAAATAAGTTTCTCCCATGACCGCATTGCCCATTGCGGCGCCAGCCAAACGGCGGGCGCCAGCCAAGGTGTTGCCCGGGTTCAATTTGACCCTGGGCTTCACGATTTTTTATCTGAGTCTGATCGTGCTGATCCCCCTGTCGGCGCTGGTCTTCAAAACCTTCACCTTGACGTGGGACCAGTTCGTCACCGCCGTCACCGGCCCACGGGTCATGGCGTCTTACCGACTGACTTTTGGCGCATCGCTGATTGCCGCGCTGGTGAATGTGGTGTTTGGCTTGCTGGTGGCGTGGGTGCTGGTGCGGTACGACTTTTTCGGCAAAAAGATCGTGGATGCGCTGGTGGATTTGCCCTTTGCCTTGCCCACGGCAGTGGCGGGCATTTCGCTGACCGCGCTTTTGGCGGGCAATGGCTGGGTCGGTCAATACCTGGAGCCGCTGGGCATTGTGCTGGCCTTCAACCCCAATGGCGTGGTGATCGCGCTGATTTTCATCGGCCTGCCGTTTGTGGTGCGAACCGTTCAGCCTGTGCTCGAAGACACTGAAAAAGAGCTCGAAGAAGCCGCCACATGTCTGGGCGCCACGCGCTGGCAGACCTTCACCAAGGTGATCTTCCCGTCGATCGCGCCTGCGCTGCTCACCGGCTTTGCCATGGCATTTGCGCGGGCCATTGGGGAATACGGCTCGGTCATTTTCATCGCGGGCAACATGCCCATGATTTCTGAAATCACGCCCCTCATCATCATCGGCAAGCTCGAGCAGTACGACTACGCAGGGGCCACTGCGGTGGCCTTGGTCATGCTGGTCTTTTCTTTTGTCTTGCTGTTGATCATCAACGCCTTGCAAACATGGCAACGCCGCCGATCAGGAGCACCCGTATGAGCACCGCCATGACCTCCAAGAAAGTCCAGGCGGGCACCACCGAGGCTCGCTGGATCCGTTACAGCCTGATCGGGCTGGCCCTGACTTTCATGTTTTTGTTTTTGGTTTTGCCCTTGGCGGCGGTGTTCACCGAAGCTTTGCGCAAAGGCCTGGATGCTTACCTCGAAGCCCTCAAGGAGCCCGATGCCTGGTCGGCCATTCGCCTGACGCTGATCACCGCTGCGATTGCGGTGCCCATGAACCTGGTGTTTGGTGTGGCGGCCGCTTGGGCCATTGCCAAATACGAGTTCAAAGGCAAGTCGGTGCTGACCACCTTGGTGGACTTGCCGTTTTCGGTCTCGCCCGTGGTGGCCGGTCTGATTTATGTGCTGATGTTCGGTGCGCAGGGCTGGTTTGGACCTTGGTTGCAGGCCCACGACATCAAAATCATTTTTGCCGTGCCTGGCATCATTTTGGCCACGGTGTTTGTGACCTTTCCTTTCATTGCACGCGAGCTGATTCCGCTCATGCAAGCGCAAGGCAATGACGAAGAACAAGCCGCCATCGTGTTGGGCGCCACAGGCTGGCAGACCTTTTGGTATGTGACGCTGCCCAACATCAAGTGGGGCCTGATTTACGGTGTCATCTTGTGCAATGCCCGGGCCATGGGCGAGTTTGGTGCGGTGTCGGTGGTCTCGGGCCATATCCGCGGCCAAACCAACACCATGCCACTGCATGTAGAAATTTTGTACAACGAGTACCAGTCGGTGGCGGCCTTTGCCGTGGCGTCTTTGCTGGCCTTGCTGGCGCTGGTCACCTTGCTCATCAAGTCGGTGATCGAGTGGCAGCACGAAAAAGACATGAAAGCCTCGGCCGACACGCCCCCTGAGCGTCCTTTGGCATCGACCCCTGACGCCCTCGTCTGAACCCGACGGAAAGCATTTGAACCATGAGCATCGAAATCCGTAACGTCAACAAGCAGTTTGGCGACTTCACTGCGCTGAACAATGTCAGCCTCGACATCGAGTCGGGCGAACTGGTCGCGCTGCTGGGCCCATCGGGCTGCGGCAAGACCACGCTGCTGCGCATCATCGCGGGCCTGGAAACAGCCGACCAAGGCACCATCGCCTTCAGTGGTGCTGATACGACGCATGTGCATGTGCGCGAGCGCCAAGTGGGCTTTGTGTTTCAGCACTACGCCTTGTTCCGCCACATGACGGTGTTCGAGAACGTCGCCTTTGGCCTGCGCGTCAAGCCGCGCAAAGAGCGCCCACCAGAAGCCGAAATCAAACGCAAAGTGCACGAGTTGCTGGGCCTGGTGCAGCTTGATTGGTTGGCTGACCGCTACCCCTCACAGCTGTCGGGCGGGCAGCGCCAGCGCATTGCCTTGGCCCGCGCCTTGGCGGTGGAGCCCAAAGTGCTGCTGCTGGATGAGCCTTTTGGTGCCTTGGATGCCAAGGTGCGCAAAGAACTGCGCCGCTGGTTGCGCCGCTTGCATGACGAGTTGCATGTGACCAGCATTTTTGTGACGCACGACCAGGAAGAAGCCCTGGAAGTGGCCGACCGCGTGGTGCTGATGAACAAAGGCAACATCGAGCAGATCGGTTCGCCACAAGATGTGTGGGACCACCCGGCCAGCCCTTTTGTGTATGGCTTTTTGGGCGATGTGAACCTGTTCCATGGCCGTGCGCACGAAGGCGAAATGCTCATCGGTGCCGACCAACACGCCATTCGTTTGGACACGCCGGAACATGGCCAAGTGCAAGACGCCAAGGCTTTTGCCTATGTGCGTCCACACGACCTGGATGTGACCCGCTACACGCCGGGTGCTGCCAACACGGGCATTGTGGCCAAACTGACCCGCGCCATCGTGGTGGGACCTGTGGCCCGGCTGGAGCTCGAGCCCGTGGAAGCAGGCATGTTTGGCAAAGACGCCATCATCGAAGCCCAGCTGTCGGCATCGCAATACCGCCAACAGGACTTCAAAGAAGGCGAAACCTTGGTGCTGACACCGCGCAAGGCGAGGGTGTTTGTGGAGGGGTAAAAGACTCTTCGGGTAAGCTTTGCAGAACACTTTCCAAGGAACTGCCATGAGCGAACCTTCTGCCTTTGGTTTTGGCCAATTTGTGCCGGGCTTTGACTTTTTACAAAATCTGTCCAAAACCTCAGCCCAAGCCCAGCCCGCTGCGGCCGCTGGGATGCCCGGTATGGCCAGCTGGGTGGCGCCCACGCTCAGCATCGAAGACATTGACAAACGCATTCAAGAGTTGAAGTCGGTGCTGTTTTGGCTCGAGCAAAACACCACAGCGCTCAAGGCCACCATCCAGGCGATGGAAGTGCAAAAGATGACGCTGTCCACACTGCAGACCATGAATGTGAGCATGGCGGATTTGGCCAAGGCCTTCACAGCAAAAGCGCCCGGATCCACATCTGCACCGTCACCTGCACCTGAGCCGCAGGCTGCCGCGCCACAACCCGTTGCACCGAAAGTTGCACCGGAGCCAGAACCCGTTCAGTCGGCACCTGATCAGCCAGAACCCCCATCTGCTGGGTCAGCTTCGGCCAAACCCGCCGTCGATCCGATGCAGTGGTGGGGCGCATTGACCCAGCAGTTTCAAAACATTGCCGCTGCCGCCGTCAAAGACGTGGCCGCGGAAGCACTGAAGACGGGCATGACGGCCAAGGGTGCCAGCACGGCAGCAGGCAGTGCCAAATCCCCGGCAGCCAAAAAGGCTGCTGCTAAAAACCCCACAGCAAATAAATCTACGGTAAAAAAAGCCACTCCGGCCAAAACCAAACCGGTCGCCAAATCTGCGCCCCGCAAGGCCGTCTCTAAGCGCAAAACACCATGAAGCTTTTCCCCTACGGTCACGCCACCCATCCCCAGTGGCGCATGGCTGCAGGTTTGGTGCTGGCCCAGCTGCAGGCCCAAATGAGCTTGCCCGACTACGCCAGCCAGCCCCGCTTGGGGCTGCTTTACATCACCGACCACTACGCACCCGAAGCGCAAGCCCTGCTGGACCACCTGCGCCAGGCCTTGCCCCAGGTGCCCGATTGGGCGGGCACCGTGGGCATTGGTGTGGCGGTGAACAACGCCGAGTACTTTGACGAACCCGCCATGGCGCTCATGTTGTGCGACCTGACGCCAGAGCAATACCGCGTGTTTTCGGGTGTCTCGCCCTTGCCTTCGGGTTGGGCCGATGCCGCTTTGGTGCATGCCGACCCGAACACGCCCGATTTGGCCGAGCTGATTGGCGAGATGGCTGAACGCACGCAACAAGGCTATTTGTTTGGGGGCCTCAGTGCCAGCCGAACCCGCAGTGTGCAGTTTGCGGTGCGGGCCGAAGACGCTGGCGGCCAAGAGGTGCACGGCGGTGTGCTGGAAGGTGGCTTGAGCGGTGTGGCATTTGCGCCTGATGTGGCCTTGTTGTCGCGCGTCACGCAGGGCTGCCAGCCGGTAGCGCCCGAGAGAGAGATCACCGAATCCGAAGGCCATGTGGTCCTCAAGCTGGCAGGTGATCCTGCGCTGGATGCGCTGCTGAGTGACCTCAACATCAGTCTGAAAGACCCACAAAAAGCCATTGCGGTGGTTCGCTCTACGCTGGTGGGCTTGAGTGCACCCGGGCATTCGGGCGTGGGCCGAGCGGGCAACTTGGGCAGCGATGTGCGGGTGCGCCACATCATTGGCTTGGACCCTTTGCGCCAAGGTGTCGCGATCGCCGAGCACCTGGAACCCGGCATGCTGCTCACGTTTTGCAAGCGCGATGTCCAAGCGGCCCGCGCCGATTTGGTGCGGGTGTGCGCCGAAATCCGCGAAGCGTTGGAACCCGAGATGCTGTCCATCGAGGCCATCAACGCCCTGAGCGACGACCCGGTGCCCACGGTGCCCCAAGCAGGTCAGCGCATTGCGGGCGCAGTCTACGTGAGCTGCACCGGGCGCGGTGGCCCGCACTTTGGCGGGCCCAGCGCCGAGATGCAGATCATTCGACATGCCTTGGGCGATGTGCCGCTGGTGGGGTTTTTTGCCGCTGGCGAGATTGCGCGCAAGCAGCTGTATGGCTACACCGGGGTGCTGACGGTGTTCACGACCGATTGAGGCTCAGTTTCTGGCACAGGCCATGCAGCGAAATGGCCTGAATGTCTGACGCAAGGGGGTAGGACTCCTGTCCCGGGTAGACCACCCATTTTTGGCTGGGCTTCAGATCGTTGCAGGCACTGTGAAAGCCGCGCTCCACTTTGGGGGCGCTGCTGCGTTTGATCTCGATGGCCCAGAGTTCACCGCCCGGCCAGGCCAGTAGCAAATCAATTTCCGCGCCACCACTCGTTCTGTAAAAGTAGCCAGTGACACCCGCAGGCACGCAAGCCAGAAGGGTTTCAATGCAATACCCCTCCCAACTGGCGCCCACAACCATGTGCGAAAGCAAACTTTCTTTGGACTCGATGTTCAGCAGCGCATGCACCAGACCACTGTCACGCACATAGATTTTGGGGGCCTTGACCAAGCGTTTGCCGGTGTTGGTGTACCAAGGAGCGAGCCTACGCACCAGCAGCAAGTCACACAACAGGTCGATGTAACTTTGCGCTGTTTTGGCATCTACACCCAGATTGCGTGCCAGCTGGGCCACGTTGAGCATGCCGCCTTGATGGTGGGCCAGCATGGTCCAGAAGCGGCGCAGTGTTTCAGCGGCGATGCGTGGCCCAAATTGAGGAATGTCCCGCTCCAGATAGGTGCGGATGAAATTTTCTCGCCAGCGCAGGCTGCGGTCATCGCTGGGAGCGGTCAGGCTTTCCGGAAAACCACCCCGCAGCCACAAGGCGTCCGTGGTTTCCTGCCCCGTCTCCAGCACATTCAAGGTGCCAAGCTCCAGATAAGCGGTACGACCGGCCAGTGTTTCCCCCGATTGATGCAGCACATCCAGGCTGGCCGAGCCCAGTAACAAATACTGCCCGGATGTCTGGCACATTCGCCTGGCTTGGTCAATCAAGCCGCGCAGCACCGGAAACAAGCCCGGTGCCCGGTGCACTTCGTCCAGAATCACCAGCTTGTCCAAATGACTTTCCAGATACAACTCGGCTTGGGCCAGCTTGCTGCGATCCCGTTCGGATTCCAGGTCGAGATAGACGTGTGGGATGTTGCGCGCCACTTCCAGTGCCAAGGTGGTTTTGCCCACCTGCCGGGGGCCGAGCAAGGCCACGGCCGGTGAAAACTGGAGTTCTTCACTCAGTAAAGCTTGTAAATGGCGTTTAAACATCCTTGCAATTATGGAGTTTCATTCCATGATTTGCAAGGATGAAATGCTGAAAGCTTGTGTTTTCCCGTTCCAAATCGTGCGCTGGAGGTTCGTGCCATCGACACATGCGTTCGAAGGTGCATCGGCTCCTTATGCTTTCCAGATGCCCGGCCTGCTAATCTGAGCGGACATGGCACACACCTTTCCCGTGAAACGCATTCTTTCTTTCTGGCCTGCCATCGCCATCTGGGCGGTTTTTGCCGTGCTCATGGTGGCGCTCGATGGCGTCTGGAGCCTGGGCAATCTGGCTTTGCTGCTGGTGCTGTGCAGCACGCTGGCCAGCTTTTGGTTGTCGGCGGCCGTGTCGGTGGTGGTGTCGGCCGCCGCGGTGGCCTGGTTCAATTGGTTTGCCGTGCCGCCGCGCTTCACTTTCCATGTCGAGCTGCACCAAGATGTGTTGCTGCTGGTGACGCTGCTGTGCACCAGCAGCGTGATCAGCGTCCTCATGGCCCGCTTGCGCAGCCACGCCCTGATGCAAGAGCAGGTGGCCGAGCAGGCGCGGCGCCAGCAAACGCTGGCCACGCAACTGCAGCAAGCAGCCAGCGTGCCCGATCAAGTGCGCGTGGCCCAGGCGCTGCTGTCCGACTGGACCGGGTGCGCCGTCTCCTTGCTGCTGCAGCGGCCCGAACTGGGCGACGCGTGGTTCGGTCCAGCCGCTCAGACCGAACCCCCAACGGCCTTGCGGCAGCAGCTGGTCGCCTGCATTCAGGAGCAAAGCGCCATCGGTCCGGGCACAGGGCGGTATGAGAACCTGTCTGCGTTGGTCTTGCCTTTGCGCGCCGGGGTGCGCGTGATCGGTGCGCTGGCGCTGGACCCCGAGCCTGTGCGCGAGCCGCCCGTGGCACTGGCCGCTTTGCAAAATTTGGCCCGGCTTCTGGCGGATGAGATCGAGCGCCTGCAGTCGCGCCAGCAAGCGCAGCAGGCCCACGAACATTTGCAGACCCAGCAGTTGCGCAACACTTTGCTGGCGGCCATTTCGCACGACTACCGCACACCGCTGGCCACCATCACCGGAGCCGCTTCGGCCATGGCGCAGCAGGCCGCGCAGGTGCATGACCCGCGCACAGAACAGCAAGCCCAGACCATCCTGGCCGAGGCGGGGCATTTGCACCGCATGACCACCCACACCTTGCAACTGGCGCGGCTGGATGGCCTGGACGCGCCTTTGCAATGCAGCTGGGAGTCGGTTGAAGAACTCTGGGGCGTGGTGTTGGCCTCGGCCCGCAGACGCTACCCTGAACGCACCTTGCAGGCCGATGTGCCGCCAGGTTTGCCCTTGCTGTGGTGCGAGCCCATCTTGCTGGTGCAGTTGTTTGAAAACCTGGTGGACAACGCCATCCACTACAGCCCGGCCGACGCGCCCGTGCGACTGCAGGCGCGGCAAGTGGACGGGGCCATCGAGATGGCTGTGATGGACCGGGGCGTGGGCATCCCCCCCGAGTGGCACGACAAAGTTTTTGATCCGTTTTTCCGCATGCAAAGTGCCGAGCGCCCCGACCCGAACCAAGACGCCATGGCCCGCCGTGGCATGGGGCTGGGCTTGGCGCTGTGCCGCGCGGTGGCCAAAGCGCACGAGGCAAAAATCTGGATCCAGGCGCGAGAGGGTGGCGGCACCGTGGTGCGCTTGCACATGCCCTTGCGGAGCCAACCTGTGGCGCAATCCGAGGAGTCCGACGCATGAGCATGCATGTGCTGTTGGTGGAGGACGACCGGGCACTGCGCCAGACGCTGCAGTCGGCACTCGAGACCGAGGGCTACGCCGTCACCGGTTCGGGCAGTTGCGCCGATGCCCTGGCCCTGTTGGTGCACCACCCGCAACCGTTTGACCTGGTGGTGCTGGATCTGGGTCTGCCCGATGCCGATGGCAGTGAGCTGCTGGCCTGGGTTCGCCAGCACCGCAGTTTGCCCGTGCTGGTGATCTCGGCCCGCCACGACGATGCGGGCAAAGTGCGCCTGCTGGACGCCGGGGCCGACGACTACCTGGTCAAACCCTTCAGCGTTCAGGAATTGCTGGCCCGCATGCGTGTGAGCTTGCGACATCGAGGCGTGCAAGTGCAGACCCCGGTGACGCATTACGAGGTGGGCGGCTTGCAGATCGATCTGGCGCGGCACACGGTGCAGCTGCATGGGCAGGCGGTGCGCTTGACGCCGACCGAATTCAAGCTGCTCGCCCGCCTGGCTCGCCAAGCGGGTCAAGTGGTCACGCACCGCCAGCTGCTGCTGGATGTGTGGGGGGCAGAGCATGTGGACCAGGTGCACTACTTGCGCCTGTACATGGGCCAATTGCGGGCCAAGCTCGAAGCCGTTCCGGCCGAGCCATGTTGGCTGCTGACCGAGCCGGGTGTGGGCTACAAATTGGCCGAAGCAGAGGACTGAACTCAAGGTCACGGGCGCATCCAGGGCCTGATGCGCACTGATGCTCACTTATGCGTTCCTGATGCGCACCCAGGCAAGCTGTGGCTTCGTTCACTATTGGCACCCGACATGTCTGCTTCTGCTGTGTCTTCTTCCGATCCCCAGGGGTCTGCTCACAACGCCCGTCATGGACTGGGCGCACTCACGCTGGCCGCGCTGGGCGTGGTCTATGGCGACATCGGCACCAGCCCGCTGTACACCGTCAAAGAGGTGTTTGCGCCGCACACCGGGGTGGCGCTCAATGCGCACAACATCATTGGCGTGGTGTCCGTCATCTTGTGGGCCCTGATGCTGGTGGTCACGCTCAAATACGTGATCCTCATCCTGCGGGCCGACAACCGGGGCGAAGGCGGCGGCTTGGCGCTGACTGCCTTGGCGGCGCGTGCCGTGCAGGACTCGCCGCGTTTGCGCAAGGTCTTGCTTTTGCTGGGCTTGTTTGGCGCCACGCTGTTTTATGGCGACAGCATCATCACCCCCGCGATTTCGGTCATTGGCGCGATCGAAGGCATCGAAATCATCACGCCCGCGATGACGCCTTATGTGGTGCCTCTGTCTGTGGTGGTGTTGCTGGGCTTGTTTGCCGTGCAACGCTTTGGCACGCATTCGGTGGGGCGCTTTTTTGGTCCAGTGATCGTGCTGTGGTTCGTGACCCTGGGGGCATTAGGTGTGGTGCACATCGCACGCGAGCCTGCCATCTTGCAGGCCCTCAACCCAGTGCACGCCTGGCACTTTTTGATCGAGCGCGGTCCGCTGGTGTTGGCTGCTGTGGGTGCCATTGTCTTGGCCTTGACGGGTGCGGAAGCGCTGTACGCCGACATGGGCCACTTTGGGCGCAAGCCCATCCAATTGGCCTGGACGACCTTGGTGTTGCCCGGCTTGGCACTGAACTACATGGGCCAAGGCGCTTTGCTGATGCAAGACCCCTCCGCACTGGAGAACCCCTTCTACCGCATGTTTCCCGAGTCCTGGATGGTGGGCGCGGTGGTACTGTCCACGCTGGCGGCGATCATCGCTTCGCAGGCGGTGATTTCGGGCGCGTATTCCATGACACGGCAAGCCATCTTGTTGGGTTTTTTGCCGCGCATGGACATCCACTTCACCTCAGAAAAAGAGTCGGGCCAAATTTTCATCCCGGCGGTCAACCGCGCTTTGCTGGTGGGCGTGGTGCTGGCCGTGCTGGCGTTCAAAAGCTCGTCGGCGCTGGCCGGTGCCTATGGCATTGCCGTCACGCTGACCATGGCCATCACCACAGCACTGACGTTTTTTGTGGTCTACAAAGTCTGGAAGATGCCTTTGGCGCTGGCGCTGGGGGCCACGGGCTTTTTCCTGGTGGTGGACTTGTTTTTGTTCGCAGGTTGCGCCATCAAGCTGTGGGACGGCGGCTGGTTCCCGCTGGCCATGGGCTTGATGCTGTTCCTGTTCATGACCACCTGGGCGCGTGGCCGCGAGTTGCTGGTTGAGACCATCCGGCAAGACGGTTTGGAGTTGAACGCCTTCATCGAGATGCTGGAAGCCCATCCGCCGCACAGCGTGCCACGCACGGCGGTCTACCCAGTGGCCAATCCTGAGACGGTGCCGCAAGCCATGCTGCACAACATCAAGCACAACCAGGTTTTGCACGAGAAAAACGTGATCCTCACCGTGCTGTTTGACGAAGTGCCTTGGGTGTCCGAGCAGAACCGTTTGCAGGTGGAGCCACTCGGCCAACACTTCTGGCGCGTGGTGGTGCGCTACGGCTTCATGAACAACCCTGACATACCTCAGGCCCTGACCGGTTGCGCAGCCCATGGGCTGAACATCTCCGCGTTTGAGACCACCTATTTCCTCAGCCGCGAAACCGTGGTGTCCACACCTGGCACAGGCATGGCGCAGTGGCGCGAAAAGCTGTTCGCCGCCATGAACCGCAATGCAGGCGGCGTGGTGGAGTTCTTCCGCTTGCCCGACAACGCCGTGGTCGAACTGGGCACGCGGGTGCAGATTTGAACCCGGCCGCGCTTCTGGGGCTCAGACCCCGCGTGCGCGCTCGCTCTTGAACTGAGCCCGGAACTGCGTGAACTGTCCCGCGTCGAGTGACTCGCGCACTTCGCGCATCAGGTTCAGGTAGTAGTGCAGGTTGTGGATGGTGGTCAGCATGGGGCCGAGCATTTCGCCGCAGCGGTCCAGGTGGTGCATGTAAGCGCGGCTGAAACCCTCGCGGCCACCGTTGTCCCACGACACGCCAGACGTTCCCGCGCAGGCATGGCAGGTGCAGCTGGTGTCGAGTGGTTGCGGGTCGTTTTTGTGGCGGGCGTTGCGCAGCTTCAGGTCACCAAAGCGGGTGAACACCGTGCCGTTGCGAGCATTGCGGGTGGGCATCACGCAGTCGAACATGTCCACACCATCGGCCACGCCTTGCACCAAATCCTCGGGCGTGCCCACGCCCATCAGGTAGCGCGGCTTGTGGGCAGGCAGACGGTGCGGGGTGTGCGCCATGATCTGCAGCATCAGGTCTTTGGGCTCGCCCACGCTCACGCCACCCACGGCGTAACCCGGAAAGTCCATCTCCACCAGCGCATCGAGTGATTCCTGGCGCAGGTTCTCGAACATGCCGCCTTGCACGATGCCAAACAGCGCATTGGGGTTTTCCAGGCGGGCGAACTCGTCTTTCGAGCGCACGGCCCAGCGGCGGCTCATCTCCATCGACTTGCGGGCTTCTGCTTCGGTTGTCAAGTGACCTTTGGTCTCGTAAGGCGTGCACTCGTCGAGTTGCATCACGATGTCCGAGTTCAGGATGGTCTGGATCTGCATGCTCACCTCGGGCGACATGAAGAGCTTGTCGCCGTTCACGGGGCTGGCGAAGGTCACGCCTTCTTCGGTGATCTTGCGCATGTCGCCCAGCGACCAGACCTGAAACCCGCCCGAGTCGGTCAAGATGGGTTTGTCCCATTTCTCAAATTGGTGCAAGCCGCCAAAGCCTTTCATGATGTCGAGCCCTGGGCGCATCCACAGGTGAAAGGTGTTGCCCAAAATGATTTGCGCGCCCATCTCGTGCAGGCTGCGCGGCATCACACCTTTGACGGTGCCATAGGTCCCTACGGGCATGAAGATGGGCGTTTGCACCACGCCATGGTTCAGGGTCAGCGTGCCGCGGCGGGCGTGGCTGGAGGGGTCGGTTTTGAGCAGGTCGAATTGGAGCATGGCAGGGATTGTAGGAGTGGGGTGGCGCTTCAGGCCTGTTGTGTTCGCGTCAGCAGCATCGCATCGCCATAGCTGAAGAAGCGGTACTGGTTCGCGATCGCGTGGCGGTAAAGCGCCATGATGTGCTCGTAGCCCGCAAAGGCGCTCACCAACATCATCAGCGTGCTTTTGGGCAGGTGGAAGTTGGTGATCAGGTGGTCCACCACTTGGAACTCGAACCCCGGTGTGATGAAGATTTGGGTGTCGCCACTGGCGTGGCCGAACTTGGCCCAAGACTCCAGCGTGCGCACGGTGGTGGTGCCCACTGCCAAAACCTTGCCGCCCCGCGCTTTGCACTCGGCAATCGCCTGCTGCGTGGCCTCGGGCACTTCGTACCACTCGCTGTGCATGGTGTGCTCGGCAATGTTTTCAGTCTTGACCGGCTGGAAGGTGCCTGCGCCCACATGCAGCGTGACGCTGGCGGTGTGCACGCCGCGTGCGGCCAGGGCTGACAAAACCCCATCGTCAAAATGCAGCGCCGCCGTAGGCGCGGCCACTGCGCCAGGCGCACGCGCAAACACAGTCTGATAACGCCGCGCGTCTTCTGCGGTGTCGGCATGGTCGGCCGTGCCCGCTGGTCGTTCAATGTAAGGGGGCAGTGGCACCACGCCGTGCTTTTCCATCAAGGCGTGCGGCTCGTCGCTCAGCTGCAGGTGAAACAGCTGGCCGTTTTCATCGGGCCAGCGACCGAGCAAGACGGCATCAAAACCGCCCTGACGAGCGCCTCCGGCCAAGTACATCTTTCCGCCCAAAAGGGGCTTCTTGCTCACTTTCATGTGCGCTACCACTTGGTGACCGGGCAATACACGCTCAATCAGCAACTCCAACTTGCCGCCAGATGCCTTCTCGCCAAAGATGCGCGCCTTGATGACCTTGGTGTCGTTGAACACCAGCAGATCGCCCTTATTCAGCAGGCTGGGCAGTTCGTTGAAGATGCGATCGACGATGGTGGTTGCGGAGCCATCCAGCAAACGCGAGCTGCTGCGCTGGGCGGCAGGGTGCTGGGCAATCAGTTCGGGGAGGAGTTCGAAGTCGAAGTCACTCAAGGTGAATTCGCGGGGGGCGGGGAAAGATGTCATGGTGCAGGGCTTAACAGGCCCCTCCTAATTGGAAAGCCATGATTTTCTCATGACCTTTCCACAGGGTCTCGGCAAGCTTATTTCTTGCAACCTGTTTTGATAAGAGCGGTCTCAACAGCCTCAACTTCACCTTTGAACTTTGCGACATCACCTGCGTGGTCACCTGACAATTTGCTGGCAGGAATCAGTACCAAAAAGACGGTTGCGGCATCTACATTGGCTTTGCTGTCTTGCAAGGATGAGAACTTGGCCAATTGGCTGCGTGCCTCTGACATTTGAAGAGCCAGCTGTGTGCAATCTTGACCCATGTATTTTTCATGCGAAACAAAAGAGGCTGAGATGCTTTCAGGGCGCGTGGCACAGCCGCTGCTGATGAGCACGGCGAGAGATGCGATGAAGAAGAGGGTTTTCATGGTGTTTAAATTTGAAAGTTAAAAACATATTTTACTTATAAATTAATTAAAAAATACTAAAAAATAATCGTATTGATAAATAAGAATTTGTTTGTCGAACAAGGAAGATGCCATCGATTCATCTGGTTCGAGGTCGATCAATATGTCGAGGAAGGCAAAGGGAAAAGAGCGATTTCACGCTGAGCTTCTCGCGTCACAATCAAGCCATGCCAGCCAAGCCAATCCCTCCGGCAGCGAAAACTGCTGCCAAAACCCTCAGCGCCCCCCAAAAGGCGCTGATCAAGCTCGGCTTGAGGCGTGACATCGATCTGGCGCTGCACCTGCCGCTGCGCTACGAAGACGAGACCCGCATCGTCAAGCTGGTGGATGCCCGTGAAGGCGATGTGGCACAGATCGAAGCGACGGTCACGGCCTGCGAGATCACGATGCGGCCGCGCCGCCAGCTGCTGGTGACGGTAGACGACGGCTCAGACACCTGCGTGATGCGGTTTTTCAGTTTTTACCCTTCGCACCAAAAGGCGCTGGCGGTGGGCAACCGCATCCGGGCGCGGGGCGAAGTCAAGGGCGGCTTCATGGGCCTGACCATGATGCACCCGACTTTCAAGGCCGCTGGCGGTAATTTGGCAGAGGCTTTAACGCCCGTTTACCCGACGGTGGCAGGCTTGGCGCAAGCTTATTTGCGCCGTGCCGTCATCACGGGCTTGAACCATGCCGACCTGAGCGAGACCATGCCTGCGGGCATCGCTTGGCCTGACCCGCGAGGTGCTTGGTCGCTGCGAGATGCTTTGCGTTTTTTGCACCACCCCACGCCCGATGTGTCGCTGGCCGCGCTGGAAGACCGCAGCCACCCGGCCTGGATTCGCCTGAAGTGTGAAGAGTTGCTGGCCCAGCAGCTGTCGCAGCTCACCGCCAAACGCGAGCGCGATTTGTTGCGCGCCCCGGCCTTGAAGCTCAAAGCCCATGGTTTGTATGGCCAGTTGCTGGCCGCTTTGCCCTTTGGACTGACGAACGCTCAGAAGCGTGTGGGCCAAGAAATTGCCAAAGACTTGGACCGCAATGTGCCGATGCACCGCTTGCTGCAAGGCGATGTGGGCGCGGGCAAGACCGTGGTGGCAGCCTTGGCGGCCATGGTGGCGGTGAACGCGGGCTGGCAATGCGCCCTGATGGCGCCGACCGAAATCTTGGCCACCCAGCACTTTGCCAAACTGGTGGGCTGGCTGGAGCCTTTGGGCGTCAAAGTCGCTTGGCTGATTGGCAGCCAAAAGAAAAAAGAACGCGCCGCCATGCTGGCGCTGATCGAGTCGGGCGAAGCCGCGCTGGTGGTGGGCACGCACGCGGTCATTCAAGAACACGTCAAGTTCAAGAATCTGGCGCTGGCCATCATCGACGAGCAGCACCGCTTTGGCGTGGCGCAGCGTCTGGCCTTGCGCGGCAAGATGCAGGCCGATGGCATGGAGCCGCACATGCTGATGATGACGGCCACGCCCATTCCGCGCACGTTGGCCATGAGTTATTACGCCGACTTGGATGTGTCGGTGATCGACGAGCTGCCGCCTGGGCGCACGCCCATCGTGACCCGCGTGGTGTCGGACCACCGCCGTGACGAAGTGGTCTCGCGCATTGGGGCGCAGCTGCAAGAGGGACGGCAGGTGTACTGGGTGTGCCCCTTGATTGAAGAAAGCGAAGCGCTGGACCTGACCAACGCCACCCAGACCCATGCCGACCTGAGCGAAGCGCTGCCGGGCGTGATGGTCGGCCTGCTGCATTCGCGCATGCCTGTGGCCGAAAAGAAAGCGGTGATGGAACTCTTCACCGCAGGCGTGATGGGTGTGCTGGTCAGCACCACGGTGATCGAGGTGGGGGTGGACGTGCCCAATGCCTCACTGATGGTGATCGAGCATGCCGAGCGTTTTGGCCTCTCCCAACTCCATCAGTTGCGCGGTCGTGTGGGACGCGGTGCAGCCGCATCGGCCTGCGTGCTGCTCTATGGCACGCCGGAGGGGGGGCGTTTGAGTGAGACGGCCCGTGAACGCCTGCGGGCCATGGTCGAGACGAATGACGGTTTCGAGATCGCCCGGCGCGACTTGGAAATCCGCGGGCCGGGTGAGTTTTTGGGTGCGCGGCAGTCGGGTGCGCCTTTGCTGCGCTTTGCCGATCTGGAAACCGACGGGCATTTGTTGGACTGGGCGCGTGCCCTGGCGCCGCACATGCTCGACCAGCACGCTTATTTGGCCGAACGCCACATTGGCCGTTGGTTGGGCGGGAAATCCGAGTATTTGAAAGCTTGATGTTCAAATAACCCCCATGACCCTGACCGAACTCAAATACATCGTGGCCGTGGCCCGTGAAAAGCACTTTGGCAAGGCGGCCGAGGCTTGCTTCGTGTCGCAGCCCACGCTCTCGTTGGCCATCAAGAAGCTGGAAGAAGAGCTGGAGGTCAAGCTGTTTGAGCGCAGCGCGAGCGAGGTGTCGGTCACCACGCTGGGCGAAGAAATCATTCGCCAAGCGCAAAGCGTGCTGGAGCAAGCCGCCGAGATCAAAGAAATCGCCAAGCGCGGCAAAGACCCCTTGGCAGGCACCATGCGGCTGGGTGTCATCTACACCATCGGGCCTTATTTGCTGCCCGACCTGGTGCGCCAGATCATCACCGACATCCCGCAGATGCCTTTGATGCTGCAAGAAAATTTCACCGTGCGCTTGCTTGAGATGCTGCGCACAGGTGAGCTGGACTGTGCTATTTTGGCCGAACCCTTTCCCGAGTCAGGGCTGGCGGTGGCCCCTTTGTACGACGAGAGCTTCATGGCTGCACTGCCTTTGAGCCATCCTTTGGCCCAAGAGAAGTCCATCACCACCGAGCAGCTGAAAAACGAAACCATGCTGCTGCTGGGCGCAGGCCATTGCTTTCGCGACCATGTGCTGGAGGTGTGCCCCGAGTTTGCCCGTTATGCCAGCCAGGCCGATGGGATCCGCAAGACGTTCGAAGGCTCATCGCTCGAAACCATCAAGCACATGGTGGCCGCAGGCATGGGCGTGACCTTGGTGCCTCGCCTGTCGGTGCCCGACCTCAAGCCCGTGCACAAGCGCTCGGGCGGTCACCACGATTCGCCTGTGCGTTATTTGCCCATCGTGGACCCTGCGGGGGGCAAGCCGCCCACGCGGCGTGTGGTGTTGGCTTGGCGTCGCAGCTTCACCCGATACGAAGCCATTGCCGCTGTGCGCAACGCCATTTATGCCTGTCCACTGCCTGGTGTGACGCGTTTGTCTTGAGGGGTTTTCCGTGGCCACCAAACTCAAGCTTTACCTGGACCTGATCCGCTGGAACCGGCCTGCGGGTTGGTTGCTTTTGTTGTGGCCGTCTCTGGCGGCTTTATGGGTGGCCGCTGGCGGGTTTCCCGGTTGGCACTTGATCGCGGTGTTCACGTTGGGCACCATCCTCATGCGCAGCGCGGGGTGTTGCGTCAACGATGTGGCGGACCGTGACTTTGACAAACACGTCAAACGCACGGCGAACCGCCCGGTGACCAGTGGTCGAATCGGCGTCAAAGAGGCGCTGGCTGTGGGTGTGGTGCTGGCGCTGTGTGCGTTTGCTTTGGTGCTGACCACCAATGCGGCCACCATTCAGTGGTCGTTCGCCGCCTTGGCCGTCACCCTGTTGTACCCCTATGCCAAACGCCATGTGTCGATGCCGCAAGCGGTGTTGGGCGTGGCTTTCAGTTTTGGCATCCCGATGGCTTTTGCCGCTGTGCAGGGGAGTGTGCCGCCATTGGCTTGGGGCTTGCTTTTGGGTAACTTGTTTTGGGTTTTGGCCTATGACACCGAATACGCCATGGTCGACCGGGATGACGATTTGAAAATCGGCATGAAGACTTCGGCCATCACTTTGGGTCGCTGGGATGTACTGGCCATTGCCGGCTTTTACGCGGCTTATTTGACGGTGTGGGCCGTGTTGCTGGATGCGTCACAACGCGGCCAGTGGTTTGGCTTGGGGCTGATGGGCGCTTTGGCCCAAGTGCTCTGGCATGTTTTCTTGATTAAGGATCGCACACGCGAGGGCTGCTTCAAGGCTTTTCGCTTGAACCACTGGTTGGGCTTCAGTGTGTTTCTGGGCGTGGCCTTGTCTTACCGCTGAGTTGACACCCCGTGTGAGGGCGCGCGTCAGGCTTTGCCAAACTCATCGCCCAGTTCCCGTGCGCGCACCTCAGCCGCGTGCATGGCTTTGACAAAAGATGCTTTAACGCCCGAAGTCTCCAGCGCCGTGATGGCTGCGTAGGTGGTGCCGCCCTTGGACGTCACGCGTTGGCGCAGCACCTCGGCCGGCTCGGTCGATGCCGCTGCCAAAGAAGATGCGCCGGAGAAAGTGGCCACTGCCAATTGGTAGGCTTGCGCAGCGCTCAGGCCCATGCTGGCACCTGCTTCGGTCATCGCTTCCAGGAAGTAAAACACATAGGCAGGACCGGAACCCGAAAGCGCGGTCACTGCATCCAGCTGAGACTCTTGCTGCAACCACAGAAATTTCCCTGTGGTGCTTATGACGCGTTCAACCAAGGCTTGGTCTGCCAGCGTGACGGTAGGGCAGGGGAACAATCCGGTCATGCCTTGACCCACCAGTGCGGGTGTGTTGGGCATGCAGCGCACCACGCGGTTGGTGCCTAACCAGCGACAAATGCTGTCGGTGCGAATGCCAGCAGCGACAGACAGATGAAGTGCAGAACGCGTAAAAGGCATGACGGGTGCTGCGGCTTCGCTGAAAACCTGGGGTTTAACCGCCCAAACAACCAAGTCAGCGCGGGACAAAGAGGGGTCAGCGGCACTCAATGCTGTGATGCCGAAATCCGACAGGAGTTTTGCTGCGGTCTCCGCAAAAGGCTCCACAACAAGGATCTGTTCTGGTTTCATGCCCTGGCGAATCAAACCGCCGATGATGGCGCTGGCCATGTTGCCGCCGCCGATGAATGCCAGGGTGTTGCTGAAGGTGGACATATATAGAGAATTCGACTGGAAATGAAAGAATTGGGGCCATTGTCGCTTTTTCAGAGGGTAAGCCAAGAGGACATGACCGCGGAACAAGTGACTTGGGCGCGATTTAAGGACTGAGAACACCGAAATAGGCAAATAATTTCACAAAGGTGTTGCGTACCCCTGTCTTTTCAGACATAATAGTGGGCTTCGCCTTGCAAAAGGCGTAGTTATCTGCCCAAACTGAAGCGCTGCGAGTGGTTCGCGGTGTGAATGACGGGTCCAAGACTGATTTCTGTTGGATGGCTGCAAAGCTGGCTGGCAAGAAATACAAGTTGGGAACAAAGAAATGATCCAGACAGAATCTCGGTTGGATGTGGCCGACAACACCGGCGCCAAGTCCGTGCTGTGCATTAAGGTGCTCGGCGGGTCTAAGCGTCGCTATGCAAGTGTTGGCGACATCATCAAAGTGAGCATCAAAGAAGCCGCCCCGCGTGGTCGCGTCAAAAAAGGCGAGATCTATAGCGCTGTGGTGGTTCGCACTGCCAAAGGCATCCGCCGTGGCGATGGCTCCCTCATCAAATTCGATGGCAACGCAGCTGTGTTGCTGAATGCCAAGTTGGAGCCTATTGGCACCCGCATCTTCGGCCCGGTCACGCGTGAACTGCGTACCGAGAAGTTCATGAAGATCGTGTCCTTGGCTCCTGAAGTACTGTAAGGACGCGCCATGAACAAGATTCGCACAGGCGATGAAATCATCGTCATCACAGGTCGGGACAAAGGCAAGCGCGGCAAAGTAACTGCCCGTGCAACCGATTCTCACCTGCTGATCGATGGCATCAACATCGTTAAAAAGCACGCCAAGCCAAACCCTATGAAGGGCACAACTGGCGGCATCATCGAAAAGGCCATGCCGATTCACCAATCCAATGTGGCGATTTTCAACGTCGCAACTGGCAAGGCTGATCGCGTGGGCGTCAAGCTGCAAGCTGATGGTAAGCGCGTTCGCGTTTACAAATCCAGCGGCGAAGAAATCAAGGTGGCATGAGCATGGCACGTTTGCAACAAATCTTCCGCGAGAAAATCGCTGCCGAGTTGACAGCCAAGTTTGGCTACAAGTCGCCTATGCAGGTTCCTCGCATCACCAAGATCACCTTGAACATGGGTGTATCTGAAGCGGTCGCTGACAAGAAAGTCATGGACCACGCTGTGAGCGACTTGACCAAGATCGCAGGCCAAAAGCCTGTGGTGACCAAGGCCAAGAAAGCGATTGCCGGCTTCAAGATCCGTGAGCAACAACCTATCGGTTGCATGGTGACTTTGCGTGGCGTTCAGATGTATGAATTCCTGGACCGTTTCGTGACCGTGGCTTTGCCTCGCGTTCGTGACTTCCGTGGTATCTCTGGTCGTGCATTCGATGGCCGTGGTAACTACAACATAGGCGTCAAAGAGCAGATCATTTTCCCTGAAATTGAGTACGACAAGGTCGATGCCTTGCGCGGTCTCAACATCAGCATCACCACAACGGCCAAGTCTGACGAAGAGTGCAAAGCACTCTTGACAGCTTTCCGCTTCCCCTTCAAGAACTGAGGTGTCACGTGGCTAAAGTAGCTTTGATCGAGCGTGAGCTCAAGCGTGAAAAATTGGCAGCCAAGTACGCAAAAAAATATGCGGAACTGAAAGCCATCGCCAACGATTTCAAGCGCAGCGATGAAGAGCGTGCAGCTGCCCGTCTGGGCCTGCAAAAGCTCCCACGCAACGCCAACCCGACCCGCCAACGCAACCGCTGTGAAATCACCGGTCGCCCACGCGGTACGTTCCGTCAATTTGGTCTGGGTCGCGCCAAGATCCGTGAATTAGCCTTCGCAGGCAACATTCCGGGCGTGACCAAGGCCAGCTGGTAATCGGCAGGAGATAACAACATGAGCATGAGTGATCCTATTGCCGATCTGTTGACCCGCATCCGTAATGCACAGATGGTGGCCAAAGCCGCCGTGATGGTGCCTTCATCCAAAGTGAAGGTCGCCATTGCCCAAGTGCTGAAAGATGAAGGCTACATTGATGGCTTCCAAGTCAAAACCGAAGATGGCAAAGCCACCCTCGAAATCGCCCTGAAGTACTACGCTGGCCGTCCGGTCATCGAACGTATTGAGCGCGTGAGCCGTCCTGGCCTGCGTGTGTACAAAGGCCGTGATGCTATTCCTCAAGTCCAAAACGGCTTGGGCGTGGCCATCGTCACCACACCTCAAGGTGTGATGACCGATCGCAAAGCGCGTGCAGCCGGTGTCGGCGGCGAAGTGCTGTGCTACGTCGCTTAAAGGGAGAAAAAGAATGTCCCGAGTAGGAAAAATGCCTGTGACCATCCCCGCTGGCGTGGATGTGTCCATCAAACAAGATCAAATCAGTGTGAAGGGTACGGGTGGTCAGTTGGCCATCAACGCCAACATGCTGGTAACTGTGACCAACGACGGCGGCAAATTGAGTTTTGCTCCGGCCAATGATTCACGCGAAGCCAATGCCATGAGCGGCACCATGCGTCAGCTGGTGAACAACATGGTGACTGGCGTGACCAAGGGCTTCGAGAAGAAGTTGAACTTGGTGGGCGTGGGTTACAAAGCGGCTGCTTCTGGCGCCAAATTGAACCTGGCTGTTGGTTATTCACACCCTGTCAACATCGACATGCCTGCGGGCATCACGGTAGCCACCCCAACCGCGACTGAAATCGTGATCAAAGGTGCTGACCGTCAACGTGTTGGCCAAATTGCTGCTGAGATCCGTGCTGTTCGTCCTCCTGAGCCTTACAAAGGCAAGGGCATCCGTTATTCGGATGAGAAGATCACGATCAAAGAGACTAAGAAGAAATAAGGAGCTGCATCATGTTGACCAAGAAAGAGCAGCGTCTCCGTCGTGCACGCCAAACACGCATCCGCATTGCACAGCAAGGCGTGGCGCGTTTGACAGTGAACCGTACCAACCTGCACATCTACGCCAGCGTTATCTCTGGCTGTGGTACCAAAGTGTTGGCCAGCGCATCAACAGCCGAAGCCGAAGTGCGCACGGCCTTGGGCGCTACTGGCAAAGGCGGCAATGCCGCTGCGGCCACAGTGATTGGCAAGCGCATTGCTGAAAAAGCAAAAGCTGCTGGCGTTGAGAAGGTCGCCTTCGACCGCGCAGGTTTCGCTTACCACGGTCGTGTCAAGGCTTTGGCCGAAGCAGCCCGTGAAGCAGGTCTGCAGTTCTAAACGGATCGGAGTTACAAATGGCTAAATTTACAGCAAAACCGCAGAGCGACGGTCCTGAAGACGGTCTCCGCGAAAAGATGATCGCGGTCAACCGCGTGACCAAAGTGGTGAAGGGCGGCCGTATTCTCGGTTTCGCAGCCTTGACCGTGGTCGGTGATGGCGATGGCAAAGTGGGCATGGGCAAAGGCAAATCGAAAGAAGTGCCAGCGGCTGTGCAAAAAGCGATGGAAGAAGCCCGTCGCAACTTGGCCAAAGTGCACCTCAAGAATGGCACGATTCACCACGCCGTTTACGGTCACCATGGCGCAGCTCGCGTCATGATGGCACCAGCGCCAAAAGGTACCGGCATCATCGCTGGTGGTCCTATGCGCGCTGTGTTCGAAGTGGTGGGCATCACCGACATCGTGGCCAAGAGCCATGGTTCGTCTAACCCTTACAACATGGTTCGTGCCACCTTGGACGCTTTGTCCAATTGCACAACAGCTTCCAACGTGGCCGCCAAGCGTGGCAAGTCGGTTGAAGAGTTGTTCGGCTGAACCGGAGAACGAACATGACGACACAATCTACAGTGAAAGTCCAATTGGTCCGTAGCCCAATTGGCACCAAAGAGTCCCATCGCGCCACCGTGCGTGGTCTGGGCTTGCGCAGGCTGAATTCTGTGAGCGAGTTGCAAGACACGCCTGCAGTGCGCGGCATGATCAACAAGATCAGCTATCTGGTCAAAGTTCTCTAAGAGGCGAATGATGGAACTCAATAGCATCAAGCCCGCAGAAGGCTCTAAGCACGCGCCACGTCGCGTGGGCCGTGGCATCGGTTCGGGTTTGGGTAAAACCGCCGGCCGTGGTCACAAAGGTCAGAAGTCACGTTCAGGCGGCTACCACAAGGTGGGTTTTGAAGGCGGTCAAATGCCTTTGCAGCGCCGTTTGCCCAAGCGTGGTTTCAAATCACATTTGCTGAAGTACAACGCAGAAATCACACTGACCACCTTGTCCCGTTTGGACTTGGCAGAAGTGGACGTCTTGACATTGAAGCAAGCTGGTCTGGTTTCGCAAATGGCCAAAGTGGTCAAAGTGATCAACACAGGTGAGTTGACCAAAGCTGTCAAATTGACAGGTATTGGCGCGACTGCTGGTGCCAAGGTGGCCATTGAGGCTGCTGGCGGCTCTGTTGCCTGAATGTTCATAAGCGAGAAACACTGTGGCAACCAGCGCTAATTCAACAGCTAAAGCAGACAAGTTCGGCGATTTGCGTCGCCGCCTTCTGTTTTTGTTGCTTGCGCTGGTGGTTTACCGTGCGGGCGCACACATTCCTGTGCCAGGCATTGATCCTGAGCAGCTCAAGCAGTTGTTCAATGGTCAGCAAGGCGGCATTTTGAATTTGTTCAATATGTTTTCCGGTGGCGCACTGTCCCGGTTCACTATTTTTGCGTTGGGCATCATGCCGTACATCTCTGCATCCATCGTGATGCAGTTGTTGACGTACGTTTTGCCCTCGTTTGAGCAAATGAAAAAAGAAGGTGAAGCTGGGAGACGAAAAATCACCCAGTACACACGATTCGGTGCCTTGGGCTTGGCTGTATTTCAGTCGTTTGGTATCGCTGTGGCCCTTGAGGCGTCGGCTGGTTTGGTGATCAATCCTGGCATGGGATTTCGGATGACTGCCGTGGTGAGTTTGGCGGCAGGCTCCATGTTCCTTATGTGGTTGGGTGAGCAAATCACTGAGCGCGGTTTGGGCAATGGCATTTCAATCCTGATTTTTGCCGGTATTGCAGCAGGACTGCCGAGTGCCTTGGGTGGTTTGTTCGAGTTGGTTCGCACGGGTGCTATGAACCCATTGATCTCTATTTTGATCATTGTGGTGGTGGCTTTGGTCACCTACTTCGTGGTGTTTGTAGAGCGTGGACAGCGCAAGATTTTGGTGAATTACGCACGCCGTCAGGTTGGTAACAAGGTTTATGGTGGGCAATCGTCGCATCTGCCTTTGAAGCTGAACATGGCTGGGGTGATTCCGCCGATCTTTGCTTCTTCGATCATTTTGTTGCCTGCCACCCTCATTGGATGGTTCAGCTCGGGATCATCTGAGAGTGCTGTGGTTCGATTCTTCAAAGATGTGGCTAACGCATTGGCACCTGGACAACCCGTCTATGTGATGTTTTATGCCGCGGCGATCATTTTCTTCTGTTTCTTTTACACAGCGTTGGTTTTCAATAGCCGTGAAACTGCAGAGAATTTGAAGAAAAGCGGTGCTTTCATTCCGGGTATTCGGCCAGGTGAGCAGACAGCGAAGTACATCGACAAGATCCTTTTGCGTTTGACGGCTGTTGGCGCTGCATACATCACATTCGTGTGTTTGTTGCCTGAGTTTTTGATTCTGAAATACAATGTTCCGTTTTACTTTGGCGGCACATCCCTTCTGATCATTGTTGTTGTGACCATGGATTTCATGGCTCAAGTACAAAACTACTTGATGTCACAACAGTACGATTCGCTTTTGAAGAAGGCGAGTTTCAAGTCTTGAGTGACTTGTTCGAAGTTTGGTAAAGAACCTTGCGCATTTTGTGCAAGGCCATATTTTTCACCTGGTCTGAGAAGTCTGGGTATCGATGAGTTTTAGGAGAGAACCATGAGAGTTTCTGCTTCGGTGAAAAAAATTTGCCGTAACTGCAAAGTCATTCGCCGTAAAGGCGTTGTTCGTGTGATCTGTACAGATCCACGTCACAAGCAGCGTCAAGGCTGATTGAATTAGTTTTAGAGGACGAAAATGGCACGTATCGCTGGCATCAACATTCCGCCGCACAAACATGCTGAAATTGGCTTGACAGCCATCTTCGGTATTGGTCGCACCCGGGCTCGACAAATTTGCGAGGCTTCTGGCATCGCTTATTCCAAAAAGATCAAAGATCTGACGGACGCTGATCTCGAAAAAATCCGCGATCAAATCGCAGTCTTCACCATTGAAGGTGACCTGCGCCGCGAAACCACCATGAACATCAAGCGTTTGATGGACATCGGTTGCTACCGCGGTTTCCGTCACCGTCGTGGCTTGCCCATGCGTGGTCAGCGCACACGTACCAATGCACGCACTCGCAAGGGTCCGCGCAAAGGCGCAGCGGCTCTGAAGAAATAAGCAGGATTGAGAGACCACTATGGCAAAAGCACAATCAAATAGCGCATCACAACGTGTCCGTAAGAAGGTTCGCAAGAACATTGCTGACGGTATTGCACACGTTCACGCGTCGTTCAACAACACGATCATCACCATCACCGATCGCCAAGGCAATGCATTGTCTTGGGCTTCGTCGGGTGGCCAAGGCTTCAAGGGTTCACGCAAGTCAACACCTTTTGCAGCTCAGGTTGCTTCAGAAGTGGCTGGTCGTGCTGCTCAAGAACAAGGCATCAAAAACTTGGACGTCGAGATCAAGGGTCCAGGCCCAGGTCGTGAGTCCTCGGTTCGTGCCCTGGGTGCATTGGGTATCCGTATCACATCGATTGCCGATGTGACACCGGTCCCGCACAACGGCTGCCGCCCACAAAAGCGTCGTCGTATCTAATTTCAAACCAAGCCCACCGCCAGGCCATGCTTGCATCGCCTGGCTCCCGCATTTCTGATGCGGCAGTTGTATAAAAGGAAAATCCAGTGGCACGCTACCTCGGCCCCAAGGCCAAACTCTCACGCCGTGAAGGCACCGATTTGTTCCTGAAGAGCGCACGTCGCTCGATCGCAGACAAGTCCAAATTTGACACCAAGCCAGGCCAACACGGTCGCACTTCGGGTCAGCGCACTTCCGACTACGGTCTGCAATTGCGTGAAAAACAAAAAGTCAAGCGCATGTATGGCGTCTTGGAGAAGCAGTTCCGCCGCTACTTTGCGGAAGCCGATCGCCGCAAGGGCAACACCGGTTCCAACTTGTTGGGTCTGCTGGAGTGCCGTCTGGACAACGTGGTTTACCGTATGGGCTTTGGCTCCACTCGCGCTGAAGCACGTCAGATGGTTTCTCACAAAGCCATCACCGTGAACGGTCAATCCGTGAACATTCCTTCGTACTTGGTCAAGGCCGGTGACGTGGTGGCTGTTCGTGAAAAATCCAAAAAGCAAAACCGTGTGGTTGAAGCTTTGCAACTGGCTTTGCAAGTGGGCATGCCTGCTTGGGTTGAAGTCAACGCCGACAAGGCAGAAGGCACCTTCAAGAAGGTTCCTGATCGTGATGAATTCGCTGCAGACATCAACGAATCGTTGATCGTCGAACTGTACTCGCGTTAATTCTGAGTCGTTTCAATCGTTCCCGGGTAGTCTTAACAGGCTGCACCGGGTGCTTCATCAGCCTTACCGGTGTAACGTACCGGGGGTATTGAGAGGAAGTCTGAATGCAAACCAATCTGTTGAAACCCAAAGCCATCCAAGTCGAACAGTTGGCCGCCAACCGTGCCAAAGTCACGTTGGAGCCTTTCGAGCGTGGTTATGGTCACACACTCGGCAACGCGTTGCGTCGCGTTTTGTTGTCTTCTATGGTGGGTTATTCCGCCACAGAAGTGACCATCGCCGGTGTTGTGCACGAGTACTCCTCCATTGATGGTGTTCAAGAAGATGTGGTGAACATCCTGTTGAACCTCAAAGGTGTGGTTTTCAAACTCCACAACCGCGACGAAGTCACTTTGAGTCTGCGCAAAGACGGCGAAGGTGCTGTCACTGCTGCCGACATCCAGACGCCGCACGATGTCGAAATCGTCAATCCTGAGCACGTCATTGCCAATTTGTCACACGGTGGCAAGTTGGACATGCAGATCAAGGTTGAAAAAGGCCGTGGCTATGTGCCCGGTAGCATGCGCCGTTTTGCCGATGAGCCTACCAAGGCTTTGGGCCGTATTGTTCTCGACGCTTCTTTCTCTCCGGTCAAGCGCGTGAGCTACACCGTTGAAAGCGCACGTGTTGAGCAGCGTACCGACCTGGACAAGCTGGTCATCGAAATCGAAACCAACGGTGCGATCACTGCTGAAGATGCTGTGCGTTCTTCGGCCAAGATTTTGGTTGAACAACTCGCTGTGTTCGCACAGCTTGAAGGCAGCGAATTGTCTGCTTTCAATGAGCCTGCTCAACGCGGTGGTGCTGGCAGCTTCGACCCGATCTTGCTGCGCCCTGTGGACGAGCTCGAACTCACTGTGCGTTCGGCCAACTGCCTCAAAGCAGAAAACATTTACTACATCGGTGACCTGATCCAGCGTACCGAGAACGAGTTGCTCAAGACCCCTAACCTGGGTCGCAAGTCACTCAACGAAATCAAAGAAGTTCTGGCTTCTCGTGGTTTGACTTTGGGCATGAAGCTCGAAGCCTGGCCGCCAGCTGGTCTGGAAAAGCGATAATAGAAAGTTCCCGGATCAAACCGGGGTGTGCACGGGCAGTACCTGATACGGCTGTCTGTTTAATAAAGAAAGGTAAGCACCATGCGTCACGGACACGGCCTCCGCAAATTGAACCGCACCAGCTCGCACCGCCTTGCGATGCTGCAAAACATGATGAACTCGCTCATTGAGCATGAAGTCATCAAAACAACACTTCCTAAAGCCAAAGAGCTGCGTCGCGTCATTGAGCCGATGATCACTTTGGCCAAAGAAGACAGCTTGTCCAACAAGCGCTTGGCTTTCAACCGCCTGCGTGACCGTGACAGCGTCGTCAAATTGTTTGCCGAGCTGGGCCCACGTTTTGCCAAGCGTCCTGGTGGTTACACACGTATCCTGAAAATGGGTTACCGCGTGGGTGACAACGCACCGATGGCTTTGGTTGAATTGGTGGATCGCGCTGATTCTTCTGCTGAAACAGCAGCTGAGTAAGGTATAATTCAAAGATACCGCGGGGTGGAGCAGTCTGGTAGCTCGTTGGGCTCATAACCCAAAGGTCGTTGGTTCAAATCCGGCCCCCGCAACCAATTTTTCAAATTCACTTGAAAATCAAAAAACCCTCTTCGGAGGGTTTTTTCGTTTCAGGCTAACGCTTCATGGCTAGGCGGAATCCGTTTCAATAAGCCATCAATCGCGTGTGACGTGGTGGCTTCCCTGATTTGGTCACGGTTGCCAGAGAAGTGCATCAATTCGGTGTGCACACAACCATTGATGCACCACGCCAGCCACACGGTTCCAACAGGCTTTTCTGGACTTCCACCGCTCGGACCGGCAACGCCTGTCACGGCGACTGAAATCGCAGCAGTTGAACGGTACACAGCCCCCAAGGCCATGGCCTTCGCGACAGGCTCACTGACTGCCCCATGCTGCGCAAGCATGGCTTCTGGAACGCCAAGCATTTGGTGTTTGGACACATTTGAATAGGTCACAAAACCCCGGTCAAACCAGGTGCTGGACCCTGCCAAATCTGTGCAACGACTGGCAATCAGTCCGCCTGTGCAACTTTCGGCAGTGGCGAGCATCCACCGCCGTTGTTTGAGCCGTTCAGCCAAGAGTTGAAAAGGCAGTGGATTCAAAACGATCTCCAAAGTGCAATCGTCAGCAATGTGCAAAAGGCAGCGACCAAATCGTCCCACATGATTCCCAAGCCGCCTCGCCAGCCGAAACCCTTGAACAACTGATCTGCCCACGCCACCGGACCAGGTTTGATGGCATCAAAAAAACGAAACAAAGCGAATGCCATCAGTTGTCCACTGAAACTCGTGGGCATGATCAAAAAAAAGATCAACCATATGGCGACCACTTCATCCCAAACAATGGATCCAGGATCGCTGACGCCCATATGGCGTGCAGTCACGGTGCAGGCCCACCATCCTGCCAAAAGCCCCAAAGCAATGATGCCGACTTGTGCGGGCCATGACAGGTACTGTTGAATCAAAAGCCAAGAGGCCCATCCCCACAGACTTCCCACCGTACCGGGCGCTTTGGGTGCAAGACCTGAGCCAAAGCCCAAAGCTACCGCATGGGCGGGGTGCGACAGCATGAAAGCAGCGGTGGGTTTGATCTGCGCCCGAAAATCAGAAGTGTCCATGCTGGAGTTCGTTGTCAGGCAAAGTGGTCGAAAGATTGAAGTGGCAGGGTGACGGGTTGACCATCAAGGCCCAGCAAAACCAAACGCTGTGAATCGGTGATGCGGCCGATGCGTGTGACGGGCGTGGCCGACGCTTCAGAGGCCATCAACACTTGATCAGCCACAGAGGGTGAAGCGCTGAACACCAATTCGTAATCATCGCCGCCCGACAGCACACAGGTCATGGCCAAGTCTTCAGGGCAAGACCAGAGTTGGCCCGTTTGCATCAGAGCTGCTGCAACAGAGGTGTCAATTTCGGCCCCCACACGGCTGGCGTTGAGAATGTGCCCCAAATCACCGACAAGGCCATCGCTGATGTCTGCCATGGCGTTGGCAATCCCACGAAGTGCGTGGCCTAAAGCGATGCGGGGCGTAGGGCATTCCATGCGAAGCCTGGCTAGGTCCAGAGCGGCTTGAGGCAAGCTGATGGTGCCCCGAAAAGCTTCAAGGGCCAAGCGCGCATCACCCAAGTGACCGCTGACATACAGGTCATCGCCCACTTGTGCGCCACTGCGCAAGATGCTTTGACCTTGAGGTGTGTCGCCCATCACGGTGATGGCAATGTTCAAGGGGCCTTGTGTGGTGTCACCACCTATCAATTCACAAGCGTGCAGGTCGGCCAATTCCAACAAGCCCTTGGAAAAGCCAGCCAGCCAGGCCTCATCTGCCCGAGGCAAAGACAAGGACAACAAAAAAGCTTGGGGGGTCGCGCCACAAGCGGCCAAGTCGCTCAGGTTCACCGCCAGGGATTTGTGACCCAGATGGTGTGGGTTCACAGTTGACAGAAAATGCCGACCTTCTACCAGCATGTCGGCCGAAAAAGCAAGCTGATGGCCCAAGCGGGGCGTCCACACGGCGCAATCGTCTCCAACACCGACGTCCGCACGCAGTGCAGGTCGTTTGAAATAACGTTCAATCAGGTCAAATTCACCCATGGCACAAGCTTAACCGCAAGCTGTAAGCTGGTTTTCAGTGCAGTGTGCGGCCTGACAAGCCCGAGGAAGAAGACTCCAAAACAAAAGTCGCAATGGGGGCATCAAAGCGATGACCATCCTCCGCCACAAAGAAATAGCTGCCTTGCATGGTCCCGCTGGGTGCGCGCAGGCGGCAGCCACTGGTGTACTGGAAAGCCTCACCGGGGCGCAGCAAAGGCTGTTGGCCTACGACGCCCAATCCTTTGACTTCATCGGTGTGACCGCGCTCGTCCTGAATGACCCAATGACGGGAAATCAGTTGCACCGGTGTGGTGCCCGTATTGGTCACCGTGACTGTGTAGCTGAAAGAGAAAATACCTTGGAGCGGTTGACTTTGGTCGGCAATGTATTGGGGCGACACATCAATTTGAACGTTGTAGGAGGTCATGGGCGCATGTTAACTGCGACAATTCGAGCATGACGACGACCTACCGCATTGCCCCTTCCATCCTCTCGGCTGATTTCGCTCGCTTGGGCGAAGAAGTCAAAAGCGTCATCGACGCCGGTGCCGACTGGATCCACTTTGACGTGATGGACAACCATTACGTGCCCAACCTCTCGTTTGGGCCCATGATTTGCCAAGCGCTGAAGCCTCATGCCAAAACGGCTGAAGGGGTGGCTGTGCCGATCGATGTGCACTTGATGATCTCGCCGGTGGATGCGCTGGCGGCTTCGTTTGCCGAAGCGGGCGCTGACCTCATCAGTTTTCACCCGGATGCCAGCGCGCATGTGCACCGCAGCATCCAGGCCATCAAGAACAAGGGCGTGAAGGCTGGCCTGGTGTTCAACCCCGCAGAGACTCTGGATGTGCTGGAGTGGACGATCGATGAGATTGACCTCATCCTGATCATGAGCGTGAACCCCGGATTTGGCGGCCAAAGCTTCATCGATTCTGCTTTGCGCAAGGTCGAATTGGCGCGCCAGTGGATCGAGCGCAGCGGCCGAGACATTCGCCTGGAGGTCGACGGCGGCATCAAAGCAGACAACATCCGCCGCGTGGCCGATGCCGGTGCTGACACCTTTGTGGCGGGCAGTGCGATTTTTGGCAAGCCCGATTACAAAGCTGTGATCGACCAGATGCGTGTGGCTTTGGGCTCAGTTTGAACGGACGCTATGCCCAATTTGCAAGATTTGACGGACATCGAAGCGGTCATTTTTGACCTGGACGGCACCTTGGTGAACACTTTGGGAGACTTTCAAGTCGCCTTGCACCGCACCATGGCCGATCTGGATTTGCCACCTGTGTCGGACGCCTTGATCGAGCAAACGATCGGCAAGGGCTCGGAGCATCTGATCCGCAGCCTGCTTGCGCATCAAATCGCCCGTCCTGAAGTCAAGGGTGCAGGGCAAGCCTGTGCAGCCTTGACGGTAGACGCCTTGTTTGACCGGGCTTGGCAGCGTTACCAGCACCACTATTTGGCCATCAACGGTCAGTTTGCCAATGTCTACCCTGGCGTGATGGACGTTCTCAATGACTTGTCAGCCAAAGGCATGCCAATGGCCTGCCTGACCAACAAGCCTTTGGCCTTTGCCCAAGCCTTGCTGAAAGACAAGGCCTTGACGTCTTTTTTTTGTCCCATGTTTGGTGGCGACAGTTTTGAGCGCAAAAAGCCCGACCCGTTGCCTTTGCTGAAGACCTGTGAAGCGCTGGGGACGTCGCCTGCGCGCACCTTGATGGTGGGGGACTCCAGCAATGATGCGCAAGCCGCACACGCAGCGGGCTGCCCGGTGGTGCTGGTGACCTATGGTTACAACCATGGCCAGCCCGTGCAAGACACACCCGCCGCCGCTTGGTTAGACACCTTGGCCGATTTACCGGCTCGCATGGGCGCGGCGATGCGCTGACCCAGGCTTTGCTACACTTCCAACAACATGTTCACCCTTTCATACATCTCCAGCGCAGCCTGCCTGCCGAGCCATTCCCATGTGGAAGGCCGGGGAGCCTGGCCCTGGCGTCGGCCAGCCTGACCCCCATCGACCGTGCGGCCCGCCCGCACCCGCGCCCGGCCTTGACCGGACACCTGGATGAATGAAAAGCACCTCTGCAGAGGTCGCCGAGCACTTTGGAGGCGTTAGCCTGTGATCACCGAACTTGAATTCAAAAGCCTGGCCAGCCAAGGCTACAACCGCATTCCACTCATGTTGGAAGCCTTTGCGGACCTGGAAACACCCTTGTCGCTTTACCTCAAGCTGGCCCACACCAAAGACAACGGCCAATACAGCTTCTTGCTCGAGTCGGTGGTGGGCGGCGAGCGTTTTGGCCGCTACAGCTTCATAGGACTGCCGGCCCGTACCTTGTTGCGTGCCAGTGGTTTTGGTGCCGAGGCAAAGACCGAGGTGGTGCGCGATGGCGATGTTGTTGAAACTGTCGTGGGCAACCCTTTGGACTTCATTGAGCAGTACCAAAAGCGTTTCAAAGTGGCCTTGCGCCCGGGGCTGCCCCGTTTCTGCGGCGGTCTGGCGGGCTACTTTGGCTACGACGCCGTACGCTACATCGAGAAAAAACTCGAAAAATCCTGCCCGCCCGATACCTTGGGCACGCCAGACATCTTGCTGCTGCAATGCGAAGAACTGGCCGTGATCGACAACCTGTCGGGCAAGCTCTACCTGATCGTTTACGCCGACCCTGCCACACCAGAGGCCTATGTCGGCGCCAAAAGACGCTTGCGTGACCTGAAAGAGCAGCTCAAATACTCGGTCAGCGCACCCGTGGTCAAAGCCAGCCAGTCTTACCCGGCAGAGCGGGACTTTGCCAAGGCTGATTACATCGCGGCTGTTGAAAAAGCCAAAGAGCTGATCGCAGGCGGTGACTTCATGCAGGTGCAAGTGGGGCAACGCATCAAAAAACGCTACACCGAAAGTCCGCTGTCCTTGTACCGGGCGTTGCGTTCGCTCAACCCCAGCCCTTACATGTATTTTTACAATTTCGGCGACTTCCATGTGGTTGGGGCCAGCCCAGAAATTCTGGTGCGACAGGAGCAAACCGACGAGGGTGCCAAAGTCATCATTCGCCCCCTGGCAGGCACACGCCCACGTGGTGCGACGCCGGAAAAAGACAAGGCGGCTGAGCAAGAGTTGATCAACGACCCGAAAGAGCGGGCCGAGCATGTGATGTTGATCGACTTGGCGCGCAACGACATTGGCCGCATCGCCCAAATTGGCTCTGTGAAGGTGACGGAGGCCTTTGTGGTCGAGCGCTACAGCCATGTGATGCACATCGTGAGCAACGTCGAAGGACTGCTGAACGAAGGCATGAGCAACATGGATGTACTCAAAGCCACGTTCCCGGCGGGTACCCTGACCGGAGCACCCAAAGTGCACGCCATGGAGCTGATCGACCAGTTCGAGCCAGTCAAGCGTGGTATCTACGGCGGAGCGTGTGGCTACATCAGTTATGCGGGAGACATGGACGTGGCCATTGCCATCCGCACCGCCGTCATCAAGGACCAAACCCTGTATGTGCAGGCCGCTGCCGGGGTGGTGGCCGATTCGGTGCCCGAGATGGAGTGGCGCGAGACTGAGCACAAGGCCCGTGCCTTGTTGCGGGCTAGCGAGTTGGTTGAAGAAGGCTTGGAGTGATCATGGCGAAAAAAATCAAACTCCTGATGGTCGACAACTACGACTCTTTCACCTTCAACATCGTGCAGTATTTTGGCGAATTGGGCGCGGACGTTGAGGTGTTTCGCAACGACGAAATCACCCTTGAAGGCATTGCCGCGCGGCAACCCGATCGCCTGGTGATCTCGCCGGGCCCCTGCTCGCCAGCCGAGGCTGGCATTTCTGTGGCTGCAATCCAGCACTTTGCGGGCCAACTGCCCATTCTGGGTGTGTGCCTGGGACACCAAAGCATTGGTGCAGCCTTTGGCGGCAAGATCGTGCGTGCGCAAGAGCTGATGCATGGCAAGACCAGCGTCATCACCACCAGGCAAGAAGGTGTGTTTGCGGGCTTGCCCGAGAAATTCACAGTCAACCGTTATCACTCGCTGGCGATTGAGCGTGCGACTTGCCCACCTTGCCTGAAAGTCACAGCCTGGACCGACGATGGCGAGATCATGGGCGTGCGCCACACCGAGCTCGACATCGAAGGCGTGCAGTTCCACCCGGAATCCATCCTCACCGAGCATGGCCATGCCATGCTCAAGAACTTTCTGGAGCAGCCATGATTGATTTGCGCAGCGACACCGTCACGCAGCCCACGGCGGCGATGCGCCAGGCCATGTTGAATGCCCATTTGGGCGACGATGTGTTTGGCGACGATCCCACAGTCAATGCCTTGCAGACACGCATCGCGCAGATCACGGGCAAAGAGGCGGCCTTGTTCATGCCTTCGGGCACGCAGAGCAACCTGTGCGCCTTGATGGCGCATTGCGAGCGGGGCGATGAGTACATCGTGGGCCAAAACGCACACACCTACCGCTACGAAGGCGGGGGGGCAGCGGTGCTGGGCAGCATTCAACCTCAGCCCTTGGCGCAAAACGCTGCCGGTGAAATGTCGCTGGCAGACATCGCCGCAGCCATCAAACCCATCGATTGCCACTTTGCACGCACCCGTCTGTTGGCCTTTGAAAACACTTGGAACGGCCACGTCATGTCGCAAGACTACTTGGCGCAAGCCACAGGGCTTGCTCGGCAGCATGGCTTGGCCGTGCACTTGGATGGCGCACGCCTGTTCAATGCGGCCGTGGCACAAGCCGAAGGCAGCACGGTCACGGCCAGTGTGCGCCGCATCGTGGACCACTTTGACAGCGTTTCCGTGTGTTTCAGCAAGGGTTTGGGCGCTCCCGTGGGGTCGGCCTTGTGCGGCTCGCGTGAGCTGATGGCCAAGGCGTTGCGATGGCGCAAGGTGCTGGGCGGCGGATTGCGCCAGTCCGGCATTTTGGCCGCTGCAGCTTTGCACGCGCTGGAGCACCATGTGGAACGCCTGGCCGATGACCATGCCCTGGCGCAGCGGTTGGCCCAAGGCCTGCAGGGCGTGCCCGGCCTGAGCGTCCGTTCGGCACAAACCAACATTGTGTTTGTGGATGTGGCGGATGGGCGAGGCCCGGCGCTGCTGGAGGCTTTGAAAGCCGAAGGCGTTTTGGCCACAGGTTTGATTGGCTTGCGCTTTGTGACGCACTTGGGCGTGAATGCCGCAGACGTTGACCATGCTGTGGCTTGCATTCGCCGCTTCATGGCTCAAACGGCGGCGAACACCACCACGCCCCTCGTCAGCTCAGGAATTTACTGAAGCCAGCAGTCAGAACACCTTTTTATTGCCCGAATCTAAGCCCCATTTCATGATCACGATCACCCGCAAGGACGACGCCATGCCCATCACACCCCAAGAAGCACTTCAACGCACCATCGAGCACCGTGAGATTTTTCACGACGAAATGCTCCACATCATGCGCATGATCATGAAGGGCGAGTTGTCGCCGGTCATGACGGCGGCCTTGCTGACGGGACTTCGTGTGAAAAAGGAAACCATTGGCGAAATCACGGCGGCCGCCCAAGTGATGCGTGAGTTCTCTACCAAGGTGCATGTGGCTGACCCCACCCACTTGGTGGACATCGTGGGCACAGGTGGTGACGGCGCGCACACCTTCAACATCTCGACCTGCGCCATGTTTGTGGCAGCAGCAGCAGGGGCCAAGACGGCCAAACACGGGGGGCGCAGCGTCAGCAGCAAATCGGGCAGCGCCGATGTGGTGGAAGCACTGGGTGGCAACATCCACCTCTCGCCCGAGCAAATTGCACGTTCGATCGACGAAGTGGGCATCGGTTTCATGTTCGCGCCCAACCACCATCCGGCCATGAAAAATGTGGCTCCGGTGCGCAAAGAACTCGGGGTGCGCACCATGTTCAACATCTTAGGTCCTCTGACCAATCCTGCCAGCGCCCCCAACATCCTGATGGGGGTGTTCCATTCCGACTTGGTGGGCATTCAGGTCCGGGCTTTGCAGCGTTTGGGGGCTGAACACGCGGTGGTGGTGTATGGCCGCGACGGCATGGACGAAATCAGCCTGGGCGCAGCCACCTTGGTGGGGGAGTTGAAAAACGGCCAGATCACCGAATACGAAATCCACCCGGAAGACTTTGGCTTGACCATGGCCAGCAACCGGGCCCTGAAAGTGGACACGCCCGAACAATCCATGGCCATGCTGCGCAGCGTGCTGGACAATGAGCCCGGTGCGGCGCGTGACATCGTCATGATCAATGCGGGCGCGGCCTTGTACGCGGCCAATGTGGCCAGCAGCATCGCCGATGGCTTGTCACGTGCGCGTGTGGCCATTGAGTCGGGTGCGGCCAAAGCCAAGTTGGCGCAGTTTGTGGCCTTTGGCCAGAACGCAAACGGATCGTGATCCGTGCCAAAGCGTCTTCGATCGTTTTGAGCGTTTTCTTTTTTGAATTTTGAAAATCGGTGCCATTGAGCCCGGGCTGGGAAAAACCATGAGTGACATCCTCGACAAAATCGTCGCCGTCAAACGCGAAGAAGTGGCCGCTGCCCTGAAACAAAAGCCTCTGGCCGTGGTCAGGGCCGATGCCGAAAGCCGCGTACTGACGCGTGACTTCGAGGGGGCCATGCGCGCCAAAATCGCGGAAGGCCAAGCGGCTGTGATCGCTGAGATCAAAAAAGCCAGCCCGTCCAAAGGCGTGCTGCGCGCCGAGTTCATTCCCGCCGACATTGCCCAAAGCTACGCCGAATACGGCGCCGCCTGCCTGTCGGTGCTGACCGATAAGCAGTTCTTTCAGGGCAGTGTGGATTACCTCAAGCAAGCCCGCGCCAGTTGCGATCTGCCGGTGCTTCGCAAAGACTTCATGATCGATGCCTATCAAGTCTATGAAGCCAGGGCCATGGGGGCTGATGCCATTTTGCTGATTGCAGCCTGCTTGGATGATGGCCAAATGGCCGACATGGAAGCGGTGGCCCGCAGCTTGGACATGGCCGTGTTGGTGGAAGTCCATGACCGCGAAGAGCTCTCGCGGGCCTTGAAGTTGAAAACACGCTTGGTCGGCATCAACAACCGCAACCTCCAAACCTTTGAGGTTTCCTTGCAGACCACCCTGGACATGTTGCCTGACGTGCCTGCAGACCGTTTGCTGGTGACCGAAAGTGGGATCCAAACGGCCGCTGACGTACAGCGCATGCGCGATGCCCAAGTTCACGCGTTTTTGGTGGGTGAGGCGTTTATGCGTGCCAAAGAACCTGGCGAGGCCTTGGCCACACTCTTTGCCTGATGCCAAAACCTCCTGGCCAGTTGACTTTGGGTCTTGAGGGCGAACCCATGGGCTCGCCCTGTTTGCAGAACTGGCCTCCGGAGTTGCACACATTGGATGAGGGTTGGAAGCCCTTGGTGACCGGCTTTTTGGCATCGCCCGTGGGTGCCGCGTTGTCGGCCCGTATGAGCGAAGCGGTCAGCTCAGGCAAGACCGTCTATCCGCCTGATCCTTTCAGGGCCTTGCGATTGACATCTTTGCAGCAAGTTCGGGTGGTGATTTTGGGTCAAGACCCATACCACGGTCCTGGCCAAGCCGAGGGTTTGGCCTTTTCGGTGGCGCCAGGTGTGCGGTTGCCGCCAAGTTTGCGCAATATTTTCAAAGAATTGCAGCAAAGTTTGGGCGTTCCTGCCCCTGCAAACGGTTCTTTGACGCATTGGGCCTGCCAAGGCGTGCTTCTCTTGAATACGTGCCTGACCGTTGAAGAAGGACAAGCTGCCACCCATGCCCGGTGGGGTTGGGAGGCATTGACCGATGCGCTGATCTGCGCGGTCGCCAAGTGCGAACACCCCGTGGTGTTCATGCTCTGGGGTGCACATGCACAGACCAAAAAACCGCTGATCGATGCCACAGATGTGCTGCGCCGTCATTTGGTTTTGCAAGCCAATCACCCCTCGCCTTTATCGGCTTTGCGTTTGCCCTTGCCTTTTTTGGGTTGCGGACACTTCAAGCAAGCCGATCAATTTTGGAGTGCGCGCCATGAAAAAAAGGTTCAGTGGTAAAAATGTTCGAGTGACTTGCGGCGCGTCACAAAAAGATGGCATAATCTAAGACTCGCTTCTGGAGGGGTGCCCGAGTGGCTAAAGGGGGCAGACTGTAAATCTGTTGGCTTACGCCTACACTGGTTCGAATCCAGTCTCCTCCACCAGCAAACTGCCTTTGGGCGGTTGACGAGAGCATTTGGAAATGGTTCCAAGCATTGGCGTTGCATCCACTCGTGCAGCGCAATCAGTGCGGGAGTAGTTTAATGGTAGAACCTTAGCCTTCCAAGCTAATGACACGGGTTCGATTCCCGTTTCCCGCTCCAGTCAATTGCTTGAGTTTGTTAGAAGTTTTGCCCTTGTGGCTCAGTGGTAGAGCACTCCCTTGGTAAGGGAGAGGTCGCGGGTCCGATTCCCGCCAAGGGCACCAGTTTTGGGGCGCGCAATGCAAGTTGTGCGCCCTCTGTCTTGGTTGTTGACCACTACTTTTCGGAGTCGAAGATATGGCAAAAGAGAAATTCGAACGGACCAAACCCCACGTCAACGTGGGCACCATCGGTCACGTTGACCACGGCAAAACCACCCTGACTGCCGCCATCACCACCGTGTTGGCTGCCAAGTTCGGCGGTGCTGCCAAAGCGTACGACCAGATCGACGCAGCTCCCGAAGAGAAGGCTCGTGGTATCACGATCAACACCGCTCACGTCGAGTACGAAACAGAAAACCGTCACTACGCCCACGTGGACTGCCCAGGCCACGCTGACTATGTGAAAAACATGATCACCGGTGCTGCCCAGATGGACGGCGCTATCTTGGTTTGCTCCGCTGCTGACGGCCCAATGCCTCAGACCCGCGAGCACATCTTGTTGGCCCGTCAAGTTGGCGTGCCTTACATCATCGTGTTCTTGAACAAGTGCGACATGGTGGACGACGCTGAGTTGTTGGAACTGGTCGAGATGGAAGTGCGCGAGTTGTTGTCCAAGTACGACTTCCCAGGCGACGACACCCCGATCATTCAAGGTTCTGCCAAGCTGGCCCTGGAAGGCGACAAAGGCCCATTGGGCGAAGAAGCCATCATGAAGCTGGCTGCTGCTTTGGACACCTACATCCCTACGCCTGACCGCGCAGTGGACGGTGCCTTCTTGATGCCCGTGGAAGACGTGTTCTCCATCTCAGGTCGCGGCACTGTGGTGACTGGCCGTATCGAGCGCGGTATCGTCAAAGTCGGCGAAGAAATCGAAATCGTGGGTATCAAAGATACCGTCAAGACCACTTGCACAGGCGTTGAGATGTTCCGCAAGTTGCTCGACCAAGGTCAAGCTGGCGACAACGTCGGCATCTTGTTGCGCGGCACCAAGCGCGAAGACGTCGAGCGCGGCCAAGTGCTGTGCAAGCCAGGCTCGATCAAGCCCCACACCCACTTCACGGGCGAGATCTATGTCTTGTCCAAAGACGAAGGTGGCCGTCACACGCCTTTCTTCAACAACTACCGTCCTCAGTTCTACTTCCGTACGACTGACGTGACCGGCGCGATCGAATTGCCAGAAGGCAAAGAGATGGTGATGCCTGGTGACAACGTGTCGATCACTGTGAAGTTGATCAACCCCATTGCGATGGAAGAAGGCTTGCGCTTCGCCATCCGCGAAGGTGGCCGCACGGTAGGCGCTGGCGTTGTTGCCAAGATCATTGCTTAAACAATTTTCTGTAGGGGTATAGCTCAATTGGCAGAGCGTCGGTCTCCAAAACCGAAGGTTGTAGGTTCGATTCCTACTGCCCCTGCCACCTAAAAAGGTGGATTTTCAAGCCCGCTAGACCCTAGCGGGCTTCCTTGTCTGATAAGGGTCTTCGTTCATCGAGGGCTCAACAAAGGTTGCAAGCCGTATGGCAACGTCTGAAGTTCAAACTGTGAATGCTGCGGGTGACAAGTTTCGCGTGGCCATGGCCTGCGTGCTGGTCATTGGTTCGCTCGTGGCCTTTTACATGCTGGCGAGCCGAGGTGGGCTGGTTCAGTGGGCTGGCTTGCTGGTGGGCTTGGTTGCCGCAGTGGCGGTCTTCTTCACTTCTGAAACCGGCCGTCAATTGATCGCTTTCGGACGAGATGCTGTGCGTGAAGTCAAGAAGGTTGTTTGGCCTGAGCGTAAAGAGGCCATTCAAATCACGGCTTACGTTTTTGCTTTTGTGGTGGTGATGGCACTGTTTTTGTGGCTTACCGACAAAACTCTGGAATGGGTTTTCTACGATCTGATTCTTGGGTGGAAAAAATAATGAACGATGCTGTAGTCAACGCCCCCATGGCGGGCTCTTCGACCAATCCAGATCTGAAGTGGTATGTGGTCCACGCTTATTCCGGCATGGAAAAAGCGGTTGAGCGCAACATCATTGAACGCATTGCGCGTTCTGGCATGGAAACCAAGTTTGGTCGCATTTTGGTGCCCACTGAAGAAGTGGTGGAAGTCAAAAACGGTCAAAAGCGCACCACTGAGCGTAAATTTTTCCCCGGCTACGTGCTGGTGGAAATGGTCATGGACGACGAAACTTGGCACCTGGTCAAGCACACCAACAAAGTCACAGGCTTTGTGGGTGGTGCCAAAAACCGTCCGGCCCCTATTTCTGAAGCCGATGTCCAGAAAATCGTGAGCCAGATGCAAGAAGGCACGGACAAGCCGCGTCACAAGGTCGAGTTTGAAGTGGGTGAATACATCCGCGTCAAAGAAGGCCCGTTCACCGACTTCAACGGTACGGTGGAAGAAGTCAATTACGAGCGCAACAAAATGCGTGTTTCGGTCACTATTTTTGGCCGTGCGACACCTGTTGAGTTGGAGTTCGGGCAAGTCGAAAAAACCTGATCGGTTTTTCTCAGTTCTCTGTTTGGCGCTACCCGACTCGGCGCCTGACAATATCTCAGAGTCGTTAACCCCGGGGAGCCCAGAACCAATAGGTTTTGAGCGTTAAAACCCGCAAGGAGAAAAGCATGGCGAAAAAAATCGTCGGCTTCATCAAGCTGCAAGTGCCAGCTGGTAAAGCCAATCCATCACCACCCATCGGTCCAGCATTGGGTCAACGTGGTTTGAACATCATGGAATTCTGCAAGGCGTTCAACGCCCAGACCCAAGGCGTTGAGCCGGGCCTGCCATTGCCAGTGGTCATCACTGCGTTTGCAGACAAATCCTTCACCTTCATCATCAAAACGCCGCCAGCGGCCACTTTGATCAAGAAGTCACTGAAGTTGGACAAAGCTTCGACCAAACCAGGTTTGGAAAAAGTGGGCAAGATCACTCGCGCTCAACTGGAAGAAATCGCCAAAGCCAAGATGAAAGATCTGACTGCTGCCGACATGGACGCAGCCGTTCGCACCATCGCTGGTACTGCCCGTTCCATGGGCGTGAATGTGGAGGGCGTGTAAATGTCCAAGCTCACCAAGAAACAAAAAGCCCTCGTGGGTAAAGTCGACAGCCTGAAGCTGTACGCTCTGTCCGATGCTTTGACCATGGTCAAAGAATGCGCCACTGCCAAGTTTGACGAGTCCATCGACGTGGCCGTTCAATTGGGCATTGATGCCAAGAAATCTGACCAAGTCGTTCGTGGCGCTGTCGTGTTGCCCAATGGCACCGGTAAAACAGCACGCGTGGCCGTGTTCGCCCAGGGCGCCAAAGCTGAAGAAGCGCTGGCTGCTGGCGCTGACGTGGTCGGCATGGACGATTTGGCTGCACGCGTGAAGGCGGGCGACATGCCATTCGACGTGGTCATTGCTGCTCCAGACGCCATGCGCGTTGTGGGTACTTTGGGTCAGATTCTGGGCCCACGTGGCCTGATGCCTAACCCCAAAGTCGGCACTGTGACACCTGACGTTGCTACCGCTGTGCGCAACGCCAAGGCTGGTCAAGTCCAGTTCCGCGTTGACAAAGCCGGTATCGTGCACGGCACCATCGGTCGCCGTTCATTCGACACAGACAAGTTGCAAGGCAACTTGGCTGCACTGATCGAAGCTCTGGTGAAAGCCAAGCCAGCCACCAGCAAGGGTGTTTACCTGCGCAAAGTGGCCGTGTCTTCGACCATGGGTGTGGGCGTTCGCGTCGACACGCAATCCATCGCAGCTTGATGGCGATAAAAATTTGAGCGGGTTTTAAAACCTGCTCAATGTGGTGGGCTGCAGACCTTGCAAAAGGACTGCAGGCCATCCAAGACCGTTGGTGCACACACCGCTGTGCTTAATCAACAAACCTTCAAGTCCGCTTGAAGGTTTGGGCCAACGCAGATGGCGATCCCGCTGCAGATGGATGAAGATCCTGAACAGTTGGTCGCTGCAAATAGGCGTGTTTCAGGGGTAACCCGAAAAACACATAAAAAGGAGTAGACCTTGAGTCTGAATCGCAGTGAGAAAGAAGCGGTCATTTCCGAAGTGACCGACCTCGCCGGTAAAGCTCAAACGCTTGTGATGGCGGAATACCGTGGTATCACGGTCGCTGACATGACCAACCTGCGCGTCAAAGCTCGCAGCCTCGGCGTATCGCTGACGGTGTTGAAAAACACCTTGGCTCGCCGTGCTGTGACAGGTACGCAGTTTGAAGTTGTCGCCGACCAGATGACCGGTCCGCTGATCTATGGCTTCTCTGAAGATGCAGTGGCTGCCGCTAAGGTGGTGGCTGACTTCGCGAAAACCAACGACAAGTTGGTCATTCGTGCAGGTGCATTTGCAGGCAAAGCTTTGGACGTGAACGGCGTTAAGCAATTGGCAAACATCCCTTCGAAAGAAGTTTTGTTGGCCCAGTTGTGTGGCTTGTTGATGTCGCCTATGTCGCGTACAGCCGTTGTGCTGGGTGCGTTGGCGGCCAAAAAAGGCGAAGGCGAAGCTGTTGCCGCTTAAGGCCAGCATTCGTGTTTTAACCAATTGTTAGGAAATAAAAATGGCATTCGATAAAGACGCATTTTTGACCGCGCTGGACAGCATGACGGTCATGGAACTCAACGACCTGGTGAAAGCCATCGAAGAGAAGTTTGGCGTGAGCGCTGCCGCTATGGCAGCTCCTGCTGCAGCGGGTGGTGGCGGTGCTGCTGCTGCTGAAGAGAAGACAGAATTCAACGTTGTCTTGTTGGAAGCTGGCGCGAACAAAGTGTCCGTGATTAAAGCTGTGCGCGAAATCACCGGTCTGGGCTTGAAAGAAGCCAAAGACTTGGTCGACGGCGCTCCTAAAGCAGTCAAAGAAGCCCTGCCTAAAGCAGACGCTGAAGCTGCTAAGAAGAAGCTGGAAGAAGCTGGCGCCAAGGCCGAACTCAAGTAATTGGGTTTTGTTCCAAGGCTGGAGTGCCCGAAAGGGCCTCCAGCCTTTGGTGCTTGAAGAGCACACCGAAAAGTAGATTGATCTCAGTCTTCTTTCCAGTGTTTTCTGACCCGACTGCAGAAAACCCTTGGTACGGGTTGCGTGCAATGCGCAATCGTCCGCCAACGCTGGTAGAGGCCAGCCGCCAAGACCGCTGAACGAGCCAAAAACTCGCTCAGCAATCAGTTCTGAAAGATCAAGCCCGGAGATCTCATGGCCTATTCATACACCGAACGCAAGCGAATCCGCAAAAGTTTCGGCAGCCGCGAAAGCGTGCTCGAAGTTCCTTACCTGCTGCAAATGCAAAAAGACGCTTACACGTCCTTCTTGCAAGCAGGTGTTGTTTCATCCAAACGCACACACGAGGGTTTACAAGCCGCATTTGAGTCTGCTTTCCCGATCGTGTCCCACAACGGTTTTGTGGAGATGAAATTCGTCGAGTACAACCTCGCCAAGCCAGCGTTTGACGTGCGCGAATGCCAGACCCGTGGTCTGACCTTCTCGTCGGCTGTGCGTGCGCGTGTTCAGCTCATCATTTACGACCGCGATTCCTCGACCTCACAAAACAAAGTGGTCAAAGAAGTGAAAGAGCAAGAGGTCTACATGGGCGAAGTGCCCCTGATGACCGACAAAGGCTCTTTCATCATCAACGGTACAGAGCGCGTGATCGTGTCTCAGTTGCACCGTTCGCCAGGCGTGTTCTTTGAGCACGACAAGGGCAAGACCCACAGCTCTGGCAAATTGCTGTTTTCTGCCCGCATCATCCCTTACCGCGGTTCGTGGCTCGACTTCGAATTCGACCCCAAAGACATCTTGTATTTCCGCGTCGACCGTCGTCGCAAGATGCCTGTGTCGATTCTGCTCAAGGCCATTGGCTTGAACCCTGAGTCGATCCTGGCGAACTTCTTCGTCAACGACAATTTCCGTCTGATGGACAGCGGTGCACAAATGGAATTTGTGGCCGAGCGTCTGCGCGGCGAAGTGGCACGTTTTGACATCACCGACAAGTCCGGCAAAGTGGTGGTGGCCAAAGACAAGCGCATCACCGTTCGTCACACCCGTGAACTCGAGCAATCGGGCACCACACACATCAGCGTGCCAGAAGACTACTTGCTCGGCCGTGTGGTCGCACGCAGCATTGTCGAAGCCGACACCGGCGAGATCATTGCCAAGGCCAACGAAGAGTTGACCGAAGCGCTGCTGAAAAAGCTGCGCACTTCAGGCATTCAAGACTTGCCTTGCATCTATACCAACGAACTCGACCAGGGCGCGTACATTTCGCAAACCCTGCGTATCGACGAAACCGTTGACGAATTCGCTGCACGCGTGGCCATCTACCGCATGATGCGTCCTGGCGAGCCGCCAACTGAAGACGCTGTGCAAGCCCTGTTCCAGCGCTTGTTCTACAACCCCGATACATACGATCTGTCCCGCGTTGGCCGCATGAAGTTCAACGCCCGTGTGGGTCGTCCAGACTCCACAGGCCCCATGGTCTTGACCAACGAAGACATCTTGGCTGTGGTCAAGATCTTGGTGGACCTGCGCAACGGCAACGGCGAAGTCGATGACATCGACCACTTGGGCAACCGCCGCGTGCGTTGCGTGGGCGAATTGGCTGAAAACCAATACCGCACAGGTTTGGCACGTATCGAAAAAGCTGTGAAAGAGCGTTTGGGTCAAGCTGAGCAAGAGCCACTCATGCCGCATGACCTGATCAACTCCAAGCCCATCTCGGCTGCGTTGAAAGAGTTCTTTGGCGCATCGCAGTTGTCTCAGTTCATGGACCAGACCAACCCTCTGGCCGAGATCACCCACAAGCGCCGTGTTTCGGCCCTTGGCCCAGGTGGTTTGACCCGCGAACGTGCAGGCTTTGAAGTGCGTGACGTGCACGTGACCCACTACGGTCGTGTTTGCCCTATCGAGACACCTGAAGGTCCAAACATCGGTTTGATCAACTCGCTGGCTTTGTACGCCCGCTTGAACGAGTACGGTTTCATTGAAACCCCGTACCGTCAAGTGATCGACGGCAAAGTCACAATGAACATCGATTACCTGTCGGCCATCGAAGAAGGCAAGTACGTCATTGCCCAGGCCAACGCGGCTTTGGACAAAGACGGCAAGCTGACGGGCGACTTGGTGTCTGCCCGTGAAAAAGGTGAATCCATCCTGTGCGGTGCCGAGCGCATTCAGTACATGGACGTGTCGCCTGCCCAGATCGTGTCGGTTGCGGCATCTCTGGTGCCATTCCTCGAGCACGACGACGCCAACCGCGCTTTGATGGGTGCGAACATGTCGCGTCAGGCCGTGCCTGTGCTTCGCCCTGAAAAGCCCATGGTCGGTACCGGTATCGAGCGCGTCGCAGCGGTCGACTCCGGCACCGTGGTCACAGCCACCCGTGGCGGTATCGTGGATTACGTCGATGCGACCCGCATCGTGATCCGCGTGAACGACGCTGAAGCTTTGGCTGGCGAAGTGGGTGTGGACATCTACAACCTGATCAAGTACCAGCGTTCCAACCAGAACACCAACATCCACCAGCGCCCCATCGTCAAGCGTGGCGACAAGCTGGCCAAGGGTGACGTGATTGCCGACGGCGCATCCACCGACCTGGGCGAAATCGCCATTGGTCAGAACATGCTGATCGCCTTCATGCCTTGGAACGGCTACAACTTCGAAGACTCGATCTTGATCTCTGAGCGTGTGGTGTCGGAAGACCGCTACACCTCGATCCACATCGAAGAACTCGTGGTCATGGCCCGTGACACCAAGTTGGGTGCCGAAGAAATTTCGCGCGACATCCCCAACTTGTCCGAGCAGCAACTGGGCCGTCTGGACGACTCCGGCATCATCTACGTGGGTGCAGAAGTGCAACCTGGCGATGTCTTGGTCGGCAAGGTCACGCCCAAGGGCGAGACCACCCTCACGCCTGAAGAGAAACTGCTGCGCGCCATCTTCGGCGAAAAAGCCAGCGATGTGAAAGACACCTCGCTGCGCGTGGACCAGGGCTCGCAAGGCACCGTGATCGACGTGCAGGTCTTCACCCGCGAAGGCATCGTGCGCGACAAGCGTGCTCAGCAGATCATCGACGATGAACTCAAGCGTTTCCGCTTGGACCTGAACGACCAGCTGCGCATTGTGGAAGCCGATGCATTTGACCGTATCGAGAAATTGCTGATTGGCCGCGTGGCCAACGGCGGCCCTCAGAAACTGGCCAAAGGCACCAAGCTCGACAAGGCCTACATGGATTCGGTCGAGAAGTTCCACTGGTTCGACATCCGCCCTGCGGAAGACGAAGTGGCCATGCAACTCGAGTCCATCAAGAACTCGCTGGAGCAAACCCGTCACAGCTTCGATTTGTCTTTTGAAGAAAAGCGCAAGAAGTTGACCCAAGGCGACGAGTTGCCTGCTGGCGTGCTCAAAATGGTCAAGGTTTATCTGGCCGTCAAGCGTCGCTTGCAGCCCGGTGACAAGATGGCCGGCCGTCACGGCAACAAGGGTGTGGTCTCCAAGATCGTCCCTGTTGAAGACATGCCTTACATGGCCGACGGCACCCCTGCGGACATCGTGTTGAACCCCTTGGGCGTTCCTTCACGTATGAACGTGGGTCAGGTGCTGGAAGTCCACTTGGGTTGGGCCGGCAAAGGCATTGGCCAGCGCATTGGCAACATGTTGCAAGCCGAAACCCAGCGCCTGGAAAAGATTGCCGATCTGCGCAAGTTGTTCGAGCAGTTGTACAACAGCATGGGCCGCAAAGAAGACTTGTCGCAACTGAGCGACGACGAAATTTTGTCCATGGCTGGCAACCTCAAAGAAGGTTTCCCATTCGCCACGCCCGTCTTCGACGGTGCTGCTGAAGAAGAAATCCGCGCCATGCTGCACCTGGCTTACCCAGAAGACTTGGCAAAGGCCAAGGGCCTGACAGCCACACGCACACAAGCCAACTTGTTTGACGGCCGCACAGGCGATGCCTTTGACCGTCCAACCACCATTGGCTACATGCACTTCTTGAAGCTGCACCACTTGGTGGACGACAAGATGCACGCCCGTTCGACCGGTCCTTACAGCTTGGTCACGCAGCAGCCGCTGGGTGGTAAAGCACAGTTCGGTGGTCAGCGTTTCGGTGAGATGGAAGTGTGGGCGCTGGAAGCGTATGGCGCCTCTTACGTTCTGCAAGAGATGCTCACCGTGAAGTCCGATGACGTGCAAGGCCGTACCAAGGTGTACGAGAGCATCGTCAAAGGCGAACACTCCATCGAAGCGGGCATGCCCGAGTCGTTCAACGTGCTGGTCAAGGAAATCCGTTCGCTGGGCCTTGACATCGAGCTCGAGCGTTCTTAATTCACAGGCAAAGGATTTAAACCATGAAATCACTACTCGACCTGTTCAAACAGTTCACGCCCGATGACCACTTCGATGCGATCCGCATCGGTCTGGCATCGCCCGAGAAGATCCGTTCGTGGTCTTTCGGTGAAGTGAAAAAGCCGGAAACCATCAACTACCGCACCTTCAAGCCCGAGCGCGATGGTCTGTTTTGCGCCAAGATCTTTGGCCCCATCAAAGACTACGAATGCCTGTGCGGCAAGTACAAGCGTCTCAAGCACCGCGGCGTGATCTGCGAGAAGTGCGGCGTTGAAGTCACACAGACCAAAGTGCGTCGCGAGCGCATGGGCCACATCGATTTGGCCGCGCCTTGCGCCCACATCTGGTTCCTGAAATCGCTGCCATCGCGTTTGGGCCTGGTGCTCGACATGACCCTGCGCGACATCGAACGCGTGCTGTACTTTGAAGCGTATGTCGTGACCGATCCCGGCATGACCCCGCTGAAGAAATTCGGCATCATGTCCGAAGACGACTACGACGCCAAAGTCAAAGAGTACGGCGACGAATTCGTGGCCAAAATGGGCGCTGAGGGCATTCGTGAATTGCTCGAAAGCATTGACATCGAAAGCGAAATCGAGCGCCTGCGTGGTGACTTGACGGGCTCCGAACTCAAGGTCAAGAAGAATTCCAAGCGCCTCAAAGTGTTGGAAGCTTTCAAGAAGTCGGGCATCAAGCCCGGCTGGATGGTGCTTGAAGTGTTGCCCGTGTTGCCACCGGACCTGCGTCCTTTGGTGCCACTGGACGGCGGCCGCTTTGCGACCTCCGACCTGAACGACTTGTACCGCCGCGTGATCAACCGCAACAGCCGTCTGCGCCGTTTGCTGGAATTGAAAGCGCCTGAAATCATTGCCCGCAACGAAAAGCGGATGCTGCAAGAAGCCGTGGACAGCTTGCTGGACAACGGCCGTCGCGGCAAGGCCATGACCGGCGCCAACAAGCGTGCCCTCAAGTCTTTGGCCGACATGATCAAAGGCAAGAGCGGTCGTTTCCGTCAGAACTTGCTGGGCAAACGCGTCGACTACTCCGGTCGTTCCGTCATTACCGTGGGCCCAACCCTCAAGCTGCACCAGTGCGGTCTGCCCAAGTTGATGGCCATCGAGTTGTTCAAGCCTTTCATCTTTGCGCGTCTCGAAGCCATGGGCATCGCGACCACCATCAAGGCCGCCAAGAAAGAAGTTGAAGCCGGTACACCGGTGGTGTGGGACATTCTGGAAGAGGTCATCAAAGAGCACCCCGTGATGCTCAACCGTGCGCCTACGCTGCACCGTTTGGGTATCCAGGCGTTTGAGCCCTTGCTGATTGAAGGCAAAGCCATTCAGTTGCACCCCCTCGTTTGCGCGGCTTTCAACGCCGACTTCGACGGTGACCAGATGGCCGTTCACGTGCCTTTGTCGGTGGAAGCCCAGATGGAAGCCCGCACCTTGATGCTGGCTTCGAACAACATCTTGTTCCCTGCCTCCGGCGAGCCATCTATCGTGCCTTCTCAAGACGTGGTGCTGGGTCTGTATTACGCGACCCGTGACCGCATCAACGCCAAAGGCGAAGGCCTGATCTTCTCCGACATCGGTGAAGTGCAGCGCGCCCTCGACGCCAATGCTGTCGAGTTGGCTGCCAAGATCAACGTGCGCATGACCGAGTGGACCAAAGACAAAGTCACGGGTGAATTCACTTCATCGGTGTCCATGGTCGAAACCACCGTGGGCCGCGCTTTGTTGTCGGAAATCTTGCCCAAGGGCCTGCCTTTCTCCAACCTGAACAAGGCGCTGAAGAAGAAAGAAATTTCCAAGCTGATCAATACGTCTTTCCGCAAGTGCGGTCTGAAAGAGACTGTGGTGTTCGCTGACAAGCTGTTGCAAAACGGTTTCCGTCTGGCCACCCGCGCCGGTATCTCGATCGGTATCGACGACATGTTGGTGCCACCTGAGAAGCCAGCCATCATTGAAGCCGCCGAAAAAGAAGTCAAAGACATCGAGCAGCAATACGTCTCGGGTCTCGTGACCTCTGGCGAGCGCTACAACAAGGTGGTGGACATCTGGGGCAAAGCCGGCGACGTCGTGTCCAAGGTGATGATGGATCAGCTCCGCAAAGAGCGCACCATTGACCGCCATGGCAATGAAGTCGATCAGGAATCGTTCAACTCGATTTACATGATGGCCGACTCCGGTGCCCGCGGCTCTGCAGCGCAGATTCGCCAGTTGGCCGGTATGCGTGGTCTGATGGCCAAGCCTGATGGCTCGATCATTGAGACCCCTATCACGGCGAACTTCCGTGAAGGCCTGAACGTGTTGCAGTACTTCATCTCGACACACGGTGCACGTAAGGGTCTGGCCGATACGGCCTTGAAGACAGCCAACTCGGGTTACCTGACCCGTCGTCTGGTCGACGTGACCCAAGACTTGGTCGTGACCGAGCTCGATTGCGGCACCTCCGACGGCTCGCTGATGCGCGCCATCGTTGAAGGTGGTGAAGTGATCGAATCGCTGCGCGACCGTATCTTGGGCCGTACCGTCGTCGAAGACGTGTTGCACCCAGAGAACCGCGCTGTGCTGGTCGAAGCGGGTGTCTTGCTCGACGAAGACTTGCTCGACGAAATCGAAGCTGCAGGCGTGGACGAAGTCAAAGTGCGCACAGCGCTGACTTGCGAAACACGTTTTGGTTTGTGCGCCAAGTGCTACGGCCGCGATCTGGGCCGTGGTGGCTTGGTCAACAACGGCGAAGCCGTCGGTGTGATCGCTGCGCAGTCGATTGGCGAGCCTGGTACTCAGCTGACCATGCGCACGTTCCACATTGGTGGCGCGGCTTCGCGTGCAGCGGTGGCTTCCAGTGTGGACGCCAAGTCCAACGGCACCATCGGCTTCAATGCCACCATGCGCTACGTGACCAACACCAAGGGTGAGTTGGTGGTGATTTCCCGTTCCGGCGAAATCGTCATCAGTGAACACGGCCGTGAGCGCGAGCGTCACAAAGTGCCTTACGGTGCGATCTTGTCGATCAAAGCCGACCAGACCATCAAGGCCGGCACTATTCTTGCCAATTGGGATCCATTGACACGCCCGATCATCACGGAATTCGCCGGCCAGGTGAAGTTCGAGAACGTCGAAGAAGGCCTGACAGTGGCCAAGCAGCTGGACGAAGTGACTGGTTTGTCTACCCTGGTGGTCATTGACCCCAAGCGCCGTGGCGCTGCCAAGGTCATCCGTCCTCAGGTCAAACTGATCGACGCCGCTGGCAAAGAAGTCAAGATCCCCGGTACCGACCATTCGGTGACCATCGGCTTCCAGATCGGCTCGCTGATCCAGGTGCGCGACGGCATGGACGTGGGCCCAGGCGAAGTGCTGGCCCGTATTCCGGTCGAAGGTCAAAAGACCCGAGACATTACCGGCGGTTTGCCCCGTGTGGCCGAACTGTTCGAAGCCCGTACGCCCAAAGACAAAGGCATGCTGGCCGAGATCACCGGTACGGTGTCGTTTGGTAAAGAGACCAAAGGCAAGGTCCGCTTGCAGATCACCGACCCTGAAGGCAAGGTCTGGGATGAACTGATCCCCAAAGAGAAGAACATCCTGGTGCACGAAGGCCAAGTGGTCAATAAGGGCGAGAGCATTGTGGACGGCCCAGCCGATCCACAAGACATCTTGCGTTTGTTGGGCATCGAAGAGCTGGCCCGCTACATCGTCGATGAAGTGCAGGACGTTTACCGCTTGCAAGGCGTGAAGATCAACGACAAGCACATCGAAGTGATTGTTCGTCAGATGCTGCGCCGCGTGGTGGTCGAGAACATTGGTGAGTCCACCTACATCTCGGGTGAACAAGTGGAGCGTTCCGAAATGCTCAACACCAACGACGCATTGCAAGCCGAAGGCAAGATTCCTGCGACATTCAGCAACTTGTTGCTGGGTATCACCAAGGCTTCTTTGTCGACCGACTCGTTCATCTCGGCCGCTTCCTTCCAGGAAACGACCCGTGTGTTGACCGAAGCGGCCATCATGGGCAAGCGCGACGAGCTCCGTGGCTTGAAAGAGAACGTGATCGTGGGTCGTTTGATCCCTGCCGGTACGGGTTTGGCTTATCACAAAGCCCGTGCTGTCAAGGACGCCATGGACGACGCCGAACGCAAAGCCATTGCCGACGCGGAAGCTGCGGACTTGGCTGGCGAGTCGACTGAAGACACCGTCACCGACGCCGGCGAAGCCGTCTGAGTGACGCGTTCACCCTTCGCACGGTGAACGATGTGAACAGCCCCTGCACCGTTTCGCGGTCAGGGGCTGTTTTTATGGTGAAGGTTCAACAAAGGTGAAAGCATGGAAGCGTTGATCTTTGGCTTGCTAATGGCCATCGCCTTGTTTTGGGCTGTCGGGGCGCACAACCGCTTGGTGCGATTGCGTGCCGAAGTGGTTCGGCAGTGGGACAGTGTCGATGCCGTTTGGTTGCGTTTGCTGGTTCGGTTGCAAGGCGGCATTGCTGCGCGCCAATCGCTGGTCGCCCCACCTGTGGGCGAAGGTGTGGCTGAAGGTGAGGGCGAGCTTCAAGCCTTGCAGTCGGCTTGTGACGAGTTGATAGAAGCCTTGCTGCAAGCCCGTTTGCAACCTTTGGCTGTTGATGGGCAAAAGCAATTACTGGCTTTGCACCAAAAAGTGGTGCTAGAAATTCGCGCATTGCTGCAGACAGACAACGAAGCGGTCAAGCCCGATCTGGAGATTGCTTTGAGCCGGATGCGCCAAACACTGCCTGCCGCCTTGATTCCTTACCATGTTGCCGTGGCCACTTACAACGACGCCTTGGCCATGCAGCCCGCCGCTTGGCTGGCAAAGCGTCTAGGGCTTCAGCCCGCCACCAAAATGGATTTGTCGGTGAGTGCCAGCTGAGACCGCTCTGAGATCAACCATGAAACAACACGATGCCATTCATGCCCAAGCCGTGCAAGGGCAGTCGCCACCGCTGTGGCGATTGCTCCAAGGCACTGCAGCTGCTGTGCAAGCCATGCGCCAAGGGCGCTCGCTCACGGCGCAGCTGGACACTGTGCCTGCTGAGCTGCGACCCGGTGTGCAAGCGCTGAGTTTTCAGGTCCTGCGGCAGCTGGGCCGAGCCACGGCCTTGCGTCAACTGCTGGCCAGCAAAACACCACCGCCCGCGGTCGATGCCTTGCTCTGCAGTGCGCTGGCACTTTGCTGGAACGATGAACTGGCGCTCTACCCCATCCATACCTTGGTCAACCAAGCCGTCGAGGCCGCACGCCAACAACGCACCACACAAGCACAAAGCGGTTTCGTCAATGCCTGTTTGCGTCGTTTTATGCGTGAACGTGAGGCCTTGGTGCAAAGCACAGACGCAGACCCCCAAGCGCAATGGAACCATCCACGGTGGTGGGTGGAACGTTTGCAGGCAGACCACCCTTTGCATTGGCAGACGCTCTTGTCGCTCGCCCAAACACCTGCACCCATGACGCTGCGGGTCAACACCCGGCACCACAGTGTGGCTGCTTACCAAAACCAGTTGACCGCCCTAGGGGTGTCATCCAAAGCCGTGGGCGCGCAAGGTTTGCAGTTGAGCAAAGCCTTGCCCGTGAACCAATTGCCCGGTTTTGCCGCAGGCCATGTGTCGGTTCAAGATGCTGCTGCGCAATTGGCTGCGCCCCTGTTGATGCAGGAGATGGACACCCAAAAGGCATGGCGAATTCTGGATGCGTGTGCCGCGCCGGGTGGAAAAACGGGCCATTTGCTGGAGTTGTATCCCCAAGCCCATGTGCTGGCTTTGGATGTGGATGCTTCGCGTTGCGAGCGTATCCATCAAAATTTGCAGCGCCTAGGCTTGCAAGCCCAAGTGAAAGCCGCCGATGCGGGGCAGCCCGCTGCATGGTGGGATGGCCAGCTGTTGGATGCCATCTTGTTGGACGCGCCTTGCACGGCATCGGGTATTGTGCGTCGGCACCCCGATGTGCGTTGGTTGCGCCGACCGACCGACAGTGGCCAGTTGGCCCAAACACAGGCCATGTTGCTCAAGGCCCTGTGGCCCTTGCTCAAGCCAGGTGGCCGCCTGCTGTATTGCACCTGCTCGGTTTTCAAGGCCGAGGGCGACGAGACGGTGCAAGCGTTTCTTCAGCGCAACACAGATGCCCAATTACGCCCCTCGCCGGGCCATTTGATACCCGGTCAGGCCCCCGCAAGCCTGCCAGTCGATCACAATCCCATGGGTGAACACGATGGGTTTTATTACGCACTGCTGGAAAAGCGTCGGGGCTGAACTCCGGCGTGCTTTGTGCTGGGTCCTAGGGGCCTGGCTCCTGACTGCGTCTGCAGCTTGGGCCCAGACCTCTTTGGCAGAGCTCACTGAATTGCACGCCGAGCGGCGTGATGCTGCGCTTTATTTGACCGCCCAGCTCAAGCTGGAGTTGGCACCAGCCGTTGAAGACGCCTTGGTCAAAGGGCTGGCCGTTCATTTTGTGGCTGAGGCCGAGGTCATGCGTGACCGCTGGTACTGGTATGACCTCAAAGTGGGCACAGCCTACCGTTATTACCGATTGGCATTTCAACCCCTCACACGCCGCTGGCGTTTGAACGTGTCCAATGAGCCCATTTCTGGGACGGGCCTGGCCGGGAGCATTTCACAAAGTTTTGAAAACCTGTCCGACGCGTTGGCTGTGATCCGGCGTCAGTCCGGCTGGAAAATCGCCGAAATGGCCGATGTTTCCACCGATGCCCGCCAATATGTGGCGTACCGATTTCGGTTGGACATCTCGCAGCTGCCAAGGCCGTTTCAGATCGCGGCAGGCAACCAGGCCGAATGGTCCATGAGCGTGGCCAAGCAAATGCGCTTGACCGCTGACATGGTGCGCTGAGATGCGTGGTTTCAACAAGCACTCTGACAAGCAGGCACAAGAGGCCTCACGCACCAGCCGCTGGCTTTTGGGTTTGGGCGCCTTGGCCATGGCTGTGATTGGCTTGGGACTGCTGGTGTTGATGACCCAAGCCACCGGCAATCGCGAAAGCTACAACCAAAATTACGAATGGTTGGCCCTGATCAATGCAGTTGTGGCCAGTGGCTTGTTGGTCACCATCTTGTGGGGTGCCATCCGGCTTTTGCTTCGGCTGCGGCGTGGCCAATTTGGTGCACGTTTGCTGGTGAAGCTGGCGGGTATTTTCGCTTTGGTGGGCGTGATACCTGGCTTGCTGATTTATGTGGTGTCCTACCAATTTGTCTCGCGCTCCATCGAAAGCTGGTTCGATGTCAAAGTCGAGGCCGCTTTGGTGGCTGGCCTCAATTTAGGGCGCGCTACTTTGGACACCTTGAGCTCAGACCTTTCCAAACAAGCGCGTGTGGCCGCGACCCAGTTGAGTGATGTGCCCGATGTGAGTGCAGGCATTGCCTTGGAAAAAATGAGAGAGCAACTGGGCGTCAGCGATGCCGTGTTGTGGAGCACCAGTGGCCGCATGGTGGCCAGTGCAGGGCAATCTCGATTTCAGATTCGCCCAGAACGCCCACCCACCCAGCAAATCAAAGACGCACGCCAAAAAGGTCGTGTGGAATGGGTGGAGGGATTTGACGACAGCCCACCCGGCGCTGACAAGGGGCGCATCAAAGTGTTGGTTTTGCTGCCTCAAGCGGGCCTCTCATTTGACGAAGACCGCCGTTTGCTGCAATTGACCCAAGAGCTTCCCCCCACCTTGGTCAACAACGCATTGGAAGTACAGGCGGCTTATCGCGAGTACCAAGAACGGGCATTGGCCCGAGACGGTTTGCGCCGCATGTACATCGGCACCTTGACCCTCAGTTTGTTCTTGGCGGTATTGGGTGCCATTTTGTTGGCGGTGGTGCTGGGCAATCAACTGGCAAGGCCCTTGTTGTTGTTGGCTCTGGGCATGCGTCAGGTGGCCGCAGGCGACTTGACGCCCAAGTTGGCCCTGCAAGGCAAAGACGAGCTGGGTGGTTTGACCCGATCTTTCGCCGACATGACACAGCAACTGCTCGATGCCCGAACCCACGAACAGCGCAGTTTGGTTCAGTTGGACACCGCCCGTGGCAACCTGCAGACCATCTTGGACAACTTGACGGCAGGCGTGATGGTGATGGATGCGCAAGGCGTAATCCAGTCGACCAATCCTGGGGCCACACGCATTTTGCGCGTGCCAGTCGCGGCGCACCAAGGGCTGCCATTGCTCAGCTTGCCGACATTGGCATCTTTTGCCAATGGCGTGGCCGAGCAGTTTGCCTTGTTGCGTGTGGAAAAAGACGCGCACGAACTCGACCATTGGCAAAAATCTTTTGAAATCCACGCCACGGGCCAAGGTTTGTCAGAGACAGCGGTCACCTTGCTGGCCCGGGGTGCACTGTTGCCTGACGGCATGCGCCTTTTGGTGTTTGACGATATTTCCGAAATCGTGTCGGCCGAGCGGGCGCAAGCTTGGGGCGAAGTGGCCAGGCGCTTGGCCCACGAGATCAAAAATCCACTGACCCCCATCCAGTTGTCGGCTGAACGGCTTCAGCGAAAACTCATCGGCAAACTGGATGCCCAAGACGATGCGGTGCTTCACAAATCGGTCAAAACCATCGTGGACCAAGTCGACTCCATGAAGCGCTTGGTCAACGAGTTCCGCGACTATGCCCGCTTGCCATCGGCAGAGTTGAAGCCCGTGCAACTCAATGACCTGATTGCCGACTTGATGGTCTTGTATGCGAATGAACCGACCGATCAGGTGCACCGTGCGGTGGTTGTCACAGATCTTGATCCCACTTGTCCACCCATCATGGGGGACGAGCAGCAACTTCGGCAAGTGATTCACAACCTGCTGCAAAACGCGCAAGATGCCTGCGAGATCAAGGGGCTTTTGCCACACAACGCACGCGTGGGCTTGCGCACAGAGTGGCATGCTGCGCGCCATCGGGTCCGTTTGAGAGTCACGGACACGGGGCCTGGTTTCGAGCCCAACATCCTCAAACGCGCCTTCGAGCCCTATGTCACCACCAAGGCCAAAGGCACGGGTTTGGGCTTGGCAGTGGTCAAAAAAATTGCCGATGAACATGCGGCCAAAATTGAACTGGGCAATGTCCTGCAGGATGGTGAAATCCAAGGGGCTCAAGTCTCGTTATCATTCGCAGTAGATTCCACGATGGACCGCGCGCAAGCATCCACGCCTTGAACAGAGACAAGACAGACACTATGGCAAATATTTTGGTGGTTGATGACGAGTTGGGCATCCGTGACCTGCTGTCAGAAATCCTGTTTGACGAAGGTCATCAAGTAGAGTTGGCAGAAAACGCCGCCATGGCCCGAGAGGCCAGGCAACGCATGCGCCCTGACCTGGTCTTGCTGGACATCTGGATGCCGGACACCGACGGTGTGAGTCTTTTAAAAGAGTGGGCAGCCTCGGGCTTGCTCAATATGCCGGTCATCATGATGAGTGGCCACGCCACCATTGACACTGCTGTCGACGCCGTCAAGATTGGTGCGCAGGCCTTCCTGGAAAAGCCCATCACCCTGCAAAAATTGCTCTCTGCCGTTGAGCAGGGCTTGGCGCGCGATCAAGTCAAACAGGCCATCCATGCTGCAAGCCTGTCGCAAACAGTGGCCGTCGCCTCCTCGGTGGTCAATGGCGAAGTCGTCATGGCTGCACTCGAGGTGGAACAAACCTTTGACCTCGATCGCCCTTTGCGCGAGGCGCGTGATGCGTTTGAAAAAGCTTATTTTGAATTCCACCTGGCCAACGAAGCGGGATCCATGACGAAAGTGGCTGAAAAAACAGGCCTTGAGCGCACCCACCTGTACAGAAAACTCAAGCAGTTGGGTGTTGACTTGTCTCGCAGCAAGCGTCATGGGTGATTTGTTTTCCGCCTTCAAAAGGGTTGGATAAGTCTGCTACAATTTGCCTCTTGGCCCGGTAGCTCAGTTGGTAGAGCAGCGGATTGAAAAAGTCCGTCCGGCGCTAGAACTTCAGCATTAATGGCGCCTGCAAATTGGGTGCAAAACGGTGCGGCACACTCTGTGCTGACAGTGCCAAATCCCCCCTTCTAAAGTTAATTCAAAGTAGTTCAAAACTGCTGTGCTGGCAGCTGCTTGGCTGTGTGTTGGCGTGGCGCTTCAGCTAGCGCAGCCCCCAGCTTTTTCCAACGCTCTGCAACGCTTTTACAAGCCCTACAGGATGCTTTTTGCCCAGCGGGTAGGCATTGGGCGTAGGGGTGTGAAACCGGTGGTTGTAGAGATTTCTTTGGTGACGCAGTCAAACGAGCGTAATTAAAATTGACGCTTGACTATCTATCTCCGATTCCAATTGAACTCAACCGTACCCTTACGAACGACTTGCTACCTCTCGGGTTATGGAAGTCAATTAGACAAAGGACAGGAGGCGTTTTTGTTGGATCATGGTTTCTTGGAATGACAAGACGCAGCTCATGTGCAACTCATTCGTTACGAAGCGTATGTAAGATGAGATAAGTTTTACATTACCTAGGATTAATTTTGTGGAGACGCTAAATTGAAGTATCTGTTCACTATTGTTTTTCTGCTTGTCACGAAGACGCTGTACGCTCAAGAATACATGGCGGCTGGAAGATTTGATGTGCGACCGTCTTGGGAGGATGCAACGGTTTATATACCGGGGAAGATTTTCCCTACCAACACCAAAGCAATTGAGCTAACAGCCCAAACGGATGTCGTGGTTTTCATGCATGGGTGCACTGGCATCAAGGGCGATGAGGTGGCTTGGGCAAAGTTCCTTAACGACTTAGGATATTTGGTCGTTTTACCAAACAGCTTGGCCATCAAGGGTCGAGTGGTTAATTGCAGCCCATCATCATTTACGACGACGAATGGCTCCATGAGTCCCGCAGATCTTTTTATGATCAGGGCAAGAGAATTCCGGTACTCATTCGATCAGCTTAGAAAGAACCCTAGTGTTGGCAAGATTTTTCTAGCTGGATTTAGCGAAGGGGCTGCGACAGTTCATTTTTATCGCGGTAAAGGATTATTCGCTGGGTTGATTTCAATCAGTTCTTTCTGCAGAGGACCTGTAAGCGCACCAAGGGATGCACCCATACTTACCATTGACTATGAACAAGACCCGTACTTCCCAACCAAATACTTGTGTGAAGAAAAATACGGCAGTCACGACAGTTTTACAAAAGTTATCTTGGACGGCGGTGGCCATGAAGCCGCTCGTAACAAAAAGGCAGAACAGGCGGTGAAAGAGTTCCTGTCGAAAAATTGAAAATCGTATTTTCAACTTAACAGCAAGATTTAGAACTATTGAGGAAAGTGGATTGGCTATCGCAGCACATTGAGAAGCGTCAAATTAATTGACGCTTTGAAATAGCAAGATTTCAGGTGAGATTTACTGGGATCTGAGTCCGTCCAAAGTGGCGGGTTATAGGTTGTCCGGATTGGTGGTCTGAAAACAAACTGCGTTCAACACGAAAGGACGCAGATCATGTTGAATTTTGACTCAGCAACACTTTCCCAATTTACGGGAACAGAACGCTACTACCGCATCAGTCGCAGGCACTTTCTGACAGATGGAACGAAATACCTTGCAGAGCAAGCCGAGTGTTTTTGGATGATGGATGCCATCGCCAGCCATTTAATTGAAATTGGTACGACGGATTGGTTTGTTGTTGTCAAGACCACTGTCAACGATGCCTCAGCACTCATGGTCTATGAGGATGGCAACGGACATGAACACGCAAGGCAGGAAATTCCTTACACAGATTTTCCGCTTGCTGAAATCACACTCTACGCCTGCTGGGACGGCGAGCATTGGGTGATCATGTTGCCCAGCGAGTATTGATTCGCAGTTTCAAATGTCCTTCAACTCTTGAATAAAACTCTTGAGTAAGGGGCCTTCGTAGGCGGTGCGATCATCAATGTCAAGAGAGTCTTCATGCGGGCTGACCATTGTGACTCTCATAGGCTTATTGATTCCACCATTGAACTCCCAATAGTCCCAATAAAAGTTCTCATCAGCCGGATCGGGTTTGACTTGCTGTTCAGGCACCCACCCACGGCCTCTGAGTTCAATATGTTCACCTGCTTTGATTCTTGACCAAGTTCCTTCATCTAGGCGAAGGGCTAGCCACATCCATTCGTAACCGCAATCTGGATCAATTACGACACCTGTGGATTTGGGCACAGAGACCAGCACAAGTTTCTGGAGTTGATCCCGTAAGTCACGTACATCAATTGTCTGCCGTTCAAGCGAAGCGGCAATTTGTGCAAGTGCATTTTCAATGCGATCAAGTTGTGAGGACATAAAACGCCTGACGTATTGACTTTGATTGGGCTTCAGCTGGGCTTCAAATCAGCCCTACAACGCACGTATAGAAAGCGCCTAAGCCGTCTCAGTTGTGGAAGAAAAAATGACAGCGTATAGGGCTGCTTGCAATTGCGCTATACCTCTCGTCCACTTGCGTGTTGATTAGCCAGACAAACTGAGCCAGTGTTTGCATCGAATATTGAGCCACTGGTTTTTAAAGAATTGGCTTATTCGGTTGTGGATAAGTTTAGCTGTTCTGTGTTTTTAGCTCCTTTCGTTTTGG
>NZ_NESM01000006.1 GCF_002778285.1 Limnohabitans sp. 15K
TTTCCAGCGTTCCCACATTAGGGCCTTCTGGCTATCAGAGTAGTAAATTCTAGGTCTTCGCTTCATCTGCAACACTCCTTCTGCTAAAGCAGTTTCTAGTGTGTTGCATCGATCGGTTGAATCCAAGGCCTAAAGCAGACTCTCATCCATCACAAGCCTGCTGGCTCAATTCAGACAAACCACAACACGCCCACCACGCCGCCCACCACCATGGCCACGAATCCCAGTCCTACGGTCAGACCGTAGCGAATCCCGCCGCTGGCCATCGCCAAAGTGGTTTTGGCCACTGCGCTTGAGGCGAGAACGGCCACCAGTGCCCAGTGCGCCCACTCAGGCGTCATCCCACCTGTCTGAATCAGCTGCGCAATGCTGGCAGCGGCGGCATGCACTTCCACCCAGGCCACACACAGGGCAGCCACCAGCACACCCACATCGCCAAAAAAATGTTGCAGCCAAGCGGCAAGCAAGGACATCAAGGCGATGATGCTGGCCATGCCGAGGGCATGGGTGAGCTTGAAGGCACGCCCTATTGGGGTCTTGGCACCGTCCCCATCGATGCGACGCAAGGCGAGCAGCACCACCAGAAGCAAGCCAAGGACCGCCAAGACCAGTGGCCAGCGCATGGCAAACAGCAGCGTCGGTGATGCCGCCCCCAGCACCCCTGCAAACAGCGTCAACGACGCCAGATTGGCCAGCAGGGCACAAGCCGCTGCAGGCAGTGCATCGCTTTGCCCTGACCGCACGCGCTGACCCGTGCTGACGACCACGGCAGTGGAGGACACAAAACCCGAAAAGAATGCCGCCAGTGGCATACCCCAACGACCCCCCAGCACACGCTGTGCGACATGGCCCAGCATGCCGACCGCCATGACCAGTACCACGATGCGCCACAGCGTGGTGGGTTGCAGCACACCCCAGGGGTCCATCGCTTGGTCTGACAGCAGCGGCATCACGACCAGTGCTGCGGCTGCCAAGATCAGTGCGTCTTGCAACTCCTGATCCGTGATCAGAACACGGCTGATGTGCTGCGACGCTTGTTTGGCATGCAGCATTGCGGCAGCCAGCACGCCGAGAGCCGCAGACAAGCTCGGGTTTTGCTGCGCAAGCGCCGACAACATCAGTGTCGTCAGCAGAGCCGCCTCACCTGTCTGGCCGGGATCGCTTTGGGCGGTGGCCTGATAACCGCCGATCACCAGCGCGCCGACCACCAAGACCGTGGCCACAAATGGCGAAGTGCCCAAACTCCAGCTCACATTGCCGAGTATCGCCACGAGCAAGTGCGTCCGCGTGCCAGCCTTCGTTCTACCGGGTTGGTGTCGTCGCTCGCGCACCACACCGATCAGCAAGCCCACCCCGAGGGCGGTCAACAAACCTGTCCAATGTGCAGTGGAGTTCATGGCAAGACAAACATCATCCGCATCTGAACATGAGATCCAGCGCCTAACAGTGATCCAGATCACTCTCTGATTGAACCAGGCCTTGGAAAACGAGCCTGTGCCCTGCTGAATGTTTGATGAACTGGCGCTTGCGAGAAAAGATCTCTGGGGTTACATGTTCCACAACCGCGGAACGTTGCCTGGCAACCCCCACATCTCTTGTCTCCAAGCAGCCCACACCTTTCGCAGCAGTTGAAAGGCCGGCTCGGTCACGGGTGACAGCACCCGCAGCACGATCACCTGTTGGTGAGGCGATGTAGCCCCCGCGGTCAGCCGCAGTTCAGATGCTTCAAGCAACTCACGCGCACAGGCCAGGGCGCGATCGGCGCGCTCTGAAGCGATGGCGCTGCCCGCTGCAAACACCAGCGTGGCCATGCAGCGTTGCCCTGCCAGGCCCAGTGGGCTGTTCAGCAAGCGGGTGTCGCTGGCGCTGAGCATGCCGCGTTCCAACCACACGCCTGGAATTTCCAGGTGTTGGCGGAATGCGCCTTGCGTGAAGGGCATGTCTGCCGCTGGCAAGCCCAAAGCGGTGATGTCCCATGTGATCAACTCAGCCCCGGGCGCGAGGTCGAACACAGCGCGGTTGATAACCTCACAGCCGTTGTAGGCAATGGCTTCGAGTGGCAGCCATTCCAGTCGTGAACCTGTTTCTAAACGGGCATGCACCTGTTGCGTGGCCAAGCCCGTATCGCTTCTGTAAAAGCGCGTGGCGCCAGGTGTGGTCACCAAGCCATGTGCGCCGGGCCCAACAGTGACGCGCATGTCGAGCGTGTCGCCACCCACCAAGCCGCTGGGCGGGTGCACCAGCACGTTGTGGCACACCGCATCGCCTTCGGGGTAGAGGCTTTGCAGGATGCGCAGCGGGCCCTCGTGCAGGTAGCGGGCCACGCTCCGATCGGATTCAAGCGTGTAGTCCAAATCAAGACGTGCCAGCCAAGTCATAAGGCGCAGCCGATGAGCTTGTCCAACTTCACACCAAACCGTTCACACGTTTCATTCACCCTGCGAGCCGCGATGTGCCCAGCCTGTGGTGTGCTTTTCGATGTAGCTGAAGAGCTCGTACATGACCATGGCCATGGCGCCCACCACCACCAGGCCTGAGAAGGCCAGGCCCATCTGCATGGCTGAGCCCGCAGAAATCAGCAAGTAGCCAATGCCTTCGTTCGACGCCGTCATCTCGGACACGGTGGTGCCGACAAAGGCCAAGGTGATGGCGACTTTGAGCGAGCCGTAAAAGTAAGGCATGGAGCGGGGCAGGCCGACTTTGACCAGCACGTCCCAGCGCTTGGCGCCCAGCACGCGCAGCACGTCTTCGAGTTCAGGCTCCAGTGTGGCCAGACCTGTGGCGATGTTCACCATGATGGGGAAAAAGCTGATGAGGAAAGCCGTGAGGATGGCGGGGCCAATGCCGATGCCAAACCACACCACCAAAATCGGCACAAAGGCCGCTTTGGGAAGGGCGTTGAAGGCGGTCATGAGTGGGTACACGGCGGCATAAGCCAGGCGCGAGCTGCCGATGATGAAACCCAGCAGCACGCCCACCACGATGGCGATGCCAAAGCCCACCATGGTCACCCAATAGGTACGCCAAGCGTGGCCTGCGATCACGTCGCGGTATTCAATGGTTTGCTGTGCAATGCGCCAAGGGCTGGGGAAGATGAATTCCGACACGTTGAAAGCACGGCACAGGCCTTCCCAAATCAAGATGCTCAGCACCAGCAAGATCCAGGGTGACCAGGTTTCGAGGGATTTCTTGTTCATGTGGGGCTCCCGCTCATTGGTTGATCGCTGCACCGGTCTTGCGCATGGCACCGATGTGGCCGCGCAGCTCGTGCACGATGTTGGTGAATTCGGGTGTGTAGGTGATCTCCAGATCACGCGGGCGGGGCAGATCGATTTCTTTTTTCACCACAAAGCGGCCGGGGCTCTTGCTCATCACGTACACCGTGTCAGCCAAAAACACCGATTCGCGCAGATCGTGCGTGACCAAAATCACGTTGAACTTTTGCTCGGTCCAGAGGTCGCGCAAGATGCACCACAGCTCTTCGCGGGTGAAGGCGTCGAGCGCGCCAAAGGGCTCGTCCAGCAGCAGCATTTTGGGCTCGTGAATCAAAGCACGGCAGATGCTGGCGCGTTGCTGCATGCCGCCCGACAACTGCCATGGAAACTTGTCCTCATAGCCAGCCAGGCCCACGGTGCTGAGCAACTTGCGTGCACGCTCCACGTATTCGGCCTTCTTTTGCTTGAAGTTGGAACGGTAAGGTTCCACGATCTCCAGCGGCAAGAGCACGTTGTCGAGCGTGGTGCGCCAAGGCAAGAGGGATGAGGCCTGAAACGCCATGCCACTGATCTTGAGCGGGCCGGTCACCGGTTGTCCGTCGACCAAAATGCGGCCTTTGCTGGGCATCTTCAGGCCCGTGGTCAGCTTCATGAAGGTGGACTTGCCGCAGCCTGATGGCCCGACGATGGCGATGAACTCGCCTTGTTTGACCTGCAGGTTGATGTCTTCGACAGCGAAGTGGTTTTGCGCCAGCAACTCGTCGTTGTAGGCCAGCCAGACATTCTGGAAATCAACGAATGATTCTTGGGTCATGGTGAGAGCTCGAAAATGGTGTTCGAAAGTGTATACACGCTACGCCCTGTAAAAGCCCACCGACCCGAGCAGGGTGGCGGTGGGCCCGGAGCGCCGGGGTTGAATGCCCCGAAGCTTGCGCAGATTTACTTCTTGCCTTTGGGCAAGATGTCCAGCTCTTTGGCGGTGGGCAAGAACGAGCCGTTCCAGATGTCTTCGGACTTGACGCGGGTCTTGGTGTTGAACGCGTCAGACACTTGTGACGCCATCAGGGTCATGCGGGGGGCGTTGATTTGACCAAAGCCTTCGGCGCGGGCCGATGGGCTGTTGATCACGGTGTCGATGGCCAATTGCAGGCGGCGGGTTTCCAACTCAACGTTGATGATGCCGTCGCGCGCCTTGACCGTTTCGATCGCCTTGGCCGGATCGGCCATCACGTCTTTGGCGCCTTTGGTGAAGGCGGCGAGGAAGGCTTTCACAGCCGCTGGGTTTTCTTTCAAGATTTTTGGCGAAGCGATGATCGCGTTGCCGTAAAGCTTGACACCAAAGTCGGGGTACTGCATCACGACCACGTCTTCGGCTTTCACACCACGCGCTTCAATGTTGAGCAGCGAGGTGAAAGTGAAGCCAGTGATGGCGTCCACGTCACCGCGCACCAGCATGGTCTCGCGCAAAGGGGGGTCCATGGCCGTCCAGGCCACGTTGCCAATGCCGTTGGCTTTCTGGAAGATGGGGAATGCGCGGCGACCGGCGTCAAACACAGGGGCGCCCAGCTTCTTGCCAGCCAAGTCGGCAGGTGTTTTGATGCCGGACTTCTTCAAAGCCATCACCGAAGCGGGTGTGTTGTTGTAAACCATCATGATGGCCACAGGCTTGTTGGGCGCGTCGGGGTTGTTGGCGTGGAACTCCATCAGGGCGGCCAGGTCGGCAAAGCCCAGGTCGTAAGTGCCCGAAGCCACCCGGGTGACTGCGCCACCCGAGCCGTTGCCCGAGTCCACGGTCACGTCCAGTTTGGCGTCCTTGAAATAGCCCTTGGCACCCGGCACCAAGAAGAAAGCAGCTGGGCCCTCAAAGCGCCAGTCCATCTGGAATTTGATGGGGGTGGTTTGGGCTTGGGCAGTGCCAAAAGCGGCGGCGACGGCCAAAATGGCGGTCGCCTTGAGAAGGAAACGCTTGTTCATGAGGGGCTCCAGAGTCTAATAAACGGTGTAATTTGACTAGCAAATTCGGTGCCATTATCGACCATGGGCCTGACAAGCTGTGTCAGGTTCATCCCCTAGAAACCCCCTGTTTTGGTGCCGAAGTGAGGCCACTCTGGCACCAAAATGGGGTTAAAAGTATCCGCGCACCTGTTTAATGCGCTTCGGCTTGTTTGGCGGCCTCAATTGCATCGCGGTTGTCACCGCTGGCGCCATTGAAAAACAGGTTCAAAGCCACTGCGGTGATGGAGGCAAGCAAGATGCCCGATTCGATCAGCGGGTGCAGGCCATGCGGCATCCACTGTTTGAAGTTGGGTGCGATCAGAGGAATCATGCCGATACCGATCGAGACCGCCACAACAATGGCGTTGCCGCGGTTGTTTTTGAAGTCCACTGCGCCCAGAATGCGGATGCCAGTGGCCGCCACCATACCGAACATCACCAGACCCGCGCCACCCAGCACCACGGTGGGCAGTGACTCGATCAGTGCGGCCATCTTGGGCAGCAGGCCCAGCGCCACCAAAATCAAACCACCGGCCACGCAGACAAAGCGGCTCTTGACGCCCGTGACCGCGACCAAGCCCACGTTTTGCGAGAAGCTGGTGTAAGGGAAGGTGTTGAAGATGCCACCAATCAGCGTGCCCAGACCATCGGTGCGCAGACCGCGTGTGAGTGCGGCTTGGTCGACCTTCTTGTCGGTCATCTCGCCCAAGGCCAGGAACATGCCTGTCGACTCGATCATCACCACGATCATGACCAAGGTCATGGTCAGAATCAGCACCGGCTCAAAAATGGGCATGCCGAAATGGAAAGGCATGACCACATCGAACCAAGCGGCTTTGCCCACTTTGTCGAAGTTCATCAGGCCCATCGCCGTGGCCACCGCGCCACCGATCACGATGCCCAGCAGCACCGAGATGTTGGCCACAAAACCTTTGGCAAAACGTGCGATCAGCAAGATCGACGCCAGCACCAGAGCGGCAATGCCCACACCCGTGAGGTCGGCGTATTTGGGGTTGGGCATCTTGGGCAAAAGTGCCAGGTCTTTGGGCATGGCCGGCAAGGTGGAGCCGGGTGCGCTGGCCGCCGCTGCGGCTGCGTCCAGCCATTGCTTGTGCTCAGGCGTCACGATGCTGGGCGCTGTGGGGCCAAAGGGGTTGCCAAAAATCCAGTTGATGCCGATGCGCATCAAGCTGATGCCGATCACGGCAATGATGGTGCCCGTGACCACAGGCGGGAAAAAGCGCAGCATGCGGCTGACCAGCGGCGCGATCAGGATCGAGATGATGCCCGCCCCGATGATGGAGCCAAAGATCAGCTGCGCGCCCATTTCACCTGGGTTGTTGTTGGCCATGGCCACCATGGGGGCCACCGATGCAAAGGTCACGCCCATCATCACCGGCAGGCGGATGCCAAACCACTGTGTGGCACCCAGCGACTGGATCAAAGTCACCAGGCCGCAGCAAAACAGGTCAGCCGAAATCAAATAGGCCACGTCTTGCGGGCTCAGTTTGAGGGCGCGACCCACGATCAGGGGCACCGCCACAGCACCGGCATACATCACCAGCACATGTTGCAGGCCCAAAGCGGCGAGCTTGCCGTTGGGCAAATGCTCGTCCACGGGGTGGATGGTTGAACTCATGGAGGGGTCTCCTGAAAAGTAAACAGAGGGGAAAACCGCAAAGAAACTAGATGTGTGCTTCTTTGTGTTCGAAACTGTATACAAAAATGAAGGGGCTGTGATGCGTGAAAACCCTGTGTATTTAAGGTCAATGTGCCCCGGATGCAAAAAACCGCCTGAACCCCGAAGGGCGGCGGCTTTCAGTACAGCGGTGTTAACTCAAGTGGCCATCAAGCTGCTCATCGCTTGAGTTTTTGGTAAAAGTTTTCGTGCGATCCCAACAGCAGCAGCATGCGCGTGCCGGGGTCGTATTCATAAGCCAAGAGCATCAGCTGCTGCTGGCTTCGGTATTTGTAGACAAACACACCAGACAAATCGCCCTTTTTGGGTTCGCCCAAAGCTGGGTCGGCCACGATGGCCGCAACGGCTTCGTCTGCATCCGTTTGTTGGTTTGTGTGCAGCTTTTTGTACGCCCTGGCAAAAGCGGCAGTTTGAAAAACCTGAATGCTCATGAGATGCTGGATTGGGGCACAAACGGCGTAGCCAGCAGGGGGCCTTCCGCACGGGCCACCATGAGTTCGCGCACAAAATCGATGGGCAGATCGGGGTTATCGAGAGCGGCTTTACCGACCATCGCCCAAAACTCGATTTGCCCAGCGATGGTGCGGCGCTCGGCGCTGGCGTGCGCCTTGGCTTGTTCGTAAAGTGCGTCGTCAATGCGGACAGGCATGCCCATGTGATTCACCTTGAAGTTGATTGCTACAAATGTAGCATCGATGGCGATTCGGGGTCAAGAAGCGTGGTCAGCAGGGCGTGGGCCCCGCTGCCATCAGGCCAGCAAATCCAGCAAGGTGCGCGCCACCACCTTGGTCGCCCGGCGCAGGTCATCGAGCTGCACATGTTCGTCGGCACGTTTGGCGTTGGATTCGAGCACGGTGCGCGGCCCTGCGCCGTAGATCACGCCGGGGATGCCGCGTTCCACGTACAGGCGCACGTCGGTGTAGAGCGGGGTGCCTAGGGCGGGGATGGCTTCGCCGAAGACTTGTTCGCCGTGTTTTTGGATGGCGCTGACCAGAGGTTGGTTGCCCGCCAGGGGCTTCATGGCGTTGGCCAGCAGCATGCGGCGCACATCCACTTTCAGCTCATGGCCACCGCGTGGGGGCTTGAAGCTGGCTGCGGCGTCGGCAATGGTTTGGCGGATGCTGGCTTCCACTTCGGCCGGGTTCTCTTCGGGGATCATGCGGCGGTCGAGCTTGAAGCTGACTTTGCCGGGCACCACGTTGGTGTTGGTGCCGCCTTCGATCAGGCCCACGTTCAGATAGGGGTGGGTGATGCCCTCGACCTTGGACGTGACTTTCAGGTATTGCGTGTTGAGCGCAAGCAGGGCGCTCAAGATGTGCACCGCGCCTTGCAGCGCATCGGTGCCGCTGTCGGGGATGGCGGCGTGCGACATCTCGCCTTGCACGGTGACTTCCATTTGCAGGCAGCCGTTGTGTGCGGTAACGACCTGGTAGCTGAAGCCTGCAGCGATCATCAGATCAGGCTTGGTCAGGCCCTTGGCCAACAGCCAGCCGGGGCCCATTTCGCCGCCAAACTCTTCGTCGTAGGTGAAGTGCAGTTCCACACCGCCTTTGAGGGGGGCTTTGAGTGATTCGAGCGCCCGCGTGGCAAAGGTGAAGGTGGAAAAGTCGCACTTGCTCACGGCGGTGGCGCGGCCGTACATGGCACCCCCATGGATCTCGCCGCCGTAGGGCGGGTGTGTCCAGCCTTCCCCGGGGGGCACCACGTCGCCGTGGGCGTTCAGGGCAATGGTTTTGCCCTCGCCATATTTGCGGCGCACGATCAGGTTGGTGATCGACTCCAGGCCATAGGCCTTGACTTCGGAGGCGGGCACAGGGTGCTTTTCTGCGTCAAAGCCCATGGGCTTGAGCAGCTCGGCGGTGCGCTCGGCGTGTGGTGCGTTGTTGCCGGGTGGGGTGTCGGTCGGCACTTGCACCAGAGCCTGCAAAAATTTGACCTGTTCGTCGAAGTGCGCGTCGATCCAGGCGTCGAGTTGTTGGTATTGGTTTTCAGTAGCGCTCATGACAATTCCTGAGAGAGTTGGTTCAAAACATGGGTGAAGGCATCGACACACAGTTGCATGTCGTCGCTGGTGGTGGATTCGCGTGGGTTGTGGCTGATGCCCCCGTTTTCGCCGCGCACAAACAGCATGGCTTGCGGCATGACTTCGTGCAGCTTCATCGCGTCGTGGCCTGCGCCGCTGGGCAGTTTGAAGAGCGGCACACCCAAAGCTGAAACGGCGCTTTCCCAGCGGGCTTGCCACTCGGGGGCGCTGGGCGCGGCTGCCGCGCTCATGGTGAGTTCGGCTTTGACGCGCACACCTCGGCGCTCGGCAATTTGGTCAAGTTGGCTCATCACGTCGGCGACGAGCGCGTCGCGCTGCGCATCGGTGGGGGCGCGCATGTCCAGGCTGAACAGGCATCGGCCGGGCACGACGTTGATCGAGCCGTTGGGCACTTGCAGCTGGCCCATCGTCGCCACGCTGTCGCCGTCTTTCGCGGCGCGTTGCTCCATGTACAGCGCCAGTTCGGCCACAGCGCAGGCTGCGTCGCGACGGCGGTCCATGGGGGTGGTACCCGCGTGGCTGGCCGTGCCGAAGGCTTCGCACAGGTAGCGCACGCTGCCGTTGATCGACGTGACCACGCCCAGCGGGATGTTCACTTCATTGAGCACCGGGCCTTGCTCGATGTGGACTTCGACAAAGCCCAAATACTGGGCGGGATCGCGCTGGATTTTGGGGATGTCGTCGATGCACAGGCCCGCGTGCTGCATGGCGGCGCGCATGGTGATGCCGTCGGCGTCTTGCTGGTCCAGCCATTCGTGCTTGAAGTCGCCAATCAGCGCGCCCGAGCCGAGGAAGGTGGCTTTGTAGCGCTGGCCTTCTTCTTCGGCAAAGGCCACGACTTCAATGCCAAAGGGCAGGCGCTTGGCTTGCTGGTGCAACTGCTGCACACAGGCCATGGGCACAAAGATGCCCAAGCGCCCGTCGTACTTTCCGCCGTTGCGCACGGTGTCGTAGTGGCTGCCCGTCATCAGGTATTTGCCGCCTGCGGTGGCCGGGTGGTAGCGGCCCACCACGTTGCCCACGGCGTCGGTGTAGACCTCGTCAAAGCCGCAATCGCGCATGTTTTGCGTGATGCGTTGGGCGCAGGCGCGGTGTGCGTCGGTGAGGTATGTCACCGTGAGTTGGCCCAACTCGGCAAAACCAGGGTCGGAGTGTTGCGCCAGCTTTTCTTGCCAGTCCCAGACCAGGTGGCCCAATGTGGGCTCCACGCCAAACTTGTCGTTCAGGCGGATTTCGACGATGCGGTGAATGTTGCGCAGGCACTCCGCCAATTCAAAGTCGGGGTGACCGAACAGGCGGCGCTCGAAGGCGTCGATGATCTGCTGTTTGTTGTAGCCCACGCCACGCGGGCCGCGCACCGCCAGGATGAAGGGCCAGCCGAACTTGGCGTTGTAGTCGGCGTTGAGTTTCTGGATCTTGGCAAACTCTTCAGGCGTGCAGTCGGTCAGACCCGCCTTGGTTTGTTCGTTGGTGGATTCGGCTGTGAGCGACTTGCTGACCATGGCCTTGCCTGCCAGCTCGGGGTGTGCGCGGATCAGGCCCAGCTGCGCGTCGCGCCCGGCGTGTGCCAGCACTTCACACATGGCGTGTTTGAGTTGCGCCAGCGATGTGAATGGGCGTTGAGACAGAGCCTGTTCGGCGATCCAGGGCGAATGCTCGTACAGGCCGTCGAGCATCTGCGCGGCATCGGCGTGCGATGCGCTGTTGAGTTGTTCCAATGTCAAAGGCATGTTCAGTCCTTGTAGGGGTGTGTGGCTTTCCAGTGCCGTGCGATGTCGATGCGCCGCGCCACCCAGACTTTGTCGTGCGACTGGATGTGGTCCAAAAAGCGTTGCAGCGCGGTGATGCGGCCGGGGCGCCCCAGCAATCTGCAGTGCATGCCGATGCTCATCATCTTGGGGGCGTTGTCGCCATCCGGGTTGCCTTCGGCGTACAGCGCGTCAAATGTGTCTTTCATGTATTGGAAAAACGGATCGGCGTGCGAATAGCCCTGCGGCAGCGCAAAGCGCATGTCGTTGCAGTCCAGGGTGTAGGGCACGATCAGCTGCGGCGCATCGGTGCCGTCTGACTTGCGCACTTTCATCCAAAACGGCAGGTCGTCGCCGTAGTAGTCGCTGTCGTATTCAAAGCCGCCAAAGTCGGCCACCAAGCGGCGCGTGTTGGGGCTGTCGCGGCCGGTGTACCAGCCCAAGGGGCGTTCACCGGTCAGCTTCTGAATGATCTCCATGGCCTCGGCCATGTGGGCGCGCTCGGTGGCTTCGTCGATATGTTGGTAGTGGATCCACTTGAGGCCGTGGCAGGCGATGTCGTAGCCAAGTTCTTGGAAGGCAGCGGTTAACTCGGGGTGCTTTTGCAGCGCGGTGGCCACACCAAACACGGTGAGTGGCAGGCCACGCTTTTCAAACTCGCGCAGGATGCGCCACACGCCAGAACGCGAGCCATATTCGTAAATGCCTTCCATGCTGATGTGCCGCTCGGGGAAGGACGCGGGGTTGAACATTTCAGACAAAAACTGCTCGGAGCCCGCATCGCCGTGCAGCACCGAGTTTTCGCCGCCTTCTTCGTAGTTGAGTACAAACTGCACGGCCACGCGTGCGCCGCCCGGCCATTGGGCGTGCGGCACATGGCGGCCGTAGCCTTTCAAGTCGCGGGGGTAGGGGAGGGTGGAGTCGTAGGTGCTCATGGCGGTGTTCAGTGCAAGGGATCAGGCCAGGGCCAGAGAAATGTCGTGGGTCGGCACTTGGCGGTCAAAAGTGAGGCTTTGCTCGACGTGCAGCAGGTGTTCGTGCATCAGCTGCACGGCTTGGTCGCTGTTCTTGGCTTCCATGGCCGCCACGATGGCAACGTGTTCGTCGGTCGAGTGTTCGGCTTCGTTGCGCGACTGGTACATCAGCGTGATCAGGGCGCAGCGCGAGATCAACTCGCCCAGCACTTGGGCCAACACATCGTTGTGCATCAGCTCGGCCATGCGCACATGAAAGTCACCCAGCAACTCGGTCCGGCCCGTCACGTCGCCTTGCGTCACGGCTTCACGCTCTTGCTGGATGTGTTCTTTGAGCGCGGTGATTTGCTCAGGCGTGACCTGCTGCACGAAGGCGCGGGTCATTTCGGCCTCCAGCATGCGGCGCACGGCAAAGACCTGCTGGGCTTCTTCGACCGACGGTGCGGCCACAAAAGCGCCCCGTGCGGGTTCGAGCTTGATCAAACGGTTTTGTGACAACTGAAACAAGGCTTGTCTGACCAAAGTGCGGGACACGCCAAAGTGGTCGGCCAGTTTTTGTTCTGCCAGCTTGGACCCGGGCAAAAGCCGATGCTCCACAATGGCTTTGGTCAGCGACTCGACGATGTGGTGCGTGGTGGAGGTTTCCATGTCTCGCTGTCCCTTTTGCGGGTGTTTTTGGGTGGATTTAGATCCTGTGGCTCAAATCATAGCCACTCGATGCAAAATTGTATACACTTTGGTCGACTGATTTGAGCCAGGCTGTAAAAGCCTGCAAAAACCACCTTTTTCAACCCCTCACCAATCAAAGCGAGCACACCATGGGATTGAGCACTCACGTTCTGGACACGATGCACGGCTGCCCAGCCGCTGGCATGCAGGTTGCGCTGTACACCACACAAGGCGAGCAGGCCACGCTGGTCAAAAGCTTCACCCTCAACCACGACGGGCGCAACCCTGACGGCATGCTGTACGACCACGCCAGCCTGCGCCAAGGCACTTACCGCTTGGTCTTCAATGTGAGCGACTACTTCAAGGCCAAAGGCGTGGAACTGCCCGAACCCAACTTTTTGAACCGCGTGTCGCTGGACTTTGGTGTGGCACACGAAGACCAGCATTACCATGTACCCCTGCTGGCCAGTCCGTGGAGTTATTCGACCTACCGCGGGTCGTGAAGACCGTTTAACTTGAGGCGGGCTTATGCCAATTTGACTTTAGACAGGTCAAATGTGGGTTTCGGAGTCTTCAGTTTCATGTTTTCCAGGGTTTGCACGATCAGCCCTGCGACAAAACTGTCTCGGTAGGACTTGTTGTCGGCGGGCACCACGTACCAAGGGGATTCGGGCGTGCTGGTGGCACCCATTGCCGCTTCGTAGGCCTGGGTGAATTTGGGCCACAAGGCACGGTCTTCAAAATCCGAAGCTTGCAGCTTCCAATGTTTGCGCGGGTCGTCCAGCCGGGCTTGCAAGCGTTTCTTTTGCTCGGATTTGGAAATGTGCAGGTAGCACTTCAACACGGTGATGCCCGCGTCTTGCAGCAAAGACTCGAAGTGCAAGATGTTGTCTAAGCGTTTTTGGCAGGTTTTCTCATCGATCAATCCCCGCACGCGGGTGACCAGCACATCTTCGTAGTGGCTGCGGTTAAAAATCACCATTTCGCCCAGTGCTGGGGCTTTGGCGTGGATGCGCCACAAAAAGTCATGCCGACTGTCCAACTCGGTGGGCACGCCAAAAGCTTCGGCCCGAACGCCCAAGGGGCTGACGTGGCTGAAAACGCTGCGGATCACGCCGTCCTTGCCCGCGGTGTCCATGCCTTGGAACACAACGAGCAAGCCCTTGGATTTCGCCGCGTGCAGGGTGCTTTGCAATTTATTGAGCTTTTCGCCCATGTCGACCAAGTGGTCATCCAACTCACTGTCCGAGGGGCGTTCTTTGGACGGAGGCGCGGTGTCAAAGTCTGAAAGTTGGCATGAGCGCTTGGGAGAGATATACCAAGGGGTGTAGTCTTTGGATTGCATCTGGACAGTGTAGGCAATTGGTGAGTTCAGGCCCGTCAGCTGACGCACCGATCTATTTTTTTATCCAGCGCCTGCTGGGCTGGGCATCTTGGGGCCAACTCACTAAAATCAGGCCTTACCGTTTATTTACCCCCCCGCACCATGACCCAAGTCACCAACACCGTGCGCTTTGTGCTCGACGGCCAAATTGTCGAAGCCCAGGGCGAACGCCGCACCACCACTGTTCTGGATTACCTGCGCGAGCAGCTCCACCGCACCGGCACCAAAGAGGGCTGCGCAGAAGGCGATTGCGGCGCTTGTGTGGTGATGGTGGGTGAACTCAACGCCGCAGGCACCGGGGTGGACTATGTGGCAACCAACTCGTGCATACAGTTGCTGCCTTCGCTGGACGGCAAATCGGTCAAGACCGTCGAGAGCCTGAAAAAAGCCGACGGCACGCTGCACCCCGTGCAAGAAGAGATGATCAAGTGCCACGGCTCGCAGTGCGGCTTTTGCACGCCCGGCATCGTGATGAGCCTGGTGAACTTGGTGCAGGTTTTGCCCATGCCCAACCGCCAGCAGATCACTGATTCGCTCAGTGGCAACCTGTGCCGTTGCACCGGCTACAAGCCAATCATTGAATCGGCCACCAAGGCTTGTGCCAAGCCCGAGGCTTTGAAACTGGACGACAGTGCCGATGTGCCACTGCTGAAAGAAATCCAACGCGCCAGCGTGCCGACACTGAGCCTGGACGGCGACATCATCGTGCAGCCCGTGGTGCGCACCCGCAAAGGCAATGAATTCGTCTCCCCCGCCACCATCGCCGAAGTGGCCGACTATCTGGTCAAGAACCCCACCACCACCCTGTTGGCAGGCAGCACCGAAATTGGCTTGCAAGTGAACAAGCAGTTCAGCCGTCCTGACCACATCATGTATCTGGGCAACGTCAAAGAACTCCGCCAAGTGACCGAGACCGCCAGCGCCTGGCGCATTGGCGCGGCCGTGTCGCTCACTCAAGTTGAAGCGCTGGTGGCCCAGGCTTACCCCGACTTCACCGAAGTGCTGCGCCGCTTTGGCTCACCCCCCATCCGGTCGACCGCCACGCTGGCGGGCAACATCGCCAACGGCTCGCCGATTGGCGACACCATGCCTTGCCTGATGGCGCTGGGTGCCAGCCTGGTGCTGCGCCGTGGCGACAAAACCCGCAAGGTGCTGCTGGACAACTTCTACACGGGCATGAAGAAAAACGTGATGGAGCCCGGCGAGTTCATCGAAGCTGTGGAATTGCCCAAGCCCGTGTCAGGCCAGGTGTTCCGCGCCCACAAGGTGAGCAAGCGTTTTGAACAGGACATTTCGGCCACTTGCGCGGCCATCAGCTACACGCTGCAAGGCGGCAAGCTGAGCGGCGTGAAGCTGGCCTATAACGGTCTGGCCCCATCGCCTTGCCGTGCCCCCAAACTGGAAGCCGTGCTCGAGGGCAAGTCGCCTTCGGACGTGAAAGCCGCCGATCTGGACGCCGCGATCACCGCCAGCTTCACCGCGCGTGACGGCTTGCGCGCCACATGGGCTTACCGTGCTTTGGTTGCCCGCAACTTGGCCCTTGAATTCATCGAAGAACAGAAAGAGGTGGCTTGAATGAACGCTCCTACCGCACTCAAAAACCTGCTGCCTGTTTCGGGCGTTCAGCAAGGCAAAGAGCTGGTGCACGAGTCCGCGCACCTGCACGTCACGGGCTCTGCCACCTACATCGACGACATCCCTGAGCACGCCGGCACCTTGTATGCCGCACTCATCTTGTCGCCCGTGGCGCATGGCGAGTTGATCGGCGACGGCATCGACCGCGAAGCCATCTTGCGTGAACACGGTGTGGTGGCCGTTTACACCGCCAAAGACATCCCCGGCGAAAACAACTGCGGCCCCATCATCCATGACGACCCTTTCCTGGCCGCAGGCAAGGTCGAGTTCATCGGCCAAGCCGTGGCTGTGGTCGTGGCGCGCGAGATGCTCTACGCCCGCGAAGCCGCCAAAAAAGCCAAGGTGCTGGTGAAAGAACTCACGCCTATCTTGACCATCGAAGACGCGATGGCGGCGAGCAGCTTCATCATGCCGCCCAAAGGCATCACCCGCGGTGACGCTGCGTCGGCCATTGCCAACGCGCCGCACAAAATCAAGGGCAGCACCAACACCGGCCAGCAAGAACAGTTCTATCTGGAAGGCCAAATTACCTATGCAGTGCCCAAAGAAGACGGCCAGCTCACGCTGTACGTGTCGACCCAGCACCCCGACGGCAACCAACGCGAAGCCGCGCACGCCCTGAACCTGCACACCAACGACGTCGAAGTGATTTGCCGACGCATGGGTGGTGGTTTTGGTGGCAAAGAAGGCAACGCCAGCATCTTCAGCCAAAGCGCTGCTTTGGCCGCGCACAAGCTGCAAAAGCCCGTCAAGCTGCGCGTGAACCGCGATGACGACATGACCATCACTGGCAAGCGCCACGACTTCCGCATCGACTACGAAGTGGGTTTTGACGACAACGGCCGCGTCTTGGGCGCAGACATCACGCTGATGTCACGCTGCGGTTACAGCACCGACTACTCGGGCCCGGTGAACGACCGTGCTTGCTTGCACATCGACAACACCTACCATTTGCCTGCGCTCAAGCTGGTGAGCCACCGCTGCAAAACCAACACGCAAAGCGCCACCGCTTTCCGTGGTTTCGGCGGCCCACAGGGCATGTTCGGCATTGAAACAGTGATGGACGAGATCGCGATGACTTTGGGCAAAGACCCACTGCAAGTGCGCAAGCTCAACCTCTACAAAGACCCGGCCATCAGCGGCACGCCCGACACCATGACCACCCAATACAACCAGTTGATTGAAGACTGGGTGGGTGACAAGGTGATCGATCAGGTCGAGCAGGAATCCAAATACGCCGAGCGCCGCGCGGCGGTGCAAGCCTTCAACGCCAAGAGCAAAACCCGCAAGCGCGGCATGGCGCTTGTGCCCTTGAAGTTCGGCATCAGCTTCACCGCCACCCACCTGAACCAAGGCGGCGCGTTGCTGGTGGTGTACATGGACGGCTCGGTCAGCTGCAACCACGGCGGCACCGAAATGGGCCAGGGCCTGAACACCAAGATGGCGCAAGTCTGTGCCGATGGTTTGGGTATCAGCGTGGACCATGTGCGCATCACCGCGACCGATTCGCAAAAAGTACCCAACGCTTCGGCCACTTCGGCTTCGAGCGGCGCTGACATCAACGGCGCGGCCATCATGAATGCCACGATGCAAATGCGTGAGCGCTTGAAGCCTGTGGCTGCCCGCATGTTGGGTTGCGCTGAAGGTGATGTGACTTTCGCGAACAACGAAGTCCACGGCGGCGGTAAAGCTGTGAAGTGGGCTGACGTGACCAAGCAAGCGTACATGGAGCGTGTGGGCTTGTCGGTCACGGGCTTCTACATGACGCCCGAAATCAAATACGACTTCGCGACCCTGAATGGCCGCGCTTTCTATTACTACTGCTACGGCGCTGCCGTGAGTGAAGTGGAAATCGACACCCGCACTGGCGAGTGGTGGCTCAAGGCCGTGGACATCGTGCACGACGTGGGCCGCAGCATCAACCCCGCATTGGACAAAGGCCAAATCGAAGGCGCTTATGTGCAAGGCATGGGCTGGCTCACCATGGAAGAGTGCATTTGGGACAAGAAGGGCAAGTTGCTCACGCACGGCCCCAGCACTTACAAAATTCCGGTGGCAGGCGATATTCCAGAGCACTTCAAAGTGTCCTTGTTTGAAAACCAAAACAACAAGCCCACGCCTTTCAACAGCAAGGCCACGGGCGAGCCGCCTTTGATGCTGGGTCTGTCGGCCTTCTTTGCCTTGCGCGATGCGGTGGCTGCCAGCGCCGACCACAAAGCCGTGGTGTACATGGACGCACCGGCCACGCCCGAGCGCATCCTGATGGCGTGCGAAAAAGCCAAGGCCACTGCAGGGTTGTGAGGGCTTGAGGCGGATGCCTGAAGCAGTTTCAGGCATCCTTTTGATTAGATTCATCCAGCCCACAGGAGCAGGCCCATGTCAGACGATCCACGGTGCTGCGGCACTGGCACTTGCATCATCAACGCCGAAGGCCTGTGCTGGTGCGGCCAGCGCTGGGATGGCGAGAAGATGTGTTTCATGGCTGAGCCTGTGGCGCAGCCAGACCGCCTTGCCAAGAGCGACACCTCCCCACAGTCGCCTCGCGTCGGGCAGGATTGAGCGCATGAGCGGCCTGCGCCCGTGCCCCGGCCGCCGTGCGCTGTTTACCCATACTTTGTTCTGCACAAGGCCACGGTTGTGAGCCAGGCCGCATCCACTGCTGAACCTTCACCCGCCATGCACTGGCGAGACCCGTTCCAGGTCCGGAGTTTCCGCTTTCAGTGGCCTGCCGATCTGGCCACATCCTGGGCCTTCGAAATGGAGTCCATCGTACTGGGCTGGTTCATCCTGGTCGAATCCGGCTCGGTGATGATGCTGGTGGTGTTTGGCTCCTTGCAGTACCTGGGTTCTTTGGTCTCGCCCATGTTTGGCGTGGCGGGTGACAGGCTGGGTTACCGCCGCATGCTGGTCCTGTCGCGAGCTCTCTATGCGGCGCTGGCCGCCGCCTTCATGCTGCTGGCTTGGTCGCAAGCCCTCACGCCCATGATCGTGTTGATCATGGCCGCTTTGGCAGGCCTGGTGCGCCCCTCGGACATGATGATGCGCAATGCCTTGATTGCACAAACTTTGCCGCCCCGGCATTTGCTGGGCACACTGGGCATTTCGCGCATCACCTCGGATTCGGCCCGCATTGCGGGAGCATTGGCCGGTGCGGGTGTGGTCGCTTGGCTGGGCATGACCTGGGCTTACGCGCTGATCACCGCGCTTTATATGCTCAGCTTTGTGCTGTCTCGCGGGGTGTCCGATGGGCCTGCGCAAACAACCGTCAACGATGTTCCACGCCTGTCACCCGTACGGGATTTGCAACTGGCTTTTGGCTATGTGTGGACCCGTCCCGTGTTGATGGCGGCCATGGCGCTGGCGTTCTTGGTCAACCTGCTGGCCTTTCCCTTTTCTTTGGGCTTGCTGCCCTATGTGGCCAAGAACATTTACCTGACCGACCAGACGGGCCTCGGCTGGTTGGGGGCTAGCTTTGCATTTGGGGGGCTGGTGGGCTCAGTGGTGCTCAGTTCGCACCGCTTTGCTTTTCGCGCCGCGCAAACCATGGTGCTGGCGGCAGCGGTGTGGTTTGCGGTGGATGTGCTGTTCGCCTTCAGCACGCATCTGGGCGTGGGCATGGCCTTGTTGTGGGTGGCGGGTCTGGCGCAAAGCCTGAGCATGACGCCCCTGGCCGCTGTGATGCTGCGCGCCACCGAGCCCGCCTACCGGGGCCGGGTGATGGGCATGCGCATGCTGGCCATCTGGGGCTTGCCTTTGGGCTTGCTGTTGTCGGGGTCGCTGATTGACAGTTGGGGCTATGCGGCCACAGCCGGCATGTATTCGGCTTTGGGGCTGCTCTTGACCGGGGCCATGGCCGTGTATTGGCGTGCGCACATTTGGGACCGGAAAGCCCAGGCCAATGCGCCTTTGTGATGTGCGCTGGATGAGCCCCCGCTGTGACCCAAGCGACAGCGTTCAAGTGGCTTTGGGCGCACAGTGTTGGGGCATCCTGGCACGGGTAAGTAAGCGTGTCTGAAAGCTGAAATTGACCATGACGAACTTGACCTCTTCTGCAGCCCCCATGACCGAACAACCTGCCGACCACCCTCGTGTGGTGCGGGGCTTGCTCAACATCGCCCACGCGCTGGACCATCTGTTCTTGCTGATCTTTGCGGCGGCGGTCAGCACCATCGCCGCTGACATGGGTCTGGCCCAGTGGCAAGACCTCATGCCTTACGGTGCGGGTGCGTTTTTCATGTTCGGACTGGGCTCTTTGCCCGCCGGGCGCTTGGGCGATTTGTGGGGCCGCCGCAGCATGATGCTGATCTTCTTTTTTGGCATCGGCGCAGCCGCCATCTTGACCGCCTTCGCTCAAACGCCTTGGCAACTGGCGGCCTGTCTGACGCTGATCGGCGTTTTTGCGGCCATTTACCACCCGGTGGGCATTCCGATGTTGCTGGAGCGCTCGTCTAACCCGGGGGCGACGATTGGCTTCAATGGCCTGGCGGGCAATTTGGGCGTGGCGGTTGCCGCTTTGCTCACGGGTTTTCTGATCCAGTGGTTGGGCTGGCGTGCGGCTTTTGTTTTGCCCGGCGTCATGGCGCTGGTGTGTGGCTGGGTTTTTGCACGCGCTTGCCCTCAGGAAATATCTTCCCCCGCCAAGCGCAAAGGCGGCGCCAAAGTCAGCCTGCCTGCACCCCTGCTGGCCCGAGCCCTGGTTGTGATGACAGCGGCCGCTGTGACCAGCAGCGTGTTGTTCAACTTCACCACCAACGGCAACGGGCCCTTGATCACCGAGCGCTTCAAAGGCGTGATGGAAGATTCTGCCAGCTTAGGCCTGTTGCTGGCGCTGGTGTACGCCGTGGCCTCGGTGGCCCAAGTGGTGGTGGGGCACCTGATCAACCGATTCCCACTCAAGCGCTTTTTCATGTTCATGGTCATGGCGCAGATTCCCATGCTGGTGCTGGCCTCTCAGGCGCAGGGCTGGTGGCTGTTTGCGGCGCTGATTGGGGTCATGGTGTTCATCTTCGGGGCGATTCCCTTCACCGATTTTATGATCGCTCGCTATGTGGACGACCGTCTGCGTTCCCGCGTATCGGGCATGCGCTTAGGCGTGTCGTTCGCGGTCAGCTCCTTGTCGGTCTGGGCCTTGGGGCCGGTGGTCAAGGCCATGGGCTTTGGCAACTCGCTTTTGCTGCTGGCGGGCTTTTCGGTGGCCACTACCCTCATTTTGACCTTGCTGCCTGGCGCAGCGCACGAACAATCTGCTGTCGCATGACGGTCCGTGATTCAGGGCCTCAGTCTTGACCCTCGGTCAAGGTATCGAGCTGGAATTTCCCGCTTTTGTGCCAAAGCCACACATCGGTGTAGGTCACTTGCCGCATGTTTTTAGGAACCGGATAGGGCGCAGAGGTTTTGACCATGCGTTCAATTTCGGCCATGACATGGGGTGCATGTTTGGGTGCACGCATCCAGTTGACGGCTTTGACAGAACCCTTTTGATCGATGTCCACATTCAAAACCCCGACGGCTTCGAGCATGGGGGGCATGCGGCCTTTGTAAATGCGGTGTGCATGCAGGCCATACAAATGGCTGGCAGCGTCCTTGCGATATTCTTTGCTGCTGCGGGCCAGTGATGTGGGACCGCTGGGCTCGACAATTTTTTCGGGTACTTTGGCTGCAGGCGTCACGAGTGCCGGCGCAGACGTTGCCGTTGGTTTCACGGGTGCGGGTGGGCTGCTGCAGCCACTGAGCCAAGCGAAAGCCACGGCGCTTAGAGCCCACAAGCTGTGACCGAGAGGTCTGTGAAGAGATTGCAAGCGTGGTTTCATGGTGAGCCCTAGTCCTTGGCATACTCAGAGGTGGTGTGGATTGTGGCACCCTCACGGCCTGATGAGCAAGTCAGCCACATCCCCCAACTTTGACTGGAAGTAAAAGCGTGAATTGGATTGAGCAGGCCCTCAAACGGCTGAAGACAGAGATGGCGGTGGTGGTGACTGTGCAAGCCACGCAGGGCTCTGTGCCTCGTGGGCCCGGTACGCGCATGGTGGTGTTCGCACAGGGTGAGTGGGGCACGATTGGTGGTGGACACTTGGAGTTTCAGGCCTTGGCGCATGCACGGCTTTTGCTGACGGGGCAAACCCAGCAAACGGACTTGCGCCAAGTCTTGGGCCCCAGTTTGGGGCAGTGCTGCGGCGGGGCTGTGGATCTCAGTTTTGAGCGTGTCAGCGCTGCCGATGTCCAACGGTTACGCACGCAGTTGATGCCACCCCAGACGCCCTTGGCGCTTTTTGGGGGCGGTCATGTGGGCAAGGCTTTGGTACAAACGCTGGCGTCATTGCCCTTTGCTGTGCGCTGGATTGACAGCCGCGACGAAATTTTCCCGGTGGATGTGCCCGCTGGCGTGGATTGCGAACACTCCAATCCGGTGCAAGCGGCCGTGGCCGATCTGGCCTCAGGCAGCCGAGTGCTGATCATGAGCTTTAGCCATGCAGAAGACCTGGACATTGTGGTGGCTTGCCTCAAGCGCCTGCGTGAGCGGGATGACTTGCCTTTTGTGGGCCTGATTGGCAGCCAAACCAAATGGGCCACCTTTCGGCACCGCTTGGAGGACCGGGGTTTTGCGGCAGAAGAAATCGCCCGCATTACATGCCCCATTGGTGTTCCCGGCATCGCTGGCAAGGAGCCCGAGGTGATCGCGGTGGCGGTGGCTGCACAACTTTTGCAATTGCTTTGAAGCCTGTCAATGGTTTTCCCTAGGCCAGCAGCGCCAAGGAATGCTGGATTCGGCCACTTAAACTGTATACACTTCAGTGCACTGGTCGCAGCGGCGCAAGGATCTTCAGGTTCATGTTCGCGACCGAATACCCGCTCACAGGGCCCGCGGTGGTGAGCAGGTTGGAGAATCCTTCATGGAATCGTATTTTCTGGAATGGGCCAATTTGTTGTTGCGATGGGTGCACGTCATCACCGCCATCGCCTGGATTGGCTCCTCGTTCTACTTTGTCTTTCTCGACAACAACCTGCAAAAACCCAATTCGCCCGACCTGCTCGAAAAAGGCGTGGGCGGCGCGATGTGGGCGGTGCACGGCGGCGGTTTTTACAACCCGCAAAAGTACATGGTCGCGCCCAAGATCATCCACACCAAGCTGCATTGGTTTTATTGGGAAAGTTACTCCACTTGGCTGAGTGGCTTTGCGCTGTTCACCGTGCTCTACCTCTACAACGCGGGCACTTTCCTGATCGACAAGTCGCTGATGGCATGGACGCCCGTGGTGGCCGGATCGGCGGCCGTAGGGCTGCTGGTGGCCTTTTGGTTGGTCTATGACAGCATTTGCCGCGTGTTCGGTTTTCGCAAAAACGGCGAGTTGATCGTCGCAGGCCTGATGATCGTGGTCGTGGCGTTTTGTGCATGGCTGGCCAATGAATTGTTTGCAGGCCGCGCAGCCTTTTTGCTGGTGGGCGCCATGATCGCGACCGCCATGAGCGCCAACGTGTTTTTCTGGATCATCCCCGGCCAGCGCAAAGTGGTGGCCGCCATGACCTCTGGTGAAACGTATGACGCCAATGCTTTGGCCATCCACGGCAAGCGTGGCAAGCAGCGCAGTGTGCACAACACCTATTTCACCCTGCCCGTCATCTTTGCGATGTTGAGCAACCACTACAGCTTTTTGTACACCCATGAGCACCGCTGGGTGCTGCTGTTTGTGATGATGCTGGCGGGTGCCTTGATTCGCCAGTTCTTTGTGCAGCGCCACGCCTTTCACTTGGGCCGCGCCGCCAACCCTTGGCCTTTTGCAGCAGTGGGTGTGGTGATGATTTTGGGTGTGATCGTGGCCTTGCGGCCTGCGCCGCCTAAAGTCTCTGCAGTGCCTGCACAGCCGGTGGGTTTTGCTCAAGTGCAAAGCCTCGTGGGTCAGCACTGCATCGGCTGCCACGGTGCGCAGGTGCAAATGAAAAACGTGCGCCTGGACAGCCCCGATTTGATCAAGCAAAACGCGCAAAACATGTACCAGCAGGTGGTGGTGACCAAGCAAATGCCCATGGGCAACGCCACAGGTCTGACCGAAGATGACCGCGCCCTGATCGGTCGCTGGTTTCAGGCAGGTGCCAAGACCGATTGATGAAACCAGTGACATGGCCTCGAGGAGCCATGTCGACTTCTAACCAACTTCCGAAGTCAAGGCCCATGAGTGGCCTTGAGTTTTAAGCGTTAGTGGTTCTCGGGTGGTGTTTCAAACTGGTCTGCGTTTTTGCCCTTGAAGGGCGCATAAAACGCTTTGATGGCGACCATGTCTTTATCGATGTCCCCCGTGGGGTAGAACAAAGGCCCCAAGCCGCTCACCTTGCGTGAATAGTCCATGTAAGCCATCACGATGGGCACTTGCGCTTGCAGTGCGATGTAATAAAAACCGGTTTTCCAATAGCGGGTTTTGCTGCGAGTGCCTTCGGGCGGCACCACCAGGTGCACCGCACCTTCGGATTTGACCAGTTCTTGTGCGCAAGAGTCCACCAAGTTGTTCGCTTGTGTGCGGTTCACCGCAATGCCGCCCAGCCAGCGCATGATCGGACCAAAAGGGAACGAGAAAATGCTGCTTTTGCCCATCCAGTAAATCTGCAGGCGCAAGACATACGCCACCATCAGGGTGTAGGGCAGGTCCCAATTGCTGGTGTGGGGCGCGGCAATGACCACGCACTTTTCGATGCCCGGCGGCAACGCCCCCTGCACAGTCCAGCCTGTCCACTTGAGAAAAACCGAGGAGCCCGATCTCAAGACCGTGTTCACGATCGGTGTGTCAAAAATGGTGCGGTGCATAAAAGGCTGATCTGTTGATGAAAAAATTCGTTGGATGACAGATGCCTTGAATCATTGTCGAACGAAACGCACAGGGATTATGGCGGTCAATTAATGACGCTCGCATCCAGGGCGTAAGCCCGACAACGCAAAAGTGTCTTTATCAATAGGCCCCCAGCGCCAATTGCATCGCCAACTGGTTATGCCGCTCAATCAACGGCCCCATGTCCACCGTCGCGATCTCACCTTGGCGCACCACCAAGCGCCCGTTGACGATGGTGTAGTCGGCGTTGTCACTGGCGCACAATAAAAGCGCACCCACCGGGTCGTGCACCGCGCCACCCGCCATGCTCAGGGTGTCGGTGCGGAACATCGCGATGTCAGCGCAATAGCCTTCGGTGATTTGCCCCAACTCATGGGCGCGCCCCAGCACTTCAGCCCCACCGCGTGTGGCCAATCGCAAAGCATCGCGGGGTGTCATCTCAGCGGGCCCTCGGTCACAACCAAACACGGTGCGCCCGTCTTCGACGCGCGGTGGTTCCATCGCTCGACCCACACGCGCCAGCAGCATGGCTTGGCGCGCTTCGTTCAGCAAGTGCGCCGCGTCGTTGCTGGCGCTGCCGTCTACGCCTAAGCCAATCGGCACGCCTGCGTCGAGCATTTTGCGCAGCGGCAAGATGCCGCTTGCCAGGCGCATGTTGCTGCAGGGGCAGTGGGCAATGCCGGTGCGCGTGCGGGCAAACAAGTATGTGCCTTCATCGTCCAGCTTCACGCCGTGGGCGTGCCACACGTCGTGGCCCACCCATCCCAAGTCCTCGGCGTATTGCGCTGGGGTGCAGTTGAACTTTTCTTTGGTGTAAGCGATGTCGTGGTCGTTTTCGGCCAGGTGGGTGTGCAGGCGCACGCCATGGGCACGGGCGAGCTTTGCAGATTCACGCATCAGGTCCTGGCTCACGCTGAAGGGCGAGCAGGGCGCCACGGCCACATGCGTCATCGCGCCGAAGCTGGCGTCGTGCCAGGTCTCGATCAGGCGCTGGGTTTCTTTCAGGATGGCGGGTTCTTGCTCGACCACGCGGTCTGGTGGCAAGCCGCCTTGGCTCTCGCCCACGCTCATGCTGCCGCGTGTGGCCGTGAAGCGCATGCCGATGGTGTGCGCCGCTTCGATGCTGTCGTCCAGCCGCACGCCGTTGGGGTAAATGTACAAATGGTCTGAGCTGGTGGTGCAACCGCTGAGCAACAACTCGGCCATGGCCACTTGGCCCGACACACGCACCATCTCGGGCGTCAGGCCCACCCAGATCGGGTACAGGCCTTTGAGCCAAGAAAACAGCTCGGCGTTTTGCACCAACGGAATCGCCCGCGTGAGCGACTGGTACATGTGGTGGTGCGTGTTGATCAGGCCCGGCACCACCACATGGTGTCGGGCGTCGATCACTTCGTCGACCTGCTTGAGCAGCTCGTCGGTGTTTTGACTGGCAGGAATGATGCGCTCGATCCGGCCGTCGCGGATCAAGAGCGAGGCGTCTTTCAGTTCGGTGTTCACATCGTCTTGTGTGGCAATGCAGCGGGCGCGGTGGATGAGCAGCGTGGTCATGAAACAAGCGGGTTTTGGGGAGTGTCGCCACTTTAACTCTGTGGGCTTGTGTCTTGGCATCAAACGCTTAAAGTCGATCAGAACTTTTTTTGAAAGACAGTCCATGAAGACCTACAACATCGCGTGCATTCCCGGAGACGGCATTGGCAAAGAGGTGATTCCCGCGGGCCAGAAAGTCCTGCAAGCTTTGGCCGCAGCCAGCCAAAATTTCAAATTCGAGTTCACCAGCTTTGGCTGGGGAGGCGACTGGTACCGGACCCACGGCGAGATGATGCCCAAAGATGGGCTGGATGCGTTGCGCCACATGGATGCGATTTTGTTTGGCTCCGCGGGTGACCCGCACATTCCCGACCACATCACGCTGTGGGGCCTGCGCCTGAAGATTTGTCAGGGCTTTGACCAGTACGCCAACGTGCGCCCGACGCGCATCCTGCCTGGCATCGATGCACCGCTCAAGCGATGCACCCCCAAAGACTTGGATTGGGTCATCGTGCGCGAAAACTCCGAAGGCGAATATGCCGGTGTGGGGGGGCGTGTGCACCAGGGCCACCCGATCGAAGCGGCCACGGATGTGTCCATCATGACCCGTGCTGGCGTCGAACGCATCATGCGCTACGCCTTCAAACTGGCGCAGTCGCGCCCCCGCAAACTCCTGACCGTTGTGACCAAATCCAATGCCCAGCGCCATGCGATGGTGATGTGGGACGAAATCGCGGTGCAAATTTCCAAAGAATTTCCTGACGTGAAGTGGGACAAGGAACTGGTGGACGCCGCCACCGCCCGCATGGTCAACCGACCAGCCACGCTGGACACCATCGTCGCCACCAACCTGCACGCCGACATCTTGAGCGACCTGGCCGCAGCGCTGGCAGGCAGCCTAGGAATTGCGCCCACAGGCAACATCGACCCCGAGCGCCGCTACCCCAGCATGTTCGAGCCCATCCACGGTTCGGCCTTTGACATCATGGGCAAGGGGTTGGCAAACCCTATAGGAACTTTTTGGAGTTGTGTCATGCTGCTAGAGCACTTGGGCGAACAAGCTGCGGCCCAACGGCTGATGGCGGCCATCGAGGGTGTCACCGGCAACCCGGCCTTGCACACAGGTGACCTGGGTGGCCAAGCCCGAACGGACGATGTCACCCAGGCGGTTTGCAAAGCTTTGGCTTGACACCGTGATACGAGCCCACACCCGTTTGCTCTTGGGTGGTGAATCATTTTTTTACCTCAATGTTTGAAAGGTCTGAACATGCGCTCCAAGTTTCTGCCGGTTTCTTTCGCTTGTGCTTTGCTCTTGTCCGCGAACGCGTTTGCGCAAGACTACCCCGCATCCAATAAAACGATCACTTTCGTATTGCCTTATGCGGCAGGTGGTCCCACCGACAAAGCTGCACGGGACTTGGCCCAGTCCATGAGCAAGGCCATGGGCGGGCACAGCATCGTGATCGACAACTCGGCAGGCGCTTCTGGCTCGATCGGTGCCAACAAGGTGGCCAAGGCGGCAGCCGACGGTTACACGCTTTTGTTCACCCACATTGCCCAAGCCACCTTGCCCAGCTTTTTTCGCACCTTGCCTTACAACGTCGAGAAGGACTTCGAGCACTTGGGCCTGGTCAGCGAAAACCCCATGAACCTGATCGGCCGACCCAGCTTGCCGGCCAACAACATGGCCGAACTGGTGACTTGGATCAACGCCAACAAAGGCAAGATCAACATCGCCAATGCCGGGCCTGGTTCGGCTTCGCACCTGTGCGGCATGTTGTTTCAATCCACGCTCAAGGTGGACATGACTTCGGTGCCCTACAAAGGCACGGCTCCGGCCATGACCGACCTGATCGGTGGTCAGGTGGATCTGATGTGTGACCAGACCACCACCACCATCCCGCAGATCGAAGGCAAGAAGGTTAAATCGTTCGCGGTGACCACGCCCACGCGTTTGACTTCGCCCGTGTTGAAAGACATGCCCACCATGCAAGAGGCAGGCCTGAAAGACTTCTCTGTCACGATTTGGCAAGGCCTGTACGCACCCAAAGGCACACCGGTTGCCGTTTTGAAAAAGCTCAATGACGCCCTCAAGGTCGCCGTCAAAGACCCCGATTTCATCCGCAAGCAGGATGCTGGTGGTGCCACCGTCATCAACGATGCGCGCAACGACCCGGCGGCCCACAAAGCCTTTGTGTTGTCTGAAGTGAGCAAGTGGGCACCGATCATCAAGTCGGCTGGTGTGTACGCCGATTGAAAGTGGCCTTGACGCCTGCGTGCCTGAGGGGTGAATGCGTTTATCCTCCATCGATATTCACCTGACTTGCAACATGCCAGACACGATTGACCCTCTTGCCCTGCTGCGCCACCTCTACGAAGTGGCCGTGCAACGTGCCTTGCCCCTGCACAACACCGCTGCCCATTTGCCAGCACCGCCAGATCCTGCAAAAGGCCGCACCTTGGTGCTGGGCGCCGGTAAAGCCGGGGGCGCGATGGCGCAGGCTGTAGAGGCCTTGTGGCCACAAGACGCACCGCTCTCAGGGTTGGTGGTCACGCGTTATGGCCACACACCACCACGCCCAGCCGGTTTGACTGAGCGCATCGAGGTGGTTGAGGCGGCGCACCCTGTGCCCGATGCGGCGGGTTTGAACGCGGCCGAGCGGATTTTGGAATTGACACAAGGTCTGACAGCCGACGATCTGGTGCTGTGCCTGATTTCGGGTGGCGGCTCAGCGTTGTTGACGCTTCCTGCAGACGGCATCAGTCTGAACCTCAAACAAGACATCAACCGCCAGTTGCTGGCCAGCGGGGCCAACATTGCCGAGATGAACTGCCTGCGCAAGCACCTGTCTCGCATCAAGGGCGGTCGTTTGGCGGCGGCGTGCAGTCCTGCACGGGTGGTCACACTCACCATCAGCGATGTGCCGGGCGATGACCCGTCCATCATCGCGAGTGGCCCCACGGTGCCGGATGCCAGCACCTGCGCAGATGCCTTGGCTATTTTGCAGCGTTACGCCATTGCGGTGCCGCCTGAGGTGTCACAGGCTTTGCGTTCGGGGACTTGGGAAACGCCCAAACCCGGCTCGCCTGTGTTTGCGGGCCACAGCGTCAACATGATCGCCACACCGCAGCAATCGCTGCAGGCTGCAGCCGAGGCAGCCCGAGCCCAAGGCCTGAACGCGTACATTCTGAGCGACGAAATCGAGGGAGAGTCGCGTGAGGTGGCCAAGGTGCACGCGGCGCTGGCGCGGGCCGCGGCCAAAGGCCTGGGGCCCTTCCAAAAGCCCTGTGTGATTTTGAGCGGTGGCGAAACCACTGTGACCATCAAGCCCCAGCCTGCGGGCACACCCCGTGGGCGCGGTGGACGGGCAGGTGAGTTTTGCATGGGCTTGGCCGAGGCTTTGCAAGGCCAGCCGGGGGTGTGGGCATTGGCTGCTGACACCGACGGCATCGACGGCATCGAAGACAACGCAGGTGCTCAAGTGACACCTGATACTTTGGAGCGGGCAGCGGCTTTGGGTCACAAAGTGGCTGACCACCTGCAACGCAACGACGCCTATGGTTTTTTTGAGCCCTTGGGTGACTTGGTGATCACCGGCCCCACACACACCAATGTGAACGATTTCCGGGTGTTGCTGGTGCTGTAATTTTTGAAGGAGACAGGGCATGTCCATCAGTCGCAGAACATTCTTTGCAGCCGCATCGACACTGGCAGTCGACGCGGCTTTTTCTCAGCCACACCACCATCACCCCGATTTGCCGGTATTGCCTTCCGCTGCAGAACCTTATGCGCGGCTACAGGGGGGTCAACCGCACCATTTGACGGCAGATCAAACAGCACAGCGTTCTTTCGACAGCCCGGCCCCCCAAGGCCCCAAAGGTCGTTGGCTGGCCAGAGCAGCGCTGCCGATTCCACGCAGTGAGATGGCCTGGGCTACCGAGTCGGCAGGGCGTCTGCATGTCATTGGCGGATACGGCGAAGGGCGTGTAGACCGTGGTTACCACCATGTGTACAACCCCTCGACCGATGTGTGGCACAACGCAGCGGCATTGCCGCGTGGTGCCAACCATGTGGCGGTGGTCACTTTGGATGGACGCATTTACGCCTTTGGCGGTTTCATTGAGCAAAACCGCAACCCCGATACCCATGCCTATGTGTATGACGTGAGCCAAGACAAATGGTCAAGTGTGGCCCCTATGCCTCGACCTCGCGGCGCAGCAGCGGCCATGGCCTTGAATGGCAAGGTGCATTTGATTGGCGGTGCTTCGTCCCCCACTGAAGAGCGCGCCAGTGTGGGGTGGCACGAGGTCTACGACCCCCAAACCGACAGCTGGAGTCGGCGCAAAGCGTTGCCAGGTGCGCGCGACCATGTGGGCTGCGTGGCCTACCAAAACCGCATCCATGTGGTGGGCGGGCGATTCAATACCTTTGAATACAACACGGCCCTGCACCATGTGTACCTGCCTGATCGTGACACTTGGGAGTTGCGTGCCCCGATGCCCAGTGCCAGGTCTGGACATGGCTTGGTGATTTACCGAGACCGGTTCTTTGCCATGGGCGGTGAGGGCGGCATCATCAACCGACCTGGGCAGCAAACCGTGTTTGGTCAAATGGAGAGTTATGACCCCAAGACCGACTCTTGGCTGTCTCATGCAGCCATGCCGACCCCACGCCACGCTGTAGGTGCCGTGGCCATTGGCGACTGGATTTATGTGGCGGGAGGAGGCGCCGTTTTGGGCGGTGGGGTGCAATCTGCCGTCCATGAGGCGTTCACACTGCAGCCTTGAATGGTAAGGCCCCCCGGCGATTTGTTCGCATTGAGCGACTGCATTGATGTGAGTCAAATGGCCGTCCAACATGCTCTGGCAAATTCGGGTCATCATGTTGGAACACACTTTGCCCTCATTCCCTTTTTCTGCGGCCCAATGTGCAAAGGACGATTTGGCTGCTTCAACGGGCAGCGTTTTGTTGCGCAGGGGTGACGCAGTCGAAAACATCTTGCACGTTTTGCAGGGCAGGGTGGTTCTGGGCATCATGGTCGGTGGCGTCATGGCCCATCAGCTGGGCGTGGTGGAGGGCCCTTTCTGGCTGGAGGCCGCTTCAGGCCTGTTGGGGTTGCACCACGCGGTCGATGCGGTGGCCGAGACCGAAGTGCTGTTGCGCTGCGTGAGTGTTGCCTGTTTTTTGGCCGAGGCGCAAGCCCTGCCCGAAGCCTCACGCAATCTGCTCATGGACATGGCCCGTTCGCAAAGGCAACAAACGGAAATGGCGGTGAACAGACTGGCTAAAAGTGCCGATGCACGCTGCGCTGAATGGCTGTTGCGCCATGCCGCATCCGTAGACCAGACGGGCCGCTTGATGGTCAAGCTGACCGAGCGCAAACGCACCATCGCCGCCCAATTGGGCATTGCACCCGAAACCTTTTCACGCGTACTGCGCCATTTGAGGGAGCAAAAGCTGATCAGCGGCACTGGCCGTGTGATGGGTCTGCCCAATCCCCAAGCCTTGCGGGATTTGGCAGGGGTTTGAGCCCGGCCCCAAGTCCGGGCCTAGAGGGTCAGTCGCCCACGATTTTGCGCTCGCGGATGATGGCACCAAAGCGTTTGGAGTCGTCCGCTGCACGGGCACCAAACTCAGCAGGGGTCAAGGGTAGAGCCTCACCGCCCAGGTTTTGGATGCGGTCTTTCAGGGCTTGCGTGCTCAAAATTTTGTTGACTTCTCGGTTGACGCGGTTGACCACATCGGCCGGGGTGCCCGCAGGCGCGTAAAAGCCAAACACCGAATCGGCATCAAAACCTTTCAGACCTGCTTCGTCCAAGGTGGGCACGTTCGGAAACAGGGGCGAGCGCTTCATGCTGCCCACAGCCAGCAGCTTGAGTTTGCCTGCGCGCACTTGGCCCAGGCCAATGCCGGGGTCAAAGTAAAAGTCCAATTGACCGGCCAGAACATCTTGAAGCGCAGGAGCTGCACCCCGGTAGGGCACATGCACCGCAAACAGACCGGCTTGGCTTTTCATCATTTCGCCAGCCAAGTGGGGCGAGCTGCCATTGCCTGCCGAGCCATACGACAAGCGGCCGGGGTTGGCCTTCACATGGGCCAAAAATTCTTGAATGGTGTTGGCCGGAAAGTTGGGCTTGGCCACCAAAAACACCAGCACACGGGCGGCCGAGGCCACGGCCACCAGGTCTTTGGCCGGGTCAAAGGGCATGCGGGCGTAGATGTGCGGGTTGACCGACACCATGCCGCCGGAGCTCATGAGAAGCGTGTAGCCGTCGGCTGGTGATTTGGCGACTACCTCACCACCTAAATTGCCATTGGCACCGCCCCGGTTTTCGACCACCACCGGCTGGCCCAGTGCCTCGCCCAGCGGTACGCCAATGGCGCGGGCAATCTGGTCGGCCGCGCCACCCGGCGGAAAGTTGACCACGATCTTGACCGGCTTGGTGGGCCAGCTTTGCGCGGCGGCGCTCAGGCACAAGGCCGGGCCAGTGATGATTGCGGCCAGTGTGGTGACCAGTCCTCGGCGGGTGAATAAACCGGTTTTTTTCATGCTTGTCTCCTGATGGTGGTTGTTGGTTTTTGTCTGACCATGATGCCGCAGCATCAGTTTTTTTGCAGTCTCGGATTTTTCATCCAGAGCACGGGTTGTTCTTTCACGGGGCGGGCTGGCGCGCCGTGTTGCAGCAAGGCTTGGTCGAGCGCTTGACCGGCTTCGTCTTGCAAGGCTGCGTTGCGAATGCGGGTCACGGCCTCAGCTTGCTCGGCGACAGGCACTTTGGAGGCTGGGCCACACACATGGCGCAGGATGTGCAGCAGGTTGTCTTTGCCGCGCTCGTTGGTGCTGCCGTAGCCTTTGATGAGCTGCCCGCAACGCGCCAACTCCAGACCCAAAGCGGGTGAGAGGCGTGTGGCCGCCTCGATGCCGCCCAGCCATTCTTCGATCAAGGCTTGTTCGGTGGCATAGCGGCTGCCCAGGGGGCGAATCACGCGCAGGCTGGCCAAGAGGCGCAAGCTGGCCATGCCCCACAGCGCATGCCGTGCCACCTTGAGCGGCATGGACCATGGCGCAAGGCCTCTGGCCACGCGGGCGCGGTCCCAGCGCAGCAGAAGGTTGGCCAGGCTTTGTGGCAACAGGGCGGCCAGCTCGGGCACGCCGGGCTTGAAGTGGTCGTACACCTTGAGCACATCGCCTTCTTTGGCCTTGACCTCTTGCGTCACGCGGTCCCAGCGGCTGGCACGGCTTTTCAGGTCGGCCACCCGGATGATGTCGTCAAACGCCATCCACAGGGCCAGCCAGCGGGTGGTCTCAGCGGTCACTGGGCGGGTGCTGTCGGGTGAGTTGGATTCCGCATTCAGCAGGCGTTCGAGCCGCTGCACATACAGGTGGGCATAGGCTGGGCCTTGGTACTCCAGCAAGCGCTGGTGCGCCAAGCCCATGAGGGGGTGCAGCACGGCGGGAAACTTGGCGGCCACATCTGCAGGCAGGGCAGCCGATGAAGATTCAGATGTAGAGGGCGCAGCCACAGCAGGCTTCATCACATGCTCGACATACTGCGCCTGCTCGCGCTGGCGCGTGACCACATCAAAGGCCAGTGCAAAGCCGCGCAAGCTGGCTTTAGCCGAGCTGCTGGGGCCCGCCAACACGGCCTCGTAATGCGACCGTGCAAAAGGCAGCAAGCCACTGCCCGCAATGGCCCCCAACATGACGGCGCTGACCATAGTGCCGCTTTGCTGGCACAGGCTGGCCATGTCCATCACATGGTGGCGCTGGCTGTGCGCGGCCACCACATCGAGCAGCGGACCTTCAGGGCGGCGGCCATCGCCCATGGTCATCTTCTCGGCGGTGGTGAGTGCCCGCGACGAGGCGCTGATCACCAGTGTGCGGTCGCTTGAAGCCAGGCCATTGCCAATTTGGCGTGCGGTTTCCAGCAACTCGGAAGACACCAGCGCGTCCAGTCGCCCAGGTAGCGGGTTCAGGCCCAGTACCGGCAAGCGGCCTTGCAGTTGGCTGTGGGGCAGGGGGTAGACCTCGAGGTAATAGGTGGTGGCCCCGGTGCGTTGCGCCACGCCAGGAATGGAGGTGGCTTGCGCCGGGTAGCCTGCGTGGCGGGCCACGTCGACCAGCCAGTCGGCCAGCACGCCGCCGCCTTCGCCGCCCAGGGCGCACAACAAAATGGAAATCGGTTGGGTCATGGTGTTTTTCTCGGATCAGGCGGGTTGCAACCAACGGGTGGCCAGGCCTTGCCAGCGGGCCCACAGGCGCTCGTGCAGCTTGGGGTTTTGCACCACTTCGGCGCGGTAAAAAGAGGGGCACAGCGTGGCGGCGTGTGCGTTTTCGCCGCACAGGCCGCAGCCCACACAGCCGTCGATCACGGTGGCCACCGGGTCTACTTTGAGCGGGTCGGGGTTGTCTTTCAGCGTCAAGGTCGGGCAGCCCGACAAGCGTATGCAGGCGTGGTCGCCGTTGCAAACGTCTTCGTCCACGCCGTATTTCACGCGTTCCACCCGCTCGCCTTTGGACAGCAGCGAGGCCAGCCAGGGCTTGATGCGGCGCTGGCGCTCCAGCTGGCATTCGCCTTCAGCCACGATGACTTTGAGGCCTTGAAACTCGGTGGTGAAAGCTTCGGTCAGAGTGGCCTGCATGTGGCTGACTTCATAGGTGTGCACCGTGCGCAGCCATTGCACGCCCAGGCCTTTGAGGGTGGACTCGATGGTTTGGTTGGTGTGCACCATGCTCTGGCGTTTGTCACCCGCCAGTTCTTTGGCGATGTCGGTGGGCGTGTTGATGATGTCCTGTGTGCCGGTGGCCGAGGTGTAGCCGTTCTTGAAGATCAGCAGCACCGCATCGTCGCCGTTGAACAGCGCACTTTGAACGCCCGTCAGCAGGCCGTTGTGCCAAAAGCCGCCATCGCCCATGACCGACAAAACCCGCCGCTTCATGACCGGTGACACGCCCGCCCGGCTGGCCAGGCTCATGCCATAGCCCAAGATGGAGTGGCCCACCGAAAACGGCTCGAAAGTGGCCAGCGCATGGCAGCCGATGTCGCCTGAAATGTGCACGGGCCCGACATCTTGCTGGGCCAGCTTGAGGGCCGAGAACACCGGGCGCTCGGGGCAGCCAATGCACATGCTGGGTGGCCGCGCAGGCAACGGGGTGCCCAGCAGGGCTTGCACTTGCTGGCGGCGCTCGCCATTGGTGGCCAGCCATTGGCGCGTGGCCTCGGGCACGGCGTCGGCTTGGTGGCGGTCCATGAATTTGAGCAGGCCTTGGGCCATGACCTCAGCGGTGTATTCACCACCCGACGGCAACATGTCTTTGCCGTGCAGCGGGGTTTGCAGATCGAGGCGGCGCAGCATCAGAGCCAGCTCTTGCTCGATGTATTCGGGCTGGCCTTCTTCGAGCAGCAGCACCGCCGATTTGTCCTTGCAGAAATTCACCAACTCGTCGGGCACCAGCGGGTAGGTCACGTTCAGCACCAGCACCGACAGGCTGGTCACGCCAAAGGCATCGGCCAAGTCGAACTGCTGCAAAGCGCGGATCAGTGTGTTGTACAAACCGCCTTGCACGATCAGACCCAGGTGGCGGTGGGTGCTGCCTTCAAAGTGCTCGTTCAGACGCTGCTCGGCAATGTATTGGCGGGCGGCGGGCAAGCGGTGATCGACTTTGCGTTTTTCTTGCGCAAAGGTCACGGGCGGGTGCGCCAGCTTCATGTAGTTGAAGCCGGCGGGCTCGTCGATCAGGTGTTTTTTGGAGAGTTTGGGGGCCTGGTTGTCCTTGGCGACAAACTGGCCGCGCACATGGCAGGCGCGGATGCGCAGCTCCATCATCACCGGCATGTTGGACGCTTCGGACAGCCTGAAACCGTGCTCGACCATGTTGACCATCTGGCCCAGCTCGGGGCGCGGGTCCAGCAAGCACATGCCCGACTTGAGTGCATAGGCGTGTGTGCGTTCTTGGATGACGCTGGCGCCTTCGCCGTAGTCTTCGCCCACCACGATCAGCACGCCGCCCGTCACGCCGGGCGAGGACAAATTGGACAGCGCGTCAGCCGCCACGTTGGTGCCCACAATCGACTTCCAGGTCACGGCACCGCGAATCGGGTAGTGGATGGACGCGCCCAGCATGGCCGCGGCCGAGGCCTCGTTTGAGCAGGCCTCCACATGCACGCCCAGCTCGTCCATATAGGGCTTGGCCTGCACCATCACATCAAGCAGGTGCGAGACTGGCGCGCCTTGGTAGCCGCCCACATAGCTCACGCCCGATTGCAGCAGACCCTTGGTGATGGCCAGAATGCCCTCGCCATGAAACACCTCGCCCTCGCCCATGCGCAGGGCCTTGATTTCTTCGTGAAATGAAACTTCCAAAGTGCGCTCCTTGCGTTGTGTCGCCCACAAGGGGCTGCTAAAGACCATCTTACGTATAAGTGCATAAAATATTCCGAATAACCGGTATGCGCTGAATGAATATCAAAGACTTGGATTTGAACCTCTTGCGTTTGTTTGACGCGGTGTGGCGCACGCGCAGCGTGAGCTTGGCGGCGCAGCAATTGGGCATGTCACAGCCTGCGGCCAGCCAAGGCCTGGCGCGTTTGCGAGCGGTGTTGGGCGATGCCTTGTTTGAACGCAGTGGCGCAGGCGTGCGGCCGACGCCCCGCGCCGACCGACTGGCGCAGGCGGTGCAATTGGCGCTGGGCACGATTGAGGATGCGCTCAATGTCTCGCAGGTGTTTGACCCTATGCGCTCAACGCGGGTGCTGCGCGTGCACCTGAGCGACATTGGCGAGGCGCGTTTTTTGCCTGAGCTGGTGCAAACCCTTCAGCGCCATGCGCCGGGCATCCGGCTGGAAGCCGTCCCGCTGTCGCACGACAAGATCGGCCCCGCGCTGGACAACGGCCAGCTTGACTTGGCCATTGGTTTTTTACCTGAAGTGATCGACACGCTGCAGCAGCCCTTGCTGAGCGATCGGTATGTGGTGTTGCTGCGACAGGGCCACCCGGTGGTGCAGCGTTGGCGTCAGTTGCAAAAATCGCAGGCCGGGGTCGATCCATCCCAAGACGTGCTGGCCGAACTTGAATTCGCCGCCGTGCGCACCCATTCCGACACTCTGCGCATTTTGGAGTTGATGCATTGGCAGCACCGCTTGCGATTGACGGTCAGCCACTTTTTGTCACTGCCCGGCATTGTGCGCAGCAGCGATTTGGCCGTGTTGATGCCACGCAACTTTGCCCAAGGTTTTGCCGAGGCTGGGGGCATGGCCATCATCGAGCCCGATTTGCCGCGGCGTGACTTCACCGTTTCCATGCACTGGAGCCAGCGTTTCGACAAGGACCCTGGCTTGCAGTGGTTGCGCGAGACGGTCTCGCAATTGTTCAGTTCAAGTCAGGGCACAACATGAGCACTTTCAAACCTTACCTCAGCGAAACCGAAGCGCCCAGTCGCGCCGATGTGGACGCCTTGCTTGGTCTGACTTTGCTGGAATTTGGCACCGAGTGGTGCGGCCACTGCCGGGCTGCGCAGCCTGTGGTGGCTCAGGCGTTGGCGCAGCACCCTCAGTGGCAACACCTCAAGGTTGAAGATGGCTCGGGCCGTACCTTGGGCCGAAGTTACCGTATCAAACTTTGGCCCACTTTGCTGTTGTTGCGCGATGGACAGGAAGTGGATCGATTGGTGAGGCCTGCGGCCGCGCAGGACATTGAAAGCGCAATGTCGAAGGCTTGATGGGGTGGTGGGGCCCCTGATTTCATGTTTCCGGAACTGTTTGACGGATTCCGTGTCGCGGAATAAAATCATTTCATGATCCATTCGTTCATTTGTGCCGACACAGAGGCTTTGTTTCGAAGCCAGGTGGTGCCCAAGTTCAACAATATCGAGCGCGTGGCTCGGCGTAAGTTGTTGCAGCTGCATGCGGTCACTGAATTGATCAGTTTGAGAGTGCCACCTGGCAATCACCTGGAAGCCTTGAAGGGCGATCGAAAAGGAAAGCACAGCATTCGCATCAACGATCAATGGCGAATCTGTTTTGCTTGGCACGACAACGGCGCTTACCAAGTCGAAATCGTGGACTACCACTGAGGAGTTGAAGATGACTGAATTACTTGACGAAATCCACCCAGGCGAAATCTTGCTGGAAGACTTCATGAAGCCCATGGGGATTACGGCGCGTCAGCTGGCTGCTGACATTGATGTTTCGCCCAGCCGAATCAGCGATCTGGTCAATGGCAACCGTCCTGTGACGGCCGATACTGCCTTGCGTTTGGGGCTTTTTTTCAACATGGAGCCCCGTTTTTGGCTGAACCTGCAAACCGAGTACGACATGCGCCAGGCCGCTCGAACCCTCACTGATGCCATTGCGCCACGCATTCGGGTGTTCCAACAGCCTGCCTCTGCTTGATTGAACAGGGCCTGGCGAGCCTTAAGCCAGCAAAGCGCCCGCGTCTTCGTACCAAAACATCAGTGCCGCGTCGTAGCTTTCCCACACACAGCCATTGCATCCTCGCCCGCAGCACGATGTTGGCTCCGGTGGCGGCTCTCGGAAGTTGTGGCCTGCGGCTTTCAGGCGTTCCTGAAATTGCGCAATGCCCCGGCGCACTGAAGCGCGCTGGGATGCGTAGGGGTCGATGATGGGGTGCTCTTCGTTCGAGGTCATGCCCAATTGTCGTTGGTCAGCGCCGGCCTAACGAGCGATGTTGACGGCCTGCCCCTGCACCACCGTGTGCGCAATCAGGCGCTCGTCGCCCAACACAATCAGGGCAAACAACCATTCTGCGAGGCTATCGGTTTGAGATGAGCGGCGTGCCAACAAGGGTGTTGCTTGGGGATTGATCACCACAAAGTCGGCCTCGCAACCGGGCAGCAGGTTGCCCACTTTTCCGCCCAAATCCAGCGCGGCGGCAGCGCCCGCCGTGTGTTGCCACCACAGGTGCTCAGGGGCCAGGCTGATCCCGGGTCTTCCCACGTTCTGGCGAGCCACGGTGTAGGCCGCGTGCATGGTGTGAAAGGGGCTGAAACTGGTGCCGCCGCCCACGTCGCTGGCCAAGCCATAACGCAGGCCAGCCGCATCCGATGCAGCGTAGTCAAAAAAGCCGCTGCCCAGAAACAGGTTGCTGGTGGGGCTGACGGCGGCGGTTGCGCCGACCTCGGCCATGCGGCGGCGGTCGGTCTCGTCCAGGTAGATGCAGTGGGCGTAGACCGAGCGCTGACGCAAGAGCCCGGCGCGGTCGTACACGTCCAGATAACTGCGTGCTTCTGGGAAGAGTTCCTGCACCCAGCAGATCTCGTCCAGGTTTTCGGCCACATGCGACTGGACCCATACGTCGGGGAACTGCTGCGCAATCTCGCCCGCTCCGTGCAGCTGGGCCTGTGTGCTGGTGGGTGCAAAGCGCGGCGTGATGGCGTAACCCAGGCGGTCCACGCCATGCCATCGGCGAATCAGGTCTTCGGTTTGGCGCAGGCTCAAGTTGGTGTCGGTGTCGCGCAGGCCGTCGGGGCTGTGGCGGTCTTGCAGCACTTTGCCGGTGACCATGCGCAGACGGCGCTTTTGCGCCTCGGCCATGAACACATCCACCGATTCGGGGTGGGCGGTTGCAAAACACAGTGCTGTGGTCACGCCATGGCGCATCAACTCGTCCAGAAAGAAACTCGTCACCTCGTGCGCGTAAGCGGGCTCCGAAAACTGTTTTTCGTGTGGAAAGGTGTAATGCTCCAGCCACGGCAGCAGGCCGTCAGCGGGCGAGCCGATCACGTCGGTCTGCGGGTAGTGGATGTGCAGATCGACAAAGCCGGGTGCGATGCACAGGCCCGGCCAGTGGGTGGCTGGCAGATCGGGGTATTGCGGGGCCAGGTCGCGGTAAGAACCCAGGGCTTGGATTCGGACGATGCCGTCTGCTTCACGGGCAGTGACCAACAGGCCGTCGCTTTCGTGCTGTGCGAGGGGGTGTTGCGGGTTGGGAAACCAGAGCAGGCCTGCGCGCCAGCCTTGCAATTCGGTCAATGTTTTGTCGGGGCTCATACACGGGGCAAGCACTGGGGTTTTCAGGGGGCAATACGGTCAGGAGTGGACCGCGCCAGGTGGTACATTGTGCGGCAATCTCCTTGCCTGCAAGGCCCGAGACCGCCTGTCTGGCGCAAACCTTGCAGGTGCTTTATTTTTGATACCCACCGTCATCCCCCATGACCACACCCCTATTGTCTTTGCAAGGCATCACCAAGCGCTATCCGGGCGTGGTGGCCAACCAAGACGTTTCGCTCACCGTGATGTCTGGCCAAGCCCATGCCGTGCTGGGCGAAAACGGCGCGGGCAAGTCTACGCTGATGAAAATCATCTACGGCTCGGTCAAACCCGACGAAGGCCAGGTGGTGTTCAACGGCCAGCCGGTCAACATCCGCAACCCGCAAGAAGCACGCAAGTTGGGCATCAGCATGGTGTTCCAGCATTTCAGCCTGTTTGACACGCTCACCGTGGCCGAAAACGTTTGGCTGGGGCTGGACAAATCTTTGAGCTTGGCTGAAGTGACCGAGCGCATCGTGGCCAAGGCCAGCGAATACGGCCTGGACCTGGAGCCCGAGCGCCCGGTGCACACTTTGAGCGTGGGCGAGATGCAGCGGGTGGAGATCATCCGCGCCTTGCTGACCGAACCCAAGCTTTTGATTTTGGACGAGCCGACTTCGGTGCTCACGCCTCAGGCCGTGGAGAAACTCTTTGTGGTGCTGCACAAGCTGGTCAGCCAGGGCGTGAGCATTTTGTACATCTCGCACAAGCTGCACGAAATTCGGGCGCTGTGCAGCGCCTGCACCGTGCTGCGCGGCGGCAAGCTCACGGGCGTGTGCGATCCGCGTGAAGAAACGAATGCCTCGCTCAGCCGCTTGATGATCGGGGCCGAGCCTCCGGCTTTGCAGCATGTGGCGCGTGCGCCGGGCGAGGTGGTTTTGTCGGTTCAAGGCTTGAGCCTGACGCGGCAAGACCCGTTTGGTGTGGACCTGGACGGCATCAGCCTGCAGGTGCGTGCGGGCGAGGTGGTGGGCCTGGCGGGCGTTTCGGGCAATGGCCAAAAAGAATTGATGTGGGCCTTGTCGGGTGAAGACACCCGCGCAGGCGTGCAGTGCGGCGCAGCCAGTGTGAGTTTGTCTGGCCAAGCGGTTGCGGCCATGGGGCCAGTGCCGCGCAGGCAGATGGGTTTGCACTTTGTGCCCGAAGAGCGCCTGGGCCGAGGCGCTGTGCCCTCGCTGAGCCTTTCGCAAAACTTGTTGCTCACGCGCAGCGAGGCCGTGGGTGCGGGCGGCTGGGTGCGCATGGGCGCGCTGGCCGATCAGGCCCGCAGCGTGATTGAGCGCTTCAAGGTCAAAGCATCCGGGCCGGACGCTGCAGCGCAGTCGCTCTCAGGCGGCAATTTGCAAAAGTTCATTGTGGGGCGCGAGATCAGCGCTGCTCCGAAGCTGCTCATCGTTTCGCAACCCACTTGGGGCGTGGACGTGGGCGCGGCGGCGCAGATTCGCGCCGAGATTTTGGCGCTGCGCGACGCGGGTTGCGCGGTGCTGGTGGTGAGTGAGGAGTTGGACGAATTGTTTGAGTTATCAGACCGATTGCATGTGATTGCCAAGGGGCGTTTGTCGCCTTCGGTGGCGCGGACCGAAGCCACGGTGGCACTGATTGGCGATTGGATGAGCGGCTTGTGGCCTGTCTCGAAGAACGACAAGGCACAGGAGGCGCAGCATGCTCAAGCTTGAACCCCGTCCCCAGTCGTCTCGCCTGTGGACTTACGCCTCGCCTTTGCTGGCGCTGGTGCTCACCGTGCTCTTGGGGGTGGCGCTTTTCATGGCCTTGGGCAAAGACCCGGTGCGTGGTCTGCAAATGTTCTTTTGGGAGCCCATCAAAACCAGCTATGCCTTGGGTGAATTGATGGTCAAGGCCACGCCTTTGTTGATCATCGCGCTGGGTTTGTCGGTGTGCTTCAGGTCCAACGTCTGGAACATCGGCGCCGAGGGGCAGTTTGTCATTGGTGCGGTGTGCGCCGGGGGGGTGGCCTTGATGGCCGACAAAGACACAGGCCGTTGGATCGTGCTGGCCGTTTTGCTGGCGGGTGTGCTGGGCGGCATGTTGTGGGCAGGCATCACCGCGCTATTGCGCGACCGCTTCAACGCCAGCGAGATTTTGGTCAGCCTGATGCTGGTGTATGTGGCCGACATGGTGCTGAGCTACCTGGTCTATGGCCCTTGGAAAGACCCGGCGGGTTTTAACTTTCCCCAGTCCAAAACCTTTGAGGTGGTCACGCAGATTCCGCGTTTGATGAGCGGCTCGCGGGTCAGTGTGGGCTTGTTGCTCGGCTTGGTGGGCGCGGGCTTGTTGTGGGTATTTCTGTTCCGAACCCGTGCGGGCTTTGCCCAGCAAGTGGGCGGCTTGGCCCCGGCGGCTGCGCGTTATGCGGGCTTTTCTTCGCGCAAAGCCCTATGGGTGGCTTTGCTCACCTCGGGCGGTGCGGCGGGTTTGGCGGGGGCGTTGGAGGTGGCTGGACCCATTGGTCAGCTCACACCCTATGTGCCTGCAGGCTACGGGTTTGCCGCCATCATCGTGGCCTTTGTGGGGCGCTTGCACCCTGCAGGCATGGTGCTGTCGGCAGTTTTGATGAGCATGTTTTACATCGGCGGTGAACTCGCGCAATCGCGTTTGGGGCTGCCCAAGTCGATCACCGGCGTGTTCCAGGGTTTGCTTTTGTTTTGCTTGCTGGCGTGTGACACGCTGGTGGCTTATCGCCTGCGCTGGGCGGGTGTCAAGAAAGGGGGCGTGTGATGGAGTCGTATGCATTGCTGATCGCAGCCACCCTGAACGCGGGCACGGTGCTGGCCATCGCCGCTCTGGGTTTGCTGATCAATGAAAAAGCCGGGGTGGTCAACCTCGGCGCCGAGGGCATGATGTTGTGCGCCGCCATTGCGGGCTTTGCCTGCGTGGTGCACACCGGCAACGACTGGCTGGGCTTTGCGGCGGGCATGGGCGCAGGCGCCGTGTTGGCGGCCATTTTTGGGGTGCTGGTCATCTGGCTGGGCACCAACCAGTACGCCACAGGTCTGGCGCTGAGCTTGTTTGGCGTGGGCTTTTCGGCCTTTGTGGGCATTGGCTATGTGCAAGAAAAATTGCCCGAGCGCCCCAGTTACGCGATTGCGGGTTTGGCGGACATTCCTTTGTTGGGGCCTGCGCTCTTCAAGCAACACCCGCTGGTCTACGGTGCCATGTTGCTGGTGGTGGCCCTGATTTGGTTTTTGTACAAAAGCCGTACCGGCTTGGTGCTGCGGGCGGTGGGCGAATCGCCCGCCTCAGCCCACGCCTTGGGCTACCCGGTGCGCCGCATCCGCTTGGCGGCGGTGGTGGCTGGGGGCGCTTTGTGCGGCTTGGCTGGGGCGTATATCTCGGTGAGCTACACCCCGCTCTGGGTCGAGGGCATGGTGGCGGGCAAGGGCTGGATCGCGCTGGCCCTGACCACCTTTGCCACTTGGCGGCCGGCGCGGGTGTTGCTGGGCGCTTATCTGTTTGGTGGCGTGACCATGTTGCAGTTCCATTTGCAGGGCATGGGTGTTGAGGTGCCCAGCCAAATGCTCACCGCTTTGCCTTACATCGCCACCATCGTGGTGTTGGCGCTGATCTCTCGCAACCCGACCTGGATTCGGGTGAACATGCCCGCATCCCTGGGCAAGCCGTTTTATCCCGGTTCATAATCTTGTTTTTCTAACCCCTGTAACCCTGTTCTAAAGGACCTGACATGACAGACATCTCCAAGCGCTCCATCGTCAAGATGGTGGCCCTGACCGCTGTGGCCGCCGCCGCATTGGTCGGTTGTGGCAAAAAAGAAGAAGCCCCTAAGGCCGAGGCCCCAGCTGCAGCGCCTGCCAAGGCGGAGCCCCTGAAGATCGCGTTTGCTTATGTGGGCCCTGTGGGCGACGGCGGCTGGACTTTTGCACACGACAACGGTCGCAAAGAAGTCGAAAAAGCCTTTGGTGACAAAGTCGTGACCAGTTTTGTCGAAAAAGTGCCAGAAAGCGCTGACGCCGAGCGCGTGATCCGCGACATGGCCGCCCAAGGCAACAAACTGATTTTTGGCACCACCTTCGGTTACATGGAGCCCATGCTCAAAGTGGCTGCCGACACCAAAGACGTGAAGTTTGAGCACGCCACCGGCTACAAAACCGCCGAAAACATGCGCACTTACGACAGCCGCACCTACGAAGGCGCCTACATGGCTGGCGTGATCGCCGGCAAGATGACCAAGACCAACACATTGGGTGTGGTCGCTTCGATCGCCATCCCTGAAGTGGTGCGCAACATCAACAGCTTCACCATGGGTGCCCAGTCGGTCAACCCCAAGGTCAAGACCAAAGTGGTTTGGGTGAACGAGTGGTTCAACCCACCCAAAGAAACCGAAGCTGCCACTTCATTGATCAACGGTGGTGCTGACGTGCTGATGCAAAACACCGACTCGTCGGCCGTGTTGCAGACCGCTGAAAAATTGGGCAAGCGTGCTTTTGGTTGGGATTCCGACATGACCGCTTACGGCCCCAAGGCTCACCTGGGTTCGGCTGTGATCAACTGGGGCCCTTACTACGTCAAGGCCGTGGGTGAAGCCCTGGAAGGCAAGTGGAGCACTGGCCAAAGCTGGTGGGGCGTGAAAGAAGGCGCGATCGACATGGTCAACGTGGCCGCTGACGTGCCAGAAGACACCAAGAAGAAAATCGACGAAATCAAAGCAGGTTTGAAAGCCGGTACCTTCTCCATCTGGAAAGGCCCGATCGTGGACCAAGCTGGTAAAGAAGTGCTGGCCAAAGACGCTGTTGCCGATGACAAGTTCTTGGGTGGCGTGATGTTCTACGTCAAGGGCGTGGAAGGCAAGATCCCTGGCGGCAAGTAAGCCCTCGGGTCATTCCGGCCCTGTGCCGGAATCCAGAGCCGCCTGACGCAAGTCAGGCGGCTTTTTTATGCGCTTGGCCCCTTGGCGACGTCAAAACTGAACGGGTTTGATACGCTGGGACCCGTCCCGCATTTTTCAAAGGCCAAGTTTTGTTCAACCATTTGGAATCCCCAAGCGCCACCAGCAAGAGTTGGCGGCAGATCCGCGCTGACTTCGGCAGCACCTACGCCGCCAATGCGCTGATCGGTTTCATTTTTGCGGCCACCGGGCCGGTGGCCGTTATTTTGTCGGTGGGCACGCGGGGCGGTTTGTCGCCGCAAGAGCTGGCGTCCTGGGTGTTCGGGGTGTTTTTTGTGAATGGCTTGGTCAGCTTGTTGATGAGCTGGCGCTACACCACGCCCTTGGCTTTTGGCTGGACGATTCCGGGCACCGTGTTGGTGGGGCCTGCCTTACAGCACCTGAGTTTTCCCGAGGTGATTGGTGCTTTTTATGTGACCAGTGCCTTGGTTCTGTTGCTGGGCTTGAGCGGGTGGGTCAAGCGCGTCATGGCGGCGCTGCCCATGCCCATCGTCATGGGCATGGTGGCCGGGGTGTTTTTGCGTTTTGGCCTCGACATCGTGCGGGCGCTGCAAAGCGATGTAGCCATCGCCGCGCCCATGGTGGCCGTGTTTTTGTTGCTCTCAGCCAAAGCCGATTGGGGCAAACGCCTGCCGCCCGTGATCGGCGCTTTGTTGGTGGGGGCTTTGGCGGTGGCGGTATCGGGCAGGCTCGACACCTCTGCCGTGGGTCAGTTGACCTTGGCCCAACCGCTCATCCAAGCGCCAGTCTGGTCGTTTGCCGCGATGCTGGAGCTGGTGGTGCCGCTGGCCATCACGGTGTTGGTGGTGCAAAACGGGCAGGGTGTGGCCGTGCTGAAAAATGCCGGGCACGAGCCACCCGTCAACATGATTGCCGTGGCCTGCGGCTTGGGCGCAGCCGTCAGCGCCGTGTTTGGGGCCGTCAGCAGTTGTCTGACGGGGCCGACCAATGGCTTGCTCACCTCGTCTGGCGACAAGTCGCGCCATTACACCGGGGCCTTGATGTTTGGGGTACTGGCCTTGTTGTTCGGCCTCATGGCACCCACTTTCACGGGCTTGATGCTGGCCGCACCCAAAGAATTCATCATGGTGTTGGGCGGTTTGGCCATGTTGCGCGTGCTGCAGGGCGCGTTTGTGGCTTCATTTGGTACGGGCAAGTTTTCACTCGGGGCCTTGGTCAGTTTGCTGGTTACGGTGGCCGACATCGGCTTGTTCAACATTGGCGCGGCTTTTTGGGGCCTGGTGGCGGGCTTCGCGGTGTCGTGGTGGATGGAGCGGGGCGATTTCCAGAGCCGCTGAGGCCCTGAGGATCAACACACGATGCAACTTAAAAAAATCAACGATGGCGTTTATGCCCTGCACGATCTGTCAGGATTGCATGTGGGCAACTTCAAATGGATCAACGGTCTTTGGAAGTTCAAAGCCATCGGCTACGACCCGCATGGTCAAGTTCTGCCTGGTGGTGGGCCTTTAACGGACCGTCACAACACCACCTTGGCCCAACTCGACGAGGCCTTGATTCGCGACCAATTTTTTCAGGAATGACCATGTTCAAAGTCCACGCTATTCCACCCAAGCGCTTGCCCGATTTGCTGCGCGCCATGCCCAAAGCGGAGCTGCACATCCACATCGAAGGCTCATTGGAGCCCGAGCTGATCTTTGCAATGGCCCACCGCAACGGTGTGCAGCTGCCTTTTGCCGATGTGGCCGCTTTGCGCAGCGCCTATGCCTTCACCAACCTGCAAAGTTTTCTGGACCTGTACTACGCAGGCGCCAGCGTGCTGCTGCACGAGCAGGACTTTTACGACATGGCTTGGGCCTATTTTGAAAAAGCCGCCGCCGACCATGTGGTGCGGGCCGAGTTGTTTTTTGACCCGCAAACCCATACGGCACGCGGCGTGGCCATGGGGGCGGTCATCGAAGGCCTGCACCGCGCATGCCGCGATGCGCAGACGCAGCTGGGCATCAGCGCCGATTTGATTTTGTGTTTCTTGCGTCACCTGTCCGAAGACGACGCTTTGGCCACTTTGGAAGAAGCCATGCCCTGGCGAAAGCACTTCATTGGCGTGGGTCTGGATTCGAGCGAGTTGGGTCACCCGCCCGAAAAGTTTGCCCGCGCCTTTGCCCGTGCCCGTGAACTGGGTCTGCATGTGGTGGCCCACGCAGGCGAAGAGGGTCCGCCCGCTTACATCTGGAGTGCACTCGATGTGTTGAAGGTGGAGCGCATCGACCACGGCGTGCAAGCCATCCACGATGCCGCGTTGATGAAGCGCCTGGCCGACAGCCACATGCCGCTCACGGTGTGCCCGCTGTCCAACCTCAAGCTGTGCGTGTTCAAAACACTGGCCGAACACAACCTGGGCCAGATGCTGGACGCAGGCCTGTGCATCACCATCAACTCGGACGACCCGGCCTACTTTGGCGGCTACCTGAACGACAACTACGTGCAGACCTTTGCCGCTTTGCACCTGAACGCCCAGCAAGCCTACAAGCTGGCCGCCAACAGCATTGAAGCGAGCTTTGCGCCCGAGGAAGACAAGCACCGATGGATGCATGAATTGAAAGCTTGCTTTCAGGGGTTTGACGAGCAGGACTAAGGCGCGTCTGCGCGGTGGTTAAAATCCACCCCGAAGCCCGCTGTCTCGGCGGGCTTCGTTTTGTGTATCACCGGGGCCATGTAGAGGACTACCATGTATAAAAACCTCGCTGCCACGCTCGTGGCCGCCTGCTTTTTTCTTCCTGCCGTTCAGGCACAAACGCCAACCCCAACGCCGTCCAAATTGACCGAGCCCATCAAGGCGGGTTTTGTCTTTGTCTCGCCCATCACCGAGGCGGGCTGGACCAAACAACATGACGAGGGCCGCAAGGCCGTTGAGAAGGCTTTGGGCGATCAGGTCAAGACCACCTTTGTGGCCGATGTCGCCGAGGGCGCTGACGCGGAGCGTGTGATCCGCGACCTGGCGCAACAAGGCCACCAGATCATCTTCACGCCCAGCTTTGGTTACATGGAGCCCACGCTCAAGGTGGCCAAAGAGTTTCCGAATGTGAAGTTCGAATCGGTGACCGGGTTCAAGACGGCTGCCAACGTGGCGGCGTCGAACGCCCGTTATTACGAAGGCCGCTATTTGGCGGGCATTGCCGCAGGTCGCATGACGAAGTCCAACGTGGCTGGTTATGTGGCGGGTTTCCCTATCCCTGAGGTGCTGCAAGGCATCAATGCCTTCACCTTGGGCATGCGCTCGGTCAACCCCCAAGCCACCGTGAAAGTGGTCTGGCTCAATGCTTGGTTCGATCCACCGAAAGAGCGCGAAGCGGCCATGGCCCTTTTCAACCAAGATGTGGACGTGATCGCGTTTCACACCGGATCGACCGCTGTGATGGCGGCGGCACAAGAGCGCGGCAAGATGGCGGTGGCCTACCACTCCGACATGCGTAAGGTGGGGCCAGATGCCCAAATCATTGCTGTCACCCACCAGTGGGGTGACTACTACACGGCCCGCGTCAAAGCCGCCCTGAACGGCAGCTGGACTTCAGGCAGTGTGTGGGGTGGCGTCAAGGACGGGATGATCCGGGTGGGCGACTTTGGACCCAAGGTGCCCAAGGCGGTGCAAGATGAAATTATGGCCAAGCAAAAAGCGGTGGGTTCAGGCCAATTGAGACCATTTGCAGGCCCGATCACCGACAACGAGGGTAAATTGGTTTTACCCGCAGGCCAAGCCTTGAGTGATGCCCAGATTTTGGGCATGAACTACATGGTGCAGGGCGTGGTCGGCCGTATCAGCCGTTGAGCACTCAGCCTGGGCCCAAGTGCCTGGGCAAGACCCTAAAATAGCGCGATTGACACAAAGGGCACACCATGAGCATCAAGAGCGACAAGTGGATCCGCCGCATGGCTGAGCAGCACGGCATGATCGAGCCGTTTGAGCCTGGCCAAGTTCGGCAAAACGCGGCTGGCGAAAAAATTGTGAGCTACGGCACCAGCAGTTATGGCTACGACATCCGCTGCGCGCCCGAATTCAAGGTGTTCACCAACATTTACAGCACCGTGGTGGACCCGAAAAACTTCGATGAACGCAGTTTTGTGGACATCGAAGGCGATGTCTGCATCATCCCGCCCAACAGTTTTGCACTGGCCCGCACGGTCGAGTATTTCCGCATTCCGCGAAATGTGCTGACCATTTGTTTGGGCAAAAGCACTTACGCCCGCTGCGGCATCATCGTGAACGTGACACCCTTTGAGCCCGAGTGGGAAGGCTATGTCACGCTGGAGTTCAGCAACACCACGCCACTGCCCGCCAAGATTTATGCGGGTGAGGGCTGTGCCCAAGTGTTGTTCTTGGAGAGCGACGAAGTCTGCGAAACCAGTTACAAAGACCGCGGTGGCAAATACCAAGGCCAAGTGGGCGTGACTTTGCCCAAAACCTGAGGTTCAAAACCCGGTTTTTGGCCCGTCACCCCAAAATGAGACAATAGCGGGTTAATGACCGACTCTTTTTCCAATTTATCGCTGGCGCCTACGCTGGCACGAGCCGTAGCCGAAATGGGCTACGAATCCATGACCCCTATCCAGGCCCAAGCCATTCCGGTGGTGTTGACGGGCCAGGACGTGATGGGCGCAGCCCAGACGGGCACAGGCAAGACGGCGGCGTTTTCGCTGCCTTTGCTGCAGCGCCTGCTCAAACACGAAAACCCCTCCACATCGCCCGCCCGTCACCCAGTGCGCGCTTTGGTGTTGTTGCCCACGCGTGAGCTGGCCGACCAGGTGGCCCAACAAATCAAGATGTACGCCAAATACACCCAGCTGCGCAGCGCGGTGGTGTTTGGCGGCATGGACATGAAGCCCCAGACCTTGGAGCTGAAAAAAGGCGTTGAGGTGCTGGTCGCCACACCGGGCCGTTTGCTGGACCACATCGAAGCCAAAAACGCGGTCTTGAACCAGGTGGAATATGTGGTGCTGGACGAAGCCGACCGCATGTTGGACATCGGCTTTTTGCCCGATTTGCAGCGCATCCTGAGCTTTTTGCCCAAGCAGCGCACCACCTTGCTGTTCTCGGCCACCTTCTCGCCCGAGATCAAGCGCCTGGCCGGCAGTTACCTGCAAAACCCCATCACCATCGAAGTGGCCCGTCCCAATGAGACGGCTTCGACGGTCGAGCAGCGTTTTTACGCCGCACAAGACGATGACAAGCGCCGCGTGATCCGCAAGGTGCTGGACGACCGTGGCATCAAACAGGCGTTCATTTTTGTGAACAGCAAACTCGGTTGCGGCCGTCTGGCCCGTTCTTTGGAGCGTGAAGGCCTGCGCACTGCAGCTTTGCACGGCGACAAGAGCCAAGATGAACGCTTGAAGGCGTTGGAAGCCTTCAAAAAAGGCGAAGTCGATTTGTTGGTGTGTACCGATGTGGCCGCCCGCGGTCTGGACATCAAAGATGTGCCAGCCGTGTTCAACTTCGATGTGCCTTTCAACGCCGAAGACTATGTGCACCGCATTGGCCGTACCGGCCGTGCCGGGGCTTCTGGTTTGGCGGTGACGCTGGTCAGCCCTTCAGATGCTCGCTTGGTGGGTGACATTGAAAAGCTGATCAAGAAGAAGCTGGAAGTGGAAACCCTGCAGTTGGACACGCGCCCCGCAGGCCCACCCCCTGAAAAGTGGGGTGAACGCGCCGAAGACCGCCCCCGTGCGCCTCGCGCCTACGAGGGCCGTCGCCGTGAGCACGATCCCCGAGACGCGTTGGATACACCGAATGAGCGACGCGGCGGCTTCCGCCCTGCGCCGATCAACCGCGATCCATTCTTCCAAAAACCCTACGAGCCCGCCGTCACCGAAGCCAAAGCGAGTTGGGAGCCCAGCGGCCCGAAAACAGCTCGGTCGTCGATTTCGGCCAACATCAAGCCCAAGCGCAAAGTGGCGGCCTTGTTCAAATCGGGCGAGTAAGTAGCTTGCAAGTGCTCGCCCAACCGGGCAGGCGCTTGAGATGATCGGGTTGGATGCCCGGTCTTTCACAGGGCTTCAATCGGGTGTCATTTGAGGCTGTCAAAATGACGCCATGCGCGATACCTGTTCTACCCCTCCTTTTCCTTTTGTGGCCCTTCCTTTGAAGAGCCACTGGCCCGCTTTGAATCTAGGCTTGGTCACATCGGCAGTCGTTTGGATGGCTGCGCCAGGCATGGCATTGGCGCAAGCACCTTCATCTGCTGCCCCCTCAACCGACCTCGGGCAAGTCGAAATTCGTGGCACCCGCAACACCGACACTGAAGCGCGGCAACAGTCCACCGCTTCCAAAATCGTGATTGGGCGTGAAGAGATTGAGAAACAAGGCGATGCCAGTTTGGGCGAAGTGCTCAAGCGCTTGCCGGGCATCACTGTGCAGGGAGCGCCAGGTCGAGGCGGCGCGATTCGCATGCGCGGCTTGGGTAGCGGTTACACCCAAATTTTGCTGGACGGCGAGCGCATGCCGCCTGGTTTTTCGGTGGACTCTTTGACCCCTGAACAGGTGGAGCGCATTGAAATTTTGCGTGCACCGACCGCAGAGACGGGCGCTCGCGCCATCGCGGGCACCATCAACATCGTGCTGCGCGAGGGGCAAAAAGCCACGCCCGACGATTTGAAAATCACCCGCAGCCAAGAAAATGGCCAAGGCTCGAGCATGGTGAATTGGGTGCACAACCTGAACACGGCACCCTTGAGCGGTACTTTCACGCTGTCGGCCATGGACAACCAACGTGCCGACCAAAGCCTGACCGAGATCGATTCGGATTACCGCGATGACCAAGTGCGCACGACAGAGTCCTCGGGGCGTCGCCAGGGCGTCCACGCCAATGCCCGCTTACAGTGGAAAGGTGAGCAGGGCAAAACCCTGACCTTGACGCCTTTTCTGATTTATTCCGAATTTGCCGCCCATGGCCGCATCAATGCCCAAAGGCTCTCGTCAAACGCCATCACCGACACAGCTTTGACCGACAACGAAAGCCGGTACGCTGCTGCCCGTTTGAACGGCCAGTGGGGCCAGCGCTTGTCGGCCGATGACCGTTTGGAGGTGCGTTTTGGCCTGGGTCAGGCCAAGTACGACCAGCACCTCATGCAGACCGCGGTGGCCAGCACGGGGCTTTTGTTCAATGCCTTGGATGAGCAACGCTTCACAGACCGCAGCACCAGTTTGAACGCGAAGTGGACCCGAGTCCTAGACAGTGGCCACCAGCTGGTCAGTGGCTTGGAGCATGAAGGCGTGCGCCGCGTGGAAGAAGCCAGCGCCGGTGCGGGCGACGAGAGTGGCAACCTGAAGGCGCGCACCGCGCGTTGGGCGGCCTACACGCAAGACGAGTTCAAGATCAATCCGAACTGGTCGGCCTATGCGGGCATTCGCTACGAAACCATTCTGACCGAAGGCCAAGTGATGGAGGAGCTCAAGCGCAACAAAAGCCAGGTGTGGACACCGCTGCTCCATGCCTTGTGGAAGCCTGACCCGGCCAAGCGAGACCAAGTGCGCATGAGCCTGACGCGCAGCTACAAGACGCCAACGCTCTACAACTTGGTCGCACCACTGCGGTATTCACGCGACTTCCCTTCGTCTGGTAACAACGTACCCACCCAGCCCGACCGCGTGGGCAACCCCGACCTGCGGGCCGAATTGGCGACCGGCATTGACCTCGGGTTTGAACGCTATCTGGAGGGCGGCGGCGTGCTCAGCGCCAATGTGTTCCGTCGGAACATCCAAGACCTGATCCGATACCAGACCCGTTTGCAAACGGTCGCTTGGTCAACCCAACAGCGATGGGTCTCCACGCCCTTGAACGTTGGAGATGCCGTCACCCAGGGCGTCGAGCTGGAAGCCAAGTTCCGCTTGAACCAAGCCTGGGCTGAGGCTTGGCCTGTGGACATTCGCAGCAACATCAGTTTTTTCCGTTCCAAAGTTTTAGACATTCCTGGCCCGAACAACCGCCTGGACCAGCAGCCCAACATGACCGCCAACCTGGGGGGCGATTACCGTTTGCGCAGCTTGCCGCTGACCTTGGGTGGCAACCTCAACTGGAATCCGGATTACGACACACGCCGCAGCCAAGAGCAGTGGTCGTACCAAGGCGTCAAGCGCGTTTTGGATGTCTACGGCCAGTGGCGTTTTTCTTCGGTAACCGCCTTGCGCTTGACGGTGAGCAACCTGGTGCCAAGAGACTATGAGACCGCCACCACCTTCTTGACAGGCGCGCAGCACGAGACAGCCAAGACCACAGACCGCAATTGGCGCAACATCCAGCTGCGCCTCGAAATGAAAATCTAAATCCAAAAAAGGAGACACCCATGCCCATCAAAGACGCCGCTTGGCACGACCGCATGTACAACAACCGGGCATTGGTGCCCGATTTTGCAGACCACTTTGCGCACTGGAAAGGGGCCTCGGTTCAAGCGCGTGAGTCGCTCAAGCCGCTTCTGGACATCCCTTATGGCGACGGCCCCAATGAAACGTTGGACATCTTTCCGGCGGCCCAAGCCAACGCGCCTGTCGTGGTTTTCATCCATGGCGGCTACTGGCGCAGCTTGGACAAGGCTGACCATTCATTTGTGGCCCCAGCTTTGCGCGATATGGGCGCTAGTGTGGTGGTGGTCAATTACGCCTTGTGTCCCGGAACCGACGCGCAGCCTGTGACGGTACCTGACATCGCCTTGCAAATGGCCCGGGCCACAGCCTGGGTCTGGCGACACATTGCCGAGCATGGCGGTGACCGCAGCAACATCACCGTGATCGGCCATTCGGCGGGAGGCCATTTGGCGGCCATGATGCTGGGCTGTGATTGGAAGGCCGTGGGGCGCGATTTGCCGGTGGGTCTGGTGCGTAAAACCATGTCGATTTCCGGGCTGTTTGATCTCGAGCCTGTGCGCAAAACACCGTTTGTGCAGGGCGATCTGCGACTGACGCCTCAGCATGTGCGCATGGCCAGTCCAGCCAAATGGCAGCGTCCTCGCAAAGGCGTGCTGTTCACCGTGGTGGGAGGCGATGAGAGCCCCGAATTTTTGCGGCACAACCGCTTGATTCACCAAGCTTGGGGACCCAAAACCGTGCCCGTGTGTGAGGATCTGCCTGGCTTGAACCACTTCAGCGTGGTGACGGATTTGACCCGTGTCGGCAGCCGTTTGAATGCATTGGCCAAAACCTTGATTGAGCTGCCACCCGCCTGATCGAAACTGACGCTGCAAAAAAAGGGCAAGCCATCAGGCTTGCCCTTTTGCTTGAAGGGTGTTGGGGTTCAAGCAGGCAAGAAACGCTCGACCAGCAATGACCAATAGGCTGAACCCACAGCCACGTTCTTGTCGTTGAAGTCGTAGCCCGGGTTGTGCACCATGCAGGCGCCGTGGCCGTCGCCCGAGCCATCGCCATTGCCGATCAGCAAGTAGCTGCCTGGCACTTCTTCGAGCATGAAGGCGAAGTCTTCGCTGCCGTTCAAGGCGCGGCCTTGGCGCACGACTTTATCCGCCCCCACCAGTTCTTCGGCCACATCGCGAGCGAAGTCGGTTTCAGCCAAGTGGTTCACCAGCACGGGGTAGCCGCGTTGGTAGTCGATGTCGGCTGTCACGCCGTAGCTTTGCGCTTGCGCGTGAACCAGTTCGGTGATGCGCTTTTCGAGCAGGATGCGCACATCGCGGTCCAGCGAGCGCACACTCAGTTTGAGCGTGGCGGTTTGCGGGATCACGTTGTTGGCCACGCCCGCATTGAACGCACCCACGGTGATGATGGCCATTTGCTGCGGATCGACATTGCGTGCCACGATGCTTTGCAGCCCCATGACGATGGCCGAGCCCGCCACCACCGGGTCAGCGGCCACATGCGGCATGGCGCCGTGCCCGCCTTTCCCGTGCAAGGTGATGGTCACGTTGTCAGAAGACGCCATGGCCGAGCCATCGCGCAAAACCAGGTGGCCTTGCGGGTGTGTGGGCATGTTGTGCATGGCAAAGATGGCGTCGCAGGGGAAGCGCTTGAACAGACCGTCTTCCATCATCTTCTTAGCGCCGCCCAGGCCTTCTTCGGCGGGCTGGAAAATCAGGTTCACAGTGCCCGAAAACTCACCTTTTTGGGCGATGTGCTTGGCTGCTGCCAGCAACATGGCGGTGTGGCCGTCATGGCCGCAGGCGTGCATGATGCCCACGTTGCAGCTGGCGTAAGGCAGGCCAGTGGCCTCGTCAATTGGCAAGGCGTCCATGTCGGCACGGATGCCGATGCTTTTCGTTCCTGAGCCTTTTTTGAGCTGGCCTACCAGGCCCGTGCCGCCCAAACCCCGCGTGACTTGGTAGCCCCAGGCGCTCAGTTGCTCTGCCACCAGATCGCTGGTGCGGTACTCCTTGTAGCCCATCTCCGGGTGCTTGTGGATGTCACGGCGCACCGCGATGAATTCATCCGCCTGGGCATGCAAGGCGTGCAGTTTGTCGTGCAGAAAAGCTTCGCTGGGTGCGTTCATGAAAAGCCTCTTGGGGGAGTGGATTACTGAGCTTGCAGATTAATCGATTTGGCGATGGCGCGGTAGCGCTCGATGTCGCCAAGGTAAATGCGAGCCAGTTCCGTGGGGGTGCGTGAAGGCAGCACCACGTTGCCGCTGGCTTCCAGTGCCTTGCGGGTTTCGGGCACTTCAGCGGCCGCATAAAAGGCTTTGTTCAGGGTGTTGACCACGGCGTCCGGGGTGTTTTTGTGCACTTGCACACCGGCCCAGATGTCAAAGTCCATGCCTTCCAGACCTTTCATGGCGGCCATGGCCGGGAATTGCTTGAACAGCGCGTGCGGGGTTTTGGCGGTCACGGCCAAGCCTTGGACCTTGCCGTCGATGAGGGTTTGCGGAATCGAGCCGGCCAGGGGCAGGAAAGCCATGTCAATTTGGCCCCCCATCAGGTCGGTCAAAAGCGGCGCAATTCCTTTGTAGGGAACATGCAACATTTGCACCTGGGTCAGTTGGGAGAATTTCTCGCCCACCAGGTGGTACAGCGAGCCGGGGCCCACGCTGCCGTAGCTCAGCGGCTTATCGGCATTCTTGCGGGCCAATGCCAGCAGCTCGTCCACGGTTTTGACGTTAAGCGAGTTGCGCACCGCCAAGATGGTCGTGGTGGTGGCGAATTGCGCAACCAGCTTGAAGTCTTCGGATTTGTACTTCACGCCCTGGATGGCCATGGGGGCCAGAACCAGCTCCATGGGGCTGCCCAAGCTCAGGGTGTAACCGTCGGCCGGTGCGTTGACCAATTTGGCCATGCCGATCGCACCACCGGCCCCGCCAATGTTCTCGATGATCATGGTCTGACCCAGTTTGGCTGCCGCGTCGGGCTGGACCTTGCGGGCAAAAAAGTCAGACGGCCCACCGGCTGGGTAGGGCACGATCAGGTTGATGGTTTTCGAGGGATAGGTCTGCGCCATGGCAGGGCCAAAGGCGCTGGCGACCACGACCAGGCTGCTGAGAAGGGTTTTGACGTTCATAGTGTCTCCGTTCGGTTTGAAGTTCTGCATGGTTGAAATGACCATGGGTGCATCGTAAAAATGCCAATTCAATGTGTCCAATGACTTATTTTTCTGATATTGATTCGTAAAATGAATACATGAACCTCAGACACTTGGAGCATTGGCTGGCACTGGCCGAAACCGGCTCCTTCAGCCGTGCGGCAGAAAAGCTGCACATCACCCAGTCGGCCTTGAGCCGCAGCATCCAGGCGCTCGAAGATGACTTGGGCGGGATATTGGTGGACCGCATCGGCAAAAAAAATGAGCTGACGCCTTTGGGCCGGTCGGTCCTGGATCGGGCAAGGCGCATCGTGCACGAAGCCCAAGAACTCAAAGAGGGCGCTGCCTTGCTGCAGCAAGGCGGCTTGGGCACTTTGCGGGTGGGCTTGGGCTCTGGCCCCGGCGCCATGCTGATGACGCCTTGGCTGGTCTACATGGCCAAGTACCACCCCACGGTGCAGGTGACCGTCTCACGCGGGTCCACCGAGCTGCAATTGACCCAGCTGCGCGAGCGGCAGCTCGACGCCTTGGTGGTGGACGTGCGGCAGGTGGAAGCCGCACCGGACTTGAAGATGGCGCATGTGGTGGAGATGCGTGCTGGCTTCGTGTGCCGCCAGGGGCACCCACTGCTGAGCCTTCACCCCGATGGCGTGCCCTTTGACGCATTGCTGGCTTTCCCCATCGCCTCTATCCCGCTGTCGCAAGAGGTGGCCCGCTTGCTGGTGGACCACTACGGCCCTCAGGCCAACCCCGCACAAATGACCACCTTGCAGTGTGAAGACATCGCCAGCCTCATCGATGTGGTGGGGCAGACCGATGCGATTTACTTGGGCATCGTGGGCGCTGCGCGCGAGGGCATGGCCCAAGGCGGTTTGGTCGAGTTGCCGATGCAAACACCGCTGAAAGCGCAGGCTCGGCTGGGCCTCATCACCTTGGTCGGCCGCAGCGAGTTGCCAGCCATGTCGGTGTTTGGCGAATTTGTCCAAAAACACTTGACCGATTGACGGCCAAAAAGGAATCACGATGCAGGAATGGCTTGACCCCATGGGGGTGGTTTTGCTGGGTTACACGGTACTGGGGCTGACGGGCTTTGGCTCGGCGCTGGTCATCGTGCCGCTGTTGGCTTGGCAGTGGCCCTTGCCTGAGGTGGTGGCGTTGACTTTGCTGATGGATGTGCCCGCTTCAGCGTTTCACAGTGGGCTGAACTGGCGGCAGGTGCAGTGGCGTGAGTTGCGGCGTTTGGTGCCCGGGCTGGTGGTGGGCACTGTGCTGGGTTTGTGGCTCATGCCGCATTTGCAGGCCCGCTGGCCACTCTTGCTGCTGGGCTTGTATGTGGCGGCTGTGGGCGTCAATGCCTTGCGCCCGGCGGCGCAGCGCACAGGTCTGCCCGCGCCCCTCTGGGCTTATCCGGTGGGCACGGCCATTGGCTTGGTTGAAATGCTCTTTGGCACCGCGGGGCCGCTCGTGGTGGCGTGGCTGAGCCGCCGTGTGGCCGATGTGAAGCAAATGCGTGCCAGCACACCCATGATCATCACCGTGGCCGCCAGCACCGTGCTGGCGGGCATGGGGTGGGAGGGGCGTTTGAGCAGCGACTTGCTTTGGCAACGCTGGTTGGTGTTGATTGGTGTGGCCCTCACGGGCGTCTGGTTGGGGCACCGCGTGGCACACCATGTGCCCGTGGCCCGGCTGCGACAGATCATTTGCGGCTTGTTGGTTGTCAGCGGCCTGATGCTGGCACTCAGGGCTTTGCGCTGACGCCTTTGAACCCCAAAAAAAGGGAGCCATGAGGCTCCCTTTTTTGTTCAAGCGACGACGGGTTTACATCAACAGGTGTTCGCCCGCGTTGTCGCCGCCCAAAGTCACGTAGTTCACCTTGCGGATGTCCATCAGCTTGGTGCCACCGGCGTAGCTGATCGAGCTTTGGACGTCTTGCTCCATCTCAATCAGCGTGTTGGCCAGCTTGCCTTTGATCGGCTCCAGAATGCGCTTGCCTTCAACGTGCTTGTACTCGCCCTTGTTGAAGTCCGAGGCCGAGCCGTAGTATTCCTTGAACATCTCGCCATCGACCTCAACGGTCTTGCCGGGCGACTCTTCGTGACCGGCAAACAACGAACCGATCATGACCATGCTCGCGCCAAAGCGGATGCTCTTGGCGATGTCGCCATGGCTGCGGATGCCACCGTCGGCAATGATGGGTTTGGTCGCTACGCGGGCGCACCACTTGAGCGCCGACAACTGCCAGCCACCCGTGCCAAAACCGGTCTTAAGCTTGGTGATGCAGACCTTGCCGGGGCCCACACCCACTTTGGTCGCGTCGGCGCCCCAGTTTTCCAGGTCGATCACGGCTTCGGGTGTGGCCACGTTGCCCGCGATGACGAAGCTCTTGGGCAATTTGCCCTTGATGTAGCCAATCATGTCGCGCACGCTGTCGGCATGGCCGTGGGCGATGTCGATGGTGATGTACTCGGGCACCAGGTTCTCGGCAGCCAGCTGGTCCACCGTGGCGCGGTCGGGGGCTTTGACGCCCAGCGAAATCGAGGCGTAAACGCCCTTGCCGTGCATGTCGCGCACAAACTGGACGTTGTCCAGGTCAAAGCGGTGCATGACGTAGAAGTAATCGTTTTGCGCCATCCACAGGCAGATGGACTCGTCCACCACCGTTTTCATGTTGGCAGGGACCACCGGCAGGCGGAACTTGCGGCCGCCCAGCTCGACGCCCGCGTCACACTCAGAACGGCTTTCCACGCGGCACTTGCGTGGCAAAAGCAGGATGTTGTCGTAATCAAAAATTTCCATGAGAAAACCAAGCTCCAAAAAAGGATTCGTTGAAAGAACGAGTGAGCGCTTGGCCTGGCCGGTTTTTTGACAAAAAAAACCGGGCGCAAGAATCTTGGGCCCGGTGTCTGATTCTACTGGAATCGGCTGACAGTTTGCGTCATTTTGGTGGCGCCGCCTTCAATGTTTGATGCGGGGCGCAATCTTGATCATGGGCCGTGGCTTGCGAGCGGCCTCTGGCCAATTGTGGTGTGAAACAGTTGACGAAGCCGTGGGTCCCAAGCTCTGATGGCCCTGTTCGAAAGAACCCGTGGCCGATGGCACATAGAAAAAACAAGCCAGATCCTGAGGGATTCGGCTGATTTTTGATACCAAAGAGTGGATGAGTGACACAACGGGCCTTTCTGCGCAAACCGTGTACAGGGTTTTAGCTTCAAGATAGCCTGCTGTAAATACAGGATTACACCCAGACAGCTAGGGTTTGTCTTAGGTTTTCGGAGTCTGCAACGCTCTGCAGCGATGGCGAAGCCAACACTCAGGGTTGCTTGCGGACCTTTCTACAATCACTGGGATGATGTCTCCTTTTTCCGATCCCACGGCACACACTTCGCCTTTGCTTGCCCAGCTCAACGACGAGCAGCACAGGGCTGTGGCCTTGCCTGCCGAGCATGCTTTGATCCTTGCGGGCGCTGGTTCGGGCAAAACACGGGTGCTGACCACCCGCATCGCTTGGTTGCTGCAAACCTCGCAGGTTTCGCCCGGCGGCATTTTGGCGGTGACCTTCACCAATAAAGCGGCCAAAGAGATGAAGCTGCGTTTGCAGTCCATGCTGCCGGTAAATGTGAACGCCATGTGGATTGGCACCTTCCACGGGCTGTGCAACCGGTTTTTGCGGGCCCATTACCAGCTGGCGGGTTTGCCGCAGACTTTTCAAATTTTGGACACGCAAGACCAGCTCTCGGCTGTCAAGCGGCTGTGCAAGCAGTTCAATGTGGACGAAGACCGCTTTCCGCCCAAGCAGGTGCAGTACTTCATCTCGGGTTGCAAAGAAGACGGTCAGCGCCCGGGCGATGTGCCGGTGCGCGACGACGAAACGCGCCGCAAGGTGGAGCTGTACCAGCTCTACGAAGAGCAATGCCTGCGCGAAGGCGTGGTGGATTTTGGCGAGCTGATGCTGCGCTCGTATGAGCTGCTGCGTGACAACGTGCATGTGCGCGAGCACTACCGCCGCCGCTTTCGGCACATCCTGGTGGACGAATTTCAGGACACCAACAAACTGCAATACGCTTGGCTCAAGCAGCTGGCCGGGCTGCCGGGCGAGGGGGGCGAATGCGCCATCTTGGCCGTGGGCGACGACGACCAGAGCATTTATGCATTTCGGGGTGCCCGTGTCGGCAACATGGCCGACTTTGTGCGGGAATTTCAGGTCAAGCACCAGATCAAGCTCGAGCAGAACTACCGGAGTTTCAGCAATATCCTCGATTCAGCCAACCACCTGATCAGCCACAACAAGACCCGTTTGGGCAAAACCCTGCGCACCGATCAAGGCGCTGGCGAGCCGGTGCGGGTGGTGGAGTCGCCGTCGGACTTTGCCGAGGCGCAATGGCTGGTGGAAGAGTTGCGTCAGTTGGTCAGGCAAGACGGTTTTGAGCGCAAGGAAGTGGCGTTGCTGTACCGAAGCAACGCGCAAAGCCGGGTGCTGGAGACGGCTTTGTTCAACGCCGGGTTCCCGTACCGCGTGTATGGCGGTTTGCGCTTTTTTGAACGCGCCGAGATCAAGCACGCCCTGGCCTATTTGCGCCTGATGGAGAACCCCAACGACGACACCAGCTTTTTGCGGGTGGTCAACTTTCCGCCGCGTGGCATTGGGGCCCGCAGCATCGAGCAATTGCAAGACGCGGCCCGCGCCGCAGGCTGTTCGCTGCACGATGCGGTGAGCGCCACCACCGGCAAGGCCGGGGCCAATCTGGCCGCGTTTGTGGCCATGGTCGATGTGCTGCGCGAGCAGACCGAAGGTCTGACGCTGCGCGAAATCATTGACCTGGTGCTGGACAAGACCGGCCTGGTCAACCACTACCGCGCCGAAAAAGAAGGTGCTGACCGGGTGGAAAACTTGGAAGAACTGGTCAACGCGGCCGAGAGCTTTGTCACCCAAGAAGGCTTTGGCCGCAGCGCGGTGGCCATGCCGCAAGCCTTGTCGCAAAGCCCGGCCAGCCAGGGATTGAGCGCTGCGCCTGCATCCGACCTGGGCACGGTCGATGAGTTCAGCGAAGACGGCGTGATCATGAGCCCGCTGGCCGCATTCCTCACGCACGCCTCTTTGGAGGCCGGGGACAACCAGGCGCAGGCGGGTGAAGACGCGGTCCAGTTGATGACGGTGCACGCTAGCAAGGGCTTGGAGTTCGATGCGGTGTTCATCACCGGACTGGAAGAAGGCCTGTTCCCGCACGAAAACGCCATGAACGACTTTGACGGCCTCGAAGAAGAGCGCCGCTTGATGTATGTGGCCATCACCCGTGCCCGCAAGCGCTTGTACCTGAGTCATTCGCAAACCCGCATGCTGCACGGCCAGACCCGCTACAACCTGAAAAGCCGCTTTCTGGAAGAGCTGCCCGAGGAGTGCCTGAAGTGGGTCACGCCCAAAAACGGCGGCTTCTCTAACTTGGGCAGCGCAGGTGGCGGGGGCGGTAGCGCTTCGGGCGGTTCAGGGGGCTGGCCACAAACGCCAGCCTTCAACCGCCACGCCCGTCCGGCTTGGGGCCAAAGCAGCTTGAGCACCGAAACCTACAAAAGCCCACCCGTACCGGTGCAAAAAGCTGCACCCGAACACGGCATCGCGGCAGGTATGACCGTGTTCCACACCAAGTTTGGCGAGGGTAAAGTTCTGGCTGTAGAGGGCGTGGGGGCCGATGCCCGTGCCCAGGTCAACTTCCCGCGCCATGGCGTGAAATGGCTGGCGCTGAGCGTGGCCAAACTCACCCTGGTTTGAATTTTTTAGAAAGCACCCCATGAAAATCACCCAAGACACCGTTGTCACCATGCACCACAAAGTGGTGAACGCCCAAGGCCAGTTGCTCGACAAAACGCAAGAGCCCACGTCCTACCTGCACGGCGGTTATGACAACACCTTCCCCAAAATTGAAGCGGCGTTGGAAGGCCAAGAAGTGGGTTTCACCACCACTTTGAAGCTGGCGCCGGCCGACGCCTTTGGCGAGCGCGACGAGAGCCTGGTGCAAACCATCCCCAAAAGCGAATTTCCGCCAGGCGTGAAGGTGGGGGGACAGCTGCGCGGTCGCTCGGCCGAAGGCCAGGAACAGGTGTTCAACGTGGTCAAGATCAAGGGCGACAAGGTGATTTTGGACGCCAACCATCCTTGGGCCGGTCAACACCTGACGCTGACTTTGACCGTGCAAGAAGTGCGGGCCGCTTCAGCCGATGAGATCACGCACCGACACGCGCACGGCGCACACGGCCACCACCATTGAGTGAATCAGTCGGGCTGCTCCGCGCTGGCGGGTGGTTCGTCGTAGACATCGGTCGCAAAACAGTCACGTACTGAAAACAGCATGGACGTGAAGAACATGGCTGCCACCATCATGGCCAGCGGCATGAAGGCGGCCATCATCAACTCCGGGTTGCCCAAAAAGCTCGCGATCACCATGGCCAATATCCCGGCCGACATGAAAATCACGCCCCAGGCGATCACATAAACCGTGAAGGCCTTGAGGTTGCGCCAACACGCCATGAAGCTGAAAAACAGGCTTTTGACGGCAGGCATGCCATACCAGTGGACCAGAGCAGGTGAGTGCCAGAACATCATGGACAGCGGCACGTAAAACAACATGGACACCCACAAAGCGTTTTGAAACGAGTCCGAAGTCACCACCTCCGGCGTCATGGGTGCCCCGCCAAAATAGACCTTCGCAAAAGTCCCGCCATCGGCCAGTGTGGACAAGCCCATCACCACCAAAAAGATCACGGCGTACAAGCTCCCCAAGATGAACATCGTCTGGCGATGCGGCCCGGCTTTGAAGGCCACAAACAGCACGCTGGGCATCGGGAATTTGCCGTCAGAGGCCACTTGGGTTGCAGCCATCATGCCCAGTGTGAGGGCGGGCAAAACCACCAAAGCCAAGGCACCCCCAATGAAGGGCACCATGGACACCACCGACACCGTGGCCATGAACAAAAAAAACAGGCCCGACATGGCCAAAGGCTGACGCCAAAAGGTGCGCATGCCCTGGCGTGCCCATTTAAGGCCCGCTTTGGCGGGAACAATTTGCAAGTTCATGGGTTCAGATCAGGGCAGACGCAGCAAGGGGGTGGTTGACCCTGCCACGCAAGACGCGTTCAAAATGGGTCGGGTCGTGGGGTTTGAGGATCGACGCTTCGCGGGGCAAATGGTAGTCCCAAAGCCTGGAAATCCAAAAACGCAAAGCCCCTGCGCGCAAAAGGGCAGGCAACAATTCGCGCTCAGTGGCGCTCAATGGGCGAGCTTGGTTGTAGGCGCTGAGCATGGCTTGGGCACGTTGTGCGTCGTGCGTGCCGCTGGGCAAATCGATGCACCAATCGTTCAGGCACACGGCCAGATCAAACAGCCAGGTGTCCACGCCTGCGAAATAGAAGTCAAAAAAGCCAGTGAGCTGCTCGCCGTCGAACATGACGTTGTCGCGGAACAGGTCGGCGTGCACCGGGCCACGGGGCAGGGCGGCATAAGCGGCGCTGCTGGCGATGTGGTTTTGGAAGGCCAGTTCGCTGCGCAGCAAGGCGGCTTGGGCTTCTTCTAAATAAGGCAGCACCACGGGCACGGTCTCGTTCCACCAGGGCAGACCGCGCAGGTTGGGTTGGCTGCGGTTGTAATCGGCCCCGGCCAGGTGCATGCGCGCCAGCATGTCGCCCACGGCGGCGCAGTGCATGGCCTGCGGTTGCAGCTGGCTTTTACCTGCGAGTTTGTTGACGACGGCGGCCGGTTTGCCGCTCACGGTGTGGAGGATGTCGCCATCGCGGTTGGCCGCGGGGTCGGGCACCGGAATGCCGCAACCTGCCAAGTGCTTCATCAGGTAGAGGTAAAAGGGCAGTTGCTCTTGTGTCAGGCGCTCGAACAAGGTGAGCACGTACTCGCCTTGGGTCGTGGTGGCGAAGTAGTTGGTGTTCTCGATGCCGCCTTCGATGCCGCGCAATTCGGTCAAGGCCCCCAGGTTCAGGGACTGCATCAGGCTGTCGGCCTGCGAGGGAGTGACTTCGGTGAATACCGCCATGGGAAGAGGGTCAAAGCGCCAGGAGTGGTTCTGGCTGAGGTGAGAAAGTGACGATTGTAGAGGGCGAAAAGCGATCAATGACCCGCAAAGGGCTGACTGCGCTGGGCCGATGTGGCAAAGCGAAGCGCCTCTGAGGCCCAGTGCAGTTAGCCCTTTGCGGGTCTGCCCGTGTTTGTTTGCCTTGCTGGCGGAGCGATGGTGTGTGGGGCCTGCGCCGAGGCTCAGAGGCGCTTCGCTTTGCCACATCGCCTCAGCGCAGGCCCCACACACCATCTGGGAGTTCGGCAGAGTTTATTGACGCTTCGCTTTGCCACATCGCCCTGGCGCAGGACCGGCCAACCGATCATGGGGTCGTTTGACGGTCAAGCCCTTAACCCGGTACACAATCGGGGGATGAGCGAAAACACCCCTGACACCGACACTGCCCCGACCCCCATTCAGCCCAGCCTTTTGTTGGTCGACGGCTCCAGCTACCTGTACCGCGCTTTCCATGCCATGCCCGACCTGCGGGCCGTGCCGGGCGATCCGACGAGTGCTGCTACGGGCGCCATTCGCGGCATGATCAACATGATGGAGCGGCTGCGCAAGGATGTACCTGCCGTGTATGCCGTGTGCGTTTTTGACGCAAAGGGCCCGACGTTTCGGGACGAGATGTACCCCGAGTACAAAGCCAACCGCAGCCCCATGCCCGACGATTTGCGCTCGCAGATCGAGCCGATCCACGAGCTGGTGCGCCTGATGGGCTGGACGGTGCTGGACGTGCCCGGTGTGGAAGCCGACGACGTGATCGCCACGCTGGCGCATGTGGCCGCGCAGCAAGGCATCCCAGTCACGGTGTCGAGTGGCGACAAGGACTTGAGCCAGTTGGTGAACGAGCACATCACCATCATCGACACCATGAACGGCAAGGTGCGCGATGTGGCGGGCGTGACCGCCGAGTTTGGCGTGCCGCCATCACTCATGATCGATTACCAGACCCTGGTGGGCGACACGGTGGACAACGTGCCGGGTGTGGCCAAGGTGGGCCCCAAGACGGCGGCCAAGTGGCTGATGGAATACGGCTCGCTCGACAAGCTCATGGAAAACGCCCACGACATCAAGGGCGTGGCGGGCGAGAACCTGCGCCAGGCGGTGGATTGGCTGCCCAAGGGCCGGGCGCTGGTGACCATGAAAACAGATTGCGACCTGAACGCTTGGGTGCCCGATTTGCCCTCGCTGGCCAGCCTGCACCTGCACGAGCCTGACAAAGACAAACTGCTCGATTTTTACCAGACCTATGGTTTCAAAGGGCTGGTGCAGTCGCTGGGTGGGGCTTTGCCTGCGCCTGCGGCCAAAGCCAAAGCGGCCAAACCCAAAGACACGGGCATGGGGGATTTGTTCGGTTCAGCTCAAGAAGATGAACCAGCAGCAGCCCCTGTGCTCGACACCGCCGCCAGCTCGGTGCAAGGCGAACTGAAATACGACACCGTGCTCGACTGGGCCGCGTTCGACACCTGGCTGGCCCGCATCGAACAAGCCCCACTCACCGCCATCGACACCGAAACGACTTCGCTCGACGCCATGCGGGCTGAGATCGTGGGCATCTCGCTGAGTGTCACGCCCGGCGAGGCGGCCTACATTCCGCTGGCCCACAACGGCCCGGGTGCCCCCGAGCAGCTGCCGCTGGCCGAGGTGCTGGCCAAGCTCAAGCCCTGGTTGGAAAACCCCGCCCGCCACAAGCTGGGCCAGAACATCAAATACGACCGCCATGTGTTCGCCAACCACGGCATCGAGGTGCAGGGCTATGCGCACGACACCATGCTGGAGAGCTATGTGCTTGAAGTGCACAAGCCGCATGGCCTCTCCAGCCTGGCCGAGCGGCATGTGGGCCGCCGGGGCGTGACTTACGAAGACCTGTGCGGCAAGGGTGCGCACCAGATCCCGTTTGCGCAGGTGGACGTGGACAAAGCCGCGCACTACTCCTGCGAAGACTCCGACCAGTGCCTGGACGTGCACTTGGCCCTGTGGCCGCAGATAGAAGCGCATGCCGGTCTGAAGTACGTTTACGAGTTGGAAATCGCCACCAGCGAATCGCTGTACCGCATCGAACGCAATGGTGTGCTGATCGACGCGCCCACACTGGCTGCGCAAAGCCAGGCGCTGGGCGAGCGCATCGTGCAGCTCGAAACCGAGGCCTACGAGATCGCGGGACAACCCTTCAACCTAGCCAGCCCCAAACAGCTGGGCGAGATCTTTTTTGACAAGCTGGGCCTTCCCGTCATCAAGAAAACCGCCACCGGCGCACGCAGCACCGACGAAGAGGTGCTGGAAAAACTGGCCGAAGACTACCCGCTGCCCGCCCGCATCCTGGAGCACCGCAGTCTCTCCAAGCTCAAAGGCACCTACACCGACAAGCTGGCGCAACTGGCTTTGCCGCGCACCGGCCGCGTGCACACCCACTATGCGCAGGCCGTGGCCGTGACGGGCCGTTTGTCGAGCAACGAGCCCAACCTGCAAAACATCCCGGTGCGCACCGCCGAAGGGCGCAAAGTGCGTGAGGCCTTTGTGGCCCCTGCAGGCTGCGTGATTGCGAGTGCCGACTACAGCCAGATCGAGCTGCGCATCATGGCGCACCTGAGCGACGACGCGGCCTTGCTCAAGGCCTTTCATGAAGGGCTGGACGTGCACAAAGCCACGGCGGCCGAAGTGTTTGGCGCGACGCCAGACACGGTGAGCAGCGAGCAGCGCCGCTACGCCAAGACCATCAACTTCGGTTTGATTTACGGCATGAGCGCGTTTGGTCTGGCCAAGGCGCTGGGCATCGACAACACCGCCGCCAAGAACTACATCACCCGCTACTTTGAGCGTTTTGCGGGCGTCAAACACTACATGGACGCCACCCGCGAGCAGGCCAAGGCGCTGGGCTATGTGGAGACCGTTTTTGGCCGCCGCCTGATGTTGCCCGAGATCAACAGCCCCAACGGCCCGCGCCGCGCCGGGGCCGAGCGCGCCGCCATCAACGCGCCCATGCAGGGCACAGCGGCCGACCTGATCAAGCTGAGCATGGTGGCGGTGCAAAAAGCGCTCGACGAACAAGGCAAGGCCACCAAAGTCATCATGCAGGTGCACGACGAATTGGTGTTCGAGGTGCCTGAATCAGAAGTCGAGTGGGTGCGCACCGAGGTGCCGCGCCTCATGGCGGGTGTGGCGGACTTGAAGGTGCCGCTCTTGGCCGAAGTGGGCTTTGGACCGAACTGGGAGCAGGCGCACTGACCTGTGGCGTGTGGGAGCGGCGCCCTCGCCGCGAAAGCCCTCGCAGACCACCGACCACGGGGTGGTCTCCTACAAAACAGGTGACGGTGCTTGCCATGGCACATGCTTTTGCATGATGGCCTCAAACAGCGAAGACCCCTCAAACGGTGCCAACCAATTCGCCAATGCTGACCAAGGCTGCACCGCAAACCAGCCTGGGTCGGTGTGGGCGAATTGCCGCACAAAAGGGGCGATGGCGGCGTCGGCCAAGCCAAAACAGGGTCCTGCCAGAAAGGGCTGTGCCTGCAAGCGGGCATCCAACCCGTGCAGCCAGACGACGGCCAGGTCTCGGTCGGCGAGGCCACTCCCCAGCCCAGAGCGATTCGGGTACTTGTAACGGTCCAGTTGCTGCTTGAAAGGCCCGTCGTTGTGCGCGATCAGCGCAAGCGCATCGGCCATGCCCGCATCCGACGCAGGGAGCCAGCCCAGCGGGTCGTGCTGGCCCAGAGCCCAAAGCATGATGTCCAGGCTTTGTTCCAGCACCTGCCCGCCGCCAGCGCCGGGCAGCCACAAGACCGGCACCGTGCCTTTGGGCGAGAGGCTCAGCAGGTGGGCGGGTTTGTTTTTCAACACCACTTCGCGGTGTTCGATGGCGATGCTGCTGGCGTGCAGCGCCAAGCGTGCCCGCATGGCGTAGGGGCAACGGCGAAACGAGTACAAAACAGGCAGGGCAGAGGCGGGCAGTGCAACGGCAGACATGTGGGCAGTTTAAATCGCCGCTCTGGTCCAAGCCCGCAACACCTGTGTCAAGATAAGCATCCTCTTATTTTGGTGCCTGGAGACTTGCTTTGAACAACGACCTGATCAACGATGGCCAAGCCCTTTTGGGTGGCCGAGTGGACGCGAGCGGCACCACCCGCCGCGTGGCCCTGCAAGCGGCTTTGGGCGTGGGTTACGCCGCAGCCGCTTTGCCCATCATGGCGCAAACCGCCGTCAAAACTTCCGCTGAAGGTCTGGTTTCGGGTGAGGTGACCATCGACGTCAATGGCTTCAAAATGCCCGCTTACCGCAGCGCGCCTGCGGGCAAGACCGGTTTGCCGGTGGTGCTGGTGATCTGCGAGATTTTTGGGGTGCACGAGTACATCGCCGACGTCACACGCCGCTTGGCCCAGGCCGGTTACCTGGCCATTGCCCCCGACATGTTTGTGCGCCAAGGCGATCCTAAAAACTACACCGACATTCCCAAACTGCAAGCCGAAGTCATCACCAAGGTGCCCGACGCCCAGGTGCTGGGTGATCTGGATGCGACCGTGGCTTGGGCGGCAGCCAACGGCGGCAACACCGACAAATTGGCCATCACCGGCTTTTGCTGGGGTGGCCGCATCACTTGGTTGTATACCGCGCACCAGCCCAAGATCAAGGCCGGTGTGGCCTGGTACGGCCGATTGGTGGGCAATGCCACGGCGCTGACGCCCGCACACCCTGTGGCCTTGGTGGGCAGCCTCAAGGGCCCAGTGCTGGGTTTGTACGGCGGGGCCGACACCGGCATCCCTCTTGACACAGTTGATAAGATGAAAGCCGAACTGGCCCAAGGGTCCGCCGCTGCCAAAGCCAGCGAGTTTGTGGTTTATCCTGAGGCTCCGCACGCTTTTCACGCCGATTACCGCCCCAGCTACCGCAAGGGACCTGCTGACGACGGCTGGCAACGTCTGCTGGCCTGGCTTAAACGCAACGGCGTGGCCTGACTTTGTGAGTGCTTAAACCGCCCTTCGGGGCGAAATTTTTAAAACCGCCCTAAGAGGCGGTTTGTTTTGGGGTGCAGTGCACCTCGGGAAACACGATGACTTTTTTGGCGATTTTGGTGGGCACTTTGGTGGCGGGCATCGGCAGCGTCTGGGTGGCCGCTTGGCTGAGCTTTGGCGTTTTGAGCCGTTACACCCAGCACATGCTCAGTCTGGCGGCAGGCGCTTTGATGGCGACGTCTTTTTTACACCTGTTGCCCGAGGCTTTTGAAAGCGATCTGGCACCACACACTTTGTTCATGACCTTGCTGCTGGGCTTGGTGTTCTTCTTTTTGCTCGACAAGGCGGAGCTCTGGCACCACGGGCACGAACACGCCCACGGGCATGGGCATGGGCAGGGTCACCATGACCACGGTCATTCGCCTGATGGGGGCCATGCTGAAGCCGATGCCAAAGTGCATGCACATGGGAGCGCCGATTCGGATGAGACGCCGCGTGGTCAATGGGCCATTTTGGCGGGAGACAGCGTGCATTGTTTTGGTGATGGCATCTTGATCGCCTCTGCTTTCATCGCTGACATGCGCTTGGGCGTGATCGCCGCCTTGGCAGTGCTGGCGCACGAAGTGCCCCACCACATGGGCGATCTGGCGGTGTTGCGGCAGGGCAGCAGCAGCCGCCGTGCGGCGATCGTCAAGGTCTCCATGGCGGGAGCCATCACCGCTTTCGGTGGGGCGGTGGGCTACGTGCTGGTGGATGCCTTGCACGACTGGCTGCCGTTTTTCCTGGTCGTGGCCAGCAGCAGCTTCATCTATGTCGCTTTGGCCGATTTGATTCCTCAGTTACAAAAGCGCCTGAGTGCGCGTGAGACAGCAGCGCAGATCATCTGGCTGTCTGTCGGCATGGGCATGGTGGTGCTGGTCAGCACATTGGCAGGACACAGCCACTGAGCCCAAGGGCTTCAGCCCTTCGCGCAGGGCAGTCCCGGCGTATTGCTCCATTCGCTCCAGCTGCCAGCGTACAAAGCCGTGGGGCCGAAACCGGCCAACTCCATGGCCAGCACATTGGGTACGGCCGTCACGCCGCTGCCACAGTGGTGCACCACGCTGCTGCCTGAGCGGCCAGCCAGCAGATGATCCCATTCGGCTTTGAGCAGTTCTGGGCTTTTGAATCGGCCGTCTTCGTTGAAGTTCTCGGTGAACGGCCGGTTCAAAGCCCCGGGAATGTGCCCAGCCACCGGGTCAAGCGGCTCCGTCTCGCCTCGGAAGCGCGCACCGGCACGGGCATCCACAATGGTTTGTTCAGGGCGGCCTAAGCCATTGGCAACAGCCTCGGTCAACACCAGCTGCCGCAGGGGGGCTTTCAATTCAAAGTTCGCAGGCACAGGTACAGGTAAGGGCGAGGGGCCGGGTCCCGAGGCAAGTGCACCGCCAATGTCTTTCCACGCCTGCAGTCCACCGTCCAGTACCGCCACGGCTTCGTGTCCCAGCCACTTGAGCATCCACCACAAGCGGCCACAGTAAAAGCCTTTGTTCTGGTCATACACCACGATTTGCATGCCGTTGTGGATGCCCAAACTGCCCAACCACTGGGCCACGATCTCGCGCTTGGGCAAGGGGTGACGCCCGCCATTGACAGCTTCATCCGCGTTGTGCGTGCTCAGGTTTCGGTCCAGATGGGCATGCCAAGCGCCGGCGATGTGCTCGGCAGCAAACAAGCCATCGGCCAACTCCGGCTTCATCAAATCAAAGCTGCAGTCGAGCACGGCGCAAGGCGTGCCTTGGGCTTGCAGGTCTTGCAATTGGGTGGCGGTGATCAGCAAGGTGTGCATGGGGTGAGTCTCCAAAAATTCAGTGGTCTTCTGCGGGGGCGAGTGGCAGCGCGCGGCTGCGCAGCACGGTTGAGGCGATGCCGCTGGCCATGATGAGGGCCATGCCCAACCAGCCCATGAGCGGGATGTGGTCGCCAAACAGCATCAGGCCAAACAAGGCACCAAAAACGATGCCCGAATACTGCAAGTTCGCCACCACCAGGGTCGAGCCCCGGCTGTAAGCATTGGTCATGCACAACTGGCCCAGGGCGGCCAGCACACCAATGGGCAGCAACCACAACATGCTGGGCCACACCCATGGACTCAAGCCTGTGACGAGCATGAGCGCAGCGCCCACCACGGTTGTTCCGACGGAAAAATAAAACACCGTGCGCGCTTCGGGCTCGTTCAGACGTCCCAAAGCGGCCACTTGCATGTAAGCCAAAGCCGCGATCAGGCCCGAGAGCAGACCGACGATGCCGGCAAACAACTGGTCTTGTTCGATGGTCGGGCGCAGCAACAAGATGACGCCGCCAAAACCTGCAATCACCGTCAGCACGATGGGCCCTTGTCGGGTCGCTTCTTGCAGTTTCCCCATGACCAGGGTGCCACCCACCAGAAAAACAGCCACCCAGATGCCGCTCATGTAATTGAGCGTGATGGCGGTGGCCAGTGGCAGGTGGGCAATCGCATAAAACCAGGCGGCCAGTGAAGTGACGCCGATCACCGAACGCCAGACATGCATCATGGGGATCGGCGTGCGCAAAGGCACCCCTTTTGCCCGGCAGAGGGAGGCCATGAACACCATGCCGATCAGACCCCGAAAAAAAACAAGCTCAGAGGTCTGAAAGTGGACCGACGCGTATTTGATGCAAACCCCCATCGTCGAGAAGAACAAGGATGCCAAGATCATCCAGGAGGCTTGCATGGTTGCCTTCGGTTCAGAGGTCGTTCATCTGCCGGCGGTACCACTCATGGAAGTGCTGCATGCCGTCTTCCATGGGGCTTTGGTAAGGGCCGACTTCGTTGTCGCCGCGGGCGAGCAGGGCTTTGCGGCCCGCGTCCATGCGCTCTGCAATTTCATCGTCCTCGATGCAGGTTTCCATGTAGGCCGCTTGCTGGGCTTCGACAAATTCACGCTCGAAAGCCACGATTTCTTCGGGGTAATAAAACTCCACCATGTTCAGCGTTTTGTGGGCGCTGACCGGGTGCAAGGTCGACACGGTGAGCACATGCGGGTACCACTCGACCATGATGTGCGGGTAGTAGGTCAGCCAGATCGCACCACGCTCTGGCAGTTGGCCGTTGCGGTACTTGAGCAGCACTTCGTGCCATGTTTTGTAAGCGTCAGAGCCAGGCTTGCCAAAGCCGCCCGACACGCCCACGGTTTGCACCGAGTAGTGCTCCTTGAACTCCCAGTTCAGGTCGTCACAAGTGACGAACTGGCCCAGCCCGGGGTGGAAGGGGCCGACGTGGTAGTCCTCCAGATAGACCTCGATGAAGGTCTTCCAGTTGTAGTTGCACTCGTGCAGCTCCACGCGGTCGAGCGCATAACCCGAAAAATCGAGTTGGCTGCGGGGGCCCATGCCCCTCAAGTCCGAGGCGATGTCTCGGCCGTTGTCTTCAAAAAGCAGACCGTTCCATTCCTGCAACTTGTAGTTGTTCAGGTTCAAGCAGGGGTCTTGTGCAAAGTGAGGGGCGCCCAGCAACTGGCCGTCAGGCGCGTAAGTCCAGCGGTGCAGGGGGCACACAATGTTGCCGCCCGCGCTGCCTTTTTGCTGGGTGTGCAGATTGCCCCGGCCACCCAGCATCACGGCTTGGCGGTGGCGGCAGACATTCGAAACCAGCTCGACCCCGCCCTGGGCGTTGCGCACCAAGGCGCGGCCTTCGGCCTCATGGGGCAGGGCGTAGTAGTCGCCCGGATGGGGCACCGACAACTGGTGGCCCACATAACGAGGGCCTTGCCGAAAGAGCGTGTTCAATTCGCGCTGGAACAGCGCTTCATCGAAATAAGTGGAAACTGGTAGTTGGCTTGCGGCCTGCTGCAGTTGAAGACTTAAATCAGACATGGGTGACCTGACCTAGAGACTCCCCCTATGAAGGGGCAGGAACAAAGCGCTGAATTCAAGGAAAACGGCGCAAAAAATGACAGGGAATCCCTGTCGAGGAGCCGCGATTCTAACCCGGGGGCCGCCGCCGATTGGGGCGTGCCATGCCATTCCATCTGAAAGCCTGGGCCTGATGCTGAGCCAGGGCAATTTGCCCATCCCCCTGCATCTTGATGACTTGACCATCTCAACGGTCGGCCAAGTCCAGGCTTAAAGCCTAAAATCGGTTTTTTTGTCGGAAGATCCCATGCCCAAGGCTGCTCAACCTGTCATCGCCGATGCCGCTCCGGCTGATTTGCCTGCCACCTATGAAGCGGCTTTGTCGGAACTGGAAAACTTGGTGGGGCAGCTCGAGTCTGGGCAAATGCCTTTGGACCAGCTTTTGACCGGTTACCAGCGTGGTGCTGTTTTGCTCGCCTTTTGCCGTGACAAGCTCAAAGCCGTCGAAGACCAAATCCAGGTGTTGGATGGCGGACAACTCAAACCTTGGAGTGGCGCATGAGCCAGTTGGACCTCAAAGCATGGATGCAGCCGCACCTTGAGCGCGTTGAGCGCGCCTTGTCAGAGGGCATTGAGGCCCACTCGCCCGCCGCTTTGGGCGAGGCCATGCGCTACGCCGTGTTGGACGGCGGCAAGCGATTGCGTCCTTTGCTGGTGCTGGCCACTGCCGAGGCCGTAGGCGGCGCTTCAAGCAACCCGGCCGCGCTCAATGCGGCTTGCGCCATTGAATTGATCCACGCGTATTCGTTGGTGCACGACGACATGCCCTGCATGGACAACGACGTGCTTCGGCGCGGCAAACCCACAGTGCATGTTCAGTTTGGCGAAGCACAAGCCTTGCTGGCCGGTGACGCCCTGCAGACCTTGGCTTTTGAACTGCTCACGCCCCAAGACGCCAGCGTGAGCGCTGCGGTACAAGCAGCTTGTGTGGGTTTGCTGGCCCGGGCTTCGGGCTACCAAGGCATGGCTGGGGGGCAAGCGATTGACCTGGCCAGTGTGGGGCAGCGCTTGACTGAGGACCAGTTGCGCCAAATGCACCGCCTCAAAACAGGGGCCTTGCTGTTGTGCAGCGTGCAGATGGGCGCGGCCTGCGTGTCGGGTGTTCAAGCCCCTGTGCAAGCGGCGCTCCAGCGTTTTGGCGAGGTCCTGGGCCTGGCCTTTCAGGTGGTCGACGATGTGCTGGATGTGACCGCCGATTCGGCCACCCTGGGCAAAACGGCGGGCAAAGACGAAGCCGCCGACAAACCCACCTATGTGGCCTTGATGGGTCTGGACGCGGCCAAAGCCTATGCCGACACCTTGGCCGCTCAGGCCATGCAGGCATTGGCTGATACCGGCTTTCCCGAGGACCGTTTGGCCGCTTTGCGTGCCCTGACCGCCATGGTGGTCAACAGAAACAATTGACATGACCCATTTGCTTCCCCATATCGACCAGCCCGCAGACCTGCGGCGATTGCCGCGCAACGAACTGCCTCGCCTGGCCGATGAGCTGCGCCAGTGCGTCTTGGACAACGTGTCCAAAACCGGTGGGCACCTGAGCTCCAACCTCGGCACAGTGGAGTTGACGGTGGCTTTGCACTATGTGTTCAACACCCCCGAAGACCGCATCGTTTGGGACGTGGGCCACCAGACTTACCCGCACAAAATCCTCACAGGTCGGCGCGATCGCATGCCCACACTGCGCCAGTTCGACGGCTTGTCGGGCTTTCCGCGCCGCGACGAGAGCGCATACGACACCTTCGGCACGGCCCATTCGTCCACCAGCATTTCTGCCGCTTTGGGCATGGCCGTGGCGGCCCGTCAAAAAGGGGAGTCCCGCCATTCGATTGCCGTGATCGGAGATGGGGCCATGACGGCTGGCATGGCCTTTGAAGCTTTGAACAACGCGGGTGTTGAAGATTGCAAACTGCTGGTGATTCTGAACGACAACGACATGTCGATCAGCCCACCGGTGGGCGCGCTCAACCGCTATTTGGCGCAGCTGATGAGTGGGCGTTTTTACTCGGCCGCCAAGGCGGGTGCCAAGAACGTCTTGAAAAATGCGCCGCCCCTGTTTGAGTTGGCCAAGCGTTTCGAAGAAACCGCCAAGGGCATGGTGGTGCCCGCCACGCTGTTCGAGAAATTCGGCTTCAACTACATCGGCCCGATCGACGGACACGACCTGGAGTCGCTGATTCCGACGCTGGAAAACATCAAGCACTTGAGCGGCCCGCAGTTTTTGCATGTGGTGACCAAAAAAGGCCAAGGCTACGACAAGGCCGAAGCCGACCCGGTGGCCTACCACGGCCCCGGCAAGTTTGACCCGAGCGTGGGCCTGGTGCCTGCGGTCACGCCCGCCAAAACCACCTTCACCCAGGTGTTTGGCCAGTGGCTGTGCGACATGGCCGAAAAAGACCTGCGCTTGGTCGGCATCACACCCGCCATGCGCGAAGGCTCGGGCATGGTCGAATTTCACCAGCGCTTTCCCAAGCGTTATTACGATGTGGGCATTGCCGAGCAACACGCTGTGACCTTTGCAGCCGGCATCGCCTGCGAGGGCCTCAAGCCCGTGGTGGCCATTTACTCCACCTTTTTGCAACGCGGTTACGACCAGCTCATCCACGACGTGGCGCTGCAGAATTTGCCCGTGGTGTTTGCGATTGACCGAGCCGGCTTGGTGGGGGCCGACGGTGCCACCCACGCGGGAGCGTATGACATCGCTTTCATCCGCTGCATCCCCAACATGAGCTTGGCTTGCCCGGCCGACGAGCGCGAATGCCGCCAGCTGCTGAGCACCGCTTATGCCCAAAACCACCCGGTGGCGGTGCGTTACCCGCGCGGTGCGGGCGTGGGCGCGGTCCCTGGACGCGATCTGGACACCTTGCCTTTTGGCAAAGGCGAAGTGCGTCGCCAAGGCGAAAAAATCGCCATTTTGGCTTTCGGCACCTTGCTGGCGCCAGCACTGGAGGCCGCAGAAAAACTCAACGCCACCGTGGTCAACATGCGTTGGGTCAAGCCGCTGGACGTCGAACTCTTGAGCCAAATCGCTCAAACCCACGAGCGCTTGGTCACGGTGGAAGACGGCTGCATCATGGGCGGCGCGGGCAGTGCGGTGTCCGAAGCTTTGCAAGCGGCGGGTCTGGTGCGGCCCTTGTTGCAATTGGGTTTTGCCGACGAATTCATCGAACATGGCGACCCGGTCAAGTTGCTGGCCTTGCAAGGCTTGGACGCCTCTGGCATCGCGCAATCCATAGAACAACGCTGGCCTCAAGGTGGCGATTCAAACGCCGTTTGAATTTATTTCAAGTTTTGTGAATTTCAGTTCTTTTATTAATTTTTGATCTCGCAAAAAGGGTAAACCCCTGCTTTTTGGCTGTGGCAGTTTCTTACAATAGGGATTGACCACAGAGTCAACGCTCACCTGTCTCGGGCGTGTCTTTCATTTTCTTTAGGAGTCCATTCATGGATCGTCGTTCCGTCATTAAAAACGCTGGCTTGGCTGGCGTCTTGGCCGCTGGTGTTGCACCTGCCGTTCACGCACAAGCCGCCATCCGTTGGCGTCTGAGCTCCAGCTTCCCCAAAGCGCTGGACACCATTCACGGCGCAGCCGATGTGTTCGCCAACAGCGTCAAAGCCATGTCGGGCGGCAAGTTCGAAATTTCGGTGCACGCTGCCGGTGAAATCACCCCGCCATTTGGTGTGGTGGATGCGGTGCAGCAAGGCTCCATCGAGATGGCCCACACAGCCCCTTACTATTTCTTCGGCAAAAACGAAACATTCGCCTTGGGTTGCTCCATTCCGTTTGGTCTGAACAGCCGTCAAATGACCGCTTGGATGCTCGAGGGCAATGGCCTGAAGCTGATGCGCGAGTTTTACGCCCAGTACAACATCATCAACTTTTTGGGCGGCAATACCGGCGCTCAAATGGGTGGTTGGTACCGCAAAGAAATCAAGACCGTCGCGGACATGAAGGGTCTGAAAATGCGCATTGGCGGCTTTGCTGGCCGTATCCTTGAGCGCATGGGCTCTGTGCCCCAAAACATCCCTGGCGGCGAGATCTACACGTCCTTGGAAAAAGGCACGATCGATGCGGCCGAGTGGATTGGCCCTTACGATGACCAGAAGCTGGGCTTCAACAAAGTGGCCCCGTTCTATTACTACCCAGGCTGGTGGGAAGGTGGTCCTCAGTTGGACTTCTTCATCAACCAAAAAGCCTACGACGCGCTGTCGGCCGAAAACAAGGCCATCGTGACCGCGGCCACGGCTGTGGCCCACACCACCATGCAAGCCAAGTACGATGCCAAAAACCCGGGTGCTTTGAAAGAGCTCGTGGGCAAGGGCACCAAGCTGCGTGCATTCCCAGAAGCGGTCTTGAAGGAAGCCTTCAAGCAGTCCATGGAAGTCTATGACGAGCTGAATGGCAAAAACGCCGACTGGAAGAAAATTTACGGTGACTACCGCAAATTCCAAGCGGACCAAAACCTGTGGTTCCGCTTCACTGAAATGTCTTTTGACAAGTTCATGCAAGCCCAAAAGCTCTGATTGGATTCACCCACAAAAAAACCGGCCTTGGCCGGTTTTTTTGTGCCCGAAAGGGGCTCGAAATGAAGACCAGGAGGGTCAACGCATGGCCCGAAAGGCTTTGAGCTCTGCGCCCATGCGTTTGAACTCCTCGATCATTTCAGGGTTGCAGGCGTAAATGACTGTGAATTTCCCCATCAGAGTGCGGGCATATAAGCGGGGTGCAATGACGGCATCCATTCCCGGCACGCGGATGAGTTTCACATAAGCCAAGTCGCGCAGTTCGACTTTTTTGTGCCAGATCCAGGTTTGCTCCAGGGTTTCGGCGGTCAGCCTTGTTTTGCCCAACAGCAAGTGACCCACGGTGTAGGCCATGATGCCCCAGGCCGCCCAGATCCAGAGGTAATCGGTCTGAACCACTTGGGAGCCATGCAGTTGGTAAGCCCAGAAGGCCAAACCCAGCAAGAGCGTGACGGCCAAGACTTTGAAAGGCAAGCTGAAGGCTTGCGAACTCATGGTTTCTTCACGGGGTGTGAAGCGAAAGGGGGCAGGACCCAAGTGCTCGGTCAAATCAGGGGGGATGGGCGATGTCATTGCGTGGAGTCCATGAAAAAACGCCTCGAAATCGAGGCGTTTGGGGGTTAGAGCGCTTTATTTCTTGAACAAGTCGTCGATCTTGTCCTGCGCATCTTTGTCGGTTTTTTCTTGTTCCGCACCGGTTGCCGGCGCTGTGGCTTCTAGGGCCGCCGCGCTGTCTTGGGGCATCTCGATGACCACTTTGTCGATGTCCACTTTGACTTCTTTGTCCAAGAAGGCCGTGACCGTTTGGGGCACAAAGATCACGATGACCACCAACAGAAGTTGCATGATCACCCAGGGGATGGAGCCCAAATAAATGTCGTTGGACTTGACCGCAAAGGGAATGCGTTTGTCTTTGAACAAGGTGTCTGCGATACCTCTGAGGTAGAACAAGGCAAATCCAAAGGGCGGGTGCATGAAGCTGGTCTGCAAGTTGACGCACAACAACACGCCAAACCAAATCAGGTCAATGCCCAATTTGTCGGCCACGGGGGCCAGCATCGGAACGATGATGAAAGCGATTTCAAAAAAGTCGAGGAAAAACGCCAGGAAAAACACAAAAATGTTCACAACGACCAAGAAACCTGTTTGTCCTCCCGGCAGGCCTGTGAGCAGGTGCTCCACCCACTTGGCACCATCCACGCCTTGGAACACTTGGCTGAACACGCGTGAACCGATCAAGATGAACACCACCATGGCGGTCAGGCGCATGGTGCCGTGCATGGCCTCCCACAAAAGACTGAAATTGAGTCGTTTGTGCGAAGCCGCCAGGATCAAAGCGCCGACCACGCCCATCGCACCCGCTTCAGTGGGGGTTGCCAGCGCAGAGTCTTGGAATGGCAAACCACCCATGGAGCCCAGCACGGTGAAAATCAGCATGGCGGATGGAATGATGCCTTTGAGGCATTTTTTCCACAAAGGCCAACCATTGAGGGTTCGATCTTCCTTGGGAATTCCAGGTAAAAAATCGGGTTTGATCCGGGTCACGGCAAAGGTGTATAGCGCGAACATGCCAATCTGAATCAGCGAGGGGCCCCAAGCGCCTTTGTACATGTCACCCACAGGCTTGCCCAGCTGGTCGGCCAAAACCACCAGAACCAATGAGGGCGGTACCAGCTGTGTGATCGTTCCCGATGCGGCCAAGACCCCGGTGGCGTAGCGCATGTTGTAACCATAGCGAATCATCACCGGCAAAGAGATCAACGCCATCGCGATCACTTGGCCTGCCACGGTGCCCGTGATGGCACCCAAAATGAAGCCGACAAGGATCACCGAATAGCCCAGGCCGCCTTTCATGGGGCCAAAAAGTTGGCCCATGGAATCGAGCATGTCTTCGGCCAGTCCACACTTTTCCAGGATGGTGCCCATGAAGGTGAAGAAGGGAATGGCCAGCAACAGGTCATTGCTCAGGATCGAAAAAATCGAAATGGGCAAGTTGCTCATGAAGGCGACGGGGAACCAGCCCATCTCGATCGCATAAAACCCACTGGCCAAGCCCAAAGCCGCCAAAGAAAAGGCGACCGGAAAGCCCACCAGCATCACCACGACAAGGCCCGCGAACATGATCGGGGCAAAATTTTCCATTTGCATTGGAAGTCCTATTTGTTGTTATGTATTGAGGTTTTTCAGGCCCTGAAGCTCACTGCAGGGGTTTCTCATAGTGGGTGTCCATCGCGTATTGTCCCGAGAGGTAGCCCACGCGCTTGATCAATTCGGCCAAGCCTTGCAACCAGACCAGGGCAAAGCCCAAAGGCAAGGCCAATGTGGCGGGCCAACGGATCAAGCCGCCTGCGTTTTGGCTCATTTCACCCGAAACCAAGGTGTTCATGAAATAGGGGTAAGACAACCACGCCAGGTAGCCCATGATGGGCATCAGGAAAACGATGATGCCGAAAATATCGACATAAACAGGGGCATTGCCTTTGAGCTTGCCGTAAATCAGGTCCACCCGGACATGCTCATTGACTTTGAGTACATAGGGCGCTCCCACCATCACCACCCAGGCAAACATGTACCACTGGATTTCGATCAGGCCGTTCGAGCTCCAATCGAAGCCGTAGCGGACAAAGGCATTTCCCGCACAAATCATGGCAGCCAACAAAACGGCCCACGAAGCGACCATGCCAAAGCCATTGCTGAGCCAATCCATGAAACGTGCAAATTTGAGTAAGGCAGTCAAGACATCTCTCCAATCCATAAATGACAAGGGGCCTGTATTGGGCCCGCGCGCAAGGCTCCCGCTTTGCAAGGGGCCAATGGTAACAACGCCCGTGCCCTTCCATGGCGTTTTGATGAATCCATTGTTTGATTTTTTCTGTACCTGGCTTGAATTTCCATCAATCGGTACCAAACACAAGCGGATGGATCCTTGGGGTAAGTAATACCCCTTACGTTCAGGCTTTTTCCGAACGGTGTGCCCACCAAGGCAGTCGGTGTTTCAAGGACTGCACCTGTCCCGAGGTGTTGCCCGTGTGGTAGGCCGGCATGGTGTTGAGTTGTTCGGTCCACTCTGGGGATTGGAGCATGCGGCGAAGCTGCTGCACGGGTGGCGAATCGACAGCACTTTTCAGGCAAACAAGCCAATAGTCTTCGTGTTCCAAAGGCACAAAATCCAGCCCTTGCGCCTGCGCTGCCGAGCCGATGCCCAAACCCACATCGGCTTGACCGGCTGCAATGCTGGCGGCCACGGCCGCATGAGAAGGTTCTTCTTGGGTGTAGCCCACGATGTCTTCCCCTTTGAGTGCTGCAGCGCTCAGCCATTGGTCCAGCAGCAAGCGGGTGCCTGTGCCGGGACTGCGGTTGACAAAGCGCACGCCCGGTTTCAGAAGGTGTTGCAATTCATGCAAATTCAAGGGGTTGCCCGTTTGCACCATCAAGCCCTGCTGTCGGCTGGCAAACCCGATCAGTTTGTGCAAACCGGTTTTGAGCAGCGGTTTGTAGGTGCGCGCCACCAAAGAATGGGCCGCAGGTTGTGATGGGGCGTGAAAGCCCGCCATGATGCACCGGCCTTCGTTCAAGGCACGGATCGCATCCACACTGCCGCAAAAACGCAAATCCAGGTGCAAAGATTGGGTTGCAGCATGTTCCCGCAACCGAACCAGGGCATCGTCATGGCTGGCAAAAATGGGCAATACATGGTGCTCGGGGTCAAAAGCGACCGAAAAGGTTTTTTCCAGCTCGGCTTGCAAAGCCCTGATTTGGGGCGCGAGCCGGGCTTGGGCTTGCCTTTCGGCCCACAATAATTTGTCTGCAAACTCACTGAGTCGGGCAGATTGGCCCTTTTCCCAAAGAATCAGCGGTTGGCCCAGGGTTTGTTCCCAACGCTTGAGTTCGCCCCAAACATGCCGGTAGGACAGCTGCATCGATTTGGCTGCCGCCGCGATGGAGCCGCATTCCCGCACAGCCTGGAGGGTGTCCATGAGTGGGTTTTGCAAGGGGCTGAGTCGATCGCGGACGACCTCGTCAATTTGATGCGGCGTCCAGTGGTAAGAGAGGTCAATGTGTTGCACAAACGCGAGTTTGCCTGAACGGCGAGTGCTTGCCAGAGTGTCTTGCTTCCGACCTATGCAAACCTCTTCATAGTGGACACCCCTCATGCCTTGCAGGGCGCGTGTCCCGTAGCATCCACGGCGCTTATGAATACTTTCTCCGACAGCGTCCTGACGGCGCTGAACCTCGTCACTTCTTTCGATCCTGCCCTGTGGGTGGTCGTCACACGGTCTTTGGCTGTCAGTGCCACGGCCTGCCTGCTGGCCTATGGCGTGGGCGTGGCGCTGGGCGCTTGGTTGGCCGTGTCGCGTTTTCGTGGCCGGGGCGCGGTGCTGGTGGGTTTGAACACCCTGCTGGCGCTGCCTTCGGTGGTGGTGGGCCTGGTGGTGTATTTGCTGCTCTCGCGCAGTGGGCCTTTGGGATTTTTGGGTTGGATGTTCAGCTTCAAGGCCATGGTGCTGGCCCAGTTCATTTTGGTGGTGCCGGTGGTGGCTGCGCTCACGCGCCAGGTGGTCGAAGACGTGGAGCGGCAACACGGGGAGCAGTGGGCGTCGCTGGGCGCAGGCCCTTGGGTGCGCAGCTTGTTGCTGGCCTGGGACGAACGCTTGGCCTTGCTGACGATTGCCGTGACAGCCTTTGGCCGCGCCATCTCGGAGGTGGGCGCCGTCATGATCGTGGGCGGCAACATCGACGGTTTCACCCGCGTCATGACCACCGCCATTGCGCTGGAAACCAGCAAAGGCGATTTACCGCTGGCGCTGGGGCTGGGCATGGTGCTGCTGGCGGTGGTGTTGTTGCTCAATGCGCTGGTGGCGGGTCTGCGGCGCTGGGGTGAGTCACGTTATTCGCGGCCAGCGACAGCCCATGGCCTGTTGGGTGCGCAGCCATGAACGCCGCGCAGATCACGCTGGATGCGGTGAGTGTCCAGCTGGGGGCGCAACAGGCCCTGAAGGACGTGAGCTTGCGCATTGCGGCGGGTGAGCGCGTGGCGCTGGTGGGGGCCAATGGCTCGGGCAAGAGCACTTTGCTGCGTACCTTGCATGGCTTGGTGCTTCTCTCGCAAGGCCAGGTGCAACAAGCGCCGGGTGTGCGCCAAGCCATGCTGTTCCAAAGGCCGCACATGCTGCGCCTGTCGGCCTTGAACAATGTGGCGCTGGGCTTGTGGCTGGACCGTGAACGGGGCCTGAGTTGGACACAAGCCAAAGCGCTGGCGCTGCAGGCTTTGCAGCGTGTGGGCCTGTTGTCTGTGGCGCAGCAAAACGGCCGCCAGTTGTCGGGTGGACAGCAGCAGCGCCTGGCTTTGGCCCGTGCTTGGGCGCGACAGCCCGATGTGCTGCTTTTGGATGAGCCCACGGCCAGCCTGGACCCGCATGCCAAACGCGAAGTCGAAGCCCTGATGGCCGAATTTGCCTGTGCGCCAGAACGCCCTCTGACCTTGGTCTGGGCCAGCCACAACCTGGGTCAAGTCAAGCGCTTGGCCACCCGAGTCATTTATCTGGAGTTCGGTCAAGTCATGGCCGACTTGCCTGTGGCCGATTTTTTCAACCCCGTTTTGCTGGCTGAACGCAGCCCGGCAGCCCATGCTTTTGTTCAAGGAGAACTTTCATGACCTTTCCATCTTCTATGACCCGTCGCGCCTTGGTGTGTGCGGTTTTGGCCACCACTTCGGTGTGGGCACAAGCCCAGTCCATCGTGATGTCGTCCACCACCTCGACCGAGCAGTCGGGCTTGTTTGCGCACCTCTTGCCGGCCTTCAAAAAAGCCAGTGGGTTGGACGTGAAAGTGGTGGCGTTGGGCACGGGTCAGGCACTGGACATGGCGCGTCGCGGTGACGCCGATGTGGTGTTTGTGCACGACCAAGTGGCGGAAGAAAAATTCGTGGCCGATGGCTTTGGCATCAAGCGCTTGCCCGTGATGTACAACGACTTTGTGCTGATCGGACCCAAGGCTGACCCGGCAGCCGCCAAAGGCAAAGACATTGTGGCGGCTTTGGCCAAGTTGTCGGCGGGCAACGCGGCCTTTGTCTCGCGGGGTGACAAGAGTGGCACCCACGCGGCCGAACTGCGTTTTTGGACCCTGGCCGCGCTGACCGACAAAAAGGGCAGCGGCTACAAAGAATGTGGTTGCGGCATGGGCCCAGCCCTCAACATTGCAGCGTCTTCGGGTGCTTATGTGTTGGCCGATCGTGCCACTTGGCTCAATTTCAAGAACCGCGCCGATCTGACCATCTTGGTGGAGGGCGATAACCGCTTGTTCAACCAATATGGCGTGATGGTGGTCAACCCGGCGAAACATGCGCACGTCAAACGGGCCGATGCGCAGAAGTTTGTGGATTGGATCACTTCAGCCGCTGGCCAAGCCACAGTGGCCGATTACAAAATTGGTGGCGAACAATTGTTCTTCCCTAACGCCAGCAAATGAGTCGTCTCTAGGTTCGCCTTACTTTGCTGAAAACCTAGGGCTTTCACCCATGGAAGCCCTCATCTGTGCATGTTGAAATGGCGAGTGATAACCCTTTCAAACAGGAGATAGGCATGCAGGTTCAACTCAAGGTCAACGGCAAAGCCGTTGTGGTGGATGCGGCGCCGAATACGCTGCTGGTTCAAGCGTTGCGCGAGCAACTCAAACTCACGGGTACGCACGTTGGGTGCGATACGGCGCAATGCGGCGCGTGCACCGTGCTCATGAATGGCAAGGCCGTCAAGTCCTGCAACATGCTGTTGGCGCAGGCGGCTGGCAGCGATGTCGAGACCATCGAAGGTTTGGCTGCCACTGACGGCACCATGCACCCCATGCAAGCGGCCTTCAAGGAGTGCCACGGACTGCAGTGCGGTTTTTGCACCCCTGGCATGGTCATGAGCGCGCTCGACCTTTGCAAGCGTCATCCCAATGCAGGCGAACAAGAGGTGCGCGAGGCGCTGGAAGGCAATATTTGCCGTTGCACCGGTTACCAAAACATTGTCAAGTCCGTTCTGCAAGGTGCAGCGGCCATGAAGTCTTAAGGAGATCGAACATGGGTGCTTCCGATTTTGCCAATCTCCCCCACATTGGGGAATCCCTCCGCCGCAAGGAGGACTACCGTTTCTTGACGGGCGCAGGCCAATACACCGACGACATCGTGCTGGCCAACATGTCCCATTGCTTCTTTGTCCGCTCACCCCATGCCCACGCCAAAATCCGCAGCATCGACAAAACGGCTGCTCTGGCAGCGCCGGGCGTCATCGGCATTTTGGACGGCCAAGACGTGGCCGCAGACAAGATCAATGGCTTGCCATGCGGTTGGTTGATCACCAGCACCAATGGCGAACCCATGAAAGAGCCGCCACACCCGATTTTGGCGTTCGAAAAAGTGCGTTATGTGGGCGACCATGTGGCCATGGTCGTGGCCGAAACCTATGAGCAAGCCCGCAACGCGGCCGAGTTGGTGATGGTGGATTACGAGCCCTTGGCCGCAGTGGTGGATGTGCGTGACGCGCAAGCCCCGGGTGCACCTGTGATCCATGATGTTGCGCCAGACAACCAATGCTACAAGTGGGCCATCGGTGACAAGGCGGCCGTCGATGCCACATTTGCCAATGCCGCGCATGTGACCAAGCTGGACCTGGTGAACAACCGTTTGGCACCCAACCCCATGGAGCCGCGTGCAGCCATCGGGCACTACAACCGGGCCGGTGACGACTACACCTTGTATGTCTCGAACCAGAACCCGCACGTCGAGCGCTTGCTTTTGACAGCGTTTGTGATGGGCCTGCCAGAACACAAAGTGCGTGTGATTGCGCCCGATGTGGGTGGTGGCTTTGGTGCCAAAATTTACCTGTACGCCGAAGATGTGTGCCTGACTTGGGCTTCTAAAAAGCTCAACCGCCCCATCAAGTGGAACTGCGACCGTTCAGAGGCCTTCCTCTCTGACGCCCATGGCCGCGACCATGTCAGCCATGCAGAGCTGGCCATGGACAAAGATGGCAAGTTCTTGGGCTTCCGTGTCCACACCGACGCCAATCTGGGTGCTTACCTGTCGACCTTCTCAACCGCCGTGCCGACCATTCTGTACGCCACATTGCTGGCGGGTCAGTACAAGACGCCACAGGTTTATGTGGAGGTGGATTCGTGGTTCACCAACACGGCCCCAGTCGACGCCTACCGAGGTGCTGGCCGACCCGAGGCCACTTATTTGCTGGAGCGCATCGTTTCTCGCGCTGCCTGGGAAATGGGTCTTTCGCAAGACGAAATCCGTCGCCGCAATTTCATCACCGAGTTCCCTTACCAGACCCCAGTGGCTTTGCAGTACGACACAGGTGACTTCCACGCCTGCATCGAGCAAGCCAATCAATTGGCCGATGTGGCGGGCTTGGAGCAGCGCAAAGCGCAATCCAAAGCCAAGGGCTTGCTGCGTGGCTTGGGTTATTCCAGCTACATCGAGGCTTGCGGTTTGGCGCCGTCCAACGTGGCGGGTGCTTTGGGTGCGCGGGCGGGTCTGTTTGAGTGCGGCGAAGTGCGTGTTCACCCCACAGGCAGCGTGACCGTTTTCACCGGTTCACACAGCCATGGCCAAGGCCATGAAACCACGTTTGCACAGGTAGTGGCCGCTCGCTTGGGCCTCTCGCCTGAGCAAGTGGATATCGTGCACGGCGACACAGGTCGTGTTCCTTTCGGCATGGGCACTTATGGCTCGCGCTCCATCTCGGTGGGTGGCTCGGCCATCATGCGCGCGCTGGACAAAATTGAAGCCAAGGCCAAGAAGATCGCCGCCCACCTGATGGAAGCCAGCGATGCCGATGTGGACTTCGCCGGTGGTGAGTTCAAGGTCAAGGGCACCGACAAAATGGTCACTTTTGGCCAAGTGGCGCTGACGGCCTATGTGCCGCACAACTACCCGCTTGACAAGTTGGAGCCAGGTCTCAACGAGACCGCTTTTTACGACCCGACCAACTTCACCTTCCCGAACGGTACTTACATTTGCGAGGTCGAGATTGACCCTGCAACAGGTGTCGTTCGTGTGGACCGTTTCACCGCTGTGGATGATTTTGGCACCATCATCAACCCGATGATTGTCGAAGGCCAGGTGCACGGTGGTTTGGTTCAGGGCATCGGCCAGGCGCTGATGGAGCACTGCGTGTATGACCGCGAGACCGGTCAACTCTTGACAGGCTCCTTCATGGACTACGCCATGCCGCGTGCCGACGATTTTCCAGCCTTCACCATTGGCCATGTGTGCACCCCTTGCACCACCAACCCCTTGGGCACCAAAGGCTGCGGCGAAGCCGGTGCCATCGGTTCTCCCCCTGCGGTCATGAACGCTGTGCTCGACGCCTTGGCACCGCTGGGTGTGAAGGACCTGGACATGCCCGCCAGCCCGAACCGGGTGTGGACCGCCATTCAACAAGCCAAAGCCTGAGGAACCACAACATGTACGCATTCGCCTACGAACGCACCGCCTCTTTGGCCGACACGGTGGCCAAAATTTCTGCCGGAGGCCAAGCGCTGGCCGGTGGTCAGACCCTGATCGCTTCGCTCAAGCAGCGCCTGGCCCAGCCCGGCAGCTTGGTTGACTTGGGCGGTGTCCCTGAACTGAGCGGGATCAAAAAAGAAGGCAACACATTGGTGATTGGCGCCATGACGCGCCATGAATTTGTGGCCGACAGCGCCGAAGTCAAATCCGCGATTCCGGGATTGGCTGACTTGGCGGGCAACATCGGTGACCGCCAAGTTCGTGCCATGGGCACCATGGGTGGCTCGGTGGCCAACAACGACCCTGCAGCTTGTTACCCCAGCGCCGTCTTGGCATTGGGTGCCACCGTGCAAACCAACAAGCGCAAGATCGCTGCCGATGATTTTTTCCAGGGCATGTACACCACGGCTTTGGAAGAGGGTGAGTTGATCACGGCCATCCATTTCCCCTTGGCCAAAAAATCGGCCTATGCCAAGTTCCGCCAACCTGCTTCGCGCTTTGCGCTGGTGGGTGTGTTTGTGGCGCAAACTGATCAAGGCGTTCGCGTGGCCATCACGGGCGCGGGCAATGGGGTGTTTCGCCATGCCGGCCTCGAAGCCGCTTTGTCCAAGAGTTTCACGCCCGAGGCGGTGGAAGGCGTGACGATCGATGCGAGCGAGCTCAATGGCGACTTGCATGCCAGCGCTGCTTACCGTGCCCAGTTGATCAAGGTTCAGACTCAGCGGGCGGTGCAACAGGCCAATGCGTGAACCCATTGACGAGTTGGTCAGCATCGATGCATTGATCCACGCCCTAGAGGGTGTGGGTTACCACGCACATCGTCGTCTGGCGACATCGGTTTTTCTGGCGATGAAGCTGGGCAGGCCGCTGCTGCTGGAGGGCGAGCCGGGTGTTGGCAAAACAGAATTGGCCAAAGCCCTGGCCAAGGTGTTGGGGCGGCCCATGCTGCGCCTGCAGTGTTACGACGGCATGGAGCAGCGCGAGGCCTTGTACGAGTGGAACCACACGGCCCAGCTGCTGCACATGCGCGCTGCGCAAACCACACAGACTGCGGCCGAGATCGAGCAGGCCGTCTACCAATCGCGCTTTCTGATCCGCCGGCCCTTGTTGCAGGCTTTGGAGGCACCGGCTCCGGGCGCTGTGTTGCTGATCGATGAGGTCGACCGTGCCGATGAGCCTTTTGAGGCCTTTTTGCTGGAATACCTGGGCGAATACCAGGTGACTATTCCCGAGCTGGGCACGATCAAGGCCCAAGTCGCACCCATCACCATCCTCACCAGCAACCGCACGCGTGACATGAACGATGCGGTCAAACGTCGCTGCCTTTACCAGTGGATGGATTACCCCGAGCGTGAACGCGAGCACGCCATTGTGCAAAGCCAAGTGCCCAACGCCGGCCCTTTGTTGACCGAAGCCGTCACAGAATTTGTCTCGCGCCTGCGTTCTTTGCCCTTTGCCAATGCTTTCCAGCGCTCGCCGGGCATTGCCGAGAGCGTGGAGTGGGCCAAGGCGCTGGTGGCGCTCGACACCCTCGCGCTGGACCCGGAAGTGATCCAGGACACAGCCGGCATCTTGTTCAAGCAGCGTGAAGATGTGGCCGCCCTGGTGCCCCTGATCGACGAACTTCTGCGACCTGCGCCTTCGCAGGCTTGAGCGCATGAAACTCGGTGATGCGCGCAGCGGCAAGCTGCCCGAAAACATCATTGGTTTTGGCCGCGCTTTGCGCAGGGCAGGTGTGCCCATCGACAGCCAGCGCATGGCCCTGGCCATTGAAGCGGCCCGCCTGGTGGGTCTTGAGCGAAAAGACGACCTGCATGCGGCTCTGGGTTCTGTGTTGATCAACCGCCAGCAAGACATCGAGGTCTTTGACCAGTTGTTTTCAGCCTTGTTCAGAAACCCCGAATTGGCGCAACAACTGCTGGCTCAAATGTTGCCCAAAGTGCGCCAGGGCCAACCACCCTCGCGCAAGGCCAGGGTGCAAGAGGCTTTGGCTGCCCCCAAGAAGACCGAAGCGGGCCCACGCCAGGAAAGTGAAATTCAACTCGATGCGGCCATGACCGCCAGTGACCGCCAGCGGCTGCAGCATGCAGACTTTGCAACACTCAACGCCAGTGAGTTTCGCCTGATTGAACGGCTGGTTCGCGACATTCCTTTGTCCTTGGAACCGGTACCAGGCCGGAGAACGCGCGCTGGTCTGCGTGGCCAACGCCCGCATTGGCCTGCGGCCATGCAGCAAGCGGGCCGTTCGGAAGGCGAGTTGTTGTGGTTGCCTCAACGTGCGCGTCGACCACAGGCTTTACCCCTGCTGGTGCTGGTGGACATTTCCGGGTCCATGGAGCGGTATGCCCGTTTGCTCTTGGCGTTTTTGCACCAAGCCACACGAACTCACCCACGCGCTGTTTTTGCTTTCGGCACCGACCTCACCGATCTGCGTCCCGCTTTCAAGCACAAGGACACCGACCGCATGCTTGAGGAGGCCAACAAGCGGATTGCTGATTTTGCCGGGGGGACACGCTTGGGTGATTCGCTGGCCACTTTGCGAGAGCACCATGCGCGTTGCCTGATCGGGCGCAGAACGGTGGTGCTGCTCATCAGCGACGGTCTGGACACCGGAGAGCCTGCCCACTTGCAATCCGAAGTGCAGTGGCTCAAAAGGCATTGCCGGCAACTGTTTTGGCTCAACCCGCTCTTGCGCTTTGAGGGTTATGCCCCATTGGCCAGCGGTGCGCAGGTATTGCACCAGCACGCCGATGGCATGCTCGCGGTTCATAATCTCAGCAAGCTGGAAGACCTTGCACAAGCCATTGGCCAACTGATGAAGCGGTCAAGATCATGAAGCGCTCAAGCATTTCCCCTATTTTGTTTTGACAGGAGACACCCACCATGGACATGACTGGCCAACGCACACTCCAAGTGACCCAGCAGCAGGTTTGGGAGGCACTCAATGACCCCGAAATCCTCAAGGCCTGCATCCCTGGTTGCCAAAAATTTGAGCCTTCAGGCAATCAAAAATTCGCGGTGGCAGCGGGCATCAAGATGGGGCCGGTATCGGCCTTGTTCAATGGCAGCGTCCAGCTGACGGACATCGTTGCTCCGCAGAGCTACAAACTCAACTTCGATGCCCAAGGCGGCGTGGCTGGATTTGGCAAAGGCGAGGCTGCGGTCGAGATCAAGCCGTTGGAAAAGGGCTGTGAATTGCATTACACCGTGCACTCGTCTGTGGGCGGAAAAATCGCGCAATTGGGACAACGTTTGATCGATGGTGTGGCCAAGAACATGGCCGAAGACTTTTTCAAGCGCTTTGAAGCGGAACTCGAAAAACGTTACCCGCCAGTGCCAGAACCCCTGAGCCTCGGATCTGCGCCTGTACCGAACCAGGCCTCATCGGGTTTGCCGGCATGGATGTGGGGTTTGGGTCTGGTGGTTGTGGTGGCCGCGGTCGCCATCGCTTACCTTTGACAGCAGCGTAACAGCCCACTTCTATCGGACTGCGAATCTTCGGCAGTGCGATGGTGCCGGGCAGACTGCCTTCAGGCTTGGGCAGCCCAGAGTGCAGCGGTTTTCAGGCCCAACCAGGTCAAAGCCAGGGAGCCGAACAAATGCAGGGCAGCGTTGCCTGTGGCCAGTGCAAAACGTCCTTGCTGCAGCAGAGACACCACTTCTGCTGAGAAGCTGGAGAACGTGGTCAAAGCCCCGAGAAACCCAGTGACCAAAGCCAGCCGCCAGATGGGGTCAAGTTCGGGCAGTTGCTGGAAGACCCCCACGCACACACCCACCAAATAGCCGCCGATCAGGTTGGCGGCCAAGGTACCCCAAGGCAGCAGGCCTGAACTGGCGGGGTTGAGCCAAAGCCCCAATTGCCAGCGCGAGAGAGCGCCCACACAAGCGCCAATGCAAATCGCGGTCACTGTGAGCATGGCTGGGGTCCTCTCGGCTTGGGCTTATGGCTTGGGTTGATGACTTGGATTCACGACCATTAAAACGGTGGATCTTCGTCGTCGCTCGCCGTGGCATTTGAACCTGCCTTAAGGGTCGAATTCACCACCGTGCGCGTGGGGTTGGGCAGGGCTTGATCGGCCGACGCCGCGCCCAATTCCATTTCGCCGCCCAAGGCTTCGATCAGGCTGTCGATCAGTGGCCCCAGTAAACCCGTGGACAAGGCCACATCGGCGTCAAAGCGGTCTTCGGTTTTGTCGGTGCCCGACTCGTCCATCACGCCGTCGAGGTACTGCACTTTTTTCAGCTGCAGGGTTTCGGTCAAAACAAACGCTACGCGACCATCCCAGCTGAGTGCCAGCTGGGTGGGCAGTTTGCCTTCCATGACATGCTTGCGCACGTCGTCGTTGGCCAGATGGTGGCGGGTAAAGCGCACGCTGGCAGCGTCTTCGCCAGTGGACTTGAGCACGGTTTCGCGCTCCACGGTCAAATCTGACGGCCACTCGTCGGGGGTGAGGGCCAGCAGCCACTGCGTCATGGCGGCTTGCGGGGAGGTCACGGTCTGGATCAGCGAGACCGATAAGCCGCCCATCACGTTCATCAGTGCCGACATGACTTCGTCGGCCTTGCCTTGGCTGCCTGCATTCAGCACCAAGCGGCGGTTTTCCAGGTCCATCCACACCAGCACCGAGGATTGGCGTGCAAACGCTTGAGGCAGCAGCGACAACAGCACGTCGTCCATCAGGTCGCGCTTTTCTTTTTTGCCAGGCTTGCGGCCGGTGGCGGCTTCTATTTCGGCGACACGTTCGTCCACCTTGCGGCGCACCACATTGCCGGGCACGGCCTTGGACTCGATCATGAGTTTCAAAATCCACTGACCCGAGACCGATTCGACCAGCGGGCCATGGGCCTCGCCCCGTGGCGGAACCCAGCCGATGGACTTTTCCTGGCTGGCGCCACACTCCACAAATTGAACCGGCTCCAGCGCCGCTTGCACATCGGCCAATGTGGGCGCAAAGCCCTCGCCGATGCGGTAAACCATCACATTTTTAAACATCCGTCACTCTTTCATGCCCCTTCAGGGCCAGCGCGGCATCTTACCGGAGTGACGCGGCTTTTATTTGGCCACGCCCATCATCATGTCGGGCAGGATGGTCACGATGGATGGGAACACGGTGATCAAGCCAATACCCAGGAGCAAGCAGCCGAAAAAGGGCAGGGTCACCGTCGCGATGCGGTTGCTGTCGATGCCGGTCATGTTCTGCAACACAAACAGGTTGAAGCCCACGGGGGGCGTGATTTCGGCGATCTCGATCAACATGATGATGAAGATACCGAACCACACCAGATCGAATCCGGCCTTCTGGATCATGGGCAACACCACCGCGCTGGTCAGCACGATCATCGAAATGCCGTCCAGCGCCGTACCCAAAATCAGATACACCACCACCAGCACGCCAATCAACCCAAAAGGCGAGAGGTTCATCGCGTGCACCACCTCGGCCAATTCACGCGGAATGCCCGTGAAGGCCATGGTCTTGGTCAAGAAGGCGGCGCCCGCCAGAATGAACATGATCATGCAGCTGACCCGGGTGGCGCTCACCAGGCCTTGCCAGAAATTTTGCCAAGTCAGGCTGCGCCCAGCGGCTGCAATGGCCAGCGACCCCAGCACGCCATAGGCCGCGCATTCGGTGGCGGTGGCAATGCCCGCCACCAGCACCCACACGATGAACACGATCAGCAAGCCACAGGGAATCAAGCTGCCCGAGCGCCGCATTTTTTCCATGAAGGTCGTGGGTGCTTCCGCAGGCGGCACTTTGTCTGGGTTGCGCAGGCTCCACCAGATGATGTAGCCCGAGAACAGACCCATCAGCAAGAACCCGGGCAAAAAGCCTGCGAGGAACAGTCGGATCACGCTGGCGTCAGCCGCCACGGCATACACCACCATGGTGATGGACGGCGGAATCAAAATGCCCAGACCGCCCGCGGCGGCCAAAGAGCCCAGCGCAATGTTGCGGTCATAGCCGCGCTTTTCCAGCTCGGGCAGGGCGACTTTGGCGATCGTGGCACAAGTGGCGGCCGAAGAGCCCGACACCGAGCCAAAAATGCCGCAACCCAAAATGGTGGTGTGCATCAGGCGGCCCGGCACCTTGGACAGCCAGGGCGACAGGCCGTCAAACATCTGCTCGGACAGCTTGGTGCGGTACAAAATTTCGCCCATCCAAATGAACATGGGCAGGGCAGCGAGTTCCCAGCTGGCCGAGGTTTCCCAAAAGGATGAAAACAAGTTCTTGCCAGGCAGTGTGTTGGTGAAGAAGGCCTGACCGACCCAGCCCACAATGGCCAGTGTCATGGCGATCCAAACCCCGCCGCTGAGCATCAACAACATCAAAAAGAGGAGCAGGCCTCCGATTTCAAGCAGGCCCATCACAATTCCTCGGAAAAATCACCACGGGCGTGCCGTTCTTCGACGCGCGCCACATAGCTGGGCTTGCTGCCCCGGAAAACACACACACATTCGTCGAGCACCGCGATCACCAAAATGGCCGATCCGACGACGAAGCTCATTTGCGGAATCCAGATCGGGATCGCCACCATGTTGCCTGCGATGTCGTTGAACTCGTAGCTTTCCCAGGTGAAGCGCGCTGCCCAGTAACCCAAGTAGCCGATGGCCACTGCAGCGACGGACAAGGAGACCAACTCCAGCCAACGGCGCACCGGCGCAGACACCGATTCGAGCACCAGTGTCACGCGCACAAAGTCGCCGTTGCGAAAGCTGTAGGCCATGCCCAAAAAGGCCGCAGCCGCGCACAGCCAGGCCACGATGTCGTTGACCCAAGACACGCGCCACTCGAACACGCGCCCGATAGATGCGGCAATCATCAAGACCAAAATGGCCAGCACACACAGCGCAGCCAGGTTGCCGCCCAGGAGGTACAAACCGTCCAGAAAGCGGCGAAGTGGGCCGGTATGGGCTGTGTGGCTGGAGCTCATGTGGGCTTATTTCTTGTTGTAGGCATCGACCAGGGCTTTGCCTTCTGCGCCTGATTTGTCCAGCCATTCCTTGAGCATGGTGTCGCCCACTTTGGCCATGTCTGCTTTGAGTTGCGCCGATGGGGCTGTCACCGTCATGCCGTTGGCTTTGAGGGTGGCCAGTGTCGTGTCGTTGACCTTGCGCGAATCGGCCCAGCCACGGGCTTCGGCATCTGCTGCCGCTTTCATGAGCGCGTCTTGTGTTGGCTTGTCGAGCGCGTCAAATGCCTTCTTGTTGGCGATCACGGCGTTCTTGGGCAACCAGGCTTGTACATCGTAGTAGTACTTGAGGTGTTCATAGAGTTTGCTGTCCACGCCTGTGGCACCCGACGTCATGGTCGACTCGACCACGCCGGTGGCCAAGGCCTGTGTGAATTCAGCCGCTTGAACGGTCACAGGCTGAGCACCCACCAACTCGGCAATTCGGGCCGTGGACGGGCTGTAAGAGCGCCACTTGATGCCCTTGAGGTCGGCCGCGGTGTTGATGGGCTTTTTGCTGTAAATGCCTTGTGGTGGCCAGGCCACCGAGTACAACAGCACCATGCCTTGCTCGGCCAGTTTCTTTTCCATCAAGGGTTTTTGGGCCTTGTAGAGCTTCATGCCTTCGTCGTAGCTGTCGGCCAAAAAGGGCAGGCCGTCGGCCGCGTAAATAGGCCACTCGTTGCTGAAGTTGGCCAACAAAATTTCACCGGCCTGGGCCTGACCGCCTTGCACGGCGCGCTTGATTTCGGGGGCTTTGAACAGCGATGCATTGGCGTGCACGGTGATTTTCAGCTTGCCGCCCGAAGCCTTGTCCACATCGGTGGCGAACTGGGCCAAGTTCAGCGAATGGAAATTGCTGGAAGGGTAGGCGGCGGGCAGGTCCCATTTGTTTTGGGCCGACACAAAGCCGGAAACAGCGAGCAAGCCAGCCAGCAGGCTGAGGTGAAGGGCGCGACGTTGCATGAAAACTCCTGTGAAAGATGAATTGAACGGTCAAACGGGCAGTGCAAGAAAGGTGCCCGCTGGGTGCGCGCATCGGGTGCATCTGACAGCTCTTCACTTTAGGCAAGTTGGTGGCTCGGCGTGATCGGTGTTTTCCCTTAATGTCAACAAATTGTTGGTAAATTGTCGACATCGGGCATAGACTTTCTCATCTCTCCAGCCTTGACGGAAACCATGCCGCGCAAAAATTCCCTGAGCACCTCAGCCGCCAGCCCCATCGTGTCCTCGGCCCATCTGGTCTCGCCGGACAGCGCCGAGATGAGCGAGTTCGAGTTTGGCTTGATCGTGGCGGGCAATGCCTTTCACCGCTGGATCATCCATTGCATGGCGGCCGCAGGTCTGAAGGATTTGACGCCCTTGGATGTGCTGGTGCTGCACCACGTCACGCACCGTGCGCGTGACAAACGCCTGGCCGATATCTGTTTCATCATGAACATCGAAGACACGCATTTGGTGAATTACGCCCTGAAAAAGCTGCAAGGCCTGGGCGTGGTGGTGTCGCAAAAGAATGGCAAGGACGTGACCTATGCCGCCACCGACGAGGGCCGTTCTTACGTGCAGCGCTACCGCGAAATCCGCGAGAGCTGCTTGATCGACGCTCTCAAGGCCGACGATGGCTTGAACCGCGACATTGGCGAGCTGGCCCGATTGCTGCGTGTGCTATCGGGCATGTACGACCAAGCGGCGCGTGCGGCGGCCTCTTTGTGAAACTGGTTTTTGAATTTGAATTTTGAGCAACATATGACCGAATCCCACACCACACCCGCTGGCAAAAACCGTTGGCAGTTCTGGATTGACCGCGGCGGCACCTTCACCGACGTGGTGGGCAAGCGGCCCGACGGCACTTTGGTCACGCACAAACTGCTGTCTGAAAACCCAGAGCAATACCGCGACGCGGCGGTGGCGGGCATTCGCCATTTGCTGGGCCTCAAAGCTGGAGAACCCGTCACACCCGAGCTGGTCGAGTGCGTGAAGATGGGCACCACCGTGGCCACCAATGCGCTGCTGGAGCGCAAGGGCGAGGCCACGCTGCTGGTCACCACGCAAGGCTTTGGCGACGCGCTGCGCATTGCGTATCAAAACCGCCCGCGTTTGTTTGACCGCCAGATCGTGTTGCCTGAGTTGCTCTACAGCGCGGTGGTGGAGGCGCAGGAGCGCGTGGCGGTGGACGGTGAGGTGTTGCAGCCGCTCGACGAGGTGCATTTGCGCACCCAATTGGTTGATGCGCACCAACAAGGTGTGCGCTCGGTGGCCATCGTGTTCATGCACGGTTGGCGGCACACGGCGCACGAGCAGGCTGCAGCGCGGCTGGCGCATGAGGTTGGTTTCACCCAGGTCAGCACCTCGCACCAAACCAGCCCGATGATGAAGCTGGTCAGCCGGGGTGATACCACCGTGGTGGACGCGTACTTGTCGCCGATTTTGGGGCGTTATGTGAACCAAGTGGCCAGCGAGATGCCAGGCGTGAAACTGATGTTCATGCAGTCTTCGGGCGGCTTGACGGACGCCCAGGTGTTTGCGGGCAAGGACGCGATTTTGAGCGGCCCGGCGGGCGGCATTGTGGGCATGGCCCGCACGGCGCAGCTGGCGGGGCACGACAAGGTGATTGGTTTTGACATGGGCGGCACGTCCACAGATGTGTCGCACTTTGCCGGGCAGTTCGAGCGCGAGTTCGAAACCCAGGTCGCGGGTGTGCGCATGCGTGCACCGATGATGAGCATCCACACGGTGGCGGCGGGTGGTGGCTCGCTGTTGGCCTATGACGGTGCACGCTTTCGGGTTGGGCCGCAAAGCGCGGGTGCCAATCCGGGGCCGGCCAGTTACCGACGCGGCGGGCCGCTGGCCGTGACCGATGCGAACGTGATGGTGGGCAAGGTGCAACCGAAATTTTTCCCGTCGGTGTTTGGGCCTGAAGCCAACCAGCCGCTGGATGCTGAAGTGGTGCGCGGGCATTTTGCAAAATTGGCCGCACAAACCGGGCGTGCTGCCGAAGACGTGGCGCATGGCTTCATCCAGATCGCGGTGCAGCAGATGGCCAACGCGATCAAGAAAATCTCGGTGGCCCGTGGCTACGACGTGACGCGCTACACCCTACAGTGCTTTGGTGGTGCGGGCGGGCAGCATGCGTGTTTGGTGGCCGATGCCTTGGGCATGTCGCAGGTGCTGGTGCACCCGCTGGCGGGTGTGCTGTCGGCTTATGGCATGGGCCTGGCCGACCAGAACGTGATGCGCGAAGAATCGATTGAGCGGCGCTTGGATGCGGCCGCCATGCCCTTGATGGCCGAGCGCTTGCAAGTCTTGGGTGAAACCACGCGTCAAGCCCTGTTGGCTCAAATGGGCGCAGAGGCCGCCAGTGCCGACCGCATCGAGCTGCGCCAACGCGTGCATTTGCGCTACGAAGGTACCGACTCGGCGCTGGTCGTACCCTGGGGCGATCAGACCCAATTGGTGGCCGGTTTTGAAGCGGCGTATCGCCAACGCTTTGCCTTTTTGATGCAGGGCAAGGCTTTGGTGGTCGAAGCGGTGTCGGTCGAGGCGGTGCTGCCTGGTGATGCGCCCGAAGAGGCTGTTCATGCGCTGAACGCTGAGCGCGAGGTGCCACGTCGCGACACCGTGCAGGTCTATGCCGCCAATGCTCAAGGCGTGGCCGAGTGGCAGGGCGCTGCGCTGGTGGTGCGCGAAGACATGCGCCCCGGCGATGTGATCGATGGCCCGGCCATCATTGCCGAAAAAAATGCCACCACGGTGGTGGAGCCCGGATGGCAAGCGCGGTTGACTGCGCTTGACCATTTGCTGCTGGTGCGGGTGCAGGCGCGTGCGGTACAGCATGCCGCAGGCACGCAGGCCGACCCGGTGCTGCTGGAGGTGTTCAACAACCTGTTCATGAACATTGCTGAGCAAATGGGCTTGCAGCTGCAAAACACCGCTTACTCGGTCAATATCAAGGAGCGCTTGGATTTTTCTTGCGCCTTGTTCAGCGCAGAAGGGCACTTGATTGCCAACGCGCCGCACATGCCGGTGCATTTGGGCTCGATGGGCGAGAGCATCCAGACGGTGATCCAAGAAAACAAGGGGCGCATGCAGCCAGGCGATGTGTTTGTGCTGAACGATCCGTACCACGGCGGCACGCACTTGCCCGACATCACGGTGATCACCCCGGTGTACCTAGACGGCCAAGCAGACCCTGTGTTTTATGTCGGCTCACGCGGTCACCACGCCGATGTGGGCGGCTTGACGCCGGGCTCCATGCCGCCGTTCTCCACGCGCATCGAAGAAGAAGGCGTGCAGATCGACAACGTCAAACTGGTCGAGGCGGGCCATTTGCGCGAGGCCGAGATGGTCGCGCTGCTGCAAAGCGGCGAATACCCCTCGCGCAACCCGGCGCAAAACATGGCCGATTTGAAGGCGCAAATTGCCGCGAATGAAAAAGGCGTGCAAGAGCTGCGCCGCATGGTCGATCAATTCGGCTTGGATGTGGTGCAGGCCTATATGCGCCATGTGCAGGACAACGCCGAAGAGTCCGTGCGCCGCGTCATCACGCGCCTCAAAGACGGGACGTTCACTTTTCCCTTGGACAACGGGGCGCAGATCCAGGTGGCGGTGCGCGTGAATGCCGCAGAGCGCACGGCCGAGATCGACTTCACCGGCACCAGCGCTCAGCTGTCCAACAACTTCAATGCGCCGCGTGCGGTGTGCATGGCAGCCGTCCTGTACGTTTTCCGCAGCCTGGTGGACGATGACATCCCGTTGAATGCCGGTTGCTTGAAGCCGCTCAAGGTGATTATTCCTCAGGGCTCCATGCTCAACCCCAACCCCCCGGCTTCGGTGGTGGCAGGCAATGTGGAGACCTCGACTTGCATCACCAATGCGCTGTTCGGTGCTTTGGGTGTGATGGCGGGCAGCCAGCCGACCATGAACAACTTCACCTTCGGCAATTCGCGGGTCCAGTACTACGAAACCATTTCGGGTGGCAGCGGAGCGGGTGGTCGCTTTGACGCACAAGGCCAGTTGGTCGGTGGTTTTGACGGCACCTCGGTGGTGCAAACTCACATGACCAATTCACGCCTCACGGACCCGGAGGTGCTGGAGTTCCGCTTTCCGGTGCGGCTGGAGAGTTACGCGATCCGAGAGGGCTCAGGCGGCGCGGGGCGCTGGCACGGTGGCGACGGCGGGGTGCGCCGTGTGCGCTTTTTGGAGCCGATGACGGCGGGCATTTTGTCTAACGGGCGCGTCCATCCGGCCTTTGGCATGGCGGGTGGTCACAGCGGCCTGCCGGGCATCAACCGCGTGGTGCGCAGAGATGGCAGCGTGCAAGAGTTGGCACACATTGGCCAAGTTGAGATGCAGGCGGGCGATGTGTTTGAGATCCACACGCCGGGTGGAGGCGGGTTCGGCGAGCCCACAGTGGGCACTTAGGTCAGTCGGTGGTGGATCAGGGTTTTTTCGGTGATGCGCTAGGGGCTTGGCCGTAGGTCTGCCCTTGCACCCGAATGCCCTGTTCTGACAAACTGGCCGCTTTTTTAGGGCCGATGCCTTTGACGCGTTGCATCACGTCTGGCCAATCTCGAAAAGGCGCTTTTTGGCGTGCGTCTATGATTTGCCGCGTCATGGCTGGGCCCAAGCCTTTCAGGCCATCGAGCTCAATTTCTGTGGCCTGGTTCAGGTCCACTTGGGCCCAAGCCACCGATGCCATTAGGCCGAAGCTAATGTTGACGGCGATGGCCTTGATGGCAATGGCTTTTATGGTGCTGATGGCGATGTTTTGGATCATCTTGACCTCTCCTGGTGCAGGGCTGCAAAACCCTGCAGCAGCCCGCATTTTGGGCACCGATGAGATACCGGTGCAAGGCCTAGGGCGCTGCACTTGAAACCAGTTGTTTCAAGCAGGCTTCAGAGTTCTTCGATGCGACGGGGTGGGTAGCTGTCCCAAGCTTGGCAACCTGGGCAATGCCAAAAATGTTCTTTGGCTTCAAACCCGCAGGCTGCGCAGCGGTAACGGGCCAGGGGCCGAATGGCCTGCTCCAGTGCTTTTTGGACAGGAGCTGGCAAGGCGGGCGTGGCGGGGCTTTCGTCTGACAACCAACGAGCAGCCGCCATCAACGAGGTGTGTTGGCTCAAGTGGTCGAGGTAGCGTTGGTGCGATGCCGCTTGGCCCTCTGGCGAGGTGGCTGTCAACGCGGTGATGGCGTCCAGCACATCGATGCTGGGCTGTTTGTCGTAATGCTTTTGCAAAAGCTGTATGGCCTGCTCGCCTAAAGAAGCCGCCTGCGCGGCCTTGACCAAGCTGGGCGCAGCCAGTGTGGCCGCGGCATCGCTGCGTTCAAACAAGACCGACAAAGTGGCAAAGGCTTCTGCGGCTTGTCCTTGGGACAGTTGAAGCTGCCCCAGCAAAATACGCGGTCTGGCGGCTTCGGGGGTGGTTTGCAGGGCTGTGGTGAGCAATTGCAGGGCTTTGACTGCATCGCCTTGTTGCACCGCTTCACGGGCCTGCTCGCATTGGTAATGCGCCAGACGCATCTCAAAATTGGCTTCGCCCGACTTTTCCAAAAGTCGAGCCACTTGGGCAGCCTCCGGCCATTCGCGCGAGCGCTCGTAAATCGCCAACCGCGCCAGTCGCGACTGACCTTCGTACGAGGTGCCTTCCAGTTTGCGCAAGGCTTCTTCGGCGCGGTCCAGCAGTCCCGCTTTCAAGAAGTCGAGTGCCAAGCCGTGTTGGGCACGCTGGCGATCGGCGCTGCTCAAGTCAGCCCTGGAGAGCAGGTGCTCATGGACACGCACCGCACGGTCATACTCACCACGGCGGCGGAACAAATTGCCCAAAGCGAAATGCAATTCAGACGTGTCCGGGTCGTTTTGCACGGCCTCAATGAAGGCGTCAATGGCCTGGTCTTGCTGTTCATTGAGCAGGTAATTGAGCCCTTTGAAATAAGCGCGAGGTGCCTGGCGGTTGGCAATGCGCATTTGTCGAAGGTCCAGGCGTGAGGCAATCCAGCCGAGGGCAAACGCGGCGGGCAGGCCCACCAAAATCCAGGTCAGGTCAAGTTCCATAGGGTTTCGCAGGCTCAGGGATGGGCTCAGTGGGAGCCGAAGTGTTCATGCGCAGCGCTTGGCGGTGTCGCCACCAACGGGGCACCATGCCCAATACGCCCACGGCGACACCCAAGCCAAACGCGCACAGCACCACCAAAACGGTGGGTGCTGACCAAAAGGTGCCGAAAAAGAAATTGACGCGCGTTTCTTGCTGGTTGTTCAGCGCAAAAGCAAACAGGGTGAAAAAGACAGCGGCTTTCAGTAGCCACTGAAGCAGCCGAAGCAGACGTTTCATGGATGACCTCGGAATCTGGCTGCATTCTAACGGGCCACCCGCCTAAGCAAGGTGCCGGATGGGCCTGATGCGGCAATCGCCATTCATGCGGCAGGGCTGGGCGCTCAGTCTTTGGCTGCACCAGAACTTTGGCTGGCTGTGCCCGAATCCACGGCTTCTCGCAAAGCTTTGCCGGGTTTGAAATGGGGGACCCGTTTTTCGGGAATTTGAACACTCTCGCCAGAGCGGGGGTTGCGGCCCACACGCGGTGGACGGCGGTTGATGGAGAAGCTGCCAAAGCCACGGATCTCAATGCGGTGGCCTTTAACCAGCGCGTCGCTCATGGCGTCGAGCACCGTTTTGACGGCCAATTCGGCGTCACGGTGGGTCAGCTGCGCAAAGCGTGCGGCGAGTTCTTCAACCAGATCGGATCGGGTCATGTTGTCACTTCGTTGTGGATGGCACTTGCAGGTGTCTGGCACCCCTCTTAAAAAAGCCTGCCCCCATCACAGGGGCAGGCTTTTCAGACAGCAAGCGTCTTCAGATCAAAAAGATCAGTTGTTATCCAGCTTGGCACGCAACAAAGCGCCCAGGCTGGTGGTGCCAGCGTTTTCGCTCTTGGACTGTTGTGACAAGGAAGCCATGGCTTCTTGTTGGTCCACAGCGTCTTTGGCTTTGATCGACAACTGGATGTTGCGGGTCTTGCGGTCCACGTTCACCACCACAGCGGTCACTTCGTCGCCGACTTTCAGCACATGGCTGGCATCTTCCACGCGGTCACGCGAGATTTCGGACACACGCAGGTAACCGATGATGTCTTCGCCCAGGTCGATTTCAGCGCCCTTGGCATCCACAGTCTTGACCTTGCCGGTGACGGTCTGGCCTTTGTCGTTGATCGACACGAAAGTGGTGAAAGGATCGGAGTCGAGCTGTTTGATGCCCAAGCTGATGCGCTCGCGGTCCACGTCCACAGCCAAGACCAAAGCCTCAACTTCTTGACCCTTCTTGAATTCGCGCACAGCGTTTTCGCCGGTTTCGTTCCAAGACAAGTCAGACAAGTGCACCAAGCCGTCGATGCCGGCAGCCAAGCCCACGAACACGCCGAAGTCGGTGATCGACTTGATCGGGCCCTTGACGCGGTCGCCGCGCTTGGTGTTCTGAGCGAACTCTTGCCATGGGTTGGCACGGCACTGCTTCATGCCCAAGCTGATGCGGCGCTTGTCTTCGTCGATCTCGAGGACCATGACTTCGACTTCGTCACCCAAAGCAACGATCTTGGAAGGTGCCACGTTCTTGTTGGTCCAGTCCATTTCGGAGACGTGCACCAAGCCTTCGATGCCTGGCTCGAGTTCCACAAACGCGCCGTAGTCGGCGATGTTGGTGATCTTGCCGAACATGCGGGTGCTTTGTGGGTAGCGGCGGTTCACGCCCATCCATGGGTCGTCGCCCATTTGCTTCAGACCCAAGGACACGCGGTTTTTCTCGGTGTCGAACTTGAGGATCTTGGCGGTGATTTCCTGACCAGCCGTGACCACTTCGGAAGGGTGACGGACACGGCGCCATGCCATGTCGGTGATGTGCAGCAAGCCGTCGATACCGCCCAAGTCCACGAACGCACCGTATTCGGTGATGTTCTTGACCACACCGTGAACGATGGAGCCTTCGCGCAATGTTTCCATCAGCTTGGCGCGCTCTTCGCCCATCGAGGCTTCCACCACAGCGCGGCGTGACAACACAACGTTGTTGCGCTTGCGGTCGAGCTTGATGACCTTGAATTCCAGGGTCTTGTTCTCATAGGGTGACAGGTCTTTGGTGGGACGTGTGTCGACCAAAGAGCCGGGCAAGAAAGCACGGATGCCGTTGACGAGCACCGTGAGGCCACCCTTGACTTTGCCGCTGGTCACGCCAGTGACGAACTCGCCAGATTCCAGGGCTTTTTCCAAAGACATCCACGAAGCCAAACGCTTGGCGGTGTCGCGCGACAAGATGGTGTCGCCGTAGCCGTTTTCGATGGAGCCGATGGCCACCGAGACAAAGTCGCCGACCTGGACTTCGATTTCACCCTGGTCGTTCTTGAACTCTTCGAGGGGCACATACGACTCGGACTTGAGACCGGCGTTGACCACAACGAAGTTGTGCTCGATGCGCACGACTTCAGCGGTGATGACTTCACCTGGGCGCATTTCGGTGCGCGTCAGTGATTCTTCGAATAGGGCGGCAAATGATTCAGACATGGTATTTCCTCATCCACAAGTTCAGGACTGACGAGCGCGACATGCGTCGTTTCCAGGAGCTGACAGTGGCGATTGGTTTGCGGCGTGAGCCGCGGTTGGTTTTTTAAAAAACCACCTGGCCAGTGAGCAAGCTGCACGATGAGAGCCGGGTGGAACTTCAGGTCAGCCCACACAGGGCGGGCTGGGGTGGCCGTTTTAGGTTGGAAAACCGAAAACCTGCCGGCTTTGCCACCAGACCATCACCTGTTCCACCGAGGCTTCGATGGTCAAGGACGAGTTGTCCAGTTGCAAGGCATCTTGTGCTGGCTTGAGTGGCGCTACGCTGCGAGACATGTCCCGGGCGTCGCGTGCTTCCAAGTCAGCGCGAAGAGCGTCGATATTAGCCGAAAAACCCTTAGAAATCAATTGCTTATGACGTCTTTCAGCGCGTTTGGCGGCGCTGGCGGTCAAAAAAACCTTCAAAGGCGCCTTCGGGAAGATCACCGTGCCCATGTCTCTGCCGTCTGCCAAAAGGCCTGGCAGGCGCTGAAAACTGTGTTGCAGGTCGACCAAAGCATCTCGCACGGCTGGCAATACGGACACTTTGGAGGCGTTCATGCCGCCTTGTTCGCTGCGGATCGCATCGGTCACGTCGACGTTGCTGAGCAGCACCTGCTCGCCTTCAAAGCGCACGGGCAGACTGCGGGCCAATTTGGCAATCGCAGCTTCATCGGTGGCTTCCAAGGTCAGGCCCGCTTGCAAAGCGGCATGGGCCGTGACGCGGTAGAGCGCGCCTGAATCCAGGTAGTGGTAACCCAGCTGCGCAGCAACCCGGCTGGCCAGCGTGCCTTTGCCCGAGGCCGTGGGGCCGTCGATGCAGATGACTGGAATGTTCGCAGCCGCTGTATGCGCCACCGAGAACAGGGCCTCAAAGTAATCGGGGAAGGTCTTGGCCACGCATTTAGGGTCTTCGATGCGAACCGGCACCTGATCGGCGTTGAAAGCCGCGAGGGAAAAACACATGGCCACGCGGTGGTCGTCGTAGGTGTGGATGCTGGCGCGCTGCCATTGATTGGCGGGCAGGGGGTGGATGGTGATCCAGTCCGGACCTTCTTCGACGGTGGCACCGAGCTTGCGGCTTTCGATGGCTATGGCCGCAATGCGGTCGGTTTCTTTCACGCGCCAGCTGGCGATGTTGCGCAGCGTGGTGGGGCCGTCGGCATACAGCGCCATCACGGCCAAGGTCATGGCCGCGTCGGGGATGTGGTTGCAGTCGAGCGTGATGCCCTTGAGTGGCCAGGCGCCTCGCTTTATTTCGAGCCAGTTGGGCCCACTGGTGATTTTGGCGCCCATCTGTTCGGCGGCGTCCATGAAGCGGATGTCGCCTTGGATCGAGTCGGCCCCAACGCCCTGGATGCGGATGCCGTCGCCCTTGGTAATGGCTCCCAGCGCGATAAAGTAGCTGGCCGAAGACGCGTCGGCTTCGACATGGATCGTGCCCGGGGACTGGTAGCGGCTGCCCGCCGGGATGACAAAACGTTCCCAACCGAGGCGCTCGACTTGAATGCCGTAGCGCGCCAGCAGGTTGAGCGTGATTTCAATGTAGGGCTTGCTGATGAGTTCACCCACCACCTCGATGGTGATGGCGCGGTCTTGGGCCGCCAAGGGCAGGGCCATCAGCAAGGCCGTAAGGAACTGGCTGGACACATCGCCGCGCACGGGGATGGGTTTGTCGAGCTGCAGCGAAGGCTGGCGCACGCGCAGTGGCGGGTAGCCCTCGTTGCCCAGGTAGTCGATGGCGCAACCCAGCTCGCGCAGGGCGTCCACGAGGTCGCCAATCGGGCGCTCGTGCATGCGTGGCACACCTTTGAGCGTGAAGTCACCGCCTTGCACCGCCAGTGCAGCGGTGAGCGGGCGCATTGCCGTGCCCGCGTTGCCCATGAAAAATTCAATCGCTTCAGTGGGCCAGGCGCGACCGCCCAGGCCGGTGATGGTCACTGTGGTGCCTGCCACCTCGACCCCACAGCCCAATTGGCGCAGCGCAGCCAGCATCACGCGGGTGTCGTCCGAGTCGAGCAGGTCGTGCACCACGGTCGTGCCTTCGCACAGTGCCGAGAGCAGCAGCACACGGTTGGAAATGCTTTTGGAGCCGGGCAGGGTGACGGTGCCGGACGCGCCTTGCAGCGCAGGAATGTCGAGGAAGGCGGTGGAGAACATGGGGTCAGTCTTCAGAGGCTTTGTTGCAAGCGTTGCCCGCTTGCAGCGTCCAGGCCGAGCGCACATCGCTGGCTTGTTGAATCAGTTGCTGCAGCGCTGCTGTGTCGCCTTGCTTCAAGGTGTTTTCAAATTGATCAAGCGCCGCGCGAAAGTGCGCCATTTGCGTGAGCACTTCAGACTGGTTGGCGCTCAAAATATCTCGCCAGACCGACGCATCCGATGCGGCGATGCGAGAGAAATCGCGAAAGCCAGGGCCTGCCATCTCCAAAAACGCTGCGCCTTGCGGCTGGGCAGTGAGCGCATTCACTGCCGCAAAGGCCAAGAGGTGAGGCAGGTGGCTGACGGCTGCAAAAGTGGCGTCATGCGCCTCGGGGGTCATGTGGCTCACATGGCTGCCGATGGCAGTCCAGACTTCGCTCGCTGTTTGGATGTGGCGGATGCTGTTTTGCGGCAAGGGCGTGAGGATGGTCCGGCGCGCTTGGTAAAGCGAAGCCTCAGCATGCTCGATGCCCGCCACTTCTTTGCCCGCAATCGGGTGGGCGGGCACAAAGCAGCTCAGGCGTTCGCCCAAAGTGGCCTGGGCTGCCGAGATCACATCGCACTTGGTCGAGCCCACATCCATCAGCAAGGCGCCGGGTGACAGGGTGTCTCGCAGCGCAGCAAAGCTGCTGTGCATGGCCCCCACGGGCACGGCCAGCAAGACCAAATCGGCACCTTGCACCGCCTCGGCCACGCTGCGGCAGGCTTGGTCGATGACACCCAGCTCAAGTGCGCGTTGGCGTGTTTTTTCAGAGGCACTGAAGCCGGTGATGTGTTGCACAAGACCGGCTTCGCGCAAGGCGAGCGCGAACGAGCCGCCCATCAGGCCGCAGCCAATCAGGGCCAGGCGTTCAAATTTCACCGCGCACTCACTCAGGCACGGGGTAGGAACCCAGCACCTTGTAAAACGCGCAAAGGCCTTGTAGCTCTTGCAAAGCCGCCGCCACATGCGGCTCGCTGATGTGCCCTTGCAGGTCGATGTAGAAGTAATACTCCCACTGACCCGATTTGGCGGGGCGCGACTCAAAGCGGGTCATGGACACGCCGTTGTTTTTGAGCGGCACCAGCAAATCGTGCACCGCACCCGGGCGGTTGGGCACCGACACCACCAAACTGGTGCAGTCTTTGCCCGAAGCAGGTGGCGTGGCCAGGGTCTGGGGCAATGTGATGACGGCAAACCGGGTGCGGTTGAGTGCCTCATCTTGGATGGCGTGGTGCACGATGTGCAGGCCAAACTGGCTGGCGGCGCGTTCGCTGGCCAAGGCCGCCCAAGCCGGATTGGTGGCGGCCAAGCGTGCGCCTTCGGCGTTGCTCGACACCGCGCGGCGCTCCACATGTGGCAGGTGCTTGGACAACCAGCCTTGGCATTGCGCCAACGCCTGGGGGTGGGCCATCACGACTTCGATGCCTGCATCGGAGTTGAGCTGGCGCAGCAAATTGAAGCGCACCTGCAGGCTGACTTCGCCCACCACATGCACAGGCGAGCGCAAGAACAAATCGAGCGAACGGGCCACCACGCCTTCGGTGGTGTTTTCCATCCCCACGACACCGTATTGGGCGGTGCCCGCTGTGGTGGCGTGGAAGACTTCGTCGAAGTTGGCGCAGTAAATCAGGTTGGCGGCGCTGCCAAAAAACTCAATCGCGGCTTGTTCGCAAAAGGTGCCTTGAGGCCCCAGCACCGCCACACGTTGCGGCGCTTCGAGTGCCAGGCAGGCCGACATGATCTCGCGCCAGATGGAGGCAACGTGTTCATTTTTCAGTGGACCAGGGTTGGCCTGGGTGATCTTGTCGATGACCTGGGCGACGCGGTCGGGGCGAAAGAAGGGCGAGCCTTCGGCGCGTTTGATTTCGCCGACCTTTTCGGCCACATGGGCGCGCTGGTTCAACAGGCTGAGCAGCTGCTTGTCCAGCGCGTCGATTTCCACGCGCAACGCGCCCAGGGCATCCGACTGAATGGGTTGTTGGCTCATGTCTCGTGTTCTTTATGGCAGACTGTTTCGAGTGAAAGCGTCAGGCCTGTGTTTTTTCAAATTCGCGCATGTAGGCCACCAAGGCCTGCACACCATCCAAGGGCATGGCGTTGTAAATACTGGCACGCATCCCGCCCACCGATTTGTGTCCTTTGAGCTGCAGCAAGTTGGCCGCTTTGGCCCCGGCCAAGAACGCATCGTTGCGTGACTCGTCGCGCAGAAAAAAGGGCACGTTCATGCGCGAGCGGCAATTCATGGCGACTTTGTTCACGTACAGGCTGGAACTGTCCAGAAAGTCATACAGCAAAGTAGCTTTGGCGATGTTGCGCTGCTCCATGGCCGCGATGCCGCCATGCTTTTTGAGCCATTGAAACACCAAGCCCGCGATGTAAATGCTGTAAGTCGGTGGCGTGTTGTACATGGACTGGTTCTCGGCCACCAGTTTGTAGTCAAAGGCACTTGGGCAATGCGACAGGGCTTGGCCCATCAGGTCTTCGCGCACGATGACCAAGGTCAGGCCTGCTGGCCCCAGGTTCTTTTGTGCGCCACCAAAAGCCAAACCCACGCGTGACCAGTCCACCGAGCGCGATGCGACATGGGATGAAAAATCCACCACCAGGGGTGCATCGCTGCCCAAGGCTTTGAGGTCAGGCAGCTCATGAAACTCAACACCGTGGATGGTTTCATTGCTGCAGATGTGCACATAGCGGCTGTCTGCGCCCAGCTGCCAAGTGGCCGGGTCGGGCAGGGTGGTAAAGCCTTCTGCCTGAGCCGATGCGGCCACGCGGGTGGTGCCGTATTTGCCCGCTTCTTTTTCGGACTTCTGGCTCCAGCTGCCGGTGAGCACAAAGTCCATGGCCCCGCCTTGCGACAGGTTCATGGGCACGATGGCGTTTTCGGCCAAGCCACCGCCTTGCATGAACAGAATTTTGAAGTGGGCTGGAACGGCGAGCAATTCGCGCAAATCGTTTTCGGCTTGCTCGTAAATGCTGATGAACTCTTTGCCGCGGTGGCTCATTTCCATCACGCTCATTCCTGAGCCATGCCAATCCAGCATCTCGGCTGCAGCTTGCTGCAGCACGGCTTCGGGCATGACGGCAGGGCCTGCCGAGAAGTTGAAAGCGCGCCCCATCACTTATTCCGCTGCCGGTGCGTCGTCATCTGGCGTGGCATTGGCATCGCCCGCTTCGCCATCAGCCACTTCGCCCTCAGCCACATTGGCATCGTTTTCGACAATGCGTTGCAGGCCCGACAGCTTGGCACCTTCGTCCAAGCCAATCAAGGTCACGCCCTGTGTGGCGCGGCCGAGTTCGCGGATTTCGGCCACGCGGGTGCGCACCAGCACGCCGGTGTCGGTGATCAGCATGATTTCATCGTCGGCATGGACCAAGGTGGCGGCCACCACTTTGCCGTTGCGCTCGGATTGCTGGATGGCGATCATGCCTTTGGTGCCGCGGCCATGGCGGGTGTACTCGGTGATCGAGGTGCGTTTGCCATAACCGTTTTCAGTGGCTGTGAGCACGCTTTGTGTCTCGTCGCCCGCCACCAACATGGCGATCACACTTTGGCTTTCTTCGATCATCATGCCGCGCACACCGCGGGCACTGCGGCCCAAGGGGCGCACATCGTTTTCGTCAAAGCGTACAGCCTTGCCGCCGTCTGAGAACAGCATCACGTCGTGCTTGCCATCGGTCAGAGCCGCACCGATCAAGAAGTCACCTTCGTCCAGGTTCACCGCAATGATGCCGCCTTTGCGCGGGTTGCTGAATTCGTCCAAGGATGTCTTCTTGACCGTGCCCATCGAGGTGCCCATGAAAACGTATTGGTTTTCGGGGAAGGTGCGTGCTTCGCCAGTCAAGGCCAGCACCACGTTGATCTTTTCGCCTTCTTGCAGCGGGAACATGTTGACGATCGGGCGACCGCGTGAGCCGCGTGAGCCCGCAGGCACTTCCCAGACTTTGAGCCAATACAAGCGGCCGCGGTTCGAGAAGCACAGCAAATAGTCGTGTGTGTTGGCGATGAACAGCTGGTCGATCCAGTCGTCTTCTTTGGTAGCGGCGGCTTGTTTGCCACGGCCACCACGCTTTTGCGAGCGGTACTCCGACAGGGGCTGGCTCTTGATGTAACCACTGTGGCTGAGCGTCACCACCATGTCGGTGGGTGTGATCAGGTCTTCAGTGGACAGGTCTTGCGCGCTGTGTTCGATTTCGCTGCGGCGTGCGCCGATCTTGGTCTGGCCAAATTCCTGGCGCACGGTGCCCAGTTCGTCGCCAATGATGGTGGACACACGCTCAGGCTTGGCCAAGATGTCCAGCAGGTCTTCGATTTCGGACATGACCTCTTTGTATTCGGCCACGATTTTGTCTTGTTCCAGGCCGGTCAGGCGCTGCAAGCGCATCTGCAAAATTTCTTGTGCTTGGGTGTCCGACAGGCGGTAAAGACCGTCTTGACCCAGACCGTATTCGCGCTCCAGACCTTCTGGACGGTAGTCGTCGGCATTGACCACCGAGCCGTCATCGCGTGCACGGGTCAGCATGGTGCGCACCATCTGGCTGTCCCAGCCGCGGTTCATCAGTTCCACCTTGGCCACAGGGGGAGTGGGTGCGCCGCGGATGATGGCAATGAAATCATCGATGTTGGCCAAAGCCACGGCCAGGCCTTCCAGCACATGGCCACGATCGCGCGCTTTGCGCAGTTCGAACACGGTGCGTCGTGTCACCACTTCGCGGCGGTGCTGCAAGAAGACCTGGATCAGGTCTTTCAGGTTGCACAGCTTGGGCTGGCCGTCGATCAAGGCCACCATGTTCATGCCGAAGGTGTCTTGGAGCTGGGTCTGTTTGTACAGGTTGTTCAGCACCACTTCGGGCACCGCGCCGCGCTTGAGCTCGATCACCAGGCGCATGCCCGACTTGTCGGACTCGTCCTGGATGTGGCTGATGTCTTCGATCTTCTTTTCGTGCACCAACTCTGCCATGCGCTCTTGCAAGGTCTTTTTGTTGACTTGGTAGGGCAACTCGTCGACCACGATGCACTGGCGTTGGCCCTTGTCGATGTCTTCAAAGTGGCACTTGGCACGCATGACCACACGGCCGCGTCCGGTGCGGTAGCCGTCCTTGACGCCGGTCATGCCATAAATGATGGCGCCTGTCGGGAAGTCGGGCGCGGGTACGATTTCCATCAGCTCGTCGATCGAGGCTTCGGGGTTGCGCAGCAAATGCAGGCAAGCATCCACCACTTCGTTCAGGTTGTGCGGCGGGATGTTGGTGGCCATGCCGACCGCGATACCGCCCGAGCCATTGATCAGCAAGTTCGGCAGGCGTGAAGGCAGCACCAGGGGCTCTTTTTCGGAGCCATCGTAGTTGGGACCAAAGTCGACGGTGTCCTTGTCAATGTCACCCAGCATTTCGTGGGCGATCTTGGCCAAGCGGATTTCGGTGTAGCGCATGGCGGCGGCATTGTCGCCGTCGACCGAGCCGAAGTTGCCTTGGCCATCGACCAGCATGTGGCGCATGGAAAAGTCTTGGGCCATGCGCACGATGGTGTCGTAAACCGACTGGTCACCGTGGGGGTGGTACTTACCGATCACGTCACCCACAATACGGGCGGACTTTTTGTAAGGACGGTTCCAATCGTTGTTCAGCTCGTGCATCGCGAACAAGACCCTACGGTGCACGGGTTTCAGGCCGTCGCGGGCATCTGGCAGGGCGCGACCGACGATCACGCTCATGGCGTAATCGAGGTAGCTGCGCCGCATTTCCTCTTCCAAACTGATGGGCAGTGTTTCTTTGGCGAACTGTGTCATATATAGAAGAAGGGGATTGGCGCTTTAAAACATGCATTTTAGGTGCAAGTGCGTGTCGCGTATATGCAACATTTGTCATTCATCATGGGCCTTGCTGTCTCGTGTGTACGCCGTTTAACGATTGGGTTTCATGTCTATGGCACAATAAAACCCAACGGTTCAGGTGGAGGTCATCTGAAACGTATTTTTTTCGCAGCGAGTCTGCGGCTTTATCTCAAAAGAGGAAGACCATGAACAATTTCAACAAAGTAGCGATGTTGATTGCCTCCGCAGCTCTCGCAACAGCCGCTGGCGCGCAATCTGTCGACAACTGGCGCAATGCTTCCGGCGACGCTTGGAAAAACGGTACCAACGAACTGTGCTGGCGTAATGCCAACTGGACACCTGCTACAGCCGCTGCTGGTTGCGATGGTGCCATCGTGGCCCCTAAAGCTGCTCCAGCTCCAGCACCTGCTCCCGCACCAGCTGCTGCCCCAGCGCCTAAAGCTGCCCCAGCCCCTGCTGCCGCTCCTGCGCCTGCTGCCGCTACCAAAGTGACTTACGCTGCTGACGCCTTCTTTGACTTCAACAAATCGGTGTTGAAAGCCGAAGGCAAAGCCAAGTTGGACGATTTGGTCGGTAAAGTCAAAGGCATCAACCTGGAAGTCATCATTGCTGTGGGTCACACCGACTCCGTGGGTTCCGATGCTTACAACCAGAAGCTGTCTGTCAAGCGTTCTGACGCTGTGAAGGCTTACTTGGTGTCCAAGGGCATCGAGAAAAACCGCGTTTACACCGAAGGCAAAGGCGAGAAGCAGCCAGTGGCTGACAACAGCACTGCTGCTGGCCGTTCCAAGAACCGCCGCGTGGAAATCGAAGTGGTCGGTACACGCCCTAACTGATCTGTTTCAGGTCACACCAAAAGCCCCAGAGATGGGGCTTTTTTTATGTCTGTGCCACATCCATGTGCTGCATGGATGACAATCTCACCCCATGAACCCTGAAGCATCCAACGTCGATCCGGCCGAGCTGGCCAAATTCTCCGATCTGGCCCACCGCTGGTGGGACCCGGAAAGCGAATTCCGTCCTCTGCACCAAATCAATCCTTTGCGCCTCGAGTGGATTCACGGCTTGGTGCCGCTCACCGGTCTGAATGTGTTGGATGTCGGTTGCGGCGGCGGTATTTTGGCCGATGCCATGGCCCGCAAAGGTGCGCAGGTTTTGGGCATTGACCTGGCCACCAAATCCCTCAAAGTGGCGCAGTTGCATGCTTTAGAAGCCGGCACCACAGGCGTTCAGTACCGCGAAATCAGCGCAGAAGCCTTATCGGTAGAGCAGCCGGAACAGTTCGACGTGGTCACCTGCATGGAAATGCTGGAGCATGTGCCCGATCCGGCCTCGGTGGTCAGGGCTTGTGCGCAAATGGTCAAGCCCGGTGGCTGGGTGTTCTTTTCCACGCTCAACCGCAACCCCAAGTCCTTTTTGTTTGCGATTGTCGGGGCCGAATACATCCTCAAACTCTTGCCCAAAGGCACCCACGAATTTGCCCGTCTGATCAAGCCGAGCGAGTTGACCACTTGGGCGCGAGATGCTGGGCTCCAGCCCCAAGGCTTCAAAGGCATGGAATACAACCCGTTCACCAAGCGTTATTGGCTCAGCCAAGACACCAGCGTGAACTATCTGCTGGCTTGCCGGAAAGCCTGAACATGTTTCACCAAGTACAAGCGGTCTTGTTTGATCTGGACGGTACCTTGATCGACAGCGCCCCAGATTTGGGCGCTGCAGTGGACAAAATGCGGGTTGACCGTGGTTTGTCTTCTTTTCCGCTGGAGCATTACCGCCACATGGCCGGAGCAGGTGCCAGAGGCATGTTGGGCATCGCTTTCGACATGACCCCCGAGCACCCCGAGTTTGAGGCGATGAAGGAAGAGTTTTTCGTCAATTACGAGCGCTGCATGACCGAGCGGACCCGTATTTTTGACGGTGTGGTTGACCTGATTGCCAGCCTGGTGGCGCAAGGCATGCCGTGGGGGGTGGTGACCAACAAGTCCAACCGTTTTACGGACCCCTTGACGTCCGCCATGCCGCTTTTCCAATCTGCGGGTGCGATTGTCAGCGGCAACACCACGCCGCACGCCAAGCCACACCCTGAGCCCCTGTTTGAGGCCGCACGCCGTATGTCGGTAGACCCAACCCGGTGTGTGTATGTGGGTGACGACGAGCGCGACATCGTGGCGGGCTTGGCGGCAGGCATGGGCACTGTTGCTGCCACCTATGGTTATTTGGGCGTGCAGACCGATATTTCGCGTTGGAATGCCCATTTGCACATTGATTCGCCGATGGACCTCTTGAAATTCCTCAAGAGCGCCTAAAATAGATCCCTCAGGGGCTGCACTGGTTTCGACATGGGTTCGGACGCGTGGCAGGGCATGTCGAGGTTCTGATCCTCGTTAATCTTCGGAAAAAAAACTAACTGCAAACGACGAACGTTTCGCACTCGCCGCTTAATCCGGTGAGCCTTGCAACAGTTGGCCGATAGGCTGGGTTAGGGTGATGAGGGGGTTAAACCCCTCAAAGTCCTAGCTGCAAGGTAAAACATATGGGCTGGCATCACCTCGGGTACCTTGAGGTGGTGTGAGAAAAAAGGGTACTGGCTGGGTGTTCAGCGTGTCGCTGCGCGGTTCATTTGGCGAGACTCAAATCAGACGACTACACATGTAGAACTGTACGAAAAAGACTTATGGACGGGGGTTCAAATCCCCCCAGCTCCACCAATACCTTAAAAGCCAACCCTAACCGGTTGGCTTTTTTTTGCCTACTACCGCGTGTTTACGCGGGTTCCTGCGGGTTCTTGCGGACTGCGGAGAGAGGCATTTCTGCCAGTGACCGGCAGGTTTTACTCTCCGTTTGCACATTCTCTCTCCGACCCGGCCCAGCCAGCGCAGGCCGAAGTCCGGAAGGCGCGCCCGTCACCCTCATATAAATCAAAGGGTTACGCGCGGACGAATCAATCGGTTTTTTTGTGGCATTGCTAGGTTGAGGGGATGGCGCGAGGCCCAGATCACTTGGCGAGCGAGTAAAAAAGAATATGAATCCTCATCCAATCCGCCAGTCATTGGTTTTTGATCTGCCGTGTTAGCAGGCTGGCTTTGACGCTAGCTTTGACCCGTTTCTGGGGCATGACGGCGATCATTTCGTCGTAGGCTTATTTCTGAAACAGAAAGGCAAGCTGGGTCTCCAAGTAACGCCGGCTGCGGTGTGGACGCCGTGGAAAGTACTTATCCCAAACGGTCCACAGAATTGGCTTTGGCAGGGTGTTCAAGGTGACGATTTTCATCAGGGCGATTCGATATGCTTCATTCATCGGCTCAGCTTTCCAAGAAGGGTTTGCGGACCTCCATGAACGCTCTTTTACGATCAAAAGCCAAGTCATTTCCAGATTAAAGAGCTGAAAAATGCAGTCCTTGCAACCGCCATAGTCTGATTAGGTTTGCAAACTGATGGTGCTGAATTAGGCACTGGCTAAGCCGTCACTTTCGCGGCGTTTGGTCTGGTATTTGTGAGATCCAGTCTGTTTTATGGGCTTGCATGAGATCACAGATCAGCTCAAACACCCCTTTGGCGCTGACGCGTACAAGGAAGTCATTGGGCCCAACAACCACTTGCTCGACCAACAGACGTATCAGTTGCGCCTTCGCACGCAACGTGAAGTGGTCGGACACGCTGGCCGCTTTGCGCAGCCGCTCAGTAATAAGTTCATGATCGAACGTTGGATGTTCTGTGAGTGATTGCGGCAATGCAGCTAGCCACTGTGCGGGGTCCCTAAAGTTCTCGTACAGATGATCTAACACCTGCGTATGTAATCGATGTGCGGAAAGCCTTGGCAGACCGGAGGCACCGGCCCCAACGGTAATCTCTTTCTGGGGGATGTAATAGCCAAGTTGTCGCCCCCGTTGCTTTGATGAAAACCAGGGCGTCATGCTCCGACCATCCTCTCCAAACACCAAGCCCTTGAGTGGGAATTGCCACTCTGGCGTTTCACGATTTAGAACGCCGGTTCGACGTGCTCGCGAGGCCATCAAATCATGAACTTCGTCCCACAGGGGTTGATCAATGAGGGGTTTGTGGCTGCTGGCATGCCAAGCATCGTCATAGAACAACTCGCCCAGGTACATCCGGTTGTTGAGCAATTTGTAAAGCACGTTTTTGTCAAAGGTGCGACCACCGCGCAGCAGGCCAGCTTTGGTTTGCCAAGCTTTGGTTTTGACGCCTTGTTCACTGAGCTCCTGAATCAGCGTCGTCACTGATGGCTGCTGTAAAAACCGCTCAAAAATATTCCGTACTGTCTTGGCCTCAACCGGTTCCACCACCAAGCGTTGCTGTGTAAGGCCATAGCCCAGCGGCGGAGCACCGCCTTGCCACACCCCTTGACGGCGCGAAGCGGCACGTTTTTCCCGGCCACGCTCCCCCGCGATCTCTCGCTCGAACTGTGCAAATGAAGTCAGCAGGTTCAGCGTCAAGCGCCCCTGCGGGCCTGAGGTGTCAATCGACTGCGTCACCGATACCAATGCCACCCCGTGGCGCTCAAAGTCTTGCATCAGCGCGGTGAAATCTCCCATGTGGCGAGAGAGTCTGTCCAAGCGATGCACCACCACGATGTCCACCAACCCGTCGGCCACATCCGATAACAACTCCTGCAAACCAGGCCTGCGGATATTGCTGCCCGAATAACCCCGGTCTTCGTAAATTCGGTCCATGGGGACCCAGTGCTTGCCGAACTGACTTGCAATGAGTTCATGGCAGGCCATGAACTGCGCCTGAACCGAGCTCAGCTTGTCGTCCTCAGCGTTATCCATCGACACACGGGTGTAGACCGCGCAGCGCTGCGGTGGCGGTGGTGTTGACTCCGGTAAATCGGTGGGGATGTCGCTCATAGCCCGCATCATCTCAGGATCGGAAGGATGTCGAACACGGTCGCAGCCTATCTTGGGGCTGTGTCAGTGAGTCAATTTCTGAAAATTCGATGCTAAATCTAAGCGAGCTAGCCAAAGCCAGGCGCCATTTTGAAAAAAGTGGTAACCTCTGAGGTTCATGAAATTTAGAAATTCACATGGACATACGGTTCGCGACAAAAAAGCTCCAAAAAGAGCTCAGCGAGGAAAAAGCTATGGTCAAGGCGCACGGAGCGACTCGCTCTAAGAGACTCAAAATTGTCATGACGGCGTTGCGTGCCGCACCGACATTGAGTATTTTCGCGCCGCCAATGAGCCCGCCCCATCGCTGTCATGAGCTCACGGGCAACCGTAAAGGGCAGATCACTATGGACTTGGATCACCCCTATCGGCTGATCATCAGGCCCAACCATGACCCACTACCCATGCGTGCAGAAGGTGGATTGGACTGGAAGGCAGTGACCGCCATCGTGATTGTTGAAATTAAGGATACCCATGGATAAGCAAACATTAAACGAATACAGGCCCGACTACGCTGTATCGCCAGGGGCCGTGCTCGAGCTTGAGTTGGAAACGAGAGGAATGAAGCAGCAAGAGTTGGCCAAACGAACAGGGCTGACGCCGAAGCACATTGGTGCCTTGGTCAACGCCAAGTCTGCAATAACTCCCGAGACAGCTATCAAACTTGAGCGCGCGATTGGCATGCCTGCGCAATACTGGATGAACTTGGAGAGTCAATACCAGGAGGTCTTGGCGCGTGTCGCTGAGGAAAAGAGACTCACCCGTGATTTGGACTGGCTTAAGCGGATTCCGGTTCTGTTGATGACCAAGTTAGGCTGGATTGACAAGCACAAGGAGCCTAAAGCCCAGTTGATTGAAGTGCTTCGATTTTTTGGCATTGCCAGCGTTGACCAGTGGGATGACATGTGGCCCAACTTAGGGGTTGCTTATCGGCAGCACAACGCTCATGAAATTCACCCCGAAGCTGTTTCGGCATGGTTGCGACGGGGTGAGATTGAAGCTTCTACGATCTTGTGTGAATCGTATGACAAAGTGAAGTTTCGACAAGCGTTGGATGAGATTCGACGCCTAACTACTTTTTCGCCAGATGTGTTCGTGCCTCGCATGCGTGAACTTTGCGCTCAAGCGGGTGTCGCAGTGGTGTTTGTGCCGTCCTTACCCAAAACGGGCGTCAGCGGTGCAACCCGCTGGCTCAACACAAACAAGGCGCTGATACAGCTTAGCTTGCGCTACAAGACCGATGACCACCTGTGGTTTACGTTTTTTCATGAGGCAGGTCACATTCTCCTGCATGGAAAAAAAGAACTGTTCCTTGAGGGAACAAATGGTCTCGATGTAGCAAAAGAGAACGAGGCAAATGAGTTTGCTCAAAATGAGCTAATTCCCAGGCGGATGCTGACTGTGTTTGCCCAAAAAAAGCCGATCAGCAAGGTGGCAATCAAACAATTTTCCAAAGAGCATGAGATTGCTCCTGGCATTGTTGTCGGTCAGCTTCAGCATATGGGGCGCTTGCCAAGCTCGTTTTGTAACGATTTGAAGCAGGTTTTCAATTTGGCCGATGTGCAAGCTTTGGGATCACGCTGAAATGAGACCTAATTTGTCGCAAAAAAATCGCATTCATATTTCTGCGTGCCACCAATACCTTAAAAGCCAACCCTAACCGGTTGGCTTTTTTTTGCCTACTACCGCGTGTTTGCGCGGGTTCCTGCGGGTTCTTGCGGACTGCGGAGAGAGCCATTTCTGCCAGTGACCGGCAGGTTTTACTCTCCGTTTGCACATTCTCTCTCCGACCCTCCCCACCCAGCGCAGGCCGAAGTCCGGAAGGCTCACCCGTCACCCCTATATAAATCAACGGGTTACGCGCGGACGAATCAAGCGGTTTTTTTGTCGCTTTGGTGGGCTGAGGCAATGACTGTTTAAGGCTGATTGCTGCCACTTAGGTTCGACGGCAGAGTCCATGGGCGCCACCGCAAGCGGTCGCTCACCGGTCAGGATCTCAAGCGACCGATCGATTACCTGTACCGGTCGTTCGGCACTGTAGCGAAGTGCAAAGTTCTGGAATGGCCCTTTGCGTCACGGACGAAACGGTGTTCTGGACCCTGGGCAGGCCTTCTTCAAGCGCCAGCAGGGAGGGCGAATCACTTCTTTTGGTCCTTCAGTGTCCGTAGCGCAATACCCGCCACCCGGGTTCCCAGTGCTCCTCAAAGTGCGTGATAGACGGGCAATAGTTCACTTTGACCTGATGCTGTTGCAACATTCTGATCATTGCTCTCGCCGCAAATAAAGAAGGAGACAAGGGGTGGCCGTTGGATCGCAATGCCCAAGACATCGCGTGCGGTATGTGGATATGCGGCAGTCTTGACCTCGCCATCCGCATCCGGCATTTGTGCAGGTGAGCCTGCCGTGAATCTCGTTGAAGGTGCGTGGATAAGCTTGAGCGCCGACTGGCGAGCTGCTCAGGCCTGACCTCGATGGAGTCACATTTCATGGCGCCGTTTTCTCGGCGCCAGATACCTGGTCGACAAATGCCAGCAGCGAAGCGGTGGGCTGTTTGTCGCGATGCACGACCAGGTGAGATTGTCGGAGCTGCCGCGGCAAGGTCGTGGCGATGCGGCACAGGCGGCCGGCCTCCAAAGCGTCGCTCACGACCCACGACGAAAGGCAGGCCACCCCCATACCCGCCTCGGCCGCATGTTTGATCGCCTCCGAACTTCCCAGCTCGATGCTTCGACGGTAGGAGCGCAAGTGGGGCAGCAGACTTTGGTCGGTGGCCTCGCGCGTTCCCGAGCCCAACTCACGCACCAGCCAGACCCCTTCACGCAGTGTCCGCATTGGCACCCGCTCGCCGGCCAGGCTCATTCGTGCCCACGCGCTGTCGGGCGATGTAACGACCACCATCTCGTCCTGGTGCCATGGCGTGACGGCCAGCGCCGCTTGGTGGCAAGGCCCTTCGATCAGGCCCACGTCCAGTTCAAACGCAGCGACCGCGTCACAGATGGCCGCCGTGTTTCCGATCACGACCTTTGAGCGCCAGGCACTGGCATGGCCCGGTTGCGCTGCGACAAAACGGGCCAGCAGCCTGGGCAGCACATAGTTGCCGATGGTGGTGCTGGCGCCGATGCGCAGCGACTGCGCCTGGGCGCTGCCATCGCGGGACATCAACTCGATGCCGGCGGCACCGTCCAGCAGCGCCAGGGCCCGCGGCAGTAACGCACGGCCGTTGTCGTTGAGCAGCAGGCGCTTGCCCGCGCGGTCGAACAGGCGCAGCGACAGCAGCCGCTCAAGTTCATTCACGGCCGAGCTGGTGGCCGACTGCGACAGCGCGATCTCGGCGCTGGCTGCCGTGGTAGTGCCGCTGCGCGCAACCGCCACGAAGATCTGCAGCTGTCGCAGCGTGAGGCGAAGGGTATTCATGGCGGATTTGTTTGCAAAGCGATCAGATGGGTACATCTTAGCGATACAACCCGTTTGACGGGTCATCTATGAAGCCGGAAGCTTCGTCCTCATGAACTTCAACCGGAGGCAAGCAGCATGACCATCAACGTACTTCCTGAGCCACGCACATCGGCCTCTGCATCGGCTTTCGCACGCATGCTCCCCGGCCTGGCCCTGAGCGGCGCCTTGGCTGCCACCGGTATCGCGCTGGGCCGCATCGCCTGGCTGCAGGACCATGGCTTCAGTGCGCTGACGCTGGCCATCGTGCTGGGCATGATCGTGGGCAACACGGTTTACCCGTGGGCCCCGCGCTGGGCGGTAGCCAGCGGCGCCGGCGTCAACTTCTCCAAGCAGAACCTGCTTCGCCTGGGCGTGGTGCTGTACGGCCTGCGGCTCACCGTGCAGGACATTGACCATGTTGGCATAGCTGGTGTCGCCATCGACACAATGATATTGGGCTCGACCTTCGCACTGGCCTGCCTCATCGGCACGCGCTGGCTGGGCCTGGAGCGCAAGACGGCGATGCTGATCGGCGCTGGCAGTGCCATCTGCGGCGCTGCTGCGGTGATGGCCGCCGAGCCGGTGGTCAAGGCGCGCGCCGAGCAGGTCACGGTGGCGGTGGCCACGGTGGTGGTGTTCGGCACGCTGGCGATCTTCCTGTACCCGGCGCTGTTCGAGCTGAACCGGCACTGGGCGCTGATCCCCGGCGGCGCCAACGGGTTCGGCATCTACGTCGGATCGACCATCCACGAGGTGGCCCAGGTGGTGGCCGCAGCACGTTCGGTGGGCCCGGACGCAGCCAACTCGGCCGTCATCGCGAAGATGGTTCGAGTAATGATGCTGGCGCCGTTCCTGGTGATGCTGTCGGCTTGGCTGGCGCGCGACAGCACCCTGCAAGCCCTGGTGGAGGCAGAGCATGCTCACGCCAAGGGTCAACTCGCTGTGCCCTGGTTCGCCTTCGGCTTCGTCGCGGTTGTGTTGCTCAATTCGCTGCAATGGCTGCCGGCGTCGGTGGTGGCAGTGACGATCGAGATTGACACCGCGCTGCTGGCGATGGCGATGGCTGCGCTCGGCCTGGCCACGCACATCGGCGCCATTCGCAAGGCCGGGGCCAAGCCGCTGCTGCTGGCGTTGATCTTGTTCGGCTGGCTCATCGTCGGAGGCGCGCTCATCAACCGCTGGGTGCCGGCCCTGCTGGGCTGAAGCCTCGAATTCACGGCCCAGGGCCCTGACCCTAAATTTCTTTGCACGCTCTGGAATAGACCGCATGCCGACGCCGTCTGCTCTTTTGTCGGGACCTATCGGACCCTTCGTCCAGCACTCACCCCCCTTCACTTCACACCAACCCTTCATCGGAGCCCACAATGTTCAAGACTTTCGCTTTCGCCGCCACCGCCCTGACGCTCGCCTCCGGCAGCGCCTTCGCCGCCCCCAGCGACGACGCCCGCACGCACTTCCAGGCCATCGCCTCGGGCGACACCCAGATCGTCATGCGTGCCTATGCCGACCAGGCCCAGCTGAACTGGGTAGGCGGCCCACTCGACGGCACCTATGCCACCACCGATGCCATTCGCGGCACCTGGGAGAAGTTCGGCAAGGCCGTCGGCCCACTGAAGCTCACAGTCGGCCAGATTGAAGAATCGGCCAACCCCAAGGGCGCCACCGTCTCGGCCAACGTCGTCTTCGAAGGCAAGATGCCCATCAAGGTGCGCTACGTGCTGACGTTCCGTGAAGGCAAGATCGTCAGTGAAACCTGGCAGATCGACCCCAAGCTGGCGGTGGCTGCGGCTTACTGAACGGCACGCAGCGTGGCTACTCTCCACCAGACCCTAAAGGACAACCCCATGAAGCACCTTTCGACTCTGGCCGCGCTGCTGATCACAGCGGCTTCCTTCGCGGCACCACTCACCGGCGCTATGGCTGCCGACGCGCCGGCCAAGCTCGCCAACGGCGCGCTGGTCGACGCCAAGGGCATGACGCTCTACACCTTCGACAAGGACGTGGCAGGCAGCGGCAAAAGCACCTGCAACGGCGGCTGCGCCGCGCTGTGGCCGCCCGCGATGGCCGCCGCCAGCGACCAACCCGCCGGTGCATACACGATCGTCATGCGCGACGACGGTGCGCGCCAGTGGGCCTACAAGGGCAAGCCGGTGTACACCTACCAGGCCGACCAGAAGCCCGGCGACCGCGCCGGCGACAACTTCAAAGACGTCTGGCACATCATCAAGGAATGACATTTGCTGTCGACTTCCGTCCAGACCCTCAGGCCACGACCCCCCGATGCAAGACGACGCAAGCCTGCTGAGCTGGGTGCCGCGCCTGCGCCGCTATTCGCGCGCACTGGTGAACAACCGTGACGACGCCGACGATTTGGTGCAGGACACGCTGGAGCGGGCCTGGGCCAAGTCGAACCTGTGGGGCGGCGTGGCCGACATGCGCGCCTGGCTCTTCAGCATCATGCACAACCTGCACGTCGATGGCGTGCGCCGTCCCAGGCTGCACACCGTGACCATGGACGACGACACGCCCGAAGTGCCGGTGGCGCCGACACAAACCGACAGGCTGGCTGTACTGGATCTGCAGGCTGCACTGGACTTGCTGCCCGTCGAGCAGAAGGAAGTGCTTCTTCTGGTGACGCTGGAAGACATGGCCTATGCCGATGTGGCGCAGGCCCTGGGTATCCCCATCGGCACCGTGATGTCGCGCCTGTCGCGAGGCCGTAAGCGCCTGCGCGGCCTGATGGAAGGCCGCGCAGAACCGGTGCGGCTGAAAGTCGTCAAATGAATGTATTGCGAAGCAACCCATGAATACCGACCGTCCGCCACCGTCCATTCCCCCGGTCACCGAGGCCGACCTGCATGCGTTCGTTGATGGCCGCCTGCCCGCTGAGCGCCAGGTCGAGATCGCCGCTTATCTGGCCGCACGCCCTGAAGACGCGCAGCGCTTGGAGGCCTACTGGGCGCATAAGCGCGAACTGCACGCCTTGTTCGATCCCGTGCTGGATGAACAGCCGCCGCAGCGCCTGCTGAAATCGGCGCGCCCGCGCGCCGTGCCGCAGACGCCTTGGTACCTCCAGCGCCTGGCCGCTGGGATCGCCATCGCCGTCATCAGCGGCGCCACAGGCTGGGGCTTGCGGGGCGGCCTGCCCGCGGGGGGCGACGATGCCGGCCGCATGGCCGCCGCGGCACCCGCCGAGCGCGGCCTGACGCTGGCGTCAGCGGGCGGCTTCGCGCAGCGCGCGGCGGTGGCTCACGCGGTATACAGTCCCGACCCGCGCCGCCCGGTCGAGGTGGACGCGGCGCACGAAGACCAGCTCGTGGCCTGGCTGTCCAAGCGCATGGGCGCGCCGATGAAGCCGCCGTACCTGCAGGCCCAGGGCTATACGCTGGAAGGCGGGCGCCTGTTGCCGGGCGGCCAGGGGCCGGTGGCGCAGTTCATGTACCGCAACGAGCTCGGCAGCAAACTGACGCTGTACGTATCCAACGATGTCGCCGACGTGGGCAGTGCCGCGGGGCCGGACAAGGCACTGCAGGCCAGCGTGAAGAACACAGACACGGCCTTCCGCTTCGCACGCGAAGGTGTGGTCAATGTCTTCTACTGGGTCGACGGTCCCTTCGGCTACGCCCTGTCGTCCGACGCCGACCGCAGCGTGCTGGCGCAGGTGTCGGCCGAGGTCTATCGGCAACTTGGCACCCCGCGCTGAAGGCCAGGGCGGCGTCGGCGCGACGCGCTGTCGGCATGCCCAGGGAATGAAACGGCCCGAGCCGCGCTCTTGACCTGAAGCAAGCGCTGGGCAGTGGTTCATCGGCGGCTCCCGGCCCACGACCCAAGCGATCACTCTCCACACCAACTCAGAAAGCACACATGACCACCCAACGCCGCGACATTCTCAAGTACACCCTGGCCGCCGCGGCAGCCAGCGCGCTGCCCGCAGCACATGCCCAGGCCCCGTCCGGCGCTTCAGCGGGAGCCGCAGCCACCGGCATCGACCCGCGCGACCGCGTCTTCATCACCAATGAAGACTCCAACACGCTGGTCGTCATCGATCCGAAGACGAACACCGTCGAGAGCACGATCAACCTGACCAGCTTCGACGAAGACCCGCGGCCTCCATTTCGCTACGTCACCGCCGGCGTGGCGCCGACACACGCGGCGATGATCCACAAGCCGCTGTACCACGGCTGCATCGACGCCCACGGCGCGGTGCCGTCGCCCGACGGCCGGCTGCTGGCCACCAGCGGGCGCGGCTCCAGCAACATTTATCTGATCGACGCCGAGCAGCGCCGCGTGATCGGCAACACACCCAACCCTGCGTCTGGGCCCACCACCAACCCCGAGCGCCTGAGTAGTGGCCTGCTGCTGGGCCGCGAACCGCACGAGCCCACTTTCACGCGCAACGGCCGCGAGCTGTGGGTCACGCTGCGCGGTGAAGACCGTATTGCCATCGTCGGCGTCGATCGTGCCGTTCGCCAGCTCAAGGGGGCCGACAGCCCGGGCTCCAGCGCGGTTCGCCAATACCTGCCCACACTGAGCGGCCCGGCGCAGGTGTGGTTCAACCGTGAGGGTACGTTGGCCTTTGTGGCCAGCCAGAAGGTGTCGAAGATCGACGTGTTCCGCGTCAACCCCGGCGCGGATGGCCACAGCCAACCGCAGCGGCTGACCACGCTGGACATCAGCGCACAGGACAAACCCGGCTTCACGCCCTTCATGAAGACCACACCCGACGGTGCCGAGGTGTGGTTCTCGCACAAGCTGGCTGATGCGGTGTCTTGCCGCTCGACGCAGGGTGGCTTCGACCTGATCGACACCGTGCCACTCGGCATGGGCGCTCGGCCCAACCACGTTGAGTTCGTGCGCAATGCGCGCGGCAGCGTGGTCTATGCCAGCCTGGCGCGCATCGACGATGGTGGCCCCGGCGGCGTGGCGTCGAGCCCGATCGCCATCATCGACCGCAGCGCTCCGGGCGGACAGCGCAAGGTGGTGGGCACCTTCTCCAGCCGTGGCCGCGAGTCGCACGGGTTGTGGACCAACCCCGAGAACACGCTGCTGTATGTGGCCCACGAACAGGACGAGCTGCCCGGCACGCCCAACGCGGGCCAGACCGTGTGCAGTGCATTTGATGTGAGCGACCCGCTGCGCCCGACCTTCATTGCGCAGATCCCCCTGGGCAATCTGACGCTGCCCTCTGGCGCGCTGCGCAACAAAAAGAGCATCAACCTCGTCTACGTGCGTGTGGGCGAGAAGGGCCAGACGGCATGAGCGGCGCGCACACCAGCCACGGCGCCAGCGCCGCGCACACCAGCGCATTCCAGCGGGATATGGACGAATCGATGGCCCGCATGATGCAGGCCATGCACAGCCCGGGCTACGCAGGCCAGGCCGACCAGGACTTTCTGGCGATGATGATTCCGCACCACGCCGGCGCTGTGGACATGGCGCGGCTGGTGTTGCAGCATGGGCGCGATCCTGTCACCCGGCAGTTGGCCGAGGAAATCATTGCCGGGCAGACGGTGGAGATCCAGAGCATGCAACGCCGACTGCACACCCTGCAGCAGCGCACAGCCAAAGGTGCGGAAGCGGAATTTCCGTCGCTGGGTGGGACGCGGGGGCCTTGATCGACAGCCCTAGGGAAAGTACCAATGAGCGCCACGGAATGAACCAAGCCATGCAGCGCTCTTGATCACCATGCTGTTCCAGTCTGCCGAGTCCCGCTATAACCAATGGGTGCGTGAGCACTACCGTTTTTTGCTGCGCAGTGCGTGGGCGCTCACTGGTTCGCGCGCCATTGCCGAAGACGTGGTGCAAGACTGTTTTGCCAACGCCTGGAAGCACCGGGAGCAACTGCGCGACGCTGCGCTGGCACGGGCTTGGCTCTTTCAGATCATGCGCCGCGCCGCCTTTCGCCAGGCCGCACCCAGCATGCAGTCGCTGGACGATGAAGAGCAGCCCGAGCAAGCGGCGCCCGACGCGGGGCTGGACGACAAACTCGATGTCGTCAAGGCGCTCGCGCGCCTGGCGCCCATCCACCGCGAGGTGCTGGTGCTGTTTTATTTCGACGACATGCCCACCGCCCAGATGGCCGAGGCGCTGGAGATCGCGCCCGGCACGGTGTTGTCGCGCCTAGCCCGTGCGCGCGACGCTTTGAAGCTGGCCATGGGGGTACCTGCGACACCCAAGGCCGATGTCAACGTTACCCCGTTTCGCAGGACCAAGACATGAGCCCCGATACCGACGCGCCTTTCCTGCCCGACAGCGAATTCGATTTGCGCGCGCGCGCCAAGTTGGCGATCGCCTTAGAGGCCAGCGACGCACCGGCACACCTGTACCGAAAGCCGCAGCCGCTGCTGGCGCGACGCGGCTTGCAGCGTTTTCTGGCTGCGCTTTTGCTGGCCGGTGGCACCAGCGGCGGGGTGCTCGCCGTGCGACCGCCAGCGATGGTGCGCGACGCGATCGACCACGAATACCACGAGCGCAGCTTGCGGGGCAGTTTCATGGAGCAGCGCCAGTTGCTCATGCACCTGGGCATGCGGGACGCCAACGTGGTGCCCGGGTTTCCCCAACTCATGCGGCCATGCGATATCGAAGGTCACCTCGCTTACCACCTCACCACGTTCTTCGAGAAGGGCGGCATGGTGACGGTGTATGCCTTTGACCAGTCTGTGGACCTGCGCGAGGCCAGCGGCTGGTGGAGCAACGTGCACTGGAAGGTGATCCGCTCGCGCGAGGGCAAGCCCTTGTTGCTGGTGGCCCAGAAAAAGAAGGCACTGGCGGTCGCGCAGACGGCACTGCAGGCACCTCCCGTGTCCGGGCCAGGCTGAGGCACCGCGTCCCTGTCAACGAATCAACCGCTCACCCCTTTCACCCCAACCGGCGCACGACGCCCAACCACCGGAGACCCCAGAAATGAACCAACAACCCACCTCGCTCCCCCGGCGCCACCTGCTGGCCGGCAGCGGCGCTGCTTTGGCTGCCGTTGGTCTGGCCAGCTTTGGCCGCACCGCAGCCGCTGCTGGTGAGACCGCGCCCGTCGCCTTGGCCGGTGCTGCCAAGCCTCTGCCAGCGTACGTGGGCTGGAAGGACCCGGCCAGCCTGATCGTGCACAGCAGCACCACCATTGAGACCAAGCGCAGTGTGTTCGGCACCAGCGTAATCACGCCGTCCGAGCAGCTCTACATCCGCAACAACCTGCCCGCGCCCGACGCCTCGATCCTGGGCAACCGCGATGCCTGGGAGATCAACATCGAGGGGGTGAAGAACCCGCGCAAACTCACGCTGGGCGACCTCAAGCGCATAGGCATCGAGACCACGGCGATGGTGTTGCAATGCTCTGGCAACGGACGCGGCTACTTCCCCAACAAGCCCAGTGGAACGCCTTGGCAAGTGGGCGCAGCAGGCTGTGTGGTGTGGAGCGGTGTGCCGGTGCGCTGGGTGGTGGATGCCCTGGGCGGCGTGGAGGCCGGCATGGCCTACCTCACCGGCACAGGCGGCGAAAAACTCCCCGATGGACTGGACCCCAAGAGCGTGATCGTGGAACGCTCGGTGCCTGCTGCCGCACTCGCCGATGCCCTGCTGGCCTGGGAAATGAACGGTGTGCCGATTTCGCTGGCCCACGGCGGCCCACTGCGCTTGATCGTGCCGGGTTACACGGGCGTGAACAACATCAAGTACGTCAAACGCCTGGCCTTCACCGCTCAGGAGACCGACGCACGCATCATGTCGCACGGCTACCGCATTTCACCGCCCGGCGCGAAGGGCGACCCGTCGCAGCCATCGGTGCAGGAAATGACGGTGAAGTCGTGGATCAACGGTCCCGGCACGGACGGCGCCCCGCTTAAAGCGGGTGACACACAGATCCATGGCGTGGCGTTTGGCGGCATGAACGCGGTGGCCAAGGTCGAGGTTTCTCTGGACGGCGGAAAAACCTGGCAGCTCGCGCGCATGGTGGGGCCCGACCTCGGCCGCTTTGCGTGGCGGCAGTTTGTTTTTGCGGCGCGCCTGCCGGCGGGCCAGTTCACCCTGGCGAGCCGAGCCACCGACACCGCAGGCAACGTGCAGCCCGAACAACGCATGGAAAACGCGGGCGGCTACAACAACACCAGCTGGGCCGACCACGCCGTGAAAGTGAGCGTGGCATGAAGCGCACAATCCAAAAACACGCGTTGGTCGCTGCCCTGTGGTCGTTGGCATTCACAGTGCTGCCCGTGCACGCCGCCGACGATGCCGCGCAACTTCAACAAGGCAAGGTGTTGTTCGGCCAAGGCGCGGTGCCTGCCTGCGCCCTGTGCCATGCGCTCAAGGACGCGGGAGCCGAAGGCGCCGTGGGCCCCAGCCTGGACGAGCTCAAGCCCGATGCCAAGCGCGTGGCCACCGCGCTGCGCAACGGCATTGGGCAGATGCCGTCCTACAACGGCAAACTCAGTGATGCGCAAATTGCCGCCCTGGCGGCCTACGTGGCCAAGGCTTCGGGTGGATCAAAGTGATGGCTGGTTGGCCACAGCGCTGTTGCGCCAACTGACAAAAAGGACGGGATCACCTGCAAACAGCGATCCCGACTGAGTGGCTGACCCAGGGCGGGTCAGCCACTCACCATCACTTGCCTGGTTTGATGTCGGGGACCACCATCCAGCCAGCCCCCATCATCACAACCGCCGGGAACTTCTCGCCGGCCTAAGTCTTGCCCAGCATGGCCTTGTGCTCGCGGTAAGCCATCAACGCTGGCGACACGCCCAGGTGATTGATCGCACCATGCTTGATGCTGCTGCAGTCTTGCTCGTCGAGCTTGCAGATCTCTGCACGCTGTTGTCAACTCTCTAGCAATGTCAACTGCGCGCCTGAAACCTGTCTCTGCGCATTACCACGATGCATGAATAGGAGTGATCGCAATCCGGCACGCCAAGGGCATTCACGTTGAAAACTCGAACGGCAGCAACCGCTGCATTGAAGTCAGTCGCCATGACTATTCTTTTACAGTCGCCGTATCACCAAATCCGCTCCCGCTGCTCCTCCCACAGCGCAGGCGGATCCACAGCAAGATCAAACAGCGTCAGGTGGTCCGGCAGCCCATCCTCCAGGATTGCCTCGACGATGTCGGGTGCCAGCGTGGTCAGGTTCACCATGCGGCTGACGTAGCTGTTGTCGACTCCCTCCAGTGCTGCAATTTCAGTCAGGTTTTTCACCTTGCCGGACTCCAGCATGGCCAGCCACCTGTGGCCCCTGGCCAGCGCCAGTTGCAGCGGTGTGGCCGCCACGTCCCACGGCCGTAGCAGTTTGCCCGGCTGACCTGATTGCCCGTTAGGCAGCGTCATTTGTTTGCGCCCACTGCGGCGCTTGATCTGAATCGGTACCGAAAGCGTGATCCGTCCGTCGCTGGATTGAATTACTTCTGTAGTGCCAGTGGATCTGATTTGAATCTCGCTCATGCCATGGCCTCCGACTCCATTTCTGTGGCTGGCTCGGGCTGCAGTTTATTGTGATGCAACTCAAGCACCAGTCGCTGGATACCTGTGGGATGCAAATCCATCGACATGTTGTTGGGCGAGACATTCACCTGACGAACCAGCAACCGCACAATCCGCATCTGCTCGGCAGGGAACAACTGGTCCCAGACATCGTCGAGCCGCTTCATGGCCACCGTGACGATGGCCTCGTCCAGCGTAGGGTCGTATTTCTGGGCCTGCGGCAGAACATCTCTGACCACATCCGGCGAGCGTAAATGGCCACGCAGTTGCTCCAGTACCGCCGACTCCAACTCCGCCGCTGGCATGCGGGGCAGGCCCGATGCACCGGCGTGCTCCTTGATATCGCGCTGGGGCACGTAGTAACGGTAGCGGCGACCGTTTTGTTTGGCGGTTTGAAATGGCGACATCGCGCGGCCGTCGCTCCCAAAGACGATGCCTTTGAGCAGGTACTGCGTCTTGGCTCTGGTCGTGGTGGCTCGCACACGTCCATTGGTGCTGAGGATCGCGTGGACATCGTCCCAAATGGACTTCGTGATGATCGGCGGGTGCTCCGCCTGGTACCAAAGCTCCTTATGACGCAACTCACCCAGGTAGGTGCGGTTGTTCAGGACCTTGTAAATCAGCCCCTTGTCGATGGGCTTGCCCTCCCGTACTCGACCGTCCTGAGTAGTCCAGGCTTTTGAGGTCACACCGTCCAGTCGTAATTCCTTCACCAACTTGGTGGTCGAGCCCAGTTCCACAAAGCGCTGGAAGATGTGCGCGATCGTCTTGGCTTCGGCGTCATTGGGAATCAGACGACGGTTGGCAACGTCATAGCCAATCGGGGGGATGCCGCCCATCCACATCCCCTTGCGTTTGCTTGCTGCAATCTTGTCCCTGATTCGCTCGCCAGTCACCTCGCGTTCAAACTGCGCAAAGGACAGCAGCACGTTGAGCATGAGTCGGCCCATGGACGTGGTCGTGTTGAATTGCTGGGTGACCGAGACAAAGGACACGCCTTGCCGCTCAAAGACTTCGACCATCTTGGAGAAGTCAGCCAGGCTGCGGGTCAACCGGTCGATCTTGTAGATCACGATCACATCAATTTTCCCGGCCTCAATGTCGGTCATCAGTCGCTTGAGTGCGGGCCGCTCCATGTTGCCGCCGGAGAAAGCTGGGTCGTCGTAGTCGTCGGCCACAGCGATCCAGCCCTCGGCGCGCTGGCTGGCGATGTAGGCATGCCCGGCGTCGCGCTGGGCATCAATAGAGTTGTATTCCTGGTCCAGTCCTTCTTCGCTGGACTTGCGCGTGTAAACCGCGCAGCGCATGCGGCGTTTCAATACTTCGCTCATTTGGAGCCGCCTTTCTTGGCGGTGGATTTGGCGGCGTAGTCCTTGAGTCCAAAAAAGACAGGCCCAGACCAGCGGCTGCTGGTGATCTCTCGCGCAATCATCGAGAGGCTGCGGTAAGGGCGACCTTCAAATTCGTACTGGCCGTCGGCCGTGGCGATCACCTGGTGCACCTTGCCGTGGTACTCGCGTGTGAACAGTGTGCCGGGCGTGGGGTGGAAATCCCGGTCGCGCTTTCTGAGCTTGCCGGTGGCAATCAGCGAGGCGATCTTCTTGTTGTTGCGCTCCAGCAGCCCCGGGTCGACTTTGCGAAATTCGACCTCCTGAAGTTTGTAGGCAAGCTGGCGCTCCAGAAACTGGCGGTTGTGGGTAGGTGTTTCTCCGCCAAACAGCTTTCGCCACAGGGCTTTGATCTCGGGAAACGGCAGGTTGGGCAGTTCATGCACCTGTGCCACCGCAGTCCGGGGTGCGGTTGCGGGCGTTTTGCTTGTTTTCATGTGAACCTCGTTCATTTGTTGATGAGGTCTGTATGAACGCTCTGGTCACCAGAGAAGCCAAGTAAAACTTTGCGCTCAGTGGCAGGTATCTGACGCTTGACCAGGTTTGACTGGCGCAGCCGGACCAGGCCCTTTGCGAGGATGGCGGCGATCTCCAGCCGACGCTGATCAGGTGTCATGCGCTCTGGCGGGAGGTGGTTGATGCTGTTTTTTAGGCTCATTGGGTAGCGTTCCGTGTTGACAAACTTGTGTAGACAAAATTGTCTTTAAGGGCTGCTTCCAAGGCCAGCAGGGAGTTGCGGGCTGGTGTGGGTTAGTGCGGGTTCCTGCGGGTTAACGCCTGAAATCATCGTAAAAAAGGTTTTTTGCGATTGAAGACACAAGATCATTGCAAAGTGAACGATCGTTCTCTACAATGATTCCGTGAAGAAAACAATCAACGATCTCGAACACCTGGCCACCTTGCAGGACTATTACGCCCAACACCGGGTGTTGCCCTCGTACACCCGTCTGATGTCGCTCCTGGGGTTCGCCTCCAAGTCCGGTATCAAAAAGGTGCTGGAGCGGCTGGAGGCTGCGGGCATGCTGGAGCGCACCTCTGATGGCGATTGGTCCCCGACTGATCGCTTCTTTGACCGCTCAATTGCCAACCTGCCGGTTGCCGCTGGCATGCCCCTGCCAACAGCCGACGAGGGTGGCGAGCAGATGACGCTGGACCGATTTTTGATCGCCCGGCCAGCCAACACGGTGCTGGTGCGGGTCAAAGGCGACTCAATGATCAATGCCGGGATCCACAGCGGAGATCTGGCTGTGGTCGAGCGACGCAGCCAGGCCAACCCCGGAGAAGTGGTGGTCGCGGTCGTTGATGATGAATTCACACTAAAAACACTCGGACGAGACAAAGACGGATATCACCTGCTTCCCGCCAACCCGGATTTCCCCACCATCCGGCCCAACGGCAAACTTGAGATTTTTGGGGTTTTGGTTGGCCTTGTGCGCAAATACTCATGAGGCAAACCAATAATGAAAATATTCAACCCTGCACATTTCCTGCGTCACATTTCGATGCCCACCCTGCGCGAATTCACCGACGCGCATCCCCTGGGCCAGGGCCTGGCCATTGACTGGAGCCTGGCGCAGGAACTGTTGCCCACCGTGGTCAATGACGCAGTCGCGTTGCTTGAAGCGACTATGCAGGGTGCAGAGATGACGCAAGCCGAGCGCGAGTCGGTTGAATACAAGCTGCACCTCTGGCACGACGACTTGCGCCGTGCACACCTGATGGCCAACGATCTCTCCATCCAAGAGTTTCAAACGTCGTGCGCCGGTGACCGCGAGGTTCGGGAGGCATTTGTCAGCCGGGACGCCCGTGAAAAGTCGCTGTGGATGCTGACCTTTCGGGATGACCTGTTTCGCCAAGTTGAATTGCACATTGCCTTTCAGGCCAAGTCCAATGGCAAGTACTGGAAAAAACACCGCATCCAGCCTGGGCTCGACCCAATGCAAGACCGCATCAAACTCGATGCCTTTTGCCACGAGGTGGCCAAGCTTTACAAAAGCGTGGGCGGTGGCGATGGCACTCACATTGAGGTCAGCAAACGGGCCGCCGACGGTAGCGTGCAACTGACCATTTACATCGAAGGCCCCGTCACGGCGATCGCACATTTTTCCGAGAATAGTTTTAAGCGCATCAACACCCGCATCGCGCTGGAGACCGCGTTGGTGTACCAGCCGTCGACCGGCTTCATTGAAACCATCGTCAAGGGTGGCGCTAAAAACCATGGCGCAGTGCTGGAACTCTTTGGCAAGCATGTGGTGGAGACAGCCATCAAGCCTGAAGAAATTGAGAAGACGCGCTACAAACTCAACGCATTGCGCGACGGCATGATGGAGCCGTTTGAGGACTGGTCAGCTTATGGCGTCGAGAAGGTTCGTTTGCGTCGTGCACGCTTTACACCCATGGGACGCACCGGCATTTCGTTTCAGGTGGAAGCACTACCAGCCAAAGACCAGGACGATGCAATCCGGCTGGCGCTGAAAGGCCTCAGGGTGCATCACTCTTTCGAGTCGGAGTACAACATGAGCAGTGCCTCGGTCATCGTCTACACACTGGCTACCGAAAGCCGCAAGGCCGGACACTTCAGCTTTGACATCTCCGCCACGGGCTCTTCGACCATCAAAAACTTGTCCGACAAGAATCAGCCAACGGCGCTGGCTGTCCTGCGTTCACTGAATGTGATCGAAGCAGAAGAGGTTGCGGCGTGAGTCTTGCGCAAATCAGTGCCACCAGCGTGTTGTGCCAACTCCTTGAGCGAGAAAAGCCCGAGGTCAATGGCATGACTCTGTTGGGTGGTGAATATGGAAACGCCGGACGAGATTTGTTGCGTGAACGACTGCTCGTGGTTGGCGCGTCACTCTCGCATGTGACCTGCCCTGAGTGTGGAGTGGAATTGGCGCGCGTCGTTCGTGATCTCGCCCATGAAAACATCCTGCTCTCCTGCGATGAATGCGGCGAAGTCAATAGCCCGAGGTCATTGCAAGAAACCTACAAGGTGAGCCTGCCCAAGTTCATCGATCGGCTGATGCTTGGGTTGGGAATCCAGCCCAACGTCAAGAAAGAAGTTGCCACCGAGGTGGCCTGGCGTATCGGGGTCACGGAGCCTGTGCGCGGCAAGCCGCTGACCTGGTACTTTGCTCGCCACCTGCATGACCACAGGGTGGCGCAGCGGCTGGTGGAAACTATCAAGCAGGACCAGGCGCACAAGTCTGCAAAGGTGCTCACCAGCAGCGCTTTGCCACTGCCCGAGGGCTCGCCCCTGAGTGACTTTGATGTGGTCCACCTCAGTGACGTTGCACGCATCTCGCAAAGCAAGTTTGAGTTCTTCAGTGACCGCATGACCGTGCCCGTTGCCGCTCCGGTTGAGGACCCCAAGTTTCGAACTACCCTGCGCCTGGTTCGCACTGAGAGCAAGGCGCGCGTGGATGGCGTTGACTATGCGCTGGAGCCACGACAGAAAGATTTATTGCTGGCGCTGATGGACGATTTTGATCGTGAGATGGACCGTGATGCATTGCGTACAGCATGCAGATCACAAGCCGATTCGTTTTCGCCAAGCAAGGTGTTTGAACGAATTCCGGTGGTCTACAAGCAATTCATCAAGTACCAGTCCGGTGACGGCGTTTACGCCTTGCAAATACCGGAGGAAGACCGTGACTGGCTGACCTGAGTCACTGCAAACCTCTCAAGCCTAAGCTTTAACCTGCAACAGCCCGCAGGTCCATCCCAAACCCGGCGCTCACTAGTACGAGCCCGGGTTTTTTGCATTTTGTCCGCACGAAACGCATTTGAGGAATGCCGCTGAGGAGTCTGAGGAACGGCTTGAGGAATCCCGATTGTTGAAATTCATCTCACTGGTTAGCGAGGCAAACGAGCTTCAAAAAACCGGGGTTTTTTCAACACCAAGGAGATTCAATTGCAATTCGCAGAAAAGGTCAAGCACCTCAACCAAACCCAGTTAGCAGAGCGCTGGGACGTCGCTGAAGCGACGCTAGAAAGATGGCGCAGCGACGGCATCGGTCCGGTCTTCATGAAGATCCAGGGCCGCGTGCTGTACCGCGTCGAAGACATCGAAGCTTTCGAGTCCGACAGCTTGCGCCAAAGCACCTCCAGTGCAGTGGGAGGTGCAGCATGAGCACGCTACCGCTTGATCATCCCGATCAAATTTTGTCCATTCCCGTGGGCACATTGGCTGAGCAATCCGGCGAGTCGCTGTTCCAGCTCAAAAACAATGCAGCCGATTTTTTGGTGATGGCCAAGACCATCGTCGAGCACATCGACCGCGCGCTGGATTTGAAGTACTCAGCGCAGGCCCACCAACTGCGCCTGGCTGCAGGCAAAGACACCGGCGTGGTTCATTTCGATGACGGCCGCGTGCACATCACTGCTGATCTTCCCAAAAAGATCGAGTGGGACCAGGCCCGCCTCGCTGACATCACGCAGCGCATTGCCGCCAACGGCGACAACCCGGCCGAGTACGTCGAGATCAGCTACCGCGTCTCGGAAACCAAGTTCAACGCGTGGCCCGAATCGCTCAAGAGTTCGTTCTCTGCGGCCCGCACCCTGAAAACCGGCAAGCCGGGCTTTCGCCTCGCACTTCAAGGAGAAAACAAATGAGCCTTCCCATCATCACGGCTGACCAGCGGCTGGCCGAACGCCGTGGCGTCAAAGGCGTACTCGTCGGCAAAAGCGGCATCGGCAAAACCTCGCAGCTGTGGACCCTCAAACCCAGCGCCACTTTGTTCTTTGACCTGGAAGCGGGCGACCTCGCAGTAGAAGGCTGGGCCGGTGACACGGTGCGCCCACGCACATGGCAGGAGTGCCGTGACTTTGCCGTCTTCATTGGCGGCCCCAACCCGGCGCTGCGCGATGACCAGCCCTACAGCCAGGCGCACTTTGATGCGGTGTGCCAGCGCTTTGGCCAGGCCTCGGCCATGGACAAGTACGACACCGTGTTCGTGGACTCGATCACCGTGGCTGGGCGTTTGTGCCTGCAGTGGTGCAAAGGACAACCCCAGGCATTTTCAGAAAAAACCGGCAAGCCTGATAGCCGGGGTGCTTACGGTTTGATGGGTCAGGAAATGATCGGATGGCTCACCCACTTGCAGCACACCCGTCGCAAGAACGTGTGGTTCGTCGGTATCTTGAACGAAGCGCTGGACGACTTCAACCGCCGCGTTTTTTCTCTGCAGGTTGATGGATCCAAAACCGGACTGGAGTTGCCCGGCATCGTCGATGAGGTGGTCACGCTGACCGAGCTCAAAGGTGATGACGGCACCAGCTACCGCGCCTTTGTTTGCCACACGCTCAACAACTGGGGCTATCCGGCCAAAGACCGTTCGGGTCGCCTGGACGCCATTGAGGAGCCCGACCTGGGCCGCCTCATGGAAAAGATTGCTGGCCCGGCCAAGCCCGCACCAGAGCGGCTCGACTTTGCAAGGCCCGCCAGCAATGTTCCTGCTTTGCCAGAAGCCCGCACCTCAGCTGAGACAAGCACAGACACCAGCTTCGACCCCACTTCCTTCAACCCCACTCAGGAGTCCTGAACATGACTTACTTCGATTTCAATTCCGCATCTGAACAAACCTCTTTCGACCTGATCCCCAAAGGCACGCTGGTGCGCGTGCGCATGACCATCAAACCCGGCGGCTTCGACGACGCCTCGCAAGGCTGGACCGGCGGTTACGCCACCAGGAGTAGCAGCACCGGCTCGGTATACCTGAATTGCGAATTCGTGGTGACCGATGGTGAGTTTGCACGCCGCAAGATGTGGTCACTCATTGGTCTGCACAGTCCCAAGGGACCTGAGTGGGCCAACATGGGCCGCACCATGGTGAAGGCCATCCTGAACTCGGCGCGCAACGTCCAGCCGGGTGACAACAGCCAGGCCGCGCAAAACGCCCGGCGTATCAGTGGCTTTGCGGATCTGGATGGTATTGAGTTCCTGGGCAAGGTGGACTGGGACAAAGACCAGAACGGCCAGGACAAGGCGGTCATCAAGGCGGCAGTGACGCCTGACAACAAGGACTACGCCGCTGCCATGGGTGCGCCGCGTACACCAGCTCCAGCTTCTGCATCTGCCGGTGCTGCGCCCGCAGCCAATGCCTATGCCCAAGCCACAGGTCGTACGCCGGTTCCCGGTCGTCCGAGCTGGGCGCAGTAAGCGAGGGTCACCACCATGATGCTTCGACCCCGCCAATCCCTGCTGGTCCAACGCACCCTGGACGCTCTCGCCCAGCATGGCAACACGCTGGCTGTCGCGCCCACCGGGTCTGGCAAGACCATCATGTTGTCGGCGGTGGTCGGCAAGATGTTGTCTGAACCGGATGCCAAGGCCTGTGTGCTGGCACACCGCACCGAACTGACCAGTCAGAACCGGGCCAAGTTCTCCCGCGTCAATCCGGGCTTGAGCACCTCGGTGTTTGATGCCCAGGAAAAGTCCTGGGCGGGTGATGCCACCTTTGCGATGGTGCAAACCCTCTCGCGGCCCATGAACCTTGCTCAGATGCCCACGCTTGATTTACTGGTCATCGATGAGGCGCACCATGCGTCCTCACCCAGCTACCGGGTGGTCATCGACCAGGTGTTGGCCAAGAATCCCAAGGCTGCCATTTGCGGGCTGACCGCTACGCCCAACCGGGGTGATGGAAAGGGCCTGCGCGAGGTGTTCTCTAACGTGGCCGACCAGATCAGTCTGGGCGAGATGATCGCCAGCGGCCATCTGGTCTCACCGCGAACCTTTGTGATTGATGTCGGTGCGCAGGAAGCATTGCAGAACGTGCGCCGCACAGCGATCGACTTCGACATGGAGCAGGTGGCCACGATTCTCAACAAATCGCTAATCACTGAGGCCGTGATTGCGCACTGGAAGCAAAAAGCGGCAGACCGCAAGACCATCGTTTTTTGTTCCACCGTGGCCCACGCGCAGAGTGTCTGCGATGCGTTTGTGGCTTCCGGTGTGTCGTCCGTGCTGATCCATGGCGAGCTGTCGCAGGTTGAACGCCAAACAAGGCTGCAAGCATTTGAGACCGGCAGCGCCAAGGTGGTGGTCAATGTGGCGGTGCTCACCGAGGGCTACGACTACACACCCACGTCTTGTGTGGTGTTGCTACGCCCGAGCTCCTACAAGTCGACCTTCATTCAGATGGTTGGGCGTGGTCTTCGCACAGTGGATCCGCAGGAGTTTCCTGGCGTCATCAAGTCCGATTGCGTGGTGCTGGATTTCGGCACAGCCAGTCTGATGCACGGTGCGCTGGAGCAAGAGGTCAACCTCGATGGCCACACGCATGAGGGTGAAGCCCCCACCAAAGAGTGTCCGGAGTGCGAGGCCGTAGTGCCGCTGTCCTGCATGGAGTGCCCGTTGTGCGGCCATGTCTGGGAGCGCCAGCCAGAGGACACCGGCGCACTGTCGGATTTCATAATGAGTGAAATCGATCTGCTCAAGCGCTCGAATTTCCGGTGGTGCGATCTGTTTGGTTGTGACGACGCATTGATGGCCACGGGCTTTACGGCCTGGGGCGGCGTGTTTTTCCTGAATGGGCGCTGGCATGCCATTGGTGGAGCCAAGTCGCTGCGTCCCACCCTGCTGGCTGTGGGCGAGCGCACCGTGTGCATGGCGCGCGCTGATGACTGGCTCAACGACCACGAGTCTGCCGACTCGGCGCACAAGACCCGGCGCTGGCTCAACGAACCACCCACGGTCAAGCAACTGGTCTACCTGCCAGAGGCGATGCGGACCGACTTTGGCATGACCCGCTACCAGGCCTCCGCTTTGTTGTCGTTTCAGTTCAACCGCAAAGAGATTCAGCGCCTGGTCACCGCTGCCAATGACGCGCATCACGGCAGCGCCACCAGCCACAGCAGCTACCCCTATGTTTTGGAGGCAGCTTGAAGTGCGCGGTCTGTGCCCGCCAGGCCAAAGGCTACGGCTGGTTTAACCCCAGCCTCAAACGAAGCGACCCCGGTCGCTACTCAGACCAATGGGTGTTTTGCTCGCGCCGCTGCCAAAACGCCTTCTCAACACTCATGAATGAGACGGAGGGACAAATGATTGATCCAAGTGAAATGGAAACCACCGCCATGGGCGCGTGCCTGCAACCACTGGGCGAGTTCGTGGGCTCAATTGGTATGGACCGTCCGCTGGCCAGTTACAGCCGCATTGAGGTGCTGACACTGATTGATGTCGTGGTCACGGCCTACCAGTGCCAGATGACGGCTGAACACGAACGTATGGCTGCGCGCGACCGTGCGTTTTTGCAAGAGCGCCTGAGCTTGCAGAAGGGTCGTGTGTGATGCTGGACTTCAACGCCCGCCCCAAAATTCAGGAGCAGATCAGCCAGCTCATTGATGCAGCATTGACCCGCGAGCGCGATGGCCAGACACCACGCGACTACCTGGGCGCATCGCGCTTGGGCGTTTCGTGTGAGCGCGCGCTGCAATACGAGTACACGCAAACACCAGTGGACGACGGCCGTGATTTTTCAGGCCGCCTGCTGCGCATCTTTGAGGTAGGCCACACGCTGGAAGACTTGGCCATCCGCTGGTTGCGCATGGCGGGGTTTGATTTGTACACGCGCAAAGTTCAAGGGGGGCAGTTCGGCTTCTCCGTGGCAGGTGGACGGATCCGTGGTCACGTCGACGGGATCTTGAACACCGGTCCGGCCGATCTGGGCGTGAGCTACCCGGCGCTCTGGGAGTTCAAGACCATGAACGACAAGTCCTGGCGCGACACCGTCAAGCACGGGGTTGCCAAGTCCAAGCCGGTCTATGCCGCGCAGGTCGCGGTCTACCAGGCCTACATGGAAGCCAGCATTCCGGGCATCTCTGCCAACCCGGCGCTTTTCACCGCCATCAACAAAGACACCCAGGAAATCTGGTTCGAGTTGCTGCCCTTTGACGGCGGGCTGGCGCAGCGTATGTCCGACCGCGCCGTGCGCGTGATCACCGCCACCAGCGCAAGCGAGGTCTTGCCGCGCTTTGCCACCACACCTACCCACATGGAGTGCAAGTTCTGCGCTTGGCAGGACCGCTGCTGGGGGACTCAATGACGGCTGGAAACATCGTCTGGCTGGACTACAACAACGCCCCAGAACAAAGGCTGGAAACAGCGGCTGACACGCAGGCGCTGCGTGATGGTTTGCTGGACCGGCTCTAATCGGTGTTGCTGTACCTGTTTCCCAGTGGCCGCATTCGCGGCAACAAGTTTTATGTGGGTGACATTGATGGCGCGCCGGGCAAGAGCCTGGTGGTGGAGCTTGATGGTCCCCGGCGCGGGCTGTGGAAGGATTTCGCCGATGACGATGGCGGCGACCTGATCGCAGCCTGGGCCAAGTCACGGGGGCTGTCGACGCAGCAGGACTTTCCGCGCATCGCCGATGAAATCCGTCAGTGGCTTGGCTTTGCGCCGCCCGTGGATCCTGGGGCCAGGCGCGATATGCGAACGGTCCCGATGGATGAACTCGGTCCCTACACCGCCAAGTGGGATTACGTCGGGCTCGATGGCGAGCTGATTGCCTGCGTCTACCGCTACGACCCACCATCGGGCAAGGAGTTCAGGCCTTGGGATGTCCGCGCACGGATGTGGCGTGCCCCCGATCCGCGCCCGCTTTACAACCTGCCAGCATTGATGACGGCCCGAACCGTGATCCTGGTCGAGGGTGAAAAGTGCGCCGACGCCTTGATTGGCGCAGGCATCGTTGCCACCACCGCCATGAACGGGGCCAAAGCACCGGTGGACAAGACTGACTGGTCTGCGCTCAAGAACAAAGAGGTGCTGATCTGGCCCGACCGCGATGCGCCGGGCTGGGACTACGCTGAGAGCGCTGCACGCGCCTGCGCAGCCGTTGGTTGCCAGTCGGTGGCTATCCTCGTGCCGCCTGCTGACAAGCCGCTCAAGTGGGATGCTGCCGACGCAGCGCAGGATGGCTTTGACTGCGCCGCCTTCATCGCGCAGGCTGAGCGTCGGGTGATCAAAGCGGCAGTGCCTATGGTGCCGACCTTCACGCTTGGCGCATTGCTTGATGATGACTCGCCGCTGCCCGAAGATTTGATTGAGCCGCGCGTGCTGACACCAGGCGGCTTGCTGGTGTTTGGCGGTGCGCCCAAGGTCGGCAAAAGCGACTTTCTGCTGGCCTGGCTCACCCACATGGCCGCTGGTGCATCCTTTTTGGGGATGAGGCCGCCCCGGCCACTGAGGGTGTTCTACCTTCAAGCCGAGGTCCAGTACCACTACCTGCGCGAGCGGGTGAAAGGCATTCGCCTCTCGCCAGAACACCTGATTCTGGCGCGCACCAATTTCATGGCCACGCCGCAACTGCGCCTGATCCTGGACGACGACGGGCTGGCGCAGGTCATCCCGGCCATGGTGGCCGCCTTCAACGGTCAGACCCCAGACATCATCGTGATCGACCCGATCCGTAACGTATTTGACGGCGGCGACGCAGGCGGCGAGAACGACAACGGCGCGATGCTGTACTTCTTGTCGCAGCGCGTGGAGCGCATTCGTCAGGCCGTGAACCCCGAAGCAGGCGTGATCCTGGCGCACCACACCAAGAAGCTGGGCAAGCGCCAGTTTGAGGAAGACCCGTTTCAGGCCTTGGCGGGTGCGGGCAGCCTGCGCGGTTACTACTCGTCCGGGATGCTGCTGTTTCGCCCCGATGAGGCGCAATCCACCCGACACCTGATCTACGAGCTGCGCAACGGCCCGGCCATTGAGACCAAGTTCGTCGACAAGATGGACGGCCAGTGGCACGAGGTCGACGTGAACGACAGGCTGGTGCTCAAAGAGTACGGCGAGCGGCTCGATGCTGAGCGCAGGCGAAAGCGCGATGCGATTTTGCAGATCCTTTTTGAAGAAGCGGCCCAGGGGCGCTGCTACACCGCCAACCAACTGGCCGAGTCCTTTGAGGGCAAGGCTGGTCTGGGCGGCGAGCGCACGATCCGCGAGCGGATCTCGGCCCTGTCCACGCAGGGCTACATTAAGTTTTTCCGCAACAGCACGGACTACGGGCTGCCCTCCATTGGGCGCTCCAAGTTTGGCTACCTGTGCGTCGAGGGCATGGTCCTGAACACGCACACAGGTGAGCCCGATCCAGACACCGGCGAGCTGCCACTGCGCCCGCTCGGGGTGCTTCCAACCCACTACAAATGCCCGCAATCCGGGGCCGCGATGCCCGTCGAAAACCCGGATGTGTGGGTTTATCAAGAAATTAGCAACGACCCGCAGGAGCAAGAATGAACACGATTTGCCAAGATAGAACCCGCACAGGTACAGCGTTGTCATACGCCCGCATTGACCCGCACCCACCTGCAAACACCCACAATGGCCATCCGTTAGCAACGGCTGGCATGGACCCGCAGGAGTACGCAGGGGCCCGCAAGAGTTTGCGCAAACAAGTTGGCAAAACTTTTGCCAACTGGACCCCACTTTTTGCCAACTGGATTCAGTTGGCAGACCCTTGCCAACTTCATTCCCATATAGATCAACCACTTACGCGTAAGTTGGCAAAGTTGGCAGTTGGCAACGCTGCCAACTTGCCAACTGGCCGCAAACCCGCATGGATGCTGGGTTTTCCTGAAAAATCCAGTTGGAGAAAACTCCCCTCCTACTACGTAGGAGAGGGACCTGTGGTTCCCTCTGACCTACGTCGGAGTGTTTCATCGGTCGATACACCGTCGCCGGGAAACCGGGTGGTGGTACTGGCCATCGACCTGGGGACAACAACCGGTTGGGCACTGCGATCCAAAGACGGACAGATCGCGCACGGCTTTGCCAGCTTCAAACCACAGCGGTTTGAAGGCGGCGGTATGCGCTACCTGCGCTTTAAACGCTGGCTCACCGAGATCAAAGCGCTGGCCACCGACATCCACACCGTCTACTTCGAGGAAGTGCGTCGCCACGCAGGGGTGGACGCAGCCCATGTCTACGGCGGCCTGATGGCCACGCTCACCACCTGGTGCGAGCACCACAACATTGCCTATCAGGGCGTGCCAGTGGGCACGATCAAAAAGCACGCCACCGGCAAAGGCAACGCGGGCAAGGGCGAAGTGATTGCAGCCATGCGCCTGCTGGGCCACCCGGTTACCGATGACAACGAGGCCGATGCGCTGGCGCTCTTGCATTGGGCCATTGACACGCAGGAGGTGTGAGATGGCTATACCAACACCACGGGGCGGCTGGTCGGCGGACGAGGTTGCCGACTATTTCATCCAGGCCTCACGCACGGCCCACAAACTCCCGCCAGTTCGGGTGCAGGGCCACTTCAACGTCTGGCCCACCATTGTGCGAACCGATTACGAGCGCATGGCCAGTGACGATGCCCCCGTCTACCGGTTTCCACCCACCCCGGCCGAGGTGGACTGCATGCTCGAGGTCATGGGCTGGGTCCAGTGGCTCGAGGTCGAGCAGCGCCACCTGGTCTGGATGCGGGCAGCGCGTTACCGCTGGTACGACATTGGCAAACGCTTCGGCTGCGCACCACGCACTGCTCAGCGCCGCTGGGAAATTGCCATGTACATCGTGGCCAGCAATCTAGTGCGGGGAAGTTTGGTGAGGTAGTTGCAGGTAGTTGCGTGCCAGATACAAGTGATACGTGCTCCTGCGGGCTGTTGCGGAGAAAACGCGGATTTGAGCGTGTCGCGTTTTACCGGAATTTCGCTTACATTTTGTCTACGGTTGCGAGAGATGTGTCTTGCAGCCACCCCCATTCAACAGCCCGCGACGAGTAAGACTCTTGCGGGCTTTTTCGTTTTCGAAGCAGCATGAAGCCCACCATCAAAATCCAATACCGGCCGATTGAGTCCCTGATCCCTTACGCCCGAAATGCCAAGCTGCACTCGGACGCCCATGTGGCACAGATCGCGGCCAGCATCACCGAGTTTGGCTGGGGTGCCCCCATCCTGGTGGACGGACAAAACAACGTCATCGCTGGTCACGGCCGACTGCTTGCTGCCCGCAAGCTCGGCATGTCCGAGGTGCCCGTCGTGGCCATGGAACACCTGACCGAGATCCAGCGCAAAGCACTGATCCTGGCCGACAACAAGATCGGCGAGAACGCCTCCTGGGATGATGACCTGCTGGGCCTTGAACTGGCTGAGCTGCAGGAAGCTGGCTTTGATCTGGGTCTTACCGGTTTTACCGCCGAAGAGTGGGACAAGCTCATCGCGGGCGATCCCAGCAACGACGGCCTGACCGACGAAGACCAGGCACCCGAGGTGGCCGAGACAGCCGTCTCCAAAACCGGCGACATCTGGGTCCTTGGCGAGCACAAGCTGCTGTGTGGCGATGCCACCAAAGCAGAAGACTACAAGGCGCTGCTGGGCGATGAACTGGTGGACATGACTGCCACCGATCCGCCCTACAACGTCAACTACGCCAACACGGCCAAGGACAAGATGCGCGGCAAGGACCGTCCCATCCTGAACGACAACATGGGCGCTGATTTTGGAGCGTTCTTGCAGTCGGCATGCCAGAACATCCTGGACGTCACCAAGGGTGCGGTCTACATCGCCATGAGTTCATCTGAACTCGATACCTTGCAGGCAGCGTTTCGCGCCGCAGGCGGCAAATGGTCCACCTTCATCATCTGGGCCAAGAACACCTTCACCATGGGCCGCGCGGATTACCAGCGCCAGTACGAGCCCATCCTCTACGGCTGGAAAGACGGTGCTCAGCATTACTGGTGCGGTGCACGCGACCAGGGTGATGTGTGGCACATCAAGAAGCCACACAAGAACGATTTGCACCCGACCATGAAGCCGGTGGAGTTGATGGAGCGTGCGGTGCGCAACAGCAGCAAAACACGAGACATCGTGCTGGACCCGTTTGGTGGCTCTGGCACCACTCTCATCGCCTGTGAAAAGTCGGGCCGTCGTGCCCGACTCATTGAGCTCGATCCAAAGTACGTGGATGTGATCGTCAAACGCTGGCAGGACTTCAGTGGCAAGCAAGCTACCCGTCAAAACGACGGAGTGGCCTTCAACGATTTAACCCAGACGGGCAACGTACCTACCGTAATCTCCACCGGAGGGGTCGACGTACAAGGTGGGCCTGCCGCTGGCACGGACCTCAACGCAAAGCCTGCCATCCGCAAGGTAGCCACCCTTGCCATTGAGCCAGTCGCGTGACTTGAGCAGTTGGCAGGCAAAGCCATCGAACTCCGCAGGGGTCATCTCCCGGGTCTCGGTCACAAACACTTTGTAGTTGCCTTCGCCGCCCACCTCGCTGAGGTCGGCGGGTTTGCGGGCAAATGGCAGGCGAACGCTCAGCTCCTCAACCTCAATGGCAGTGCCCTCAAATTGCAGGGTGCGAGGCGTGCGTTCAATGGTGATGGTCATGGATGTCATGGCTGGTCTCAATTCGTGGTGATGCGGTAGGTCCGCTCGCTGCCTTCGGACTTGCTGGAGGTGATCTCCAGTCCGAGTTTCTTTTTAAAGGCTCCGGCAAAGGTGCCGCGCACCGTATGGGATTGCCATCCGGTGGCCTCGCAGATTTGCGTGATCGTTGCGCCCTCGGCTCGCTTGAGCATCGCAATCACCTGGGCTTGCTTGCTGTTGTCACGCGTGCGTGGCTTGGCTGCAGGACTTGCTTCAGCAGACTCAATCACTGTTTCCAGAGCCGCCATCGTGATGGGCGCTCGACGCGGTATCCCCAGCGCTTCGTAGCCCTCAGCGGCTACGAACCAATGTGTGCCGTCAGTCGTGATCAACGCCCGGTTGAAGAGGCTGTCGAGAACTTTCTTTCTGGCACCGCCCTTGAGGGTCTCGGGAAACCAGACCAGTTTGCCATCCGTGTTGACGGCGGCGTGGTTGAGGATCTGTTGCTGCGATGCGCTCAGTTGCGCTGTGGCTGGTGTGGTCATGTCGATCTCCTGATTACTTTTTTGCTTGGGTTTGTGAATGGTTGGCAGCGGCGTTGCGGCCTGCCTCAAAGGCGGCTAGCAAGGCGGTCTTGATGGCCCACACGCTCACGTCATGGAAGTCGAGGCTGTCGCTGCTGCGAGTCTCAAGGGTTGCGATAAACAAGTGTTCCAGTGCGATTTGCTGGAGTTGCTGGTCTCGGGTGCTGTTGCTCATGGTGCGGCCTCTTAAACGTTGTGGTGCTTCTTGGCGGCGTCAAAGCCGATCCAGTTGCCCTGGTCGTTCAACCCACGTGATGCGAGCTCTTCGCGAGCCAGTCGGTTGAGGTCTAGCTCTCCGCGAGCAACCGCTGCTAAGACCTTGGTCAATGCGATCTGGATGAAGCCGACCTCGTCGACCGTGAATTCGTTGCTGGTGTAGGACATGCCTTGTTTCCTTTGGGTTGTTGCTGGTGTTCGTATGAACGCTCTGAACACAAGTAAAGCCAAGTCCTGAACCCACAAGTCCCGCAAATAGTTGCGAACATTTTTAAGACTGTCGACTTCATGCCACTGTCAGCGCCAACCCCTTGCAGACACCCCGGTTGTGGTGCTGTGTTGGCAAGGCCGGGCTATTGCGATACCCATCGCAAGGCGGTGCACCGTGACTACGGTCGTGCCCGGCGCAGCTTCGATGCGGAGCTGGGGTTTTATCAATCAGCCCAGTGGCGTGCGGTGCGTGCCGCTTTCTTGCGTCAGCACCCGGTGTGCGGCGCGTGTGAGCAGCGTGGTCGCGTGGTGACAGCCGTCGTGGCTGACCACGTCACGCCACTCAAGGACGGCGGTGCGCGCTTTGACACGGCCAACCTGCAGGCGCTGTGCGTCTCATGTCACAACCGAAAGACGGCGCGCGAGACCGCAGGTCGGCGCTGACCACTCCCCCATAGGGGGTAGGGGGGTCTCAATCTCTACAGACGACGGCCAGAGATGCGTGCGCCTGCCAAGATTTTTGCGCGTGCAAATTGAAACCTAGGGGGGTTACCCCGAAGGCAGCCTAATGCCGGGCTTCGCCGGTCGGGGCTAAGAGCCGATCAGTTGAGATCGGCGATGAACTTTTCGATATTGATGGCTTTGGATTTCCCCACCGAGCGAATGATGGAGTTGGCGACGTTTTCTTCAACGACGCTGTTCCATTTGGAAAAGCTCTTGTCCGTCACGCTCTTGTCAAACGCAGATCGGACCGCCTCACGCCCAGCTTTCATATCAGCCGCCAGAGCGGACTGAACGAGGCATTTTGCGATGACGTCGGCTTTGCGCACTGGGAGTTTTCCGGTGGGTTTGAAGCCTCCATGTTAACGATTACCAACGACTGAACCCAGATGGCCGGAAGAAAACCACTCCCCACGGAGATTAAAAAGCTCAGGGGAACCCTGCAAAAGTGCAGGACCAACCCGCATGAGCCGCAGCCCCAAGGGGATCTGGTTGCGCCGCCCGAGTACATGTCGGACGGAGCCAAGCAGGCCTGGCGCTATGCCATTGACAGCGCGCCCGAGCATTTGCTGCGCAAGCTCGATATGTCGGTGCTGGAGGTTTGGTCCTGCGCCGCTGACCTATACCGCAAGGCCCAGATCGGAATCACCAAGACGGGACTGCTGATCAAAGCGCCGAACACCGGTGTGCCGATGCAGTCGCCGTACCTGGCCATCGCCAACAAGCAGGCCCAGATCATGACCAAAGCGGCGGTGGAGATGGGCTTCACGCCAGCATCACGTTCGCGCATCACGCAGCCCACCGACACGCAGATCGATTTGGATCCTTGGGCCGATATTGCAGGCTGAAGTCAGCTTGTTGTTGATCAGCGCTGAACCGTTTTTTGTTCCCAAGGCGATGGGGTGGACATTAGTTTGGCCAACTTGGGTTTGTCCACCGGTGGGGCATCTAAAAGCGCCATGAACTTTTGCATTTGTTCCTCGTCCATCGTGAGTCGCACTTGATCCAAGCAGTCCTGAGCCACAGCAGTTGAATTTATATCTGGTGTGCTGGTCATGAAAGTGGCCTTATGAAATAGTGAATTGGATCAAAGAGATTTGATCTCAGTGGTTGCTGACCCAGTTTTCAACATGCAGCCCGGTGTAGTTCACAAAGTCCGCTTCGTTGTTGGTGACCAGTGTCACCCCTAAAGCGACCGCATGGGATGCGATGAGTTTGTCCAGAGCATCGCGGTTGCGATCTTTGTAGGCAGCTCGGATGGGGCCATAGGCCTTGGCAGCTTGTGCATCAAAAGGCGCAACCATGATGTCGTCGAGCAAGCTTTCCAGAGCCAACCGGTTGGATTCCTGTGCCGCAGTGCTTGAGCACGCGATACCAAATTCAAGCTCAGCCAAAGTCACCGCTGAAATCACCACGTCCCCCACAAAGCACTGGGCGAATCGCTCGCGCACCTCAGGCGGCTGGTGCTTCATGAGGTAGATGCAGATGTTGGTGTCGAGCATGTACTTTGGATTCATAAAGCTTCGCGTTCGCCCTCGACGTTTTCGCCTCGGCCTTGGGCCATGAAGTCTGGTGAGAACTTGGCAAGTTTTCCCAGCACATCGCCCATGCGGCGCTGCGCCGGGCGGATGCGCAACTCGTCTCCTTGGCGCTCGATGACCAGATCAACGTCCCACGTGCTGTAGGCAAGTTCTGCGGGGATGCGAACGGCCTGCGAGTTGCCGTTCTTGAAAAGTTTGGTATTGGCCATGGTGAACCCCTTTTGGATGTACATGTACATCTTAACCCAAGAAGAAATGAATGTAAACACATGGATGTACAGGGTCAAGGTCGGCAGCAAAGCTACGCAGCAGTAGCCCGCAAGTATGCGCAGGCAGTCGTTGCCGGTGACATCCTGACCTGCAAATGGGTCCAGCGAGCATGCCAAAGGCAGTTGAACGATCTGGCAAAGTTCAAGGGCAAGGCAAGTCCCTACCAGTTCAACCCAAAGCTCACCGACAAGGACGGGCGGGAGTTCCATCCCGCCGACAACCTGTGCGCGTTCATAGAGCGGCTGCCCCACGTCAAGGGGCCGCTGGCAGGCGAGACGATCAAATTGGAACCCTGGCAGGTGTTCATCCTGACCACTGTGTTCGGCTGGGTCAAGCCCGACGGTAACCGTCGCTTTCGGCGCTCGTACATCGAAGTGCCACGCGGCAACGCCAAGTCGACCCTGTCATCTGCGCTTGCGCTGTACATGCTAGCCGCTGACGGCGAAGGCGGTGCTGAGGTTTACTCCTTGGCCACCACCCGTGACCAGGCGCGTATCGTGTTTGGTGATGCGCAGACCATGGCGCGCAGGTCACAGGGCTTTCGCAGCCGTTTTTCTGTCAACGTCGGCGCGCACAACATGAACGTGCTGCAGACAGGCTCCAAGTTTGAAGCACTCTCGGCTGAAGGCTCGACGCTCGATGGCTTGAACATTCACTTTGGCTGCATTGACGAGTTGCACGCCCACAAGACACGCACCGTCTACGACGTGGTCGAGACCGGCACCGGCAAGCGAGACAACTCACTTCTGTGGGTGATCACCACCGCTGGCAGCAATCGCGCAGGTATTTGCTACGAGGTACGCACCTTTGTAACCCGACTGCTCGATGGCGTGTTCGAGGATGACAGCCAGTTTGGCATCGTCTACGGGCTGGATGACGGGGACGACTGGACCAGCGAAGACTCGCTGATGAAGGCCAACCCCAACTGGGGTATCTCTGTGCGCCCGGAAATTCTGGGACCTCTGCAGGCCAAGGCCATGCAGTTGCCCAGTGCGATGAACAACTTCAAGACCAAACACTTGAACGAGTGGGTGAATGCAGACACCGCATGGATGGACATGCGCTCCTGGGACGCCTGTGCTGATCAGGACTTGGACATCGAGTCCTTTGCGGGCCAGCCCTGCTGGGTGGGTCTGGACCTGGCCAGCAAGACGGATATTGCCGCCTTGGTCATTGTGTTTGCCCATCCTGAGATTGCCGATGCGTTCGCAGTCTTTGGCAAGTACTACCTGCCAGAGGACACGGTCAATGCCAATGGCAACAGTCAGTACCCCGGATGGATGCACACGGGCAGGCTGACGGTGACGCCAGGCAATGTGATTGATTTCAGTTGGATTGAAGCGGATTTGAACGACCTGTCTTCCCGCTTTGCGGTGCAGGCCGTCGCCTTTGATCCGTTTCAGGCGACGCAACTTTCGACCCGAATGATGAGTGAGGGTCTGCCCATGATTGAAGTGCGTCCGACGGTGCTGAATTTTTCAGAGCCGATGAAGACGCTTGAAGCCCTGGTGCTTCAAAAGAAATTGGTTCACGACGGTGACCCGGTGCTCGGCTGGATGGTCAGCAACGTGGTGGCCCACCTGGACGCCAAAGACAACATTTATCCACGCAAGGAGCGAGCAGAAAACAAGATCGACGGCATCGTGGCACTGATCATGGCGCTGTCGCGCGCGATCAAACCGGGCGACTCGGTGGTGCTGGGATCCGACTACGAGTTGATGTTGCTATGAACTGATGGGACTGTTTACCTTTTTTGATCGCTTTCGCGGATCTGGTAGCTCCAACGCCTCAGGTGGAGATAGGTCGCCATGGGGTGACTTTTCATTTGAGTCGATATCTGCGCGTACCAGCAGTGGCATGCGTGTCTCGCCCGATAGCGCGCTGCGCCTAGCTGCTGTGTATGCATGCGTGCGGATCCTGGCCGAAACAATTGCATCACTGCCGTTGGTGGTTTACCAGCGCCGCCCTGACGGCGGCAAGGACAGGGTCACGGACCACTGGCTTTACCGCTTGATGGCCAAGCGGCCGAATCGGTTTCAAAATCCTTTTGAGTGGCGTGAGATGCTGCAAGGGCACCTGGCTTTGCGAGGTAACGCCTTCAACCAGATCATCACCAACCCGCGTGGCGAGATTATCGAACTCATGCCGATCCACCCGGACCGGGTCAAGATTGAGTTGTTGCCATCAGGTGAATACCGCTACCGAATTAGCGATCGTTCTGGCTCTGAGGTGATCTTGCCAAGAGGGGAGGTCTGGCATTTGCGTGGCCTGTCCTCGGACGGCTTGATGGGTATGAGCCCGATTGAGCTTGCCCGGGAGAATCTCGGTACTGCACTAGCAGCCCAAGGCTATGGCGCACGTTTCTTTGCCAATGACGCCAAGCCCACAGGAGGGTGGATTGAATTTCCTGGCTCGTTCAAGGACTCCGAGGCTAAGAAGGTGTTTCGTGAGTCTTATCAGCAGGCGCAGTCCGGCTCCAACCGGGGCAAGGTCCTGGTGTTAGAAAACGGCATGAAGTTTCACGAAGTGGGCGTCACCAACAAAGACGCCCAGTTTCTGGAACTGCGCAAGTTTCAGATCACCGACGTGGCCAGACTCTTTCGTGTGCCACCGCACATGATTGCTGATCTTGATAGAGCGACCTTCTCCAATATCGAGCAGCAGAGTCTGGAGTTCGTCATGCACACCATGACGCCCTGGGCTGAGCGCTGGGAGGCCAGCATTCAATCTGAGTTACTTCTTGAGAGTGACGATATAGAAATTGAGTTTGATTTCGCCAATCTGATGCGCGGCGATGCGTCTAGCCGCTCAAGCTACTACCAAAGCGGAATTCAGAACGGCTGGCTCACCCGCAACGAAGCACGCATTGCAGAAAACCTCAATCCCATTGACGGACTTGATCAGCCACTACGACCACTCAATATGGTCGAGGAGGACGTGGCAGAGGATTTGGAAATCGATACACAAGCAGAAGCGGCAGAGCCACTGGAGAAAAAAGCGATCAAGCTTTCGGAGGATGAGAGTGTTACCCGACTCAGTGGGCGATATAGCGCCCTTGTTCAAACGACCTCTGAGCGACTTGCTCGCCGCATCAGCCGATCAGATCATCTGGCAGAAAAAGACATCTTGTTGATCTCCAAAGCCTTGGCCGTACCGCTAGACCAGGTTCAGCTTTGGGCAAGCCAGATAGACGAGCCGCTAGATCAAAAAAAGCTTACCGAATCACTTATCTCTCTCGGACAGAATTTATGAAAAACCAACTTTTAGTGGCTGAATTTTTGGCAACGCCTTGGGCCTTGATGCCTGAGCGTTTAAGTGCTCTGGTCACCGTCATTTCCCGGTGGACACAAGGCGCGCCTGCCAGCGACGCTGCCATGTTTCAGGTCCAAACAGACCGGGTGCTGCGAGACACCCGCAGACAGACCTCGGCTGCCATTTCGGGTGGCGGCATTGCCGTCATCCCGATTTACGGCGTCATCACACAGCGTGGAAATATGGTGGATGACGTCTCCGGCCCTGGCATGGTCAGCACCCAGATCGTCACCCAAATGCTCAGACAAGCTGTTGCCGACGACGCGGTCAGTCAGATCCTGCTCGATATCGACAGCCCTGGCGGCAGCGTCTACGGCGTTTCTGAACTGGGTGATGCGATTTTGAGTGCCCGTGCACAAAAGCCCGTGGTGGCGATTGCGAACAGTCTGGCAGCTTCGGCTGCTTACTGGGTCGGTTCCCAGGCCAGTGAGTTCTACGTCACCGCCGGTGGCGAAGTGGGCTCGATTGGCGTGTGGCAGGCGCACCAGGACTACAGCAAAGCCATGGACGAGGCAGGCGTTAAGACCACGCTCATATCGGCGGGCAAGTTCAAGGTCGAGGGCAATCCCTATGCACCACTGGACGAAGAAGCGCAAGGATTTATGCAGTCCCGCGTAGATGACTATTACGCCGCATTTACCAAGGCTGTGGCCAAGGGGCGTGGTGTGCCCATCACCCAGGTCCGCGATGGCATGGGCCAAGGCCGTGTCCTGGGGGCTGATGCAGCCTTGGCTCAAAACATGGTGGACGGCATCGCCAGCTTTGATCAGGTCTTGAGCAAGATGCATAAAGACGCGGCGTCAAGTGCTAAGTCCAGTCCACCTGCCAAGCCCAAAACCTCCCGATTGGCCCAAGCCCGATCAGAGCTTGGGATTTTGTAATTTGGACTGCTCAGGAGTTGCTCCGTTGAGCGCCTCCGGTCCGAACGGCGACCCGTAGGTCGCAACCCTCATGCGTGACTAGCTTCGCGCATTTTTTAATCTTTGCAAACCCGCCACCCAAGAGGTGGTTTTTTTACGTCTGGAGAAACCCAAATGAGTAAGCAATTGCGCGAGCTTCAAGCTCGTAAGTCTGATCTTGTCAAAGAGGCTCGTGCCTTAACGGACATCGCCGCCCAAGAAAACCGTGACCTCTCAGATGAGGAGGTGACCAAGTTCAATGGACTCAAGAGTCGAATTGAAACCGCATCGGCGGCAATTGACCGCGAGTCGGCCTTGATTTCTGAAGAGGTTCAGATGGGGGCGCATGTAGGCAACCACTCTGGTGTTGGTCATGGTTCGGTATTCCCAAGCGTCGTGGTAAGCGATAACCGCGAACTCGACCCCAAACATGGGTTTCAAAGCCTGGGTGACTTTTTGCAAAACGTCTGCCATGCGCAAAAGCCAGGCAACCCGATAGACGATCGCCTGCTGATTGGCAGCGGTCGTGGTGCTGCCGCTCCAGCCACCTTTGGCAGTGAAGGCTCCGGTCAAGACGGTGGCTTCTTTGTACCGCCACAGTTCTCAAAGGAGATTTTCCAGCTGTCTTTGGGCGAGGACTCATTGCTGCCGCTTACTGACAATGTGGAGATCAGCGGAAACACCATGGCGTTTCCTAAGGATGAAACCACGCCCTGGGGCACCAACGGCATTCGCGCTTACTGGCAAGGCGAAGCGGCGCCTTCGGTGACCACCAAGCCCGTGTTAGGACTGTCTACTTTGCGGCTCAAAAAGCTGATGGCTCTGGTGCCAACAACCGATGAGTTGTTGGAAGACGCCAATGCCTTGTCGACCTATCTGCCCGAGAAAATTGCACACTCCATTCGCTGGAAAACCAATGAATCCATCCTGTTCGGCTCGGGCTCTGGCGTACCGGTAGGTGCACTCAATGCTGGCGCTACGGTCAGTGTGGCCAAGGAGACTGGGCAGTTGACTCAAACGCTGCTTCCGCAAAACCTGGCCAAGATGATTGCGCGACTTCCCTCGGGCAGCCTGGCCAATGCGGTATGGATCGTCAACAACGACGTGCTGCCAGCATTGTTCACCTTAACCTTGGGGAACTACCCGATCTACCTGCCTACCGGATTGAACGTTGGCGGCATGCAGGTCTCTCCCTACGGCACGCTGCTGGGTCGCCCGGTGTTTGTGTCTCAGCACGCCAACACCTTCTCGGCCCAAGGGGACATCTTGCTGGTGGACCTGAAGTACTACCAGACCATCACCAAGGCAGGTGGCATGCAGACCGCCACATCGATGCACCTGTACTTCGATGCTGATCTCACGGCGTTTCGAACCACCTTCCGTATGGACGGCCAGTCCAAGCTCAACAGCCCCATCACGCCTGCCAAAGGCAGCACAACGATGTCGCCCTTCATCCAACTGGGCGCGCGCTAAGCAGCCCAAACCTTAGGAGAAAACTATGTTTCCCAACGCAAAAGGCAGCGAACTGCTGTCCGTTCTCGCCACCATCGACCCTGCCGCACAAGCGGCAGGAACAATCACCACGGGCTGGATTTCTGTGGCCAACCACCACGGATTTCTTTCTCTGGTCCAGACGGGAGTGCTGGGCACCAGCGCCACAGTAGATGCCAAGTTGCAGCAGGCGGTTGATTCAACCGGCACCAGCGCCAAGGACATCACTGGCAAAGCGATCACCCAGATCGTTAAAGCCACTGGCGACAACAAGCAGGCCTTGATCAACGTCAAGCCCGAAGAGCTCGACACGGTGAACGGCTTTGGCTTTGTACGCCTGTCAATTACGGTTGGTGTGGCTGCAAGCCAGACTGCAGCCCAGGTGCTTGGTGTCAATCCGCGCTTTGCGCCTGCTGAAGCTTCTAACCAATCGTCTGTGGTGCAGGTCATCTAAATGTCCATTCAACTCGTCACGCCACCCGCTGAGGAACCAGTGACCCTCATTGAGGCAAAGCTGCATCTGCGGGTGGACTTTGACGATGATGACACGCTGATTGCATCGCTCATCACGGCGGCCAGGCAAGCAGCAGAGACCTTGACTGGCAGGCAGTTCATCACTGCCCGCTGGAAGCAAGTGCTTGACTGCTTCCCGGAACCGTCGCTGATGGGTGTACCAGCTGGTCAGGCTTTCACTTTGCCAGGCCATGCAATTTTGCTGGCCAAGGCACCGGTGCAGTCCGTGGTGTCGATCAATTACCTGGACATGAGTTCAGTGAATCAGACCATGCCTGCCTTGTCTTATACCGTGGACGCGGCGTGTGAGCCTGCGCGTATCACGCCCGTATTCGGACAGATCTGGCCTATTTGCCTGCCGCAAATAGGTGCAGTGTCGGTCACATTCGATGCCGGGTACGGAACCGCAGCGCAAGTTCCAGAGGGAATCAAGAGTTGGATCAAGTTGCGAGTGGGAAGTCTCTACGGACATCGTGAGGAAATTGCAGTGCTAACGCGCGGTCGTATCGACTCATTGTCATTTGTAGATGGACTTTTAGACGGTTACCGCGTGAGCGTTGTATGAGCTTAATCAGTGCAGGTCAGATGAGCCAGCGTGTTCGCATTCAGCAGCCCACTGTTGCAAAGGATGCATTGGGTGCGCCGACACAGACCTGGAGCGATATAGCGACTGTCTGGGCTGATATCCAACCGATATCAGGGCGCGAGGCACGAATTGCAGATCGTATAGCTGCGGTGGTGAGTCATCAAATTACTGTGCGTTACAGATCCGAGTTCAACGACCCCAAAAGCGTTTCACAAATGCGAGTTCTGTTTCGAGATCGTATTTTTTCAATCCATGCTGCCCTTAATGAAGACGAGGCCAATGTCTCGATCATGCTTTTGGCAAGTGAAGGGGCGCGCAATGGCTAAAGTTGAAACAGTTCGCATTGAAGGACTGGCACAACTTGATCGTGCACTTCGCGAACTGCCTGACCGTGTTGCTAATCGAGGGCTCAGGGCATCGGTTTACGCAGGAGCAAAGGTCATACGTGATGAGGCGCGTACTCAGGCTCCAAAAGCTGCGCAGTCGCTTGGCTCTAAGCAACCACCACCCGGAACGCTCAAGCGTTCGGTGATCATGAAGCACGTTCGCGAGCTATCTGGTGGGGGTCGCCAGACCTTTTATGTTTTGGTGCGCCACGGTAAAAAGTACCGCAATCAGGGCAAGCGAGGGAACCTATCGCAAGATGCTTGGTATTGGCGCTTTGTTGAATTCGGTACTCGCAAGATGGCGGCTCGTCCATTTCTGCGTCCGGCACTGGAATCTCGACGTCGCCAAGCCGTTGATGCCATTAAGCAGCGACTGACCCAGCGCATCGAGATAGAAGCGCGAGCCTTGAATGGTCGATAACGATGCAGGACTTCTATGACGCGATCAAACATCTGGCCGCTGGGCAGGTGTACGCCATCGTTGCACCTGCGGGTGCTCAGTATCCGACGCTTGTTTACACCCCTATTGATCAGTCAAACGTTGCGTCGCTTGACGGACCAAACCAGCTGCGGCGCTCGCGAGTGCAAGTCGATGCGTACGCACTAACGCTGGTCGCTTGCGAACAACTGCAAGAGCAGGTCCTTGCGGCATTGCTAGTCAGTATCAAAACGGTGGCCGATGTACGCATGGGCCTTACCGATTTCGACGATGAAGCCGGTACTTACCGGATATCCGTGGACTTCACCTACTACCGGTAACGGTGGTCAGGTTGTCTTTTCATTTTTTTATGGAGGCCTTTTATGCCTAGTACTGCCATCACCGCGCAGGGCATCACCATTGCCCGTTTTGGAACCACAACCTTTGAGACCATCCCCAACGTAGTCTCCTTTCAGGGGCCTGGGGGTCAAGCCTCAGTTATTGACGTCACCAATCTTGCTTCAACAGCCAAAGAGAAGAGAGTCGGTCTTCGCGATGAAGGTCAACTCTCACTGAGCCTGCACTTCAATCCTGACGACACGGTCCATCAGGGCCTTCGTACAGATCGAGCCAATCGCGTGCGCCGCCAGTTCAAGATCACCTTCACCGACACCACGCCCGCTGCGACATGGACTTTCTACGGCTACGTTACACAGTTCAGTGTTCAAGGTGGTGTGGATGCTGTAGTTGAAGCCAGCGTCACGATCGAAATCGATGGCGACATCACGGAGGCATAAAGACTATGAATATTTTGACCAAAGAAGCCATCCTTGCAGCCGATGATCTGCCGCGCGAAACAGTCCTCGTACCTGAGTGGGGCGGAGACGTCTACGTCCGCACCATGAGCGGTACGGACCGCGATGCCTTTGAGAGCAGCCTTATTGCTCGCGATGGTGCAAAGGATGGTCGTATGGAAAACGTTCGAGCCAGACTTGTTGCTCTAACCCTTTGCGATGCGACGGGCAGCCGTCTTTTTGAAGATGGTGAAATTGTTGCGCTTGGCCGAAAAAGTGCGCGTGCACTAGACAGGGTTTTCGCTGTTGCTCAGCGTCTAAACGGTATCGGTATCGAGCAGGCTGAATCAGCAAAAAAGGACTAAAGGCCAATCTCACTCGTCGCTTCGCTTTTCGCTTGGCGCTTGCGCTGGGCATGCCGGTTCGTGAGCTATTGCAGCGGATCGGATCAGACGAGATCACCGAGTGGATGGCCTTTTATCAACTGGAACCCTTTGGCGACATGCGGGCTGATTTGAGAAGTGGTGTGATTGCGTCAACCTTTGCCAACGCCAACCGTACCAAGCACGCACGTCCTTTTACGCCAGAAGATTTCATGCCATTTATCGACCGACCCGAGCCAATTGATGAGGCCCGATTGAACGTCGCTCGTCTTAAGTCAATGTTTGCACACAGGGTCAAAAAGCATGGCTGATCTTGGCTCACTTGTCGTAAAGCTTTCGGCGGAAACCTCTGAGTTTCGTGCCGATCTAGGACGGACGGCGCGACTTTTAGATCGACATGCCAATGACATGAAGACCTCGCTGCAGCAGGTCTCATCCATTGCCAGGACAACCTTTGCGGTAGCGATAGGTGCGACCTCTGTTGCCGCCTTGAGAGACTTTGTTAGTCAGACCATCGAAGCCGCTGCGGCTCTTCAGGGTCTTTCAGAGCAGACAGGCGCAAGTGCTGCGGCCCTTTCAGGCTTTGCACCCGTGGCCACTATTTCAGGCACGGCCATGGAGGCAATTGGCGGCAATCTCGCCAAACTCTCCAAAGGCTTGGCAGGTGTTGATGATGAGACTGCTGGGGCAACGAAGGCGCTGCAGTTTTTAGGTATTCGCGCAAAAGAAGCCAGTGGAACTTTGCGTGATCCTGCAGAGGTCATGAATGATGTCGCGCTCAAATTGGCGGAGTTTGAGGACGGTGCTGGAAAAACCGCAATTGCAATGGAGCTCTTTGGAAAGTCGGGGGCCACCATGCTCCCGTTCCTTAAAGATTTGGCTGAAAACCAAGACCTAAATATTCGCTTAACGGCTAAGCAAATTGAGGAGGCAGACAACGCCTCCAAGGCAATGGGCCGCATGAGAGCAGAGTCGAATTTCGTTGCTCAGACTTTGGTGACAGCGGCAATTCCTTCAATGTCCGTTTTGACACAAGAACTCAAGCGTGTTTTTCTGGGAACAGATAACGCAGTAGAGGGAATTCAGCGCATGCGCGCTGAAGGTACGCTGACCAACTGGGCAGAGAAAACGGCCTATGCGATTGCCGTCGTTATTGATGCACTTCGAGGTATTGGCCACACAATCAAATCGGTCATCGGCAGCTTTTCTGCTGTTTGGGCCGATATTGAATTGGCGGGAACATTCTTGGCGGGGGGTAAAGGGCTCAATCCTTTTTCAGATGAAAACCGTTCTCGCTTGCAGGCCGCGCTTGAAAAGCGAAATGCCATCGTGGCGCAGTCCAACCAGAACTACGTTGAGCTCTGGGATATGCCGCTTTTGGCGGATGCGGTAACTAAACGATTTGACGAGATCCGCAAAGGTACGGAGGCTTCCAACGCAGCCACTCAGGCAGCCGCTCCCAGAAAGCAGTTGAATTACAGCACTGCGACTGGCGCTGTTTCGGCCAATGCAATGGCCGGAATAGACAGCGAGATTAAGCGTCTTCAGGGGCAGGTGGATGTCGAAAGTGCCATCCTCAAGGACAGGCAAAGAATCATCGACCTCTACGAAAGTCAGGGCTACCTGAGCTTTAAAGATGCAAGTGAGGCGCGCTTGGCTGCGCAAGAGGACTTCACGGAAAAGCTTCGTGCACTGTCTGCAGATGAAGAGACGATCTTGCGCAGAGGCCTAGAGACAGTCGCTAAGACCACCCAAGACAAACTTAAGCTTCAGGATCGTCTGGCTGAAATCACTTTAAAACGGCAAAGACTAGAGCGTGAAGCTCAACAGTCGAATTTGGAGCGCCAGATTCGGTTGCCTGGCGAGTCGATGAAGGATCTGCAAGAGCAAGCAGCCCGAGGGCTTGGGGAGCTTCGTGCGGTTGAAGAGCAAATCAAAACTTTGCGTGAAACGGGCGCTATCAGTGAACTGAAATCATTGCAGCAACTGGCAACGGCACGCCAAGAAAGTGGTCTTCAATTGTCAGCGCTTGCTCGACAGGCACGTGAATTGGCTGAGGCAGCGCCTGGTAACGAAAAGCTAGCAGATGCCCTCAGAAAAATCGAGGAAGCGGCTCGACAGGCAGCTGATGGCGCATCTCTTTTGACTTTACGTGTCAAGGAACTGTCTGATCCGGAAGCTGGCTTTGCCAAGGGCCTGCGCTCTGTTGCCGAAGAGGCCGAGCAGGTTGGCAAGCAAATGGAGTCAGCCACCACCCGAGCATTTAACGGGATGACCGATGCTTTGGTGAACTTTGTGATGACCGGCAAGCTTGATTTCAGAACCTTGGCAAACTCCATCATTTCTGACTTGATCAGGATTCAGATTCAGAGGGCCATCACACTGCCCCTGGCCAACGCCATGGCCGGGTTTTTTGGTTTTGCCAGCGGAGGTGTCATGACTTCTGCAGGTCCAACTGCACTGCGCAGTTATGCCAGCGGGGGTATTGCCAACTCACCTCAGTTAGCCCTTTTTGGTGAAGGCTCTCGCCCAGAAGCCTATGTACCGCTGCCTGATGGTCGTTCAATTCCCGTAACCATGAGTGGGGCTGGGGGCGGTGGGGATGTCTTCAACATTTCCGTCAGTTTGACTGACTCAGGTGCATCTAGCCGTGGTGATGACCCAGGTGGGCGCGATTTAGGCCGCGCTATAGCAAGTGCAGTGCGGCAAGAACTCCTTGCGCAAAAACGTGCCGGTGGCCTGCTTGACGGTCGCAGGGGGGCGTAAATGGCCACATTTACTTGGACTCCTTCTGTTGGTGCCAATTTGTCAATGCGTCCCACAGTGCGCCGTGTCTCCTTTGGTGATGGCTATGAACAGCGCTTGGGATTCGGAATCAATACACAGCCGCAGGTGTGGTCGCTGGAGTTTCGCGGACGCACCAGTAGTGATGCCGTAGCAATCGACAACTTTCTTCGGGCTCGTGGTGCAGTCCAGGCCTTTGATTGGACGCCTCCAGGTGGATTGCCTGCCAAGTTTGTTTGTGATGAATGGAGTCGTTCCGTGGACGAGCCAAATATTGAATCTGTCCGAGCAACTTTTAAGCAGGTATTTGATCTCTCATGACTGCTGTCGCCATCTCTTCGGAAATCCAGAAGCTCGCACCCAGTAGTGTCATTGAGCTGTTCGTTTTGGATCTGGCGATCTTTGGACAGGGGCCAGTGCGCTTTCATGCAGGTACAAATGCGTTGCAGCAGCGCGTGGTCTGGCAGGGGAACGCCTACGAAGCATTTCCAATTGAGGTCGAGGGTTTCGAGTTCAACGGCAATGGCCAGGTGCCAAGGCCGCGTCTGCGCGTGGCGAACGTCACTGGAGCCATTACGGCGCTTGTACTGACCTATCAGGACTTGGTGGGTGCCAAGATCACACGCAAGCGAACGCTTGCCAAATACCTTGACGCAGTTAATTTTTCCGGTGGATCAAACCCAACTGCTGACCCTTTGGCGGAGTTTGCCGATGACATTTATTACGTGGATCGAAAGTCGCGTGAGACTAGAGATGTTGTTGAGTTCGAACTCGCGGCTTCATTTGATCTTGAGGGCGTAACTTTGCCGCGCAGGCAGATCGTTCAAAACGTATGTCCCTGGCGTTACCGGGGATCTGAGTGTGGCTACACAGGCTCAAATTATTTCAACGCTAACGATCAGTCGGTAGTTTCAAGCATTCAGGATATCTGTGGCAAGCGATTGGCTTCATGCCAAGTGCGGTTTGGACAAAACGCTGAGCTTCCATTCGGCGGTTTCCCCGCAGCTGGGTTGATTCGTTGATGCAAAGCGAGAACCAGTCTCTGGCAATGGATCACGCCCGCGAGGAGTATCCGCGCGAATCTTGTGGCTTGCTTGTGATCCGCCGGGGCCGTGAGGTGTATGTGCCTTGCCGAAACATCGGCGTGGGCACCGATCAATTCGTTATTCATCCCGAGGACTTCGCACAAGCTGACTCGAGGGGGCAGATCGTAGGCGTGGTGCACAGCCATCCGGGCTTACCTCCGACAGCGAGTCAGGCCGATCGCGTGGCTTGTGAAGCCAGTGGTTTGCCTTGGCACATCATCAGTTTTCCCAGTGGTCAATGGGCGCAAATTCAGCCTTCTGGCTATCTCGCACCGCTTGTGGGGCGTGAATGGTCTCACGGTGTTCTTGATTGTTACGCGTTACTGCGGGACTGGTTCCAGTCGGAGCGTGGGGTTGTGCTTCCAAACTTCGTGCGCTTTGATGATTGGTGGAAACGTGGTGAGAACTTGTACATCGACAACTTCGAAAAAGTAGGTTTTACGCAAGTCAAGCCAGAGGAAATCCAAATGGGCGATTGCATCTTGATGCAGGTTGCTTCGCCTGTTCCCAATCACGCTGCCGTCTATCTCGGGGATGGACTGATCCTGCATCACTTGCAAGGACGTCTTTCCAGCCGGGATATCTACGGTGGGTACTGGCAAAAAGTTACAACGCACGTCATTCGATATGGTCACAGTCATACTTCTCGGTGAACTCGGACGCAGCTTTGGGCGCAGGCATACCCTTGCCATTTCATCAGCCGCAGAAGCGATTCGCGCGCTTAGTGCCAACTTTCCATCCTTTGAGAGGGAGTTGGTTGCGTCCGGTGAACGCGGGGTTGGCTACCGGGTGCTTGCTGGCCGAGATTCCCTTAATTTGGAGCGATTGCACGAGCCCACCAGCTCCCAGCGCATCACGATTGCGCCGGTATTGTCTGGCGCTGGCGGAGATGGTTTGGGGCAAATCTTGCTTGGCGCAGCATTGCTTGCCGTCGCATGGTGGAACCCACTTGGCTGGGCTGCATCAGGTGCATTTCTGTCTCAGGCCACGCTCTATTCGGTGGGCACAGCCATGATTCTTGGCGGTGTTGCGCAGATGATTGCACCCACACCTAAAGCAACTGAACCATCTGAGCGTCCAGAAAACAAGCCAAGCTACAGCTTCAACGGTGCAGTCAACACGACGGCACAGGGTCACCCCGTGCCTGTGGGTTATGGTCGATTGATTGTGGGCTCGGCTGTGATCAGTGCAGGTATTGATGTCGACGAGATTCCTGCATGACTGAACTAATCATCGGCGCAGGAGGTGGTGGCAAAGGGGGCGGAGGTGCTAGCGCACGCGTAGCCCAAGAAGCGCCTGACAGCTTACGCTCCAAAGCCTATGCACGGGTTGTTGATCTCATTTCCGAGGGAGAGATTGAGGGCTTGGTCGATGGGCTCCAATCGGTATATCTGGACGACACGCCCATACAGAACGCCGACGGTACAACCAATTTTTCTGGCGTAACGCTTGAGACCAGAGATGGCACACAGCAGCAAAGTGTTGATTAGCCAGACAAACTGAGCCAGTGTTTGCATCGAATATTGAGCCACTGGTTTTTAAAGAATTGGCTTATTCGGTTGTGGATAAGTTTAGCTGTTCTGTGTTTTTAGCTCCTTTCGTTTTGG
>NZ_NESM01000007.1 GCF_002778285.1 Limnohabitans sp. 15K
GGGTTTCTGAGAGGGCGTATGCCCTCTCATGCGCCTCGAAATTGATCAAATTCTGCGCGAATGCCGCCAGCACCTCTGTGGGCTAAGAAAATGCCTGCGCAGATGCGTTTCCACACAGCCTCGGCCGTTAGCAGACAACGAGCCCACTTGGTCAGATGACTGCTCCCGCTGCATTGCAGTCATTCTAAAATCCGAATTCATGCGTTTCTGGCCGATTTGAACAAAAGGGTCGTTCGTCTTTGATCGTTTGCAAAGTCGAGGATCGTGCGAGGTTCAACTTCATAACTTCATATACTTTAGCGATGGCTATGAAGCTGGTCAGATAAAAGGTTGTGACTTGAAAAATTTGCAGCGTAAAAATAAATGATGCTTGCTATCAGGTGAGCAGAAACTAGACGCTATTCTTTGACGTCAGACTCAGTGGAAGAGGGCGCTCAATGGTCCCCATCAAAACTTTATATACATTGTTCAGCGCGAAACAAAACTACATACACTTTGCCGGTTTGCTGCGTAAAAATCTATATACATCGAGCCTTTTCGAGCGATAACTCCATATACATGGAGCCATCGCTGGGCCACAATGGATGTTCTGCAGGTGCTTAAAAAACTAGCACCGTAAAAAGAAATGACACTGGTTTACAGCTGGCGTCACAGAAGTGAAATTTTAATATCACTTTATAATTACATGAGTATACTACAAGTATACTACTTTGACCCTGTTGAAAACGGCTAAGTTGTTGTTTTTAAACAGGAAAAAGGTGAAATGTTGGCGTTTTCACACTGCAGGGGTCGCAAGTTCGAAACTTGCATCGCCCACCAAAAAATTCCCAATGAAATCAAGCACTTAGATGAAAGTCTAGGTGCTTTTTCTTTGGTTCAAAGTAGTATGGTCCAGGTTTACTGCTTCTCATAGATTTTTCGATGTCTTTTCATGGATTTCGGAACAGTCAAACAACCCCATTTCAATCTGTTGTCAGTGACGCCAGCATGGTGTATGTGCAGCATTGATATTTGCCTCTGCGCAGACGCAGATAGCGCTGTGCTCAGCTTGAAAAAAACGCTACGTTTGTTTTGAAGTTAGCCCTGCTACTTGGCATTTCCCCAAACTTCATACACATGGTGCACATCTAACAAAAAAATTCCATTTACACCCGTCGTTAAATGTTACAAACTGATGTCCTCTGAATCCACCGCGGCCTATTTGACATGAACTTCAAGTTTCAATCCACTCGAACTTTTGCTCTTTTGCATTTCGTATTGGTTAGCGCGATGACTCTGAGCACCCCCACTTGGGCCGCGCCCGATGCGATCGTCTTGCGGCAAGTGCAAAGCCATAAGCAACCACTGCTGGATACGCTGCGCGATTTGGTGTCTATTGAATCGGGCAGCGGCGACCGCGAAGGTTTAGACAAAATTTCTCAATTGATTCACGACCGACTCCGTGCTTTAGGTGGTCAGGTTGAATTCATTGAAGCGCCTACCAATGCCTACCGCATGCATGACACCCCTGGCCAGATCGGCCGGATGGTCAAAGCCACGTTCACCGGAACCGGCACAAAAAAGATTTTGCTGATAGCGCACATGGACACCGTGTACCTCAAGGGTATGAGCGCCAAGCAGCCATTTCGAATTGAGGGCAACAAAGCCTATGGCCTGGGAATCGGTGATGACAAGGCTGGCATTGCGGTGATCTTGCACACACTGGCCACACTGCAGGCTCTGCAATTCAAGGAGTACGGACAATTGACGGTGTTGATCAACGGCGATGAAGAAATCAGTTCACCCGGCTCTCGACACATGCTCACAAAGCTTGGGGCTGAGCACGACTTAACCATGTCCCACGAAGGCTCCCCGGTCAATTCAGACCAACTCTCGCTGGCCACCGCAGGTATTGCCGCTGTCAACCTGAAAGTTACAGGAAAAGCCTCTCATGCGGGCAGCGCACCAGAACGGGGCCTGAACGCCATTTACGAGTTGTCGCATCAAATCTTACAAACTCGTAATTTTTCTGACCCCAGTAAGGGCGTCAAAATGAACTGGACCATGGTCTCCGGCGGTACCAACCGCAACGTTATACCGGCCCAGGCGCAAGCCGCCGCCGATGTTCGCGTGGAACGCATTGCAGACTACGCGGGCCTAGAGTCGCGTATCAATCAGACGATCCAGAATCAACTCATTCCTGGCACCCAAGTGGCCATGACCTTTGAGCAACGCAGGCCCCCGCTTGAGTTCAATCCGGCACAAGTTGTGGTGGGTAAGCATGCGCAAAAAATTTACAGCGAAATCGGGCGAACTGTCAAAGTGCTCGATAGCGTTGCCGGCGGCGGCACAGATGCAGCCTTTGCCGCACTGGAAACCAAAAATCCGGTGCTAGAACGTTTTGGCCTTCTTAGTTTTGGAGCTCACTCCAATGACGATGAATACATCTTGATCGACTCGATTGAACCCAGACTCTATCTGGCTTCGCGGTTGATCATGGATTTTTCTCGCGGCCTCGTTCGCTGAAGCTCCATACGACTTTTAAGCAGCTTGTTTTGAATAGGCAAACTGGCCGACCGGCCACCCTCAGCCCACTCTGCATGGTCACCTCACCGCATAGTGCGTGGTCCACGGCTAAATTTGTCTAAGGCACCCACAAATCACGCCGACGGCCATGGACGGCGTTTGCTCTGCAGTTAACCCACGTTCATCTCACTGGGTCGTGTCGCGGGGTGTAAGCGGACAAACAACTGCGCGACTCAATCCAACGTGATCATTGGCCTCCGTATGAAGATGAGTTGGGTGGAGCTTCTTCATAATCCGGGGCGATTCATAAGCCACCATTGCGAGCTAATACCTATAGAAAGTTTGTATTGGCCATGGAGAATACGATCTAGATCCTGTTAATTCGATGGAGACAACTGAATGGCTGCTATCAAGACTCCAGAAATCCAATATGCCCAGTCTGGAGAAGTGAGCATCGCTTTTCAGGTTTTTGGATACGGTTCTCAAGATTTGGTTTACGTACCGGGGATCATTTCTCATTTGGAACTCTATTGGGAAGATGCCACTATGGCCAATTGGTTGACGCAGTTGGGTCAACACTTCAGGGTCATCATCTTGGACAAGCGCGGTCAAGGCATGTCTGATCGAATCGAAAGCAGTGCAACGCTTGAAGACAGAATTGACGATGTGAATGCCGTGATGCAGGCAGCCAATTCAAAATCCGCCACCTTGTTAGGCCTTTCAGAAGGGGGGCCCTTGTGTTTGTTTTTTGCGGCCACCTACCCAGATAAGGTAGACAGGCTGATGCTTTTCGGCTCCATGGCCCGCTTTTATGGGGCGGAAGATTACCCTTACTCTGTGACTTACGAGGCCATGTCCGAAAGGTTAATCCCTCGATTTGGTAAAGGCGCCTTTGCGTTCATGCTCGGCCCCAAAGACGAAGTTCCTCAAGAGGAAATTGATCGAATAGCGCGTACCGAAAGAATGTCTTGCTCGCCAAGTGCGTTCAAAAAAATATTGGACGCCAACCGATTGATCGATGCCAGGCCGATCCTCGCGAATGTGACGCAGCCAACACTCATCATGCACCGCAGAGGCGACTCGGCTGTCAATTTCAAGGGCAGTCGCTTCATGGCGGAAAGAATTCCAAACTGCACTTACCTTGAGTTCCCGACCAAGTCCCACCTTCCCAATTTGGATGACACCCACAATTTGGTCAACGCGATGGTTCAATTTGTGAATTCAACGCAAGTCGGAGAATCAAAACCTTACAAAGAAAAACGACTCTCCACCGCCTTGTTCACCGACATTGTTCAGTCCACCGATAAACTCCTGAGCATGGGGGACCATGCTTGGCGAAAAATGTTGGATGCGCATGATTTGATAGCCCAACAAAAAGTAGCAGAGTTCCGTGGTCGCATTGTCAAAAACACAGGGGACGGGATTCTTGCCGTGTTTGATGGCCCGGTGAAAGCATTGCAATGCGCGCAAGCCTTGATTTCTGCGTTACAGGAAATTGACCTCCCGATCCGCGCTGGGCTTCATGTTGGCGAAGTCGTCAACCGAGGGGAGGACATCACGGGCATCGCAGTCAACATCGCTGCTCGAGTCATGGACAAAGCCAAATCGGGACAAACAGTTCTGACCAAAACCTTGAAAGATTTGACGGGAGGGAGCGACATTGAATTCAAATCTTTAGGCAACTTTGCGTTGAAAGGCTTGCCTGAAGAATTCGAATTATTCACTCCGGTTAATTAGCCTATTCCCGCCGACCGAGAATTGACCAGTTTGTGTGGGTAGAACCGGTCGAGGTGTGATCAGACCCTTCGTTGGCCATTCGCTTGTAAACTGAAATCGGCGCTCCTGACCAAATCGTCAGCGGCATTAACAACATACATCTTGAGATATGAAGATGCTTATGAAATCAACGGATGTTGTGCCAAGCATGGGGCAGGATTCAACGCCTGAAGTCTTGGGATTTTCATTGAACATTGCCATTGAAACCTTGTCTGAAATTGCTCGGCTAGGCAAATCTTTTTTGCACGAACTAGGCGTTGAATCATTCAATCCAATCTTGTTTTATCCCTATCAATACAGATTGAATTTTTTTCAAGAAATCTATGACCGTCTGGGTTGGCCTGGGCTGTTCATGCTTGGGGCGAAAATACCAGAGCATGTTTCACAAGTTTTTGTGAATAAGGGTACGCCGTCCACTTATCTAAAAGTCGTACAACCGTATTGTGAAGAACTCAAGGAACTGATCGACTTACAAGACTTGCCAAGAACTCGTCTGGCCTTAGAAAAGATGGTGGTCTTGCACAATCAAGAACTCTCGTTGGATGCTCAGCGAGGCTTGAGAGGCAAAGATGCTATTTCGGTGTGGTCTCACATGGAAGAGCCAGCAGAGGGTGGTGAAATTGCGCGGTTTATCTTAACCAACATTTCTTTGTCGCCATTGAATTTTGAAGCCGCCCTCAGGGCGAACTGCCTGTACTGCTTCAGAATGATATTTCCTGAAAGTGTTGATTTTATTTTTGAACACGCACCTGAATTTTCAAAAAGTATCGGACCTCATCATCAGTGCAGCTTTCGTTTGATTTTTAAACCCATGGCGCACAATACGACACATGCCAATTTGTGGTTGATGCACTTGGAAAGTGTTCAAAAGCAACTTTATAAAAACGCACTCAATTTCGCCTTTGACCAAGAAAAATTGGTCAAAGACAAGGTGAAAAAAATTGAAGAGCTCATGCTTAATGTGTTGCCACGAAAAATAGCTGCCCGATTAGAGTCTGGGGAAAAAACCATTTCAGACAGTTGTCCAAATGCCACCATCCTCTTCAGCGATATCGTGGGTTTCACCGCCATGTCATTCACCAAAACGGCGGAAGAACTGGTTTATTTGTTGAATGACTTATTTTCCAAGTTCGATCAACGTTCTTTGGCTTTGGGGCTGGAGAAGATTAAGACAATTGGCGATGCCTATATGGTGGCGGGCGGTTTGGAGATTGACAGCCCAGAGGAGGCTGTGAAGGTGATCGACATGGCCTTGGGTATGTTTGAAGATTTGGCTGAATTTAACAAACTGCATCAGATGAACCTCGGCATGCGAATTGGTATCAATTCAGGACCCGTGGTTGCAGGTGTGATTGGTCACAGCAAGTTCTCTTATGACCTTTGGGGAAACACAGTCAATACGGCTAGCCGAATGGAGTCCACTTCAGTTCCTGGAAAAATTCAAATATCACCAAGTACTTATCAGCAGGTCAAAAATCGATTTGAAATTCAAGAACGGGAGTTGATTGAATGCAAAGGTTTAGGGCAGATCATGACCTATTTTGTTGAAGGACCTTTGGTGCGGAACTGATCTGAGGTCAGCACTTATCCCATCGGTATTTTTTCGAAGAGTAAAAATACCGGTCATTGATTTTCAAAAAATTATCAAACTTTGTGGGAAATCGCTTTTCTCTTTTGGCGAAAGCCACTCAAAGGTCAATGCAAACCAGCGTCACGTCGTCTCGGCGTTCGTGAGTGCCACGCCAATCATCCATGGCAACCATCAGACTTTCCAAAACCTCATTGACCGATTTCTCTTGGGTCGATTCAAAAATGGCATTGGTTCGACCATAACCAAATGAGCGCAATCTTTCGCCGCCCCCCACTTGATCGGTCAGACCATCGGTGGTGATGAGCAAGCGGTCTCCAACTGAATAATCGATGTGACGAATCGCCATTGGAAGGTCTGCGCTGGGCTTGGCTGAAATGCCATTTCGGGGCGACTCAATCCAATCGAGTTTCTTTTGGGCATTTCGGTAGTGCATGACATCGATACCTGCCAGTCCCAGTCGCAATTGATGTGTTTGAGGCACCTGCTGGATCAAAACCAAATCGCAGCCGTTGGCCACGTCGCTGTTTTTGTCAAAACTGCCAAAGGACTGAGCCAAGGCCTGACCTATGCCAGAGGCTGCAGCCTCCAAAGTGCAAAACGGATCTTCTGCAAACAATCGGGTCAAGGTGTTGCTCACCAACATGGCGGTCATGGCCCCTGGCACACCGTGTCCAGTGCAATCAATCACGGCCAGTGTCACAGGTCCTGGCGAATCTTCTGCAGACAACCACCATGTGTCGCCCCCAATGGTGTCCTTGGGCTCCCAAAGAACGGCAAAGTCTTTGAATCCGTGCTTTGGGCTCACTTTGGGCAATTGATTGAGCTGAACGGCAGCGGCATAACGAATGGATTCCATGGTTTTGTCATGGACTCGTTTGAGAGCCTGCTCTTGTTTGAAAGTTTGGTCCAAAGCGGCTTTCAAAAGGGCTTCACGGCATTCCAGACGGTCCTTCAATGTGCAGAATGCCCGATTTTGATCAGCGGCCATTGGCATGATCACCAAGTCAAAGAAATATTCCGAATGAGAAACCAACTCGTGCGTCAGTTCTTTGTTGAGCGTTAATTGAAAATCCCAACCTTCAGGTAAATTCAAACGCAAGTTGTACTGAACGGTGCCGCGCGACCAGAGCGAATAGGTCTTGGGCAATTTGGCATTGAGTTGAATGAGGTAATGGAGGGGCAAACCCGATGGATGTCGGCGTAAAAACTGCCCGACAGGGTAATCGGCTTGCAAAGTTGAAGCCACCAAAATCTTGGTCACTTCCTCACAATACGCATTCAGTAATTCTTGAAAATAGCGGTCCAGCTCAACAGGGTTGGAATGAAGCCGCTCATCGAACTTGAACTCGGGCTCGTTGAGTCGAAGCCGCAATGGCGTGCGGGCCAACTCTTCGAGCGAATAAAACTGTTTGGGCGATTCCAATCCAACCCACGTCAATCCAGCATCGCCAAACCTCTCGTGAACGGCTTGGAACAAATCGACTCGCAGCTGATTGGGGTAAAAAAGCGTTCGATCTATCGAGTCGATGTTGTGTTTGGCCAAAACCGACTGACCCAGGTGGTTGAACTCTTTCAGAGTTTCAACCGCTGCCGCAAAGAAGGCCCCAGAAACGATGATGGGAGAGTCCGCTAAATTGATCATGGCTTTCTTCCTAGAGGGGGGATGGACTTCTCACGAAATTTGGTTGGCCACAGCGTGCAGTTGTTCTGCCAACTGCTTGCGTTCAGATGGTGTCAATGTGGACACATCAAGATCAATGTTGACGCCAGCTTGATGGTTCAAGGCCACGGATTTAGGCGCCTGCACTTGCTTGGGCCCCAAGACCGCGAAGGTCTTCACATCACGGGCAATGCCCTTCATTTTGACGGGCTGGCGCTCTTCAACTTCCACCAAATCTTGGACGTAGCAATACGTCTCATAGCTCATCAAAATGCCGCCTGGATCTGAATGGGACTCCAAGCGTTGGGTCAAATTAACCTCGCCGCCGATGATGGTGTAGCTGAGGCGTTGGTCGCTGCCAAAGTTACCGACATTGCAGTAACCCGTGTTGATGCCAATCCGAATCACAAAGGGATTTTCAAAACCCTTGTTTTTCCATCTGACAGCCAGTTCTTTCATTCGAGCTTGCATGGCCATGGCCATCAAAACACAGGCTTGCGCGTCTTCTTGGTGGCCTTTGCTTTCGGGGTCGCCAAAAAAGACCATCATCGCATCGCCAATGTATTTATCAATGGTGGCGCCGTGGGCCATCGCAATCTCGGTCATTTCCGAGAAGTACTCGTTCAAATACTCGGTCAAGGCTTCGGGTTGGAGCAGATCTGACGTGGCCGTGAAGTCGCGAATATCACTGAAAAAAACCGTGAGTTTTTTTCTTTGTGTCGCCACCTTGGATTGATAGGTGCCCGACAACAAAGCCGACATGATTTGAGGGGGTAAATACTTGGCCAATTGCTGAGAGAGCAATTCTTGTGTCTGCCTTTTGAGTTCCAGCTCTTGTGTTTGGGCCTTCAAATTCTGGTTCAATTTCACCAGCCGCTGCTCTTGCCGGTCAGAATGCCTCAGCAAATTTTGATTTTCGTTGAACAAGCTCACAAAACCCTCAAACAGCCTTTGGGCGAAAGGTTTGAGTGTTGCCAAGTCCTGGGACTCAAGCAGGGTTGATCCCTCTGAAATCAGAGCCTTTTCTCGGTCGTATAAATCAAAAGAATCTTTATTCAAGTGGACAGCGTCTTGATGGTTAAATTGGGAAAGCGGTCGATGAAATCCTCACCCAGTTCTTGCATGATGTCATCGTCCGCATCGGCCAACCACTGAATGGAAACATTCTGCCCCTTTTTTCGATATTCATCGAAGCCTTCAAAGATTCTGAATATCGCTTTGATGCTGGAACTGTTGATGTAGATGAGTTGGATTTCAACGTCCAATTCACCTGCTGGAGATTCGACCAAAAAATTGACAGCCTGGATGACTTGACCATAAAAGGCTGAGACGTCCTCAGGGTAGGATTCACCTTTGATGTGCAACTTGGCAGGTTGCAAAGTCAAGACAATCTCTGGGGTGCGGTCGGTTGCGGCAATGTTCAGCAACATTTTTTTCCTTAAATGGTCGCGGCCAAAATGAAGTCAACGGTGTCTTGGTCGACGTCTACAAATGCGTAACTGATCGGTTGGCTGGATCGTCTGGCAATTTCCAGTAGACCCAAACCGGCACCAGGCCCTTCATGCTCGCTTGAGTTGGACATGCCTTCTCGATAAAGTTGGCGAATCGTTTCTTTGTCGGCGTTGACGATTTGGCTGAGTCGCTCTCTCAATTCAAGGGTGTCTTTTTGCGCGATCCGGTTACCGCACATGATGGTGACTTGACCCTCGTTTTGGGTAATCAAAATCATGCCCGATGTGTCTGAATCGTCCCCACCATGCCAAATCAAATTTTGCACACCCTCCATAAACACCGAAAAAATCGTTTTGGAGCGTTTGGGATCATCTTGGGCCAACATGCGACTTTTGAGCAAATCGGCCAATGTCAACATCAGATCATCAGATATGGCGCCGTTGTAGGCCATGATGACCTTGTGATTTCTGAGCTGGTTGCGTAAACCAATCGCCTGATTGAGATCCATGCTGGTGCCCCTTTGGGAAAACAGATGCTAGAAATATTTAATCCGATTCTAGTTGCAAACTCCAGTGCACTTAACAAACGTTCAAAATCTGATCGTGCTTTTGAATATATTAAAGTTCATTAGTAAAATTTAAATAAAATTTTTTAATTAAATTGCCAGCACGAAATTTATTATGAGGTGATTGGATGTCACCAATGTATCTTAAGCATCCATTTTCCTTCCGTTTCCCAGAGACGCGCGATTTCCAATTAGGCTGCATTGCTGTTACCGAATTGCCGAATTGCCGAATGGATGATGTGCCGTGTTGCAGACGCTATCCGAGATTCGGGGGGCGCCTATTACCTTGCGCATCTGAACCCAATGTTGTGGTGCCCCGCAGCAGGGGCGCGTGATAGCGTACGTCCGCGCTCTGTCGTGCGTAACGCTTCCGCGCTCGAATCGTGACCTCCCCCACGAGTTGCACGCACGGGTCCCGGTGCGATGTCCTCGCGCCCATCATCGTCACGGTAAGGGTAAGGGCGGTACGCGCTCGAAACCCAATGCCAGGCATTCCCTGACATGCCAACCAAGCCGTAGGGGCTTGGTTGAGCCGCGTGTGCGGTCACCGCCACGGTGTCGTTCCAGCCGCTTGCGAAGCGCGCAAGCGCTGCCGTAGGCATGGCATCTCCCCATGGGTAGAGGCGGGCATCGGTGCCGCGCGCGGCCTTTTCCCATTCGGCCTCTGTCGGTAGTCGCTTACCAAGAGACTTGCAATAGGCCAGCGCACCTGCCCAACTGGCTTCAACGACAGGATGGTTTTCAAAACCTTTGTCTGCACGCCAAACACCCTGTAGGCGATGTATGCGTGCATCGTTATCGTCCCAGTCGAAATAGCGGCGCCCGTTCCTATCTGTTGTGCCGTGGTGCTCGAGAAAAATCGCAAACTCGGCATTCGTGACCTGCAGTCGATCAATCTCAAAGGCCGCAAGCACCACTGTGTGTTCTGGGCGCTCGTCATCAGGACCAGTGTTGCTTCCCATCGTGAAGGGGCCTGCCGGGATACGGATCAAGTCCTGTGCTTGGGCCACTACGTTTGCCACTGCCAGAGCCAGTAAAAGGAAGATTTTTATTCGAAACATCAAAGAATGTTATCCCTGCAAGAGATTTTCATTTAATTTTAAAAGTTCCAGAATTTGTTGATAATCAGATTAGATCAACCAAAGGCTTGTCACATGAATGCAGTCAGCGGAACTTGTTTTGGGCTTTTATTCCTCGCTTTGTCTTCTGGCGTGCAAGCTCAAAACAATCCTAAATCCAATGGGTCCCCATCTATAACAGTGGATACAAGTTGCATCGTTGCCGATTTGAAGGCCATTGCCCTAGAAACTCATGACGTTCACGAAAGGGGCCTGAGGGCCAAAGGCTGGTTGCAAAAATTTGGCCCCAATTGTTCACCATTCCAAATTGGCTTGATCAGTGCCAATCGAAACACATGGTTAGGCCATGCCGATTCGCCCAATTTTGTGGCCATGATTGATCGCATCAACGAGTTGAGGCACATCAACATGACCAATGCCCAAAGTCCCAACAAACCCTCTGGCGCTGATGACTCTTCTGCATCCCAAGTCAGTGCAGTTGCGAAGGCCAGGCCCCCAACCGTAGCGCAAAACAGCCAGCCTCCCGCAATGGTCCAACCCCTCGTTGTTCAACCGATGTCTCAACCCAATTCGGCACCTGTTGCTGGTGCCCAAGTCCAGCTGGCGCCTAAACCCAAGCCATAAGCTGTACGAGATTAGTCTGCTCGCTTTGGACAGTGCGTTCAACTGATTCAGTGTTGATACTGCTATTCCTGTCTGCCAACCGAAGTGGCCGGCCCAACCACGGACCCGCTTGATTTTCGTTTAAGGCCAAATGCCATCAACAGCATCACGAGCATGGTCAACGTCAGGGCCAGATAAGCATGGCCAAACCCGGTCAACTCGCCGCCCTCAAAGTCAGCAATGGCGCTGATGAAGGTGACAGCCAGCAGGGTCCCCACGGCATTGAAAATATTGATCAGCCCCTGGGCTGTGCCGCGTTGGGCTGGCGGCGCTTCATCAATCGCAATGGTGCGCAGCGCGCCGCTGACCACCACACCCAAGCCAATACCGACCAAGACAGAGGCCACCACGAACGCTGTAAAGCCGGTCTCTGGCATTGCGCTTTGCAGGTAGCCCAGCGTCAACAGTCCGAAACCAAAGATCACCATGTTCCGGGCACCCAGACGGTTGAGCAGCCGCCCCGCCGCCATGGAACCCACCATGGAGCAAATCACCAAAGGCAGCAGTGCCAGCCCCGCGTACTCGACGCTGACCCCATAAGCCAATGTGGCGATGGTGGTCAAAAAGACAATGCCACCCATGGAGAAACCCACGCCCAGTGTCAGCACATAGGCAATGGCCAGTTGCCGGTTTGCAAACAGGTCAATGGGAATCAGCGCTTGTGCTTGTCGTTTCTCAATGACCACCAAAGCGGCCAACAGCACGCCACTGACAGCCAAAAACCAAGGCCACAGCATCAACCCGGTAGCCGAGTCAGGCAGGCGCGAAATACCCATCACCAAAAACAGCAGGAACAACAAAGTCACGGTGATACCTGCCAGGTCAATGGGCCCAGGTGCCGCGTCGCTGCGATGGCGTGGCAAATAACGGGCACCCAACCTCAGCACGACCAGAGCGACGGGTAGGTTCACCAGGAACAGCCATCGCCAGCCCAGCGTGGAGGTGAGCACGGTGGCCAATGGCGGCCCGAGCACAAAAGCCATGCCATGGGTGGCGCCAATCAGCCCCAAAATACGGCCGCGTCGTTCGGCTGTGAACACATCACCAATCACGGCACTGGCCACCGGTGCAATGCCCCCTGCGCCGAGGCCTTGTATGGCCCTGCCGACCAGCAGCAGGTCAAAGCTTGGCGCAGCGGCAATGCACAAAGAGCCTAGGGCGAAAAGCGCCACACTGGCCAGATACACCGGACGGCGGCCATGACGATCACTGAAGTAAGCCATCAGCGCAGTGCTGCACATCGAACTCAGGGAAAAAACTGTTGTGAGCAGTCCAGCGGTACGGTTGTCGATGCCAAAGGCCTCACGCAATGCGGGCAGGACCGGCCCCACGATGGCTGAATCGAGCGCTGCCATGAAAACACCCACAAACAGCACCTGCACCAGGCGGCGTTGAACTGCATCAGCAGCAGGCAAAGGAGGGGAAAGTTGGGTCTGCTGGCTCATCAAAGTGACTGAATTATGCGGATTTTTTTCGCTGTTTGCGCAATGACATCAAGCTTGGATTCGCAGCCCACTTACTCATCAAGCGATGTCAGAGCGCTGATGTGCCCCATGGACTGTGGTGAGAAAACACAGCAACATTATTGATGGAAATGATGTCTATCGCGCCATTTGCCACCCAATATGAGAAGTATCTCTATTGGCCTTTTTGCTGAAATACGCCTAATATGGTGTTCCATCGGATAAGGCAGGAGAGTTCAATGTCGATAAAGCGCATTATTGATGTGACTGAAAAGTGTTTTTTGGTCACCATTGCACTTTTTACAGTCGGTGCCATGGTTCAAGAAGTCATGGTGCTGATCGAGCAGCGCAGCGTTGCGCTGAAAGATTTACTGTTGATGTTCATTTATGCGGAAGTTTTGGGCATGCTGGGCGCGTTTTACAGCAGTCATCGAATTCCAATCACCATTCCTTTGATCATTGCCATGACGGCACTCAGCCGCTTGATCATTCTTCAAGGCAAGGACGGAGACCCCTCCATACTTTTATATGAGAGTGGCTCGATTTTGCTGATCGCAGTGGCCTGTTGGGTCATTAGCCATTTGCAGGACCGCGATTGATATTGGGGCTTTGAATGAGTTTGGCAAACCCTGCGCAAATTCCAGTCGTATGTAGAATTAATACCAGTAGTTAAAGATTTTCTCATCAGGAGTTGATATGACCAGCGTCAAAACATGCCTCGCGCAAAAGCCCCAACCCGTTGTTGTGATCAGCATCAAGCCCGATGAAAAAGTGGTTGATGCCTTGCAACTCATGCGCGATAACCGAGTGCGGGCGATCTTGGTGATCAAGGACGACAAGTTGATGGGCATCCTCACGCAGGGCGACTGCGCCATCAAGGTGCTGTTGCCCGGTCTTGATGCCAAGCAAGTCCTGGTTCAGGAGGTCATGACGGTCAACCCGATCTCGGTCAAGCTGGATGATCCCATTGAGGCATGCACAGGCTTGATGGCTTCTCGTAACTTCCGCCATCTGCCCGTTGTGGAGGCGGGACGTGTTGTTGGCGTGATTTCGATTGGTGACGTGGTTAAGGACAGCATTCGCCAAATGGGTCAGCAAATTGGCTTTTTAGAGACCTACATCAAGGGCCACAGCGCCGAGCTTTCCTGACGGCCTTACCGCTCATCGGCATTCTTTGGTGATGCTGTCTTGAGCTTGCTTTAACTTCGGCGAATCTATTTCTGGTGGACATTGCCTATCCACAGATGTCTGCTGTGCGATCTGTTGTCGGATTGAGGCTGGCCAGTCCGAATCGGCTGATTGGGTCGAATGCACGTTGAGGACCACATCGAAAAAGATTCATAGAAATCATAATAAATAGACCGATGCAAATGAGAGGATTATTATTTTTTGCGCTTTTTTCTTTGATGTGGACATCTTCTGGTGCGCAAGACCAAGGTTTGATTGATAAATTGCAAAAAGGTGGTTTGAATATTTTTATCAGGCATGCGATCACGCCTGGTCAGGACCCCATCAAAGTCAATCCGCCCACCGATCGGCCCTTTGACTGTTCTGTTGGCTCGCGACAGCTCAGTAAGGAAGGACGGGAGCAAAGTAAACGAATCGCTCGGCGAATCAAAGAGCTCCATATTCCCATTGGAGATGTTTATTCAAGTACCTTTTGTCGGTGCGAAGAAACCGCCAAGTTGGCTTTCGATCAATACACATTGACCAAATGGTTGATAGTTCGTCCTGGCGTGTTCAACCCAGAGTTAGACAGTGCTTTGAAATCGGTTCCCACCCAAGGTCTTCTCAATAAAACGCCTTCTAGGAAAAATAATGTCTACGTTGGCCACGGCGTGACTTTGACCCAAGGTGTATTGAGCAACGATTTTGGACTTTCGGAATCCAAAATTTTCTTAGAAGAAGGGGAGGCCGTCCTTTTTGAACCGGGCGACAGGCCTAGGATGCTTGGCAAAATCAAGCTCTATTGAAACAATGAACCGCTGAGTTGTCTTTTGAGGAGGCGGCACATGGCGTTGATTTGAATTTCGCCCTTGCATGCCGCCACACCCTTCTGACTCAGAAGATCTCAGTGCACAGCCAATGCGCACCCACGCAGCATGGCCAAAAATTCTGACAGTGACCCAGGAAGACTGTCCCCTCGCCAAACAACATGTTGATCGGTCCTGCATAAAACCAACTTGTGTTTGTAAGCAGCAGGGATGTCTGATTGATCGACAAGATCAATGAGTGTCAATGGCATTTCTTGCGCTTGTGCGGCATCTAGGAAATGGTGAACATCGACGCTGGCATCTAACCGCAGCAAGCTGTAGCCTTTGCCCAGCAAGTCATAAAGAGATCTTCCATTGGACAACCAAAAATGCGGCGCACGGCAGCCTGGAAGGGTGGAGGGCGTGAATGACCCCATCGAGTACTCGGGTGCCGGCTCCGCTTCGTGCGCAATGATTGGAGAGCCTTCGTAAAAATAACCAAAGTTGAGGCCTTCGCAGCAAAACTGCTGAACGTTCAAATCGTAGGCTTCGGTGCCAATCAAAGTGCGTGCATCGTCGCCCGCTGAGTCCAAGGCTTCAATGTTTTGGGGCACGGCGCGTCTGGCCTTGATCATTTTTTGCGCATGGTTCATGACGAAATGCGAGACTTGTTCCGTGATGGGGTGGCGTTCTGCTTCGTAGGCGTCCAAAATGGACGGGTCTGCCCAGCCCTTTAAGGCCGCATCCAGCAACCAAGCCAGGTTGGTGGCATCCGCCAGGCCAGCATTCATGCCATACCCGGCATAGGGCACCCACAGGTGCGCCGCATCACCAGCCAGAAAGACGCGCTTTTCTCTGAAACGGTTGGACAGCAAACGCCTGCCCACCCAATCTTCTTTGGTGATGGTGTCGTATTTGAAATCGGCATCGACCCCCAAAATATGCCGAATCGACTGATCTCGATCGACCGAATCAAATTCGGGTTCGTCCGGGTGCAGGTGGTTGTGCACCAACCAATTCTCACGACCATCGATAGCGAACACCGTGCCACATCGACGGGTGTTGACCGAGTAATAGCACCAAGCAAGTTTGCCGGGCAATAAATTGGCCAGCTCGGGTGCTCGGATGTAAGTGGATTGGACACGTTGAATCATCTCGGTGCCTTCTAATTTGGCACCGATTTTTTTGCGCACAAATGAGCTGCCACCATCGCATCCAGCCAAGTATTTAACGCGCACCGTTTGGCTTGCTTGTGTGTCTAAATTCAGCAAGGTCGCCGTCACGCCGTCTTCGTCTTGCACGATGTCCGTGACTTGGGTTCTGTTGAGCAGCCTGACCCCTTCGTGAGACACAGCGTGCTTTAAAAGCAGTGGCTCCAAGTAGATTTGATTGATGCGGTGGGGCGGTTCTGGGGTGGCCCATCCGGTGTCAGGACCTTGCTTTTCGGTATAGCGATCCTTTCGACTTGGAATGGGAATTCGGGTCAATTCCATGCCGGTCATGCTGGTCCGAAAAACCACATCGTTCGGAAAGTCCTCGGGCAGTCCGGCGGCACGCAGTGTTGCCGCAACGCCCAGCCTTCTGAAGTGTTCCATGCTGCGGGCCGAGACATGGTTGCATTTCACATTGGGGGGGTGCCCAAACTCACGGATTTCGGCAAGCCACACTTTGACGCCTCTTTGTGCCAAGTCGGTGGCCAAAGTGAGTCCGACGGGCCCTGCGCCCACCACCAATACATCGCTGTCAAATTCTGAGGTCATGGCAGGGCTCAATTCAGTTTGATGTTCGCTTGTTTGATCACTTTGGCCCACTTCTGCGTTTCGCTTTTGATATAGGCGTCCAGTCCTTCAATGCTGGTGGCGATGGGCTCCATGCCGTTTTGTCTCATTTGTGATTTGATTTGTTCGTCGTTCAAGGCCGCCGTGAATTCGGCGTTGAGTCGCTGAACGATTTGAGGAGATGTGCCTGCCGGTGCCACCAAACCAAACCAGCCTGTTGAGTCATAGCCTGTGAGGCCACTTTCTGACAGTGTGGGCACTTCGGGTAAGTTGCTCAACCGTTTGGGGCTCGTAACGGCAAAGGCTTTGAGCTTGCCCGCTTTGATGTGCGGCAGGGCGGCCGCCAAGTCGGTGATGGAGAGTTGGATTTGCCCAGACAGCGTGTCCATGGCCGCAGGGCCAGAACCTCGGTAGGGCACTTCAATCAACTTGATGTCGGCCATTTGTGTGAAAAGGGCGGTGGACAAATGCATGGCGGTGCCATTGCCCCCATGGCCAATCGACACTTTGCCCGGTTGAGACCTGGCCAAAGCAATGACCTGCTGAATGTTCTCGGCTGGCACGGAAGGATGGCCAACCAGCACAAATGGGATGGAGGCCAACATGGTGATGGGCGCAAAATCTTTGGCCACTTCAAATGGCATTTGGGGATAAAGGCTGGAATTGGCTGTCAATCCACCCGCTGCACCCACACCCAGCACATAACCATCGGGCGCTGCCTTGGCCACCACACTTAAACCGATGTTGCCGCCAGCGCCAGGTCGGTTGTCAATAACCAAAGGCTGACCTAATTTTTCATTGAGGCGAGTGGACAATATTCGAATGATCGCGTCTGAGCTACCGCCGGGCGGAAAAGTGACGACCATTTTGATCGGCCGGCTGGGGTAATCGGGCGTCTGCCCAAAGCTTGTCATGGCCAGCAAACTGGCAAAGCAAAAAATCGAAAGCCAACGCAAAAATGACACGGAATGACGGCTCATAAGAACTCCTAGATTGGAGTTAATATAGACGCGCCCTTCTTCGCATTCAATAGGGTTTAAACCTAAACGGTCCTGTCAAATCTTGTTGCGCGACAGCGTGCAGTTTTTGTATCTGCGGTAAAAATCCAAAGCATGGGCCAGTCCAGCGAGGCTCAGACAAACAAACACGTCGACACCCAATTCCGGTGGCGCTGCAAATCGAAGAGCGAGCATCAACAGCCAACCAGGCAGAAGCCCCGCGCTGATGTCGGCAAAACTCAAGCCGTTTTTTGTTTGGGTGCTTCTAAAGCTCAAGAAGAGCCACTCGCACACCGTGAAAAGCAAAATGGCGTCGACCCAGATGATTGGAATGCTGTTGAGGTTCAAAGCGACTCTCCCGTGTTCAAACGCTCTTGAGTTTAGCTTTGACCTTACCAGCCAAAAAACTGGTGAATGTCATCACGCTGGGCCTGAGCATCGGCTTCGCCCAAGGCAATCAGTTCGCGGGTGTAAACGGCTTCAAACAACAGGTAGCTCACGAGGGCATTGCCTTGGCCTTGAAGCGTGCTGAGGCTGGCCCCCATGGTTCGCAACAGGCTTTTGACCGTGTTGGGCAATGCCTCTGCGTGCCTTGCTGCGATCACATCCAAGCGTTGAGAGGGTGCGATCAGGAGCAATTGCACCGGACGCAGGTGTGTGGACTCGCGTTTGTCCTCCGGTATCAACGCCAATGTTTGGTTGATGCGCTGCATGCGTTCGACGTCCACCGCCAAAGAGTCCAGAAAAATGCTGGACAAGGCATGGCCTGCAATATGGGCCAAAGAAGGGTAGCTGAGTTCGCCAGTGTCTTTTTTGGGCGGCTCCAGCATACGTCCTGCGCCCACCACCAATATTTTGCTGGCACCCAAATGGATGGCAGGCGAAATCGGGGCCGTTTGGCGCATGGAGCCGTCGCCAAAAAAAGCACAACCCTGAGGCCCTTTGAGGCGCATGGCTGGAAAAATAAAAGGAATGGCCGAGCTGGCAAGCAGGTGATCGTGCGACAGAGGGCCTTGCTGGGCCAGCCGCTGATTGCGAATCCAAGGCGTGACGGTATGCCTGCTGTCGTAGAAAGTGACGTGCTCCCCAGTGCTGTAGTTGGAAGCCGTGATGGCCAGTGCACGCAAATGCCCTTGTTCCAACAGGTCAGGCAATCGCTGCAGGTCTATCCTGTCGGCCAGCAATTGACTCAAAGGGTCGTTGTTCAAAAGTGATTTTGGACGAAAGCGCTTTTGTGTGATCAGCCAACCCAATGAGAGCAAAGAAATCCAGCGTGCGCCGGAACGGATCATGCCCAGGACGTCGGAGCGATAAACCTGCTCGACCTGGAAATTTCGCCAAACATCGACCAATTCGTCCATGGCCGCGTCAAATCGGTCGGCATTGCTGGCCAAAAATGCGGCATTGATGGCACCAGCCGATGTGCCAGAAATTACCGGAAAAGGGTTCCCTTGAGCGGCGCCAGCTTCGCGTCGCATGCGGCCAATGGCCGACAACACGCCGACTTGGTAGGCTGCACGGGCGCCACCGCCAGAGAGAATGAGACCGGTTGTTTGAGACATGGAGGAGATCGTAGGGGTGTTTTGGCCATCTGAAAATGGTAAAAACACTTGGTATGTGGCCGTTCTAGGTGCTTGGCCAAATAAATGCCGTTTTTATAGATTTATGTTCACCATCAGTTGTTAAAATCAGTTTTAGCTTGTAATGCGACAAATTTCTGAATTTACAAATCTCTAACCCCTATTTATGACCACCATTTTGCTCGTTGAGGATGAGGTCTTGTTGCGCGAAGGCGTTCAAGAAACGTTGGAGATGTTTGGTTACACGGTCATCGGTGCTGGCGACGGTCTGGAGGCACTGGAATGGTTAGAGCAAACGCCCATTTCTTTGATCATCACAGACTTGGTCATGCCCAAAATGAATGGCGTGGCCTTCATTGAGCAAGTTCGCATCAAATACCCGAGATTGCCCATCATTGTGGCCTCCGGTAGCACCGAGTCAGTGACCAGTCGGCTTGGCATCGACACGATTCACGTTCCAGGCGCGACGGCTTGCATCACCAAGCCGTTCAAGAGTCAGGACCTTATGGACTTGGTAGCCCAGGTCATCACGGACGATGTTGCGCAGTGAACGGCACCTGAATCTGGCAATTTTCGCCAAAACCCAATACCAATCGTCGTCATTGAAGAATATGACGATTTGAATGAAGGAATTCATCATGGCCTTGTCCGTTGAAACTTTGAAAATACGAACCAAGTTGACACTGTTGGTCCTGCCCTTGTTGGTCACCCTGGGTGTTTTATCGGTTGACAAGGTCTTGGGTTATTGGAGTGAAAAAAACCAATATGAGTTGAGCGCTTCGGTGGTTACTGAGGTGGCCACCCTTGGGCAGTTGGTGCACGAGTTGCAGTCCGAGCGAGGCATGACTGCCGGATTTCTGGCCTCTGGCGGCAGCGAGGCCACTGCCAATGCGCTCAAAGGCCAGCGCGTTAAAACCGACGCCATGTTGGGGCAAGCCACACAGACGGTGACGTACTTGACCGCTTCCTCTTCAGCGGGTTCTTCAGCCAATGGACCGGAACAAGGTCTAGACGCCTTGCGTCAGGCACTGACACTCAAGCGCCAAGAAATTGACAACAAGGCCATGACGGGCGCATTGGCCATCCAGTGGTATTCAGGTCGCATCAGCACTTTGATCGACACCATTGACAAGGCAGTAGCCGATGCGCCCTCTGTCGATTTTGCTCAACGCATCCGTGCCTACAGTTTTTTGGTCAGTTACAAAGAATACGCCGGTCGTGAGCGGGCGGCCATCAACGGCACTTTGACGGCCAACAAACCCCTTGGTTCTGCGCCTTTGTCCCAGCTGATCGGCAATATCGCCCGCCAAGAAAATTTTGACAAGCTTTACCGTGAAACGGCCAGTGCACAAGATGTGCAATCGTTGACACAAGCGCTGGACAAGCCTGCGGTGAAAGAGGCTTTGTCCATGCGCAACGAGGTCTTGAAAAAGGCGGCTGACGGTGATTACGAAATCGCCCCGAGCGCCTGGTGGGCGGCCATTTCAGAGAAGATGAACATTCTCAAAGCACAAGACGACCAATTGACCAAGCAGCTCAGTGAGCACTCGCGCAAATTGTCTGAGCAAGCGGCTTTGAGCTTTTGGGTGGTCAGCGCTGTTTTGGTGGGTTTGACATTGTTGTTTTTGACCTTGACCTTTTGGATCACACGCAGCATTCAAAAGCCTTTGCAATCGTTGCAAAGCTCGATGAACCAAATCGCTGAAAACTTTGACCTGTCGCACCGCGTCAGTGTCCTGGGTTCTGACGAGATCGCGATGACGTCGGCCTCTTTCAACCGCATGATGCAAGTCATTGGCGATGCCTTGGTGGAAGTCAACAGCGTCATGGCCGCTGTGGCCGTAGGTGACTTCTCCAAGCCTGTGCAGGCCTCCCTCAAAGGCGACATGGACAAGCTCAAAACCTCGGTCAACACCAGCTTGGCCCAAGTTGAAACCACCATTGCCAGCTTGAATCAAGCCATGCAAGCTTTGTATTCGGGTAATTTCGCCTACACGGTGGAATCCAACGCTCAGGGTGAATATGGCAAAGCTTTGGACAGCGCCCAACGTGCGATGTCTTCGTTGAAACTCATGTTGGGTGATGTGGGTCAGGTCATGCAACAAGTGGCCAATGGTGACCTGAGCCACCGCGTCCATGCGGATGGCTTGGGGGATTTGTTGGATCTGCGCGAGAACGTCAATGCATCTTTGGATGCGCTGGTGAAGTCCATGCGCGAGATCAACATGAACACCCGTCAACTCGCGGCTGCTTCACGGGAAACGGCAGAGGCCATCAGCCAGATTGCCGACGGTGCTCAGAACCAAACGATGGCCATCAGTCAAGTGACTGTGGCTGTGCGGCAATCGAGTCTGGCGATCGGCGATGTCACCAAAAACACAGAAATGGCGTCCGACAAATCTCGCGAATCCGTGACACGGGTCCAAGCAAGCGTCGAAAAAATGGCTGCCATGGTCAACATGGTGACGGCCATTGCCAGCAACTCGGAAAAGATCAGCAAAATCACCGAAGTGATTGAAAAGATTGCGAATAAAACCAACCTCTTGTCATTGAATGCGGCCATCGAAGCTGCGCGTGCCGGAGAGCATGGCAAAGGCTTTGCGGTCGTTGCAGACGAAGTCGGCAAATTGGCGGTGAGCAGTGCTGCCAGCTCTCAAGAAATCGCGCTCCTGGTCAAGGCCGCATCCAGCGAAACAGCCAAGGCGGTGTCTGCAGTCAACGAAGTCAGCAACGACATGGTTCAAGTGGGTGAGATTTCTCAGACCACAGACAGCTTGTTGCAACGCATCTCTTCTTCATTGGAAGAGCAGTCCAGCGCCATTGATGAGATCAACTCCAACTTGTCGGGCCTTGACCGCATTGCGAACAGCAATGCGGCCGCTTCAGAAGAGATGACGGCCAGTGTCATGTCTTTGTCCAGCAGCGCCGATGCGACTCGGCGCGAAGTGGCGCGTTTCACATTAGAAGCCTCTTGAAGCCTTCGAGCTGCTCAGCCAATGGCTGAGCAGCTGGGCTTCATTCGAGCTTGATGCCCGCTTCTTTCACCACTTTGCCCCATTTGTCGAGTTCCGAGACCATCAGCTGAGACAGTGCTGCAGGCGTCGACAAGCTGACCTCCACGCCGGCCTCATACATGGCCTTTTGGGTTTCTGGCGTGTTCATGATTTTGGCAATGTCGCTGTTCAGGCGGTTGACGATGTTGGCGGGCGTACCGGCTGGGGCCAACAGGGCCAACCAAATCGTGGCGTCGTAACCGGGCACACCCGCTTCTTGCATCGTGGGCACATTTGGCAGTTGGGGAATGCGTTTGGCACTGGTCACGGCCAAGGCGTTCAGTCGGCCGTTGGGCACTTGGGCCAGCGCATTGGGTACGCCCGCAAAACTGCTCTCAATCACACCCGCCACCAAGTCGGTGGTCGCCAAGTTGCTGCTGCGGTAGGGCACATGCTTGAGCTGTGTCTTGGTCATGGACGCAAACAAGCCGCCAATCAAATGTTGTGCACTGCCATTGCCAGATGAGGCGAAATGGATGTTGTTGGGCTGCGACTTGGCCAGAGCGATGAATTCCTGCACGTTTTTGGCAGGCACCTTGGGGTTGGTCAACAATACATAAGGCGAGTCCACCAGTTTGGTCACGGGCGCGAAGGCCTTGATCGGATCGTAGGGGACGTTCTTGTAAATCCAAGGGCTGATCACATGGGTGGACGAGACGATCAGCAGTGTGTGGCCGTCCGGTGCCGATTTGGCGACTTGGTCGGAGCCGATCATGGAGCCCGCGCCAGGTTTGTTTTCAATCACCACTGGCTGGCCCAGGCTTTCACCCAGCTTCACACCCAAAATGCGGGCCACCACATCGGTGAAACCGCCAGGCCCAAAGGGCACCACAATCTTGACGGGTTTTGTGGGGTAGTTTTGGGCCATCACGACACCACCCGACAAGGTCAACAAGGCTGCAGTGCAAACGGTGCTCAATAGCTTTTTCATGACTTATCCTTTGTACGAGGGTTCGGGTTGCGAAAAGAAGCTGTGCAGAATTTGGTAAACCATCAAATGGTTTTTCTGCTGAAAGCTGGCGTGCGAGATGCCTTGCATGATGCTGAATTGCTTGTTGGTGCAGGGCAGTAATTTGAAGAAGTTGAGCAAATCGTCCAGGCTGGCAATGCCGTCGTACTCGCCGCGCATGATGAGCGTGGCCGCCTTGACTTGGGTCGGGTCTACCAAGGGCAGCTTGGAGCACATGTCGACATAGGTGCCCGTGGGCATGGACGAGTCGAGCGTGAGGATGGCATCGGCAAACGCGTCTTTGGTGGCCTCGTCGGCACACGCTGCGTGGTCGCGGTTGAAGATGCTGTGCACAAACGCGCGGTCAATGGGGCGGCTGTTTTTGGCCAAAAACTCCGGCAATTTTTTGGCACGTTCGGCCAGTGTGGGGCTGCCTTCGCCCGTCCACACAAAGGCATCGAGTGCAATTTTGGCCACGCGCTCGGGGTGGCGTTGCGCAAACAAGGCTGCCTTCAGGGCACCCGAAGAAATGCCGTAGACCAACAGCTGCTTTGCGCCAGTGGTTTTCAGAATGTATTCGCTGCCTGCGGCCAGGTCATCGGCACCGTTGCTGATGTCGAAGTTGATGGGCCGGTGTTTGTCCGAGCGGCCATAGCCCTCGTTGTCCATGCACCAGGTGTCAAAACCGCGCTCCGCAAACCAGTCCATCACCGAAGAGTGGGGCCGGCCGGGAACGTGCAAATCGAAAGTGGGTTGTGAGGCCATGGACGAGCCATGCACAAAAAAAATCGTCCCGGCATGTGGGACTTGGGGGGATGCGGCCTTGTGCCATAAAAAAAGACGAATGTCTCCTTTGTGAGTCCAGTGCTCTTGGCCGCCTGACCATTGAACGATCGTCATGTTGTTTGTCTCCTGATCGGAATTGGGTGCTTTGAATCGAGCCTCTTTTGGGCCCTCGATGCCCTGCTGGGCATGGTGCACAGCAGGGTCGAACTGACACGCCTCAAGTGCGCATTTACATCGGCGCTTTGAGGAAGTTTTCCAAAGCAAAGTGGAACTTGTTGCGTACCACGCCCATCATGGGGTTGTGTGCAATGCCAGACAGCACCACAAACTGCTTGTCTTTGGTGGGTAAGCGTGTGAAGAAGTCGAGCAAATCGGGTTCGGCGGCAATGCCATCGAACTCACCACGGATGACCAGGGTGGGGCAGGGGATGGCTTCGGGCTTGGCCAAAGGCAAGTTGGCACACATGTCCACATAGGTGCCGGTCGGCACTTCGCTCACCAAAGGCAACTCAGCCGCAGCAATCGCCTTGGGCACGCTGTCTTCGCTGGAGCCAGGTTTGTCGCGGTTGAACATGCCTTCATAAAAGGCCAGGTCTACTTTACGGCGAGGGCTGGTGCTGTACTCAGGCAGTTTTTTGCGGCGTTGCTCCAAAGTGGGCGAACCCTCTCCGGTGTAGACCAGCGCTGACAGGCCAAGGCGCGACACGGTTTCAGGGTGCGCTTCGGTGTACAGGCAAGCGCGCAGGGCACCTGAGGATGAACCGAAAATGTTGATTTTTTCAACGCCCGTTTCCTGCAAGATGAAGGGCACGACAGAAGCCAAGTCTTTGGCACCGGTGCGCACGTCGCTGTTGCCACGACCGGACCAGCTGGAGCGGCCATAGCCCTCGTGGTCGACGGTCCAAACGTCGTAGCCGCGCTCGGCAAAGAAATCCATGACCGAATAGTCTTTTCCGCCAGGTACTTGCAGGTCATAGGTGTTGCGTCCCGACACGGTGGAGCCGTGGACCAACAACAAAACGGGCTTGGTTGCCTCGCCCGCTACGGGGGCAGTGGCGCGCTTGCGGTAAACATACAGGCGAACGTCTTCGCGGTTGACAAAATATTCTTGACTCCAGATCACGGTGGTACTGCCTTGGGTGATGGTTAAAAAAACAGATTCAGCCTGCGTAAGGAAACCCACAACAAGGACAAAACCTGCAAATGACTATACTTTTGTGAAGATGTCTATGGAAGAGGTTTTCGTGAATTCATTGTTTACAGGCTGGCCCCGATGCGCGACTTGAATGCGCTGGCCACTTTCGTAGCGGTTGTCAAAGCCAACAGCTTCACGCAGGCCGCGGACCACTGCGGCATCTCCAAGGCGCTCGTCACCCGTCATATCCAGGACCTGGAGGTCTCGCTCGGGGTCAAGCTGCTCAACCGCAGCACCCGCAAGATTGGTTTGACCCAAGCCGGGGAGCGTTTTTATGACCGTTGCGTGCGCATCGTGGCCGATGCCGACCAAGCTGTGCGCGACGTCGAAGAGCTCTCCCGAGGCTCGCACGGTCTGATTCGCATCAGCACCGCCATCACCTTTGGCCGGATGCACTTGCTGCCAGCCGTCAATGATTTTTTGATGCTCAACCCTTCTATTCAGATTGAAGTGACGCTGTCCGAGCGCTTTGCCGATCTGATTTCGGGCAACGCCGACTTGGTGGTCCGTTTGGCCGAAGAGCCCCGGCTGAGTAATTTGGTGGCCCGCCGCTTGGCCCCTGCGCGTTGGATGGTGGTGGCTTCGCCCGACTACATTGCCCGGCATGGCGTGCCGTTGACACCCCGAGACCTGCTCGATTTCAATTGCCTGGTGTATGACCGACCCAAAGGCGGCGACTGGCGCTTCAAGGGGCGCGACGGCGAACAAAGCATCAAGGTCTCGGGCAATTTACGGTCCAACGTGGCCGAGGGCTTGATCGACGCAGCCATTGCCGGTCTGGGTGTTGCGGCGCTGCCCTCATTTGCGATTGCCCCCCATTTGGCATCGGGCCAGTTGGTGGCCTTGCTGACGGACTACCAGTTGCCAGAAAGCACGCTGTATGCGGTTTTTTTGCCCGACCGCAGATTGCCAGAGCGCATCCGCACCTTTGTTCAGTTTTTGGCCGACCGTTTTTCTTCAGACGCTTACTGGAAATTGGGTCGCATGCCCGACTGAGTTGCAGTAAGCTACGAGGTTTTCCACGCAACTTGTTGTCGTTCATGGACAGTCCGCTTCCACCCATACCTGCGAAACGCTACTTCACCATCGGTGAAGTGGGCGAATTGTGCGGCGTCAAGCCGCATGTGTTGCGCTATTGGGAGCAAGAATTCACACAGTTGCGGCCCGTCAAACGCCGTGGCAATCGCCGCTATTACCAGCATCATGAGGTGTTGATGATTCGGCGCATCCGTGACTTGCTCTACGACCAAGGCTTCACCATCAGCGGGGCGCGCAACCGCTTGCAAGAGTTGGTTCAGTCTGACCGTTCAGGGCGGCATGAAATAGCCGGCGAGGACATGGAGGGCAACGAGTCAGCAATTGCCGCGGATGAAATGGCGGGTGCCACTGCCGCATGGTCGACTCTGGCGCCCTTTGACTGGGGTGATACCGGCAATTTGGGCCATTCGCTTCACCAAGAACTCGTTGAAATTAGGGCCATGCTGACCCTGTAAAGGGTATTTATCCGGTTATACTTTTGCTTGTCGGCGTGTAGCGCAGCCTGGTAGCGCACTTGCATGGGGTGCAAGGGGTCGCGAGTTCGAATCCCGCCACGCCGACCATTGATCTGATGAAGGCTTCTAACTAGCAGTAGTTAGAAGCCTTTTTGTTTTTACCTGGTGCACGTCGTTAAGCCTCAAGCGCTTTGATATCAAATTTTGTTATCCCTAAAGGGGGATATGCAGACAGTTAATTTGAAACTATTATCAATAACCCTGATGATTTTTATAGTTTTCAATGAATCCCAAGTCCAACGGTCATGTTTATGTTGTCGATGACAACCTTGACATCCGTATCTATTTGACCGATTTGCTCCGGCAAATGGACTACAGCGTTGAAAGTTTTGACAGTGCACAGTCGTTTTTGACCCAGTCTTTTGACGTTTCCCCAGCGGTTTTGGTGTTGGACGTTCGCATGCCTCTCATGTCGGGCACGGAGTTGCAACAAACGATGAAGGACTTGGGCCGCCAAACGCCCATCATTTTCATCAGCGGCGAAAGCCATTCAGAAGAAATCATTCAGGCCATGAAAGGCCAACCCATTGAGTTTTTACTCAAGCCATTCCAGATCCAAAGCTTGATTGACGCGATTGACAAGGGCTTGGCCTTGGATGGTCAGAATCGAAAAAATTTCATTCAAAAAAACGAAATTCGCCGCAAGTGGCAAACCTTGTCTGCCCGTGAGCGTGATGTCTTTGTGCTGATGTTGGACGGGCATGCCAACAAAGGCATTTCAGAGCGGCTGGACATCTTGCCAGACACCGCCAAAAAGCACCGTGCCAACGTGTTGCAAAAAATGCAGACGCCCCAGTTGGCCGATTTGCTGGCCTTGTGCAAGGGCTTGGACCCGAAGGCCTTTGAATGAACAAGGAAATTTGGACCGAGGAAGACGCCTTCTTGTTGAAGCAACTGCGAGAAGCCATGGGTTTGGACACCGTGGCGCTGGCCATTCAAAATGCTTTGTCGAACGCCCAAATCCAGCAACTGGAAAATGGGGGGCACACCTCTTTTTATTCGCCAGCGATCAAAGCCCAAGCGGGTCGCCGCTTGCTGCAAAAATTGCAAGCCCCTAAGTCCTGAGATCTCAGGCGAGAACGGACACTTCTGTGAACAGGGCGGGAGGGGCTGATTCTCTGAATCTGCTGGCGTAGGTTTTACAGTCAAGTTTGTTACACCCAAGCGATAAGACGCGTGCTGAAATGTCCCGGTTCAACAGTTGACCGTTTGGTACTTTGTCAAAACGGATAGCCTCAAAAGTTGTTGACAAACTTATCCATCAACGGGAGCAGCCAATGGCCGCCAATCAGACACAACAAAGACTTATCGAATCCGGACTCATCATCGACCATTACGACCTTGGCGATTTGACGCGAGGGCATGTGTCGATTCGTGTTCCGGGCGACCCTGACCACTTTTACATGAAGCCGCACAGTTTTGGCTTTGATGAGATCACACCCGAGAACATGGTGCTGTGCAATATGGACGGCGAAAAAGTCGGCGGCACAGGCCGCAAGCACAGCGAGGTGTACATCCACTCTGAAATTTACAAGTCGCGCCCTGACGTGAACAGCGTGATCCATGCACACCCGACCTATTCGGTCGCTTTTTCTGCGACCGGCAAGCAACTCCAGCCCATTAGTCAGCCCAGTGTGGCGTTCGCTGATGGCTTGCCTTATTTTGACGAAGCGATTGATTTGATCCGTTCACCTGCCTTGGGTGCCGGTGTTGCGAAGGCCCTGGGCCCATGCAAGGCCGTGTTGATGCGCAACCATGGTGTCTCGGTGGTGGGTGCGTCGGTCGATGAAGCCACCATCTTGTTGATCATGCTCGAGAACGCATGTCAGATTCAGTTGGCGGCCATGTCGGCAGGCGTGGGTCAAACATTCAGTGCCGATGAAATCAAAAAGTTGCATTTCGACATCACCCGACCAGAGCAGTACACGATCAACTTTGACTACTTGGTTCGGAAAATCAAAAGACGTCAAAACAGTCAATAAGGTGCTTGCCATGTTGTGTAAAAAATTAGGGGCGCTACTGGGGCTCGGTCTGCTTTGCACGTCGCTGATGGCGCAGGACTACCCACAAAAAACAGTGCGCTTGATTTCACCCATTCCTCCAGGCGGCGCGCCTGACTTGATTGCACGCGCGGTGGGTCAGCGTTTGGCGCAAGTTTGGTCCCAATCCGTGGTGATTGAAAACAAGGTGGGTTCGAACGGCCAACTGGCCGCTGAGTTTGTGGCGCGCGCCACGCCAGATGGCTACACCTTGCTGGTGGGGATGGACAGCTTGTTTGTGATCAACCCCTACCTTTACAAACAATCACCCCTCGATGTGAACAAGGAGCTCATTCCGATTGCAACGCTGGGCGCCAACCAATTTGTGTTGGCCATCAACCCCAACTTGCCGGTGAAAAATTTTCCGGAGTTCATTGAATACGCCAAAAAAACCAAGCCCACTTTGGCTTACGCATCGGGTGGCAACGGAAGCCAGCATCACCTGACGATGGAGATGCTCAAGGCCAGAGCCAATATGGACCTTTTGCATGTGCCCTACAAAGGGGGCACGCCTGCGACCACCGCGACGATCGGTGGTGAAACTGTGGCCATGTTTTCAGGGACGGCCAATGCTGCTTTGATCAAAGCCGGCAAGTTGAAAGCGATTGCGGTCAGTGGGGCTGCACGCTCTAAACTCATGCCCGATATTCCAACGATTGCCGAGTTCTATCCAGGCTTTGACAACACCATTTGGATTGGATTGTTTGCCCCCAGAGGAACACCCGATCCGATAGTTCAGCGGCTGCGCAGAGATGTCGCCCGCGTATTGGCGTCGCCAGAGCTGACAGAAGTCTTTGCAGGCGCAGGGGGCATCGAGCCCATGATCACGTCCGTCGAAGAAATGCAGCGGCTCATGAAAAGTGACCAAGCCAAGTACAGCAAGTTGATTGGCGACCTCAAGCTCAAGATCGATTAACACTTTTAGAGTCAGCAACATGCAATTTCATCTCAATGGTTTCACGCCCGGAGACCCTCAGGTCTTTGCTGCAGCACCCAATGCGCAAGCGCAGCAAGCCCATGGCCATTTGCCCTTGGAAGTCGATGTCTTGATCGTCGGGTCTGGACCTGCGGGCTTGACCTTGGCGGCACAACTGGCAGCGTTTTCGGACATCACAACCTGTACCGTGGAGCAAAAGCCGGGCCCCATGGAAAAGGGCCAGGCCGACGGCGTGGCTTGCAGGTCGATGGAGATGTTCAACGCTTTTGGCTTTGCTGAAAAGCTGATGAAAGAAGCCTACTGGGTCAATGAGACCACCTTTTGGAAGCCCGATCCGAATGCGCCGCAAAACATCGTGCGGGGTGGGCAAATTTACGACACGGAAGAGGGTTTGTCCGAGTTTCCCCACGTCATCTTGAACCAAGCGCGCGTCCACGATTACTACCTGGAGGTCATGCGCCAATCGCCATCCCGATCGGAGCCTTTTTATTCACGTCGATTGCTCGATGTGGTGGTGAGCCCGCCGGATGTTGCAGGCCCGACCGACCATGCCGTGACGGCTCGGTTTGAGCGTCTGGATGCCCCGTACGAAGGCCAAATAGAAACAGTCAAGGCGCGTTATGTGGTGGGGTGTGACGGTGCTCGCAGTGAAGTGCGCAAGTCCATTGGCCGAGTCCTGAAGGGTGACTCCGCCAACAAAGCCTGGGGTGTGATGGATGTTTTGGCGGTGACGGACTTCCCGGACATCCGCATGAAAAGCTTGATCCAATCGGCTGACCAAGGCTCTATCTTGATCATTCCCCGAGAGGGCGGTTACCTCGCTCGAATTTACGTCGAGATGGACAAGCTGGATGCGTCCGAGCGTGTCGCTGAGCGCAACATCACGGTGGATCAGTTGATCGATACTGCCAATCGCGTTTTCCATCCCTACAGCATCGATGTGAAAGAGGTGATTTGGTGGTCGGTCTACGAAATTGGTCAGCGCTTGACGGACAAGTTTGACGATGTGCCCGAGGAGGAGATGGCCACTCGTTATCCCCATGTGTTCATTGCGGGCGATGCCTGCCACACCCACAGCCCTAAGGCGGGCCAGGGCATGAATGTGTCCATGGGTGATGCTTTCAACCTTGGGTGGAAGTTGGCGGCAGTGTTGCGTGGGCAGAGCTCACCCAAGTTGTTGCACACCTACTCGCAAGAACGACAAGGTGTGGCCCAACGCTTGATCGACTTTGACCGTGAATGGTCCAAGATCATCAGTGCGCGGCCCAAGTTCGCACAAGATGTGGCGACCGATGGTTATGACCCGAAGCAATTCCAAGACTATTTCGTCCAGAGTGGTCGGTTCACGGCCGGGACAGCGATTCAATACGCGCCGGCCTTGCTGACCGCACACGGTCAACACCAGCATTTGGCAACAGGCTTTGAGATCGGCATGCGCTTTCATTCTGCGCCTGTGATTCGATTGGCCGATGGCAAACCTGTGCACTTGGGTCACACGGTGTTGGCCGATGGTCGCTGGCGTTTGTTTGCTTTTGCGGATGCGGCGAACCCTGCAGCTCCCAATGCGCTGCGCAAGCTGTGCACGTTTTTGGCTGAATCGCCTCAGTCGCCTGTGCGCATGTTCACGCCCGAGGGTGCCGATGCCGATGCCGTGATCGATGTGCGTGCAGTGTTTCAACAAGGACACCACGACATCGAGTTGTCCGACATGCCCGCGTTCTTGTTGCCACGCAAGGGCAAACACGGACTGATCGACTATGAAAAGATGTTCTGTCCAGACTTGGTCAGTGGGCAGGACATTTTCGCCATGCGCGGAGTTTCTCGCGAACAGGGTTGCATCGTGGTCGTGAGGCCAGATCAGTACATTGCCCATGTCTTGCCGCTGGACGCCTGTGATGAGCTGTCCGCATTCTTTGCGTCATTCATGACAATGCCTGAAAAGCTTTCTTGAAACCTGGCAAAGAAAAAGCCCCTGCAATGGCTTGCAGGGGCTTTACTTTTTGGCTCCTCGACCTGGGCTCGAACCAGGGACCTACGGATTAACAGTCCGGCGCTCTACCGACTGAGCTATCGAGGAATAGCTTCGAATTATAGTGGTGTTTTTGGCCTGTTTTGAGAGGGGGGCGAAGATTTTTTGAAAATCTCGTGACATCCTTTTAGAAGCTGGCTTTCACACCCAAACGCAGAGTTCGAGGTGCGCCGGGGTACAGGTAGTAATGGCCAAATTGCTTGGGCGATTCGCGCCAGTAATGGCGATCGGTCAAGTTGTCGACGGCCAGTGTCCATTGCGTCCGTGTGCCACTGATGCGCGTGTCGTAATGTGCGGCGAAATCCAGTGTGGTCCAGCTGGGGAGGTTGATGCTGCCGTCTTCGGTCACCCGCCGTGCGCCTTCATGGCTCAGGCGCAGGCTGGTGCGCAGGCCAGGGACATCGGCAAATCGGTATTGGGCAAGAGCCCGCAAGGTCAGTGCAGGGACGTTCAGGGGCTTGGACCCGTTCAGGGCGGTGTTGAGCAACGCACCCGAGAGGCGGGCGTCAAGCCATTGCGCCTGACCTGCCAGCTGCCACTGCTGATGACGCCATTGAAGACCTGCGTCCAGGCCTTTGTGGGTTTGGGTGCCATCGACGACGCGTTCGCCCGCGAAGTCATAGGCCGCTGGGCGCTCGATGTGGAAGAGCGCTGTGTTCCAACTCAGTGTGCTGCCAACTTTGCCTTTGGCCCCCAGTTCGACCTGCTTGCTTCTCTGAACACCTAAAAACTGTCCCGCGTTGGCATAGTTGGCGTTGTTGGGCGCTGCGAACAATTCGACGCCCTCGCCATAAGAGGCATAAGCGGTCGACCCGTGGCTGTATTCGTGGGAAAGCGCAAGCCAAGGCGTGGTGAATCCGGTGCTTTGGTGTTGGGGGTTGGGGTTGGCGGCATCCAGCGAAACGGTGCTGCGATCACTTTGGGTGTGGCGCAGGCCGAACCAAGCGGATGTTTTCGCAGTCAGTTCGATGCGGTCCGTCATGGCCAGTTCGGTGCTGTACTCGCTGCGGTTGACGTTGGCGTAGGTTTGATCAAGCACTTGGACCGGGACTGGACTGCCGTTGGCTGCGCTGGTGCCCGCGTAGCTGTAGAGCTGTGTTGCTTGAAGTCGGTCAAGTTGGCGGCTTCGCGCTGCGCTGAATGTCAGGTTGTGCGTGAGACCTGCCACTTTCATCTGTCCAGTCAGGCTGCTCTGCAGGGCCTCTGTCAGGCGCCGTTCGTTGTCGCTGCGGTAGTCGTAAACGTCGAAGCTGCCGTCGGCATAAAAGCGGTCACAGTTGCCCCCGCACCCGAAACCAAATGAAAGGCGGTCATCGGTTCGCAGGTGTTGAGCGCCATACTGAGTGCTCCATAACCAGCCTTGCCCCAAGGCTTGTTTGAAACGGATGGAGCCAGTGGTCGCACCAAAAATGGCGGGTACGGACCACGATTGCCGAGTGAGGTTGGTTTTTGGATCCACAACAGGCGGCAAACCTGTTGCGCCTTCCCACAGGCTGTAGCCATTCACCCCCATTTGTTGACGTTCGCTGCGCTCGATCTCCCATTCCAATTTGGTGTCGGGCGTGATGCGCCAATCCATGGCCAGTGCCAGCAGTTGGCGGTGACCTTTGGTGTTTTGAATGAACGGGTTCAAGTCTTCGTAGGCCGCATTGAAGCGGTAGCCCAGTGCCTGGTCTTGGCCAAAGCGGCCGCCCAAATCGAGGCCGATGCTGCTGCTTTGGCCACCGCCGTAGCTGGCGCTGACCGAGCGGATGGTTTCGTCCTTGGCCGAAGGCGGGCGCTTGACCACGTAGTTGACCAAGCCCCCCGGGGCGCTGGTGCCAGCTTGAATACCGCTGGTGCCTTTGAACAACTCGATGCGTTCTTTGTTGTCCATGGGGATCATGGTCTCGGCCGAGATCGGCAGTCCCTCGCGGCGGTAGTTGTAGCGGTTGTCCAGCGTGTAGCCGCGCACGCTCAGGCTGTCCCAATAAGCGGGTGAGTTGTAGCTGTCGGCCACACTGGCGTCGAGGCGCAGGGCGTCAGAGACTCGTTGAGCCCCGATGTCTTGCAGGGTCTGCTGGTCAATGCTGACGGCGCTGAAGGGCGCTTTGCCGAGCGGCACATCGCCAAATCCACTGACCTGCGAGGGCGCGCTATCGGTGATGGTGATTTCAGTCTGGCTTTGTGCATGGGCGCTGCCCAGCATCAGCAGGGTAACGGCGCTTGCGATGTGACTGGCGCGGAATGTTCTGCGGTCAGTTGACCGACTTGAAAATGGCGAAAAAAATGCCATGACGTTTTTCCTTCAACGTTATGGCAGGTCGGCTGGCTCGGAACGGTTGGCACCCTGAAAGGGCGGTGGTTCTTTTGACAAGCTTCCCTGCGCGAGGATTACCTCAATCAGGTTCAAAGGGACTTTCTCAGTCGAGGGCCTCACGGTCCTCAACACCCCTAGCGAATGCGCCGATCAATGAACGGTGCGATTTGTATTTTAGGCGATGCCCAAGCGCTGTTGCAGCAAGGTGGAGGTTGTCGTGTACTGCAGCAGGGTCTTTTCTGCGGGTCGCAGCAGGCTCACGGCACCGAAAGCCGCCAAGGTGGCTTCGTGAAAACCGCAGAGGATGAGCTTCTTTTTGCCGGGGTAGGTGTTGATATCCCCAACGGCAAAGATGCCTGCTTCGGAGGTTGCGAAATTCTCGGTGTTGACCACCAATTGCTTGCGCTCCATGGCCAGGCCCCATTGCGCCACAGGGCCCAACTTTGGGGACAGGCCCAGGCAAGTTTGCAAGACATCGAGGTTCAGCCACTCGGTTTCGCCTTGTGGGTTGAGCAGTTCCAGCGCTTGCAATTGGCCTTGTTCGGTCCTAAGACGCGTGGGCTGACCCGCCACAAAGCGCATGCGGCCCTCTGAGCAGGCTTGGCGCATTTTTTCGACCGATTCGGGTGCGGCACTGAACTGATCGCGGCGGTGCAGCAGCGTGACGCTGGCGGCGGCTTGTGGGCCTTGGCAGGCATTGAGGCAAGTTTGCAGGGCTGCGTCGCCGTCGCCGGCCACCACGAGGTGCAAGCCTGCCCAGCGTTCGGGGGCAGGGTGTTCGGCAAAAACTTGCGTTCCCTCAAAAGCACTCAGGCCGTCCAGCACCATGCGGCGAGGCACGAAGGCACCGACGCCAGCGGCGATGAACAGGGTCGAGGTGAGAAAGCGTTGACCTGAATCGGTCGTGACGGCCAAGCGCTGGTCGGCTTGGCGTTCAATTTGGCTGACTTGTTGGCCCAGATGCAGCGTGGGTTTGAAGGGGGAGATTTGCTGTTGAAGGCGATCCACCAGTTCTTGTCCGGTGCAAAAAGGGATGCCTGGGATGTCGTAAATGGGTTTGCCCGCATACAACTCGGCGCACTGACCTCCCACATGGGGCAGGGCGTCGACCACATGGCAGTGAATGCCTTGCAAGCCCAGTTGAAACACCTGGAACAAGCCCACTGGGCCTGCGCCGATCACCAGGGCTTCTGTTTCGATCGGCAAATCCATGGGCAAATTCAGCGAACCAATTGCGCCAATTTGCCGGTTTTGTCTTTCCAGGCATCGGCGTCGGCCATGGGGGCTTTGCGCTTGGTGATGCTTTTCCAGCCAGGCAACAGGGCCAGCTGGGCATTGAGTTTGGTCATGTGCTGCTGGTCGGCGGGCAGGTCTTCTTCGGCGTAAATCGCGTTGACGGGGCACTCTGGGATGCACACGGCGCAATCAATGCACTCATCGGGGTCGATGGTCAAGAAGTTGGGGCCTTCGCGAAAGCAATCCACCGGGCAAACATCCACACAGTCGGTGTATTTGCACTGGATGCAGGATTCGGAAACAACGTGGGTCATGGTGGGCTCGGAAAATTGATCAGCGCGGTCAAATTTACGCTGTGGGTGTGATTTTAAGGGAGATCTCTTGCCCTCTGTGGGAGCGAGCCCCTGCTCGCGAAGGGGTTGGATGCCACGCGCTTTCGTCCGCAGGGGCGGACTCCCACAGAAGATGTGTCTTCACTGGACCAGCACGGCGCCTGAGGTCTTGTGGCTGGCCGTGTCCACCAACACCAGCGCGCCCAAGATGCGCGATTGGGCAAAGGGCAGGGTGACCAAAGGCTCTTGCAGGGCCAGGGTGACGTGTCCGATGGCGTTGGGGGCCAGTTCGGTGGCTTCTTCTTCGGCCAGGGTGTTCACGTTCAGGCGGTGCACCACGCGCTGCACCTTGACCTTGACCCAGCGGTGGCCGTGCAGCGCCCAGTAAAGGCGCCCTGCCACCAGAGGTTCGTCGTCCATCCAGGCGATGGTGGTGCTGAGCTGGCGCTGGCCTTCGGGGGCACCTTCGGCTGCCAAGAGCCAATCGCCACGCGACACGTCCACCTCGCGGTCGAGCACGATGCCTGCGCTGTGGCCAGCGGCCTTGTTTTGCGGCTGGCGGGTGGCCGACAGCACTTGCGAGACCACGGCGGTTTGGCCGCTGGGGAACACTTTGACGGTCTGGCCCGGCTCAATGCTGCCCGTGGCCACGCGGCCCCAGAACACGCGGCGGCCTTGGGTGGTCACACCGGAATCGTGAAACTTTTCAACCCACTGCACCGGGAAGCTGAAGGCCACATCCGTTTCGGCGGGCGTCACAGGCAGGTCTTCCAGGATGCTCAAAAGGCTGGGACCGGTGTAGCCGCACCAGTCGGTCTGGTCATTGTTCTCGGTGCTCACCACGTTCCAGCCCTTGAGGGCCGACACGGGCACCATGGCTGCGATGGTGATGCCCGCCTCTTGCGCGAACTTGTTCAAAGCGCCTGCGATGTTGTTGTAGGCCACAGTGGCATCGGCCACGGCGTCGAGCTTGTTGATGGCGAACACCACAGACGGCACGCGCAACATGTTCACCAGCAGCGAGTGGCGGCGGGTTTGTGGCAGCAGCTGCAGGTCGGGGTTGGCCCAGTCGAGCTTGATGGCATCGACCAACACCACGGCCGCGTCAGCGCTGGAGGCGGCCGTGACCATGTTGCGGGTGTACTGCTCGTGGCCGGGTGCGTCGCCGATGATGAACTTGCGCGCTTCGGTGTTGAAGTAGCGATACGCCACGTCGATGGTGATGCCTTGCTCGCGCTCGGCGGAGAGGCCGTCGGTCAGCAGAGCCAAATCGGTTTCACCCGAGCGCTGTACACCGGCCAGGTGGTCTTGCAGCACGGCTTTGGTGTCCACCAGCAGGCGGCCAATCAGGGTGCTCTTGCCGTCGTCGACCGAGCCGCAGGTGATGAATTTGAGGGCAGAAAAGTGTTGTTCGTTGTGCATGTCTTTTGCTCCCTGATCAGAAATAGCCGTCTTTTTTGCGCTTCTCCATCGAAGCCTCGGAGGTCTTGTCGTCCATGCGGGTCGCGCCGCGCTCACTCACATCGGCGGCCAGCGTCTCGATCACGATTTGCTCGGGCGTGGCTGCAGTGCTTTCCACCGGGCAGGTGCAGGTGATGTCGCCCACGGTACGGAAACGCACGTCACGCACCACCACTTCTTCACCGTCTTTGGGTGGTGTCAGCTCGGTCACCGGCACCAAGAGGCCCCGGCGGTCCACCACTTCGCGCTTGTGGGTGTAGTAGATCGAGGGCAGGGCGATGTTTTCGCGAGCGATGTACTGCCATACGTCCAGCTCGGTCCAGTTGCTGATCGGGAACACGCGAAAGTGCTCGCCCGGTTGCAAACGGGTGTTGAACAGCGTCCACAGCTCAGGGCGCTGGGCCTTGGGCTGCCACTGGCCGAAGCTGTCGCGGTGCGAAAAGATGCGCTCCTTGGCACGGGCTTTTTCTTCGTCGCGGCGGGCGCCACCAATCAGGGCGTCAAAGCGGAACTCTTCAATCGCTTCGAGCAGCGTCACCGACTGGTGCACATTGCGGCTCTCACCCGGATGGGCCAGGCGCACGGTGCCTTTTTTCATGGAGTCTTCAACGCTGCGCACGATCAGCTCGGCACCCAGTTCCTTGGCTCGCGAGTCGCGGAAGTCGGTCACTTCGGTGAAGTTGTGGCCGGTGTCGATCATCAGCAGCGGGTAAGGGATTCGCCCAGCGCCAAAAGCCTTCTCGGCGCACTTGAGCATGACCAGCGAGTCTTTGCCGCCCGAAAATAGCAGGGTGGGGCGCTCGAAGGCGGCGGCGACTTCGCGCAGGATGAAGATCGTTTCTTCTTCCAGTGCGTCCAGGTGGCTGTTGCTCAGGGTGTGCAACTCGGTTTGTGTCATGGCGTTCATATGCGGTCTCAGGTTCAATGTGGGAGCGACGCCCTCGTCGCGATGGTTTTTGTGACCCTGCTGGGCAGCTTTCGCGACGGGGGCGTCGCTCCTACAGATACAGGAATCTCAGCGTTTAATTTTTGACGTGCAGTCCGCATTCTTTGGCCGCCTCGTCTTCCCACCACCAGCGTCCGGCGCGGAACTCTTCGCCCAGGCTGATGGCGCGGGTGCAAGGGGCGCAGCCAATGCTGGGGAAAAACTGGTCGTGCAGCGGGTTGTAGTCCACTTGGTTCGTGGCGATGTAGTGCCACACGTCGCCCCAGGTCCAGCGGGCCAAAGGGTTGAACTTGTACAGCGACTTGGTGGCCACTTCGCTCTCGTCGAGCAAAGGCACCTCGGCGCGGGCCGCAGATTGCTCTTGACGTAGACCGGTGATCCAGGCTTTTTGCCCTTTCAAGGCGCGGGCCAGCGGCTCCATCTTGCGCACGCCGCAGCAGGCTTTGCGCAGTTCCATCGACTTGTAAATCGCATCCTGTCCTTGGTCGCGCACGAACTGGATCACCGATTCCTGCACCGGGCGGTACACCACGATGGGCGCACGCGAATGCGCTTGGGTGCGCTCCAGCAAGGCCAGGGTTTCGGTGTGCAGCGCGCCGGTTTCCAGCACGAACACCGGTATGTCCAATTGCAGGCTGTTGATGAGGTGGGTGATCACCACGTCTTCGGCGCCCAGGCTGGAGGCCTGCGTCACGGGGGCGAACTCGGCCGCAGCGCGGCGCAGCAGCGCCTGGGTCTCGGCCAGCTTGGCGGCAAAGTCAGGGCTGGCGTTGGCGTTTTGCTCGGTGGCTTTGGCCGGAGCTTGGCGTGAAGAGATCAAGGAAGAAGTCATGTGGTGTAGGAGCCGCTCCCTCGCGGCGATGAAACAGAGGTGAATGACCGGAAGTTATCGCGACGGGGGCGTCGCTCCCACAGCAAAGTGAGGTTGCGTCTCCACGGCCGAGCCTTGGTAGAAACCGGCATAGCGGTCCAGCTGGCGCTGGGCGGCGCTGGCATCCACGCCGTCTTTGAGCACGGCCACGTCAAAGCCGGTGCGCTGCATCTGCACCAACTGGTCGATCAGCACATCGCCCGTGGCGCGCAGCTCGCCCGTGAAGCGCAGGCGGCGGCGCAGCAAAAAGGCCTGGCTGTAGGCGCGGCCATCGGTGAATGCCGGGAACTGCAGGTCAATGCGGGTGACGCCGTTCAGGTCGAGCGTGCGCGGGTCCACGTCGTTGGCCAGCGTGAGGACGGCAGGCGATTCAACGGCTGGGTGTTCTTGTGCGGTGATGATTTTCATGGGGTCTGTTTGTGGTGTTCTGTGGGAGGCTGCCCCTGCGGCCGAATGGATGCTCTGGCCGGGGCGAACATTCGCGAGCAGGGGCTCGCTCCTACAAATTCTTCAGGCTGCGGTTTCCTCAGCAGGGTGGCGGGCCGCATTGGCGGCGGTCTTGAACGGGTCTTGGCCCACACGGCGCAGGGTTTCGATGAAGGCTTCCTGCTTGCCTTCGGCGCCGGGTGCGCGCAACTCTTTGTAGGTGTTCAAAATCGCTTCGATCACATCCGGCACTTCAAACGAAGAGAAGGACGGACCGACCACTTTGCCGGGCGTGGCCGCGCCAGACAAGTCTTTGCCGTCCGAGCCGCCCAGCGTGACCTGGTACCACTCCTTGCCGTCTTTGTCGACACCCAAAATGCCGATGTGCCCCGAGTGGTGGTGACCGCAGGAGTTGATGCAGCCGCTGATGTGGAAGTCGATGTGGCCCAGGTCTTCCAGTTCGTCCAAGTCCTGGTAGCGCTCGGTGATGGCGCTGGCCGTGGGGATGGAGCGGGCATTGGCCAGCGCGCAGTAGTCGCCGCCGGGGCAGGCGATCATGTCGGTCAGCAACCCGATGTTGGGCTGTGCCACGCCCAGTGCTTGGGCTTCGCGCCACAGCGCGTGCAGCTGGTCCAGACGCACCCAAGGCAGCAGCAGGTTTTGGGTGTGCGAGACACGGGCTTCGCCTGCGGAATACTTTTCCACCAAAGCTGCGGCAGCGTCGAGCTGTTCGGCGGTGGCGTCACCCGGGGCGTAGCCCGGGCGCTTGAAGGACAGCGACACGGCGCGCAGCTGCGGGTTCCGGTGCGGGCGCACGTTGCGCGTCAGCCAGCGGGCAAAGGCGGGTGTTTTGGCCGCTTCGATGCTGAGCGCCGCTTCGGCTTGCGCCAACCACGCATCGGTGTTCTCAGGCAGGTTCAGCGCAGGGTCCACAAAACCTGCTTTCACGCGGTCGAGCTCGGCTTGCGGCAGGGTGTGCGGCGCGCCATCGCGCTCCAAAATTTCGCGGAACTCGGTCTCGACTTCATCAAAATAGCGCTGGCCTTCGGCCTTGACCAAAATTTTGATGCGGGCTTTGTACTTGTTGTCGCGGCGGCCCCAGCGGTTGTAGACACGCACCACGGCTTCGAGGTAATTCATCATGTCCTGCCAAGGCAGGAACTCGCGGATCACCACACCGTTGACCGGGGTGCGGCCCATGCCGCCGCCCACCAGCACCTTGAAGCCAACCTCACCGGCATCGTTCTTGATGACTTGCAGGCCCACGTCGTGCCAACCAATGGCGGCGCGGTCCTCAAGGGCACCCGTGATGGCGATCTTGAACTTGCGCGGCAGGTGTGCAAACTCGGGGTGCAGCGTGCTCCACTGGCGGATCAGCTCGGCATACGGCCGGGGATCGACCACTTCGTCCACCGCCACACCGGCCAGCTCGTCGGTGGTGGTGTTGCGGATGCAGTTGCCGCTGGTTTGGATGCCGTGCATGTTCACGGTGGCCAGCAGTTCCATCACGTCAGCCGATTGGTCGAGCGGGATCCAGTTGAACTGCACGTTCTGGCGGGTGGTGAAGTGGCCGTAGTTGGTCGTCAGCTTGGGGGCCAGACCGGCAATTTTGTCTTGGATGGCTTGGGCTTCGGCCAGCAGGGCGGCGTCGGGCGTGTCGTAGTCGCGGGCGATTTGGGCCAGCACCTTGATCTGAGCCGCGTTGATCTCGCCATAAGGCACGGCCACACGCAGCATGGGCGCGTAGCGCTGCACATACCAGCCGTTTTGCAGGCGCAGGGGGCGGAACTGGTCTTCGGTCAATTGACCCGTCTGCCAACGACCCAGTTGGTCGCGGAACTCTGCAGCGCGGGCGCGCACAAAGGCTTTGTCGAATTCGGTGTACTGGTACATGGAGATGACGAGAGAGAAAAATCAGGTCAGAACCCGCTGGCTTGCAGGTTCTTTGAATAGTAAGGACCGCAAAAAGCGGAGATGGGCGTTAATGTAAAGCGTCTTTATGCACAAACAAACGATGTATTAGTTGGGTATATATGCTTTTCGCTTATAAGAAGCTCGGTTGGGCTGGATGACCGTTCTATGGTCCGGTTTCTGAAAGGCTAAAAAGTGGCTGTTAAAGTGGCACCCTTCAGTATTTACCCTAGGGAACCTGACATGAACCGCCTGATTGCCGTCGGCCTCTTGAGCGCAGTCTCTGCCAGCACCGTTCTGGCCCAGACCCCCATCAAGATCGGTGAGATCAACAGCTATTCCGCCATTCCTCAGTTCACCCAGCCCTATAAACAAGGCTGGCAACTGGCTGTCGAGGAAATCAATGCCCAAGGCGGCTTGCTTGGCCGCAAGGTCGAAGTCATTGCCCGCGATGATGCGGGCAAGCCTGAAGAAGCCCTGCGCCACGCGATCGAGCTGACCTCCAAAGAGAAGGTCGATGTGTTGGCTGGAGGCTTTTTGTCCAATATCGGTCTGGCGTTGGCCGACCACGCGCAGAAAAACAAGCGCTTGTTTGTGGCCAGCGAGCCCTTGACCGACGCCATCGTTTGGGAAAAAGGCAACCGCTACACCTTCCGCCTGCGCCCCAGCACCTACATGCAAGCGGCCATGCTGGTCGAAGAGGCGGCCAAGCTGCCCGCCAAGCGCTGGGCCACGATTGCGCCCAACTACGAGTATGGCCAAAGTGCGGTGGCCAGTTTCAAAGAATTGCTCAAGGCCAAGCGCCCCGATGTCGAGTTTGTGAGCGAGCAGTGGCCCGCCCAAGGCAAGATCGACGCGGGCAGCACACTGACCGCCACCATGGCCAGCAAGCCCGATGCCATTTTCAACGTCACCTTTGGCGCCGACTTGGCCCGCTTGGTGCGCGAAGGCAACCAGCGCAATGTCTTCCCCAAAACCCCCGTGGTGTCGCTGCTGTCGGGTGAGCCTGAGTACCTGGAGGTGCTGAAAGACGAAACGCCCAAGGGTTGGATCGTGACCGGCTACCCCTGGGACCAGCTCGACAACAAAGAGCACGCCAGCTTCGCGGCCAACTATTACAAGAAGTTCAATGAAAACCCCAAGGTGGGTTCGGTCGTGGGTTACGCCACGATGCAATCGATTTTTGCGGGCATCAAAAAAGCGGGCAGTGTGGACAACGAAAAGCTGGTCATCGCCATGCGTGGCCTGAAGTTCAACACGCCGTTTGGCACGGCCGAATACCGAGCTATTGACCAACAGTCCACCATGGGCGCTTATGTGGGCATGTTGGACCAACGCGGTGGCAAAGGCACCATGGTGCAATGGCGCTATGCCGATGGCAAAAACTATTTGCCATCTGATGCGTACGTGAAATCTCGCCGCCCTGCGGACGCGATGAAATAAAGCGCGAGTCTTTATGCCGTCTTGACTCAGACAGTCGGCACGCCCCAAACCTCGACAGAACTGGCTGACCAGAATTCAGCAAAAGGACTGGGCAGGGCTGGGGCTGCTGGGTCGGTGGCCAACAGCTGACCATGCTCAAGGGTCACGGTGCTGTCCGCCATCGATTTGGCATGGCCGTGGGCATGCCTGACCATCAGGTGGTGTGGCGTGATGTCGCCGGGCTGACTCAAGCCCGCAGCACCCACCAAATCGGCCAATGCGTGAAGCGTGTTGGCATGAAAGTAATACACCCGTTCGGCCTTGTCGGTGACCACAATCGCGCGTTGGCGCACCGGGTCTTGTGTGGCCACGCCCGTGGGGCAGTGGTCGGTGTGGCAGCTGCGCGACTGGATACAGCCCAGCGCAAACATGAAGCCCCGCCCTGAATTGCACCAATCGGCCCCCAAAGCCAGGCATCGCGCGATGTCAAAGGCCGAAATCACTTTGCCTGAAGCACCAATCTTGATGCGCTCGCGCAGACCTGCGCCCAACAAGCTGTTGTGCACCAAACGCAGCCCATCGCGCAGGGGCATGCCCACATGGTCGGCAAATTCGATGGGGGCAGCGCCCGTGCCACCTTCTGCACCGTCGACCACCACAAAGTCGGGTGTTTGGCCTGTGGCCAACATGGCTTTAACGATGGAAAACCATTCGGCCGCTTGGCCCACACACAGTTTGATGCCTACAGGCTTGCCCCCAGACAGCTGGCGTAATTGGGTGACAAAGTCCAACAATTCGATGGGCGTTGAGAAGGCTGAATGCCGGGCTGGCGAGACGCAGTCCTGGCCCATGGGCACGCCCCGCGCGTCAGCGATCTCTTGGCTCACCTTCGCCTTGGGCAGCACCCCGCCATGACCGGGCTTAGCGCCTTGAGATAGTTTGACCTCGATCATCTTGACCTGCGGCGAGAGGGCCTGCTGCGCAAAGCGCTCCGGGTCAAAGTGCCCGTCGGGCGTGCGACAGCCAAAGTAGCCGGAAGCGATTTGCCAGATCAGGTCGCCGCCGTGCTCACGGTGGTGGGCCGAAATGCTGCCTTCGCCTGTATCGTGGGCAAAGCCACCCAAAGCCGCGCCTCGGTTCAGGGCCTTGATGGCGTTGGGCGACAGGGCCCCAAAACTCATGCCCGAGACGTTGAGCAGCGACAGGCTGTAGGGCTGCGCGCATTGGCCTGCGCCCACCAGAATCCGAAAAGTGGCCGGGTCGGGCTGCACGGGCTGCAAGGAGTGCGCGAGCCATTCGGTGCCCGTGGCATACATGTCCTTGATGCTGCCGAACCCTCGTTTGTCGTTTTCGACCTTGGAGCGCGCATAGACCATGGCCCGTTGGTTGCGCGAAAACGGCAGCTTTTCTTCGTCGTCTTCTAAAAAGTACTGGCGCAACTCGGGGCGAATGTATTCCAGTGCATAACGCAAACGCCCCGTTAACGGGTAGTTGCGGCGCACGGCTTGTTTGGTTTGCTTGTAGTCGATCCAGCCCAATACAAACAGCATGCCCAAGCTCGCACCAGCCCAAGCCGAGAGGGGCCAGACGACCACGGCCGCGGGTGCGGTGACCAGCCAAGGCAGGTAGCGGGACAAGGATTGACGGGCCATGAGCGGCGCTCCTCAAAAAACGGAAACCAGCGGCCGGTGCCACAAAACACCCATCGTAGTGGGTAATGGTGAATTTGTTGAATTTATGTGCTGGCGTAGCGTTCGGCCCACAAGTGCTTGGCCAGCTCTGGTGGCAAAGGCATGGGCTCGCTGGCCAAGCAGGCGGCGGTCAGTTCACCACACAGCACGGCCAGGCTGATGCCGCGTGCGCCCATGCCCGCGCTGATCCACAAACCGGGTAAGCGCTGGTTGTCGATGGGCCCGACAGCAGGCAGGCGGTTGGGCAGGGTGCAGCGCAAACCGGCCCAGCCTTGAATTTTTTCGGATTCAAATTGGGGCTTCATTGCCTCGCCCAAGTCGGGCAAAAGCGTGGCCAAACGCACTTGGTTGGCGGCGTGGTCTTCGATGCGCACAGGAGCTTGTTCGCAGTTGCGCTCGAACGTCGAGCCGATGAACCAGCCAAGTTCCCCATCCAGGGTGGGCACACCGCTGATGAAGCTGCCGTGGCCATTGACGGGAAAGGGGGGCAGGGTTGGCTTTCGGGTGGTGTTTGCACTGGTTGATGAGCCAACCCCTAAGGCGCCATGAACATCAGCCATGAGGCCAAAGCTGACTTGCCCGCGCAAAGGGTTCAAAGGCACCGCAAAACCGGGTTGGTCTTGGAGCAACGTCAAACTGTCAAAGGCGCTGGCCACCACCAGCAAAGGCGCTTGGCCTAAGGTTTCACCTTGTGCACCCAGCACGGCCCACCCGTCAGCCCGCCGGGCGATCGAAGTCACTTTTTGTGACCAACGCACTTGGATACCAGTGGTTTTCAGCTGCGCTGCGACCAGTGGCCTCGGCCGAAGCCAACCCGCGTGTCCGTGCCACAGCGCAGGCGTGCCTAGCGGCAAACCCGCAGCGGCAATTTGCGCCGCACTGGCTTGGATGGTTGGGTTAAGGGTGTCACCATCTGATGGATGGGCGTTCAGATCGGCAGCCGCCAAGCGGCGCTTGCCGCCTAAGTTGTGCTCTAAAACGCCACTCAAAGACCAGTCGGTGCCACTTTGCAGCAGTGTCTCGGCCCGTTTTAAAGTCGCTTGTACGCCAGCGCGGGTGATGCGCGAGAGCACGTTGTCGTCGGGCGAGACATGAGGCGCAGCCAAACCGACGGGCAGGCCGGATGCGCCAGCGCCCACCCCTGCGGCTTGATCGAGCACGGTCACGGCCCAACCACGGTTTGCCAAGCTGTAGGCCACGGCCGAACCCGACAAGCCCGCGCCGATCACCAGGGCTTGACGTGGGCCTGTCCAGCCGCGGTCGGGCTCAGTGCGCAATGAGGAAGAAACCCAGGGAGCCTGGATCAGTTGGTGGGGGGCACGTAGCCTTGGGCCGCGTCAGCGCCATCGCCGAAGAAGTGGTTTTCCATCTGGCGGGCCAGGTATTGGCGGGCGCGCAGGTCGGCCAGGTTCAGGCGGTTTTCATTGACCAACATGGTCTGGTGCTTGAGCCAGTCGGCCCAAGCTTGCTTGCTCACGCTCTCCCAAATGCGCTTGCCCAAATCGCCGGGGTAGGGTGGAAAATCAAGTCCCTCTGCTTCTTTGCCGAGTTTGATGCATTGAATGGTGCGTGCCATGGTGTTATCGAGCCTTGATCTGTCTTAAGAAGCGCTGGTTATACGGATATAGAATTTCAGTATTTCCAGTTGTGAACGAATCGCACGAAAATAGGCGCTGTTTCTTGAGCGGCAACCTCATTCGCGTGGTCTTGCAGGCCACAACTGTAGCAAGCTTTCAGCATCCCCCATGGGCTTTGGGTCTCTTGATCCAGCCACAACACCCGTCAAAAACATGAGTGCTTTTCTCGAAGAACGCGTTTTGAGCGTTCACCACTGGACCGACCGCCTGTTCAGCTTCACCACCACCCGTGACCAGGCGCTGCGCTTTTCCAATGGCCACTTCACGATGATCGGCCTGCGGGGCGACAACGGCAAACCCTTGTTGCGCGCCTATTCGATTGCCAGCGCCAACTACGAAGAGCACCTCGAGTTCTTGAGCATCAAAGTGCCCGATGGCCCGCTGACTTCCAAGCTGCAACACATCCAAGTGGGCGACACCATCGTGGTGGGCCGCAAACCCACAGGCACTTTGCTGTGTGACTACCTGTTGCCCGGCAAACACCTGTACCTCATGGCCACTGGCACGGGGCTGGCCCCGTTCATGAGCATCATCCGCGACCCCGAAACCTACGAGCGCTTTGAAAAAGTGATTCTGGTGCACGGCGTGCGCCAGGTGAACGAGCTGGCCTACCACGACTACATCACGCAAGAGTTGCCTGCCAATGAGTTTCTGGGCGAGATGGTGACGAAACAGTTGCTGTATTACCCCACGGTGACCCGTGAGCCCTACAAAAACCAGGGGCGCCTGACCGATTTGATCGAGAGCGGCAAACTGTTTGCCGATCTGGGTTTGCCCACACTGGACCCGGAAAACGACCGCATCATGATCTGTGGCTCTCCGGGCATGCTCAAAGACCTCAAGCGCATTTGTGAAGAGCGAGGACTTAAAGAGGGCAACACCAGCACCCCGGGCGCTTTTGTCATTGAACGTGCCTTTGCCGAGTCCTGATGAATCCTCGCGCCATCACCCCCCATCGCCTCTTGGCCTTGACTGCCGTGTCGGGCATCGGCATGCTGGCTTTTGGCCTGTATTTGCAACATGTGGTCGGGCTGAACCCTTGCCCCATGTGCATCGTGCAGCGCTATGCACTGATCGGCGTGGTGTTGGTGGCGGCTGTGGGCTGGCGTTTGCGCGGCTGGGGTCTCACGCTGTCGGGTTTGCTGCTGGCGCTGGTGTCCGGTTTTGGCGGCTTTACCGCGGCGCGCCAAAGCTGGCTGCAGTGGTACCCGCCCGAGATCGTGACCTGTGGCCGTGACTTCTACGGCATGGTCGAGAACTTCCCCATCAACCGCGCCATTCCCATGATCTTCAAAGGCAGCGGCGACTGCACCAAGATCGACTGGACCTTTATGGGTGGCTCCATCGCCAACTGGTCATTCTTGGCGTTTGTGTTTTTTGCCCTGGCGGGTTTGTGGGTCGCTTACAAGGCCATGAGCAGCCGCTCCATCACAGCTTCTTGACCAACACCTGGCTCTTGCGGTCCCAGTTGTATTTGCGTTTGCGTGCTTCGGGCAGCCAGTCCGGGTCTTGTTGCACAAAGCCGCGCTTGATGAACCAGTGCATGGTGCGTGTGGTCAGCACAAAGATGCTTTTCAGGCCCATTGCGCGGGCGCGTTGCTCGATGCGCTTGAGCACCTTTTCGCCATCGCCCTGACCCTGAGACTGGGGCGACACGGTCAGCGCCGCCATTTCGGCTGTCTTGGCTTCGGGGTAGGGGTAGAGCGCCGCGCAGGCAAAGATCACGCCGTCGTGGTCGATGATGGTGTAGTGGTCGATGTCACGTTCGATCTCGGTCCGGTCGCGCTTGACCAAGGTGCCGTCTTTCTCAAACGGCTCGATCAACTGCAAGATGCCGCCCACATCGTCTGAGGTGGCTTCGCGCAACTCTTCGAGTTTTTCATCGATCACCATGGTGCCAATGCCGTCGTGCACATACACCTCCAGCAGCAAAGCGCCATCGACTGCAAAGGGCAGGATGTGCGAGCGCTCCACGCCTTCTTCGCAGGCCTTGACGCAGTGCTGCAAATAAAAGCCAATGTCGGTCGGCTCAGTCGGTGTGGGCAGCGACGCCAGCAACTGCTTGGCAGCGGCCAGCGGCAACTCAGTGTCGATGGGGTTGTCTTCACTGGCCGGGGCGTGTGGCTCGATGCGGATGCCCGGCACCTCGGTCACAAAAATCAGCTTGTCGGCCTGCAACTCGGCGGCCACGCTGGTGGCCACTTCTTCCATGGCCAAATTAAAGGCTTCACCCGTCGGCGAAAAACCAAAGGGCGAGAGCAGCACCATCGCACCCATGTCCAGCGTGCGCATGATGCCGTCCACGTCCACCTTGCGCACCAGGCCCGAGTGAATGAAATCCACGCCGTCCACAATGCCCACAGGACGTGCGGTGATGAAGTTTCCCGAAATCACCCGCACCGTGGAGCCCGCCATGGGCGTGTTGGGAAGGCCTTGGCTGAAGGCGGCTTCGATCTCGTAACGCAGTTGGCCCGCCGCCTCTTGGGCGCAGTCCAGCGCCACGCTGTCGGTGATGCGGATGCCCTGCGAATACTTAGGGGTGTGGCCCTTGGCGGCCAGTTGCTCATTGACCTGCGGGCGAAAGCCGTGCACCAGAACGATCTTGACACCCATGCTTTGGATCAACGCCAAATCTTGCGCCAAATGTTGCAACTTGCCCGCCGCGATGGCCTCGCCCGCAATGCCAACCACAAAGGTTTTGCCCCGGTGCATGTGGATGTAAGGCGCCACCGACCGGAACCAGGGCACGAAGGTGAAATTGAAAACTGTGGACATGGGCTTGAGGTGTCAGGGCTTGAGCAAAAGAAGTTGGGCAGAAGGCAACAGATGTGAAAAGTCGCGATCGAATGTGCAGAGTGTCTCACCGGATTGCATCACCGTTGCGGCGATCCAAGCATCGGTGATCAAGTTGCCTGTGGCTTGTTGTGACAGACACACTTGCCTGAGGTTGGGCCAGTTGGCGCCCTGCGGCTGAAATTGCACGCCAGGGCAGCTGAGCAGGCTGTCAATGAAGTCGCTCACATCCTGCAAAGGATCGGTTTCCCGAAAAATCTTGGGGTTGGTGGTGATGCGTAAAAAGCCGGTCACCACCGTACCCATCAAAGTGAGGCTGCTGCGACCGTTGGCGGCTTGAACGACCGCATCGTCCAGCCAGGCGCGGGCACTCACATGGTGGGGGTGGTCGGGCCGAAATGCCGCAACCAGCACATTCACATCCGGCGTCATGACAAGCGTTTCAAGTCCATGCCCGCGTCCATCGCGTCGTACAAGGATCGGTTGCTGCTGGGGTCGATGCCAGTCCTTAGACCACCACGGGCTTTGGAGACAGGCAGTTTGGGAATCACCACCGGTGCGGCAGGCATGTCTTGCCGCACATAAGCCGCCAGCATCTCTCGCACCTTGGCGCTCAGCGAAGTGCCTTCCTGGATGGCTTTGATGCGGGCTTGCTTGACGAGGTTTTCGTCCAAGGAAATGGTCAGGTTGGTCATGTCAAATATCCGTCCCGAAAGTTCACGTAAACCAGTGTAGCACGTGAATATGTGTCGTGGGATAATCCAACCGTGACCGAGCCCGCCAACCCCATACCCCTCCAAATCGAGTTTCCCGAAGGCCTGCCCGTCTCGGCCCGCCGTGACGAAATCATGGCCGCCATGCACCAGCACCAGGTCATCATTGTTTGCGGTGAAACTGGCTCGGGCAAGACCACCCAGCTGCCCAAAATCGCGCTGGCGCTGGGTCGCGGCAAGCTCAACGCCAAGCCGGGCGAACGCGCCCGCATGATCGGCCACACCCAGCCCCGGCGCATTGCGGCCAGCTCGGTGGCCAAGCGCATTGCGGAGGAATTGAAGACCCCCCTGGGCGAGGTGGTCGGCTTCAAGGTACGGTTTCAGGACCGATTGAGCAAAAACGCCTCGGTCAAGCTCATGACCGACGGCATTTTGTTGGCTGAAACACAGACCGATCCGCTGCTGCAAGCTTATGACACCATCATCATCGACGAGGCGCACGAACGCAGCCTGAACATTGACTTTCTGCTGGGCTACCTGCGCCAGATCTTGCCGCGCCGCCCGGACCTCAAAATCGTGGTCACCTCGGCCACCATCGACGCCGACCGTTTTGCCAAGCACTTTGCCTCGCGCAACGGCCCGGCCCCGGTCATCATGGTGTCGGGCCGCACCTTCCCGGTGGAGCAGCGCTACCGTCCGTTTGAAGAATCCCGCGACTATGGCCTGAATGACGCGATTGCCGATGGCGTGGACGAACTTTGGCAAGGTGGGGCAGGGGGCGACATCCTGATCTTTTTGCCCGGTGAGCGCGAAATCCGCGAGGCCGCCGACCACCTGCGCAAGCACTTGGCGCACCAGCCGCTGACGCGCAACGCCGAAGTGCTGCCGCTGTTTGCCCGCCTGTCGCAGGCCGAGCAAGACCAGATTTTTGAAGCGTCGAATGGCCGCCGCATCGTGCTGGCCACCAACGTGGCCGAAACGTCTTTGACGGTGCCTGGCATCCGATACGTGATCGATGCAGGCACTGCGAGGGTCAAGCGCTACAGCCTGCGCAGCAAGGTCGAGCAGCTGATGGTTGAGCCCATCAGCCAGGCTGCGGCCAACCAGCGAGCCGGCCGCTGCGGCCGCGTGGCCAACGGCATTTGTATTCGCCTGTACGACGACAAAGACTTTGCGGGCCGCCCGCGCTTCACCGATCCGGAAATCTTGCGCTCGTCTTTGGCAGGCGTGATCTTGCGCATGAAGAGCCTGCACTTGGGCGTGGTGGAAGACTTCCCGTTCATCGAAGCACCGTCCAAACGCGCCATCACCGACGGCTATCAACTGCTGGCCGAGCTGGGCGCGGTGGATGACGGCAACGAGCTGACCCCGATAGGTAAAGAGCTGGCCCGTCTGCCGCTCGACCCGCGTGTGGGCCGCATGATTTTGGAAGCCCGTGGCCGCGAAGCGCTGGACGAGGTGCTTGTGATTGCCAGCGCCATGAGCGTGCAAGACGTGCGCGATCGCCCCATGGACGCCCAGGCCCAAGCCGACCAGCAACACGCCAAGTTTGACGACGACAAGAGCGAGTTCACGGGTTATCTGAAACTGTGGAAGTGGATCCACGCTGCAAGGGGCGGCGAGCCCCATGCCCGTTCTGCCGCCATGTCAAGTGCGAGCGTGCAAACCGGGCAGAAAACCATGGATCGATTCGTACCTCGCGACGACAGACCCGCCGTCATTGCGAGCGAAGCGCGGCAATCCAGTGGTATTCAGGCTGGATCGCCGCGTCGCTCCGCTCCTCGCGATGACGGGGTGCGCACCAACCAGCCGACCCACAAACTCAGCAACCGCCAATACGAGCAGCTGCTTCGCCAGAATTTCATCAACATCCGGCGCGTGCGCGAGTGGCGTGACACGCACACCCAGCTGCTCACCGTGGTGGCCGAGCACAAGTGGCGCATCAACACGCAGCCTGCGAGTTATGAGCAACTGCACCTGTCCATGTTGGCGGGTCTGCTGGGCAACGTGGGCTACAAGCTCGAAGACGAGGAAGCCTATCTGGGCGCACGCGGCATCAAGTTCCACAAGCACCCCGGCGCTCACCTGAGCAAAAAGCCGGGCCGCTGGATCGTGGTGGCCGAGCTGGTCGAGACCACCCGCCTGTTTGGCCGGGGCATTGCCGCGATCGAGCCGCAGTGGCTGGAGCAGGTCGGCGCGCACTTGCTCAAGAAACAACTGCTCGACCCGCATTGGGAAAAGAAATCCGCCGAAGTGGTGGCGCTGGAGCGGGCAACGCTCTATGGCTTGGTGGTCTACAGCGGCCGCCGCACGCCCTACAGCCGGGTGGACATGCACGGCGCACGCGAGATTTTCATCCGCGAAGCGCTGGTGGGCGACCAGTGGGAGACCAAGCTGCCTTTCTTGGCCGCCAACCACAAGATGATCGCCAAGGTCGAAGAGCTGGAGCACAAGTCACGCCGCCAAGACGTGCTGGTCGACGACGAGCTGATCTACGCTTTTTATGACCAGCAGCTGCCTGCCGACGTGTGCAGCGGTCGCCTGCTGGAAAACTGGTACCGCACTGAGAGCGCCAAGCAGCCGCGATTGTTGATGCTGAGCCGCGAAGAGCTGATGCGCCACGAAGCGGCAGGCATCACCACGCAGGCCTTTCCGAAACACATCCGCCTGGGCGGCACCGACTGCCAGGCCACTTATCTGCACGAACCGGGCGACGCCCGCGACGGCGTGACTGTCACGGTGCCTTTGTTTGTGCTCAACCAAGTCAGCGAAGACCGCTGCGAATGGCTGGTGCCCGGTTTGCTCAAAGACAAGATCCAGGCCCTGCTCAAAAGCCTGCCGCAGCGCCCGCGCAGCCGCTTTGTGCCGCTGCCCGAATCGGCCACACGCCTGGCCACCGAGCTGTCGGTGCCCGAGCTGTTTGGAAGCGCCTCGCTCACCGACGTGCTGCTCAAAAAAGCCCGCGACGAAACCAGTCTGGACATCAAACGCACCGACTTCAAACACGAGATGCTCAGCCCGCACCTGTTCATGAACCTGTGCGTGGTGGACGAGCACGGGCGTCAGTTGGGCATGGGCCGCAACCTGGGTGCACTCAAAGGCGAGCTGGGCGCCAAGGCGCGTGGCGCGTTCCAGGCGCTGGCGCAGTTGAAAGTGTCCTCCGCCAGTGCGAGCCTCACTCAAAACAACGCAAGCCCGTCTCCCGCCACTGCAAGCTCTTCTTCCGTCATTGCGAGCGAAGCGCGGCAATCCAGCCAACGCGCACCCGCAACGGCCAAACCTGCCACAGCGCCCAAGCCCCTGGCCCTCCAGCGCTACACCACCTGGACCTTTGGCGAGCTGCCCGAGCTGATGGAAATCAGCAAAGGCGGCCAGACCCTGATCGGCTTTCCCGCGCTGGTGGACATGCAAGACGCTGTGACCATCGAGGTATTTGACGAGCCCGATGTGGCGGCTGCCAAAAACCGCGCGGGCCTGCGCCGTTTGTTTGCGCTGCAGATCAAAGACGCGCTCAAGTACCTTGAGAAAAACATCCCCGACCTGCAAAAAATGGCCGTGGCCTACATGCCGCTGGGTACGGCGGATGAATTGAAAACCCAAATCATCGACGTGGCGCTGGACCGCGCCTTCTTGCTCGACCCGCTGCCCAATGACGAACTAACATTCAAGCGCCGCATCGAAGAAGGCCGGGGCCGCTTGACGCTGATCGCCAACGAAGTGGCCAGGCTGGCGGGCACCATCTTGCTGGAGTTTGGCGCGGCCACCCGCAAGATCAAAGACACCAAAAACGCGCCTGACGCGACCGCAGATTGCACCCAACAACTGCAACGCCTGATGCCCAAAAACTTCATGGCCGCCACCCCCTGGCCGCAGCTGCAGCACTGCGCCCGCTACCTCAAGGCCGTGACCCTGCGCCTCGATAAATACCGCGCCGACCCCGCCCGCGACGCCCAGCGCCTGACCGAGCTGAAACCCCAAGAACAACGCTACTGGCGCCTGGTGGCCGAACGCAAAGGCGCACAAGATACCCGCATGCTGGAGTTCCGCTGGCTACTGGAAGAACTGCGCGTGAGCTTCTTCGCCCAAGAACTGCGCACCCCTCAGCCTGTGAGCATCAAGCGGCTGGAGAAGGCTTGGGGGCAGTTGAACCATTGACAGAGCTGATGCCGCTTTGAATCTTCAGCTCAATAGCTTCGCATGCACGTATTGCTTGATCAATTGTGGACAAGGTTGATCAGTTTGTACCGTTCATGCTGTTGCGCCAATTCCAGTGCTGAATCGACGCTCATCTTTTTGAGAATGTTCGCCCGATGTGTCTCAATCGTTCGGGTGCTGTTCTTCAGCTCTTCTGCGATTTCTCGATTGGTCATGTTTGCAAGAATTTTTTCAAAAACTTGTAGCTCGTGTCCTGATAACAGCATGAGCTTGGCTCGATGTCGTTCGCTGAATGAGGCGTTGGCCAGGCGGTACTGACAAAGTTCGCCAGCTTTTTTGATTTTGGCAATCAGCAGCATGGGATCGAATGGTTTAGTCACGTAATCCATCGCACCTTGATGCATGAGCTCAACGGCCATTTGAAGGTCGCCATGTCCGGTCATAAAAATGACCGGCCACATGAAATGACCTTGTTTTAATTTTGTAAAAAGTTCAGTGCCAGTCATGGCAGGCAGCCGGATGTCTAAGAGCAAGCAACCAGGACGTTGCAAATTTTCATCCAGACCAGGCATCGCTTCAAGGAACTCAATGGCCGATGAAAAATGTCGAGAATGCACAAGGCCTGCAGACCTGAATAGAAGCTGAAGACTTTGTCCCAATTCAGCGTCATCTTCGACAATAAAAATCTGCGTGTCCGTATTCATGGTCTCGTGGCTCCTAAGGAGCGGTTGAAATGGGTAACTCAATGACAAAGCAAGCACCGTCACCGCTGTTCGATCGCAGCATCAAATGTCCTTGAAACCGCTCAATCACAGATCGACAAAGGTTAAGACCAATCCCTAATCCATCTTTCTTTGTCGTGAAAAAAGAGTCGAAAATTTGGTGTTCTATCTCAGGGGGAATTCCGCTGCCCGTGTCTGAGACTGCGATTTGTATGGTCTGGTCCTGAATTGAGGAGGTGATTGAAATCTCTCTTTTTGCTGACTGAGACTTTTCCAATGATTGCAAACCATTCCTCACCAGGTTGAGTAGTACTTGGTCAAACAATACGGGGTCAATCATTGCAAAAAGACTTTTTTCAGCTTGAACATTGATCTCAACACCCAGTGCCAAGGCTTGTTGACGCAGGTGTGGTGTTAAGTGCCAGATGAGTTGATTCACATCAGTTCGCACCGATTGAACAGGTCCTTGATGCAACAGCCCCCGCACCGAAACAAGGACTTGTGCGGCGCGTTGACTTTGTTCATGGATCTTTTGCAACAGTTTTTCTAGCAAATCGGGATCAGGACCTTGCTGCAGATGCATCTGACCAGCCACCGCGTAATTGGAAATGATAGCCAATGGCTGGTTGATCTCGTGCGCGAGGCTAGCGGACATTTCACCCAGCATACTCAAGCGGCTTTGTTTTTCAAGAAGCCGTGATTTTTCCATCACATCTTTTTCGGCACGGAGCCTGAGCCTGTGGTTTCGAAAATGTAAAACCAACAACACGGACAAGAGCAAGGCAAGAACAGCGAAAACGGGTCTCAATACTTTCAAAATGTCTGCTGTCAATTCAAGCGACTTGAATTCAAGGGTCCAATGACCTTCCCAAGATGGATGATTGACTCTTAAGTAATGGTGGTCTTTCGAAGGGTCCGTTTGGTAGGGGGTCACGGCAACTGAAATTTCAGACATGGCCAGTTTTTGGTTGGCCAAAACAGGCCATACAGATGTGTCTAGGGTAGTGACTAAAGTCATGCCATCTCGGTGAAGCAAAGGCACATAAAGGTCAACCACGCTTTTACCTGCCCACTCGTACAAAGCACTGTAGCTGTGGGTTTGCAGTTCTTGGGTGTGAGCAAGCGCTAAGCTTTGCAATGGCAGAAGTTGCAAGGCCATTGAAGGCATGCCTGATTTCGTCGCAAACCGATGTGTTTGCCCATTTGCACTCATTAAGCGCAAGGCCACAACCTCTTTAGAAAAGTTGAGCCACTCGGTAGACTTTTGATCGAATGCGGTGCCAGGCTCGCGCAGTTCATTGGCTCGATTCCAAGCTTGACGCTCTAGGCCTTCAAGGTGAACTTCCAATTGCTGTGAAAATTGCGCTCCTGACAATTGCAAACTATTTTGAAGCCTGTAGATGGCCCATTGTTCTGACAGCCAAGGTGTGATGATCAGCAGGGCCATGAAAGACACCACAACCACAGCACCACCAAAGTTAGACAACCAGCGTCGCTTGACTTCTGGCAACCCATATGACGGCCAGTGAAAGATCATTTTTCTAAGGACAGTTGGCGTTTGAAGAACCCAGGCGACTGAACCACCAAGGGCCAAAGCAGGGTCTGTTCGGTTTGCCATAATTTATTGACGAAACCTGCTCGCGTGCATCCCCGTGCCTCCAGTTGTGCATATTTTTCGTACAGGTTAATGCGTGCAGCTGCCTCGGCAGTCAGTTGCTCTGCAACACGCGTCACGGTGGCCAATTTGTTGGCATCTTGCCGATAAGCTTGGCAAGCCATGCCGATCAAGGAAAACTCGGGCACAAAACGGCAAAAGTTGGCGCTCGACAAACTTGACTTTTGGCGAAATTCCGCCAGGACCGATCGGATCTGAGACTGCACATCCAGCAATTGGTCTCTCGATGAGTTCAGTTGTAAGGTGATGAGGTCTGAACTTGGACTGCCGGGTTGCGAAATGAATGCGCCGTAAGTGCACATGCGGTTCAGACGGTTAAAACCACTCTGCAGTTCTTGTACAACCTGTTGAGTCGGTAAAAGATAAGCCTCGACCGTCTGGCTGCTAGCGGGTGAGAAAAGGCTTGGTGCTGGTGGCACAGGCGAAGCCGCAGCCCAGGCCGACTCATTGAAAGTAGCTTGGGCCCAAAACAAAGTGACGGTTATTCGAAGCAACCAGCCTGGACGCATCCAATAAGTATATTTGTTAAAAAACACTAATTTATAAAACTTTGGTTGGGTATCAACAAAATTAACGTCTGCAATTTGTGATATTTGCTCACTAAGAACTAGTTTTATGGGTAAATTAAATTTCGAATGAGGGGGTCAAATTAAAAATACAAAAATGTGGAAACTACTGAAAAATTGTAGAGAACTCGGTAGAATCCGTAAAACTAGCAGCTTGTAGTTTTGATAACCCGGAGTCAACCAGCCCTTGTCCAGCAGCGCATCAAGTTTGGTTTTGAATGCCAAAACCCTTCAGGCTCTTTTGCAAAGAGCCCGGGCGCTGCTGTCCCTCTCCAAGATCAACGTCACGGCCAGCACCCTTCATTTCGCACTGATTTATCTCATTGCCAAAGAAGCTTCTGCTGCAACGCCTACTGAGCTGGCAGAGCCTTCAGCCAGTGTGGAGGACGATGAGGCGCACGAAATTTTGCCCAACCTTTTGGTTGAGGCTAGCACTGACGATGTCACCAATTCCGGCGAGCTGACGGCGCAAACCATCGACCAGGCGCGTGAACAACTGCGCGATCTGATTGAAGCCGAGTTGGCGCATGGTCGGGTTGCAAGAGGGTTGAGTGAACAGCAGATCGACAGCGTCGAGCAGGCTGCAAACACACCAGTGTCTTCTGGCTTAAACAACGCCGTCGCCACTTTGCCGCCCGCCAATGGCGTTGTGGTCAACTCCCAGGCCTTTGATCTTGGCTCTTTGCCCAGCATGGCTGGAGGTCTCTTGCTGGCTGCGGCCGGAATTGCTGGCGGTGGCGGTGGCGGTGGCTCGGTGCTTGCCAAGGTGGTTCTTGCCAGCATGGGTATCGTTGCTGATGGCTACATCAAAGGTGCCACCGTCACGTTGCTGGATGCACAAGGCAACGTGCTTGCAACCACCACCACCGATGCCAACGGCCGCTACCAATTTGACGGAGAACTGGCCCAAAAGGCATTCAAGATTGTGGCCTCGGGCGGCGTTGATGTCTCGACGGGTCTTAAATTTGATGTGACGCTCAGCGCCCCAGCGGGTGCGGGCGTGGTGAACCCTTTGACCACCTTGGTTCAAAGTTACATGGAGGCCAACCCAGGCACCTCCGCTGCATCGGCAAGCTTGGCGATCAAGAAAGTCTTAGGGATTTCTGGTAGCGAAGACTTGCTGCAAACAGACCCCATCGCGCAGGCGCTGACAACCACAGGTCTGGCTCAAATATCGGCCATTGCCCTTCAGGCCAAAGCGGCGCAAATTGCCAACTTGCTGGTCACGGGCGCTGCTGCAGTGGTGGTCAGCAAAGGCGGCAGCACCGAGGCTGCGGTCAACAGCATCCTTGACAGCCTGACCCAGCAAATCGTCAAGGCTGCTTCTGCGGCTACGCCAACCGTGCTGGATCTGACCAGTGCGCCAATCGTGTCTGGATTGCTGGGACTGACCGGCGCTGTCGTGGACCTGATCGCATCCGGTAACAACGTTTCTGCCAACTCTTTGCAAGGCATTTACGAATTCCAGAAGGCCGTGCAAGATGATTTGGCCAATGCACTGCTGACGGGCAACTTGTCTGCTCAAGCGGTTCAGGCGCTGGATGCGCTGCTCCGCGTGGTCTCCGTAGGTCAAAAAGTGGTCAACGTCGAGTTGTCCCCGCTGCAAGACACGGGCTCGAATGCCTCAGACGGTGTCACCAACATCGCCAATCCAACCATTCGAGTTGACTTGGCCAGCATTGCAGGTACTGCACGTTTGGGCAATACCGTCGAAGTCAAGCTGGAGGGCGAGACCCTTGGAAGTGCGCCCATTGCGCAGATTGATTTGGACCGGGGTTACCTAGAGTTTTCTTTGCGTAACTTCACCCAATCTGGGGCTAAGACAGTGGCTGTTGTGGTCACGGATCCGGTGTCTGTAAAAGCTGTGGCATCGGGCTTCAAGGTCGTCACGGTTGATTTGAATGCGCCCGAACCTCTTGTTTTGGGGCTTGCACGCGATACTGGCCTTTCTTCCTCGGACAACATCACTTCTCTTGCCAGCGTTCAAGTGCTCAGCAAGCTTGAAGCGGGTGGAGCTTGGCAATACAGTGCAGACGGCGGTGTCACTTGGAGCGGTAAGCTTTTCTCGCCTTCAGTCCCCTTGACTGGGATACAAGACGGGCTTGTGACTTTGCTGGCCCGTCAGGTCGATGTCGCAGGAAACCTTTCAGCCGTCAGTTCCCTGCGTTTTCAACTTGACACTACCGCGCCAGCGATGCCAGGGCTGGCGTTGGGCAATGGCAAACCCGCTGGTTCAGCCAGCACGGACGGTGCTCTCAGCATTCAAGCCGAAGCTGGCGCAACGGTTCAATACAGCGCCAATTACAACCCTGCAGGTGTTCCTGGAAATGGCACTTGGGTTGACGTTTTTGCGCCGATTGCTGGCAGCAATACGGTTTACGTTCGCCAGACAGATGCTGCGGGTAACGCGTCTTTGCCTGCATCTTTGAATTTTGATTTCCAGCCACCAGACATCAAGCTGACGCTCAGCATCGATACCCCAGAGAACTCGGCGCCTGACCGCATCACTTCTGACGGCCTCGTCGTGGTGGGCGGCCTCAAGACGGGAGACTCGTGGTCTTATCAAATCAACGGTGGTGATTGGGTCGTCGGACAAGGTAACACCATCGCTGTCACGGGTGACGGTAACAAAGTCATTGAAGTCAAAAAAGTCGATGCTGTCACAGGCAAGGTGTCAGAAACTGCCTCTCTCAAGTTCTTGCTCGACAGCTCAGCACCCACGGCTCCAACGGTTGCTCTGGCCAACGGCAAGGCCGCAGGGGCAAGCACAACAGACGGCACACTGGTCGTTATTGCCGAGCAAGGCGCCAAAGTTGAGTACAGCACCGACTACAAGTCCGATGGCGCAAAAGGCAACGGCACCTGGCTTGCAGATTTCAAAGCTGTATCAGGCAACAACACGGTCTACGTTCGGCAGGTAGACGTCGCTGGCAACGCTTCCAGTCCATCGACTTTCTCATTCAAACTGGTCAATCAGCTACCCGTCACGCCGCCCACAGTTGAAGAGCCCCCCGTACCTCAGGGTATTACGTTGGCACTGCGAAACGATACAGGGACCAATGGCGGTGACAAGATCACTAATGTCGGTGAGGTTCAGGTCAATAATCTAGACACAACCTTACCTTGGGAATTTAAAACCAATGCGGGTGTTTGGCAGGCTGGCACTGGAAATTTCTTTACCGTTCAGAACCTTTCCCCGTCTGCTGCTGCCGGCGTGCCATACACCGTGCAGGTTCGTCAAGGCATCGGCCCTACTGAAAAGCTCAGCACTGAATTCAGTTTTAGGTTGGACACCACAGCTCCAGCTGATGCGTCTATCGGGCGAGCCAATTTGGCCACAAATTCAGGCTTGGCGACGGACGACATTACGAACGTCGGTACGTTTCAGATCCCGGTTGTATCGTTGGATGAGGGCGCAAGGCTCTTTTATAAGACGTCTCCCACCGGAACCTGGACTCAGGCCACCAAAGTGGGCAGCAACCTGCAGTTCACGGTCACCGGTGACAACCCTTCCAAGACTGTCTTTGTTAGGGTGGAGGATGCTGCAGGCAACACTTCTGGTGAGACTTCTTACGTCTTCAAGCTGGATTCGCAAACGCCCATCCCTACCCTGAACTTCACAGACACAGGGGCTTCGGACGGAAAAACAAACAACGGAACGGTGAACTTTGCAGGCTTGGAAGCGGGAAGCTCCCTGTCGTACTCGCTTAATGGGGCGGCATTCGTTTCCTTAGCAGTCGGAACAACCTCGCTTGAAATACCTGCCAGCGCCTCAGCGCCTGTCGATGGCGAGGCCATCAATCTTGTTCTCAAACAGACGGATGTGGCGGGCAATTCAAGTACGAGTTCTCCACTCAGCTTCACGCTTGACAAAAAAGCAGAAGCGCCCGTCGTGGAACTCAAAACCGATACGCCTCAGGCGGGCAACATCAATTCACTATCCGATTTTGTCACCAGTAACAGCGCGTTAAAGGTCACGGGCGTTGAGGTTGGTGCGACGATTCAATACAACGCCAACGGCGAGGGCTGGAGCGATGAGTTCACGGCCAAGCAAGGCAGCAACACGGTGCTCATCCGGCAGACGGATGGGGCGGGCAACACCTCGGACGCTTCGGCAGCTTTGACGTTTACATATGACAGCCAGAAACCTGTACTGACCTCTGTCAGCTACAACAACACGCCCGGACATGACCCTGCGCTGACGCTGAACACAAATGACTCGGCCGCCAGCACAGTTACCTTCTACCAACTCAACGGCGGCACCGCGACCAGCACATTCCCGGCAGCCTATACCCTGGGTGACTCTCTGGATGTTTGGCAAGTCGACTTGGCGGGCAATAAGTCGGAGGCCGTGCGCCATGTGCCCAAGTTCACGATTGCACCTTTGTCCGGCGACAAGGTGCTGTCGGCCACAGAAAAACTCAGCCCCCTGGTGATTTCCGGCACGACCGATGTTGAGTTTGGCCAGACAGTCACTGTGGTGTTCAATGGCAAGACCTATACAGGCGCTGTTGCTGGCGGCAAGTGGTCGGTGTCGGTGCCTCAAGTCGATGTTGCTGCTTTGAGCGATGGTAACAACTATGGCATCCAGAGCATCAATGTCGCCAATGCGGCTGGCAACAGCTTCACAAGCTACATCGCTGACACCAGCGCCAACGCCCTGTCTGTCATCGCTGCCAGTTCGGGTCAGGACGGTTACATCACTGGCGCCCTGATTTTTGCTGACAAAAACAACGACGGTGTCTTGCAAGCGGGTGAGTTCACCTCATTGACAGATTCTGTGGGTGGTTTCTCTCTGCCCTCCAATGGCAGCTTGGTCATGCGCGGTGGTACAGACGTGTCCACTGGTCTGGGCTTCGAGTCACAGTATGAAGCGCCTCAGTATTACCGCGTGATCAATCCCATCACGACGCTGATTCAAAAGTACATTGCTCTCCATCACACGGACAGCGCACAGCCCGTCACCAAAGCTGAAATCACAACTGCTGAGACTTGGGCCAAAAGTCTGGGACTCTTTGGGGTCTCTGTAGGTGCGGGGATTGACCTCAAGACCTATGACCCTTTCAGGGCCGCCACGGAAACCGGAGCCTCGTCAGCTGCGCAAGCTGAGGCCATCAGTTACCAAAAAATCGCACTCGAACTGTCCAACCTCATGGACGTGGGTGCCATGTTCGTTCAGACTGTCAAAGCCAGTGGTGTCCCTGCTAACCAGGCCACGGAACTGAGCGATCGACAAGCCATCAGTGTCAAACTGGTTCAGGTGCTTGCGCAAGAGCTTGAAAGTCACCCCGGTACCACCATTGGTGCCGCACTCACGAGCGATGCGTTTGTTCAGACCGTTTTGGAAAACACCGCCAAAGCGCTGCTCTACCCCAACACCACTTTGCCAAGCGGCGTTACAGTCAAATTGTCTGTGCTTGCCGACGTCTTGGCTGCAGCCAATGGAGCGATCTCAGCAGCAGGTGGGGCAGCAGTTGTCGGTCCCATCAACAAGTTGCAAGATGCCATCAAGGTCCAAAGTGCCTTGCAGGGCCCAGTCAGCACGCAGCTTGAAGAATTTGCCAAAACTGGAACAAACCCCGATCTCCTGACGATTGGCAGCAATGGGCAGACGCCACTTCAAGACGCCATCGCCAAAGCTGTCACAGGCGTCATCGTGCCTGCACGTGTCAGCATTGACCAGGCCACTTCCACTTCCACTGAGGGTCTTTATGAAGGGCAGGATGGAGGCGTCAAAGAATTCAAAGTTGTCCTGACCCGTGCGGGCAACGTAGACAGCGTTTTTTCGTTGAATTACGCCATCACCAAAGGCGCAGGCATTGATGCCAGCGACTTCGTGGGCAATGCCTTGCCTTCCGGCTCGGTGACCTTTGCTTCGGGGCAAACCAGCCTGACCCTGACGCTGCGCGTACAAGGCGATACCATCAAGGAGCTCAGCGAGAATTTTGGGGTTGTCATTTCTGACCCCCTGGCCCAAACCCAGTTCCTTGATTCCTCTTTGAGCACCCCTGCGCCCGTGAGCATGCTCACGCGCAACTTTGTCATCCTCAACGATGACCCCTACAACCCCACCTTCAATTTGCCAGATGCCATCGACATTGTGGCCAAAGGTTCAGTGCAGTCCGTGGCGGGCGTATCGCTTGACTATTTCGATGCTGCGGCGGTTTTGACGGTTCATGTGTATTCGGTGGCGACAGCCACACTGACTTCGGGCGGCATTCCAAGCATAATTTCCAACGGTCAAAGCGTACTGACTCTGACAGGCAACCTTGAAAAGATCAATGCGGATCTCGCTGCACTTTCGGTCTCAGTGCCTGCGACGGAAACCAATGCTTACCTGTCCTTTGATGCAATTGCCACCAACGGCGCGCACACAGGTGCCAGTGGAACTGACGATATTTCCGTCACCCTTCACCATGTTGCGCAGCTCATAGCGCCAACCAGCCTGCCGACCAACATCCTTGCTGGTGAGCCCACCAACATTCCTGGTTTCAAAGTTTCTGATCTGGATGGTGACAGCCTCACCGTGACCCTCACGCCCACGGGTGGCGTGCTTTCTCTGGGCAGCATGCCTTCCGGGTTGGGTGTTGTGCAAAACGACAATGGCTCATGGGTGCTTTCCGGGTCAGCACGGCTGATTAACCAGGCGCTGGACACGCTCGCGATCACCGCATCGGAGTTTGGTGGTGCCAGTCATGCTGTGACCGTGAGTGCCGTTGTTGACGATGGCGACCCAATCACGGTAGAAGCAAGCGCTGTAACGCTTGAAACGACAGCTTTGCCTGCAGCCTCGAACGTCGAAGTGCCAGATGTACTCACTGTTTCAGCTGGAGTTGTGTCATCGGTCAGTGGCATCACAGTGGGCGATATCGACAGCCCCAACGTCACAGTCACACTCTCGCCAAGTGGGGGCCTTCTCTCTTTTGATGTCGCGCCTGCCAGCTTGGACGTGACAGCCAGTGTCTCGGGCTTTAACACCGTCCTGACGGGAGATTCCCACAAGATCAACCAACTGCTTGAGAGCCTGAACTTCACGGCCAGCTTGGACGCCCGTGACGGCTCCATCAGCGTCACTGTGGACGATGGAAACCCGAATTCTGCTCCCGGTGCTGGGGCTGTAGCCATTGAAATTTCAGCCAATGCGCCGCCTGAGGCGGGCGGCAATTTGCAAATCGCTGCAGCCTCTGCTGTCATGGAGGACACGGCCAAACAGGTCACCATCTCTGGTTTCAATTTGGTCAACCCCGACGGCAGTCCTCCAGGAGCCATCCGTATCGTCTCCATCAACGGGGCAAGCATTTCCAGTGGCGGCACTCCTGTAACACTGGGCTTGGGTGGGCAAGTGCTTGCCCTCAATTCGGAAGGTCAGCTGACTCTGACTGTCACGCCGAGCGCCAACCGCGATCAGCCGATCACTTTCAACTACACCGTCGTCGACCCACTCGACCCGCGACTGAACAGCGCAGTCAGCACCATCACCTTGCCCGTCACCGCGGTGAATGATGCACCCGTCATTGCGCCCAATGGCTTGTCTTACAGCTACACCGAAAACGCATCGCCCGTGCAAATTTTGCAGGGTCTGACGATCGTTGATGTGGACAGCACCATGCTGGCGGGTGCCACTGTTCGCATCAGTGCCAATGCAGACGGCAGCGAAGTGTTCGCTGCCACCACGGCTGGCACAAGCATTGCTGCCGATTGGTCGATTCCCGGGGTGCTGACGCTTTCGGGCACAGCAAGCCTGTCGGAATACCAATCTGTTCTCCGGAGTGTGACTTTCAAGAGCAGCAGTGAAAGCCCCTCTACACTGACCCGCGCCATTGAGGTCAAAGTCACTGACAACTCGGGTTCTGCCACAGCCGACTCTTCCGTCATTGGGCGCACCGTGGCTGTGGTCTCTGTCAACGATGCGCCCGTGATTGCCCGTGCCAGCACTGCCATCGTGGCCACAGAGCAAACTGCCTTGTCCCTGAAGGGCATTGGCCTGTCGATCTCTGATGTGGATTCGGGTGACAAGAACATTACCGTCAAGCTTTCGGTGGTGTCTGGACAGATCGACGCCAGTGCCGCACCTGGTGATGGCCTGAGCTTTACGGGCTCGGGCACAAACAACCTGACGATCATCGGAACGATTGACCAGGTCCAAAAGCTTTTTGCGGCCTCGGGTGGCGTGGGTGCCATCAGTTACACGATCAACTCTGACACGCCCCCTGGTGCTGACCGTTTGACAGTGTCCGTCAATGATGGCGGTGCACGTGGTCAGGGCGGTGTGCTTCAGGCTCAGGCCAGTTATGACCTGTCCTTGCTCTCAGTCAACGATGCACCCGTGCTTGCCTTGGGTGCAAGCACTGGACTTTATGCACAGTCGGTGGGCAATGTATTGCTGGCGCCTTTGGCCAACCTTGCCGATGTGGATGGCTCTTTCTTCACCTCTGCCAATGTCAGCATCTCCACGGGGTACATCGATAAAGACGTCCTGACACTGAGCTCGGCAGCCAAGCAGACCCTTGCCTCGGCTGGCTTTGATTTCAAGTTCGAAGCCGGAAAGCTCAGCTTCACGGCACTGACGTCTGGAACGGCCATCTCGGCCAGTGACCTGCAAAGTGTGTTGCGTGGCGTGACTTTCAGCACGACGTCGGACAACGTCACCGCCAGCGCCTCACGCACCATCACTTACACCGTTCGTGATGCTTACTCGACCACAGAAGACGCGCTTAACCTCACAGCAAGCTCGAACATTGCACTGACGCTGCAGTCAACACCTTACGCAAGCATTGCGGCCCAGACACTGGTCTTCACAGGTGACCCCAAAGCGCAAAGCATCACGGCTGATCTGAGCACATTCCGGGTGCTTGCCGACAGTGCGCCCATTGCTGTTGCGGGTGGCAATTTGTTTGCTGTGACCGCCATCAATGCCTCAGCCAGTCTTGTGGCAGTGCAGATGTTGGGGAGCAAAGGCAATAACCTGCTCATGGGTTCCGCCGGAGATGACACGATTTCAGGCGGTGGGGGCAGCGATTCTTTATATGGCGGTGACGGTAAAGACACGTTCATCATCAGCGCTGGGGACTTGGCCAATCTGAGCACGCTTCAAGGCGGCGAAGGTATTGACACGCTCAAGATTGTTTCACCGCAAACATTTGATGATGCAAGCTGGTTGCGCGTGTCCGGCGTCGAGCGCATTGTGCTCGGCACCGATCAGGGTTCCTACAACTTCACATTGGGCACCAATGCGGCGGTTGCTTTTGCCACTTCGCCCGTGTCTGGGCTGGATATCTCAGGTGCCGGATTGGTGGCTGCAGACCTCACGCTGAACGCCGACACCTATACCGCTGCATTGCAAGTCACGGGCACGGAAAAAGCCGACACCTTCATCACGGGCAGTGGCAACGACAACATTGTTGGTGGCGCTGGCAACGACACGATCGATGCAGGCCAAGGTGTGGACACCCTCACAGGCGGTGCGGGTAGCGACACCTTTGTCTTCAAGCGTGGCGATATGGCCTCCAGCCAGGCAGACGCTGACGTCATTACAGATTTGTCTGTGGGTGACAAGATCGATTTTTCTGATATTGGTTTGACTGAGGGTGCCTGGCGTGTTGTGACAGGCACGGCTAACGCGGCCATCAATTACCTTGAAATTGACAATCTTGCCTCTCTAGGTGTCAGGGGCTACATCAACATCGGCACGTCGGTACCTGGTCAGCAGAGCTCATGGACCCTGACGGACGGCGTGCTGACCGTTGCCGACAACAACCCGACTTCGGTTGTTGCGCCAACCAGTACCGTCAATCAACGTATCACATTAGGCAATTCGGGTGCGCCACAAGAGATCAAGTCGCTGGTAGGCGGCGTGACCAAATACTTCTCGGTCAACGACGCTGATGCCAACGACATCCAGACCGTCAAGATTACCGCCAGCGTGGGGGGCATTTCACTGGCTGCAGGTGGCCCAATCAGCGCACATTTGAGCAGCACAGCCTCAACGATCTACCTGCAGGGCACCGCTGCCCAAATCAATACAGAACTGGCGCTTTTGCGCTTCACGGCTACCGACCCCGGCAACGCGCAGATCACATTGAGCGTGACTGACAGGCCAGGGATCGTTGATCCGGCTCTTGCCACCTACTTAAAATCTGGCAGTGCATTTGTCACAACGCCCAATGCCTCTCCTGTTTCTTCGGACGATGCCAATTCAGTGGCCGAAGACATTGGCACCCCCGTCACCGGCAACGTCAAAGACAACGATACCCGGGGCGATGGCACGGACAGTCAACATACGCTGCTCTGGACAAAGACCAATACGCAGTTTGGGTCGATCACCCTGAACAAAGATACCAACGGTGTTTATACAGGTGGCTACAGCTACCAACTCAACAACAGTCTCAAGGCTGTGCAGCAACTCACGCCCAGTGAAAAGCTGACCGAAACTTTGACCTACCAACTCACCGACAAGAATGGTGACACCAGTTATGCCAAGCTGATCATCACGATTCAGGGTACCGACGACTTGCCCATTGCCGTGGCCGATCTGCGGTCCATTTCGGAAGACACCCTTGCGCCATTGACTGGCAACGTCAAGGTCAACGACACGCCAGGCGACGGCACGCCAGCCGACAACGTCATCACTTGGGCAGGTGGCACAGGTGCTGCTGTGGGTCTTTACGGCACTATCACCAAGAACGCCGACGGCAGTTACAGCTACGTGCTGGACAACAGCATGGCTGTGGTTCAGCAACTGGCTCCGGGCGATACGCCGCTGCAAGAGAGTTTCAGCTATACGCTGACCGATAAGGACGGTGATATTTTTACGTCGAAGTTGACGATCACGGTCAACGGGACCGATGACCTGCCAGTGGCCAGCGCAGATGTCAATGAATTGGATGAAGACAGCAGCGTCCCTGTCGAGGGCAACGTCAAAGCCAACGACAAGCTGGGCGATGGTACGTCAGCAGAAAACACCATCGCTTGGGCTGACGGCCTAGGTGACACTGTGGGTCTATACGGCACCCTCACCAAGTTCGAAGACGGCAGTTACAGCTACGTGCTGGACAACAGCAATGTCGATGTTCAGCAACTGGCTCCAGGCGGAGAGCTGCAAGAGGTGTTCAGCTACGACCTGATCGACAAGAACGGTGGCAAATCCACAGCGGCGCTGACGATCACGATCAAAGGCACCAACGATGCGCCTGAGGCAACAGCAGATGTCGATGCCGTGGATGAAGACAGCAGCTTCCTTGTTGAGGGCAACGTCAAAGACAACGACACACTGGGTGACGGCACACCAGCAGATAACACCATCACTTGGGGTCAAGAGGCTGCAAAGTACGGCACCATCACCAAGAATGCCGATGGCAGTTATAGCTACGTGCTGGACAACAGCAAGGCCGTGGTTCAGCAACTGGCCCCGGGTCAGGCCCTGTCAGAAATCTTCAACTACACCCTGACAGACAAGAACGGTGACACCTCTACGGCTGCGCTGACGATCACGGTCAACGGCACCGACGATCTGCCTGTGGCCAAAGCCGATGTCAATGCCGTGGCTGAAGACAGCAGCGTCCCTGTCACGGGCAGCGTCAAAGAGAACGACACGTTGGGCGACGGCACCTCGGGCGAAAACACCATCACCTGGGCAGGTGGCACGGGCACAGCTGCAGGCAACTATGGCACCCTCACCAAGAACGCGGACGGCAGTTACAGCTACGTGTTGGACAACAGTAAGGCTGTGGTTCAACAACTGGCCCCAGGGGATAAGCTGCAAGAGAGCTTCAGTTACACCCTGACGGACAAGAACGGTGACATTTCCACAGCGGCGCTGACCATCACGGTCAATGGCACCAACGATGCCACACTCGCTGTAGCCGATGCGCGGGAATCTTTCAAAGCATCCTCGCAGCCCTACAAAGGGAATGTGATTGCCAACGATGCACAGGGCGATGGCGTTCGCGCTGAACACAAAATCACTTGGGGTCAGGAAGCCGCCAAATACGGCACGATCACCAAGAACCCCGATGGCAGTTACAGCTACCTGGTGGATGCGACTAACGCCGATGTCCAGGCTCTGCTATCTGATAACCCTCTCCAAGAGAGTTTCAGCTACACCCTCACGGACAAAAACGGTGACGCTTCGACTTCGGTGCTCACCTTCACCATCACGTCGACCGACACCAACAAGCCCCCAGTTGTGGGTGCCTATTCACAACCGATGTTGGAAGAACTTGCGAACGCAAAGTTTTGGCCTATCCAACTATCGGGCAACATTCCAGTTGATGATCCTGACATTGGCAGTGAAATTACTGCCAATCTCCTTGGCACTGAGCTGACCCTTAGCGAGGGTTTTACGCTGCCTGACGGTTTGACTTTGGGACAGCTCAAATCGATGCTAGCTGATCCTGAGTTTTTGACAATCCAGTCCGGCTCCGTGGTTGGTGCCAATGCCGTACCCATGTCTTGGGTATTCAGTGCACCTGAAGCCAACCTCGATTGGCTTGCTTCAGGCCAAACAATCACGATTTCGTACAACTTGCAGTTTGATGATGGCCAGATTGTTCTGTACAAAGCTGACGAAAACACCCGCACCACCCTGAAGATCACGATCACGGGCACCAACGATGCGCCGAAAGTGACTGCGAAACTGCAAAGCGCAGCAAGTGAAGGTGAAAACGAGTACACACTGAATCTCTTGAGCGGGGCTAGCGATGCAGATGTAGGCGAAACGGCTTCCTTGAGTCTTGCCAATGTGAGCTATAAAGTTGGCAACGCCACAGCCAGTAGTGCAGTGCCTGAGGGCATGAGCCTGAATGGCGCAACACTGACGGTGAACCCAAAGGACGCGGTCTTCAACAACCTGAACCAAGGACAAGTCAAGACCATTGTGGTGAGCTATGACGTCAAGGACGCTCAGGGTGCAACGGTCAGTCAGACTCAGACGATCACGGTCACAGGTACCAACGATTTGCCGCAAGTGGCATCCCAGCTGCAAAGCGTGGCCAGCGAAGGAGGCAACCCTTACACGCTGAACCTGATGAGCGGAGCCAGTGATGCGGACTGGGGCGAAACGGCAACCTTGAAGTTGGCCAATGTCAGCTACAAAGTCGGGGATGGTCCAGCCAGCAGCACCTTGCCTGCAGGGTTGAGTCTGAGCGGCACAACGCTGACCGTGAATCCTAAGAATGCGGCATTCAACAGTCTTGCCCAGGGTCAAGTCAAGACCATTGTGGTCAGCTACGACATCAAGGATGTACAAGATGCGGCGGTTAGCCAAAGCCAGACGATCACGATCACGGGCACGAACGATGCGCCGACGGTGTCGGGTACGCTCTCTAATGCCGTTGGTCAAGGCAGCAATCCTTATTCGCTGAACCTCTTGTCGGGCGCCAGCGATTTGGATGCGGGCGAGACAGCCACCCTCAGCGTGGCCAATGTTCGATTCACATTCGAAGGCACGACTGGCGCGACAGCGCCTGCTGGTTTGATCCTTGACGGTGCCACACTGAAGGTTGACCCGAAGGACGTGGCATTCACCAGCCTGCTTGCCGGTCAATCCAAGACGGTGGTGGTGAGTTATGACATCAAGGACTCACAGGGCGAGACGGTCAGTCAGAGCCTGACGATCACCATCTCGGGTACCAACCACCTGCCTCAGATTGTGTTCAATGCCGACGCCACAGTGGTCGAAGATAGCCAGACGACCCAAGGTGGTTTGGTGGTTGCAACCTTCGCGGCAAGGGACGAAGACGGTGCGGTGACGGTTGATTTTGCTGCGGATACCAATGAGGCTGGGTATTACACGCTCGATCCTGTCAACGCCCCGGGCAAGGTGCTGTTGAGCCAGCTCGGGGCTGCCCATGTGAACTCCGGTCGCATCTTGCCCGAGATTGCGCTGACGGTGACGGATGCGGCCAACGTGGTGCGCACAGCCAGCGTGACGCCTGTGACGGTGCTGGTGAACGACGCGCCTACGATCACAGTGCAAGAGACGGTGGTCTTTACGGAAGATCAGGTCGGCAACGCGGTGAACATGGTGGTGGCCAGGTTCACGGCATCGGACGAAGAGGGTGCCACGGTTACGGTGCAGCTGAGCGATACGGTGCACTACGCGCTGGGTCAAGGCGACGATGCAGGTAAGGTGCTGCTGACGCAGGCGGGCGTGAGCCTGGTCAACAAGGGCCAGCCGCTGCCCCAGTTCATCCTCACGCCGTTTGAGGGCGCGATCTCGGGTCAGCCTGTGACGGTTCAGCCTGAGGTGACGCCAGTCAACGACGCGCCAACGATCGCGCTGAGGTCAGGGGTGTCCTTGATCCAGGGGTCAGCAGACAACCAAGCTGGGCTGGTGGTGGCGACCTATTCGGTAGCCGATGAAGAAGACGGTGCAAAAGGCGCGGTGACGGTGGGTTTTGTCGCTGGTACGAACGCGCAAAACTACTACGAGCTGGGCACACTCGCCAATGCAGGCAGGGTGCTCCTGACGCAAGCGGGCGTGGACTTTGTCAATGCAGGCCGCAATTTGCCGGCCATCGAGCTCATTGCCACCGACTCAGGTCAGCTCAGCAGTGCCAAGGCTACAGCAACGCCGAAGGCCACCTTGCCCCCGGACACGCCGCCAAACCACGCACCTGTGGTCAAACTGGTCGTGCTGAACACCTTCAAGGAAGACGCTCAGGGCAATGCAGTCGGAGCGGTGGTAGCCACCTTCAGCACTTCAGACGAAGACGGCAAAGCAGACGAAGACGGCTTGACGGTCACGTTGAGTGACGAGGTCAATTACATGCTGGGCGAAGGCGCCGATGCGGGCAAGGTGCTGCTGACGCAGGCGGGCGTGGACTTGGTGAACAAGGGCCAACCGCTGCCTGAATTCATGCTCACGCCGAACGACGGCAAGACGGATGGTGAGCCGCTGACGTTGCGGCCTGTGGTGGAAGAGGTCAACGATGCACCGACGATCACGCTCAATTCGGGCGTGGTGGTGGTGGAGGACGCATCGGGCACCAAGGCGGGCTTGGTGGTGGCGACCTTTGAAGCCAAGGATGAAGAAGGCTTGGTGACGGTGGACTTTGCCACTGGCACGAACGGCCAAAATTACTACGTGTTGGGCACGGAGGCCAATGCAGGCAAGGTGCTGCTGACACAAGAGGGTGCTGATCGCGTCAACGCAGGCCAAGCTCTGCCGAAGATCGAGCTGGAGGCGACCGATGGCAGCGGCGTGACGGTCACGGCCAGCGCCACCCCGGGCACCACGCTCGTCAACGATGCGCCCACCATTGCGCTGACATCCACAGTAACGGTTTTTGAAGACAGCCAGACGACCCAAGGTGGTTTGGTGGTTGCAACCTTCGCGGCAAGGGACGAAGACGGTGCGGTGACGGTTGATTTTGCTGCGGATACCAATGAGGCTGGGTATTACACGCTCGATCCTGTCAACGCCCCGGGCAAGGTGCTGTTGAGCCAGCTCGGGGCTGCCCATGTGAACTCCGGTCGCATCTTGCCCGAGATTGCGCTGACGGTGACGGATGCGGCCAACGTGGTGCGCACAGCCAGCGTGACGCCTGTGACGGTGCTGGTGAACGACGCGCCTACGATCACAGTGCAAGAGACGGTGGTCTTTACGGAAGATCAGGTCGGCAACGCGGTGAACATGGTGGTGGCCAGGTTCACGGCATCGGACGAAGAGGGTGCCACGGTTACGGTGCAGCTGAGCGATACGGTGCACTACGCGCTGGGTCAAGGCGACGATGCAGGTAAGGTGCTGCTGACGCAGGCGGGCGTGAGCCTGGTCAACAAGGGCCAGCCGCTGCCCCAGTTCATCCTCACGCCGTTTGAGGGCGCGATCTCGGGTCAGCCTGTGACGGTTCAGCCTGAGGTGACGCCAGTCAACGACGCGCCAACGATCGCGCTGAGGTCAGGGGTGTCCTTGATCCAGGGGTCAGCAGACAACCAAGCTGGGCTGGTGGTGGCGACCTATTCGGTAGCCGATGAAGAAGACGGTGCAAAAGGCGCGGTGACGGTGGGTTTTGTCGCTGGTACGAACGCGCAAAACTACTACGAGCTGGGCACACTCGCCAATGCAGGCAGGGTGCTCCTGACGCAAGCGGGCGTGGACTTTGTCAATGCAGGCCGCAATTTGCCGGCCATCGAGCTCATTGCCACCGACTCAGGTCAGCTCAGCAGTGCCAAGGCTACAGCAACGCCGAAGGCCACCTTGCCCCCGGACACGCCGCCAAACCACGCACCTGTGGTCAAACTGGTCGTGCTGAACACCTTCAAGGAAGACGCTCAGGGCAATGCAGTCGGAGCGGTGGTAGCCACCTTCAGCACTTCAGACGAAGACGGCAAAGCAGACGAAGACGGCTTGACGGTCACGTTGAGTGACGAGGTCAATTACATGCTGGGCGAAGGCGCCGATGCGGGCAAGGTGCTGCTGACGCAGGCGGGCGTGGACTTGGTGAACAAGGGCCAACCGCTGCCTGAATTCATGCTCACGCCGAACGACGGCAAGACGGATGGTGAGCCGCTGACGTTGCGGCCTGTGGTGGAAGAGGTCAACGATGCACCGACGATCACGCTCAATTCGGGCGTGGTGGTGGTGGAGGACGCATCGGGCACCAAGGCGGGCTTGGTGGTGGCGACCTTTGAAGCCAAGGATGAAGAAGGCTTGGTGACGGTGGACTTTGCCACTGGCACGAACGGCCAAAATTACTACGTGTTGGGCACGGAGGCCAATGCAGGCAAGGTGCTGCTGACACAAGAGGGTGCTGATCGCGTCAACGCAGGCCAAGCTCTGCCGAAGATCGAGCTGGAGGCGACCGATGGCAGCGGCGTGACGGTCACGGCCAGCGCCACCCCGGGCACCACGCTCGTCAACGATGCGCCGGTTCTTACAGGATCGGCTGCTGAGTTGAACGCAGGTTTGGACAACGTGGCTTACACCGTGAGCGTCGCAGGCCTGCTCAAGGGCTACAGCGACGCGGAAGGACAAGAGCTGAGCGTGGTCGACTTGATGGCCAGCCACGGCGTTGTGGTGGACAACAAAGACGGGACCTACACGATCACGCAGGCGGTGCCGTTCAGCGGCTCGGTCAACCTGACCTACACGGTCAGCGATGGTCAGGGCGGCAACGTGGTGGCTTCGCAAAGCTATCAGGTAGCGCACACGAACCTGGCTCCTGTGGTCGCAGCACCTCTGAAGGCCCAAGCAACGGAAGACGGACAGCCTGTCACGGTCAGTGCACTGGCGAATGCCACAGACCCTGATGGGCAGGATCTGCGCGTCGTCATCGACCATGAAAAGAGCCCGCTGCGGCCAGGCGTGGTCTGGAACGAAGTCAATCAGACCTTTACGCTTGACCCCAAAGACCCGGTCTTCAATCAACTGGCGGCTGGCGAAAAGCAAACCATCGTCGTGACCTATGGCGTCAGCGATGGGCAGGCCACGACCAGCCAGAGCCTGACCTTCAACCTGACCGGCACCAACGATCTGCCCGTCGTCCAGGTTTACTCGGTGAAAGCTGTCGAAGAAGCCAGCTACGGAAGCCATGCGCTGGTCGATGTCAATGTCGCTTCCTATGTCGAAGTCACTGATTCAGACACCACAGATCTACAGACCGTGGTCAAGGTCAATGGCTTGGCGATCAGCAGCCTCTCTATCCAAGACGGGGCTGGAAAACCGGTCAGCCTGCCTGCTGGTTTGACGATAGACGCGCTGAAAAACAGTTTTTCCATTCAAGACGGCCACATCCATTACAACCGGGCCGACTTCAACTTCCTGCAGGATGGCCAGCATGTGACCGCTGTGTTCGGCTTCCAAGCCGGTGCTGGCAGTGACCTGTTGCCACAGACCATCAGCCTTGAGATCGACGGCGTTTCTGAAACCATCAGTGCCACAGCGATTGATGGTTATGTGCAAGGTGCAACCGTCTTTTATGACCCGACCGGCACAGGCATCATGCAGGCGGGCTACGTGTACGCCACCACCACAACCGATGCGCAAGGCCGTTTCAATCTTGATCTGAATGGCTTCGAGCAGACCTCCAGCGGTCGCATCTTTGTCATCAACGGCGTGGATGCGATGACCGGCCAAGTCGTGGGGCAGTTGATTGCACCCAAGGGCTTTGGCGTCATCTCGCCACTGACCACCTTGATCAGCGTGGGCGGCATCTCTCAGGAAGATCTCAAGGCCGCGCTGGGCATCGACCCCAGCATCGACTTGGCCACCTACGACCCTGTGGCCGCCATGAAGACTGGCGCCACGGAAGGAGACAGGGCTGCGGCCGAGTTGATCTTCACCAAGCAGCAGCAGGTTTACGCGGTGCTGCAGTCGGTGGCCAAAATCGCTTCGGAATCTCCAACAGGGGTGGTCGACGCCACTGCCTTGTCCAACGCAGCCAAAGCGGTAGGCGACGCGCTGAAAGCCGCCGTTGCTACTTCCAAGGACGGAGCTCCGGCTGACTTGGGCCAAGTTGTTGTCGCTGCAGTAACCAGCGTGGTCAGCATCGATCTTGATCCGGCCGTTCAAAAGGCCATGATCGATGCGATCAGTGGCTCCATCAGCAACTCGGTCCAAAGCATTGGTGTCAGCTACAAGGGCCTTGCGGAGGCGCTGCATACCGTTGACATCGCCGCTCAAGGCGCTGACCTGAGCGCAGTCAATGCCCTGATTGCCAAAGCCCAGGCCAGCGCTGCGGTGTCGCAGACGGCGCTTCTCAGCGCCGTGGCCGAGGTCAAAGCTGTTGGCGCCACGGCTACAGCTGAAACGTTGGATTCGCTCAAGCAAGCCATCGACAAGGCCATGCTCGACGCCAGTGAGGTCGACGGCGCTGTCCAAAGCCAGACCGCTGCTTACCAAACTTTGCTTGAACTGGCTCAGAGCAGCACAGGCTCGGGCGATGGCGGTAACGACTCACCGGCCATCTATCTTTTCAGCCAAGCTGCGGCACTGGCGACCTCCGGCAAATTGCCCGAGGGCAGCAAAGTGCTGCTCACGGGTGACCTGGGTTCAGAGGCCTCTCCGCTGGACTTGTCCACCGCCAGCTTGCTGGCCAAGGCAGGTGTGCAGTTTGTACAACAAGTTGCCAATGCGGGCGTCAGCGTCACCATCAGCCAGCAAGATTTCATCAAACTGGGTGTGGCCAGCGACCCCGTGGCCCTTTTGGAAGCTTTGTCTGCAGCCAAGGTCACTTCGGTCAATATGTCTGGCTCAGACCTGACACCAGCAACATTCAATGTGATCAAGGCCTGGGATGACCTGAATACGTCGGTCGTTGTTCACGTTATCAACACCGCTGCGAAAGGTACGCTGACTGTCGAAGGGGCCTACAAAGAAGGCGCCAGCCTCACGGCAAGCCTCGATGCAGTTGATGTGGACGGCTCGATTGTGTCCACGGCATACCAGTGGCAAGAGCGCACAGGCGAAGGCTCCGTCGCCGATCCTTACCGTTGGGTCGATATCGATGGGCGGACATCCGCAAGCCTGGACATCCCGTCCGACGAAAGCTTTGTCGGCAAAACAATTCGGGTAGAGATCACGACCATCGATGCCTTCGGCGGTAAGACTGTTTTCACCAATGCAGGGGGATTGGTTGCCAATGTCAACGACGCGGCTGAGATCACTGGCGATACGACGGGCGCGGTGAAAGAGGATGCACTGGATGTGACGGCCAAGGGCACGCTGAAGGCGGCCGACGTGGACAACGAAGCTGACGCGTTCCAGGCAGTGAGCACCGAGACGGCCAGCGCGAAAGGCTACGGCACTTACACGGTCACCGCCGATGGCGCGTGGACATACACGCTGAACAACGCCAACGCAACGGTTAACGCGCTCAATGAAAACAGCGAATCGCTGAGCGACACGTTCACGGTGAAGTCAGCGGACGGCACCGAGCGCTTGGTTACGGTGACGATCAAGGGCACGAACGACGCGCCTAGCTTGACGTCTGATCAGGCGGTGCTGGCGGTGGGTGAGGAAGACGGCGCCTACAAGGTGAGCGCGCAAGACCTGCTCGTGGGCTACAGCGATGCGGACGGACAAACACTGAGCGTGGTGAACCTGAAGGTCAGCCACGGCGAGGTGGAGGACAACGGAGACGGGACGTACACGATCACGCCGGAGGCGAACTACAACGGCAAGGTGGAGCTGAGCTACGGTGTCACCGACGGCAAGGCGACGACGCAGGCGACCCAAAAGGTGGTGCTGGCGGCGGTCAACGATGCGCCGACGCTCACAGTAACTTCTTTCAACTTCAACCCCTTCTCGGAAAATCTCAAGCCAGGTGCAGTTGTTGCCAACTATTTGGTTGGCGATGTTGAAACTGCCGATGCGCAACTGCAAGTTTCTTTTGTGGGTGCTGCTCCAGTCGATGCCAACGGAAACCAGCTTTACCAGTTGGACGTCAAGACCAAGCAGGTGACGTTGACGGCCGCGGCTGTGAATTTCGTCAATTCTGGCGGTAGTTTGCCAGTCGTGAACCTCCGGGTGGCAGATCCAGAGGGCAGAACTGCGCAAGACTCTGCTGATCCAGACTTTGTTTCTAGTGAAATTTATCTCGGCCAAGGCAGCTATTTAAGCTTGACAGAAGCGCAGGCCTCTGGACTTATCAGTGCTGGTCTCAATTTCCATGAAGACGGCACTGTTGTATTGGAGGTACAAGGCGATAACGCAGCAGATTCTTACTTGAGTGGCAGCGCAGGATTGCTGGGCGGCTTGGCGATTAGGGGTGACAAGAGCTTGGAGTCACTTGGTGTAGATGTGTTGGATCTGCAAACCACTGGCGCAGTCCATATTGATGAGAGCGATGCAATCGCTCTGATCAATGCGGGCTTGACCTTTGCAGACAACGACACGAACGTGACCCTGGACGTGCAAGCCAACGACGCTGAGGGCTCGTACCTGACGGGCAAGCAAGGCATGTTGGGCGGCTTGAGCATTGGCCAGATCGACGCGCTGGGCGTGGACGTGCTGGACATTCAGAACAACGCGGTGGTGCACATCACTGAAAACAACG
>NZ_NESM01000008.1 GCF_002778285.1 Limnohabitans sp. 15K
AAAGTTCCCACGTTGATCACTCCCGGCCACCCTTGCTCAAAAAATGAGCAGGATAGGCCAATGAAGTGGCTCAAATTTGGATGCAAATTCCTCTCAAAGTGGCTCAGTTTTTAAGGCCAATCAACACTGCAAAAAGCGGCGGGAACCAAGGACGCCGAGATCCAGGCTCTGAAGGCGCAACTCGATGCTATTGAGACCGCAAAGAAGCTTGCCATCACTGAAGCTGTCAGCGCTATTGAAAAAGAGCGTGATCAGTTCAAAGGGGGACTTGAGCGTGCCGAATTGGAGATGGAGCTTGCCAAAAAAGCTCTCAAGGACAAGTATGAGACGCAGATCAAGGATCGTGAGGACACGATCGAGCGCCTGCGTGACCTCAAGGCCCGCTTATCCACCAAGATGATTGGCGAGACCTTGGAGCAGCACTGCGAAACTGAATTTAATCGTGTGCGTGCAATGGCGTTCCCACGAGCGCATTTCGAGAAAGATAACGACGCGCGCTCAGGAAGCAAGGGCGACTACATTTTTCGGGAATCTGACAGCGCCGGCACTGAAATTGTCTCGATCATGTTTGAGATGAAAAATGAGAGTGATACGACGGCCACCAAAACCAAGAATGAGGACTTCCTCAAAGAACTTGACAAGGACCGCAATGAAAAGGGATGTGAGTACGCCGTTCTTGTTACCCTGCTTGAGCCAGAGAGCGAGCTCTACAACGCCGGGATCGTGGATGTGTTCCACCGGTATCCAAAAATGTATGTGGTACGCCCCCAGTTTTTCTTGCCCATAATTTCATTGCTGCGCAATGCGGCCATGAACTCCTTGCAATACAAGTCTGAATTGGCCCTGGTCAAGAGCCAGAACATAGACATCACCAATTTCGAGAACGAACTGGATTCATTCAAAGCAGCGTTCGGTAAAAACTACGAACTGGCTTCCAAGCGGTTTCAGACTGCCATCGATGAAATCGACAAGTCGATAGACCATTTGCAAAAGACCAAGGATGCCTTGATCGGTACCGACCGGAATTTGCGACTGGCCAACGACAAGGCTCAGGATGTGACAATTAAAAAATTGACGCGTGGCAACCCCACCATGGCGCAAAAGTTTGCCGACTTAAAAGCTGGGGAGTGAGACGATCAAAGGCTTTATTTAAAGAGGCAGGGTGGTCTAGAAGTCCTCTGGTCAGACCTAATTGTCACTGATCACTCCAAGATTTTGACCACATGTGCTCCAAACCTTCGCGTAATTTGTGCTCAGGTGTGACGACAAAAGCGGGGGCGTAAATGTTGGGGGAATACGGCAACTTATCGGCCGCAGCCTGATCATTCTTTTTTGCCCACGTGTGTGCCGTCACAAGTGATATGGCTAAAACACTGCCAGCAACCCACATTGCAAACAAGCGAAGATTCAACCCAATGCGGCTTGCCAAGTGAATGTGAATCAATGCGGTCAGCGTTATTAGTACTGCATTTGGGATGTTGTGTATGTCAGTGGGCCATGGCCAGCCCAAGTTAAAGAACATCCACGGCAAGGCGTAGTTGAGAACCGCTGCGTCTATGAAGGACGCACCAGCTGCAATGATGGTGTGTTCAGCAAGCCTTGTTCGACCTTGTTCTTGCCAAGTTACCCAGGACCATGCACTGATCCAGCAAGACAAAATGGCGACCTCCTCAACCATCAACTTTGTGATGAATGCTGTATCGGCGGCGCTGCTGTAGATTGGCAAATAGACCCACAGTTGAGCTGCTAGCCAAGCCAGGATGAAAGCGGGTGCGGCTATGAGAGGTCTTGACATCATGGTTTAGACTTCGGGGTAAAGCTCAGACTGTCCATACTTTTCAGCAAGATGGCGCGGGCGCTTTGATCATCAAAGCCAGACATACCGATGGCGACCAGCAATGCATCTTGGCCTGACACTAAGGGTGTGTATCGAAATCGATAGTCAAACAAGCCCGGGAGTTTTTCGACAGCACGTCTGCATGCATGCAGTTGGATTGGCAAATCAAAACGCCCCCTCAAGCGTTGCTCAGTGCAATTCCAAGAAGCAGTAGGCCCATCGTTGTCTTTGACGTTACGCAGGCGCGTTAATTGATCCTCGACCAATCGTGCAAGGCCATGCGCGCTCATTTTCTCGCTGCTGAACCAGAAACTGCCCATGACGATGTGGCCCGCGTTCTGTTGGTCCGAGATGTACAAGCTCGTAGAAGAGTCGCACCGTTGGTCAACACGTTTGTAGTGGTCATTCGGAGTGTCTTTGCGAGCGGCAGAGCAAGGTTGATCTCTAGAAATATCCCCTCTCACCTGAAACGGCCCAAGTCGCCTAACGCTGTGTGTTGGAAGGTCAAAACGCATCACGATCTGTTGATTGAATGCGCTGACTTGGCGTGCGATGTCCTTGCGCAGTTCATCCAAACTGGGGGGCTTTTGAGGAGTCTTGCTGCGGATCATTTGACCCACAGCCTCAGCAGGGACTGCCAGTCCCACCAACTGGTATTGAGTACTGGTGGCCACGTTCACTCCAAGCACCCGACCTTCCGCATCCAGGGTTGGCCCACCGCTCATGCCGCCATTGATAGCGCCGCTGAAAATGATCAATGGCGTTGAGGTTTTGTCTGTGACGCCGTTAAACGTACCCGTCACGATGCTGTGTTGATAACCGCCTGGCTTGCCCATGGAATAGCCCGATTCACCACGGTCGGGCAAAGTCTCACGCAATTCCAACAAGGGGACCCGTAGGGTTTGTTCAACTTTCAAAATGGCCAGATCGTTCTGAATGTCTACAGCCACGATTTCGGCCTTGAGCTCGCCTTGATCCATCGACACAATTTGCAGGGTGTGATCGTCCGGCTCAAAAATTGAATCTGAGATGGCGTGGTAGTTGGTGATGACCCAATCTTTTCGGTGGGTCACAAAGCCACTGGCCACGGAAGAAACGCCCAAGTTGGTCCGATTTTTCGTGACCACCTCCACGACAGACGGGCGAATGCGCTCGTAGAGTTGGCGAGAATTGTGTGGCGCTGCGAATGAAGTGATCGAAATCGAGCACAGAAGCAATATGGCCAAAAAGGGAGAAACAAGCCTGTTCGGCAAATGCATGGCCAAAACTCACAAAATTATCAATACTGTGATGGTAGTGGATGGGTGGGCTCATGGGATGAGCCAGGAGTGATTTTCCACTGGCCGAGCAAACGCTCTACGCCTGCTGGGACGGAGAGCACTGGGTCATCATGCTGCCAAGTAAATATTAAATTTTCTCTTGCAAATTATTAAAGTAGTTATATAATTTTTGCATGACAATCACCTACACACAACATGCTCAAGCCCGCATGATTGAGCGTGGTATCAGCCAGCAGGAGGTTGAGGCGACGATAAAAAATCCTGTTCGGCAAATATCCGCCGACCATGGACGTATTGAGTCGCAAGGTTTCATCGAACGAAGCGGTGCCAAGCAATTACTTCGAGTTATCAGCGAAGGTGATGTAGTTGTGTTGGTCATCACTGTGATGGCAACTAGCAAGTTTCAAAAGTATGGGGTTTCACCATGAAAATTGAATACGACCAGCAAGCCGATGCCATGTATATCCGCTTGCGTGCAGGCACTGTGGCCGAGAGTGAAGAAATTCGACCTGGTGTTGTGTTTGACTACGACGTCGACGGAAAAGTGCTGGGCATTGAAATGCTAGACGTGAGCGAACGCACAGATAACCCCCGCGAGTTAGCTATGGAGTTGGTAGGTGGGTGATTTAGCGCACGCCAAGGTTATGGAGATGCGAGCGGAACTGGTAGACCACGTTCGCCTTATTGTCCAATCAGAAGGTTGGACTCAAGCTCAAGTTGCTCAACGCTTTGGGGTGGCTCAAAGCAGGGTGAGTGATCTTTTGAGCGGTAAGACTGAAAAGTTCAGCCTCGATATGCTCATAACTTTGGCATCACGTGTTGGGTGCAAAGTTGAGCTGTCTGTTGAGTGACTTGGTGTCCTCCACATACTATGAAAAAAGAATACGACTTCACCAATGCGCGCAAAAATCCTTATGCATCGCAGCTGGTGAAGCAGATCACTATTCGGCTGGACGAAGACTTGATCGGGTACTTCAAAGGAATATCTGAACAGGTCGGTGTCCCGTACAAAAGCCTGATCAATCTTTATCTGCGTGACTGTGCTGCGCACAACAGAAAGCTTGACCTGAGCTGGAAGTGATGAATCAAACCAGTCGGCATCCACATTTTTGAATTCAGTACGTGTGCACCAATTTCACGCCAACCAAACGCGCCCAGTGGGTCAAAGAAACCCTTGGTGTCGATCTGCCCACGGGCTACCCCGATGAAGCCTATCCCGGTTACGCAGCACCTTTGGTCGTGAAAAGTCACCAGACAGGCCGTGTGGCCTGCGGTTCGGCTCGGTTCGGACTGATTCCTAGCTGGGCTAAGGACGTCAAGATCAGCCGCCATACTTATAACGCCCGCAGTGAAACGGTGGCGGAAAAGCCAAGCTATCGAACCGCATGGCGTCAACGGCAATTTGGCTTAGTTCTGGTCGATGACTTCTACGAGCCAAGTTACGAGTCTGGCAAGGCTGTGCGTTGGAAGATTGAATTGGCCTCTGGTGACCCTTTTGGCATTGCCTGCCTATGGGAGCGATGGATAGATCCGGTATCCGGCGAATTGGTCGTCAGTTTCTCCATGCTTACTGTCAACGCTGACGAACACTCAGTCATGAGCCAGTTTCACAAGCCTGGCGATGAAAAGCGGACGCCTGTGATCATCGCCCCTGATCTTCATGACCAGTGGCTTTCAGCCGATACAGATCAAGCAACTGAGCTAATGTCTTTGACTCATATGCCGGAATTGAGGGCTATATCGTTCCCATTGATTAACCAAAGAAGCAGCCGTAATGATCTGATTCGATGACCATCAACGCGTCATCGAGTTCGGTAGCCTCGAACATGGGGTCATAAGACTTCCACTTACCGCTTGCACGCATCCAATAAATTTGCCATTGCTCGGTCGCTTTGACGAAGCGGAGTTTGGCCATAGGCTGCCGCGTGACTTCGCCTGGTGCACCTTGCCAAGCGGGCCGCACTTCAATGATGATCACAGCTTGACCATCTATTTCGTAGTCGTAATCGACAGATTTTTTGAGGTGAGGGGGAACACGGTTGAGGCACCACTGGCCTACAACCTGATCGATTTCACCGATATCTTCTATGCTGAAGGCCATTTTATTTTTGACTTGCTTTAATCAAGAGCATCAAGCGTCCTCTGGGGGCACAGTTGATTTAAGTTCCCGCATCTTGATCAATTCGGCGGCAGTGATTCGTACAGGCTTTCCATCTACAGCAACGATGATGGCTGTGTTGGTCCTTATGGCGAGATCTTCGGCAAATTTTGCTGCGCGATGGATGGCTGCATAAGATCCGGCCAAATCCGGATCTTTTGAGTTACGAATATCCTTTGGGTCAAACATCAAATATCTCGAATAGCGGATCGGAACTCATACTGGTCGAGCATCTGCGATGACTGTTTGACGAAATTTGTCAGGGAGCGCTCCGGGCGTCAAGACATCTACTTGAACGCCCAACAAGTGGCGAAGCTTGTAACGAATAGCACCCAAGTCAAAGAGAGTTGTGTCCTCCGTGGTGTCCACAAGGATGTCAAGATCGCTTCCCTCTGTGTCGGAACCATGCACCACTGAACCGAAAACGCGGGCATTCGACGCTTTGTGAGCAAGCACAATCTCGCGAATTGCTTTACGGTGAGCTGCAAAGGCGACAGATGGTTTCATGGGTAGATTTTTGACGGAAGTCCAATTTTACGATCAAGCCCTGTATTTGCCAATCTGAGTTGCTCAGTGTCTCAGCTTCCTGGGCTGTTGGGTGTAGGACCTGACTGGATGCTGTGAAACCCATACATGGCCCAAAGCAGCCACCGGGCGTCTTGCGCATTGGGCGCCCGAATTTCCGTGGCAATGACCTGACTTCGTCCGTTGACCTTGACCCTGACTGATGCTTTGTATGTGCGCATCAAGTACTTATCCAGATTCCAAAAAAGACCTGTCCACTCGACTGATTGGCATAGGAATTGATCCAAGCAAGGAGCTGCATGCCTGCGGCATCGGGTGGCTGCGCCACTTCAAGATGCCATTTGACTCAGGTGATTTTCAATTGAATGATTGAAATTACTATATGTCTGTGACTTTTTCAGTTATTGCCGAAATCTATGAAAAAGCGCTAAATACACAGGAAATCCGAGATTTCTCACATCAAGGAGTCGGCACCCTGTGATCAAAATAACCGTTCATGAGTCAGTCGAAGAGGCTTTGCACAAAGCCTTTCCACGGCCTGCTGCTTCGGCAAAAAAAGCATTGGCCAAGTACGTCGCTGTGGTCGAGTCCATGCTGTTCGATGCCTTGCAACATGGCAGGACCCCCGAGCAACTCAAGCTGAACTTATACGCGGTGTCTTTGGATCAATTGGCCAATAAAGGTGGCCAGATAGGTCCTAAAAAAATTCGTGTTCATAAATGGTTACGCGAAAACAATCTGGAGCTTTTAGAAACGGTGGTGCCTGGCAGCAAATTCACCGGTCAGAACTCACAGGTCAAACTGTCACCCTTGATCACAATGCAGAACACATTGACCGTACCTTCCGGATCAATTGCGGCTGCAACCACGGATGAAGAAATTGATGCGTACCTCAGTGGTGACCCTGCATCCAACAAAGCCTTGTTCGATCACCTCTATCCTGAATACGGTCAGGAGTGGAAAGAGGAAAAATTAGCTGAGCTTTTCCATTGGGTGCCAGTAGACATCGAATCCGTCAAGGCCTACCTTTACTGGGTAGAAATTGAATCTACGCACATCAAGGACGCTCAAAAAGATACGATTCTTCGCCAAGCCTTGACGATCATTGGCGTCGCCACACTCACCAAGGGCTATTACGTACAGCGGGTCAAACCCAGTCAGTTTGGGCGTACGTACTACGAAGGTACCAGCGTGCAAAACGTCAACAAAGACTTGAGGCGTGCCATGCTGGGCAATTGCTGGGAGTACGACATCCGCAGCAGTGTGGTGGCATGGAAAATGGGTTACGCCAGAAGCCTGCTGTGTGATTCGGGATTGGATGTGGATCTACGCAAGCATTTCCCAGCCACTTTGCTGTACCTAGAAGACAAGGCCGACTTAATGGCAACGATCATGTATTTCACCTTTGGAGATGCCAGCCCGGTACCTAAAGACCTTCAACCTGTCTTGCTCAAGCAAGCGTTCACAGCCATCAGCTTTGGTGCCCGTCAAACAGCCAATGGTTGGTTGGACGCTTCGGGAAATTGGACCAATCCTGCCTTGGTCGACATATTAAAGAACGGTGACGACAGAAAGCGATTTCTCTCCGACAAGACCGTCAAGCTTTTCATCAAAGAACAAAACGCTTTGGACGACTACCTGTATGAGCTCGTTAAAAAGCACCGTCCAGATTTGCTTCAAGCAAGCTTCCTGCAAACCGACAGTGGTAGGCCCAGCAAAGCCAAGGTCATGGCTTACCTTTATCAGCACGGCGAGACGCAGGTCATGGACATCGTCAGACGCGTAGCACTGACAAAAGGTCACAGACCGATTGCCAATGTTCACGACGCCATCTTCTTCAAGCGTCGTTTAGGCGTTGATTTCAAGACCGAGATTGAAATGCAGATGCGTGAGCAAACGGGCAACCCTTATTGGCATTTGACCCCTAAGCAGTTAGAGCGTTACAAACCCCGTTCCTTGAACGCTGCTGCCGAGGAAAGCGAGCACAAGAAAAGAATTGAGCAAGAGGAAGCTTTGGCCAAAGGGTACAAATCGGTGTTTCCAAACATCTTGATTGGCTGAAGCTACCAGCAGTGTCCTTCCAGACTGTCGGGTTACCAATGATTCGGTTGCCCAGAGCCACAGTCTGACAATAAATTTGTTATTCCTGCAACACACAAGGAGTAGCAAATGTCAGGTCTTAACGCATTGAAATTCATCGCCAGCAAGCGTCAGCAGGGTACAAGCCCAGCGCATGCAAGACGGCAAAAGCTCAGCGCCAAGCTGCACGAGCAAATTCAAATGGCCAAAGCTGTTCAGTCAGGTACTGAATTTGTACCGGTGAAGATTCGCACAGTCCGGGACGACGCCACCGGCGAAATGCGACGAGTAGAAATTCCCAAGCGGTTGAAACCATGGTGGTGGTCTGGAGATAACGGCAAGATGTGCATCACAGTCCGCTATGGCGCACGCACTCTGGATGTAGTCGAAGGTAAGAACGCCATAGAGACTGACACCATCGCAGGCGTTATCACCACGCTTGAAGTTTTGCGTGCTGCTGTGGATGCCGGAGAGCTGGATGCACGCATCGAAGCAGTCAGTGGTTTGGTCAAAGCTGCATTTGGCAAGGAGGAGGGCGCTGCCAAAAAGGGCAAGTTGAAGCTGCCAGTTAAGCCAGCTTCTTAAAGCAGCCACACTACCGATCACTGCTTAGAGCAATGACCGACACCTTGATTCAACTTGGTGTCGGCTTTCTTTTGGCTAGATCGATTTGATTGGCGCAATGGGTTTTATGGTGCCAATGGGCTTGGTTGTTTTAGTTGTTGGGGACTTAGGCTTGGTCAACAACTGCAGGGCTTTTTGGGCCCGCTGTGTCTTTTGTCGTTCTCGCTCCTGTTGAACGGCTGTGGTGGCGCGTTCCCTCGTGGCGCGAAGTTGGTCCAGTTTCAATTGCTCTGGCGTCTTGGGTTTGACGAGTTCGTTGATCAGCATATTTTTATTTATGAGCAGATCGAAATCGAGGGCACGAGATGTCGTCTTTTTGCTAAATAAATATAGAGAAAGGAGAGCAACTATGCGATTTAATGAAATAGCCAATGCGGACGATCAACTTGCTCTTTGGCGATTGATATCAGACAACGTTTGGTCTGCTGTGATGGCACAGGCCAAGGAGCAGGCCAGGCTCAAGGCGCAGACCTCAGCCACCCCCAAGCCTAAAAGGATCAAGCCTAAAAAGATTGTTCCGAAAAAGGCACCAGCCCCCAAGCCAAAACCACCAGCCCCGAAACCACCCCCACCCAAAAGTCCAGTACCCCAGCAGGCGAGGGCAGTGACCCCCAACAGGCCCCCACCACTGCCCAGCTCACAGCCAGTACTCAGGCCCACACATTCAAGCAGCTTCAGCCAGGCCGATGCCTATGGGTTGCAGCAACAATCGATGGGGCCAGGCCAGGCCAACATGCCACGATAAACCGTCGAAAGACCCGAAAACGCGGGGTTTTAGCCCCGAATATGGCCGTTTTGCAAATCACTGGCCATGGGGATGACAGGCATAGCAAAAATGGTTTGGGGGTGGCCATGGGTTGGTCAACGTGACGGCATGGGTATTCAACAGGACTGGCGTCTAGCCACGCACAAAACCAGCGCTGCGCAGCTGATTTGGATTCCGGTATCGACACGGATCCAAGGCCTATATGAGTGGTGTTCTAGGGCTGATTTAGGGCAGAAAACTTCGTGGGTTTTCTGTCCAGATCGTCCTGGAAATTCATCTAAATCCGGTTGTCCATCTGCGGCTTTGACAGTAAATTTGTTGGATGCAAATTGACCATTTTGAGCATGAGTGACGGCCACTTCGAGATTGTTAAATCAACTCCGGAAGCTGTCTTACGACGGTTGGTTCGAGTAAGGGGTGTTGACTTCGATGAGTCGTTCGTTGCAGAGCTGATTGGCAATTATTTCATCCGCAAAGAAATGCATGCCGAACCCAAAATTTCAGATGCCATGGCGATTTACCTCCATGAAAGTGATGCAGGTGACGGCCGTAAATTCAAGGGCGATGTCTTACATGTTTTCAGGCGCTTTTCATCCTTGGTGGGTGATTTGTACCTCTGTGATCTACGTTATGCGCATGCCTGCATTTTTCGTGACCATTTGCTGAGTTTGGGTTTGAAGCCTGTGACAGTTCGCAAGCAAACGGCGATCTTGAACGCCATGCTCAATGTGGCCTTCAGATGCCTAGACATAGACAGACTGAGCCCATTCCGTGCTCTGAAAATTTCCGGTGAAGATGAGCGCAGGCCAATGCCTGTCATTACCCATGACTTGTTGCTGGCAGTCAAACAAAAGTTGATGATGCGGTTCAAGCCCTACAAGCTCATTGGGCTGATCCAGATGAATACTGGCTTGCGACTGTCTGAACCTGTGTACGCCCGTGTTGAGGATTGTGTTTTTGATCACCCGATTCCGCACATTTGGATCCGCAAAAATGCACTCTCCAATCGAAAGAACAAGAGCAGTATTCGTGCCGTACCGTTGGTAGGGGTGTCGCTGTTTGCAGCCAAGCGACTGGTGGAGATGGCCAATTGCGAAGGCAGTGAATGGCTGGTGCCGCAGTATGCGCACTACCATGGCAGCAACAGCTGCTCGGCCATCATGAACAAATACTTGGCCGACCTAGACTTCAGAAGTCACATGTTTCGTCATGCCCTGATCGACAGGATGAAAGCCTGTAACGATATTCCCACGCGTTTGGCCGAGAGCATCACAGGTCACTCAAGTGGTGGGTCTGAGTTCAATAACTACGGCACGGTGGGCTATACGCTTGAACAAAAGCTAGAAGTCTTAAATCGCATTTCAATTTAAAGCAATCAATCCACTTGCGGATTGTTTTGTTGAATGGTGATGGCATCTGGATGACAGCTAACTAAAAATTCCATCATTTCAGTGGCGTCTTTGGCCTTGTAGAAACGGACCATTTTTTCGTTAAAGTCTTGCGCTTTTGCCGCTGGAATGCTGATGGCATCCATACCGGAGGACATTAAAATTCCATTCATCATGAAGCGTGATGTGCGTTTGTTGCCGTCAAAAAAGAACTGCTGCAAGGCTCCGAACAGAAAAAATGCAGCAGCTCTTTCAAATGGACTTTCGACTGTATTGGTTAACGCTTGCAGGCCTTCGGAAAAAACACGGTTGAGCTCAGGTGCTCCGGGCACAGTGGGTAGTGGCGTGTAGCGACCTTCAGGACCTAGGCCAACGTCGGGTGTGTAGTTAGTCTCTTGACCTTCTCCACGAAAATGTCCCCATTCCAGCGCTTCATTTTTTGCTACCAGTCCATGTAGCTCGGTGAATGTGATTTTGTCCAGCTTGAACTTTCCAGCTTTGACAAGTGACAGCAGGTATTTGGAGCTTTCGGCCAAGTTCAGTACTTGTTCTTGATCGGAAATTTTCCGGCCACCGACCGTCACACCTTCAAGCAAAGTTTTCACTTCTGGAAACGTAAAGGGATTGCCTTCAAGCACTGATGCGTCCCAAACATACGTAGTCAGCATTCGATGGAAATGAAAAGTTACTCGATCAATCGAGTGGGTAGGAATCTGCTGAGGAATCTTTTCGCGGTTCCAGCTAAAGCCTAAAGCGGCGAACAGGTCAATCATTTTTATCTTGCTCCATGGACAAATGTCATTTCTGTGAAAACCTCGGATGCCCTCAGGCCTGAGATTTTTTTCGTGACGTTTGATCGTGTGATGGTGTCTTGCCGGTACGGCCTTTTTTGAGTCCAGTTTGAGCCTTTTCTTCTTCAGGCCAAGGCTCATGATCGGGAGTTATGGTGGCAGTCCGAATGATCCATACACCTTTAGCTGGCGACTCAATCAGGACTTGTCTTCCCGCGAACTCTTTGCCCAAAGAGATTTGGCCACTTGCGCCGATGGATTTGACCATCTTGCTGTCAGTTGCGGGGTAAGACATTGCGCTTTCCTTAAAGTTCATGCATTCATGCTGCATGATAGTTTCTGAAAAACTCATCGTCAACCTGGATGTAGGGCTGGTAGAGCTACGCGCTGGAGCAGAAGCTTGATGTTTTAAACCGGATTGCGGTCTAGTTTCATGCCAATCAGACCGCAGCTTCTTGTTTTAATTCGGACAGCTCTGCATAGATCGCCTGTTGTAGATCGCGGTCAATCGGCGACAGGAATTCTCTTAATATTCTTTCTGCATGCCGATCGAGTTCGACGGATAGATTTTCCGCTGCCCAGCTGATGAAAATCGCCCAAATTGGGGCTCCAGAGCCAGCAGCCTTCATGTGCTTTGTGATCAACCACTCCATGTAGTTGGCTTGGTTTGTTCGAAGGCATGCGGCAAGTGCAGATCTGAATCTCGTGTGCGTCAGGGCTACCTGGTTGAAGCTGCTCAGCAATTCATGAATTGGGTTCTTTGCGTTGGTCTTATTGGCCAGGATGGCCTTCAGCTCATCTGATGTGCCCTGTGGTTTTTTGACCGTGTGCGTACTTTGCGGCGGTTTATTGGGCGTACTGACGATGTCCTTGAATTTCTGGACGAACGTCTTGACGGGCTTTGAATCGGAGGACGACTCTTGTTTCCTCAGAAAAGCCGGTATCTCAATGTCATCCATGCCTGCGTTTGCCATCCCATCAATTCGGGCGGCAGAATGAGTTCGATTAGAGCGCCAGATAGCAGGAGCAGAATGGCTCATGTTGATGTGAGATTCCGCCATGAAGTGCATATTGTCACTACCGGTACGCATCACTCGAAGCGGTGTTTGGCTGCGTGAATACGCCACAGTTCCGTTGCCACTCCAGCCAGCTGCCAGCATAGGCCTTACCTGTAGTAACTCAGGCAAATCTTCAGCCTTCTCGCTTTCCACTCGCTCGTGAACAAGGATTAAATTGGTTTCGCTGGTGACCAGTTGATATTCGACAGCGAGTCGCTCTCGATCTTTGGCTTTTGTTAAATCGTTCAACCGCAACGCAGCTGCAATGCGAGAGAGGTCAAGGCTTTCATCCCAAATGACGGGGCAGGGTGTTGTTTGTCCGTTTGGATAAACGGTCTGAACCACTTCCAATTCATCGAGCGCGGTGCCTTGCGTATTGATTTGCGTCCATGACATCAAGGAGCTGCCTGATGCTGCATGGCCCGCTGATTTCGATTGCCAGACGATAGGCGCTTCGCATGCAACTTCTTGTTCTATTTGCTGCGTTTGCCGAATCTTGATCAGCAGGCGCTCGACGGCTTTTTGCATGCTTTCACGGGGTGTAACCATTTCACTTGCGCCACCCGTGACGTCTGCCATGTCCTTGAGCAGACTTTCTGATGGTGCTGAGCCTACGCCTAATGCATAAATGCGCTGCCCAGAGGCGCGCACTGTGGCGATGATTTCTTCAATGTTCCAGACCTCGCCGTCCGTGATCAATAAGATCACCGCATTTTTGGATTCTTCGGGTGAGCCACTTTCAATGGCGATGACCTCTTTCAACGCGTCATCAATTTCGGTACCGCCCAAATCCGCATTCAAGCGACGCGATGACGCTTTCAAAAGTTGTCGGTAAATGAGTGTGCAAGGCTTAAGTTCGGAATGGTCGTGGTGGACAGTGCTGCCAAACCGCGTAAACGAGACTTGGTCCGTATTGTTCAGCTGTCCAAATAGCCAATTGAGGCAGTCTTTGGCTTGTTCAATGCTGTCGCCCTGCATGGATCCAGAGCAGTCGACCAGTACCTTGATAGAGATAGGGTGCTGCTTTTCAAAGCCGGTTGGACGGTACACACCGCCAGTCAATACCGTAGCCTCTCCTGGGCGAGCCGAGTCATGAGCTGCGACTGCGAAGTTCATGTCGCCAAGGCGGTCAATAACCAAGACGAAGTCACGATCCAACCATGCAGCACCCTCTAACTTCAAGCTGCATTGATTGCCCTGACGGCTCAGTTGGATTTCATGGCTGGGGCTGTAAACCGTGCCTTGGCTCAGGTTCTCAGACAGTTCAAGATTCAGAAACAGCCGATGTTCGGCCTGTGGATTGGCTTCAGCTTGTTGGTGCAGTTTCAAGCCCGCAGCCGATGCATCTCCGTATCGCGGTGCAATGGTCGTGGGAAGACTGAAACGGATCGCACCATCTTCGGCTTTCAGGATTTGAGCGTAGTCAAGTTCAATGACCACCTCATCCCCAGTCTGTATGTTGCCGATATTGGCCGTGTACAGGTCTTTACCTGACCGCTCCAGCATGACTGGCAAGTCACCGCTGCTGATGGCCTCTTCATATTGCGCTTCAGCCACTTTCTTGGGCTTGACGGTACCGGTCATGCTTTTGCCGTTCAGTTCCACTCGCATGCCCAAAAGGACGCTTTGCCATCCCATAGGGAAGGTGTAGACGCATTCGACGTTGTCATCTGACCAGTTCTTGTAAACCTGGCGAACCTTGATCTGAGCCACCAAGCCATTGAGGCGACCAGTCACATGGGCCGAGACCAACCCAATGTTGGCTTCCATGTCCTGGGCGTGCAGTCCAATTTGTTTTTTATTCGCTTGCATTGATTTCTTCCCAAGTGGTGAGGACGGAACGCACAAATAGACGGAGTTTTTCGGGGGACAGACCAGCTATTTGTGGCTCTACATGCAGTTCAACGCCGGGGGCGATGAATACCTTGCTGATGACGGAGATGTCGCCCGCAGCCTTTGGAAGGGGCGGGGGTGTAGTGATCCCATTCATCAGTTGCTTGATGCGCTCCAGCGGCATGCCTTGATCGGCCATGGCGCGAACCTGCAGCACTTGGTCCAGGTGCTTTTGGGTGTACCGGGCATGTTTTCGATCGCCTTCATGTCGATCAACCAAGCCGAGTTGGATGTAATAACGGATCGTGCGCAGCGGCAAATCGGTCAGCGCGCTGAGTTGATCCAGGTTGAAAGTGGTGTCCATGTTTTCTATCATACAGTAAAACTGTAAAATAGAACTGTCAATTAAAAAACACCAAGCTTGTACGTACCTGAGCCACAATCAAACCATGGCAAATCCAACCGCAAAAACCATCTATTACCTGCCGGGCTATGGCGGTCAACTGGGTACAGGGCTGGGCAGGGCATTGATGGATAGAGGGTTTGATGTGGCTGGACGAGAAACGCGAGAAGACTTTCGTTCATTGCCGTTTGATGAACAAATCGCGACTGTAAGTCAGGACCTTAAAGACCACTTTTGGCATGACGACGCCCGAGTGATCTGCAATTCCTTTGGCGCGTATCTTTTCTTGCACGCACAAACTCAGCTTCCATCCTTTCCGGGTCGAGTGTTGCTGTTGTCACCCATCGTGGGGGAGTTCACAAACGCTCAGGCCCGCACCAGTTTTTCTCCACCAAGGCCAACAAGACTCAAGGATTTGGCTGAAGCAGGGCATTTCAAGGTGCCGCGTCAATGCGAGATGCATGTAGGGGAAGACGATTGGCAAAGCATTCCTGCCAACGTGCAGGCTTTGGGACGTCTCACTGGAATCACCGCAACCGTAGTACCTGGCGGTGGTCATGACTTGGGCAAAGACTATGTTGGTCCGCTTCTAGACCAATGGCTAGTTGGATGACTGCCAGTTCAAAAGAGTCAACAGCTCATCGGAAAAGTTCGATACACACCAGGTTCGATGAACAAAACTTTATGCGCACGGTGCCATTTGAAGATCTAAATATACCTACTAAAAGGTTATCCGGATCGCATGTCACTCTTGGGGGCGCAACAAGCACAGTGGAAGTCGTTCAGTGTTTCATCAGCGCGGCTCAACCCAGCATGGTCGCTTAGTGACTATTGCGCTGTAAGAGCAGACCAAGATGAAATCTCATCGCAATCAAGTGACCTCTTCAGGCTGTGAGCGGACGATCAAAGCAGCCTTTTGGGCGGTAGCTAGCGACCCAAAGCGGTCTTCACGGTGAACCAGCCCCTGACTCAGATACAGCGATAGCGGTCGGTCGTATCCGACAGTAACTTCTTGCCTTCAACTCAGAAGCAGGCACTCGAATTCAGTCGTCATTGCTTCTTCCGCTGACCGGTTTCATCTGACCAGCTGACAGTTGCAAAGCGCTGGATCGCTTCGAGGTGATGACGATCCTTTTATATTGGTGAGATGGGTAATACTGACTCAAAGCGGTCGTGCCACCATCCTAAATGCCTCGTGAGTTGTAGTGTCGGGGATTTTCTTGTGGCACCATATTGATTATGACCAGTCGACCTCGCGCACTCTCGAAATCGCCTACTCCTAGCCAGGTGCCGCCCTCACTCAACGAGGAAGCTTATCGCCTCATTGAAGAGATGATCGTGACTCTTGAACTCGCGCCGGGCAGCGTGGTGTCTGAGGCCATGCTCAGCGAACGCATCGGCATTGGGCATACGCCGATCCGTGAAGCCTTGCAGCGTCTGGCGCGCGAACATCTTGTTCAGATCTTGCCCCGTCGCGGTGTGGTGGTCACCGCCGTCGACGTGGGTCATCAACTCCAAATCCTAGAGACACGGCGCGAACTCGACCGCCTTATTGCTCGATCTGCAGCTACGCGTGCCACTCTGGCAGAGCGCGAGACCATGGCTGCCATTGCTCAGAACATGGAGACTGCTGTGAAGTCTGACGACCTTGTAGCATTCCTGAAATGGGACAACGAAATGAACAGGCAGTCAGCACACAGCGCTCGGAACATTGTGGCTGCTGCGGCCGTGTCCGCTCTGCACTCGGCCTCACGGCGTTTCTGGTTCTACCATCACCATGATCAAGTCAACGCGACACTGCGTCTGCACGTGGCCCTTGCACGTGCGATGGCCTCCGGCAAATCTGACAAAGCTGCCGAGGCAAGTGATCGGTTGATTGATGATCTTTTCGGTTTCGCCCACAGGACCCTGATTACCCGCACTTGACAACTGGCATACCAGTCACATACCATGAACTCCTGTTTAAGGAGTTTGCCAGTGCGCCTCACCCATCTGCAGATCGAAACCTACCGCCGTGATGGATTTCTCACCCTTGATGGCCTTTTTTCTGCCCCTGAAGTAGCGGCCATGAGGGCCGAGCTTGAGCGAATTCAAGTGATCGACACCGATCACTTGGTGCGGGAAAAGGGAAGCAATATTGCCAAAACTATCTATCAGGTCCACGAGCAAGACGGCCCTACAGGTTCACCGGTGTTTCATGCCGTCTCGCGTACTTCACGCATGCTCGAGCCCGCACAGGATCTGCTTTCCGAGCAGGAGCTCTACATCCATCACACCAAATGCAATTTGAAGACCGCCATTGACGGTTCGGTGTGGGCGTGGCACCAGGACTACGGAACTTGGAAGCGAGATGGCATGCCTGAGGCACGTCCAACTACAGCGTTGGTCATGCTGGACGAGCCAACAGAAATGAACGGGTGCTTGTACTTCATTCCGGGCAGCCACAAAGAGGGCAATCTAGAGCCAGAATTCAACGACGCTACGGGCTACAAGTTTTATGTGACGCCGAAGGACAAGCTGCTAGAAATCATGGCTCGCAGCCCCGCACCGGTGGCGATCACTGGCAAGCCCGGCACCGTGGTGTTCTTTGACTGCAATATTCTGCACGCCTCGGGGCATAACTTGTCCCAGCACAATCGTTGGGCGATTTATGTGGTCTACAACCCGGTATCAAACCGGTGCAACGACGTTCCCAACCCACGTCCTGACTACGTACGGTCAACCAATACAAAACCACTCATCAAGGGAAGCGACCATATTTTCCCGCTTGCAAGCTCGACGCAGGAAGCCAGATGAATACCCGCCATCAACGCATCCTTTCCCCTGAGCAGATCAGGGACTACCGCGATACGGGTTATCTCAATCTCCGTCAGGTACTTGATCCCAAATTGCTTGCGAGGCTGATCGCGACCACTGAGCGACTGTACGATGAGGGCCGATCACTCCAGCAAAAGTCAAAACATTACGACCTAGAGCCTGCGCATACCGCCCTTGCGCCACGTATCAGGCGTATCTCCAGCCCGACCGAACTAGATTCGGTGTATGTTGAAGCCGCTTTCGATTCGATCCTGGGTGACATCGCCGCAGACCTGCTTGGTGGAGCGGTCAAGTTTTACCACTCGAAGATCAATTTCAAACTGCCTCATGGAGGTGCAGAGATTGGCTGGCATCAAGACTGGCCGGTGTTTCCTCACACCAACACCAATCTTGTCGCTCTGAGCGTACCTTTGAATCCGTCCCGCGCCATCAATGGCTGCCTTCAGACGATCCCCGGCAGCCACAAGTTGGGGCCGCGCAGTCATTGGGAAAACGGCATCTATAAACTCAATTGCAACCACACGATGACGCGGGAAGACTTTGAGAACGTAGTCGACAATGAGCTGGATGTGGGAGATGTGGTGGCACATCACGGCCTCGCAGTGCACGGCTCCAGTCAAAATCGCTCGGACACCTTGCGAACGACCTACATCATTCAGTACGCCGCTGCTGACTCATTCGCCTATACCGCACCCGTTGTAGACAGCATCCATCGCAACCAGATGGTCAGGGGCGAGCCGGCTACTCATGCACGCGTGGAAACTGGAATCATTGAATTACCGCCGGATTTCTCGGCGGGATATTCAGGCATATACGCTTTGCAGACGGCCGGGAAGAACTAGGGCTTTTCGATAAGTACATCGGTGGAGCCACTTCCAGCAATGATTGAAGCACCCGACCCATTACGGCCATCAACTCTAGGTGCCATAACGGCATAATTGCAGCGATAGGCGACGTCCATCACTCGGCCGCTATGGTCCGGACACGACCCGTAGCCGTCATTTGGAGTGAACCGAACCAGTCATTCGGAAAGCGGACATTCGACCAGCATCTTCCATAGACATGCCTTAGCTGAAAGGTCCTTGGCAGTCGAACCTGCCAGCGCAATACAGTCGTCGCCTTGGCTTTGCGCGAGTACGCGTTCACCGGGCAGCGGACCCCTTCTCTATGACTGTTTGCTCCCCTGCATGACTGACGGAGATCAGCCGCTAAGCCAGCTGATCTCGCAAAATCTACGCATCAATTTGTTATTCATAAAATGAATAACCATTGCATGAAAATGCTTCTTCCTGTTTGAGTTGAGCGGCCATAGACTTTGCTCAACTACTTGAAAAATCAGGAGACGCATGTATTACGAGCCAGGAAAAACCCCTCACGGTTTGAAGCACGATCCCTTTAAATCTTGTGTGGTTCCTCGACCGATAGGCTGGATTTCAACCCTGGACACGCAGGGGCGCCAGAACATTGCTCCCTACAGCCAGTTCCAGAACGTCACATTCGATCCGCCAATTGTGATGTTTGCGGCCAATCAAAGCAGTCTTGGCAACCGAAAGGACACCGTGCACAACGCAGAACAGACGGGTGAATTCGTCTGGAACATGTGCTCCTGGGACCTGCGTGAGGCGATGAACATCTCCGCACAGGAATTGGCTCCTGGCGTCAGCGAGATCGAAGCGGCTGGGCTAGAGATTATCCCTTCAAAGCTGGTACGGCCCCCTCGCATCAAAAAATCTCCGATCCAGTTCGAATGCAAATATCTCAACACGTTGAGATTTCCGGGTAATGGAGTGATGGGAAGCGCCGATGTCGTCTTCGGTAGGGTGGTAGCCATTCATATCGCTGATGAGTTCATCGACGAAAACGGCTTGGTCGATATTCTGAAGATTCGACCGATTGCTCGAATGGGCTACTTTGAATACACATCCGTTGATTCCAAGTTCAGTATGCCAATTCCTGGGGACAACAGAGCTCTACTCGGGGGATTAGAAGGCTCACCCGACAAAGTGCACAAAGAACTTGGTGATTTGAATTGATAAAAGGAGATATTTAATATGAATAACTTAACCTCAAAGCTGTTTGCGCTTGCGCTTTTCACTTCTTCCGCTCTGTTTACGATTACGGCAAACGCGCAAAAGTATCCCGAGAGGCCAGTCAAAATTACGGTCGGATTCCCGCCAGGAACGGGACCTGACATCCTTGCCAGGGTTGTGGGAGTCAAACTATCTGAACTAACCAAACAACCCGTCGTGATCGATAACAAGCCCGGTGCCGGAGCGCAAATCGCTACGCAGCTTGTTTCCAAGAGTCCTGCTGATGGCTACAACATTCTTTTGGCCGAGGCTGGCTCCATCAGCATTGCACCTGCTGCATTTTCAAAGCTTCAGTATGACCCCACTAAAGAATTGACTGGCATTGCAGAGCTTGCTTGGGCCGACTTTATGTTGGTCGTACCAGTTAACTCGCCCTATAAAACACTTGCCGACATGGTCAACGCCAATAAATCTGGCAATTCAGTACTGAACTTTGGCACTTTTGGAGCGGGGACGCCAGGTCACTTCGGTGCAGTTGAGTTTGGCTCACAGGCGCAAGTTAAGGTGGAGCCAATTCACTTCCGGAGCACTGGTGATGCCGTGACCGCTCTTGTCTCGGGAGATGTCGCAGGTGCCTGGGTTTCAACTGCAGTGGCAAGCGCTCAAGTCAAAGGCGGGAAAATGCGAGCCTTGGCAACCACTGGCAAAGCCCGATCCGCTCTTTTGCCTGATGTGCCAACCACTGCCGAAGCCGGTATGCCCAAACTGAACTTCTCAGCATGGCTTGGGGTACTTGCCCCATCGGGCGTACCTGCATCGGTGCTTGATGTACTCAACAAGAGCTTGGTTCAAGCCGTCAATTCTCCAGAGGTCAAGCAAAAGCTGATCGAGGTCGGATTTGCTGTCACTGGAACCACTCGTGCCGACACCGAAAAGATGCTCAAGACCGAAGCTGTCCGCTGGGGTGGAATTGTTGCCTCATCCGGCTTTAAGGGTGATTGATCGTGTGGGTTTTGATCATCAACAAGAATTCAAGGCAAGCGCAATGCATTTGGATCTAGACCTAGCTGTATCCACGGATTCCAGTTCCTTTGCGGGGGAAGATGGCGAGTCAGGCTACATGTTTGAAGCATCCGTTTACGCAATCCTCGGCTTGGTTTTTGCAGCACTCACTTTCATCACACTAATACAAAGCAAGGGATGATATGGACACAGCAAACTCAGCTTTCGCAATTGCCGTTGAAGACTACGACAAGAGTGATGCCCGAATGACCTTGGCTGGGAAGATTGTTCTGGCACTGTCGTTGTTAGCCGCTCTTGCTGCCCTGCTCTTATTTATTTAACTCTTGCCCGCACGGGATATCTTTTCGGCTCCTGTCCAGATACCCGAACTTAGTGAGCCACGCAGCGTCTCCAGTAGAGCTTTTTTACATTCCTTGACCGCAGAGGAATGCGATCGAAGATCGTTCTCGAAGAGCGACCAGGTTAAGTACAGTCCCTTGATCGGTGCCCAGCTGATTTCCTCATCGTGCTTAATGTTGACTACGGCGCAAGCGGGCACCACCGTAAAAGCCAAACTTTGACTCGCAACATTCATGCAAAGGCTAAGTGTGTCAACCTGCATTGCTAGCTTGAACTTCAACGATTTACGTTGAAGCGAGTGTTCGATCAGATGTCTGATGGCATTTGGCTTGCCGGGAAGCACCAGTTTGATGTCATCAAGTTTAGCAAGTGGCACAGGCTCTAATGGCTTGAGGTTTACGGATTTGTGTCCAACCAGCACCAAAGGCTCCCTCACTAAACTTGTTTGGGTGTAGCCGTTCAGTGGTGTGTTGGAAAAGGGAATGATGCACAGGTCAAGCAAGCCAGCGATCATGTGTTCCCTCAAGATGTGGCTTACCCCTGCATGAATGCGCAGAGTCACGCCTGGCGATTCGATCATGATCCGATTGATCAACTTGGAGGTGAATACCTCTTGCCAGGATGGCGGAATGCCAAATGCGACTTGCCCCGAGGTCTCACCGAGCTGCTCTTTGAGCAATGCAAACTGAGATAGCAGCGGTCGCGCTCTATCCGACAGCAGCCGCCCTGCATCGGTGAGTTGAACCCCTCCTTGCGTGCGCGTGAAAAGCGTAGTGCCCATCTCATGCTCCAGGGAGCTGATCACGCGAGAAAGGGAGGGCTGAGAGATGTTGAGATCTCCTGCCGCTTTGTTGATGCTGCCGAATTCAACAACTCGCAAAAAGAATTCAATAGATTTGGAATCCATGACGTTAACCGATAAATGAATAACCAGTATAGTCGTTGCGCATTATTCGAGCAACGCCGATCTAGATAGCATCCTTGGACAACGTGAAGAGCATCACGACATTTCTAAACGTACTGAGGAGCTGATTATGAAAGTTAGGATTCTGGGCGCAGGGCCAGCCGGGTTGTATTTGGCGGCATTGATGAAGCGCGATGACCCTAGCCATGACATTGAAATTTTCGAGCGCAGTCCTCGCAATGCCACATGGGGTTTTGGTGTCGTCTTTTCGGATCGAGCACTGGAATTTTTGAAAGCAGATGATCAGGCGCTGTTCGACTACCTGACCCCTCATCTTGAGACTTGGCCAGAAATCACCGTTGTTCACAACGACACCAAAATCCCAGTTGCAGGCAACGGTTTTTCCTCCATCGGGCGCCTTGAGTTGTTGACATTGCTTTACGCCTACGTTGAAAAACTTGGCATCAAGATTAACTTTGATAGCGAGATCAAATCTCTTGACCAATTGGGTGATGCTGACCTTGTGGTGGGGGCCAACGGTGCATTTTCTTGGTTACGTGACGAAAACAAGGAGAAATTCGGAACAACAATTGATTGGCGCCCCAACCGTTTCATTTGGTATGGAACGACAAAGGCCTTCAACAGCCTGACACTGACATTCCGCGAGACCGATGCGGGCGTGTTTTGCGCGCATCACTACCGATACCAACCCGATCGCAGCACATTCTTGGTTGAGGTGGAGGATGCCACATGGCATCGCGCAGGCTTCGAGCATATGTCACCCGAGGAAACCATCAAGTATTGCGAGCAGGTCTTTGCAAAGGATCTGGAAGGTCACCCGATCATCACTAACAACTCGCACTGGCGCCAGTTTCCTGCTATTTGGAATGAGCGTTGGAGCTTCGACAACGTGGTGTTATTAGGGGACTCGCTCAGAACGGCCCATTTCTCGATTGGTTCAGGAACCCGCTTGGCAATGGAGGATTCCGTTGCCCTGTTCAAAGCGCTGAAGGAGCATAAAAACAACGTCAAGGCAGCATTGGCCTACTTCCAGGAACTGCGCAATCCCCCGATGAAAAAAATCTGGGATGCAGCCAATGTCAGCATTCGCTGGTACGAGGAGATGGACAAGCTCGTCAAAGAGTTGACGCCTGTGGAATTCGCCTACAGCTACATGACACGTACCGGACGCGTCAGCCATGAGGAAGTCAAAAAGCGCGATCCTAAACTTGCACAGGATTACGAGAAGTTGCACCCTGAAGTCGTGACTCAAAGCGTCTGATTAGCGGGGACGCATTCATGCCAAGCGAAAACATCATCGCCAGCGTTGATCAGGCGCTGCAGCAAGTTGGCCAGACACTGGGCATCAGTCAATGGCGTGAAGTGGATCAAGCGTCGATCAATGCATTTGGGGCTTTGACTGGTGACGATCAATGGCTTCACACGCAGCCAGAGAGGGCTTGCCAGGGTCCATTTGGAGGATGCATCGCTCATGGCCTTTATACCTTGAGCCTTGCCGGAGGAGGCTTTTTCCATGAAACGGTCAAAGCAAACGCCCGTATGGGTGTGAACTATGGATGCAATCGAGTTCGTTACCCAGCCCCCTTGCTGGTTGGCAAACGTATTCGTGGGCATTCAATCTTGAAGGCTGCAGAAGCCTTGCCCGGCGAAGGCGTCCAGCTTGTCGTGGAGGTCGCCGTCGAAATCGAAAGTGAACAGAAACCGGCATGCATCGCCGAGTTCATCGTTCGCTACTTCTTCTGATTGCATTAAGTCGACTTGTTCATCGATTAATGAATAACCTGTATTCAGGATAAACATTATTCAAATAACAGGCCACTCAGTAGCATCCTTACATAGCTCAACTCAAACCAACCGGAGACATCAATGAGCAAGCCAAAAGTCATCATTACGATCGCACCCACCGGGGGCATGGCCAATAAAAAACAGAACCCTCACCTGCCAACCCAGCCCCAGGAGATCGCTGATGACACATACCGCTGCTACAACGCAGGTGCGTCAGTGGTCGCCGTGCATGCTCGGCGTGCCGACGGTGAGGCCACTTGTGAGCCGGCTATCTATACCGAAATCAACAGACTCATTCGCAGCAAATGCGACATCATCTTGAACAACTCCACCGGCGGAGGCATCAACGGTGACATGGTGCATCCAGTAGGAAACAGCGAATACTGGGAGATTCGCTGGGAAGAGCGTCTCAAAGGAATGGAGGGCGAGGGTGTTGAGATGTGTACCCTAGATGCTCAGACGGTGGTGGCGAGTTTTGGAGGCAAAGAGATTTTCGTTGCAACAACGCCCACCAGAATCCGGACGCTGGCCAAAATGATGAAGGACCGAGGAATAAAGCCTGAATGGGAGGTTTTTGGTCTTTCCGACATCGTTCAGGATGTGAGTAAAGCCATTGCCGAGGGGTACGACGATGAGCCTTACTTCATAAACCTCGTACTTGGTGTGAACGCCTTCCAGGGCGCGCTCCCTTACACACCAAAAATTCTTCAGACCATGGTTGATCACCTGCCCAAGAAGACGGTGTTCAACGTCAGCGCAATCGGTTCAGCGCAATTGCCGGCTGCTGTCAATTCTCTTTTGCTCGGCGGTCATGTGCGAGTCGGGTTGGAAGACAACCTCTACTACGAGCAAGGCGTGCTGGCGACAAACGTCCAATTGGTCGAACGACTCGTCCGCATTGTGCGTGAGTTGGGATATGAGCCTGCAACGCCGGAAGAAGCCCGACAGATCATGGGTCTGCGTTCATTGCGCAAGTGAGGCATCTGATGGCGAAAGTCAATTGCAAAGAACCAAGCCAGATTCAAAGCATTGCTGTGATTGGCACCGGCTCAGTCGGCGCAAGTTGGGCGAGCTTGTTCTTAGCTAAGGGGATCAAAGTTCAGGCATATGACAGGCATCCCGAAGCGAAGGAAAAAGCCGAGGCCTTTGTAAAAGCCGCTTGGCCCGCTCTGAGAGAGTTGGGCGTGACAAATTTGGCAATGCCTGATTTTAAGTTGCTGAGTTTTTTCAGCACTATCAAAGAAGCGATCAAAGATGTCGATGTGGTTCAGGAAAACGTCTATGAAGATCTTGACCTGAAACGTGCAGTGCTCAAGGAAATCGAGTCTGGAATTTCAGACGGAACATTGATCATTTCTAGCACGGGCGGCATTCCCCCAACTGAACTGCAAAAAGGATGTGTGAATCCGGCCCGCTTTGTCGTCGTTCATCCCTTCAATCCATCGCATCTTATTCCTTTGGTCGAGGTGGTAGATGGTAATGAGACGGACCCTGAAGTGGTCGCCTGGGCGATGAAATTTGTACGGTACCTGGGAAAGGAACCCGTACATGTGAAGCTGGAAACCAGTGGTCATTTGACCAACCGCCTTCAGTTCGCCCTAGTCAAAGAAGCAGTCGCTTGCCTTGTTGAAGGTGTCGCATCGGCTGCGGACATAGATCGCGCAGTCCGGTACGGATTAGCGCCGCGTTGGATGCTAATGGGCAGCCTTCTGACTCTACACCTTGCTGGTGGTAAAGGCGGCATGAAAGGCATTCTCGATCATGCAGGTCAGGCCATAGAGTCTTGGTGGACACCTAGACTTGTTCCAAAGGTCGATGAACAACTCATTGAAAAGCTTGCTAAAGCAAGTGCCGAAGTTGCCGACAAGCAAGACGTTCAGGATTGGATCAAATGGCGCGATGAGCAATTGGTTCATGTCCTCAAGCTGCAAGCGTCAGCCAAAGCAACACAACCCAAACAATAAATCAAATGAAGAGCATGAACGATTGGATTAACAGCTTGCCAGATTGCCTAGCAGTAGAGATGCGAGGCAACATTGCGGTGCTGACACTGAATCGGCCGGAGAAGCGCAATGCATTGAGCGACGCTTTGGTTTTGGGGCTTCAGCATTTTTTTGACAGCATACCCTCTGAGGTTCAGGCCGTAGTCATGCAAGGGGCGGGTGGCAACTTCTGCGCTGGACTTGATCTCAATGAACTTCAAGAAACCAACATTACGCAGAGCTTTCACACGTCAAAAATCGGTCAGCGTCTGAATGATACGGTTCAATTTTGCCGAGTGCCTGTGATATCTGTTCTTACAGGCGCAGTGATTGGCGGCGGTTTGGAACTTGCTTCTGCGACACATGTGCGAGTGGCTGAACCTTCTGCTTATTACGCGTTGCCCGAGGGGACGCGTGGCATCTTTTTGGGGTCTGGTGGCTCTGTACGTCTGCCCAGAATTATTGGTGCGTCAGCTGTCATTGAAATGATGCTCACAGGTCATGTCCTCGATGCACAAGAGGCCCACAACCGTATGAAGCTTTCGCATTACCTAGTTGAAGAAGGTAAGGGTTTTGACAAAGCAATGGGGTTGGCAGAAAAGATAACCAAAAATGCCCCCTTGGCCAACTTCGCTGTGATTCAGGCAATTCCAAGAATTGTCGAACAAGACCCCGCAGGTGGCTTGTTCACTGAAATGCTGATGGTTGGCATCGCCCAAGATGACGATGAGGCAAAACGTCGACTGGCCGATTTTTTGCTGCACAAGCAAGGCAAAGTGAGCAAGGCATGAGCATTCATGACTCCGCCACCACCATCGGTGATGTCTTCCGACATTGGGCATCTGAGACACCTCAGAAGGTTGCCCTCAAAACCCTTGATGGCGTCCAGCGAACCTTCGCTCAATTGGACGAAAACATCAATCGATTGACAAACAGCCTTCTGGCCATGGGTGTCAAGCAAGGTGACCGGGTAGCGATTCTTTCGCGAAACAGTCTCCAATACATTGAGATATTTGGCGTGGTCAAGGCCGGATTTGTGGTCGTGCCCCTCAATTGGCGCTTGCAAGCAGAAGAATTGGTTCGATTGATCGACCACAGCGAATCAGTGGCCATTCTTGTGGAAGACCACTTTGGTGCAACTGGTGACCATATCAAAGCAAAAGCTTCTAGGGTAAATCACTGGATTACGATCGGCTCAGATAAGTCAGGCTGGATCCGATACGACGACTTGCTTCGAAAAGGCTCCCCAAAGGACATTCAAACCGGGGTCTTAGGCAAAGATCCAATGTGCATCATCTATACGAGTGGAACCACTGGTCTACCCAAGGGAGTATCGATCAGTCATGCTGGTGCACTATGCAACGCTCGCGTGGCCGCTAGCGAAATGCTTCAGATGACTCATGAGGACACCTCCCTGGCTGTGATGCCCATGTTTCATGTTGGGGGTATGTGGTATCACTGCTTTCCCAGCATCGCATTAGGATGCACCACTGTAATTCTGAATGAGTTCAATCCTTCGGTGGTACTCAGCGCTTTGGTGGATCAGCGCATCAGCAACGTTCACTTGGTGCCCACCATGATTGCTGCGTTGATTAATCAGCCAGCGGCAAAGTCAGTTGATCTTAGTCATGTACGCCTGATTTTCTATGCCGCTTCATCAATGCCGGCAACCTTACTGAAGGAAGCCATGGAGGTTTTCTCCAGTTGTGGCTTTGCTCAGGCGTATGGATCTACGGAAGGTGGTGTCGTGACCGTCTTGGATCCTGAGGCGCACCTTCGTGCCAAGACGGCCATGGGAGAGCATTTGCTGGGTTCATGCGGTCGCCCCATGCGCGAGAGGGAAGTCCGGATCGTTGATGACGATGAACGCAGCGTTTCATTCGGATCTGTAGGTGAGATCGAGGTCAAAAGTCCTGGCCTGATGAGCGGCTATTGGAATGACGAGGTCAAAACTCGACAGACTGTTCATGGCGGCTGGTTAAAGACCGGGGATATGGGGTATTTCGATGGAGAGGGTTTTCTCTACATCGTCGATCGTCGCAACGACATGATCGTCACAGGTGGAGAGAACGTCTTTCCAACAGAAGTTGAAGGAGTTCTCTACGAGGACCCTGCTATCCAGGAGGCCGCTGTTTTTGGCATCCCGGATGCGAAGTGGGTAGAGGCTGTTGTTGCAGCTGTGGTCCTGAAACCTAGTTCGCAAGCTTCAAGCGAGCAAATTCTTAAGAGATTGAAGGATAAGGTCGCCTCCTACAAATGTCCAAAAGAAATCTACATCGTTGAGCAACTTCCAAAGAGTGCAGTCGGGAAAGTTCTGCGAAAAGACCTTAAGCACAAATATGCAGCTGCTGGAGCAATTTCCAAATGATTTTTGACACCGAAGAAACCCGCGAGTATCGGCACCATCTGGCCCGCTGGGTGGACGAACGCTTAAAACCCAAAGCTGAGGAGCTGGATCATTCTGGTGAATTTTCCTTCGAATTGTTCCGCGAGATTGGGGAGCTCGGCTATCTTGGAACAATGTATCCGGAAGAGGCTGGCGGCAGTGGATTGCAACAGCCCTACACCTGCTTCACCATCTTGTGTGAAGAGTTGGCTAGGGCATCTGTCGGATTCGCAGCAGGCGTATGCATGCAGGGGTCTACGGCAACCCATACGTTGTATGCATGGGGTGACGAAGAGGTCAAGACGAATTACTTTTTGCCCGCTCTGCGTGGGGAAAAAGTCGGGGCCTTCGCCATCACTGAGCCAAATGCGGGATCGGATGCCGCCTCCCTTCGCACAAAAGCCACCAAGACAGATGGCGGTTGGCTGCTCAATGGCACCAAGGTCTTCACCACCAACGGTACTGTGGCTGACTTCATCACCGTCGTTGCCACCACCGACCCAACTCTCAAAGCCAAGGGTTTGGAATTATTTTTGGTTGACACAAAGACGAAGGGTTTCTCAGTCGGCCGCAAATTGGAGAAATTTGCCGTCCATTGTTCCGACACGGCAGAGCTTGTCTTCGAGAATGTATTTGTTCCTGAGAACAGGCGTTTGAACAACGGAGCCGGCAGTTCATTTCTCAATGCGTACCAGGCACTGACAGTTGACCGGATTTTCACAGCCGCTCTTGCTGTTGGCGTTGGCCGAGCTGCATATGACGCATCGCTTCAATACATTCAGGAGCGTCAGCAATTTGGCAAGCCGGTTGGCCAATTCCAAGCTGTCCAGTTTCGCCAAGTTGAAATGCTGGCCAAGCTTGAATCGGCCAGCCTTTACACCTATCAAGCAGCGCTGTTGGCGGATCAGTCAAAAGACATCACGCGAGAAGCAGCATTGGCCAAGATCATCGCCGCAGAAAACTGCAATGAGGTTTGTCACATGGCTATGCAGAACTATGGGGGCTGGGGGTTGATGAACGAATTCCCCGTTCAGAGATTCCTCAGGGATTCTTATTTCCCGATGGTAGGCGGTGGTACCGGCGACATCATGCGAATGATTGTTGCCCGTCAAATGGGTCTGTAAAAAGACTAAATTTTATTTTCAACAAGGAGACATCATGAATCGTAAATCAATCATTGCCGTCGCTCTGGCATCTCTGGTGGGCTTGAGCTCACATGCGCAGGTCAAGGTTGGCATCATTACCGGTGCCACAGGTCCGGGCGCATCCCTGGGCATCCCCTACAAGAACACTTTCACCGTGCTGCCTAAAACGCTCGGGGGCGAAGCAGTTCAGTACATCATCATGGACGACGCTACGGACCCTACCAACGCCGTCAAGCATGCTCGCAAACTCATCAGCGAAGACAAAGTTGATCTAATTATTGGCTCCAGCAGCGTTCCTTCTGCAACGTCCATCACTGACGTGGCAGCTGAACTTAAAACACCTCAAATCGCTCTCTCCCCGGTCGGTCCTGCTGCGTCAAAGAATCCATGGGTTTTCACCATCCCTCAGCCTGCAGCAATCATGATGGGTGCAGTTGCTGATCACATGAAAGCCAATAAAGTCAAGAATGTGGCATACATTGGCTTCTCCGATGCTTGGGGCGACCTGGTTCTCAACGGATTGAAGAGCCATGCAGATTCGGCTGGCATCAAAATCGTTGCTGAGGAGCGTTATGGTCGAAATGACACCTCCGTGGCGGGACAAATTCTGAAAATCATAGCGACCAATCCGGATGCGGTAGTCGTTGGCGGCTCTGGCACCCCTGGCGCGCTGCCGCATGTGACTTTGGCTGAGCGCGGGTACAAAGGTAAGGTCTACCATAACCACGGCGTCATCAACAAAGATTTCCTGCGTGTGGGTGGCAAGAACATTGAAGGTGGCTTTGCACCTACCGGACCGGTCATGGTCGCCGAGCAGCTGCCCGACAGCAATCCGACCAAGAAGCCCTCCTTGGACTTCACCAAAGTCTATGAGGCAGCTTTTGGAGCTGGAAGCCGCAATGCCTTCGCAGCCTACTCGTATGACGCTTATCTCTTGGCCAACAGCGCAGTGGCAGAAGCGGCAAAGAAAGCCAAATCTGGCACTCCTGAGTTCCGCCAAGCCCTGCGTGACGCCCTGGAGCGCACCAAGAACGTCAATGGCACCCATGCGATCTACAACATGAGCGCAACCGATCACGCGGGTGTCGACTCTCGAGCTCGTGTGCTTGTTGTGATCGAAAACGGTGACTGGAAGCTGGTCAAGTAATTGATTTTCTGTCATTGAAGCGGGGCATTTTTTGCCCCGCTTTTTTTAAAGACTGAGACAGGTATGGATTTCACAATTGCAGCATTACTAACTCAAGATGGTGTCATCACAGGAGCGGTTTATGCGCTACTGGCCATGGGCATCGTCTTGGTGTTCTCGGTCACCCGCGTCATATTCGTGCCCCAAGGTGACTATGTGGCCTACGCTGCGCTGACGATGGCCGCCATGCAGGCTGGTAAAACGCCTGGTGTCATATGGCTCTTGCTCATCTTATCGACCATTGCAACAGCGATGGAGGTGAGTGCTTTGGTGAGGTCAAAATCCACTTCCCGTTTACCCAGAGCTTTACTTACCTATCTCGCAATTCCTGCATTGCTAGTTGCGCTAACCATCTTCTTGGCACCGCTGCAGCTGTCAATCTACCTGCAAGCTGGTTTGACCTTGGCATTGGTCACCTGCCTGGGGCCGTTGTTGTATAGGGTCGCTTACAGGCCTGTTGCAAACGCTTCAGTTCTCGTTCTTTTAATTATTTCTGTGGCTGTTCATTTGGCAATCACTGGCTTGGGGTTGATTCTCTTCGGTGCTGAAGGTTCTCGAACTACTCCTTACAGTGATGCCCGGTTCAATCTCGGACCTATCCAAGTCACAGGTCAATCCCTCTGGGTACTGGGAACAACTTTGCTTGCCATCGTAGCGCTGTATGTTTTCTTCAACCAAACCGTCCGTGGCAAAGCTCTCCAAGCCACGGCCGTAAATCGAGTTGGCTCTCAATTAATGGGAATCCGTTCAAACGAAGCAGGATCGCAGGCCTTTCTTCTATCGGCGCTCATCGGAGGACTTTCCGGGCTGTTGATTGCTCCGATCACAACAATTTTTTATGACACAGGCTTCCTTATTGGTTTGAAAGGATTTGTTGCAGCCATTGTTGGTGGGTTGTTCAGCTATCCGCTCGCAGCTGCAGGTGCCTTGTTGGTTGGTTTGATGGAGGCATTTGCCTCTTTTTGGGCGAGTGCCTTTAAGGAGGTGTTTGTTTTCACCCTGATCTTGCCGGTCTTGCTCTGGCGCTCGCTACGCACCCATCACTCCGAGGAGGATGAAGAATGATTCGTACTCATCACATTTACGTGCTGATTGCGGCACTGATCGCACTGGCTCCGTGGTTTTTCCCTGAGTCATTGATCACCATCGTCAACTACGCTGGACTCTTCGGTCTGGTAAGCATTGGACTCGTATTGCTGACCGGTATTGGTGGCATGACGTCATTTGGTCAAGCCGCCTTTGTGGGGGTAGGTGCCTACACCAGTGCATACCTGTGCACGGTGAGCCATTGGTCTCCTTGGATGACTCTTTGGATCGGAGTGGGTATTGCGGTGTTCATTGCTCTGATATTGGGGTCGCTGACGTTGAAGTTGGCCGGGCATTACCTTCCCCTGAGCACCATTGCATGGGGCCTGAGTTTGTACTACTTGGCTGGAAATCTCCAGTTTTTGGGTGGGCACAGTGGTATCAGTGCTGTCCCAAGCATAGAATTTTTTGGCATCCCGATCGATTCAGGAAGAAGCTTCACTTACTTCGTTTGGTTCTGTGTTGGAGTTGCTCTGTGGCTGTCAAGTAATCTTTTGAGTTCACGCGAGGGGCGAGCTATTCGATGCCTCAAAGGCGGACGCACTATGGCAGCCGCTATGGGTGTCAATGTCCCACTCGTCAAGCTTAAGGTCTTTGTGCTGGCTTCTGTGTTGGCCTCGATATCTGGATGGATGTACGTTCACTTCCAGCGGTTCGTGAATCCAACACCTTTTGGCTTGAACTACAGCATCGAGTACCTCTTCATGACGGTACTCGGCGGTGCAGGATTTTTGCCTGGTGCGATTTTGGGCTCAGGGATCATCACAGCACTACGAGAGTTGTTAGTGGAGTATCTGCCAGCGCTTGTTGGGCAGAGTGGAAACTACGAGACCATTGTTCTTGCCATACTGATTATCTTCATCCTTCACCGTGCCCCTGATGGTTTGTGGCCGCGTTTGATGAAGCTCTTCAAGATTCAGGAAAGTTCATCATTCACAGTTGAAAGCGTAAAGGTCAACTCCCCACTTGAGAAGAAGAGCTCAAAACATTTCAAAGGTGAATCTTTACTTGTGTTGGAGCATGTGAGTAAGCGATTTGGTGGTCTGTTGGCCGTCAATGATGTCAGCTTCAAAGTCAAAGCTGGCGAAATTCTTGGATTGATTGGCCCTAACGGAGCAGGCAAGAGCACAACCTTTAATATGCTCTCCGGTGTCAATCCCGCCAGCACTGGTCAGGTGACTTTCTTGGGCCAGGACATCACTAACCTTGAGTCATACCAGGTTGCTGCTATGGGTATGAGTCGTACTTTCCAGCATGTTCAACTGCTGCCGCACCTGTCTGTCATTGAGAACGTTGCTATTGGTGCATACCTGCGATGCGATGCCGGTTACATAAAGTCCATGCTTCACCTGGAACGTGATCAAGAAAGTCAAATCATCACTGAATCAATGCGCCTGCTCAAGCGCGTAGGCCTCGATAAACATGCCAATACCCTTGCTGGAAATCTTTCCCTGGGTGACCAACGCATCCTGGAAATTGCGCGTGCACTTTGCTCTGATCCTGTTTTGCTCTTGTTGGATGAGCCAGCCGCTGGGTTGCGGCTGAAAGAAAAAGAAGATCTGGCCAAGTTGCTTGACCAACTTCGACAGGAAGGCATGGGTGTATTGCTGGTGGAGCACGATATGGATTTCGTGATGGGCCTTGTTGATCGGATTGTGGTGATGGAATTTGGCGAGAAAATTGCCGAGGGTGTTCCCTCCGAAATTCAAAGTAATCCGGTTGTGCTTGAGGCGTATTTGGGGAGCGCTGAAGCATGAAGGAACAAATGAATCAACCAAACATTGTTTTGGATGTCCGAAACATCGATATTTCTTATGGCAATGTCAAAGCCGTTCAAGGGGTCAGTTTGCAACTCGAAGCTGGCCAGATCACATCTGTCATCGGGCCCAATGGTGCTGGGAAAACCACGCTTCTGAGCGCCATCATGGGATTGCTTCCCTCTGAAGGAGAGGTTGCTTACCTCGGTAAATCGGTCGCGGGGCTAGATGTAGAGAGTCGCGTTGAGCAGGGTCTTCGGCTAGTGCCTGAGAGGCGCGAGTTGTTCTCTACTATGAGCGTGGAAGACAACCTGATTATGGGAGCCTATACGCTCTATAGGCAAGGCTTTCGCGACATGCGAAAGTCACTGGAAGATGTCTATCAAAGATTCCCTCGACTCAAGGAGCGCCGTTCGCAAATGGCAGGGACTCTTTCTGGTGGTGAGAGGGCCATGCTGGTCTTAGGCCGTGCCTTGATGGGGCAGCCGAAGGTTTTGTTGCTTGATGAGCCAAGCCTTGGCTTGGCGCCCCTCATCGTTCGTGAAATCTTCAGCATCGTGACCGACCTCAAAAAATCAGGAGTCTCAATCTTGCTGGTAGAGCAAAACGCCCGAGCCGCTCTTCAAGCAAGTTCCTACGGATACGTCCTCGAAACAGGACAAGTGGCATTAGAGGGACCCGCCGAAGAGCTGTCGGATAACCCGGCAGTCATGGCCACCTATTTGGGTGGGCACAAGAAAAAACAATGAGGACATCGAATGTCGAAAACGATGGTGTACGAGGTAGAGGTAATGTTTGGAGACTGCGATCCAGCTGGGATTGTATTTTTCCCTAATTTTCTTAAATGGATGGATGCTTCCTCTCACAACTTTTTTATCAAATGTGGACTGCCGCCATTTCGAGAAATGGAGGCTACGCGAGGGATCATCGGTCATCCTCTACTAGAGATCGGGACACGATTTTTTCGTCCCGCCACCTACGGTGAAAAACTCCAAATCCATACCAGTGTTGAAGATTGGAAAGACAAAGTGTTCACGCACAAACACGTTGTCATGCGTGGTGATGTTGTGCTGTGCGAGGGAACCGAAACCAGAACATTTGTCACCAAGCATCCTAATGATCCAAGTCGCATTAAATCAATCAGTGTCCCCGAAGATGTGAAGCGTCTCTGCAGCTAATTTCGGAATTCATAGGATTTTTTATGAACGACCTCGGCCGAATCGAAGACCTGCCCGCAGACTATGTGCAAGATCTGCGCAATGTGAATTTGGTGCCCCTGTGGCCCAGCCTGCGCGGCGTGCTGCCGCCCAAGGTGCCCACCCGCCAGACCCAGCCCACCTGCTGGGCCTACAAGGACATCAAGCCGCTCTTGCTCAAAGCGGGCGAGCTGACCCCGATTGAAAAAGCCGAGCGCCGCGTGCTGGTGCTGGCCAACCCCGGCCACGGCCTGGAAAAAATGCAGGCTTCTGCCGCCATGTATTTGGGCATGCAATTACTCATGCCCGGCGAATGGGCCCCCAGCCACCGCCACACGCCCAACGCGGTGCGCATGATCGTCGAAGGCGAAGGCGCTTGGACCACGGTGGACGGCGCGAAATGCCCCATGAGCCGGGGCGACTTGATCCTGACCCCCACGGGCCTGTGGCACGAACACGGGCACGACGGCACCGAGCCTGTGATCTGGCTCGACGTGCTGGACCTGCCATTGGTCTATTACATGGAGGCCAGCTACCACATCAACGGCGACCGACAAACCGTCGTGCCCGGCCAAGGCGACAAGCAATACGCCCGTGGCGGCGTGGTGCCCTCGCATGTGTTTGAGCGCAGCAAGAAGGCTTACCCCATGCTGCGCTACGCCTGGAAAGACGCCAAGGCCGCGCTCGAATCACTCGCCTCTGACGATGCCGGTTTGGAGCAGGTGCAAGTGACCTACACCAACCCCGAAACAGGCGGCGATGCAGAAAACATCTTGGGCTTTTACGCCCTGATGCTGCGCCCCGGCCAGACCCTTCGCCTGCCTGCCCGTTCGCCCGCGCAGGTGTTCCATGTCATCGAAGGCGCTGTGCAAGCACAGATCGTGGCCAGCACCTTCACCCTGCTTGAGGCCGACACCTGCTGCGCGCCGGGCTACGAGGCTGTGACGCTGACCAACCTGAACGCGAACCAAGCCGCCTTCATCTTCATCGCCGACGAATCGCCGCTGCACCGCAAGCTGGGGGTGTACGAGAACCGCGGCTGAAGCTTCAAGTTGAACCTGGAAGCCCAACTTAAACCTGCCAGCTCAGCTTGAAATTGTCATCCTCGGGCTTGACCCGAGGATCCATGGATGCCCGATCAAGTCGGGCATGACAGCTGGATTTTTTTGGCATCACTGCCTTTTTATTGAATAACCCCTCATGACCTCCTACCTCTTTACCCCTCCCGCCGTTCAGTCCCTGCCCATCCGTGACAAAACCGAGCGCTTCCCCATCAACCGCATCTTCTGCGTGGGCCGCAACTACCATGCGCACGCTGTGGAGATGGGCCGCCCCGTCGACAAAAGCGTCGAGCAAGCCTTTTACTTCACCAAGTCGCCACAGACCTTGGTCGAAAGTGGCGCGACCGTCGACTACCCACCCCGCACCAACAATTACCACTTCGAGATGGAACTGGTGCTGGCCATTGGCAAAGAAGGTTTCCGCGTAAGCGAGTCACAAGCCCATGAACTGGTCTATGGCTACGCCGCAGGCCTGGACATGACGCGCCGCGACCTGCAGCTGGTGGCGCGTGACAAGGGCCGCCCTTGGGACACGGGCAAAGACATCGAGCAAGGCTCGGTCTGCACCGAGATCGTGCCCATGCCTAGCGTGGTCATCGAAAGTGGCGCGATTGCGCTGGAAGTCAACGGCGTCACCAAGCAGTCATCCAACGTGGACAAGCTGATTTGGAACATCCGCGAAATCATCGCCGACCTGTCCACCTACTACCACCTGCAGCCCGGCGACTTGATCTACACCGGCACACCCGAAGGCGTAGGTGCTGTGATGAGCGGCGACAAGATCACCGGACGCGTCGAAGGCGTGGCCGAGGTTGCATTGACGATCGGCTCCAAGGAATGATTCGCATACAAGGCTAATGGGAGGCCATGCCCCGATTTAGCCATTTAGCCATTTAGCCATCTTGGCTGATTTTTCCGACACCGATCTGCATTGAACAGAAATCTGCAATGATTTGATATGTGCTGACGGCTACTGTTGGACATAAGCATGATTGACTGCTTATGGCCGAGGCTGTGTGAAAACCCTCTCCCCGCCGGTGTACGAACTCTGTAGAGTTGGCAGATATATTGAACAGCGAGGTCAATATGTCCAGATACATCGAAGGTCAGGACAGGCAGCAGGTGACTT
>NZ_NESM01000009.1 GCF_002778285.1 Limnohabitans sp. 15K
CAAAGTTCCCACGTTGATCACTCCCGGCCACCCTTGCTCAAAAAATGAGCAGGATAGGCCAATGAAGTGGCTCAAATTTGGATGCAAATTCCTCTCAAAGTGGCTCAGTTTTTAAGGCCAATCAACAGGTGAGGCTTATCTCGCTGCCGACATGGCCGATGCACTGCGAGCCACACTGCGCTACTGCCCGGTACTGGCCACTGAGCCAGAGGGGCGGCTTGCGGCCATTGTTGATTTCACATTCAACCTTGGTGCTGGCCGGTTGCAGGCGTCTACGCTTCGACGGCGTGTCAATCAGCGGGATTGGGCGGGTACGGCGCTGGAGTTACGCAGGTGGATTTACGGCGGCGGCAAAGTGCTCCCGGGCTTAGCAATTAGGCGGGAGGCAGAGACTTTGCTGCTTTTTTGAGCAACCTGTTGATCTTTCTTTTGCCGATCCATCCACCTGATAGCGCCCTGGGCGAGGATGGCACCAATGATGGCCATAGGGCTTGGTTCAGTCCTTGAGTCGATTTCTTCTTTAGTATGGGCTTGCATGCTACGGGCTCCGTTAGTTCCATGAAGCCGCATGTTTGCTTCGATCCCGAGGAGCTATCAAGTCGATCTGAAAAATTCATACCGATTGGCTGCGCGTTTTTCTCAGCGGGGTGGGTTAGTGCATGCACGAGCAAGCATTTACTTGTGGCGATGTTTCGGATTTCCAATCCATAGTTCATGTGCCGGGGAACCTCTTTGGTCATGAAAGAAGTGTTTGTGGAGAAATTTAAGGGGCGGCTTTAGGCTGTTTGCTGTCGCTCGCCCCAAGCCGGTCGATAGGCAGCTTCCGACCCTCTTCAGTGGTTAAGTCTCATGGTGGAGATGACCGCTATGGGAAATGCCGCTATTTAAATTAACAGAGGCCTGTGCATATGGACATAGCTTCTGTCTTATTTGTTTTGATGTAACGGTGTACCTGCCACAGTCATTTCGATGCGCATGATGTTTCCATGGGTCGAATCTGTACAGAACAATATTTTTCGGTCGGAACCGCCAAAAGCCAGATTGGTGATGGAAGCACCCGCAGGGCCAACTAACACTTCTTCAGGCTCTGCCCGAGGACTGAGCACCCAGACATAGGCCAGACCGGGGTTGGCTACCAACAGGCGGCCAATCTCGTCCATGGCCAGTCCGTCTGGGCCGCTGGGACCGTAGGAAGTGAAAAATTGCCCTGCCTTGGACACACTGCCGTCGGCCAGCAAAGGCATGCGCCAGACGCAATTACCCCGGGTGGCCGCTACAAATAAAAAACGCTCGTCGTTGGACAACACGATGCCGTTGGGGCTGGGCACATTGCCCAGCAGCATATCCAGCCGCCCATCGGGGGCCAGGCGGTACACGCGGCCCGTCGGGTCGTGCAGGCCGGTTTGCCCCTGGTCGGTGAAGTACAGGTTGCCGCGCGAGTCAAAAACCAGGTCGTTGACGCCTTTGAAGCTTTCGCTGTTGCGCCGCTCCAGAAATGGGCGCACCTGGCCGCTTTGAATGTCGAGCACCACCAGACCGTTGCGGTAGTCGGTGACCAACAACTGCCCGGGGTTCAAGAACTTCATGCCGTTGGGCTCGCCGTCCCACTGCGCCACCAAATCCCATTGGCCTTGCGGGCTGATCCGGAACACCCGACCGAAGGGGATGTCGGTGACGAACAGGTTGCCCTGCGCGTCGAACACCGGCCCCTCCAAAAAGGAGTCCAGCTGCCTGCCAGGCATGTTGGCGTCAGCCCAAAGGCTGTGCACACCGGTATTGCGGTATTTTTCGGGCATGGAACTGAAGAGCTCCAGAGGACGAACGGCGGGCGGATTCAGAAGGATCATGGTGGACTTATTCTGCCTTGAGGTCGAGCTCTCGGGCCAGTTGGGTGTAGGCCTTCACATCACGCTCCATATCGGCACCAAAAGCGTCGCGGCAGCTGCTTTGTGGCTCCATGCCCAAACTTTGCAGCTTGGCTGCCGTGCCAGACTGCTCGGTGAATTGTCTTGCAGCTTTCTCCAACGCCTGCAGCACCGTGGCTGGCGTGCCTGCAGGGGCAAGCAGGCCGTACCAGGCATCGGCCACGTAGCCCTTGACGCCCGCTTCGGCAAATGTTGGGACGTTGGGCAACAAGGACGAGCGGCGTGGCGACGCTACCGCCAGCGCACTCAGCTTGCCCGCCTGCACCTGCGACAGCACCGAACCCAGCGTGGCGAACGAGCTGTCGAGTTGGCCGCCCATCACATCGGTCACCACCTGGGCAGCGCCTTTGTAGGGGATGTGGTTCATGCTCAGACCCGTCATGCGTAAAAATTGCTCCGTGGCAAAGTGACCCGAGCTGCCGATGCCTGGTGTGCCGTAGCTGCGCTTGCCCGGTGCTTCGCGCACCTGCTGCATGAAGGCGCCCAGAGTTTTGGCCGTGATGGCCGGGCCGGTGACGAGCACCGTGGGGCTGACGGCAAGGGTGCAGATAGGCGCAAAAGAGCGCACCGCATCGAATTTGACACGGGCGCTGTAGAGCGCCGGGATCATGGTGTGGTTGGTCGCGCCCATCAGGAGGGTGTAGCCGTCGGCAGGGGAAGACGCCACCGCTTCAGCGGCCAGGATGGTGTTCGCGCCAGGTTTATTTTCAACAATGACGCTCTGGCCCAGCGCACGCGAAGCGTGCTCGGCAAAGGCGCGGGCCAGCACATCGGTGGGGCCGCCAGCCGAGAAGCCGACGACGATGCGCACGGGTTTGCTGGGCCAGGCTTGCGCCCCGGCACTGGAGACGGCCAGGCCCATCAGTAGAGCGGTGGCCAGACGTGTTGGGTTTTGCAGTGTGCTCATGTGAAGCTGCCTTTATTCTTTCTTGATGCCTGCGGCCTTGACCGTGACGGCCCAGCGACCGGATTCGGCCGTCAGGTACTTGCGGAATTCTTCGGGCGAAGAGGCCACGATGCGTGAGCCCAGGCTGTCGAACCGGGCCTTGATTTCGGGTGTGGCCAAGACGTCACGCAGTGCAGCGTTGAGGCGGTTGACGATGTCGGTCGGGGTGCCGCGTGGCAAAAAGATGCCATTCCATTCAAAGGACTCATAGGGCTTTCCGATCACTTCGGCCACGGTGGGCACATCGGGGAACAGCGGCTGACGTTGAGCCGATGTGATGGCCAGCGCCTTGAGCGTGCCCGCTTTGACGTGGCTGCTGATGGCGGGCAGGTTGAAAAAGCCCATGTCCACCTCGCCTGCGATGGTACCGGTGATGGCCAGGCCACCACTCTTGTAAGGGATGTGCAGCATGTTCACGCCCACCGCTTGGTTCATCAACTCGGGCGCCATGTACTGCACCGTGCCCTGACCACCCGAAGAAAACGTCAGCTTCCCCGGTGCGGCCTTGCCCGCCTTGATCAGGTCGGAAGCCGAGGCATAAGGGGAAGTCTTGGGCACTGTCATCAGCATGGGCGTCACGCCCACTTGGGTCACTGGGATCAGGTCCTTGTCGGCGTCAAAAGGGAGCTTTTGCAGATGCGGGTTAATGGAAAACGGAGTGGCGTCGTACAACATGGTGAAACCGTCTGCGGGTGCCTGCGCCACAAATTGCGCACCAATGACGCCGCTGGCACCCGCCTTGTTGACCACCACGACCGAGGTACCAAGTTTGGGGCCAAGGTGCTGGGCGATCAGGCGCGCCAGCGCATCCGCTGTTCCGCCGGGGGCGTAGGGCACAACGATGCTGATGGGTTTTCCGTCGGGCCAGGCGGCCCAAGCAGCTGGAGTGGCCATGGACATGGCCAAGGCAGCGGCGGCCAGGCGTGTGTTGAACGTTCTGCGTTGCATGGAGTCTTCCTCTCAGATAGGGATTGGTTTTAAAGGGTGGCTAAACGGTGGCGATGGGGGTCACGGGTGAACCGGCTGCGCCAGGCAGACGCAGCGGTGGTGCCGTCAATAAAAAACGCGAACGACCTGCGTTGCGGAGCCAGTGCGCCAGCGGCGTGAGCCACCACAGCTCGCCCAGGTGGATGCCGTTTTTGAACAGGCAGTGTTCGTGCAGCGGCAGGCGCGGCCCGCGCAGCGGCGTGCTGCGCGTGAGCGACGGTCGCGCCACCAGCTCCACCGCCGGGTTGTCGGCCATCAGGCAGGCCATCCGCGTATCGGTGATCCATTTGAGGAGGCGCTCGTCCGAGCCGTTCAGGCCGCTGCCTGTTTCGTGCAGGTACTTCACGTCGGGCTGCTTGCGCATGGCCAGCAAGGTGTCGGCAAAGCCGGTGTGCAGGCAGACCATGTCGCCTTCCTCGACCTCAATGCGATCGGCTTCGAGGATGCGCATCAGCTGCTCATAGCCCACGGCCACGCGTTGGCGGCCGATGTGCTTGTCCAGATCGATCAGCACACCACGGCCCTGTGCGCCATGAACCGCGAGATTGGCCACGCCCAAAGCGCCCGCATCTGGATCGGGGTAGCGTGCCCAGTCTTGCGGGGCTTCCGGGTCGGTGGTGCCCGGGTGCAAGTCGGTGCCCGCACGAAAGCCGTTGTAGAAGACAGCTTCGGCCTCGCCGTCGCCGTCGGCATCAAAGCGGCTGCCGATGTGCGCCAGGCTGTCCCACTGCGTGGAGTACTGGGTGTTCATCAGCATGACCTCGTCGCAGACGACATCGGTCAGATTCGGGTCTTCTGTCGCATACGACCAGCAAAAGCCCTGCACCCCTTGGCTCGCGCCATCGCGGAGCGTGCCATAAAGCCGGGGCGGCAGGCGACGCGCATTGAGTGCCATGCCGCCAGGCACGTCCAGTGGCAGCGAAAGGCAAAACGTCAATCCTTCGCGCACCTCGGCCATGCCTTGGCGCACCTTGGCGGGGGTGACCAGGTTCATGCGGCCCAGGCGGTCGTCTGGGCCGAACTCGCCCCAGTGGCTGCCGGGGGGCGCGTGTTTCCAACGTGGCTTGATGTTTTGCGCTGTCATGGTCGATAGCCTCAGGCCGTGGCCTGGGCCAGCACGTCCAGCACATTGCGCGCCGCGCCCACACCCATATTGATGTAGGCGTCGCTGGTCACGCCGCCGATGTGCGGGCTCAGCAGGATGTTTGGCGCGTTATGGAAAATGTGCAGCGCGGTCATGGGTTCGACCGCGAAGCTGTCCAGTCCGGCAGCAAACACCTGACGCGACTGCACTGCGGCCAGCAGGTCGACTTCGTTGACCAGACCACCCCGGGCGGTGTTGACAACGATCACGCCTTGTTTGCACTGCGCCAGGGTTTGGGCATTGACCATGTCGCGGTTCTCGGGCGTGAGTGGGCAGTGCAACGAAATCGCATCCGACTCGCGCCAGATGGTTTGGAGGTCCACCGACTGGATGTAGTCAGGCAGGTATTTGGCAAAAGGATCAAAGCCCAGCACCTTCATGCCCATGGCGTCGCACATGCGTGCAAAGCGCTGGCCGATCGCGCCCAGGCCGACCAGGCCAATGATGCGGCCGTGCAGCTCGATGCTTTTGTGTGTGGCCTTGTCCCAATGCCCCGCGTGCATGCGGGTGTTCAGATCGACCACCGATTTGGCGCAAGCCAACAGCAGGGCCATGGCCTGTTCGGCCACGGCGGCGGCGTTGGCACCCACGGCGGCACGCACCTCGATGCCGCGCGCTTGGGCGGCGGCTTTGTCGATGGTGTCGGTACCGCTGCCGTGCTTGGAGATCACGCGCAGCGAGGTCGCAGCGTCCATGACCTTGGCGCTCACAGCGCCATAGCGCACGATGATGGCCACCGGGTCATGGCGTTGGCACAGGGCCACCATGTCGTCTTCGGTCGGGGTCTTGCCCGCGTAAATGATCTCGAAGTCGGTCAGCAGGTCCAACGCCTGCTGCGCCAGATCAGCGCCAGTCACGATGAGGGCGGGTTGGCTCACAGTGTTTCTCCATCCTTGAGCACGCCCACAGCGCGCAGCGAAGGGAGCAGCCACGAGGCGGCGGTCTTGCCTTCCTTGATCTGGGCGATGCGCCTGGCTTCGTCTTCGACCTTTTTGTGGGCGGCCGGGATCAGGCTGGCGAGTTTGTCTTTCTCGACCACTACGATGCCGTCGGCATCGGCCAGTACGAAGTCACCGGCCTGGACGCTCACGCCGCCGCAGCTGATGGGGTGCCCGATGCGACCGCCGATGTTTTTGGTCGGGCCATTGGGGTTGGTGCCCACCGAAAAGACCGGGAAGTCCATCTCGTCGATCTCCAAGCTGTCGCGCACCGCACCGTCCACGATGACTCCCGCAATCCCCAACTGTCGGCAGGCGGTCATCATGATGGTGCCCATCAGCGCCGAGGTCTGGTCGCCCTTGCCGTCGATCACCAACACATCACCGGGTTTGGCCATGGCGATTGCCGCGTGGATCATCAGGTTGTCGCCGGGACGCACCTCGACGGTGAGGGCGGGTCCGGCGACCTGCATGCGCGGGCGCAGGGCCTGGATTCGGCCGTGCATGGTGCCACGGCGACCGGCCACGTCGGCCAGGATAGCGGCTTGAAAGTCCGCCGCTTGTGCGACCAGTTCTGGAGTAACGCGTTCGAAGTCGCGCACGATGTCTTGGCTCATGAGGTGTCCTTGTGTGAAATGAAAGATGGAATTCAGTCGATCTTGATGTTGGCCGTGCGGATCACTCGGGCCCAGGTGGCCGAGTCATTGGTTTGTGTATCGGCCAGCACCTTGGCGCTGCCGCCGACCAGCGTGATGCCAAGCCTGTCGGCCAGTTCGGTCACAACACTGTCTTTGAGGGCCTTGTTGATTTCGTTGTTGACGCGTTGCACCACAAGACTGGGGGTGCGGGCGGGCAGGTAAACGCCTTGCCACTGCTCGACCACAAAATCTTTCTGCCCGACTTCGGCCATGGTGGGCACATCGGGCAAGACTTTGAGACGCGCCGCCGACGTGGCAGCCAGCGCCCGCAGCTTGCCACTCTTGATATGGGGCAGGGCCGCGGTCACTGGCGCAAACATGAATTGCACCTGCTGCCCCAGTGTGTCCTGCAATGCGGGCGTGTCGCCCTTATAGGGCACATGGATGAACTTCACGCCGTTGCGCTGGGCCAGCAGCTCGGCCTGCATTTGCAATATGGTGCCGTTGCCGCCGGAGGCGAACGCGATGTCGCCAGGCTTGGCTTTGGCAGCGCTGAGCAAATCGGTAACCGACTGGTAAGGCTGGGAGGTGCCAACCACCAGAACGTGCGCAATCGTGCCGACCAGGCTGACCGGTTCCAGGTCCTTGAGGGGGTCAAAGGGCAGCTTGGGCATCAGGTGGGGCGCAATGGTCTGCGCACCGATGGTGGTGTGCAGCACGGTGTGCCCATCGGCTGCGGCTTTGGCCACAAAAGCACCACCGATGGTGCCTGTGGCACCAGCCTTGTTTTCCACCACCACGTTGGTGCCGGTCGAAGCCCCGATGCGCTGCACCAGGGTGCGCGCCAACACATCGGTGCTGCCTGCTGCAGGGTAAGGTACGACCCAGCTGATGGGGCGGTTGCCCGGCCATTCGGCTTGCGCAAAGGCCGAGGGCATCACACAGAGTGTGCACAGGCTGGCAACCAACAAGCGACGAAAAGAGGAAAGGGTGTTCATGGTTTAGCTTTCAGTGAGTGCGTCAAAGCCGTAGAGCTTTTGTGGGTTGTGAACAAGAATTTGTTCGAGTTGTTGGCCATCACCCGCCCATCTGGCCAATGCGTCGATTTGCGCCGCGTCGTCGGGCATGGGGTGGCGCCCGGCGGATGCGGTGGCGTGTGGCCAGTCACTGCCCCAGATCACACGATCAGGTGCAGCATCGATGAAACTGCTGGCCAGTGGCAACAGTGACGGGTCATCGGTACGGTGGGCTGAGCTGACCAGGTAACCACCCGACAACTTGACCCACGCGCGTCGCGCTCTAAGCAGTTCCAGCAAGAGCGCATGCGCCGGATGCCGACCGCATAGGCTAGGTGTCACACGACCAAAATGGTCGAAGACCAACTCGACCGGCAAAGTGCGCAAACCCTCGGCCAGGCCTGGCAATTGCTCCAGCGGCATCAACAATTGCAAATGCCAGCCCAATGGAGCAATGCGTTGGGCGACTTTTTTAATATCGCTAGGCTGGTGCAGGACACCCAAGGACAGGTTGATGCGCACACCCCGCACGCCGTTCTGGTGCAGTGTCTGGAGCTGGGCTGCGGGCTCGTCACCGGTGATGACCGCAACGCCTCTTCCCTGCGTGCCGAGCTGGGCCAGTCCGGCCAGCATGTGGCGGTTGTCGGCACCGTAGGTAGATGGTGTCACCAGCACAGCACGTTCCGTACCCATGCGTTGTTGCACCGACCGGTAGTCTTCAATCGTGGCATCCGGCGGGTGAAGGGATGCACCAGCCGCTGCCGTAAACCGGCTGTCATACACATGGATGTGCGCATCACAGGCCTTGGCCGGTAACGGGATTCGGGCCGATGCGGTGCCGGCCGAGAACGCAAAGGTTTCAGACAAGGTGGTAACCTGATCCTGGCCTACAAGCAGGCTCAATCCACCTTCGCGCCAGAACCTCTGACCACCGGAGCCCATTTGACGATGTCGCCCTGAATGAGTTGGCCAAATTCGCTGGCACTCGTGGGTGTCACGGTCAGGCCCTGATCCTCGAGCTTTTTGCGCAGATCGGGGGCGTTGAGTGCCTTGTTGAGTTCGGTGTTGGCGCTGGCCACCACGGCAGCAGGCAAATTCGCCGGACCCAGCAGGCCAAACCAAGTGACGGCGTCAAAGCCTTTGTAGCCCGATTCGGCCACTGTAGGTGTTTGGGGCAGGTCATCGACCCGCTTTGCGCTGGTCACCGCCAGCGCACGGAGCTTGCCGTTCTTGATGTGCCCAATCAAGGTGGGCACCGAGGAGACATAAAGTTGAACCTGACCGCCCATCACATCATTAATGCCCTGGGCCGCTCCTTTGTAGGGAATGTGGGTGAGTTTGACGTTGGCTTCGCGTTGCAGAAGTTCGGTGGCGAGATGGGCCACGGTGCCATTGCCCGAGGTAGCGTAGTTCACAACGCCCGGCTGCGCCTTGGCGGCGTTGATGACATCGCCCAGAGTACGAAACGACGAATTGGCAGTAACCACCACCACCAATGCGGCATTGCCGACCAAGCCGATCGGGGTGAGGTCCTTGACTGGATCGTAGGGCAGCTTGCTGTAGAGCGAGGGGTTGATGGCCAGGTTGCTGGTCTGACCGATCACGAGGCTGTAACCGTCGGGGCTGGACTTGGCAGCGTTGTCAATGCCAATGTTGCCGCCCGATCCTGGCTTGTTGTCGATCACGAAGGTCCACTTGTTGGTGGCCGCCATCTTCTGGGTCACCTCCCGGGCAATGATGTCGGTGCCTCCACCGGCCGGGAAAGGCACGACCATACGGATTGGCTTGGCTGGCCAGTTGTCAGTTTGGGCCATGGCCGACGAAAGGGCCAGGGCACCCAAAAGGCCAAGCGCGAGGCGGCGCGACAGGGTCTGGCGAGAAGGACGAATCAACATGTTTGTCTCCATGGAGTGTTGCGGAATGTGTTGTTCTAAATGTAGGAGTTTGTTTCACTAGATACAATGATGCTTCACACAATGAAACATGTTTCATGCCGCGATATTCAAAGCCCCAATCAGCGTCTGGCGATGCGCCCACCCAGGAACAAACTCCGGAAGGTGGCGTCATCGCTGTCTCGCGTGCTTTACAGGTGATGGAGGCCTTTCACATTGGCGAGCGTCACCTTACCTTGGCCGAACTGAGCCGCCGCACAGGTTTGCACAACAGCACCGTGCTGCGCCTGGCGCGCACGTTGGCACACAGCGGTTATATGGTGCAGCGCGAAGAAGGCGAATGGCGACTTGGCCCAGCCGCGGGCTGGCTGGGAGCGCGTTACCAAGCCGGTTTTGACATCAACAATGCCGTTCAGCCTTTGCTGCGCAGTCTGTCCGAGCAAGCCCAGGAAAGTTCCTCCTTTTATGTGCGCGAGGGCGATGAACGTGCCTGCATTGCGCGTGTCGAAGGGCCGCAGTCCGTGCGGCATCACGTCCGAATCGGGATGCGTCTACCTTTGCAACTGGGGGCGCCGGGTCGGGTGATCTTGGCGTTTTCGGGCGAGCCCGGAGAGGTGTACGAAGACATCCGTCGGCGCGGTTACCACATCTCAATGGGTGAACGCGAACCCCAGGTCTCCAGCGTAGCGGCACCGGTTTTTGGACTCAACTGGCGACTGCTGGGCTCGATGTGTATTTCGGGACCCACCTCACGCTTGACCGAGAAGGTCCTAGAAGCCCATGCCCAAACCGTGATGGACGCGGCCAATCGCTTGTCGTATGCACTGGCCGGGGCACGGTCGGACGATACCCCCAAAGTTGTGTCAACTTGGCATCCTTGATGCGCCTTCCATTAAAAGTAGTTTTGCTGTGAGGTGATCAAACGCTGACGGGCAATATGAAAGCAGTCGTTCAGTGCGTGCCTTGCACATGACTGGTTGAATCCGCCGCCATTAGCAGGCATTTAAGGCCATGTGCGGACGGGCAGCTACCGCTGCCTTGGAGTCAGTCCCCATCGCACCAAATCCGTAACCTCTGCTCCTTCCACAGCGCAGGCGGGTCCACCGCAAGATCAAACAGCGTCAGGTGGTCCGGCAGCGCATCCTCCAGAATCGCCTCAACGATGTCTGGTGCCAGAGTGGTCAGGTTCACCATGCGGCTGACCTGATTGCCCGTTAGGCCGCGTCATTTGTTTTCGCCCGCTGCGGCGTTTGATCTGAATCGGTACCGACAGCGTGATCCGGCCGTCGCTGGACTGGATTACTTCAGTGGTGCCAGTGGCTCGGATTTGAAGGTCGCTCATGCCATGGACTCCGCTTCCATTTCTGTGACTGTCTCGGGCTGAAGTTTCTAGTGATGCAGTTCAAGCACCAGTCGCTGGATACCCGTGGCCGATGCCTTGCACAAGGCCGAGTACTACGCTGCCCTGAGAAGGCTTCCGTTGCCGAAGCCAGCAACTTGGCTTGAGGAGGGGGTTCGAGGTAAGTCCACGGTCCTGATCGACACAATCCAACGGTTCAAAGGTCTCGAATCGCCGATCGTGATCTTGTGGGGCTTGGACACCATCGATTTGTCAAAGCGGCAAGAGCTGCTCTACGTAGGCATGAGCCGCGCCAAGTCGCTGTTGGTCATCGTGGGGCGGGCGGCAACGTGCGCTGCGTTCAAGGATGGAACGCGCACCTGATTGCCCGCATCGCGAGACTCCCAGATGAGAAAAATGTGGCTGCTCAGGGACCAAGGGGCTGAATGTTGGTCAGTAGGCCTGTTCCACTTCCTTTAGCGAACTCAATATCAGTTGCCCCAGCTCCATTCGCCGGGCCGGTGTCATACGCGGCTTGATGGCAGCGATTGAGATGGCCGCAAAGGCTGAGCCGGTGGCGTCAGGGAGCACTGCTCCGACGCCTGCGACACCCTGCGTGACTGTGTCCACCATTTCGGCATAACCGATGCGGCGCGTCCGGGTGAGTACCTTGTCAAGCTGGGCCGAGTTCAACCCCGCCGCCTCGAAGGCCTGGACGTGCTGATTGCGAATACGTGCAATATCACCGTCTGAAGCGGCCGCCAGAAGCGCCATGCCGCCCACACCGATGCCCAGCGGCCTAATGTCGCCTACCCGGGTGCTAAAAATTTTGATGGGAAACGCGCCGTCTTCACGTCGCAGGCAGACGGTGTAGTCACCCTGCCGCACCAGCAGGAACACGGTGTCCTCCGAGATGCGCGCCAACCGCTGTAGCAGCGGCTCATAGGAGTCGACCAGCGGCGCCCGGCGCAGCGATGCAAAACCCAGCCGCATCGCCTCCAGCCCCAGACGGTAGCGCCGGCTCGATGCATCGCGGTCGGCGAAATGCTCTTCAACCAAGCAGGTCAACAGGCGGTGCGCTGTCGAGCGTTCAAGCTGGGTCTGGGCCACCACCTCGTTAACGCTCAAGCCGTGCTCGTGATATCTGCCCAGCACACGCAGCACCTGCAGGGCCCGCCGCATGTTTTGGGCGCCTGGCGTTTGCTTTGAATTGCTCATCATGTGGGATTTTTATCAAAAATATCTTGTGATGTGAGCATACCTCGCAGAACATAAGATTTTCCGAAATCACAAAAAGGTCGTCCCATGAGTGAGTCTCTCCTGCTGATCGAGCAATCCGGCGCTGTGCGCCGCATCTGGCTGAATCGCCCAGCTGCACGCAATGCACAGAGCCAGCAGCTGCTCGACGATCTTGATGCCGCCTTCGAGGATGCTAAGGCCGATACGGACACCCGCGTTGTCGTTCTGGCCGCCAAGGGACAGCATTTCTCTGCCGGGCACGACCTCAAACAGGCGCAGGCTGAGCGCGCCGAATTCACCGTTGAAGAGCGCTGGGCCTATGAGGAAAAACGCTATTTCGGCTACTGCATGCGAATATGGGACTTTCCCAAGCCCACCATCGTCCAGGTGCAGGGCGCCTGCGTGGCGGCCGGCTTCATGCTTGCAAACATGTGCGACCTGATGGTGGCAGCAGAAGATGCCTTTTTCTCTGATCCCGTGACCCACACAATGGGTGCGGCCGCAACCGAGGTGCTGATCCATCCTTGGGTCATGGGATTGCGCAACGCCAAAGAGCTTTTATTCACCGGCGGGCGCTTGGGCGCTGTCGAGGCCAAAGCCATGGGCATGGTCAACCGCGTCGTTCCGACCGACCGCCTGGACGAGGAAACCATGACTCTGGCGCAACAAGTGGCCAAGGCGCCGCCGTTCGCCATGCAGATTCTCAAGAAGTCGCTCAACCGTTCGGTTGACGTGCAGGGCATGCGCCAGGCGCTGTCAGCACATTTCGACCTTCATCAGCTCAGCCACTTGAGTGAGGAATACCGGCAGACAAAAGAAGCAGGCTTGGCCAATGCGCTTATCAAAGGGACCAAGGCGTGACGCACAAGCTCGATTCTCTGCTGCAGCCCCATTCGATCGCTTTGGTCGGCGCAAGCAATCAGGCAGGGCGCATCGGCGGCATGCCGTTGGATTTGCTTCGGCATTTCGGCTACGCAGGCAAGGTCTACCCGGTGAACCCGAAGTACCAAGAGGTTTTTGGCTACGCCTGTTACCCCGACATTGAGTCGTTGCCCGAGGCGCCGGACTTGGTCGTTCTGGCCATAGGCGCCGAAGACGTTACGGCCATGCTCGAGCGCTGTCATGCCAAGGGCATTCCCGCAGCCATTGTCTATGCCGCGGGCTTTGCCGAAGCGGGAGATGCCGGCGTCGCCCTACAGCGCCCACTAGAGGAGTTTGCATCGCGCACCGGTATGGTTGTGGCAGGCCCTAATTGCATGGGTTTTGCCAATCTGAACCTGCACGCCTACACCGCCTTCGCATCGGTGTTTCGCAACGTGCCGGTGCAGACCGGGCCTGGCCGAGCCAGCGTGTTGACCCAGAGCGGTAATGTCTGCTCGGCGGTTTTTGCGCTGATGCGCCGTCTCGGCGTGCCGGTGAGTCACTTCATTAATACCGGCAACGAAGCTTGTGTGGAGTTCTCGGAGTACCTCGAATTTCTGGCTCAGGACGAGCACACCGATTGCGTGATCGGGTATGTGGAGCAGCTGCGCCATGGCCCGCGCTTTATCGACGCCGCCCTGTCATTCGCGCGCCAGGGCAAGCCGCTGGTTATCTACAAGGCGGGCGAAACCGATAAAGGCTCGGAAGCAGTGCGGTCGCACACGTCGGCGCTGGCTGGCGACATGGCGCTGTACAAGGCCGGCTTTGCGCAGCTCAATGTCATTCGCGGAACGGATTTTGCGCAGATGGCCGACCTGGCTTACCTGAGCGGTTTCCGCCAGCGCAGCGGCGGGCGGCGCGTCGCCATCGTCACAATGTCGGGCGCGCTGGGCGCCATCCTGGCAGACAAGCTGATTGGCGCGGAACTCGACGTGCCCACGCTGAGCGAAGCGCTGCAACGCACCCTGCGCGAAGGCATCCCGGACTACGGCATGGTCTCCAACCCGGTGGACGTGACGGGCAACGTCGTCAATTCGCCGGATTTCGTGCGGACCATCTTCAAGGCCCTGGCACAGACGGGTGAGGTCGATGTGGTGATCGTCTATGCGCCTGGCTATTTACTTGACCGCATGGCAGAAACGCTGGTGGATATCTGCGGCCAGTATGACCGCCTGTTCGTCGCCATCGACACCGGCGCGGCGCAGTGCCGTTCGCAGCTGGTGGAGGCGGGCATTCCGGTGTTCGACGACATCGGCCGGGCGACCCAGGCGCTGGCGCCGTTTTGCCATTGGCTGGCACGCCAGCCTGCCGTGGAGCGCTGGGCTGCCTTGCGTGCGCGGGTGAGCGCGCATGGTGCAGCGCCTGTCTTGCCGGCGCGGCTGAACGAGCATGACACCAAACGGCTGTTGGCCGGCTTTGGCGTGCAGACGGTGGCGGAGCAACCGGCCGCTGATGCCGATGCGGCTGCAGCCGCGGCGCGGGCCATCGGTTATCCGGTGGCGCTGAAGATCCTCAGCGCTGATATTGCACACAAGACGGAAGCTGGCGGCGTGCGGCTGAACATCCAGGACGAGGCGGCGCTGCGCGCTGCCTGCGCCGAGATTCTCGAGTCGGCGCGGCGCTACGACGACAAGGCGCGTATCGACGGCGTCCTAGTCCAGGTCATGGCCAGCGGTGGCGTCGCCGAACTGATTGTCGGTGTCACGCACGACCCGGTGTTCGGCGCGGCGCTCACGGTGGGTCTGGGCGGCGTGCTGACCGAGCTTTACCGTGACGCCTGCCATCGCCTGTTGCCGGTGGATGACATCATGGCTGCCGACATGCTGCGCGAGCTCAAGGCTTGGCCGCTGCTCGACGGCTTTCGCGGCCGGCCGCTGGCCGATGTGGAGAGTGCTTGCGCGAGCGTGGCGGCGCTGTCCGATGCGGCGGCAGCGCTGGGCGCGCAGGCCCATGAAATTGAAATCAACCCGCTTCAGGTGCGGGCACGGGGGCAGGGCGCGGTCGCGCTCGACGCCCTGGTGCTCGTACGTCCATCAACTACATCACAGGAGACACACCCATGAAATCCGTCATCAAACTTTCCGTGCTGGTGCTCGCTGCCGCGGCAGCGTTCGTCGCACCCTCGGCCTCGGCCCAGGACTACCCGAACAAGCCAATCCGGTTAGTGCTTCCCTTTCCGCCCGGCGGGGTGACCGATCTGCTGGCGCGCGCACTGGCCGAAAAGCTCGCGCCGCGGCTGGGCCAGCCGGTCATTGTCGACAACAAGCCTGGCGCCGGGACGGTGCTGGCGTCCGACTTGGTGGCCCGCGCGCCCGCTGACGGCTATACGCTGTTGGTGGCCGCCTCGTCGCTCGGTACGGCGCCACTGATCTACGACAAGGTCAGTTACGACGCGATCAAAAGTTTCACGCCGGTGACGCAGATCGCATCGGTGGTCCACGTGGTGGTGGTGAACCCGGCGTTGCCGGTGAAATCCGTCAAGGAACTGATCGCCTACGCCAAGGCCAATCCGGGCAAGCTCAACTACGCATCCACCGGCACCGGGACTTCAACGCACCTAGAGGGCGAGCTGCTCAAGAGCATGGCGGGCGTCTACATGGTCCATATTCCCTACCGTGGCAGCGGCCCGGCATTGATCGACCTCGTCGGTGGCCAGGTGGGCGTGATGATCGATGCGCTCGGCTCGTCGGGCCCCTTCATCAAGGCGGGCAAGCTCCGGGCCCTCGCGGTGACCACGGCCAAACGCTCCCAATCCATTCCCGAGCTGCCTACAGTTTCGGAGTCGGGCGTGCCCGGTTATGAGGCTATGCCCTGGCTGGGCCTGGTGGCTCCGGCCGGAACACCGCAGCCGGTGGTCGATCGCCTTCACCGCGAAGTGGCCAAGGTGCTGGAAGATCCGGAGATTAGGGAGCGGTTCAAGGGCTGGGGCTTAGACATCATCGGCAACACGCCAGCTGAGTTCACCAGCTTCCTGCGTCGCGACGTCGACCAGTGGGCGAGCGTGATTAAGAGAGCCAACATCAAAGCCGACTGAGATGTCGGCTTCCCACGAAAACGCATTCGCATGAATTTTTCGATCAACGAAGAGCAGCAGCTGATCCAGGCCAGCGCCTTGGACTGGCTGGCTGGCAATTACAGTTTTCGCCAGCGCGAGGCGAGCGTTCATCGTGATGGCGGCGCGGCCGTGGTCTGGCGCGCGTTCGCAGAGATGGGATGGCTCGGGCTGCCCTTGGCGGAAGCCGCCGGCGGGTTCGGCGGTGGCCCGCTCGAGGCCGGCGTGCTGATGCAGGCCTTCGGCCGGCACCTGGTCGTGGAGCCGCTGCGCGCCTGTGTGCTGCAGGCCGCGCGGCTATTGGCGCTGGCCGGCACGCAGCAGCAGCAGGAGCGCTGGTTGCCTGGCGTGATCGCCGGCGAGCACCGGCTGGCGTTCGCACACACCGAATCCGGCGACACGTTGCCCTGGCAGCCGCGCCGGACGCTGGCGCAGCCACACGGCGAGGGCTGGCGCATCGATGGGCGTAAGCTGCTGGTGCGTGGGGCGGCGGGTGCGGCCCAATGGCTGGTCTCGGCGCGTGATCCGGGCCGGGGTGAGGGCGACCTGCTGTTCTTCGTCGATCCGCAGCAGCCCGGCGTGCGCATCGACGCCTATGCGACCACAGATGGCGGCAGCGCTGCTGACCTGGTTTTCGATGGTGTCCTGCTGGGGCCGGAGGCGCTGATCGGCGGGTCGGCCGGCGCAGCCGGCATGACACCCCTGTTGCACCGGGTGATCGCCGAAGGCGTCGTGGCCCATTGCTGGGAGGCAACCGGCGCCATGCAGGCCGTGCTGGAGCAAACGACGACTTACACGCAGCAGCGCCGGCAATTTGGCCAAGCGCTGGCCAACTTCCAGGTCGTGCAGCACCGCCTGGCCGAAATGGCGGTGTATTGCACCGAAGCTCAGGCGGCTTGCGAGCTGGCCGCGATGCGGATGGTGCAAGAGCCGGCTGCAGGCAAGTTGCTGGCGGCCATGGCCAAGAACAAGGTCGGCCGGGCTGCGCGCTTTGTCGCGAAGGAGGCGGTGCAGTTGCACGGTGCCATGGGCGTGTGCGAAGAGTTGCCGGTGGCAGCGACCTTTCGCCTGCTGCTGGCTTTCGCAGGTGAGGATGGCGACGCCGCGTCGCACGCCGCGTTGCTGGGCAACGAATTGCTGGCCAGCGGCCGGTTCGCGTGCAGCCAGACGCTGCGCGAACGGGTGGCGTCGGCAGCGGCACTGCAGGAGGAGTCTGTATGAATCTCGAACTCAGTCCGGCCGACCTGGCCTTTCAGGCCGAGGTCCGGGCGTTTCTCGCCATGCACCTGACCGACGCTCTGCGCGAAGGACAGCGCGGCACGACCTCCATGTATCCCGAGCCGGAGGTGTCGGGACCGTGGCAGCGGGTCCTGCAGGTGCAAGGCTGGCTGGTGCCCCTGTGGCCCGAGGAATGGGGCGGCACCGGCTGGACGGCCCTGCAACGTTTCATTTTTGAGACCGAATGTGCTCTGGCCGGTGCCCCGCTGGTGCACCCCATGGGCGTGCGGTTGGTCGGACCGGTGATCCTGCGCTTTGGCACTCAGGCTCAAAAAAGCCTTTACCTGCCGCGCATCCTGTCGGGTGAGGATTACTGGTGCCAGGGCTTCTCGGAGCCCGGCGCTGGATCGGACCTCGCGTCCCTGAGCCTGCGCGCCCGACCCGACGGTGACGACTACGTGCTGGACGGAACCAAGATCTGGACCACCCAGGCCCACCATGCGAACCGCATGTTCGCCCTGGTGCGCACCAGCACCGAGGGAAAGCGGCAACAGGGCATCAGCTTCCTGCTGATAGACATGGCCAGCCCAGGTATTACCGTCCGGCCGATTGCCACCATCGGCGGCGATCACGACGTCAATGAGGTGCATTTTGACGGGGTGCGGGTGCCGCAGGCGGACCGTATCGGCGAGGAAAACGCCGGTTGGGAATGTGCCAAGTATCTACTAGAGTTTGAACGGGGCGCCGGCATCTTCAGCCCGCGGCTGCGCTCGCAGCTGAAGCGGGTCGCCGAGGCCATGGCGTCATCGGCTGACCAGGTGCTGTCCGAAGGGATGCAGCGCCGCTTCGGTGAAGTGGTCAGCGACCTGGACACTTTCGAATGGCTGGAGATGCGGACCATGGCGGCGCTGCCGCCGGGCGACAACCCGGGTCCGGTGTCCTCTATCCTGAAGTTGCGCGCCAGCCGGCTCAAGCAGGAGATCGGTGAGCTTGGCGTGGATGCCCTGGGCGCCGCCGGCCTGCGCTGGCGTAGCGCGCCGCCGGACGGTCCTGGCCTCGCGGCGACGCTGGTTCCTGAATACTGCAACAGCCGGGCCTTCACTATCTTCGGCGGGGCTGCCGAAATTCAGCTTGGGCTGATCGGCAAAACAGTGCTGGGGTTGTAAGCTTTATCTCTGCGGGATCGGCGCATGGCTGCCATTCAACAACCTGGGCCTTGGGGTGCTTCCGACCCAAAGTCGCCATTCGATTTAAGATAATTGAAATGTAAATTGCAGCGAATCCTAATGTTTTTCTAGAGCAATCCGTAGACTCTATTGCCATCACACTTAGGGTGAGCTGTAAAAAGGCAATGACATCAAATGATTTTTAAATTAGAACTCTGAATTCCGCTTGTCCTTAGCGGTTATTTTTTTAACTTTACGTCAAGCCGGGTGATTTGGAAAACCTGCGGGAGAGGTAGGATGACTCAGAGCCTGAATGGAAAACATTCCTCCTTACATCTTTTGCCTTTCATCTCATCGGAGCCTTTATGAAATCCCGTGCAGCCGTCGCCTTTGAAGCTGGCCAACCTTTGCAAATCGTCGAGATCGATGTCGCGCCGCCGCGCAAGGGCGAGGTGCTGGTCAAGATCACGCACACCGGCATCTGCCACACCGACGCCTTCACGCTCTCGGGCGAAGACCCCGAAGGTTTGTTTCCGGTCGTGCTCGGCCATGAAGGCGCGGGCATTGTGGTCGAGGTGGGCGAGGGCGTATCGAGTGTCAAGCCCGGCGACCACGTCATTCCGCTCTACACCGCCGAGTGCGGTGAGTGCTTGTTTTGCAAGTCGGGCAAAACCAACCTGTGCGTGGCCGTGCGTGCCACGCAGGGCAAAGGCGTCATGCCCGACGGCACCACGCGCTTTTCTTACCAAGGCCAGCCCCTGTACCACTACATGGGCTGCTCCACCTTCAGCGAATACACGGTCGTGGCCGAAGTCTCGCTGGCCAAAATCCGGCCCGACGCCAATCCCGAGCAGGTGTGCCTGTTGGGCTGTGGCGTGACCACCGGGCTGGGCGCGGTCAAAAACACGGCCAAAGTGCAAGAAGGTGACACGGTGGCCGTTTTCGGCCTGGGCGGCATTGGCCTGGCCGTGGTGCAAGGCGCCAAGCTGGCCAAGGCCGGGCGCATCATCGCCATCGACACCAACCCCAGCAAGTTCGATCTGGCGCGCACCTTTGGCGCGACCGACTGCGTCAACCCCAAAGACCACGACAAACCCATTCAGCAAGTCATCGTCGAGATGACCGGCTGGGGCGTGGACCACAGCTTTGAATGCATAGGCAACACCAACGTCATGCGGGCCGCGCTCGAATGTGCGCACCGTGGCTGGGGCCAGTCGGTCATCATCGGCGTGGCCGGTGCGGGCCAGGAAATCTCCACCCGCCCCTTCCAGCTGGTCACTGGCCGCCGCTGGATGGGCACCGCCTTTGGCGGCGTCAAAGGCCGCAGCGAAGTACCCGGCATGGTGGACGACGCCATGGCCGGACGCATCGCGTTGGCCCCGTTTGTCACCCACACCATGGGGCTGAGCGGCATCAACCACGCCTTTGACTTGATGCACAACGGCGAGTCCATCCGCTCGGTGGTGCACTTTGAAGGCAGCGAATGAAACGCATCGAATAACACGCCAGCTTTGGCGGGCGGCAAGAAGTCTGGACACATGCCTCCAGCACGCTGGGTTGTGAGATGCGCGTGGGCGTGTACCTGCCCGAGGCAGCGCTGCGCGGCGTCAAGTGCCCGGTGCTGTACTGGCTCTCGGGCCTGACCTGCACCGAACAAAACTTCATCACCAAAGCCGGTGCACAGGCACACGCGGCGCGACATGGCGTGATCGTGGTCGCGCCCGACACCAGCCCGCGCGGCGAAGTCGTAGCCAACGACGCGGCCTACGACTTGGGCCAAGGCGCGGGGTTTTACGTCAACGCCACGCAAGCCCCTTGGGCCGCGCATTACCGCATGCAAGACTATGTGGCCAACGAGTTGCCCACCTTGATCGAGCAGCACTTTTCAGCGAGTGAATCACGCGGCATCTTTGGCCATTCGATGGGAGGGCACGGCGCATTGATTACCGCATTGCGGCACCCGGGCCGCTACCGCAGCGTGTCGGCGTTTGCACCCATCGCCGCGCCATCGCAAGTGCCTTGGGGCCAAAAGGCCTTGAGCGCCTACCTGGGGGCAGACCCGCAGGCGTGGCGTGCATGGGATGCCACAGAGTTGGTGGCCACTGCGCGCCAGGAAAAGCTGCACCTGTTGGTGGACCAAGGCGATGCCGACGAGTTTTTGGCGCAACTGTGCCCCGAACGGTTGCAAGCCGCTTGCGAGGCGGCGGGCCATCCGCTGACGCTGCGCATGCAGCCGAGGTATGACCACAGCTACTACTTCATCGCCACCTTCTTAGGCGATCACTTTGAACACCACGCGAAATATCTATTTTTTGCCACGTAATAAAAGAAGCTGTCGGATGATCGAGTTGGTAACCATCAAAAAATCAGCGATCGCTGCCATATTTAGCGACTGAAGGATTGCCTGTTGTGAAGAGCAGCATGTGCCGCCTTACGATTCAATTGAAAAGCGATTTGAGTGGGATTGATGGATCAGCCAATGTTGATGGATTGAGCTGCATGCGTTTTTCTATCAACTTACGGGACATCATGTGGTCCAGAGGAGCGTTGACTGACTCTGCACACAAAAGCTTATCGCCGACCATATGAAATAAAGAGAAGCTGTTGGCGTTTGCTCCAGGACGTCGGATTGTTTCAAATGAGGGAGGCAAAAGTCCCGCCATCTGCAGTCGCATGGACCCCTGTTCAGACCAGAACCAAGGGACCGATACATATGGCTCTTCCTGACCGAGCAGTGTGGCTGTAGCAGTTCGCGCTTGGTCATTGGCGTTTTGTACAGATTCAAGGCGAAGCCGTCCACCATCGGCAGTTGAAAAAGCAACGCAGTCACCAATCGCTAATATGGCTGGATCGGATGTGCGCATGTAAGCATCCACCACAATACCGTTGTCCACACTCAGTCCACAGTCGCTGGCCAGTTGGGTTTCTGGAAATGCACCAATCCCAAGGAGCATCTCATCCACAACCATGCGGTTACCGTTAACTTGCATTGAACGCAACTGATTTTCGAGAAGTTCGTAGCCGTCAATTTGTACACCGATTTGGATGGTCGTACCCATACTGATGTGATGCTCCAAGACGTGTTCGGCCATCATTGCAGAAACAGAACGACCCAGTAGGCGTGGCGCGACTTCCAAAACAGTCACTTCTAGCCCCAGCTGGCGTGCAGATGCAGCGATTTCAAGTCCGATGAATCCTCCACCCAGTACGGTAAGGCCACGGCCAGCGGAAACCATTTCATTCAGTCGGGTTCGCAGGCTGCGCGCATGGGCTGCATTGCGAAGCAGATGGACGTTGGATACAGACGGTGGTAATGCATTGAGTGTCCGTGCCCTGGTTCCGGTAGCAATGACCAAATGTTGGTAAGCCAGTGCAACGCCGGAGCGCAGCATCACATTTCGGGCTTTACGGTCTATGAATACTGCAGGATCACACAAATGGATTTGGATGCCCTTTTCGGCGTACCAAGTTGATGCTTTGTGTGGTGTGATGGCTTCATCTAATTTTTTCAGAAAGCTTTTTGACAGCGGTGGGCGGTGGTACGGAAGTTCTTGCTCTTCGCTAACCAAGTGAATACGATGACCTAGACCTGCTTCTGATAATGCAACGCAAATTGCGGCAGCAGCGTGACCACCTCCAATGATGACAATTTGGTCGGTATTCATACGGTGTGACCAACGGCGCGCCGGCTTTTTGATTTCGGATGATGAATTGCAAGATACTCTTGTGTAGCTTTCTCTACCACTGGCAAGTTATCGTGAAGGCGGCGCAGCAAGCTTATAAGGTTTTCTCGATCCTTGTCATTAAGGACGCTTAGAAATGCACGTTCGCGCTCCATTGCCAATTCCAAGATCTCATCGTGCAGCGCACGGCCCTTGGGCGTAATGGTCGCCACGCGCAGTCGCCCATCAGCATCGTCTAAGCCAATGGTAATAAGCCCACGCAAGTGCATGCTTTTGAAAGCACGACTGACCGAAGATTTGTCCATGCCAATGGTGCGCGAGATCGCCTGTGCCGTTAGCGATTTTTCGATTGCAAGCAACACTAGTAGCCGCCAAGTCTCAATCCCAACATTGAAAGCGCTCAGGTAAGCGGTTGAGGCACCACCTGAGAGCTTGTTGGCGATCCAAGTCAAGAATGCTGGAACATAGCGCTCCAAGTCCACCACCGCCTTGTTATCAGTAAATTTGGCAGAGGATTTGCGCTTAGAAACAGATGCGGGGGAGACCTTGCTCATGGGATAGGGTTGAACGTCTAAAGGCCTTATTGTTGCCGTTCGGGTAGCCGCACAACCAAACCCTCTTGCGCGACCGTTAATTTGATCTGGCAAGACAAACGGCTGTTGGGCCGTCGTTCGCTTGCTGTGCATTCCAACATCTCTAATTCAGTTTCCAAGGGAGGGGGAAGTTGGTCAGTAAACGCATCATCTACATATACATGGCAAGTTGCGCACATGGCAGATCCACCGCACTCACCAACAATGCCACGAACACCCGCTGACACTGCGACCTGCATGAGGCTCTGGCCTTCGGTCGCCTGCAGTGTTTGCTTAAGTCCACTGTCATCGATTAGATTAATGTTAATCATGGGAATATTTGATCAGGCAGGAATTAGTCGCACGGGCATCGAAGCCATTGCACGGAGTGTGTTGTTGAGGCGTCGTTCTGGCATACCGATCAGATCAATACGAGAGACACGTTTGGCCAGCGCTGTGAGCACCACTTCACCCTCTAGTCGGGCTACAACTTGCCCTACGCAGCCGTGGATACCAGAACCGAACGACATATGGCCTGTTGGTCGACGCTGAATGTCGAAGCTGTCGGGGTTTGGCCATTGCCGCTCGTCTCGGTTCGCTGCCGCGAGGAATGTGATGACTTTGCTGTCTTTGGGAATTTGAACACCGAACATTTCGGTGTCTTTCGAGGTGGTTCTGAAGAAAGTCTGAACAGATGATTCAAAGCGTAAAGACTCTTCAAATGCGGGACGAGCCAATGAGTGGTCGTCGCACAATTTGGCATATTGCTCGGGATGCTTTGCCAAGCAAAGTATCGCGTTGCTTATCCCGTTAACGGTGGTGTCTACACCGGCTGAAAGGAAAGATCTCACCAGCAGGGGCGCTTCCTCATGGGTGATCTCCCCAGCGTCGGCCGCCTGGTAAATGAGATCCCCAAACCCACCCGGCCGAAGGTTTTCACGCTGGCAATGAGCCATGATCCAAGCGGTAACTGGCTGAACGAGTTCAGCTGATTTCTGTAGCCGTTCGTTGCGCGGTCCGAAAGCGTTGAAGATCATATTGCCGTACAGCAGAAGGTTTTCGCGATTGGTCTCTCCTACTCCTACTGCATCAGGGAAAACTTTGAGTGGATAAACTTCTGACAGATCCTTTACCGCATCAATGACTTCACCAGCTGCCTGTCGTTTCAACAAGCGATCTATCAGCAACTCCGCCTCAGCCGTGAAAGTAGCGCGGATTTGCATCACCGTTTTAGGTGAAAGAATTCTCGCAAGGACAGTTCGAGCCTTCGTATGTGAGGGTTGGTCTGCCTCCAAGATAAGGCTTTTGGGCCGAAACGGAGGCTCCTTGTTGAAGTTAGCTAGCCCAACCCCTGCGCCTGAGATGTAAGTACCATGGTCATTTAAAACGGCGTGAACAGACTCGTGACGGGCACAGGCGTAAATGCCGTAAGCAGGAATCCAAACTACTGGCCCGGCTTCCCTTAGCTGATGGTGTGACGCATAAGGGTCACTCAAGAAAGCATCGCAAAAAGGGTCGATATCGACGACAGGTACACCAGAGGGTGCTTTTTTCATGTCTGGAGAAATAATATCTGTGGTCATTGAACCTCCTGTTGTGTTGTTGTCAATGCGCGCCTGCCACGCCAACGAAGCGCTCCAGCAGGTCTTTGCGAAGGCGTAGGGCAGCACTATCGCTCTCATGAACCACTTCACCGCGTTCAAGCACCATAGCCAATGGTGCAAATTTCAAGGCGTCATCAACTTTTTGCTCTACCAACAGAACGGCGACGCCAGTCTCTTGCGCAAGGTGTTCAAAGGCTCGCATGAGTTCGATGCAGATGATGGGTGCGAGTCCTTCAAGGGGCTCGTCGAGCAACAGCAGTCGGGGCTTGCCCAAGAGAGTTCTGGCAACGCTGAGCATTTGCTGCTCGCCGCCAGAAAGTTGTTGACCGCCATTATTTCGCCGCTCTGCTAACCGAGGAAAGAGTGCGTAGGCTTCGGCAAGCGAGCTCCGAGGCCGGCCCTTGAGTCCTGCAAGCAAATTTTCTTCGACGGTCAGAGAGGGAAAAATGTCACGCGTCTGCGGGACGTAGCCAATGCCTGCGTGCGCCCGTTCTCGAGCAGACCATTTCGAGATGTCTATGCCGTCGAGTTTTACCTGGCCACCTTTCATGTCAGCCAACCCCATCACGGCCTTTAGCAGTGTTGTTTTGCCCACGCCGTTACGGCCGATCAGTGCTAGGCGACCACCTGCAGAGAGCGACAGGTTCACGCCGTGCAGTACCTGAATAGCACCATAGCCAGCGGTGAGGTTTTCTATGTGCAGCAATTCGCTCATACGTTTATTCCTCCGCACCAAGATATGCGGTTCTCACGGCAGGGTGCCTACGTATGTCCTCTGGTTTACCTTCAGCCAGCAACGCACCCTCGGCCAGCACAAGCATTCTGTCGGCAAAGTTAAAAACCAAGTCCATGTCATGCTCGATCATCAAAATCGCCAAATCGCTAGGTAGGGTATCGAGCGCATCCAAAACCACCTTCCGCTCACCACTTGGCACGCCTGCCATCGGCTCGTCAAGAAGAAGAACAACAGGTTTAAGTGCCATTGCCAGAGCAATTTCCACCAAACGCTGTTCGCCATAAGCCAATTCCATAGGACTACGGCGAGCAAGCGTTCCTAGTTGCAGGGTCTTTAGGATCTGTGAGGCCTCATCACGCACATCATGAAAACTATCAACTGCGCGAAACATCTTGTTAACCGTACCATTACGTTGATGAATCGCAAGTTCAACTTGGCGATGTATCGGAAGGTCAGGCGCGAGCTGAGTGATTTGAAAAGTACGCGCTAAACCAAGCTTGACGCGTTTTGGCTGCGGCAGGTGTGACACGTCCTCACCCTTGAGCCAGACGCTTCCCTGACTGGGAGGAAGCACGCCCGTGATCAGATTGATCAGAGTCGTCTTTCCAGCGCCATTGGGGCCAATCAGTCCTACCCGGTTACCAGGTTGCAGGTCGAATGAAACATCCCTTGTGACATGTAAGCCTCCAAAGGATTTGTGCAAATGGCGCACTTCAAGCAGTGGCTGTGAGCTCATGCTAAATCCCGTTGCACTGGTAATAAACGGGACACTCGTTCTCTCAACGCTCCTAGCAGGCGTGCTCTAGGCACCAGAACCACGAATACCAGCAGACCACCGATGATGAAGAGCCAATGATAGGGATTGATGGACGATGCGGTGTGGTGAATCAACATGAATGCAGCTGTGCCTCCAATAGCACCATATAAATTTCCCGCACCACCGAGCACCAGCATCACCAGTGCTTCTGCAGAAAGCTCGAAACCCAGCGTGTCCAGTCCCACGATCTGATTAACCTGTGCATTGAGCGCACCACCAATACCGGCGAATAGGCCCGCCAGTGTGTAGAGTTTGAGTAATTGTCCGCGAACCGATCCTCCAATGGCCGCTGTGCGTAGTCGGTTCTGGTGTATGCCTACAACCGACAATCCAAAAGGTGAACCCATAATCCGCCGCATTGCCCAAAGACATATCAGCATCATCACGAAGCAATAAACGAAGGCCACCTTGCCATAGAGGTCAAATGACCAGACACCAAACAACTTCTGAATTTCGAATCCGCTAAGGCCGTCTTCTCCGCCAGTCCAGTTACGAAGTTTGCTAGCTCCGTTTTGCGCAATTTGGCCTATTGCTACTGTGAGCATCAGGAAGGTGAGACCTTCGAAGCGCAACAAGAAAAGCCCTGAGAGCAAAGCAACTAAGGCGCCTGCCAACGAACCGACCAGGAGGCCAATCAGCGGATTGCCGGTGAAGTGCATTGCCAGAATCCCAGAAGCATATGCACCGATGCCAAACAGAGCTGAATGACCCAATGTAGCCAGTCCGCCATACCCGACCACCATGTCGAGCGACATGACAAAAATGGCCATGATTGCAATACGGGCGGCCAGTGGAAGTTGATCCGGGAAAACGAAGTAAATCAGTGCAGCCAGAGCGATGAGAACGAGGTAGGGTAGGACACGTTTCATAGCATCAACCCTTTCTGGCCATCAGCAAACCGTGCGGCCGCCATGCCAGTAGTAGCGCCATGGCAAGAAAGAAGAACAAAGAACCCCAGTCGGAAGCAAGGTACTTGCTAGCGGTATCGATAATGCCCAGAGTCAGTGATGCAGCCAAAGAGCCTGCGATACTTCCCATGCCACCCACGGCTACCACCACCAATACAAGCACAAGATATTTGACAGGATAGTAAGGTTCCAGCGGCATGAGTTCTGCACCCAGAATTCCCCCGAGGCCAGCTAATGCCGCGCCGACAGCAAACGTGGTCACATAAACCAGTTGTACAGGAATACCTAGTGCTGAGGCAGCATCTGTGTTGTCTACGGTTGCGCGCAGCCACACACCGAAACGAGATTTATTGAGTACCCAAAATGCTGACAGTACGACCAGTACCCCACTGGCAATCACGAGCAACCGTTGCGCGGGTAAGGTGCGAATTCCTAGATCAACAGATTGCGATAAGGCTGGTGGCAGGGGGATCAGCTGCACTTCGGGTCCCGCCAGAAGATTGGCCGTAGCAACAAAGAGGAAGCTTAAACCGATGGTGAAGAGCACTTGTTGTAATTCGGTACGGCGGTACAAACGGCGAAACACCGTAACCTCGAGAAGTGCCCCAATAAAGCCGGTGGCCAGAACGGCCAGCGGGGCACCCGCATAAAACGACAGACCTTGCTCTCGAACTAGCCATGCGGCGATATAGCCACCCGTCATTGCAAAGGCGCCATGTGCTAAGTTCACGAAACGCATGAGGCCAAGAGTGACCGACAAGCCCACAGCGATGATAAACAGCACCATGCCGTAGGCAATGCCATCTATAAGGATGTTGGCAAGAAGGGTCACTCTGGAATCCTAGCTTTGACTTACTTGGTCAGGCCGTGGTCCACTTGCGGACCGAAGTTTTGCACTTCTTTGTTGACCAGAATTCCACCCGCGCCCTTTTCGACGTTACGCAGATACACGTTTTGAGTGATGTGACGCGTGGTGGGATCGATGCTCACAGGCCCGCGTGGGCTCTCCCACTTGTGACCCTTGATCGCTGCCATGGCTTTATCGCCATCTCTCTGGCCGCCTGTGGCTTCAATCATCTTGTGAATGACTGCCATGCCATCCCACGCACCAACGGTAGCGTAGTTGAGCACTGCGTCTTTGTTAACCTTTGCAACGGCCGCAGCAAATGTCCTGTTGGCTGCTGAATCGTGCGCAGGGCTGTAGTGGAAGGCGGTAGTAAGGCCAAGCGCGGAATCACCAAATTTTTGCAAGTCGAATTCATCGGTCTCAGCGGTGCCAAGGAATTCCACGCCAGCAGCTTTCAGACCGTTCTCGTTGTAGGCTTTAACAAAGCCTAAATTGGGTGGTCCTCCAGGCAAAAATACATAGACAGCTTGCGCGCCACTTGCCTTGATACGCTGGGCAAATGGTGCAAAGTCGGTGGTGCGGATCGGCATGCGGATGCTTTCCACGACTTGGCCACCTTGCTTGGCAAATTCAGCCTTGAAAGCATTTTCTGCGTCTACTCCTGGGGCGTAGTCTGTGACAGCCGTCACTACTTTCTTGATGCCCTTTTTGGCAGCATGCTGAGCCAGCGGAACAGTTACCTGCCACAGTGTGTAGCTTGTACGAACGTAGAAATCACTCTTGGTTGTGATGTCGGAGGTGGCGGCGTTAAACACGACAAACGGTGTTTTCGATTCCTGTATCACCGGAGCTACAGCGAATGCGTTCGGTGAAAAAACCACCCCTCCAATGTAGTCGACCTTGTCTTTGATCACCAGCTCTTGCGCCAAGGTGCGGGTATTGGCCGGGTTGGGACCGCCCTCGTCACGATAAATGAATTCAACACTTTTGCCTGCGAGCTTTCCGCCTTGTTGCGCGACATATGCCTCCGCGCCTGCCTTGAAGAGCGTGCCATAGTGAGCAAAAGGGCCTGAGAACGGGGCAATGATGCCGACCTTAACGGTCTGGGCAGCGACGCTACCCATTGCAAAGACGGCAGCTAGCGTGCCGACCAACTTCCATTGAAAACGCATGTTTGTCTCCTGGGATTAGGCTTACGCTCTGGATGGCGAAGCTAATTTAATCTTAGAAAAATTAGTTGACAAATCAACTAGTAGAAACCCCATCTAACCTTTTTGCCCTGCATCCGGCTAATACTGAAAGCTAACAACCCCATGAGGTAAGGATCGACAGAGGTAGATCCTGCGTAGTCATTTGATCAAATGAAGCCGAACGGCCGCTCATGGCCGAGGCTGTGTGAAAACCCTCTCCCCGCCGGTGTACGAACTCTGTAGAGTTGGCAGATATATTGAACAGCGAGGTCAATATGTCCAGATACATCGAAGGTCAGGACAGGCAGCAGGTGACTT